>NZ_FJVE01000007.1 GCF_900078195.1 Clostridium sp. Marseille-P299 | reverse complement strand
CTCAAGATAAGATATCCCATAGCAAAAGCTAGTAAGACCCCTAAAAGACGATTAGGTAGATAGGTTAGAGGTGGAAGCACGGTAACGTGTGCAGCTGACTAATACTAATAGGTCGAGGGCTTAACCTAAAAAGTTTGTTTGAAAATAGATGGATGAAATCAGTGTGAAGTTTTGAGAGTATAGAGAATATAATTATTTTAAATAAAAGAAACTACAGAATTGTAGTTTCTTTTTTAGCATGTAGAAAAAATATTTCAAGATATAAGTAAAGTATAAATCTCTATTAATTATTCAACTTTTAATATATTGGATTATGAAATGAAAGAAGATAAATTTGTGAATGGGGAAAATTCCTTAAAAGCAAGTTTTAGAGGATAATAATGAATATACAGCCAACTAGCAAACCAAGATTTAAGAAAGTTTATATTGAAGTTACGAATGTATGTAATTTACATTGTGATTTTTGCCCGAAAACAAAACGTATGCCAAAGTTTTTATCAACTCAAGAATTTACTCATATTGTTGAACAGGTTTCAGCATATACAAACCATATTTATCTTCATATTATGGGGGAGCCTTTACTGCACAACAATATCAAAGAATTTATTGAAATAGCAGGGGAGAAAAATCTTAAGGTTAACCTTACAACCAACGGGACATTGCTAAATAGCGAAAAGGATTATTTACTACATCTAAAAGCGTTAAGACAAATTAATATTTCTCTTCATAGCTTTGAAGCCAATGATCAAAACTTGAATTTACGTGATTATGTTAAAACAGTTATGCAGTTTGTGAAAGAAGCAATGATAGATTCTAAAGTAATTTGTAGCGTTAGACTATGGAACATGGACTTTGGTGATCTAAAAGGAGCAAATTCATTAAATAGAGATATACTTTTGTTGATTGAGAAAGAATTGGGATTAAATGAATCCTTAGAAGAAAATCTTAGGGAGAATCATAGTTGTAAAATTGGTAATAACGTATATATTAATATGGCCCATAAATTCCAGTGGCCTGATATAAATAAGGATATGATGAAAGAAGAAGTATTTTGTTACGGATTAAGAGATCAACTGGGAGTATTAGTGGATGGAACTGTGGTTCCTTGCTGCTTAGATAGTGAAGGAACGATTAATCTAGGTAATTTATATCAGCAGAATCTTGAAAGTATTCTTACATCAGAAAGGGCGAAGAACTTGTATGATGGCTTTTCTAATAGAAAGGCAGTAGAAGAATTATGCAAACGTTGTGGCTATGCTACACGATTTTAAATGTGCTATAATTAGCTTCGATGTTCAGTCTTTAGAGGCAAATAAACGTCTATAAGAAATTAGCAATATATAAAAGCATTATTATTAAGGAGTGGCATAAAACTTTTCTTAATAATAGTGCTTTTTTTGACGGAATTTGCCAATAACTAAAACATAATAATTATTTTAATATTAAGACTAGATTCTAAGAAAGTATTATTCTGTGAATTTTATAGTGAATTTAACGAAAATTATTTGCGTTTTAATGGATATGTAAAAGGATAAGGAAATGCTAAAAAGGCTAGTTATATTATATAGAATTGACAGAATAATCCATATATAATATGATAGGTTTTGTATCTAATACATTGAAATAGATTGAAATATTATAAAGGTATCAGTTTTTACTTATCATTTATAGACATATATAGAAGAAAATCTGGAATAGACAATTATTAAAAAAGGGGAAGAAGATAAAGGAGATGAAGAAGGTACATATAATGAGTCTTTATGAATAGAATAAAATGAACTATGACCAAAGTTTGTATAATAGGGGGCTGTATATGAAATTAATTAGAAGGTTATTTAAAAAAAGATGGTTTAAAGTTATATTTGCTATTGCTATACTCATTGGGATTTTAGGAATTTACTTTTTTAATTTTATGTATCCATATAGAAAGACAGTTAAAAAATTCGAAGCTTCATTGGAATTAACGGATACCTTATCACAGAAACAAGCGATTAAGGATTTAAGTTATGTTATGAAGCATTTGAAAGGTTATCATCCAATTTATTTAGAAAATGAAAATCAACATATAAAAGATTTAGAAGCACAGTATCAGTTAGAAATTGAGTCATTACAGGGTAACGTTTCTGTATTGGAACTTTGGAAGGCTACAGGGCGAATCTTAGCAAAACTGCATGATGCACATACCAATATATCCTATGGTAGTTCAGAGGATTATTTATATATATCTGATTTCATTCAAATAAAAGAGTATGGAGTACCAAGTTCAATTAATGGTATTGATATCAATTCTATACTTACTACATTTAAGAATCAATCTTCTTATGAAACAGAAGCATATGTAAAAGACTTATTCTATAACAGTAAAATTATTAGTCAAATAGATTTAAATTATTGTGGCATTGATACTACAAATGGAGTTACTTTTTCGTATCAAACAAAGGATGGACCATTAGAGTTTCATTATGATTTTGTTCCAATAGAGCAAGTAATAGGATACGATATGAATAAAGATACGAAATGGGTATATTACGACATTGATACTGAAAATGATCTTGCTATATTAACATTATCATCATGTACATATAATGAAGAGTATTTAACAGCTCTTGAAGAATTTTTTAATGAAGTTAATACATATGGAATCAAGAATATAGCAGTTGATTTGCGTAACAATGGTGGTGGTAATTCAATGGTTGCTAATGCGTTTCTAGAATACATAGATGTTGATAATTATCTTGCATGGGATTGTGATATAAGATATGGCTGGTACTTATTAAAAAATAAGAATATCGTTTGTCAAAACAAGAAAAAAGATGTTGTATTTGACGGAAATATCTTTGTTTTGACAAATGTTCGTACTTTTAGTTCAGCAATGGATTTTGCTATGCTAATAAAAGATAATAACTTAGGAACGTTAGTTGGTGAGGCATCAGGGAATATGCCAAATTCTTATGGTGACTTATTAACATTTCAATTACCATATTCAAAACTTCATTTGTATGTATCACATAAAAAATGGTATAGAATCGATAAATCAAAAGCAGACGAAGCACTAATTCCAGACTATGAGGTCCCTCAAAATGAGGCTTTAGAAAAAGTATATGAATTAATTAAGTAAAGTTTGTTATATGTATTCTTTACCTATATTTTAGAAGAAAACAGTGATATCGTTGATAAATCAGCATTGTATTTCGTTATATCGCCAAGGAATAATCGGTATTGTAACTTAAAAATTATGAATAAAGTGAGCGGCTAATTTTTCACAAGTTAGCCGCTAATTTTAGTAATTTTTTGAAATTTTTTAATTTTCAGAACAATATTTAAAATAAAACAAATAATATCCTTGTAATCCTATCGGGAATATGTTATAAAGTTAATATAATATTTAGGAGGCTAAGACATGATGAATGAAGAAGAAGATATAATCGATTATTCATTTGATAAAACGATTAATCTGTTTTCGAATAAATGGAAGATTCTCATTATAGAGGCATTGTTGAGTGAAAAGAAACGATTCAATGAGTTAAAACGGCTTGTACATGGAATTAGTGCAAAAGTATTAACTGATAATTTGCGTAAGTTAGAAGAAGAAGGATTCGTTATAAGAGATGTTATTTTGGAAGTTCCTGTTAAAGTAGAATATGAATTAACAGACTACGGGAAAAGCCTAACCCCAGTTATCCAAGCACTAAATGAGTGGAGAGAAATGAATCATTCTTATAAGGCTATTAATGCGAATCTAGTAGTACAAAGTAATTAGCAGTCTAATGTAATTAAATAAATATAACGCTGCTTGATCATATAACGTAACTAAATAATATAATATTCTTAGAAAGTGTAACGTAGTTGGTTACATAAAGTAACTAGGTAATAAAAAGTACCTTATTGCAAAAAGGAAAGGAATCAGTTATTATAATCAAGGCGGATATTTATAGTAATTAAAGATTGTATGAATTTATTAAGGCAGTTATTTAAGCCTTTATTATTTTTTTCTTTTTTAAATGAGAATGAATCTTAGAATCAAAAATAAATTCGCTATATTTGGAGGAAACATGAAACAGTCACGAAAGAACTTTGTAATTTTACTTATTTCCTTGCTTGTTTTATCAGCATTGTCCATCGTGATCGGTGTAAAAGATGTTAGCCTAAAGATGATAATAAGTGGTGATTTTGAGACAATTCGCCTTATCACGATAAGTAGGCTACCTAGGCTGTTTAGTATACTATTAACAGGCGCAGGTCTTAGTATCGCTGGTTTAATTATGCAGACGATAACAGGAAATAAATTTACTTCACCAACAACGGCAGGAACGATGGAATGGTGTCGGCTTGGTGTAGCACTTGCAATTATTCTAGCAGGTGGAGAACATAAGATGTTTAAGATAGCGATAGCATTTATTATATCGTTATTTGGAACCTTATTATTTGTCCAATTATTATCTCGTCTAAAATTTCAGAATGCAATTATGGTACCGCTCATCGGTATGATGCTTGGTAACGTTGTTAGTTCAATAACTACATACATTGCATACAAATATGACATTATTCAAAATATGTCTTCTTGGCTACAAGGTAACTTTTCCTTAGTGATTAAAGGACGTTATGAAATATTATATCTAGGGCTTCCTTTTATCATAATTGCTTATATCTATGCAAATCGCTTTACGATTGCAGGCATGGGAGAAAGCTTTTCAACTAATTTAGGATTAAATCATAAACGGGTTGTATTTATTGGTTTGGTTATCGTAGCATTTCTTTCCTCTATTATCGTTGTAACGATAGGAAGTATCGCCTTTGTCGGTTTGATTATACCTAATTTAGTAGCAATGTATAAAGGAGATAATATACGAGGTTCCTTGTTAGAAACTGCAATGTTTGGAGCAGTCTTTGTTCTTATTTGTGACTTAATAGGAAGAACAATCCTATATCCTTATGAAGTACCAATTAGTGTAGTTGTAAGCATTATAGGTAGCGTAATATTTTTACTAGTATTATTTAAGAAAAGAAAGGGTTAGTTATGAAAAAGAAACATGTGATTTCAACTTTACTGGTATTAACAGCTATTCTGGTAATTTCAATGGGGCTTTTTATCTTTCTTGGATTAAATGAGAAAAATATTGCTTATTACCTGCCAAAGCGATTACTTAAAGTTGCGACAATTCTTATTGTAAGCTTTTGTATTGGTTATTCATCGGTAACGTTTCAAACGATTACGAATAATACAATTTTAACTCCAAGTGTAATAGGGTTAGATTCTTTGTATCAATTCATTCAAACAATTGTTGTATACCTTTTTGGAAGTAAAACTTTATCCATGATGGTTGGTGTACCGAATTTCCTTCTTTCAGTTGGATTTATGATTGTAGGATCATATTTATTATTCTTCCTTTTATTTCGAGGACATAATAAAAATATTTATTTTCTTGTATTAGCGGGTATGGTCTTTGGTAGCTTATTTAGTGGATTATCTACGTTTATGCAAGTACTACTAGACCCAAATGAATTTTCAGTATTAGAAGGTCGAATGTTTGCAAGCTTTAGTAAAATAAACGAAGATTTATTTTACATATGCCTTATCATTTGTATTTTAGTTATTTTAATTGCCTGGAAGGATAACAGACGCTTAGACGTTATTTCATTAGGTGAAGAGCACGCGATTAGTTTGGGAGTGAACTTTCATTCTGTGGTTTTAAAACAATTGCTAATTATATCTGTATTAGTGTCTATTTCTACGGTATTAGTTGGGCCTATTACCTTTTTAGGAATTATCATTGTTAGTTTAGGAAGAAAGATGATAAAAGACTATAGACATTCATACCGTATTATTGCAACAGTGCTCTTAGGTGCAATAGCATTAAGTGCTGGATTATTTGTTGTAGAGCGTATCTTGCATTATACAACAAAAATCAGTGTAATCATAAATTTTGTTGGTGGAATTTATTTCTTATGGCTTTTAATTAAAGAAAGAAACGTATGATAGAGGATACCAAATTCAGTGAATAAAGTGGCATTATAAAGATCTGCTAAGGAGTGTGAAAGCGTTTGATTAAGGTAGAACAATTAACGAAGAAATATGGAAATAAAGTAGTTTTAGATGAAGTTGATTTAGAGTTACCAAAGCAACAATTGATTTCCTTTATTGGTAGCAATGGTGCAGGAAAAAGTACTCTGATATCGATTATTAGTAGAATTTTAGAAAAAAATGGTGGTACTGTTTTCGTAGATAACAAAGAGCTTGGTTCTTGGAAAAATGACGAGTTGTCCAAACGACTTTCGATTTTAAAACAGTCCAATCATTTAAATATTAGATTAACAGTGAGAGAATTGGTTGGTTTTGGGCGTTTTCCTCATTCAAAGGGAAAATTAACGAAAGAGGATGAAAAGCACATTGATCAAGCAATTGATTATCTTGGCTTAAAGGAAATTGAAAATCGATATTTAGATGAACTCAGTGGTGGTCAAAGGCAGATGGCATATATTGCTATGGTCATTGCCCAGGATACAGAATATGTGTTTTTGGACGAGCCTTTGAATAACTTAGATATGCATCATTCTGTTATGATTATGAAGGTCTTACGAAGAATGGTAGATGAATTAGGAAAGACTGTCATGGTTGTTATTCATGATATTAATTTTGTATCATGTTATGCGGATTATATTATTGCTTTAAAGCATGGTAAACTTTTAGGACATGGAAGCAATGAAGAAATGATGACAGAGGAAATTCTCAAGGAAGTTTATAATATGGACATTGAAATTCGTTCCATCGATGGAAAGAATATATGTCTTTATTATCATTAAGTAGCTAATGTTTTGATAGCATAAAACATGATGTAACTGTCAGTAGACAATTAACATAAAATTTTATAAAAGAAAAGAGGGTTAAAATATGAAAAAATTATTTTTCGGATTAATATGTACAAGTTTTTTACTTGCAGCTGTAGGATGTGGTACTAAGAATGATACAAATACCGGTGCAACAAACAATGGAAACACCGTTGAAACAGGAAATACTACAAACACTGACAACACTAGTGATGAAGCAAATAACAATGCACAGGAAAATACTCAAACAGGAAATGAAACTGCTAATGCAGAGGAATTTACATTTGTACATTCCAAAGGTGAAACAACTGTTAAATTAAATCCAAGCAAAGTAGTTGTTTTTGATATGGGTATCTTAGATATTATGGATGCATTAGGAATTGAAGCTGAACTTGCAGCACCAGTTACTTCTGTACCTGAATATTTATCTAAGTATGCAAATGTAACAAACGCTGGTAACATCAAGGAACCAGACTTAGAAGCAATCTTTTCCTTTGAACCAGACGTTATTTTTATCAGTGGTCGCCAATCCGATTATTATGATGAATTAAATAAAATTGCACCAACAGTGTACGTAGATTTAGAAGCATCAAATTATATGGAAGATTTTGAAAAGAACGTAAATAATATTGCTGCATTATTTGGTAAAACTGCAGAAGCAGAAGCTAAATTACAAGAAATTGAAACTAGAATTTCCGAAATAAAAGAAGTTGTTGATGCATCTGATAAAACAGGTTTAATCGTACTTGTAAATGATGGAAATATCAGTGCATACGGTAGTGGTTCACGTTTTGGTATTATTCATGACGTACTTGGAGTAAAACAAGCGGATGCTAACATTGAAGTATCTACTCATGGACAAAGTGCAAGTTATGAATATATTGCAGACGTTAATCCAGATATTTTATTCGTTGTTGATCGTACTGCAGTTGTAGGCGGTACTGCAAGCGTAACAGAAACACTAAATAATGAATTAGTAAATGGTACAAACGCTGCAAAAAATGATAAAATCATCAGCCTTGATCCAGAAGCTTGGTACTTAGCTGGTGGCGGATTAACTTCTGTATTACTTATGGTAAATGAAGTTGGAGCTGCTTTCCAATAAGATTTGTTAGTTAAAAAAGCTGTGCTATTAAATTAGCACAGTTTTTTTAAGCTTTAGATCTTAGTGTACTATAACGTTGCGTTCCTTATGGAATGGAAATTGTTTAGTAGGGTTATTCACTGTTTGTGTGTTATTTCGTTAGCGCAATTTCTTTCCTTCTATAAGTAATGAAATAGCCTTTTCCATTCTATTTATTCTAGTTTCTTGCTTTTTTGCTTCGGTAATCCAACGGATATACTCTTTTTTTCCTGTAAAAGATAATTGAGCATAAGTTTCCTTAGCTTTTGGTTCTTTATCGAGTAATGCTTGAAATTCATCAGGGATTTCAACGATACGTTCTTCTTCATCCTTTTCTATAGTAACTACAATACTTGCACCAAAGTCTTTCACAATTTTTTTACGTATTGCCTGTGGTATTCCAATCATATAGCAGTTATTCATTCTTACAATAGAGCCACGATAAGGAACTCCGTCAAACGTGGCAAGAACCTTTACTCTTTTCGCTCCGAATACTTCGTTTACATCAAAAGGAATCTCAATGTAAGCACCATTAATGCCTTCGTGTTGCTGTATAATTGCTGTAAATTTCTTTTGCATATTATAATCCACCTTTCAACAGTAGTATAGATAATAAAGGGAAAAATTAATAGTGGTAATTAATTAATTCCAAAATTATTTCATGAGGAATCAATTTGTCTAATTATAAAATATAAAGTTTTTAAGAAATTGTTTAAACATATTAATGATATGACGATATATGTCGATAAATTATTTGTATAATATGTTTGTATATACTATAATTGAAATTATTATAACAACCTGAAATTATAATTGAAAATATTGTAGTGATAAATATAGATAAATTGCAAAACGTACATAGGAGGTTTGTACATGGACAAGGGAATTTTACTAGAAAGTGGAACAAATGAATTAGAGATTCTGGAGTTTATGGTAGGGAATAATCATTATGGAATAAATGTAGCAAAGGTAAAGGAGATTATACCATATAAAAAATCCACGCCTGTACCCAATGCTCATCCTTTTATTGAAGGAATCTTTATGCCAAGGGATTATATCATTACAATTGTAGATTTAACAAAGACATTGGGATTACCACAAAAAGAGGATACGTCTCAAGATATGTATATCATTACATATTTTAATCAAATAAATGTAGCATTTCATGTGGATCGTGTATTAGGTATTCATAGAGTAAGCTGGGAAGATATTAAAAAACCGGATGCTACACTAAATCATGCAGGAAATAGTGTTGCAACAGGTATCGTAAAATTGAATGATGATTTGATTTTAATCTTGGATTTTGAAAAAATTGTTACAGATATAAGCCCTGAAACCGGATTGAAAGTTTCTGATGTTGAGGGAAAACAAAATAGACAAAGAGTTCATAAACCAATCTTAATTGCAGAAGATTCTCCACTTCTTAGTCATTTAATACATGATAGTTTAATTAAATCAGGCTACGAAAATATTATAACTACTATGAATGGACAGGAAGCTTGGGAAAAATTGAATGAATTTAGAGATGAGGAGAACCTGCTTGATAAGGTTTCATTAGTTATTTCAGACATAGAGATGCCACAGATGGATGGGCATAGACTAACAAAGCTTATTAAAGAAGATCCTGTTCTTAAGCAAATTCCAGTTGTTATTTTTTCCTCCCTCATTAATGCAGAGATGAGAAGAAAAGGAGAGTCACTTGGTGCAGATGCACAATTATCAAAACCTGAAATAGGACAGCTTGTTGATACATTGGATAAGTTATTATTAAAATAGAATACAGTATCGCACTTAATACGATCGCGGTATGTAATAGGAGAACATATGAATACATGTAAGGCGTGCAATACTGTTATTCCAGAGGATGATGAATATTGTGATAAGTGTTTGTCAGAAAAATCCGATCATGAAAGTGAACTTAATCTTGATAATTTAAATGAATTAATGTATCTAGATAGTCAGGATACATCAATGGATGAAATGAACGAACTCCTTCAAGAGGCTGATTATACGAAAAAGGGCGTAAGTGGAATGAAGAATGATAGTTTTAACGATAATGAAATTGATGACTTAAGAGTTAAGGATGAAGAGCAAGATATCATGGAATTGTTAAATGCTATGAATAATAATAGCTCAACAAGTGATAACATATTCGATGATATTAAAATGGACCATCCTGACTTAATGGAGAATGAAGATATATTTGCGATTGACAATTTCCAAGATGATTTTGAAATTAATAAATCACACGATGTTGGCGATGTTTTTTCAGATGCTTTGAGTGCAGTAACAAGCCTTGATGATGCGGATTTAGAGGACGTTCAAATTGATGATGAATTGCTTAAATTAATACCAGATATTGATATGATGCAAGCAGATCCAGAGTCAGAAACAGAAAAGAAGAGTACTGAGAAAGTAAAAGATTCAAAGAATGATTTGAAAAAAAACACTAAGAATAAAAGTGTTCTAAAGTCCATCTTTGGAAATGTAAAAGAGGAACGCAGCCAAGAAGAAATTGATCAATTAAAGCAACAAGCAATCGATGCTGTAGAGGCAAAAGAGAAGCTAAAAGAAGAAAAGATCGCAAAGAAAAAACAAGAAAAGCTAGATAAGAAGAAAAAAGAGCAAGAGAAAGCGGCGAACAAAAAAGCTGCTAAACTAGCTGCAGCAAAGAAAAAAGATGAAAAAATTAAAGCAAAAAAGGAAGCTAAAACTAAAAAAGAGTTGGAGCTACAAAGTATATTAGATGAAATTGATGAAAATGAGGGTAGAGTTAATCGCATAGGTGCTTCCATTGTATTTTTACTCTTTGCAATTTTTGCGGTAGTAGTTGTAGTAGGAACTAATATTTATACATATACAATAAGCATTCGTGATGCAACGAAATACTTCGATGCTCAAAAATACAACGATGCTTATTACAATGTTTATGGTATTCACATAAAGGATGAAGATATTGAAATTTATGATAAGATTATGACAGTAATGTTTGTTAATAAGCAATTGAATTCTTATAATCATTATTATCAAATTGAGCAATATCCAGAAGCACTAGATTCACTGTTAAAAGGTTTAAAACGTTATGATAAGTATATAGCTCTTGCAGAAGAACTTGGCATTGAAAATGATTTAAATTATGTCAGGGAGAAAATTATAAAAGAGTTAGATACAGTGTTTATGGTGTCAGAAAAAGAGGCAATGAAATTAATTAATATAGAAGATCAAAGCAAGTACAGCTTAAAAGTATATGACGTTGTGGCTGAGCGTATGGGAACTACACTTACAAAAGAATAATCTATCAACTTGCATTTTTATACAAAATAACTTATTATAGAAAGAGTAACGAGCCGAGTCTCGTTATTCTTTTATTTTTTAATGATAGGTAATAAAAACTCAAATGACATTTTATTAACTAAAATATTGAAAAGGACGTGGACAGATGATTGCTATTATTGATTATGATGCAGGGAATTTAAAAAGT
Source organism: Clostridium sp. Marseille-P299 (assembly GCF_900078195.1). Classification (NCBI taxonomy): domain Bacteria; kingdom Bacillati; phylum Bacillota; class Clostridia; order Eubacteriales; family Clostridiaceae; genus Clostridium; species Clostridium sp. Marseille-P299. The sequence continues at coordinate 2,653,928 of NZ_FJVE01000007.1, read as the reverse complement.
GTAGAAAAAGCATTTCTACATATAGGGGAAGAAGCAATTATAACAAGGAATCAAGATGAAATTCTAAGTGCTGACAAAGTAATTTTACCTGGTGTAGGTGCTTTTGGTGATGCAATGCATAAATTACATAGCTATCATCTAGTTGATACGATAAAGAAAGTAGTAGATAATGGAACACCTCTTCTTGGAATTTGTTTAGGTTTACAGCTTTTGTTTGAAAGCAGTGAAGAAAGCGTTGGAGTAAAAGGGCTCTCAATTCTTGAAGGAGAGATTGTCAAAATTCCAGAGAATAATGAACTTAAAATTCCACATATAGGATGGAATTCACTAGAGGTGAGAGAAGGAGCAAAGTTGTTTCAAGGCTTACCTCAAAACCCATATGTTTATTTTGTTCACTCTTATTATTTAAAAGCAAAGAATGAAAATGAAGTTGCAGCAACTACGGATTACAGTACAGTGATCCATGCATCGGTGGAGAAGGATAATATTTATGGTTGTCAATTCCATCCTGAAAAGAGTGGAGATGTTGGATTACAAATTTTAAGAAACTTTGCAAAGTTAGCATAGAAAGGAGACTAGTCATGTTTACAAAGAGAATAATACCATGTCTTGACGTTCATAATGGCCGTGTTGTAAAGGGTACAAATTTTGTTGATTTAAGGGACGCAGGGGATCCTGTTGAAGTTGGAGCGGCTTATGGTCTTGCTGGAGCAGATGAACTTGTTTTTTTAGACATTACAGCCTCCTCGGATGCAAGAGTAATTAAACTAGATATGGTCCGAAGAGTTGCAGAAACAGTTTTTATTCCTTTTACTGTTGGTGGTGGTATACGAACCGTGGAAGATTTTAAAATAATATTAAGAGAAGGAGCAGATAAGATAGCAGTAAATACAGCTGCAATATTAAATCCGACTCTTATTTCAGAAGCAGCTCTAAAGTTTGGAAGCCAGTGTGTTGTAGTAGCGATTGATGCGAAAAAGCGAGAAGATAATAGTGGCTGGAATATTTATAAAAATGGCGGAAGAGTTGATATTGGGATTGATGCTGTTGAATGGGCGATGAAAGCAAATGAACTTGGAGCAGGTGAGATTTTACTTACAAGTATGGATTGCGATGGTACAAAAGACGGATATGATTTAGAATTAACGAAAATTATTTCAGAGAATGTTTCCATTCCTGTAATTGCCTCTGGTGGAGCTGGAAAGGCTGAGGATTTTTATGAAGCATTAACCATAGGGAAAGCAGATGCGGCATTGGCTGCTTCTTTGTTTCACTTTAAAGAATTAGAAATAAAGGAAGTAAAAGAATACCTAAGAGATAAAGGTGTTAGTGTACGTTTATAGTAGGAACAAAAGCATATTGCTTTAATTTCCTATAAATAAAAAAGATACGGATAGCAAGTATCTTTGATATGAGAGGATAGTTTTATGTGTAAAATTAGTAATGATTGGTTAGACGCAATTGGTGAAGAGTTTAATAAGCCATATTATAAGGAGTTAGACAATTTTGTGAAAGAGGAGTATAAGAATCATCAGATTTTTCCTGATGTCAATGATATCTTTAACGCGTTTCATTATACCCCATTAAAGAATGTAAAAGTCGTAATCTTAGGTCAAGATCCATATCATAATATAGGACAGGCACATGGCTTATGCTTTTCTGTTAAGCCACAAGTTGACATACCACCTTCTTTAGTGAATATATATAAAGAGCTTCAAGATGACTTAGGATGCTATATACCGAATAATGGATATTTAAAGAAATGGGCAGAGCAGGGCGTTTTGATGCTAAATACAGTGTTAACAGTAAGAGCACATCAAGCAAATTCTCATCATGGGAAAGGATGGGAGATTTTTACCGACTCAGTAATTAAAGCCGTTAATGAAAGTGATCAGCCAATTGTTTTTATATTGTGGGGAAAACCAGCACAAAGTAAAAAGAAGATGCTAACAAATCCAAAGCATCTTATACTGGAAGCACCTCATCCAAGTCCATTATCTTCTTACCGTGGTTTCTTTGGAAGTAAACCCTTTAGTAAGACAAATGCATATCTTGTTGAAAATGGATTGGAACCAATTGATTGGCAAATTGAGAATATTTAAATATAGTTATATTTAGCATAGTGAGTTTAAAATCCAGCTACATTTGAATAATTATAGTTAACATAGCTATTAAAATCCAGCGATATTTGCGTAGATATAATTAATATAGCTATTATAAAATTCAGCTATATTTGAATAGTTATAGTTAACATAGCTGTTAAAATCCAGCTATATTTACGTAGTTAAATTAACACAGCAAGTTACAAAATCAACTATATTTATGTAAAATATACTTGCACTTGATTCAATATGCTATATGTAATAAAAAGAGCTGTTTATGAGAGAAAAGTCTAATAAAAAGACATTTCTTACGTAAACAGCTCTTTTTAAATAGTATTTAAAAAATGCTAGCCATTTGCTACATTTAAGTTGTTATTTGATGTAGCATTAATATAATTTTGAAATTCTTTCACTACAGTAACATTCAAAGATAGAAATTGTTCAATTAAGTTATTCACTGTCTCGATATCATTATTATGTGCTGCCATTTCAAGTTCAGCAGCCTGCTTTGATAATGAAATAGCACCTAATGTCTTAACAGCAGATTTTATACCATGAATTTGAATTTCAAATTGTTTCAAATCATTATTCCTTAATGAATCTGTTAAGGACTTAATGTTAGATGAGTTCTCGGCACAGTATATTTTAAGTGCCTCAATATAATAGGATGTTATATTTGCGCAATTTTGTATGCCTATATCAAAGAGGACCAGAGTATCTTCAGTGTGATTAACTTCAATAACAGGTGTTGTTTTGGTTGCCAGGGTAATATCTTGAAGCTTGTCTGCAGGTAACCATTTTTTTAGCATTGAACTTAGATCGTGAAGATTAATGGGTTTACTTAAATAATCAGAAAAACCTTCCGATAATAATTGCTCTCTAACACCAGCAATTGCATTTGCTGTAAGTACAATTACAGGCAATTCCTCTGGGCTGCAACCATCCAATTGTCGTATGCGTTGTAATGTTTCGGAACCATCCAAAACTGGCATCATATAATCTAGAAAAATAATATCAAATCTTTTATTTTCAAGAATTGAGAGGCATTCTTCACCACTAAACGCTTGTACCACATTGATTTTAAACTGTTTTAATAAATTGCTGACAACTTTTAAATTAAGTGCATTGTCATCAACAATAAGTACCTGAGCCTCGTTTGCAAAAAAGCTAATAGGATTTTCCGAATTTATAGTTGAACTAGTTTCTAGGGCTTCTTGTTTTTTGTATAATTTTTGAGGGAGTATTATGGTAAATGTGCTACCTACACCATACATACTGTCAACGGATATGGTTCCGCCCATAGTTTCAATTATTTTTTTGCTAATGGCTAATCCAAGGCCAGTACCTTCTACACCATTTGTAATAGCATTCTTTGAGCGTTCAAAGCTTTTAAAGATTTTAGAAATATCTTCTTTATCAATTCCACAGCCAGTATCTTTTATAATAAACTCAAGATTTACATGATTTTTCTCATAGGTAGAGTTAACAGTAAACGTAATTTCACCGTGATTTGTGAACTTAGTCGCGTTGTATAAAATATTCAAGAGAATTTGGCGAATACGTGTTTCGTCTCCATATACATTAAGAGGAATGTCTTTTGAGATGTTGGTATGTAAGCTTACAGGTTTATCTTTTAATTTTACATTAGTCATACGGATAACATCGTTTAATACATCCATCAGTTGATATTTTGATTCATGAATCATAAGTTTACCAGATTCTATTTTGGATAAATCTAATATATCATCAATTAATTTTAATAAAGTATTACCAGCACTTTTTATACTAAGTGCATCATCACGGACTTCCTCATTAATATTTTTATTTAAAATTAATTCAGTCATACCTAAAACCGCATTTAAAGGTGTACGAATCTCATGGGAAATATTCGCTAAAAAGATACTTTTCGCTTGATTTGCCTTCTCTGCTTGTTTTCTCATGGAAATCAATTTTTTTGTATATTCATGTGTTGAGGTAATATCAATTAGTAGTGCGGAATATCCAACAATCTCTTTTCCATTATAAATATTATTTATATGGGATTCATAATATCGATCCTCATGTCGAAACTTACAATCCTCTTTTTTTTGAAATAATTTTTCTAAAACTGGTGAAATATCGCCTGTCTTAGTTTTGGAGGAATAGATAGAGAGGTTAGGAAACAAGCGTACTGCAGACATGTTCCGATCTAAGATACAATCTTTTGTATCTATAACGATAAAGGCCTCCTCCATTGATTCAATCATAAGATCTCTAGCGGAGTGAATTACATCAAATAATTGGTCTTTATAAATTGCAATAAGCATCAAAAGTCCTGAAATTACGTAGCTAGATGAGGAGGGATCGTATATGTTAAATACCCCCATACCATAAAGCGCGCATGTTACACATGTACAAAGACTTGCTAATATAAAATGAAATTCACGTTTTCTATTATTTTTATCACAACGAATATAACGGTACACTAAAACAATGGATATTAATATATTAACAATTAATACCTCTGTCTGAAAGAGATGATAGAAAATTCCCTTTCCTAAAATAACATGAGGGAAGATACCGTCATAGGAATACTCAATAAAAGTGTAGTAAAGGCTATGCTTGTCACAGGTCATTACTAAAATAAAAATCATGGTATTAAATGCTAAGAAGAATAACATGATAGATTTTAGTCTTTTAATATTAAAATAATCACAAAGGAAAAATAAATAAAGAATATTTATGTAGGAAATACCAAGGTATTGAATTTTTATAGCACTAACTGCAGCTTCTACAGTACTACTAGTTAGTTCTAAGTAATATCCGAAGCAATGCATTGTAATTGCTAAGCAAAGTAGAATAAAGATATGTCTTCCTCGAAACGGTTTATGAAACATAATAACTGTAATTACCACAAGACAGGTGATAACAGCTAATAATTGAATACCAACGATATAACTATACATGTGTACACTCCCTAAAATATATTAATATAAGATATCAGGTTTTAAATACATAACATTGTAAATTATAACATGAAATTCCAAAAATGTACAGAATAAGACAAAAAGGTTGTTATAAAAAAACGACTATCACAAAATAAAAGACCATCACAAAATAGAGTTTACTACGTGTATCATCTATTTTGTGATAGCCTATAAAGGTTTTATTTTACGGTCCTATACTCAGTAATGGAGTAAGATTAAGAATAATGATACCCCAAACCTTGTCATAGAGCCTATTTTAGTTTAGCAATCATGCTAATATGAATGCTTTGACTTTTTTATAAGAAACAATATCAAAAGGCTTAAATGCTTATTGATTTGACAAATTTTTATTTGCAGTAGCAAGCATAAGTTTAATTCGATTTAATTGATTAACTTCACTTGCACCTGGATCATAATCAACAGCAACAATATTAGAATCAGGATATTGGTTTCGTAATTCTTTAATAACACCTTTACCAACAATATGGTTTGGTAGGCAAGCAAATGGCTGCGCACAAACAATATTTTTAGTTCCAGATTTTATTAATTCAACCATTTCAGCTGTTAAGAACCAACCTTCGCCAGTTTGATTTCCAATTGAAACAATTGGTTTCGCAAGTTCTGCAAGCTCATGAATTGGAGAAGGTGGAGTAAAACGTTTACTCTCTATTAAAGCTAGTTTTGCTTCTTTTCTACAATATTCTAAGAATTTAATAGCGACACTATTAATTGTTGCGTCTAGTTTACTTTTTCCTAATACTTCAGCTTTGTAAGTTGCATCATAAGCACTGTACATAAAGAAATCTAGCAAATCAGGAACAACAGCTTCTGCGCCTTCAGACTCTAATAATTCAACAAGATAATTGTTAGCAGCAGGTAGGAATTTAACAAGAATTTCTCCTACAATACCAACTCTTGGTTTTACCATATCTTCATGTATTGGTAACTCATCAAAGTCTTTAATTATTCCACGAAGGTTTTTCTTAAATTCGCTCCATTTTCCGTTTGTAACAGATTTTTGACAAATAGCAACCCACTTTTGATGCAATGCATTGGCAGAGCCAGGAACCTTTTCATAAGGACGTACCTTATAAAGAACTCTCATAAATACATCACCATAAACAAGAGCCTGTAATGCGCGCATAATTAATGGATAAGTGATTTTAAATCCTGGGTTCTTTTCAAGGCCTTGTGCACTAATTGATACGACAGGAATATGCCCCATATTTGCTTTTATCAATGCTCTACGAATGAAGCTAATATAGTTTGTAGCACGGCAACCACCACCAGTTTGTGTAATAAGGACTGCAACACGATTTAAATCATATTTACCAGATAATAAGGCATCCATAATTTGACCAACTACCATAAGGGAAGGATAGCAAGCATCATTATTAACATATTTTAAACCAACATCAACGGAAGCTTTATTATCGTTTGGTAATACCTCTACATTATAACCACAAGAACGTAATGCCGGTTGTAATATGTCAAAATGAATTGGTGACATCTGTGGTGATAATAGGGTATACTCTTTACGCATTTCTTTTGTAAATATCACTCTATTATGGGCTGCTGATTTTATACGTGGTGTAATGTGTTTTCTGCTTCGTTCATTTACAGCAGATAGTAAGGAACGAATACGAATTCTTGCAGCACCGAGGTTATTTACTTCATCAATCTTAAGTGTTGTATAAATTTTATTAGAAGCGGTTAAAATATCACTAACACCGTCTGTAGTTACCGCATCAAGCCCACAACCAAAGGAGTTTAATTGAATAAGTTCTAGATTTGGTTGTGTACGAACAAAGGAAGCAGCAGCATATAAACGTGAATGATACATCCATTGATCAACGACTAACATTGGACGATCTACTTTACCTAAATGTGAAATACTATCTTCTGTTAAAACCGCAACACCATATGAATTGATTAATTCTGGAATACCATGATGGATTTCAGGGTCAATATGGTATGGTCTACCTGCTAAAACAATTCCCGTACGGCCAGTCTTTTCAAGGTATGCTAGGGTTTCTTCACCTTTTTTAGAAACATCATGACGACAAGCCATTAATTCAGCAAAAGCTTCGTGGGCAGCAGTTTTTATTTCCGCTGCTGGAATGTTATTTGTTTTAGTAAAGAGCTCAACCAAACGTTTTGTTAAGATTTCCTCATTCTCAAATGAAAGGAATGGGTTTTGATAAACAATATCTTTGGTTTTAAGTTCTTCTACGTTATTTTTAATATTTTCACCATAGGACGTTACGATAGGGCAGTTATAATGATTACCTGCATCTGCAACTTCTTTTCTTTCGTAAGGTATACATGGATAGAAAATATATTTAATATTTTGATTGATTAACCACATCACGTGCCCATGGGCAAGTTTTGCAGGATAACATTCAGATTCACTTGGAATGGATTCAATACCAAGTTCATAAATTTTATGCGTAGAATCTGGTGATAAAATAACTCGATATCCAAGTTTCGTAAAGAATGTATACCAAAATGGATAATTCTCATACATATTTAAAACACGTGGAATACCAACGGTTCCTCGATATGCTTTTTCTTCGGACAATGGTTCATAATTAAAAAGACGATTGTATTTATATTCAAATAAGTTTGGAACATTGTCTTTATTTTTTACTTTACCAATACCGCGTTCACAACGGTTTCCAGATATGAACTGACGGCCACCGGTAAACTTGTTAATTGTAAGCATACAATTGTTTGTACAACGTTTACATCTAGTCATGGTAGAATCAAAGGTTAATTCATTGATTCCATCGATACCTAGCATAGTACTTTCTTCACCAGTATAGTGTTCTCTTGCTATTAGTGCAGCTCCAAATGCCCCCATAATACCAGCAATATCAGGACGAATTGCATCGCATCCAAGGATGCTTTCAAAACTTCTAAGAACAGCATTGTTATAAAAAGTACCACCTTGAACAACAATGTGACTTCCTAGATCCTTTGGATCAGAAACTTTGATAACTTTATATAATGCATTTTTAATTACAGAATAAGCAAGACCTGCAGAAATATCAGCAACGGTAGCACCTTCTTTTTGAGCTTGCTTTACTTTTGAATTCATAAATACAGTACATCTAGATCCAAGATCAATTGGATTTTTAGCAAATAAAGCTACTTGAGCGAAATCCGCTACTTCATAATTTAATGATTTTGCAAATGTTTCAATGAAGGAACCACAACCAGAGGAACAAGCCTCATTTAATTGAACGCTATCAACTGTTTGATTCTTAATCTTGATACATTTCATATCTTGGCCGCCGATATCTAGGATACAATCAACTTTAGGATCAAAGAAAGCAGCAGCATGGTAGTGTGCAACGGTTTCTACTTCGCCCTCATCTAACATTAAAGCAGATTTTAAGAGTGCTTCACCATAACCGGTAGAACAAGAACGAACAATCTTAGCACCTTCTGGAAGTAAGGTATAGATTTCTTTTAATGCTTTTATGGTTGTTTTTAAAGGACTACCATTGTTATTACTATAAAATGAGTATAGTAAAGAGCCATCATCTCCAACAAGAGCTACTTTTGTAGTTGTAGAACCGGCATCGATTCCAAGGAAGCAATTGCCTTTATAATTTGCTAAATCTCCTTTTTTAACGGAATGAGCGGAGTGGCGATTTAAAAATGTTTCGAAATCTTCCTCTGTTTCAAACAAAGGTTTTAAACGATCTACTTCGAATTCTAATGTAATACCATCTGAGAGTTGTTTTACTAAGCTATTTAAATTCTTTTTATTTTCTGGATTTGCATTCATTGCAGAACCAATTGCAGCAAATAAATGTGAATGTTCAGGTGCAATGATATGATCACCAGTTAAATTTAATGTTCGAATAAAGGCAGCTTTTAATTCAGTTAAGAAATGAAGTGGGCCACCAAGAAAGGCAACATTACCACGAATTGGTTTACCACATGCAAGACCACTTATGGTTTGGTTAACCACTGCTTGGAAAATGGAAGCTGCCAAATCTGGTTTACTAGCACCTTCATTAATTAAAGGTTGAATGTCGGATTTTGCAAAAACACCACAACGTGCTGCAATTGGATAAATTGCTTGATAACTTTTAGCATATTCATTTAGACCAGATGCGTCTGTTTTTAATAAACTTGCCATTTGATCGATAAAAGAACCTGTTCCACCAGCACAAATTCCGTTCATACGTTGCTCGATACCGTTTGTAAAATATATGATTTTAGCATCTTCACCACCAAGTTCGATAGCAACATCAGTCTGAGGTGCAAAATCTTGTAAAGCAGTAGAAACTGCAACAACTTCTTGAGTAAATGGTATATCAAGATGTTTAGAAATTGTAAGACCACCAGAACCAGTTATCATAGGAGATACATCTAAATTACCTAATTGGTCTACTGCTTTTTGTATTAAATTTGCTAGGGTTGCTTGAATGTTGGCAAAATGGCGTTCATAATCAGAAAATAGAATTGCACCAGATTCATCAAGAATTGCAATCTTAACAGTGGTAGATCCAATATCAATACCTAATGAATAATTTATTTGAGCCATATTAATCCCTCTTTCTATGCGTAATCTTATCAGGATAATAATTAATCGCTGATAATAGGAGGTATGAAATACCTCAAAATTATAGTATACCAGAAGTTTTTATACGTAAGTTTTAATATACCGTATGTTATGGTATACCGTAAGGTTAATATACCTCTACCTTGCTATCCCATGGGAATGCGATTCCCTGGGGAATTATTGGATAAGGTTGGTATATATATAAATTCTTTTACGATCTCTAAAAGAATAAATGAGAATAATACTATTAATAAGAAGCTTCTCGCTTCTCTAGGTTTATTTTATTCAGAACTTAATTTTAAGTTCTGATAATTAAGGAAGTGAATGTTCCCTTTCGTATATGTATAAGAAGTATTTCTCTTCTTATAGATAAGTTAATAATGTTTACTATATAAAATCTATATGAAATGAATCCTAGCTTCTTATTATACGCAAAATACTTATGAAGTTCAACTTAAATAATTAGAAATTATTAATATCCTGAATTATTCATGCTGACCTTGTTAGCATGATACAATACCTTTTTAATACTGAGTTTCATACATTTATTACTTTCACCTAAAAAGTGAAATCTAGATATAGAAAAAAGGCCTCTTCTTTGTTAAAATTTAAGTGCGACCCAAAATCAAACAAAGGAGAAACCTTATATGTCTAGTTTACAGGATTTACACTTAGAATGCAATAACCGTATTAAAATAAATTTTAATGGAGGAGAACTTTCCTCCGATTCTGGATTACTTTTACTCTATGAATATATAAATAAACTAAAGATCCCCTCTATCATTGCTGAGAATTTTAGTACTGATACAAAACAGCGTATTCATTCTGATTCATCCATACTCATGCAACGTATCTTTCAAAACATCGCTGGGTACTTTCAAGATGATGATGCGGATGAATTGGCTTTTGATCCTATATTTACTCAAATTCTTTCGAAAGAAAGATTGGCATCTCAACCTACAATAAGCCGTTTTATGAATCGTCTTGATGACATCTGTATTGTGCAGATGGATGTTCTTCATCAACTATTACGTGAGAAGATTTATTCTTATGAACAACCACAACAGATCATTCTTGATGTCGACTCTACTTCATTTACTACGTATGGTTCGCAAGAAGGTAGTAGCTATAATACTCATTATCAAAACGTTGGATATCATCCATTATTAGTATTTGATGGGTTAACTAAGGATTTATTAAAGGCTGAGTTAAGACCAGGAAATACTTACACTTCAAAGGACGCACATAATTTTTTGTATCCTCTCCTATTGGAATATATGGATAATTATCCAGATACTCAACTATTCTTAAGAGGTGATAGTGGTTTCGCAGACGTTATGCTTTATGAAAAGTTAGAGACCAATGGTGTGAGTTTTGCTATTCGTATGAAGGAATCAGCACGCTTACGTAAGATGGTTGAAGGTGATGTTTATGATTTTATGGAATCATTAAACAATAATCTTGTTGATTACGCTTGCACTTATACTGAATTCATGTATGCTGCTGATAGCTGGGCATATCCTCGTAGAATTGTTTGCAAGATTGAAAAACCATATGGAGTAATGGTAGCTAATTATACATTCATCGTTACAAATATGGAGATTCCTGCCCAGGATATTTTACGTTTTTATTGTAATCGAGGGACTATGGAAAACATGATTAAAGAAGCAAAACTAGGCTTTCATATGAATGCTATGCCAAATCATGATTTCATAACTAATCAAAATCGACTCCAAATCAATATGTTAACATATAACATATTCAATTGGTTTCGTCGAATGGTTTTACCAAAGAAGATGAGACATCTTCAAGTTGATACAATTCGTTTAAAACTTATAAAAATAGCAGCAAGGCTAACGAAGAAATCACGCTATCTAATCTTTAAGTTATGCAGTAGTTGCCCTTATAAAAATGAATTTAATGAGGTTTTATCAAAAATACATTCACTAAGACCACTACAAAGGTTATTAGAGTAGATAGTGAGTTGCACATTGGCAGTTAAAAAAAGAGAGTAATAATACCTTAGTTAAATTCCTTTCTTTTTGACTGTTAAAAAAAGTAAAATCATAAAATCAAAGTAAAAAACAACGGGCTGATATAAAGATCAGTAAATTAACTTTGTTATTTACTTACATGAATAATTCAGGAATATATAATTATGAAGAGCATAAATAAAGTGATTTATAAGCACCAAACAGTGACAAAAATTTGTAAAATTCATAAAATATATGGAGAATAATTCTTTGGAGAAATATTATTATGAACTATAGTTCTTGTCATGGTATTGTTTACACTGTCAACAATGGAGACTCACTTTATCGTATTAGTGAAATGTTTGGAGTACCGCTTGAAGTACTACTTGATGCAAATCCATATGCGGATGTATATAATTTACAGATAGGTGATACGATTTGTATCCCAATGCCAGGGGTAAACAATATGATTGGTTTAATTACCTATGTAGTAAAGGACAATGATACGATTATCGATATTTTGAATCGTTTTCATATCGATTTTGACGAATTAATGGAATATAATCGTCTAGGTAGTCTTAGATTAAAAGAGGGAACTGCACTTCAAATTCCACAAAGAGGAACAATGGATGAAGAGTAGTATAAAGTAAGACGAGTCAACTTCATGAATTACAATAAATTCAATATAAAAAAATGTAATTCATGAAGTTGACATTGTATATAAAATCTAAATTATCAAATAAATCGCAGAATGTTCTATAATATTATAAAAAAAATGTATTATATTGAAAATTATGTAAATAAATGATATAATATTTACTGAGGTTTGAGTAGGGAGGATTGTATGATGAATACAATTGAGTATGATAATTTTCAGTATGAGATTTCATATTTTGCAATAGAAAATTTGAAAGAACATTCGGATTTAGGGAAAGCAACAGAGTTATTACTTGGAAAAGTGGCACAGCAGTATCATTTAAATAATGTGATTATTATGGAAAATAAACCAGAGTTAGAATGCTTTCGAGTATTTTATGAATGGTCTAGAGACAACAATACTTCTCTAAACCATGTTATGTCATGCTCAAAGGAGTTTGAAAATTTTTTCCGAGAGAAAATGAACAATGGAGAGATAATAACACATAAGGACTATATTGATTATTCATCCAATATCAATATAGAAAAATTGTTACATAAAAATCATTGTAATAGTATCATATCATTGCCTTATATTACAGGAGATAATAAAACTGGTTTAATCATTTTTGTAAGTCCAAAAGAGAATTATATATTTACGGATTGTGAGATTAAGACCTTATATCATCTAAGAGATATCTTAGTGAATTTTTATTTTGTAGTAAGGGATTATCATGATGCAAAAGATAGATTAGAGCAAATATTAAAATATGATTCCGTTACAGGTTTATTTAATTATGATACTTTTGTAAATCATGCAGAGAGCTTATTTGAATTAGAAAATGAGGAAACGAACTACATCATAATATCTGCGGATATCATTAATTTTAAGTACTTTAATGAATTTTATGGATATAGTTCTGGGGATGAAGTTTTAAGATTATTTAACCAAAGTATCTCAGTCATATTTAACAAGGTGCTTGTAAGTCGAGTATTTTCTGATAATTTCGTGGTACTTGGGAAAATTGGTAAAGGAGTTACAGAAGAGAGAATATCAAGAGCACTCGATGCTTTTAATAAGGTATTTTCAGATAAGGTACATACGATATATAAGGAAACTACTCTACAAATAGTTGCAGGAGTTAATATTTTTGCAGATACAAACTTAGGGATTAAAACATATATAGACAATGCTGATAAGGCAAGAAAAGCAGCAAAGCTTGCATCAAAAAGAACCGTTATATACAATGAAACTATGGATAATGAGTTAAGACGTAATATACTGATAAGTAATATCGCAGAGGATGCATTGCTTAAAGATGAATTTTATTTTGAACTACAACCGAAATATCATTTAAAGGATAAAGTAGTTATTGGAGCAGAGGCGTTGGTACGTTGGAAGCGTGAAGATGGTAGTATGATGTTTCCGAATGAATTTATTCCTGTATTTGAGCAAAATGAATTTATTATAAAACTTGATTTTTATATATATGCAAAAGTATGCGAGTATTTAAGAAAGCGTATTGATTCCGGTGAGAGTATTATACCTATTTCAGTAAATGTTTCTAGAGTACACCTACGCTGCAATGATTTCGTAAAACGAATAATTCAACTTGTTGATTTATATCAAATACCACATCATTTATTGGAGTTTGAGATTACGGAAAGCATCTTTCTAGAGAATGCAAAAAGTGCTAGGATTGCGATGATGCGATTAAAAAATGCTGGGTTTATTGTATCTATGGATGATTTTGGAGCTGGATATTCATCGCTGAATCTATTAAAGAACCTAGACTTTGATATTTTAAAGCTTGATAAAGAATTTTTAGCCCAAGGTGGTATACAAAAAAAAGATGAAATTGTAATTACGAGCATTATTAGTATGGCTAAAAAAATGAAAATTACGGTATTGTGTGAAGGAGTAGAAACCAAAGAACAAGCAGAGTTTTTAGAAAGTTTAGAATGTGATTTAGTACAAGGATATTATTTTGGACGACCTATGGATCCAGAACAATTTGACTTACTTTATCAGTAGATATTAAGTACATAGTATAAAAAAAACAAAAAGAGGTTACTTTATAATGAGTCTTTCTATTCGATAGATTTATTTGAAGTAGCTCTTTTTTTTACGATAAAGAGTAAATAATTGTATATCAACTCGTGTAATTTTACATACATTTCACAAAACTTATACATAAGCGTGATAGTTTGAAGATTTTTTTTATGATAAATTATCATTGTAAACAAGAAAGTTTATAAATCGCAAAACATAAGATTTGCGAAAGAATGGAGGATAAATATGAAAAAAAGATGGATGAAAGTTATTACAGGATTATGTTTAGGTACTTTAATTGTGGGAATGATGACTGGCTGTGGAAAAAATAATAACTCAGAAGGTTCTACAGGAACCAATGATACGAATGCTCAAAATGAGTCAACATTATCTGGCTCAATAACAATGGTTGGTTCAACATCCATGGAAAAATTAGCACATGCAGTAGCTGAAGATTTCATGAATAAGAATAAAAACGTTACAATCAATGCTGAATTCATTGGATCTGGTGCTGGTGTTGAAGCTGTAATCAACGGAACTGCAGACATTGGTAATTCCTCTAGAAATTTAAAAGATAGTGAAAAAGAAGCTGGAGCAGTTGAAAATATTGTAGCAATTGATGGAATAGCTGTTATCGTTGACAATGCAAATACAGTTACAAATCTAACAAAAGATCAGTTAATTAGCATCTATAAAGGTGAAATTACAAAATGGAGTGATCTTGGTGGAGATAATATGCCAATCGTTGTAATTGGTAGAGAGGCAGGATCTGGTACAAGAGGAGCATTTGAAGAAATACTTGGTGTAGAAGATGCTTGTAAATATGCAAATGAATTAGATAATACTGGTGCTGTAATGGCTAAAGTAGCTTCCACAAAAGGTGCAATTGGTTATGTATCACTAGATGTTATTGATGATACAGTAAAGACTGTTGATTTAGAAGGAGTAGCAGCAACTGCTGATAATATTAAGGCAGGTTCTTACTTCCTTAGCAGACCATTTGTAATGGCAACAAAAGGTGAAATATCAGAACAATCTGAATTAGTAAAAGCATTTTTTGATTACATGAAATCTGAAGAAGGTAAAGCAATTATTGAATCTGTTGGATTAATAAATGTAGACTAATCTAAAATGTAGATTTTCTGATGGAAAGAAAGTTTGAGGATGATATATGCAAGAAAAAGAACAAAAAAAGAATTCTATCATTGGAAACTACAAAACAAAAACAACAGTTGAAAAAGTTGCACATGTGGTATTTACTACATGTGCCTTTGCTGCGGTTATTGCTGTATTTTCCATTACATTATATATGATTATAAGTGGTATGCCAGCTATTTTTGAGGTTGGTTTAAAAGAAATTTTATTCAGTACAGAATGGAAGCCTAGTGCAGCCGATCCAAGATATGGTATATTATATGTAATTTTAACATCAATTGTGGGTACATTTTTAGCAATTTTAATTGGTGTGCCTATTGCAATAGGTACTGCAATTTTCTTAGCAGAAGTAGCACCTAAAAAATTAGCAATGATTGTTCAACCAGCGGTTGAATTACTTGCAGGTATTCCATCTGTAATTTATGGTCTTTTAGGACTTTTAATTTTAAATCCATTGATGTATAAGGCGGAACTTTATTTATTTCGCAATTCAACAACACATCAATTTACTGGAGGGGCAAATTTAATTTCAGCAGTGCTTGTATTAGCAATTATGATTTTACCTACAGTAATTAATATTACAACTTCATCACTTCGTGCAGTGCCACTTCATTTAAAAAGTGCATCTTTAGCACTAGGTGCAACAAAAATGCAGACGATTACAAAAGTTATCTTACCGGCTGCAAAATCTGGTATCATTACTGCAATTGTATTAGGAATTGGGCGTGCAATTGGAGAAGCGATGGCAATTAGTTTGGTATCTGGTAACTCTGTAAATATTCCACTTCCATTTAATGCAGTAAGATTTTTAACGACTGCGATTGTAAGTGAAATGTCATATGCAGCAGATATGCATAAAAAAGTACTATTTACCATTGGTTTAGTATTGTTCATATTTATTATGCTTATTAACTTAGTGTTAAATAAAATCTTAAAACAGGGGGAAAAAGATAGATGAGTATTTATGATAAGAAGAAACACCCCAAGGATTTTATGTTATTAGCGTTTACTTATATTTGCGCGAGTATTTCAATCCTTTTATTAATTGGGATCATGGCATATGTATTTATCAAAGGAATTGGTATGGTTAATTTTCAGTTCTTAACTACCGTTCCAAGTTCATTAAAAAATACTTTTGGTATTGCTGGTAATATAATCAATACCCTTTATATTATAATTATTACTTTACTAATTGTAACTCCAATAGGTATTGGAGCAGCGATTTATTTAAATGAATATGCAAAGCCTGGAAAGTTAGTAAGATTAATAGAATTTACGACAGAAACACTTTCCGGTATTCCATCTATTATCTTTGGTTTATTTGGTATGGTTTTCTTTGGAACACAGTTAAAATTAGGATATTCTATCTTAACAGGTGCGCTAACTCTTAGTATAATGGTATTACCATTAATTACAAGAAATACGCAGGAAGCATTAAAAACAGTTCCAAAAAGTTATCGTGATGGTGCCTTAGGAATTGGTGCAACAAAATGGTATATGATACGAACAATTTTACTACCTTCAGCAATGCCAGGTATCATTACAGGTATTATACTTTCTATTGGTCGAATCGTGGGTGAATCAGCAGCACTTTTATTTACGGCAGGTAGTGCAGGCTTACTTCCTAATTTGGGCCAATATGGTGAAGGTTTATTTACTAAGATACTTGATCCAGGTGGAACATTAACGATTCAGCTTTATTTAAGTAT
The DNA here is from genome assembly GCF_900078195.1 of Clostridium sp. Marseille-P299. Lineage (NCBI taxonomy): Bacteria > Bacillati > Bacillota > Clostridia > Eubacteriales > Clostridiaceae > Clostridium > Clostridium sp. Marseille-P299. The sequence continues at coordinate 2,636,755 of NZ_FJVE01000007.1, read as the reverse complement.
GTCAAAGGCAAAATATGATCAAGCATTTGGAATCGCTAGTGTTTTATTAATCATCGTACTTTGTATTAATATTTTAACAAAAGTTTTATCAAAAAAACTTGATACTAGTAGAAGAAAATAATGGGCTGCCAATAAGCAGCATGGAGGGTTAATGTGAATAAAGTAGAAACAAAAAATTTGAATTTATATTATGGACCAAATCACGCACTTAAAAACATATCAATGCAAATACCTGAAAAATCAATTACTGCTTTTATTGGTCCAAGTGGATGTGGAAAATCAACATTTTTAAAGACAATTAATCGAATGAATGATTTAGTTGAAGGTGTTAGAATCGAGGGGGAAGTTTTAATCGATGGAGAAAATGTTTATGGTCCAAAAGTAGATACAACTTTATTAAGAAAAAAAGTAGGAATGGTATTTCAGCAACCAAATCCTTTTCCAATGAGTATCTATGATAATATTGCATATGGTCCTAGAATCCATGGAATTAAATCAAAATCCAAACTTGATGAAATTGTAGAAGAAAGCCTTCGTGGAGCAGCTCTTTTTGATGAGGTAAAAGACCGCTTAAAAAAATCTGCACTTGGTTTATCTGGTGGACAACAGCAAAGACTTTGTATTGCAAGAGCATTAGCAGTAGAGCCAGAAGTTTTATTAATGGATGAACCAACTTCAGCACTTGATCCTATCTCAACGCTTAAAATTGAGGATTTAATGTCTGAATTAAAAGATAAATATACCGTAGCTATTGTAACTCATAATATGCAACAAGCAGCAAGAATTTCAGATTATACAGCGTTTTTCTTAGTTGGTGAAGTAGTTGAATTTACTGATACAGAAACTCTGTTCTCAAGACCTAAGGATAAGAGAACAGAAGATTACATCACTGGTAGATTTGGTTAATGTAGGGAGTGGTTGAATCAGAATTTCAACCGCTATGACGTTGCTTTTATTTAAATGGACTGCATTTATGCAGCAAGGAGGTTAATATGTCAGCGAGAATTAGTTTTGAACACGAACTTGAAATACTAAATAGTAATTTAGAAGATATGGGTAACATGATTGAAACTGCAATTGATAAGGTAATGAGAGCATTTGAAAATCATGATGAAGCATTAGCATTAGAAATAATTAAGGGTGATCGTACGATTAATGATATCGAAAAGGCGATTGAATCAAGATGTTTATCACTTATTTTAAGACAACAGCCGGTAGCAAAAGACTTACGTATTGTAACGACTGCGCTTAAAGTTGTTACTGATATGGAGCGTATTGGAGATCATGCAGCTGATATATCAGAACTTATTTTACGTAGTAAAGCGGTGCATACTTATGATATAATTAAGCCAATTCCTGAAATGGCAAGTGTCGCTAAAAAGATGGTACATGAAGCGGTAGCAGCATTTATACACACAGATGTAAATGCAGCCAGAGAAACTATGAAAATGGATGACATAGTGGATGAATTATTTAATCAAGTAAAGAGCGATGTAATTACACATTTGAAAAAGTCAACAGAAGATGCGGATGATTGCATTGATATTCTAATGATTGCTAAGTATATGGAACGTATTGGAGATCATGCAGTTAACATCTGCGAATGGACAGAATTTCATGAAACAGGTACTGTTCGTAATGTAAGACTTTTGTAAAAGATAGATTGGTTGCATGGTATATTAAAGGTGAGGAGTCTAGCATGAAAAAGACTATATTACGTAGATTTATCTTCATATTGGTAATTAGCATGGTAGTGAGTGGGTTCTTCTTTTTCATTACTGTAAGTGAAGCAATTCGTAATAATACAAAAGACGATTTAGAACTTGCGCTTCATATGCTAGATGGTTCGATAGAATATGAACATCCCTTACAATATCAGATTATGTCTTTACCAACAGATGTAACAAATGAAGAGTATCGGATTACAATTATTGATAAATATGGAGTAGTACAAGCTGATAGTAGTGTTCAAGATCTAGATAAAATGGAAAACCACGGAACTAGGGAAGAGGTTATAGCTGCAAAAGAAAACGGTGTTGGATATGCAATTCGAGAGTCAGAGACTAAGAATATTAAAATGTTATATGTTGCGATTCCTTCAGAGAGGGCAGCAGGGTATATTCTAAGAATGGCGATACCATTTTCAGGGGCTCTTGAATACATAGGCCTTTTATTGCCTGCAATCATTGTTAGTATAGGTATTGCAACGATTGTTGCTGTTATAATGGCAGAAAAAACTACTGGAGCAATTGTTAAACCTTTAAATCAAATTGCAAAAGTAATGGAACGATTTAAAGAAGATACACAAGAACTGGAATTTGAAGAGTATAAGTTTGACGAATTGAATGTGATAGCTCAAACAACGAAACGAATGTCGAATTCCATGAGAAAATTTGTAAAGGATTTAGAGTTCGAAAAAATGGTACGTCAAGAGTTCTTTGCAAATGTATCTCATGAATTAAAAACGCCTATCACGTCAATTCGCGGTTATACAGAACTTCTTTTAAATGATTTTGCACAAGATGAGGAAACGAAAACAGAATTTATGTCTCGAATTCTAAAGGAAACAGAGCATATGAATACCTTAATTAATGATATTTTAATGATATCAAGGCTTGAAACTAAGGATACAGAAGAAATAAAATCAGAAATTCGTTTGTCTATTTTACTAGAAGATGTACTTGCAACATTTCGACCAAGTATGGAATTAAATCATATCACGGTTCATGTTGATTGCATTCCTTGTACTATTTTAGCGAATCCAAATCAGATAAAAGAGTTGTTTAGTAATCTCATTAGTAATGCAATTAAATACAATAAAAAAGATGGTAGTATCGATATAAAAGTATCTGCGGAACATAAAAACTTACAAATAAAGATTAGTGATACTGGAATAGGAATACCAGAAGAAGAAAAGAATCGTGTATTTGAAAGGTTTTATCGAGTTGATCGTGGAAGAAGTAAGAAGATATCGGGAACTGGACTGGGCCTTTCGATTGTAAAACATATTGTAGTTTATTATCAGGGGACAATCTCGCTGGAGAGTAAAGTAAATGAAGGATCGACATTCACCATACGTATTCCCAATATTATATTGCGATAAAAAACAATAACGAGTATACTAAAAGAGAATATTTCATTGTGGAGGTGTAAATGTTGATATATATTGTAGAAGATGATACGAATATTCGAGAGATAGAAAGTTACGCCTTGAAAACGAGTGGATTTGAGATTGAAGGATTTGAAAATGGCGAAGATTTTTTTGCAGCTATGAAAGTAAAGACTCCTGATCTCATTATTTTAGATGTTATGTTGCCTAATGAAGATGGGCTTAGTATTTTAGCGACATTACGTGCTGATAATGCAACAAAACATATACCGATTATGATGGTTACGGCTAAGACATCAGAGATGGATAAAGTACGAGGCTTAGATACTGGAGCAGATGATTATATTACGAAACCTTTTGGCATTATGGAATTAGTTTCTAGGGTAAAGGCTTTATTACGTCGTACAGGTATTGTGGATAAGCAGACAAGTATTTCATACGGAAATGTAGAACTAAATATTGAGAAACATTGTGTCACGGTTGAGAATCAGATTTGTGAGCTAACGTATAAAGAATTTGAACTTTTACGATATTTACTTGAAAATCAAGGCATTGTCTTATCAAGAGATAAAATCATGGAGAGAGTTTGGGGCTTTGATTACGAAGGTGAGACTAGAACGGTTGATATGCATATTAAAACCTTACGTCAGAAACTGGGTGAAGCTGGATCAATGATAAAAACGGTTCGTAATGTGGGTTATAAAGTTGGAGAATAGTTTTAATAATTGAGGTACGCTATGAAGAAAAAAATTACAGTACAACTGTGTTTGGTTGGCGCAATATCAATTGTCTTTACATCATTGTTCAGTATGTTAGTATACTTTAATCTATTTCAAAAGCAAGTCTATGTTGAATTAGAAACTTATATCGACATTCTTGATAATATTTATGAGAAATTAAGTTATGACGATATGGGAAAGTTAATTAATGATGATAGCCTAAGAATTACATTAATTGCGAATGATGGTAAAGTATTATACGACAATAGTGTGAGCGCATCTTTGATGGAAAACCATATGGAGCGACCAGAAATTATTCAGGCGTTTAAGTCAGGTGAGGGAAAGGCCATTCGCACATCAAGCACTGTTCTTAAAAATACATATTACTATGCAAGAATGTTAGATAATGGTGATGTTTTACGTGTGTCAACAGAGGCAAGTGGACTAGTAAATTTGTTTGGAAATGTGATTCCAGTAATTATTGTTTGTGGTCTGGTTTTATTTATAATTTGCATATGTATTACTCGAATGCTTACAATGCGCATTATAAGGCCAATTAATAAATTCGCGAATGATATAGTAGATATTGAAAATATTGAGCAAAGTGTACCTTATGAAGAATTAAAACCATTTGCAAAAACAATATGGACCCAACATGAAGATATTAAGAAGCAGTTAAACCGATTGGAGAGAAGTGAAAGAGTTAGGCAGGAATTTACTGCTAATGTCTCTCACGAGCTAAAAACTCCATTAACCTCAATTTCTGGTTATGCAGAATTGATTGAACAAGGCATGGCAAAAGAAGAGGATGCGAAAAGGTTTGCTGGTGAAATATTAAGAAATTCAAACCGTTTATTTACTTTGATTAATGATATTATTAAGCTATCTGAAATGGATGAGAATGGAATTCAAATACCAAAAGAAACCATTGATTTATATCAAATTGCTAAGGAGTGTGTTCATACTTTAGAATTAAATGCAAAGCAGCAATCCATTACAATTACGTTAAAGGGTGAGAAATGTTTATTAACTGCTAACAAAAGTATGATGGAAGAACTAGTAATGAACCTATGTGATAATGCAGTTCGCTATAACAAGGTAGGTGGATTTGTCTTTGTTGAAGTTTTAAATAATGGTGATGTAGCACAATTGATTGTAAAAGATACTGGAATAGGAATTAAAAAGCAACATCAAGAGCGAATTTTTGAACGATTTTATCGAGTGGATAAGAGTAGATCAAAGGAAACTGGCGGTACCGGACTAGGACTTGCAATTGTAAAACATATCCTTGTAAAACATAATGCAAGGGTAGTGTTAGAAAGTGAATTTAACGTTGGTACAACGATAAAAGTTGATATACCAAAAAAGCCTGAAAAGTTAGAAGAAACTTAATAACTTAAGAAGTTAAAAAAAGGGTAGTTTTGCAGAGTTATTCTTAACAGAAAAAAGAGACTCTGATGCTTGAACCATAAGAAGAATAATAAGAACATAAGAGTAATAAGAATCGAAAGAATAATAAGAATGATAAAATTATAAAATGATACGAATGAAAAAATGATACGAATGAAAAAATGTTAAAAGGTCTGTCAGCAAATTACTGACAGACCTTTTTCAACGAAAGAATGGAATTTACACATTCTTACTAAATTTCGCTTGGAAGTTGATAACGTTTTAAATTTGTTTCATATTGATTTGTAAAATCGGATTGAGCCTGAAACTTAAGACCTTTTACATAGGCATGAGCATCAAGACTATCTTCGCTATTCACTTGTAAAACACTGATAGCGATATTAGAACAATGATCAGCAATACGTTCGTAATTGGTTAAAATATCAGATAGTACAAAGCCAGACTCAATGGTGCAAATACCTTTTTGTAGACGTTTAATATGACGATTTTTTAACTCGCCTTGTAAATAATCAATGACTTCCTCTAATGGTTCAATCGCCTTTGATAAATCTACATCGTAGATTTCAAAAGCAGTAAAGGTATTCGTTAAGATTTCAACAACAGCATCTGTTAAAATAGATAATTCTTTTTTTGCTTCTGTTGAAAACTGAATTTGCTTTTCATTTATTTCTTTTGCGGCACCTAGCAAATTAATAGAATGGTCACCAATACGTTCTAAATCTCCGATGGTATGAAGATAAAAAGAAGCTTCTTTGCTATTTGCAGAAGACAAATCTTTGCTACTTAATTTAACTAAGAAATTACCAATCATATCTTCATATTTATCAATCAAATCTTCATTTTTCTCAATTTCTTTTGCTAATTTCTCATCGTAGTTCTCAAATAAGGAAACGGAAGATAGAAATGTATCCTTAGTTAATTGAGCCATCTTGACACATACATCGTGACATTGTTCCATAGCATAACCTGGTGTTGCAAGAAAACGTTCATCCAATAAATTTACAATAGAAGAACCATCCTTAGATTGATTTTCTGTGTCTTCTCCATCTTTAATTGTAATACATGCTAGTTTTTCTAACACTCTACTAAATGGTAATAATATTATGGTTGAGAAAAGATTAAAAATTGTATGAACAGATGCTATGGAAGCTGCACTAACGGAGTCATTAATAAATGGAAATCCAATCGTATATTGAATGATATAAAATACGATTAAAAATAGGATCGTACCAATTAAATTAAAATATAGATGTACCAATGCAGCTCGTTTTGCATTCTTTTTCGCACCAATACTTGCGATAATAGCAGTAATACAAGTACCAATATTTTGTCCCATAATAATAGGTATTGCGGAAGAGAAAGTTAAACTACCTGTGGTGGAAATCGCTTGTAGAATTCCAACAGAAGCAGAAGAACTTTGAATAATTGCTGTTAATATAGCACCAGTAGCAATTCCTAATAAAGGATTTGAAAACATGATTAGTATGTTTCTGAATTCTGGAATATCAGCTAATGGTTTTACAGCGCCACTCATATTATCCATACCAAACATAAGTATTGCAAAACCTACAAGAATTTGACCAATATCTTTCTTTTTCTCGCTTTTCATAAACATGATTAAAATAATACCTATGAATGCAAGAAGAGGAGAGAAATTACTTGGTTTCAAAATCTGAATAAAAAAACTATCTCCTTCTAGGCCAGATAAACTTAATATCCAAGCGGTTGCAGTTGTTCCTAAGTTTGCACCCATAATAATGCCAACTGCTTGAGAAAGTTTCATAATTCCGGCATTTACAAACCCTACAACCATTACGGTAGTTGCTGAAGAGGATTGAATAACGGCTGTAACAACAGCTCCAAGAGCAACTGCTTTTAGTGGATTGGAGGTTAGTTTTTCTAGAATACGTTCTAACTTTCCACCGGCTACTTTATCTAGACCTGAACTCATTATATTCATTCCATAAAGAAATAGGGCTAGTCCACCAAATAATGAAAAAATCGAAAAGATATCCATTTGGAAGTCTCCTTTGCTTAATTTATAATTAATTTAATGCTTAAGAAAGTCAAAAGCCTTTGTAGTCTAAAATATATTTGTAAGATTAGCTTATAGGTTATGTAAAGTTTATGTAAAATATAATAAAAAGTAGTAAATATATAATTTAAAATAGCTCTAATGTCAGTGAGTCATTGGATGCAACGCACCAACACCGACATTAGAGCCTAATAATTAACAATTTATATAAAGCAAAAAAACTTTATATATGAAAACGATTATTCAAATTAATGATATAAGCACTTACTTTCATAAGTTGCTTCTGTTGTTAAATGAATGCCAAGTTTTTTAAATGTTTTAATATCGACTTCGGATAAGATAACACTGGAATGTACTTCAAGATTTTCAAGCTTAGGAAGTTGTTCTAAAGCTAATTTAGCAACCTTGTCATGCATTGCACTTATTGATAATGCAATTAATACCTCATCGGTATGAAGTCTTGGATTTTTACTACCAAGGTATGATATTTTTAAGTTTTGAATTGGCTCAATTGCTTGAGGAGATATTACATGTGTATCATGATCAATACCTGCTAATGCTTTTAAAGCGTTTAATAAAAGAGCAGCAGAAGCACCTAAAAGATTACTTGTCTTACCAGTAATGATAGTACCATCAGATAATTCAATAGCGGCAGCAGGACCATCACTTTCTGTAGCACGATCATTGGCAGCTGCAACTACTTTACGATCTTTTGTAGTAATACCAGCTTGATTTAATAAAAGTTCTAGTTTATATACTTCTTCATTTTGAGCAGTACCATCAAGAACATTAGTTAAGGTCTGATAGTAACGGCGGATGATTTCTTGCTTTGAAGCATCTTTACAAGCTTCATCATCAATAATACAATTTCCTGCCATATTTACACCCATATCCGTTGGTGATTTATATGGACTTTCTTTATAAATGTTTGAAAAAATTGTGTTTAAAACAGGGAATATTTCAACATCGCGGTTATAATTTACCGTAGTAATACCATACGCATCTAAATGAAATGGATCAATCATATTCACATCATTTAAATCAGCAGTTGCGGCTTCATAAGCTAAATTTACTGGGTGTTTTAGTGGAAGGTTCCAGATAGGAAATGTCTCAAATTTTGCATAACCTGCATTAATTCCCCTTTTGTGTTCGTGATATAACTGAGATAAACAAGTTGCCATTTTACCACTACCAGGGCCTGGTGCTGTTATAACAACAAGTGGTCTAGTTGTTTTTATATAATCATTTTTTCCATAACCTTTGTCACTTAGGATATGTGGAATATTATTTGGATATCCTGGTATTAAATAGTGGATATAAACAGTTAATCCAAGTTGTTCTAATTTATTTTTAAAAGCATCTGCACTTTCTTGACCAGAATATTGAGTGATTGTGATGCTTCCAACATATAAGCCTTTATTACGAAATGCATCTACTAAACGTAGGACATCTAAATCATAGGTGATTCCTAAATCTCCTCTAACTTTGTTCTTATCAATATCGACAGCACTTATTGCAATAACGATTTCAGCTTGATCTTTTAATTCTAATAACATTTTTAATTTGCTATCTGGTGCAAAACCAGGAAGTACTCGTGATGCATGGTAATCATCAAATAATTTACCACCAAATTCTAAGTACAATTTGTTATCAAACTTGCTAATTCGTTCCATAATATGTGCCGATTGCATTTTTAAATACTTTTGGTTGTCAAATCCGATTTTCATCTGATATTTCCTTTCTTAAGTTCAATCCCATGTATAAATTTAGTAAAATTCGTCTATAAATACACCTATGCATTATATCACAGGAAAGAAGTTCACTCAACCTTAATGATTTAAAAAAATAAAATGTAAAATTTTTATATAGAGAAAATTTTAACCAATAAATTATAAATAAAACAGGAATAATTTAGCTAATTAACCAAATTCATAGAATATTGATAGGAATGATAACTATTATCAATAAAAAAATCCTTTCTTTATTGAGAAATTTCTAGTATTTACACACTTGTTAAAGAAGTTTGATTTCGATATAATTAATTTGTAGAAATAAATGACAAGAATTGATGTTATTAAGTCTACTATGAAGTATGCTACAGAAGGAGGATTAACATGACAATAGAAGAAAGAAATGAGTGGAAGGGCTTCCAAGGTGGAAAATGGAATTCTTCCATAAATGTCAGAGATTTTATCCACAATAATTATACAATGTATGACGGAGATGAGTCTTTTTTAGCTGACCCAACTGCTGCAACTAAAGAGCTTTGGGCTCAAGTAATGGAATTATCCAAGCAGGAGAGAGAAGCGGGTGGTGTACTTGATATGGACACTAAGATAGTTTCTACAATAACTTCTCATGGCCCTGGCTATTTAGATAAAGATAAAGAACAAATCGTAGGTTTCCAGACAGATAAACCTTTTAAACGTTCTTTACATGTATTTGGTGGTATTCGTATGGCACAAAATGCATGCCATGAAAATGGATATGAAGTAGATGAAGAAGTAGTTCGTATCTTTACTGATTATCGTAAAACTCATAATCAGGGTGTGTTTGACGCATACACTGATGAAATGAAACTTGCGAGAAAATCTGCTATTATTACAGGTCTACCTGATGCTTATGGTAGAGGACGTATCATTGGTGACTACAGAAGAGTTGCACTTTATGGTACTGATCTACTAATTAAAGATAAAAAAGAGCAGTTACTTGGTACTGTAAAAACTATGACTGCTGAAAATATTCAATTAAGAGAAGAATTATCCGAGCAAATTCGTGCACTTAATGAATTAAAAGCTCTCGGTGAGTCTTATGGATATGATATTTCAAAACCAGCTTCAAATGCAAAAGAAGCAATTCAATGGTTATATTTTGGATATTTAGCTGCTGTAAAAGAGCAAAACGGTGCTGCAATGAGTCTTGGACGTACATCTACATTCCTTGATATTTATATTCAAAGAGATTTAGATGCCGGCTTAATTACAGAAGAGCAAGCACAAGAGTACATTGATCATTTCATTATGAAATTACGTCTTGTTAAATTCGCTCGTACGCCTGAATACAATGCATTATTCTCTGGGGACCCAACATGGGTTACAGAAAGTATTGGAGGTATTGGTACAGATGGAAGACATATGGTTACAAAGACTTCTTTCCGTTACCTTCATACACTTGATAACTTAGGAACTGCTCCAGAACCTAATATGACAGTTCTTTGGTCTACTCAGTTACCACGTAAATTCAAAGAATATTGTGCGAAGATGTCCATTAAAACTTCATCCATTCAGTATGAAAATGATGACATCATGCGTCCAATTCATGGTGATGACTATGCAATTGCTTGCTGTGTATCTTCCATGAAAGTTGGTAAAGAAATGCAATTCTTTGGCGCAAGAGCAAACCTTGCTAAGTGCTTATTATATGCAATTAACGGTGGTGTTGATGAAGTACTTAAAGTACAGGTTGGTCCAAAATATCGTCCGGTTGAAGGTGAATACTTAGATTATGATGATGTTATGTCTAAGTATAAAGATATGATGGAATGGTTAGCTGAACTTTATGTAAATACATTAAATGTAATTCATTACATGCATGATAAATATAGCTATGAAAGAGTTCAGATGGCTCTTCATGATCGCGAAGTAAAACGTTATTTTGCTACAGGTATTGCAGGCTTATCTGTTGTTGCAGATTCACTTAGTGCAATTAAGTATGCGAAAGTAAAACCTGTAAGAGATGAAAATGGAATCGTTATTGATTATGAAGTAGAAGGTGATTATCCAAAATACGGTAATAATGACGATCGTGTAGATCAAATTGCAGTTAACTTAGTTCATGACTTTATGGATATGATTCGTAAGCATCATACTTACCGTAATGGTGTTCCAACAATGTCAATCCTTACAATTACATCAAACGTTGTATATGGTAAGAAGACTGGTAATACACCAGATGGACGTAAGAAAGGTGAACCTTTAGCACCAGGAGCGAATCCAATGCATAGACGTGATACTCATGGAGCAGTTGCGTCATTAGCATCCGTTGCGAAGCTTCCATTTAAAGATGCACAGGATGGTATTTCAAATACATTCTCAATTATTCCTGGAGCATTAGGAAAAGAGGATATCTTATTTACTGGAGAATTGGATTTAGATCTACTTTCCAATGATTAAGAAAAATAACGATCCCGTGTCAAAATGTAGAAAGGGTGGTTACGGTAATGACTGAACAAGAAAGAATTGAAGAATTAATTTCCATGTTAGATAACTTTGTTGCAAATGGCGGTGGTCACATGAATGTTGTTTCAGATGATTCAAGTGATGCTGAATCATTGTTGAATGAAGAAGTTTATGTGGAAACTTACCAAAGTAGTGATTGTTGCAAAGGGAATATGGCATGTGCAGTACCAACCCTTCATAAAGGAATCGATGAATAAGAAAGGAGAATTCATATGGCAACTCAACAAGTAGATAATTTAGTTTCATTATTAGATGGATATGTTGAAAAAGGAGGACATCATTTAAATGTTAATGTCTTTACAAAAGAGACATTACTTGATGCACAGGCTCATCCAGAAAAATATCCTCAGTTAACTGTTCGTGTATCTGGTTATGCAGTAAACTTCATTAAGTTAACAAAAGAACAACAAGACGATGTAATTGCACGTACATTCCACGAGGCAATGTAATTTTTAAAGAGTCCCCTGCTTCTTTAAGCTGGGGACTTTTTTAGTTAGAGGATTTGATGTCAAAAGCTAAACAGATCAAAAGCAGATAACTCGCTACGTTTTTGGCATTAATGCTTAGTTTGGTAACAGTCTTTATTGATTGGAAAAGATAGATTTACATTTGTTAATATATATAATACAATAGATTGGTATGTGACGTACGGAAAGGAGCTTATTATGCAAGGAAGAATTCATTCGACAGAATCTTTTGGTACAGTGGATGGCCCTGGCATTCGTTTTGTAGTTTTTACACAAGGCTGCCCAATGCGTTGTCTCTATTGCCATAATCCAGATACATGGAAGTATGAAGGCGGGACTCTTAGAGAAGCTGATGATATACTAAAAGAATATGATTCATATAAAGAGTTTTTAAAGGGTGGTGGAATCACTGTTACCGGAGGTGAACCACTTCTACAAATAAAATTCATAATAGATTTATTTACAAAAGCAAAGAAAAAGGGGATTCACACTTGTATAGATACATCTGGTGTGACATTTCGACCGGATAATACGAAAGAAATTGATGAGTTACTTGAGGTAACTGACTTAGTATTATTAGATATTAAGCATATTGATGATGAAGAACATAAGAAATTAACGGGGCATTCAAATAAAAATATAATTGAATTTGCAAGGTATTTAAATAAGAAAGAAAAGCCATTTTGGGTTCGTCAAGTAATAGTTCCAGGAATTACGGATAAAGAAGAATACCTAGTAGGACTTGGTAAGTTCTTAGCTGAATTAAAATACGTTAAAGCTTTAGATGTACTACCATATCATACGATGGGAATAACAAAATATGAGCAATTAGGTATGGAATATCCACTAAAGGGCTATGAAAGCGCAACGAAAGAAGAGGCAATAAAAGCAAAAGAAATTATATTAAAGGCTCGTAAGGAAGCATTAAATAATTAAGGATTATATGACTATTGCATAGATTCGTTTCCTAATGTAATTTCATATATTTTTGTGAAGACAAAAATATAAAATGTAAGTAGGAAAAAAGTCTATGTAATAGTCTTTTTTTCAATATTTATCTAAAGTTTTAATGAATATATACGATATATAGAATAGGCGTATTATTTTGCATTATACACAAGGATGAAACTGTGTAATGTGAACATATAATTTGGTGATGACAGAAATTCAAGGACGAGCTTTCCGTCAAGTTCACGAAACAAGGGAGGAAAAGATGGAACATATTAAAAATGGCCAGACATTTAAAAGAAAAAAAATCATAGTTTTCTTTGCTGCATTTGCCATCACACTTGGTACAATGCTTTTTGTATATCATGGATATGCGAAAGCAGCTGGAAATTCAGTAAGTGTAGTTGCAATTGACTATGATGCAGAAACAATTACAATTAAAGCAAATCCTTTGGACACGCAGATTTATTATTCGAATAAATCACAAAGTACATGGGATACTGTTTATGGAAAAATAGACAGTAAAACACACTTAATCACAATGGATATCTCATGGATTAGTAAGACTAGCTCTTATGTTCTTTCTTTAAAGGGAGATAAATCCACGACTCCAATTACAGTAGTTTTGCCGAAGCAAGTTAGCTCATTTCGAGTATCTCTAGATTATACAACAAACATTATACGTTTTATGAATTACGGTGAGGCGAAAGAAGTTTATTGGAGAAAAGAAAACACTACCGTATGGAATACAATAAGAATTGATAATTATGATGATATACAGGCATTCCAAAATGATGTAGAACGTTTTAGTCTACAGGGAATTACCTTATATTTTAGATTAGGGCAGGTGCCAGGAACAAGTGAAACGGATACTGGTAGTAGACCAAGTAAAGAAACTGCATTAAAAATAACAAAGCGTGCAACAGCTCCAAGTATCAACGCAGACTTTGCTAAAGGTATAATACCAATAAAGAGTACGATGCAATATAAGGATGCTTCTAGCGAGGAATGGATCAATGCTAAAACAAGTACTTTGGATATGAAAGATATTGCAGCCCTTGCTTATTATAGCGAGACAAATAAAGAGCCAAAGGATGTTATGATTGATATTCGCTTAAAAGCAACAATGAGTAAGGTTGCTTCTGGACGTACTACAATTACAATACCGGCTCAAGAGATAACAAAATCGGATAATATTGAAATTGAATACATAGGGTCAACCCAATGTAAACTTAATATAACGAAAAAGGAAATTACCGTGGATGGAGAAAAAGTAACTCTTGGAGAAGCATCTGCAACGAATCCTTACGAATATACCATTGTAAAAGTAGAACGATCTCTTGAGGATAGTGCAACATGGGTAGAAGTTACCTCTCCTAGTGTAGTAATTAAGGAGGAAGACGCTCCTGCAGGATCAAAGATTTTTATACGTAAGAAAGCAACAGCAACGAGCTTACCATCTGTTCCATATAAGACTACAATTGGGGGATACCCTTCTGCATCATCTGTAGAGAATGTAGAATTAAAGAAGGTAAGTGGAGTTGACACAACATTTAGTTTTGCACTTACAGTACCAACGAAAGATACAACAATTTCTTCTATTAAGTTTAATGGAACGGATGTTACATTTACCACGAAGAAGGCAAAATTTATTTCTGAATCAAATATGTATGCAATGGATGTTACGATTACAAGTGTAGCAGATTTAGAAGCGATTTCTTCTAATTTAGATACGACTTTAACAGCTGTGATCACACTAAGCAATGGTGAGGTTATCCGTGATGGAGTTACACTTTATATTTCACCTGCTACTACTATCGTAGAGAAGAAAAAATATGAAAAATATTTAGATATCGCCTTAGATGAAAGTATAGAATTTGTTTTAGACTTAAATAGTGTGAAAAAAGAAGGGGTAACGGTTTCTAAGATTACATATAACAATCAAGACGTTGAGTTTAATCAAATAAAAGATACACAAGATCTTGAAATTAGAGTTATTATTAGTAATAAAGCACAGTTTGATAAAATCGAAGATACATTAACCTTTGCAAAATTAGGAACTGAGATTCCTTTTGTTATTACTTTAAGCAGTGAAGAAGTAATTTCCTCAGGTATTACTTTAAATGTAAAACCAATTGTAACAACTACTAGTCCTTCTAGTGGATTTGGTGTTTCAGCTGGAGCATATTTAGCAGCCCTAGAGACAGAAAGTACATCCGATGACATTGCAAATCCTGTAATATCATTGACGATTGACAAGGGTATTTATGAGAAATATGATTTAATTCTTTCTGATGTAAAATGGAATGATAAAGAAATCATGGGTAGTTATACAACTTCGGATAATGAAACAAAATTAACTCTATCAATTGCAAATATGATTGATGAACTTAATTTTACAAGCAGCAGTAGTTTTAGTGATTTTGTAAAAGTAACCTTAAAGAAAAAGTCAGGGGAAGTATTTAAGACAATTATTACAAATTATAAAATTACAGTTGTAAGATAGGGAGTGATTGAATGAGTAAAGAAAAAGCAAATCAAGTAAATACTCTAAACATAATTAAATATGCAATGTTTAGCATCTTACTATGTGGGCTATTCGCTCTTGCATCTCCTATGGTTGCAAGTGCAAAGGATGCATCGGAAGTAAGCATTGCTAGTGTAGATTATGATACATTAGAGATGAAAATCGCGCTCAATGGAAATCAAAAAGTATTTTACTCTGATTCCAATGGGAAAACGTGGAACGAAGTCGAAGGCTCTTCAAGCAATGGCTTTATTTATCTTGATATATCATGGGTAAAAAGCACAGCGGATTACACTATGAAATTAAAGGGTAGCGAGAATGATTCCGTAATTTCTGCAATTATTCCAGCTGGTAATCAGAAACTATCTGTAAAATTTGATAAATTAACGGGAAATTTAGTCTTTGATAATGAAGATGGTGCCTATGCATTCCAGTGGAGAAAAGCGACTTCTTATGATTGGAGCGACCCTGTTGATATTTCTCAATATGGTGAAGATGAATTTTTAGACCAATTAGAAGCACTTCGTGTGAATGGAACAAAAATTTATGTTAGAATACCTCAAATCGTTGGTACTTCTGAAAGTGATATGGGAGATAGACCAAGCAAAGAAGTTGCTGTAACGTTAACAAAAAGAGATAATGCACCAAAAGTTTCTGTAAATGTAACTAAATTAACGTTATCAACAACGGATGCCATGGAATATCAAATATATTCTGTTGATGGTGTATTAACCAATAGTAAAAAATGGACCAATGCGATGAAGAATATGACATTAGATGAAATCATACCTTCAACTGCTAAATCTAGTAAATTTGCAGTAACCAAAGAGGTAGTTATTTTATTCCGATATGAAGAAACAGATACTAAGCCGTATTCAAAAACTCAAACTTTAACAATACCGGCTCAAAGAACTGCACCTACTGAAATCATTGAAGGATATACGTCTAGCAAGTACAATTTAACATTTGCGGATGCTAGCGCAAGTAATCCATATCAATATGTAGTTGTTAAGCAAGGGGAAACTTTTGATGAAAATACCGCAGCTTGGAAAAATGTTACGTCAAGTAAAGCCATTAGCTTTACTGCAAAAACAGCACCTGCAGGTAGTAAAGTCTATGTAAGATACAAGGGAATTTCAGAAACAACAAAAACTAGTTTAAAGCTACCATCCATTAGTACATCATTTACGGTAACTTATACAACCAACGAAAAATAATAAATAGAGGCTGTTGTAAATTAGGAATAATGTTCCATAGTTTACAACAGCTTCTTTTTTATAACTCTGAAAATCCAAAATAGTTTAAAATACCTAGATAAATACCATAAGCAAATGTCCATTGATCATTTTGAAGTAATAGATTATCTTCATAATTTGTAATATAAGCAAGTTCTACTAATACAGAAGGCATCTGCGTTCTTCTAAGAACATAGAGGGAAGGATTTGCTAAGACACCATTATTTTTCGTACCTACCAAATCAACCATGGAAGTTAGAATCGATTGGCCAAAATTGTATGCTTCCGTATAAAGGGCGTAAACGTATACTTCCGAACCATTTACATTCGGGTTTACGTTAGCATTGCAATGAATACTTATAAAATAGTCTGCTGGCCATTCATTGGCCATTCTAACACGTTCTCTTAAACTAGTAGAATTGTTTGTTCCAATAATTTCTGTAATTGTTTGCCTTGATGTTCTTACCTCAAAACGTGGATCATCACGTAAGAGGTCCGCAAGAAACATTCCTACATTAAATGTAACATCTTGTTCGTTAATTCCAAATCCGGTTGCACCACCATTAATACCACCAGGGTTATGTCCTTGATCAATAAATATCCGTATAGCCATATAACCTCCATGCATGTATTCAATAAATATAAAACATTTAAAATTGAATAAGGCATTAATACCTTTTACTATTATCATATTCACATCTTAGAAAACGGTTATCATATTCTAATTACTTGACCAAAATTTTCCACAAAACTTGACTCTAACTAAAAATTACCATATCATTAGATATACAGAAAATGGGAGTTTGAGTAAATGATTTGTAAAGGAGAAGTATTAATGGGTGAAGTATATGTAGATGAGAAAGATATGGTAGGTATTCCATACCAATATAAGAATCTACCGATTCCTGGAGGCGGATATGTTACGGGGTTTTTATTTCATGAAAAGGTAGCAGATATTTTATATGCGAGGACTGACATTGGTGGAGTTTATCGTTATAATTTTAAAGAGAAAAAGTGGGTTTCTCTAATGGACCATGTAACTTTAAAAGATTTAAGTGAAAGTTATCCAACTGCAATTGGTTTAGATGATAACAATCCATCGTATCTTTATATTGCTTGTGGGTGTGGAGACCGTGAGAATGGGATGTTTTGTATTTCAAAAGATTATGGAGAGACATTTACTTATGTCACGATGCCTTGTAAAGTTCATGGAAACAATCCAGGTAGGGGGACGGGTACAAGACTTATTGTTGATCCTAACAATGAGAATATTATATATTTTGCAAGCCAATCTAAGGGATTATTAGTAAGTAAGGATCAAGGCCTTACTTGGGAGTGTATTTCGATTTTAGATGAGAGTAGTGGACGTAAGAATGAACATAATCTTACCTTTGTATTTGTAGACCCTAGATCAAAGAGGGGGGAATGCTCTCAAACGATTGTTATAGGAACAGCGGGAATTGATAATCGTAGTAATGATAAAATGCGAGGACATAGTTTATACGTCTCGTATGATGCTGGTAAAACCTTTTGTGAATTAATTCAACCAAGGTCAAAATTCTATAAAAATATTAGAATGTCGGGTTATGTAGGACAACGTTATACCTTTGATGGAACATATCTTTATGTAACCTTATCTTGTACTGGTGAAAACTCTTATATTGCCCTAGAAGGATACAGTTGTGATTCAGGGGATTCTTATGATGGCAGGATTTTGCGTTATTCCTTTCATGAGGCTGGGACAATAAGTGATTATAAGGATATAACCCCTTTTATCGCAGTAAATGAGGAAGAATATACATATATTTTAGATACGGAGGATGAAGGAGAAGAGGCGTATCGTTTTGGGTTTAGTGGGATATCAACTTGTACTTTAAAGCCAGGGTTATTGATGTGTACGACTATTTGCAGAGGAAAAGGGGACCTTGTTCTTATTTCAGATGATTATGGAGATAATTTTCATATTCATTTATGTGGATTAGAAAATATGAGTTTTCATACATCATATATGAAGCCAGAATATAATGGTGGCAAGAACATATTGCATTGGTGTAGTGATATTAAGATAAATCCATTCAATGAAAATCAAGCCTTTATGAATTCTGGAACTGGAATATTTATTACAGAGGATGCAACTTTACCGGGGAGTCACTGGAGTGATTGTTGCATTGGACTCGAAGAGACCGTACATCTTAACGTTTATAGTCCACCAGCAGGTGAAACTTTAGTTATCGATATTTTAGGTGATTTAGGGGGATTTGCATTTCGTGACTTAACAAAGCCTTGTGATAATTCTTTTGACGATGAGAATGGAAATCGATATATTACATGCATTAATGCTGATTATTCGGATTACAATACGGATTGGATTGTTGTTACTCCTCGAGGAAACTGGACCGGGAAAACTATGGGAGGTCTTATTTTAAGTAAAGATAATGGTAAGACATTTAAGCATTTGAAGTTACCATTTGGGATATCTCCATTTTTAGATAGTTTATTTCGACAAATTGGGACGCCGAATGTTAACTCTGGTTGGGTTGCACTTAGTTCTGATTGTAAAACGATTGTTTGGGCGGTAGCAAATCATTTATTTTTACCAATAGAAGCATTGATTTATAGTAAGGATGAAGGAGAAACATTTTATCCTTGTCGGGTATATGATTTAGAGAATAAGCCTGTTTTAGAGCTAACAGTGAAAGTGTTTGCGGATCGAGTAAATCCTGAACTTTTTTATGGGTTTGCTGAGGATTCTAGGATTTTTATCAGTACAGACGGTGGAATTTCATTTTATGAAAAGCGAGTTGATGCTTCATTTCCAAAACAAAACATGAGCCTGATTGATAGCCAAAATCATATTGAGATTCGCGGGGAATCAGGAAAAGAAGGCGTGTTTTTTATTGCTATGAATGTTGGTGGCTTATGGAGAATGGAATATCAAAAGAGTAGTGATTCTTTGGAATTTATAAAAATTAGTAAAGATTTAGATTCGGTATTTTGTGTTGGCCTTGGAGTTAAGAAAAATAGTGATTATTTTAAGGATAATAAGGTTTTATATATTGCTGCAATTTTGGATGGGGTCTATGGATTTTATCGTTCTACGAATGATGGGGAGAGCTTTGTACGAATTAATAATGAGAAGCAAATGTATGGTGAAATAAAAAGTATGGATGGAGATTCTAGAATGTTTGGTAGATTCTTCATCGCTACGGGTTCACGTGGTGTGTTGTATGGTGAACAGAGAAAAGGTAATGATAAAGTAATCAAGTGATAATGTTTTACATTGAAATCGTTATAAATGAATCAGATGTTAAGTATGGAGCCGATAATTAGTGAGAAAGAATTCAAAACTATCGGCTCTTTTTATATAAGGGAGTTTATTCATATGATTCGTAAGTTTAAATTAGTTATCTAGTTAATTCTATCTTAAATCAATAAGCCCTCATCAATACATTGTTTCAATTTTTCTATTGAGAGTATGTGAAAGGAATTCATATGATAATCAATGATACCATCATCCTTCATATTGGCTAATTCACGGCTCATTGATGGGCGTGAAACGTTTAAATATTCGGCGAGTTCGTTTCGATTAAAATCAATATCAAACCGACTGCTATTATGTCTTTTAGCTTCATATAAAAGGAAGGTAGCCAGTTTTTCTTTCATGCCCTTAATCATTAGTAAATCAATTTTATGATTTAGTACATAGTTTTTTTCACCAAGTAATATCATCATATTTTGAATGAGTTGAATATGAAAATCACATGTTTTTTCACAACTTGTTATGACTTTTTGATATGGGATTAACATAACGGTGGCTTCCGTTTTGGTTAGTACACTTACTGGAGAAATACGATCTTTCGTGCAGACAATTCCCTCGGCAAATATATTAGAGGGACCCAATGATGCGATGATATGGCGATTTCCTACAAGGTTCTCTTTTATGATTTCTAAGTTTCCTTCTAGTACAATACCAATAGAATCAACTTGTTCCCCTAATAAAAATATAAAGTCATCTGCTTTGTATTTTTTTACTTGAATATTTAAACATGGTAATATATGTGCAAAGTCAGAATCCGAAAATGTGCGGAATAAAGGACAATTCTTAAGTATTTTAAAATATTGTTCCATAAATAATGCCTTTCTTTAAATTAAATCTATATAGTTAAGGAGTTGATAAACGTTATAAATATAATAAGTTATTTTCCTAAGTTTCTTTAGTTTATCATATTGAAGCAATAATTCAAGTGATTTTTCCTTCTTATCTCTACGACTATTATCCTTTAAATGAATGATTGCACTTATATTATTTTATAGGAGTGTACTTATCTGGAAATATATGGTATATAATAATATATATGGGCGTATTAAATGTTTAACTCAGAAGGTAGTAAACAAAACATAAGCATTCGATGAAGTAGCAACTAGTATAAGAATTTACTGTATGGAGTGAAGGAGTGTAATTAAAATGAAGAAAAAAGTTTTCTCTATTACAATTTTTGTTCTTGTTATAGCATCAATCTGTGTGTTTTTAAATAATAAATATAAGAATAATGATACAAGAATAATCTTATTAGATACGTGGAAGCAATTAGAGGAAATTGAAAAGAATGAAATTGGAAATTATCAAAATGGTACGGTAGAAATCGTTCAGATTCCTAATGAGCAAATTAATGAAAATACATTTAAGATTGACTTAACTTACGAAAATAAACAAGTATATTTGGTGACATTTCAGTCAAATAAATTTGATTTATTGGGAAATATATGTAAGCTTGTTGATATTGAAACTGGAGAAATCATTGGTGAAAATTTTAGAATGTAATTAATAGATATAAAGAAGATAATTATAAATTAGTCAAAGAATAAACCAACTATAATATGAAGTCGCCTTAAATAAGAAATGGTATTAAGGTATTTCAAAAGTAGTTGGTTTTTTATTTAATAAATTTATGGAATCTGTTATTAAATCTATCTACAGTTAATCTAATCTAAAAAAGGAAAATACTATTCATTCTTACATAGATAATACAAGCTAAAAAAGAAATGTTTGCAAATACTAAAGTTGTATCATAGTTACGAATTAATTTTATAAAAGTATTTTAAAAATCACTTTTTTAAAGACAGGAGGTCAAGCTTATGGAATCTACCTTAGTAACAGATTTACAAAATACAGAGCATAAAACATGTTGCTGCTCACAGGAACAGACAATTGCTATGGCAACAATTCCTTGCCAGAAGTGGAGGGACACTTACGATTTATGTAAAGCTTTAAAGGAAGGAACTATATTCCCAGAACTAAATAAACCATTTTATTGTGGAGGTGATGAGGATGTCAAGTAGACAAGAACTTTTAAAGGAAATCAATGAAGCGAGTTTTGCTGTTAACGATATATCTTTATATTTAGATACTCATCCAACCGATGAGCAGGCCTTAGGGTATTTTGCTGAAGTTATGGGAAAAAGAAAAGCGGCATTGAAAGAGTATGAATCTCAGTATGAACCATTAATTGTTGATTGTGTAAATCCGAATACAAATAATTCAACACAATCTGAGACAGAATATGCAGGAAAAACTCATTGGACATGGACTGATGGTCCATTACCTTGGGAAGGAGGTACAAATTAATGTGGAATTATGAAAAACGTTTACAGTTTCCGGTTAATATAAAAATAACATGCCCCAAAACAGCGCAGTTTATTATGACTCAATATGGTGGGCCGGATGGAGAGTTATCAGCTTCCCTTAGATATCTTTCACAAAGATATACGATGCCAGATAAAGCGGTTGGAGGTCTTTTAACGGATATTGGAACAGAGGAACTTGCACATATGGAAATAATTTGTGCAATTGTTTACCAACTTACGAAAAATATTTCTATAGAAGATGCAAAAACTGCAGGATTTGATGCTTATTATATTGATCATACTTCTGCAATTTGGCCACAAGCAGCAGCTGGTGTTCCTTTTACCAGTTTAGAATTTCAATCAAAAGGAGATGCAATTACAGATTTGTTTGAAGATTTAGCAGCAGAACAAAAGGCTAGAACAACCTACGATAATATTTTACGTGTAGTCACAGATCCAGATGTTCGAGAACCGATTAAATTTTTACGTGCAAGAGAAATTGTACATTTTCAACGATTTGGTGAAGCGTTAGAAAAAACGAAGTCACAATTAGATTCAAAGAATTTTTATTATTTTAATCCAGAATTTGACAAGCAAATGAAGGGAAAAAGTATTCAATAAGTGTAAAAGAGTAAGAACACACCATTGTAGGTGATCGCCTATAAAGTGTGTTCTTTTTATATTGCATTGAAAATAAACGACGTGTTAAGTTAGTGGGACTGATTTAATGACCCTATCATTAAAAGAATTTATTAATATTCCCTTTCAGATGCTTCAGCATCTGCTTTTGTCTTGTGAATCGTACCCCATGGGTGCTCTGGCGGTGCGTAAATAGTGAATAATTTAATCGGGCAGCATCCTGTATTAATTAGATTATGCCATGTTCCAGCAGGAACAAAGATAGCAGAGTCCTCTGAGGCATAGCATTGATAATTTAGACAGTCTTTATGTTTACCCATCATTACTATGCCTTGCCCACATTCAATATATAAAAATTGGTCTACATCAGGATGAATTTCTAGCCCAATATCGGAGTTTTTAGGAATACACATAAGCGTGAGTTGCAAATCACATCCAGTCCAAAGTGCAGTGCGAAAATTTTTATTATTTATAGTAGCTTGCTTTAAATTTGTAACAAAGGGATTCGGCCCTTGGTCAAAATTACAAAAATGCATGTTATCATGGTATTCATTGTGGTTATAAGGATTCATTTATTTTCTCCATTTAATGTTCTTATATAGTATATGCCAAGGTATTATAGTCGTTAAAGGATTTTTAAAAAATGACAAAATACTAAAAAATAAATTTTAATATTTTTTATTTGTTGCTTCAGATACATATTCGATGCCATATGTATAATATAATGCAACTATCAAATCAAACAACAAACGTATTTACACATAAAAGGAGAGAATAAGAATGGATCAAAAAATGTTTTGTTTTCAATGTCAAGAGACAGCAGGTTGTACTGGATGTACAAAAGTTGGTGTCTGTGGTAAGTCCCCAGAGCTTGCAAAAATGCAAGATTTATTAATCTATGTAACAAAAGGATTATCAGAAGTTACAACTAGATTACGTAGCGAAGGAAAAACAATTTCAAAAGAATTAAATCATTTCATTACTTTAAATTTATTTACAACAATTACAAATGCAAACTTTGATGATGAAGTATTTTATAATAGAGTAAAAGAAACATTAGTTTACAAGAATGAATTAATGGCTGAATTAAATAATAAAGAAAATTTATCTGCAGCAGCACTTTGGGATGCATCTTCTACTGATGATACGTCATTTAAAAATGACGTGGATAAAAAAGCAGATGCTTCCGATGTTGGAGTTTTAGCAACTGCAAATGAAGATATCCGTTCTTTAAGAGAATTAATTACTTATGGATTAAAAGGTTTATCTGCATATTCAAAACATGCAAATGCATTAGGTTATGACAATGAAGAAATCGATGCATTCTTACAAGCAACATTAGCTAAGTTATTAGATGATTCTTTATCTGTAGATGATTTAGTTGCATTAACTTTAGAAACAGGTAAAGTTGGTGTAGATGGCATGGCATTACTTGATAAAGCAAACACATCTACTTATGGTAACCCTGAAATTACTAAGGTTAACATTGGTGTTGGCAAAAACCCTGGTATTTTAGTATCTGGTCATGATTTAAGTGATATTGAGCAATTATTAAAACAAACAGAAGGTACTGGAGTTGATGTTTATACTCACTCTGAAATGTTACCAGCTCACTATTATCCAGAATTAAAGAAATACAAACACTTAGTAGGTAACTACGGTAATGCTTGGTGGAAACAAAAAGAAGAGTTCGAAAGCTTTAACGGACCTATCTTAATGACTACAAACTGTATCGTACCTCCAAAGGATTCTTATAAAGATCGTGTTTACACAACAGGTGCAGCAGGATTTGCAGGATGTAAACACATTGAAGGTGAAGCGGGAACACAAAAAGATTTCTCAGCAATCATTGAACATGCTAAGAAATGTGCGGCTCCAACTGAAATTGAAACAGGTGAAATCGTAGGTGGATTCGCTCATGAACAAGTATTTGCATTGGCAGATAAGGTTGTTGAAGCTGTTAAATCTGGCGCTATCAAGAAATTCGTAGTAATGGCCGGTTGTGATGGTAGAGCAAAATCTAGAAATTACTATACTGATTTTGCAAAAGCTTTACCAAAGGATACTGTTATTTTAACCGCTGGATGTGCTAAATATAAATACAACAAATTAGATTTAGGGGATATCGGTGGTATTCCAAGAGTACTTGATGCAGGTCAATGTAATGACTCTTACTCCTTAGCATTAATCGCTCTTAAGTTAAAAGAAGTATTTGGTTTAGAAGATATCAATGAATTACCAATCGCTTATAACATTGCTTGGTATGAACAAAAAGCGGTAATTGTATTATTATCCTTATTATATCTTGGAGTGAAGAACATTCACTTAGGACCAACATTACCAGCATTCCTTTCTCCAAATGTAGCTAACGTATTAGTAAATAACTTTGGTATTGCAGGAATTGGTACTGTAGAAGATGATTTAAAAATCTTAGTTGGCTAATACAATTTAATCTTAGGAGAAGATTCTCATAAGAGGATAAAATGTTTGAAAATTAATAAGAGTTGTCGAATCGCTACTGATTCGACAACTTTTTTTGTTTTATAGGCAAATGGAACGCTACAGATCCGACAACTTTTTAAAAATTTATAAGCAAATGGAACGTTACAGATTCAGCAACTTTTTAAAAATTTATAGGCAATTGGAACGCTAGTGATCCGGCAACGTTATTTCAAGGATATTATTGGTAAAAGTGTGTGGTATTAATAGTAAAATATGGTACAATAAACTAGATGGATGTTTTTATAAAATAATAAATCTGTTATATTGTTCTAAATTATATTATAAGCTTAAGTATATTAAAGAAAAAAATGTTCTTAATTAAGTATGCGGATAAAATGGTCTTTATAATAGATAATTTCATATAATATTAGTAATTATTATTATTTATTGACAACATAAAAATAAATTAATATAATTACTATAGTTTTTATATGAAATACTATAAATGTAATATGAAATACTATTAAGGGAATGAATCCAATAAAAAGACTAGAAAATAGATAGGAGATAACATATCTAAGAGATACATTTGGAAAAATAGGTTAGGATAGTAAAAGTATATATGAAAAGAATTTAGACGAAAGAGCGTATTGATGATTTCGTTATATGAGATATGAATTTTTGTGAAAAGGAGAATATTATGCAAAACGAGCAATTAATTACGATTACTTCCCCACTGAATGATTCTATATTAGGAAATGTACGTGCTATGACAAAGAGCGATATTGATGAAGTAATTCTAAAATCTAAAAAAGTATTTGATACTTGGAGAGCGGTCCCATTAAATGAACGATGTGAAATTCTTTATAAGGCAGCAAGTATTTTAGTTACTAGAGTGGATGAGTTGACAGACCTTCTTATTAAAGAGGTAGGAAAAGATAAAAAAAGTGCAAAATCAGAGATTATCAGAACTGCTGATTTTATACGTTTTACAATTGAAACAGCAAAAAATATTCATGGAGAAAGCATCAATGGTGATAGTTTTGCGGGATATTATAGTAATAAATTTGCATTGGTTGAGCGTGAACCAATTGGAGTCGTGCTAGCAATTTCACCATTTAATTATCCAATCAATTTAGCTGCCTCCAAAATAGCTCCAGCATTGGTTGCGGGTAATACGGTTATTTTCAAGCCTGCGACCATGGGTAGTCTTTGTGGAGTTCGTTTGGCAGAAATTTTTGTTGAAGCTGGGGTACCAAACGATGCAATTCAAGTAGTTACTGGTAAAGGTAGTGAAATAGGTGATTATTTGATCACACATAAAGGTATTAATTTTATTAACTTCACTGGAAGTACAGAGGTGGGGCAGAACATAGCTAAAAAAGTTCAAATGGTTCCACTGTTAATGGAACTTGGTGGAAAGGACGCAGCTATTGTACTTCCAGATGCGGACCTTGAAATAACTGCTAAAAACATAGTTTCAGGAGCATTCTCTTATTCTGGCCAACGCTGTACTGCAGTAAAAAGAGTACTGGTACTAGAAGAAATAGCAGATCAATTGGTTGAAAAGATCTTAGATCAAATGAAACAATTAACCGTGGGTAATCCTTTATATGGAGATGTTGATATTGTGCCGCTAATCAATACAAAAGCAGCAGATTTTGTGAGTGAGTTAATTGAGGATGCAAAAGAAAAAGGAGCTACTTTACGTTACGGTGGCGAGAGAGAGGGTAATTTAATTTATCCGACTCTATTTGATCATGTAACTACCGATATGCGAGTGGCTTGGGAAGAGCCATTTGGACCAGTACTTCCAATTATACGTGTAAAGACCGTTGATGAGGCAATTGATATTGCTAATAAATCAGAGTATGGTTTACAAAGTTCTGTATTTACGGAAAATATTAACAATGCTTTTAATGTAGCAAGAAAATTGGAAGTTGGTATGGTGCAAGTAAATAATAAAACGGAGAGAGGACCAGACCATTTCCCATTTATGGGAGTTAAAAATTCAGGGATTGGTGTTCAGGGAATTCGTTATTCAATTGAAGCGATGACAAGAATTAAAGGAATTGTTGTTAATCTTTATGATTAATTTTTGAAAAATAAAATACTAGAAAAATAAAATACTAGAAATATAGCAAGGAGCTGTCACAAGATAGATATGATACTATTCTATCTTATGATAGCTTTTTGTTTGTTCTTTATTACATAAAACTTTATTACATAAAATGAAGGCAGTTAAAAACTTTCAACGAAAGAATAATTAAATAACATAATCTATCACATACTAATAAAAAAATTAGAGGTGATGAAATGGCAGTTGCGCATAAAGGAAGTATTTCCATGGGACTTGTTTTAATCCCGATTGGTTTGTATCGAACTACAACCGATAACGACATACATTTTAACCAACTTGAGAAAGAGAGCAAAGCACGTATTCGTTATAAAAAATATTGTAGTCACTGTAATAAAGAAGTAAAATCAGAAGATATCATTAAAGGCTATGAATATGAAAAAGATAAGTACGTTATTATGACGGATGAAGATTTAGAAAAGATAAAGACAAAACGAGATAAAACGATACACATTATACAGTTTGCCAAAATGTCAGAAGTGGATTCCATCTATTTTGAAAAAGATTATTATTGTATCCCTGATGTGGGGGCGGAAAAAGCATTTGAATTACTAAGACAAGCAATGTTAGCTCAAAAAAAGGTTGCTATCGCCAAAACAGTTATGGGAACCAATCAAAAGTTGATTATTTTATACCCACTCAAAGATGGGATGGTTGTAAAAACGTTGTTTTATGCTGACGAAATCGTTGAAGTACCCAAAAAGATACCGAAAATGCAGCTTGATTCAAATGAACTTGATATGGCGAAAATGCTAATTGAAAACATGTCAAAACCGTTTGTTGCAACTGATTTTAAGGATGAGTATCAAGAAAGACTAAGGGAAGCGATTATGAAGAAAATCGAAGGAAAAGAAATTGTTTCTGCGGATACTGGAGATAAAAATAATGTTATTGATTTAATGGAAGCATTGAAAAAGAGCTTAGAGCAGTCTAAGAATAATGATACTCCGAATAAATTTACAGGTACTGCATAATGGATTTATTTGAGATAAAGGCAATTAAACCAATGCTAATATCAAAACAAGTTCCAGCGTTTAATTCCAGTGATTATATCTATGAGCTAAAGCAAGATGGTATACGATGTATAAATTATGTGGATGAAAACTCCATTGATTTAAGAAATAAGAGGAATATGATTTTAACATCGAAGTTTCCTGAACTTACTGAAATATATAAGAATGTAAAGGGAAAGGCAATTTTAGATGGAGAATTAATTGTATTAAAAAATGGAGTCCCTGATTTTTATGAGTTACAACGGCGAGTTATGTTAACAGATTTCTTTAAAATTCAATTGGCAGCAAAAAAATTACCTGCTAGTTATGTTGCATACGATATTATTTATCATGACGGGAAAGAAGTTACAGAACTTCCATTATTAGAGCGAAAACAATTGTTAGATTCGATTATTGAAGAAAATAAACGACTTGCAGTTTCTCGTTATATTAAAGAGTTTGGTATTGAACTTTATAAATTAACTTGTGAACAAGAATTAGAAGGTGTTGTTGCAAAAGAAATTCATAGCAAATATTTCTTTGATAAGAGAAGCAAAGATTGGCTTAAAATCAAACGAATGGCGGATGAAGATTTTGTTATCTGCGGGTATATTCTAAAAGAATCTAGTAATACATTGGTATTAGGTCAATATGATGAGGGCCAATTGATATATAAAGGTAATGTAACTCTTGGTGTAAAATTGGACTTTTTACAAGAGTATGATTGTAAAAGAATTAGCGAAACTCCATTTACGATTTCGCCAGAATGGAGTGAAAAAGTTGAGTGGATAAAACCAGAACTCGTATGCGTCGTAGAATATATGCCGAATACAAAAGACCGATTACGGCAAGCAGTATTTAAGGGAATTCGGAATGATGTTATGCCTTATGATTGCAAGGTGAAGTGATATAAGTTTTATGGTAAGAGAAATAAAATAAGGTTGGGATTTTGGAAACTTTTTAGTCTTTGAGAGTCTTGTAAAAGACATAAATTACCATAATATTTATTTGATTTATGCTAATAATATTAATGTGTTAAAAACACATCAAATTAATATGGAGGTGTCAAGCTATGAACGGCAATGCGGAAATAACAGTCTAGCTGTTAGCAGATGTATTGTTAACAGCTTAACTTCTTATTAAAGGAAAATGTCCTAAAATTTATTTTAGGGCATTTTTTCTGTTTAAACGAATATATCAATTATATATTTGTTTTACTAGAAGGCTTGCTTAGGTTTTTAAACTATTAGTAATGTTATATTAGAAGTAAAATGTGAGATATTTTACGTCATATAGTAATTGGGTTAATACTCTACCTATTCCTTTTAATATATGTTAAAATATTACTGTAATATATTGTGTACGAATGCATCGATATGTTTTACCACCATAATTGATTATTATGAAATAAGTGAATGGATAGTAGTGGTTATAAGAAGCATAATCCCCTTTTTATTAGCTTATAAAATTCCATGGAAAGTAGAAGGAAATATGAAAAAATCAATGAAACGGATACTGCTATTTGCTGCTATAATTTGCACAGCAATTTTATTAATATGGATATTTCGTTTGGACCGATTTGGATTTATTAGTCCAAAATGGGTTGACCGAATAAAATATAATGGGGTTAAATATGATATGCAATATAAGGCAAATGATGAGGTTACAGTAGATGCAGACCTTATTGGTGATAAGCTAGGAAAGATAAAGTTTAAGATGTCAGGGAAGGTCCATAATTCATGGTATAGAATGAGAAATTATGATGCTACAGTTTTAGAGAAGAATACTGAATTTTATCAAATTAAAAATAAAAATATAAAGGATTCAATTGCTGTTGAAATAGACGGTGTATATTATTTATATTCATATGTTGAATATAGATAATATTGAGTTTAGCGAGGTTTGCTAACTTAAATGGGAAAGTATATGTTTAATAAAAATCTCTTAGTAGATAATCTTGTAATTTATAAACCAATTTAACATAAGAAATTAAAGGACGATAGAATGAAAAATTTTATAAAATATTTTTTAGTATCATTTATAACAGTTGTCTCGGTATCTATCATTTATGACTTGATAAGATACGGCGCAATTGGATGGTTTGACTTGTTTGTGAAGAGTATAATAATAAGCACAATAATAGGTGTATATGAAAGTGATAGGAGATATGTTAAATAATTAAGTGATCTTACAAATTTTCTTTGTAATGGAAAGATAGCTTAGTGATTAATCAATGAAGCTCCATTGGCTATTAGAAAATGTACATTATCTGAGTTTAAACTGAAAAGAGGATTAGCGTTTGGCTACTCCTTTTTGCATATTTCTAAAGGTAATTATAAATAATAAAATCGAGACAGATTAATCACAGTTAAAATTTCTGCATACAGTGCACTGTAACATGAAATGATTCATTTCCAGGCATTACACCAGAGCATACTTCAACTGTTTCAAAACCCATTGACTTATATAAATTTAAAGCAGGCTCGTTACCTGCCAAGACTTCTACATTAATAGGTCTTCTTGTAATTTGCGTAATTACATATTCAATTAAACTCTTTCCAATACCTCTACGACTATGTGCTGGGTCCACATACAGCCATGCCAGTTCATCCTCCGAATATGCGGCAAATCCATAGATTTTGTCATTTATAGTAGCGACGCAAATCGTATACTCAAATAGTCCTTCACGAAAAGCAGCTTCAGCAAGTGGGATAAAAGCATCATTTAATTCAGCAAGATGTAGTTCAATTGCTCGGGCTTTATCATGAATTTCTCTTAAACGTTTCCAATCCTTTGCTTGGTATTCACGAATAACAATCTCTTTCATAAATCAACCTCCTCGTAAAATATTATAAGAGATAATTTGTACATACGCCAGTAATTTTTATAGTGAACTGATTTGCGATCTTAATCCATCATGTTGAAAAATTTAGTAAATTATGCTAGAATTTAATTAGACTATACAAAGGAGAAAATTAAATAATGATCCACTTAAAGAAATTAATTGCTACATTTTTTTCTATTTTATTCTTTCTGAGTGGGTTAGGTTATTTGCTTTCAAGCACCTTTTCTGGGGTGCTACTTATATTATTAGCTATATTAATCTTCCCACCATTTTTATCTTTTCTTGAGAAAATTGGAAGGAAACCTAAGCTGTCGCATCGACTTTTTATTGGTGTGGCTTTATTTATGTTATCAGCTGCGTTTGCCCCATCTGTTCCAGATACAGTTGATAATAGTGTTAATCCAAATATAACACCGACTGTTATAGCTCAGATTGAATCTGAAAAAGTGATTGACAAGGATGATTCCCACAGTATTGACGGGAATATAATTGAAACAAGTCAAGAAAATATTGTTTCAGCAACACCTGTGATTGAGCCAACAATTACACCTACTGTAACAGAAATAAAAGATGAACCAAACATGAAGGTTCATTTCATTGATGTTGGTCAAGCAGATTGTATCCTCATTGAATCTAGCAAACAATACATGCTCATTGATGCAGGTAATAATGCAGATGAAGAGTTAATTTTGTCATACTTAAAGAAAAATAAAGTAGATCGTTTAGAATATGTAATAGGCACTCATCCTCACGAAGATCATATTGGATCATTGGATGCAGTTATAAGAAATTTTGATATAGGTAAGGTTATTCTGCCTGAGAAAGAACATACAACACAAACGTTTGAAGATGTTTTGGACGCAATCGAAGAAAAAGGTCTAAAAATTACTAAACCAGTTGTGGGCAATGAATATACGTTAGGCACAGCAAAATTTACAATAATAGCACCAAATTCCTCATATGGTGATGACTTAAATGATTGGTCAGTTGGTATTAAATTAACCAATAATTACGATAGTTTTATACTTACTGGTGATGCAGAAAAAGAAGCTGAAGGGGATATTCTTAGAAATGGAATTGATTTAAATGCTGATGTTTTAAAATTAGGTCATCATGGCAGTAAAACGTCTACAACGGATGAATTCTTAGATGCAGTAAAACCAAATGCTGTTGTAATTTCAGTTGGAAAAGATAATTCATATGGGCATCCTAATAAAGATACCATTGATAAGTTAACTGAAAGAGGAATAGATATTTATAGAACAGATGAGCAAGGAACTATTATCGCTGTGTCGGATGGGAAAAGCATAAAGTGGAGTACCAATCCAAGCAAAACGAATGCTCATGGAGATGTGGTTGCTACAGCTACTCCGACATTAAAACCAACTGAAACTCCAGTCCAATATGAAGTTCCGAAAACAACAACTTATATTCTTAATAAGAACACTAAAAAGTTTCATTATCCTACTTGTAGGTCAGTGAAACAGATGAAAGAAAGCAATAAAATTTATTTTGATGGTGCGAGAGATGAGGTAATTAATAAAGGATATTCTGCATGTAAAAATTGCAATCCATAAAATGTTTTATATTATTACAAGAAAGTAAGGTCTCTTTTAATGATTAAATGTGATATTATGATATAAAGGAAGAAAAATAGTTATTAAGTTTTTGGTAACACTAGAAATAGTATAGGAAAACTAATCTGCTATTTAAAAAGGGCTATAGATAACTATAGTCCTTTAATTATTTAAAGTATCTATTCATAAATAAATTTTCCTGATGTATTAAAATGCTATGAATAAATGAAATTGAATATGAAAGGAATAGATAAGTGAAAATCGACAGGTTAATTGGTATTATTACTGTGTTATTACAAAAAGAAAAAGTAACTGCACCATACCTTGCAGAAAAATTCGAAGTCTCAAGACGAACTATCAATCGAGATATTGAAGATATTTGCAAAGCAGGTATTCCTGTTATTACAATGCAGGGAAGCAACGGTGGAATAATGAGTGCTGAAGGATATAAAATTGATAAAACGCTTTTCACAGATGAAGAACTGCGTGCAGTGTTTGTTGGTCTATCAAGTCTTGACAGTGTATCACAAGATAAAAAATATCAAAATCTTATGGATAAGTTTTTCCCTAACAGAAGCGAAGTTTATGCATCAAATCATATTTTAATTGACTTATCTTCTCATTATAAAAATTCTCTTGCTCCTAAAATCTCTGTTTTAAAAAATGCTATTGAATCTTCTCTTTCAGTAGAGTTTACATATTGGCGAATGGAGATTAGTAATAGATTGAAAAAAGCACAGAATTTATATAATTAACCATGACATACTTTTGTCGTGCCCGCTGTGTTATTCTAAAAAATAATTGAATTGATCTAATATATAAAATGATTGTACCATTATTTGACAAATACATGTACAAAAGATAAAATGATTTTAAATATATCGTTGGTATGGAACAGAGATTTGATGGTAAAAATGGGAGGAGATAAAAATGAAAAAAATTAATGCAAATATCCCAATTAAAAAGTAATTCTGTAGTGAAAATTATAAGTGTTGTAAGTAAACAGAATTAAATTATAGCACAGTATGTGCGGAAAGTAGAGGGTAATATGAAGAAGATTATTAAAGTGGATGCCATATTAGCGAATGTTACAGTAGGAAATAATAAAAACCTAAGCAATAGAACATTGCATAAAAGCCCAACGACAACGCAAAAGTGGTCTTATTTTTCCTATCATGCAGGTAATAAGATTGTAACATCGGAAAATTCATTGGCTGTAAATGCTAAATCCCAAGAAGGTCATCGTATGACAGTTTGGTATGTAGAGAAGAAACCAAAGAAAGTTTATCGATATAAGGTACTTGCAATGCTTTTTGGATAAAATTAATAGATACTACTTTTAGGAAATTAATTAGTAAGCAAATAAATAATTATCAGTTTAAGCATAAGAATATATAAACTTGAAATTTTTTAGAATTTTTTTTTAGAAAAACTGAAAAATAATAGTGATGAATGCATCAGAGTTAATTTAAAAACTCTACAAAAAAATCCCGAAAGTCTTATTTTATTGACTTTCGGGATTTCATTTCTATTATGCGGATAAAGGGACTTGAACCCTTACGAGGTTGCCCTCGTCAGATTTTGAGTCTGATGCGTCTGCCATTCCGCCACATCCGCTTAGCGAAGATTATTCTAACACAATAATCCAAAGAATGCAAGCAAAATTTACATGTTTTTTAAAGTAATATTATGTATTAAAATGTCAGCTAAATATTGATGTTACAGCTGTTGTAAACGGAAAGAGGTTTGCAATTTTTATAAAAAAAGTGTAATATTTATTTTGTACAGGTTTAAATTTAGATATGGGAAAGACTATAACAAAATTCATATTTATGATAGATGCTTGTTAATTTAATAGAGGAGGTGAAGTCAAGTTATGACATGCATGGATGCACAGAATCTTATAACTCCTTTTATCCGTGGTCAACTTGACATGGCCAAATTAGAAGAATTCCTAGCTCACATAAATGGATGTCCGATTTGTATGGAAGAATTGGACGTTTATTATGCATTGCTAACTGCTATGGAACAACTAGATGATGATAAGGAATTGTCCAATAATTATTCTGAAGATTTAAAATTAAAGATTAAAGAGTATGAAGAGATGATTCGGCGAGCGAAGGCACGCAGAATTAGAAAAAGATTTTATTTTCTATTTGTAATGGTTACTTTTGTTATGATATCAAGTATATCCTTCGGAAAGAGTCAAGTGAATCAAGAAGTAGTGAAAAGGCCAAACTTTGACTTAAATTATTCTGGGATACCAGACGATAAAAGTAAAGTAGTTGCATTGTTTGCTAGTTATGATACTGATTTAAAAGAGTATGCGGCTAAGAAGCAATATTATCGTTCCTTACTATATAAAAAATCAATCGACTATATGAATAAGAGATGCTATTTCAGACAAATTGATTTTGAACATGAGCTAGATAATACTAGATAAAATATACTAAGAAAGTGAAGGTAAAATATGACGAATAAAACCAATCATGAGGAGACGCCATTTTTATTAATAATTGATGGTTCCAGTTTACTGTCAACACAGTTTTTTGGAAACCTGCCAAAGGAAATTATATTTGCAAAAACCTTAGAAGAAAAAGAGCAATTTTTCTCTAAAATCATGCAAACAACTACGGGCGTGTATACCAATGCCGTATATGGCTTTCTACGTGTCATGCTTAAAATAATAAAGGACCAAAAGCCAAAATACATCGCAGTTGCATGGGATGTTAGTAGAGATACATTCCGTAGAGAATTATATCCAGATTATAAAGGAAATCGTGGGGAAACTCTTGAACCTTTAAAAGATCAGTTTGCACTATGTCAAGATGTATTAAAACAAATGAATATACCACAGTTTATGGATAGAAGATATGAAGCGGATGATTTTAGCGGTTCCTTATGTGAAAAGTTTGAACATGATGTACCGATTCGTATATTAACGAAGGATAATGATTACCTGCAATTAATTACAGAGCAAACCAATGTATGGTTAATTCATAGTACAGCCAAAAAGACCGATGAGTTATTTAAAAAGTATAATTTGGACCGTAGCATATTAAATGTTCCAGATCGTACGTTTCAATTTACACCAGAGCTAGTAAAAGAAGAGTTTGGAATACTTCCTTCTAGTGTACCATCCTTAAAAGGATTGCAAGGGGATAGTTCGGATAATATTAAAGGTGTTCCTGGAATTGGTGAAACAACTGCTGTTGCCTTAATCAAGGAATATGAAACAGTGGACAAGTTATATTCTGCAATACGTGATTTGAATGAGGATGAGAAAAAGCAGATGGTTGAATATTGGAAGAGCATCGGAATTAAGAGATCTCCAATGAACTATTTGCTAAAGACAAGCGATACCGAGTTAGTTGGTGAAAAGGCTGCTTATTTAAGTGAACAGCTTGCAACAATCAAAAGAGACATTGATTTAGCAGATGTTACACTTGATAGCTTAACCATTGATATTGACCGTGAAAAAGCGCAGCATATGTTTGATTTATTAGAGTTTAAATCCTTAAATATAGATAAAATGTTACCTACTAATAGTTCAGATGGAACAACAGATGAAATGGATAAAAACGCTGTAAATTCAAACAAAGAACTTGAAGTAGATGAAGAGGATTTAGTAGCAGGTAAGACAGCTACAGTAGATAAGAAAACAAAAGTAGGTAAAACAGCAAAATCAGCTATTGTAAATTCTGACTCTATTGAAGAATCCACAACGAAATCTAATTCTGAAAACAAAATTGTAGCATATGCAGATTTTTATTCTGAGAAGGAAATCATAAAAGAAATTAAAGAAAAACAGTTTGCCTTAGTAAAAGATTTTGCGCAAGCAGATAGTATTTTTAATGAAATAAAAGAGGTTTCTTTAAAAAATAACAGCCCTGTAGCATTTCAACTTTTAGCAGATAAATCACAACTCTTTGCAGTTTCACTAACATTTGCTGATGCAAAACAAGAAGTTAGAACGGTTGTAATTATAACGAGTGGGTTTATTACAGAACAATACTTGTTAGATCAAGTGAATTCATTAATAAAATCAAAAGTTTTATTATGTACAAATGATTTGAAAAAACAATTACAGTACTTACAGGCTACAGAAGAGGATAATATTTTAGATATTGCAATTGCTGCATATCTATGTGACCCAGTTCGTCAGCATTACGAGTTTTCTGATATTGCTAAACAAGTATTTGAAATAGATCTTTTAAGTGAAAAAGAGATACTTGGTAAGAGTAGCTATGAGAATTTTTATGAATCCGATGAGGCTAATTTCTTACAATTGTGTGGTTATTCTAGCGTAGTATCTTATTTTGCAAAAGATGTTCTCTTAAAGGTACTAGATGCATATGGAATGACAGAACTTTATAAAACAATTGAAATGCCATTGGTTTATACGCTTTACGATATGCAAGAGCGTGGTATTAAGGTAAACCGTGAAGAGTTAAAAGAATATGGGGATATGCTAGAAGAGGGTATTAAGACACTTGAGAAGAAGATTTATGAACAAGTGGGTGAAGAGTTTAATATCAATTCTCCAAAGCAATTAGGAGTCATTCTTTTTGAAAAAATGCAATTACCATTTGGTAAAAAGACAAAGACTGGCTATTCCACATCTGCTGAGGTACTAGAAAAGTTAAAATCAGACCATCCTGTAGTAGAAATGATTCTTGAATATCGTCAATTGACGAAATTAAAATCAACCTATGCTGATGGACTTGATAACTATATTGAAAATGATGAGCGTATTCATGGCATTTTTAATCAGACAGTAACTGCAACTGGACGAATTAGTAGTACAGAACCAAATCTTCAAAATATACCAATCCGTATGGAGTTAGGTCGTCAAATTCGTAAAGTATTCATTCCAGAAGATGGTTTTGTATTCTTGGATGCCGATTATTCACAAATCGAACTACGTGTGTTAGCGCATATGTCAGGTGATGAGCGTTTAATTGAAGCATATAAACAAGAGCAAGATATTCATCGATTGACAGCATCACAGGTATTTCATACACCATTTGATGAAGTAACCAGTGCTCAACGAAGCAATGCAAAGGCTGTAAACTTTGGTATTGTTTATGGAATTAGTGCATTTAGTCTTTCACAGGACCTTGATATTTCAAGAAGCGATGCAGAAGATTATATCAATAAATATTTTGAAACATATCCAAGAGTAAAAACATTTTTGGATGAACAAGTGGAGAATGGCCGAAACACTGGTGTAGTAACAACGTTATTTGGTCGTATCCGTCCAGTACCAGATTTAAATAATACGAATTTCATGAAGCGTTCTGCAGAAGAACGTATTGCCATGAATTCTCCAATTCAAGGAACAGCAGCAGATATTATAAAAATAGCAATGATTCGAGTAAATCAAGAGTTGAAAAAGCAAAATTTAAAATCAAGATTGCTTTTACAAATTCACGATGAATTGTTAGTAGAGACAGAAAAATCAGAAATTGAAACTGTAAAAGAAATCATTGTAAATGAGATGCAAAGAGCGGCAGAATTATTAGTTCCTCTTGTTGCTGATGTAAATGAAGGAAAGAATTGGTACGAAGCAAAGTAGTGCATAAGATAGGTGGAAATATACATGAAAGTAATTGGATTAACAGGTGGAGCTGGCAGTGGTAAGTCAACAGTTGCAGATATTATTGTAAAAAACTTTAAGGTTTATGCCATCTACACGGATGAAATTGCTAGAAGACAAATGCAAAAGGGCGGAGCTTCTTATGATGGTGTAGTAAAAGAATTTGGAGAAGATATTCTTTTAGAAAATAAAGAAATTGACCGTAAAAAGTTAGCTATGATTGTTTTTGCAGACGAGAAAAAGTTACTCCGATTAAATGAATTAACACATCCGCAGGTACTAATAGAAGTACATGCTACGATAGAGCGCTTAAGAGAGGAAGGAAACTATCAGGCTGTCTTAGTAGAAACAGCCCTGCTAAAAGAAGCAGGGTATGTTTCTTTTTGCGATGAAATCTGGTATGTGTATGCTTCAGAAGAAGAGAGAAGAGAGCGTTTAAAGACGACTCGTGGATATTCGGATGCAAAAATTGATGATTTATTTTCAAAGCAAAAAAAGGATGCAGAATTCCGTGAATATTGCACCAATATTATTTATAATGAAAAAGGAAATACAAAAGAAAATATTATAAAGCAAATTAG
Source organism: Clostridium sp. Marseille-P299 (assembly GCF_900078195.1). Taxonomy (NCBI): domain Bacteria; kingdom Bacillati; phylum Bacillota; class Clostridia; order Eubacteriales; family Clostridiaceae; genus Clostridium; species Clostridium sp. Marseille-P299. The sequence goes on along the minus strand of NZ_FJVE01000007.1, from coordinate 2,597,630 downwards.
TAAATTATTATAGAGTTAAAATAGTACTGCTTGCTCCGTATGAAGCAAGTTAAAAATGTATAATAATTATCATTTCGTGATATTTATACATTTTAAATAATGTAAATATCATGAAATGATGATAGATAATGAAATTCAATGATTAATGATGCTAAATTATGGAGTATAAATACAGAATTAGGAAAAAAGTGATATAATTACTAGTAAAAAGGGACTACTTATGCTATAATAGGAGTAGGTCCAATGGGATGAAAGGGGAAGCTACATGAACTTGCAAAATTGTCCTGATCAATTGGTGTTCGGTTTGGATATAGGAACCAGAAGTGTTGTAGGAACGGTCGGTTATAAACAAAATGAACACAATTTTACAGTGGTTGCTCAAGCCATTCGGTATCATGAAACAAGAGCAATGCTAGATGGACAGATACATGATATTGCAAAAGTCTCAGAAACAATTCGTGAGGTTAAAAAGGATTTAGAAAAACAAATAAATCACAAATTAGATGAGGTTTGTATTGCAGCAGCAGGGCGAGTCTTAGAAACAGTAACAGTAAAGGCAGATCTTGACTTACTTGAGGACAAGGTTATTTCAGAGGAAGATGTACATGCACTTGAACTTGTTGGAATTGAAAAAGGATATGAAACGATTCAAGAAAGTAAAAAAGATGAGAATATAAGTTTTTACTGTGTGGGCTATTCCGTAGTACACTATTATTTAAATGATTATGTTATAACGAATTTACAAGGGCATAAAGGAAAAAAAATTTCAGCAGATGTACTAGCTACTTTTTTACCAGAAGAGGTAATCGAAGGATTATATACCGCTGTAACTAATGCAGGGTTACAAGTTGTTAACCTTACTTTAGAGCCAATCGCTGCTATTAATGTTGCAATCCCAGAAAAGTTTAGGTTACTGAATATCGCTTTAATTGATGTAGGAGCAGGTACTTCCGATATTTCTATTACTAAGGATGGAAGTATAACCGCTTATGGAATGATTTCTATGGCGGGTGATGCAATTACTGACAAAATTGCTAAGACATTTCTAGTAGATTTTAAGACAGCAGAAACAATCAAGACAGCTTCTGTTAAGAAAAAATCAATTACATATAAAGACATTATGGGATTATCCCATAAGACAACTCCGGCAGGGGTTTTGGAAGTAGCCAAAGATACAATAGAAGAAATTACTGATAAAATTGCTAAGCGTATTATCTACTTAAATGGTGATAAACCAGTTAGTGCTGTATTTGTGGTAGGCGGTGGCGGAAAGATGCAGACCTTTACCAATAGCTTAGCAAATCATTTAGGACTTGCACCAGAGAGAGTTGCACTACGTGGGGAAGAGGTTTTAGGAGAAGTAGAATTTCTTGATCCTAAGATAAAAAAAGATCCATTGTTAGTTACTCCTATTGGTATTTGTTTAAATTACTATGAGCAACGCAATAATTTTATTTTTGTTCAAGTGAATGGGGAACAAGTTAAGCTATATGATAATAATAGATTAACAATAGTCGATGCAGCTGTTAGTATTGGCTTTCCAAATGAAAGATTATTTCCAAGGAGAGGAAAAGCAATTAATTTTTATGTCAATGGGAATAAACGCCTAATTAGGGGAGAAGTAGGCGAGGCAGCCGTTGTAACCTTGAATGGAAAGCAAGTTGGAATGAATATGCCAATTGAGCAGAATGATATTATATCAATTGTTGAATCAAGTGTCGGAACCGATGCCTATTATGAGGTAGGAATGTTACCGGAGTATCATTCAACAATTTCCTTTATTGTTAATGGGAAAGAAGTTGTCTGCCCTAAGTTTATACGTGCAAATCAAACATTGGTATCAGAATATTATAGTATCAAAGACGGTGATGAACTTGAAATCTTAGGATACTATACGCTGGGACAATTACTTAAATTTATGGATTTGCCGTACAAGCCTGGCATTTTAATTAATAATGTGGAGGCAAATTTAGAAGATAAGGTGTATGAAAAATTCTCAATTATTTATGATCTAACTTCTAATCAAGATAAGCCTTTTACAGAAACAGTAGAATCATATTCCAAGGAAACAAATCAAAGTTCTTTAGAGGATAAGGCAATCGGTGATTTTATTGATGAATCTAATTTAGATAATGACAATTCAATAAAAGTGAGAGTCAATGATTGTGAGATTACTTTAAGTGGGAAAAGAGACTATATTTTAGTGGATATATTAGATACGTATTACTTCGATTTAAGCGTTGCAAGGGGAGCACGAGTAGTAATTCGGAAAAACAATGTAGATGCTGAATTTACAACTCCGATAAATGATGGGGATTCGATTGAACTATTTTGGGAGACTGCGTAAGTTGACCAAGGGGTAATCGGGAGGATATTATCATGGAGAAGGATGGGGCTGTTTTTAATCAACACTCATTTGCAAAGACTCATATTTATGTAGGAATCATCTTCTGGATATTTACGTTTATACAAGCCTTTAGTGTTAATGATTCCGTCGGAATCATTAGCTTAATATGTGCTAGTTTTTTACTAATAGTGAATTTTGGGGTTGCGTTTTTAGGCAATAAAGGACAAGAAAAAATACTAATCGGAATTCGCTTTGTTCAACTTATTATAATTTCATATACTTTTTTAGTAACACTTGGAAACCCGGTATCGGTTTTCTTTGAATTAGTGTATCTTCTTTTAATAATAGAATTAATGCTGATATATGATATAACAGATACCTATATTCGAAAGGTAATATTATTAATAACATCGACGCCATGTGTTATTGTAATGATTTTCTATCTTATTATACAACAAAGAAATCAAGAAATATTATTTGCTATGCTATGTACTGTGATTGCTAATTTGTTTTTTGTTTATCATGTTAGTAAATTAATTTCTGAGCAAGTGGTTAATGCAGAGAAGAAGCTATTTAAGGAACGTCGTCTTTCAGAAAGTACAAAAGAAGCAATTGATGCGCTTAAGATTCATCAAGAAAAAGTTAAAAAAGCCAATGAAGAATTAGGAATTCAAAAGATTAAGTTAGAAGCTGCCTATAATAAAATTAACAGTGTTAATTCCGAGATGACGATTCAAAATACAATTATCAAATATATTTCATCATCCTTAGAGATTAACACGTTAATGGAGCTGATTACAGAATCTATTTTTGAGGCTTTTGGACTTCATATATGTGCAATTGTATTACAACCTAAAGTAGCGAACTCAAAAGAGATTACATATAGAGTTCGTACGCGTATATCAACAGAATCGGAAGCCTTATTAAGTAATGCTATTTTACAAGGGAGCTTCGAGCCTTATATAGAATCAAAGGATGTCTACATTGACAACCAAGTACAAGCTGGAAAATATCCTTTTATTTGTAAAAATGAAATTAAATCCCTATTAATCATTCCATTAGTGATGGGAGCGGAAGCAAATGGAGCATTAATTTGTGGACATTCAGGCGGTGATTTTTTTGATGATAATCTTGAATTTTTTGAAACAATTGTAGCACAGTTTTTAATTGCGCTACATAATGCAGACATGTTCTCAAAGATGAAGGATATGGCAATTCGTGATTCGTTGACAGGTATTTATAATCGTGGTCAATTGAATGCTCAAGTAGATAAGTTTTCTAAGCATGCAGCACAAACGAATTCTCCATTATCCGTTGCACTCATTGATATTGATCGATTTAAACAAATAAATGATACTTATGGGCATTTATTTGGAGATGAAGTGATTAAAAAGATTGCGGAGTATGCGGATATCGTGGCCAGGAAACATAATGGAATAGCTGCCCGTTATGGAGGAGAAGAATTTGTAATGGTATTTCCAGATTGCGGTGTTAAAGAATGTGCTTCATTTGTTGAGGAAATGAGAGCAATGGTACGAGATATCAGACTTGAATGTGATGGACAGGTTGTTAAAACTAGAGTTAGTGTTGGCATCGCATCTTATCCAGAAACTTGTGATCGAGTTCATGAACTACTTAATCGTGCTGATGAAGCTATGTACTTTTCGAAAAAATCAGGTCGTAATCAGGTTACCATAGATACAAAAGAGATACATGAATTTGTGAATCTACAAAATGAATAAAATAATTAGGTATACGATAAGAAAGCTGAACGCTCATAGGAATATGGCCGTTTAGCTTTTTTTATGACTTTTCACGCTTTTTGTTGATTGCAAAGCTTCGTTAAAATAAATTTAGTTAGGGTATTAGTTCTTGAATTTTCATATATTATGAGATATACTTTGAACTATTAATAAAGACATACTAGAAAGATAATTCACAATGAAAGGCAAAGGTGAAATATGAAGTTATGCAGCATTGCTAGTGGTAGTAGTGGCAATTGTTTATATATAGGAACTGATACGACGAATCTTTTAGTAGATGCAGGTGTTAGTGGGAAAAGAATTGAGAATGGTCTTAGTAGTATAAATGTAGATCCAGCAAATCTACAGGGAATTCTCATTACTCATGAACATACGGACCATATACAAGGGCTAGGAGTACTGGCAAGAAGATACAAGGTGCCAGTATATGGTACAGTTGAAACAATCAATGCAATCTTAAAGCAAGGGAATGTAGGTAAGATAGAAGAGGGATTATTACGATTTATTAAGCCGGATGAAGATTTCTTACTTGGTGATATTGTTGTAGAACCGTTTTCTATGTCTCATGACGCTTGCAATCCTGTTTGCTATACATTTAGTTCAGATGGGCATAAAGTTGGTATGGCAACTGATTTAGGCAAGTATGATTCTTATATAATAGAAAAACTTACTGGATCAGAAGTCTTATATTTGGAAGCAAATCATGATGTTAACATGTTAATGGTTGGGGGATATCCGTACCACCTAAAGCAACGTATCTTAGGGGATCGTGGTCATTTATCCAACGATTTATCTGCTCAATTAATATGTGAGTTACTTCATGATGGAATGCAACATATTTTATTAGCACACTTAAGTAAAGAAAATAACTATGCAGAGTTGGCTTATGAAACAGTTCGAGTGGAATTAGAGCGAAGTGTTGGGAGTAAAATGCCAATGCCAAGTTTAGCAGTAGCCAATAGAGATACACCATCAAATTTACTTATGGTGTAATGAAGAAAAAAGGAGGTATCTACAAACATTTGTAGATACCAATAAAAGCAAAAACACCATGAACACTTTTGGTTCATGTTATTATTTGTATTAGCTTAAGGAGGATAAAAATGAAGAAGACAATTATTACAGTGGTAGGACATGATCAAGTGGGTATTATAGCGAAGGTATGTACATATCTTGCAAATAATCGTGTAAATATCTTAGATATTTCTCAAACTATCGTACAAGGATACTTTAACATGATGATGATTGTAGATACAAATGAAGCTCCTAAAGATTTTAATAATCTTGCTAGTGAACTAGAACAAATCGGAGAAGAAATAGGTGTTAATATCAAAGCACAGCGTGAAGAAATTTTTGATATGATGCATCGCATTTAATCTGTAACTAGATTTCACGATTTTTGCATTCATTTAAGACAAAGGAGATTATTGCCATGATAAATATAAACGAAGTTATCGAAACAAATACGATGATTGAGAAAGCAAATCTTGATGTTAGAACTATTACACTAGGAATAAGTCTTCTTGATTGTATCGATAGCAATTTAGAAGTATTGAATCGCAATATTTATGACAAAATAACAAGAGTAGCAAAGGATTTAGTAGCAACAGGAAAACGAATTGAGAAGGAATTTGGAATACCAGTAGTTAATAAGCGTATCTCAGTTACTCCAATTGGTTTTATTGGAGGAAGCGCTTGTAAGAGTGCAGAGGATTATGTTTCTATTGCAAAAACATTAGATGCTGCTGCAAAACAGGTTGGTGTAAACTTTATCGGTGGTTATTCTGCTTTGGTATCCAAGGGAATGACAAATTCCGAGCGACTTTTAATTGAGTCCATTCCAGAGGCTATGCAAAAGACAGAACGTGTTTGTAGTTCTGTAAACGTAGGTTCAACGAAAACAGGAATTAATATGGATGCTGTTAAAATGCTTGGCGAAACAATATTAAAAACAGCTGAACTTACAAAAGAAATTGACTCCTTAGGCTGTGCAAAGTTAGTTGTATTTTGTAATGCTCCTGACGATAATCCATTTATGGCTGGCGCTTTCCATGGTGTTACAGAAGCAGATTGTATCATTAATGTGGGTGTAAGCGGTCCTGGTGTTGTTAAAACAGCCCTTGAAAGTGTTAGAGGAGCTGATTTTGGAACACTTTGTGAGACGATTAAGAAGACAGCCTTTAAAATCACTCGTGTTGGCCAGTTAGTAGCCCAAGAAGCATCAAAATATTTAAATATACCATTTGGTATCGTAGATTTATCTCTTGCACCTACTCCAGCAGTTGGTGATAGTGTGGCAGAAATTTTACAAGAAATTGGACTTGAATATCCGGGAGCTCCAGGAACTACAGCAGCCCTTGCATTATTAAATGATCAAGTGAAAAAAGGTGGAGTAATGGCATCTTCTTATGTCGGAGGATTAAGTGGTGCGTTCATCCCTGTTAGTGAAGATCAAGGTATGATTGACGCTGTTCAAGCTGGTTGTTTAACTCTTGAAAAATTAGAGGCTATGACTTGTGTATGTTCTGTAGGACTTGATATGATTGCAATTCCTGGGGACACAAAAGCAAGTACAATTTCTGGAATTATCGCAGATGAGATGGCAATTGGTATGATCAATCAAAAAACAACAGCAGTTCGTCTGATTCCAGTGATTGGTAAAGGTGTAGGTGAAATGGCTGAATTTGGTGGACTTTTGGGTTATGCACCGGTTATGCCAGTAAACTCTTTTGGTTGTGACGCATTTATCAATCGTGGTGGAAGAATTCCAGCTCCAATTCATAGTTTTAAAAACTAAGTAAAAAGTGCCAAAGCTACTATTTATATTTGAAAATATGATAATTAATAATTTCAACCAGATAGATTCTGAATAGTAGTCTAAGATTTAGTGATAAAATGTATGAAGTTTTGAAGATAAACAAAGTACAGAAATAGTATAAATAAGAAAGGTAATAAAGATATGAGTAGTGTAAATGAAATGCTTGAAAGCATGGATTATAAAAATGTATTAAAATATTTTACAGAAATATCAGCGGTTCCAAGAGGATCTTATAACAATCAAGGAATTAGTGATTATATTGTTAATTTTGCAAAAGAGCATGGCTTACGTTATGTTCAAGATGAGGCATTAAACGTAATCATCTATAAAGATGCAACAAAGGGATATGAAAATCATGAACCTGTAATTATTCAAGGACATATGGATATGGTTTGCGTAAAAGCTGAAGATGTATCTCATGATTTTACGAAAGAGGGAATTGAGTTATTAGTAGATGGAGATTATCTTCATGCAAATAAAACTACCTTAGGTGGTGATGATGGTATTGCGGTTGCTTTTGGTTTAGCATTACTTGCTGATAATACAATTTCACATCCAGCCCTTGAAGTATTAATAACTACAGATGAAGAAACAGGTATGGATGGAGCAAAAGCGTTAGACCCTTCCCTTTTAAAAGGCAAGTACATGATAAATGTGGATTCTGAAGATGAGGGAACTGTTTTAGTTGGTTGTGCTGGTGGTCTAAGACTTTATGGAGAACTTCCATTAAAACGTATTGAAGAGAGTGGTGTTGAAGCTACAATTACCATTGGCGGTCTAAAGGGTGGCCATTCTGGTGCTGAAATTCATCATTACAGAACAAATGCAACACTTCTTCTTGCAAGAGTATTAATGAAATTAAAAGAAGAATTTCAATTTTCATTAGTAAGCATGTTTGGTGGAACAAAAGATAACGCCATTCCATCTTATGCAGAAGCAAAATTAGTTCTTTCAATGGAACAAAAGAATGAGTTAATTGATTGCATTGGTAAGTTAGAAGAAATGTATAAAAAAGAATTAGAGGGCGAAGAACCAAACCTTTACATTAAGGGAAGCTTAGGAAACGAAACAAAGGCAATGGTACTTCATCCAACGTCTTTTGAAAAAATGCTTTTCCTTTTAATACAAGCACCAAACGGGGTACAGGTTATGAGCTCTAATGTTGAAGGCTTGGTTGAAAGTTCATTGAATCTTGGAATTTTTGAAGTACAAGAAGAAAATGCTGTTTTCCATTTTTCTATCCGTAGTTCAGTAAGTAGTTACAAAGATTACTTAAGAGATAAATTAATATATCTATTTGATTTCTTAGGAGCGCATAGTGATGCAAATTCAGAATATCCAGCTTGGGAATATCAAAAGGAATCACCATTCCGTGATATGGTTAGTAAAGTATTTGAAAAAGAATACGGATATGAACCTAAATTATTAGCAATTCATGCTGGTCTAGAATGCGGTATTATTAGTGAAAAGATACCTGGAATTGAAATTGTATCTATTGGTCCTGATATGAAGGATATTCATACACCAAAAGAACGTCTTAGCATCTCTTCTAGTATTCGTGTTTACAAATTTGTTGAGAAATTACTGGAAGAAATGAAATAAAAAAATAGTATTTATTAAATTTTCTTTATAATTTTGTACCTTACTCCAAGAAACTTTCTAAGTGTAATTATAGAACGTTTCTTGGAGTTTTCTTTGTAGAAAATTGTAATTTAATCTGAAAAAATTTTAAAAGATATTCAATTTTAATTAAAGAATTCTTAATAAATATACATAAATAATTCACTTTACATTTCTTTTAAAATGTCGTATGATGTGTAAGCTGACTAAAGGCCTAGCTTACTACACAAGATTTCTAAGAGAAGGAAATCATTGAGAATATGTTATTTAGTAAGTGATTTGCTATAAGGGATTTATATTACTTATGGGAAAGTGAGGGACTGATATGAAGGATAATAATGACTTTATGGATAAGGAAAGCAGAGACTTTTCCAATTCTGTAACGTTTACAAATACGACGGATTTTGAAGATGATATCATTGATGATATTAATGAATCTTTAAAAAGACAAATTAGGGAAGAGATGGATCACCCAGAAGGGGGGCAGGGAGGTTCTATGAGTACTGATAGAAATAGAAAAAAAAGAAAAAAGAAATCAAAAGCAAAGAAAATTTTGCTTGGAGTTTTATTTGGGTCCATATTAATACTAGCACTTTTAATTGGAACACATCCAGGTAGAAAAGTTGTGTATGGATTACTTGGTAATTATCTGCATGGAATGATGCAAACAGAAGATGTAGATGGTAATCTTGTGGATACTTCAAAGGATGAATATGATGATCCAAGTTTACGTAAGGAAGAATACGTTAAAAATTATTTAATCATGGGAATTGAACAGATCAATGGTGGAGGTCGTACCGACTCTATGATGATTGTTTCCATCAATACAAAAGATAATACTGTAAAATTATCTTCATTACTTCGTGATACTTATGTATCCATTCCAGGACACAAAAATAATAAGTTAAATGCTGCATATGGTTTAGGTGGTGCGGATCTTTTAATTGATACTATTGAACAAAGTTATAAGATTAAGATAGAAGGATATGCAAGCGTTAATTTCGAATCCTTTGAGAAAATTATTGATCGTCTTGGCGGCGTTAATATTGAATTAGGAGCAAAAGAAGCTAGTTATCTTAATAGAACAAATTATATCTCCAATCCAGCATATCGTAATGTAAAAGAAGGTTGGAATACTTTAAATGGTAATCAAGCACTTGGATATTGCCGAGTTCGTAAGGTTGAAACTTTAGGTGGTGCTAATTCTGATTATGGTAGAACCTTAAGACAAAGAAGAGTATTAAATGCAATCTTTGATAAATATAAATCTAGCGGTTTAATTGAAATTATGTCCATTACAAAGGATTGTTTAAAATACATTACAACGGATTTAAGTTCGAATGAGATTACTTCTATCATTGAAAGTATCGTTGAAAATGGAATCACTACTATGGATACTTCTAGATTCCCAGTAAATGACTTATATACTTCTACAAGAAATGAAGTAGGAGCAGTATTAATTCCAGATTGGGATGCTAATATTAAGGAATTATATAAGTTTATTTACTTAGATCAGGATGAAACCGTTGAGGTTACTCCTACAGGAACTCAAAATTAAGAGATGTATAAAGTATAAAAGATTTGGTTATAAAGTAGGAACAGGGTGTTGCGCGAGGAATGAATATTTGCGGCGACACCCTGTTTTTGTTGCGATAAATTTCAAAAATTCGTTCCAAAATACGGATTTTATGATATAATTGTAATGGTATATTGTGAGTGCTTGTACAGAATAAAGTGATTATCAATTTATGATGATTGAGGAGTTTATAATGGGTGATGCGAATTCGAAGGAAGAAGATTTAAATCCTTCCGTCAATGATGATTTTATGAATCAGGTTACAAGAGCATTTGATAATGAAACGAAAGAGTTGATTACGAGTTTAATCGACGAGGTATCAGCAACGATTGAAAAACCTACAGGGGAAAATAAAAAAAATAAAGAGCAAAAAATTAAACCAGACAATATACATGAATTAACAATGGAAGATCTTGAAAAAGAGGTAATGCAAAACAACTATCAATATGAAGAAGAGATGATAGATGATATTAGTGGTTCCATTGCAAAACAGATTAATAATCAATTGAATGAAACCTTGGGAACAAAAGAAATAGAAGTAACCAATGGAAAAAAGAATTATAAACGGTTTATAAAACCTGCAATCATCTTAATATCCCTGATTGTTTTGTTTGGATGTTTTTTTTTATTTACGACTCCAGGACAAAACCTTATGGTAAAATTAACTGCAGATTATATTTCAAGTAGAGTGAATTATGAAGATGGAGCAGCAGATTTACCGGGATTAGAACAAGATGAAATTGTAGAAGTACCTACAGATATCACACAGTTAACAGAAAATGAAGTTAATTTAAATGCTGAAGAAGGTGAAGCTAGAAGTGAAGAGTATGCTACGAATATTCTTCTTCTTGGGGAGGAAGCAATTGGGTCTGATGGGGCAAGGGGGCGCACAGATTTAATTATGATAGCAACTCTAAATACAAGAGATAAAAGTTTAAAGCTTACCTCTTTGATGAGGGATTCTTATGTCCAAATACCAGGATATAGGGACAATAAGTTGAATTCTGCGTATGCAACTGGAGGAATTGATTTATTGTATCAAACGATAGAAATGAATTTTGATATAAAAATCGATGGATATTGCATGGTGGGATTTGATGATTTTGAAGAGATCATTGATGAATTAGGCGGTGTTAATATTTATATCACAGAAAGGGAAGCAAATTACCTAAACGCAAATAACTATATTACAGAGATAAAAAATCGTAACTTAGTGGAAGGAATGAATACGTTAAACGGTGATCAGGCCCTTGGTTATTGTAGAATTAGAGATGTTGGTACTGCTGATAAAGAGTATAATGATTTTGGTAGAACTTCAAGACAAAGGGTTTTATTAAATGCAATATTTGAAAAATATAAAGAAAAAAATTTAATTGATTTGATGTTAATTATAAATCGTTTGCTACCAAAAGTTACTACAAATCTTACTAGCAATGATTTTGCTAATTATATGAAAATAGCATATAATATTGGATTGAATGAAATACAAGATTTAAGAATACCTGCTGATGGAACATATCAAAGTACTTACATTCGTGATATGTCTGTTATCATTCCAAATCTTTCAGAGAATGTAAAGATATTACATGAATTTGTTTTTGGGGAGAATGATGATACTAAGCAGGAGACAGAAATGAAATAGATTTATATGCAAAAGTCTATGAATTTTGACAATTTGCAGGGTAGAAGCAAAGAAGAAATAAAGGGGAATGTTATGGAAATACAATTGTGGCGAGAAATATTAGAACCTTATGCATTAGCAGTAGATGAGATGTTAGTAAAATTTAATCATATCATTGCAGCTTATCGTAAAGCGGGAATGTATTCCCCAATTGAACAAGTTACTGGAAGGGTAAAAACGATTTCAAGTATACTAGAGAAGGCTCAGAAGAAGAATATAGACATTGAACACATGGAAACTGCAATTGAAGATATTGCAGGAATTCGTATTATCTGTCAATTTGTAGATGACATCTATAAAGTGGTTGAATTAATTAAAAACCGTTCCGATATGAGAGTAGTACTTGAAAAGGATTATATTACAAATAAAAAAGAGAGTGGATATCGAAGCTATCATTTAATTGTTCGATATCAGGTAGAAACCTTAAGTGGTCCAAAAGAAATTCATGCGGAGATTCAAATTCGTACCTTAGCAATGAATTTCTGGGCAACGGTTGAACACTCTTTACAATATAAATACAAACAAAATATGCCTGAAAAACTTAGAAGTCGTTTACACAAGGCAGCAGAGGCAATCGTGGTTTTAGATGAAGAGATGTCTTCTGTTCGTGGTGAAATTATGGATGCTCAAAATTCATTTAATATTAAAGCAAATATAGTTTCTGATATTTTAACGAACATACAAAATTTATATAAGATTGCGAATAAACGAGAGGTTGTTAAAATACAGGATGAATTTTTCCGTATTTATGAAAGTGAAGATTTAGAACAACTGGAACGTTTTAATAAAGAATTAGATATTATTTCAGAGGGCTATCGAGCACAAAGCCTTCATTAAGCAAAAAGAAAGTTTATACCGAGAAAGAGGATACAATGAAAGTAAAGTTACCTAAATTATTTGAAGATCGCATGAAAGAATTACTTAAAGATGAATATGAAGCTTATTTAGAATGTTTTGAAGCAAGACATTATGGGGGATTAAGGGTGAATACCTTAAAGGTATCACCAAAAGAGTATGAAGAACTTAGTCCAATCGAGCTAAAAAGAGTTCCATTTATCAAAAATGGTTATTATTATAGCGAGAATGAGCAACCAGCAAAGCATCCATATTATTTTGCTGGATTATATTATCTGCAAGAGCCTAGTGCGATGACACCTGCTAGTTTATTACCGGTAAAGCCAGGAGATAAAGTCTTAGATTTATGTGCTGCACCAGGAGGTAAGAGTACAGAATTGGCAGCTAAATTAAAAGGAAAAGGCCTATTGGTTGCGAATGATATCAGTAATTCAAGGGCGAAAGCTTTACTTAAAAATATAGAACTATTTGGTGTTAGGAATGCAGTTGTTGTGAGTGAAGCGCCTGGGAAGTTAGAAGAAACATTCACAGGATATTTTGATAAAATATTAGTAGATGCCCCATGTTCTGGTGAAGGTATGTTTCGTAAAAGCCCAGCGATTATGAAAAACTGGGAGCAATATGGAGTTGAATATTATAATAATTTACAAAAAGAAATTATTTTATCAGCAGTTTCCATGTTAAAACCAGGTGGTTATCTCTTATATTCAACTTGTACGTTCTCTCCAGAAGAAAACGAAGGAACATTGAAATTCCTTTTAGAACAAGCACCTGATATGGAATTGGTACCAGCAATACCAGAACCATTTCTTACAAACGAAGAGTTTGATAAATTATCAGAGGAAGATAAAGAACGTTTAGAGCAAATGAAACAAGATTCCCTCGTATCTTATGAAGGTTTTGATTTTGGTAAACCATCTTGGATAGAAGACGGCAGTGACGAATTAAAGCATGGTCTACGTTTATGGCCACATCACATTGTTGGAGAAGGTCATTTTGTTGCTTTACTTCATAAAAAGAAGGAAGCTGAATTAAAAACTTTTGTACCATATACAGCAAGTGAAAAAGAACAAAAGCTTTTATCTGAGGAAGCGAAGGAATTTTTAAGTCATATATCAATGGACATCGATATGAAGCGAATTATGGTTCGTGATGACAGGGTTTATTTACTTCCAGAAGGAATTGTGGATATCAAGGGACTTCGTACCTTACGTTCTGGTTTGTATTTAGGTGAAATGAAGAAAAATCGTTTTGAGCCAAGTCAGTCTTTGGCCAATGCACTTACGATGGAGGAATATGATAACGTATATAATATGTCAGCCGATGATGAAGATGTTATTCGTTATTTAAAATGTGAATCAATTGAGATTAAGAAGCCTTGCAAAGATGGCTGGGTATTGATCTGTGTAGATGGGTATCCTCTAGGCTTTGGAAAATATTCAAAGGGTAACTTTAAAAACAAGTATCTACCAGGCTGGCGACTTATGTAAGTAGAATAGTAAAATAGGAGAATAACAGTGGCAGAAGCAAAAAATATACGTCTTGATAAATTTCTTACAGAACTTTCGGTTGGTACAAGAAGTGAAGTAAAGGCAATCATTAAAAAAGGAAAAGTAACTGTAAATGGTAGCATATGCAAAGTTCCAGAAACGAAAATAAACACAACTCTTGATATTGTCGCACTTGATGAAAAGGTGCTACAATATCAAGAATTTGAATACTATATGCTTAATAAGCCAGCAGGAGTTATATCAGCGACAACTGATAATCATTGTGAAACAGTAATTGATCTAATTACAGATAGCAATCGAAAAGATTTATTTCCAGTTGGACGTTTGGATAAAGATACAGAAGGATTATTGCTTATAACAAATGACGGGGAGCTTGCACATAATTTACTTTCACCCAAAAAACATGTTGATAAGGTGTATTATGCAAAAGTAAAGGGTCTTGTAACGAAGGAAGATTGTGTGAAGTTTATGGAAGGTCTTCAAGTGGATGAAGAATTTAAGGCAATGCCAGCAAAGCTTGATATATTAGTAGCTGGAGAAGTTTCGGAAATTCTCTTAACGATCAAAGAGGGTAAGTTCCACCAAGTAAAACGTATGTTTGAAGCGGTTCAAAAGGAAGTTATCTATTTAAAACGTATGTCCATGGGAAGCTTAACCCTTGATGAAGCATTAAAGCCAGGTGATTATAGAGCACTAACAAATGAAGAATTATGTGCATTAAAAGAAGGATAAAATTAAGGAGAGTTTATGCTAACAAAAGTTGAGGCAGTAATATTTGATTTAGATGGAACTTTAGTGGATTCTATGGGAATATGGAAACAAATAGATATCGAATATTTAGCTAAATTTAACCTGGCACTACCAGATGATTTACAATCTTCGATTGAAGGAATGAGTTTTACGGAGACAGCAACTTATTTTAAAGAACGTTTTCAAATACCAGATGATATTGACCAGATTAAAGCAACATGGAATGAGATGACTTATCATAAATATGCCAATGAAGTTCCTTTAAAAGAGGGGGTACTGGCATTTTTAGAACTATTAAAGTCACGGGATATAAAAATGGGAATTGCAACTAGTAATTCAAGGGAATTGGTAGAAGTTGTTATTAAAAATTTAAAAATAGATTCTTACTTTGATGCAATACATACATCATGTGAAGTGTTAAAAGGAAAACCATCCCCAGATATTTATTTATTAGTAAGTGAAAAGCTTGGCGTTTCACCTGATAGATGTTTAGTTTTTGAAGATGTCCCACAAGGAATATTAGCTGGTAAAAATGCAGGGATGAAAGTATGTGCTGTGCAAGATAATTATTCGAAATCTTATGAAGATGAAAAACGTCAATTAGCAGACTATTTCATTGATTCTTTTGAAGAATTGTTAGAACAATAGATGATAAAATTTTCATGATTTTTAATGGCAATACTCTCAGCAAATTGCGTTATAATTATTAACACCATTATTTTAAATTAAAAAGAGGTAATACATGCAAGAATTAATTGTATCAAAAAATGATGCAGGGCAAAGATTAGATAAGCTTTTGGCGAAATACTTAAACAAAGCGCCAAAAAGCTTTTATTATAAAATGTTACGCAAAAAAAACATTACATTGAATGGAAAAAAGGCAGATGGATCAGAGAAGTTAGCCGTTGATGATGTAATCAAATTCTTTTTATCAGATGAAACAATTGCCTCTTTTAAGGAGGAGGTAAAAGTACAAAAGGTAAATCACAATTTATCTGTACTGTATGAAGACGCAAATGTTCTGATTGTAAATAAGCCAGTGGGATTGCTTTCACAAAAGGCGGAAAAGCAGGATGTTTCATTAAACGAACATATTATATCCTATCTATTAGATACGGGGAGTTTAACAAATGAGGAGCTTTTACATTTTAGACCAGGTATTTGTAACCGATTAGACCGCAATACAAGTGGTATCGTGGTTGCTGGTAAGAGTTTAATAGGTCTTCAGACAATGTCTCAAATTTTTCATGACCGTTCCATTCATAAGTATTATCGTTGTATTGTTGTTGGAAAGATGACTAAGAAAGAGCGAATTTCTGGATATCTTCATAAAGATGAGAGCAGTAATAAAGTAACTGTAATTAATACGGATGAAATTGAAAAGAAGCAGCTGAAAAATGCAATTGATTTATCTCAGTATGATAAAATTGAGACAGAATACGAACCAATTCTTACAAACAATGATTTTACACTTCTTGAAGTTAAATTGATTACTGGAAAAACTCATCAAATTCGTGCACATTTAGCAAGTATCTCCCATCCATTGATTGGAGACTTTAAATATGGAACGGATGCAATGAATCGCCAAATAAAGCAAAAGTTTGGATTAAAACATCAGCTATTGCATGCGTATCGCATAGAATTTCCGAAACTTGAAGGAGAATTCCAGGTTTTAAGCAATCAGGAATTTATTGCAAAGGAGCCTAGCTTTTTTAAATCAATACAAAAACAAATTTTTGGATAAGGAGAACCTAAAATGCCGTCATGGAATTCAAGAGGATTAAGAGGTTCGGTATTAGAAGAATTAATTAACCTAACCAATGATAAGTATAGAGATAATAATTTAGCCTTAATACAAAAGGTACCAACGCCAATTACTCCGATACGGATTGATAAGGAGAAAAGGCATATTACCTTAGCGTATTTTGAGCAAAAAAGTACCGTAGATTATATTGGAGCAGTACAGGGAATCCCTGTTTGCTTTGATGCGAAAGAATGTACCGTGGATACCTTTGCCTTACAAAATGTCCATGAACATCAAGTAGAGTTTATGCGAGATTTTGAAAAGCAGGGTGGAGTTTCCTTCCTGCTTATTTATTATGTAAAAAAAGATATATTTTATTATCTTAGATTTTCTGAGTTGGATAAATATTGGCAAAGAGCAAAAGATGGAGGTCGCAAAAGCTTTAGATTTGATGAATTGTCATCAGATTACATGATTACAAAGCATTCTGGTATCTTTGTTCCCTACCTTGAAAAGTTAAGCAAAGATCTCGCTGAGCGAGATGATGAATGAGAAATTTAATAAAAAACATCAAGTAGGTCTACTTGACATAGTTTTTTATATGATTTATAATTGTTGCATTATCATGGTAGCGAATTATCACGTTACCACAATAAAGCAACTAAGGAAATTGGCATAAGACTAATATCATTTGTGTAATAACGCGATATACATATACTAGAAAGGATCTGGGGCTTATGATGGATAAATTATTACATACTCCCGAAGGAGTTAGAGATATTTATAATTCGGAATGTGAGACAAAGATGAGTTTAGAGAGGAACCTAAAATCTAGAATTCATCGTTATGGATTTCGTGATATTCAGACTCCTACATTCGAATTTTTTGATATCTTTAGTAAAGAACGAGGAACAGTACCAAGCAAGGATATGTACAAATTTTTCGACCGAGAGGGAAACACTCTAGCATTAAGACCAGATATCACCCCATCCATTGCTAGGTGTGTTGCAAAATATTATAAAGAAGAATCAATGCCGATTCGTCTATGTTATTGTGGATCGACCTTTATTAATAACAGTAGTTACCAAGGTAAGTTAAAAGAAACCACACAACTTGGAGCAGAACTCATTAATGATGCTAGCGTGGAAGCAGATGCAGAGATGATAGTTCTAACTGTCGAATGCTTAAAATTATCTGGTTTGGAGGAATTTCAAGTAGAAATTGGTCAAGCGGATTTTTTTAAAGGTCTTGTGGAAGAAGCAACCTTAAAGGATGATGAAGTAGAACAACTACGTGTACTTATTGAAAATAAAAATTTGTTTGGTGTAGAAGAATTAATTTCAGAGAAGCAAATAGAAGAACCAGTAAAAAAAGTTTTTTTACAGCTTACGGAACTTTTTGGTTCTATTGAGATTGTATCTTCAATCAAGTCAATCATAAAAAATCAACGCGCGATTAAAGCAATTGAGCGATTAGAGCAATTATATGATTTGTTAAAAGCATATGGCGTTGAAAAGTATATAAGCTTTGATTTGGGGATGTTAAGTAAATATAATTATTATACAGGTATTATTTTTAGAGCATATACCAATGGTACTGGAGATGCAGTAATAACAGGGGGACGTTACGATACATTAGTATCTCAATTTGGTAAGGATGCACCGGCAATTGGTATGGCAGTGTTAGTAGACCAATTGCTAACAGCACTATCAAGACAAAAATTAATACCAAAACTAGAGCCAACCAATACATTGATTGTTTATAAAAAAGAACTTAGAAATACAGCAATTGCCTTAACACAGCATTTTCGTTCCGAAGATATGAATATAGAGCTTTTATTAGAAGAAAAAGAGATAGAAATTAATACTTATATTGAATACGCAAACCGTAGTTCAATTGGAGGGATTCTTTATCTAGCTAAACCCAATGAGGTTCTTGTTATTAATGCAGGTGATGGTAGCACGACCATGGCAAATCTTAGCGATTTTTTAGAGTAATGCAGCGGCATTTTTGAGAACAATCCAAGAATAATTTAGGAATAGTTCAAGAGCAAATCAAGAACAAATCAAGAATAATTCAATACAGTAGAAGTTTATTATGAATCAGACATCAAAAGAAAGGTGTTGAGACTGTTACTAAGGAGTGGCAGTCCCATGTAAGGGATAGGGTATGAAGTATATAACAATAGCTCTTGCAAAAGGCCGATTGGCGAAAAAGGCTATGGAAATACTAGAGCAAATAGGTGTTACATGTGATGAAATAAATGATCCAAATTCAAGGAAATTAATCTTTACCAATGAAGAGTTAAAATTGAAGTTTTTTTTAGCTAAAGCAAGTGATGTACCAACCTATGTAGAATACGGGGCAGCCGATATTGGAATCGTGGGTAAAGATACGATATTAGAAGAAGGTAAAAAGTTATACGAAGTAATTGATTTAAAAATAGGGCAATGTCGTATGTGTGTAGCAGGACCAGCTTCTGCAAAAGAATTACTAAAACATGGTGAATTAATAAGAGTAGCTACGAAATATCCCAATATTGCAAAAGATTACTTTTATAATAAAAAACATCAAACAGTTGAAATTATTAAACTAAATGGTTCCATAGAACTAGCACCAATCGTAGGATTATCGGAGGTAATTGTAGATATCGTTGAAACGGGATCAACTCTTAGAGAAAATGGATTAGAAGTGTTAGAAGAGATTTGTCCGTTATCAGCACGAATGGTTGTGAATCAAGTTAGTATGAAGATGGAAAATGAGAGAATCACAAAAATGATTAACGAGTTAAGAGCGTTATTGTAAAATAAAATTACTTTCAGTTGAAAGAATAAGCAAGATAGATTCTTTCGTGATAATTTGTCCCGCACAGACGGTGGAATGGGAGGAACTATGAGGATTATTGAATTAAATCAAGAAACCAAGAATAATATCTTAGAAAATTTGTTAAAAAGAAGTCCAAATCAGTATAAAGAGTATGAAGATAGAGTAAATCAAATTATTGAAGATGTAAAAGAGCTAGGTGATGCTGCGGTATTTGATTATACGAAAAAATTTGATAAAATAGAATTAAGCCCTTCAAATATTTTAGTTACGGAAGAAGAAATACAAGAAGCTTATGAAAAAATAGACAAAGAAGTTCTTAGTGTGATTAAAAAAGCGATTAAGAATATAAGAGAATACCATGAGAAACAAAAGCAATATAGTTGGTTTGACAGTCAGCCAAATGGTATTATTCTTGGGCAAAAAGTGACACCAATTGAAGCTGTGGGAGTATATGTTCCTGGAGGAAAAGCAGCATATCCTTCTTCAGTTTTGATGAATGTGATTCCTGCTAAGGTTGCAGGTGTAACTAGAATTGCGATGACAACGCCTCCTTCTAAAGATGGAAAAGTTTACGAAGGAACTTTAGTAGCAGCTCATGAAGCAGGTGTTACAGAAATTTATAAAGTGGGTGGCGCTCAAGCTATTGCAGCATTAGCACATGGGACGAAAAGTATTAAAAAGGTAGATAAGATTGTCGGCCCTGGTAATATTTATGTTGCCCTTGCTAAAAAGGCTGTATATGGTCATGTAAGTATTGATTCTATTGCAGGACCAAGTGAGATTTTGGTACTTGCGGATGAAACAGCAAATCCAAGATTTGTTGCGGCTGATCTTTTATCACAGGCAGAACATGATGAACTTGCATCTGCAATTTTAATCACAACGAGTAAAGAACTTGCATATCAAGTTGCTAAAGAAGTAGATGAATTTATTAAAGTACTTTCTAGAAAAGAGATTTTAACAAAGTCAATTGATAACTATG
This sequence comes from Clostridium sp. Marseille-P299, assembly GCF_900078195.1. Lineage (NCBI taxonomy): Bacteria > Bacillati > Bacillota > Clostridia > Eubacteriales > Clostridiaceae > Clostridium > Clostridium sp. Marseille-P299. The sequence continues at coordinate 2,577,157 of NZ_FJVE01000007.1, read as the reverse complement.
GTTATATTTTAATAGGGAAGGACTTAGAAGAAGCGATAGACACTGCCAACGAAATTGCATCAGAACATCTTGAAATAGTAACAAAAGATGCATTTCAAGTAATGACTAAAATTAAAAATGCAGGGGCTATCTTCATAGGAGAATATTCCTCAGAACCACTGGGAGACTATTTTGCGGGACCGAATCATGTGCTTCCAACCAATGGAACAGCGAAATTTTTCTCACCACTTAGTGTAGATGATTTTATAAAAAAATCTAGTATTATCTCGTATTCAAAAGAGGCGCTACAGCCAGTTTATAAAGATATTGTAAAGTTTGCTACCGCAGAAGGGCTAACTGCACATGCGAATTCAATTGCTGTTCGTTTTGAAGGAAATCAAGAAGTAGAGTAATTTAAGGAAATAGAGTGATTTAACAAATAGAGTTAAATATTAAGCAGTAAAGCTAAGTATTAAGTAGGTTGGCTAAGTTTTAATAAGCAAGGTTAAGGGATGAGAAAATAGAGTTAAAGATTGAGAAAGTAGAGTTAAGCATAAGGCTGCCTGTGGCAGCATGGAGGTTTTATATGGATAGGATGGCTAAGATCGCTAGAAAAACCGATGAAACGGATATCACGTTAGAACTTAATCTTGATGGCAAAGGTGAAGCTGATGTGAATACAGGAATTGGATTTTTTGACCACATGTTAAAAAGTTTTGCAAAGCACGGATTTTTTGATCTCAAACTTTCAGTCGTTGGTGATTTATACGTTGATGCACACCATACGGTAGAGGATACTGGAATTGTCCTAGGTCAGGCAATTAAAAAGGCACTAGGAAATAAAGAAGGAATTAAAAGATATGGATCCTTTTTATTACCTATGGATGAGACACTAGTGATGTGTGCAATTGATTTATCAGGCAGACCATACTTAAACTACCAGGCAGATTTAACGGCAGAGCGTATTGGCTATATGGATAGCGAACTTGTGAAAGAGTTTTTCTATGCGATATCTTATAGCGCGGGGATGAATTTACATATTAAGCATATGGATGGAACAAATAATCATCATATCGTAGAAGCTATGTTTAAGGCGTTTGCAAAGGCACTGGATGTTGCAACAAGTTATGATGAAAGAATTCAAGGAGTATTATCAACAAAAGGAACTATTTCAGATGAATAATTGTTAAAAAAGGAGGCAGGGGATGAGATTATATCCAGCAATTGATATCAAAAATGGACAATGTGTTAGATTAAGACAAGGGCAATTCGAAGATATTTTGGTATATTCCAATTCACCCGTTGGGGTTGCGAAAAAGTGGGAAGAAAGTGGAGCAAGTTATATTCATTTAGTGGATTTAGATGGTGCATTGGTTGGACATTCTGTTAATGATGATGTAATTCGAGAGATTGCATCAACAATAAATATACCAATTCAAGTTGGAGGAGGAATCCGCACAATAAAGGATATAGAGAATAAATTAAACCTTGGAGTATCAAGAGTGATCATTGGCACGAAAGCAGTGGAAAACCCAATGTTTGTAAAAGAGATTATCAATTGTTTTGGAGCAGATAAAATTATTATAGGAATTGATGCGAAAAACGGAATGGTTGCCATTCAAGGGTGGGAAAAGTTAAGTAACTATAATGCTGTATCACTAGCTCTTGAAATGAAAGAACTAGGAGTTAAAACAATTATTTATACTGATATTTCTAAGGATGGAATGCTTCAAGGACCAAACATCGAACATACAAAAGAGATGGTAGATATGACAGGACTTGAAATAATAGCATCTGGAGGAGTTTCCTCGATGATTGATTTAGAGACATTAAGTAAAATCAATGTTGAAGGCGTAGTTATAGGTAAAGCATTGTATGAAAACAAAATAGATTTAAAAGATGCAATCCTTTGTTATAATAAATAAAGGATACTATGTTTTTAGAAAGACTATACTGTTAAGAGCCCGGAAACTAAGTAGGCACATGGAGGATTGTTATGGCTTTTAAAAAGATAATACCATATATTAATGCGGAAAATGAAAGAGATGAAAGTGTAATCAAAAGAGCAATCGCCTATGAAAGAAGTGGAGCAGACGAACTTTTTATATATAATTATTCTATTCTAGAGTCAGAGAGAGAAGAATTTATTCAAACGATGAAAACTCTTGTTAAAATGGTTGATATACCAGTTATGGTAGGATGTTTTGTTAACCGTTTTGAAGATGTAAAAAAAGCATTTTATACAGGGGCAATAAGAGTTGTTATTCCATACGCAAAATTAAAGCAAGTCTCGGTAATTAAAGAAGCAACTGAGCGCTTTGGGAAAGATAGTATTGTTGTTGAGTTTGATGCAAGCCCTGAGAAAAACGATGGTGTATTATGTTCGGATAAAATGATTGCTTCGTTAAAGGAATATGGCGTAAATTCTATATTATTAAAGCATGTAAACTTAACACAAACTAATATGGATAAAATATCAAATATGGAGTTTGATATCTATATTCGAGATAGTCTATTAAGAAATGATATGGAAACTTTGCTATCTCTTGATCATGTAGTTGGAGTTGCTACCGATCTTTATGAAAATAAGGATATCATGAAAATAAAGCATATGCTTAAAGAAACTGGCATATCTACAGATACATTTGAAAGCAGTATACCTTTTTCTGAATTTAAAAAAGATGCAAATGGATTAGTGCCAGTTATTGTTCAGGATTACAAAACGAATGAAGTGCTAATGCTTGCGTATATGGATGAACAGGCTTATAATACTACTATTACTACAGGTAAGATGACCTATCATTCAAGAAGTCGTAACGAGTTATGGATAAAAGGTGAAACAAGTGGACATTATCAGTATGTAAGAAGTTTGCAATTAGATTGTGATAAAGATACAATATTAGCAAAAGTATTGCAAGTTGGAGTTGCTTGTCATACTGGAAATAAAAGCTGTTTTTACCGTGAACTAGTCCGTAAGGAATACGATGAGACAAATCCACTCACTGTATTTGAAGATGTATTTAAAACAATCATAGATCGAAAAGAACACCCAAAGGAAGGTTCTTATACGAATTACTTATTGGATAAAGGAATTGATAAAATCTTAAAAAAATGTGGTGAAGAAGCGACAGAAATCATAATAGCAGCAAAGAATCCAAATGCGGAAGAATTAAAATATGAAATTGCAGATTATTTATATCACTTGATGGTTTTAATGGTAAACTGTGGTGTTGATTGGGAGGATATAATTACTGAATTAGCACACCGTAGATAGATGGAGGTAACAATGGATTTTTTAATGGGATTAGCAGAGTATGGAATAAAATATGTATTATTATTGAGTTTATCTGTTGCAGGAGTGTTTATTGGTAAAATATTACGTGATAAAAAGAATGCAAAGAAAGTAGTTGAATAACATTATGTCAGTAAAAAAGGATGTACTAAAGTATTTAGAGCAAAACCGAGGAGAGTTTATATCTGGTGCGGAATTAGCATCTACACTGGATGTATCTCGTACCGCAATTTGGAAATCGATAAAGAGTTTAGAAGCGGATGGGCATATGATTTTAGCAACTACAAATAAAGGATATTGTCTTTCTGAAGGAAATGATATACTTTCAGAAGAAGGAATTCGATTAAATCTTAAAAAAGAATATAAAGAAATCCCAATCCAGATTGATAAGATTACTACTTCTACGAATCAAGTTGCTAAACTAGCGGCTGTAAATGGTGTAAGACATGGCAGTGTATTTATAGCAGATAAGCAGACGATGGGAAAGGGAAGGCTAGGTAGATCCTTTTTGTCTCTAGACGGCTCTGGTATATATATGAGTGTTGTGTTAAAACCAAATACAAGTGCATCGGATGCTATTTACATAACCACTGCGGCGTCTGTTGCAGTCTTTCGGGCAATAAAGAAAATTACAAATAAAGAAGTCAAAATTAAATGGGTCAATGATTTGTATTACGAAGATAAAAAAGTCTGTGGTATTCTTACGGAGGCAGTTACTGATTTAGAGACTGGTATGATTAATAGCATTATTTTAGGTATAGGTATTAATTATAATGTTGATCATAGTAAAGTTCCGATGGAATTGCAGGAGGTAGCTGGTGCTCTTTATCATGGGACAACAGAGAATACAACAAGAAATCAATTGATTGCTGAAATATTAAATCAAGTTTTTGAATTATGTATGAATGCCAAGGATAGAAGTTTTATTCGTGAATACAAAGAGCATTCCATGATTTTAGGTTCTAACATATGGATAATATCAGGCAATCAAAAAGAGAAAGCAAAAGCCATTGACATTGATGATAATGGTGGATTAATTGTTGAGTTAATGGATCATAGTAAAAAAACATTAAATTCAGGGGAAGTTAGCATTAGAAAAAGAGAAGAATAGGACTTAATGAATAGAAAATAAAAGTATATATGCTTTATCCTTTCATTAAGTAGGTTGAAGAAATTCTATTGTTATTGTTTATTTTGTATCATATTGTGCATAATAAAAGCATAAATAATAGTTAGAATAATAACAATTATGAATTCACAATCGTGGTTTGTCAAAGTTAGTAAATTATAAAATTATCAATTCTATCATATGAAAACATGGATAAACATTGATACTTGAAAAAATTTACTTGCATTTAAACATAATCAATGCTATACTAAGGCTATGAGTTTATATGTAGCCTGATGAGAGTGGACGAAAGTCCACTCTTCGTTTTTGTGGTTAGCTGAATCAGCAATTTGTGCTGATCACTAGGTTGCTATTGGTTTAAAAAGGCGATAAAGTGCCAGAATTGAGGTATTATGACAAAAAGAGAAGAATACGAATTAAAAACAGAACAATTAATCATGCCTTTAATTGAAAAAAATAATTTTGAATTGGTTGATGTTGAGTATGTAAAAGAAGCAGGAAACTGGTTTTTACGTGCTTATATCGACAAAGAAGGTGGAATTACTGTTGATGATTGTGCTTTAATTAGTAGAGCTCTTAGTGAGTTACTAGATCAAAAGGATTTTATTCCTGATGCATATATTTTAGAAGTAAGTTCTCCTGGCTTAGGCAGACAATTAAAAAAAGATAAGCATTTCGCACGTAGTATCGGTGAAAAGGTAGAAATTAAATTATATAAAGCAATTAATAAACAAAAAGACTTTGACGGAATCTTAAAGGATTTTGATGAAGATAAACTAGTAATCGAATTAGAAAATGGAAAAACTGTGGAAATCACAAGAGCCGATATTGCTATGGTACGCTTAGCATTGGACTTTTAATGAATGGAGGAATAATTAAAAATGGAAGGGAATAAAGAGTTAATCGAAGCATTGAATCAAATTGAGAAGGAAAAGGACATCAGCAAGGAAATCTTGCTTGAAGCAATGGAAAATTCCTTAGTAGCAGCATGTAAAAACCACTTTGGAAAAGCGGATAATATTAAAGTGAATATTGATAGAACAACAGGTGCTGTTAGCGTATTTGCAGAGCGTGAGGTTGTAGAGACTGTAGAGGACCCTGTTATGCAGATCAGTCTTGCAGATGCTAAAATGAAATTCCCAAAAAAGAAATACGATATTGGTGATATTGTTCAAGTTGAAGTAACACCAAAGAACTTTGGTCGTATTGCTGCTCAAAAAGCGAAGCAAGTAGTTGTTCAAAAAATCCGTGAGGAAGAGAGAAAAGTACTCTATAATCAATACTATAGCAAAGAAAAAGACATTGTAACTGGAATTGTACAACGTTACGTAGGAAGCAATGTTAGTATTAATCTTGGAAAAGTAGATGCTGTTTTAACTGAAAATGAGCAAATTCGAGGCGAAGTATTCCGTCCAACTGAGCGTGTCAAATTATATGTATTAGAAGTAAAAGATACAACAAAAGGACCAAGAATTACAGTTTCAAGAACTCATCCAGAATTAGTGAAGAGATTATTTGAAGCAGAAGTAACAGAAGTAAAAGATGGTACAGTTGAAATAAAGAGTATCGCAAGAGAAGCCGGAGCAAGAACAAAGATGGCAGTAGCTAGTAATGATCCAAATGTTGATCCAGTAGGAGCATGCGTTGGTTTAAATGGTGCGAGAGTAAATGCAATTGTAAATGAGCTTAGAAATGAAAAAATCGATATCATTAATTGGAGTGATGATCCAGCCACATTGATAGAAAATGCATTAAGCCCAGCAAAAGTTATTTCTGTAGAAGTTGATACAGAAGAAATGAGTGCTAAGGTTATCGTTCCTGATTACCAATTATCACTTGCAATTGGTAGAGAAGGTCAAAATGCAAGACTCGCAGCAAGACTTACAGGATATAAGATTGACATTAAGAGTGAATCTCAAGTTTATGGTAGTTATGAAGAAGGCTACGTTGAAGAGTAATGCATCCTAAAAGATGAGAAGTTGGTTGAAAAAGTATTTCAACCAATCATCTAAGATGCGTATGGGTAGCATGGAGGTTAGAATGAATACACGAAAGGTTCCACTTAGAAAGTGTACTGGATGTGGTGAAATGAAATCCAAAAAAGAAATGATTCGTGTTATCAAGACACCAGAAGATGACATAGTAATAGATGCAACTGGTAAAAAAAACGGAAGAGGCGCATACATATGCAACTCGCTGGACTGCCTTAGAAAGGCAATGAAAAGTAAAGGGCTTGAACGGTCATTAAAAACTTCAATACCAAAAGAGGTATATGAAGAACTGGAAAGAGAGTTGATGGATATAACCAATGAAGGATGATGTAGAATTATTAAAGCATATGACAGTAAAAAAAATATTTTCTTTACTTGGACTTGGAAATAAAGCAGGTTACATTGCTAGTGGTGAATTTTCCACAGAAAAGTCAGTTAAAGATGGAAGAGCGGAACTTGTCATAGTGGCAAGCGATGCTTCCGATAACACAAAGAAAATGTTCACAAACATGTGCGCATTTTATGAAGTGCCAATCTACTTTTTTGGTGAAAAAACGGAACTTGGTCATGCAATTGGAAAAGAGTTTCGTGCTTCTTTATCAGTGAATGATCGAGGTATGGCACAAGCAATTGAAAAACATTTGAAATCAGGAGTGTTCGAAGTGATGTAGGAGAATAATTGAAAACGGTTATAACGGAGGTAGTTATCATATGGCAAAAATAAAAATTCATGAATTAGCCAAGGAATTGGAAATAAAAAGTAGTGACATCGTAAGTTTTTTAAAAACGAAGGGGTCAGAAGTAAAAAGTCATATGAGTAATATTGATGACAGTGAAATCAGCTTAGTACGTAACAAATTTTCTAAGGTAGAAAATACTTCTGCGAGAGGAAATACTGCTAAGCAGATTACAGAAGAAAAGAAGAGCAACGTGTATTCACAAGCTGAAAAACATGCTGCAAATACAATGTTAAATAATGGAGGAAGGCCAGCAACGCAGGCGAACAAAAAATCAATGGGAGATTCTATGCAAGAAAACGCACAACAATCCGTGCAAGGACAGAATGAAGAAAAAAGACCACAAGGAACAGGTCAAAATGATAGAGTAGAAGGTCAAGATAGAAGACCACAAAGCAATAATCAATACGGAGATAGAAGACCACAAGGTCAATATGGCGATCGTAGACCACAAGGTCAAGACGGAGAAAGAAGAACTGGTGGAAATAACCAGTATGGAGATCGTAGACCAAATCAATATGGCGATCGTAGACCACAAGGCCAAGATGGAGATAGAAGACCACAAGGCAATAACCAATATGGAGACAGAAGACCACAAGGAAACGGTCAGTATGGCGATCGTAGACCACAAGGAAGTGGCCAGTATGGAGACAGAAGACCACAAGGAACTGGTCAGTATGGTGATCGTAGACCACAAGGAGCTGGTCAAGATGGAAGACCACAAGGAAGTGGTCAGTATGGAGATAGAAGACCGCAAGGAAGTGGTCAATATGGAGATAGAAGACCACAAGGAAGTGGCCAGTATGGCGATCGTAGACCACAAGGAACTGGTCAGTATGGTGACAGAAGACCACAAGGAACTGGTCAGTATGGCGATAGAAGACCACAAGGAACTGGTCAAGATGGAAGACCACAAGGTAACAATCAATACGGAGATAGAAGACCACAAGGACAAAGCCAATATGGTGGACAAAGAAGTGGTGGATACAATAGTGGTAACAGAACCGGCGGATACAACAGTGGTAATAGAACTGGTGGATACAATAGTGGTAACAGAACCGGTGGATTTGATAAAGGCGGATTTGATAAAGATAAAGATTCAAATTATGGCAGAAGCTTTGATAAAAGAGGTGGAAGAACTGATACGAAAGAAAAATCAAGTATCAAATCAGACCTTGCAAATGAGTTAACAAAAGAACAAAGAGCAGCAGCATTCAACGATAGAAATCGTGATCGTAACCGTGATCGTGAGAAAAATCGTGATGAGGATGATATTAAATTAGGAAAAGGTAAGAAAGATCCAAATAGAAAAGGAGCGTTCATTATGCCTAAGCCAAAGGCAGTGGAAGAACAAAAAGAAGATGAAATTAAGACAATCATTATTCCAGAAGTTCTTACTATTAAGGAATTGGCAGATAAAATGAAACGTCCAGCTTCTGCAGTAGTTAAAAAATTATTCTTAGAAGGTAAAATGGTTTCTATCAACCAAGAAATCACTTTCGATGAAGCAGAAGAAATTGCAATTGGTTTTGATATCATTGCAGAAAAAGAAGTAGTAGTTGATCGCGTGGAAGAAATTTTAAAAGAAGAGGAAGAAGACGAATCTTTAATGGTAAAACGTCCACCTGTAGTTTGTGTTATGGGTCACGTTGACCATGGTAAAACTTCTTTACTTGATGCAATTCGTAAGACAAATGTAACATCAAGAGAAGCTGGTGGTATTACACAGCACATTGGTGCATATGTAGTTGAAATAAACGGAGAAAAGATCACTTTCCTTGATACACCTGGTCATGAAGCGTTTACATCTATGAGAATGCGTGGAGCAAAATCCACAGATATCGCTATCTTAGTTGTAGCAGCAGACGATGGTGTAATGCCACAGACGGTTGAAGCAATTAGCCATGCAAAAGCAGCAGGCGTTCAAATCATTGTAGCCGTTAATAAAATGGATAAGCCAAGTGCGAATATCGAACGAGTAAAACAAGAATTAACAGAGCATGAACTTGTAGCTGAAGATTGGGGTGGAGATACTGTAATTGTACCAGTTTCTGCACACACAGGAGAAGGTATTGAACAATTACTTGAAATGGTTAATATCACTGCTGAATTATTAGAATTAAAAGCAAATCCTAATCGTAATGCAAGAGGTATTGTTATCGAAGCTGAGCTTGATAAGGGAAGAGGTACTGTTGCAACAATTCTTGTTCAAAAGGGTACATTACATGTAGGTGATACTATTGCAGTTGGTGCGGCTTATGGTAAAGTAAGAGCGATGATGGACGATAAGGGAAGAAGAGTAAAAGAAGCAACTCCTTCTACACCAGTTGAAATTTTAGGATTAAATGAAGTTCCTAACGCTGGTGAAATTTTCATGGCAACAGATAATGAAAAAGAAGCTCGTTCCATTGCAGAAGTATTTATTTCACAGGGAAGAGAAAGATTACTTGCTGATACAAAAGCTAAGTTATCTCTTGATGGATTATTCTCACAAATTCAAGCGGGTAATATTAAAGATCTTAATATCATTATTAAGGCAGACGTTCAAGGTTCTGTGGAAGCTGTAAAACAAAGTTTAGTTAAATTAAGCAATGAAGAAGTTGCAGTACGTGTAATTCATGGTGGTGTTGGTGCTATCAATGAATCTGACGTTATGCTTGCAACAACTTCAAATGCAATTATCATTGGATTTAATGTTAGACCTGATAATACAGCAAGAGAAATTGCAGAACGTGAAAAAGTTGATTTACGTTTATATCGAGTTATTTATCAAGCAATCGAAGATGTTGAAGCAGCAATGAAGGGTATGCTTGATCCAACATATGAAGAAAAAGTTATTGCACATGCTGAAGTTAGACAGGTATTTAAAGCATCTGGCCTTGGTACAATTGCAGGTTCTTATGTTCTTGATGGTAAGATTGTAAGAGGATGTTCTGCAAGAATTAGCAGAGAAGGTGTGCAAATTTACGATGGACCATTAGCATCATTAAAGAGATTTAAGGATGACGTTAAAGAAGTAGCAACAGGATATGAATGTGGTCTTGTATTTGAAAAATTTAATGATTTACAGGAATTTGATCAAATTGAATTTTACATGATGGTAGAAGTTCCTAGATAATAAAAGTATAAGTTCAGAATTATCTCCTAAATTTTTGGGATGATAATTCTGAAGTGCTTTTATTTACTTTAAATCGTTAGAGAAACAAAGAAAGGCAGGGTGTGACCATGAGAAAGAACAGTATTAAAAACACCAGAATTAATCAAGAAGTTCAAAAAGAATTAAGTATGCTAATTGTAAGAGAGTTAAAGGATCCAAGAATTCATCCAATGACCTCTATTGTAAATGTAGAAGTAGCGCCAGATTTAAAAACTGCAAAAGTTTATGTTAGTGTATTAGGCGATGTAGAGGCACAAAAAAATACATTAGCTGGTTTAAAGAGCGCCGCTCCATTTTTACGTTCTCAATTAGCAAAGAGCATAAATTTAAGAAATACACCAGAATTAACTTTTGTCGTAGATCAATCCATTGAATATGGAGTAAACATGTCTAAACTCATTGATGAAGTGAATCATAATAAGGCAGCTTCTGGTGAAGAAGATACAGATAATACAAATGATGATAGTGATCTATAATTAGGAGAGGTGAGGGGATGTTTGATTTATTTCAATTGATTCATACAGCTGATTCCATTGCTATTGCAGGGCATGTACATCCAGATGGTGATTGTGTTGGTTCATGTCTTTCAATGTACAACTATCTTACCGAAAACTGCAACAAAGATAATAAAAAACGTATTGATATCTACTTAGAAAAGATTCCAGATGAGTTTTACTTTTTGAAAAATGTTAAAGATATCAAAGAAGAATGCAAGGAAGAAATCGCATATGACTTAATGATATCCCTAGATTGTGGAAGCGTTGATCGTTTAGGCGTATGTGGAGATCTATTTCCCCTGGCAAAGGAAACGGTAAATATTGATCATCATATTAGTAATACAAAATTTGCAAAAAATAATCATGTAATCGAAGCAAGTTCTACTTGTGAAGTATTATTTGGTTTATTTGATGAATCCAAAATAAGTAAAGATGTTGCAGAATCTTTATACCTTGGTATCGTTCATGATACAGGTGTTTTTAAACACTCAAATACAACAGAAAAAACAATGCAAATAGCAGGAAAACTAATAAGCAAAGGTGCAGAACCATCAAAGATTATTGATGAAACTTTTTATCAAAAAACTTATGTTCAAAATCAAGTGCTTGGAAGATGCTTAATGGAGAGTTTTCTTATTTTAGACGGGAAAATTGTTATTTCAAGCATTAGCAAAAAAACGCAAGAGTTTTACAATGTTACACCAGCAGATACCAATGGCGTGATAGATCAACTTCGAGTGACAAAGGGTGTTGAAGTGGCTATCTTTTTAAGAGAAGATGGTTTTCACCAGTACAAAGTAAGTATGCGTTCAAATGGTATTGTTGATGTTAGCAAAATAGCTGTATTCTTTGGTGGCGGTGGTCATGTAAAAGCGGCTGGTTGTAGTATGACAGGATCTTTACATGATGTTATTAATAATTTGACAATTGGTATAGAGCACCAATTATCACGAGATAAAAGTAAGTAAGCTTTGAAATACAGAGGGAGGAATTCCATGAACGGAATTATCAATGTATATAAGGAAAAAGGATTTACCTCCTTTGATGTTTGCGCAAAATTAAGAGGAATCTTACATCAAAAAAAAATAGGTCATACGGGTACTTTAGATCCTGATGCAGAAGGGGTATTACCCGTTTGTGTTGGAAATGCTACAAAGTTATGTGACTTGTTAACGGATAAAGATAAAGTATACGAAACGGTATTACTTCTTGGAGTCAGCACAGATACGCAAGACATTTCAGGACAAGTATTAAAAGAAGTAGAAGTTTCTTCAAATAAAGAGGAAGTAGCACAGGCAATCATGAGTTTTGTTGGAACTTATGACCAGATACCACCAATGTATTCAGCAATCAAGGTGAACGGTAAGAAATTATATGAACTTGCAAGACAAGGGATTGAAATAGAACGTAAAGCACGTAAAGTTACGATTCATGATATTGAAATTTTATCAATGGATTTTGATGAAAAAAATACTACTGCGGTAAAGGAAGTTCGTATGAGGGTGCATTGCTCTAAAGGAACTTATATTCGCACCTTATGTGAAGATATTGGAAATAAGTTATCTTGCGGTGGCTGTATGAAAGAACTTCTTCGTACTAAAGTTTCAATATTTACTATAGAGAATAGTCTTTCTTTATCACAAATTGAAGAATATATGAAAAATGATAAAATAGATGAAATATGTTTGCCAGTGGTTTCTTTGTTTATGCAATGCAAAGAGTTTTGTGTAAAGGAAGAATTTAATAAATTTGTATACAATGGGAATAAATTACTCTTTGAACACTTACAAACGACATTACAAGATTGTATAAAAGATAGCAAAATTGATGGTGAGCAAGTAGTGAAAGCAAATTGTATCGAAGATGACAAACAAGTTAACTTGGAAAATTGTCTGGAACCAAATGATAATTTATATCGAATTTATGACAGCTTTCATAAGTTTATTGGGCTTTATACGAATGATGAAGAGAATCATTGCTTAAAGCCAGTTAAAATGTTTTTAAACTAGAAAGGTACAGGTGATGTTTATGGAATACATCTATGGAAAGACGGACTTTCGTTTTTGCAATACCTGTGTTACCTTAGGAAAATTTGACGGATTACACAAGGGACATCAGCGCTTATTTGAAGAATTATCCGTGTATAAAAAGCAAGGGCATACTTCTGTAATGTTTACTTTTGATTATCATCCAGGAAATCTTTTTTCAGAAAAAGAGATTGATTTAATATATACGGAAGAAGAAAAAAGAAGATTACTTGAAAGAAGTGGCCCAGATGTTTTAATATCATATCCATTTACGGAAGAAACAGCATCTATGGAACCAGAGGAATTTATTAAACACGTTTTAATTGAAAAATTAAATGTGCAAGCGATTGTCGTTGGTGTTGATTATCATTTTGGTAAGAAGCGCCGTGGTGATGTAGCAATGCTAGAAAAATATCAAGAAGTATTTGGTTATGAATTAATTGTTTGTGAAAAGTTAATGTACGACGGTAAAATTATTAGTAGTACTAGAATACGAGAAGAACTAAAAAAAGGAAATATGGAAAGTGTAAATGCAATGCTTGGACATCCATATACAATTATGGGAGAAGTAGTGCATGGTAAAAAGCTAGGAAGAACATTAGGAATTCCTACGATTAATCAAGTACCACCAGAACATAAACTTTTACCACCAAATGGTGTTTACGCTTCTGTGACTCGTTTTGAAGGACAACGATATTTAGGAGTCACAAACATAGGAACAAAACCAACGGTAACAGGAGAAGAAATTACAGGTGTTGAAACATTTCTCTTTGATTATAAGGGAGATTTATATGGGAAAAACGTGGATGTGGAAATTTACGCATTTGAACGACCAGAATATAAATTTAACAGCCTAGAAGAACTTACGGATTATATGAATAAAGATATTTTATTTGCCAAAGATTATTTTAATCATAAAATGATTCCATAAGTAAAGGAGTAATTCTTTATGCTAATCATTTCGTTAGATCAAAATTCGAAGGTGCCAATGTATGAACAGATATATAAGTTTATTAAAGACGAGATAAAGTCTGGTAATATACCGGTTCATACGAAGTTACCTTCCAGTAGGAATTTAGCCACACATCTGCAAATTAGTAGAAGTACAGTGGATTTAGCCTATAACCAATTAGTATCAGAAGGTTATATTGAAAGTGTTCCTAAAAGTGGATACTATGTTTTAAACATAGGTGACTTGATCCATATATCGAATAATGAAACAAAACCTAATGTTGTCAAAATACCGAAAAGCACTAAGATGAAATACGATTTTTCACCATTTGCAGTTGACATCTCTAGTTTTCCATTTGCAACTTGGCGTAAATTAAGTAACCAATGTATGAATGACATGAATCAGGGGTTGTTTTTACTTGGAGAAAATCAAGGGGATATTGCTTTGAGGAAAGCGATATCAAACTATCTACATGAATCTAGAGGGGTCAACTGTGACGCTAGAAGAATTATTATTGGCGCTGGATCCGACTACTTACTTCAATTATTATCACAACTCCTTCCAAGGCAAAGTAAAATATGTATGGAAAACCCTACGTATAAAAGGGCTTACCATATATTAAATGGAATGGGATTTCCTATTATTCCTATAGGAATGAAAGAAGAAGGGGTTTCCTTAGAGCAAATTGAACAATCCGATGGAAATATTGTTTACGTAACACCTTCCCATCAATATCCACTTGGTGTTGTAATGCCTATTAAAAGTCGACTGGAATTGATAAGGTGGGCAGCAAATGACTCTACGCGTTATATTATTGAGGATGACCATGATAGTGAATTTCGTTATATAGGGAAGCCTATTCCGTCTTTACAAGGAATTGATACCTTTGATCGTGTTATTTATATGGGTACTTTCTCAAGAGCGATTGCTCCAGCAATTCGTGTCGGTTACATGGTATTACCAGAAGAGCTATATAAAAAGTATCAACAAGAATATTATTATTATGCTTCTACGGTATCTAGAATCGATCAGGCGATTATATGTGAATTTATTGTAGGTGGTTATTTTGAACGTCACGTTAATAAAATGCGTAAACACTACAAAAACAAACATGATTTACTGTTAAAGACACTAAAGATTTTTGGAAATCGCATTCGAATTACAGGTGAAAATGCGGGATTACATTTAGTGGTAGAATTCTTAGAAGAGGTATCTGAAGAAGATTTGATTGAGAAAGCATCCCAACAAGGGATACAACTCTACGGCTTAAATCGTCATTATATTACAGAAGAGAAGCCAAAGTACCCAACAATTTTACTAGGATATGCCAATGTATCAGAGGATGATATTAAAAATGGTATACAGCTATTATATGAAGGTTTATATGAATAACCAGGAATTTACCATTTAGTAATAAAAACTGAACACATTAAAAAAGTATTGTTTTGAATTAAATACAGCAGCTAAATACTCTTTCACTAAAAATCAATTTACTATTGTAAAATGTTAAAGTTTCATTTAAAATAGAAATTACAAATATTAACAAATCAATTCGTGCAAGTACCTCTACAAAAGCAGTTTTGATTCAAGTTACTAGTTATTTTAATGAAAAAATATTATAAAGGAGAGTATTTATGCAAAACAATCTATCAAAACAAAATTTTGGAATACCGGTAACTATCTTATGTGCAATCGCTTACGGGCTTTGCTACGCTGCTTCAAGTCAGTTATCATGGGCTTTATTAGTGTTTCTAGGAATTGTTTATGTATTTAGCTTTGATGAAGAAGTAAAATCTGCTTTAAAACAGGGGATCTTACTAGCGTTTTTCTGGTTTATCATTGACAAATTGTTTTGGATTTTAAAAGAATTTATTGGCTGGTTTGTACCAACTGCTTCCTCGTATTCTAGTGTTTGGGAAGAAGCATTAGGGGTAGGCAGTAAAGTATCTGCTGGTACGGTTATAGTTAGAATTATCGATTACATATCAAGTGGTATTGATTTTGCCTTTATTGTTGTATTTGTACTACTTATTTTTAACTCTTTAAAAGGAAAATATATAAGACTTGATTTTATTAATAAAATTATTGGAACTGAAAAGGTAAAATGCTCACAATGTGGAGCGGAACTTGAAGAAGCTTCCACTTTTTGTACAAAGTGCGGTAATAAGATAAAATAGCAACATCCCTTGGTATGATGAAATAGGATGGAATGCATAGAATAGATTAATTTGGTATTTACTTTTTAAATGATTTATGTTATTATCTAGTTTGTGCAAAGCACGGCCATTACTCGGCATTTGGACACTCCGACCTAATGCTTAGTATTCGGTGAATTATATTTAGGAGGATTTAAACATGATTAGCAAAGAAAAGAAACAAGAAATTATTGCAGCTTATGGTAGAACAGCAAATGACACTGGATCTCCAGAAGTACAGATCGCTCTTTTAACAGAAAGAATCAATGAATTAACTGGGCATTTAAAAAACAATAATAAAGATCACCACTCAAGAAGAGGTCTTCTTAAAATGGTAGGTCAAAGAAGAGGTTTACTTGAATACTTAAAGAAAACTGATCTTGAAGGATATCGTGCATTAATTGAACGTTTAGGTTTAAGAAAGTAATTATAGTAAGCATAGGACTGTCGAAAGACAGTCCTTTTTTAAATTATTTTTTGTATATTATTCTTCTAGCATTGTTGAAAAAAATATGCTAGAATAATTTTGTCGAATGAGCAAATATTAGTTGCAGAGTAGGATTTTGTGCGTTAAGTGTCACACAGACGGGGAGTTGCTGGGTGAACGAAAAGGAAACTTGCGGTACAAAGTTCGCATCCCGCTGCTACACATAATAGAAGATCTCCTTCTTGTTGTAGCATGAATGAAGTGTATTACTATGTATACATTATGCTCGACAAATATATGGCAGGAAACTGTCTAAGAAAGGAGGAGATTCGATGAAAAATAAGAATCATTTTTCACTAATGATGTTAACAACTCTTGGATTTTTTATAGCCATTGAAATCGTTTTATCTCGTTGGCTTTCTTTCCAGACATGGAACTTTAAAATTAGTTTTAGTTTTGTTCCAATTGTTATCGTAGCAATGTTATATGGACCGCTTGCTTCTGGAATGGTAGCAGGGATCGCTGATGTGATTGGTGCAATCTTATTTCCGATTGGAGCATATTTTCCAGGATTTACATTTACTGCATTCTTTAACGGTATCGTTTATGGTATTTTCTTAAAGAAAAAACAATCGATGCCCCATGTTATTATTGCAGTGTGTATCACTCATTTAGTAGGTAGCTTACTACTTAACACATTTTGGATATCTATGCTATACGGAACACCATTTTTGGCTTTATTACCATTACGAATTGGGCAAAATGTGGTTATGATGATTGTACAAATCGTTGTAATACCAATGATTAGTAAACTTTTAGTGCCAAGATTTAAAGCGCTTACTTTATAAAATAATAAACCTATTGGGACTGTGTGAAACGGAAGTTTTGTACGGTCCCAATTTTTAAATATAATAAAATAAGCGATCATAATAAAAATGAGCGATCATTATAAAAATAAAAGTAAGCCATTATTTTATAACAAAAAAGTTTCATTATCTTATATAATTATCCTGAAAGGATGGAAATAATTTTGAATTTAAGCGAAACACTTGATTTTATTAAAAGTACTGCATTTTTAGGAAGTAAACCAGGTCTTGAGCGTTTAAGAAAGCTTCTTAATAATATGGGAAATCCTGAAAAAGACTTAAAATATATACACGTTGCCGGAACCAATGGAAAAGGTTCAACAAGTGCTATGATTGCGGGAATTTTAAAGGAGGGTGGATACCGCGTTGGTTTATTTACATCTCCTTATTTAGAAATAATAAATGAACAAATAAAAATTAACAATGATATAATTACCAATGAAGAACTAATTCAAACCGCTTCAGAGGTAAAAAAGAGTATGGATACTCTAGAAACCGAAGAATTGCCTACAGAGTTTGAGATTATTACTGCCATTGCATTTTTGTATTTCAATAAGAAAAATTGCGACTTTGTTGTTCTTGAAACAGGGCTTGGTGGAAGTTTAGATGCAACGAATATTATACCAAGAAAAGAAGTGGCTGTAATTACGAATATAGGGAGAGATCATATCGAATTTCTTGGAGATAGTTATAGTGAAATTGCGAAACATAAGGCAGGAATAATTTGTAAGGATTGTATTACCATAAGTTATGAACAAAATAATGAAGTGTTAAATGTTTTAGAAGAAAAATGCAATCAAGAAAAGGTAGAATTACGTATTGTAGATTTTTCTAAGATAACAAAGATTAATGTAAGCTTAAAAGGGCAAAACTTTTCATATAAAACCTACAATAATTTATTTATACCACTTCTTGGCGAACATCAAATAAAAAATGCGGTTGTTGCAATAGAGACAATAAAAGCTTTAAATGACTTAGGACATGGGATAGAAGAGAATGCTATTTATCAGGGCCTTATTAAGGTGCTTTGGCCAGCTAGATTTGAATGTCTTAACGAAAAACCATATGTATTTTTAGATGGTGGACACAATGTGCAGTGCATCAATGAACTTATTAAAATTTTAGATCAATTTTTTTATGATAAAAAAATAATCTTTGTCACTGGAGTTATGAAAGATAAAGACTACCAAAGGATGTATCAATTACTGGCTCCATATGCGAGTGAGTTTATTGCGGTGGAACCTAAGAATAAAAGAGCTCTCTCATTATCACTGCTAAAAGAGGAGCTGGAGCAGTATAATAAGCCAGTTTATGCGTGTGACTCAGTAAAAGAAGGAATAAAGCTATCGTTAGAACATGCAAATAGTAATGATGTAATATGTGCAATTGGTTCTTTATATATGGCAGGAGAGATTAGAGCGTCTTTTAAAAATTAGTAGCAATTTCATACTAGGAGTGATATAATCTTAATGAGTTGGGTTATATAACCTAATAAAGAAGATTATGTAGAGATTTTTACCGAGACTACTGAAAAGCTCATTCTTTATTTAAAGTAGCGCTTGTTTTAAGCAATTCATTATTTAAAGTGGCGCCTGTTTTAAAGCGATTTATCATTTAAAGTAGCACTTGTTAAAGAGGCTTATTATTTAGAGTGATTTTTTCAGTTGTTTCGGAATCTCTACGCATTACACAATAGGATTGTTATAACAATTCGTTGTTCAATAAAAGGAGATATGAATATGTACAAAAGTTTTTCTATGGAACTTGCGGGCAGAACACTTACTGTTGATGTAGGTCGTGTAGCTGCTCAAGCAAATGGTGCGGCATTTATGCACTATGGTGATACAGTAGTTTTATCAACTGCAACAGCTTCAGAAAAGCCAAGAGAAGGAATCGATTTCTTCCCTCTAAGCGTAGAATATGAAGAAAAATTATATGCTGTTGGTAAGATTCCAGGAGGATTTAACAAAAGAGAAGGTAAGGCAAGTGAAAATGCAATCTTAACTTCTCGTGTTATTGACCGTCCAATGCGTCCATTATTCCCTAAGGATTATAGAAATGATGTTACTTTAAATAACTTAGTAATGTCAGTAGACCCAGATTGCTCACCTGAAATTACTGCAATGTTAGGATCTGCAATCGCAGTTGCTATTTCTGATATTCCATTTGATGGACCAACAGCTTCTACTCAAGTTGGTTTAATTGATGGTAAATTTGTATTTAATCCAACCGCAGCACAAAAAGCTGTATCTGATATGGCATTAACCGTTGCTTCCACAAAGGATAAAGTTATCATGATTGAAGCAGGTGCTAATGAAGTACCAGAAGATCAAATGATTGAAGCAATCTATGCAGCACATGAAGTAAATCAAGAAGTAATTAAGTTTATTGATCAGATTGTTGCTGAATGTGGTAAAGAAAAACATGAATATATTAGCTGTGAAGTTCCAGCAGATATGTTTGAAGCAATGAAAGAAATTGTTACACCAGAACAGATGGAAGAAGCTGTATTTACAGACGTAAAACAAGTACGTGAAGAAAACATCCGTCAAATTAAAGATAAGTTAGAAGAAGCTTTTACAGAAAGCAATCCAGATTGGGTACCTTTCATCGATGAAGCTGTTTATAACTATCAAAAGAAGACGGTACGTAAGATGATTTTAAAGGATCATAAACGTCCAGATGGTAGAGCAATTACTCAAATTCGTCCATTAGCAGCTGAGATTGATATTTTACCAAGAGTACATGGTTCAGGTATGTTTACTCGTGGACAAACTCAGATTTTAACAGTAACTACATTAGCTCCATTATCGGATGCACAAAGAATTGATGGACTTGATGAAGCAGAAACTTCAAAACGTTATATGCATCATTATAACTTCCCATCCTATTCCGTTGGTGAAACAAAGCCATCCCGTGGACCAGGACGTCGTGAAATTGGACATGGTGCTTTGGCTGAAAAAGCATTGGTTCCTGTTTTACCAAGTGAAGCAGAATTCCCATATGCAATTCGTACAGTTTCTGAAACAATGGAATCCAATGGTTCAACATCTCAAGCTAGTATTTGTGCTTCCACATTATCATTAATGGCTGCAGGTGTTCCAATTAAGAAGCAAGTAGCAGGTATTTCTTGTGGTTTAGTTACTGGTGATTCTGATGATGATTATATCGTATTAACAGACATTCAAGGACTTGAAGATTTCTTTGGCGATATGGACTTTAAAGTAGCGGGTACTCATGATGGTATTACAGCAATTCAGATGGATATTAAGATTCACGGATTAACAAGACCAATCATTGAAGAAGCAATTAGAAGAACAAAAGAAGCAAGAGAATATATCTTAAATGATATTATGACTCCTGTAATAGCAGAACCAAGAAAAGAAGTTGGTAAGTATGCTCCAAAGATCATTCAAATTCAAATAGATCCTGCTAAGATTGGTGATGTAGTTGGTCAAAGAGGTAAGACAATCAATGCAATCATCGAACAAACAGGCGTTAAGATTGATATTTCTGATGAAGGTGCAGTTTCTGTTTGTGGAACAGATCAAGCAGGTATGGATAAAGCAATTAAGATGATTCAAACGATTGTAACTGATTTCGAAGAAGGTCAGGTTTTCGAAGGAAAAGTTATTAGTATTAAAGAGTTTGGAGCTTTTGTTGAATTTGCACCAGGTAAAGAAGGTATGGTTCATATTTCAAAGATTAGCAAAGAAAGAATCAATCACGTAGAAGATGTTTTAACTCTTGGAGATGTGGTAAAAGTTGTTTGCCTTGGTAAAGATAAAATGGGCAGAGTTAGCTTTAGCATCAAAGATTATAAAGAAGAAAATTAATAATATCTAGATTTAAGATAGAGTTGTCTCACAGATTAACATCTTTGTGAGGCAACTTTATTTCATATTAGAATAAAGTATAATAATAGCCATATATTAGCATAATACAAATGTAACATACTTAAAAGGAGAGTGTATTTATGTTTGACAAGTTGGCTATTATTATTGCGATTGTAGCAATAATCTTACTGTTTATATTAGGGACGTTGTTGTATTTAGTTCGAATCAAGAAAATCCATTTTCATATGTATGGAAAGAGAAGAGGGAACAACGTTAAAGGTCCTAAATTACCCAAAGCATTAAAGGGGAAGTTAGATAAAAGAAGTACTAGAGATTTAAGTTCAACAAAAGAAGGTAAAGAAGCACAAGAGGGCTCTAATTATTTGAAAAAAGAGAATAGCGGGAATAGTCGCTTAGATGGCGCTAGAGTATCTCATCGAAGAGAGCATCCAGATCGACTTGCACAAGAAGCATACTATGAAGAGATTAAAAAACAGGAAGAAGATAAAAGACTTCGTAAAATAGAATTTGAACGAAAACATAAATTACAACTTGTTTATAGTCCTTGTAGTGGAGATGTAGAACAAGTTGCGCAGTCCATTGAGGATACAAAAGAATCAGGACTTTATAATCCTGGTGTAATGATTAAGTTGACAGATGATAAGATTGTTTCTCCAGTCAATGGAGTGATTAAAGAAATATCAGAAGAGAGCCATCAAATTACCTTTGAATCAAACAATGGTCTTGTTGTTGTGTTAAAAACAGAACCAAGTGCCTGTGATTCATCGTCTGATTATTGGACGCAAATTATAAATCATGGAAAAGAGGTAAAGGTTGGAGATCTTTTATTTAAAGTAAACAAAGACATTATCATGGATGAAATGAGTCCATTTACAGTTTCTGTCATTATAGATAATTATAAAACAAATCAACTTGTTTTAGTTCGAAGAGAGAATTATGTATCCATTGGGGATAAATTAATTACGATGAAAGAAAACCCAATATAATGAGATTCACGTTGTTTTTTTTGAATTAGCGTGATAAACTACTAATGTTAATAAGAGGATAAGATACAAGATTATGTATCTCTAAATAAAGAGGTGGATATGGCGGAAGTTACACGATTATCAAATGGTATAAAAATAGCACTAGAGCATTTACCGTATCTTAGAACCGTATCTTTTGGAGTATGGGTTCGTATAGGTTCAGCAGGAGAAACAAAAAGTAATAATGGAATATCACATATGATTGAGCATATGCTTTTTAAAGGAACTCATAATAGAAGCGCAAAGGAAATCGCGGATTTAACTTCTAGCATAGGTGATGATGTAAATGCGTTTACTAGTAAAGAAGTAACTTGTTATTATGGATCAACAGTTACGGAATTCTTGCCAACCTTAATTGATTTAATCGCAGATATGTTGCAGGAATCTAGTTTTAATGAAAATGATATTCGTAAAGAAAAACGTGTTATTTGTGATGAAATAGATATGTATGAAGATTCTCCAGAAGATCTTGTACATGAATTATTACAACAAAGAATTTTTAAAGACCAGTCACTTGGTTATATAATATCTGGAAATAAAACTGTGGTGCGAAACTTTACAAAACAACAGTTATTATCCTTTATGAAACTTCATTATACAGCAGATAATATGATAATCTCAGTTGCTGGAAATTTTGATAAGAATGATTTAATTAAATTACTAGAAGAAAAATTTAAAAATATACCAAGAGGATCAAAAAAAGCAAGTAATGTTGCGAATGCGATTAAAAAGCAGCAGGAGATACGCTTAGAACCTTATCAGGCGAAATATGAGCATATGAATGCAAAGAATCAGGTGTTGTATCATAATTGCTTTTGTACCAAACATAAGGAAATTGAGCAATTACATATAAATCTTGCATTTCCTGCAATTTCAATACATTCATCGAAGAATGATATATTTTCAATTTTTAATTCCATACTTGGTGGAAGCAATAATTCCAGGCTATTTCAAAAAATAAGAGAGGACTTAGGCCTTGCGTATTCTATTTATTCGTATGGAAGTTCATTTGATATGGCAGGTTTATTTCATATCGATATAACAATAAATCCATCGCAAGCAGATGCAGTGCTTGGTGCAGTGGATGAAGTTTTAAAAGATATACGTGACCATGGAATTACAAAAGAGGAATTAGAAACCCATAAAGCGCAAGTGATAACAGAATTTATCATGAGCAGTGAAAGTGCTAAATCAAGAATGAATAGCAATGCCAAGAGCCTGATGATTCGTGGACGTATTCGAACACTGGATGAGGCATTAGAGGGGCTTAAGAAAGTTACACTAGAGGATATCAATTTGTTTGCAAAGCAAATTTTAGATATGGAAAAACTAAGTATTTGTTTAGTTGGTCCGAAAACAGGAAATAGTTTTACACGTATAAAGAAGAAGTGGTTACAGATGAAGGAGGATAAGTTATGAGTAAATATCAAGTAAATACCATGTGTGTACAAGAAGGTTATCAACCAAAGAATGGGGAAGCAAGAGTATTACCGATCTATCAGAGTACTACATATAAATATGATTCAAGTGAGACTGTTGGAAAATTATTTGACTTAGAGGAAGAAGGATTTTTCTATTCAAGATTGGCAAATCCTACCATTGATTTTGTTGAGAAAAAGATTGCAGCACTTGAAGGTGGTGTGGCAGCAATGTGTACCTCTTCTGGGCAAGCAGCTCTATTCTTAGCTGTTATTAATATTTGTAGTGCAGGAGATCATATTGTTTCTTCTTCAGCTATTTATGGAGGTTCTACGAATTTATTCGCTGTAACTTTAAAGCGTCTTGGTATTGATGTAACTTTTGTCTCTCCTGATAGTACAAGTGAAGAATTACAAGCAGCGTGTAAAGAAAATACAAAGCTTTACTTTGCAGAAACAGTTGCTAACCCTTCTCTTGTAGTCATTGATCTTGAAAAGTGGGCGAATGTTGCCCATAAAAATGGTGTTCCATTATTTATTGATAATACATTTGCAACTCCAATTAATTGCAGACCTTTTGAATTTGGTGCAGATATTGTAGTTCATTCCACTTCAAAATATATGGATGGTCATGCAGTAGCACTTGGTGGTGTAATCGTTGACAGTGGTAAATTTAATTGGAATAATGGTAAGTTTTTAGGATTAACAACACCAGACGAATCCTATCATGGTATTGTTTATACAGAACAATTTAAGGAAGCAGCTTATATATGTAAAGCTAGAGTTCAACTTATGAGAGATCTTGGCTCAATTCCTTCACCAAATAACGCATTTTTATTAAATTTAGGACTTGAAACTCTTCATCTTCGCGTAAAACGTCATTGTGAAAATGCATTAGCCGTAGCGAAATATCTTGAAAATCACGAAAAGATTTCTTGGGTAAATTATCCTGGGTTAGAGAGTAACAAATACTATGACTTAGCAAACAAATACATGCCAAATGGTACAAGTGGAGTTGTTTCTTTTGGTGTAAAAGGTGGAAGAGAAGCAGCTATGAAATTTATGGATAGTTTAAAATTAGCTGCAATTGTTGTACACGTAGCAGATGCTAGAACAAGTGTACTTCATCCTGCAAGTACTACACATAGACAGCTTACTGATGAGCAATTAATTGAGGCAGGTGTTTCAGCTGACTTAGTACGTATGAGTATTGGTATTGAAGATGAGAGAGATATTATTGCAGATATTGAGCAAGCATTAGCACTTATTTAATCTTTATCATCATAGAAATGGAAATTTAATAATAAAGGATGTACATAAATTCATTAAGTTTGAAAGAGTATTTTTAAAGTTTTAAAATACTTTTTCAAGTAAAATGATTAGATATGTTACATCCTTTTTCAAGTAAAATGATTAGATATGTTACATCCTTTTTTAAATAAAATAATTAAATATGTTACATCTTTTTATTATATAAAAGACGTACATCTACTAAAGCAAAAAAGATAGACTATATTTAAACGCAATATTATAATTAAACTCTATATTATAATATATAACTAGAAGTAGAATACAAATTGGAATTTACGGAGGAATGAATATGAGAATAATTGAAGTGAAAGAAAGAACTTCATTACTAATAGAACAGCTATTGGAAGTGTGGGAAAACTCTGTAAAGGCGACATATCTGTTTTTATCAGATAAAGAAATAGAAAATATTAAGGAATATGTCCCACAAGCGTTAAAAGAGATATCTCATTTGATTGTTGCGGAGAACGAAAGTAAGTTTCCTATTGCGTTTATGGGATTGGAAGAACAAAAACTTGAAATGTTATTTATTTCGCCTGAAGAAAGAGGGAAAGGTTTAGGAAAACAGTTGATTCGATATGGTATTGAAAATTATTTCATCAATGAGTTGACTGTTAATGAGCAAAATCCACTTGCAAAAGGCTTTTATGAACACATGGGCTTTCAAGTTTATAAAAGAACTGATAAGGACGAGCAAGGAAATCCTTATCCACTTTTATACATGAAATTAAATTGAATACTTTTAGTTTATGTTATTTCACTACTGATATGGTAAAAAAATTATAGGCTAATAAAACAAAGCCTTCCTAACATATAAGAAATTATAGAAAGATAATCATAAATTTAAGCTTTGTTTTGTATAAAAAAGACTGGTATTCGCATAATAACAAGGTGTTACTAAAGTAATGGAGTCGTAAGAATTGCTTTAGTATAAAAGTTCATGTAAGAAAGGATACTAGCTTATGGAATACTTAAAAAATATACTAGGACAAGATAGCATAACGGATGAAAATCAAATAAAAAATATAAGCCATGAATCAGTGAATAATAAAGTGATGAATGGGAACGTTCAGACAGATATAAATGATAAACAAAACGAGAATAAAAATGATAATACGAATGAGAACACCCAGGAAGGGGATCAGAAATCAGAACAAGAAATAAGTGAAAACGCAAGAGGTAACAATAATCAAAGAATCAACAAGAAAAATGATCCAAAGGGCGGAAACCAAGAAGCAAAGGCTGAAAAAGAAAAGCGACAAGATGAAAAGATTTCTGAATATGGGCAAGTAACCTTAGATAATAATGAGAAAAGTCATAAGTTACATTTGTTATCCATTATTGGTGAAATTGAAGGACATGAATGTTTATCTCAAAATACGAAAACCACAAAATATGAGCATGTACTACCTCAGCTAGCAGCGATTGAGGATAGTACAGAAATCGATGGTCTGTTGATACTAATAAATACAGTAGGTGGCGATGTTGAGAGTGGTTTAGCCATTGCAGAAATGATTTCTTCATTAACCAAGCCAACCGTTTCTTTGGTACTTGGAGGTGGCCATTCCATCGGTGTACCATTAGCGGTTTCAACAACTTACTCATTTATTGTACCAAGTGGCACTATGATTATACATCCAGTTCGTATGAGTGGTACAGTAATAGGTGCACAACAAACCTATGATTATTTTAAATTGATTCAAGATAGAATTGTTGGTTTCATTGAGGCTCATAGTAATACGAGTAAAGAACGTCTTGAAGAGATGATGATGAAGACTGGGATACTTACAAAGGATTTGGGCACTATTTTAGTTGGCGAAAAGGCAGTGGAAGAGGGGCTTATTAACGAGGTTGGTGGTATTAAAGAAGCAATGCAAAAGCTTCATTCACTAATTGATGAGAAAAAGTAATTAACTTAAGTTACGATGGGGCGGTCGCAAATAGCTATTATATTTGTGACCGCCTTGTACTATAAGTAATATTGAGTTATTTTAAATATATTTAGCATGATTTCTTCCATGAAATTATACATATGAAATTTGTGAAATACTTTGACTTACTGGCAATTTACTTGCGATATTCCATTAATTATGATAAAATAGTCGCTAGAATAAAAATAAAGTAAAAAGAAAGAGAAAGGTTTCAGGGTCTCTAATCTGGGAGGAAAATATGGAGTTAAGTTTAATCGAAATCTTGAAGATTATTGTACTAGGTATTGTTGAAGGTATCACAGAGTGGCTCCCAATCAGTAGTACCGGGCATATGCTACTTGTAGATGAGATTATGCCATTGCAAGTAAGTAAAGATTTCATGAATATGTTCTTAGTATTGATACAGCTAGGGGCAATTTTAGCGGTTGTTGTTATTTATTTTCGTAAATTGTGGCCATTTTCAAAAAAAGAGCCATATTTTATTAAAAAAGATACGTTTAATTTATGGTTAAAGATTGCAGTTGCATGTATACCAGCGATTATTATTGGTCTACCATTTGATGATATCATTGAAGAGAAGTTTTATAATCCTGCGACAATTGCAACTACATTAATTATCTATGGTATTGCCTTTATCGTAATAGAAAAACGCAATGTAGGTTCAAAGCCTAAAGTAACTGAACTTTCGCAAATTACATATCCGATTGCATTATTTATAGGTGCGTTTCAGGTATTAGCTATCATTCCAGGAACTTCTAGGTCTGGTGCAACCATAGTTGCTGCATTATTACTTGGTACATCAAGATATGTTGCTACAGAATTTACATTTTTCTTAGCAATTCCAGCAATGTTTGGTGCTAGCTTACTTAAGCTTGTGAAATTTGGCTTTAATTTTACTTCCTATGAAGTATTTGTGCTACTCCTAGGAATGGCAGTTGCTTTTATTGTGTCGATTCTTGCGATTAAATTCTTAATTGGTTATATTAAAAACAATGATTTTAAGGTATTTGGATATTACAGAATTGTGCTCGGATGCCTTATAATAGCCTATTTCTTACTTGCAAGATAAATTAAGAGAAGGTATAATATTCTAGAGGGTGTCTCTTAGGTTTAGCTGACACAATGGCACATTAAATGTGTCACTTAAACCTTAGAGACACTCTCTATTTACGTAAAAAGGAGGAGGAATTATGGCTGCAAAGCAGACAAAAAGTCGTTCATCAAATAGCACCGGTCAAAAAGGAACAAAGAATAAAAAAAGTACAAGTGCTAAGCAGACAGTACAAACTACAAAGAAAAAACGTTCCTCTAACGAAAGATCGAAAAACAATGAAAAACTTATTAGGGAAGAACAAGAAACGTTAATCGATGAAGTTATATTAGTAATCACCTTACTTGTTTCTTTACTTTTAATTTTAAGTTATATAAATCTATGCGGTCCGATTGGAAACGGTATTAATTTCGTAGTGTTTGGGTTATTTGGAATACTGGCGTACATATTTCCATTTGCATTATTTTTTATGGTAGCTTTTTCATTATCAAATCGTGGTAATAGGATTGCTAAACAGAAGTTATATAGTGGCATAGCACTTTTATTTATTATTTCTTCTATGATCCAATTATTTAGTGGTTATGATAAAGAAGTAAATTGGCTTTCTTATTTTGAAATAAGCGCCAATCATAAAACTGGTGGAGGGTTAATTGGCGGAACACTGGTTAAGATATTTTGCCCTTTATTTGGAACCATAGCGACTGCAGTAATATTAATTGCGTTATTTGTTATCTGTTTTATGCTTATTACAGGAAAGGCATTACTATCCTATCTAGCGAAATTAGGAAGTGAGTCCATAGAATATCACAGGGAACAACGAGCCCTTAGAGAACAAGAAGAATATGATATGGACGAAGAGGATGAATATTATGAGCGTAGACGTCCAAGAGTTGTTACTTTGCAAAAACATGGAAAGCAATTCGAGGAAGAAGATGAAGATGAGATAGAGGATGATGAAGAAGAGAGCAGACCAATTAGTTTTCTTGAGCGATTGAAACAAAAAGGCAAGGAGACCCACAAGAGCTCTGTTGGAGATGATTCATTCGCTTCTTTTAATGAGGAACAGACTATGAGTTACGACATGAAAGAAGTAACTGATGGAAGTGATTCGGAGTTTTCAATTACGGGTAACTATATTCCTTCTGATTCAATGATAAGTGAAGTGAATGCAATTTATGAGGATGAATTACATAGAAAGTTTGGATCAAAAAGCGAATCTCATGATGATAATATAAAGGATAACATACAAGGCAACATAGCTAATAATGTTCAAAGCATGGATGTTAATACAGCAGTTTTTGAAACGGAAGGTAGAAATATAGACGAGGGATCGTTTGTGAATGAGTTTGAAGATACTTCTTTTGATAAGGTACATCAAAGTGAAGCAACTTTAAATAAAGAAAAAGACATGAAGGCAAATGAGCCTATGGAATCACATAGTGCCCCTGCTAAGAATCGTTCAACAAAACAGGGGGAAGCATCGTCTGAGGAAACTCTAACCATCAATCAAGTGATGGAAGAGCAAAAGAAATATGAGTTTCCACCATTAAATCTCTTGGCAATGCCAAAGAACGGTCAAAAGGGAATGACTGATAAAGATTTAAAAGAAACGGCGATGAAGCTTCAAAAAACCTTAGAAAGTTTTGGGGTAAGAGTTACGATTACGAACATAAGCTGTGGACCAGCAGTAACTAGATATGAGTTACAGCCTGAACAAGGAGTAAAAGTTAGTAAAATCACAGGTTTAGCAGATGATATTAAATTAAATCTAGCGGCGGCAGATGTCAGAATTGAAGCACCTATCCCAGGTAAGGCAGCAGTTGGTATTGAAGTACCAAATAAAGAAAATACTGCTGTAATGTTACGTGAATTATTAGATACTAAGGAATTTAAGAATCATTCTTCTGATATTGCGTTTGCAGTTGGAAAAGATATCGGTGGACAAGCTGTAGTTACCGACATTGCTAAGATGCCTCACTTATTAATTGCGGGAGCTACCGGTTCTGGTAAATCTGTTTGTATTAATACTTTAATTATGAGTATTTTATATAAAGCAAATCCAGCGGATGTTCGTATGATTATGGTGGATCCTAAGGTTGTAGAATTAAGCGTATATAATGGAATTCCACACTTATTAATTCCAGTTGTTACAGATCCAAAGAAAGCCAGTGCAGCGCTTAATTGGGCAGTTATGGAGATGACAGAGCGATATAAGAAGTTTGCAGATTTAGGTGTTCGTGATTTAAAGGGCTATAATGAAAGAGTTGCAGAAATCAAAGAATTAAATGATCCAAAATATCAAAAATTACCTCAGATTATTATTATTGTAGACGAGTTAGCGGATCTTATGATGGTAGCGCCAGGAGAAGTAGAAGATGCAATTTGTCGTTTGGCACAAATGGCGCGTGCAGCGGGATTACATTTAATTATAGCGACACAACGTCCATCGGTAAACGTTATTACAGGGCTTATTAAAGCGAATGTACCTTCTAGAATTGCGTTTTCTGTATCTTCTGCAATTGATTCTAGAACAATTATTGATGGTTCAGGAGCAGAAAAACTTCTTGGAAAGGGTGATATGTTATTCTTTCCATCAGGTTATCCAAAACCTGTTCGTGTTCAAGGCGCATTTGTATCTGATAAAGAAGTATCAGCAGTTGTTGACTTCTTAAAAGAGCAAAATATAAATGTTTCATACAGTGAAGATGTCACAAATCAAATTACAAGTGTGCAATCTTCCATTGAATCTGGAGCGAGCGGCAGTTCAAGTGATCGAGATGAGTATTTTATAGAAGCCGGTAAGTTTATTATAGAAAAGGACAAAGCATCCATTGGTATGCTTCAAAGAGTTTATAAGATAGGCTTTAATCGTGCGGCTAGAATCATGGATCAACTTTCAGAAGCTGGTGTTGTTGGACCAGAAGAAGGCACAAAACCAAGAAAAGTTTTAATGTCGTTAGAAGAATTTGAGCAATATATTGATGAGTATGTGTAATAGCATAAAAAAGAGGGGCTGTTTGTATAACAGTCCCTTTTCTAAAACTATTGGAATGTATTTAAAATGAAATGTATGATTGGTTGAAAATATAGAACAATAGAGATAAGTATAGAAGTGTGCAAAGAGCGTGCGAAAGAAGGGATTACGATGGAGAAAACAAATCAAGGGTTATTAATTATCAATGAATTTTTAAATGCAGATAAATTTTCAGAACAAAGTAAGTGGTTAATGGAAGCTGCAAAGGAAAGTCAAATATCACTTCTAATTAAAACGAATGCAGAAATCTTAGTTCATTTAGAGACTGGTGATTTTAAAGAAAATTATAAGAAATATTATGGAGATTTACCGGATTTTATATTATTTTGGGACAAGGATATCCGTTTGGCAATGTATTTTGAAGCATTAGGATTTCCAGTATTTAATTCTGCAAAAGCGATAGCAAACTGTGATGATAAATCCATGACACATCTATTACTAACTAAAGAAGGAATACCTATGCCAAAAACGATTCTAGCACCAATGACATTTGCCAATATAGGATTTAATAATGTTAAGTTTTTAGAACAAGTAAAGCAAAAACTCACATTTCCTATCGTAGTAAAAGAGTGTTTTGGTTCTTTTGGGGCTCAAGTATATCTAGCAAAGGATGATAAGGAGTTACATGACATTGTCTTGAGCGTTGGTGCAAAGCCTATGTTATTTCAAGAGTATATCAAGGTAAGTGAAGGAAAAGATATTCGCTTGCAAGTAGTTGGAAATAAAGTAATTACCGCTATGTATCGTTATTCTACAAACGGAGATTTTCGCGCAAATATAAGCAATGGCGGCAGTATGAAACCTTATGAACCAAATGAAATAGAAGTCAAATTAGCATTAAGGTGTTGTGAAATATTAGGTCTTAATTTTGCAGGAGTTGACATACTGTTTGGGGAGAATGAAAAACGATTGGTATGCGAGGTTAATTCCAATGCACATTTTAAAAATATTTTTGACTGTACGGGTGTAAATACAGCCAATGCAATTATTGAGTATATTAAAGAAAAGATTTATAAATAATGGTTATAAGTAAAGTTTAACATTAAAATGAATAAAAAATATAATTAAAAATATGAAAACAACGTTATTAACAGCAGGAGGGTATTTTATATGCTACATGGATGGCTAATCTATAGTAAAGAGGATAGTATAAAAAATGAATGGTTAATTAATGAATATATCAGAGAAGGTAAAGAGTTAGGGATATCTATCGAATTATTACTCACTGATTCTTTAGAATTTGGAGTAAAAGACAATACTTGGTTCGTTCAATACAAAGATCAAGAAATGAATCTTCCGGATTTTGCAATTGTAAGGACAATCTACCCTTTATTAAATCGTCAGTTGGAAATGATGGGGGTTTCAACCTATAACAATTCAAAAGTAGCTGAAATATGCAATGATAAAGCAAAAACATATCAGTATGTCGCACAACTTAAAATACCAATGGTAGATACTAGATTTTGCAGAAAACATGAATTAGTCAAAAGGATTTCAAAATTAGAAGACAAATCAGTTGTAAAATCGGTTTCAGGACATGGTGGAAGTGAAGTTTTTTTAGTTGAGAATCAAACCTATGACAAAGAGATTACGGATATCGATTCAAACTTTGTAATACAACCACTTGTTGGTAGTAAACACCAAGACTTACGTGTCTACGTGTTAGGAGATGAAATTTTAGCATGTGTTCTTAGAACTGCAAAAGAAGGTTTTAAATCAAATTTTTCTTTGGGTGGTGATGTGTGTTTATATGAATTATCAAAAGAGGAAGAAGAAGTAGTAAAACGTATTATAAGTATGTTTGATTTCGGATTGGTTGGTATTGATTTTATAGTTGCAGATGATAATACTCTGCTATTTAATGAAATCGAGGATGTTGTAGGTGCTAGAATGTTATATCAATGTAAGGATATAAATTTAGCGAAAATGTACCTTGAATTTATAAAACTCAAGGAAATGAAAAAGATGTAAACTTTTTTAAATATATTGTTGAAATATGTAAAAATTAGTGATAAACTTATCCTTAATAGGACAAATGACCTAGAAGGGATTGATTTTATGGGAAATATGGCAGATGTTCAAAGGATTCTTAAAGAATTTGATGGTTACATTGGTTTTGATATTTGTTGTACTAGCATGTATCAGAAATTAAAATTGAATCTGTTATTAGAAGCATATGAAATTTATCGCGATCACTTGAACATCATAGATTTTGTTGATTTGTGTACTCAACTGGGACGAATACATGCGAATTTAGGCTATGAGCAGTTAGCATTTGATTATTTTTTTCATGCTCTTGAGTTAGTAAAGCAAACAAACAATAATGAAAAATTAGCCATAATATACAGCTATATAGGTTATACATATCAACGACTAGGGGCAAGTAGGGATGCGCTTTTGTATTTTCATAAAGAAAGAACATGTTATTTTATGATTAACATTGATAATGAAAATCTTTTAGAGCGCGTTTTTCTCCTTAATATTAATATTGGTCTTGCTTACTGTGCAATTCAAAATTATGAAATGGCAAGAACTTATATTAAAATTATTGGGGAAAGGCGTTTTTTTGATTTTACATATAGATATCGAATATTGATAAATTCGTTAAGACTTAAAACCTCATTTGGTATTGTGGACCTTGATCGAATAACATATTATACAAAACAACTTTTAAATGAGATAAACCTAAGTAATCATAGAGAATGTTTTTTTGAATTTTATGAAATCTTTCAATTACAATTAAAAAATAAAAATAAAAAAGCTTTGTCTCATTTACTTGACGCTATGATAGAAATTGCTAAGGATTTAAATTATGACAATTATTCCTTTACAGCACTTTCTGCCAAATTAGAGTATTATAAGTATAAAAAAGATTCTACAAAATACTTAGACGCTCTCAAGGAGTTTTTAGAACATACAAAACAAAAAGAAGAGTTGGTAAAAGAGCTGAAACAAGTGCGTTTGTTAAAGAGGAATGAGGTTCTTCGCATTGAGCAGGAAAATAAATATTTAAAGAAGAGACTTGCATCTTTAAAAGAACGCTCAGAGCAAGATGAGTTAACAAAGCTGCCAAATCGTTACCGCTTAAAATCTTATGTGAATGAAAAGTTTTTAAATGCGATGAAGCTTTCACTAAACTTTGGTATTGATATAATAGATGTTGATTTTTTCAAGCAATACAATGATAATTTTGGACATCTAAATGGTGACAAATGCTTGGTTCAAATAGCAGAGACCTTGCGTAGTGTTGCCAAAAATCATTTTGTAGCACGTTATGGAGGAGATGAATTTTTTATAATATTTATTAATCAGTCCACAGATGAGATTAAGAAAATTGCGAATGAAATTCAAGAAATCATTTCAAAACTAAATATAAAACAGGCTGAGGGTCTACCTTATGATCGAATAACCGTAAGTCATGGTATATTCCAAATGATACCAAAGAATGGATCTAATTTTGATGATTTTATAAAGAAAGCAGACATGGCACTTAGTAAAGGAAAAAACAAGTCACGCAAGGCAGTTTTTTTTGGAGAGATTAGCGATACGAAGGAGAGTGCTTTGTGATGTATGAAAATCTAGATATATATTCCTTTATTGATATTGTGAAGAATGAAGCTTTGCAAAATAATCAAATCTGTCTAAAAAGTTATACTGAGATATTAGAAAAGATAAAACATGAGAAATGCAACGAGGAGTTAATTAAAGAATGTATTGAATTATGTGATATTGCAATGGAGTTTGATGAGATTGATTGCACACAGCATATGTTAAATTACCTCCTTACATGTATTTCTAAGATGAATATAGACGATTTAATGATTGCATATATGCGTGCTCGGATAAAATTTTGTGAAAAGATCAAGAACGAAGAAGAATTAATTCCTCTATATGAAAAATATTATGAATTAATGAATGAAAAATATAAAGAGTTATCGGATATTAAAATTGCAAATATAAATACACAACTTCAATATTTAAAAGGTGTTAAAGAGCAAAAACAATTGTTGCAGGAAGAGCAAAGATTAAAAAAGCAATCCGAGCATGATGAATTAACTGAACTACCGAATCGTTATGCACTAAATGAGTATAGTAAAAAATATTTTAAGAAAGCCTATGATGAACAGAAAAATTTTGGAGTCATTATTGTTGATGTAGATCATTTTAAACAATATAATGATAACTATGGGCATTTAGATGGTGATAAGCGTTTAAAAATTATTGCACAGATTATCCAAAAATGTTGTAATGGCCAGTTTTGTGCACGATTTGGGGGAGATGAATTTTTTATTATAACATTTGATATAAGTGAAGAAGAGATGTATAAAATTGCTCACTCAATTAAAGAATCGGCTATGATGCTTGGGGAACTTGTGGAGAATGAGACTCAAAACAGTGTATTTACGGTTAGCCAAGGATATGTAGTTGGAATTCCAAATAAGAATCATACATTTATTGATTTTTGGCACGCAGCGGATGTTGCTTTGTTTAAAGGCAAGAGAGATGGTAAAAATAATATTTCATTAGGTGAAATCATATAAACCAACGTAACATAGGATGAATCAAGACGTAAAATAGCATAATTACAGAGTTAAGTACCAATAATTACATGAGAAAAAGAAAAAATTATGTGTTATAATATCATCTGTTCCAATAATAATGTACTTGATGATAAGGTGGTAAGATACTAGAGCACCTAATAGGGTTAGGTTAAGTACTATCGATGAAAAATAGCATGCTAATAGTTACATCAGAAAAATATAACAGGGCTGTCATAAAAGAGAATAAACTCTATTTTTGACAGTCCCATTTGTATATCTAAGGAACGAATCTAATCATTTTTACGTTTGACAATGATATCATAAACTGTTATATTTTAGTATAGTTATGATTCAACATAAATAGAAATTGTACTATTTTTAGTAGGATAAGATTACATAAAGAATCTTCATAGAACTGGAATTAGAATTATTTAATAAGTGTGTGCTTCCTTTGTGGAGCGCTTTTTATTTCAAAAGAATATACCGATATTTTAATATAATTTAAAACAGGGTTGCATGTGTTAGGAGTGTGAGTATGCTAAAATCTCTATATAACAACCAAAAAAGATTACCGGAGTTGGTAGCAGAACAAATCAAAGAATTAATAGTACAAGGCGAATTAAAAGCTGGAGAAAAACTACCCAATGAATTTGAGATGGCAAATCAGTTGCAAGTTGGTAGGGGAACAATTCGTGAGGCAGTAAAAATCTTATGCTCACAAAATATTGTTGAAATACGAAGGGGTTGTGGGACCTTTGTGTGTGAACGTACTGGAATTATGGATGATCCACTTGGATTATGGATGATAGAAGATAAGAAAAAGCTTGCTCTTGATTTATGTGAAGTGCGATTAATGATAGAGCCAGAAATTGCGAGATTAGCTGCAGAGCGTGCGACAGACGAGGAAATCCTTCAATTAAGAGAAGCTGGAGCAAAAGTAGAAGAATGTATTCGTAAAGGAGTAGGGCATTCGGAAGCAGATATAGCATTCCATGAATTATTAGCAGAGTTAAGCAAGAATCAGGTGGTACCTAATTTAATACCAGTGATACAATCAGCGGTAATGTTATTTATTAAGATGACTGAATCAGTATTAAAAGAGGAGACGATACGTACCCATAATGCAATTGTTGAAGCCGTTGCAAATCGTGATGGTGCAAAAGCAAAGGAATCTATGCAAGTTCATTTACTATTAAATCGAGAAGAAATAAAAAAAGTGATAGGTCAATAGTAGAAAAGAGATTGTTGTTACAGTCTCTTTTTTTGCGTTCTAAGGAAAAAATTATTACTTTTGGCTAAAATTTTGGTTGACGAATCATATAGTTTCGTGATAATGTAGTAACAGACGTCAGACGTATTACGTAATACATGACATGACTAACAAGGAGTTATATAAATTCGTATATTTGAAAGGAATTATGTATGAAAAGTCAAGAATTACGCAAGATAGCACCAGAACTTGATCCATTACGTTTAGGTACGGGATGGACCGTAGAAGATTTATCAAAAACGCAAATTATTATTGAAAGTTCCTTTGGAGATAGCCATCCAGGAAGTGTTCATTTATTAGAGCTTGTGGATGAAGCAAGAAAGGGTGTTATGGAAGCAGGCGGCTATGGCGCTCGCTATTTTTGCACCGATATTTGCGATGGAGAAGCACAAGGTCATGATGGAATTAACTATTCATTAGTATCTAGAGATATGATGGCAAATATGATGGAAATTCATGCCAATGCAACTCCTTTTGATGGTGGTGTTTTCGTTGCTAGTTGTGATAAAAGTGTTCCTGCACATTTAATGGCAATTGGACGTATTAACATTCCATCCATTATGGTTACTGGTGGAGTTATGGATGCAGGTCCAGATTTGCTTACGCTAGAACAAATCGGTATGTATAATGCTATGTGCGAACGTGGTGAAATTTCAAAAGAAAAATTGGAATTTTACAAGCATAATGCTTGCCCATCTTGTGGAGCTTGCTCATTTATGGGAACAGCATCCACAATGCAAATTATGGCAGAAGCACTTGGTTTAATGTTACCTGGTAGTGCATTGCTTCCTGCTACTAGCAAAGACTTACGTGAATTTGCAAAGAAAGCTGGAGAGCAATCTGTTTGGTTAGCAAAAGAAAATTTAACTCCAAGAAAAATCGTAACAATGAAATCCTTTGAAAATGCAATTATGGTTCATGCAGCAATTTCAGGCTCTACGAATTCATTACTTCATATTCCGGCAATTGCTAGAGAGTTTGGAATTGATATTGATGCGGATACCTTTGACCGTTTACACAGAGGAGCACATTATTTATTAAACATTCGTCCAGCGGGACAATGGCCAGCACAATATTTTTATTATGCAGGTGGTGTACCAACCGTTATGGAAGAGATTAAAGACATGCTTCATTTGGATGTCATGACGGTAACAGGAAAAACTCTTGGTGAAAATTTAGAAGACTTAAAGAAAAATGGTTTTTACGATAAATGCCAAGCTTATTTAGATCGTTTAAATCTTAAAAAAGAAGATATTATTCGTCCGTTTGATCGTCCATTTGGTACGGATGGAAGTATTGCTATTTTACGTGGTAACTTAGCACCTGGCGGAGCTGTTGTTAAACATACAGTAGTTCCAAAAGAAATGTTTGAAGCTACCTTACGTGCAAGACCATTTGACTGTGAAGAAGATGCAATCAAGGCTGTTTTAACCCATGAAATTAAGCCTGGAGATGCAGTTATCATACGTTATGAAGGACCAAAGGGTAGTGGTATGCCAGAAATGTTTTACACTACAGAAGCCATTGCTTCAGACGCTACCTTAGGCGCATCTATTGCATTAATTACCGATGGTAGATTCTCTGGTGCATCCAAAGGACCAGCAATCGGACACGTTTCACCAGAAGCTGCAGAAGGTGGCCCTATAGCACTTATAGAAGAAGGCGACTTAATTGAAGTAAACATTCCAAATCGTGTTCTTCGCATTGTTGGAGTTGCAGGAGAGAAAAAAACAGAAGAAGAAATGGAAGCAATTTTAGCAGAAAGAAAATCTAAATGGCGTCCAAGAAAAAACAAATATCAACACGGCGTATTAAAAGTGTTTTCAGAGAGAGCAGTGTCCCCAATGAAGGGCGGATATATGGAATAGATCTTGTTTTTTAGGAGGTTTTTATGGAAGCTACATTTAGTGCATCCCCACAACTATTGACAATAGGAGCTTTAATTGGTTTTGCTGTCCTATTACTACTAATCATCAAATTTAAGGTACAGCCATTTTTAGCGATTATGTCCTCTGCATTACTCATTGGCCTTATCGTTCGTATGCCATACACTATGATTGTAGATACCATTACAAATGGTGTTGGATCTACCTTACAAACTATAGCAATCTTAGTATGTTTAGGTTCTATGTTTGGTGCAGTATTGCAGGCAACTGGTGGTGTAGAAGTAATTGCGGATACATTATTGAACCGTTTTGGTGAGAAAAATGCGCCATGGGCGTTGGGAATCACTGGTCTTATCGTTGGTATGCCTGTATTCTTTGAGTCAGGATTATTAATTTTAATTCCTGTTGCATTTGGTATTGCAAAGAAAACTGGACGTTCTATTTACCACTATGCAATTCCTTTATTAGCAGGTTTGGCAATTGGACATGCCTTTATCCCACCAACACCAGGTCCTGTATTAGTCGCTGAGATGTTAAATGTGGAGTTAAGTTATGTAATCATTCTTGGTATCATTATTGGTATTCCTGCGATGATTATTGCTGGTCCTGTATTTGGTAAATTTGCAGGAAATAAAATGTTTGTACCAGTACCAACTTCTTATGAAGAAAATGAAAAGAATAAGGCAGATAAAAATGGAAAGCGTCCAAGTTTTTTAGTAATCGTACTCGTAATATTATTACCATTATTCTTGATTATTTTAAATACAGTATCTTCTACAATTCCATTTTTAGCACCACTTAGTCCATTGTTAACGTTTTTAGGAACTCCAGTAATTGCGTTATTATTATCAACGATAATGGCCGTTTTATTTCTTGGATTACCTAGCGGTTATAAAATGGAAGAGCTAACACATATTATGACTAGCTCGTTACGTTCTGCTGGTAATATAATTTTATTAATTGCTGGTGGTGGTATGCTACGTTTTGTATTACAAAATTCAGGAATTGGTGAAGTGTTTGGAGATTTTGTAGGTGGGCTTCCATTGCCATTAGTAATCATCGCATTTTTAATTGCAGCAGCGGTAAGAATCTCTGTAGGATCCGCTACTGTATCTATGACGATGGCAGCAGGTATTGTAGCTTCCATGCCTGCAGTTGCTGGACTTAGTCAGTTACAGCTTGCTACGTTAACCATCGCAATAGCTGGTGGAGCAACTGCATTTAGCCATGTAAATGATGCCGGCTTTTGGTTAACTAAGTCTATGTTTGAAGTAGATGAAAAGACAAACTTAAAGACATGGACAGTGTTAGAAACTTTAGTTGGTGTAGTTGGTCTTGTTGGAGCGATTATCGTTTGGTTTATCGTTTCTTAGAATAGAAAACACTGATTGTGTAAAAAACAATATGAATTGTTAAAATAAAAATGAGGACTTACTCTGCAAAGCTGGGTAATCCTCATTTTTTAATTTTAATTTGTAATAAATAAAAGTATAACTGCTTTGTCCTATAAAAATAGGCTAAACTATCTTTTTAATAGCTGTATTAATTCACTTGGCTCATCGATAACAAAGTCAGCATGATGTGCCTCTAAAAATTCACGGCCACGAAATCCCCATGAAACTCCGACACATGGGATACCTGCATTTTTAGCAGTTTCAATATCAACATCAGAATCCCCGATGTAAATGCTATCCTCTATGGTAGAACCAAGTAGTTTCATTGCTTCAAGTACATGGTATGGATCTGGCTTTTTCGCATTCTCACTTGTACCGATGGATAAATTTATGAAGTCTTTAAAAAAGCGTTCATTTAATTCTTTTACGGCACTATCAAGTTTATTTGATACAATAGCCAGTCGATAGTTCGATTCTTTTAAATGTGTTAGTAATTCAGAAATTCCAGGGTAAAGACAAGTATTATCATACATATGCTTTGCATAGTGGTTACGGAATATAATAAGAGCTTCTTCTATC
Source organism: Clostridium sp. Marseille-P299 (assembly GCF_900078195.1). NCBI lineage: Bacteria > Bacillati > Bacillota > Clostridia > Eubacteriales > Clostridiaceae > Clostridium > Clostridium sp. Marseille-P299. Next base: position 2,536,614 of record NZ_FJVE01000007.1, on the reverse strand, counting down.
ATTTCTGGAGTGCTGTTTGCAGGAAAAGATCTAGTAAGCAAGACTTTTACACCATTTCCAATGAAATTGCGTACTTCTGATAAAGTTCTTATTGGATAATTAAATTGCTCCAATGTATAATTTACACTATTTTTTAAATCTTCTAAGGTATCAAGTAAGGTACCATCTAAATCAAAGATAATTGTATTGTATTTCATTTTTTCCTCCAGTGAAAAGATAATGTATGAGTGCTACTTTTATTATATAGAATGGTGGTTAGAAATACAAGGTTGTGTAGGATTTGATATCAATTGAAGAAAAAAATGATAGTTTTGTGATAATGAAGAGATATGAAAGAATAGATAATGAAGAAATATGGAATAAAAGTTGTTAGGTTAGTATCATGGTAATAAAGAAATAAAAAGACAAGTTATTAGTTTCATTTATAATAAGCTGAAAAATATATAATAAGAATTGTACTTCATTTCTTGTATTTTTTTGTTATAATGGTGTTAATGAATAAAAACGTTCATTAACGTTAGGAGGAGATTCGTATGAAAACAGATATAGAAATCGCGCAAGCAGCGAAAATGAAGCACATTAGTGATGTAGCAAAACAACTTGAAATAAAAGAAGATGATTTGGAGTTTTACGGGAAATACAAAGCGAAATTGACCGATGAGTTATGGGAAAGTGTAAAAGATAGAGAAGATGGTAAATTAGTTTTAGTAACGGCGATTAATCCAACTCCTGCAGGAGAAGGAAAAACCACCACAACCGTAGGTCTTGGTCAAGCATTAGGTAAATTAAATAAAAAGGCAGTAATTGCTCTAAGAGAACCATCCTTAGGCCCATGCTTTGGTATTAAAGGGGGAGCTGCAGGTGGTGGTAATGCACAGGTGGTTCCTATGGAGGATTTAAATCTTCATTTTACAGGAGATTTTCATGCAATAACATCAGCGAATAACTTACTTGCTGCTATGCTAGACAATCATCTACATCAAGGGAATGCACTTTCAATTGATCCAAATCAGATTGTTTGGAAGCGTTGTGTGGATATGAATGATCGTGCCCTTAGAAATATTGTTGTTGGACTTGGTAGAAAAGCGGATGGTGTAGTTAGAGAAGATCATTTTATTATTACGGTAGCTTCTGAGATCATGGCAATTCTTTGTTTAGCAGAGAATATGGAAGACCTAAAGGAGAGACTTGGTAGAATTATTGTTGCGTATTCCTATGAAGGAAAGCCAATAACAGCAAAGGATTTAAATGCGGTTGGTTCAATGGCAGCACTTTTAAAGGATGCAGTTAAACCAAACTTAATTCAAACACTTGAAAATACACCAGCTATCATTCATGGTGGTCCATTTGCGAACATTGCCCATGGATGCAACAGTGTAAGGGCAACGAAAACAGCATTAAAATTAGCAGATGTGGTTGTTACAGAAGCTGGATTTGGTGCAGATTTAGGTGCGGAGAAATTCTTTGATATTAAGTGTCGTATCGCAAATTTAAAACCATCTGTAGTAGTATTAGTAGCAACGGTGCGTGCCTTAAAATATAATGGCGGTGTTCCTAAAACAGAACTTTCCACTGAAAATATAGAGGCATTACAAAAAGGTATTGTGAATTTAGAGAAACATATTGAAAATATTCAAAAATATAATGTCCCAGTAGTAGTGACTTTAAATAAATTTTCATCAGACACAGAGAAAGAACTCTCCTTTGTTAAGGAATTCTGTGAAAATAGAGGCTGTGAGTTTTCTCTTTCTGAAGTTTGGGAAAAAGGCGGAGAAGGCGGAATTGACTTAGCTAATAAAGTTTTAAAAACAATAGAAACGAAGGAAAGTAATTTCAAACCGTTATATAATAATGAATTGCCATTAAAGAAAAAGATTGAAACGGTTGCAAAAGAAATCTATGGTGCAGACGGTGTAAGCTTTGATGTTGCAGCTGAAAAGGAACTCGCAAAATTGGAATCTTTGGGATTTGGTAATTTACCTGTTTGTATGGCTAAAAATCAATATTCTTTATCAGACGATCCTACGAAACTAGGAAGACCAACTGGGTTTACAGTGAATATAAGAGAAGTATACGTATCAGCTGGCGCAGGCTTCGTTGTAGCAATAACAGGTAGTATAATGACTATGCCAGGACTTCCTAAAGTGCCAGCAGCAGAACGCATTGATGTGAATGAAGATGGTGAGATTATCGGTTTGTTCTAAATGTATTTAAATGAAATACGTAGGAAATGATAGCTTAAGTATAAATGTAAATTGAATAAACGGGGTTAACGGATAAAGCAAAATCTATAATAAAAAGTGAAACCTAATATAAAAAGTAAAAGTTAATGTAAGAAGTTAATTTAATAAAAATTTAAAGCTAATATAAAAAGTAAAAGCTAACATTAAGAAGTAAAAGCTAGTATAAAGAATTAAACTTAATAGAAGAAGTAAATTATAATATCAATTTTATATTAGCTTAATAAAGTCATAAGTTGCAGGTAGCCTGTTAAAAGGCTTCTCATGTTAGACTGTTTAACGTAATAAAACAGTTTATCACAACGGGGAGCCTATAAAAACAGCTACCATGCGACTTTTTTTATTTAGCAATAGTCATTTTAAGGTATCCCAATAATAGATTAATTTTACGCAACGTAGTAAAAGTAAGCATAAATGCATATCTGATTATTCATGTAAAAAGTATAATTGCCATATTGTTATAGAAATATGAAAATGATACAATGAAATTAGCTAAAAATTGGAAAATGAATAATTAAGAATTGACATATAAATAAGAAGGAGAAAGTAGGATATGAGGTTTTATGAAGAAGCGAATAACATTATGAACGAAATTAATAATGTTTTAATCGGAAAGAAAGATAAAGTAGAATTTGCTATGATGGCGCTTCTTGCAGGGGGACATTTATTGCTAGAGGACGTACCTGGAGTAGGAAAGACGAGTTTAGCAAATGCGATGGCAAAAACGATGGATGTTAGTTTTAGCAGAATTCAATTTACACCTGATACCCTACCAAGTGATGTAACTGGTATATCTGTTTATAATATGAAAAATGCTACATTTGAGTTTCAAAAAGGTGCGATTATGCATTCCATTATCTTAGCAGATGAAATTAATCGGACTTCACCTAAAACACAGTCAAGTCTATTAGAAGCGATGGAGGAGAGGCAAGTAACAGTAGACGGAATTATTTATCCAATAGAAGCACCATTTATGGTAATAGCAACACAGAATCCAATGGAATTTACAGGAACCTATAATTTACCTGAGGCACAATTAGATCGCTTTTTAATGAGAATTTCCATTGGATATCCTACAGTTGAAGATGAAATTTTGATGGCTTTGAATTATTTAAAAGAAGAGCCGATAAAAAAGGTGAAAACAGTAGCGAATAAAGAGTTAATATGTGAATTACAAAATGAAGTGAGGTCCGTTGATATCCATAAAGACTTAATTACATATATCGTTAATTTAATAAGTGAAACTAGAGTTCATGAAAGCCTTTCCTTAGGGGCAAGCCCAAGAGCAACCTTAGGATTAATCCGAGCAAGTAAAGCATGCGCCTACTTAAGTGGTCGAGATTTTGTGATACCAGATGATGTTAAAAAAGTGATTTATCCAGTGCTAAATCATCGCTTGGTGCTTTCAATGGAAGCGAAAATTAATAAAGTAGCACTGGATGAAGTAATAAAATCAATAATAAGAAAAGTTAGAGTGCCAATATTAACGGGAGATTTTTATGGTGCGTAGCAGGATTCTTTTAGTAATTTCGATTATCCTTTCTGCAATTTTTATAAGTTTTTATGGAGGTGTTATCAGCTATAGCATCTTTTTTATGTTGCTATTAATACCTCTTTTTTCTTGTATCTATATGGTATATGTATATTTTAGATTTTGCGTATATCAGTTAATTGATCGTAAAACAATTGTGAAAGGAGAGCATATACCGTATCAGTTTATTCTAGCGAATGAAGATATCCTTACGTATACAAATGTTAATATTACTTTTTTGCATGAAACAAGCGAAGTAGAAGCTTTAAATGCAATCGATTGTTATTGTTTGTTACCTGGCGAGCAATATAATTATAAAACCACTATTTATTGCAAGTATCGTGGGGAATATTTCGCAGGAATTGATAAGGTACAAATAACAGATTTTCTTGGATTATTTCGTCTGACATATCCATCTCCATCAACTATTAATATAAAAGTATTGCCAAGGATCATTCGCCTGAAATACCTGATTTTTTTTGAAGAAATGGATTCAAAACAGCAACGATACACGACACCAGTTTATTTTAATATACCGGATGTAGAGGTTAGAAATTATCAGAAGGGTGATGCTATAAAACATATACATTGGAAGGCAAGTGCACGAGCAAATCAACTTTTAACAAGAAAATTTATTGATGAGCCAAAGTCTGAAATCTTACTACTTATGGATTTAACAAAAGTAAATGACTCAGAATTAAATCAAATTATCATAGAGGATAAGATTATTGAGGCTACCCTAGCTATTGTTGATTTTTATTTTCGAAAAAATACACCGATTACGATTGTGTTTGACCGAAAGGGAACTCAAAGGAAAGAAATTCATAATAAAGTCAGCTTTGATATGCTATACCAGATGACGATGGATCTTGCTTTTTGTAGTACCAAAAGCATAGCCAATTTGCTAATTGAGGCAAATAGATTCGGTGGTGGGCGAAATTATTGTATGATGATTACACATACCATTACAAAGGAACTTTGCTATGCTAGTTATCAGGCCGTACAGAATGGAAATACCATAATCATACTATATATCAACAAAGATAGAAGTGAAATTGGACTTAAGAATTTGGATGATAGAATTTTATTATTTCAGGTTACACTTGATCAAGAAGTAAGTGATGTTTTGGATCAGGGGTAGGGGAGGAAATGAGATGAATATTAAAAATATCTATAAGCGTCATGCATATCACATTTTCTTAACATTTTTACTCAGTCTTGCTGGGATGTCATTATTAAATTCATTAATTTTGTTGGGGGCAAATGAAATTCATATTGTATTCCTAGCAATTATTAGTATTACATTCTTACGAATCGTAGATATAAATAAAAAGCGGCTAATATTATATGTCTTTATACTCGGTGTTGTTGCTACTATATTTTTTATTAGTTGGCTTACGAAATATTCGTTACTTAAAGGATATCAAAGTTATTGGAAGTGGCTATTTAAGGAACGGTTTCTAGAAAAGAACCCTAGTGTAGATTATCAAATATTCACTATTTGTGTATTGCTAATCATAATAGGAATTCCGATTTATCTATTTGTGCATAGCTATATTTTAAGAGTAGTCACGGCTGTTGTTTTCTTCTTTGGGCTAATTATAGTATCTTTCTTACAATATGATGTACCAAAGCTTTTTGTGGTATGTCTATTAACCTATGTTTTGCTTATGCTAACTGAATATAGTTATCAACGTTTATATAAAAACCGGGGACAAGATTTCGTAGGTGCTATGACATATCTAATACCTATCTTTTTGTTGGTTTTCATTTCACTGCTGGCAATACCTACGAAAAAACACCCTATGGAATGGCGTTTTGTTAAATATCTTTGGCAAAGTATATCAGATTCAACCAGTGAACTTATTGCCAATATAAGTGTATGGATGCATCCAGAGAATGCAGATTATTCGGTTTTATTTTCAGGATATTCAGAAGATGGTTCTTTGGGGGGAGATGTAATTTCATCATATGAGGAGGTTCTTCGTATTAAACTTAGTAAAAAGATAGAGGGTGGATTTTATCTGCAAGGTAATATTAAGAGTTACTATGCAAACAATGAGTGGGGGGATGTTAATGGCAATTTTGAAAATACATATCAGTTAAAGGAATCACAAATTGATTTACTTGAATTTTATTGTGCATTGGCATATAACGATTTGCTAGCGGAAGAAACAAAGATGCCGTCCTTTATCGATTACCGTACCTATATAGTGGAGTATGATAATATTTTTACAAAATCAATCTTTCTACCAGCAAAAATGATTGAAGTGGATATAAATAAAAATGCGAGTTATGTAAAGAATGCTAATTTAAAGTTTAAGAAATTAGAGGGAAAGGAAACGGAATATACAGTGAAGTCTCTTGAACTTAATCTAGGTAGTGAAGAGCTAGATAAATTTTTTAATCAAGCAAAATATAATAATTTAAACATAAGCAGTATTGATCATAAAGAAGGTGAGTTAATTTTAAAATTAGTGAATAAGTTTGATAGATCTTCTTCTCTTACTGTGGATCAGATAGAATCAGTGCTTTTAAAGTATCATTCCTATGTTAGGCAGAATTATTGTAATGTACCAGGAAATATGCCCTTACGAGTGAAACGTTTAAGTGAGGAGTTAACAAAAAATTATAGTACTGACTATGAAAAGTGTAAGGCGATCGAAGGATATTTGCAAAATTTAAACTATACATTAACGCCTAAAATATTAAAAGATACGGATGATGCAGTGGATTCCTTGTTGTTTGAAACTAAGGAAGGGTATTGTACTCATTTTGCAACAGCATTTGCCATGATGGCAAGAACCATTGGGATTCCAACAAGATATTTGCAAGGTTTTTATGTTAAAGAAAGCTCAAAGAATGAGTCAAATGCATATATTGTAAAGGATTTAGATGCTCATGCTTGGCCAGAGGCATATATAGAAGGAATCGGATGGATCGCTTTTGAACCTACACCCTCTTATCAAGAGTTTCGATATACAAAGTGGAAGGAAGAAGAGAGTGCTAATAAAGTAACGCCTACACAAATTTCCTATAAAGATTTCTTATCCGAAGAGGAGTTTCAAGAAATCGAAGAAATGGGTGGTGATATGTTAGAACTAACCCAAAAGGAGATTAACCCGTTTGGTAAACTCATATTTGTTGGAATTCTGATTATTATAGTAATTTGTAGTGTACTTTATCTAATTTTCAAAGTTTATTACAATAAACGGTGTTATAAAAAGATAAGTGGTAGTACACGAATTTTAATTAATATGGTACAAATATTGTATATCCTTGAGAAAATAGGGTACCTACCATTGAAAGAAGAAACTATTTTTGAGTTTTTTAATCGTATTGACTGTAAGCATATAAATCAGGAAACATTGCCAGATGTTTTAAATACATTTATAAAGGTTCGTTATCATGAAGAAGTTTTAGATGAATCGTCTGAAACTCTTGTGCGAGAGTTTAAGGAGGATTTATTACATAAAACACACTTAGAATTGGGATTTGCACGATATAAGCTACTATGTCTATATATGTTAATCGCAAATCCATATAGAGATTTTAGTAGATAGGTTAAAAGTAGAGTGTTGTTCAATGAAGAGGAATTATAATAATATCGAAAAGCCCACGGCAAGTGATAACACTGTTACAGTGGGCTTTTCTTTTTATGTCAATTAATTTCTCTTAAATGCTTGTTCGCAGTAGATACAACGGTAGACACATTTATTCTTATCTGTAAGTTTAAATTTATGAGGAATTGCTTCTACAGAAGTGATGCATCTTGGATTTTTGCATTTTATAATACCAGTTACTAATTCAGGTAAGTTTAAATGGCGTTTTTCTATAATATTACCATTGTCAATAATATTTATTGTTAAATTAGGATCAATCACCCCAAGAACGTCTAGATCAACTACTAGAGGTCCTTCAATTTTGATAATATCTTTCTTTCCCATCTTATTGCTTCTAGCATTTTTAATGATTGCGACACTACAATCTAATTTTTCTAATTGAAGATATTCATAGATTTTCATAGCACTTCCTGCTTCAATATGATCTATGACAACGCCATGATTTAATCCACCAATGTTTAACATGTTATTTCTCCCTTCTATACTGTGATACCAAGTAAAGTCATAATCAATGCCATTCGAGCATATACACCATATTGGGCTTGTTTAAAATATACTGCACGAGGGTCATCATCAACTTCAGTAGCAATTTCATTCACACGTGGAAGTGGATGTAGTACTAACATATCTTTTTTAGCAAGTTCCATCTTTTTGGCATCTAAGATAAAACTATCTTTTAATCTTATATAATCTTCTTCATTAAAGAAACGCTCTTTTTGTACTCTAGTCATGTATAGGATATCAAGTTCTGGCATTACATCTTCGAGTACTTTTACTTCTTTATAAGCTATATTGTTTCTATCTAATACTTCTTCTCTTAGGTATGCAGGTATTTTTAATTCATCAGGAGAGATTAGTACAAATTTAACGTTCTCATAACGTACCATAGCGTTAATTAATGAATGAACGGTTCGTCCAAACTTAAGATCCCCACAAAATCCGATGGTAAGATTATTAAGACTACCTTTTAAATTTTTAATTGTAAGTAAATCCGTGAGAGTTTGGGTTGGATGATTATGACCACCATCACCAGCGTTAATTACTGGGATAGAAGAGTAAGTAGAAGCAACATATGGAGCACCTTCTTTTGGATGGCGCATTGCACATATATCTGCATAACTGGAAACAACTCGAATGGTATCTGCTACGCTTTCGCCCTTGGCAGCAGAGGAAGAATCAGCGGAAGAAAAACCAAGTACACTACCACCTAAATTCAGCATGGCAGCCTCAAAACTTAATCTCGTTCTGGTACTTGGTTCGTAAAATAAGGTCGCTAATTTTTTACCGTGACAGCATTCGGCATACTTTTTTGGGTCGTTGATAATCTGTTCAGCTAAATCAAGAACGTTAGCAAGTTCTTCAACAGACAAATCAAGTGGACTAATAATGTGTTTCATAAGCACCTCCAAATATGGGAATGACGTTTTTTCGTTTCTAAAAGTCATTTCTTTTCATGTTTATAAAGTGAGACATACAGGATATTTAAAAAGTCCTGATGCTATGTACAAAACTTTATTCAACTCAATATTGTAATATACCGATGGTGATATTTCAAGTAGAAATTTTAAAATTAAACTAAAAAAATTAACACAATAATTACCAACTAAAAGAATTGTATACTATTTTTTACTATAAATTAATATGTGATACATAAAAAGGAAGGAAGAAAGTCAAGCGAATATAAAAGATAGTTGAGATTAATTATAAAAAAGAGTGCAGATTATAATTGCTACAATTTTTTGCAATTATATCTAGAATAATTCTTTTTTATTTATTTCTACTATTCATGATATTGGGGTGAGGATTTTTTATATGACTCTTTAAATTAGTAGAAAAATTATAGAGTGAGTTAGTATAAGAATTTATCAGATAAAAAAAGGTTGGAACAAGATAATAAATTATCTCGTACCAACCCTTATAATTTTTATTAGAATCCGAAGTATCTCTTAGTATTGTAGTAAGAAATGTCTTGAACCATTTGTCCTAAGAATTCGATATCGTTTGGATATTCGCCATTTTCAACCCAAGTTCCGATTAAATCACAAAGAATTCTTCTAAAGTATTCATGTCTTGTGTAAGATAAGAAACTTCTTGAATCTGTTAACATACCATTGAAGTTAGCTAATAAACCTAAGTTAGCTAAAGAAGTCATCTGTTCAGTCATACCAACTTTGTGATCATTGAACCACCAAGCAGAACCTTGTTGAACTTTACCAACGCAAGTTGAATCTTGGAAACATCCAATTACAGTACCAATAGCAGCATTGTCTGTAGGATTTAAAGAATAAATAATTGTTTTTGGTAATTCATCTGTTGAGTTAAGTGCATTTAAGAAGTTTGCCATTTCAGCAGAAGAACTTTCTGTGTTAATACAGTCAAATCCTGTATCAGGTCCTAATTGATTGAAACGGAATACGTTATTATCACGTTTTGTACCATAATGTAACTGCATAACCCATCCAAGTTTATTGTATTCTTTACCTACAAATACCATGAATGCTGTTTTAAATTGAAGTTCTTCTAATTCTGTTAAGCTTCCACCAGCTAAACGTTTAGCAAAAATTTCTTCGATTTCAGCTTCAGTAGCAGGTTTGTACATTACATAATTAAGAGCATGATCAGAAACTTTACATCCCATAGAATTAAAGAATGCAAGACGAACCTTAAGAGCTTCTTTTAAAGATTCGAAATTAGAAATTTTAACGCCACTTACGTTTTCTAATTTAGCTAAATAGTCAAGGTAATCAGGTTTTTCAATATTCATTGCTTTATCTGGTCTCCAAGCTGGGAATACCTTAACATCAAAGCTTGAATCTTCAGCAATTTTTTTGTGCCATTCTAATGAATCGATAGGATCATCAGTAGTACAGATTACTTCAACGTTGGATTTTTTGATGATATTACGAACGCTCATGTCCTTATCGTGTAACTTTTCGTTACAAAGATCAAAAACTTCTTTTGCGTTATCAGCTTTTAAAGGCTTATGATAATCAAAATATTTTTGAAGTTCTAAATGAGACCAATGATAAAGTGGATTACCAATCGCTTTTTGAAGCGTTTGTGCCCATTTTTCAAATTTTTCAAAGTCAGTGGAATCACCAGTTACATATTTTTCATCGATTCCATTTGAACGCATTTGACGCCATTTGTAGTGGTCACCACCAAGCCATACCTGAGTGATTGTATCAAAGCTTCTATCTTCAGCAATTTCTTGTGGATTGATGTGGCAGTGATAATCAATAATTGGCATTTTTGCTGCATAATCATGATATAATGTTTTAGCTGTCTCATTAGACAATAAAAAATCTTTGTCCATAAATGGTTTCATATAGAAATCCTCCTTAGAATATTTAGTCAATGACTGTTAAGTAATTTAAGGGTATATACTTTTTGGTATAGCATGTACTCTTATTTATAAACTTATAACAATGCGCTACAAGTAAAAGCAGCGATTTATGTAACACAGCTTATACATAGTAAACACATAATGTTATCAAAAGCTTGTAGTATTTCTGATGATTAAATCATTTGATATGGTTGTTTTATTAGGTACATCATTATCAAGTAATACTCGCATAAGAGTGTTAATTGTTGTAATGCATAAAGTTTCTACATGGTTATCAATCGAGGTAAGCTCGGGATCACAGCATGTAGCTAAAATAGAATTATTATAACCAATTATTTCGATGTCGTTAGGAATATGATATCCCTTTGCAGTTGCAAATTTAATAGCACCAACGGCTAAGGCATCTTCTGCAGCTACGATGGCATCAAAGGTTAAACCATTCTCTTGTAAATGAAGAAGTAAATTCTTGGTTTCTTGAATATTATTCACACACATTTGCATAAGAGAATCATCCAAAGGAAGGTCATTGGCAAGAATTGCATCTTTATACCCACTTAATTTTTGAATACCACTATAAGATTTCGAATTATATAAATATAATATTTTCTTTCTACCGTGAGCAATTAACTTACTTACAGCATCATATACTGCTTGATGATCATCACAGAGGGTACAATAAATATTAGGATGGTTTAGATATCCGTTAATTAACATTATTGGAACTTCTTCTGCAGCGTCACTAATATAAACATTATCTTTTTTGTTTGATTCTAGAAACCCTGAACCAACCATTACAACAGCATCAACACGTTTTGAGAGTAGTAATTTCAAGTATTTTTGCTTATTTTGGAGCTCATATCCGGTACAACATAAAAAAGAATCATACCCATTTTTTCTTAAGTTCTGCTCTAAATAATAAACCGCATTTGCAAGGAAGGTATCCGATGAATCAGCACACATAATGCCTATGGTCTTCATAGTGTTAAGACCTAACCCACGGGCAAACACATTTGGAGTGTATCCAATTTCTTTCATTACATCTAAAACTTTTTGTTTGGTTTTTTCACTTACGTTTGGATTTCCATTGATAACACGTGAAACGGTAGCAATGGAGACACCTGCTCTTTGAGAAACATCGTAAATGTTCATGTTGTTAACCCCCTGGTTTCCTATGTAAGCGCTTTAATAAAACAACTGTGTAAGCGCTTACAGTTATGCTATATCAATGACTTATAATCAATATATATTATACTATACAAAAAATAGACTGACAAGGGCATTTTGCAAAAAGATTTCATGTAGTTTTTAGTGAATTTATAAAGAAATAAAAAAAGCTTTAAAAGCCATTGACATATTAGGAAAACATGAGTAAAATACTAATTGTAAACGCTTACATTTATAAATTGATTTGATACATAAATTTTCCCAACTTAAAACATAGCGAAGTAAATTTATGAAAGAAAGATTTTCTTACATTTTGAAATTGCATAAAAAGCATACTCAGAATGGTTCAATTGATTATAAATGTAGTGTACCATGGCTTGAGAGAGCTATATTACTCAAACCGAAAGATAAATTATTATTTTGTTATAAAAATAGTATAGAGTGCTATAAGTATTCGTTAAAGCGGTTACGCTAACTAAAATAATAACACTTTATGAAATTATGAATCAGATAGTGAAGGAGACTAAGGAATGAACATTCTTAACAAGACAATTTCAAAGGCAAAAGAAAGACCAGTAAAAGTATTACAATTTGGCGAAGGTAACTTCCTTCGTGGTTTTGTAGATCATATGATCGATGTAGCAAATGAAAAAGGTGTATTTGATGGCAGCGTTGTTATTGTTAAGCCAATTGCTTTCGGTAACTTGGATATGTTCCATGAACAAGAATGTCAATATACATTATCACTTCGTGGTAAAGAGGATGGACAAACAAAAGTAGAAAACAGAATTATTACTTGTGTATCTGATGCAGTTGACACAATCAATGAATTTGAAAAATATGAAAGTCTTGCTTCATGCGATACCTTACGTTTTGTTGTTTCTAATACAACAGAAGCAGGAATTGTATATGATGAAACAGATGAATTCGCTGCTCAACCTCCAAAAACTTATCCTGGTAAGTTAACTAAATTCTTATTTGATAGATTTACTTTCTTCAAGGGAGATGAAAGCAAAGGCTTAATCATTATTCCTTGTGAATTAATTGAAAACAATGGTGGAACATTAAAAGATTGCGTATTAAAATTTGCAAAACTTTGGAATCTTTCCGATGAATTCGTAGCATGGGTTAATAATGCTTGTATTTTCTGTTCTACATTAGTTGATAGAATTGTAACTGGTTATCCAAGAGATGAAGTTGAAAAAATGTGGGAAGAATTTGGATATAGAGATAACTTAGTAGATACTGGAGAATTATTTGCTCTTTGGGTAATCGAAAGCGATAAAGATATCTCTGCTGAACTTCCACTTGACAAAGCAGGACTTCCAGTTATCTTTACAGATAACCAAAAACCATATAGAGAAAGAAAAGTACGTATCTTAAACGGTGCACATACTTCTTTCGTATTAGCTTCCTACCTTGCAGGTAATGATTTCGTAAAAGAATCCATGGAAGACGAAACGGTTCGTAAATTCATGATGAACACTGTATTTAATGAAATCATCCCTACATTATCTCTTCCAAAAGAAGAATGTGAAGCATTTGCTAACGCAGTTATTGAACGTTTTGAAAATCCATTTATTAAGCATGCATTATTATCTATTTCCTTAAACTCTGTATCTAAATGGAAATCTCGTTGTAAGCCAAGCTTAACTGGATATATTGATAAATTTGGTAAATTACCAAATCACTTAAGCTTCTCTATTGCAGCTTTAATGAGCTTCTATACAGGAAACGAAATTAAAGAGAATGCTTTAATGGGAACAAGAGATGGTAATGAATACAAGATTTTAGATGATGCTGATGTTTTAGAATTCTTTGCAGCTAATTCTGGAAAACCAGCAAAAGAGTTTGCAACTCTTTACTTAAGCAATGAAAAATTCTTTGGTGAAGATTTAACTAAATATGATGGCTTAGTTGATAAAATTGCTGGATACTTAGAAGAAATCAAAGCAAACGGAATGCGTAAAGCATTAGAAAAAGTTATTACTGAATAATAAAATATGAGATGGTGACGAAGTATGTGTGATTTAAAACTTTGTAATGAAGTTTGAATCACACATATGAAAGTCAAATAAATCTCAAAGAAAGGCAGATGAATCTTATGCAAGACTTTATTAAAATCAATCCAAAAGATAATGTTGCCGTTGCTCTAAAAGATTTATCAAAGGGGACTACTCTTTTAGTAGGTGACGTATCAGTTACCCTAGTAGAAGATATTCCACGTGGTCATAAATTCGCTTTAACAGCGATTGCAGAAGGTGAAAATGTTATTAAATATGGTTTCCCAATTGGACATGTAACAAGTGATGTTGCTGTAGGAGCTTGGATCCATACTCATAACATAAAAACAAATTTAGGCGATGTATTAGAATATACTTATGAACCAAATCTTGTACCATTATCATCTAGAGAAAAAGCTTATTTTGATGGCTTTAGAAGAAGTAATGGAAAAGTTGGTATCCGTAATGAAATCTGGATTATACCAACTGTTGGTTGTGTAAACAACATAGCAACAGCAATGTCAAAGCAATTTGCAAGTAAACTTACTGGAACAGTAGAAGATATTATTGCATTCCCACATCCATATGGTTGCTCTCAGATGGGAGATGACCAAGAATACACAAGAACAATTCTTGCTGACTTAATTAATCATCCAAATGCAGGTGGTGTATTAGTTCTTGGTCTTGGTTGTGAAAATAGTAATATTGCTGTATTAAAAGAATATCTTGGGGACTATGATGAAAACAGAGTTAAGTTTTTACAATGCCAGGATGTTGAAGATGAGATGGAAGCAGCAGAAGGTTTAATTGAGGAGTTAATTCAATATACAGCTCAATTTAAACGTGAAAAAATCGGTGCTGATGAATTAGTAATCGGTATGAAGTGTGGTGGTTCTGACGGTATGTCAGGTATTACTGCAAACCCAACAGTAGGTGCTTTCTCCGATATCTTAGTTGCACAGGGTGGAACAACTATCCTTACAGAAGTACCTGAAATGTTTGGTGCAGAAACACTTCTTATGGAACGTTGTGAAACAAAAGAAATGTTTGATAAAACGGTAGATTTAATTAATGACTTCAAAAATTACTTTACAAGTTATAATCAAACAATTTATGAAAATCCATCTCCAGGTAATAAAAAAGGTGGTATTTCAACACTTGAAGATAAATCTCTTGGATGTACTCAAAAATCTGGTAGTGCACCAATTAAAGATGTCTTAAAATATGGTGAAATCGTTAAGACTAAGGGCTTAAATTTATTAAGCGCTCCTGGTAATGACTTAGTTGCAGCAACTGCATTAGCAGCATCTGGTGCTCATATGGTACTATTTACAACAGGACGTGGTACTCCATTTGCATCACCAGTACCAACTATGAAGATTTCAACAAATACAGCGCTCGCTGATAAGAAGAGCAATTGGATTGATTTTAACTGCGGATCTTTAGTAGTTGATAAGGATATGAAAACATTATCTGAAGAACTTTTCCAATTTGTATTAGATGTAGCATCTGGTAAGAAACTTAAATCTGAAGAAGCTGGTTTCCATGATATGGCTATCTTTAAACAAGGTGTAACTTTATAATAATATTATGAAGGATGTCCCTCCCCTTCCTTTGAGGAGGGACAAATAAAAAGATATGAACAAGTTGAATCCGTAGTTTTGATAATTACGATTCGATGATTATTAATATCTTTACAATGAATGGAAGAAGAAAAAGAATCGTTAGAATGTAAATTCTTACAGGAAGATGTTGTATATTTATTGATTAAAATGTATTAGCATCAAATACTTTAAAGAATTTTTTAAATAAATAGTTGAACTATTTACAATTCTTAAGTACAATAGGAATGGTTAAAAAACCATTAATAATAATTATTTTATTAAAAGGAGATAAAAAAATGGCTAAAGTTGTAACAATGGGCGAAATTATGTTAAGATTATCCACTCCAGGATATCAGAAATTTATTCAAGCAGAAAGCTTCGATGTTTGTTATGGTGGTGGAGAAGCAAACGTTGCTGTATCCTTAGCAAACTACGGACATGATGCTTCTTTCGTAACTAAAGTTCCAGCAAATGAAATTGGTGATTGTGCTGTTGCAGCATTAAATAAAATGGGTGTTGATACTTCTAACGTTGCTCACGGTGGTGACAGACTTGGTATCTACTTCCTTGAAACTGGTGCAGCTATGAGAGCTTCTAAGGTTGTTTATGACCGTGCTCACTCTGCAATCGCTGAAGCAGAAGTTTCTGATTTCGATTTCGATAAGATTTTTGAAGGTGCTGACTGGTTCCACTTTACAGGAATTACTCCAGCAGTTTCTGATAAAGCAGCAGAAGTAACTGAAGCAGCTTTAAAAGCAGCAAAAGCAAAAGGAATCACAGTTTCTGTTGACTTAAACTTCCGTAAGAAATTATGGTCTTCTGAAAAAGCTCAGAAAGTTATGACTAACTTAATGCAATACGTTGATGTATGTATCGGTAACGAAGAAGATGCAGAAAAAGTTCTTGGATTTAAACCAGGTAACACTGACGTAACTAGTGGTGACTTAGAATTAGCTGGTTATGAAGATATCTTCAAACAAATGGTTGCTAAATTCAACTTCAAATATGTTATCAGCTCTTTAAGAGAAAGCTATTCTGCTTCCGATAATGGCTGGTCTGCATGTATCTACAATGGCGAAACTGGTGAATTCTATCATTCAAGAAAATACAGAATCTCTCCAATCGTTGACCGTGTAGGTGGCGGTGACTCTTTCGCAGCTGGTACTATCTGTGGTTTCGTAGATGGTAAAGACTTTAAAGCAGCTCTTGAATATGGTGTAGCAGCATCTGCATTAAAACACACTATCCCTGGAGACTTCAACTTAGTAACTCGTGCTGAAGTTGATGCTTTAGTAGGCGGAGATGGTTCCGGACGTGTTCAAAGATAATTAAAATGTGAGTTTAATTACTTACATGAATGTTACACGTAGAAATGATAATAATCATTCATATGCTGTAAGCATATAGTAATAAAATATGGGTATTGTGCCATTCATTTGGGGCAATACCCTTATATGCTATTTATGCTTAGCTAGTAGCGTTTGTGGATTTAATAATATCCACTTTAAAATAATAAATAAAAAGGAGTGTTGAATATGGAACTTAGAACAGCAGCATCCCCAAAGGATGTAAAACATTACACAACCGATCGTTTACGTGAGGAATTTTTAATCGATGATTTGTTTCAAGTGGATGATATTAAATTAGTATACAGCCACATTGATCGTATCATTACTGGTTCTGCAGTACCGGTAAAAGCACCTCTTGTTTTAACTGCTGGAGATGAACTTCGTGCAGAATATTTTCTACAAAGAAGAGAAATGGGTATCATTAATATCGGCGGTAAAGGTACTGTAACTGTTGATGGTACTGTATATGAATTAGAGTACAAAGATGGTTTATACATCGGAATGGGCTCAAAAGACATTACTTTTGCAAGTGCAGATGCAAATCAGCCAGCGAAATTTTACTTAAACAGTGCTCCAGCTCATAAAACATATCCAACTGTATTAATCAAACCAGAAGATTGTGTTAGAGTAGAACTTGGTTCATTAGAAACAGCAAATCACAGAACAATTTGTAAATATATTCTTCCAGGTCAAGTAGAAAGCTGTCAGCTAGTTATGGGTATGACTCAATTAAAACCTGGTAGTGTTTGGAATACAATGCCATGCCATACACATGATAGAAGAATGGAAGTTTATTTATACTTTGATATGCCAGAAGATGCTTTAGTATTCCACTATATGGGTGAACCAACAGAAACAAGACACATTGTTATGAGAAATGAACAAGCAGTTATTTCTCCAAGCTGGTCAATCCATTCTGGATCTGGTACACAGGCTTATACTTTTATTTGGGGTATGGTTGGTGAAAATCAAGATTTTGATGATATGGACGGCTGCGCAATGCAGGATATAAGATAATCAGATAGATTGTAATTGAACAGGTTGTATAAATCAAATATCAAAATAATGATTTTATACAGCCTGTTCTTTTTAAATTCACAGGAAAGGCATTGGATTAAATTCATGAATTTAGAACAATTTGTGCAAAGAAATTTTGATAAAAACAAAACTTTAATTGTGGAATCAAATTTCGCTAAAAGTTTAAGATTGGCAGGAGCTATTGACCTTTATAAGAAAACGAAAGACGATAGCTATATAAATTATGCCATCAATTGTATTAAAGATAGAGTTTCAGACGATGGTGATATAACTTTTAAGATAGAAAATGAGATTGTTGATACGATTCGACTTGGTGAAGTTATTTTTTCTTTATATAAAATAACAGGCGAAGAAAAGTATAAAAATGCGATTGATAAATTATCGAATGATTATGTTACAAAACTTGGTAGTGCAGATACTATAATTGAAAATGCTAAGGAGCATAAGGTTTGTATTTTTAATGAGTTTTATGCGACTATGCCATTTTACATGAATTATGAAACAGTATTTCATAAAAAAGAAGGATATAATGATATCATAGCAAAGTTTGATGCTCTAAGAAACGAATTTTTCAATGAAGAAAAAGAGTTATATGTAACGAATGAAAGTGAATTTAAGACTGAGTTTTCAGCGCTACATGCCATGACTTTAATTGATACAATCGAAAATACTTCTGAAGAGATCTATGAACATTACAAGAAGTTAATGGTTTGGTTTAAAGAAACTATCAAAGGTGTTCTTAAATATCAGGATAAAGATAGTATGTTAATCTGTGAGTCAACTAATTCTAATAAAGTAAATCTTTGGACATCATTAATGACAGCTTATGCAATGAAAAAAGCATGTAAATATAATGTTTTATTAAGTGAAAAATATGATGATATTGCAAATGATATGATTACATCCATATTACGTCAGCTTAATGAAAATTTAGATGATGAAGTACTTGGTTTATTAATGAAGATAGCTGCTATATAGTAATTATTGAAAGTAGCTAGGAGGGAAAAGATTTGAAAACAACAGAGCAAATGAAATTTAATATTTTATTTAAGTCCGCAAGAACGGCTGTTATTGAATTAGTGAAACAAGGTTATTATTTTACAGAAGAAGATTATGAAATTTATATTGATAATAAGCTTTATTGTAAGAGCAATAAGGTAGTTCAGTCCATTCATAACTTAAAACCACAGACAAGTTATGAAATCTATGTGAAAAACAGTAATAGTTGCTCAGAGGTAGTAACATTTACTACAGATTATGAGTTTGTAACTTTAAATGTGAAAGCCTTTGGTGCTAAGGGTGATGGTATTCAAGATGATACTACATTTATTCAATGTGCAATTAATGCTTGTCCTAAGGATGGAAGAGTATTAATCCCAGAAGGTACTTATAAAATTACTAGCTTATTCTTAAAGAGCGATTTAAAATTAGAAATTGCAAAGGGAGCGACTCTTTCTGCGATTACAGATCGTACAAAGTTCCCTATTTTACCAGGTATCATTGAGAGTTATGATGAAACTGATGAATATAATTTAGGAACTTGGGAAGGTAACCCTCTGGATTCCTTCTCAGGTATTATTACTGGTATCAATGTAGAGAATGTTGAAATCACTGGTGAAGGAACAATTGATGGATGTGCAAGTAAGGAAAACTGGTGGGAAAATCCTAAAGTTCGTCGTATCGCTTGGAGACCTAGACTTATCTTTTTAAATCATTGTAATCATGTTACGATGCAAGGTATCACAGTAAAGAATAGTCCTGCATGGAACATTCATCCATATTTTTCAGATAACTTAAAATTTATTGATTTAAATATTTTAAATCCAGCTGACTCACCAAATACAGATGGACTTGATCCAGAGTCCTGTTGTAATGTTGATATTATAGGTGTATATTTTTCTCTAGGTGATGATTGTATCGCTATCAAATCTGGGAAAATCTATATGGGTGCAAAATTCAAAAAGCCATCTGAAAACTTAACGATTCGTCAATGCTGTATGAGAGATGGTCATGGTTCTATCACAATTGGTAGTGAAATGGCAGGCGGTGTAAAAAATTTAGTCGTTAAAGAGTGCCGTTTCCTTCATACAGACCGTGGTCTTCGTATTAAGACAAGAAGAGGTAGAGGAAAAGATGCAATCATAGATGGTATCTTATTCGAAGATATTATCATGGATCATGTTATGACTCCAGTAGTTATTAATGGATTCTACTATTGTGATCCAGATGGACATTCAGATTATGTACAGAGTAAGGAATTCCATCCAGTGGATGATAGAACACCATACATTGGAGAATTAACATTTAGAAACTTAGAATGTACAAATTGTCATGCAGCCGCTACTTATATGTATGGATTACCAGAACAAAAGATTAAAAAAGTTGTACTTGATAATGTCGCTATTTCATTTGCGAAGAATCCAAAATCAGGTGTGCCTGCAATGATGGATGGCGCGGATGAAACAACAAGATTAGGACTTTTTGCGAACAATCTTGAAGTTCTCGAATTAAAACATGTAACGGTTGAGGGGCAAGAAGGCGAAGCCTTTATTACTGAGAATATTGATAATCTTATTATTAATAATTAATAATTAATAATTAATAATTAATAATTAATAATTAATAATTAATAATTAATAATATTAATTAAATGAAATTAAAAGGATATCATAAGCTATTCAAAAGCTTATGATATCCTTTTTAAGGTTCTATAAAACTGTTATGGTGCGAAGTGTGCTACATCGCATTAGCATTGACTTAGAGTCCTTTTAAATGATAGGAGATTACATCTATCATTTAAAAATCGATTCTCTAAGGATGATGTGCATGATGTACTTATTTTTCTTCATAAGTGAAAGAAGAGAAGACACCATAAGCATCTGATTTCTGTCCAGAATACGCATACATACCTACCATTGCTCCAGTAAATCGTTTTCCTTTTCTAATGCCTTCATCGCAAATATAGTAGACATTCTCTAGGGTACCAAGTTCTTTTTCTTCTCCACCGTCTAAACGATATTTAAAGGTTCTTTTTAGACCTCTTGTTTCGACTTTGAAATCAATGTTATTAAACTGAGGAAGAGTACTTAAAGTTAATGATTCGCTATCATTTTCATCAATATGTTCCACAACTTTTAACTCTAAACCTTTCTCTGTTTTAAATACTCCAAAGAGAAGATACGTATTTTCATCATAATAGCATGTTAAACCAGTATGTTGTCCCACTTCTAGGGCTGGTGTTTCTAAAGTAGCAGTAGCATCAAAGTTAAAATGCTTTTGTCTAATTAATAAAATATTTCTAGCGTACATCGTGCTAATAGAGGCTTTGCTTCCTTTGATGTATAATTTTTTATTTTTTATAGTAATGCCATCTGCTTCAGGTGGTCTAGGGGTAACCCATTCTGCATTTAATTCATCTTGGCCATTATAATTTGGATTCGCAGATTCAAAGATTGTTTCTGGTAAGTTAGGCTTCTTTTGTAGTGTGCTAGGTCCCTTTAGATTATTAACAATTGGCCAACCATCTGGCGTCCAAGTAATTGGATCCAGCGCGGTTTCTCTGCCAAGTAAGCTATATTTACCATCTACCATACGACCGCATAAATAAACCATATACCATTCACCATTTTGTGTTTGTACAGGTTTACCATGTCCACAACGCTGAATAGGGGCAGTTTTATCCTTTTGCGTCATGATTGGGTTATAAGGGCAAGGCTCGTAATTACCGAATAGTTCTTTTGATCTAGCAACAGTAATGCAGTGGGAAGGTCCAGTGCCTCCTTCGGCCATAAACAAGTAATAATAACCATCTTTTTTCAATAGATGAGGTCCTTCTGGTGCACGTTTATTATCTCCGTAATAAAGAAGTTTTGCCTCTGAAAGTTGTTTTGTACCATCACTACTGATTTCCAATATTCTTGCTCCACGATTTAATAGCATATAGCGTTTGCCATCATCATCAGTAAAAATGGATGGATCGATACCATCTTCATCAATAAAACTTGGTTCACAATAAGGTCCTTCTGGACGATCCGAAGAAACAACCATTTGTTTACGATATACAGTGCCAGTATCATTTAAACGGTAAGTCGCAGTTATGTAGAAGCGTCCATTATTATATGAAATATCAGGAGCCCAATAACCGCGTCCACCTTCTAATTCATCTAGATATGCCCACTTAGGATTGGTGATTGCATGTCCAATAACTTCCCAGTGAATTAAGTCTTTGGAGTGTGAGATTGGAATACAAGGGAAGAAGATAAATGAGGAGTTTACCATATAATAATCTTCACCAACTCGAATGATTGATGGGTCTGGGTGCATCCCTGTTTGAATTGGATTCTTATACATATCATTAAAAGAACATCCAAGATACGTTTCAAAATAAGCCTCGATATCTTTAAAATCATGTTTTACTGCTAATTCGTATGGTGTAACTAAATCCATATCACCAAGTACAGGTGACATTCCGACTTTTTCAACTAGATATTTTACAAGTGATAGATTGCCGGACTCTACAGCATAATGGAGAATACTGCGATGCTCTGGATCAAATGTATTAAAACTTGCACGTGAATATTCTACGATATAACGTACAATTTCTTCATTACCGGTACTTGCGGCATAATAAGGCATCCATATACCATTTTCTGTGAAGGTTTCAATCATGTTTGGGTCAGTGATTAGCAATTCTTTTACTTCATCTAAATTAGCTTTTTTGATTGCTTGTTCTAATAAATTCATTACATACCTCTTTCTTTTAGATTGTTTATTAAATAAACTATATTGAAGAAAAAAGACTAGTCTTTTAAAAGACTAGGATTTTCTTTTTTTATATTTAATGGTAACAAAATATTTGCATAAATACCACCAAGTTTACGGAGTTCATTCGCAATAATACCAGCAAATGCAACCGCACCAGCATATTGAAGATGTGTATTATCAACTTTACCATCGGCATAGTTTGGATAAGCACCTTTTTCTAAATGCATGAAAAGTGGTTTACTTTTTTCATCACCTAATTCTTGAATATAATCTTTACTAATAGAACAAAGATCAATTACAGGAACTTCTAATTCTTTGCCAAGATTAATCATAGCTTGTGGATAATCTTGATGAGTACCATCTACTAGGGTACCGTCTTCTTTAAATAATCTACGATATAAGGAAGTAATTAAAACTGGATGAGCGCCATGTTTTCTAGCCACATCAACAAACTTTCTTAGGTTTTCTTGATAAGAACCAAACGCATCGGTATGTCTTTCTTCATCTGGCTTTTCATCATTATGACCAAATTGAATAAATAAAAAGTCATCTTTACCTATTTCTTCATCAATCGAATTTAAGATACCCTCATCTATAAAACTTTTTGTACTTCTACCGTTTTCTGCTTTATTTATCATTTGTATGTCTTTCTTCATATAAAGTAGAAAACCCTGTCCGATACCCGTTTGAGGATAGCTTGTGTAGTCGTTTTGTTTTACAGTTGAATCTCCTGCCCAAAAAATCTTTTGTGTCATTTTAAGTCCTCCATTTGAAATCGCGAGATATAATAAACAAGCTTTTATTTATTATAAGGATGTATTTTATTTGTATAATTCAAAGTATATACTACAAAGATTATATTGCATAGAATATACAGGTATAGCTTATATACAACAAAGTATATCGTATGAATTACATAGTATCAATTATATAGTATATTAAGTATATTATAAAGCATATCTTTTGAAAAATTCTCTATATGTTACTATTTGCATCTCGAATTGCTTTTGGTGATACTCCGTGAACTTTCTTGAATGCACGACGGAAAGAGTTAGCATTATTATATCCAACCTCAAGGTATAAATCAGATATATTGATATTTGTTGATTTAACAAGAATCATTGCTTGCTCCATTCGAAGCTGTTCTAAGTATTCAGAGAAGTTTTGCTTCACCTCTGCTTTAAATAAATAAGAAAAGTAGCTTTCTGAGATATCAAATATTTCAGAAATTTTCTTTAAGCTAAGGGATGAATCTTTATAATTTTCATTAATATACTGTTGAATCGTACTAATTAATTTATTACCATCTGCCTTTTGCTCATATAAATTACATAGAGTAAGAGAGATTTCCTCCATTAAATCTATTGTCTTTTGTTCTTGGAAAGCAAGATCTACTTTATCTAAAACTTCCTTATTATCATCTGTAGCTGTAATCGTAAAACGAACTTTTAATAAAGTATTCCTAATATCAGATAATAACCAACGAATTAGACTAAAGGATAATGTTCTTGTTTCAAAATTTTCTCTTCGTATTAGTTTGAAAATTTCTTTCACTTGCTTTACATTACCTGTGGTAATAAAGTTCGTAAGTTGTTGTGCCATTTCAAAAGGATAGTAGTAAGTTGTTTTATCTCTTTTTAAATGGTAGAAGCTCTGGAATATATGACCTTCACGAAGTACAGAAGCAGCTTGAATCGCCTGTTGGTAGGATTTCCATATAAACGAGAGTTCAGAATTACGATTTCCAAGACCACCATAAAGCCAAACAGAGTGTGTTTCCATTAAGTGTTCATGTAATTCTATAAAGTTTTGGTGAATTCGATTAATGCTTTCTTCAATGGTTTCCTCTATTGGACAAGGTAACATGATTGCAAAGGAATTTACTTCTACATCAAATATAAATATGTCGTTTCCAAAGAATTCGTAAAAATATTGTTTTAAAACTTCTTGATAGGTTGCCTTTTTTAAATCGGTATTCTCTAAAACAGAAGTATCTTCAACATAGAATTCTAATTGATCTAAATATACACTCGCATATAAAATTGTATATTTATTGCGTTTCATATCAATATGAAGAAATTCTGTGATTTGCTCAATTTCATCATCTGCAGAAATCAATCCATTTAAAAGACGTGCCATATATGAATTAAATATTAATGGCTTTTGGTCTTCTAATTTTTGTTGCAAAGTATTATTTTCTAATATAGAAGTTTCTAAAGCTGAATTAATCTGTATAATCGGTTTAATATTGCGCTTCGATAAGAGATAAATGAAAATAAAAGAAGCACCTAATGTAAATAATATAATAACAGAAAATACCTTTTGGTAAGTCATTAATTCATGGAATGCCATACTAGAAGGTTGTACTAAGTAGTAATTCCAACCATTGACACTGGAGCTTACCTTTGTAATGATAATTGACTTTTTATTATAGGAAGTTTCTAAAACTCCATCTTCTAATGGTGTAGTATTTACTATATCAAAAAGTTCGTCCGAATCAATTGAAAGAGAATTTTTGTTACTAATACGGAAAGCTTCTTCATTATTTTTATCAGTCACTACTAAAAAACCTTCACCAAATAAATCTACATCAGAGAAGATGTCATGCAATGAACTTTCATTAAACTCCACACATACAATCCCTGGATAGTTGCGTAACATAGAATAATTTGCAAGTGGCATCCTATATAAATAGGTAAAAGTAGACCCTGAATTTTTATATTTACGCAAGGAAGTAAGGCTATACATGGTATTTTCATCCGTTAAACTTTCTTTCCAAGAATCATAATATTCCATGTTAAAGCCTTTGGTATATTTATAGTATAATCTTGTATCTGTTAGCATTGTTGAAGATAATAAATAATCTACTT
This sequence comes from Clostridium sp. Marseille-P299, assembly GCF_900078195.1. Taxonomy (NCBI): domain Bacteria; kingdom Bacillati; phylum Bacillota; class Clostridia; order Eubacteriales; family Clostridiaceae; genus Clostridium; species Clostridium sp. Marseille-P299. The sequence goes on along the minus strand of NZ_FJVE01000007.1, from coordinate 2,511,082 downwards.
TGGGTAAATATATGTAGTAATCATATATTGGTAGCATTGTTTCAGTTGGTGTAAAATTCTTAAGATAATCGATTACATCTAAGCAATATTCATAAAAGCTAGGATCTGTAGTATCGTCAATATCTACTAAAGATAGTATGGTAGAATTATTAGCTAATTGTATAGTTAGTGTAGATAATTGGCGAATTGTTACATCCATTTTATCAACTGCATTCTCTAACATGCTTGTATTTTGTTTAACCAAACTTTTTTTTGCATCTGCAATGCCATATTGATATAAAAATAGCCCCATTGTTAGTATAAATATAAGCAATATGCTGTAAGAGGTTACAAAACGAAGCAAATATTTTCTATTTTTATTAAAATCGGATTTAAACACTTCAAATTCCTCCGGTAATTTTTTATGTTTTTAGTAAAAGCAAACAAAACACTGCAACAAAAATTATATCAAAGTGGTGCAATATTTGCAAGAAAATTAGACAGATTTTTCGATGTAAAAAAAATGAAAGCACACACAGAAAAAAAGCATGCTCTAAAAAGCGCATAAAATAAGGCTTTTTTGAGCATTCTAAAAAATTGCACACAAATAATAAATATTGTTTCTTGTTAAAATAGTACAAGATATGCTAGTATCTAAATGTCAAATCGAACAAAACTTACTAAATGAGTTTTTCGGTTGATGCTTACATAACATCAAATGATTTTTGAGCTTTTCATATTTTATTAGATGGTTATGAAGCTAAAAAAATTATATTATTAATGGTTTTAGAAAAGGAGGGTTTTTAAGATGAGAAAATCTACAAAGAAATTCTTATCCGTTGCAATGCTTCTTACATTATCACTTAGCTTAACAGCTTGTAGTTCTAAGAAGGATGACAACAAGGGAACAACTGAACCAACAACAGCACCTACTACTGAAGCAGGTGAAACTACACCAACTGGTGAAGCTACTAATACTAGCGATGTTGAAAAACCAAAGTCAATCACAGTTATGGTTAATGGTACTGTATTTACAGAAGCTAGAGGCCGTGACGCTTTTGAAAAGCAATTAGAAGATCAACTTGGAATCGACATTATCTTTAATCAACCAGAACATAGTGGTTACTATGATGTAGTTGGTAATACATTTGCATCTGGTGATTGGCCAGACGTAGTTCTTTTAGGAGCTGAATACTATACTTCTTATGCAGCATTAGGTGCATTAGCAGATGTAACAGAATATTGGGAAAATTCCGAATTAAAAGCTTCTGGTAGAGTAAATGAAAACGTAATGAATTCTATCGCTATCGATGGTAAATTATACGGATTTGCTCCAGCAAGAGGTAATGGATGTATTACTTATATAAGAAAAGCATGGTTAGATAAAGTTGGCTTAGATGCTCCAACTAACTATCAAGAATATGCAGAAATGTTAAAAGCATTTACTGAAAATGATATGGATGATAGTGGTGATCCATCCAATACAATCGCTGTTTCTGCAGCTGGTTTCGTTGGAAATGAAGCACCTTACACTAACTATTTACCAGAATTCTACCAAGATGCATATCCAGATTTCTATCAAAAAGAAGATGGAACTTGGGTAGATGGTTTCTCTGAAGATGCTATGGTAGGAGCTCTTACAAGATTAAAAGAAGGTTATGAATCTGGCTGGATTGATAAAGAAACATTAACAAATGGTACTAAAGACGTTCGTAACAAGTTCTACGATAATAAAGTAGGTGTATTTACTTACTGGGCAGGAACATGGGCAACTAACTTAGCAAACAACCTTGCAACTAACGGTTTAGATTCTGAATTAGTAATGTTACCACCACTTGCAGAAGTAGGACAATATGTTGAAAGACAGGCTCCAGTATGGGCTATTACTTCTAAAGCTGAAAACCCAGCTGGTATCTACAAATATTTCTTTGAAACAATGTTAGATGGTGGCGCTGTTCAAACACTTTGGACATATGGTGCTGAAGGAACTCACTGGTCTACAAAAGCTGAGACATTAACAGCTGGTGATGTAACTAAGACATTCCAAGAAGGCGAATTCCATATGCTTGTTAACTTAGAAAAACCAGATACATTTGAAACTAAGAATCATATCGATCCTATGTTATCTGTTGCTTCATGGGTTGGAGAAGATCCAGGTGCTGCTACAGTTGATGAATTAAGTAAAGAATCTGCAAAGAATTTCGATGCTTGGTCACGTATCGCACCAGTTATCGTTTCTAACGATACTATGTCTCAATATAGTGCTGACCTTTGGGATGCACGTAACTATGTTATCACTCAGGTTGTTACTCAAGGTATGAGTGTTGAAGATGGTATGCAATATTATCATGATAAGACAGATAGCATGGTAGCTGAAATTTTAGCTTCATTACAGTAGTAATTAAAATAAACAATAGTTGAGTTACTAATAGTGCTTAACTGAATAAGAGGGGCTGTTTATCAGCCTCTCCTATCACGAGAGATGCTCGTGAGAGGAAATTCTATTGAAAGAGAGGAAGTGCTTCTATGAGCATTAAACGGAAAAACAAAGTTCCAGTAAGCACGAAATCATTTGGGGCAAGAGTATATGTCCACAGATGGTTTTATGTAATGGCTTTACCAGTTTTTATCTTTATTTTATTATTTAACTATTTACCAATGTTTGGTATACGTTTCGCATTTTACAAATATACAAGTGTTACTGATCCAGTATGGGTTGGATTAGATAACTTTCAAAGATTATTATCAAAGCAAGAGTTTCAACAAGCTTTTTTCAATACAATTGAGTTAAGTGTCATTAAGTTGTTATTAAATACATTTATGGCAGTAGTAGTATCTCTTTTATTAAATGAGATTAAGAATTTGGCAGCAAAGAAAACAGTACAGACAATCATTTACCTCCCTCACTTTATGTCATGGGTTGTTACTGCTTCTGTATTCCGTTTAATCCTTTCACCAAGTAATGCTGGTCTTGTTAACTCTTTATTAGTGAATTTTGGGATTTTGGAGAAGGGTAAGGAAATTTATTTCTTAGCTGATAAGAATTGGTGGCGTCCTGTTTTCTATATTATAAATATTTGGAAAGATACTGGTTGGGGTACGATTCTTTATCTTGCTACATTAGCAGGAATCAGCCCAGATCTTTATGAAGCAGCTCAAATCGATGGTGCAAACCGTTGGAATCAGATGCGCTTTATTACATTACCAAGTTTAGCAAACACAATAATTACGGTATTGATTCTTAACTTGGCTAAAATTATGAACTTGTTTGAATCTGTTTTCGTTATGTATAACCCAGCTGTATACGAAGTGTCTGACGTTTTACAAACCTATGTATACCGTAGAACTTTCGGTTTAGTAGCGGATTATGGATATACAACAGCAGTAGGTTTAACAAAATCGTTAGTAGGATGTGTTCTTGTATTAATCTGTAACTACGCAAGTAAAAAAGTCCGTGGTCGCGGTATCGTATAGGAGGGATAGATGATGAGTAATCAAGTAAAAAAGAGACGTAAAAAGATCAAAATCTTCCCATATGTGAATGGTTTAATATTTTTGTTAATTAGTTTATTTATTTTAGTTCCTATGTGGAAAGTATTTGTAGACTCTATTGACACAAAAACAGCATTTGGTATGAGATTATGGCCAGCAGATTTTAGTTTAATAGGTTATAAGGTAATTTTAACAACTGAAGCATTATATAGACCTTTCGTTATTTCTGTTATTACTACAGTTGCAGGTACATTTTTAGGTTTATTATTATCTACATTAGGTGCATACGTATTAATTCAATGGGATATGCCAGGTAGAACTATATTTTCATACTTATTATTATTCACTATGATTTTCGATGGTGGTATGATTCCAAAGTTCTTAGTTATGATGGATTTAAAGATCATCAATACATTATGGGCAGTTATTCTTCCTATGAGTATTAACGTATATAACTTAGTATTAATGAGAAACTTCTTTGAAGGTATTCCAAAGGGACTTTTTGAAGCCGCTTCCATTGACGGATGTTCACCGATGGGTACATTCTTTAAAATCGTTCTTCCATTATCAAAAGCTGCTCTTGCATCTATTGGTTTAATGTTCGGTGTAGCTATGTGGAACGATTACACTAACTTTAAAATTTACATTAACGATCAAAAGTTAAATAACTTCCAGATGAAACTTCGTAGTTTAATTATGGATGGTGATATGCCAAGTACTGCTGAAACAGTATCTCAGAATACAATGTTTAATGCAGCGGTTATGGTAGCTATTATTCCATTTATGATTATCTACCCATTCTGTCAGAAGTATTTCGTTAAGGGTGTTAATGTTGGTGCGGTAAAAGAATAATTTAAGATATTATTATTACTACGTAATGAAGCTAATATGGGTTGTTTCAAGACTATTATATGTTTTGAAGCAGCCTTATTTTGTTGTTATAAAATATAGTTTGCTCATGATTTAATCATATATGAAATTCTAAATTGAATTTATATTGTTATTAAATTATATAAAAAAATACATTTCAAATAGTTCTATTTAGTGATATACTACTATTAGCTATTTAGGAGGAACGTAAGATGAGTAAGGAGATGCAAAGGGAGAGTACAGAAGAAGATAGTAGTTTAAATGAGGACCTTTACATTAATTGTTATGGAAAGAATAAAAAACGCCCGATTAAAATTTTAATGGGATTATATAAAGGACATTATTCTAAATTTATACTTTCAGGAATTTTCTTTGCCTTAAAACACAGTTGTGTTTGGGTACTTCCAATTGTAACAGCTAATATCATAAATATTGCACTCGCTCGTGAAGAAAGTGGACTTGGCAAGATTATATTTAATTTAATAGTAATATTAGCTTTAGTTACCCTAAATATTCCTATGAATTATTTATATACAAAGTGTCGTAGTCGTGCTGTTCGAGATGTAGAGGCGGGTTTGCGTGGAGCAATGGTACGTAAGCTTCAGCAATTATCAATGTCCTACCATAAAGAGATGCAGTCTGGACGTCTTCAATCCAAAATTATGCGTGATGTAGAGGCTATTGAGACATTATCTCAACAGTTGTTTATTAACACGCTTACAATCGGTTTAAATATTATAGTCGCATTATCTGTAACATTATTTAAAAGTCGTATTGTTTTCTTATTCTTTTTAGTATCTGCACCAATTGCTGCATTTACAATCGTTGGATTTAAATCAAAGATTAAAAAGTCCAATTCAGAATTTCGAAAAGAAATGGAAGAAACCAGTGCAAGAGTTATGGAAATGGTTGAATTAATTCCCGTAACAAGGGCCCATGCGTTAGAAAAAGAAGAAATCAAGAAAATGGAGAGTCAGTTAAACTTAGTGGCGGAGAAAGGGTATCGTTTGGATATCATTCAAGCTAATTTCGGTGCAGTTAGCTGGGCAGTATTCCAAGCATTTCAAATCATTTGCCTTGGCTTTTCAGGATTCTTAGCATATAAAGGAAAAATTTCAGTTGGAGATATTACTTTATATCAAACTTATTTTACTACAGTTGTAAATCAAGTTTCTAACTTTATTAATTTACTACCTATTATATCAAAAGGTATGGAATCCGTGAACTCTGTGGGTGAAGTCATATTAGCGGATGATATTGAAAACAATAAAGGGAAGAAGAAAATTAAGAAAGTAAATGGAGAATATGAATTTAAAGATGTCAGTTTCTCTTATGATAATAAAAAAACAGTACTAAATTCATTCAATCTAAAAGTAAATGAAGGCGAGACCATTGCTTTCGTAGGGGAGTCAGGTGCTGGTAAATCTACCGTATTAAATTTAGTTATTGGTTTTATAAAGCCGAATAAAGGTAAGATATTACTAGATGGTAATGATTTGAATCAAATAAACTTGAGAAGTTATCGTAAACATTTGGCTGTAGTGCCTCAAACTTCAATACTATTTTCAGGAACGATTCGTGATAATATTACATACGGAATGACCTCTGTAACGGATGAAAAAATTATAGAAGTTATAAAAGCAGCAAATTTAACTGAGTTTATAGAAAGTTTACCACAAGGGCTAGATACTATTGTTGGAGAACATGGTGGTAAATTAAGTGGAGGCCAAAGACAGCGTATTTCAATTGCTAGAGCTTTAATAAGAGATCCTAGGGTAATTGTCTTAGATGAAGCGACTTCCGCACTTGATAGTATCTCTGAAAGAGAAATACAAAAGGCTTTGAATAATCTTACAAAGAATAGAACTACATTTATTGTTGCTCATCGCTTATCCACCATTCGCAATGCTGATAGAATTGCAGTAATAAATGGAGGTAGGTGTGTAGAATATGGTACCTATGAGGAACTTATGGCCTTAAAAGGTGAATTCTATGAGATGAGGAGACTTCAAATAGAATAGTAAGAATATATTCGAAGCAATTTAACTATTCAAGTATTTTAAAATTATATTTTACGATAAGAGAGGATGGTCCAAAGTGAATAAGATTTATTATTGTTATCCAGGTGGTAAATTTAAAGTTTTAACAATGAGTTACGATGATGGGAAACAGGAAGATAGAAGGCTACTTGAAATCTTTAATGAGAATGGAATAAAAGGTACATTTCATTTAAATTACGGGTTAATGGATCAAGAAATACGTATTAATAAAGAAGAAATTGCCGATCTTTATCAAGGACACGAAGTTGCTGCTCATACGTATACGCATCCAACCATTGCTAGATGTCCATCTACATTAATTGCGCAAGAAGTTTTAAATGATCGTATAGGGCTAGAGACTTTGGTTTCATATCCAGTAAGAGGATTAAGCTATCCAAATGGTTCTTATGATGAAAGTATTAAAAGTATGCTTCCACATTTAGGAATTAAATATTCACGAACTGTAACTAGTACAAATTCCTTTGCTATTCCAAATGACTATTATGAATGGAATCCTACTTGCCATCACAATGGTAATTTATTAGCCCTTGGTAAAGAATTTATTTCTCTAGAGAAAAAACAGTATTTATATATGATGTATGTATGGGGACATAGTTATGAGTTCCCTAGAGATAATAACTGGGACCTTATTGAGGAGTTCTGTAAGATGGTTGGAAATCGTGATGATATATGGTATGCTACTAATATACAGATAGTTGATTATATGGAATGTGTGGAACGTTTACAATATTCTGCGTCTGGTGATCGAGTATACAACCCTTCAGTACAATCCGTTTGGCTATCTGTCAATGATGAGATTGTGGAAGTTAAGGGTGGAGAAAATAAATTATTAGGAGGAAACTGATGATTCGTTTAGGGATTAGAGGCCATGATATGGAAAAGGCCTCATTTGAAGATTTAGTAAGTAATATTTCTAGAAAAGGATTTTGTTGCACTCAATTAGCATTAAAAAAAGCAATTACTGAATTTAATGTAAATCGTGAGGCTATGACTCCAGGAATGGCTTTATACATGAAGAAAATCTTTGAGAAGAACAATGTAGATGTTGCGGTTCTTGGTTGTTATTTAAATTTAGCCAATCCAGATCAAGCGCAATTAGAAGATATCATTAAAAATTATGAAGCGCATATTCGTTTTGGTTCATTATTAGGATGTGGAATGGTAGGTACAGAGACTGGTGCCGTAAATACTGCATATAAATATGAAGAAGCAAACCATTCAGACGAAGCACTTGCTATCTTTATTAAGAATTTAAAACGTGTTGTAAAATATGCAGAAGATATGGGTGTTATTTTTGCTGTTGAACCTGTGTATAAACATATTATGTATGATATAAAACGTACTAGAAAAGTTTTAGATGAAGTAAATTCACCAAATCTTCGTGTAATATTTGATCCTGTTAACGTTATGTCAGGAGATAATTATCAAAATCAGGATGAAATTATTGAGGAAGCATTTGATTTATTAAAAGAAGAAATTGCTGTATTGCATATTAAAGATTTTGTCATCAAAGATGGTGAGCCATACTCTAAGAATTTAGCAGTTGGTGATGGTATCTTAAATGTACCATTGGTTATGAAATTAGCAAAACAACATAAGCCATTTATTCATATGTTGCTAGAAGATTCTGTACCAGAGAATGCTTTAAAATCAAAAGCATATATCGAAAAGGTATATGAAGAAGCTTAAATGCTAATTTAAATAGCTAACTTAAAATAGTTAACTTAAATAGCTAATTTAAATAGCTAACTAAAATAGTTGACTTAAAATAGTTAATTTTTCGGTGATTAAAAATACACCTAGATATTTTGAGATTGTGAGTCACTCCACGAGTTAGAACTAAAGTCTAACGTTAAGGGGGCACATCATTACTCTAAATGTCTAGGTGTTTTAGTTTCTTCATATTATTAGAATCCTATCTATTTTTTCCCTAAATGGTGTTTACATATTGCAGAATCTGTTAAAAAGCTAGCCCGTTTTATTGAATCCGTACCAAACTTGTTCCTTATTTTATCAATTGCTAAGTCTAATTTCTCTAATTTTTCGTCTTTTTCAGTATGGAAGAGGGATAGCTGACAATAATCATCTGTGTTTAGTTTTGTGGCTCGAATTCCTAATAAGCGCAGTGGAGTCATATCCCAACCTTCTTTTAATAATTTACATGCAGTTTCGTAAATTTGATTGGTGGTATTTACAGGACTCTCTAAGGTGGTTTGATGGGATCTAGTAACAAAATCATAGTCTTTCCATTCCACAGTGATGCAATTACATTTTACATTAGCATTACGTAAGTTTGAGCTTACGGTTTCGCTTAGTGCTAGTAAAACATGATTTGCTAGGTTTAAGTCAGTGATATCTTTGAATAAGGTAATACTGTTTCCATAACCTTTGTTTGGTCCTTCTTCTGTTTTAACTTCTTCATCATCAATCCCGTTTGCGTAACGATAGATAAGCTCGCCATATTTAGTACCTAAATGTGATTTTAAGATACTTAGGTCCATGGTAGCTAAATCCTTAATTGTACGAATTCCTAGTGCTTCTACTTTTTTTTGAGCAGACCTTCCCACAAAGAAAAGTTCGTCTACAGGTAATGGCCACATTTTTTCTTTTATTTCTTGTGGATACAGAGAATGACACAGGTTGGGCTTTTTAAAATCAGAAGCCATTTTGGCTAATAATTTATTCGTTGAGACACCAATATTTACAGTAAAACCAAGTTCTTTTTGTACTCTTGTACGAATTTGATTTGCGACTTCTAGTGGTTCACCAAATAGATGGCAAGTTTCGGTCATATCTAAAAATGCCTCATCGATACTAAATTGTTGTAATTTATCGGTATATTCAAGTAACAGATTTATTAAGCTCTCAGAATACTTTGTATAAACTTGAAAATTAGGAGGTACGATTACTAAAGAGGGACATTTTTTTAAAGCAGATACAATAGGCTCCCCTGTAACAATACCCAATTGTTTTGCTTTTGTAGATTTGGCTAAAATAATTCCGTGTCTACTATTTTTATCTCCACCAATGGCAGAGGGGAGTTGACGTAAGTCTATAAAATTTGGATCTCTTTTTAATTGTTCAGCGCATTCCCAACTTAAAAAAGCACTATTTACATCTACATGAAAGATAATTCGTTTTTTCTCCATTTTTCCCCCATCATGAGCGTAAAGCTTAGTATAAAACATATCATCAAACAAAAATATGAAATGTACTCATAATCTGTTTGATGATATGAAAAATACTAAGAGAAAGGGATTTCTAATGGATTTACATAGGAGTAAATCACATCTTATGAGTAAATCCTTTAAGATTTTGATAAAGCTTTTCGCTCGAATTTTTACATAAATAATAAAATATAAAAACTTCTCATAAGCTACAGTATAGGAATATAAAACTTCCTACAATCAGAACGGCGGTACAAAAAACTCACCTTTTATAATATATTATACAAAACATACGTTTGCTTGTAAAGAATAAGGTGAATTGACCTAGTTTTTTAAGCTTTTCCAAAGCATTAACAAACGCATGTTATTTTTTTAAGTGCTTCTTTTGCATCAATATCTACTAATATAATATCGGGACCAATTTGTTTTATACATTTCCAAGGAATAATAAATTCTAGTTCCCTACCAAGAATCCCCCATACCTTACATGGACCTGGTACGATGAGTGCTTCTATGCAACCATTCTGAGGATTAAATTCGATATCACAAACAAAGCCTAACCTTTGACAGTCACGGCAATTGATTACTTCTTTTTGACGTAATTCACAAAAACGCATATGTTACCTCTCTGACATGTAATTGGCAAAATCATGTCAATTTAATTTCTTACTATATCTTATGAAGAGAACGAAAAAAGATGAAAGAGTGAACATTAAGTATTTAAATTATTTAAAAATTCCATTCATTTTTGTATTTATTACAAAATATAGATGAATTTGATTGAATTTAATGAAAAAAACACAAGATATGCTTGACCTATAGAAATTAATTCAATATAATTGAAATAACAGTAAGTAAGGCATTATGAAGCATTGTAGGAGGTTATTTGCATATGAAGTGTCCATTTTGTGGTCAAGAAAATACTAGAGTTATTGATTCAAGACCTGCGGATGATAATAGTTCAATTCGAAGAAGGCGTCAATGTGACGAATGTTCCAAACGCTTTACTACATATGAAAAAGTTGAGACAATACCTTTGGTAGTTATTAAGAAAGATAACAACAGAGAACCATATGATCGTTCTAAGATAGAAGCAGGAGTATTTCGTTCTTGTCACAAAAGACCAATATCCATTGATCAAATCACTGCTTTAGTTGATGAGGTGGAAACTGCGATATTTAATTTAGAAGAAAAAGAAATTCCAAGTTATAAAATTGGTGAAATTCTTATGGATAAATTAAAAGGATTAGATCCTGTTGCTTATGTAAGATTCGCATCGGTATACCGTGAATTTAAAGATGTTAATACATTTATGAACGAATTAAAGAAAATTCTAGATCATGAACATTAATTTATAGTATTATTTTAATACAAAAGATTGAACAGATGTTGCAGACGCGTTATATACTTACGTTTTTGTAGCATCTGTTTTTATAGTGATATACTTACGTTTTTATAGAGTATATTTTTATAGTGATATTATGTTTTTGCAGAATCTGTTTTTGTAGTGATTTAATGAAATGTAAATGCCAAATTACATATATAGAATTGTCTATGAATATAGTATATCAATACTTAATGGACTTAAATATATGTACATAATGCTCTAAAAAAGTATGGCGGGAGTAAAAAAACTGTTAATGTGGTAGTTAAAACACTACGAATTACTAGTTAAAATGCTACTAATTTACTAGTTAAAACACCATTAATTTGCTAGTTAAAACGCCATTAATTTGCTAGTTAAAACGCTATTAATGTGTTAGTTAAAACACCATTAATTAGGTAATAAGCACTGCAAATATGGAAGTAAGCATTGCGAATGTGGTAGTAAACACTGGAAATTTGGTAGCAAATATGGCTAACGTGGAATTTAAAACTACTGTTAAATCGATAGTATGGAGGTTAGATAGAATGAAAGTAGTAGCTATTAATGGTAGTCCAAATGAAAAAGGTAATACATATTATGCACTTAATGCAGCATTAGAGGAACTTGAATTAGAAGGTTTTGAGACTGAGATTCTTCAGATTGGAAAAGAAAAGATCGTTGGATGTACAGGATGTGGTGCATGTAAAAATACCAATTATTGTGTATTTGGAGACGAAACTTTTAAAAATGCATGTAAGACTATTAGTGAGGCAGATGGAATCTTAATAGGAAGTCCAGTTTATTACGCAGGCATTGCTGGTACTTTAAAAAGTTTCTTAGACCGTTTCTTTTACGCGAATAAAGGGGATATGCGCCATAAGGTGGGAGCTGCCATTGCAGTATCAAGAAGAGGTGGAGATATGACCACGTTTGATACAATTAATAAGTATTTCTTGATTTCAGAAATGATTGTTGCTCCATCCTATTATTGGAATGTTATTCATGGGGCAGCTAAGGGTGAAGTACTACAGGATGCAGAAGGTATTAGCACCATTAAAAATCTTGCAAGGAATATGGCTTGGATTTTAAAAATGAAAGAGGCAACAAAAGATTCCATAACACCGCCGTCACAATATCCAAGAGAAAGAACGAATTTTATACGATAGACATTAATTTAGTATTTAAATAATTGTTGTAACAAATGGTTATTTATGGTAAAATACCTATGCAAATGATTTCTCCGGAGAGCAAAAGGAGAAAGTATGTTTAGTATGGCTTTTAGCGCAAGCGTCGTAGGCATTGATGGTTTCATTGTACAAGTGGAAGCAGATGTCAGCGATGGCTTGCCGTTATTTGATTTAGTTGGCTTTTTAGCTTCTGAAGTAAAAGAGGCAAAAGAAAGAGTAAAAATTGCACTTAAAAATTCTGGCTATGTACTGCCACCTAAGAGAATTACAATTAATTTATCACCCGCAGATATTCGTAAAGAAGGTACTGCATTTGATTTACCTATCGCAATCGCGATTCTAGCCGCTTCTGGCTTTATTCCACAAGAAAATTTAGAAGACACATTACTCATCGGAGAAATGAGTTTAGATGGAAGAATTAATCCTGTAACAGGAGTACTTCCTATTATTAATACTGCCAAAAAAGAGGGTTTTAAAAGATGTATTGTTCCAAAGACCAATGCTAGGGAAGCTGCAATTATTCAAGATATTGAGGTGTTTGGAGTAAAAAGTTTGAAAGAAGCCATTGACTTTTTAAATGGAATATCTATGATTGATTCCGAATTTGTAGATATTGAAGCAATGTTTCTTGATAATAAAAATGATGATAATCTTCCCGATTTTTCAGAAATAATTGGTCAAGAGTCTGCCAAAAGAGCAATTGAAATAGCTGTAGCAGGGCAACACAATGCGCTATTAATTGGCTCGCCAGGTTCTGGTAAGACAATGTTAGCAAAACGAATTCCAAGCATAATGCCAGAATTAAGCTTAGAAGAAAGTTTAGAGCTAACAAAGATCTATAGTATTTCAGGAAAATTAAATAATAATCAAGCGTTAATACTAAAACGTCCGTTTCGTGCACCGCATCATTCTAGTACAAGCGTTGCCTTAATCGGTGGAGGAAGATTTGCAAAACCAGGAGAAATTACGATGGCTTCCCATGGGGTGCTTTTTTTAGATGAACTTCCAGAGTTTCATAGAGGAACTTTAGAAGTCTTAAGGCAACCTTTAGAAGAAAAATATATAACGATAAATCGTTTGAACGCCTCTTATACTTACCCTGCAAACTTTATGATGGTGGCTGCAATGAATCCATGCAACTGTGGGTACTTTCCAGATAGAAACAAGTGTAATTGTTCCTTGCCACAAGTTAAGAAATATTTAAGCAAAATATCAAGGCCATTGCTGGATCGAATTGATATCTGTATGGAAATGGTACAAGTGGATTATAAAGATTTAAGACAGAATAAAAAAAGTGAGTCTTCAAAAGAAGTAAGAGAACGTATTTTAAATGCCAGAAAGATTCAAATAAATCGATATAAAAATAGCGAGATATATTTTAATTCCCAGTTAGGACCTAAGACAATATCAAAATATTGTAAACTAGGTAAGAATGAGAAAAATATGTTAGAAGAGGCTTTTATTAAAATGAACTTAAGTGCAAGGGCATATCACAGAATATTAAAAGTAGCACGAACAATTGCTGATATCGACGGCGCTATTGATATAAAAGAAAGACATATTTGCGAAGCTATTGTTTATCGTAGTATGGATAAGAAATTTTGGGAGGAAGGATAATGGAGTTGTCAAATGTAATGTGTTGGTTTTGGATATCAAAGGTACCAGAAGTTGGTGTAAAAGGAATTAATAAATTATTAGAAAGTTTTGGAAGTGTTGAAAAAGTATTTTATGCTTCGGAAGCAGATTTAATAAAATCTGCATGTATTACACAACAACAAGTCTCATGCTTAATAAAAAGTAGGAATAAAGATAAAATAATAGAAGAATATAATAATTTAAAAGAGAAGGACATATATTTTGTTACAAAAGAAGATGAGATATTTCCAGCTAAACTTAGAGAGATTTATGATTCACCTTATTTTTTATATTATAAAGGTAAATTACCGGCAGAGGATAAACCGTCGGTAGCTATTATAGGTGCACGTAATTGTACGAATTATGGGAAAGAAATTACGATGTATCTTTCTACGGAGCTAGCAAAACATCAAGTTCAAGTAATCAGTGGGTTAGCTAGAGGAATTGATAGTTATGCACATCAAGGTGCCCTTGATGGCGGAGGGGATACCTTTGGAGTAGTTGGATGCGGCGTTGATATATGTTATCCAAAAGAAAACAGACGAATTTATGATAGAATTTTAAATAAGGGAGGGGTTATTAGCGAATATCCCATAGGTACTGTACCCCTACCGTTTCATTTTCCAATGAGAAATCGTTTAATTGCTGGCTTGTGCGATGTTATATTAGTAGTTGAGGCGAGGGAAAGTAGTGGGACATTTATTACAGTCGACCGTGGTTTAGAACAAGGAAAGGATATTTTAGCGATTCCAGGAAGAATTGGTGATTCCTTATCTAGCGGCTGCAATCGTTTGATACAAAATGGTGCAAAGTTAGTTAGAAATGTTGAGGATATTTTAGAAGAGTTAAATTTAAAATATGATAAAAATCTAGAAATTAGCATTAAAAAATGTAAAGAAATGTATAACCCGACAACTACAAAGAAAGAACAAAATAATAAAAATAATCTTGATGTTATAAAAAATTGTAAGATAATACTTGAAAGAGATGAGAAAATAGTATATGATAGGTTGAGTTTAGAACCGAAACATTTGGAAATTCTATTACACGAGACAAATTTATCACATCAGCAGTTAACAATTGCACTTATGTCTCTGGAATTAAAGAATTTAATAACGCAATGGATTAGTAATTATTATGTACGGAATGTATAATGTAATAATTGCAAATGCATGATGTAATAATAGCAAGTGAATGTAATAATTGCGAGTGAATATAATAATTGCAAATGAGTGTAATAATTGAAAATGTAATATTTTTAACTATTCGTAAATAATGTATCATAAACGTTTCGTTCTATTTTAAAGAAATATACCGTCTTTTAGACTAGTACAGATAAAATTTTGATGTACTTTCGTTTTTAGATAAATTGGAAGAGGGGAGCTAAACTATGCCGAAATATTTAGTGATCGTTGAGTCACCAGCGAAAGCAAAAACAATAAAGAAATTTTTAGGGAACAATTATGAAGTAATGGCTTCAAATGGGCATGTTAGAGATTTACCAAAAAGCCAAATGGGAATAGATGTAGAGCATGGTTTTGAACCAAAATATATCACCATCCGTGGAAAAGGTGATTTGCTTGCCAAATTAAGAAAAGAAGTAAAAAAGGCAGACAAAGTTTATCTCGCAACTGACCCTGACCGCGAAGGAGAAGCAATTTCATGGCATTTGTCTCAAACTTTAAAGTTAGACGATAAGAATGCGAGTAGAATAACATTTAATGAAATTACGAAAAGTGCTGTTAAGAATTCTATAAAGGAAGCAAGAGAGATCGATATGAATCTTGTTGATTCGCAGCAGGCAAGAAGAATGCTAGACCGTATGGTTGGATATCGTATTAGTCCATTGTTGTGGGCAAAAGTAAAACGAGGATTAAGTGCTGGACGTGTTCAATCCGTAGCTCTTCGTATTATATGCGATCGTGAAGCTGAAATAGATGCCTTTGTTCCACAAGAGTACTGGCAATTAGAAGCTGATTTCTTACTACCTGGTGAGAAAAAGCCTTTAACTGCGAAGTTTTACGGAAAAGGAAAACAAAAAATGGAGATACACTCTGAAGAAGAAATGAATCAAATCATTTCAGATTTAGAGAATGCAGAATATAAGATTGCAGAAATTAAGCGTGGAGAGAGACAAAAGAAAGCTCCACTTCCATTTACAACAAGTACACTTCAACAAGAAGCAGCTAAAGTATTAAATTTTTCTACTCAAAAGACAATGCGTCTAGCACAGCAGCTTTACGAAGGAGTCGATGTAAAAGGCCATGGAACAATAGGTTTGATTTCTTACTTACGTACAGATTCTACTCGTGTATCCGAAGAAGCAGATGCAACAGCAAAAGAATTCGTTAAAAATACGTATGGCGAACAATTTGTGACAAGCCAAGATGTAAATAAATCATCTGGAAAGAAAATTCAAGATGCCCATGAGGCAATTCGTCCAACATACGTTGAATTAACGCCTGTATTAATCAAAGAAGATTTAAGTAGAGATTTGTTTCGCTTATATCAATTGATTTGGAAACGATTTGTTGCAAGTAGAATGCAAGTGGCAAAATATGAAACAACAACTGCTAAGATTGATGGAAATGGATATCGCTTTACCGTTTCTTCCTCTAGACTTATTTTTGAAGGTTTTATGGCAGTCTATATAAGTGGAGATGACGAAGAAGAAAACTCAATTAGTGGTATTAATAAAATTACAGAAGATACTAAGCTAACCTTACAAGAAGTTCATAAAAGTCAGCACTTTACACAAGCGCCACCACATTATACGGAAGCTTCTTTAGTTAAGACCTTAGAAGAGCTTGGAATTGGTAGACCAAGTACCTATGCTCCAACAATTACTACTATAATTGCAAGACGTTATGTAATTAAAGAGAATAAAAATTTGTATGTAACAGAACTTGGGGAAGCTGTAAATCAAATTATGGTGAAAGCATTTCCAAGTATTGTAGATGTTAATTTTACAGTAAATTTAGAGGCACTATTAGATGGTGTAGAAGATGGAAATGTGAATTGGAAGACGGTTGTTAGCAATTTTTATCCTGATTTAGAGCAAGCGGTTGAAGCCGCAGAAAAACAATTAGAGCAGATAACCATAGAAGATGAAACTACAGACGTTATCTGTGAAGAATGTGGAAGAAATATGGTAATTAAATATGGACCACATGGAAAATTCCTAGCATGTCCTGGCTTCCCAGACTGTAGAAATACTAAACCTTATCTTGAAAAAATCGGAGTTGAATGTCCGAAATGTGGTAAAGATATCGTGATTCGTAAGACGAAAAAAGGTAGAAGATATTATGGATGTGAAAATAATCCAGAATGTGATTTTATGTCATGGCAAAAGCCATCCAAAGAACGATGTCCGAAATGTAATCAAGTATTATTAGAAAAAGGTTCAAAATTAGTGTGCATGGATGAGACATGCGGTTTTGTGAAAAATAAAAAAGAAGAAGAATAAGAAAGTTAGCTAATTTAATATGTGTGATTTTAAATGAATTTTACGCAAAATATTGCTAAGAACAGCTCATGATGCTGAAAAAATGAATTCACACATAAAAAATTAGCTTAATTTTATTAATTTATATTATTAATTTGTTTTTTTGTAAAATATAATCAAATAGTAAATATGGTGATAAAATAGTAGTGCCATACTAAATATTGTGGTTTTATTGATTTAATGGTAGGAAAAATCAAAAAAATTTGTAAAACAGAATGAAAAAAAAGCAAAATGTGTGTCAAAAGAACAAAAAAGCTATTGTTTTTTCATAAAACCTATGTTAAAATTGATATCGTAGTCTAATTGGCAACGATTGCCGAATATTTGTTATTTATCGGCCAAATGATATAAGGTCACGGGGGGTCTTGCATGAGTGTACAATTGTTAGATAAAACAAGAAAAATTAATAAGCTTCTCCACAATAATAATTCTCACAAAGTAGTATTTAATGACATTTGTTCAGTTTTAAGCGACATATTAGAAAGTAACATTTTAGTTATTAGTAAAAAAGGTAAAGTACTAGGAATTAAAAACAGAAGCGATATCGCACCAATTAATGAATTGATTAAAGATAATGTTGGTGGATATATTGATTCAATCTTGAATGAGCGCTTGTTGAATATTTTATCTACAAAAGAGAATGTTAATTTATCTACTTTAGGATTTGAATTTGAAGGAGTAAATAATTATCAAGCAATCATTACACCAATCGATATCGCAGGAGAAAGATTAGGTACTCTATTTTTATACAAAAGCGAAACACAGTATTCAATCGATGATATTATTTTAAGTGAATATGGCACTACAGTAGTGGGCTTAGAAATGATGCGTTCTGTGAATGAAGAAAATGCAGAAGAGAATAGAAAAGTACATATTGTACGTTCTGCCATCAGCACCTTATCGTTTTCTGAATTGGAAGCGATTACTCATATCTTCGATGAATTAGAAGGCAATGAGGGTATCTTAGTAGCAAGTAAGATTGCAGACCGTGTCGGTATTACTCGTTCAGTTATTGTTAATGCATTAAGAAAATTTGAAAGTGCAGGCGTAATTGAGTCTAGATCTTCTGGAATGAAGGGAACCTATATTAAAGTTTTAAATGATGTTGTCTTTGATGAATTAAAAAAAATGCAATAAATAATATGTTAGAAGTAGATTAATGTTTTAATAGATAACCTTTGTTGGGATTAAGTTTGCGATTGCTTATTTTTATCCTTGACAATAAGAGGAATAAAAAAGGATTTATGAGATATTTATACTCATGAATCCTTTTTTGTTTTTATAGGAAATAAAAGCATAAATGTTTTGTACTATAAATAAAAACACCCTTCCCCAGGATGCGCATTTCGCACTAAGGGAGTTAGTCTCTTAGTGACAGCGTGCCAGCACGAGTATGGGTTTCTGATACGTACTCATACGATAGGAAAAAAGTCGCATGTGATTATGTTCAATGCTTTGTAAAACATAGTGAGAATGTGTAATAGTTTTCCTTATTTGTAAACTATTCATTAAAATATGACAAATTATGAGATAAAATTGAAATTTTATCCGACAGTAATTGACTATTTTTGCAAGGCATTTTTAATTTTTTACATTAAATAAATTTACAAAAAATACAATTACTAGTATATTATATTCATTTTTATAAATATATCTTGTGATTTTATTGAAAATTAACTATAATGTAAAATATTAATAGAATTGTTAGAAAAATGTAATTTTTATAAGAATTATAGAATATTATGTATTATATAAAATAAAGTAAGCAAATGTTTTGCTTTCTAGAGAAAGGAAGGTTATATGATCGGGACAAATGCTTTTAACTATGTTAATGTCTTGGATAAAGCTGCAGATGCTAGTGTTCTTAGACATGAGGTAATTTCTAATAACATAGCGAATAATGATACAGCGAATTATAAAAGAAAAGATGTTCGTTTTGAAGAATATCTTAAGAAAGAATTAAATAGTGGGGATGATTTAAATAAGAAAGTCACAAGTATGGACCTAAGCAAACTGGATGCAACTACATATACAGATCTTGAAAATTTAAGTTATCGTACAGATGGTAACAATGTCAATATAGAAACTGAAAATGCTAATTTAGCAGAAAATCAAATTCGTTACTATGCCTTATTAGATTCTTTGTCACAAGAGTTTAGCCGCATAAAAAGTGTACTACAGCGTTAATTATCGATAGTTCAGGAGGTAAGTTACATTGTCATTTTTTAATGGAATGAATATTAGTGCAAGCGGTATGACTGCACAAAGATTAAGAATGGATTTGATTTCTCAAAATATTGCAAATGTAAATACGACCAGAGACGAAAATGGAGATCCATATCGCAGACAAACTGTTTTATTATCGGAACAGCAATCAGATACTTTTGGAAGTATTTTAGAAAAGACGAACTTGGGGAGAAATAAGAAAGTTAATGGTAGTGGAGTAAAAGTAGTTGGTATCGTAGAAGATCACGTAACAGAGATGAAAAAAGTATATGATCCAAGCCACCCGGATGCAGATGATGAAGGATATGTAAGTTATCCTAATGTGAATACAGTAACTGAAATGACAAATTTAATTGATGCATCACGTTCATACGAAGCTAACGTGACTGCTTTTAACGCGACTAAAAATATGTTGTTAAAGGGACTTGAGGTAGGAAAGTAATTATAGTAGGGGAAAGGATGAAGGAACATGGACATCGCATCAATTAATAATTCGATTAAAGGGACTAGTGCATTTAATACAAATTTATTTAAAAATTCAGAGGCGACTGCAACAGAAAATAGAAATGCTACTTTTGAACAAATGTTTCAATCTGCACTTACGATGGTAAAGGAAACGAATCAATACACCAATCAGGCGCAAGAAGCAGAAATGGCTTACGCGATGGGAGAAATGACTAGCACGCATGATTTACAGATTGCCCAACAAAAAGCAAACATATCCTTACAATATACAGTAGCTGTAAGGAACGCGGTGCTTGATGCATATAAGGAGATTATGCAATTACAATTTTAGGGTGAGAGGGATAAGAAATGCTAGATAGAGTTAAGCAAATACCTTCTAGAGTATTGGAGTTTTGGAACAAATATTCAAAGAAGCAGAGAGTTATTTTTATAAGTGTTGTAGGAGCTATTTTTTTGTCATTAACTATCTTAATTTTAATACTTAGTAGAACAGAGTTTGTGGAATTAATGACATTTAGTGATACAAAAACAGCGAAACAAGCAGTAGACTTATTAAAAGAGGAAGGTATCGCATATCAACTTGGAAGCGATAACCTTACGGTATCCGTTGATAATAAAAGGCGTTCGGATGCAGTATTAGTATTAGCAGATAGTGAAATCGCAAATGATGAAAAATTTAGCATGGAACAGCTACTTAATAATGATATGAGTACAACAAATAGTGATAAACAATTAAAGTTGCATTTATATTATCAAAGCTATGTTGAAGAATTGCTAAAACGTCAAGAAGGCATTGAAGATGCAAGTGTTAGTTATTTACCAACAGATACTCGTACAAGTATTTTAGAAACACAAAAAGACATTGGATGTAGTGTGTTTTTAACAGTAAATGATAAATTTAAAGCATCTAGTGCAGAGGCAATTGCTGTTGTTGTAGCAAATGGAATCGGAAATAAAACAACAGAAAATATTAAAATTATAGATCAATATGGTAACTTATTGTATAATGGCCCTTCTGATGAGGAGGAACAATATGCGAATAAGAACCTCGAATATAAAAAAGTTGTAAATGATTATTACTATGATCGTGTTGTTCGCTTTGGATTAATGAATGGTTATGATTATGTAGAACCTATTTTTAATTTAGACATCAACATGGATCAAGAATCAATCGTTTATAAAGAATATATTGCAGCAGAAGGTCAAGAACAGGGACTATATTCAACCTTTGAAACTTATTCTTCAGAGAATAAGGGTACCAGTGGAGATGTTACTGGTACAGATGCCAATGATGAAGTAGATTACTATATTGCAAATTCAGGTTCAGGAGATAGTTCAGAAGAAAGCAAGAAGATTACATATTTACCAAGTGAAAAAACAACAAATACAATGAAGGAATGGGGAGTTATTAATAACTCTACTTCTACAATGTCAATTGTTTTAAAGACTGTGAAACAACAAACACAGAAGGATTTAGAAACACTTGGTTTACTTGAGGATACAACATTTGAAGAATACGTTTTAAATAATAGTGAGCCAAAACAAATAGAAGTAACGGATGAACTAAAGACGTTATTTTCAAATGCAACAGGTATTGACGCAGATAATATTTCTATCATTATTTGGGAAGTACCAAGCTTTATTCCAAATGAAACTAGTTCAACGAACTGGTCACTATATTTACAAATTATTTTAGCAGCATTAATTGTTGGATTATTAATATTTGTAGTATTCCGTAGTATGGCTTCAGTAGAGGTTACTGAAATTGAACCTGAGCTATCGGTAGAACAATTACTTGCTACTACAAAAGAAAATCAATCACTTGATGATATTGAGTTTAGCGAGAAATCAGAAACAAGACGAATGATTGATAAATTCGTGGATGAAAATCCAGAAGCAGTTGCACAATTACTACGCAATTGGTTAAATGAAGATTGGGATTAATCGAGGAGGTAGCGTATGCCAGCTAAAAAATCAAGTAATTACAATGGCCTTCAAAAAGCAGCCATATTATTAATTACGCTAGGTCCGGAGAGATCTGCATCTATTTTTAAACATTTAAAAGAAGAGGAAATTGAGCAGTTAACTTTAGAAATAGCAAATACAAGAAGCATTTCACCTGCAACGAAAGAAGAAGTGTTAAATGAATTCTATGAAGTTTGTTTAGCACAACAGTACATAGCAGAAGGTGGAATCAACTATGCGAAGGATTTATTAGAAAAAGCCCTTGGTGTAGATAAGGCAAAAGAAGTAATCGGAAAATTGACCGCATCATTACAGGTTCGTCCATTCGAATTTGTACGAAAAACAGATGCGAGCCAATTACTCAACTTTATACAGGATGAGCATCCTCAAACAATCGCATTGATTTTATCTTATTTATCTTCTTCACAATCAGCAACAATTATTGGTGCTTTGTCTCCAGACAAGCAAGCAGATGTTGCAAAACGTATTGCACAGATGGACCGTACTTCACCAGATGTAATCAAAGAAGTTGAAAAAGTACTTGAGAAGAAACTAGCATCACTTGTGAATCAGGATTACACAATTGCAGGTGGTGTAGATGCAATTGTTGAAATCTTAAATACTGTAGATCGTGGAACAGAAAAACATATTATGGAAACTCTTGAAATTGAAGAGCCAGAACTTGCAGATGAAATTCGTAGAAAGATGTTTGTATTCGAAGATATTCTTACATTGGATGATAAATCGATTCAAAGAGTTCTTCGTGAAGTTGACAACAATGAACTTGCTGTTGCACTTAAGAGTACAAACGAACAAGTACAAACAGTTATCTTTAATAATCTATCCAAGCGTTTGGCTGCTATGATTAAAGAAGATATGGAATTTATGGGACCTGTTCGACTTAAAGATGTTGAAGAAGCTCAACAGAAAATCGTTAATATTATTAGAAAATTAG
This sequence comes from Clostridium sp. Marseille-P299, assembly GCF_900078195.1. NCBI lineage: Bacteria > Bacillati > Bacillota > Clostridia > Eubacteriales > Clostridiaceae > Clostridium > Clostridium sp. Marseille-P299. Next base: position 2,488,210 of record NZ_FJVE01000007.1, on the reverse strand, counting down.
AAGACTCTGCCGAAATTATTATTTCTAGAGGTGGAGGTGACGAGATCGTTGTCTAATTTAATCAAAGCATATTCCATTAAATATAATGAGAATGAGAAAAAAACCATTGATTCGAATGAAAAAGCAAATGAATTCCAAAAGATGTTTTTGGAAAAGCTAGGGTTCAGTTCGGTACATACAGGCAAAGTAAATATGAGTGAAGAGTTTACTGCAGCTACATTAGAAGGGGATAGCTTTGTTGCAGGTATTCATCCAGTTGCATTAGTTGAGGAACTGGATGAATCACAAAACCCTACAGTAGATTTAGAAGAAGAACATAAAAAAGTGAAAGAACGCATGGAAGAGGAAGCAAAACAAATCCTAGAAGATGCGGAACAAAAAGCAAAAGAAATCCTTGAAAATGCCAATAGAGAAGCTACCTATCTACTTGAAAAAGCAAAAGAAGATGGTTATAAAGCTGGAAATGATGCAGCTATGCTTGAATTACATCAGTTAAAGCAAGAGTTAGAAGATGAAGAAAAAAAACTCAAACTTGAATATGAATCTTTGATGAGAGATTTAGAACCTAAGTTTGTGGAACTATTAATTTCATTTATAAAGAAGCTAACGAATTATGCGATTGAGGAAAAAGAAGAAATCATTCTTTATCTCATTGAACAAGCATTTGGGTCTTGTGAAGCAAGTAACTCATATATTGTAAAAGTTTCCAAAGAAGATTATGAACTTGTGAATTCTCATAAGACAGAGCTTTTATGGCAGTTAAAAGAAGGTGTTGAATTAGAAATAGTAGAAGATCTGTTATTAACGAAAACACAATGCCTAATTGAAACAGACAGTAGAGTAATTGATTGCAGTTTAGATATACAACTTAAGAACTTGATCAGTGACTTAAAACTTCTAGCAGGTTCTTCCTCACAAGAAGTGCAAGGTGATTCGTATGATTGATTTTAGTAAATACCAAAAGCTTTTAACGAAGAATTATGCAGATAGTATGGGTCGAGTAACTAAAATCGTTGGACTTACTGTTGAATCCATAGGACCAGATGCAAGTGTAAATGACTTATGTAGTATCATTTCAAGTGATAAAAAAAGGACAGTAGATGCAGAAGTAATCGGCTTTCGTGATGATAGACTTTTACTCATGCCTTATGAAGATATTACAGGTATTGGCGTTGGTAGTATGGTTATTAATAGAAACAAACCTCTAATGGTACGTGTTGGAGATGAATTACTAGGCAAAGTACTAGATGGACTGGGCAATCCAATGGATGGTGAAGAATTGAATTTAAATCAATTTTACCCAGTAGATGAAAAGGCACCAGATCCAATGGACCGAGTACTGATTGAGGATGTATTACCTCTTGGCGTAAAAGCTGTGGATGCATTATTAACGATTGGTAAAGGACAGCGTATCGGTATATTTGCCGGTAGTGGTGTTGGAAAAAGTACACTGCTTGGTATGTTTGCAAGAAATACAAAAGCTGACATAAATGTTATTGCTTTAATTGGAGAACGTGGTAGAGAAGTAAAAGAGTTTATTGAAAGAGATCTTGGACCAGAAGGTTTAAGCCGTTCAGTTCTTGTTATTGCTACTTCGGATAAGCCTGCATTGATACGTAAAAAAGCTGCAAAGACAGCAACAGCGATTGCTGAGTATTTTAGAGACCAGGGGAAAGACGTTTTATTAATGATGGACTCGTTAACTCGTTTTTCTATGGCTCAAAGAGAGATTGGACTTGCTAGTGGAGAACCTCCAGTTTCTAGAGGATATCCACCAAGTGTGTATTCTGAAATGCCAAAACTACTTGAGAGAGCTGGAAACGGAGCAATCGGTTCTATTACTGGTCTTTATACAGTTTTAGTAGATGGTGATGATTTTAATGAACCAATTACAGATACAGCAAGAGGTATTTTAGATGGGCATATTATGTTATCCAGAAAATTAGCACATAAAAATCACTATCCAGCGATTGATGTTTTATCAAGTATTTCCCGTGTTATGAGTTCCATTGCTTCAAAAGAGCATAAAAAACTGGCTGGGAAATTTAAGATGGTATTAGCTACATACAATGAAGCGGAAGATTTAATTAATATAGGTGCATATAAGGCTGGTTCCAATAAAAGTATAGACTATGCTATTTCAAAGATAAATCAAGTCAATGCATTTTTATGTCAAGAAGTTGATGAAAAATCCGACTTTGATGATACAATTGCGATGCTAGAAGGAATTTTTAATGAATAGAGGTTTCTTAATTAAATGAAGAAATTCAATTATCGAATGCAAAGCATTCTTGAAATTAAATATAAATTAGAAGATCAAGAAAAGACGAATTACAGCATTGCTAAGATGAAATTAAATGAAGAAGAGGAAAAATTAAATGCCTTGCTTCATAGAAGAAATCAATATGAAGAATCCTTGTGTATGCGCATGAATGAAACTTTAAATATTATTGAAATCAAGCGTTTACAAGATGGAATAGAATCCTTAAAGGTATTTATAAAAATCCAAGCTCTTCAAGTAAAAAAAGCTGAGCAAGCGGTAGAACTTGCAGTAGCAAAATTGAATCTTGCGATGAAGGATAGAAAAATCCAAGAAAAATTAAGAGAGCAGGCTTTTGAAACTTATCTTAAGGATATTGAACTAGAAGAGCGCAAAGAAGTAGATGAATTAGTTAGCTTTTCCTATGGCAAAGTAGAGCCAGATAATTAAGTTTAGAAGGCGTTAAAAGGAGTACATACGCATGGCGAAAAGAAATAAAACTGCGGATTTTGAAACAGAAAATGAAAATAAGAAATTAGGAAGTAAGCTATTTACCGTAATTATCGTATTTGTAATTATATTAGTATGGCTTGCAATCTTTGGATTTATTATCAAACTTGATATCGGTGGTCTTGGAACATCACTTAGACCAGCTTTAAAAAATATACCTGTATTAAATTTGGTGTTGCCAGAGGTATCCGATGAACAATTAGCATATGAAGAAAACTACCCATATGCAAATATGACAGAAGCAATTAATCAAATTAAAGCATTAGAGCTTCAAATTGATTCTTTATCTTCTGGAAACAAAGAATATGAAACATTAATTGCTGATTTAAAGGCCGAAGTAGAACGTTTAAAAGTTTTTGAAGAGAATCAATTAGCTTTTGAAGAACGTGTTAAGGAATTTGATAAAAATGTAGTATTTAATTCAAATGCTCCTGATATTGAAGAATATAAGGCTTATTATGAAGAAATAAATCCAACCACAGCAGAAGAAATTTATCGTTTGGTGCTTGAAAGCCTTCAATATGATGAGGCAATTGAAGAAAAAGCCAAAATACTTAAGACTATGAAGCCATCACAAGCAGCAGCAGTTTTAGAAGAGATGACAGCAGATGTGGGTTGGGCAGCTAAAGTGCTTCTTTCAATGAAACCGGATGAAAGTGCAGCTATTTTAAATAAAATGGATCAGCTATATGCGGCAAAATTATTTAAGAAAATGTCTGATATGGATGAAGAAAGATACAACAGTATCATGAGTAGTATGGAGTAAGTTTAAGTGGTGTTAAAGAATGTGTTAAATAAAAGCAGAATAAGCACAATAAGCACATTCTTTTACATAAATAATACCACAGGGTAGTTATCCTGGGGAGAAAGGAGAAAATGATGACTACGCAAGGGGCAAAACTTATGACTACCTTTGATTTTATGCCTGCATCCAATGGATCAAGCAGTAAAGATATAAAAGCAAAGGATGGCGATTCATTCTCTAGCATGTTAAGTAATACAACTGCTAAAAGCGTGGATCAAACAAAGAATTTAGTACATACAAACAATAAAAAAGACAGTATCAATCAAGTGAATAAGGATTTGAATCAAAGTTTAGCAGCAATGGATCAAGTAAATCCAAATGAGCAGAATGTAGTAGTAGCTACATCGGATAATTCAGTGTCTAGTGATATAGAAAAAGTAGCTCAGTTATTAGAAGATGCAGAAGAAATAACAAGCAAAATCCTTGGATTATCAAAAGAAGAACTTGAAAGTAAGATGGAAATTTTGGGATTAAGTATGATGGATTTATTAAATCCTGCGTCTTTACAACAACTTCTTTTAGATACTACAGGAAATGATGATGCACTGTCTTTAGTAACAAATGAAGAATTAGCAAATACCTTTTCAAATCTGTTAGATGCAGTGAATGAATTGGTGACAGAATCTTTAGTAACACAGGAATCATTAGAAACGATTGTAAAATCAGAGGAATTTATTAATTTTTTAAATCAATCAGTTTCTAAGGAAGAGATAAGTGCTATGGATGAAGCAGAGATATCCTTAAAAACAGTTCAAACTGAAAATACAGATGAAACAGATAACTTGCAGGATGCCGAGCTGAAAGAAGATAATATTGTATTTACAGTAGAACGTAGTGATGATACGGATACGTCAAATAAAGATACCAATAGCGATTCTAAGGATACATTAAAGAAAAATGATTCTCCAGATGTTAATAATTTTCTAGATCATGTTACTGCTAGTGTTACGAAAACAGAAACTGATTTTAATGGTGAATTAACTACCGTTACTACAGTAAGAGAAATCGCAAATCAAATTATAGAAGAAATTAAAGTAGTAATAAAGCCATCACAAACTTCGATGGAATTACAATTAAATCCAGAGCATCTAGGTAAGGTGAATTTATCACTAACTTCAAAAGAGGGCGTTATGACTGCACAATTCATAACTCAGACGCAAGCTGCAAAAGAGGCAATTGAGAGTCAAATGCAAGTGTTAAAACAAAACTTAGAGAACCAAGGTGTTAAGGTAGAGGCAATTGAAGTAAATGTTTCAAATTTCTCGTTTGACGGAAGTAATGAGGCAGGAAATAAAGAGGAATCAGGAACAAACAAAGGGAAAAAAGCGTTTCGCATGGACATAGCTGAAGGTATAGAAGATATGGAAGATATCTCAGAGGTTCAGATAAGTTTATCAGATGAAACGATATCAAATGTTGATTATTCTGCATAGGGCAGAAGGAAAGGAGTTTTATGTCGACTACAGCGTCAGTTACAAATGGTATTCTTGAACAAACAGAAGCAATTTCTTCAACGAATGTAAGGAAAACTGGAACATCCGAACTTGGAAAAGATGCTTTTTTACAATTATTAGTATGCCAAATGAAAAATCAGGATCCGCTAAATCCAAGTTCTGATACTGAATTCGTATCACAGCTTGCTACATTTTCTCAATTGGAGCAGTTACAAAATTTAACGGCTTCTTCAGACAAGTCTCAAGCATTTTCCTTAGTCGGAAAAGATGTTATAGTTCAGAATACGGATTCTAGTGGAAATAAAACAGAAGTATCTGGAACAGTTGATTTCATCTCAATGTCAGGTTCAAAAATTTATTTATCAATTGAAAATAATTTATATAGCCTAGATGATTTAGTAAGCGTGATTGATACATCATACTTAGTACAAAAAGGATCACCAACCATAACAAATACTCAAAAATTAGAATATGATGCACAAGTGCCATCCGATTTGACCTTTGACGTTAGCCTTGGAGAGGGTGATTATGTTGCCAGTGAAATAGCTGTTGTTATTAACGGTAATATCCTTGATTCATCTTTGATATCTTTAAATGGAACGAAGGTTACAATTTCAAAGGATGCTATGGCAAAGATGTCTAATGGTACCTATGGAGTTACTGTAGTGTTTAATGATCCAAATTATACAACAGTTTCAGATAAAGTTTCATTAACAGTTTCAAATTCAAAAGCAGTTGAGGGATCAGATGATACGGATGGAACGAACGAAACAGAGGATTCAAAAGAAGAAACAATTGATGCAATTGCTTAATTCATAAATTCATGAAGGGAAGGATGTTATATGTCACAATTTATAAATAATAAATATACTTCCATAGAGCAAGTGGCGGGTCAGTTTCTTGCAAATAAGAATAAAACTACAGGGAAGATAAATGAAAAGACAAGTTCTTTTGAAGAGGTCTTATTATCAACCCAATCAGCCAAAGAAACTACTGAGTTAAAATTTTCGAAACATGCAAACGAACGACTGGTTAGCAGAAATATTGATTTATCCGAATCACAATATAGACGCTTAGAGTCAGGTGCTAGAAAAGCTAGTGAAAAAGGTATGAGAGAGTCCTTAGTAATGGTTGATAACTTAGCATTTATTGTAAATGTTAATAACAAGACCGTCGTTACAGCAGTAAGTGGTGAAGAAGAAAGAGTTTTTACTAATATTGATGGTGCTGTAATTATGTAAGAGAGAATACGCCGCTGGACCTTCGGGGGGTGGTTCTAACTGATTGCTTGAGGTTAGAAGATGTATTCATAAATTTAGGAGGTTATAATCTTATGATGAGATCATTATATTCTGGTGTATCAGGTTTACGTGTACATCAGACAAAGATGGATGTAATTGGTAACAATATATCCAACGTTAATACAGTAGGGTTTAAAAGTAGTTCTGTAACATTTTCAGATATTTTATATCAAACAACTAAGGTGGCATCTGGTCCAAATGTAGAGACAGGTACAGCCGGAACAAATGCGACTCAAATCGGTTTAGGTTCTTCCTTAGCTTCTATTACAACTAATATTGGTAAAGTTGGGGGTTCACAAAGAACAGATAATGCCTTTGACGTTATGATTGAAGGAGATGGCTTCTTTGTCGTAAACAATGGGAATGGAAATTACTTTACAAGAGCAGGTTCTTTCCAAGTAGATGCTGCGGGTACCTTATGTACAGCAACAGGTGCAAAAGTAATGGGATGGCAAGTTGATAAAAACAATCCTAACAAAACTGCTTCTGACAAAGTTTCTGAACTAAAAGTTATGTCACCAGAAAATCAGATTTCAGCGCCAAAAGCAACATCAGATGCTTATCTTACTGGAAATATTGATATGAATGACACACAATTAGAATCGGATACAGGACGTCCAATCAGCATGTCATTTTATGATAATTTAGGTAATAAATATAATGCTTCCTTTAAAATTGTAAAAGACCCAGCTGCAGATACAAATAGTGTATTTAAAATTAAACTATCTGATATCACGAATGAAAGTGGAGATTCTATTTTCGTAAATAAGGTGGAAGCTGAGGATGGTACTATTACATATGAAGCATCTTCCATTACGAACTTTAACTTTGGTCTTGAAGATGGAGAAAATATTACTGTTGAAGTAGATGAAGATACAGGTGAAGTTGATATTGATATGGAAGGTTTTGATATCTATTTCAATGGAAGTACTGGTGAATTTCTAAGTGTTGGTGAAGAAAGAACGGATACAGATACTAAATTAGATGCTTTAACATTTAAAGTAAATTCTGATCCAGATAGATTCTCACCGATTAAAATGGATTTTTCGAAATTAACGATGTTTTCAAATAGCGGTAAATCAAGCGTAGTTGCAAACACTGGTAGCATTGATGGAACTGGAAAAGGTAATGCTGCTGGTGAATTATCAGGCATTTCCATCGATCAAGCAGGTAAAATCTATGGTGTATATGATAATGGAGATAATAAATTACTCGGTCAAATTGTTGTAGCAACCTTTGCAAATCCTGCAGGTCTTGAAGCGGTAGGCAATAATATGTATGCAGCAACACAAAACTCTGGTGAATTTGATGGAATTGGACAAGACGTTACATCAACTGGTGGTTCCTTTGAAACTGGTGTATTAGAAATGTCAAACGTTGATTTATCTTCTGAATTTACAGAAATGATTACAACACAAAGAGGTTTCCAGGCAAATTCAAGAATTATCACAACTTCAGATACGCTTTTAGAAGAATTAATTAATTTAAAACGTTAGTAGTTAGATGAGTGGGCTTTTGCAAGATGGTATAGGGTAGTTGAGATTTTGTAAAAGCCTGCTTTATAAAAGGGTTATTTTATAGTTATACAATCATTTGGGGAGGAAAGGAGTTATATGATTAATTTAACGAGGATTAATGATATTTCATTTACATTGAATTCGGATTTAATTGAAACAATTGACGAGGTTCCAGATACTGTTATTACTCTTACTACAGGGAAAAAGATATTTGTAAAAGAAAGTAGGCAAGAAGTAATTGACTTGGTTAAGGATTATAAAAGAGAAATCTTTAATCAAATAAAAATAGAATAGAAAATAATTAAGTTTTCTATATGAATTTGAAAAAAATTGATTTTAAAATTTATAGATTAGGTGGGTGATTGGTTTGGATTTTGCATCTCTCGTAGGTATCATCATGGCAATGGTTGTTATGATATATGGTATGGTTGTAGAGGACGGCTTTGGTGCTTTAATAGCGTTCTGGGATGTTGCTTCTGTATTTATTACATTTGGTGGTGCCTTTTTATGCGTACTTATAATGAGTCCTAGTATATCCGTATATTTATCTTACATAAAAAGCTTTTTACTTATTTTTAAACCAGTAGCAACAAACGAAGGTGAGACAATTAAAACAATAATTGAATTATCCAATATTGCTAGAAAAGAAGGTTTATTATCCCTTGAAGAAGCAGCCAACAACATAGATGATGAATTCTTAAAAAAGGGTGTTTTATTAATTGTTGACGGTACTGATCCAGAGTTAGTACGTAGTATTATGGAAACAGAACTTGGTTGTATTGAAGATAGACATGGAGCCGTAATTGAATTCTGGGAAAATCTTGGTAGTATGGGTCCTGCCTGGGGTATGATTGGTACCTTAATTGGTCTCATTAACATGCTTGGTAAATTGGATGACGTTGCAGCGGTTGGTCCTGGTATGGCAGTTGCACTTGTAACAACTTTCTATGGTTCTGTACTTGCTAACTGGATTTGTATACCAGTATCTACAAAATTAAAAGCAAACAATGGTGCAGAAATTAAAATGAAGGAAGTAATGGTAGAAGGTCTTTTATCAATTCAGGCTGGCGAAAATCCTAGAGTTATTGAAGAAAAATTAAAATCCTTCTTATCACCAGCTAAGAGAAACGAATTGTTAAGTCATGAAGGCGGTGAAATGATTGGCTAGACAAAAGAAACCACAAGCACCTCCAAAAGGAGCACCTGCTTGGACGGCAACATTCTCCGATTTAATGAATCTTTTGTTATGCTTTTTCGTACTATTATTTGCCCTTTCATCCGTTGATGAAGAAAAATTTGATCAGGTAGCAGCATCTATGACAAATAGCTTTAGTATTTTTAAAGGTGGTAGTTCATCAATTGGAGAAGGCCAGTTGATTGGAATGGGTGTTTCTCAACTAAATGATCTTGATATATATTTTTCGTCCATGGGAAAGACAAGTGAAGAAGTTGATGAAGCAATTAAAGATTTTGAGGAACAGTTAAAAGAAGTAAATGGACAAGCTACCGCAGAAATGTATGATAAAATTTCAGAAACCAGTACGAAATATAACCTAGATAACTATGTTGAATTAAGTATTGATAAAGATGGTAGCAGATATGTATCAATAGATATCAATGGTTCCCTTCTCTATGACTCAGGAAAAGCGGAGTTAAAGAGTGAAGCAATACCTATATTTTCAAAAGTTGGAGATATATTAAAACTTTACGAGGGATATCGTATCTCGATTATCGGTCATACGGATAATGTTCCAATTTCCTCAGCAAAATATGCAAGTAATAAAGAATTATCATCTGCTCGAGCAATTAAAGCAGCTGAATATTTAATAAACAATAAAGGGATAGACCCATCTACGATTGAATGGATTGGAAGAGGAGAGTACGATCCAATTGCTGATAATAACACGCAAGAAGGAAAAGCAAAAAATCGTAGAATTGAAATACGTATCTATAACTCATTTAACTCTGATTGATGAGAGGGATGGTTATACGGGGAAAGGAATTGGTAGTTTTAAATGAAAAAGAATATATTAACAATTATTATACTGGCAGCTACTGTCATTAATCTTACATTAACAGCAGTTTCTTTATTTGTTGTTATACCAAGTGCTAGAAGAACTGATAATTTAGTGAAAAAAGTAGTCTCTATTATTGATTTAGAATTAGAGTCACCTATTCCACAAGTGGATAGCACTGGAATTAGCATCGAAGATATTGGTACTCATGAAGTGAAAGATATTACTGTTAATTTAAAAAAATCAGCAAATGATACAAAAGCACATTATGCTGCTGTGAATTGTTCATTAGCACTTAATAAAAAAGACAAAGACTACGAGAAAAAGCAACCTCTTTTAACAGAGCAAGAAGGCTATATAAGAGAAGTAATTCAAACTGAAATTGGTAGTTATACCTTTGATACAGTTCTTGATAATAAGGACAATATCAAGAAAGCAATTAAGGACACACTAACTGCTAAGTTTAATTCTGAATTTATTATTGATGTCTCTTTTGGTAGTTTTATCGTGGAATAGTTTGTCGTATTTTAAAATATTATAATGATTTTGTTACTAAAGTATGTTATGATGTTAAAAAGATTTACATAGGACATCTTCATAAGTGTTTAGTAATATTGGGAGGTAAGAGAATGGGTGATGTCTTATCCCAAAATGAGATAGATAATCTACTGGCTGCATTAAGTAGTGGTGAATTGGATGCAGATGAGTTTAAAGAAAATGGAGAAAAACAAGTAAAAGTATATGATTTTACAAGGCCTTCAAAATTTTCGAAAGAGCATCTAAGAACCCTAGAGATTATTTTTGAACATTATGGAAGATTGCTTTCAACACATTTACCAGCCTATTTAAGAAAAAATGTTCAGGTTGAGGTAATGAATTCAGAAGCAGTAGTTTATCAAGAATTTACGAATGCATTATCAAATCCAGTTCTACTTGGGATTATTGATTTTGCTCCTTTAGAAGGTAATATAGTCATTGAGCTAGCAGATAATCTAGGATATGCAATTGTGGATCGTATGCTTGGTGGTAGTGGTGCTCCACTTGAAAAAACGAGAGAATTCTCAGAAATTGAATTAGTGATTATTGAGCGTATTTTTACGGTTATAACAAACCTACTTTCTGAACCATGGTCAAACGTTGTTAACCTAGAACCAAGATTGGTTCGTATAGAAACTAATTCGCAATTTGCACAAATTATTTCACCAAGTGATATGGCCTCTATAATTACAATTAATATAAAAATTGGTAACATTGAAGGAATGATGAACATTTGTTTACCATATAGTTGCCTTGAACCAGTAATTGACAAACTGAATACAAAATATTGGTATTCGACAATGCAAGTAAACGATGATTCTAATTATCAAGACATTATAGAAGTAGCCATAGCAAAGGCAAGAATACCAATAAGAGCGGTACTTGGACGTAGTACAATCTCATTCAATGATCTAATGAATATACAAAAGGGAGATATTATAAAATTAGATACAAAGATTGATGATGAGCTTAATGTATATGTTGGTAACATAAAAAAATTTACCGCGCTGCCAGGGTCATCTTCTGATTCTTATGCAGTAAAGATATCTACAGTTATTAGAGAGGAGTAACAGGGTAATGGATGGTATGTTATCTCAAGAAGAGATCAATGCTTTACTAAATGGAATTAACGCTGGAAATGATATGAGTTCTACTACAGCACTTGCATCAGATAGTTTAACAGATGCAGAAAAAGATGCGATAGGAGAAATTTCTAATATAAGTATGGGTACGGCAGCAACGACTTTGTTTTCTTTAGTGAATCAAAGAGTTAATATAACAACACCAGTTGTTACGTATGCAAAATGGGAAGATTTACTGGATAGTTATGATCGTCCGTGTGTATTTATTCAAATATACTACAAAGAGGGGTTAGATGGTCATAATATCTTAGTATTAAAAGAAAAAGATGTTAAAATTATTACAGACTTAATGATGGGTGGCGATGGTAGCAATACATCTGGCGAATTAAGCGAACTTCACTTGAGTGCAATCAGTGAAGCAATGAATCAAATGATGGGTTCCGCTGCAACATCAATATCGTCAATGCTAGAAAAAAGAGTTGATATTAGTCCACCAAATGCGTCATTAGTTAATATGTCAGATAATATTAATGGTGAAGACATTGCACCATTTTTAAAAGGAGAGTTTGTTAAAGTTTCTTTCCGAATGGAAATTGGTGATTTAGTTGATTCTGAGTTGATGCAGTTATATCCTTTTGAATTTGCGAAAGATTTATACAAAAACTTCGTTAAGTATTCAGAGCATGAAGCCAATGCAGCATCAATGCTTACAGAAAATAAACAAGAAAAGCCTGTAGAAACAGTAAATAACTCCTTTGCGCCAGGCAGTGTTGCTTCAATGACAGGAGCAGTAGCGCAGCAAGGATACATACAACAAAACGAGGCTCCAGTAACTCATACAATGCCTGGGGCACAAAATGTTAATATTTCTCCTGTACAATTTCAACCGTTTATGAATCTTGGTAGTCCACTGATTAAGTCAGAGAACATTGATTTATTACTTGATGTGCCACTGGAAGTAACCGTTGAGCTTGGTCGAACAAGTAAATCAATTAAAGAGATTCTAGATTTTGCACCAGGTAAAATTATAGAACTAAATCGTTTGGCTGGAGAACCAATTGATGTACTAGTGAATGGTAAATACGTTGCAAAAGGTGAAGTAGTAGTTATTGAAGAAGCTTTTGGCATACGAATTACAGATATAATTAAATAAATTTAAAGAATATGACAAGATACACAAAGATGGGAGAATTAGAATGGCTAAGAGTATTTTAATTTGCGACGATGCAGCTTTTATGAGAATGATGATTAAGGATATTTTAACCAAAAATGGTTATACAATTGCCGGAGAAGCAGAAAATGGTATAAAAGCTGTAGAAAAATATAATGAAACTAAACCAGATTTAGTTATGATGGATATCACAATGCCTGAAATGGATGGAATACAGGCGTTAAAGAAAATAAAAGCAATTGATGCAAGTGCTAATGTAATAATGTGTTCAGCAATGGGTCAGCAAGCTATGGTTATTGAATCAATTCAATCTGGAGCAAAAGATTTTATTGTAAAACCATTTCAAGCGGATCGCGTGCTTGAAGCTGTAAAGAAGGCGATTGGTTAATCATGCATCTTCTTTTCTTAGCTGAAACAACATTAGACAAGCCATCATATTCATCATTAAGCAATGGACTTGAACTTGTTGGATTAGTTATTTTATGTAGTATTGTTATAGCAGCAAGTTATTTCGTTACGAAATTTGTTGCTGCTAAACAATTAGGGCATGGAAGAGAGAGTAATTTCAAAGTCATCGATGCCTATCGAATTTCCCAGAATAAAGTGATTCAATTACTTCAAGTAGGTAATAAATACATAGTTATTGCAATTTGTAAGGACACGATTACAGTCCTTACAGAGTTAACCAAAGATCAAATCACACACTTTAAGGAAAATTCAAAGCAAGGTACTAATTTTAAGGAAGTATTATCTGGTTTTATGCCCAAAAAAGATACTAAAACAATAGAGAAGGTTGATATTCATGAAGAAGACTATTAAAAATGCTGTACTATTACAAGATATCTATTCTTCAGCAAAAAGGACTGGTATTGCTTGCCTTTTAATAATAGCAATCTGTGTATTAACCTTATTTTTTGCTGTACCGATATCAGCAAGAGCAACGAACACAGAAACTACCAACAAGACAGAAAGTACGAACACTACTACGGATACTACTACGAGTACTGATACGAATACTAATTCAGATGGTGTAACCTTTTACTTTAATTCAGAAGAAGGTAGTGGGTCATTATCTTCAACCTTACAGATTTTAATCATTTTAACTGTAATTGCTTTGGCACCATCCATATTAATTATGATGACATCTTTTATTCGTATCATTATTGTTTTACATTTTGTACGTTCTGCACTTGGTACACAAACAACTCCTCCAAATCAAATTCTGATTGGTTTAGCATTGTTTCTAACATTTTTTATAATGTCTCCAATCTTTACGAAAATCAATACAGATGCACTTAAGCCTCTTTCAGCGGGTGAAATAACTCAAGAAGAAGCTTTTGAACAGGGGATTGAACCATTAAGAGACTTTATGTTTGATCAAACCAATGAGGATGATATGAAGTTGTTTCTTAATATCGCTGGGGTAAGTGAAGTGAATGATAGATCCGATGTTCCAACGACAGTGCTTATTCCTGCTTTTATTATTAGCGAACTTAGAACAGCATTTATCATTGGATTTTTAATATATATACCATTCATTATTATTGACATGGTAGTGGCATCTACACTGATGTCGATGGGTATGATGATGTTGCCACCTACGACAATATCAATGCCATTTAAGATCTTGTTATTTATTATGGCGGATGGTTGGAATTTAATCATTGGAGAAGTCGTTAAGACGTTTTATTGACGTAAGGAGGTAGCAATAATCAATGAATGAAAATATGTTAATGGAATTATTACGTCAAGCATTATATTTAATTATCAAAGTATCATCGCCAATGCTTGTTGTATCTTTAGTTATTGGTTTGATTATTAGTATTTTGCAAACAATTACATCCATTCAGGAGCAGACCCTCACATTTGTTCCAAAATTGATTGGAGTATTTTTAGTTATTATGTTATGTGGAAATTGGATTTTTCGATCGATCACAGAATTTTTCCAATATTTATGTGACAATTTTCGCTATTTTATACAAGGATAAATTGATTTATGACCTTTTCAATTGAGCAACTGCAATTCTTTTTTTGTATCCTTGTGAGGGTTAGCGCATTTATATATGCTGCTCCATTTTTTAGTTTAAAAAACGTACCACAACGAGTAAAGATTGGACTTTCAATTGCCCTTGCTGTGATCATATTTGAGACAATACCCTATACCCCAGTCAATGAAAAAACTATGATTGAGTACTCATTATTTCTAGGTAAAGAAATCTTAGCAGGGCTGATCATGGGGTATTTTGCAAATATAGGATATCATATCTTATCATTGGCAGGTCAAATGATGGATATGGAAATAGGATTCTCTATGGTGAATGAATATGATCCCATTACGAGTGCACAAGTAACTATTACATCAAATCTATATTCCTATGCCGTTATGTTGGTTTTACTGGTTACCAATATGCATCATTACATATTAAAAGCAATTATAGATTCTTTTGAGGTTTTGCCAGTTGGTAATATTATAATCAAACCTACGATAGCTACGGCAATGATTAAATTCATTACGGATTATTTTATAATTGCGTTTCGAATTATTTTACCACTCTTTACTGCACTTTTAATGGTTAATACAATTTTAGCTATTTTAGCAAAAGTGGCACCACAGATGAACATGTTTGTAATTGGTATGCAGTTAAAAGTATTTATTGGACTTATTGTTTTAGTATTTATGATTTCTATGATGCCATCGGTTGCTGATTTTATTTTTAATGAGATGATGGATATGTTAAAACAAGCAATATATTATATGAAGACATAAATAAGTATGTCGACAAGGAAATAGATATAAGAAGAGGTTTCTATGATTCAAAAATATTCCTATCCTTTTCCGTATCAATTACAGTTATTCGCAGAAAGCGGAGGGGAGAAAACCGAAGAAGCATCTGCTAAAAAGTTAAGTGATGCGAGAAAAGAAGGGCAAGTTGCTAAAAGCCAGGAATTAATTACTGCTAGTGGTTTGTTGGCATTATTTTTAGTATTGAAATTGTTTATCGGTTACATTGGGGAAAGTTTGATTGAATCTTTTGAATCCTCTTTTGGTAAGATTGATTTATTAGCTAAAGAAGATTTCAATACAACAATAGCTGCAAGTTTACTAAAAGATGTTGGAATTGATATTATACTTATTTGTTTGCCTGTATTTTTAACGGGAATGGTAATTGCATTTGTCGTGAATGCATTTCAAGTTAAGTGGGAGATTACAGGAAAACCATTAAAACCAAAGTTTAATAAGATTAGCCCAATTAGTGGATTTAAGAAACTATTTTCAAAAGATAAAATTGTTGAATTAATAAAATCAGTTCTAAAGATTACGGTAATTAGCTATATGGTTTATGATACATTAAAGGATGAAGTTGGTAAACTTTCTATAATGTATGAAATAGGAAACTTAAGCGCAGCTATTATAATGGTTGGAGATATTATTATTAATCTAGGATTGCAAATTAGTGCTTTATTTATTGTCATTGGTCTTGCAGACTTATTTTATCAAAAACGCAAGTTTAAAAAGGATATGAGAATGACCAAACAAGAAGTAAAGGATGAATTTAAACAATCGGAAGGTGATCCACAGGTAAAATCTAAGATACGTCAAAAGATGAGGGAATCTTCGCAAAGGAGAATGATGCAAGAGCTTCCTACAGCAGATGTTGTAATTACCAACCCAACGCACTTTGCCTGCGCTCTAAAATACGATAAAGAACGTTCAGAAGCACCAATTTTAATAGCGAAAGGTGCAGATTATATCGCAGGAAAAATTAAAGAAGTAGCAAAAGAGAACCAAATTCCAATTGTGGAAAATAAGCCACTAGCACGTATGTTATATTTTAATGTGGATTTAGATGAAGAAATACCACAGGAACTTTATCAGATGGTTGCTGAAGTTCTTGCTTATGTATATTCATTAAAAAATTAAATGAGGGTTATTAAAAAAAGAGGAGGAGCACTGGCGGATGAAGAAGACAGACTTGGCCATTGGGATTTATATTATATCAGCAATTATATTCTTAATCATACCAATGCCAGCAATATTACTGGATGTATTATTAGCACTTAATATATCCATAGCTATGATTGTATTATTCAATGCACTATTTTCGCAAGAAGTGCTAAACATGTCAACATTTCCAAGTATACTGTTATTTACCACAGTATTTCGTATATCTCTAAACGTCTCATCAACAAGATTAATTCTTACAACAGGAGATCCTGGTCAGGTTGTTCGACAGTTTGGAGAATTCGTTGGTGGTGGTGATGTTGTAATTGGTGTCATAGTGTTTGTCATATTAATTCTTGTTCAGTTTATGGTTATTAATAAGGGCTCAGAACGTGTATCTGAAGTAACAGCACGTTTTACATTAGATGCTATGCCTGGTAAACAGATGGCAATTGATGCCGATCTTAATACAGGTGCAATTACAGATGCGCAAGCAAGAGAGCGTAGAGAAAAAATTCAAGAAGAATCCAGTTTCTTTGGAGCTATGGATGGTGCTACGAAATACGTAAAAGGAGATGCAATTGCTGGACTTATAATCACCGTAATTAATATGGTTGGTGGAGTCGTTATGGGAATGACAAGAATGAATTTGTCTGCTGGTGCAGCATTTCAAGAATATGCAATTCTTTCAATCGGTGATGGTCTGGTAAGCCAGATTCCTTCTCTTATGATTTCACTTAGTACTGGTATTCTTGTTACCAAGGTTTCTAAGGAAGCGGATATTGGAGATTTACTTGTAAAACAATTATTCTCCATACCTAAAGTATTATATATGGTTGGTGCTGCTTTAATCTTTTTAGGAGTAGTAACACCTTTGCCGTTTATTGTATTTGTAAGTTATGGTATCGTCTTTATTGTTGTTGGACGAACAATTTCCAAACGCGTTCGTATTGCAAGTATTGAAGAGGAAGCTGCAACGGATGAAGTTTCAGCAGATGAAATTAGAAGACCAGAAAATGTTGTTTCATTATTACAGGTAGATCAAATTGAACTTGAATTTGGATATGGTATTATACCACTTGCAGATGTCAATCAAGGTGGAGATTTATTGGATCGAGTTGTTTTAATTCGTCGCCAAATTGCTTTAGAATATGGGTGTGTAGTACCTACAATACGTTTGAGAGATAATATTCAATTAAATCCAAATCAATATGTTATTAAGATAAAAGGGATTCCAGTAAGTAGTGGTGAAATATTATTTGATCACTATATGGCAATGAATCCTGGTTATGTAGAAGAAGAAATCACAGGTATTCCAACCTTTGAACCTTCCTTCCATTTGCCAGCATTATGGATTACTGAAGCACAAAGGGAAAGAGCAGAATCCTTTGGATATACGGTAGTTGATCCTCCATCGATTATCGCTACTCATTTAACAGAAGTAATTAAGACGCATCTTGATGAATTACTTACTAGACAGGATGTACAAAATCTTATTAATAATATTCAGGAAGCAAACCAGACATTGATTGGGGAATTGGTACCAAAATTACTTGGAGTTGGTGAAATTCAAAAAGTTTTACAAAACTTATTACGTGAAGGTATCTCCATCAGAGATTTAATTACTATTTTTGAAACCTTAGCAGATTATGCACCGACAACGAGAGATACCGATGTGCTAACTGAGTATGTTAGACAAGCTTTAAAACGCGCAATCTCTAATAAATACTTTGGAGATAGCGATTCTACAAGTGTAGTAACACTTGATCCAAAGATAGAACAAGAGATTATGAATTCCGTAAAACAAACAGAACAGGGTGCTTATTTGAATTTAGATCCTGATAAAACGCAGCATATTATGCAATCAGTGAAAACTGAAGTAGAAAAATTGGAGAAACTAGGTAGAAATCCGATTATTATTACATCTCCAATCGTAAGAATGTATTTTAAAAAGTTAACAAAAGATTATTTTAATGACTTAATTGTGATTTCATATAACGAAATAGAATCCGATGTAGAATTACAGTCAGTAGGGATGGTGACAGCATAATGATTATTAAGAAATTTCAAGCCAATACAGAAACAGAGGCAATTATGCTAGCTAAGGATGACCTTGGAAAAGATGCTATTGTCATGAATATTAAAACAATACGTCCAAGAGGTATATTTAAATTCTTTAAGAATTCAACCGTAGAAATTACTGCAGCAGTGGATGAATATAGGAATAAAGCAACTGAAGTACAAAAAGAACCTATGACGAACTCCATTTATGAAAATTCTAGATCTGAGTCGAAACAAAATAGTTTTGAGCAAGAATTAGAATATCAAAAAGGCTCGAATCAAGTAACAGAAGATTTACCATCATCATCAATAGAGATGAAACTTAATAATCTTCAAGCAATGTTAGAAAAACAAATTTCAGAGTCTGCTAAAAAAGATGTCGAAGAAAAACAAAGTAATAAAGAGGAAACAGAGAATAAAGAATTACCTTGGATACAACTTATTTATAATCAATTATTGGCAAATGAAGTAGATGAAAAGATTATAAATGATATTATAGGAGAGATAGAACCTTCTTTAAAGAAAGATGCAACGATTGATAGTATACTTGCAAGTATATATCAGAAAATTATTTTAAAACTTGGTCAAACACAGACGATAAGTATTACTGAAGGTAAGACAAAATATATCTTTTTTATCGGCCCAACAGGAGTTGGAAAGACTACTACTATTGCAAAGATTGCCTCTAGTATCAAAGTAGAGAAAAAAGGAAAGATTGCTTTGATAACTTCTGATACATACCGTATCGCCGCTGTTGAACAGCTTAGAACTTATGCAAATATTTTAGATGTTCCACTTCGTGTTATCTATTCTTATAATGAAATGGAAGAGGTGCGGGAAGATTTTAAAGACTATGATATTGTTTTAGTTGATACTGCAGGACGTTCTCATCGTTCAAGGGAACAAAGAGATGATATAGAAAAATTAATTAATAGCATTCCAAAAGAAGATAGAGAAATATATCTCGTTTTAAGTGCAACTACGAAAAATAAAGACTTAGTTCGTATTACAGATGCTTATTCAGAAATAACAGACTATAGATTGATTTTTACTAAGTTGGATGAAACTACATCAATAGGAAATATTTTTAATATTAAAATGTTAACAGGAGCTCCTTTGTCATATGTGACACACGGTCAGAATGTACCAGATGACATTTCTAAAATCGATGCACAGCAAATTGCAAAGCAACTTTTGGGGGGCAACGAATAAATGGATCAAGCAGAACAATTACGAAAACTAGTGAAACAACAAAATGAGCAAAAAGCGTGTTCAAGAGTCATTACAATCACTAGTGGTAAGGGCGGAGTTGGAAAATCAAGTACATCGGTAAATCTAGCAGTTGAGATGACAAGACTTGGTAAAAGGGTTATTATATTTGATGCTGACTTTGGCCTTGCCAATATTGAGGTTATGTTTGGCGTACGTCCAAAGTATAACTTGGCAGATTTAATGTTTCATGGAAAAGATTTAAAAGACATTGTGACGCAAGGTCCGGAAGGAATCGGATTTATTTCAGGCGGTTCTGGAATACAAGAACTGACAAGGCTAACAAGAGAGCAAATTATTTATTTGTCTAATAAACTAGTCGAACTTGACGAAATGGCAGATATTATTATTATAGATACAGGTGCAGGAATATCAGACAATGTATTAGAATTTGTAACAGCTTCTTCCGAGGTGTTTTTAGTAACAACGCCAGAGCCTACTTCAATTACTGACGCATATGCTCTGTTAAAAACACTAAACAAAAAAGAAGATTTTTCAAAAGAAGATACGAAAGTAAAAATTATATCAAATCGCGTTTCGAATGAAATCGAAGGAAATGATATTTATGAGAAGCTAAGCACTGTAGTGGATAAATTTTTGAACTTTCAAATAGATCATTTAGGAAATATACCACAGGACCCTTTAGCAATAAAGGCAGTATTACAACAAAAACCTGTGACTATGATTTATCAAAATTCACCTTCTGCGTATGCATATAGAACAATTGCTGCAAAAGTATGTAATGAAGAATTAACTGTTCCAGAACAAAAAAAGGGAATATCACAGTTATTTTCAAGTTTGATAAAATCTAAGTATTTATTGAGAAAACGTTATTAGTAATTGACGTTACAGTGAAAGTAGTCATCATAAAAGATTCATACAGGGCATGGAGGTTGCAATGTGGGGAAATATACTATCAATAGGAGATAAAATTGAATTGTTTCATTGTAGCAATCGACTAGGTACTGTCTCTAAGCCTAAAATTTATATGAGTCAATTGCTAGATTTACAAGATATTAATAAAGCTAGTATTGCAATGCCAATTCAAAAAGGTAGAGTTGTACTACTTGATGTGGGAGAAACATATTCACTTTGTTTTTATACAAAAAATGGTTTGTATCAATGCAAAGCAGTTGTTACAGAACGTTTTCGTAATCAAAATTTATTTATAGCAAATGTGGAATTTACTTCTGAGCTAGAAAAAAATCAAAGAAGGCAGTACTACCGGTTAGAATGTTTGATTGATTTTAAATTTGGCGCAGTAGTAGAAGAAGGGCAAGACCCTAAAACTTGGATCAGTGGAGTTATTATAGATATAAGCGGCGGCGGAATTCGATTTTATTCGCAAAAGCAACTACAAGCTGATATGTTAATAGTATCCTTTTCATTATTTACAACACAGGGACTCAAAAACTTTAAAATCGAATCCAAAATTATAAGTTGCCTACCAACTTCAAACCGTAATGCAAAATATGAGTACCGTGTAGAGTTTTCTAATATTAAGAAAGAAGACAGAGAAATTATTGTACGTTATATCTTTGAAGAAGAGCGCAAGAGGCGACGAAAAGAAAGAGGTCTAAATTAACATATGAAAAAAAATATTTTAGTTGTTGATGACTCTGCACTTATGAGAAGACTTATATCTGATATAATAGAGTCAGATGAGAGATTTAAGATAAGTGATATTGCATCAAATGGTTTAGAGGCGTTTGATCTTGTTACCTTACATCCACAAAAATACGATGCTATTCTACTTGATATCAATATGCCCAAAATGAGTGGAATTGAATTTTTGGAACAACTGAACAAATTACATATAAAGCACAAGATCATAATGGTAAGTACCTTAGCAAAAGAAGGGGCAAAGGAAACAATACGTTGCTTAGAGTTAGGGGCTTTTGATTTTGTTACAAAACCTGAGAGTTATATAGAAGCTAAGAATAACAGTTTTCGTGATAGAATTCTTCAAACATTATGTCTGGCCCTAAATCTGAATTATCAAAAGATTGAAAGTCAGATCAAAGGAGATTTAAAAACAAGTGATAATGTTAAAGTTGCAACTACAAGAGAATTAAAAGAGCTTACTGTAAAACCTGTAAAAAGGAAGCCTTTTGTAAAAGGTGTGGAAAGTTCAAAGAAGATTGTTGCACTAGCTTGCTCCACAGGAGGCCCAAAGGCGCTACAGCATGTAATTCCATTGTTACCAGAAAATCTTGATGCTCCAGTAATTGTTGTTCAACATATGCCAGAAGGTTTTACCAATTCCTTAGCGTCACGTTTGGACGAAATGAGTAAAATAAGAGTAAAAGAAGCAGAGCATGGGGAATTGATAGAAAAGGGTACCGTATATATTGCAAAAGGTGGAAGACAGCTTCGTTTATTAAAAAAGGGAGATGCTTATCAACTTCAAATCACGCAAGAACCGCCTAGAAATGGTTTAAAGCCATGTGCGGATATAATGTATGAATCTCTTTTGGATGCAAATTATGAAGAAATAACCTGCGTTGTACTTACTGGTATGGGTGGGGATGGCACATATGGCATCAAACAACTGAATGATAAAAAAAATATTTATGTAATAGCACAAGATGAAGCAACATCTACAGTATATGGTATGCCAAAGGTTGTAAAAGAAGCTGGGTTAGTGGATGAAATTCTTTCAATTACTGAGGTTGCAAGCGCTATTACTAAGAATGTAGGGGTGCAATAATATGGATGTTAGCCAATATTTAGAGATATTTATTGATGAGACGAAGGAACATCTTCAGAGTTTAAATGAACAGTTATTAATACTGGAAAAAGAACCTGATAATAGTGAGACAATCAATGAAATCTTTCGAGCAGCACATTCTTTAAAAGGAATGGCGGGTACAATGGGTTATAAGAAAATGCAGCGATTAACACATGACATGGAAAATGTTTTTTCAGAAATACGTACTGGAAATATGAGTGTAAAAGATGAGTTAGTCGATGTATTGTTTCGTGGTTTAGATGCTTTGGAATTCTACTTAGCGAATATTATTAACTCTGGAAACGAAGGTAATGAAGATTATGAGGAAATTATAGCTGCACTGAATCGTATTTTAAAAGATGGCCTTTCAAGTAAAAACGAAGAAAAGCTTGGCAATGCAGCTGCGAATTCTGACAATGTTTCAGAGTCTTCTACGCAAACAAATGTAAAAGAAGATGGTGATGCAAAAGAGGGAATACAAAGAAAGTTAACTCTTGCAGATCATGAAGAACGTGCAATCGCTAAGATGCAAGAAGAAGGCGGAAATGCTTTTGAAATTAGAGTGTATATTCAAGAAAGCTGTATTTTAAAGGCAGCAAGAGCATTCTTAGTATTTAAAGCCTTTGAAGAAATTGGAGATGTTATAAAATCCAGTCCTGAGGTGCAAGACATAGAAGATGAGCATTTTGATTTTGATTTTTCTGTTGTTTTACTGACAAAAGAATCTGCTGAGAAGGTCGAAAAGCTTGTGCTTAGCATTTCAGAGATTAAGGACGTTAAGATACATAAAATTGAGACAAAAGAAGAAATTGAAACTTCGGTAGATAACCATGAGAGTAGCGAAGTTAAAGAGAATGCAAAAGCTGCGGCTAAGAGCAGTACACAAAACAAAAGTGGTGCAGTGGCATCCAATCAACATACTGCAAAACCAGTAGTGAATCGTTCAGTACGTGTTGATATTGAGAAATTAGACGATTTAATGAATTTAGTTAGTGAGTTAATCATTGCAAAAAATGGACTGGTTTCCATGAATGATAATGAAGCAAAATCTAGAGATAATTCGAATTTCCATGAACAAATTGAGTACTTAGAACGCATAACAACAAATCTTCACCAATCAGTTATGAAGGTGCGAATGGTACCAATTGAAAGTGTAGTCAATCGTTTTCCACGTATGATTCGTGATTTATCAAAAAAACTTGGTAAACATATGGAATTATATATGACGGGTGAAGATACCGAACTTGATCGTACCGTAATTGATGAAATTGGGGATCCATTGATGCATTTATTAAGAAATGCAGCAGATCATGGACTTGAGTCCAATGAAGAAAGAATTCGATTAGGAAAACCTGAAATGGGCTCTATATTCTTAGATGCATACCAAGAAGGTAACAATGTTGTGATTGAAGTTCGTGATGACGGTGCAGGAATCGATGTTGAGAAAGTAAAACAAAGTGCTATAAATAAAGGCACAATTACAGAAGAACAAGCCTCTGTAATGACAGATAAAGAAATTATCGATTTGCTATTTAAACCAAGTTTTTCAACAGCAAAGGTAATCTCCGATGTATCAGGTCGAGGTGTTGGTCTAGATGTTGTAAAAACAAAAATAGAAGCTTTAGGCGGTAGCATAGAAACCAAGACAGTATTAGGACAGGGAAGCAAATTTATTATTCACCTTCCACTTACCTTAGCTATTATTCAAGCATTGATGGTTGAACTTGGGTCAGAAAAATATGCAATTCCACTAGGAAGCATAGAGACGATTGAAAGCGTACCATCAAAGGATATTAAGTACGTACAAACAAAAGAAGTGATTCATCTTCGTGGCAACGTAATTCCACTCATTCGTTTAAACAAGGTGCTTGATGTTATGGATAGTGTAGAGGGAGCAAATGAGTTAACCGTTGTTATTGTAAAGAAGGGTGATAAGTTAGCTGGTTTGGTTGTTGATAATCTAATCGGTCAATTAGAAATTGTTATTAAGTCCATCGGTAAGTATATCAATAACAGCAAGATGATTAGCGGTGCAACTATTTTAGGTGACGGTGAGATTGCGCTAATTCTTGACGTTAACGCTTTGGTATAGGAGGCTTAGTATGGAAAAAAATTATAGTATAGCAACAGATTCAAAGCAATATATCGTGATTAAGCTTGGGAATGAACAATATGGAATTAATATTGCATACATTGATAACATTGTTCGTATGCAACGAATCACAAGAGTTCCTAAAGCACAACCTTATTTTAAAGGGGTAATTAATATTCGCGGTGAAATCATACCTGTTATGAGCCTACGTTTAAAGTTTGATTTAGAGCCAGATGAAATAACAAATGCTACTAGAATCATTATTATTAAATTAGAACCACAAGCTGCAATTGGCTTTATTGTAGATGAGGTAAAAGAAGTAATCACGTTAGAAGATGAGAACATCGACTTTAATTCTGGTGTTTCTAACGATGATAGAACTGCTTACTTATATGGCGTAGGAAAGCATGGGGATACTTTGATTTCATTATTAAATTTGCCTGCTGTTATTATTGACAAGGAAAAAGAAGTAAGAATGTAATTAAAAAGGCTGTAGCAAAACAGGTCTCTACATGCGATGGTACATAAAGCCTTTGCAATGTATAGCTTTGCGACAGCCTTTTGTCATAAAGTGAATGGAAGGAGTAAAAGGATGAAAGAAGTTAAATTAGACTCCATGGATTCTATGCAATTTGATGTACTAAGAGAAATTGGAAACATAGGGGCAGGCAACGCAACGACCGCATTATCACAGATGTTAAATCAAAAAGTTGATATGAAAGTACCTAAAATTGAGATGTTAGAATTTAAAGATTTATCGGAACTAATCGGCGGAGCAGAAAACCTTGTTGTAGGTATTTTGTTAACCCTTGAAGGTAGCATCGATGGTATGATCATGTTTATTTTAGAAAAAGAACCAGCGCATAAAATTGTAAGTATGCTAATGGCAGGTCTAGGAGATGGAAGCGGTAATTTTACCGAAATGGAGTTATCTGCATTACAAGAGATTGGAAATATTATAGCAGGTGCATACCTTAATTCACTTTCTGCACTAACAAATTTAACGATTACTTCAAGTGTGCCGTACATGGCAATTGATATGGCTGGAGCTATTTTAAGTGTTCCGGCAATTGAGTTTAGTAAAATTAGTGATAAGGCTTTATTAATAGAGACAGAATTCGGAAATAAGGATACTGAAGTTAATGGTTACTTTATTTTAATACCAACCTTGGAATCTTATAATACGATTTTAACGTCCCTAGGAATGTAGGTGGTTTGATGGGGGAGATGATAAAGGTTGGAATGGCAGACATGAATGTATGTGTCGCGCCGAATGCAATAACAACACTTGGGTTAGGCTCTTGTGTCGGTATTGTTCTGTATGATCCAACAAAGAAAATAGCCGGTTTGGTGCATGTTATGTTACCTGATAGTACGAAGATACGAAACAATGAAAACATTGCTAAATTTGCAGATACTGGAATAGATGAATTAATTAAAAGACTTTTAAGAATGGGAGCATTAAGAGCTTCTCTTAAAGCTAAAATCGCTGGAGGAGCACAGATGTTTGCGTTTCAATCCAATAATGAAATGTTAAGAGTCGGTGAAAGAAATGTAGAAGCAACAAAACAAATATTACATCAACTTAAAATACCAATTGTTGCAGAAGATACAGGCTTAAATTATGGTAGAACAATAGAATTTTATCCAGAAAGTGGAGATCTTATTATAAAATCAGTAGGAAAACCACTAAAAACATTATGAAAGGTTTGGATGATTCGATGAAATATAAGAATTTGCCAGCGATAATTATGCTTATTGCAGGTGCAATTACAAGCATTGTTTGCATTATAAATAAGTTTAGTTTACTAAATACATTAAAAGTTGTTTTAGTTGTTTTACTTATCTTTTATGTGATTGGTCTTATTGCGAATAAAATCATGACCAAAATAAATAAAGAAGCGCAGGCTTCATTTGTTAATAAAAGACGAGAAGAAATGAAGGAAGAATTAGAAGAAGAGTCTGTAATAACAGAGGAAGAAAGTGCGACAATGGAAGAAGAAATTAGGGAGACAAAGGATGGTGAAATATAAACCGTTTTTTGCTGGTAATTTTTTGTTAGAATTAGTGGGATAAGAAATTTTGTTAACAGGAGAAAACGTCGATGAATATTGAGGGTAGAAATAAACTTTGGGAATTGTATAGTAAAAAGAAAACACCTGAAATTCGTGAAAAGATAATCCTTGAATATGCTAATCTTGTAAAGATTATTGCGGGGAGGCTTAGTATTTACTTAGGATATAATGTGGAGTACGATGATTTGGTTGGTTATGGAACCTTTGGTTTAATCGACGCCATCGATAAATTTGACTATGAAAAAGGTGTTAAATTTGAAACATACGCTTCTCTTCGAATTCGAGGAGCTATATTAGATCAAATACGTAAAATGGATTGGATTCCAAGGACTTTACGTCAAAAGCAAAAAAAGTTGGATGCAGCATATCAAAAAATTGAGAATATCTATGGAAGAATAGCAACCGATGATGAAATTGCTGCAGAACTAGATATTTCGTTAAATGAACTAGAAACTTGGCAGAACCAAACAAAAATAACAAATTTGGTTTCGCTTGATGAATATATGGAACAAGGGGAAGGGAAATTAGAAAGTAGTTATAGTGGGGATTATGCACAACCAGAAAAAGTGGTAGAAAAGAAAGAGCTAAAAGAACTTCTAATAGGCGCGTTAGAATATTTAACTGAAAAAGAAAAAAAAGTAATCGTTCTTTACTATTATGAAGATTTAACATTAAAAGAGATAAGCGCAATATTAGAGGTTTCTGAATCAAGAATATCACAATTACACACCAAGGCAATACAGAAAATGAGAATAAAACTGGGTAACTATATTGAATTATTTATGCGTTAATTATAATTAATATATGGGGGTAGGGGGATTGGAAAAATGAATAGTTATTTTCAATTGGACGTAAGACCAGACGGCGTTTATATGATTTTATATCCTGAGTTTGATCATGGATCATTGTTAGATATTAGAGAAGTTGCTAGCTATTTAGATCAACAGTCAATTTTATATGATAATAGGCAATTAATGAATGAAATGTTTTCATTAAGGGAAAGGAAAGTAATTAAAATAAGCAATCAAGTGATTCCACCGATTAATGAAAGTGTTATTATAAAAATAGCGCCAGATAAGTCAAAAGCGTTCGGAAGATTTTATCCACCTTCTTTAAATGGTAGCCGATTAAGCAAAGAAGATATCATAAAGAATTTGCTAAAAGCAGGTGTAAAGTATGGGATTAAGGAAGAATACATTGACCAATTCTTAAGACAGCCGGTGTATTGTACTGAAACAGAGCTTGCAACTTATTTACCTGTCAAAGAAGGTAAGTCAGCGAAGATTACGTATTATTTTAATACAGATTTAAGCAAAAAACCTAAATTAAACGAAGATGGTTCGGTTGATTTTCACCAACTTGAGAATTTTTGCAAAGTAGAAAAGGGAAGCGTACTGGCTTCCTTAGAGCCTGCAGTTGCAGGGATACCTGGTAAGGATATCTTTGGTGCTGTGATAAAACCACACAAGGTTGAAAATAAAATTTTAAGACATGGACGTAATATACATCTCTCAGAAGATGGATGCTTTATGTACTCTGATATTTCAGGACATGCTACATTAATTGATAATAAAGTCTTTGTTGAGAATACCTATGAAGTACCTGCAAATGTGGATGCGACTACTGGGGATATTAAGTATGTTGGTCATGTACATATTAAAGGTAGTGTACGTACTGGATATACAGTAATTGCTCAAGGAGACATTATTGTTGATGATGTGGTGGAAGGTGCCACTTTATATGCGGGAGGAAATATAATCCTAAAACGTGGAATTCAAGGTATGAATAAAGGAAGTTTACAGGCTGAGGGAAATATCATTACAAAATTTATAGAGAATGCAAATATAAATGCAGGAGGATATATTACTACAGAAGCTATCTTACATAGTAATGTAACCGCCAGAGGTGATATTATTGTTGACGGGAAACGAGGCTTTATCACAGGTGGTGAAATTCGTTCAGGAACAATGATTCAAGCAAAAACAGTAGGATCTATTATGGGGACCAATACACTATTAGAAGTTGGAAATGACCCAAGAATAATGGAAGAGTATCGAGATATTGATAAGGAAATTGCCGATATAGAACTAGAGTTAGAAAAAATAACCCAAACATTGGTATTGTTTGCAAGAAAAATTAAGGCAGGCGAAAGACTTCCAACGGATAAGATTGGCTCCTTACGTTCACTTACAAGTACCAAAGAACATAGCGAAAAGAGATTAAAAGAGCTTGAGTTAAGGCAGCAAAAATTAAGTGAGATTATTCATAGTAATGATAGAGGAACTATTAAAATAAGCAGTATCATATATCCTGGTTGTAAAGTCGTTATTTCTAATATCGTGTATTATGTAAGAACTGAGATGGCACGCTGCACGTTAGTAAAAGAAGATGGAGATATTCGTGTAGGCCCATTATGATTTTAAAGCAATCAATGCATTGCAGGAAAGGGGCATGGTTTCAATGGCAATTTCACCAGTAGAAATGATTTCTATGGCACCAAAATCACAAGAAGCATCTTTTATGAAGCAAACAGAGATGCATAAGCCTAACGTAGAGCAACAGGTAATGGCTGCAAAAATGAATCAAGAAATAAAACATAATAGCACTCAAACTGTTGCAACCAATAAAAGCGTGAACCCAGAATATCGATACGATGCAAAAGAAAAAGGAAACAATAGTTATCAAGGAAAAGAACAAAAGAAAAAAGATTCTAAAAAGAATGAAACAAATAAGGATAATAACAATGGCATAAGTTCTTCTTTTGGTAGAATAGACATTAGAATATAAAGGGGAAATACATTTCATATGACAACAGCACAGATAGTATTATTGATTCTTGGCTTAGTTATCGTTATCATAAGTTTTTTTGTAGTTGATAGAAATGAAGAACATAGTAGTGATATACCACTGCGTAATCTTCACTCCAACGAAATAACGGAAGATGATATTAGAGGGATGAAGAGCCAAATTCAAAGTATTTCAGAGGAAGAAATAGCGAAAAGTTTAGAGTTAACAAAGGATGAACTTAGTAAGCTATCAAACGAAACAATCATGTCCGTTCATGAATATAGTGACCAAGTTTTAGCAAAGATTGATCATAACAATGAAGAAGTTGTTTTTCTTTACAACATGCTAACAACAAAAGAAGAAGAGCTTAAACAGCTTTTTACGAAAATAGATTCTGCTAGAAGAGAGAGTAAAGAATATTTAGAAAGACTTGAAGAACTAAAAAATAATGGCGTTATGAATGAAGTTTCAAAGAAAGTAGATCAAATAGATATCAATGAAAAAAATAATAATTCGTTAGATATGAAAGAATTGTGGACAGAATTTGATATTGAAGATGATGACGTATCTTTAGATGAGACCATACAAAATAGAAACGAGGCAATTCTAAAATTGCATAGGCAAAAGAAGTCCGTTTTAGAAATCTCTAGACAGCTTGGAATTGGACAAGGAGAAGTTAAGCTAGTAATTGGATTATACGGAGATAATTTAATTTAAAGTAGTATGATAGGTATTGATTTAAAGCTAGAAAATTGATAAATGGAAAGGTCTACGAAAGGATGAAAGTTAAGTATTATATGCGAGGTGTTGGTGTTGGCATTATCTTAACGGTCATTGTCTGTTCTTTTGGTAATAAAGATGCGAAAACTGCAATGTCAGATTCAGAAATCATTGCAGCAGCAAAACAACTAGGTATGGTAGAGAATGATCATGATTATGATTTAAGTGTGTTAAAAGGAACAATCACACCGACACCAGAACCTACAATGGAATCCGAAGGAACAGTAACACCGGAGCCTACGAAGGGAATAGAAGCGACAGTAACGCCAGAACCTACGAAGGGAATAGAAGCGACAGTGACACCAGAACCAACAAAAGGGATAGAAGCGACAGTGACACCAGAACCAACGAAGGGAATAGGAGTTACAGTGACGCCAGAGCCTACGAAGGGAATAGAAGCGACAATGACGCCAGATCCGACAAAAGAAGATGAAGCTATGGGTTCACAGTCAACAACGATAGAAGAAGATATAAGGAGTTTTGCAATTAAATCTGGAATGGGCTCGGAGGCAGTAGCAAAAGCAGTTCAAGAATCAGGACTTGTGGCTGACTGGGAGGAGTTCAATCGTTATTTGATTACGGAGGGGTACTCCAGTAAAATTCGTACGAGCAATTATAGCATTGCTATGGGTGCGACATATGATGAAATAGCAGAGCTTATTACAAAAAAGCCGTTAAAAAACAAATAGTATCGTAAATAATTATTTATGAATTTTTTTAGTAGTTTATTGTGTTTTTGTATAAAAAAACAACTAGTGAGTGAATATTCATCAGAACTAGTTAAATTGACTAAATTATTATTTTAATTTAAAAAATGACTTGCTATTTCACTTTTTGTGTGGTATACTTTACAAGTCAAAAATCACGTACAAGATTCAAAGCATGGTGCTAAATTCATAATGAATTTAGTTTGCTAAGAGCTAACTTGTACGGAAGTAAAAACCAAATGGAGGATTATAATATGAGCGTTATTTCAATGAAGCAATTACTTGAAGCTGGTGTTCATTTCGGACATCAAACAAGAAGATGGAACCCTAAAATGGCTGAGTACATCTACACAGAAAGAAATGGTATCTACATCATCGATTTACAGAAATCTGTAGGTAAAGTTGATGAAGCTTACTATGCAATCAAAGATGTAGTAGCTAACGGTGGTAAAGTTCTTTTCGTTGGTACTAAGAAACAAGCTCAGGATTCAGTTAAATCTGAAGCTGAACGTTGTGGAATGTACTATGTAAACGAAAGATGGTTAGGTGGTATGTTAACTAACTTCAAAACTATCCAATCTAGAATTGCAAGATTAAAAGAAATCGAAGCTATGGCTAATGATGGTACATTCGAAGTTCTTCCTAAGAAGGAAGTTATCGAATTAAAGAAAGAATGGGAAAAACTTGAGAAGAACCTTGGCGGTATCAAGGATATGAAAGAAATTCCTGACGCTATCTTCGTAGTAGATCCTAAGAAAGAAAGAATTTGTATTCAAGAAGCTCACACACTTGGAATTCCACTAATCGGTATCGCAGATACTAACTGTGATCCAGAAGAACTTGATTATGTAATTCCTGGTAACGATGATGCTATTAGAGCGGTTAAATTAATCGTTGCTAAAATGGCAGATGCTGTTATTGAAGCAAATCAAGGTGTTCAATTATCTGATTCTGCTGAAGAAGTAGAAGAAGAAGCAATTGCAGAATAATTAGGCGCTGTAGCAAGCGATATCATATAAATATATCGTGAATAAAATGCTTCAGCCTGACTAGAATCGTTAGGCTGAAGCATTTTTTAGATAGCAGAACCATTCGGATATGGAATAGGATTCTATCTACATGTATCGAAAGAATTTTATAATAAGTAATTTGCTAATTTGTAATTTATTTGTTTATATAAATTCAGAATACTTTTATAGAAACTACTCCAAGTGAGAATCCTATGAAAGAAAGTCCGATAATAATATAAATGTAAACAATATGGAGGGAATTAAAATGGCTATAACAGCAGGAATGGTTAAAGAGTTAAGAGAAATGACCGGTGCAGGTATGATGGATTGTAAAAAAGCATTAGCTGCAACTGATGGTGATATGGACAAGGCAGTAGAGTTCTTAAGAGAAAAAGGACTTGCTGCAGCTGAAAAGAAAGCAGGAAGAATCGCAGCTGAAGGTATCTGTGCAACTAACGTAAGTGCAGACGGTAAAGTTGCTTCTATCGTTGAAGTTAACTCTGAAACTGACTTTGTTGCTAAAAATGACACTTTCGTTTCTTATGTAGCAGAAGTAGCAGCTCAAGCAGCTAAAACAACAGCTACTGATATTGATGCATTTTTAGCTGAGCCATGGGCAGCTGACACAACTAAGACTGTAAAAGAAGCTTTAGCAGCTCAAATCGCAGTTATTGGTGAAAACATGAACATCAGAAGATTTGAAAAAATCGTTGCTGAAAATGGTTTTGTTGAATCTTATGTACATGGTGGCGGAAGAATTGGTATCTTAGTAGAAGTTGAAACTTCTGTTTACAACGAAGCTACAAGAGAATGTGCTAAAAACGTAGCAATGCAGATCGCAGCTATGAATCCTAAGTATACAAGTGATGCAGAAGTATCTCCAGAATACTTAGCTCATGAAAGAGAAATCTTAAAGACTCAAGCTATGAACGATCCAGCAAATGCTAAGAAACCAGAAAACATCGTAGAAAAGATGATCGAAGGACGTTTAGCAAAACAATTAAAAGAAATCTGCTTATTAGATCAAGTATATGTTAAAGATGGTGACTTAACAGTTCAAAAATATGTTGATTCTGTTGCTAAAGAAGTTGGTGCACCAATCGTTATCAAGAGATTCGTTCGTTTCGAAACTGGCGAAGGTATCGAAAAGAAAGAAGAAGATTTCGCAGCTGAAGTTGCAAAACAGATGGGACAGTAAAATATTGGAAATCAATACAAGAAAAACAGCAATCACTTTGATTGCTGTTTTTTTAGGCTCTGTGTCAAGTGTTGGGGCGGGTTCTTGTGGAACCCGCTTCTTTACTAGAATCAGAGCTGTTTTTATGTTATTTTCTATAATGTCTGTTTTTGGACATGACAAATAAACCTCGTGCCAGTCTAGCTTTATTTAATTCATACTATGCAATATTCTGGTTCTGAAACGTGGGAAGTTTTTCATACCAAATGATACACGTTTTAGAATTTTAATTTTG
This sequence comes from Clostridium sp. Marseille-P299, assembly GCF_900078195.1. Classification (NCBI taxonomy): domain Bacteria; kingdom Bacillati; phylum Bacillota; class Clostridia; order Eubacteriales; family Clostridiaceae; genus Clostridium; species Clostridium sp. Marseille-P299. Next base: position 2,454,631 of record NZ_FJVE01000007.1, on the reverse strand, counting down.
TTATTATACCCTTCTGTAGGGCCATTGGTTAATCCGTATTTAAATGCATTTAAAATTCCTTCCGACCAATTACGATAAGTAGCTGCGCATTTCTCAAACTCCTCTAAACCGGATGTTTCAGCCCATTTAATCCATTCAAAGAATTGTTTTCTTTGTTCTGAGTATTTCTTATTTTGGCATATCGCATAAAACCATTCTTTTAATTTATGAGCTAAGCGAAGATCATCATTGTATTGTAACATTAAATCACATGCATGCTTTTTTTCTTCTTTGAGCTTATAATATCGTGTAAGAATCAACTTTCGACTACGTTTATAGTATTTCCGTAATGCTACAGGCATTGTCTTTTGAAGACGTTTGCGTACCTTTTCAGTAGCCCAAGTTACTTGGCGAATGAAATGATATTTATCAATAATAATGGCAGCATTGGGAAAATAAATTTTAGCTAAGTCAACATAAGGCTGCCACATATCACAAACAAAGAATTTCACTCGATATCTTTCTGCTCGATTTAGTCCAGAGAAGTAAGATGTTAAGTGAGCCTGTGATCGATTAGGGAGAAGATCCATAACAGAAGGTAAGTTTGGATTTACTATAATACATTGATACTTTCCTGCATCTGTGTCGCCTTTGAATTCGTCAATAGAAATAGAATTTTTAAGCTTCGGACAGGAATAACTGAGCGTATCAAGAATTCTAGCAACCGTTGAGGGGGATACATTAGTACGCTTAGCGATAGATTTCATGCTTACAAGCTCACGAAGCATATGAGCAATAATATGTGTAAGACGAGTTGTGCGCTGTTGGTATCTTGCTAGAAAAGAGTATTTTTCATAAAACCGTTTGCCACAGGTGCAGATATAACGCCGTTTTCTAAGAATAAGGAAACAGTTTTTAAATTGAAAAGGTAAATCCTTTATTTTTTGATCTCGATAGTCATGAACACGTTTTGTTTGTTTACCACAATTAGGGCAAATATGTTCAGAAGGATTAGTTTCGAGATATATTTTAACAAAAGTATCAGCATGAGTGATATTTTTTATTTTTACCCCTTTTAAATCTAATAATTTATTGATACAATAATTATGCATTATTGCAACCTCCTTGTGATTTGTTTGTCAGACTGGCACGAGGAGGTCTTTTTTTATTGTAATATAAAATGTTGGAGTTTGCACCCCAACATTTATTATAGAACCTTTTCTTATTCATGTAACTATGGTATTTTATCATGAACTATCATAAACTATATATTAATGTTGGGTAAAAGTTGGGTACGAGTTGGGTCAAAAATATTGTGCGCAACATAGAAAATGGCAAATAGCGAAGTTTGCTGCTTTACGTTCATAAATATTAAAGAATGGCATTGACAAATATAAACAAAAAATGGTAAGGTCAAGAGAAGTGTGGAGAGTAGTGTTAGCTTAGAAGTATTTGAAATCAGTAGTATCGACTAGTATGTATCAAACTCAATGTAAAGGGGGATTATGAAGAATAAAAATAAAAGTATAAAAATTGTAGTATTAGTAATTTCGTTTATAGTGATATCTGTATCCATAATAGCTGGTGTTATTAGAATATACTTTAGAAAAAACGTTATTAGTAAAAATGATGTTATTATAAATGCTATTGCTACAGAAGACAATTACATAATTAATGAGAAAAATAATGAAATTGAAAAAGATATAAAAGTTGATATATCTTTACAGAAATCTCAAAAAGGTGATTTATTACTGTATCTAGTGATAGAAGATACAGTACGAATGACATTTGACTCTAGAGATAAAAATAATGATGAATTTTATATACCTAATAGCATAGGGAGTGATGGCGTATCAGATAAACTATTTAAAGACTTAGTAGATAGGAACGAAGTTGCTGATATTGGCACTGAATTATTTCTTAAAGGAATACCGATATCTCATAATAAGCAAGAGTTGCATTTGCGAACTTATTTAAATAAAACCAAGGATTTTGTCGGATATAACAATCCAGTTATAGTTTGTGTTTATTATAAAGATATATTAGGACACAGATATTCATGGACTAAGATTGTTCCTATTGAAATAGCGAAATAAAATTAATTAAGTTAGACTTTGATAGCCAGTGTGTTATTGAAGTCTATTTTGTAATTCAAACCTAACTTGTTTCGTGGAATATTTTGGAGTATTATAGTAATTAATAGAATACTAAACGGCTGTTGATTAACTTGAAAACATATAATTTTCTAGTTATCTATAATCAGTCGAGAAGGGAGGATTATAAATGCTAAATAACTTAATATTAAAAGAACTATGGAGGGTAATACCTCATTAGTTGGAGGTAAAAATGAAATTTCAAAGGATTAAAATTAATGCTATCCCTGCTATTATTTGGGGTGAAAAATCAGATAAGGTATATATACATGTTCATGGAAAAATGTCTTGCAAAGAACATGCAGAGAATTTTGCTGAAATAGCAGAGAAAAAAGGCTATCAAACACTTAGTTTTGATTTGCCAGAACATGGTGAAAGAAAAGAAGTTAATTATCGTTGTGACATCTGGAATGGTATGCACGACCTTACTGTGATTGGTGATTACGCTTTTTCAATGTGGAAGGAAGTTTCGTTGTTTGCTTGTAGCCTTGGAGCGTATTTCAGTTTAAATACTTACGCAGGCAGAAAATTTATGAACTGTCTTTTCCAATCCCCTGTGTTAGACATGGAATACCTTATTCAACAGATGTTTTCTTGGTTTAATGTAACAGAGGAAAAGTTATGCATAGAAAAAGAAATTCCAACGCCAGTAGATTTATTGCGTTGGGACTATTATCAGTACGTAAAAAATCATCCAATTGAAAAATGGAATATTCCAACCTCAATACTTTATGGAGGAAAAGACAATTTGCAATCAATAGAAGTGATTCAAAAATTTGTGAAAGCACATAGCTGCAAGTTGACAATATCTCAGAGCAGTGAACATTCATTTATGCAAGAAGAGGATATAAAGATAGTTCGTACATGGCTTGAAGAAAACGTATGACATCACATGAAACCGATAAAATTCAGTTTATTAAAAGGAGAGTAAATTGCAAAAGTTTTTGAGGTATTTTACTGTATTTTTTCTTATTGTATTAGTAGTAATCAGCTGTAAAATCTATTTAAATCAAAAAGAGGATTTATCAAAAGATGATAATTTTAAGACATGGATAGATATTAATAAGACAGAATTTTATGACAATGAAGATATAAACATACAATTAAATATTCATTACATTGGAGATAGTGAAGAAATTGATGTTTATATTCCTAAATACCCTTTTTCTTTATTAATTACTGGTTCTAATGGATTTCAGTCAGTACTAGAACCACCGAATATATTTGGTGCTCAAATACATACTTTGAAAAAAGATGATATTATCACAATGGATTGTTCGAGCTATGGATACTATAATTACTTTCAAGCTATGAAAATTTATAAGGGCTATGATCAGCGCGAATCAAGTATTGGAATGTCAGATGAGCTTAGGTCACCTCCAGCAAAATTAAGATTACCTCCAGGAAATTATACATTAACGTTAACATCTTGGTATGAAGATGATTGTTCAGGGGAATTTAGGCATGAGTTGTATACAACTAAAAAAATTACGGTAAAAGCTAAAAATAAAAGAAAAATTATGCATGAAACAAAGTCTACAAAAAATTTCAAATTAGAGGCGAACTTGGATAAAAATATATATGAGGTTGATGAATACATAAATATTTGGTCAATTATGACTTATTGTGGTGAAGAGGATAGTATTGTATTTCCTTATATGAGAATCTATCCAATGCGGACTTATATTTATAACGAAAAGAACGAAAGACTTGATCTTGATTATTCTATTTATTTTAATTTAGATGAGGGTGAGGCAATTACCAATGATAAGCCATTATACTATGCACCTTATGGTATGTTACAGCTACCAAAAGGTAAATATACTGTAGAATTTCTATTTTATTATCCAAATGAAGATGGCGAAATTGTAGATAATACCATTGAAATGAATTTTGAAGTTGTACCTAGTTTATAACTTTTGTATGTAACTCCATGTTTATGATTGTATACCGTGGAAAAATTATTGAAATAATTTTTTCATAAGGAGGATAGTTATGATTCATTTAAAAGAATATTTATATGAGCGTGTAAAAAAGGAAATAGATTTATGGGATGAAAAGGATATATATGCAATATCATTTTTTATTTACTCTAATGAAGCTTTTACTTATAATGAATTTTCAAATATAACGGAGTTTAGCATCAGCTACAATACTGAAAAAGATTGCTCTGGTGCAGATATCAATTCCGAAGAACGATGGAATTATGCTTTTTGGCGTCAAAATGAAATAAACATAACCGACTCTGAAGGTCAGAAAGTGCTTTTCCAGTGGTATAAAGAGAATGGAATTGATAATATAGGATATGAGGATAGAAGTAATTCCTATGATGCTAACTATAAATATATTGGTAAAGGTCCAGTTGGATATTATGAACTACTAACTGTCGTAAGCGATGTAGCAAACAAATTACAAAACGAAAATTACATAGTAAATAAGTTTGGAAAACCATTACCAATCATAATTCATGATTTAGAATATTCATGGTATGTTATAGAAGCAACAAAAAATGCGAACCCGAAAGGAGAAGCCAATCAATTTATAGAAGTAATGAGGGCGTTGGGAAATATCTAATTTCGTTGGTATTAATAATTAGCCTCTATACATTAAATAATGTAAAAGGCAGCAGAGATATAATTTTCTGCTTCCTTTTACATTTTTAATTTACATTATTTTTATATATTTTTAGTGCTCCATGCTCATTATTCATATCAGTTAAATTATCAATATCTTCAACCCACATGTAATATAACTCGTTTGGGTTATTCTGATTTTCTATAAATCGATTATTCTTAATTATAATATTATTATGAGCAGCATCAGTCTTGCTTAAAATATAAATTCCAGTTGCTTTATTCATCCCTGATGCATTTTTAATAGTATTGTTTTCAATAAGTACATTCTTAGAAAGGCCATAGTTTGATTTTGTTTCTACTTTATCTCCATTAGCATTCTTTGATAATTCGATGTTTCTTATTTCTACACCGCGGCCAAATCCATCAATAACATTATTACTTATATTCAAATTTTCAACACCAATAAAACGCATAGCAGGACTGTTTGGATATTTTGTCAGTCCCTTCATTGTACTATTTTTTACTGTAATATTTTTAAATACACTACTTGTTGCTGGTTGGCTATGCATTCCTATACAAACAGGCTGCGCAGTTCTTGTTTTAGAGTGATCCCATGTGCATCCATCAAAAGTTAGATTTTCGCTGCACTGTAAATCATAAATTGCAGATCCTTTTACGTGATTATAAATTTCACTTGCACTACTAAATCCAATCTGAACGGACTCTCTATAATTATCACCAGTACGATTACCAAGGAATTTACAATTAATAATCTGTGCATTTTTTACCGCAGTTAATTCCATGTGATGGTATAATTGAGAGTCGATAAAGGTACAGTTTTTCATAATTAACTGTGAGAGCTTCCACCAAGAAACAAGATTATCCCCTGATAATAAGGTCCCATTTACCTTTTCTATTCCCTCAAATTCTAAATCGTAAATTACTATGTTTTTAGAAGTACCAAATCCTTTATCACCCGCTTTATTTACATTCATAAGAATAGACTGTATAGAAGAAAAACGTTGCAATCTTGAATTATTACCATAGATTATTGTATTTGATGGAACAATGATTTGACTAGTTATCTTGTATGTACCTTTCTTAAATTCTATTTCTCCACCTGAGGAAACTTTACGTCTAATCATTGCTATAGAGTCTGTTGGTTTAATTATAGCTGACATGAATTATTACCTTACTTTCTGATTTGATTTAGTATTATGTGATTCATTCTGGTTCGTGACTGATTCGTGTAATTACTGGTCATAATAATAAGTAGATATTTATTAAAGAATAAAAGTGTTAATTTGCCACTTGCCGGTAAGCCCTTTATTAGAGTATCAAAAAGACATAATATATAAAATTATCTATTGGAGGCAGAATCATTGAAAGAATTTATTAAAGAATACTCAGGTAATATTATCCCTGTTACATTTCAAATTAAAACAGAAAAAAACATTGATAAGATAGGTAAGGGTGATGTTGAATTCACTGTTACTATGAATAAAGATCTAAGTAAGAAAGATCTTATTACCAGCACCTCACTTGCTTTGGGTGAAGCATATATGCGAGGTGATATTGAGCTTGATCGAGATTTGTATGAGGTTTTAGACTTATTCATGGGTGAGATGAGTAAGTTTACTACGGACAAATCTTCATTAAAGAAATTAATTCATACATCAAAGTCAATGAAAAACCAGAAAAAAGAGGTTACCTCTCATTACGATATCGGGAATGAATTTTATAGTTTATGGCTAGATGAGACAATGAGCTATTCATGTGGATATTTTATGAATGATACCGATAGCTTATACCAAGCCCAAATAAATAAAGTGAATCATATATTAGAGAAACTTCAGCTTAAAGAAGGAATGACACTATTAGATATCGGATGTGGTTGGGGATTTCTTTTAAAACAGGCAGCTAAATTATATGGTGTAAAAGGAACTGGAATCACTTTAAGTGAGGAGCAATATAAGAAGTTTGCCAGTGAGATTGAGAAAGAAGGTCTACAAGATTTATTAAGTGTGAGGTTAATGGATTACCGTGAACTAAAAAATTCTGGACTTCAATTTGACCGGGCTGTTAGCGTTGGTATGCTAGAACATGTTGGAAGAGGGAATTACGAGTTATTTATAGAAAATGTAAATGCGGTCTTAAAGCCCCAAGGATTGTTTCTTTTACACTATATTAGTGGTATGAAAGAAAATGATGGAGATGCCTGGATAAAAAAATATATATTTCCAGGTGGAACAATTCCTAGTCTTCGTGAAATTATTAAAATCTTACCTGATTTACGGTTTTATACCCTTGATGTGGAAAGCCTTAGAAGGCACTATACAAAGACTTTATTATGTTGGCGAAATAATTTTATGAATAAAAAAGAAGAAATTTTAAAATTACAAGGAGAAGAATTTACTAGAATGTGGGAACTTTATTTAGCCTCTTGTGCAGCTACATTTAATCACGGAAATATTGATTTACATCAAATATTAATGTCAAAAGGTGTAAATAATGAGTTAGCAATGAATCGTACAGTGTAAATGATTGATTCCTATGGGGAGTAAGGTTGCTCTATAGCGAAAAATGATGATTTACTTGACGAACGAAATGCTATATGATAAAGTGAACATAAAATAAATAATGTTAGATATTAGATACTTTCAAACCTTAATATTTCTTATTAAGAGGATTTAAGGTTTGAAAGTATTTTTTTCTAATGCTTTATGCAAATAGCCATTCCAATAAACTAGATAGGGCTTTTGACACCAGAATTTTATAGGTAAGGAAGATATTAAATGGAAGAAGAAAATAAAAATGATTATGTATTTGTAGTGCTGTCCCAGACACCATCCGGGTTTGGGAAAGCGATTAGGCGAGTTGCTGGTTTAAATTATAACCATGCCTCAATTGCCTTTGATGAGAATTTGAATGAATTATATTCCTTTGGAAGGATAAAAAATAGAGTTCCTATATTAGCCGGTTTTGTAAAGGAATATCCTGAGAGATTTTCATTAGGACAAGCTCAGTGTGTTAATATTATTATCTATAAGATACCTGTGACAAAACAGCAATTAGAACAAGGAAAATGTACAGTCCGTGAGATAGCTTCAGAAAAAGATGCCTATATGTATAATTTATTATCGGTAGTTACATTTCCTTTATTGCATGGATTTTCTACATATAAAGCATTTTCATGTTCAGAATTTGTTGCTCATGTTTTACAACATATGAATGTACTTACAAATAAAGAAAAGAAAGCATCTAAATATACCCCGGAAGATCTTATGCACGAAGTAATTGGAGAAGTGCATTATCAAGGTAATATGTTGACCTATTGTAATGCCTCATCAGAGGAATCGAATGTCTTTTTTGAAAAACCAGAATATGTACGTGATACGGTAAAAAGTATTCATTATATCATGCGTTTAATTAATAGAAAAGTTAGATTTATATAGATATTAGATTTATGGTAAAATCAGGTTACTAATTTATTAGGATCTAAATAATTTAAATTAGATTTTCGGTGAGGATTCTTGTTAGTACTTGTGTGAAAAAATTATGCATCTATAAGTTTATAAAAATACTTATAGGTGCTAATTTTTTAACATTTTCTTAAAAGTTTTTGGTATAATAATAAAAGCTTATAGATTGCGTAGAGAGGTTATTTAGTATGAATGTGATTTTAAGACAAGAAAATAAAAACGATTATGAAAGCGTTTATAATTTAATAAAGCTGGCGTTTGCTAGTGCAGAGCATAGTGATGGAGATGAGCAAAATTTAGTTGAACGACTAAGAAAAGGAGACGCATTTATTCCAGAGTTGTCCATAGTGGCAGAAGTAGATGGTGAAATTGTTGGACATATTTTATTTACTAAAATACAAATAGGAGATTCCAAGGTGCTAGCTTTAGCACTTGCGCCTTTGGCAGTAGCTCCTCAATTTCAAAACTGTGGAATTGGTGGAAAACTTATTAAGGAAGGGCATAGAATTGCAAAAGGCCTGGGCTATGAAATTAGTGTAGTCTTGGGACATGATAAATACTATCCTAGATTTGGATATCAACCTGCAAAACTATATTCCATAAAGGCTCCATTTCCAGTAGATGATAAAAATTTCATGGCTATAAAATTAAATGATGATGTAGATCTAAAGGTTGATGGAGTAGTTGAATATGCAAAAGAGTTTAATATCAATTAATCTGTAGTTTGAACAGAAAGTCTCAAGAAAGTTCGTAGAAATAAGGATAAAACTATAGTATAATTACTATTATTAAAAAGTAAAGAATCAAAGGAGAAAAAAATGCAAACTTTCACAGTTGAATTACCAGTTTTTCCAGACCGAAAAGTAAGCATAGTAGATTACAATGCTGTTCCAGGAGGAACCGTGTCTAATACAGTTGCCATTAATAAAGCAATACAAGAGCTTTACAGTCTTGGTGGGGGTACTGTTATTGTACCAAAGGGAATATGGCTTACGGGACCAATTACATTAAAGTCAAACATTAATCTTCACTTAGAAAAGGGAGCATTCATTAAATTTGATAAGAATCCTGAAGAATATCCAATTATATTAACTGATTATGAAGGACAACCAAGATTACGTGCTGTATCTCCAATTCATGCCTTTGATGAAGAGAACATTGCCATTACTGGTTATGGAGTTATTGATGGAAATGGTCATGAATGGCGCCCATTAAAGAAATTTAAGATTACTAACAAGCAATGGGAAGCAAGACTTAAAAAGAGTCAATATTTTATAGAAACGGACGAAGGTGGTATTTGGTATCCTTCTAAGACATCATATGAGGGATGCTTAGTGGGTGAGCCAAGTTTGGACGATCCAGATGCCATTGCAAAAGCTACTCCATATTACGATCATTATCGTCCAGTTATGACTAATTTGGTACGTTGTAATAAAATATTAATTGAAGGTGTAACACTTCAAAACTCCCCAGCTTGGAATCTTCATCCATTACTTTGTACGAATTTAACATTACGTAATGCATTTATTAGAAATGATAGCTTTGCTCAAAACGGAGATGGACTTGACTTAGAATCTTGCCGTTTTGTAGATATCTATGATGTAAAATTCGACGTCGGCGATGATGCAATTTGTATGAAATCTGGTAAAAATGCAATCGCTAGAAAGATTACTGTTCCAACAGAGCATGTACGCATCAGAGATTGTGTTGTTTACCATGGTCATGGCGGTTTTGTTGTAGGAAGTGAAATGTCTCGAGGTGTTAGAGATGTTGTAATTGAAAATTGCTTATTTATTGGTACAGATACTGGTATTCGTTTTAAGAGCGCGATTGGCCGTGGCGGTGTTGTAGAAGATATAATGATTAAAGACATCCAAATGACTGACATTGCAGCAGAAGCTGTTATCTTTACAATGGGGTATGTATTATTCCGCTTGGATCATGAAGCAAGTGATCAACCAGATGAAATATTAAAGGAAGATATTCCAGAGTTTAAGAATATAACAATCCGTGATGTGAATTGTGTACGTGCTGGTCAAGCAATTAAAATTGAAGGTTTAGAACAGTTACCTATCCATGATTTAACCTTGGAAAATGTAGTGATAGAAGCAAAGAAGGGAATTGAGATTAAGAATGCAAATCAGATATTCCTTAAAAATGTTACTGTAACAAATCAGGATAATAAAGAGCAATCTTTTCACTTTGAAAATGATGTTTTAGCGGAGTCTAGTTATAATTTTTAATTGAAAAAGAGTAATTAAAAAGAATGGTTATCCATTCTTTTTAAATTTTAAAATCTAAATCAGAATTCGGATTAAAAGCTTCCTTTGTTATGTGACCCTGATTTAGACAAGGTAACAATGCAAATCAAGAAAATGTTTAATTAAATAAACGGCTAAATAGTAAAAGGGTTAAAAAATAATAGGCTTAAAAATAAAAGGGCTATTACAAAATCTTAGTGTTATACACATTGAGAATTTTGTAATAGCCTTTTTATAGTTATGATTTTAGTTGCCCAAGCAATTAAAGTTTTATAAATGAAGAACTGCTTCTAGAAAGCTATTCATATATGAGAAGTTATATAGACTTAGCTATTCATAAAACGACTTAAGAAGTCTTTTGTTAAAGCGTTCTTAGGATCACCAAAGATTTGACTAGGAGAGCCTTCCTCTGCGATAACACCATTAGCCATAAAGATTACTCGATTGGAAACATCACGAGCAAATGCCATTTCATGAGTTACGATAATCATTGTAAGGCCTTCTTTCGCAAGTTTTCTCATAACGGTAAGAACTTCACCAACCATCTGTGGGTCTAGAGCAGAAGTAGGTTCATCAAATAATAATACTTCTGGTTCCATAGCTAAGGCACGAGCGATTGCAACACGCTGCTTTTGTCCACCGGAAAGTTGACGAGGTTTTGCATTAATATATGGTGCCATACCTACTTTTTCAAGATAGTACATTGCATTTTTTCTTGCAGTTTCCTTATCCTTTTTAAGAACCTTCATTTGTCCAACCATACAATTTTTAAGAACAGTCATGTTACTAAATAAATTGAAGTTTTGGAACACCATACCTACTTTAGAACGGTAAGAGGCAGCATTTATTTTACGGTCAGTAATATCTGTTCCGTGGTATTTAATTTCACCAGAGGTAGGAATCTCTAATAAATTAACACATCGAAGAAGGGTTGATTTACCTGAACCAGATGCACCAATAATGCATGTAACATCGCCTTGATTTACATTAAAGTCAATATCTTGTAATACTGGATGCGTACCAAAGGTTTTACTTAAATGACGAATTTCTATAATTGGAGATTTCTTTGCTTCATTCATTATTTGCCCTCCTCCTTTCTTTTTCCAGAAAATTTATACATACCACTTGTATGGGCAAGGGTATCAGTAGTTGCTAAATCGTAATTATCAGGGCCATCTAACTTACTTTCTAAATGACGAAGAATTCTTGAGCAAGTAAATGTTAAAATAAAGTAAATCGCCATTACAATTGTAAAGGCTTCAAAGTAAGTGTATAATGCACCCGCAATACCTTTTGTAACGTAGAACAACTCAACTGTTCCAATAATAGAAAGAACGCAAGTGTCCTTAATATTAATAATTAAGTTGTTACCAATCTGAGGCATAATATTTCTAAGAGCTTGTGGTAGGATGACATAAACCATTGTTTGAATATGTGTCATACCAATTGCCTTTGCACCTTCTGTTTGTCCTGCTTCAATGGATAAAATACCACCACGAACGGTTTCTGCCATATACGCACCTGTATTAATAGAAACGATAAAGAAAGCAGCAAACCACATGGACATATTAATATTAAATACCGCAGCAGAACCAAAATATATAAACATCGCTTGTACCATCATTGGTGTTCCACGGAAGAATTCTACATAAATATTTAATATAAGTCTTACAATCCAGAATAATCCGCGTTTAATAAATGGATCACGTTTGGAGGTAGGAAATGCTTGGATGATTCCTACTGCAAATCCGATAATACAACCAATAAATGTACCTACAAGGGCAATTATCATAGTAACTCCGGCACCACGTACGAAAGAGGAACCATATTCTTTAAGAATATAAAAGATTCTTCCTAAAAAGTCACTTGGCATGGAAGATGGTTGAACGGAGATGGCATCATCCATCATCTTATCATAATCTTCAACAGTCATTTTAGATAAAACACCGTTAATCGCATCTCTTAACTCAGTATTTCCTTTTTGCACAGAAATACCAATATTAATTTCTTCTTGAGAAACTTTAAAATTATCATCTGTTTCAGTGAAATCTAGAAGTTTAAAATTATCATAGGATGCAAGAGCAGCTTTTGCAGTAGGCATATCAGTTACAACTAAATCTGCCTTATTAGCATTTAAAGATACTAACATCGCAGAAGCAGATTCTTGCGCTGGTAAAATATTAGCATTTGGTACTTGTGGTAGACATGCATCATACCAAATTGTGTTTAGCTGAGAAGTTGCAGTAGCTCCAGCTAAATCGGAAACACCTTGTGCATCTGCATATGGACCATCAGCTTTTACTAAAGCAACGATGGAAGCATAGTAGTAAGGGGTTGTAAAATCAACCATTTTCATTCGATTTTCTGTGATTGATTGTCCAGCAATTACTGCGTCAACAGTTCCAGACTGTACCGCGGGTACTAAGGAATCCCAATCAAGTTTTACAATCTGTAATTCATAACCTAGTTCATCTGCGATATGTTTTGCCATCATAACGTCATAACCGTTCGCATAATCTGAACTATCAAAAATCGGTACCGCACCATTTCTATCATCTGGCTGTGTCCAGTTATAAGGGGCATAGCTACATTCCATCGCGACCCTAAGAACTTTTTTAGTTTCTTGATCCCCAATATCTGTGCCAGTATTTGTTTTTGCACTACAAGCTGTTAAAATACCAAGCGAAAGTATAATAATTGCAAAAACAGCTATCAGCTTTTTAAAGTTACTCTTCATAAAATGTCCTCCAATATTAAATTTGTGTTTGTTTTTTCATGTTGAAATCAAACATCTTCATGAATCTTTATACGTTTTTGCTTTGTTTCGCTTCCCAAAGTTCACCCAAAAAAACGCAAAAAGACATAAGAGAAACATCCTTGTCCCTTTGCGTAAAGATTCAAATATTGATATTATAAATGCTAACTAATTGAAAGTCAATAAAATAGGCAAAATTCTTAATGAAAATTGAAGAACAAATGATCTTTTAGAAAAGCAGTCATCCAGTAGAGAAGGGGAAATAAATATGAGATTTATTAAATATTTGAATCGATTGTATCATTTTAATTAAATAGATAAATACAAAAAAATGGATAATTATGAATTTACTGTGATAATAATTCCATCCGATAATCCCTCCCATATGTGTATGACAAAAAATCTGTATTTAATTACATTTATAACAACAATACCGTGGAGATTACAGAAATTAAGATGTAATATAATACTTAATTAAACAATCGGTGTACAGATGATTAATAGTACAACCAGATTCTTGTACAGATGTGGTGGATGTTACAAAGGGAGAGGTATTATTATGATAGAATTAAAATTTGATAAGTTATATCGTTATCCAAGAATAGAAGAACATGCATTTATAGCCATACCGCTTAAAAAAGGAAAGCTCAAAAGTTTATCAAAGGTGGCAGTATTACAGGATGGAAAACCAGTACCTATGCAAGGAAAAGTAACTTCATTTCATGAAGATGGTTCCATTCGCTATTTATTTCTTAGATTTATGGCGGATTTGCCTGGGAACGCAAAAACTTCACTTATGTGCGATTTATTTTCAGAGAAGGTTTCTTCCTATGAGGGAATTAAGATTGAAAAGGAAAATGAGCAAACAAAAGTTGATTGTGATGGCATCACTTTTACAGTAAAAGATAATAGTAACCACATTATAGAATCTTTAGTAGCGGGAAAGAAGAGTTATACAGCGGCACAATTCCTAGGGCCATATTTAAAAGATGGGGATGGAAATACTTATGATATGGAAATTGGTGAGTGGAGGATTGTTGAGGAAGGACCTATCTGCGCAGTACTTTCAGCAAGAGGCGTTAATAAAGGTCGAAACAATATTGAGTTTGAACTTAAAATAACTGCTTTTGCTAAAAAACCTTGGATTGAGGTATCTTATCGTATCATTAATACTTCTGATGACCCATTGCATGTTGCGTCCCTTGTGTTTTCTTTGAAAGCAGATAAAGATTGCGTGATGGATGAGAGCCTTGAAGTTATAAAGAATGATTCCTTTGATTCAACTGGGTGTGGGGATGTACCAGTGAATCAAAATTATAAAGATGGAATTATATTTCATACTGTTGGTATTAAAAATTTAGATAGTATTGAAGAACAAGCACCAGTGGATTCAATTCGTACCTGCGTTGGAAGTTCGAATTATAAAACAGATTTTTTAGTTGCTAAAGATGGTGCGGCAGTGAACAAAATTGTTGATGCAAAATATTTAGTTGGTGAAGCCAATGAACATTATGGGGAAGTATTCTACGGGACATTTTTTACCGATCGAACTGATGAAGAGGGTGGAGTATGTGCAACCATATTCCAAGCACAGCAAAACTATCCAAAGGCAGTAAAAGCAGATAAAAATGGAATTTCAGTTATGCTAGTTCCAGAAAACGTGGATAAAGTTGTAATGCAATCAGGTATGTCTAGAGAACAAAAATTCTTATTACATTTTCATGGGCCAGAAGAATCGTTAAAAGAAATTGATAATCGTAGCTTGATTTATCAGATGCCAGATCGACCAACGATAGCTCCAGCGGTGTATAAAGAAGCTGATGTTATGCTTGATGTATTCGTTGAGAATATAGATCCTGATGTTGAAGCATCCTTTATTTATAAAGCAGATGAGCATGCTCGATGTTATGGAATGCTAAATTGGGGGGATGCACCAGACCCAGGTTATACATTACAAGGTAGAGGCAAAGGTGCAGCAGTATGGACAAATAATGAGTATGATTATCCTCATGCATGTGCTTTAATGTATGCAAGAACAGGAATTCGAAGATTTCTTGATTATTTGATGGTAGCGGGTAGTCACTGGATGGATGTGGATGTATGTCATTATAGTAAGGATCCATTAAAAATTGGTGGGCAGATTGAACATTGTGCAGGACACACAATTGGTCAGATGATAGTACCAAGTCACGAATGGGTAGAAGGACTACTGGATTATTATCATTTTACAGGGGATGAGAGAGCATATGAGACAGCCATCGGTATCGGTGAAAATGTTTTAAGATTGTTAGAGACGCCGACTTTTCAAAATACTGGGGAAAGCAATGCGAGAGAAACTGGCTGGGCGTTACGTACTTTAACAGCCCTTTATGTGGAAACGAAGGATGAAAAATGGATGGCAAAAAGTAAATGGATCATTCATCATTTTAAACAATGGGAAGAGGAGTATGGAGCTTGGCTAGCAATGTATACAGATAACACTACGATTCGCGTTGGTTTTATGATTTCAGTTGCAGCAGGTAGTTTGATGCGATATTATAGGGTTTTTCACGATGAAGAAGTTAAAGGTATGATACTTCGTGCGGTGGATGATTTAATTGAAAATTGCTATTTGGATATGGGATTGTTTTATTATAAGGAATTACCAAGCCTTAGTAGATTGGGCAATAATACATTACTATTAGAGGCTTTGGCAATTGCATATGAACTTACAGGAGATAAAAAATATTTAACTTATGGAGAAAAGACTTTTAATGCTTCCCTTAGTAGGCATAACGGTGGGGGAAGTTTAAAGCGGATCGAAGGAGATGCTGTAATTGTGTCAGGAAATGGAACTAAAAATTTCGCACAGAGTTTCATTCCGCTAGCAAGCTATTATAAAGCAATTCGGGATTAACTAGTGCATTTAGAAAAAGTTATATGGGTTGTCTTAAGTAGTTAGTAACAAGCTATTTAAGATGGCCCTTTTTCTATATAAGGATCAACTATTAAACAATATATTCGAAAAAATTCGAAAATAATATTGTAACAAAATGTAATTATGATATAATGAAAGCGGAATGAGCCATCTGCGAGCTCGCTTGAAGAAGGCGATTGGAGCAACAAGATCATGAACCGAACTTGTTCATGATATAATGAAAGCGGAATGAGCTATCTGCAAGCTCGCTTGAAGATAGCGATTGGAGCAACAAGATCATGAACCGAACTTGTTCATGATATAATGAAAGCGGAATGAGCCATCTGCAAGCTCGCTTGAAGATAGCGATTGGAGTAACAAGATCATGAACCGAACTTGTTCATGAACAGTTTCTTGTTAAGGTTGATTAAAAGAAGAGAAAATCATCATAAAAACTGCTTATTTTAATACAATAAGTGATAAAATAGAACTTTACAGATTATATTAAAGTAAAAGAGACGATTATAATTGTGTCTTTTCTTTATTTTAAATTTTAAATGCACCGCTTAATTTTATACGATTTAAATATGAAGTATGAAAGGCGATAGATAATAGCGATAAGTAAGGAGGATGAGCAGATGGTAGATAATGCTGAAAATCAAGGGGAATTCATAAGTGATTTTTTCTCAAGCAACGAGTTTAATGAAACATTTACTTATGAGGAAGATGACTTAGGTGCAACTTATAAAAAAGAGACTACAAAATTTCGTGTATGGGCACCAACAGCATCAAACGTTGATTTAAATTTATATAGTTCTGGTGATGGAGATACTTTACTCGAAGTAATTCCTATGATTAAGGATGTAAAAGGAACATGGGTTACCAATGTAGAAAAAGATTTACATAAAATATATTATACATATTCAGTGACGGTTAATGGAATCACAAATGAGGCGGTTGATCCCTATGCAAAGGCGACTGGCGTCAATGGTAAACGTGGTATGGTAATAGACTTATTAGCTACGGACCAAAGTGGATTTGAAGATGATGAACGTCCGATATTATGTTCTCCAACGGATGCAGTTATCTACGAGTTACACATTAAAGACTTATCATCGGATGCGAGTTCTGGTATGAAAAACGTTGGTAAATTTCTAGCGTTAACAGAAACAGGAACAAAAAATTCATATGGGCAAGCTACTGGTATTGACCATTTAAAGGAATTAGGTATAACACATTTGCACTTGCTTCCCTCCTTTGACTATGCATCAATCGATGAATCAAATCCAGAATCCAATGCATTTAACTGGGGATACGATCCGCTAAACTACAACGTACCAGAAGGTTCCTATTCCACGGATCCATATCATGGAGAAGTTCGTGTCAATGAATTCAAACAAATGGTTCAAAGCTTACATGAAAATGGAATTCGCATTGTTATGGACGTTGTATATAATCATACATTTTCTGTGGATTCAAATCTGAATAAAATAGTGCCTGATTATTATTATCGTAAAGTTGGAGGTTCCTATACCAATGGATCTGGATGTGGAAATGAAACTGCATCAGAACGTGCCATGGTTAGAAAATTTATTGTGGATTCTGTGGTATATTGGGCAAGAGAATATCATGTAGATGGTTTTCGCTTTGATCTTATGGGAGTACATGACATAGACACGATGAAAGCTATAAAAGAGGCATTACATGATATAGATCCAAGCATTATCATTTATGGAGAAGGTTGGACGGGCGGACCATCAGCACTTAACCCAGAATTAAGTGCAAGAAAAGCGAACACTTATAAGATGATGGGCATTGCATCTTTTAGTGATGATATTAGAGATGCTATAAAAGGCAGCGTATTTGATTTTCATGAGAAGGGTTTTGTAAGTGGGAAACAAGGATTAGAAGAAAACATCAAATTTGGTGTTGTAGCAGCGACCAACTACTCTGGTATTGATTTTTCAAAAACTTCATCGGGTCAATATTGGGCTGGTGATCCAAGTCAGTGTATTAATTATGTTTCATGTCATGACAATCTAACATTATATGATAAGTTACGTATTTCAAACCCCGCAGACAGCTTTGAAGATATTGTTAAAATGAACAAACTAGCCAGTGCTATTATATTTACCTCACAGGGAATACCATTTATACAAGCAGGAGAGGAGTTCTTAAGAAGTAAACCATCCGCAGTAAAGCCTGGTGAATTTGATGAAAATAGTTATAAATCACCGGATAGTACCAATAGTTTAAAATGGGATAATATAAAACAATTTGAAGATGTATATGCTTATTATAAAGGCCTTATTGCATTTCGTAAGGAGCATGCAGGATTGCGTTTAAGGACAACAGAGGAAATTAACAATCAATTGACGTTTGTTAAAGGTTTAGAGAGTAATATAGTAGCATATCAAATTGAACATAAGCTAGATCATGCAACGACAGAGCATATCTTTGTAATTTATAATGCAAACAAAGAGAGTAAGAGCATAGCTTTGCCTGAAGGAGCATGGAATGTGTATGTAAACGGAGAGAAAGCAGGAATTGAGAGTATAAAAGAAGTGACAGGTGAAATTTTGGTAGAACCGATATCAGCCATGGTTTTAGTAAAACAGACAACCGTGAGCACTAATTAGCAATCATATAACTAACTTCACACATTCGTCATAGTCGCGTCGATGCAAAGGTTTTAATCATGGTAATTAATATACTGTTTCGGCTGAATTTATCAAATATAGTAGAGATTTTGAAACTGCGAAGTTTGAGTGAAATACTATAAATGAAATAGTTTTATCTAATAATAGAAGAAGATATAAAGGATAGTAAGCAACACTTGTAAATGAAAAAGATTATCATTTACAAGTGTTGCTTTTTTAATACCCAATAGTTATAATGTCATAGGAAGTTAGCGCAGACTAACCCAAAAATTGGTTTGGGAACATACCAGAAAGAGGATGATATGAAGAAAAAACCATTAAGATTATTGTACTTATTATTTGCATTTGTATTTTTAGGAATAGGAGCTGTTGGTGTAATTATACCAGTATTACCAACCACTCCTTTTTTATTGTTGGCTTCGTATTTTTTTGCAAAAGGATCGGAGAAATTTCATCGTTGGTTCATGTCAACAAAGTTATATAAAAAGCACTTAGAGAGTTTTGTTAACAATCGTGCAATGACATTAAAGACGAAGCTTAGTATCTTATTACCAGTGTCTGCGATGTTATTAATTACATTTTATTTTGTGAATAACCTTCATGCGAGAATTTTTATAGCAGCAGTGATTGTATTTAAATATTATTATTTTACATTTCACATTAAGACTATAAAAGAAAATAAAGAGGCATTAGATTCCTTAAGTGAGTAATTGAATACAAATTTTTTGTACAGTATCGTAGCAATGAAAGTGACATACTGAGGTGGAATATGAGTAAAACCAAAACGATTGAAGAAAAGAGAGAATTAGAAAAAGAAGTTGTTACTTGGATGATTAAAAAGTATTGTAAAGGGAATCACAAAGCGAAACATGGTGGTAATGTGCCATGTGAGGAATGTCAACAACTGATTGATTATGCAATTTTTCGAAGTGATAAATGTCCATTTATTGAGACAAAAACATTTTGTAACAATTGTAGGGTTCATTGTTATAAACCAGAAATGAGAGCGAAAATTAAAGAAGTTATGCGTTATTCTGGGCCGAGAATGCTTTTTAACCATCCAGTTATGGCAATCAATCATGTGATTTTAAGTAGAAAAGAAAAAAAAGCGGTTGAGAAAACTGCTTCAAAAGAAAAGTAAGAGATTGAAAAGTCAACATTTTAGCGAAGTAAGTAGTTGAAAATCAACTCTTAATAATGAAAGGGATAGGAAGAAAAATGATAAATAAACGGTTAGTTCGTTTACTAGGAAATTCCGTTCATCATATAAAGTTAAATGTTTTATGGAATTTTATTGCGCTTATTGCAAATGTAGTTGCGATTTTTACGATTGGTAGTTTATTAGAAGATGCTTATTTTAAGCGAGCAACGACAAATGATATTATTAAAATGGTGGTTGTCGTTGGTATAGTAATTATAATTCGAATGTGCTGTCATTTGCTTGCTGCGAAATCTTCTTATCTAGCATCATCAAACGTAAAACAAGTACTTAGAGAAAAGGTATATAAAAAGTTATTGAAATTAGGGATTTCTTATCAAGAACATGTTTCAACTTCTGAAGTAGTACAAGTAAGTGTAGAAGGAATTGAACAATTAGAAATCTACTTTGGTAGATATTTGCCACAGTTATTTTATAGTCTACTAGCACCATTTACCTTGTTCATAATATTATCTTTTGTGAATTTTAAGTCAGCCATTGTATTACTAATCTGTGTTCCACTGATTCCAATATCAATTATTGCAGTTCAAAAATTTGCTAAGAAATTATTAAATAAATACTGGGGTATTTATACCGATTTAGGGGATAGTTTTTTAGAAAATCTTCAAGGATTAACCACATTAAAAATCTATCAAGCAGATGAAGTTAAATCAAAAGAAATGGATGTGGAAGCAGAACGTTTTCGTAAAATAACCATGCGAGTACTTATTATGCAGTTAAATTCAATCAGTTTAATGGATTTAATTTCTTTTGGTGGAGCAGCTCTTGGTGTAATCGTTGCAGTTACACAATTTCAAAAAGGTAATATAGGAATTACCGAAACATTTGCAATCATTATGCTTGCTTCAGAATTTTTTATACCACTTCGTTTGTTAGGATCATTTTTCCATATTGCAATGAATGGAATGGCAGCCAGTGAAAAGTTATTCCGTATACTTGATATGGAAGAACCAGATAAGAATGGAGAAAGCTTAAAGAAAGAGGATACTGAAATTACATTTGAGAAGCTTTCTTTTGCTTATGATAAAGAACGCAGTATTTTAAATAATGTAAATGCAAAGATTAAACCAAATAGTTTTGTATCTTTTGTTGGTGAATCTGGCTGTGGTAAGAGTACCTTAGTCTCTTTAATTATGGGTATTAATAGGGGCTATGAAGGTGACATTTTAATTGGTAATAAAAAGCTTTCAGAGATATCTGAGGAAAGCATTATGAATCATATCACATTGGTTCGCCACAACAGTCATCTATTTAAAGGAACGGTAGAAGATAATCTTCGAATGGCGAAACCAAATGCAACGAAGAAAGAAATGGATGAAGTCCTTAAAAAGGTTAATTTATATGACTTTTTATATCAAGAAAATGGTCTAGAAACAAAACTTTTAGAAAAGGCCTCCAACCTATCTGGTGGACAGTGTCAACGTCTTGCACTTGCTAGAGCACTTCTCCATGATACGCCAATTTACATCTTTGATTAAGCAACTTCAAATATTGATGTTGAAAGTGAAAATCAAATTATGAGTATCATTCATGAACTGGCAAAGACGAAAACGGTCATTTTAATTTCACATCGTTTAGCAAATGTAGTGCCTTCAGATCAAATCTTCTTGCTAGATGGTGGTAAGATTGCTGAAACTGGTACTCATGAAGAGTTGTTAAATAAGAGGGGAGTTTATGCAAACCTATATCAAAGTCAAATGAAACTAGAAGGCTATGCTGGAAACAATTAACATGGAAGGAGAATATATATGCGTCGAAGTGGAATAAAGATCATGGGCAATTTAATAGGGCTCGTAAAACCTCTAATTCATGTTATGTTAGTTGCAATTGCAATGGGAGTCGTAGGTTTTCTATGTTCTATTTTTATTAGTATTTTAGGTGGGTATGCAATTCTTGATATTTTAAATTTTGAGATAGGAATCTCATTAAAAACTATTTTTATATTATTAATACTTTGTGCTGTTTTTCGTGGAATTTTACGTTATGCAGAACAAGCATGTAATCATTTTATTGCCTTTAAATTATTAGCAATCATTCGTAATAAGGTATTTACAGCTTTAAGAAGACTTGCACCTGCAAAACTTGAAGGTAAGGATAAAGGAAATATTATTGCAATTATTACAAGTGATATTGAATTACTAGAAGTATTTTATGCACATACAATTTCACCAATTGTGATTGCAGTACTTACTTCTGCAATTATGGTATTATTTATTGGTAGATATCACTTTGTATTTGCTCTTATAGCGGTAGCAGGTTATATTACAGTTGGTGTTATTATCCCATTAATAATCTCTCATATTGGAAAAGATACTGGAAGTACCTATCGTAATGAATTCGGTGAGTTAAATAGCGTGTTACTTGATAGCTTACGTGGACTTTCAGAAAGTATTCAATATCAAGCGGGAGATGAGCGCTTAAAAGAGATTAATGACAAAACGAAGAAAATAGAAGGTTTACAAAAGAATCTTAAAAAGTTTGAAGGATTACAAAGTACGGTTACTGACATGGCAATTTTAGTATTTTTTATCGTCATGTTTGTAGTTAGTTTGGTATTCTATAACAACGGATATGTAGGATTTGATGGAGTTATCATTCCATCAATTGCTATGATGAGCTCTTTTGGACCAGTGGTTGCTCTTAGTAATTTATCAAATAACTTGTTACAGACATTAGCTAGTGGAAATCGTGTCTTAGACTTATTAGAAGAAGAGCCAATGGTTGAAGATATTATTGGTAAGAAGGAAGTTAAATTTGAAGGTATAAAAGCTGAAAATGTAACATTTTCCTATGATAATGAAGTTATTTTAGAAAACTTCAGCTTAGATATTCAGCCAAATCAGATTTACGGAATACAAGGCAAAAGTGGTTCTGGTAAATCTACATTATTAAAACTTTTCATGCGTTTCTGGGATGTAAATTCAGGAGCTGTTAAGGTATCAAATCAAGACGTAAGGGAAATTAATACTTCGAATCTTAGAGATATGGAAAGTTATGTTACTCAAGAAACTTACCTTTTCCATGATACAATCGCCAATAATATTAAGATAGCTAAATTAGATGCTACTATGGAGGAAGTAATCAGTGCAGCAAAGCGCGCTTCCGTACATGATTTCATCATGTCACTTCCAAAGGGATATGATACCAATGTTGGAGAATTAGGTGACAGCTTATCTGGTGGAGAAAAGCAAAGAATCGGTATTGCAAGAGCCTTCTTACATGATGCTCCATTCCTTATGTTAGACGAACCAACAAGTAACTTGGATAGTTTAAATGAAGGTATTATTTTAAAGAGTTTAAAAGAAGAATGCAAAAATAAAACGGTACTTTTCGTATCACATCGTGCATCTACATTAAATATCGCAGATACTGTATTTAAGATGAATGAGAAAAGAGTTTCCTAATATATGATAATATACTATAATAAAGCAAAGGAATGTAATTAATGCGATTATTGCGTTGATTTCACGAAGCTTTATAAGTAATAATAGCTCATAACATTTCTTGTATATTTGAAATGTTATGGGCTATTTTAATGTATACGGTAAGGAGGTTAATATGAAATTATTAATAAAGCAAAGAGTATTCTCATGGTCAGATACATATGATATTTACGATGAATTCGGTGAAGCTAAGTATTTTGTAAAGGCCGAAGTTTTTTCAATAGGCCATGTAATACATGTTTATAATCGATTTAATGAAGAAGTTGGTTGTATACGTCAGAAATTGTTAACATTTTTACCTGCCTTTGAAATAGAAATAGGTGGTCAGTATTTGGGGAAAATAAAAAAAGAATTTTCACTATTTCGACCAAAATATCAATTGGAATTTAATGACTGGCGAATTGAAGGTAATACCTTTGGTTGGGACTATGAAGTAGTTTCAGGGAACGAAGTGATAATGACAATTAGTAAAGAATTGTTCCATTGGGGTGATACCTATTCTATCAATGTTCTAGATGATGCTAATGAATTGATCGGGTTATTAATTGTAATTGCTATTGATGCCGCCAATTGCTCGAATTAGATATGCGGACTGTAGGTAATTTATTTAACTAAATAAATATTACAAGGAACAACTTTTCTTTACTTTGAAGGTAGAATTATGGTTAATGAGTTATATTAGAATAATTATATAATAGGACGTTATCAATATAATATTGACAACGTCCTTAAGTCGTACTAACTATTATTTTATTATTTCCTAATTTACTCCCTATTTATAATGTTTTTACTGCTTACATAAGTAATAACAAAGTAAGTTCCATAAACAACAATAACAAAAAATGCAGTTGCAATAACACTACTTGCTACATCCATTTGACCCATAATTTTAATAACATCATTTGCAGCGGTTAATCCAACGATTGAATGTATTATCGCAAGAAGCAGTGGTAAGAAAAAGTAGATGGCTATCTGGGTAAATAATGCCTTGTTCAACATTTTTTTATCTGCACCTAGTTTTTTTAGTAAATCATAACGCGCTTTATTATCTGTGGCTTCTGATAGCTGTTGAATTGCTAATATTGCAGCACAGGTTATCATAAATACAATTCCAAGATAGATTGCAAGATAGGAGATCAGTGCTTTGGATGTAATCGAAGATTCGTATACATTTTCTTTTGAAATTGTATAAGCAATACCGATATCTTTTGAGCCTGTATCTTTAAGAGTATCTTCTATTAGTTTTGTTAAACTTATCTCGGATTCACGATTTGTACAGTTAATGTTTAAAATGGTACTATCTACTTTCATATTAGTAACGAAGTCATCTGGTACTATAAATAATAAGCTGTCTTCACTATTGCTAATATTTTTCGTCTGAATTTCTTTTTGCGGTACTAAGCTGGCATTTCCATATTCAAGAGAAATATTTTTTGAAATAAATTGATCTGCCATTTTATCTGTAAATAGATTTTTACTATAGATATAATAATGATTGTTATCAAGGGGAATTTCTTTTTCACCTTGCATTTTTAAAAGGTCATTATAATCCGAAATTGTAATAAAACGCGCAGAATCATTTAGATAATTGAAGCTAGTTAAATCAACATTATCAAGAGAACCTTCATTTAATTTACCACGATATATATTTAATTCTTTCCACTCTGTTATATCATTAGAGGATTGAATCTCTAAGGGGAGTAAATCGTAAATTTTATAATCATTTCCTTCACTGTCCGCAAATTTAAAAAGGCTCATATTGTACGCCGCAGATTGCTTTAAGTCAGATGAAAGAACATTCTGCATACTATATCCACTAGAAAAAATACCAATGGTTAGTAGGAGTACAATGCAGACAACGGAAACAGAAATAAAATTTGTATTCACTTTACTACTTAATTGTCTTAAAATAAAAATATTAAGGTTTTTAAAATACAAGGATTTATTACCTTGTACTAATTTGGTTAAAATAGTAGCCAGTGAAAAAAAGAATAGTAACGTTCCTACAATTCCTAGTAAAATTGATGTGAAGAACTTCGAATTAATGTAAATCATTCCATTTGTGAGGATTAAATAGTATGCGAATCCTAGACAGAGGATAGCAAAAATAAATAACACGATGGAAAACCAAGTTTTCTTAATTTTTAAAGTTTCATTTTTTCTACTAGCGTATAATAAGTCAATCAATTTAAATTTTGAAATAACAAAGGAATTGAATATCATTACGATAATAAATATTAAACCAAAGTATAGAATGCTTTTTAAAGCTGCATCTGGTGCGAAGACGAATTTAAATTCTGTCATATCAGCTTCAAATAATTTAGCAGTAAACAATGACATGAACTGAGAACCAATTACGCCAAATAATAAACCTACTGCGAGAGCGGCTAAAGCAATTAATGAGGTTTCTAATAATAGAATGGTTGATATTTTACGCTTACCCATTCCAAGTGTCATGTAAACTGCAAGTTCTTTTTTTCTACGTTTGATAAAGAAGTTATTCGCATATACAATTAAGAAGCCAAGTATTACAGCCACAAACACAGATATATAAGATAAGATTTCACTAAGTGCAACCATGGCTTCGCCGGTAGATTCCGTTACAGACATTAAATCTTGTTGCGCATAAATGGAATTAAACATGTAGAATACGCAAACGCCAAAAGCAAGAGTAATAAAGTATACAGCATAATCTCGTAAACTTTTACTTACATTTTTAAAGGCTAATTTAGTCAACATTTAGATCACCTCCAAGAAGTGCAATGATCTCCATAATCTTATCAAAGAACTCTTTTCTAGTATCATTTCCACGAATTAATTCATGAAAAATCTTACCGTCTTTAATGAATAACATTCGCTTGCAATAGCTTGCAGTGTAAGCATCATGTGTAACCATTAAAATTGTAGTATTTAATTCCTCATTTAATTTCTTAAAACTCTCAAGGAGCATTCTAGCAGATTTTGAGTCTAGGGCACCTGTTGGTTCGTCCGCAAGTACGATATAAGGATTGGTTATTATGGCACGAGCAGAGGCCACTCGTTGTTTTTGCCCACCAGACATTTGATAAGGATATTTATTCAATACTTCAGTGATATTTAGGATATTTGCAACTTCTTTTATTTTTGAATCTATTTTTTTCGCTGGTGTATTTGTAATTGTTAAAGCTAAAGCGATATTTTCGTAGGCCGTTAAAGTGTCTAACAAATTAAAATCCTGAAATATAAATCCTAATTTGTCACGTCGAAATTTCGTAAGTGCGGAGGACTTCATTTCAGTAACATCTTTATCGTCTATAAAGATGTGTCCACTCGTAGGTGTATCTATCGTTGAAATGCAATTTAGTAAAGTGGTTTTACCACTACCTGAAGCTCCCATAATGCCAATATATTCACCTTCATATACTTCGAAATTAATATTATCAAGAGCTTTTGTTACATTCCCTTTTCCACCATAATATTTTTGCAAATTTGAGACTTTTAAAACTGTATTCATAATTCCTCCCATTCTGTCAATAATGATGACATCATTTAATAATTTGTGATTATTTTTTTAGATATCATAAATCGTATATACATAAATCGATATATCATAAAGTGGATATATTAAATTAGATATCATAAATCGGATACATCATAATCTGGGTATATCTTAGATCATAAATATTTTCGATCATATATATTTTAAATCGTAGATATCTTAAATCATTTTTATTTTAAATCAAATTTAAGTTACAAAACATCGAATTGTCTTACACGAAACGAACAATTTTGTCACTTAAGTTAAAATTAACGAGCAATGGATATGCATTTGGGTTATATCGATTCGGGCTTTTTAAAGTAAATACTAAAGAAGAAGCTTGTTCCATTGTTAATGTACTTGGGCTCACCCCATAATAATGATGGCTTGCCTCTTTTATACCATAACAACCTTCCCCAAAATACGCTACATTACAATATAGTTCAAGTATTTCATCCTTTGTTAATAAGCGTTCAAGTTCAAAGGCTACAAATAACTCAGCTACTTTTCGTTCCATTTTTTTCTCAAATGAAAAATATAAGTTTTTTGCAAGTTGCTGGGTAATTGTGCTACCACCCTGGGCGAAATATCCTAGTTTGATATTGTTATACATAGCTCTTGCCATTGCAATTGGGTCAAATCCAAAATGATAATAAAAGCGTTTATCTTCAGACTGTAGTAGAAGAGTTATATATTCTTTTGAAATATCTTCAAGTTTAATATAATTCTCATCCGATCGAACCTGTTCTACCATCTGTTCAACACTGATTTCATTAACAGCATTTTTATACATTTCATACCCTAGCTTTATTGTTGGGAAAATTTTTAATAATATAATCATACAAGTAACTAATATAAAGACTATAGATAATTTAAATACTCTTTTTTTCATAATGCCTCCTGTTCTCCATCTGGCTATGAAAGATTGGATGGAAGAATTAATTGAAAAGTCGTTTCGTGTAAAGGAGTAAATCCTTCATAGGAATCTATTTACTAGTTATGATTAAATTATAGCAAGTGATGATAGTAGTAACCATCGAATAAGCTTACAATAAACTTACATTATTGTCACAGTGGAAGGGTGAACTGAGAATCTAGTAAGTTTTATATCTGAAAAATACTTGTTCTTGTTATAGAATTATAATTAATAAAGGACTATATTGAATAAAGGACTATATTGAATAAAGAGTTACACTTAAAAAAGAGTTATATTTAAAAAGAATTGCATTCAATATCGTGTTGATAGAAAAGAATCTTATAAATAAAAAATGTTTCACCATCTGGGTGAAACATTTTTTATTTATAAGTAATTAATTATTACAAACCTACCATTTATTATAATTTATTGATGAAAAGCAATAAGAACGTAGATACACCAATCTATCACTCTAGTAAAATTCTACTGTCTTTTGGAAATGTAATATAAACCGTTGTTCCAACATTTTTTTCAGAAACAATATCAAATCCCAAATACATCTTATTACAAAGACGCTTACAAAGATAAAGTCCGATACCCGTTGACTTAGCAAAAGCTCTACCATTTTCACCAGTAAATCCTTTTTCAAAAACTCTAGACAAATCCTTTTTTACAATCCCAATCCCATTGTCAGTAATAGAAAGAACGATATTTTCTTGCTCTTTCTTTGCAGAAAAGGATAATTTAAGAGTATCTTTTTTATATTTCATACTATTAGAAAGAACTTGTCCGAGAATGAAATCTAGCCACTTAGGATCGCAATAAACAGTGAAATCAAGTTGGTCAAAAGATAATTCTGTTTTACATGCAATCAATTGTTTTGAGTGTTTTTTAACCGTTGATTTTACAAGAGAGTCAAGAGAAATCTCTCTAACAGAATAATCTTTCTCAAGGTTATTACTTCTGGCATAAAAAAGTGCTTGTTCTACAAAATTATCAATTCGTTTTAGTTCGTCTAATATATTATTCGTAACCGTAGTCTTGTTATTTTGACAGATTAATTCAATGCAAGAGATGGGGAGTTTTATTTCATGAATCCAGGTTTCAATATACTCTTTATACTCCTGCTCAGAAATGATATGAGAGGATATTTCATCGTTCATTGCTTTAAAAACCTGTTTTAATATGTCATATATTACTTCGCCTTCTGCAAAATCAGGTTCTTCCATTAATTGAAACAAATACTGTTTTTTATCCATCTGATTGAGATTATTATAAACATTACTATAATATCGATTTTTTTTCATAAACTCATAAAGGAGTGATGAGAAAGTAATTAAGAGTAATAAAAAAGTAATAAAAACAATAGAGGAAATTCCAATTTTAAATACACTTAATAAAACGCTTATAAATAGTATGGTAAAACACTGCGCAAAAATAAATAATAATTTATCTTTTAGAAAGCTTGAAAGTTTCATACGAGATACCCCTGTCCGCGTTTGGTACTAATAAAATTAACAGCACCTATTTCCTCTAACTTTTTGCGTAATCGGTTTACATTGACCGTGAGTGTATTATCATCTACAAATTCATCCGATTGCCAAAGTGCATCCATTAGTTCATCTCTGGAGACGATTTTGTTTTTATTATGAAGTAACACAGAAAGAATTCGCAATTCATTTTTGGTAAGTTCAGCTTCTTTGTCATTATATTTTACTAGACTTTTTGAAGGATAAAGAATTACTCCGTTGTATTCTATTAAATCCTTCGCAGGTTTTGACTCTATTCTCTTTAAAATATTAGCGATACGGGCAAGTAGAATTTGAGGATTGTAAGGTTTTGTAATAAAGTCATCTGCTCCTAAATTCATACTCATTAGCTCATCCATATCGTTATTGCGGCTAGTTACAACTACAATAGGCATGTCTGTTTGCTTTCGCAGTTCACGACATATATAGTAACCGTCTAAATACGGTAAATTAATATCAAGTAGTAATAAGTCTGGGCAGGCGTTAAGTACAACGGAAATGATATCTTTATATTCATCGCTTGTTTCACAGGTATATCCGTAGGATTCTAGCAATATCATTAGTTCACTACGTAAAGTTATATCATCTTCTACAATAAAAATTTTCATATTAAACATTTCGTATCACTTTAAGTCATTGATACTGCCTATGTTGGCATCCTTTCCCTTTTATTATTATCATATATTATTTTACTTACTACGAATAAGCTATATAATATAAATTAAAGTATACACAAATTATAATTAGAAAGCAAAAAATTGCAATAATATAAAGTAAAAATTTGCAATAATTTAATTTTTACAAAAGTCTACTTTATCGTTATCAATAAATTAGTCATAAGATAGCCACTAGATAGTCAATACTTTAAGCTAATAATGTATTCGACAATTGATTTTACTATTCAGCTTGACAACTATAGTTGTCATATGTATAATACTAGATGACAATTATCCTTGTCAAAATGACTATAAAAATAGTCAGGAGGTTATAAAATGCCGTTATATAATCGATTAAAGGAATATCGTGCTAAGATTAACGTAAATCAAACGGAGATGGGAAATCTCATAGGAGTATCAAGACAAACAATTAGCCAGATTGAGCGTGGTGATTATTCTCCTTCAGTGACTTTAGCTTTAAAAATTGCCAAGGTATTTGATGTAAAGGTAGAAGATATTTTTATTTATAGGGAGGATGAAACAAATGAATAGTAACCTTGCCGAGAAATTTAAAAAAGAGGATAGGAAGGCTTTTAAACTATTTGCGATTTTGATAATCATAGGTTTTATAGTTGGTGGTGTGATAGGAGGGCTTTCTGCTGGTATTGATAATAATACTTCTGGGCAGATTGCATCCGAATTAATAAATTTTATTAGTATAATTTCACCATTTGCAGGTCTTGTACTTACTATTCTAGTAATGATTGCAGCACAAATTTTATATCGAAATTCAAGAAACCAATATGAAATTTGGAAAGATAAATGTGAAGAAGATGAAGACGAAGAGAAAATAGAAAGTATAGAAGAGAAGTTATCTTACATATTATTATTAACTACAATTAATACAATTTTTGCATTTTTCTTTTTTGGAGTAGGGTCTATCTTACTTCCTTTTGATAACTATCAAGGCACACTTAGCATAATAAAAGAAATTTGTATGTTTGGTGGCTTTATTTTATGTTTAGTATACACAACTCTAATGCAGAAAAAAGTAGTTAATTTTGAAAAAGAAATCAATCCAATTCTTAAAGGTAGTATATATGACTTAAAGTTTTCTAAGAAATGGATTGATAGTTGTGATGAGGCATTAAAATTAAATATTTATAAAAGTGCGTATAAGGCATATTCATCTGTTAATATAACATGTGTTGTACTTTGGCTATTTTGCATCATTGGTTCTTCCTTTTGGAATTTTGGGATAATGCCTTTAGCTGTTGTAACAATTATTTGGCTAGTTCAGACGACTACCTATTATATTGAATCAATGCGTATTTCAAAATATAAGTCAAATAATAAATGAAATGAAAAAGAACCAGAACTTATATAGAAGCAGTTAGTAATTTCGAATTTAATTAAAGTGCTGTTGCAAAAGTAATAACAATTGCAACAGCACTTTATTTTTAACGGAATAGATCTTTTATTGTTTTATTGCGCATTTGATACTCTGTATTCATCGGGAGATCGATTTCTGGAATATCTCCATCGTCATAGTTATCTTCTAAAGGAACATTACCATATTCATTGGTGTAAATAGATTTCGATGATTTCGTAGGAACAGCTTTGTGATTTCTTGGATCAGACATAAAATTATCTCCTTTCTATTCATTTTTAGTATTACATTTCTGTCATGAAATATGATAGTTTTTATATGGTAACTCAATCATAAAATATAGAAGTTAAAAGAATGCTTGATAATTTCATTTTTAAAAAATTTAAATGAAAAAATAATGTGAAATAGTATGTATTGTTTGAAATGTGAAATAAATTGTTTATGAATCACCAAAATGTTGACATTGTTTTTTGATGTCAAATAAAGTATGATAATCTAAAAAGGGGAAGGGCTATATTTTATAGTCCTAGTACAAAAGTAACAGGTAGATTTGAAGTAAGTATTTAGAAAGAAGAAAGTTATGTTTAAGATAAAAGTTAAAAATTTTGATATACAAAAGATATGCAATTCCGGTCAATGTTTTCGAATGAGTGAGATAGAACCGGGTACGTATGCAGTTATTGCATTTGATTCATATTTAGAAATCAGTCAAATAAATGATGAAATAGTATTTTCTTGCACGGAAAAAGAATTTAATGACTTATGGAAAGAATATTTTGGTTTAAATGATGATTATGATTCCATTGAAAGTTTAATAAAAGATGATATGTATATGAAAGAAGCGATGGAGTATGGATACGGAATACGTATTTTAAAACAAGACTTGTGGGAAATGCTAGTTTCCTTTATCATATCACAACAGAACAATATTCCAAGAATTAAAAAGAGTATTAACATGTTATGTGAAAGATATGGAGAAAAAAAGTTTAATTATAAGAATCAGGAGTTTTATACATTTCCAACACCAGAAGCATTAAAGAATGTGTCAGAGGATGAGTTAAGAGAATGTAATTTAGGCTATCGAAGTAAATACATTCTAAAAACTGCAACTGCAATTGCAGATGATGAGACGTATCTAAATGGATTAGTGCAGCTAGATTATGAAGCCGCGAAAAAAGAGTTGATGAAATTGTATGGAGTGGGAATTAAAGTAGCTGAATGCATTTGTTTATATGCTTTACATCATATGGATGCATTTCCAGTGGATACACATATTCAGAACGTTTTAGCAAAATATTATCCAAAGGGATTTCCATTTGAAAAGTATAAAGGATATGCAGGGCCTTTGCAGCAGTATGCATTTTATTATGATTTATTTAATGAGTAACAGGGTGTGTTAGCCTCCCGTGAGGGAGGTGGTGCCGATGCAATATGTTACTTATAGTGTATTATTTACTTTTGTAATTTTGATCATTGCGCTGCTTACCTATTTAAACAATAGGGATAATAAGCAAAAAAATAACTGCCCCTGACTTAGCCGGTCTTGCGGGCAGTTTATATGCAAATAGGAGGCTAATCACTTTGAGAGTGATTACTCCTTTTATATATTTAGCTAACTATATAATGAAACACGATATAATGAAATTGTAAAGTTAAGATAGAATAATATTCTCTTTAATTAGGATTCTCTTTATCGTATAGCAAATATCATTCGGATTATTCAACATCAAGGAATATAAACATTTCCAATAAAATCGTTGAGGAATTCGAATTTATTAACTTTAATATATTCAGAAAGATCGTTGAATTTAATTGTTACATTACCCACGGCATCATAGGCTACAATGGTTATCTCTGATATACCTTGTGGTATAGTTATTACATTACTTTCACCATTTTTCAGTTCATAAACAGTACCATCAGGTAAAATTAATAATGTTTTTAAGCTAGTATCTGCTGCAGTAGTAGTATAATCAATATCAATAGAACTTTCTTCAGAAGCAGTAATTGATAACCAATAACATATACCTTCTAATTTTTGAAAGCTTTTAGAAAAACCATCATTAACTAAGCTGTCATTCTCATTCCAAACAGATTTCCCAAAATATCTATTAATTATCATATCATTGGTAAAATCAGATAAACTTTCAATTGGACCATCTGGCGTTATAAATTTTTCTCCATTAAAATAATATCCATTGGCATTTCCTTGCGATTTTATTCCGTCAAGCAATTTAGACAGCTCTTTATTTGAAGGGTCAGAAGTAAAAAACTTTTCGTACATATTTGGAGTTTCATCAGAATTGGTATTTTCATCCATCCTAGGAGTTTCATCAGAATTAGCATTTTCATCTATCCTTGAAGATTCATCTACATTAGAATTTTCATCTTCTAGTAAAAGCGTATTTAAGTTATCATTACTTGATTTTCTATAAGATTCTTGACTTGGTGCAGTGGTAAATGTGATTATAATTATAGTACTTAATATAACAAAGATACTTACAAATGTAGCTGTCATCATTTTAGGTTTCTTAAGAATTCGTGTTATTCTTTCTTTCATTCCAGACCGGTTTTCTAACATTCCAGTTGCAACATTAAATATATGGCCAAAATGATTTTGAGTTGTAACTAACTCCAAAATAGTCCTTCCATACGCTATACGTTCTGTTTCACCTAAGATATTAAGAGCGGCAACATCACATGATAGTTCGCAATCTCTTTTGGATAATATTGCAGCAAGCCATACAAACGGGTTAAACCAGTAAATAACTAATAAAGTACAACGAATGAATGACCATAGATAATCGAGATGTTTATAATGACATAGCTCATGAGTCAATGCATGTTTTCGTATTACTTCGTTTTCTTCACATGCAGGAGTTACATAGATACCGAACTTACCATGAACCATTAAGAGTAGAGGGGTATCAATTTTGCTAGAAACATAGACAGGTAACTTACATTCCACATCATTGAGCAATCTTCGGTCTTTTTTTATGGTCCTTTGAAAGCGAATGTTAACATAAGTAAACCATAAAGCGCTAAGGATCATACCAATATACCAAATTACTGTTGCTATATTTTTCAAATGTATTATATTTAATTTAGTATTTGCTAATAACGAGGTATTTTGCTTTAGTGATTCTTCATCACTTATAGATGTGCTATCTGTATTTGTGGAATTTGTATTCAAATTAGGATCAATCTCAGTATTTTGACTTGGGAGTATATTAGATAAGTGCTCAAATGAATTCATAATGCTTATAGGACTTTCTACGCTAGGAATATCTGCTTCAATAAAAAGACCTAATGGAAATAATCGAATTACTACAAGCAACCATAAAGCATATTGAAAGTGTAAATTAATTTTTCCTTTCCATAAAACTCTTATACCACATATAACAAGGATTAAAACAGTAGAGCTAATTAGTATTTCCAGCATCGTTTTTCGCCTCAGCTTCCTTTAAAATATCGTATAACTCTTCTAGTTCTTTTTTGCTTACAGATTGGCTTTTAACCATAGTGTTAACCAATAAACTGATGCTTCCGTTATATACCTTATCTAAAAATCCCTTTGTTTCTTCTATGGTAACTTCAGACTCTTTAACATTAGGATAGAATAGCTTGGCCTTTCCTCCGTCCTCATATTTAATAGCGCCTTTTTTTTCTAATCTACCAAGCATAGTTATAACCGTGTGTTTACTCCAATTCGTTTCATCTTTAAGTAAGGCTACGAGTTTGGTAATAGTAGAAGGCGTATTTTCCCATAACTGTTTCATTAGTTTCCATTCTCCATCCGATAAGAAAATATTATTCATGAGTTGACCTCCTTGTATTTGTTTTACATATATTACCACTTAGGTATACAAGTGTCAACCTAAATTTACAAAAATTGAAAAATAGTCAAGGGTATAGTTTTAGACATTAGTTTTACAATACAGACGCTTTTTAGTAAAGGGAGTATAATTGATGAAAGACAATCATTTTATGTTATTAAAAAATGAAGGTTAAAAATAAAGAATAATAAAAGTTTAAGTGAGAAAATAAGCGATTTGTGAGAAAGAATGAATATTGAGAAAAAATGAATATGAGAGAAAATGAATATTGAGAGAAAATGAATGTTGAAAAAAATGAATATTGAGAAGAAATTAATAGTAGATGTGAGAATTAATATAGTTTCCTTTAAATGTTCATGAAGATAAGTTGTCGTTTGAACTCTTAAACATAGTATTTAATATCTTAATTTCTATAATTATTATAGCATAAATTCACTGGATTTACAAGACTTGTAAATCGGCGAGTGCGGAAGTATAATGAGCTACTACATTTCAAAGGAGTGGTTCTATGGAAGATAATATTTTTGAATTATTACAACTAAAAAAGCATCAAAACGAGTTGGCTACATTGATTCTTAGTAATGAAAAAACAGAGAAATATGGTTTAAGTCTAACAGAAGAAGATGCAAAAGAGCTTATTGTATGTAGAGATGAAAGTCTTAAAAAGTATCAAAGAGTAGAATTAGGAACTAGTATTCTTGATAAGTTAATATATACATTTTGTGATTCATCTTATATCACTCAAGATAATTATATTGAGTCGTTAGAGCGATTACAAGAAATATTTTATGAATACAAAAATGAATCGGAAGATAATTTAACCGATGAGGAATTATTATCCTATATGAGGGAACAGTTTGATGGTGTATGTACGGGAGATACTGAATATCTTGAAGGAACTTGTTTGGAAATATTCTCAAAGGCAATACGAGCTGGATATGAGGGATATAAAGAAACTGGTGGGTATGGAGAATATGGTCAATTTGATGAAGTGCCAAGATGGGATAAGGAAGTGTACCTTGATGTATTAAGTGAATTATTTTGGTAAAACGTTTAGAAGAAGGGAGACACTATGCAATACGAAATTGAAGATTTATTACCTTTAGTTGAAAAGCTTGCAGTGAAATATACTTCGGGTGATAGTAGTTCGGTGTCTTATGAAACTGCACGAATGCTGATGGAAGCAGTAATTTATTGTATTGATGAAAGTGTTAATCAAGAGAAGTTTGATCAGGAGACCAATGTCGTATTGGATTTGGAGAATAAACGAAATGCAGCAGATGCCTATAAAAAAGGATACGAAATTGTACTTAATAAGGTGCTGAGAGCAAAGAAAATATATGAGAGGCTGATTGAAAATTTCGATGATTATGGCTGTAGACATTATAAAGATACGATAATTAAAGGAATGCCGGAGTTTTTTATTTGGTATGATGCAAAATTTAAACCTCAAGACCACTTGCTTACATTAGATTATCCTACAATGTTAGGTAATTCAAATAAAAGTGGGGTAGACTTGATACTTGAATATCTAACTGAGATTGAAGCAGAGAAGAAGCTTCTAGATTTTTTTGACAGACAGCATGTGATAAAGTTACTTGAACGTGTTCAGATAGATTACCAATTATTATATTTAGATAACATATGTTATCTTGTTCTGTTAAATGTAGTTGGCTGTGTAATAGCAGATCAACCAGTCCATAAATTAGAATTAAATACAAGTGATTGCAAAGAAATTGAATTTTATTTTAAAGATGATGATATGGAACAAGCTCAAATTAAGGTTAAGAGTATTCTTACTATGGTTTGTCGTAAGCTAAACCTTGAAGTTTCTCAGTTTTTCTTAGAAAGTGTTAGTAATGAGTTTGCAGCGAGAATCTGGTATGGAATACAAAATAAAGCTTTAGAGGGAGTATTTCATATCAATTCACCTTCAGTTATATAATTGATAATCAGAATATACGGAGCTATTTAGTAGAGTATGCAATCTAGTGTTTCAATGAAATTTAAATCATATGAAACACTAGATTTTTTTTAAAATGATATGAAATAAAAGCATAAAAGCTTTGTCCTATTATTTAAAAATCGCTCCGCTTAGGATGCCCACTCGCTTGAAATGAATTCCATTACTTAGATTAAACTGCTGCAAACTTGTGAGAGATTCACCGATTCAAATTTACAAGTTTGACAATTTTATACAATGAATATACAATGATAATGTTAAATATTAACAATCAAGCTAGGGATTTTACAACTAGTTAAAAAATAAAGCGAGGTGATATTAATACGTTACATAGTACTAATAATTGAACTTGTCTGTATCATGATTTTATCAATTTTCATACCTGAAATCGCTTGGATGTTTGCTATAACAGTTTTTATTGCATTTGTTGTTATTCTGATTGTTTTTTATATTAAAGGCAGAGTACAAAGTAACATGTTAAACATTAAGTGTGATCCAGAAAAGTATCTAGAATTAATTGATAAGCAAGAAAAACGATATCAAAAAAACAAAAGTGGTATGAATTATTTAGCTATAAACCGCTCTGTTGGGCACCTGTTACTAGGAGATATTTTTACAGCAAAAGAGTATTTAATGGAGGTAGATACTTCATGTTTATCGGAGAGAAATATGTCCTACTTGATATATACAATCGATCTTATTCTATGTCATTATATGCTTGGAGAAATTGAACAAGCTGAAAGGTTGTATGAAACTAATATGGTACGCTTATCACCTTTGGGCAAAAGGTATAGAATCATAGTTGATCTTTTAATTGGAGAAAGATATTATTTTTTAGGCAAATACAGCTTAAGTTATGAATACTTAAGTAAAATACCAAAATACGATTTAAACAAAAGACAATACTTAAGTGTGCTTTATACATTAGCAAAAATAGATGTTATGAATGGTGATATTGAGCAGGCAGTAATAAAATTACAAAAGGTTGTAAAACATGGTAATAAGCTGTATATAGTAAATGAATCTCAGGAAATGTTAGAAAACTTAATAACAGAATAAAGTCAATAGCAGAATATTAATATCACTCTTACATTGTAAGAATTCATAGTAGGTTTAATTAGTTTTAAGATAAATATTATTATAATAGATTAATATAAAAGCAAGCGTTTGGTTTCTGATTGAAATAGATACCAAACGCTTATTTTAATTTACAAATTTTAGTAGACATTTAACTGTATCACCAGTATAATACAATTAAAGTGTATTATACTGGTGATACAGTTAGGAAAAAGAGTAATTTGATTAGGGAGGTTATACAAATTTGATTGTCGATTTTTCGAGTCTAAAATTGAATGATTTGACACCGATATATACACAGATCATTCGATTTGTAAAAATGGGTATTGTATCAAAACAAGTAAGTACAGGGGATGTATTACCATCAAGAAGGTTACTCTCATCGATGCTAAATGTGAATCCAAATACAATCCAAAAAGCGTATCGAGAAATGGAAGAAGAAGGACTAATTATCTCTTACCCAGGATCAAAAAGTTTATTGACGTTTGATGATAAAAAAGCGAAATCTATAAAAGAGGAGTTAATAAACTTAGAAACGACACATTATATTGAAGCCGTAAAGGGGATGGGAATAGAGCTTTTAGAAGCGATAAAGCTTTTAGAAGGATTATGGTAGTTATGAGGAATGAATAAAGGAGAAGATTGCATGACATATCGAAGGTACGTATCAATTCTACATTTACAATGGAAGTATACATGGAAAGCATTTGCTGGAATCATTTTATTATTATGCGCAGGCGAAGGATATTTTTTTTATCAACGGCTGATTCATACAGATTATCAAATAGAAGCTAATGAAAGTATAAATAATTGGGATGCTACATTAAAACCATGGGCTCCAAGATTTGAAGAGTTTTTGGCACAAAGTCATTTTAAGGCTTTGTTTTTGACTGCAATACTACTTACATTGATTCTTTTAATTAGTATACCAATAAGACAAAATATGTCGACTAAAACTGACTATATGTATTTACGTCTACCAATTCCTAGAATCGTAAGACCTATAACATCAGGAGTACATACCTTAAGTCATCTTGTCATTTTGTTAGGAGTACAATTCGGTATGATTCTCATTGGATATCAAATGTACCTTGAATTTGTTCCAAAAGAAGCTCAAATGACCCAAGCATTATTCTTGGCTTTTTTTCGGTGGGACTTTTTAAGAACAGTGTTTCCAATTTCTAATGTAATGCGATTCATATACAATCTATTTGTTTTAATAAGCATAGTAATCAGTGTTGTTTATGTACAAATATGCATTGAAACGAAACATAAAAATATTATCCCAATTGTTGTGAATGGTTATATTTATACAAAATTTTATGAGCTTTTATATCTGTCTACAATGATTAAATATTTAATTGTTTTAACAATATCAATACTTGTGATGATTTATTACGCCAAGGATTATTTAGAAGAAGAGAATGAGCGGAGGTGAATATGGTGAAGTCATCAATAAAACGTTGGTGGTTACCAATTACTATAAAGCCCTCTAAAATTTTTTCAATAAGTTTTAAGATTATTGTAAGTGTGACCTTGCTTGAGTTTATTGTTTTTGGTTTTCAATTAAGTGAAATGATACAAAGCTTATATAAGCTAGATCAAAAAACTGGGGAGAAAATATTAACTAACACAATGGCAACACCCTATCAGGATATTATATTATCTCATTTTTATCTCTATTTAATAGGTATTATGATAATTGGTTTAACGCTACTACCTTTAGGATTTTTCTATCAACATTACTTTGGTAGTAAAAGTATTTATACGATGCTTAGAATTAAGG
Source organism: Clostridium sp. Marseille-P299 (assembly GCF_900078195.1). Taxonomy (NCBI): domain Bacteria; kingdom Bacillati; phylum Bacillota; class Clostridia; order Eubacteriales; family Clostridiaceae; genus Clostridium; species Clostridium sp. Marseille-P299. The sequence continues at coordinate 2,414,537 of NZ_FJVE01000007.1, read as the reverse complement.
AAAAGAAGATACGCATAAGTTTTTACCTTGAAAATGTTGCAGTTTCAGCTATTGGTATGTTCGTTATATATCTTTGGTAACTTTTACTTTTTATAGCTGGCTATCCAATGTATGAAACATTGGTTCCTAAAAATAATCAACCGTTGCAAGGATTTAAACTAATGTGGAATGACGATTTGATACAGAAAATCTATCCAATCAATGATCTATTATGTGTTATCCTGCCGATTTGTATCTTAATCTTATTGCCTACAATGGCTTTACTAGCAGGTTTTGCGGAACGAAGTAAAAGAAGTGGTGTCCTTGGAGGATTAGGGGCTATCTTTGGAGTATTTGCTATTTACTCATTTTTTGCAAATGTTCCTGGATATATGTTGATATTACCATTAGCTACTATTGTTGTTGTGCTTCTTGGTATTTTCTATGTTAATAAGATTCAAATTGTGTGACTAGTTTTAGTAAAGTAAATAAAACGTTAAATTATATTAGTTTTAAGGTAAAGATTGATAAACTAGTCATTTTATGAATTAATAAAAAAGGGGGAACGTATGTAGAACCTTGCATACCAAAAAATAATGTTAGAATTAAAGGAACTCTATAAAGTTTATTATACAAAAGTAGCATTAAATCGGGTATCATTAACATTTCAGCCGGGTGAAATTGTTGGGTTATTAGGAGAGAATGGTGCTGGAAAATCTACGTTAATGAAGTCAGTATTTAATTTTACTTCGCTAAACTATGGGCAGGTGCTTTTAGATGGCGAAAAAATAACACCGAAGAATATAGAACGTTTATCATTTGCAACTTGTGAACATTCTTTTTTTGGAGGTCTTACGGCAAAGGAACATAAGGAATTTTATCAGATGCAATTTCCAAGATTTCGTGAGAAACGATTTAATTCATTGATGGAATTCTTTCAATTACCAACGAAAGAGAAAATTCGTACTTTCTCAACGGGCCAAAAGAATCAATTTGAAGTGTGTCTTGCGCTATCGCAAGGAGCAGATTATATCTTTATGGATGAGCCGTTTGCTGGGAATGATATATTTAATCGAGAAGATTTTTATAAAGTTTTGTTGGGTATTTTAGAACCGGAAGAATGTTTGGTATTATCTACACATTTACTTGAAGAAATTAAACATTTTATTGGAAGAGCAATCCTTTTAAAAAAAGGAGATTGTATTGGAGATGTATTAATTAGTGATTTAGAAGAAGAGGGAATTGATTTAATTGATTATGTAAAACAACAGTATAGTTATCAGGCGAGTCGTGTTGCGGATACACTGTTTAAGAACTTAGAGTGAAGGGAGGAGTGAGATGAAACGCAAATTTTCTATTGGGTTAATTCTTAGTATTTGCTTTATCATCCTTATAATTATAGGTGGAATGTATGTTCATGAACAAGGAGATGACGTAAAGTTTGAAGAAATCACTTACTTGGGGGATATCAGTGCTTGTAATGGAGTTTCAATCGATATTACTAGTAAAGACCAGTATTTCAAAAATGAAATTCGAATAAGTTTTAATGAGGGATTAAACTATCAGGCGAAATATGAAAGCTTGTTCCATGAGGTTGACGTTAGTAACCCGTTTTTTTTTTTTAGGTTAAATTTCTCGTTATATAGAATTCAGGAAGAACATTCTAGATTTGAGAATAAAGAGGAGACATTTCATTATCCTGTATCTGATTATTATGATTATTTCCCAATTAGCTTTGAGCTGTGGAATTCAGAGCACTACTTAACAACTGAAAGTGAAATAAATAAATTACTACAAGTATCTGTACCGGAAGATGCAGAAGTAGTATATGAAAATGATAAAAATACTAGCTCAACTAATAATAAAAATATTCCTAGTATTGCAAATGATCTTCCTAAAGTAAAGATAGGAGATTATTATTATTTTACGATACCAAATTTAGAACTTGCAGATACAAAATACCGTGGTATTTCAGGAATTCTGGCATTTGATGTGAAACAAGATAGCTTATATGATAATAAGATTGATAAAACAATCAAGGTCCTTTATCCAATTGAGATTAGTAGTGATAAAAAAGTGCAAGTTTTAAATATTGCTAAAGTTACAAATGCTAATTATATCGCATTGGCTGTTTTAGAAGATAATAACCTATATCTATATTTGTATGATTTAGAGAAGCAGGAGTTAATTACGAAGAAAAAAGTTGGTGAAACACCTGAAAATGCAACTATTAAGAGCTTTGAATTTATTGAGCAAGGCGATATTTTACTTGCCAATTACTTATATAATATGAACCGTTTGAAGGAAGAAAGTACATTATTTGGCGTTGTTGCAGTATATGAATTTACAAAAGAAAATGAGATTAAAGTGCATATGGAAAGTGAATATTTAAGGAAACTTCCTAAGGAACTAAAAGACAGGTTCATATATTATAACAACGAATTCTTCTATCATGAGAATAAGGTGTTTTTATTATCTAGGAACTATGATTATGAAATAAATAATGGATTTAAATTAATTGCTTTCAATGATAAAGAAATTTTGTATGCAGGAATGATAAACGGCTCAATGAATGAAGAGTATACCATTGGTCAGCAAAATACGAAACATCAACATGTTCTCACAGATTACTCTAATCGAACTATGACGAGGATTGGGTTTGTAAAATAAGTAGCAGTTAAATTAATATGATTTATTTTATGGATAAGCATTTATAATATAAAAAGTAATCAAAAAATATTCTATTTGTAATTGACAGATAAAAAAAAGAAGAGTATATTTTTTTGTAATTGGTACTACCAATTTTATATTGGTAAAACGAAATAACAAAAGAGAATATTTTATCATAAGGAATTTAGGTTAAAAAAAGGTAAGACTTAATTCATGATGGAATAGAAGTGGAGGCATTCATGAAGTATATTCGACAATTTGGTATTATTCTGGCAGTTACGTTTATTGGTGAGATTTTAAAATATCTAATCCCACTACCGATACCTGCAAGTATTTATGGACTCGTTATAATGCTAGCACTTCTTATGACAAAGAGCATAAAGGTAAGTGCAGTAAAAGAGGCGAGTAGTTTTCTTATAGAGATTATGTCTCTTATGTTTATCCCTGCTGGGGTTGGGCTCATTGTATCTTGGAATGCAATAAAGGATATATGGGTTCAGCTTGTTATAATTATTATCATAACAACGATTGCAGTAATGGCTGTAACTGGTAGGATTACGCAAAGAGTCATTTATTATGATATAAGAAAAAACGAAAGAAAAAATAATACTTACATAAAGGAGTCTGAGAATAAATGAATGAGTTTTTTGGAAATTCCCTCTTTTTTGGTGTCGGAATTAGTTTATTAGGTTATGAAATTGGAATGTTATTAAAGAAGAAGTTAAAATTAGCAATATTTAACCCTCTTTTAATATCCATACTCTTTGTAATGTTGGTATTATCGGTTTTAAAAATTGACTATAGTTCTTACAATGAAGGTGCAAAATACCTTAGCTATTTGTTAACACCAGCTACGGTCTGTCTTGCAATACCTCTTTATGAGCAAATGGAACTTTTAAAACATAACATAAAAGCGATTCTTATTGGAATAGCATCTGGAGTTTTAACAAGCCTTGTAAGTGTATTGCTTTTATGTACCTTATTTAATTTTACCCATGAGCAATACGTGACGTTACTACCAAAGTCGATTACAACAGCGATAGGAATGGGTGTTTCAGAAGAACTTGGTGGAATCGTAACCATAACAGTTGCAGTTATCATCATAACTGGTGTGTTTGGAAACATGATGGCTGAGGCAATTTGTAAAATATTTCGCATCACACATCCAATCGCGAAAGGTCTTTCCATTGGTACTTCATCACATGCAGTAGGAACTGCCAAAGCATTAGAGATGGGTGAAATTGAAGGAGCTATGAGTAGTTTATCCATTGCTGTAGCTGGTTTATTAACCGTAATTGGAGCCTCTTTGTTTATGAATTTCATTTAATAAATGATTCGGGATATTAACCCACAATCATGAAATTAGCATAGCAAGTATGAATTGAAAGGTTATTATCGATGAAAGATGAAAAAACATATAGCAATGTGATACAATATATCAAAGACTTAGTGGAATCTGGTAAGTTAAAAGAAGGGGACAAGCTTCCAACGGAACGTGAAATGTCTCTTGATTTAAACTTAAGTAGAAATTCCATCCGTGAAGCATTACGAACCATGGAAACCCTTGGAATCATAGAGAGTAAACAAGGTTCTGGAAATTATCTTGTTGGCAATGTTGGTAAGACATTTAAGGAAACATTAATCATGATGTTACTGATGAGTAAAATCAATTACCAAGATATTAATCAAGTGCGTCGTGCAATTGAGTTGCAAGCATTTCAGATCGCATTAAATAATATTAATGATGAGCAATTGCAAACGATGAATGATAGATTAGTATCTCTTGAACATGCCAAGGATGATGAAATGATTAAAAGAGATAGAGAATTTCATCATGAACTAGTTGCAATTACCAAGAACTCGGTTATGATTGCTATTATGGAAGCGATGGCAGATGTTTTTGAAGATGGTATTTCACATAACTTGCAAGGAATGAGTGAAAAAGAACGACAAAAAGAAATGCTTTATCATAAAGAAATTGCAGAAAGCTTACAAAAGCAAGATCTGAAAGCAGGATTACGTGCTTTAACAAAACATTATGATTTAATCGACAAAAATTTAAATAAGTTATATGATAACAAGTAAAGTTATTATATAGTTGTAAAATAGAAAGGGAATTATTATGAAATTAGTTATAATAGAACCAATTGGAGTTCAAAAGGAAACATTATTAGAAATGGCAGAGAAGGCCCTAGGAAATCAGGTGGAAATCGTTGCTTATGATACAAAAACAACAGATACGCAAGAATTAATTAATCGAGGTAAAGATGCAGATATTATAGTAGTTTCTAATTTACCATTGAATAGAGAAGTAATTCTTGGATGTGAAAATTTAAAACTATTATCGGTTGCATTTACAGGTATTGATCATATAGCAATGGATGCCTGCAGAGAAAAAGGTGTAATGGTATGTAATTGTGCAGGATATTCCACAGTTGCTGTAGCGGATTTAGTATTTGGTATGTTAATTTCTCTTTACCGTAATATCATTCCTTGCGATAAGGTATGCAGAGAAGAAGGCACCAAAGATGGATTAATCGGTTTTGAATTAGAAGGTAAAAAATTTGGTATTGTAGGTTTTGGAGCGATCGGTTCTCGTGTTGCTAAAATAGCGATGGCATTTGGTTGCGAAGTTTATGCATATAGTAGAACAAAGAAAGAAATTCCAGGTGTTACATTTACTGATTTAGATACTTTATTAGAGAACTGTGACATTGTATCGTTACATACACCTTTAAACGAAAGTACAAAAGGTCTCATTAACAAAGATAGAATTGCTAAAATGAAATCAAATGCAATTTTAATTAACACAGCAAGAGGTCCAGTGGTAGATTCTAACGCCTTAGCGGATGCGTTAAAAGAAGGGAAAATTGCTGGAGCAGGTATCGATGTATTTGAAATTGAACCACCAATTAAGTCAGATCATCCATTATTTCACGCACCAAATACAATAGTAACTCCTCACATTGCATTTGCATCAAAAGAAGCGTTGGTAAAAAGAGCAGTAATTGTTTTTGAAAATGTTAGGAAATGGTTGGAAAATGAACCACAAAATGTAATGTAAACAAGTAAAAGGCTAGCCGATTGGCTAGTCTTTTTTTATTTTCTTTATATTTTTAAAGAGTTTTCAATACCAAAGTATAGTTATTATAAAAATACATACTATATTTGGGTAACTGTGGAACAAGAAAAAGGTGATGTCTAATGAATACGTTCGAATTGAAAACAAAAGTTGTATTTGGCCAGGAAGCTTTAAAATTTTTAGAGACGCTGGCGAATAAGAAAATTTTTATCGTAACTGATCCATTTATGGTAAAGTCTGGGATGATTGATTCGATCACAAAATATTTAACGAAAGGATCCTATCAGGTTTTTAGTGATATCGTTCCAGACCCGCCAATGGAATTAGTGGTAAAAGGAGTTGGCGAAGTTGTAGCATATAAGCCAGATGCAGTAGTAGCACTTGGTGGAGGTTCTGCAATTGATGCAGCAAAGGCGATAATGCATTTTTCTAGAGAAATTGGAAATTTAAATGATATGCATTTTATTGCAATTCCAACTACCAGTGGAACTGGTTCTGAGGTAACTTCCTTTGCGGTAATCACTGATACAGAAAAAGGAATAAAATACCCACTTGTATCGGATGCATTGATACCAGATATTGCAATCCTAGAACCAAATCTAGTGAAATCTGTACCACCGCCAATCGTTGCGGATACTGGTATGGATGTCTTAACCCATGCGCTTGAAGCGTATGTTTCTACAAAAGCAACAGATTTCTCAGATGCATTTGCTGAAAAAGCAATTGCACTTGTATTCCAGTATCTTTTACGATCCTTTGAAAGTAGTGAAGATATGGAAGCAAAAGAAAAGATGCATAATGCGTCTTTAATTGCAGGAATCTCGTTTAATCTTGCCTCACTTGGAATTAATCATGCCATTGCCCACAACATTGGAGGAAAACTTCATATTCCTCATGGTAGAACGAATGCAATATTACTTCCTCATGTCATTGAATTTAACAGTAATATTACTGGATTTACTCCAAAAGATTATACCAAGACCGCTGAGAAATATGCAAAGATTGCTAAGTTGATCGGGGTTTCTGGCACAACGGTACGGCTTAGTGTAAAAAATCTTATTAATGAGATTACAAAATTAATGAGTCGTATGAACATGCCAACGAAATTAACGCAATGTAAGGTATCTAGCGACGATATTCAAAAGGAAAAGAAAGCAATTGCAGAAGGTGCACTAAAAGATGCTTGTATTTTAACGAATCCAAGACAAGCTACAACATCAGATATTTTAGAACTCATTCATAAAATTTCGTAATGCATTAGAAACGGCGGTGAAGAGGTATCATACAAATTGATGAAAAACAAAGAATCATACAGGAATTTGTACCTGGAAAGCAAATCACACTTGCTCATATCATAGCAAATCCAACCGAGGAAATTTACCAAAAACTTGGGTTAATCACTGAAAATATTAATGCCATTGGTATCATGACAATTACCCCAAGTGAAGGTGCCATTATTGCAGCAGATGTTGCAACGAAAGCGTCTGATGTTCGACTTGGGTTTATTGACAGATTCAGTGGCGCATTAGTAGTTACTGGAGACGTAAGTTCGGTAGAGGCTGCAATAAAAGACGTTGTATCGGTACTCTCGAATCAGCTTAGATTCACACCTGCTGCGATTACCAGGACGTAATGGGAGGTAGTGATGGGTGCAGGTAAAATTATTTTTATGGGTAGGACTGGTAGTGGAAAGACTACACTCTGCCAAAAGCTAGATGAATTAGAGATAAAATATAAGAAAACACAAGCGGTTGAGTTATATGACCATGCCATTGATACACCAGGCGAATATATGGAGAATCGTAATTTTTATCGAGCACTTATTATGTCTGCAGTGGATGCAAAATTAATTGCAATCCTAGCGGATCCAACAGTAAAAGATAATTATATTCCACCTGCATTTGCTGGGACATTTGCAAAGGAGATTATCGGAATTGTTACGAAGGTAGCTTTGGCAGAATCAGAAGAGGAAATTGCGCGAGTTGAGAGAGAATTACGAGAAGCGGGAGCACAAAAGATATTTCATGTGGATACTATTAGCAACATAGGAATTGACGAATTATTTCATTATATCCACGAGCGAATCGACGAAAAATAATGAATTTTATAGAGACGAAAATAATAGAATCAAAAGAATTAGAAGCGAAAAAACAAGAATAAATGGCTTGACGGAGAACTAAGAACAATGTAACAAAAGACAACCATTCTTTTAGTATCATAAATTCGCTGTTAAGTTAAGAAAAATATAAGAAGTGTTAAAAACACAGATGGGAGGAATATGAGAGAAGAACTGCTTAGTGTAGGTATCGATATTGGAACTAGCACAACACAGCTAGTTTTCTCAAAATTAATCATAGAAAATATCGCCTCCAACTTTTCTGTTCCAAAAGTAGTAATCGTTGATAAAGAAATTATATATCGAAGTGAAATCTATTTTACACCACTTCGTTCTCCAACAGAAATTGATGGAATAAAAGTTCGAGAAATCATCGAGGGAGAGTATAAAAAAGCAGGAATAGATAAATCCAATATTGATACCGGAGCGGTTATCATAACCGGTGAAACTGCAAGAAAAGAAAATGCAAAAGAAGTACTTGATACTTTAAGTGGATTTGCAGGAGATTTTGTAGTTGCAACAGCTGGACCAGATCTTGAGAGCATTATCTCTGGAAAAGGTGCGGGTGCTCATATTTACTCCAAGGAAAGACGCACTGGCGTTGTAAATATTGATATTGGTGGTGGCACAAGTAATCTAGCGGTGTTTAAACATGGCGAGGTAGTAGATACAGGATGTTTGGATGTTGGAGGTCGTTTAATTAAAATTGATCAAACTACCAAACAAATTACCTATCTCTCTGAAAAAATGAAGGAGCTCATTGCACGAAGACATTTATCCATACAAATTGGAACGGTTGCTACGAGAGTAAATTTACAGCCCATATTAGATGCTATGGTTATGGCATTGATGCAAAGTGTGGGGCTTCGTAAGCTAGATGAGGATTTTTCCTTGTTTATCACCCATAAAGAAGGTGAAGATACTGCAAGATTTACTTGCCACGAAACCATAGAAAAAAAGTGTCCTATTAGTTGTATCTCATTTTCAGGAGGGGTTGCAGATTATATATATCGTGAGGAAAGCATTTCAGATGATTTTGCTTATGGGGATATAGGTATTTTATTAGGACAGGCAATCAAAAATTCACCATTATGCAAGGAACTTACGGTATTAAAAAGTGTAGAAACGATTCGTGCGACAGTAGTGGGTGCTGGAACACATACCATGGAGGTTAGTGGCAGTACTATCACTTACACTAAAGATACATTTCCAATCAAGAATTTACCAATTTTAAGACTTACAAAAGAAGAAGAGCAGTCAGCAACATCCATGGAAGAAGCAATTAAAACGAAACTGAATTGGTTTAAATTAGAAGGTGATTTACAGCGTGTAGCAATTGCCTTTGAAGGAGAAAAATCACCGTCATTTACAATGGTTTCTGACTATGCAAAAGGTTTACTTGGTGGGATGAGGGAACTTATTGACCGTGAGTTACCACTAATAATTTTAGTGGAACATGATATGGCAAAGGTTCTAGGACAAACTATGTATCGGCAGTTGGAATATAAAAAGGATGTCATCTGCATTGATAGTGTACATGTTGAAAATGGAGATTATATCGATATTGGTAAACCCGTTGCAGAAGGGAGCGTTTTACCAGTCGTAGTAAAAACTTTGGTTTTTAATAAATAGAATAGTACATTTTGGATACTATAAATGCAAGTACACATACAAAAGTAAAGTTAATATTGTGAACACGTTAAGAACACAATTAAAAACACGTAGATAGGATGAAAAGTAAAAGGATGAAACTTTTACTCTTATGAAAAATCACTTTTTCTCTAAAAAGAACCGCAATGTGGCTTCTTTCTTTAAAATTTGTGCCGCCGTGGGCGGAGGAATGAGAGGTAATTATGATTTTAAAGACACTATTGTTTGGACATACCTATGAGTTTAAATCTCTCATGGATGTTATGGCAAAAGCAAATGAGGAAAAATCGGGAGATACCCTAGCTGGGCTTGCAGCAGAATCGGCGGAAGAACGAGTAGCTGCTAAGGTTGTTCTAGCTAATATAACATTAGAACAGCTAAGAAATAATCCAGCAGTACCTTACGAAATTGACGAAGTAACTAGAATTATTCAAGATGATGTGAATGAGAAAATCTACAATGAGATTAAAAATTGGACCGTCGCAGAATTTCGTGAATGGATTCTCGATGAAAATACAACAGGCGCTGACATCCGTAGAATTAGCAGAGGAATTACCTCTGAAATGGTAGCCGCTGTTGCTAAGTTAATGTCAAATATGGACTTGATCTATGGTGCAAGTAAGATTCGTGTCACTGCTCATTGTAATACTACTATTGGTGAACCTGGTACTTTAAGTTGCCGTCTTCAACCAAACCATCCAACGGATGATCCTGACGGTATTATGGCATCTTTATTAGAAGGCTTAACCTTTGGTGCAGGCGATGCATTACTTGGTCTAAACCCAGTAGATGATTCAACAGAAAGTGTTGTTCGTGTCTTAAAACGTTTTGAAGACATAAAACAAAAATTTAAAATACCAACACAGACCTGTGTTCTTGCCCACGTAACGACTCAGATGGATGCAATTAGAAAAGGCGCTCCTTCTGATTTGATTTTCCAATCCATAGCTGGTTCACAAAAAGGAAATGAGGCCTTTGGTTTTAATGCAGCTATTATTGAAGAAGCAAGGCAACTTGCGTTATCGGAAGGTACTGCCGAGGGACCAAATGTTATGTATTTTGAAACAGGTCAAGGTTCTGAGTTATCTTCAGAAGCACATCATGGTTGTGATCAAGTAACGATGGAAGCACGTTGCTATGGATTTGCAAAACATTATAATCCATTCATTGTTAATACCGTTGTAGGATTTATTGGTCCAGAGTATTTATACGATGGTCGTCAGGTAAATCGTGCAGGGTTAGAAGATCATTTTATGGGTAAATTAACTGGAATCTCCATGGGATGCGATGCATGTTATACCAACCATATGAAAGCGGACCAAAATACAATCGAGGATCTTTCCGTACTCCTTACAACTGCTGGTTGTAATTATTTTATGGGTATTCCACATGGCGATGACGTAATGCTTAATTACCAGACCACTGGTTATCATGAAACAGCAGCACTTCGTGAAATGTTTGGATTAACCGCCATTAAACCATTCCATGAATGGATGCTTAAAATGGGATTTATTGACGAAAAAGGCAAGCTGACAAAATTAGCCGGTGACGCTTCCGTCTTATTCTAGTAAGTAGGAAAGTTGAAAGTATTATATTCTTTCAACTAGAGATTTGTGCTACACACAAAGTCTCAAGATTGTGAAAGGAGCTTGGTATATGGATGAACAAAATTTGAGAAAAATGGTAGAGCAAATGGTAGAGCAGATGGTAGGGCAGGCAGTAAGCAGTAATCATTCAACCAATACTGTCAATAAACCAACAACTACTTCATCAAATGCAAGTACAGTGGTATCTGGAGAATGCTTACCAGATATTACAAAGATTGATTTAAAATCATGGTTTTTACTAGACCATGCTAAGAATAAAGAAGAATACCTTCACATGAAGAGTAAAACACCAGCAAGACTTGGTGTTGGTAGAGCAGGTGCTCGATATAAAACAATGAGTATGTTACGTGTTAGAGCTGACCATGCCGCAGCACAAGATGCTGTTTTCTCGGATGTTTCAGAAGATTTTGTTAAGAAAAACAATTTTGTTTTTGTTAAAACACTTTGTAAAGATAAAGATGAATATTTAACAAGACCAGACCTTGGAAGAAGATTTGGCAAAGAAGAGCTAGAGGTAATTAAAAAGACTTGTGGTCAAAATCCAAAAGTATTAATTATCGTTGGTGATGGTTTATCCTCTTCTGCAATTGAAGCCAATGTAGAAGATATGATACCAGCTTTAAAACAAGGACTTAGCATGTATCAGATTAATGTACCTCCAATTCTTTTTATTAAATATGCCAGAGTTGGTGCAATGGATGATATTGGTCAAGCAACGGATGCAGATGTAATTTGTATGCTTGTTGGTGAACGTCCTGGTCTAGTTACCGCAGAATCAATGTCTGCTTATATTTGCTATAAACCAAAACATGGGGTTCCAGAATCTAAGAGAACTGTTATTTCCAATATTCATCGTGGAGGTACAACTCCGGTAGAAGCAGGAGCACATGCCGCAGAATTAATTAAAAAGATGCTAGATAAAAAGGCATCTGGTATCGAACTGAAATAAAAGTTTGATATAAGAAAAATATTTGATGCAAGGAGGTTTTTATGAAGAATGATAAATTACACCCTAATATTTTAGCAGTTCGAATTATTTCAAATGTTAGTCCAGATTTAGCAGCGAAACTTGAACTAGGTGAACGTCACAAAAGTCTTGGTATCATTACTGCTGACAGTGATGATGTAACCTACACAGGACTGGATGAAGCAACAAAAGCAGCAGATGTTGAAGTAGTTTATGCTAGATCATTTTATGGTGGTGCAGCAAATGCAAATACAAAACTTGCAGGTGAAGTGATTGGTATCTTAGCTGGTCCAAGTCCTGCAGAAGTTCGTAGTGGATTAAATGCTTGTATCACATTTATGGAAAATGATGCGTATTTCATTAGTGCAAATGATGATGATTCCATCGTTTATTATGCTCATACAGTTTCTAGAACAGGTTCCTATTTATCGAAAATAGCAGGAATCAACGAAGGGGAAGCAATTGCTTATGTAATAGCGCCTCCACTAGAAGCAATCTATGCGTTAGACGCAGCCATGAAAGCTGCGGATGTTAAGCTTTGTGAGTTTTATGGTCCACCAAGTGAAACAAACTTTGGCGGTGGTTTACTCACTGGTTCCCAGTCTGCGTGCTATGCTGCCTGCAATGCATTTGCAGAAGCGGTTCGAAGTGTAGCGGATCGACCAAAGGAATATCAATAAAATGCTAGCTTTAGGGTTAATCGAGGTTATTGGATTACCACCTGCGATGGAAGCAGCAGATGCGGCACTAAAGGCAGCCAATGTGAAATTGCTTGCCATTGCGAAAGCAGATGCTGGGATTTTAACCGTTGAGATTACAGGTGATGTCGGTGCAGTAACTGCAGCGGTAGACGCAGGCGCTGCTGCAGCTAGTCGAGTGGGAACACTAAGGGCAAAGCACATTATACCTCGTGTAGATGATAGTCTAGTTGGAAAAGTTATTATGCAGGGTACGAAATTATTTCAGCCGAAAGGTAAAGCTACAGGAAAAACAATCGGTTCTAATAAGGACATAGATTCTGCTAATGCTTATGCTGGAAGTGAATATACAATAGATAAAAACAGTGAAGTTGAGGGTAGCAAAAGGGATGATTCCAAAAGTTATGAAGATCGAACGAACGATGGGGTAATCACTGATCATCAAGAGGATACTGACCAAAGTAAAGTTACAGTAACAGGTAGTAATACAGAAAACACCCAAACAACGGATACTACAAAGGTCATTAACCAAACAGCAAACAACCAGATAAATAACGATCTAACAACGAATACCCAAACAACTAACAATCAATCAGAAGAAGATCAAAAAACTGATACCATAGAATATACAGAAGCTGAACTAAAAAGATTAAATAATGATGCATTAAGAGACATCTTACAAACGAAAGGTGTCAAATTAACCAATAAGCATATGAATGCAAAGAAACAAGATTTAATAGAGCTTATATTAACCATGCAAAATAACCGATAAGAAGGAGAGGTTGGATGGAACTAGTAGATAAAGACCTAAAATCAATACAGGAAGTCCGTTTGCTTTTAAAAACAGCAAAGGAAGCCCAAAAGATACTTTCAACATTTAGTCAAGAAAAAATTGATAGTATCGTAAAAGCAATGGCAGAAGCAGGAATGCGCCATGCAGAAAAACTTGCAAAGATGGCAAATGAAGAAACTGGATTTGGTATCTGGCAGGACAAAGTGATTAAAAATATTTTTGGTTCCATGGGTATTTATGATGAAATAAAGAATCAAAAAACAATTGGTATTTTAAAAGAAGATAAAGAAAATAAAATAATTGAAGTTGGTGTTCCAGTGGGTGTAGTTGCAGGTATTATTCCTTCAACAAACCCTACATCGACAGTTATGTATAAAGCTATCATTTCCATCAAGGCAGGAAACAGCATTGTATTTTCACCACATCCAGGAGCAAAAAGTTGTATCTTAGAGACCGTGAAGATTATAAGTGAAGCAGCAGAAGCCGCTGGTTGTCCAAAGGGAGCTATTTCTACGATTACAATACCAACATTACAAGCAACCAACGAATTAATGAAGAGTGATAACACCAACTTAATTCTTGCAACTGGTGGATATGCGATGGTAAAAGCAGCGTATTCATCAGGAACTCCAGCCATCGGTGTTGGTGCTGGTAATGGTCCAGCCTTTATTGATAAAACAGCAGATGTAAAAATGGCAGTAAAGCGAATTATGGATTCAAAAACTTTTGATAATGGTACGATTTGCGCATCGGAACAGTCTGTCATAGTAGAACGTTGCATGGAACAAGTAGTTGTAGAAGAATTTAAAGCACAGGGAGCTCATTTCTTAAATGGGGATGAGTCAGAAAAACTAGCGAAATTCATACTTCGTGCAAATGGAACAATGAATCCAGCAATCGTTGGTAAGTCAGTTGCTCATATTAGTAAATTAGCTGGATTATCGGTACCATCTAGTGCAAGAGTAATTATTGCTAGAGAAAATAGAGTTGGTGATGATGCACCATATTCAAGAGAAAAATTATGCCCAATCCTTGCTTTTTACGTTGAAAATTCAGTAGATGAAATTATGGATAAGGTAAGAGAAATCTTGTTTCACGAAGGAATGGGACATACGTTTACAATGCATAGTGCAAATGAAGAATTAGTAAAACGTTTCGCACTCCATGTTCCAGCATCTAGAATTCTTATTAACACCCCAGGTTCTTTAGGTGGTGTTGGTGCTACTACAAATCTTTTCCCTGCGCTAACCCTTGGTTGTGGTGCAGTCGGTGGAAGTTCCTCATCAAATAACATTGGCCCTATGGATTTACTTAATGTGAAAAGAGTAGCCTATGGAGTGAAAGAATTAGATGATATAAGAAAAGTTGCACAGAATCAAATTGGAGCAAATGGTAATTGTTGTTCTAGTGGAACAAGCTCAGATTTAGTAGATGAAATTGTAAAAAGAATTATGAAACAACTAATATAAACAAAAAAAAGTAGAATAATAGTTATTGAGCACGTAACTGTTCTATGAGTAATAGGAGGAAATGAATATGTCTAATACAAATGCACTTGGAATGATTGAAACAAAAGGATTAGTTGGTGCTATCGAAGCAGCAGATGCTATGGTAAAGGCAGCCAATGTAGCTTTAATAGGTAAGGAACAAGTTGGTGGCGGTTTGGTAACTGTAATGGTACGCGGTGATGTTGGTGCAGTAAAAGCTGCAACTGATGCAGGTGCAGCAGCAGCGGAGCGTGTCGGTGAATTAATTTCTGTGCATGTTATACCAAGACCACATTCTGAGGTGGATGTTATTTTACCTCATTCACATTCACAAGCATAACTATTATCTTAGAATACAAAAGTTTTAAGTTAAACTTTTTGGTAAAGTGCCGCAAGGATGGGTTGTTGTAAAATAGATTTTATGACACCCTTCCCTTTAACGGTAATAAAACTCCAAATAAAAAGGCGCATAAAGGAGTGGCTGAGGTAAGCATTCGGCTAAGAAACGGCTATAAGCATGCGTTAGAATGGAGGATAAATGGCATTAATCACAGAACAAGATATACGAAAGATGATGAATGATGGGCTCTTAAAAGAAAAAGGTGAATTCCATATGGGAAAAGATACAATCTTAACACCTTCTGCAAGAGCGTATCTGCTAGAAAAGAATATTTCACTAATTGGAAAGAATGCACATGGTCAGGATGCAGTTTCAAAAAATAAGACGACACATGCAAAAGAAGTGGGTGAAGCATTGAAAGATAAAGATTCGAACAATGAAGAGTATAAAACTTTATTTGGAGTAGAACTTGATCATAAACCAGAGCATATGACTCATTTAAGAGGGAATCTCTTAGTTTTTAAAGATCATAAACGAATCATTCTTCGTGGCGCGATTGATACACTAGAGTCAGAGATTATATTAGCTCAAATTGTTTCGGAACGACTAAATAAACCTAAGCTAACAGCAGAATTAGAAGAAGTTATCCGTTTTATTCGTAAATTGTTACGTTGTGAATTGACGGAAGAAGCTGTTGGAGAATTTACGCTAGGTGGTCTAAATGAACACGAGATTCATGAACAATCGTATCACCCAAGTCAATATTTTGGAATAAGACATTTTCTTCCAACCTATAAACATGGTGAGATGACCGCATATTTAAATAAATTAAGAACATTAGCTAGAAAAACAGAAATTATAGCCTTTAAGGCATTTAAGGCGGAAGATGGAACCGTAACAAGAGAAGATATCATTCGAGCATTTAACCGTCTATCTTCTATGTTTTGGGTAATGATGTTTAAATATCTTACAGGAAAATATGATGAATAGCGGTGGGAAAGAGGCAGTATGTTAACACAGTCAAACATTAATATAGATACAATCGTAAATGCTGTTTTAAAAGAACTTAAAGAAAAATTATTTATTACAATGGAAGCTTCCGGTCGTCATATTCACCTTTGTAGAGAAGATATCAATAAACTATTTGGCTATGGATATCAGCTAACACCAGTGAAAGAATTATCCCAGCCAGGACAATATGCCTGCGAAGAACGACTTACCATTACTGGACCAAAAAACTCAATTAAAAATGTTGTTGTTCTAGGGCCAGAACGAGGAAGAACTCAGGTAGAAATCTCATTGACCGACGGTTTAACACTAGGAGTTAAAGCTCCAGTTCGTTTAAGTGGTGATATTGATGGAACACCTGGAATTGTTATTTCAAATCCGAAAACAGGAGCTTCCATTGAAATCAAAGAAGGGCTTATTGTTGCAAAGCGGCATATTCACATTACACCTGAGGATGCAGCAAAATTTAATGTTAGCAATGGTGAAATCGTTAAGGTAAAAGTATTTGGAGAACGTCCTGTAATATTAGAAGATGTGGATGTTCGAGTAAATAAAAATTTTAGTACTGCAATGCATATTGATTATGATGAAGCAAATGCATGCGGATTTAATAAAAATACAAAAGGTTTGATACTGAAAGAAATTGTGTAATGTTTAGCAAATGAATCGCTAATGACTGGAAAGAGATGAGATTATGCATGAACAATTAATCGATGAAATTATGACTGAAGTTCTACGGCGCTTAAAGAATGAAAATCAGCTTTCCTTTGTTAAGAAAAAAAACCTTTTGGTATTATCGGAAAGTTCCTATCCTTTATCAGAAAAGATTGTAAATGAGTACAATGTTACTCAAAAAGATCTTACAAGTATTAAGGATGATGTAGAACTTAAGCCATTATTATCATACTCTGATTTAATTTTAGTAACCTCTCTTGATGTAGAACAGTTAGTGGATATTGCAATTGGTAACGGAGAGGGACAACTTGTAAAAGCAATTCGATATGCCTTACTGCTTGGAAAACCTATTTTTATTTTAGAGGATGGTTTGATATATCGGTTTTATAAAGCAACGGCTAGTAAAACCTTTTATCGTAGATTACTAGAATATGAAGAGTGTATTAAGGGATACGGAATACAATTTACGACGGAGGAGATGTTACTGCTATCAGAGAAAAGGGAAATAAATTCTGATAAGGACACGAAAGTTCTTGATAATGTGAAATCCATGGATATACAATACAAAGATACGGTAACGCTTAATAAGAAATTGATTCTAGAAAAGGATTTAATGGAACTTAATATTAAAATGCATACAGTAATCCACATTGGTAAAAATAGTATTGTAACTCCGAGTGCTCAAGATTATGCCAGAGCTCATCGGATCAGTTTTATAAAAGATTGACGGAGGCGCAAATAATTGGAGCTTGGTAAGGTAATCGGGAGCGTATGGGCTACCAAAAAGGATGAAAAATTAAATGGTCAAAAGCTATTGGTAGTACAACTTATTGATGCTTACGAAAAGCCAAGAAAAGAACTGGTTGTAGCAGTTGATATGGTAGGGGCTGGTTCAGGAGATCAGGTACTTATCGTACGAGGTGGACCTGCACGTTACTCATTATCACAACCAAGTGCACCAGTAGATGCAGCTATCGTTGGAATTGTAGATTCGGTGGTGGTGGAAAGAGATGAATAAAAGTATTGGAGCATTAGAATTTACCAGCATCAGTCGTGGAATGTATGTGGCAGATGCCATTGTTAAAAAAGCAGATGTGGAAATTATTTATTTTAAAACCATCTGTCCTGGAAAGTTTCTTATTATTGTTGCTGGAGATGAGGGAGAAATAGATACCGCTATTGATCATGGCGTAAATCTATCTGGAAAGACATTGTTTGACAGTTTTAAAGTACATGCAGTTTCTCCTTCAATCATTCAAGGAATACGAGCAAAGTATGATACCGTTGAAAGGTTGGATGCTGTTGGGATTGTAGAAACAAGAAAAGTTTGTACAGGAATAAAAGCATTAGATATCGTACTAAAATCCGCAGCGGTAACATTGATACGTGTCTACCTTGCATTTACCATTGGAGGTAAACTTGTATTTGTCGTTACTGGATCTGTTAGCAGTATAGAATATGGGATTTCAGAGGCTAAAAAAGTCTTAAGCGAAGGAGAAATTGAAAACCTAGCAATTATACCTTCTCCCAATAAAGATATTCTAGAGAATCTCTTAAAACGATAAGGAGGTGTTTTATGAGTTTAAATGAAATTATTGTATATATCATGGTTGTATTTGCAGTACTTGGTGCAATTGACCGAATTATAGGTAATAAATTTGGTCTCGGTGAAAAATTTGAAGAAGGTATTCTTGCTATTGGTTCTTTAGCAATTTCCATGGTTGGTATTATTGCTCTTGCGCCTGTTTTAGCAGATATTTTAAAACCTGTAATTGTACCACTCTTTGGTATTCTTGGTGCTGACCCTGCAATGTTTGCAGGAACAATACTTGCAAATGATATGGGTGGTGCACCACTTGCACAAGCTCTTGCACAAACAGAAGAGGCAGGTCTTTTTGGAGGTCTTATTGTTGGAGCGATGATGGGGCCTACCATTGTATTTACAATTCCAGTAGGTCTTGGAATTATTCGTGAGGAAGACAGAAAATACTTAGCAACTGGTGTTTTAGCAGGTGTTATCACGGTCCCTATTGGAGCATTTGTAGGTGGTTTGGTAGCAGGTTTTCCGATAATGATGGTACTAAGAAACTTAATACCAATTATTATCATCGCTATTTTAATTGCACTTGGATTAAAGTTTTTCCCAAATGGAATGATCAAGGGATTTACAATCTTTGGTAAAATAGTTGTGGCGGTTATCACAATTGGTTTAGCAGCTGGTATTGTGGAACAATTAACAGGAATTGTATTAATTCCGGGTATGGCTCCACTTCATGAAGGATTTCAAATCGTTGCAGATATAAGTATTGTATTAGCGGGAGCCTTTCCACTTGTTTACGTCATCACGAAGGTGTTTCGCAAACCATTACTTGGTCTTGGAAAAGTACTTGGAATGAATGATGTGGCAGCAGCAGGTATGGTTGCTTCTTTAGCAAACAGTATCCCAATGTTTGATATGATGAAGGATATGGACAATCGAGGTAAGATTTTAAACGTTGCTTTTGCTGTTTCCGCAGCCTTTGTATTTGGTGATCACCTTGGATTTACTGCTGGTTTTAATTCTACAATGATTGTTCCGATGATCATCGGTAAATTAGTTGGTGGTATAACAGCTTTATTTGTAGCAATATTTATTGCAAATAGAACATTAAGTCGAGCAGATGATTAGGATAAGAAATATAGTTGCGAAACTCTTATGCAAAATATGATGTCAGTTAAACATGAGTTAACTTAGGAGTTACTAGTTCTAAAAAAAGAGTTTCGCTGATTCAATACAAAAACTATACTTCAAATTGCGTATGAAAGGAACTATAAAATGGAAGTGAATCGTTCTACAATAGAGTCAATGATTCGTGAAATTCTTATGGAAAAACTAAGTAGCTGCGATAGCACAGATTTTAGTAGAAACAAACTAAAAGAAGGTGTAATCTCAGTCAAAGTTCCAACCATTCGAGTAACGGATAAAGATTTAATGAACACTGGAAAAGCTGGTGACATTGTTTATACAAAAGACTTATTTACGTTAGAAGAAAGCCCAAGACTTGGCTGCGGTATTATGGAAATGAAGGAGACAACCTTTGATTGGACACTTAATTATGATGAAATTGATTATGTAATTGAAGGAACCTTAAGCATTGTGATTAATGGTAAAAGTGTAACAGCCAATGCAGGTGAGTTAATTCTTATTCCAAAAGGTTCGTCAATTAAATTTTCGGTACCTAATTACGCTAGATTTATTTATGTTACTTATCCAGCGGATTGGGCGAATCAAGGGTAGTGTATTAAAGCTTATGTATCGTTTTTACATGGTATACAATTAGAGCCATCGTTTTTCTAAAGCGATGGCTCTAATTGTAGACAAACTTCTTTTTCATTTTTATCAGTTATGTTATGTTAAATAACAGTGTTAATAATATACCAATTTTTAAGGGAAGCCAAAATAGCCTCGCGTTATTCACATTTTATGATTATATTTTTTCTCAATTCAGATATTAAAAGAAATATTGATAAAAGACATAATACTCCCCATATAATCCAAACAAATGAAATTATATTATGTAGTTCTATATAGAATTGATTAAATAATTCATTTTGTTCAATCCATATTTCCATTCTCTTATACCTATACATTAAATTAGATATTTGAAATATGATAATCCCAAATATAGCATTGATAAATACATTAATTATTATAATTATTTTTATTTTACTTCCCATTTAGCATTCTCCTAACTTCGTAATTTATAACAATATCGAACCATTCAAATTTAAAATCCAATTTAACAAATCATAACATAAACTGGTATAAAAATACAGTAAGAATATTTTACTTAGCGATTCATTACAAATTCATAAGTTGTCCATTTATTTTACGAAAAACATTACGATGAAATTGTCAAATTCCAATCTTACTGGTATCATATAAATAGGAGAATCTACATGCAGGATAAACTGGCTGTGGTTTTTAAGAACAGACAAAAAGGAATTGATATAGATGATGAGAAATTTAGTGATTGGTATATTAGCACATGTAGATGCAGGTAAGACGACATTGTCAGAAAGCTTACTGTATTTAAGTGGTAAGATTGGAAAACTGGGAAGGGTAGATAAAAGGGATGCTTATTTAGATACCTATGAGTTAGAAAGAGAAAGAGGAATTACCATATTCTCTAAGCAAGCCATATTTGAATATAACGATACTAGGATTACCTTACTGGATACTCCCGGGCATGTGGATTTTTCTGCGGAAATGGAAAGAACACTGCAGGTACTTGATTACGCTATCTTAGTAATAAGTGGCGCAGATGGAGTGCAAGGACATACAAAAACACTATGGAGATTGCTTCATAAATATAATATACCTGTATTTCTATTTGTAAACAAAATGGATCAGTTTGGGACAGATAAAGAGAAATTAATGAATGAGCTGAAAAAGCAATTAGAGGATGCTTGTATTGACTTTGGACAGGATGCTACTGATGGATTTTATGATGAAATCGCCATGTGTGATGAAGAATTGATGGAAGTCTATCTTGAAAATGGACAAATTGATACGGAACAGATAAAGAATGCCATTAAAGGGCGTAAAGTATTTCCTTGCTATTTTGGTTCAGCTCTAAAATTAGAAGGCGTTGAACAATTCATGCAGGGAATTATTAATTATTCAATTACACCTACTTACCCAGGAGAATTTGGAGCTAAAATCTTTAAGATATCAAGGGATGAACAAGGAAATCGTCTCACGCACATGAAACTTACTGGTGGAAGTATTAAGGTGAGGGATACACTTACGAATGGGAATTGGGAAGAAAAAATAACTCAAATTCGTATCTACTCCGGTCAGAAATTCGAGGCAGTAAATGAGGTGAGCGCAGGATTTGTATGCGCAGTAACAGGACTTAGTAGTGCAAAACCAGGAGAAGGACTAGGAGTTGAGGAAGCTTCAGATACGCCAGTACTAGAACCAGTTTTATCCTATCAAGTAATTCTTCCGGATGGTTGTGACCCTAAAATGATGATTCCAAAACTGCGACAAATCGAAGAAGAGGAGCCAGAACTCCATATCGTATGGAATGAGGAATTACAAGAAATTCAAGCACAGATCATGGGAGAAGTTCAGATTGAGATATTGCAAAATCTGATTCAAACTCGTTTTGGTGTAGAAGTTACGTTTGATGCTGGTAAAATTGTTTATAAAGAAACC
Organism: Clostridium sp. Marseille-P299; assembly: GCF_900078195.1. Taxonomy (NCBI): domain Bacteria; kingdom Bacillati; phylum Bacillota; class Clostridia; order Eubacteriales; family Clostridiaceae; genus Clostridium; species Clostridium sp. Marseille-P299. Next base: position 2,392,262 of record NZ_FJVE01000007.1, on the reverse strand, counting down.
ATTGGAAATGTAGTAGAAGGTGTAGGACACTTTGAACCACTGCGTCATTATGCAGAAGTACATTTATTATTAGAACCGGGAGAGCCTGGAAGTGGTCTTGAGTTCCGGGTAGATTGTAGTGAAGATGTCTTGGGGAAAAGCTGGCAAAGGCTTATTTTAACCCATCTAGAAGAGAAGGTTCATAAAGGAGTTCTAACCGGTGCACCGATTACAGATATGATTATAACATTGGTTTCAGGTAGAGCACATAATAAGCACACAGAGGGTGGAGACTTTCGAGAAGCAACCTACCGTGCAGTGCGCCAAGGATTGAAAGAAGCGAAGTCCATTTTATTGGAACCATATTATGCTTTTACGCTAGAACTTCCAGAGACTATGGTTGGAAGGGCTATGATTGATGTTGAAAAAATGTGTGGTACCTGTGAAATATCCCAAACCGATGGGAATACCGCAATCCTTGTTGGAAGTGCCCCTGTAATTACCATGAGAAATTATCAAAAAGAAGTTATTGCTTACACCAAAGGACTTGGAAGGCTATTTTGTAGCCTAAAAGGGTATGAGCCATGTCACAATGAAGAGGAAGTTGTAAGTAGTATTGGTTATGATTCTGAACGAGACATTGCAAATCCAACAGGCTCTGTATTTTGTTCCCATGGTGCAGGGTTTTTAGTAAACTGGGATGAAGTGAAGAACTACATGCATGTGGAAGGGTATTTTCAAACGAGAAGTGAAGAGTTTACGGATACAGGTCAGGTACGTAAGACTTATTCTGAAGAAAAATTCATTAGTGTAGATGAAATCGATCAAATCATCAATAGCACCTATTATTCGAATCAAGGGAAAAAGTCCGTATGGAAAAGAAGTAAATCAGCTCGTGAAAGCTACTATGAGACAACAACCTATGTAAGTAGTCCAAGGGAAAAGAAAGAAGAATATCTTTTAGTGGATGGTTATAATATTATCTTTGCATGGCCTGAACTAAAAGAGCTTGCCGATGAGAACATGGATGGTGCAAAATACAAATTGCTTGATATTCTTAGCAATTATAAAGGGATTAAAAATACGAAAGTTATCGTAGTGTTTGATGCTTATCGTGTGGTTGGGCATCCAGAAGAAATAATGGAGTATCATAACATTCATGTGGTGTATACAAGAGAAGCGCAAACCGCCGATCAGTACATTGAACGATTTGCCCATGACAATCAGAAAAAATATAATATAACCGTTGTAACTTCCGATGGTCTACAGCAGATAATTATTCGAGGAGCAGGATGTTCGTTGTTGTCTGCTAGAGATTTAAAAGATGAGATTGAAAGAGCCAATGAAATGATTAAGCAGACATATGAAGCAAAACAGGGTAGAGACCGTAATTATTTATTGGATGCGTTACCGCTAGAGACAAAACTGCAGATGGAAAACATTCTAAGTGAACAGGATGAAAATTACTAAGTCTAACTTGTGTATTATAGCTTTAGTAATCAAACCTTTTACCTATATATAATTAATCCTGAATTATTCATGCTGACCTTGTTAGCATGATACAATACCTTTTTAATACTGAGTTTCATACATTTATTACTTTCACCTAAAAAGTGAAATCTAGATATAGAAAAAAGGCCTCTTCTTTGTTAAAATTTAAGTGCGACCCAAAATCAAACAAAGGAGAAACCTTATATGTCTAGTTTACAGGATTTACACTTAGAATGCAATAACCGTATTAAAATAAATTTTAATGGAGGAGAACTTTCCTCCGATTCTGGATTACTTTTACTCTATGAATATATAAATAAACTAAAGATCCCCTCTATCATTGCTGAGAATTTTAGTACTGATACAAAACAGCGTATTCATTCTGATTCATCCATACTCATGCAACGTATCTTTCAAAACATCGCTGGGTACTTTCAAGATGATGATGCGGATGAATTGGCTTTTGATCCTATATTTACTCAAATTCTTTCGAAAGAAAGATTGGCATCTCAACCTACAATAAGCCGTTTTATGAATCGTCTTGATGACATCTGTATTGTGCAGATGGATGTTCTTCATCAACTATTACGTGAGAAGATTTATTCTTATGAACAACCACAACAGATCATTCTTGATGTCGACTCTACTTCATTTACTACGTATGGTTCGCAAGAAGGTAGTAGCTATAATACTCATTATCAAAACGTTGGATATCATCCATTATTAGTATTTGATGGGTTAACTAAGGATTTATTAAAGGCTGAGTTAAGACCAGGAAATACTTACACTTCAAAGGACGCACATAATTTTTTGTATCCTCTCCTATTGGAATATATGGATAATTATCCAGATACTCAACTATTCTTAAGAGGTGATAGTGGTTTCGCAGACGTTATGCTTTATGAAAAGTTAGAGACCAATGGTGTGAGTTTTGCTATTCGTATGAAGGAATCAGCACGCTTACGTAAGATGGTTGAAGGTGATGTTTATGATTTTATGGAATCATTAAACAATAATCTTGTTGATTACGCTTGCACTTATACTGAATTCATGTATGCTGCTGATAGCTGGGCATATCCTCGTAGAATTGTTTGCAAGATTGAAAAACCATATGGAGTAATGGTAGCTAATTATACATTCATCGTTACAAATATGGAGATTCCTGCCCAGGATATTTTACGTTTTTATTGTAATCGAGGGACTATGGAAAACATGATTAAAGAAGCAAAACTAGGCTTTCATATGAATGCTATGCCAAATCATGATTTCATAACTAATCAAAATCGACTCCAAATCAATATGTTAACATATAACATATTCAATTGGTTTCGTCGAATGGTTTTACCAAAGAAGATGAGACATCTTCAAGTTGATACAATTCGTTTAAAACTTATAAAAATAGCAGCAAGGCTAACGAAGAAATCACGCTATCTAATCTTTAAGTTATGCAGTAGTTGCCCTTATAAAAATGAATTTAATGAGGTTTTATCAAAAATACATTCACTAAGACCACTACAAAGGTTATTAGAGTAGATAGTGAGTTGCACATTGGCAGTTAAAAAAAGAGAGTAATAATACCTTAGTTAAATTCCTTTCTTTTTGACTGTTAAAAAAAGTAAAATCATAAAATCAAAGTAAAAAACAACGGGCTGATATAAAGATCAGTAAATTAACTTTGTTATTTACTTACATGAATAATTCAGGTTAATGTAGAATTGTATTGACAAATAATTCAAGTCTGATAAACTTAGCTTATTAATTGTAAAAAAAATACAATTGATAGGCTATTTATTTATATTGATACGAAACTAAAGGAAGGAGGGGAAATGAGATAGTATTATATTGTATTAATAAATAAAGACAATTAATTGTCTAAATTAAATGGAGGATTTATTAAGAAATTAAAGGTTACAATACTAAGTATGCTTATGATAACTTGTCTTTTTGGTATAACTGCGCTTGCTGCAGAAAAAAAAGAGCAGTCACAAATGAATATAGAAGAAAAAGAAGTTTATGATGGTGTTAAAAATTATGTATATGAAGTATACCCTAATCTTAATTTAGAGGAAAAGCTTATATTGATTGATGAACTTTATGAAGAAAAAAGTCCTTCAAGCACTTATAATAAAAGAAATGAAAAATTAGATACTAATGATGAAGTAGATGTAAATGAAGAAGTTGATGAAGCATATGCAAGAATGATGGAAGAAGAGATTTATATAGTAAATCTTATTAATGATTCAGGGCAAGAGGCTAGTATAGTAAGCTGGGAAGAAAATTTAAATTATTTAAAAAGTAATTATGAAAAAATAATGAACATCGATAATGTTAATATAAGAAATGTTGACTCTTATATTGAGGCATATGAATGGGTATTAAAATTAAAAGATATGCCAGAGGAGAAGATTAGCAATAAAAAGACTATTCAACCACGAGCAACATATGATTATGCAAGTGCAGTTAGTTATGCACAAAAATATTACAGCAGTTATAATTCTAATTATCCAGATTGGTCTTATTATGGAGATTGTGCGAATTTTATATCACAGTGTTTATATGCTGGAGGAAAAACTATGAAAGGTACACCAGGAACCCAAACTGCAGCAGAAAACTGGGCAAATTGGTTTTCTAAAGGTACTTCGTTAGACACTAAGAATGTATCATCTACATGGAGAGGGGCTGATGCATTTAGGGGATTTTGGCAGGAAAATGCTACTTCATATAAGAAATTTACTGCTGTGGATAGCACTTCATATTCATATGGATATAGGGGGGATGCAGTTTCATTGTTAAATAGTAATGGAAGAGCTTATCATACTCTTATAATTGTGGAGTATTCATATCCAGACTTCACTATAGGGGCACATACTGGAAATACTATAACTGCTAAATTGAGTTCAAAGGTAGATTCTAATGGTTTCTATATTTATAATATGAGATAATCAACAATTTAATAGGTTAGGTATATTTTAAAGACAAATAATAGGAGATTATATGAAGAGATTCTATTCAATTATTATTTCATGTGTAATTATAATAGCTTTATATGGATGCAATAATAAAAATGATTCAAAATCATTTGATTTACATGACAAAGTTAGTGATGTTTATAAAATAACACAAGCACCTAATACATCACAAGCACCGAATATAACACAAGAGGCAGATAAAGAGTTTCAGTTTTCAAAAGAAGAAATTGAAAATGCAGAAGCTGTTGCTAAAGAATATTATGAAAATACTTCATTTAAAGTTCAATCGATTCACTATGATTTAACAGTTAGTTTATATAATGAATATGTAGATGAATATGATAAACAAAATTTAATAACTTTTTTAGTTGAGATAATTGATTCTGATAATCCACCTAGAAATATTGTATTAGCAAGAAAGGATTTAGAAAGCGTCTGGGAGGTAATAGATGAAGGATATTAAAGTTTCAACATTAAAGTAATTAATTTGCTTAATAAGGATTGTACCATCCAAAATAGATATACGAAAAATGCAAAATGAAAATATTAAAGAGATATAGCAATTTAATATATTAATAAATTAAGGAAAAGGCTATGTACTATTTTTAATCTAGTATATAGCCTTTTTTATTAAGATTTAAATGTAATTATATGAAGGTTCTATTATCTAAATGGACAGTTTAATCTTTCAAAACTCTAATTGAAACCACAATCAGATACAACGTGGAGAATTTATGGCAGCATCTCCTCTAACGTATGCCACCCAAGAACCGCACATTTTACCCTAGCAGGCATATGCGCTATATCTTGCAAGGAAGTTGCATCTTCTAGTAATTCAAGATCATCCTCTTCCGTTAATTCATTTCGAATCATACGTTGGAACAAATCAATGAGCTTTTTCGCTTCATCGACTTTTTTTCCTAATATAACATCGATCATCATATCTGCAGATGCTTGTGAGATAGCACAGCCATAGCCAGTAAACGCAGCATCTACAATGGTATCATCTTTCATTTTTAGTTCCACGGTTATTTCATCACCACAACTTGGATTCACGCCATCCTTTGTATCCGTTGGATTCTCGAGGTGATGTTTATGGTAGCTATTGTTGTTATGTTCGTTAATGATCTGCGTATAGATTTGTCTAAGATCCATTGTGAAGCCACCTCCTTACCTGTTTTAATTTATTGATAAAATAATCTACTTCTTCTTTTGTATTATAAAATGATATACTAGCTCTACAAGTTGCGTGTACACCAAGGTATTGCATCAATGGATGCGCACAGTGATGACCAGCTCGAATTGCAATGCCATCTTCATTTAAAATAGTGGCAACATCGTGTGGATGTACATCTTTTATTTGGAATGATACTACTCCATGATGCTGTTTCGCATCTTTTGGTCCGAAAACAGTTACTTCTGGAATATCCTTTAATCCATCCATAAGATACTTCATTAATTCTTCTTCGGTCTTAATTATTTGTTCAAAGCCGATTTCGGATAAGTAAGAGAGTGCACTTGCTAAGCCAATGGCACCTGCAGCATTTTGTGTACCTGCTTCAAAACGTTCTGGAACGTCTGCAAAAGTTGCGCTTTGCTCTTGAACCGTCTCAATCATTTCACCACCAGTAAGAAATGGCGGCATATCTTTTAAAATCTCGTATTTACCATAGAGAACACCAATTCCCATAGGTCCATAAATTTTATGTCCAGAAAATACAGCAAAGTCCATATCCATTTCTTTTACATCAATCGGAGTATGAGCAATACTTTGTGCACAATCAAGAACAACAATTGCACCTACTTCATGAGCTTTAGCTATGATTTTTTTAGCAGGTGGCATTACACCTAGTACATTTGATACGTGTGTAAATGCAACTATTTTAGTTTTATCTGTAATTTTTTCCTCTATTTCTTCCTCAGAAATAATACCTTCTTTATCCGAATATAGATACTTAAGAGTTGCGCCAGTCATTTTTGCAGCTTGTTGCCAAGGAATTTGATTGCTATGATGTTCTAAGATAGAAATCACAATTTCATCACCAGGCTTTAGCACATTTAGTGCGTAACTATACATAATTAAATTTATTGATTCGGTTGTATTTCTAGTGAATACAATTTCCTTGTCCTTTGCATTGATGAAAGAAGCAACAGTATGTCTAGCATCTTCATAAGCTTTCGTGGCTTCAATTCCAAGGTTATAAAAACCTCGCAAAGGATTAGCGTTTTGTGTTTTATAATAATCTTCCTCAGCTTTTAACACTTGCAAAGGTTTTTGAGTAGTGGCCGCATTATCGAAATAAATAAGTGGCTTACCATTCACCTGATACGAGGTTAAAAGCGGGAAGTCATTTCGGTCAATCGTTTTCATAATAAGCTCCTTTTTAATTACCTTGGTATTCTATGTTCATCAAAGTCCATAGATACCGGAGGCTTATTGAGGGTGTTATAAGATAAAGTAACAATATCAACTTAATAATTTATAACACCCTCATTTCTTTTTGTTTTATATTATAAAATGTAATCCAAATCTTTACTTTGTACCAAGGATGATTTCAACTTCTCAGAAATATAAGATTCTATCTCAGCCTTTAAGCTATCATTTGGTACACGTTCATAAATACTTTGTAATCTTGAACGAATTAAAAGTTGTTTCGCTTCTTCCGCAGTTAAACCACGAGACATAAGGTAAAATAATTGACTATCTTTTAAATTACCAATGTTTGCAGCATGCACACCAGAAACATCCTCTTCTTCGCATAAAATCAATGGTACGGATTGGTTTTTAATGTTCGGGCTTAATAAAAGTGTTTCCTCAAGTTCTTCGCCAGTGGAAGCATTACAACCACGTTTAAAATCTATGGTTGCTCGGAATATTTTTTTGCTTTGATCATCCAAACAGCCCTTAGCAATCATTTTACTCTTACTATGTTTTCCGTAGTGTTTAGCAAGATAATTCATATCAATCGTCTGTTTCTCTGTTCCAAGATAAATCGTCTGATTCTCATAAGAAGCAGCGTCACTCGCTAAGATAACTTCACTACCAACAAAGTTTTTACTTGCGCCCAGTTCAATTTGGGTTACATTAATACTTGCACTATCTTCCACATATCCAAGAATCTGATCAAAATGAAGACTCTCATCATTAAGAAGCTGCACTTGTATTAAATTAATTTTCGAATTCTTTTTTGCATAAAGTTTTGTAATACCACCATGTACAAAAGAGCCTTCTGCTTTTGATTTATAATCAAGTAAGATAGTAATTTCACTACCTTCCTCAGCGATAATTATATTTTCATCCAAGAGATAACGATTTTTATCATCCAAGAGATAGCTAGCTGTAATTGGATTTTGAATCACTTCATTTTGTTTAGCATGAAGATACAACGTAGCATTTTTGGATTGATTCATAAACTCCTGAAGTTCTATTTCATTTTTATTAAAATGTTTCTCACTAATTTCTTTAAATTCCTGCAATTCCTTATCCTCTAAATGTAAGCTTTCTGGAAGCTTGAATAAATTAGAAGGCTGGAATGGTAGGAGAGTATTTGGCACATCAATTTCAAGAGTGCCTTGATTTACTTTTAAATGATTCCAGGTATTTACTGGAAGCTGATTTATATAATTCATAGTCTACCTCCATGCTGCCTATCGGCAGCTTATATCGTAGGTTGAAATGTCCTTTTTCAACCTTTCTAGCCGATGGTTCCTTCCATTTCAAGAGAAATAAGATTGTTCATTTCAACGGCATATTCTAATGGGAGTTCTTTCGCAATTGGATTTGCAAATCCATTAACAATTAACGCCCTTGCATCTGATTCTTTTAATCCACGGCTCATAAGATAAAAGATTGCTTGATCACTAATACGTCCAATTTTTGCTTCATGACCGATGTCAACATTATCGGTTTGAACATCAATCACAGGAATTGTATCAGAACGTGATTGATCATCTAACATAAGCGATTCACAAGAAACGGAGGATTTACAACCATTTGCATTAGGAGCTACTCGTACGGAACTACGGAATGTACTTGCACCACCGCTTTTTGAAATAGATTTCGAACTAATATTGGAATAGGTATTCGGTGCCTTGTGAAGTACTTTAACACCAGTGTCTAGGGATTGGCCTTCCCCAGCAAATGTAATACCAGTAAATTCACAACTTGCTTTTTCACCCGCTAAAATACTCATAGGATATAAGCAGGAGACATGGGAACCAAAGGAACCAGAAACCCATTCAATGTGACCACCACGTTTTACATGGGCACGTTTTGTATTTAAGTTATACATATTTTTTGACCAATTCTCAATGGTTGAGTAACGAAGTTTTGCATCTTCTTCAACAAATAATTCAACCGCACCAGCATGTAAATTCGCCACGTTATATTTTGGTGCAGAACACCCTTCAATGAAATGTAAGTCTGCGCCCTTATCAACAATAATTAATGTATGTTCAAACTGACCTGCGCCAGCTGCATTTAAACGGAAATACGATTGTAACGGAATCTCTACCTTAACTCCAGGTGGCACATATACGAAAGATCCACCAGACCATACAGCCCCATGAAGTGCGGCAAATTTATGATCTCTAGGTGTAATAAGTTTCATAAAATGATCTTTAATCATTTCACTATATGGACCATGTAGGGCACTTTCAATATCGGTATAGATAACACCTTGTGCTGCCACTTCTTCACGAACATTATGGTAAACTACTTCTGAGTCATATTGTGCTCCAACACCAGCAAGAGAAGTACGTTCTGCTTGTGGAATACCAAGCCGTTCAAATGTATTTTTAATTCCTTCCGGTACTTCCTCCCAAGAAGAATTCATCTTAGTTTTTGGTTTTACATAAGTTACAATGTCTTCAATATTAAGACCTTCAAGGGAAGGACCCCAGTTTGGAACTGCAATTTTATGATAAAGTTCAAGTGATTTTAAACGATGCTCTAGCATCCATTCAGGATCGTTTTTTTCCTTAGAAATCTGTGTTACGATTTCAGGAGTGAGACCTGCATTTACCATTAAATCTGGAGCTAGGTTTACAATCTCGTCATAGATACCACGGCTCACATCCTCGACATATGTTTTTTGTTTCATGACTACACCTCCTCAAAGGAACGGAAGCCTTCTGTATTAATCTTTTTAATTAACTCAGGGCCGCCTGTAGCAACAAGCTTACCTGCTACTAAGATATGAACATAATCAACAGGTAGTTCTTCTAAAATTTTAGTATTATGTGTAATAATAAGAAGGGAATTATCGTCACTTAAATAATTTTTAACCCCTTTGGAAACAGTTTTTACTGCATCAACATCTAATCCAGAATCTGTTTCATCTAAAATAGCTAGCTTAGGTTTTAACATAAGCATTTGTAAAATCTCTGATTTCTTTTTCTCACCACCAGAAAATCCAACATTTAACTCACGATTTGAATAAGCAGAGTCCATATTAAGAAGTTCCATATTCTCTTGCAATCTCTTTTGAAATGGAAGATAACGCTCAGGCTTTTCATTCACAGCATTTGTACTAGTACGTATAAAGCTTGTTAATTCAACACCTGGAACTTCCTCTGGTGCCTGAAATGATAAAAAGATACCTTTTCTTGCACGTGCATCTGGACTTAAGGAAACGATGTCCTCGTCTTCAAAAAGAACAGATCCTCCAGTTACTTCGTATTGAGGATTACCCATAATTGTATAACCAAGTGTGGATTTTCCAGCACCGTTAGGTCCTAATAAAACATGAACCTCTCCTTTATTAATAGTTAGATTTATATTGTGAAGTATTTCTTTTTCATCTATTGAAACTGTAATACCATTCATATTTAATAAATTGTTAGTCATAGTATTGACCTCCTATATTTGTAAAGTTAATTCCTATAGAACTACTATGAATTGATTATAAGCCCTAATCTAAAAAAAATCAATAGATTTATGATAATAATAATTAATATCAGGATGGAATATTATGGTATGCATTTTAGATTTTCTTTAAGTTTTTATTTCAAAGTATGTACATAAAAATGATGAGTGAAAAGAAGATTTCAGTTTTTATTTCAAAGGTATGTATATAAAAATGATGAGTAAAAGAAGATAAAAAGTATCTAAAATTATTATTTCAACTAAAAATATCAATTGACGGAATGATAAAAATGGATTACTATATTATCAAAGCTGTGACGAAAAGGAGTATATGTTTTCAAGAAGCAAAGAGAGGGAATGGCTGGTGTAAATTCTCGTGATGAAATCATAGAAGCAGTTTCTGAGCTATGGACCGAAATGCATAACGCATGTGTAGGCTTCATCGGTGATTCAACCGTTATCTTGAATACAGTATAAGTGTAGACTTTCATAAGATATACATAAGTACTGAGTGAGTGCAGAGAAATCTCTGAATTTAGGTGGTAACACGGATATTGTATATTCGCCCTAAACTAGCATTATTGATATGTTAGTTTAGGGCTTTTTTATTTTTAATTAAAGTATTTAAAAAAGTATATAAAAGTAATATAGGATTGACTGGAGGAGCATATGGATAAGTTTGAAAAATCATCAAAATTGGATCATGTATGTTATGACGTGAGAGGAGCTGTCGTTGATGAAGCTGACAGAATGTTAAGACAAGGAATCGATATTTTAAAGTTAAATATCGGAAACCCAGCACCATTTGGTTTTGACGCACCAAATGAAATTATTAAAGATTTGATTATGAACCTAAGAAATGCAGAAGGGTATTCTGATTCAAAAGGAATCTTTTCAGCAAGAAAAGCAATTATGCAGTATTGTCAGCAAAAAAAGATTCCAAACGTTTCAGTAGATGATATCTATACTGGAAACGGAGTTAGTGAATTAATTGTAATGGCAATGCAGGGACTTTTAAATGACGGTGATGAAATTTTAATCCCTTCACCAGATTATCCACTTTGGACAGCCGCAGCAACTTTAGCAGGTGGTAAAGTTGTGCACTATATCTGCGATGAGCAAGCAGATTGGAATCCGGACATTGATGATATTAAGAAGAAGATCACACCACGCACAAAAGGAATCGTAGTAATCAATCCAAATAACCCAACTGGAGCACTTTATCCAAAAGCTGTTTTAGAAGAAATTGTAGAGATTGCAAGACAAAATGGACTTATAATTTTTGCAGATGAAATTTATGATAGATTAGTTATGGATGGCGAGGAACATGTTGCCATTGGTTCCCTTGCTGAGGATTTGATGGTTGTTAACTTAAATGGCTTATCAAAATCTCATCGCATTGCAGGTTTTCGTGTTGGTTGGATGTGTTTAAGTGGAGATAAATCAAGAGCAAAAGGATATATTGAAGGTTTAAACATGCTTTCATCCATGCGCTTATGTTCCAATGTACCTGCGCAACATATTATTCAAACAGCATTAGGTGGATATCAAAGTGCAGATGAACTTCTTGTTCCAGGTGGAAGAATTTATGAGCAAAGAGAATATATAACAAATCGTTTAAATAATATTCCGGGTGTTACAGCAGTTAAGCCAAAAGCAGCCTTTTATATATTCCCTAAATTAGATGTTAAAAAGTTTAACATAACAAATGATGAGCAATTTGCACTGGATTTCTTGAAACAGCAACATGTACTAATTGTTCATGGTAGTGGATTCAACTGGAAGCAACCAGATCATTTCCGTATTGTGTACTTACCTAATTTAGACGAGCTAAAAATTGCGATGGATAAATTAGAAATGTTTTTAAGTACTTATCGCCAATAAGCCTTTATTTAACATTGCGAGAAACTCACGTTTTTATTTTTAATTAGCTATTAATTAATATTGGAAATGGCCGATATAATGAATAGTATTGTTCTGTTGAATAGATTATTAATAAATTAATTTAAGTACAAAGCGATGTTCATATAAAAATGCATCGTGTAGTATGTTACTTAAATAACACTTACGATAGAAAGAGGAATCCATATTGAAAGTAAATTCCATTTTAAATGAAGAGAAAATAAGTACAAGCAATGTTAAGAAAAATACAAATTCGAATAATAATGTGAAATTTTCATCTTATTTAGGAGAAACAAAAAGTTTGGATAGTATATTTCAAGAAGCTTCCGAAAAATTTAACGTTCCTGTAAATTTATTAAAAGCCATTGGGAAAGCAGAATCAAATTTTGATCCCAATGTAGTTTCTAGCGCAGGTGCATGCGGAGTTATGCAATTAATGCCTGGTACAGCAAAATATCTAGGAGTCACTGATTCGTTTGATCCAGAGCAAAACATTATGGGTGGAGCAAAGTATATATCTGAAATGCTGAATAAATACGACGGAGATGTTAAATTGGCTTTAGCTGCATACAATGCTGGAAGTGGTAATGTCGCAAAATATGGAGGGATACCTCCCTTTGAAGAGACACAAAATTATGTAGTTAAAGTTACAAAATATATGAATGAAGGCGTAAGCACTGGCAATTTAAAGGTGACGGTTCCTTCAACTAGTAATGCAGCAAGCTCTATAACAAATAATAAGAATATTGAATATACGATAAATACGAATACATCAAATTCTGAATTATTTGCCTCGAAAGCGGATTTGGACGACTTAGATGGAATATTTTCAAAAAATGATTACCTAGAATTTTTAGAAAAATATCTGTTAGATGATAGCGGAGAGAAAAAAGAAAAAGAAAAGGAAGAGAATCCGAACTATTTCGCATCAAAAAGCATTAATTACAGTGTTGCTGTAATGAATTTGTTGAAAAGTTAGGTTTAAAAATAATAAAAACGTAATTGAAAAAATAATCAGAAAAATATTCAGAAAGATAATTTCAATGATTATCTCAAAAATAACTAGTAAACTAAGTATTACAATTAATATAATAATGCATTTAGTCAGAGACTCGTTCCATAATGGAACGAGTTTTTTTACATTGGGATAGTATAAATTTTAAAATAATGCTAATAATGAAAATAATAATCATTTTCACTATTGCAATATCTGGAAGAGTGTGTTATGCTATAGAAAAGTTAGTTATGGCTAACCTAGAAACAAAAAGAACATATATTTAAAACCATAGCTGATGAACAAATTATTAATAACATAAATATAAGAAAGTTAACGAATAAATGATATTTTATTAAGGAGGAAATTATTATGAGAAATCAAAATTACCCATTTCAACTTGAGGCATTACCATATGCATATGACGCATTAGAACCTTACGTAGACGCACTTACTGTACAAATTCACCATGGCAAGCATGTTCAAACTTATGTAGATAATTTAAACAAAGCATTGGAAGGAAGCAAAGTACATCAATCTTGGTTATTGACTGATTTACTTAGCCGATTAGATGAATTGCCAGAGAACATAAGAACAGCTGTAAGAAACAATGGTGGTGGTGTATATAACCACGGTTTATACTTTGAAGGAATGAGCAGTAATGGTGGTGGAGAACCTGTTGGTGATCTTAAAGCTGCAATTGATAAGAAGTTTGGATCCTTAGATGAATTTAAAAAGAACTTTAAAGCAGCTGGTCTTGGACGATTTGGTTCAGGCTGGGCATGGCTGGCTCTAGATAAGAATAAGGATTTAGTGATCGTGTCTACTCCAAATCAAGATAGTGTCTTAGGAGATGACTTAAAACCAATTCTAGCGATGGATGTTTGGGAGCATGCTTACTACCTAAAATATCAAAATAGAAGAGCAGATTACATTGATAACTGGTTTGCAGTGGTTGATTGGAATCATGCGAATAATCTTTATAAAGAGGCACATGCTTAAATACGATTGCCTTATAAACTGAATAATTAAAACATGTCACCATTTGTATTTTGTATAATATATATTAAAAACAAATGGTGATTTTAATTCTTCTGGGCAACATGGTGCTTTAAGTTGAACCTAATACAGTATACTGTAAATATTTATCATAATATCAACATTTTATTGTAAATAAAACCAAATTCTGTATAATACATATATAGACATAAAGTAAACAAAAATACAGTAGAACGGAAAAGGTAGGAACGATGCTGGTTGATTATTTTAAAAGGGTTGGAAGTAGACGCTTTATAATCATGTTAATTGGGAATGTTTTTTTAGGTATTGGAGTAAGTATTTTTAAGCTATCCGGGTGGGGGAATGATCCTTTTAGTGGAATGATCATGGCATTATCAGATCAATTTGGCATTAGTTATGGTGATTTTTTGATTATGTTTAATATACCTTTGTTCATGATAGAGTTTATTTTCGGTAAGATGTTTATTGGGATTGGTACAATTGTAAATATGTTCTTTGTTGGATACTTGGCTACCTTTTTTTATAATATTTGGATGAATATGATTGGAAGCCCAGAAGTTACGTGGCAGAAACTAGTAGTTGTTTGTTTAGGTGTTATTGTATGTAGTTTTGGTGTTTCTCTTTATCAGACTCCAAACGTTGGAGTCGCTCCTTATGACAGTATTTCATTGATTTTGAAAAAGCGTTTTCCTAAGATTCCTTACTTTTGGCTAAGAATGTCTAATGATGGATTCTGTGCAGTAGTTTGCTATCTAACTGGTGGAATTATAGGGTTAGGAACGCTAATATCGGCGTTCGGTTTAGGACCGATTATTCATTTATTTAATGTTAATTTTACGGAAAAATTATTGAGAAAAACTAACGATACTAAAGTGAAATCGTAATCGTTGGAATTATAAAAGTAAATAAATACATACATACGCTAGAATCCATATGACCTATTTGGTTGTTAGGATTCTTTTTTCTGTGTCAAAGAAGCATAGTAAATAATTAAGTAATCCAATCGTGAAAGGTAGTTGTAGAAAATTATTTTCCATACTCATCTGTGCTAATTCTTATGCTTGAACTAATAAAAAGCGAAAATAATGTGAATACTGGAGAAAAGAGAAATATATCTTAAGTTGCTGGTACACCATGGATTGTATTGTTTATTTAAGGAGAAGTATGAATAAACCGAACCATATCTGTAAAAACCCTAATTGTAATTCAGAATATTATGCATGCGATGCTTGTGATAAATCAATGGGTTTAAATTGGCATACAGTTGCTTGTTCTGTTTCCTGTTTTAAAGAATATATGAAATTTTTAGAAAAAGAACAAGAGAGTGAAGACTGTTTAAAAGGTAATCTATAGGAATATTAAGAGTGTTCATTATTATACTAAAAGATTAGGTGGTGAATTGCCTTTTCACTACCTAATCTTTTTAAATAAAAGTTTTAAATAAAAGTTATTATAAAAGCTTATATTATGGTAAATAAAGCTGTTTATAATTAAACAAATTTTAAGTACATTTGGTTACATATTTAAGTGACATTATAGTGAATGTTCGAATTAAATAGTTTGTTTCACAACAATTGGTGTCACTTCAAGAACTCTTTTTAGAAATGGAAAGTTTTCTTTCATCATATCAAAATCTTTTCCCTCATCTAGGAAAGTCGCAGTACCTTCAATAAAGAATCCAGCACCCATACCAATGGTTCCCATAACTTCTTTTGATCCCATTGTAAGCTTTACTCTGTTGTTTACAGCAACATCGGCTTGTGTACTTGTCATACCAGCAGCAGGTATTAAAAGGGTTCCCCTATCTGAAATTCTTACATAGCTATTCCAAGTATTTGTAACATTTGCATTATTATTTGACCAAGAAGTGATAGATAGAGCACCCTCGTGATTAAGTACTTCTTTGAATTTTTCATTTAACATAATTTTATTCCTCCGTTTTATTTACATCTATTATAGATAACTGTTATCTGTAATAGATATTATCATGTATAAAATGTTACGTCAACATATTTTTTAATAAATATATTTGTAAAATATACCAGCATTTTTCTTTATTGATGGAAATAAATATAAGCCCTTGACGCATTACTATCCGTGAATTAAGATATTAAATATAAATATTATCTATAATTATGAAAGGAAAATATGTAATTGATAAAGTCATTTACATAGGTTAGATATATGCAATTTAGTGTTGGTGTAGAGTATGCATTGCATTCCCTCTTTTATATATTAGATTTACCAAATGGAAAAGTAATTGGAATAAAGGAGCTTTCATTATTACATCAGGTTTCTGAAACATACTTATCAAAAGTGTTCACGAAACTACGTAAGCAAGGAATTGTGCGTTCTGTTACAGGAGTGAATGGTGGATATGAATTAGCAAGAAAACCAGAAGATATCACTTTTTGGGATGTAGTAGAAGCAGTAGAAGGACCATCCTATCTCTTTCAGTGTGGCGAGATAAGACAAAAAAATCGATTATTTGAAAATGATAATGAAGAAAATACAGGAACCGAATGCCCTTGCCTAATTAAAGTTGTAATGTGGGAAGCAGAAGAGCAAATGAGAAATTATTTAAGAGATAAAAATTTACGTTGGCTACAAAAAGAAGTTTATAAAGATTTTTCTGAGGAGAAAAAAGAGAAGATAAAACAGTGGTTAGAGGACCCTTCCAATTCTATAAATTAAAAGAACTAGCCACAAACTTATTAGATTAAGTTTGTGACTAGTTCTTTTTATATATTAATAATTCATTTTCAAGTTCTTCATAAGGTAAAGAAAAGTGACCAAAAAATATTAACGGAATAAAATATTGTTTACGATAGATTCAAGAACTTCTTGACGACCGCTTTCCATTACTGGCTCTTTGTTTGTTAATACATATTGTTCAAGAGCTTCAAGGGAAGTAGTACCATCAACGATTTGTTTACCAATACCAGTCTTATAACTTGCATAACGATCAGCAACAAATTTATCAATTCTACCATCTTCAATGATTTCAGCAGCTTTGATTAAACCAAGTGCGAATGTATCCATACCTGCGATATAACCGTAAGCGATATCATCGAATTCGAAAGATCCACGTCTTACTTTTGCATCGAAGTTAAGTCCGCCGTTAGTAAAACCACCAGCTCTTAAAACTTCAAGCATAGCAAGTGTAGCGCTGTGTACATCTGTAGGGAATTGGTCTGTATCCCATCCAAGATTTGGATCACCCTGGTTAGCGTCTACGGAACCAAATACTCCATTTACTCTAGCCATAGCAAGTTCATGTTCAAAAGTATGACCAGCAAGAGTAGCATGATTTGCTTCGATGTTCATTTTGAAATCTTTTTCTAAGCCATATTTACGAAGAAATCCAAGTACAGTAGCAGTATCAAAATCATACTGATGTTTTGTTGGTTCCTTTGGCTTTGGCTCGATATAGAAGTCACCATCAAAGCCATTTGCACGGCCATATTCAACAGCCATCTTCATAAGTCTAGCCATATTATCAAGTTCTAAGCCTAAGTCTGTATTAAGAAGTGTTTCATATCCTTCACGTCCACCCCAGAATACATAACCTTTTCCGCCTAATTTAATAGTTGCATCAAGTGCATTTTTAATCTTTGCAGCTGCGTAAGCAAATACATCTGCATTACAAGATGTTCCAGCACCATGCATAAATCTTGGATGACCAAAGTTATTAGCAGTACCCCATAATAACTTAATTCCTGTTTCATCCATTTTTTCTTTAATATAATCTACAACTTCAAAAAGATTTTTCTTTGTTTCTTCATATGTATCACCCTCTGGAGCGATATCTGCATCATGGAAACAGAAGTATTCAATACCAAGTTTTGTCATTAATTCAAAACCAGCATCAACTTTAGCTTTTGCAAGTTCCATAGGATCTGTAATATTACCATATGTTCTATCCATAGTTGGAACACCAAATGGATCTGCTCCGCCAGCACATAAAGTGTGCCACCAAGATAGAGCAAAACGTAAGTGTTCTTTCATTGTTTTACCCGCAACAACCTTGTCTGCATCATAATATTTATACGCAAAAGGATTTGTTGAATTTGGGCCTTCGTATTTTACAACAGGGACATTAGAAAAGTAATTTGTCATACGATTACCTCTTTCACTAATATATTTGTTTATTAACTGAACTAATTACAATTACATGTTAACACTAGTTGGTAAAATAGTCAAGCAAGCATTTATTAAATTTATGAAATTTACTTCCTTGATAGTTTATTTCCAAGCAACTAAACAGTAAGCTGAGTCCTTTTTTAACTCAATTAACTCTACTTTCGAAAAGCCCATTTTCTTAATTTCGTTTAGAAGTTCATTTTGGGAGTATTTCGTAAAATCATATTTGGTGTAGGAGAGCTTATCAAGCCATGCCTTTGTATAGAAAACATTTGCGAATGCGCCACCTGCCTTTAATGTTCGGTAAACTTCTGAATAACCTTTTTTTAAATCTGACCAGAAATATACAGTGTTAACGGTATAAATAAAATCAAACATGGAATCTTTAAATTCCATATTAACAATATCTGAAAGGTTTAGAAACATCTTTTTATTCTTAATCATTTCAAGATTTCTTTTCGTTGCGGCCTCAAGCATTGATTCTGACATATCAATGCCGTAAAAAATAGAATTATTTTTTTTAGATAGCTCCTTTAGAAGATAGCCATTTCCAAAACCAACATCTAATACATACTCTGGTTTTAATTCTCGAAACAATTTCATAACACTTTTGTACTGCTTTTTATTTAATTGATTCATAAAATAACTTGAGATCTTACCCCAAAATCCTCTTGGGTTTGAGAATTGTGATCCAATAAATTTTACAAAGTTCATATAATAATACTCCTTATTATTTCGGATTTTCTCCATTATAACATTACTGTAAAATATATCAAATAAATTACAAGTTAATGTATAGGTAAAATCTCATAAAATACAAGTTTATTTTTCTACAAAAAAAATATGGAAAAAAACACAAAATAAGTTTGACAAATAATGGTTTATCAAGTAATATATTTCTAATCATTTAAAACATATCAAAACAGTAGGAATACAATGAATTAAATTTAAGAGGTGAAATTCCTAAAAGTTTGCTTCAGAATTATTACTCGTTTGGAACATGGAGGGCTAGAATTGACACATATTAAGTGGGTTGTTTTGCATAGTTATAGTGGTCGATGTCGCTGAGATACAAAAATTAAGAGTGGGTGGAAGTTAGAAAATTTGTATCATAAGAAAGGCGGATCGAGGATAAGATGAAAAATAAAAAATATATCATAATCACTTTAGTATTTGTATTAATAACAGCTATGTCTATAGGTTGCGGTAAGAAAGAAAATAAGCAAGTCGAATTAATTAATGTTTCGTATGACCCAACGAGAGAATTGTATGAGGCGTTTAACCAGGAGTTTATAAGTTATTGGAAAGAAGAAAAAGGTCAAGATATTAGCATTGTACAGTCACATGGTGGTTCTGGTTCACAAGCTCGTTCCGTAATTGAGGGAAATGAAGCGGACGTTGTTACATTAGCTCTTGCATATGACATTACGGCAATTGAAGAAGCAGGACTTATTAAAGAGGGATGGCAATCTGAATTTGAATCCAATAGTGCACCTTATACTTCAACGATTGTATTTTTAGTTCGTAAAGGAAATCCAAAGGGGATAAAGGATTGGGATGACTTAATAAAAGATGGAATTGGTATTATTACACCAAATCCGAAAACCTCAGGTGGTGCCAGATGGAATTATCTTGCAGCATGGACATATGCGAATAATCTTTATAATGGAGATGAGGAACAAGTAAAAGAATTTGTAAAAAAACTATATCAGAATGTTTTAGTACTTGATTCTGGCGCAAGAGGTGCAACAACTACATTTGTTGAGAATGCTCAAGGAGATGTTTTACTTGCATGGGAAAATGAAGCCTATTTATCTCTAAAAGAGCACCCAGGAGAATATGAGATTATTAGTCCTAGTATTAGTATGTTAGCAGAACCGCCAGTAGCTATTGTAGATGAGGTAGCTGACAAAAAAGATACTCAAGAAATCGCAAAAGCATATTTAGAGTATTTATATACTGATGTAGGTCAAAAAATTGCAGCTGACAATTATTATAGACCGATTAATGAAGATATTTTAAATCAGTACGCTAATGTTTTTGATTTAAATATGCATTTGATTTCGATTGATGATCCTATATTTGAAGGATGGAGTAAAGCTCAAAGTAAGCATTTTTCAGACGGTGGTATTTTTGATCAAATATATGAGGAATAAGTAGTGAGGGGTGTGGCACTAGTATGATTATATTAATAGCCACACCCCCTACATACACGTATGGTTCAAGATAATAAAATTATTGATGACTTGTTCTAAGAAAACAGTCATATAAATATACTATTAAACTTTAATGATACACAGCGTTAAATTGAATTAAAATATTAAGAAACTAATAGAATGAAAAGGAAGAAGAATTAAAGGGAAGAAGAAATAAAACGATGTAAAAAGTATTAAAACGAAGCAATGAGGGAGAGGTCAGATGAATATTGTAAGGAAAAAGCGAGTAATACCTGGTTTTGGATTATCTTTAGGGGTAACCTTAACGTTTTTAAGTTTAATTGTAATAATACCTATGGCATCCGTCGTACTATCTGCTTCAAAGTTAGGGGTAAGAGAGTTCTTTGAAGTGGTTACTAGTAAGCGCGTACTCGCTGGATATCAAGTTAGTTTTACTTGCGCATTAATTGCAACATTAATCAATAGTGTATTTGGAGTTATTTTGGCATGGGTAATTGTTCGTTATGACTTTCCCTTTAAGCGTATTTTAGATGGATTAATAGAGCTTCCTTTTGCACTTCCTACTGCAGTAGCGGGAATTACACTTACCAATCTTTACTCCACAAAAGGGTGGTTTGGTAGTTTTTTTAATAAGTTCGGAATTCAAATCTCTTATACGAAAATTGGTATCACAATTGCGATGATTTTTATAGGAATACCATTCATTGTACGAACGATTCAACCAGTCCTTGAATCTTTAGATGGTACTTATGAGGAGGCCGCAACAATACTAGGTGCCAGCAGGTGTAGGATTTTCTTTCAAGTAATTTTTCCTGAAATTCGACCTGCATTATTGACAGGGTTTGGTTTAGCATTTGCAAGAGCTTTGGGTGAGTATGGGAGTGTTGTATTTATTGCAGGAAATTCTCCCTATGAAACGGAAATTGTTCCGCTTTTAATCCTTAGTAAATTACAGCAATTTGATTATGAAGGTGCAACAGCTATTGCATTAGTAATGTTGATTGTAGCCTTTGTTCTGTTATTTATTATAAATGCAATCCAAGTACATGCGAACAAGTTCTCAAAAGAGTAGTTTATAAACGTGGTATGTTTGAAATTACTCTTATATACGTGTTATTGCTAAACAAAAAGCAGTGAATGGTAACAGGGAGGTTATTATGAAAGAAAAAAGAAGTGAGGGGAATTCCTTTGTTCGTATATTACTAATTTTAATCAGTGTATTTTTTATATTTTCCATGTTAATAATGCCATTAATTGTTGTAATTCGTGAAGCGCTAAAAAGTGGATGGCTTATATATAAGGATGCAATTACGGATTTTTATACACAAAGAGCGTTAATGCTTACCATACTTGCAACAATAAGTGCGGTTATTATAAACACAATTTTTGGATTATTTGCTGCATGGCTTTTGACAAAGTTCTCATTTAGAGGGAAAAAATTACTTACTACAATGATTGACATACCATTTGCAGTTTCACCGATTATTGCAGGACTTATCTTTGTTCTTACATTTGGTAGAGTTAGTTTTGCGAAACCTCTAATTGATGCAATTAACCTAAAAATTGTATTTGCTGTGCCAGGAATTATTTTAGCAACGATATTTGTAACCTTTCCATTTATCTCTAGGGAGATTATTCCTGTACTAAATGCAACTGGAAATGAAGAAGAAGAGGCGGCGACACTTATGGGAGCAGGGGGCTTTTACATATTTAGAAGAATTACCCTCCCACGTATAAAATGGGCACTTCTTTATGGAATTATTTTATGTACCGCCAGAGCAATGGGAGAGTTTGGTGCAGTTTCGGTATTATCTGGTCATCTTAGAGGAATCACAAATACACTGCCGTTACATGTAGAAATTTTATATAACGAATTTAAATATACACAGGCATTTGCAGTATCTTCAATTCTAGTTATATTGGCAGTCATTATATTAATTTTAAGAAACATAGTGGAATATATGGGAAAGAAGGGAAGATAGTCATGTATGTGGAATTAAAAAATATCAACAAAAACTTCGGAGATTTTCTAGCATCCGATGAGGTTAGCTTTGGCATTGAGAAAGGGAAACTCATTGGATTACTGGGTCCAAGTGGAAGTGGTAAAACAACAATCCTTCGTATGATTGCAGGACTTGAAACCCCTGATTCAGGAGATATTTTTATTGATGGAAAAAGAGTCAATGACATAGCGCCAAGCAAACGTGGCATTGGATTTGTATTTCAAAGTTATGCGTTGTTTCGTTATATGACGGTTTATGAAAATATCGCATTTGGATTAAAGATAAGAAAGGTTTCTAAAAAGGAAATCAAAGAAAGAGTATTAGATTTATTACAGTTAGTCGGTCTTAAGGGACTGGAAGACCGTTATCCACATCAACTGTCTGGAGGGCAAAGACAAAGGGTAGCATTTGTCAGAGCAATAGCTCCCAATCCTTCTCTTTTATTACTGGATGAACCATTTGCTGCAATCGATGCCAAAGTAAGACAAGAGCTTCGCATCTGGCTTAAGGAAATGATTGAAAAGCTTGGGATCACAAGTATCTTCGTAACACATGATCAAGATGAAGCCATTGAAGTTGCAGATGAAATTATCATTGTAAATGGAGGGCGTATTGAACAAAAGGGTTCCCCATTTAATATCTATAAAAATCCATCCACAGCTTTTGTGGCACAGTTTATTGGTCAATCAACGGTGCTAGAAGAGGTTGGACGTTTCCAAGGGTTTTCCACGCATCGGAATGCAAATAAAGCAATTATACGTCCTGAATTTATTAAAATAGCAAAAGTAAATGAAGTATATGAAAATATGAGCGCTTACGAAGAGGGAGTTGTGGAAGAAATTATTTTTAAAGGAAGTTACATAGAGATTAAAGTTAGAGTAAAGGATAGTTTACTAACTGGAAAACGCCAAAATACCGATGATATTGTAACAATTGGTGAGAATGTACGAGTACTGATTTACCGAATGCATGGATTTCATGAAAAGGAAACGTATCTATTAACCAATACCTTGTTAACGGATACAAATTCAGTATTTATCTAACAATGAATGATTTAATAAAAGGGGGTATTTCCAGTGCAGGTCGTAAAAGAGTACTGTGATATTTTAATCCTTGGAGGAGGAACTGCTGGGTGCTATGCGGCACTTACAATAGCAAAACAATCTAATGTAAAGACTATAGTTGTAGAAAAGGCAAATATCAAAAGAAGTGGTTGCCTAGCAGCCGGTGTAAATGCCATCAATGCCTATATTGTAAAAGGAAGAACGCCAGAAGATTACGTTGACTATGCAAAACAAGATGCCCATGGAATTGTAAGAGAAGATTTACTTCTAACCATGGCAAGAGGGGTAAATGATGCGACGAAGGAACTTGAAAAGCTTGGACTTGTTATATTAAAAGATTCGGATGGAGAGTATGTCTCTAGGGGGAATCGTAATATTAAAATTAATGGCGAAAATATAAAGCCTATTTTAGCAAAAGCGGTAAATCAGTGTAAAAATGTTACCGTATTTAATCATGTAACAATTATTGATTATATCGTTGTGAAAAATGAAATAAAAGGAGCAATTGGTTTTTCCATTGATGAAGAAATCATGTATGTATTTGAATCGAGTGCAGTTATTTGTGCCACAGGTGGTGCAGCTGGACTTTATCGTCCGAACAACCCAGGAGGTTCTAGACATAAAATGTGGTACCCACCATTTAACACAGGAGCAGGATACGCTATGGGAATTAAAGCAGGTGCAGAAATGACCTCCTTTGAAATGCGTTTTATCGCTCTTCGTTTAAAAGATACCATTGCACCGACAGGGACAATTGCACAGGGAGTATTTGCAAAACAAATCAATTCTTGCGGGGAAGAATATGAAAGAATATATGGGAATACAACGAGTGATCGTGTGTATGCAACAGTAAAAGAAACGATGGAGGGCAGAGGACCTAGTTATCTAAAGACGAAAGGTATAACGAAGGAGCAAGAACAGGAATTACTAAAAGCATACTTAAATATGGCTCCAAGTCAAACCTTGGCATGGTTAGAAAGCGGCAGAGTGCCAAGTGAATATAATGCTGAAATTGAAGGAACTGAACCATACATTGTTGGTGGGCATACGGCGAGTGGTTATTGGGTGGACACGAATCGAGCTACAACAATTAAAGGCCTATATGCTGCAGGTGATGTAGCAGGCGGTTGTCCTCAAAAATACGTTACAGGTGCACTTGTGGAAGGAAAAATTGCTGCAATCGCTTCCTTAGAATACATAATGAATATGATAGGTAACAATTCAAATGAGAAGAATGAGACTTTTAATAATGAGAGCTTAAATAATGAAAACTTAGATAATGGGATCTTAAATAACGAAACCACAAATAATGAACCCACAAATAATAAACACACAAATAATGAGATCATAAATAGCGAGAACTTAAATAATGTGAGCTCAAGTGATAAGAACTTAAATAATGAATATTATGAAAAAAGAGATTTAAATAAAGAGTCTATGGATGCTTTTATATTACAAAAAAAGAATGAACTAGAGTCCCATTTAAATTCGAAAAAAAACACAACTACATTTTCCTATGAAGAGCTTGAAGAAGCGATGCAAAAGATTATGGATACCTATGCAGGGGGAATCGGTGCCAATTATCAATATAACGAAAGTACATTAACAATTGCGGAAGACAGAATCAATCAAGTACTAGAATTAAGCAGAACTTTACATGCAAATGATATGCAAGAACTCATGTATATTTATGAACTAAAGGAAAGATTAATCGTTTCACTAAGCGTAATTGCTCATCTAAAATCAAGGAAGGAAACAAGGTGGCATTCCTTTGCAGAGCACATGGATTATCCAGAAAAAGATGATAATCATTGGTTAAAATATGTGAACTCAAAAGTAATCGACGGAGAACTTAAAGTAATATATAGAGACTTAGTTGAGCGAGGAGAATTCTATGAGCATAGTAATTAATAAAGAAAATTGCATCCGTTGTGGCAAATGTCTTGAAGTATGCCCAGGTAGCTTAATTAAAAAAGATGAAAATGGTTTTGCTTTTATAAAATATAAAAATGATTGTTGGGGCTGCGCTTCGTGCGTAAAGGAATGTCATAAGGGTGCAATTCATTTTTATCTTGGGGCAGATATTGGGGGAATGGGTAGCTATATGTACACAAAATGTGAAGGGGATATCACACAGTGGATTATAAATAAACCAGACGGAACAAAAATGAGTATTTCTATAAATAAAAAAGAATCAAATAACTATTAGGAAACTTTATTATTAGGCATCAATAAATATCAAATCAATAAATATCAGGAATCAATAATTATTAGGAATTCACAATTATTAGGATTCAATAACTATCAGAATTGAATATCTGATATTAATTAAAAACTTATAAAAATTAATAATGATTAGGAATCAATTAACTATTAAAGAAGAATCAAATAAAGAAATTAAAATAGGTTGCAAGAAAGGTATGGTGTTCTCCATGAATCATTTAGACGAATTAGAAGCGCAAAGTATTTATATTATTAGAGAAGCCTATAAAAAATTAGGGAAATTAGGAATGTTATGGTCCATTGGAAAGGATTCTACGGTATTGTTATGGCTAGCGAAGAAGGCATTTTTTGGACACTGTCCATTTCCTTTTATTCATGTGGATACGACATTTAAAATACCTGAAATGATCGCATATAGGGATCAAGTAGCAAAGGAATTAAATTTAGATCTTATTGTGCATACAAATAAAGAAGCAATTGAAGCGGGAATGGGTCCAGATAAAGGTAGATTAGTTTGTTGTAAGGCATTAAAGACAGAGGGATTACAGCAAGTAACTAAATTATATGAGTTTGAAGGGCTAATCGTTGGTGTAAGAAGAGATGAAGAGGGCTCAAGATCAAAAGAAAGAGTATTTTCAGAACGAAATAAGCAAGATGAATGGGACTACTCCAATCAACCTCCAGAATTATGGAATCAATTTAAAACGGATTTTCCAAAAGGAAATCACATTCGTGTTCATCCTTTGCTTGCATGGAATGAACTTGACATATGGGAATATATAAAAAGAGAAGAAATTAAGGTCATTGATTTATACTTCTCAAAGAATGGTGAAAGATATCGTAGTTTAGGATGTGCTCCATGTACGAATAAAGTGAAGTCAGAGGCTAAGACCGTAGATGATATTATCGAAGAATTAAAACACACAACTGTTTCTGAAAGAGCAGGTCGTGCCCAAGATCAAGAAGACTCCTACGCAATGCAAAAACTAAGAAAAGACGGGTATATGTAGTTGATGTTGATGAATCAAAACTATAGGTAAGATTTTGAAAGAATAATGGGAGAAAAATATTCATTCGGACATTAGATTCCGAAATCAAGTATATCTAAGTCAAATGGAAAGTGTATATCATAAGCCCGTGACCGATGGCAATTCGCCATCCTGGCTCAGTGCCATCTTGATTCGCCGTCCATGGCGAATCATCACTCCATATTAACATTTGACTAAGATATACTAAGATTTCTCCATATAATTTCTCATGAATATTTCTCCCCCATTATTCTTAGGCACAGTTAACGATGTTGTTTTGACAATGATTGCTGTAGGTATTATTAAAGAAGAAATCTAATAAATTTAAGATATTTAGAAATTTAAGAAATTTAAGAGACTTAAGAGACTTAAGAGATTTATGAAATCTAAGATAGAAGAGTAAGATTAAAATATCATTTATTTTGTAGAAAGAGTAAGGTGATAAAAAAGAATGGAAAATATTAATCGTGAAATTTTAAAAATAGTAGTAGTCGGACACGTTGACCATGGTAAATCAACAGTCATTGGAAGATTACTTTATGATACAAATTCTCTTCCGGAAGGAACTGTGAATAAGGTTAAAAAGATTGCGAAAGAAACAGGAAAACCTTTTGAATATGCTTATCTTTTAGATGCATTTGAGGAAGAACAAAAGCAAGGGATTACAATTGATACTACCCAGATTCAATTCGCAACTGAATTACGTGATTATGTAATTATAGATGCACCGGGACATAAAGAATTTTTGAAAAATATGATTTCTGGGGCTGCGAATGCAGAGGCAGCATTACTTATAATAGATGCAAAAGAAGGAGTAAAAGAGCAGTCAAAACGTCATGCTTACATGTTATCTTTGCTTGGTATACAAAAGGTTTACATAGTATTAAATAAAATGGATTTAGTAAACTACTCAGAGGAAGTTTATGAAAACATAAAAGAAGAAATGACGGAGTTTTTAGAAACACTTCAGGTTTATCCACTGGATTTTATCCCAGTTTCAGCATATTATGGTGAAAATATTTTAGAAAAATCAGAGAAACTTCCTTGGTTTCATGGGGAGTCTATCATTGGAGCAATTGATAGTATTGAAAAAGAAAAAGGATTGGAAGAAAAAGCACTCAGATTCCCAATACAAGACGTTTATAAATTTGATGATCGAAGAATTATCGCTGGTAAAATAGAAAGTGGTAGCTTACAAGTTGGCGATAAAGTCACAATTTATCCAGAAGGTAAACAAACAATTGTAAAAACAATTGAATATTGGGCTGAACGAGATAAAAAGAGCATAGTATCTGCGGGAGAATCGGTAGGAATTACATTTGAAGATGAGTTTTTTAATAAAAGAGGTGAACTTATTGCGTTTGAAAAAGATGCACCTTATATTTCAAATTCTTTCCGTGCAAATGTTTTTTGGATGGGAAAACAACCATTACTAATTGGTAAGAAATATAAGATTAAGCTTGCTACTAGCGAATTTGAGGGAGAAATAGTTAAAATTCTTAAAGTAATTGATGCATCTACTTTAGATAGTAGTGATAAAGAATTAACTGCCGTTGCATTAAATGATGTAGCAGAAGTGATTGTTAAAACGAAAGATATTGTAGCCTTTGATCGCTTTTTTGACTGCAATGCAACTGGAAGATTCGTTCTTGTAGATGGCTATGATGTTGCAGGTGGTGGAATTATTGTAAATCGTGAAGAAGTAATAAAAGAGGAACCTAATGCAACGTTTGCCTATGGTGATTTAAAGGCAAGAGGAGATATCTTCGAAGAGTTTTATTATAATACAGAGCAACTTAGTATTAATAAGATTCAAGCCAAAGGTATTACCTATACGGTAGGAGATGAACTTCCACTGGTTGGAGATAGCTATCAGTATCCAAACTATTTTGATATTTTAGTTCTTAGAGATTTGGTTGCAGTTAAAGTAAGAGATGGATCTGTGGAAGAAATTATACCATTGTCAGAATATCAATATGGAGGTCTACCCCTTACAAATAGTAGAGGGTTTGAAATTATAGTAAATTCTAGAGCGGAGTATAAGAAGTTTATAGAAGATTATGAAAATAAAAAAGATAAGGAAGAACATGATTTCTTAAATCAGTGGATGAGATTTGAGACGTTTCGTAAGGTAAGCTTCCAAAACTACGATTGGGTTATTTAAAATAATATTAAAAATATATTGGAGTTGTTAAACACTGCGTTTCCTAAGGATTCTTCGAAATGCGCTTTAACAACTCTTTATTTTTATTAGAGAAAGCTTAAGATTAACTTAAAATAAGAAAATTTCTACAAATAAAGTAAAAAATGTAGTATAATGGATATTGTAAACGGGCGTATACATAAATGTTAGGCGCAACATGTTAGAAAAACAGATGGAGGTTTCATATGGATAGAGTTTATACGATATGTGTTGCAATTGGCTTTGGAATACCACTTCTATCTTTAGTACTTGGCAAGGTTTTTGATTTTTTGGATGGTATATTTGATGGTATTTTTGATTTGCTAAATTTTGATTTTAGCTTTGATATTGGGGATACTAGTGTTTGTTTCTTGCCTTTTTCAATACAAAGCATTTGTGGTGGATTATTGATATACGGAACCGTTGGTAAATTATTTTACAATGGACATAATGCAGTTATTGTAAATATCATTGCTGTGGGCTTAGGATATCTAATTGCAGTAATTTTGCAGACAATGATTCATAAATTAAAGAAAGTGGAGAACACAACGATTTCAATGGAGCAACTACTATTATATGATGCAAAAGTAATCAATACCATCGTTGCCAATGGATATGGATCCATCAGTGTAACTACTCTTGATGGTATTACAAGTTCTTATCCTGCAAAGGCAGAAGAAAAAGATGTAAGCATTAAACAAGATTCCATTGTTTCTATCGTTCGCTTTGAAAAAAATATAGCCATTGTAAGGGAAAAAGATTTAATAAAGAAATATGAATAATATTAGATTGAAGTTTAATTTTTAAAGGTCTTGGTAAACCCATTTCGTTCATTAAATGTATGAAATTGAAAACACCTTATCTTTATAACGATTCATTTTTTAGGTACGGAATTGATTATATCCTTGTTATTTTCTCATTTTATATAACAAAAAGAGAATTAATAAGTAGATATAATTATATAGTAGATATAGGTCTTTTCATTCTCATAAATAGATTCGATTCAAAGAAAACCTTACAGTTATTTTTCGATGAATTTATCGAATCGATATTCTAAAAATAAAAGGTATAGGAGGAGTAAAATGCCAGATTCAAATTCAACAATGTACATTGTAATAGCAATCATTGGACTAATTGTTATCGTTAGTGTATTACTATCTATGTGGAAAAAGGTACCGCAGGATAAGGCAGCTGTAGTGACAGGTACCAAAAAGAAAATTATCACCGGTGGTGGTGGACTTGTTATTCCAATCTTACAACGTGTCGATTACATATCACTTGGAAATATTCAAATCGATGTTTCAACAGATGAGAGTATGTCCTCACAAGGTGTACCAATTGCGGTAGTAGGTACTGCAGTTATTAAAGTAAAGAATGAAACAAATTCAATCTTTAACGCAATTGAGCAGTTTACTGGTAGAAATGAAATGCAAATCGAGCAATCCATTCGTAGTACCGCAACCAACGTGTTGGAAGGTAAACTTCGAGAAATTGTATCAACAATGACGGTAGAAGATATTTACCGCGATAGAGAAACATTTTCCTCTAAAGTTCAAGAAGTAGTTGGAACAGAACTTGGTGAAATGGGTCTTGAAGTTAAGGTATTTACAATTAAAGATATCAACGATAGTAATGGATACATACAAGCACTTGGTGTAAAACAAATTGCTGAGAAGAAAAAAGATGCTGAAATTGCAAAAGCAGAAGCAAATCGTGAAACTCAGATTGAAACTTCAAAAGCAAAACGTTCTGGTGAGCAAGCAAGATTGCTAGCAGAAACAGAAATTGCAGAAGCAACGAAGTTAAAAGAAGTACAGGAAGCTGCTTATATGCAAGAGCAACAAGCCGCAAAAGCTAAGGCAGATGCTGCTTATGAGATTCAAAAGAATATTACCTTTAAAGAAGTAGTAACTGCACAATTAGATGCAGAATTATTAAAACAAGAGCGTCAAAAGGATATCGAGGCAGCACAAGTTCAAATTCAAATTATAAAAGAGCAGAAGAATATTGAACTTGCTCAAAAGCAAGCAGAACGTATTAAAGAAAGCTTACGTGCTGAAGTAGTTGAACCTGCAAGAGCGGATAGAGAAAAGCAACAAAATATTGCAGATGCTGAAAAATATCGTAAAATTGCAGAAGCGGAAGCACAAGCAGAAGCGCAGAAAAAATTTGCAGAGGCAGAAGCAGAAGCAAAGCGTTTACGTGCAATTGCTGAATCAGAGGCAATTCGAAAAACAGGTCAAGCGGAAGCAGATGTTATTAGCCAAAAAGGTAAAGCAGAAGCAGATGCGATTCGAGCAAAGGGTATTGCAGAAGCAGAGGCAATGGAGAAAAAGGCAGAAGCTTATCAAAAATACTCCAGTGCAGCAGTTGCTGAAATGCTTATTCAAGTTTTACCAGATGTTGCTGGAAAGATTGCTCAACCATTATCACAAATTGATAAGATTGTTATTATGGATGGCGGGAATGGAAGTAACGGTGTATCCAATGTTGCAGGGAATGTAACAGGGGTTATGACACAAGTATTTGAATCCTTAAAAGAAGTAACTGGTATTGATTTAGGTGACATTGTGAAAGCAAAAGGATATGATGCACAAGTAACAAAGAATATTAATATAAATGCAAATCCTGAATTAGTGGAAGCAATTGATAAAATAGTTCCAGTACAGAATAATAATGTAGAGGATACAACATTATAATAAGGAAGAACTAAAATAGATTTGTATAATCTTGTCCTGAAATGTATGTTTGTACCGATGTTTTAATAGCACCAGGGAAAACACCAATATATTATAAGTAAGTCTAGTTATATGCTTCATGATAGCAAACAATTTCTAAAATCTTGTTTGCTATCATGAAGCTTTTCTTCTATATTAATATTGTTTTTGATTTAGGGTTGTTTTAGATTAAAAGCATACAAGTATTATTGTATTATTTGATGATGAATCAATGAAAACTTACTTTACAAAACAGAATAACTTGTATATGATAATAATATATGTGTAAAGTCATGTTATTTAATTCAAGATGCATTATCTTGCAAATTAAAGTAGAAATTGTACACAAGATATGATACAATCGTTTGGGATGTATTTTCGTAATATATAAATCAAACGAAAGTACCAAAAGATAGGCTGAAAAAACTAAATTTTCAACCTAAACATATATGCCATATTCAATTTATCAACGACATAAATTTGAATTGACGCATGGAGGTTTATTATGAAAAAGTATAACAGAGTATTACTTAAGTTAAGTGGTGAGGCACTTGCAGGTGACAAAAAAACAGGATTTGATGAACAAACTTGTATCGGTGTTGCAAAACAAGTAAAAGAATTAGTTGATGATGGTGTTGAAGTAGCGATTGTCATTGGCGGAGGAAATTTCTGGCGTGGTAGAAGTAGCGAGACCATTGACCGAACAAAAGCAGATCAGATTGGTATGCTAGCTACAGTAATGAATTGTATTTATGTATCCGAAATCTTTCGCTATGTAGGTATGGATACAGCGATACTTACACCATTTTATTGTGGTAGCATGACTGAATTATTTTCAAAGGATAAAGCAAATGAATATCTAGGAGAAAAAAAGGTTATATTCTTAGCCGGAGGCACAGGACACCCTTATTTTTCAACAGATACAGCAACTGCTTTACGTGCAATCGAGCTTGAAACGGATGTTATTTTAATGGCACGCGCTGTTGACGGTGTGTATGACAGTGATCCAAAACAAAATCCAAATGCAAAGAAATACGAGACAGTAAGCTTTGAAGAGTTATTAGAAAAGAAATTGGCAATAATGGATTTAACAGCAACTGTTATGTGTATGGAAAATAACATGAGCATTTTAGTATTTTCTTTAAATGAAGAAAATAGTATTGTGAACAATGTAAAGAAAGCGTGTACAGGTACTGTAGTAACAAATTAGGAGGATAGAAACATGAATGAAAGAATTAAACCATTTGAAAGTAAAATGCAGAAATCATTAGATTCATTAAGAGAAGAGTATGTAGGAATCAGAGCAGGAAGAGCTAATCCACATGTTTTAGATAAGATTCGTGTAGATTACTACGGACAACCTTCTAACTTGCAATCTGTTGCTAACGTTTCCGTTCCAGAAGCAAGAGTGATTCAGATTCAACCTTGGGAAGCAAAGTTAATCAAAGATATTGAAAAAGCAATTTTAGCATCTGATATCGGTTTAACACCAAGCAATGATGGTAAAGTAATTCGTTTAGTATTCCCTGAACTTACAGAGGAAAGAAGAAAAGATTTAGTAAAAGACGTTAAGAAAAAAGCTGAAAATGCAAAGGTTGCAATCCGTAATATCCGTAGAGATGCAAATGATGCAATCAAAAAAGCAAGCAAAGCAAATGAAATTTCTGAAGATGAGCAAAAGCAAATCGAAGATGAAATTCAAAAAGTTACAGACAAATATATTGCTGAAATTGATAAGGCAATGGAAGATAAGTCTAAAGAAGTACTTACTGTATAATAATAGCATAATTATTATAGGATAAGTATACATTTAGATAGTATATCAATATAATATACGAATAAAGTATATATTAATATAGTACTAATTCATCCATAATGAAGTATACTATTGATAAATTTCGAAAGGAGCTGTTGCAAAATATATTTTCATTGTTATGAATATTTTGCAACGGCCCCTTTTATTGTAGAGAGGTTTATGTTATGGCGAAAGAACTAGATAAAGAATTAAATATCCCAACTCATGTTGGCATTATCATGGATGGGAACGGAAGATGGGCAAAAAAACGTTTGATGCCAAGAAATTATGGACATTCTCAAGGTAGTAAGATATTAGAAAAAATTTGTAAAGATGCTTGGGAACTTGGTATAAAATATGTTACTGTATACGCGTTTTCTACAGAAAATTGGTCAAGACCTGATTCAGAAGTGGAAGCATTAATGAAAATACTTCGTGACTTTTTAGATCAGAGTCTTGAAAAGTGTAAAAAGAATAATATGCGCGTTCGTATCATTGGAGATATTAAGCGTTTGGCACCTGACATGCAGGAAAAGATACGCATACTTGAGGAAGGTTCAAAGCATTATACAGGCCTTAATTTTCAAGTTGCATTAAACTATGGTGGTCGAGATGAAATTCTTCGTGCAACCAAAGCAATTGCAAAAGCATATAAGGATGGAGAATTGGATATTGATACTTTAACAGAAAGTGATTTTTCCAATGCTTTAGATACGAAAGATATTCCTGATCCTGACTTATTAATACGTACAAGTGGAGAGCAACGTTTATCTAATTTTATGTTGTGGCAATTAGCATATGCAGAATTTTATTTTCCAGATGTACTTTGGCCAGATTTCAATAAAAAGGAGCTTATTAAAGCGATTGAGTATTATAACGGTCGTGAGAGAAGATTTGGAGGATTGTAATGTCACAAAAGGATAATTCATTTTGGATTCGTTTTCGTAGTTCCTGTATATTAATGATCATCGCTGTGACTGCCTTGGTCTTAGGCGGTTACGTTTTATATGGTATCACTTTAGTGATTTCATTAATTGGATTGATGGAATTATATCGAATTTTAGATATGCATAAGAAACCGATTGCTTATGTAGGGTATATAAGTTGCATCATTTATTATTTGTTATTATTATTTAGTAGGGAAGATCTTATTTTTCCTATGGTAATTGGAAGCTTACTTTGCATTATGATTGTATATGTATTTAGCTTCCCAAAATATGAGTCATACCAAGTTACTTTAACTTTCTTTGGCTTATTTTATGTTGCAATTATGTTATCATTTATTTACCGCGTTAGAATTCTTGAAGGTGGACAATATCTTGTTTGGATGACCTTTATTGGTGCATGGGGTTCTGATACTTGTGCTTACCTTGTAGGTAGAAAGATTGGAAAACGTAAATTAGCACCTGTGTTAAGTCCACATAAATCAATAGAAGGTAGCATCGGCGGTATCCTTGGTGCTGCATTTCTTGGATTTTTATTTGCAACGGTATTTAAGAATAACATAAGCGGTGTTACATATCCGCAACTTGCGTTTGCTATCATTGGCGGATGTTCCTCTATTATATCTCAAATCGGAGATTTGGCAGCATCTGCTATTAAGAGAAACAATGATATTAAGGACTATGGAAAATTAATCCCTGGTCATGGCGGTATTTTAGATCGATTTGACAGTATTATATTTACAGCTCCGATTGTATTTTATTTAGCACAAATTTTATAAGAAATGATTTATTTTAATAAGGGTTAATACACATATTGTTGTCCTAGGATTTTGTGTATTGGCCCTTTTTACATACTGATTTAAGAGAAAATGAACTGTTTTTACATTTGACGATGTATTTTAGTATAACGAATGGGGGCTTAATGGAGGACTTAATGAATAATTATGAAGAGATACTTATTAAAGTAGACAAAGATTATGAAAAAATAAATCATCAGCTAAATGTAATATCAAATCTTAGATTATTGGTAAGTGTCATAGGAATTATCGGATTTGTAATTAGTGTCGTTGATAAAAAAAGCATATATTTTGTAGTCTTTTTATTATGTTGTATCTGCTTTATAGGCATGCTTTCTTGGTATGAAAAACTAAGTGAAAATAGGGATTATTTGAAAGCCAAACAAAAGGTATTAACTAGGCAGATAGCTCGCAATACCAATAATTGGTCCGTGTTTAAAGATACTGGAAAGGATTTTTTAGATGCTAATACTGAAATAGAACAGGACATTGATATTTTTGGTGAAAATTCTTTGTATCAGTATTTAAGTGTTTGTAATACCGAGGAAGGTAGGAAACGCTTATCCATATATTTAAAAGAAGGTCATAATAATGCACAGGATATAATTAAAAAACAACAAGCAGTTAAGGAATTCATGGAGAATGAAGAACTTGCTCTTGAGCTTGAAGCATTAAGTATGATGATCGGATTAAAGAATGGAGAGGATTCTAAAACGTGGTATGAAAGCTTTCTAGAATTTCTTCATATGGATAGAAAGTTATTATCCACAATTGTTAAAAAGTGCGCAATTATATTGCCGATTTCTGCTTTAGTAAGTTTACTACTGGTGTTAATGAAGATTGTTCATATTAATGTCTTATTCGTGCTTATTATACTTCAGCTAATTATTTCATATTATATTAGCTTTAAAAATAGTTATGTGACTAAAAAGGTTTATCAATTTTGTGATAAAATAAGTAGTTACTGCAAAATAATAAAATACATTGATATGGCAAAGTTTAATTCGAAATATTTAAAAGAATTACAAGGCAGATTGCAGGGAGATACTTCGTTAACAATAGGACTTGAAAAATTAAACCATTTAAACGAAGCTTTCTTATTGCAGAGAAATCCGTATATTCATATACCCTTACAAATGCTCACAATGTATGATTTGCATTGCATGAATCAACTTGATAAGTGGAAAAGTATTTATGGTAAGAGTATTACAGAACTCTTTTTTGTGGTTGGTGAAATAGAGGCTCTTTTAAGTTTATCAGTGTTAGCAAGAGATAAACTGGTTGTATTTCCGAAGATTGAAGATAGAAAAAGTGTATTATTTGAGGGTCAAGATATGGCACACCCACTTATTTCAAGTGACTTCGTTGTGAAAAATTCAATCTTGATGGAATGTGGAATAGATATAATTACAGGTTCAAATATGTCTGGTAAAACAACATTTTTAAGAACAATAGGAGTGAATGTTGTTTTAGCCTATGCTGGTGCTCCAGTTTGTGCGAAAAGTATGAGATTATCATGTATGAAGTTGTTTACTTCAATGCGAGTGCAAGATGATGTGTCAAAAGGTATTTCAAGCTTTTATGCTGAGGTACTTCGAATAAGAGAGATGGTAGAATATTCAAAGAGACAAAAGCCAATGTTAGTTTTAATTGATGAAATATTTAAAGGTACGAATTCTGCAGATCGAATCACTGGTGCGAAAGAAATTCTTAAAGGTTTGAATAAAGACTATATCATTGCGGTAGTATCGACACATGACTTTGAGTTGTGTAGCCTTGTTGAGGATAAAGAGATTAAAGGTAAAAATCATCATTTTGAAGAATATTATGAGAAAGATAATATTTTATAAAATAAAGGATGGTAGATGTCGTACAACGAATGCTAGACACATACTTAGGATGGCGGGATTGATTGAGTAGCTCTTAAAAGGGTATTTATGCTTGTTGAATGATCTTTTTATTTAGATCCTGTGGCAACATAAATAAAAAGATTATATAAAGGCTTGGATGTATAAACAACATTACAGATTTACATTTTTCAAAATGTTATGTATAATTGAGTAACGAAGTTATACAACATCTGTTAACGTAATTATATTCTTTAATTTATAGGTTACTAGTATTTACATTATAGAATGGAATAAATGTATTCATGCTTTGTAAGAAAAATAGAAATAATGAGATGATTTAATTTGACCAATACTTAAAACTTAAGTAAATTTTTTTTTATACATGTAAGTAAATTATACAACATTAATAATTATAATCTACAATAGAAAGGCAATTAATGATGAAAACAATTTCACTTTTGGGTTCTACTGGATCAATAGGAACTCAAACATTAGAAGTTATCCGATACAATAAAGACATTAAGGTATCTGCCTTAGCAGCAGGTAATAATATAGAACTTCTTGAAAAACAAATAAGAGAATTTAATCCAAAAATTGTGTGTGTATTTAATGAAGAAAAAGCAGTAGAATTAAAGAAAAACGTCTCAGATATCGATGTTGAAGTAGTTACAGGTATGGATGGATTAATCGCTTGTGCAACAGAAACGGATGCATCTATGGTAGTAACGGCTGTCGTAGGAATGATTGGTATCCTTCCTACAATTGAGGCAATTAAAGCTGGAAAAGATATTGCACTTGCCAATAAAGAGACTTTAGTTACTGCTGGACATATTATTATGCCTCTTGTCAAAGAATATGGTGTGAAATTACTACCTGTGGATAGTGAGCATTCTGCGATTTTCCAATCTTTACAAGGTTGTAATGATAAAAAAGAGGTATCTAAAATAATTTTAACCGCTTCTGGAGGTCCATTTCGTGGTCGTAAAAGAGAAGACCTTAAAAATATTCAGGTAGAAGATGCTCTAAAGCATCCAAATTGGGCAATGGGGCGTAAGATAACAATTGACTCATCTACCATGGTAAATAAAGGACTTGAGGTAATGGAAGCAAAATGGCTCTTTGATGTTTCACTTGATCAGATCGAAGTAGTGATTCAGCCACAAAGCGTGATTCATTCTGCCGTTGAATATAAAGATGGTGGTATCATAGCGCAGCTTGGAACACCAGATATGAAATTACCAATTCAATATGCACTTTATTATCCAGAGCGTAAATACTTACCTGGTGAGCGACTTGATTTATTTTCTCTTGCAAAACTTGATTTTTACAAGCCAGATTATGAAAACTTTCCAGGACTTGCGTTAGCATTTGAGGCAATGCGAATTGGTGATAGTATGCCTACAGTTTATAATGCAGCAAATGAACTTGCTGTCGCAAAGTTTTTAAATCGAGAGATTTCCTATTTAGCAATTACGGAAGTTATTGAAAAAGCAATGCAAAATCATAAAGTGATAAAAAATCCAGATGTTTCTCAAATTCTTTTTATAGAGCAAGAGACATATGATTTTATAGAGAGAGACCTAAAGAACTTGGCTCTTTAATTTGAAAGTGAGGTAGGTAAATGAAGATAATTATAGCTTTTTTAATATTTGGCTTAGTTATAACTTTTCATGAGTTAGGACACTTTTTATTAGCCAAAAGAGCAGGAATTACA
Source organism: Clostridium sp. Marseille-P299 (assembly GCF_900078195.1). Taxonomy (NCBI): domain Bacteria; kingdom Bacillati; phylum Bacillota; class Clostridia; order Eubacteriales; family Clostridiaceae; genus Clostridium; species Clostridium sp. Marseille-P299. The sequence goes on along the minus strand of NZ_FJVE01000007.1, from coordinate 2,353,404 downwards.
GTAACAGAATTTTCCCTAGGCATGGGACCTAGACTTTTAAGTTTTGTAAGAGGTGGAACGAGATATTCCTTAAAATTACTGCCTATTGGTGGTTCTTGTATGATGCTAGGAGAAGATGAGCTTAGTGATGATCAAGGAGCATTTAATAATAAGAATGTATGGGCAAGAATTTCCACAATATTTGCAGGACCATTCTTTAATTTTATATTAGCATTTTTAATGGCCTTAATTATGATTTCAATTATTGGTTATGATCCTGCAAGAGTAACAAGTGTTGAAGAAAACAGTCCAGCTGCAGAAGCTGGGTTAATGCCTGGTGATATTATAACAAAATTCAATGGGGCAAACATAACACTTTCAAGGGATTTGTGGTCAAAAAATTATTTTGATCCAATTACAACAACTGAACCAATAGCAGTTCAGTATGAACGTGATGGAAAGAAAATTGAAACGACTATAACACCTGAATTAACTAAGAGTTATCTGCTTGGTTTTTATTACAATGCGGATACAACCAAAGCGGAAATCACACAAATATCAGAGGATTTTCCTCTTTATTTAGCTGGCCTTCAGGTTGGTGATATCATTACAGAGATTAATGGTGTTAAAATTAATTCAGGATTGGAATTAAATGAGTATATTGAAAATAATCCATTAACAGAAGAAAAAATATCATTAACATATGAACGAAATGGTGAGAATATAACAGTTGAAGTTACACCAAAAGCGCAAGAAAGCACTAAGCTTGGATTCGCGTATAACCAAGGGTATGAAAAAACAAGTGTACTAGGTGTATTTCGTTATAGCTTCTCTGAAGTACGTTATTGGATTACTTCTACTGTAAAGAGTCTTGGACAATTGTTTACTGGTAAGGTTGGAGCAGATGACCTTGGCGGACCAGTACGTATTGTAAGTGAAATTGGTAATGCAGTTGAAACATCAAAACAATATGGATTTGAAATGGTAGTTGTAAATCTGTTAAACTGGGCAATTTTATTAAGTGCAAACCTTGGTGTAATGAACTTATTACCAATTCCAGCACTGGATGGTGGTAGATTATTGTTCTTGATTATAGAGGCGTTTCGAGGTAAACCAATCAATCGTGACAAAGAAGGTTTTGTTCATATGATAGGTTTTGTCTTATTAATGATGCTAATGGTATTCGTGTTCTTTAATGATATTCGAAACATACTTTAGGTATATTAGCAGGGAAAAGACTTTAATCAAGGAAAAGACTCTAATCAAGGAAAAGACTCTAATCAAGGAAAAGACTCTAATCAAGGAAAAAACTCTAATCAAAGAAAAGAGTTTTATCGAGAAATGATAAATTTTTTGTCTACTTAATAAAGACTTAAACATATGGATACGAAGTAAAAAGCACAATTAGTGCTTTTTACTCATGTTTTGAGCTGCTAAAAGGCAGTGTGGAGGTTATTATGCATAGAATGCAAACAAAAGTAATAACGATTGGAAATAAAAAAATAGGTGGAGGAAATCCAGTATTAATCCAATCTATGACAAATACAAAAACTGAAGATGTTAATGCAACTGTTGCTCAAATTTTAGCATTAGAAGAAGTTGGTTGTGACATTATTCGCTGTGCTGTTCCAACAATGGAAGCTGCGCAGGCGTTATCAGAGATAAAAAAGCAGATTCATATTCCACTTGTAGCAGATATTCATTTTGACTATCGTTTGGCAATTGCTGCGATGGAACATGGAGCGGATAAAATTCGTATTAATCCTGGTAATATTGGTGATTTAGAACGAGTTCGTGCCGTTGTAAATGTTGCAAAAGAACGTAATATTCCAATTCGAGTTGGAGTTAATAGTGGTTCTTTAGAAAAGCATCTTATTGAAAAATATGGTCATGTAACCGCAGAAGGTATTGTTGAAAGTGCTCTTGATAAAGTTAAGATTATCGAAGACCTTGGATATGATAATTTAGTTATTAGTATAAAATCCTCCGATGTAATGATGTGTGTAAAAGCCCATGAATTAATAGCGAAACAAACGAACTATCCATTACATGTTGGTATTACAGAATCAGGATCAATTGTAGCCGGAAATATCAAATCGGCAATTGGTTTAGGTTTAATTTTAAATCAAGGAATCGGCGATACAATTCGAGTATCTTTAACGGATCAACCAATTGAAGAAATCCGTTCTGCCAAAATAATCTTAAAAACACTTGGTTTAAGAAAAGGTGGAGTTGAGGTTGTATCTTGTCCAACATGTGGACGTACAAGAATTGACTTAATTGGTCTTGCAAAACAAGTAGAAGACATGGTACAAGGATACGATTTAGATATTAAAGTAGCAGTTATGGGCTGTGCTGTAAATGGACCTGGAGAAGCAAAAGAAGCAGATTTAGGAATTGCAGGCGGTAATGGAGTCGGCTTAATCATAAAAAAGGGTGAAGTCGTTCGAACTGTAAAAGAAGAAGACTTATTACAGGAGTTAAAAAAGGAACTTGATTCATTTACCTGCTAAAATAGGAGTTGAAAGACATGCGTTTTTTTGAGGTATTTGAAAACTTAATAGTGGAGCAAGCATTAGTAGAAATGTTTGAAGAAGTGGTCGTTCTAAGGGTTGCAGCCTCTAGAACGACCAATCGTATCTTAGTCTACATAAGTAGTAAAAGATTAATTAGTCGTAAAAATATAAAGAAAATGGAGGCTTTATTGCAAAAGCAATTGTTTTCTAAAACGATGAATTATGTAGAACTATTTGATACGTATGAATTGTCTGCACAGTATACCCCTTCGAATTTATGGGATATTTATCTGGATAGCTTTTATGAAGAAATTCAAGAGAAAAGTGTACTAGATTATAACATACTACGAAGTGGAGAAATACTATTTGATGATTTAAATATTAATATTCGTTTGGAAGATAGCTTCTTAAATCAAAAGAAGTCAGCAGATATCGGAAGCTATCTTGAAACGGTTTATTTAGAGCGCTTTTCTTTTCCTGTTAAGGTTAGGTTTGAATATTTAGTTCGCCAGGAAGAGGAAGAGAAGGAGCAAGAGGCGTATGAGTTTGTTAAAGTGGATGTTGTAAGAGCAAATGCCACCCAAGCAATGGAAAGTAATTGGGGAACAAAAAGTTCTTATGGCTCTGACGAATCTACAAGTGTAGATAGTGAGGGAACAAGCAGTGCAGCTAGAGGTGAAGTCAAAGCAACTGATTCGACTAATGTAGTAAAAGCGAATAAAATGCAAACCCAAAAGGCTTCAAGTAATGATGGTGAGAATAAGTTTGGACAAGGAAAAGGCACAAACGACTCTAGTTCAAATGAGAAAGGAAGATATGTCAAAAAGAAACTTCCTGATGATCCAGACATTATTTATGGTAGACCATTTGATGGAGAGACCATTCAAATTAGTGAAATTCAAGATGAAATTGGAGAAGTTGTAATCCGTGGTAAAATCATTTCTTATGAAGATAGAGAGCTTCGAAACGAAAAATTCTTAGTTATTTTTTCAGTAACCGATTTTACAGATACGATTGGAATTAAAATATTTGTGCGTGCAGAACAAATCGATGAGGTTCGTGCAAATATTAAAAAAGGTAAGTTTGTAAGACTAAAAGGTATGGCTCTTCTTGATAAGTATGACCGTGAAATTTCAATTTCATCTATTGTTGGTATTAAAAAGATTCCTGATTTTACAACAAAGCGAATGGACCATGCGGATGTAAAGCGAGTGGAACTACATGCTCATACAATGATGAGTGATATGGATGCAGTTATTGATCCAAAAGTATTAGTTAAAACAGCATTTGAATGGGGCCATAAAGCAGTTGCAATTACCGACCATGGTGTTGTTCAAGCATTCCCGGAAGCTTCTCATGCAATTAATCCAAAAGATTATAAAGATGATGAAGAAAAGATGCAACGTGCAAAAGATTTTAAAATTATCTATGGTATGGAGGCATACATTGTAGATGATTTAAAAGAAATTGTAGTTGGCGCGAAAAATCAAAGTCTTGATGTGCCAACTGTAGTTTTTGATATAGAGACAACAGGTTTTGGGCCAGTGAAAGATAAAATTATTGAAATTGGTGCAGTAAAAGTTGTCGGTGGTAAAATAACCGATAAATATTCTACATTCATCAATCCAGAAGTACCAATTCCATTTCATATTGAAAAGCTTACTGGAATTCGTGATGATATGGTAATGGATTACCCAACAATTGAAGTGATTTTACCAGAGTTTTTGGAGTTTTGTAAGGATTGTGTTTTAGTTGCACATAATGCTTCTTTTGATGTTGGATTTATAACAAAGAAAGCTGAATTTTTAGGGATTGAAACTGATTTTACCGTTGTAGATACGGTAGGTTTAGCGAGAGTACTTCTACCAGATCTTCATAATTTCAAACTTGATACCGTAGCAAAGGCACTTTCAATTTCCTTGGAAAATCATCATAGAGCAGTTGATGATGCAGGGTGTACCGCTGAAATTTATGTTAAATTCCTTGAAATGTTAAAAGAGCAAAATGTTAGCCAATTATCCGAAATTAATGCCATGGGTGAGATTTCAGCAGATGTTATTAAGAAGATGCCAACTTATCACTGCATAATTTTGTGTCAAAATGATATTGGCCGAGTAAATTTGTATCGTATGGTAAGTTATTCGCACATTGACTACTACGCAAGAAGACCTAGAATTCCTAAGAGTGTATTAACGCAGTATAGAGAGGGATTGTTGATTGGTTCCGCTTGTGAGGCGGGAGAGCTATATCAAGCATATTTACGAAATCAACCACAGGAAGAAATTACGAGACTTGCTAATTTTTATGACTATTATGAAATTCAACCTCTTGGCAATAATCAATTTATGATAGAGAGCGATAAATTTGATATTAGTTCCAATGATGACTTAATTGAGATTAATAAAAAGATTGTTGCTCTTGGGGAGGAATTTAACAAGCCTGTTGTTGCAACTTGTGACGTCCATTTCTTAAATCCAGAGGATGAGGTGTATCGTAGAATTATAATGTCAGCAAAAGGATTTTCAGATGCAGACAATCAAGCACCTTTATTTATGCGTACCACAGATGAAATGCTAGAAGAATTTATGTACCTTGGAAAAGAAAAAGCGGAAGAAGTAGTTATTACAAATCCTAATAAAATTGCGGACATGATTGAAAAAATTTCACCAGTTCGTCCAGATAAGTGCCCTCCAGTAATTGAAGATTCTGATAAAACCTTACGTCAGATTTGTTATGATAAAGCTCATTCCATGTATGGACCTAATTTGCCAAAGCAGGTAGAAGAAAGACTAGAGCATGAGCTTCATTCCATTATAACCAATGGGTTTGCCGTTATGTATATTATCGCACAAAAGCTTGTGTGGAAATCAAATGAAGATGGATACTTGGTTGGTTCCCGTGGATCAGTAGGATCCTCCTTTGTTGCGACAATGTCAGGTATTACAGAAGTTAATCCACTTCCTGCTCATTATTATTGTCCAAATTGCTTTTATTCAGATTTTGACTCGGAAGAAGTTCAATCATATTCTCAGATGTCTGGATGCGATATGCCAGATAAGGATTGTCCTGTTTGTGGAAAGCCATTATCTAAAGATGGTCACAATATACCATTTGAAACTTTCCTTGGTTTTAATGGTGATAAGGAACCGGATATCGACTTAAACTTCTCGGGAGAATATCAGAGTAAAGCACATGATTATACCGAAGTTATTTTTGGACAAGGTCATACATTCCGAGCTGGAACCATTGGTACACTTGCAGATAAGACAGCATATGGTTTTGTGAAAAAGTACAATGAGGAACATGGAATTCATAAAAGGCAAGCAGAAATCAACCGAATTGTTGAAGGCTGTGTAGGTGTTAGACGAACGACTGGACAGCATCCAGGTGGAATTATTGTTCTACCTCATGGGGAAGAGATTTATTCCTTTACACCGGTGCAACGACCAGCCAATGATATGTCAACGAAAACTGTTACAACTCACTTTGACTATCACTCCATCGATCATAACTTACTAAAACTTGATATTCTTGGACACGACGATCCGACGATGATTCGTATGCTAGAAGATTTGACAGGAATTGATGCAAAACAGATTCGAATGGATGATAAAAAAGTGATATCATTATTTGAGTCTACCGAAGCACTTGGTATTAAGCCAGAAGATATCGGCGGTTGTGATCTTGGCTCCCTTGGACTTCCTGAGCTTGGTACAGATTTCGTTATGCAGATGTTAAGAGATACAAAGCCGAAAAGTTTCTCGGACATGATTCGTATTTCAGGTCTTTCCCATGGTACCGACGTTTGGTTAAATAATACTCAAACATTGATTGCAGAAGGAAAGTGTACACTTGGTACTGCGATTTGTACCCGTGATGATATTATGGTTTACTTAATTCATCGTGGTCTTGAGAATGGTCTTGCGTTTAAAATCATGGAAAGTGTACGTAAGGGTAAAGGATTAACCCCTGAAATGGAAGAGGCAATGATTGAGAAGGGAATTCCAGATTGGTATATTTGGTCCTGTAAACGTATTAAATATATGTTCCCGAAGGCGCATGCCTGTGCTTATGTTATGATGGCATTTCGAATTGCTTATTTTAAAGTATATTATCCGCTAGCTTACTACTGTGCGTATTTTAGTATACGTGCAACTGCGTTTAACTATGAGTTGATGTGTCTTGGTAAAGAACGATTGGAATATCATATGAATGAGTATAAGAGAAGAGCAGCCTCGAATGACCCTGCTCAGAAACTCACGAAAAAAGAGGAAGACACATTAAAGGATATGAAGATTGTGCAAGAAATGTACGCAAGAGGTTTTGACTTTGTGCCAATTGATATTTACACTGCGAAAGCACATCATTTTCAAATCGTTGGAGATAAGTTGATGCCTTCCTTTAGTACAATTGATGGTTTGGGGGATAAAGCGGCTGATCAGGTGGTAGAAGCTGTGAAAGATGGTAAGTTCTTATCAAGAGATGATTTTAAATCCAGATGTAAGGTAAGTAGTACTGTGGTTGATTTGATGGCAGACTTAGGCCTTCTTGGCGATTTACCAATTTCAAATCAGATATCTTTGATGGATTTTTTGATGTAAACTAGAAGAAGCGCATCTTTAAATACGATAATTTACTATTTAGGTGGCAAAATGGAGAACCATAAGTTAATTGAGGTAGGGAAATATGAAAAGGAGTTCAATGAGATCATGGGGTTGAATTTACCCATTGTTAAAATATATCAATCAAATGGACTTCCTTCTCATATGAAGAAACACGGACATGCTCACTGCATTAAATATCTGGATAAAATCCCTGAGATATTGAAGAAACCTGATTATATTGGGAAAAATCCAAAAGAAGAAAACAGTGTTGAATTTATAAAAAAATATGATGGAAATATATTAGTTGCTATAAAACTTGATAAAACAGGAGATTATTTATATGTTGCTTCGATGTATGAATTAAAAGAATCAAAGCTAATGCGTAGGTTAAACAGTGGTCGTATGCACATATATGAGAAAACTTGACAAGTTCGATATTTTATAGTAATATAATTATAACAAAATGCATAAGGTAATATATAAGATTGTTGAGGTTCGGAAATGGTTCCCGACGCACTTTAATTGATTTAGAGTACCTGAGATGATGGATACACCGCCCATCCGATAATCTAATATCAGATATTTAAAGCACCTATTATTATAGGTGCTTTATTTTTTTGCTCTGTGTTAAGTTTTTGGGTCGGGGTTTTTTAGAATCCTATTCTTTACTGGATTCAGATCTAATTTTATGGAAAATATATTAACTATTAGGGTTCGGGTGTGTTATACTCGTAATAATATTGATTTTAGAGCCTTTTTTATATAAGTGAGAATATAATTACAAAAAATACAGTTATATGTGGTGTTACACTATGTTACATGAGTCAGTGTGAATACTTTGACTTAAAATCATAAATCATATGATTGAAAATATTCTGATATAGAAGCTTGATAATTGGTAAAATTTGTTGTAATTTATAATTGGAGATTGTATTTCTGGAGATGATATATAAGAAATTTCATGGAGGAAAGAAATGAAGGGGATAACAAATAGGCAATACAAAATACTTGCAGATCACATGGATATCTATCAATTTATGTTAGATATTTATGAGAAAGAAATGCTGAGAGTGGATATCACTTACTACAAGCACCTCATGCAACGCAAGAATACTCAGTCGCAATTCAAAATGAAGCAGGAGAGTATGTCTGCTGGGCAGGTATGTGGTGGACTCCACAAAATTATTTAGCATATATGGAGCCACTGTGCACGGTACCTGAATATCGTAAAAAGGGCTTGGCAGCTTCTGCGCTTTCAGAGCTTTATCGCAGTATGAAGCCCCTGGGTGCTACTCATATGACAGGTGGCACAAATAAGTTTTATTCTAAAATAGGATATGAGCCAAATGTAATGTGGACATTTTGGGAGAGGTAGAATTATATACAATGAACGTGGACATTTTGGGAAAGGTAGATCTATATATAATGAAACGATTAAGGAAATTCATGATTACATATGCACCTCAAAAAACTTATTTTTATAATCTTTGTTGTTTTATCTTTTTTATATCATTTATACAGAAAATAGGACCTACTTTTTGGAATTTAAATCATTACACTTATGAGTATGGTTTTGTTAATCCTTGGGTTATTATACATAATAATGAATCACTTGGAATGAAGAGGTTCATATATATGTTAATAAACTCAAATATGGGGGTTGAATGGAGTCCGCAATACATTTTTATTGATGCTACCTTGGTATACTTAGTTATGGTTATGCTCAACTTTATAAAAAGTAGGCTGTTGAAAGTGTAGGAGAACATTTTAATTTTGTTGTGAGAGAACAGATAAAATATTATGTTTTAGGCAATGAAAATCGCAATATTGGAGGAAGTATATGTCTAGTATATTTATGAGATTTCCAGAAGGAAAGAAAAAAGCAGTAACATTAAGTTATGATGATGGAGTTGAGCAAGACATTCGATTAATCTCTATTATGAAACAATATGGGCTAAAAGGTACCTTTAATTTAAATAGTGGGTCCTATGCAAAAGAAGGAACCGTTTATCCCCAAGGAACCATTCATCGCCGTTTGACGCAAAATCAAGCAATAGAGCTTTATGAGAATAGTGGAATGGAAATTGCAGTTCATGGATTAACTCATCCATTTTTAGAACAATTACCTTCGAACTTGTGCATTAGGGAAATTGTAGCAGATAGAGAGAATCTTGAGAAGCAGTTTCATAGGATAGTTAGAGGAATGGCATATCCGTTTGGTACTTATAATGATAAAGTAATTGAATGCCTGAAACAAGCAGATATTGTTTATGCTAGAACGGTAAATTCAACAGGTGATTTTAGGATTCCAGAAGACTGGCTTTTATTAGACCCTACTTGCCATCATGGCGATGAAAGATTAGAGGAGCTTACGCATATATTTGTTGAAGAATCACCAGATAGAACTCCTTGGCTTTTCTATTTATGGGGACATAGTTACGAATTTGAAACCGATGATAATTGGGATGTAATAGAGAAATTTGCAGAATATGCAGGTAACAGAAGTGATATCTGGTATGGGACCAATATTGAAATCTATGAATATGTGAATGCCTATAAAAAATTGATATTTAGTATGGATGGTTCCATCGTACATAATCCCACAGCAATTCCTCTTTATTTTGAAATAAATAAGACACTTTTTAGTATTGAACCTGGCAAGACGAAAGATTTAAATAATTAATTGTAGGTAATAAACCAAAGGAAGTCAAACGGACTTCCTTTGGTTTATTTAGCTTTATTTTGGGATAATTATTTTAATATAAGGTGATACCCATAATTCGGTGTATTGCATATTTTGATTCGGATGGAGTTGACTTGCGAAACAAGCGAGACATGAGACTACTACCAAGATTCCCAGAGCTAGGTGAGATTCACAAGAATGTAAAAGATAAGTGTATCTTAGATGGTGAATTATTTGTACTTAAGAATGGTATTACAGACTTCTATGCGGTCCAACGTAGAACAATGATGACGGATCAATTTAAGATACGTTTAGCAGCAAGTAAAAATCCAGCCAGTTTTGTTGCATATGACATTATTTATTACAAGAATAAGTTAGTAACTGATTTACCGCTTATAGAGCGAAAAGAATTGTTACAAAATGTAGTAGAAGAGAATGAACGGATTGCTGTATCTCGCTATATAGAGAATGATGGTGTACAGCTCTTCGAACTTGCGAAGGCACAGAAGTTAGAGGGAGTAGTTGCAAAGAAAAAGACAAGTAAATACTGGTTCGACAAGAGGTCGAAGGACTGGATCAAGTTCAAGGTATTGGATTCAGAAGACTTTGTTCTTTGTGGTTATATCTTAAAACCAAATAATAGGACTAGCTTTATTATAGGCCAATATGACGGTGATAAATTAATTTACAAAGGCCATGTGACATTAGGGGTTTATTTAAGGGTATTGAATCAACACAGGTATGTTATCCGTAACAGTTCGCCATTTGGCTATTATGCATAATAGAATCAATGCCAAATGACCGTGAAAATATGAGACAAGCAGTATTCAAGGGAATCAGAACAGATAAGTTACCTAAATTATGTCATGTCAAGGAGTAGAAATACTCCTACTCCTTGCAATTAGTTGAAAAGTAGGAATTAATTACTAATTATGTAAAAATAAGTTGGATTTTAAGATATTTTATATTAATATATAATTAATAAATAGTTTATTTCAGTATAGTTGACATGTTCATAATAATATTTTATTGAATGCAATTGAGATTAGGGTACTAAAATATAGGGATAATTAAATACTATAAAACTGTTTTTAAGTTTAAATTGTTTTTTAGTATAAAAAAAGTAAGGTAAAGGAGGGGATGCTTATGATATCGTAAGGAAATGTAGGATAATATAAATACTTTAAAATTAAAAGGAGATTGAGGTGGAAAGAATAATTAAAAAGGTGTTAGCAGCTTTATTAGCTATTAGTTTGTTAATTTCAACACAAGGAGTAGCGGTAAAAGCAAGTGAGAATTATGAAACATTGATTACTAAATATTATGATTTGATAAATGAAGGAAATCAAAATGAAGTTATCAACTTATATGGAGATTCATTAAAAAATTATGTAAATGATTTTTTTAATAATGAGAAAAATAAGGAATCTCATCAAGGAATATACAATGTTATAAATACAGAAGTTCTTTATGCCAATTATATAAGCCAAATGGATACATATGTATATGATGATTATACTTACTCTAATGTGCAATCTTATTTTGTTAAATGTAATATGAATGTATATACTTCGGATAAGTATTATACAGAAGGTGTTAATTACTTTATTTTTTACATTGGTGAGGATCTAACTGGGGATATAAGAATTATTAATATTGAGATTCCATATAATAGAACTATTACAGATAATGATTCTGACTCTGAAGATGTTAAACTATACGTTACAAAAAGAAATGCATATTTATATGGTGGTATATCAGAATACGTGACAGATGTCCCTGCATATATTGATGCTGTTAAAAACCCAAGTAAGATTCGAGTATTGTATAATGGTAGTGTAGTGGAAAGACCTTTTGCTGAATACCTAAAAGTAGTAGCATCTAATGAAATGAACACTATTTCTAATACTAATGGTGCACGTGCATGTGCAATGGCAATAAAAATGTTTGCTATGCACTTTGTAAATACAGCAGCGTCAGGAAGTAATTATGATATAAATGACAGTACGCAGGTATATAAAGAAGGAGTTACGATTTCAACTTCAGCCAAAAGCGCTGTTGAGTTTGTCACAAGTTATTTCTTATTGGATTCCTACGGGGCAAATTTTAAAACGTTTTACAGAACAAGAGAATCAAATAATGAATACTGCAAAAAAAATGGTGGTATACTAGCACAAATAGAATCAAACACCATGGGAACGGCAGGAACCTCTTGGCAAGATATATTACGTCATTATTATACAAGAAATGCAAGCGTATCTTATTATAATTCTCATATGAATTATGGAACGCTGATTATTGCTTCAGCGCATACTCACGATTGGGGGTCAGGAACTACATGAACAAATTGCGGAGCTATCGCAAAGTAATAACTATTCTTTGTATACCATTAGTTCTAACCTCGTGCTCATCAAAGACTACGGCAGAGGAAAGCAACTATAATACAAGGAGAAAAACTCCAATTGTAAATGAGATTTTAATGGATCAGATGAATTACTACAACCCAGAATCGGATATAGATGTGCTTCCGATTGGTATTTTAGAAACAATAAAAGATGAAGTTGAATCATTAAACATATTTTATTATGACAAAGATGATATTAATTTAATGTTTTATGTAAAAGATTCGCTTAACCCTGGTTCTATTTGGATTCAAGGAAAAGAATATCCATTTTCTTTTGGAGAATATTATTATCCCCAGTCAAGTGAAGCGCCAGAAGTCTGTTTTTATGACATTAACCAAGATGGCATATTGGATATTATGTTGCGAGGAGAAGCCTATAGAACTCTAATAAGACAAGAGGTGTATTTGTCAAATAAAGAGGGAAGTTACAGGGAAATGGGCGATATAACTTGGAAAAGTGATTCTCAAAATTCATTTTCATTTACAGCAACATATGAAGACAATTATCAAGTTCATGTAACAGCTCTAGAGTATGGTATTGATGAATGGATTGATATAGGAACTTCATTTCTTCCGATTGCAAAAGAACTTGGAATGTATGATCAAAACGGAAAGGTTAAGGAAAAAACAACAGTAGAAGATTTACAAAGTCAAGCGGTCCGTTATATATTACAAGACGATGGCTCTGTTATATTAAGATATGAAGCTCAAATATGGACAGGTTATAGTGAATATTGTTTAGGGCACTGCTTTGTGTTTGAGTATAAAATTACAAATGAAGGATACCAGCTATTGGGTGTTAGTTTGGATAAGTTTGATTATTGATATTCTTAGTTAACTTAAGACTGTCTAAACTATAGTAGCTATAAAGTCTCTGTTTTCTAATTTAGAAACTGAGACTTTATTTTAATCTATTTTATTATATTAACTTAATATAATTTAATTATATAACGGTCATAACAACTCACATTTAGCACCCAACTCAACACAGTTCAAACCTTGTGAATAATGCAATTCATGGCACTTTATCGCACTAAATATGACAGTCAAATCGCAGTCAAGTTAACAGTCAAAACAATAGGAAGATCAAGTATAGCAGTCAACCAACACATTCCAAATCCTTGATTTCACTGTATTACCATCCCATTCTAAATTATTTCATAGCAGTCAGATGACACCCTGAAGCAACACTAATAAAAGGAAAATCCATCATATAGTAATAAATTCAGGATTAAGAAAAACTTTGGATAAGAGAATAAGTTTCCTTTAGTTACTTTAAGACTTAGAGAAAATTAAGTCAAACGGAATGTATTAGTTATATAATAAAGTTTAATAATTAAGAAGTTGCATCTAGGAAACTAGGTGCCTTTTTTATGCGGAAAAAGATAAATATATTAACTCATACTAAAACTCTGTAAAATATTTTTATACTAAAACGAGTATTTTCTAAACACTAGGGATATATCTTAAATAGGAGGTTATAAATATGAAAAACAATATTAGGAACGAAATTAAATCATATATAGCTAAGAGTAGGATGGCATTAACAGAAATTGCAACAGAGTATAGTAAGACACATGAACCAACAAGTGTGCAAAATATATCTAATAAGCTTTCAAGAGGTACTATAAAATATAGTGAATGTTTAGAGATTGCAAGAATCGCAGGGTATGAGATCACGTGGCAGATATCGAACAAAGAGTAATTTCTATTACGAATGAGAGTGGGGTGGTGAATTGAGTGGCTAAAGAAGCTGTGATTTTAAGTATTCCTAAGTGGGCAGACGAAGCTCTAGGGCGTCAAAATGCAGAAATATTCAGTATAATTTATAATGCGACTAATGGAGGAAGAAAGTATTTTGATGGATCCATAAATTATATGATTCAGCAAACCGGAAAGAGTAAAAGTACCATTTTAAGACGATTGAAAGAACTTGAAGAAATTGGGGTTATAAAACGAGTCGGTTATAATCGATATAAGAATGTAAAGTATGTCTCTGCTGTAAATAAAGACACGATAGCAAAGTGTCAAAATGACACCATTAAAAGTACCAAAGTATCAAAGTGTCAAAGTGTCAAAATGAAACCTTGTCGGTATCAAAATGAAACTTTGCAAAGTGTCAAAATGAAACCACATAAGAATATTATAAATAATATAGACTTAAATAAGACAAATAAAGACTATATATTATCTAACGATAATATGTCGAGCACACTCGACGAGATGAGTAAATTGGAGGATAGAAAAATGATTTATAAAACACAAGAAGAGGATACGTATAACAAGACCATAAATGGATGGTGGAAACATTACACTTTCTTTACCGATGATGAGGAGTTAAATGACCTATTTATAAAGCTACTTGATAAGACAGCACCGGAAGAGAATGACTATATAGATGGATGCAGTACCGCATATGATATTGTTTCCTTAGCTAGGACGAAGATGAAATATTCAGATTCTGAAATTGATAACATGACGGATGAAGAATTCAACGCTATTCCACAAGAGGATTTACAACCTATAGATAAAACAAGTGAATTGAAAGACGTACTTAGAGACTTTGTATATAATGCAAATAAAGAAAGATTAAACGAATATCTTGGTCTAACTGAATAGAGAACATATGGAGCTGATTTAATTATCGGCTCTTTTTTATTGTAAAGCTTTTAAATGCCCTAGAATCTATTTTACTTCCCTAGCCTATAAAGATTACGTATTTCAATTTATAACTTAAATTTGACATGAAATTGAAAGCTACAGACATACATAAGAAGTAGATAAATACAACATATTGTATATTGGGTATATATAAATACTATATTTAGTACCTACTACTATTACAAATCTAAGTGTTAGAGTGTTTTTAAATTATTTAGATTGGATGTGAGATAGTGGCTAAAGATACGCAAGGTAAGAAACGTATACAACCTATAGATACAAATGAACCAGATGATTTTACTACATTTGCAGTAGAAGAAGTTAAGAAAGGACATGTACGGAATAGTAGACCTCTCAACATGTCACTGGATGAACCTAACAATGAACGTGCAAAAAAGAAAGCAGAGCTATTCAACCGTTTGTATAAATTGCAAAGTAGAAGAGGAGTAGCTAAGTTTAATAGTGTTGATGAAATGCAACTTCTTGTTGATGATTACTTTAGTGATTGTGCTGAACTAGGTCTTAGACCAACCATAAGAGGATTAGCATCTGCTTTAGGAACAGGATGGAACACATTAAATGACTGGGAAAATGGCAGTAGAGACGCACAGCTCGGCTCTGGCTGTTCGTTACTGGTTAAAAAAGCTAAGCAATTTATTGCGGAATATGATGAGTTAATGGCGTTAGAAGGACTCGATAATCCAGTGTTGTTTATGTTCAGATCTAAAAATTACTATGGACTTTCTGATAAGCAAGAAATCACAGTTACACCAAATCAGCAGCTACAGAGCAACTATACTCCGGATGAGATGCTTGAATCTATTGAGCAGGATATCCCTTTAGATAGTGACTAAATATACAAAATACAGTGTATATGAGTGAATATTATGTATATCTATGCATTGCGCTATATACAAACAACAATTTCGTGATATAAGAAAACGCTGAAAGTATTGATTTTACTGGATTTGATGGCAATTGTCGCTCGATACAAGGATTGCGTTAAATGTATTATTTAGCGCAAAACTAAATTTCACAGTGATAAAGTGTTTAAAATTGCAAATTATATAGGTAAGTTATGAACAACACCCCCTGGGGGTATTTTTGAACATGCCCCCGCCGGCTCTCTCAGCCCCTTCAGCAAATAAAAAATAAAAAAGGTCTCATTTTAAAAAATTTTAAAAAATAAAAAGGAGAAACAATGCTCGCCGTTATAAAAATCATAATCGGGGTAATTAATTTCGTTTTGTTTTTAATATTTTCAATTTCACTAAGAAAACAAAAAGAAGATTTAATTCAAAGTACTAAAGTAGTTAGTATATGGTGTTTAATTAATGGTTTGCTGCTTGTAATGTGATTAAGAAAGGGAAGAAAAATGGAACTGTTTATTATCATATTGCTAATCGTGAGTTCAATAGCGTTAGCAGGAATTCAAATTGTAGCAACTAAGATAAGTGCGAAGTCGCAAAGGATGCATACAGTTGCAGTATATAAGCTTTACAAAGAATTGAAACGATTTAATGATGAATCAGATGCTATGTTTAAAGATTATAGTCAAGAAATGGAGAATTAACCATATGAGAGAATTAAGCACAATTCAGAAAAGGGAAAACTTAAACAATGTTTATGCTGCTGATGAAAAGAGTAGCGGTGGGGCAAATCACGAATATGTAATAGATGGAGTTGACCCAAACGGTGCCTATGTTTCTTATCAAAGAATACACTTTCAAAAGGGTCCTAGAAAAGAAGAGGATGCGATACATGGTGTTTTAGATTCTGACTTATTAGAAATCGTAAGAGATAGGTTGAAAAGTTTTCAAGCAGGACCATTCGCAAGCAGAGAAAATGCATGTGCATTAACACATATCGAGGAAGCGCTTATGTGGATGAATCGCAGAGTCGAAGATAGAATCGAAAGAAATGTTTTAGGAACATATCAAAAATAAATATCTCTACTCATTATTGGTGTGGCTGGCTCAACTAAAATAGCAGATGCGTAGTGACGGAATAGGTAGACGCTTTAACAGGCATAAGGACAGATACTGGGTTAATAAACACTTTCAGTTTGAGTTGTAAAGCTGTCCATGCAAGGTGCAAATCCTTGCCTACGCATTACTTATAAAACATAAAGCAAAGGAGGATACATGGATTTCAAAGAAAAGATTATAGAACTACGACATAATGGACTCTCTTGGAATGAAATAGCAAACTCTCTAGCAGATGAATATCCAGAGTTAACATATCAGCAACGATACGATAAAGCACGTAATGCTTGGAGAAGTGGTAAAAGAGGTAAATCTGATATTGAGACAGATAAGACAGAAAGAGTGCAGCGTAAAGGTTTTGAATGTAAGGCTGACGGTAGCAGAATATTCGAAGATATCCTAACCATTATGGAACATGAGGAAGATATCAATCCAGAAGAAATTATTGAAGCACATAAACTTGATCCAAAACATTGGGATGTACTTAGTTATAAAACAAACTTCTGGCAAGCACAAGAAAAAGGCGGAAAGAAAATGCTGCTTTATCAAAGTAAACTTACTGTTAAGCCAAAGGAAAAGCCAGAGATTACTCTAGATGATATTGATAGATATTTTGAGAATAAAGATTATTCCAAAGATAAGCTGCCTATAGAATGTTTGAATTACGATCCGAATGGTGAAATATTGGAGATTGACCTAGCGGATCCACATATTGGTTTATTGTCATGGAGAAAAGAAACAGGTGACGATTACGATTTAAAAATTGTAAAGCAAAAATTCTTCATGTGCATCAATGACATAGTTGAACGGTGCAAGTACAAAAAACTAAAGAAAGTTGTTTTAGTTGGACTTGGAGATGTTTTGCACGTCGATAACAATAATCAAACAACAACGAATGGAACATTTCAGCAAACAGATGGCCGACTTGAAAAGATAACGGAATGTGCAGAGGACATGCTCATTGATGGTATAACTATCCTCGGAAAATTGGCGCCGGTTGAGTTTGTTCATCTTTGCGGAAATCATGATCGATTAACAGGATACATGCTAGCAAGAAGTGTTCGAAATGCGTTTAAGAATGATAAGAACGTAACGTTTGATATTGCACCGGATCCAATTAAACATAAAGTTTTTGGAGTAGCATTAGTAGTCCTTCATCACGGGGATTTGCCAAAGAAAAACACGAGCGACTTGCCTATTAATTTTGCAAGACATGCTATATCTGATACTAAGTTTACAGAAGTACATTGTGGTCATTACCATACCGAAGAAACAAAAGTAGTAGGCGGTGTTAGAGTTAGATATCTTCCTACGATTGCAGCATCATCCTACTGGGAACACCAGCAGGGATACAAATCAGATAAAGCAATTGTATGTTATCTGTGGAACGAAAAAACTGGATTACGTGATACATGGTACACAATGATTTAAGGGGGACTAATATATCAGAGATTAATCAAACAACAAAATCTATTTTATTAACTAGTGAAAACACATTAGATTTAATGAATATTTGCGAACATGAACCTAACAACATAAATCCAAATCATTACAAAAAGGGCAAAATTGAATGTATTCATGCAATAGAGAGTGCGACAGTTGGTAAGACAGGAATTGAAGCAGTATGCGTTGCAAATGTAATCAAGTATCTTTGGAGATACGAAGAAAAGAACGGACTTGAAGATGTGAAAAAGGCGCAATGGTATTTGAACAAGCTAATTGAAACATTGGAGGAAGAGCAATGTTAATCTATATTTCTCACCCATATGGTGGAATGGAAAGCAATAGAATAAGCGTTGAAAACATTATTACTGAGTTATCGGAAAAGCACCCTGAAAACACATATATTTCACCTATACATTGTTTTGGATTTATGTATGATACGGTTTCATATGAAAATGGCTTAGAAATGTGCTTAAACTTACTGGAAAGATGTGATAAGATGCTAGTTTTCGGTGATTGGAAGAAAAGCAGAGGATGCACCGCCGAAGTTTTATATGCTGAAAATTTGATGCTACCGTATGAGGTAGTTGGTAATTTCTAATTTTAATATAATTTTAGGAGGAAAAATGCTTGATTGCAATATTTGTATCAATATTAACTTAAAGGAAGAAGAACAAGTTAATAAGACAAACCCTCATATCTGTAAGCATTATGGAAAACGACTTTATCATAGAACTTCTAAAAAAGTTCATTCTAGTTATTTATACCCTTGTGTAGAGTGTGAAACAGAAGGATATATAAACTATAGAGAAGAATGTTAGAATAAATGTATTTTTTAGAGCGCCATAGAGCGCCATTCGCAAAGGAGAGTGGCGCAAGTGGTATCAGAAAAGAACCAAAAACTTATTAAGCTGTTGCATAAAAATGATGTATGGGATTATCAAAATCTTGATTATCTCATAAATACTGCAATTAATATAATAAATTGTAATGAAGATATAGATGTTGCAATAGAAGAAGCAAAGTTTGTACGAGATAAGGCAAGTAGACTTTCAAGAAAAGATTTTCGTGCAAAGGATTTATACTACAGAGCATTATTACTGTTAGCTCCATATGATTTTGAATCTTATTTAATCTACATGGAGAAAGATAGAGCACCGGAGAAAAGATTCTATCTGCCAAGAAGATATACATTAAAGGTTGTTGTGCAAGACTTGCAGGACCTTGAAGATGGGAAACTTGATTTTTATGGATTGTCTATGCCTCCACGAGTTGGTAAAAGTACGATATGTATTTTCTTTATATCTTGGATTATGGGGAAAAGACCAAATTGTCATAATGCAATGAGTGGTCACAGTGGTAT
Source organism: Clostridium sp. Marseille-P299 (assembly GCF_900078195.1). Lineage (NCBI taxonomy): Bacteria > Bacillati > Bacillota > Clostridia > Eubacteriales > Clostridiaceae > Clostridium > Clostridium sp. Marseille-P299. The sequence continues at coordinate 2,333,766 of NZ_FJVE01000007.1, read as the reverse complement.
TCTTGCAGATGGGTTTTATAGTGAGTGTTTAACCATTATAAATTCACAGGAATATCATTTTGCAGATATTTTTCCAGGGGTTAAACTTGAATCAAAATCCGCAGAAAAAAAAGAAATTAATCTTGATAAACCAGATAGATTCTCAACATTAACTTGTCGCGGTATTGATGGAACATGGACAGGTGCAGTTGATATAAGCAATGATGGGTATTTGTATGTCGATGACTTGGTAAGAGACAGAACTGAATCACTAAATCCTACAAGGCTAGAAGGAAGATATCAAGATTATCTAAACGTATTGGTTGACCGTAAGAATGATGGTTCAAGGGAATTGATGGTAGGTACAAGATGGAACGTATTGGATCCATTGGGTAAGGTTGAGAATCAATACAAAGATAATCCAAGATACAGATTTAGAAAAATTCCTGCACTTAATGAAAATGGAGAATCAAATTTTGATTATCTTTATGGCAAAGGATTCTCAACAGAGTATTTCTTAAACCTAAAGGAGCGTCTTGATAAGAATGAGTGGGAAGCAAAGTATCAACAAAAACCATTTGTTCGTGAAGGGTTATTATTCCCAGAGAGTGAACTTAATACTTATAATGGCATTCTTCCAGAATACGGGCTTGTCAGGATAATTGCTGTGGGTGACGTTGCTTGGGGTGGTGGAGATAGTTTCTCAATGCCTTTCGGTTATGTGTATAATGACGGTAAAGTTTTTATACACGATTGGATGTTCAATAAGGGTGACAAAGATATTACTTATCCAATTGTAGTTGGAAAGACACTCCATCATAAGCCACATCAAGAACACTTTGAGGCTAACAATGGTGGTGATGTGTACGCTGATGAAGTTGACAGAAGATTACGTGAGGCAGGATTTAAAACAAACATAACTAGCAAGAAAGCTGATAATCAAGTTAGCAAACTTGCAAAGATAATTCAGTATGCTCCAGACATAAAAAAGAATTTTTATTTCTTAGATGAGAAGCATAGGGATCAAGAATATCAAGATGCAATGGACGAACTTACTATGTTTGTGCAAATAGGTAAAAACGAACACGATGATGCCCCTGATAGCTTAGCACAATTACAAAAGTTTATAGATGGTGGTGTCATTGCTAAAATAGAGGTCATGAAAAGACCATGTTAGAAAAACTGGAGGGGATAAAATGATAACAAAAGAATACCTAGCAAATTATACGTATTTAAAAGAAATAATTGAACGTGATAAAAAGAAGCTAGAGAAACTAAAGACTAATCCACCAGTTAACGAGGTGGGCAAAGTGTATGGTTCGTCAAAAAGTTTTCCTTATTTGCCTAGAGGATTTTATGTTTCAGAACCAAATATAAGAGATAATAAAGAATGGAAAGCGAAGGTACGTGTACTAGAGGTACAGCTTCAATCTGAAATACAATTGCTTGAACAAATGAAATGTGAGATTGATATGCTTATTGCAAACATTACGAATCCAAGAGATAAACTTGTATTTGAATACTTATATCATGATGGCATGACTCAGCAACAAGTGGCAAAGAAAATGTACATGGATAGAAGTAATGTATCAAAAATAATAAATAAATATCCTGAATTATTCACCTAAGTGAATAGCAAAGTTAATTTACTAATTTTTATATCAGCCCATTGTATTTGCATTTGTTTTTATGAATTTACTTTTTTTAACAGTAAAAAAGAAAGGAATTTAACTAAGGTATTAATAATCTCTTTTTTTAACTGTCAATGTACAACTCACTATCTACTCTAATAACCTTTGTAATGGTCTTAGTGAATGGATTTTTGATAAAACTTCATTAAACTCATTTTTATAAGGGCAACTACTGCATAACTTAAAGATTAGATAACGTGATTTCTTCGTTAGCCTTGCTGCTATTTTTATAAGTTTTAAACGAATTGTATCAACTTGAAGATGTCTCATCTTCTTTGGTAAAACCATTCGACGAAACCAATTGAATATGTTATATGTTAACATATTGATTTGGAGTCGATTTTGATTAATTATGAAATCATGATTTGGCATAGCATTCATATGAAAGCCTAGTTTTGCTTCTTTAATCATGTTTTCCATAGTCCCTCGATTACAATAAAAACGTAAAATATCCTGGGCAGGAAGCTCCATATTTGTAACGATAAATGTATAATTAGCTACCATTACTCCATATGGTTTTTCAATCTTGCAAACAATTCTACGAGGATATGCCCAGCTATCAGCGGCATACATGAATTCAGTATAAGTGCAAGCGTAATCAACAAGATTATTGTTTAATGATTCCATAAAATCATAAACATCACCTTCCATCTTACGTAAGCGTGCTGATTCCTTCATACGAATAGCAAAACTCACACCATTGGTCTCTAACTTTTCATAAAGCATAACGTCTGCGAAACCACTATCACCTCTTAAGAATAGTTGAGTATCTGGATAATTATCCATATATTCCAATAGGAGAGGATACAAAAAATTATGTGCGTCCTTTGAAGTGTAAGTATTTCCTGGTCTTAACTCAGCCTTTAATAAATCCTTAGTTAACCCATCAAATACTAATAATGGATGATATCCAACGTTTTGATAATGAGTATTATAGCTACTACCTTCTTGCGAACCATAAGTAGTAAATGAAGTAGAGTCGACATCAAGAATGATCTGTTGTGGTTGTTCATAAGAATAAATTTTCTCACGTAATAGTTGATGAAGAACATCCATCTGCATAATACATGTGTCATCAAGACGATTCATAAATCGGCTTATTGTAGGTTGAGACGCCAATCTTTCTTTAGAAAGAATTTGAGTAAATATAGGATCAAAAGCTAATTCATCTGCATCATCATCTTGAAAATACCCAGCGATGTTTTGAAAGATACGTTGCATGAGGATGGATGAATCAGAATGAACACGCAGTTTTGTATCAGTACTAAAATTTTCAGCAATGATAGAAGGAATATTTAGTTTATTTATATACTCATAGAGTAAAAGTAATCCAGAATCGGAGGAAAGTTCTCCTCCATTAAAATTTATTTTAATACGGTTATTGCAATCTAAGTGTAAATCCTGTAAACTAGACATATGAGGTTTCTCCTTTGTTTGAGTTTTGGGTCGCACTTAAATTTTAACAAAGAAGAGACCTTTTTTCTATATCTAGGTTTCACTTTTTAAGTGAAAGTAATAAATGTATGAAACTCAGTAATTATAAGGTATTGCATCATGCTGACAAGGTCAGCATGAATAATTCAGGAATATATATCATCATAATCTAGGATATAGAAAAATAATAATAGAGGAACCCTATATTTAAAAACTAAGGTTCCTCTATTCATTAGTTATCTATTATATCTAAACTCTTAAAATAATATTTTTTTGATAACGGGAATACTGTATACTCAATGTTAATATAATCATCAGATACGTTAACTAAATCAAATGTCAGTTTATCACAATATAATCGAATATAATCCGGACTATTTCGTTCTTGAAAAATTATATAATAATTTTTATCGAATTTTTTATCAACTAGTTTAGCTGCAGGAATGCTACTAGTCTTAGTTAGCAATAAACAGATTAACAATGCGATAGCTACTGATGAATAAATGAATACTTTTTTTCTCGATTGTTTTTTGGAGTCATAAATAATTTTCAAAAAGTAGATTATAACAATAAATACAATTATGTACAATATGGCTATTAAATTGCTACTAAGAGTAACGTAACATTTTAATAGTAAAAGTTGGATTGTAATTAATAAGAAATATATTATATTATAAAAGTTTCTATTCATATTTATTCTTAACCCTAACTTTTTTAATTATTTAGTATAATATATAATTGTTGATGATTTAGTTGTTTTAGAAGAAATAAAGCTATCGTTAATAGAAATTGATACTGTTCCAACGTTAAAAGCTGTACCAAAAGGTAAATTACTGTATGCATACTCTGTATTAATTGTTGTTGCGTTTTGAGTATATGTACTGTTAACCTTTTTAGAATATATATTTGAAGTTCTTGGTAAAAGTTCATAAATAGCATGTCCATCTTCTAAGTAATGAAATTCTGGTCTTTTTGCCTTCCATCCCAAACCACCTTGAACTGATTCCGTTGGTGTTGAAATTTGTGAATTATTACTAGTAGTACCATTAGAATGCTTATAAGTATTCCAAGAAGTGAATGAGCCACTGTTATACGTAAAAACACTACTATCCCAGTTTGTAGCAACCAAATCAGTGTAGAGTGAAGAATGTGTGCCATTGTACCCTTCATTATGATAGTTTACATTTACATAGCACTTCGTAATTAATGAATTTGACGTACTAACTGTTTCTAAATAGGTTGCCTGAGTTAAATAGATAGTATCAGGTGTAATTACGCCATAAGAATCTGTTCCATCATCATTTATAACACTTCCATCATTTAAAACTATCATTGAGCCTGAGTAAACAATATTATTGTTTTTGGTATATAACCTATCATACAACATTCTAAGTGGTTCTATGTTTTCATAAGAATCGAGAATATAAGATGGTGTTCCTATATCACGTAAATACGCTTTCATTTCTTCCATTGACTTATTATTTGTATTAGCTTTTGCTACAAATGTACCTGGTATAAGCATTGTTACACATAATGCTAAAGTTACTATTGATTTTATTAGTTTTTTAAACTTCATAATTATCAAATCACCCTTTCATTAGTTTGCAACGTTGCAATTATATTATATCTTAAAGGGAAAAATATACAATAGGACATAATTACCATAAAGTTACAAAAAAGAACATTAAAATACAACACTTATAAATTAAAATTAAATATTTTTAAATATGAACTTTCACATGATTCACAAATATGTATGTTATAATTGTATCATAGGAAATAGTGTATAAACACTAGTATTAAAAAAGGCAGTTCGGAAGCTCGCCAGTTTCATAAACTGGAGGTCGCAGGTTCAAATCCTGTCCACGCAATGACTTTTCCCCCTTAAAAATAATATTGTAAGAAAGCATCGATAATTATTGTCGGTGCTTTTTTCGTGCAGAAAAAGGTGATTATATGGATTTTGAAAAAAATAGAATATCGTTTATAGATGTTTGCAGAGGAAACTTTGGTCGAAAAATTATCTATAGTTCTGCCGAGCAAATTAATGCTGACAATATAGTCGAAGAACTGGGGAAAGCACTGGCTATACATTGGCAGAATCGAAGAGAAATAAATTACTTGGACCGATATTACAGAGGTGATCAACCGATTCTGTATCGACAAAAAGTTGTAAGACCTGAGATTAACAACCGTACTGTGGAGAATCATGCTCTAGAAATAGTAAGATTCATGACAGCACAGAATTTCGGTGAGCCGGTGCAATATGTGAGCCGCAAAGACGATGAGAATATAACAAAGATGGTAGATGATTTAAATGATTTAATGTCGACCATTGATAAATCCGCATACGACATTGAATTAGGTGAGTGGCAATCTATTTGCGGTACCGCTTACCGATTTGTTTGGGTGGAAGGTGTGGATGATACTCCATTTGAAATTAACACACTAAATCCAAAGGATGTTTTCATTGTTTATTCTAGTCGCAATGGAAATAAACCTTTGATGTCAGTACAACAGATTCGAACAACTGAAGGTAGAAATCGATATATTTGTTACACAGATAAATGGTATTATGAAATTGAAAATTCTAAAATCGATATTACAAAAACAAAGGTAAATGGTTTCTTTAAAATTCCAGTAATTGAATATCCAAATAATTCGAGACGATTAAGTGATATTGAAATAGTGATTAGTATGCTAGATACACTCAATAAAATACAAGCTAATAGAATCGATGGTATAGAACAATTTGTTCAAGCATTTATGAAGTTTGTTAACTGTGATATTGATGAAAATAAGTTCTTGGAAATGTGCCAGCTAGGTGCTATTAAAGTCAAAGCTCAACAGGGAGTACAAGCTGATGTGAGTATGATAACTAGTGAACTTAAACAAGATCAAACGCAGATAGCCAAAGATGACGTGTATAAAAACATACTGATTATTGAGGGGATGCCAAATCGAGAGCAAAACACTGGTGGAGATACTGGTCAAGCCGTATATCTTCGTAATGGATGGGATTTTGCAGAGCAGAGGGCAAAATTGGATGAACCTATTTTTGTTCGTTCGGAAAAGCAATTCCTTCGTATTGCATTATATACATTAAACACGTTGGGAAGCTCATCCATTAAGCTTAAACTTCAAGATATTGATGTGAAAGTAACTCGAAACAAAACTGATAACATGCTAGTAAAAGCACAAGCGTTGATTTATCTACTTGAAAAAGGAATTCATCCAAAGATTGCTATTAAAACTTGTGACTTATGGGGCGATCCAGAAAAAGTATACGTACAGTCTAAGGAATATTTAGATGCAAAATATAAAACGGATGCAGAACTTAAAGCTGAAAGCGAAGAGCAATTCAATAGAGAACTACAAATGAGTAAAACAAATTCTACAACGGAAGGTGGTGGAAATATTGATTGACTTTCGTTGCAAAAAATGCGATAGAAAATTAGCTGAGACAGATGGTAATACATCAATCAAATGTCCAAGATGTGGAAACATAAACGTGCTAAACATTAAGACTAAAGAGATTAAAACAACACCATGTAAGAAAATTGAGCCAGAGCGAAAAACTAGTAGCGGAAAACGTTTTTATTGACGCTCTTTTATTATGCAGTCATGCGGTAAATGGCAAGCCAATGTTGAGCGAACAACGTAAAAAAGTGTGGGTAGAAAGGATATATTATGACACGTGAACAAGCCAAGAAAAATTTAATTGCTTTCGGAATAGAGGCACCTACAGAAGAACAAATCACAAACTATTTAAATCAGGTAAAAACTGAAGTGGATCCGTTTCGTGATAAAGCGAATAAAACAGATGAATTACAAACTGAACTTGACAAGTTAAATCAGCAAGGTATGACGGAGCTAGAGAAGGCGAATAAAGCTATCGAAGATTCAAATAAAATTATTGCAGAGTTAACAAAGCAGGTTAATAAATCAGAGGTAAAAGCTATTTTCGGTGGAGCAGGGCTTACCGAAGATGATTACAAGGATCTAATTGACGGAATTGTAAGTGACGATTTAGAAACATCAAAATCATTAGCTTCTAATTTTGTAACTATCCTCAATAAGCAGAAGGAAGTTACAGAATCAAAAGTTAAAGAAGGTTTATTAAAGGAAACTCCAGGTGGTAGCGGAAAAAGTGATGATGGAAACAGCGATTTAAAGACCGAAGCAGAAAAAATTGCTGAAACATTAGGAAAATCTATGGCTAACGCAGACGTACAAAAAGGAATTGAAAATTATCTATAGGAGGTATGAAAATGAAATATAAAAGTACAGCATATGATTCTCAACCTGAGATTTTAAAAAGAAGACTAGGTGGTGAACTATTTACACCAATCACTCTAGATGATACAGCATTTACAAATAATATCTGTAAAGCAGGCAACCCAATTACTGCAACCGGAACCATTGATAATGCAGGGGCTACAGCTATCGGGATTTTATTAAGTGATGTCACAAAGGACAACCCAAATGGAACACTCATCAGAGCATTTGCTTGTGTAAATACAGCTAATTGTAATAAAAATGCTGGAATTACGATTGCAGAAGAAGTAAAAGCAGCATTGCCACTCATTGTATTTGATTAATTATTTGGAAAGAGAGGTAATACAGAATGAATATTAGAGATGCGTATAGCGCAAAAGCAATTGCTATTAATCATAAAGAAGTTGCAAGTAATAAAATCCCTTACTTGGGAGCAACCCTTTTCCCAGCTAAAAAGAAAAATGGTTTGGATTTAAAATGGATTAAGACAAGTAAAGGGTTACCAGTATCGTTAGCTCCTTCTAATTTCGATGCAGTGTCTACAATTAGGAGTCGTTCTGGATTCAAGATGGAAGAAACAGAGATGGCATTCTTTCGTGAATCTATGATTGTAAAAGAAGCCGATGAGCAGGAAATTATGAGAGTACAAGACACATCTGATCCATACGCAACTGAAGTGTTGTCAAGAATTTACGATGATGCAAACACCTTAATTGAAGCAGCAGATGTTGTACCAGAGCGTATGAGAATGCAGTTACTTGCACCATTAGATGGGAGTCCTAAGATTTCTATTCAGGCAGATGGAGTAACGTATGCTTATAATTATGATCCAGATGGAATTTATAAGGCTAGCAACTTTTTAGAAATTTCAACGTCAGCCGATAAGTGGGATGCAGTAACTACATCTGATCCAATGAGAGACGTTTCAAGTGCTATTGATTCTGTAGAGGAATTAACAGGAACTCGCCCAGCATATATGCTTGTGTCAAAAAAGACAATGGGGTATTTAAAGCAAAATACTAAAATTAGAAATTATATTCTAGCTCAAAACACAACCGCAACAGTGATTGTGACAGATGCAAGGGTTAAAGAAATATTCCAATCTGAACTTGGAATCAGTATTATTGTTTACGCGAAACAATATAAGGATGAATCAGGAATTGCACAGAGATTTTACCCAGATGGATTTGCAACATTGCTTCCAGATGGTGCATTAGGAAATACATGGTATGGAACAACACCAGAAGAAAGAACTCTTGCAGGAAATGGAGAGGCAGACGTATCCATTGTTAATACTGGCGTAGCCATTGCTGTTACAACAACTAACGACCCTGTTCACACTAAGACTACAGCGTCTGAAATCACTTTGCCATCATATGAAAGAATGGATGAAACATTTGTAATTAAGTGTTATTAGGAGGTGTACCTTTATGAAATATGATCATGCTATTAAATACAATGGTGTTATCTATCCCACTGGTGCAGAGGTGCCGGTGGAAGAGATAAAAGAAGTTAATAATCAGGAAGAAGATCACCAAGTTGAAAAAACTGAATCTTCAGAGGGTGAAAAAGTAAAAGAACCTAAAAAGAAATAAGGTGATGGCGATGGCAGACAATGAAAAGCTAAGATTGTTAGTAGGTATGAAAGCAGACGATTCTAGTCAAGATAGTCTGCTTTCGCTATTTTGGAGTCAGGCTGAGCGAAAAGTGATTAAAGCAAGATATCCTTACGGGCACGATGAACAACAAAGAGAAAAAGCATTATCGCAGTATGCTGATAACATAGAGCAAATATACATTTATCTATTTAACAAGCAAGGAGCAGAGGGAGAAACATCTCATAACGAGAATGGAGTAAGCCGAACATATGAAAATGCAGGTATCCCGTCAAGCTATTTGGCGGATATTGTTCCGTGTGTAGGTGTGTTATAGAAAAGATGGAAACGTGACCTTGTGTCGCAAGGGTAATGTCATGAGAAAAACGTCAAGGGGTGGGGTGACATCATGAGAGATTTAAAGAGAAATCAAAAAAAAATTTACTATACATTATATCGAGAGTCCGTTCCTGGTTATGAGGTAGATGAAAACGGAGACATCATCTATGTAGAAATTGATGGAGTAAAGGTCCCTGTTGAAACAGGAGAAACGACATCAGGATATACAGAGGTAAGAGAATTTGATGTTAATGTATCTGCATCTAAAGGTGAAACTGAAAACAATGTCTTTGGTAAAAGCCTTGATTATGACAAGGTATTATTAACACATGATACAATGTGTGAAATTGATGAGTTTTCACGATTATGGATTGATACAAAACCGATTATAGGGGTTGGTGGAGAAACCAATTCTGAACCGGAATACACAGTTAAGCGAGTGGCTAAAAGTCTTAATCATATCATGTACGCTGTTAAGAAGGTGTAGTTATGTCGAAGAAGATTAGCTTTGGGTTATCAGTATTTGAAGTACGCAATGCAATAAAAGAAGTCAAGAAGTACAAAGAGGACTTAAATTATAAATGCAAGAAGTTTGCTGAAAGATTAGCTGAAGAAGGGGTTGCTCTTGCCCGTGTTAAAGTGTCTGAGAAAGATGCAATCTATACCGGTGAGCTATTATCTAGCATAAAGGCAGAGTATGGCGGTTCTTCCCCAGAAGGTGCAACTTGGTATATTTATACTGACTGTGATTGGGCTGTGTACGTAGAGTTTGGAACAGGAGTTATCGGAAGTCAGTCTCCACATCCAGATACTTCATTAGTTAATTGGAAATATGATGTTAATTCTCATGGAGAAAGTGGATGGTATTACTTTAAAGATGGTGAATGGTATTGGACTAAAGGAATGCCTAGTAGGCCTTTTATGTATGAAACAGGAAGAGATCTTGAACAAGTAATACAAAAGGTAGCAAAGGAGGTATTTAATTGATAGATAAAAGTTCTATTATTTTTACTAAAGTTAAATATGCAGTAGCTTCACTTTGCTCTAGTGCCAGTACTACGTATCAAGATACTCCGCCAAATTTTCCACATTTGTTTTTTAACCAGTTGGATAATCCTAGTACAGCAGAAGATATGGATAATAACGAGAATGCGGTTATACCGATGATTGAAATTACAACTTATACAAAAGGTGATTCGTCATTTAATGATGGTAAGAAAATTCATAATCTAAGTGATGCTAGTATGAGATCAATGGGGTTCAAAAGAACATTTGGACCTCAGCAAGTAACAAATATAAGTGATAAAACGATATGCCGAATAATTGCAAGATATACAAGGGTTATCGGCAATTCCGATACTTTTTAAGACAGAGCCAATTATGGCTCTATTTTTTATGTAAGGAGGTATTTATACATGGCAGAAAATACAATTGGAACAGTTCTTAAATGTGGTACAGCAGAAGCATCTTTAACAAAAATGTGTCCTATTAAAGACTTTCCGGATTTAGGTGGTCCACCAGAAATGATTGATACAACAACATTAGATGACCCAATGGAAACGAATATCCCAGGTGTGCAGAGCGCAGGCGCTATGGAGTTTACAGCAAATTATACTGATACAGATTATGATGCTGTTGCTGCAACTGCTGGGAAGGAACAGTTTTACGCCTTAGAATTTGCAAGTGGAACTAAGTTTGCATGGAAAGGCCAGCATACAGTTTATGCAACTGGTGCTGGTGTTAATGGTGTTAAAGAAATGAAGATTGTCATTGCTAGATCTACTGCGATTACAAGAACTAAAAAAACAGGAGCGTAAGAAAAGGAGAGAAGTTCTATGAAACTCAACGGAAATGAATACAAAGTGCCAGTTATAAAATCATTTATGGATGCGCAAAAGCTAGAAGATCAAGGAATTAAAATTTTAGCTTTAATAGAGCGCTCATTTTTTGACCCTGAAAAGTTGGCTACAAGCGTTGTTAAAGGGATTAGTTTTTACACAGGATTACCTTTTGATGAAGCATTAAATGAAATCGATGCTCACATTAATAACGGTGGTTCTATTTATGAACTACTCGATGCGTTAATTGAGGATATTAACAGTATGGAGAAGATAGGTGCCTTAGAGGGTTTTTCCAAGGGAGCGAAAGCTCCGAAAGTACCTCAAGATCGCAAGAAAGCAACCAAACAGTAATTGATCTGAATAAATATGAGGGTATGAGGGACTTAATCAATAAAGTATGGCTTCCACAAGCTCTTAGTATTGATATTGATTATACTGTTTTTTGGACGCTGAGTCCTAAGAAGTTAGAGCCCTTTTTAGAATCTCATAAAATGAAGCAAACTCAACAAAACAAACTAGCATGGTTAAATGGAATATATGTAAACCACGCTATTAGCGCAGCATTTTCTAAAAACCACAAATATCCAAGTGAACCACTAGAGATTTTTGGAAATGACAATAGCAAGCTATCTGATGAGGATAGATTTGCTATGTGGGCTAGTGTTGCAAATACGGAGTTTGAAAATAAATTGAACGGGGAACTTTAACCTCGTTCTTTACATATTAGAGCACCCAGAGTGCCATTTACAACTTTTAAATTAGAAAGATGGTGATGGACTTATGGGTAACGAAATTGATCGTTTAGAGATACAAATACAAGCGCAAGCAGAAAAAGCAAATAGTCAATTAGATAAAATGATTGATAGGTTGTCTAGGGTAGAAAATAGCCTTAGTGGAATAAATGCAGACGGGTTAAATAAGCTTGCAGGTGGAATAAACAGATTGTCAAGCTCAATGAGCAACATAAGTTCAACCAAGACATCCGACTTTACAAGGCTAGCTAAAAACATAGATAAGTTAGGGAATGTAGACACTGAATCTTTGTATAAAGCATCTAATTCCATCAGAAATTTTACTAATAGTATTAATGGTGCCAGTAATTTATCACAAGGAATAGATGGTATAAGTCGACTATCTAGCAGTATTTCTAAACTAGGAAATAAAAGTGTATCTAGTGCAATTAGCAATTTACCTGCATTGGCAACAGGGATTAATAATCTATTAACAACACTTTCAAAAGCCCCTACTGTATCTACTGATATTACAAGGCTCACAAACTCATTAGCTAGCTTAGTTGGGAAAGGGAACAGTTTAAGAAGTGTTTCGAAAGGGTTATCAAGTCCAGTAAAAGATGCTACAAATGCAATGAAGAAATATGCAGATGCAAATTATAGGGCAGAAAAATATTCAAGTGCTTTAATTTCAAAAGTAATGAAATTATCAGCTGTGCTGTATTCATTAAAAAGAGCGTTTGGACTTGTCAGTGGCTCAATTGAAAAAGCAATGAACTACGAGGAAACTGTTAACCTATTCCAAACATCTATGAAGAAAATAGGGCTAACGTCGGCAAAGAGTGCAGGATATGAAATAGGCTCGTCAATGGCAGAATCTTATGCAATATCATTCATGAACAAAGCTAATGATTTTGCAGAAGATATTTCAGATAATCTTTCACTTGATCCAAACATGGTTAAAAATTATCAAGCTATGTTTGCACAAATGGCTGATTCTATGGGATTAGTATCAGATACTGCTTACAATATTTCAACATCACTTACAATGTTGGGAAATGATATGGCATCGTTGTTTAACGTTGATACTAAGACGATGATGGAAAAGTTACAAAGCGGTTTATCTGGTGAAATTGAACCATTGCGTAGATTAGGTATCGATATATCTCAATCATCCCTAGCTATAACAGCTCAAAAATATGGCATTGAAGGTTCGATTGAACAAATGTCAGCAGCGGCTAAAGTTCAATTACGTTGGTTATCAATCATGGACCAAACAACTGTCGCTTGGGGAGATATGGCGAAAACTATTGAAAGTCCAGCCAATCAAATCAGAATATTACGCCAGCAATGGGATAATTTAACTCGCTCAATTGGTAATTTGTTTTTGCCTGTATTGCAAACTGTACTTCCTTATATAAATGGATTTTTAATTGCACTACGAAACATAACAGATGCATTTGCTACAATGCTTGGATATGAACTTCCAGACTATTCCGATACGGAGATATTTACAGGAGTTACAGGAGGAATAGATAGTGTAGGAGATAGTGCAGATGATGCAAATGAGTCTGTGAAGAAATTGACTAAATCTGTTTCAAAGTTTGATGAACTAAATATTTTAAATAAAAATAGTGGTAGTTCTAGTAGTAGTGGGGATGCTGGTAGCGGTATTCCAGGTCTTGATAATGAGATTTCGAATAAGACAACGAATTACCTTGAAAAGTTCAATTCTGAAATGGACAAAGTTAAGAATAAGGCTAAAGAACTTTCAGAAGAAATACAGCCTAAACTTGAATGGTTTATAGATAAACTAGGTGAATTAACACCACTATTCTTAGGGATTGCTACGGGAGTTGGCGCTTATAAATTAATGAACTGGTTCTTGGATTTTGGCAAATCTCTAAGCGCACTTAGTCTAGGTAAAACAGGTGCGATAGCATTAGTTATCGGCGCATTAGTTTTACTAGGTACTGCAATTTATAAAGCATGGGAAGATGCAAATAATGCACGTCTTGATACCATGTTTGGTAATATTAAATTATCAGCTGAGGAGTTAGAAACTGTAGCGAAACGTATCGCAGATAATGGTACTCTTGACTTTGTTTCTCATGCGAAACTTGAGTGGGAGGAACTAGCTGATATTGAAAAGTCACTTGATAAGAAAATTGAAACTATTAATAAATTAAATAGAAAAGATCAAGTAGGGTTGGAGTTAACAGAAGAAGAACAAGGATTATACAAGCAAACAATTGATGAATATATTTCAGAAGTAAATTCCTACGTTAATCAACTTGAAGAAGCAACACTTATTTCGATTTCTTTAGTTGTTAAAGATGAAACTACAGAGCAAGAGTTAATCAAATCATATTCTGGATATTTTGACAATATAAGAAAAGATGTTGAAGAAGCAGCAAAGAAACTTCAGAAAGCAACAAATGAAGCATGGGAAGATGGATTGTTAGAACTTGATGAAGTTAAAGAAATACAAGAATTACAAGCTCAATTAGCAAGTATCCAAAAGGGATTGACTGATGCACAGTATAGAGCAAGAGCGGAAGTTATAAAATCAGAATTATCAGGTGCTGATTTAACAAAAGAGGCCTATGCTTCGCTAACCAAAGAACTAGAAGAACTTCAAAAGCAATACGAGAAAGATTATAAAGAAAATGTTGCCATGGAGCTATTCACGCAAGCTAGTATAAAACTTGAGTATGAACTTGACAAATCAACAACGCAACAAGAAATTGATGCCGCTTATGCTGAATATGACAAAGAAGTGAAAGCATATTCAGAGGGAATGAAGGTTGATATTGATAGCTTTAATATGAACATAAATGGATTCAAGGTGTCAACGTCAATTGATGCATTAGCTAACGCAACAAAGCAAATAGATAAAGACCTTGCTTCCTTGTTAAAGTCAACTGAAAAAGGTGGTTCGAACGAAGGCGAATTTGTTCGATATATTTCCGAATATGCTAGTCAATTAGGAAAATACTCCAAATCATTAGGAAAAGAAGCAGCAGAGGGAATACAAGAATTCGTTGACGCTGCACAGCCTACAAAAGATCAGCTTGAGAAAATTGTTAAAGAGAATACGGCTCTTGGTGAAGCGGTTCCCGACAGTGTATCAAAAGGACTAGCGTCAATTTACTTGGCTGAAGCAGTAACAGGAAACGTTGAATCGCTATACAAGTTAATATCAACTCAGATAGAAAATACTAGCCAACTCGAAGAATTGGCAAAGATTGCACAAGAACAAGGTGTTGATATAGGAGACGAGTTGCTTTCTGGTATCAGACTGGGAAAAGTAGATTTGACAACTGGTTTTGGTGGATTTGTACAGAGTATTCTCGAAGGTGCTAAACCAGGGATAAAAACAAACTCAAAAACATTAGGCGAAGAGACAATATATAGTTTTAATTCTGGAATTACTGAAAAATCTCCATTGTCTGAAACAGGAATCCAAACATGGACAAATACAGTAATCAGAACTGCTAGAACAGGACTAGGAATAAAACAAGGGGCTACTAAATCTGACACATTTTCAAACTTTGCGAAATATGTAATGAGTGGATTCAATGATTACATTGCCGATAACGGAAAAACTACTGAAACAAAGATGGGTACATGGGCACAAACCTATATTATGAAACCATTTACTGAAAAGATGGGTATTCATTCACCTTCTGTAATATTTAAAGGATATGGACAAAACACAGTAGAAGGTTTTAACAATGGTATATCTAATAATCAGAGCAAGTCACAAGGGGTTATTGCAACGTGGGTAAGTAATATATCCGGATGGTTTAAAGACAAACTAGGAATACATTCTCCATCACGAATATTTGGTGAGTTTGGTGATTATACAGTTCAAGGATTTAACAACAGCATTGAAGATGGAATAAGTTCAACTACTGGAATCATGGACAAATGGACTACAGCTATTACTAAGAGTGCAAGTGGTATAAGAATTGATCCACTTACATTAGAGAGCAATTACAAGGTTAACACATCTGGGATTAGTGGTTTCGAAGATTTAACATCAAACAGAACACTTACCATAAACACTTTGAAGAGTAGTGCATCAAGTAACGGTAGTGGGCTAGATAAAGAAGGACTTGTAAATGCATTAGTTGAAGCTCTTAATCAAGCTGACATTATAGCGCATATTAGCGAAAGAGAGGTATTTAATTCTAATCGAAAAATGGCCAAAGAATACAGAAATATGACAGGTAGGCCAGCATTTTAAAAGGAGGGAGTTAATGGCTTTCCAAGGCTATTTAATTAAAATTGGAGGGAAGGCTCTCCCTCTTAGTTTTATTGCAATAGACAGTTATAAGGCAACACCAAATCAAAGACAAGATATAGATACTTATAGAGATTCCAATGGAGATTTGCAACGTAAAATTCTTCAAAATAAGCCAACAAAAATAGAATTTAATACTCCACCAATGACTTTAAGCGAATTAACTGTCTTTAAAACGTATGTACCTATTAGTAATAGGGATAAAATCAAAGTTGAATATTGGGACGATGAATCAGCCACTTACCAAGTGGCTGATTTTTATATGTCCGATCCCGAATATCATATATATCAGGTCAAAGGAAATGTAATAGTATATCGACCGATAAGAATTGCATTTATAGGGTATTAAAAAGGAGGACATAAGCAATGTTAGAAATAGCTGATGAATTAAAGTTAATATATAAAAATGATGCTATTCCGTTATCAGATTCAACAGCTGATAAGCAGATGTTCTTCTATTTTCCAGCACTTGATTTAACTATAACGAATAACCAAATTAAAGGTGAGAGTTTTCAATTAACAGAAAGTATTTGCTCTGAAGAAGATTTAACCTTTGGTGGCTGTGAATCAGCACAGATGAAAGTTATTGTTGCAGATATAGAACAAGAACTAAAAGGGCAACTTGTTATAGTCACTCAAGTTGTGAATGGAATTTATACAATGCCATTTGGTAGTTATGTTGTAGAATCTGCAAACAGGCAGAGTGACAGAAGATTTAAGGATGTAGTAGCTTACGATAGAATCAAGGATAAGTTAGGCGAGAGTGTAGACGTATCAGATTGGTACAAAAAATATTTTAGTTCTACAAATAGTGTGACATTAAAGAAGTTTAGAATAGATTTTTTTAGTTATGTTGGATTAGAAATTGAAGAGCAGGAACTCCCAAACGATAGTATGATAATCACAAAAACAATAGAACCAAGTGTTTTGAAAGCTCGTGATTTAGCTAGAGCAATCGGTGAAATAAACGGTCGTTTTGGTCACATGACAAGAGAAGATAATTTCAAATATATAGGTCTTGACGGTTTTGGATTATATCCTTCAGATACCTTATTCCCTAGTGAAGATTTATATCCTTCAGATACGGGAACCGTAATGGGCGTAGGTGGATACAAAAGTATTGTATATGAAGATTACAAAGTTAAACCAATAGATAAGTTGGTTATACGATCTGAAGAGGGAGATGTAGGACAATCAGTCGGGACAGGTACCAACGCATACATTCTACAAGGAAACTTTTTAGTTTACGGTAAGACATCTGATGAACTAAGTGTTATCGCAAACAACATATTTAAAGAAATAAAAGGCGTAGAGTATAGACCTCATACAACAGTTATGATGGGACTACCTTATCTTGAAGTGGGCGATACTATTTCAACTGTAACTACAGATGATGTAATTGAAACATTTGTATTTCATCGTGTTTTAACAGGTGTTCAAGCGCTAACAGATACAATTACAGCTACAGGAAGTGAGACACGGAGTCAAGAAATAAATCAAAATACACAAATTATTGAACTAGAAAACAAGGCTCTAAGAATCTCTAAATCAGTTGATGCATTAAGCGTTGAGTTGACTGATACTGCCGAAGGGCTACAATCGCAGATCACTCAAACAGCGAGTAGCTTAGAGACACAAATAACTGATACAAAAAAAGACTTAGAATCTAAAATTACTCAAACAGCAGATAGCTTACAGTCACAAATTACTGATAATAAGAAAGAACTTGAATCAACTATCACACAAACTTCAAGTAGTCTACAATCACAAATTACAGACAATAAAGAGAATCTGCAATCACAAATAACACAGACTTCAAGTAGCTTACAAACACAAATTACTGATAATAAAAATAACGCAGAAAGTAGCATGACTCAGCTATCTAATCAAATTAAGTTAAAGGTTAGTGTTGGAGACATTTCGAGTGAAATAAGCCTTGAAGATGGTGATATAAGGCTTATTGGTAACCGTCTTATAGTAGTTTCATCACAATTTACATTGGATGAGTTAGGAAAAGCATGGTTTGGTGGTCAAATTGGATGGGGAACAGGTAATTACATCAAGAATGATGATTATAAAAATACAATTATTAAAGCCGTAGAGGCACTTTTTTTACGTGCCCCAGTTGTTGGATTTGGTGATTTAAATAGGGTACAAATAAATGGAGATACAGGGTCAGTATCTGCGCAATCGATGTCGGTTAATAATTCAAGTGTTCTCACAACAGTGACAGGAGCATTGGCTAGCCACAATCACAATATAAATAATTTAACAGGCACGTTGTATACAAGCAATTTAGGAATGTCTGGTGGTAGTATATCTGGACAGATAGCCATTGGTAGCGGAAATGCCGTGGGTTGGGATTACGCAGAAAGAACCTATTCCAAATCATCTGATTTGCGTTTGAAGTACGACTTTCAAGTGCTAGGTGATATAGAGTCATTCTATATGGATTTAAAGCCCTATAACTTTAGGTTTAAGGATGGATTTGACGGTTATGTAATTAATTCTGGATTGTTAGCACAGCAAGTACTTGCGAATGCAGAGAAACATAATATTGAAACTGGTATGGTTTATGAATCAGGAAATGTATTGAATCAAGGCGAGTATTGCCCTGGTGGGAAGCATTACAATTTAAGATATGATGATTTACATGCATTTCACATTAAGATGATACAGAACTTAAAAGAAGAAAATTTGCAACAAGCAGAAGAATTACAAACAGTTAAAAATGAATTGTCTGAACTCAAAGTATCACTTAAAGAAAGTATTCAGCAAGTAGAAAAATTAAAAAACTCTCAAAACGAGCTAAATGAACTCAAAGTATTACTTAAAGAAAGGGGCGTGATTTAGTGGCCAACATGGAGACAGTATACGTAAGAATTAACTGGCAAAATCAGCCTAGTACTGCAACAGCGCTTGGAGCAAAAAACTTAAATAAAATAGATTTAGCATTATCTATCGTTGATGGTAGGGTTGTTTCATTGGATACAACAAAACTAGATAAGTCTACAGCTAATGGGTTGGTACAAGATATATCGGTTGATAATAATGGTGTTTTTACTATTAAAAAGCTTGATGGGACCACCACAAAATATGATACAAAGCTCGAAAAAATAGCTGTAAACTTCTCGTATGATAAAACGACACAACAAATAGTTATTACATTAGATGATGGGACTAAGCAATATATTGATTTATCTAGTCTAATCACTGAATATGAGTTTTCAGATAGCTCTACAATCGGATTTACTGTTACTAATGGCAAGGTATCAGCAAGTGTTAAAAACGGCTCAATTAAAGAATCGCACCTCCAACCGAACTATTTAGCAGATATTAAAGTACAAGCTCAAAATGCTCAAAATTCAGCCAATGCATCTGCTGATAGCGCTTCTACATCGAAAAGATATGCGGTAGGTATTGATGCTACAACAGAAAAAGATAGTGCTAAATACTTTATGGAACAAGCAAAACAGTATCGAGACGAAGCTAAGGATATAAGTAACATTGGAATAGCTAGTGGGTCAGCAATTGGTTTAGTTAAGGGGAATGGAAATGTAGAAGTACAAACAGACGGTGCGATGTGGGCAGATGCTTACAAAGACAAAGGTACATCAACAGGTGAGTTCATAAACTTTGCAAAATCCGACAACGCACTGGCGCAAGTTAATATTAAGGGTAAGAGTACACAAGCAAGAACAGAGAAAGGGAAAAATCTACTTCCAAGTACTACAAATAGTGCAACAACCTTAAATGGCATTAAATTCACCCCGAATGCAGATGGAACTATAACACTAAACGGAACTGCAACGACTGACTTCAATTATAATATTTTTCCTGATGAGGGTATTAGTAGAGTAACATTACAAGCTGGAACTTATACGTTAAAAAAGACTGGTCATAGCGGTGCTAGAATAAATGTAAGAAAACTTAAGGGAACAGACGCATACAGAGCTGATACGACAGACACAACATTTACAATAGCTGATACATTTCCGATTGCAGCTTGTTATATAACAATAACAAGTGGTGCAGTTTTCAGTAATAATAAAATTGAGCCACAGTTAGAGAGTGGAAGTACATCTACATCTTATGAAAAGTATAGTGTCAATTCACCATCACCTGAATATCCTAGTCCGATTGTAAGTGCAAGTAACTTTGACGTAGTGAGCTGTAAAAAAAATTTAATCAACGTACCAGAGGGTGTGATTGTTAAGGCAAATAGCGAGTATAAAGCGAATGGATGTGGAAAAAGAGACTTTACGGTAACGATATCTCAAACATTAAAAGAGATTGGCGTTACAAATAATGCACAGCATCAGATAATGTTTTATGGTAAAAGTGGAAATTTAATTCGTAAACAGTATGTGAGCACATTAGTCTTTTCTTCTGTGGGTGAAACAAAACAAGGAAGTCAAGCGTTTGTGCTAGACGAAGATGCTTATGAGATTAGAGTAGATATAGGTGCTTATTATGGAGCTAATTCTCCAACATTGATTACAAACTTTGTACAGTTAGAATTAGGCACGACTGCCACACCTTACACCCCATACGAAGAAGATAGAATTAACAATCCATACGAACTTGGCGAATGGAACGATATAAAAGACGGAAGTTATGTGAAAGGAGCAGAAGAATTCACATATGACGGAAGTGAAGATGAGGGTTGGAACCTAATTGTAGCAAGCAATGGTTATAAAAGGTTTGTAACTCTAAAAAGCAACATATTTATTGAAACAAATGGCGAATTACTTTGCAATAAAGCCAAAAATACAACGTGGGATGAAATGCAAAATGGGGTAGTTAAAAATGCTATAGCACAATATCAAAAATATATAGGTGTAAACTTTGAAGTCTGCCAAAGTATGGACATTTCCCAGTTTAAAACTTGGCTTGCCTCTAATCCTATAACAGTTAGATACAAACTTGCCACTCCTATAATTACTCCGCTAAATACTTATTTAAAGACGTTTAATGGTACCACAAATATCTTTACGACTGCTAATCCTCAACCAGAGATTACAGCAACTTTCAAATCTCAATTATGGGCTGATAGTTATTTGAAGGAAAAGGCAATAGAAAGTAAGATTGATGCAAATAAGAGAGTTAATAATCTACTTGCTACTGATCCAGAGACTGTTTTAGCGGGGCCGATGGGGAAACTGTTACAAGAGAATATAGATGCATTGAATAATAAAACGATAGTGCACAGAGGAACAATTAATAACCGATTAGAAATGACCAAAATAGGCACATATGACAGCAATGCAAGTGTAACAGCAGATATGCCAACGGCAGACCAGCCTTATAAGTTATTGTTCCTAGGTACTAAAGGAACTGACTGGAACATACCTATACTAGCATTCGGTAGTTATTCAAACAAAGATGTTTATCGGTCTAGAATGTTTACCTCAAATGGTACAACTTATCAATGTTCTTCGTGGGAAAAAGTAGGGGATATAAAAGTTCTGGATACAAGAGGAACGCAAAAGAAACCATCTGAGTATCCGATACAATCAGTAACGCATGAATTGAAGATTTATTCTGATATAGGATTATCTGGATTGACTAATCAAGCACTTTTCTTAGTTACAACAAAGAGACCATGGACAGATCTAACGGGTTCTATTGTACAAGTTGCCGAAGGTGTAGATCCTGCCTATGGCTATGAATCGTTTGTAAGAAGAAGTACAAGTTCGGATACTTGGACAGAATGGCAAAGAAATGATTCAAATACAGTAACCCCTATGACTATCAATTCTCCATATGGTAGCATTGAATCGGGAGGATATATTAAGAGTGGTAGAATAGTTACTGTTAATATACGAGTTAAAATTACAACTGAAATGCCAGGGTTCCAAGGGCATATCGGGTTTGTTCCGTTGGCAAGTACTGACTTAGTACCATTAACAGCTATGAGAGTTGATGGAGCATCGATAAGTGGGTTCTATGTTGGTGGTAGTAATATTGCGTGCAGTGCAAACGTTCCAGTAGGAGCTTATATCATAAGTGGCTCATATGTATCAGCTAGCTAAAATTGCATTTTAACAAAGTGGAAAAGTCCTTTATTGGGCTTTATTTTTATGTAGAAAGGATGATTAATATGTGGATTTCAAAAAAGAAGTATAGGAATTAGAGAAAAGAATTGCTGACCTTGAACAGAATCAAAGTTAGTAAAAAGCTGCAATAAATCAGTTTCATACATTTTATAAAATACTTTATGATTGCTTGGTATGCGTCTTGCTTGATATATGAATAATAGGTTGAAAAAACAAGATTATTAGCATATAATGGAATTAAGAATTCTTCTCATTATTTGAAAATTTTCTTGATTGGTAGAAATTTTACCAAAAAGGTAAAAAAATATTGCATATTAAGGGACGTATGGTATAATGATTATAAAGTACGATAACAATAATATAAGTAAGTTATGTAACGATTGTAAAACAGCGACACGCAAACTAGGAAAAGACGTTGCTATAAAACTTGGAATGACATTGGAATTTATTAATGCAGCAGAGACACTTAGAGATGTGAAAAATACTCCCATGTTTAGATTACATGACTTAAAAGGCGATAGAAAAGGTCAATTCGCGATAGATTTAGGCAAGAAAATAGGCTATCGATTAATATTGATTCCTTTGAAAAATGATGAGGAACGATGGGATAGTAGTGATATTAATGAAATATATAATTCTACTGATATCGTATTGTTACTGGAGGTGACAAATCATTATGAGTAAAACAGAATATAAAACATCTAAAGCCTTTCATCCTGGATTATATGTAAGGAACATTATTGATGAAATGGAAATCAGTCAAACCGAATTTGCAAAACGCATTGGGATAACTGATAAAACATTAAGTAAACTTATAAATGAACAAACACCTTTAACACCAAGTATAGCGCAAAAACTAGCAACTATATTAGGAACATCTACTTCAGTATGGATTAATTTACAGGCGAATTATGATACGTACTTAGCTGACAACATGATTATCAAGGATATGAAGGAAGATGAGGAAATCTTATCATTTATAGATTACTCATATTTTGTTAAGAATAAATTTGTTGAGGCAACAAAGGACAAAATCGAAAAGATTACTAATTTAAGAAAGTTTTTTGAGGTGTCTTCATTAGGACTATTGGCACAAAAAGAGTTTTTAGTAAATTACAGATCAACATCAAAAGTTGAAGAAAAGAACATAATAAATGCTAATATCTGGATGCAAACTGCATTAAATGTAGCGAAACAAATTGATACCGACGTGTTTAATAAAGAAAAACTCAAGACTTGTTTACCCGAGATAAGAAAAATGACAGTTCAAAGTCCAGATGAATTCTATCCTAAATTGCATGATATGTTGCAAAGCTGTGGAGTGGCATTGGTGTTATTGCCACATTTGAAAAACTCAGGAATAAATGGTGCTGTTAGATGGATTAATAAAGAAAAAGTATTGCTAGCAATGAATGACAGACAAAAGTATGCCGATATCTTTTGGTTTTCTTTTTGCCATGAATTAAGGCATGTTTTACAACAAAAAAATAAGTTAACATTGATTAACTACAGTAATAAGTACATTCAAAGCATAGATGAAGAATTAGAAAAAGATGCTGATGAATTTGCTCAAAAGTTTTTAATTCCCCAGGAGGAATACAGTGAATTTTTGAGAACAAGAAGCATTAACAGAACTAGTATTCTCGTATTTGCTAAAAAAATCAATATTCACCCAGGCATAGTTGTGGGAAGATTACAGCATGATAATAAGATACCTATCTATACGCATAATGATTTGAAGTCTCAATATGAAATTGTATAGAAGCAGTATAAGCATCCTTCGGGGTGCTTTTCTTATACCCAAAACCCAAGTCCTCTATGAGGGCTTTTTATTATGCCAAAAGAAAGGAAGAAACTATGGAAAAAATCAGAGTATTAGACAAAACAGAATTAAACATCTTACCAGGAGCGAGTGAAAACCGTATTACTGTGCTAAGAGGTGAACTATCGGTTGAGGAAGTATGCAGTAAAATGACAGAGGAGAATTTGAGTGAATACAGCATACTTTCAGAGAGTGGCGAATTAAGCGCAATTTACAGGGATAAAACAGTTGTGCTGCCTATCTTGCTTGATCCAGACAACGGCACCATTACTTTTAATCTTACAAATGTGGACATGGTTCAGAAGAGATTAAGAATGTTGGAAGCAAAGGCTACAGCTATTGAGGCAGAAAACACGGAACTTAAGGAACTCGTAGACACATTAGTTGTAAGCGCATTGGAGGGTTAGTTATGGAAAATAAGAGTGTTATGTATGGAACATTAGAAAGACTTTACAGCGAAGGGAGATTGACCGAGGTTGGATTAAATAATGCTGTGGGTAAGGGCTGGATTACCGAAGAAGAAAAGAACACTATTTTAGGAGCAGTAGAAACAGTAGAATAAAATCAAAGCATACATAGGGCACTCTTTGGGGTGTTTTTTTTGTATGCAGAAAGAGGGATTATGGAAAAAACAATATCAGTTTTACAGTATGTATTATCAGCAATTGGAGCCTTTTTGGGGTGGTTTCTAGGTGGGGTAGATGGCTTTATGACAGCAATAATTTGGTTTGTAGTAATTGATTACCTAACAGGTGTGATGGTTGCAATTGTTGAAAAGAAGTTATCTAGCAAAGTAGGATTTAGGGGGATATTTAAGAAGGTAATTATTTTCTGCTTGATTGGTATTAGTAACATCCTTGATGTTTATGTAATTCAGTCAGGGAGCGCTATAAGATTAGCAGTTATTATGTTTTATATCTATAACGAGGGTATAAGCATACTTGAAAACGTATCTGTTTTAGGATTGCCAGTACCTCAGAAACTCAAAGATGTATTAGAACAAGTTGGTAATCACGATAAAAGGGAGAGTGAACAGTAATGAGAATAGCGATTGATGCAGGGCACGGTTACAATACAGGGGGTAAACGTAGCCCTGAATTTGTAAAGACAGTAACACACAAATATGCAGGACATACCGTGACAGTGCTAAGGGGAGAGTGCCTTAGAGAGCATGTTGCTAATGCAGGAGTAGCTTATTACTTAGCAAGAGAGTTGGAACGATGTGGAGTAGATGTATTTAAGAGTGCATGGAGTGGGATAGATGGTACCAAGGACCTTACTGATCCAGCAATTAATATACGGCAACTTGCAATTAAGAGAGCTAAGTGTGATTTAGCTATCTCCTTACACTTTAATGCGAATGATGATAATAAGTTTGATAACGGAAAAGGCTGCGAAACATTTTATCATAGTATTACTAGTAAGGTTGGAGATGGTAAAGCGTTTGCTACAGCAATACAGGCTCAAGTTGCAAATACATTTAAAGATCAAACTAATCGAGGAGTAAAAAATAGCAGTAAATTTGGTATGTGTAATAGTGTGGGTATGGGAGTTAAAGCGGCTTGTTTAGTGGAACTTGCTTTTATGACAAATCAGTTTGAATGCGAAAACTATTTTGCTAATCCTCACGCATGGTATAAATATGCTGTATCTATTGCAAAGGGCGTTTGCTCCTATTCAGGTAATAAATATGTACCTTATGTGCCAACGGTTCCAATTACATCAAATTCGAGTGTAGAGGATATTGCATGGCTACAGCATGGGATAAATTGTTACGGTGCTGATCTAGTTCCTGATGGTGTATATGGTCCTAAAACAGCTCAGGCTGTAAAAGATTATTATCAACAGTATTTTAATGCCAAATCTGACGGATATAAGGTATGGGCTAAGGCAATCAATAAACTGAGTAAGTAATTTTATGCTTGTTATCACTCTTGTTAGATATTAGACTATCTATATGGGGTGAGAAATTGAAATGTAAGGATTGGGTTTGCGGAAAAGGAGATTGCATTGTAAGAAAAGGGAAAAGCAATAGATTTAAATATACATTATGTAAAGACTGCAAAGCTACAATAGAGTTAAGGCTCTGTGAAACGTGTAGTCTTGGACAGAAAATGAGTAATGGAATGTACTTATGTAAACGGGATAACACGTACGGACTTATGTGAAAAAAATCCCCTAGCCGACCCTCAACGACTAGGGGATAAATCAATTCCATTTATTATGTGTCTAAGTAGGATTTAATGTCAATTAGTTATTACTTGTTGTTATCAATATATTGAAGATTAGCGATAATATCATTCGCAATTCTTTGTGCATTAGAATACGTAGCAGAGCTTTTCTTAGTTTCGGTTGTAATAAGCTGTATATTTTCCCTAGTTTTGTTGTAGTTATTTAAATAAATATTGATACCCATTGAAATACAGGTAGGTTTGCTTTTTCTTTTACCGGAAGCTCCGACAAGTGCGCCAAATAAACCAAATGTAGCACCGCCAACTACTGTAGCAAGACCTTTTCCTTTGGTTATGCTAGAACCATCTTCGTACAATTCATAATCAATTAGGTCATCAAAATAATAAGTATCAGTTTTAAACATTCTTTTTATCCCAAATGTTTTATTCTTGCTATCAATTAAAAGTTTACCATTTCCAAAATTAATACTTTTGTCGGGTTCAAACTTGAAAGGTTTTGAAGTAAGTATCGATGATTGACTGTTTTGTAGTATCGAAGTTATCGGACATCCGCAGTTTGGACAGCTGGCAGCTTTGTCAGAAACTTGTTTACCGCACTCAGAACAAGAAATTAATGACATGTTTTACCCTCCTATGTACTAAATATTTACAAGGATATTATGTAACATATTGAAAATTATGTCAAGATTTAGATATTAAAAAACTGGTCACAAAGACCAATGTTTTAAAAAGTTTTAAGCAAAAAATTTCGGTAGAAATTTGGGTAGAAAAACAAAAAAAGTGGATTCACCAAAACTCCGTGAATCCACATAAACACTAGAACAGCCCGTAGGGGAATCGAACCCCTGTTTCCGCCGTGAGAGGGCGGCGTCTTAACCGCTTGACCAACGGGCCTTGCTACGTTTATTATAATACAACATGTGAAAACAAAATGCAAGTGTTTTTTTCAATTTTTTTTAATTTTTTTAATTGTATATAAAATATGTTAAATTTAGTAATTAATATCTAAAGTTTTCTATTGGAAGAGAAGCTATCTATAGATCTATATGATTGACTGCTTTTTTATATCCAGAAAAGAGTTTTCATGGCATTTTATAAGTAATAGCTTTTATTACAAATTTTAATATGATTTTTTCAAAGGACCGAATGATGGCTTCCTTTACAAATTAATATGTCTGTGATAAACTAGCTTAAGACATAAAATTCGTTACACTGAATTACAAACTAGCTTAAGACATAAATACGTTACACCGAATAATAAGATAATTTAAGCTCGTTTTATACATTGGTGTATTAAAAAACGGATCATAGATAATATAAAATAAAGGAAGTATTAGAATGTTAGACGGAAAAAAAATATTATTTAGCGGTATGCAGGCTACTGGTAACCTTACATTAGGTAATTACTTAGGAGCTTTAAAGAATTGGTTAACTTTGAATAACGAATACGAATGTTTTTTTAGCGTAGTTGATCTACATTCAATTACAGTAAGACAAGATCCAGCAGAGTTAAGAAAAAGAGCAAGAACACTGCTTACATTATATATTGCAGCGGGGCTTGATCCTGAAAAAAATTGCATCTATTATCAATCCCACGTTTCTGCTCATTCAGAATTAAGTTGGATTTTAAATTGCTTTACTTATATGGGTGAGCTTAACCGTATGACTCAGTATAAGGACAAGGCAGCAAAACATGCAGATAATATCAATGCAGGATTATTTACCTATCCAGTATTAATGGCATCAGACATCCTTTTATATCAAACAGACGTAGTGCCTGTAGGAGCAGATCAGATGCAGCATCTTGAAATAACAAGAGATATTGCAGAAAGATTCAATAATATTTATGGGGATGTATTTACAATTCCAGAAGCTTATGTTGGAAAAGTTGGAGCTAGAATTATGAGCTTACAAGATCCTACTAAGAAGATGTCAAAATCAGATGAGAATGTAAATGCAAGTATCTATCTATTAGATGATCCTGATACGATTATTCGTAAGTTTAAGAGAGCTGTAACGGATTCAGGAAGCGAAATCCTTTACTCGGATGAAAAACCTGGAATTAGAAATCTTATTGATATTTATAGTGTATGTACAGGTAAAACAGTAGATGAAGTTGTAAAAGAATTTGATGGAAAAGGTTATGGAGAATTTAAACTTGCAGTTGGTGAATCTGTTGTAGATGTACTAAAACCTATCCAGGATCGAATGAATGAACTTTCTAAAGATAAAGCATATCTTGATGGTATTATCAAGGCAAATGCGGAGAAAGCAAATTATTTTGCTAATAAAACACTTAGAAAAGTTCAAAAGAAAATTGGATTCCCTGAAAGAATTCGATAATTTAACCTCTTATAAAAATATAATATAAAATGTTGGAGTTTGTATCTCAACATGAATTATAAAACCGAAAGTCTTACTTCCGCCATTATAGACGGGGTAAGGCTTTTTTAGGTACATAAGAATTTATAGGATGTATTAGCTACTACTTAAAATAGTAAATGAAAACTAGTAAATTAAATATTTTTGTGGCTAGTATGTAAAAAGGATTATGTTATAATATCATAAGAATGATAAAAAGTAGAGGTAAAGATAATGAAAAGATACTGTAGCCTAAGTGAAATATCAGATGGCAATTTATATAATATCAATGATTTAGTACAAGTTAGTTGCAATGGTTGTGGAGGAAATGCGAATTGCTGTCATGGAATGGGAAATTCAATTGTATTAGATCCATATGACATCTATCGTTTAGTAACAAATTTAAATATGACATTTGAGCAATTGCTAATTGATAAGGTGGAATTAAATATTGTAGATGGCTTGATACTACCGAATCTTAAAATGAACGAAATATCAGAACAATGTGCTTTTTTAAATGAGAATGGAAGATGCAGTATACATAGTGTTCGACCTGGAATTTGCAGAATTTTTCCTTTAGGAAGATATTATGAGAATAATAGTTTTCAATATATATTACAAGTTAATGAATGTCCGAATGAGAGTAGAACAAAAGTAAAAGTGAGCAAGTGGATTGATACTCCTGATATAATGGAAAATCAACAATTTATAAACGATTGGCATTATTTCTTAAAGGACATTGAAACTATGATAAAAAATACGCAGGATGAGAAATTAATTAAAAATATAAATATGTATATTCTTAATAGTTTTTATCTAAAACAGTATGATACAAATATTGAGTTTTATGAGCAATTTTATGAAAGATTGAATGAAGCTAAGAAATTATTTTCCCAATTATAAATCGTCCTTTTTTATAAATTACACCTTTAAACACGTGCTGTTATAAAACGTTTTAAACGAATAATTATTATATTATTTTTAAACGAAAATTATAGCATATTTAAAACAAGCTAATATTGTTTAAAATAGAATAATTAAAAATTAACTCATTTTAGCATACGTGTTCTAAACTATATATTTTACATCGGACGAGTTTCATTGTGGAGAAAAGAGGTGACTATGTTATATTTAAATAACTTTACATTTCCAAATGCTGATCAAGAGTTTGATTTTTTTATGTCCATTAAAAGAAAATGCTACGACAGTTTTTATCCATTTCAAGTGTTATCTAAAAAAGAATTAACACAAATAGATTTTGATAGGATTACAATTTTATATGGTGGAAATGGGTCAGGCAAAACAACGGCACTCAATGTAATTGCAGAAAAACTAAATGCAACAAGAGAATCGATTTATAATAAATCGAATTTTTTTGCTCAGTATGTTGATATGTGTGGGTTTGAGTTAGGGACAGAATTGCCAGATGATAAAAGAATTATAACGAGTGACGATGTGTTTGATTACATGCTAAACATACGAACCTTAAATGAAGGGATTGATTCAAAACGGGAGGATCTATTTGAGGAGTATTTACACGCGAAATATTCTGATTTTAAGTATCGCTCCCTAGATGATTATGAAGATTTAAAAAAGGTGAACTTATCTCGTAGTAAAACCCAGTCGAAGTATGTTAGAAAAAATCTCATGAGTAATATCCGTGAAATATCCAATGGAGAAAGTGCCTTTTTATACTTTACTGAAAAAATAAAAGAAAACGGATTGTATATTCTAGATGAGCCAGAAAATAGTCTCTCAGCTAAGAAGCAATTAGAGTTAGTAAAATATTTAGAAGAATCGGCTAGGTTTTTTGGGTGTCAATTTATTATATCAACCCATTCACCATTTATCTTATCGATGAAGGGCGCCAAAATATATGATTTGGATAGCATTCCGGTGGAGACAAAACCTTGGACAGAGCTTGAAAATGTACGAATCTATCATGAATTTTTTAAGAAACATGAAAACGAATTTTATTAATAAAAAATATATAGAAATTTGAAATAAAGTAAAACAAAATATGAAAGTAATAATTATGTATGTTATTAAGAAAGGGGAGAGGAGCAGAAAATGACCAACGAAGAGATTTTAAAAATAGCCATGAACCAGTCTGCGATGGATGCCAATTGTGATGCTGAAGATTTTAGGAAAACTGATAATGTAATAGTAATATCTTCAACAAACGAACATGCACGTAAATATTTAGAACTACCCTTTGATTGCAATCTCGTTTCTTATGGAAATAATATTGTAGCTTCTGTGGACCCTGAAATAAGAGATATTGTAAGTGATTATATAAACAAATATTCCATTGAACATTGCTTTGAAACACCTAACATGCATGTTCTTAATGATGAATTGCAAAAGAAGGGCAAGAGAGTTTGTTTTATGGCAGAATATTTTTTACCAGATATGAATGTTATAAAAGAACTACCTTGTAATTATGAGATTAAAATATTGGAAGCAAGCCAGTTTCAAGATTTATATACTCCTAAGTGGAGCAATGCACTTTGTGAAAAGCGCAAACACCTAGATGTACTAGCAGTTGCTGCATATGATAAGAATCAAATTATAGGTCTAGCTGGATGTTCTGCGGATTGTGAAATTATGTGGCAAATAGGAATTGATGTTTTACCAGAGTATCGTAAGCAAGGCATTGCTTCAGCACTTACAAGTAGAATAGCAATAGAAACACTAAAACGTGGCAAAGTACCATTTTATTGTGCTGCATGGTCTAATATAAAATCAGTTCGTAATGCGATTAAAAGTGGTTTTAAACCAGCATGGGTTGAAATGACTGCGAAAAGTATGGAATTTGTTTCGGAGTTGAATAATTTATAGGCGAGTGAAACAGAGCTGTTTTATCAGTAAAATGAATACTACATGATGGATTTTCTAAACAGGAGCGTAGCTGCAAAATAGAATTGTTTCATAAGTGTGTTCCATGTTTTTTTGTTATACAATAAAATATAACTTCTTTTTACATAAAAAACACTGAGAATTACATTTGAAACTCTGGGAATAACATATGAAACTCTATTTTGCAGCAGTCCCTCTCTGTAATCATACAATCAAACTAATTGCTTACAAATGCAAGTAGTTGAACCAGTGAAATCGACCACATTAAAAAGTCTTTCGTTAACACAATCAATTCAATTTAAGCGCAAAGACGCTTAACATCGTCACCATTTAAAGATTCTTTTTCTAATAATTCATCTGTTATTTTCTTTAAGTGATCAATATTTTCGTGAATCAATTGTTTGGTCTCATCGTATAAATTGTTCATTAGGTCACGACATTTCTCAATAAATTGATGATCTGGAATTTCACCCAGTGCCTCTGTACTGAATAAGCCCATTTCAGAATCCATACCAAATTTACCAAGATAATCAGCGACTAGTGAAGAAGCTTTTTGAATATCATTACTTGCGCCAGTAGTAATTTCATCTGTACCAAAGATTAATTCCTCAGCAATTCTACCAGCAAGTAGTACCTGTATATTTGCTTTTATCTGACGCTTGCTTTGAAACATTGTATCTTTAGGAATGCTTAAATTAAAACCACCTGCACCGCGTACACTTGGAATAATCGTAACTTTGGATAAAAAATGCTCTGGCAATAGTAAGGTAGTTGCTAGTGCATGGCCAGCTTCATGGTATGCGGTAATCTTACGATCACGGTCGGTGATATAACTTCGATCTATTTTAGGAGCACCAGCAATTACTGTATAGAATGCTTTGTCAATATGCTCTTTATGAATTGCTGACTTGTCATCGTTGGTAGCATTAATAGCAGCTTCATTTAAAAGGTTTTCTAACATTGCACCGCTAAAATATACCGTCGACTTTGCTAAATTCTCTAAATTAACGTCATCCGATAATGCTTTTGATTTTGCATGAAGAGATAAAATTTGCATTCTA
The DNA here is from genome assembly GCF_900078195.1 of Clostridium sp. Marseille-P299. Taxonomy (NCBI): domain Bacteria; kingdom Bacillati; phylum Bacillota; class Clostridia; order Eubacteriales; family Clostridiaceae; genus Clostridium; species Clostridium sp. Marseille-P299. The sequence continues at coordinate 2,301,215 of NZ_FJVE01000007.1, read as the reverse complement.
GCATTTACATCTGGTAGCCCTATTTCAATATGTCTGTCGAAACGGCCAGGACGTAGTAGGGCATCATCTAAAGTATCTAAGCGGTTTGTAGCACCTATTACTATAATTCCTTGATTCTCATGGAAACCAGACATTTCAGTTAACAATGCATTTAGTGTTTGATCTCGCTCATCATTACTAGAAGATGCATTTCTAGAACGTTTTTTACCAATGGCATCTATTTCATCGATGAATATTACAGCTTTTTCATTCTTTTTCGCCTTATTAAATAAATTACGAATTCTACTTGCACCAACTCCAACATACATTTGAACAAAGTCAGACCCACTCATTGCATAAAACGGCACATCTGCTTCACCAGCAATTGCTTTTGCTAGTAATGTTTTACCGGTTCCAGGAGGCCCGTAGAATAATAGACCTTTTGGCATCTTTGCACCTACAGATGCATATTTTTCAGGATTTTTAATAAAGGCAATAATGTCTTCCACCATATATTTCGCTTCTGCATTACCTGCGACGGAAGATAAAGTGATATTTTCTTTCTGTTGTTTCTTTTCCTTGTTGGAATCTTTGATTAAAACGTTACCTCCATTTGATTTACGTATATAAATATAGATACCACCAGCAATTATTGCTATAATTAAAATTTTTCCAGCGATGGATAAAGCACTTTCTTGCCTATAGCTTACACGAACGTCGTTTAATAATAGAAATTCAATAAAGGTATCTGTTTTTGGATTCGGAACAATGTAAACATGGTTGGGATCCTCTTTTAATTTTACCGATAAATCTGATTCATCGTTTGCTAAACTTACTTCCTCCACTTGATTTTGCTCAACTGCTTCCATAAATTTGGTATACGAAAGATCGGATTTATTTTTATTTATAAAATAATTTCCTAGAAGTATAACACTAAGCAGTGTTATACCGGAAAGAATAATCAATAGTTTCTTTTTCATTGCATAACCCCCTAAATTAAAACAAAATAATACAATTTGTTACATATTATTATAACAGATTGCTATTTCATATCTAGATAAAAATAATGGAAGTGTTTTGTGTAGGGGAATGGTGATATTTATTTGCATATGTTAAGATATAATAAATATGGATAAATTTGTATATCATAGTGTCATATTATTAAGTATTTTTATTAATGTAATTTGAATGTCGACAATCGTATCCTTAGAAGCGTATATGCTGATAAATACAAATTGGATATAGAGCTTACATAAGTAGATAAGATTAAAACGGATATAGAGCGTACATAAGTTTACAAGTATAAAATAGATAAAATTATATTTCTGATAATAAGAATAAAGCAGAGAAAAACAAGTTTTAAAAATAAATAGTAAGAAATTTGAAATTAGAAATCAAAACACCATACTTGTGCATCTAATATGTAAAGCTGCATTAGTGGGCGTTAAAAAAGGATGGAAGAGAAATGAATGATCACGAATTCACCATGCGAATAGAAGACTTAAAAACTCGCCTCTACCGAACTGCATTTCTTTACTTAGGAAGTGAAAGTATGGCAATTGATGCGGTAGATGAAGCAGTATATAAGGGCTTAAAAGGTGTGAAAAAGCTAAGGGAACCAGAGTATTTTAATACTTGGATGACGCGTATTTTAATTAACGAATGTAAAATGGAATTAAGACGAAGGAAAAAAGAACAGCCGCTGAGTGAATACCAAGAAAATGTGGCCATCGAATACGATTCATTAGAGTTAAAAGAAGCAATAGGATGTTTACCACAAGAGTTAAAAGAAGTTGTAATTTTAAGATACTTTGCTGGCTACACTTTATCAGAAGCAGCAGAAAGTTTGCAAATTCCTCAAGGAACCGTGGTAACTAGACAAAGAAGGGCGCTACAATATTTGAGATTAGAACTATTAGAGGAGAAATCATGATGAATCGAATGGAAGAATATAAAGAATTAATGTCGGAATTCAATGATACGCCGATTGAACTCAATGATACACTGTTACGTGCAAAAGAAAGAATGATAAAATCACGTATATTCAAGAGTATAGTAGTACCTACTTGTAGTTTGATAGCAGTAACCCTCGTTTTTATCGTTATGGTAAATATATCGCCAACCTTTGCATATGCATGCGAGAAAATACCATTATTAAATGACCTTGCTTCCGCAGTAAAATTCTCACCTTCTTTAAGTGTAGCGGTAGAAAACGAGTATGTGCAATCCATTGATTTAGAGCAAACGAAAGATGATATTACAATGAGAATCGAATATGTTATTGTGGATCAAAAACAGTTAAATGTTTTTTATACCTTATCATCAAAGGAACACACTAATCTAGATGTGCAACCATCGATTAATAATGTTGATGGTACTCCACTGCATGGGTATACACTTAGCTCGAGTTTTTCTTTTGAGGAAAATGATGAAATACGACATTTTACCGTTGATTTTGTAGAGCAGGATATGCCAAGTAAAATGCAAATCGAATGCGAAGTATATGGAGTTAATCCAACATATGAAGCAAACATTTTTGAAGATACATCAAAAAAGGAACAAGAAGAGACAAAAGAGGAGACAAGAAACAGCCATTGGTTTATTTTTCAGTTAGAATTTGATCCATCTCACACAGCACAAGGAAAGACAATAGATTTAAATAAGACTTTTTCATTGGATGGTCAGACATTAACGGCGATTGATGTTGATGTATATCCAACACATATGCAATTAAATCTTGCAGATGATAAAAATAATACTGCGTGGCTTAAATCCTTAGTGTTTTATGTGACTGACGAAAATGGTAACCGTTTTGATACAATAAGTAATGGCATATCTGCAATAGGTTCCGCAGATTCGCCAATGATGGGGTCATACCGAATGGAAAGTAGTTTCTTTTATGAAAGCAAACAATTGAACATTCATATAACAGGAGTAGAATGGATAGAAAAAGATGCACAACGTGTAAAGGTAAATTTAAAAGAACAAACGGCTGATCATTTACCTCAGGGAGTAACCTTTGAGAGTGCTGTAAAAATAAAAAGTGGATGGAAACTAACTTTTTTAAGTAAGATGAGAAAAGAAAATTTCGTTCATCAGATTTTTAAAAGTGATTATTATGATGAAATAGGAAAAGAATATAGTATTAATGGCATTTCTAGTATGTCCGATGATTTAAAAGGCGAAGGTAGTGATGAACAGATCGAAGAACAAATTTTTAAAGTGCAGTTTATGATTGAAGATTATCCTTATGATATTGTATATCTATCACCATCCTATTCATATTTTGTAGAACTAGATAAAACGATTGTAATACAAGTGAATTAAATATAGATATCAAGCAGGAATATCTTCAATCCAAGGGTATTTCTGCTTTTTATTTTATAAGAAGGAGTAATATTTTCTATAGAGAAGACATCATAAAGAAGGCTATATTCGTTAAAAAGTTTAGATGAATTAAAAGAATCCAACATTAAATGTTTATTTTGTGTTGAGAAAAATAGAAGCGCTAAGATGTAGAGAAAGGTTACAGACTCATAAAATAAAGAAATTAAAAAAAATTATGAATTATATTGACATTCTAAATTAATTGATGTATTCTTAAAGCATAGATTAATTGTATACAATTAAATAGAAAGCAATTATAATGAAAATTTAAATAACAATCAGTTATATTTTAGGGGTTAAATATAATACCTCTCAATTATGATTGAATGATATAAATGAAACATAGAATTAACAAGGAATATGAACATAAAATTAAGATAAAGACAGAATTTAGTTGTGTGAAAGGAGTATATTATGAGTATATATGATTTTATAGTGAAAAGAGCAAATGGTGAGGAAGTATCTTTAGAAAAATATAGAGGTAAAGTTGTTTTAATTATGAATTCTGCAACAAGATGCGGATTTACAAAGCAATATAAGGAATTGGAAGATTTATATGAAAAATATGCGGATCAAGGATTTGAAATTTTAGATTTTCCATGTAATCAATTTAGGGAACAAGCACCAGAAAGTGCAGAAGACATCGTGAAATTCTGTGATATTAATTTCGGAATTAAATTCCCAATTCATGAAAAAATAGATGTAAATGGCGAAAATGCGCATCCTTTATTTAAATATCTAAAAGATCAAAAAGGATTTACTGGATCTCTTGAAGGAAACGACATATTAGTATCAATTGTAGAGAGCATGGACCCTGATTATAAAAACAACTCCTCAATTAAATGGAATTTTACAAAGTTCCTTATTGATAAAGAAGGCAATGTTGTTGAACGTTACGAGCCAGTAGATTCTATCGAAGATATTGATAAAAGAATTGAAGGCTTATTATAAAATAAGTAGGATATAGAAGGAAAGTAATATGAATAGATATGGTTTGGGTGTTTTAAAGATTGTAACATTCAAGCCATATCTATTTATTATAAATAACTAAACTTATAAATAACTAAACCAAACGTTAGGATAGTGAGACTAAACCGTATATCTTTTGATTAATAATAACAAATATCTTTTGCTTAATAATAACAAGGATTAATGAATAGAAGTGCCTGCAATAATTTAAATTGATAATATAAAACTATAACTTATGACAATATAGATGACTATTTGGATAATATGCTTTTTTATGAATATACTTCAAAGGATATACCAATTCATTGACAATAATGCGAAAAACATTATAATTGGATAAGATGATCTATAGTTAAAAAAATAATTTGTATCTATTGATAAATGCAGTATAATTATTATTGCATGAGTTGAAAAATTATATTTTAAATCTAAAACTTGAATATAAGCCTACGTGGCTCAGATAAATTAAGAAAATTAGAATTGAGGAATATTATGGAAGATCAAAGGGAAAAAGCTTTACGACTGGAAAATCAGTTATGTTTTGCACTATATGTTTGTTCAAAAGAGATTATTAGAAAATATAAGCCATTATTAGAACCAATTGGCTTAACTTATACAGGATATATTACAATGTTAGCGCTTTGGGAAAAAGATAATGTAACAGTGAAAGAATTAGGCGAACAATTATATTTAGACTCTGGAACATTAACTCCAATGCTTAAGAAATTAGAGCAACAGGGATTATTGAAACGAAAAAGAGGAATGGATGAGAGAACCGTTTTTATAAATCTTACCAAGGAAGGAAAAGAACTTAAAAAAGAGGCACTAGAATTTCCTGAAAAAATGGGTTGTAATTTAAACTTGTCTCTAACAGAATCACAGCAGATGCTTTCAAACTTACACAAGATAATGATTGAGTTAAGCGATAAATAAGTTGTGTAGCATAGTTTTTTCTAAAGGTAGGAAAAAGCTATGTTACACAACTTTTTTTTATATGAGTATGCACTTCCATAAGTGCATACGTTCTTTTGCGTTATGCAAATTTTATGACAGCGCATCAGCACGAGAGGTTACATAGTAGATTACTGGAATTACTTGATATTATTCGACAAATAAAGCTATAATTAGATTAACTATTATATTATTGCATTGTCTAGAATGAAGAAATGTATGCTAAGAGAAATGTTTTACTACTTGGAGGTTAAAAATGAAATTAAAGTTATGTTTAGTTACTCTATTCTTAAGTGCTACGTTAGTTGCATGTAGTTCGAAGAATGAATCGGTTGATTTATATGCACCTGTGGCTGGAACAGAGGAACTAGCATCCCAAGAGCAAGCTCAAGAAAAGATTGATGAAAATAATCAAGAAGAGACAAATCAAGAAGAAACGAATGAAACCTTAGATGAGGACAGTACGAATAATGAAACACAATTAGCAGAGTTTAATAGTGAAGAAGAAAAGTTAGCTCATGAGTTGATTCAGAATTCTATAGCCGATCATGGATATGCAAAAGAACAACAAGAAATACAATCACATTTGACAGAAGAGGGAATCGCACAAGAAGAGCAAGCAATAGTAACGAATATACCTACGATAACAGGTACACCAACGGTAACAAATGCACCTACATCAACGATGGAACCTACCCAAGTACCATCTGTTTCCATACATCCTTCAACTGCTCCAACTAGCGCACCAGATGCTACAATAAAACCAAGTAACACACCAGAGCCTACGAAAGCACCTAGTACTACAATAAAACCAACAATTACACCAGAGCCAACCAAAGCGCCTGGTGCTACAATAAAACCAAGCAATACACCAATACCTACAAAAGCACCTGTTGTTACGGTGAAACCAACTAGTACCCCAGTTCCTACGAAAACACCGGTAAAGCCAACGAGTACACCAACTCCAACAAAGGAACCAAGCCAAACATCAAGTGCAGTGCTTAATGTTCGTGGAACTACTATTAAAATGGGAGAAAGTAAAAGCTCTATTATAGATAAATTTGGTTCACCAAGTCGTATTGATGAGACAGAATATAACTATGAATTTTATGTTTATCCAGGAAATTATAAAAACTTTATGATGATTGGAATTGCAAATAATAAAGTAGTAGCTTGGTATACGGATTCAACTGATTTTTCCTATCAAGGGTTAACAACATCTTCTAAAGTATCAAGCATTAATTCTACCTTTGGTAAAAGTTTATCCTTAAAAAATACATTATCACTAACTGATGATGGAAATTCAATAACATTTTTTATGGATACCATAGGAGATAGTACGATAGATGGTGTATACGTTGCAGATTCCTCTGTAAGTAAAGGAAGTACAACAAAGAGTGTTTTAACTGCTTGGGAAAAAGAAGTTCTTGATTTAACAAATTCATTTCGTGTAAGGAATGGTCTAAGTAGTTTAACCTGGTCATCGGAAGCTTCTACATCAGCCAGACTTCATAGTGAAGACATGGCTAAAAACAATTATTTTTCACATACTGGACTAGATGGTTCAACTCCTTATGATCGTATGAAAGCACAAGGTATTTCATATAAAAGCGCTGGCGAAAATATTATTGGAGGCTATGGAAACGCTATGTTCTCCAATAATGGATGGGTAAATTCCAGTGGACATAGAAAAAATATGTTAAATAGTTCCTTCAATTATCTTGGTGTAGGTTTCGCCCTTGGTGGAACTTATGGTAATTATGGAACACAGAATTTTTTCGGAAAATAATTCATAACAAATAAACAGCATTAAATATTTGTCAAAATATAATAGAAGAAGGTCTGTTGGTTCTATCAACGGATCTTCTTCTAATTTATGCGCTTCTTAGACATTTTGTAGCATTTGAAAATGCTATTATTTTATTTTTAGTAGATATCAGCAGTATACAAAAATTACCAATTATGTTATACTATAATTCCACAGGAAAGGAGAGTAACAATGCTAAAAATATTTATTTGCCCAGAATGTTACAACATAAGGATGGTTTCAAAACGCCCGAATGCAATATGTTTACATTGTAATGAACCTTTGCTTGCATGTGATTTGGATTATAGTGACTATATTATGTTGTCTCCTGAAGAACGGGAGTTATATAAAGAGCTTTTTAAGGAAAAAGATAAAAAAAGTGAATCTACGACCCAAGAATCGTTATTAGCTTAAATGGTTCTTGGGCTTTTTTGTTGTATTAAGTAAATCACCAACTAAGTTGATGAACATGAATGGTAAGATAAGCTAAGGATAATAAATTTTAACAAAACATTTGTTTGGTTGTGAGTTGTATTTTTATATAAGAATACAGTATAATGATTATAGTTTATATTATAGTTGGGAGCAAAGATTATGAGTTTTGATTCTTTAAATGGACTGAATGATGAGCAGAAATTGGCGGTGACAACAACCGAAGGATATGTAAGAGTTATCGCAGGGGCAGGTAGTGGTAAGACTAGAGCATTGACCAATCGCTATGTGTATCTTGTTCAAGACCTAGGGATATCAACTGCAAATATCCTTTGTGTTACATTCACAAATAAAGCAGCCAATGAAATGAAAAAACGAATTCGTCATATGATTGGTGATTATGATACTGGACTTGTTTGTACGTTTCATGGATTCTGCGTAAAACTTTTAAGAGAAGATATTCATACAATGCACTACCCTGAAAATTTTCTTGTGATAGATTCGGAGGATACAGATACGATATTACGCAATGTATATCAGGAAGCGAAAATTGATTCCAAAAGATATACCTTTTCAATGGCAAAGGATATGATTGCTGCAAGAAAATATTTAGGGGAGTACATATCGTATATCCTTGAAACAGACATTCATATATTAAAAGATTATTACTTAAAATCAGCGAAAATTGAGGACAGGATCTTTTTTGGATATCTATATGAGCAAAGAAAGTGTTTTGGTCTTGATTATGATGATTTGATTTTATTTGCGCTATATGTCTTAGAAACCTTTGATGATAAGCGTGAAAAATGGCAAAAACGACTGGAATATATTATGGTAGACGAGTTTCAGGACGTAAGCAGCTCTCAGTATGCTCTAGTAACAATCCTAAGCAATTATCATAAGAATTTATTTGTAGTAGGAGATCCAGATCAAACGATATATACCTGGAGAGGTGCAAGGATTGAGTACATTCTTGATTTTGATAAGAAGTTTCCAAAGGCTACTACGATTATCATGGATCGAAATTATCGTTCTTCTGAAAATATTTTAAACGCTTCTAATTCATTGATTAAGAAAAATAAAAAGCGCTTAGACAAGGAATTAAAAGCAGTGAAGAGTTCAACAGTTCCTGTAATTTACCATCATGCTCGTACGACGAAAGAGGAAGCCGCTTTTATTGTGAAGCAAATTGATAAAATTGTCGCGGCAGGAAAAAGTTTAAACGATATTACGATTTTATACCGTTCACATTTTGTATCTCGAAGTATTGAGGAGGAATTTATAAAAGAAAAAATACCGTATGTATTATATAGTGGTATTGAATTTTATAAGAGGAAAGAAATTAAAGATATTTTAAGCTATTTTAGAATGCTTATTTTTGAAGACGATTTATCATTTTTACGTGTAGTGAATGTTCCAAGAAGAAATATTGGAGATAAACGCATTCAACTACTTAAGGATTATGCAGAGAAAAATGATTGTTCATTATATAAAGCACTAAAGGAAAATCTAGGACATGACTTAATAATAAAAAGTAATGCAGATGAGTTTGTCAAATTGATTGATAAATATCAAAAATTATATATAGATATGAAATTAACTGATTTATTATCAAGTATTTTAAATGATAGTGGATATGAATCCATGTTACGTACAAGTGGTGAAAATGAACGTCTAGATAATTTGGCTGAGCTGAAACAGGCGATATTTGAATATGAAAATAGTACAGGAGAGGAAACTTTCTTAGAAGACTATTTACAGATGATTTCTCTTTATTCAAACACAGATAAGGAAGATAAAAAAGATTCTGTTAAGATGATGACGATTCATAATGCGAAAGGTTTAGAATTCCCATATGTTTTTTTGTGTGGTTTAAATGAGGGAATATTTCCAAACAAACATGTAAATTCTCTCGACAAATTAGAGGAAGAAAGAAGACTAGCGTATGTAGCTTATACAAGAGCTGAAAATGCCTTATTCCTTAGTGATGCGGAAGGCATTAATTTTGATGGTTCTTATCGTTATCCCTCAAGGTTTATCTTTAATACAGACAAGGCATATCTTGAATATACAAAGGAGTTAGAACAAAGGCTAGTGGACGATGCCATAGGCTATATTAAAAGAAATGAGATGAAAATTGCACCAGAAAAATCCGATGGATTAAAAATTGGAGATTTCGTAGTTCATAAAGTTTTTGGCAGAGGTAAGATAACTGAAGTACATGAAGATACATCTTCTTATGGAATTCAGTTTGAAAAGTTAGAAACAATTCGAAATATTAGTTTTACAGTGCCATTAGAAAAAGTAGAATAATTGTTTGCAAATAGTATATTAAAATGCAATAAATTCTTCTATTTACTTGACAATTCAAAATATAAAGTGTTTTATAGATATATAATACATTTTCATTCAAGAAGTGATAAGGGATACAGTTTTTAAGAATGTAGCAAAATTATCAGTCGATTGAATGACTTAATATACTTTTTGATTTAAAGACCTGTTAGTATTAATGTAAGTTTAGATTTAATGTACATTTAGAATTAATAGGTTTTAAATTTAATGAATGTCTAGATTAATGTGATTTAGGTTTAATGTAACTTTTGAATTAAATATAAAGAATGATAGGAGTGTATATTATGATATCAAAGGATATTTTATCTGCGGTTTTAGCTAGAGCGATGTCAACTGGAGCTGACTTTGCGGAAATATTCGCAGAAAAAACATTGAATAAAACAATTGGAATGATTGATAGTAAAGTAAATGAAATTACGGATGGCGTTATTTCAGGTGTTGGTATACGTATTTTAAAGGGAACAAAGAGTATTTATGCTTCCACTACTTTAATGACAAAAGAAGGGTTAATGGAATGTGCTACTAAGGTTGCAGATGCACTTAATTTTGCAAAGCAAGACGTACAGATTAACTTAACGGAGAGAATTTTTGGTGATATCCATCCAATTAAGATTGTGCCAGCATCCGTAAGTAATCAAAGAAAGATTGATATATTAAAAGAAGGATATTTTGCAGCAAAGAATTATCATCAAGATATTGCACAGGTAGCAGGTACTCTTTTAGAGGTTGATCATAATATCATGATTGCAAATAGTGATGACTTATATACAGAAGATAGACAAATTCGTACAAGAATGGCAATCAATGCAATTGCAAGTAAAAACGGTGAAAACCAAACTGGTTCTGCCTCCCCTGGACGTAGAATGGGACTTGAATTATTTGAGATGATTGATCCAAAATCTGTTGGATTAGAAGCTGCAAGACAAGCGATTACAATGATTAATGCAAGCTATTGCCCAGCAGGCAAAATGACAGTTGCCATTGAAAATGGTTTTGGTGGAGTAATCTTCCATGAGGCATGTGGTCATTCACTAGAAGCATCCTGCGTATCCTTGGGCCAATCTCAATTTGCAAATAAATTAGGAAAACAAATTGCAAATACAAAAGTAACAGCAATTGATGATGGAACTATTCCAAATGCCTGGGGATCTATTAACATTGATGATGAAGGTACACCTGCGAAAAAGAATGTATTAATTGAGAATGGTATCTTAAAATCCTATATGGTTGATAAATTAAATGGTCGCAGAATGGGCATGGAATCCACAGGTAGTTCAAGAAGACAAAGTTATATGTTTGAGCCAACTTCTCGTATGACGAATACATACATTGACAATGGTCCAGATAAGAATGAGGATATTATTAAGTCAATTGAATACGGTCTTTATGCAAAATCTATGGGTGGCGGTTCTGTTAACCCAATCACAGGTGATTTTAACTTTTCTGTTAGAGAAGGTTACATTGTACGTAATGGTGAAATTAAGGAAGCAGTTCGTGGAGCAAGCTTAATTGGAAAAGGTTCTGATATCCTAATGGATATTGATATGGTTGGTCAGAATTTAGATCGTGGTCAAGGAATGTGCGGAGCAGCAAGTGGAAGTATTCCAACTGATGTAGGTCAACCATTGGTTCGTGTATCTTCCATCACAGTTGGTGGTAGATAGGCTTTTTAAATATAAATATGATCTTTAAATATATACGGATATGTGAGCCTGTATTTTACGAAATAGAATTAAAGAAAGGAAGAAAGATAACCCAGGGAAACTTGTGTTATTAAAGGTGAATCTATGAATTATAATGAATTTAAACAACAAGTGAATGCATTTGCAGAAAAAGCTTCACTTTTGGAATATGAATTATATTTTAAAGAGAACAGTGAAATTAACGTAGAAACATATAAAGACGAAGTAAAAGCCTTCTCAAGTGCAACAAGAGGGGGAGTAGGATTTCGTTGTATTGTTAATGGAAAATTAGGTTATGCTTCTACAGAGTTATTTTCAGTAGAAGAAGCAGAAAGCTTGGTAAAAAGAGCGATTGAGAATGCGAAATCCATTGAATCCGAAGATGAAGTGTATATATATGAAGGCGGAGAAAAATATCAGGAAGTTTCAGTAAAAACATTTCCACTTCCATCCGCAGATACAATGATTCAAACAGCGCTAGAACTTCAAAAAAATCTATATGCAGAAGATGAGAGAATTATTGATGGAACGCAAACAATGGCAGCAGCCGAAATAACTAAGGTAAATATCAGCAATTCCAAAGGCCTTAATGTGGAATATGAAAATAGTAGTGTTGTAGTATATGCACAGCCAATTGCATCCGATGGGGACGAAATGTATACAGAAGAAGCGTATGTTATGAAGGCTATTGAAGAAGTCGACTTAAATGAATTGGCAAAAGAGGCAGTGTCAGAAACCGTTTCTGTTATTGGAGCTGGTAAAGTGGACTCAGGTAAATATAAAGCAGTGTTTTCAGCGAAAACAATGGCTAAGTTACTTCGAACATTTTCATCAATATTCTCCGCGGAACAAGTACAACATGGTCTTTCCTTACTGAAGGGAAAAGAAAATGAGAGCATTGCATCACCAATCGTAACTATTGTTGATGATCCGTTTTATGAAACTTCTTTCTATCAAGTACCTTTTGATGCGGAAGGAGTACCAACCTTTAAAAAGAATGTAATTGAGGAAGGTAAACTTAATACATTTCTTCATAATTTAAAGACAGCAAAAAAAGCAAATGTAAAAAATACTGCAAATGCGTATAAACAGGGCTATGCTGGAGATATTCAAATTATGCCTTATAATTTTTATATAAATCCAATCAAAGGGAAAAAAGAGGATTTATTTAAGCAAGTAGTGGATGGTATTTACATTACGAGTCTTGAAGGAATGCATGCTGGTGCTAATCCAACAACAGGTGATTTTTCACTTGCTGCAAGTGGATTTTTAATTAAAGGTGGAGAAAAGACAAATGCAGTAAAAGGCTTTACTGTGTCTGGTAATTTCTACGAATTGTTAAAGAAAATTGAGTTAATTGGTGATGATTTAGAATTTGTATTGCCTTATGGTTCTAGTGCTATGTATGGTTCACCAAGTGTTATGGTTGCGGATATGTCTATTGCAGGACAGTAATTGACAAAAAGCAATGGAGTCTTTATAATTAAAAACTAGATTCACGAGTTAATGAAAATAATATTTACAAAATATTCGCGGATAAAAAGATACGTAGGAGGCAATCTCAAGTGAAAGCATATGGTGTTAATGAATTAAGAAGAATGTACCTTGAATTTTTTGAAAGCAAGGATCATCTTAAGATGAAGAGTTTTTCTTTAGTTCCACATAATGATAAAAGTTTATTATTAATAAATTCTGGTATGGCTCCATTAAAGCCATATTTTACAGGACAAGAAATCCCACCAAGAAAACGTGTTACAACTTGCCAAAAGTGTATTCGTACTGGTGATATTGATAACGTTGGTAAGACAGCTAGACATCTTACTTTCTTTGAAATGCTTGGAAACTTCTCCTTTGGAGATTATTTTAAGCACGAAGCAATTGCTTGGTCATGGGAATTTTTAACTAAGGTTGTAGGCTTAGAAGAAGATCGTTTATATCCATCCATCTTTAATGAAGATGATGAAGCATTTGATATTTGGACACAGGAAGTTGGAGTACCTGCTGAGAAAATTACTCGTTTCTACCGTGATGAAAATGGGGATTGCGATAACTTCTGGGAGCATGGTGCAGGTCCTTGTGGTCCTTGTTCCGAAATCTATTATGATAGAGGCTTAAAATATGGTTGCGGAAAGCCTGACTGTAAAGTAGGTTGTGAATGTGATCGTTTTATCGAAGTTTGGAACAACGTATTTACTCAATTTGAAAGTGATGGAAATCACAATTATACAGAGTTAAAGCAAAAGAATATCGATACTGGTATGGGACTTGAAAGACTTGCAGTAGTAGTGCAAGATGTAGATTCTGTATTCGATATTGATACAATGAAAGCAATCCGTGATAGAATTTGCGAATTAGCTGGCGTTACTTATCAAACCGATAGTAAAAAGGATGTATCTATACGTTTAATTACAGATCATATTCGTTCCGTTACATTTATGACTTCTGATGGTATCATCCCATCCAATGAAGGTAGAGGATATGTTCTTAGAAGACTTTTAAGAAGAGCTGCTAGACATGGTAGATTACTTGGTATTGGTGATAAATTCTTAGCTGAACTTTGCAAAACAGTAATTGAAGAATCTAAAGATGGATATCCTGAATTAGAAGAGAAAAAAGAATATATCTTAAAAGTATTAACAATAGAAGAAGAAAAATTTAATAAAACAATCGATCAAGGTTTAAGTATCTTAAATGAAATGCAAGAAAATTTAGTTGCTACTGGTGCAAATACATTAAGTGGAGACGATGCATTTAAATTATATGATACTTATGGTTTCCCTCTTGATTTAACTAAGGAAATCTTAGAAGAAAAAGGCTTTGTTGTAGATGAAGAAGGCTTTAACAAAGCAATGCAAGCTCAAAGAGAAGCAGCTAGAAATGCTCGTGCAACAACAAACTACATGGGGGCAGATGCAACTGTTTACGATGAAATTGATCCATCCATTACTTCTAATTTCGTTGGTTATGACAGAGCAACTCATACATCTAAGATTAGCGTATTAACTACAGATACTGACGTTGTAAATGAAATCAACGCTGGTGATAGCGCTACTATTATCGTTGATGAAACTCCATTTTATGCTACAATGGGTGGTCAGTCTGCAGATACTGGTGTTATCACGAATGGAGATTCAAAATTTGCAGTTGAAGATACCATCAAATTAAAAGGTGGAAAGATTGGTCATGTTGGAACTGTAGTAGAAGGATCTTTTAACGTTGGTGATACAGTTACATTAACAATTGATGAAGATAAGAGAAGTGCTACAGGTAAAAACCACAGTGCAACTCACCTTTTACAAAAAGCATTAAGAGTAGTTCTTGGTTCTCATGTAGAACAGGCTGGTTCTTTTGTTTCCGCAGATCGTTTACGTTTTGACTTTACACATTTCTCCGCAATGACAAAAGAAGAAATTGAAAAAGTAGAAGCACTTGTTAACGCTGAAATCGCTAAGAATGAACCTGTAGTTACTGAAGTAATGAGCGCAGAAGACGCGAAAAAGAGCGGCGCAATGGCATTATTCGGTGAGAAATATGGTGAAAGCGTACGTGTAGTTTCTATGGGTGAGTTCTCAAAAGAACTTTGCGGTGGTACACACGTATCAAATACCGGTGTTATTACAGCATTTAAGATTTTATCCGAAGCTGGTATTGCAGCAGGTGTAAGAAGAATTGAAGCAATTACTTCAAATGCAGTATTTGATTATTATAAAAACATCGAAGAAGAACTTCATGATGTAGCAAAAGCAGCAAAAACAGAACCTGCTAGTTTATTAAAGAAGATTGAAAGCATGCAAGAAGAATTAAAAGCATTACAAGCTGAAAATGAAAAATTAAAAGCGAAACTTGCAAATAACTCTCTTGGAGATGTTATGGATCAAGTTGTTGATGTTAAAGGTGTTAAAGTTCTTGCAGCAAAAGTTCCAGATGTAGATATGAACGGACTTCGTAACCTTGGAGATCAGTTAAAAGAAAAACTTGGTGAAGGTGTTGTATTATTAGCATCTGCAATGGGCGATAAAGTAAACCTTATCGCAATGGCAACCGATGAAGCTATGGCTAAGGGTGCTCATGCTGGTAACTTAATTAAAGAAATCGCTAGTCTTGTAGGCGGTGGCGGCGGTGGTCGTCCAAACATGGCTCAAGCTGGTGGTAAAAACCCAGCAGGTATTGATGCAGCAGTTGCAAAAGTAACTGAAGTAATCGGTACACAAATTAAATAAGCAAAATTATTAATATAAATAATAATATACAAACGATATAAGTAAAATTTGCGATTTTAATAAATAATAATATACAAACTACAATTTATTTTTAGAGATAATTGTAAAAAAGAATTTATATGTGGGCTATCTTGGAATTAGAGCTTAAGCCCACATTTAAATTATAGATTAGTGACCTATACTATTTGACTCTTTGATTTAATTTGAAATAATTTCATAATTTTATGGTAAATAGCAAAAAAGAGGTTGACGAAATCTGAATTTATGTTATAATCTTTTTAGTGCTATTCAAGAAATACCCAAACAGTTGTATAGGCACAATACACAACTGGAGGGAGGTTAGGTGTGAGTCTATGTCGAATGTTATCGTAAAAGAGAATGAGTCTTTAGACAGCGCTCTCCGCAGATTCAAGAGAAACTGTGCGAAGGCAGGTATCCAACAGGAGATCCGTAAGAGAGAACATTACGAAAAGCCAAGCGTAAAGCGTAAGAAAAAGTCTGAAGCTGCTCGTAAACGTAAGTTTAAATAATATGTGCAGAAACCCTCAATGGTTACATTGAGGGTTTTTTTACTATAGTGTGCCCAGCATGGGCGCAATCTAATGGGTTAAAGTCCCTAACACAGCCTAGTAGTGGCAAGTGTATAGCCCAAGACAAGGGTGTCGTTCGTGAGGGCGAATCTGAAGGAAGTCCGTGGGCAAATCTCTGGTCTGACGAACAGAAATCACATACAAGGCATTAATTAAGGATAAGATTGCTATACAAATCGAAGTCCAATAACTACTCGAAATTAATTAATGTAAATGTGGCAGATAGATGGAGAGGAAGATTGCGTTCTTACCTGGGGAGGTCTTAGTGATACGTCATGGAAGTGAACTCTGAAATGACAACCCATGCAGTGATGTATGGCTGAACACTAAGAAGTCAGCAGAGGTCATAGTACCGGAGGTAGTCGACGACCTTTGGGAAGGACTGAACAATAGGAGGTTTTGAAAGTTTGAAAGAAACAAAGAAATGTGATGACAGCAGACAACTGAATACAGAATCAGGTCATTTGCAAAAGGATAGAGTGGAACTCGAAAGCTATGCAAAGGCGCCGAGCATTTCTATGACGTCGGATAACAGACAGAACGCCCGAAGAGAATATCACTATGGATTGCTAGAGAAAATCATTAGTAATGAAAATCTAAATGAAGCCTTTAAACGTGTAAAGAAGAATAAAGGAAGTCATGGAATCGACAAGATGGGAGTAGATGAACTTCTACCATATCTAAGAAGTCATGGCGAAGAGCTTAAGCAATCCATAGCAGATGGAAGTTATAAACCGAATCCCGTAAGAAGGGTAGAGATACCAAAGGATAACGGGAAAACAAGACCATTAGGGATACCAACTGTAGTAGACCGAGTGATACAACAGGCAGTATCACAAGTACTAACGCCAATCTTTGAGAAGAAATTTTCAGAGAATAGTTATGGATTTAGACCAAATCGAAACGCGCATCAAGCAATTCTAAAATGTAAAGAATACATGGATGAAGGCTATAAATGGGCGGTAGATATAGATTTAGAAAAGTACTTTGATACTGTCAACCACGATAGGTTAATTGGGCTGATTTATAAAGAAGTCAAGGATATACGAGTAATCGGACTGATAAGGAAGTATCTAAATGCAGGAGTGATGGAAAAGGGATTAGTAAGTGCTACTGTAGAAGGGGTGCCTCAAGGTGGGAACTTATCTCCACTATTAAGTAATATCATGTTGCATGAACTAGATATGGAATTAGAACGAAGAGGACTTAAGTTCTGCCGTTATGCAGATGATTGCAATGTATACGTGAAATCAAAGAAATCAGCAGAACGAGTTATGAAAAGTATCACGGAGTTTATAGAAAAGGACTTGAAGCTTAAAGTTAACAAAGAGAAAAGTAAGGTAGACCGACCATGGAAACTAAAATATTTAGGATATACCTTTTACAATAAGAAAGGTGAAATGGGAATAAGAGTACATCAAGTTTCTGTTAAGAAGTTAAAAGGAAAACTTAAGAGTATCACTGGAAGAAGTAATGCAATGAGTATGGAACTCAGAGCTATTAAACTAAAACAATTAATTGTTGGCTGGATAAGTTACTTCAAACTAGCAGATATGAAAGGTACCTTACGAGAACTTGATGAGTGGCTAAGAAGACGTTTACGTCTTTGTTACTGGAAACAGTGGAAAAAGATTAAAACGAAACATGATAACTTAGTTAAACTAGGGGTAGAGAATTGGAAAGCATGGGAACATGCGAATACAAGGAAAGGCTACTGGAGAATCTCCAATAGCCCAATCTTAAATTCAACTCTTACCAATAAATATCTTAGAGAACAAGGTTTTATAACACTTAGTGAAAGATATTCGCAAATAAGGTAATCTTATTGAACCGCCGTATACCGAACGGTACGTACGGTGGTGTGAGAGGACGGAAATTCAATTAATGAATTTCCTCCTACTCGATTAGTTGAACTTCATGATATCATTTAATAAAAGATGTTAAATGGAGGATATCGTTTTAAATAATAAATGAATATAATTTTTTGTATGCTTTGTATACATTTGATGGCTTCCTTAATAGATAGGAAGTTTTTTAATTTTTTAAAGCATTTTTTTAATATAAAAAAACCTAGGAACGAATATGTCTATTCCGCATAAACTTATCATATAGTATAGTTAGCACATGAATCTGTTCGGAGGGAACTTCATGTTTTTTAGACCAAAAGTGGTGAAATCAGAACATCGGAAGCATAAAGAAAAGACGAATAAAGAGTTCTATGATGAGATAAAGCGCAAGGACAAGGAAAGAAAGGCAGAACGGATTTCATACCTTGAGATTATATCAGATAATTTAATGTTACCACCTGACATGATAGCAGGTGCACCTATTATAACAATCAATGGAAGAAATTCAGTCTGCATCGAAAACCATAAGCGTATCCTTGAATATACAGAAACTAAAATACGTGTTCAAACAAAATTAAGTGGCCTTTGTGTGGAAGGTAAAAACTTAAAAATCGCCTACTGTACGCAAGATGAAATAAAGATTACAGGTATGATTATAAGTGTTTATTACATACAAAGTTCAAAGTCTTAGAGTACATAAAATGAGTGAATAAGAGACAATATGAGATGCTCAACTTGATACAAAGAGATAAAGGAGAAGATATATTAATAATGCTAAAATATATCGGCATTAAGAGTCTATAACAAATGATAATGAGCTAAGGATAATGAATAGATACACAGTAAGATAAAAATAAACAATATTACCATTCATTTTATTTGGAAGGTGTGATCTAGACTGTGCTTAAAAAGATTTATCGGTGGTTAAGAGGCTATTTATATGTAAATCTTATGGGAATTGAGATAGAGCGCTTTTTAAATCTTTGTAATAGCAAAGAAATTAAATTATGGGGACTTGTTAATGTCAATAGAACGTATCATTGTTATATGATGCTTTCGGATTATAAGAAAATTCAACCAGTCGCTAGGAAATCTAAGGTGATTCCTTATATAAAAGGGCGTTTTGGTTTTCCCTTTGCGTTTCAAAAAGCTAAGAAAAGAAAAGGCTATATTCTTGGATTTGCAATGTTTTGTACAATTATCTACATATTATCCCTTTATATCTGGGATATTAAAATTGAAGGTGGCTTTAAACATACAGAAGAAGAGCTACTTGGTTATTTAAAGACCATAGAAGTGTTTTCCGGCTCTAAAATTAACGATATTGATTGTCCTTTGATTGAAGAGTCGTTAAGAAAGGAATACACTGATATTGGATGGGTATCTGCTGAAATTTTAGGGACACAATTGATCGTTCGAATTGTAGAAACTTCTGTGCCAAGCTTGCAGGAAGACAAACTTGGGACGGAATTTAAAAGTGCAAATATAGTGGCGGATAAAGCATCAATGATTGTTGGAATTGTCACTAGGAAAGGTATGCCAAAAGTCAGCATTGGAAGTATTGTGAAACCAGGGGATGTATTGATTTCAGGCATTGTACCCGTGATCGGTGACAATGATACTTTAATTGAGAACAAATTAGTAGTTGCAGAAGGAGATATAACTTGCCGGACGTATTACGAATACAAAGATGAATTTTTATTAAAATATAATGATTCAACATATACAGGAAGAACTAAGGAAGGGCTTTCATTGCATTTGTTTGGACGGAAAATATTTTCATATAGTCCTAGTAATTCTTATGAACATTGTGATATAATATCAGAAGTAAAGACCTTAAAATTAATTCGTAATTTTTATTTACCAATCCAGTTTACGAAGTCAAAGGTTTCCGAGTATAGTGTATCTGAAACACAGTATACGGATGCTCAAGCAATAGAAATTGCAAATAAGAAATTATTACGATTTATGGAAGACTTGAAAAAGAGCGGCACTACAATCATTGAAAATCAAGTTAAGGTAACAATTGAAAAAGGAAAATGTATTTCCACTGGTAAGATAATTGTAGAAGAAGCTGCTTGGAAGTATCAAGAAATAAATGAAGACGAGTGGAGGAGTACAGAGACGGATGAGTATAACGGAGACAATCATTAATATTCCAGTTGAACATGAACGAAATGTTTTTGGGCAATGCGATGCGTATGCAAAAATAATTGAACGTGCATTAAATGTAACAATTATTTCAAGAGACGGTGAAATCAAAGTTATTGGTGATAATGATAACGTCACGAAGGCAAAAAGTGTTTTTATCCAGTTGTTAGAATTAAGTAAACGTGGTAATACGATAACAGAACAAAATGTAAATTATGCTCTTTCTTTAGGGTTTGAAAATAAAGAAGAATCCTTAGTGGAGATTGATAAAGATTTAATTTGTCATACAATTAATGGTAAACCAATAAAGCCAAAGACACTTGGACAAAAGGCATATGTAGATCAGATTCGTAAGAAAATGATTGTGTTTGGTATTGGGCCTGCTGGTACTGGTAAGACATATCTTGCAATGGCAATGGGAATTAATGCCTTTAAAAATGACGAGGTTGGAAGAATTATTTTGACAAGACCGGCGATTGAAGCTGGTGAGAAATTAGGATTTTTACCTGGAGATTTACAAAGTAAGGTAGATCCTTATTTAAGACCACTTTATGATGCTTTGTATCAGATCATGGGTCCTGAAAGTTATCTAAAAAACACAGAGAAAGGTTTGATTGAGGTAGCTCCACTTGCATATATGCGTGGTCGTACCTTAGACAATGCTTTTATTATTTTAGATGAAGCACAGAATACAACTCCTGCGCAAATGAAGATGTTTTTAACTCGTATTGGTTTTGGATCAAAGGTTATTATTACGGGTGACTTAACGCAAAAGGATTTACCTACAGGTCAAGTATCTGGACTTGATGTAGCAATGAAAGTTTTAAGTAAGATTGATGATATAGGATTTTCATATTTAACAAGTCAAGACGTTGTTCGTCATCCATTGGTACAAAAAATTGTACGTGCATACGATGAATATGAA
Source organism: Clostridium sp. Marseille-P299 (assembly GCF_900078195.1). NCBI lineage: Bacteria > Bacillati > Bacillota > Clostridia > Eubacteriales > Clostridiaceae > Clostridium > Clostridium sp. Marseille-P299. Next base: position 2,279,923 of record NZ_FJVE01000007.1, on the reverse strand, counting down.
AAACGCTCGACAAAAGATCAAAGACATGAAAAGCAAGATACGGTAAAAGCATATAGCAAGAAAAAACGTAACTTAAAGGATAAGAAATAACAAGTTTTTACTAGACGTAACAGGTGAATATTTGTTGTGGGAGATATACAATGGATAAAGAGTTAGTAGGGGGAGACAGGCAACAAATAAGTCCTAACAAAAAAGCAAGTATTATCATTGGTGTATTTTCTTGCTTTTTTGTTATTTTATTCGGTAATTGGGAGTTTCCTTTTACGTTACCGATTATTAAATCGATTGCCTATACTGCAATCGTTGAATTTGTTATTTTATTTTATATGAATGTGCATCGAAAGAGGATTTTTGTAAAGGCATATGCATGGTGGGTAGTTGATATTGGATTTCTAATCTCATTTTGTTTGCTTTTAAATAAGTCAAGCATTTCTGACTACCCATTATGGATGCTAGGCGGTATTCTTATCGCAAGTTTGATAGATATGTATTTAGGGATATTGATTACGTACAGTTTATTGTTCCTTTCTATCATAATAAATTTATTATCTTTTGAAATTGCTATTATGCATTTAATTGTAGGAAGCATTTTATTTTTTTGCATAAAATATTTGAATAAAATATCGAATACTATCTATATTTGTGTGATTCTTTTATCGATAAGTCTAACACTAATTTTAATAAAAGATAATTTTGTACTTTGGAATATAAAATCAGTACATACGGTATTTTTTATTAGTAGCAGTATGATCGTTGCAATTGTAATATTCCTTATAAGAGTTTTGTTTGCCAGAGCTTTTTGGAAAGAAAAAAACGTGGCGCATGATTTTAAGGAAAAGCATAATCAGCAAACATTGTCTTATGATATAATTTTAGAAATAACAGATGAAAGCTTTCCATTGTTAGTACGTCTACAAAATGAGGCACCGAAGCTTTATCAGCATAGTATGCTTGCTGCTAAACTCTCAAAAAAAGCAGCAATGTCTATAAAAGCAAATGAACATTTAGCATTTACAGGCGCTTTATATCATGAGATTGGACGTTTGGAGGGAAATGATTATATAACCTTAGGTTTGAATCTTTTAAATCAATATAGAATCCCAAATGAAATAAAAGAGATAGTTCAACAACATAGTTATAAAAGTGAATTACCAACAACGAAAGAGGCAGCAATTGTGTTGCTTACAGATAATATAATTACAACAGTTGAATATTTAAGAAATACTGGACATACCAATATTTCTTATGATAAATTAATTGATACGATTTTTTTAATGTGTTTTAAAAATAAAACCTTAGATCGTTCTGGAATATCCCTACAGGAGTTTAACACGCTGAAGGAATTTTATATTTCAGAGTTTGCTTTAAGTTAGTATAAAAGAGAACGTTAAAAGCTGAGGGAATGGACAAGGTAAAGAAAAGGAAATCACTTTCCAAGGAAATATCTTTGGAAATATCTTTCCTTGGAACTTACTTTCCTTAGTATTATGCAACAGCATACACAAGAATGGAGGATAACATGACATTACACATAGAATATGAAACGGATATTAAACTTGATTTGGATTATCGCCCTTTGATTGAAAAAGTGGTTAATGCAGCACTTGATTATGTTAATTGCCCTTATGAAATCGAATTAAATGTGATATTAAGCGATAATGCAGCAATCCAAGAAATCAATAAGGAGTATCGAAATATTGATGCCCCTACGGATGTGCTATCCTTTCCATTTATAGAATATGCTGAGCCAGGTGATTTTTCTAATGTAGAAGATTATGACGATAATTTTCATCCAGAGACTGGAGAATTATTGTTTGGAGATATCATTGTTAGTGTAGAAAAGGTTATGAGTCAAGCAAAAGAGTATGGCCATACCATAGAAAGAGAGCTCGCTTTTTTAATTGCTCATAGTATGTTACATCTAAGTGGCTATGATCATATGGAAGATGAGGAACGTGTGATTATGGAACAAAAACAAAGTGAAATCTTAGAAACTTTAGGTATTACTAGATAACGATAGAATCATTAGGGACTACTAGATAGCGATAGAAACTTTAGGTATTACTAGATAACAATAGAATCATTAGGGACTACTAGATAGCGATAAAATCATTAGGAATTACTAGATAGTGATAGAATCATTAGAAATTACAAGATAACGAAAGGACATGTTTGCGTATGGATTTTTATAGGAAGTATGGAAAATATGTAGTACTAGTATCTTTTATAATTTTAGGTATTTTTGTTGTGATTTACGCAACAAAAAAGGACAGTGGAAGTGAAAATGACATCCCTGAAGTAACTGCAACTCCTATGCCTACAGCAACCGCTACACCGACTCCTTTACCAGTAGAGGATCATACAGGTGAAGCTAAGAGCAAGCTTACTGGAATATGGATTCCAGAAGAAGAAGCGATGAAGCGTCCATTTGCAATAATGTTTAACAATATAAAAATTGCAAATCCCCAAAGTGGAATTTCGGATGCGTCAATTTTATATGAGGCGCTAACAGAAGGTGGAATCACAAGACTCATGGGTATCTTTGAAAACATAGATAAAGAGTCTCTAACTGCAAAACGTATTGGTTCGGTTCGAAGTGCTAGACATTATTATGTAAGTTTTGCTGATGAGTATGATGCTATTTTTATTCATTTTGGAAAGACTACTTATGCAAATAAAAAAATGCAAAAACTTGGAATTGATCATTTGGATGGAAATATGGGAATTGGTGCAAATGCTTTTTATCGCGATAAGACGATTAAAGCTCCCCACAATGCTTTTACTTCATTGGAAGGGTTAGAAGCAATGATAGAAAAAGCTGGTTTTAGAACAACCTATGAGGATGGATATGAAGGGCATTTTTCATTTTATGAAAAAGATACAAAATTAGCGTCAGATACTGCAGTGGACAAAGTGACATTGAAGTTTTCAACGTATGCAAAGCCTTATTTCATCTACAACAAAGAGAAGGGGTTATATGAAAGGTATCAATTTGAGAAAGAACATATTGATGCGAATACAAACGAAATATTAACATATAAAAATATAATTGTTCAATTTGTTAAGGAATGGGATATTGATAAAAATGGTTATCAAACTATGGACATTGAAAATGCAGAAGGTGAAGGTTTCTATATAACGAATGGGGCCGCTATTCCTATTACATGGACAAAGAATGAAAGCACAGGCTTTATGCGTTATTATAATTTGGATAAGAGTGAATTAACTATAAATCCAGGTAAGACTTACATTGCCGTGTTTCCAAATTCAAAGACAGAGGATGTTGTCTTTGAATAGTTGAAAAAGAAATTTCAACCGGTAAAAAGCAATGAATGCTTTTCGCTCGATTTGAGCTGCCGGTAGCAGTACGGAGGATATTATGAGTAACAATAAGAATAAATATTTAGTTCAAGGTACGATTCTGGCGGTATCTTCAATTATCGTTCGTTTTATCGGTCTACTCTACCGAATACCACTAACAAGAATCGTTGGTGATACGGGAATGGGATATTATACATCTGCATTTGAGATTTATAATCTTGCATTGATTTTATCATCCTATAGTATTCCAGTAGCAGTATCTAAACTTGTTTCTGCAAGAGAAATTAGAAAAGAATATAGGAATTCAAAACGTGTATTTATTACCGCTATCTACATTGCAGCAGTAGTAGGTGGATTAATGAGTTTAATTATCTACTTCGGTGCAAATGTATGGGCATCCTTAGTTAAGGCACCAAATATAGCGATTCCCCTTAAAGTACTGGCACCAACTATTTTTGTATTTGCAATTATGGGTGTGCTTCGTGGTCTATTTCAAGGAAAAAACACAATGCTACCAACTGCAATTTCTCAAGTGCTAGAGCAGATTGTAAATGCAGTAGTTAGTATTGTAGCAGCTTATCTGCTTATGAAAGAGCATAATGCATCACCTGAGATTTCAGCTTATGGCGCAGCTGGTGGTACCCTTGGTACTTTTATTGGAGCGGTTTGTGGACTTGCATTTTTACTATTTATTTATTCCTTATATCGACCAGTTTTAAATAAGAGATTACTGAAAGATAAAGCATTGCATCAAGAAAGTTACAAGGAAGTTGCAGTAGCTTTTGCTTATACAGTATTTCCAATTATACTAAGTCAAACTGTATACCAACTAAGTGGTACTTTGGATAATGTTATATTTGGACAAATCATGAGTACGAAGAATTATGCAACAGAAGAAGTAGTTACTATGTGGGGTATCTATGGCAATAAATATAAAATGTTAACAACAGTTCCAGTAGCCATTGCTTCTGCATTTGGTACATCAATTGTTCCTGCATTGGCAGCATCTTATGCTAAAAATGATTACGATGGACTACGACATAAAACAGCTACTTCTGTAAAGCTTAATATGTTAATTGCCTTTCCAGCAGCAGTTGGATTAACAGTTTTAGCAAAACCAATTATATTAGTTATATTTAATAACACCAACCTAGATCTTAGTGTGAAATTATTGCAAATCGGTTCCATTGCAGTTGTTTTCTTTGCATTATCAACGTTAACAAACGGTGTTCTTCAGGGAATTGACAAATTACATCTTCCAGTAATACATGCTGCAATTTCACTTGGTGTGCATGTTGTCATACTTTTTGTTTTACTTAAAGTTTTTGATTTAGGTGCGAATGGTTTGGTAATTGGTAATATAACCTTTGCATTGTTAGTTTGTATTCTTAACTGGATTTCCATTGGAAAGCATATGCAGTACAAGCAAGAAGTTATAAAAACATTTGTAATTCCAGCAATTGCTGCTATTATTATGGGCGGAATTACTTTCTTCGCTTATAAAATTATTTATAAAATTCTACCATCCACTGTTATTAGTTTAGCATTATCTATTGTAATTGCAGTAGCAGTTTATGGTGTATTAATTATAATTATGAAAGCAGTTGAAGAAGAAGAAATTCTTGAAATGCCAATGGGAGCAAGAATCGTAAGGTTATGTAAAAAAATTCATTTACTGTAAATTCGTATAATTATTGGTAATCAGTCAATACTTCATAGATGAAGGAGAGTGACAATCTATGAAGCGTTTTGCTGGTTATTTCTTGTGTTTATTTGGCTTATGTATAATGTTCAGTGCATGTTTTTATTGGAGTTATCAAAGTGCATTACGCAAGTTTAATAAGAATTCGGTTGAGAGAAATGAAGAATTATTAAGAAATTTAAAAGAATATCAACGGCAAGAAGAGTTATTATTAAAGAATAATGAAAAAGATAATACGGAGTCTGATACGAATCTAGGTACAGATGAATCATACAATACAGGAAATGAGTCTGTGGATAACTCTGTTACAGTAGATAGTAATAATAAAGACACAGTATTACCTAGTACAAAGTATTTTTTACTTACGTATAATTTAAAAACAGACGAGCTACTTACAGAGCAGTTAACTCCACCGGCGGATATGGTTGGATTAACACGTGCGGAATTGATAAATCAATTAGCAAATTATATGAAGAATGTTCCACTAGTAGACTATGAAAAAGGTTTATATGCTTACGAATTACTTGCTTTTTCAAAAGATGAAATTATAATAAGAAAGAGTTATAATAGCAATTTAATATCTTATCGATATTTTATGGTTGTAGAAGATGGGAAGATAGTTGTGTACTATAGTGATCTAGAAACAGTATATGAATATACAAATATTGAAGCTCTTTATTTACCTGAGAATACAAGAAATGATTTAATGAAAGGCATTTATATCAAAGATGAAGATGAGTTATTTACCTTGCTAGAGAGTTTTTCAAGTTAGCTTTATAATTGGAGGTGCAATTTTTGAAAATAGATGTGCTTGTTGTAGGAGGTGGAGCCTCTGGTTTGGTTGCTGCAATTTTTGCTGCTAGGGCTGGAGCGCGCACCACTATAATAGAACATAAAGATAAAATAGGAAAAAAGATATTGGCAACGGGCAATGGAAAGTGTAATTATACGAATTTAGTACAAACACCAGAATGCTATCGGGGAACGAATCCTGCATTTGCAACTTTTGTATTAAATGAATTTAATGAAACGGATGCAATTGCTTTTTTTCGCGAGCTCGGAATTATGCCAAAATATAAGAATGGATACGTTTATCCGTATTCAGAACAGGCAACATCCATTGTAAACGTTTTAGCAATGGAACTGAAACGATTAAATGTAAATATAGTTTACAATGAGCATGTTTCTTCTATGAAGAAACAAAAAGATGGAAGTTTCTTTGTGCAAACAAATGAAAACACATATCAGGCGAAGAAGGTTATTTTAGCAACAGGTGGATGCGCTTCCAAGGCACATGGATCGGATGGAAGTGGATATGCTCTTGCAGAGTCCTTTGGACATCATATTATTAAGCCATTACCAGCTTTGACCCAATTGCTTGCAAGTAATAAGTTCTTTAAAACGATTTCTGGAGTTCGTCTTGAAGCGAAAGCTAGACTTTTCTCAAATCAAAAAGAAATTGCAATGGAAGAAGGAGAAGTTTTATTTACCAATTATGGAATCTCTGGTATTCCTATATTTCAATTAAGTAGATTTGCTGCAAAGTCAATTGATGAGAATAAGAATACAAGTCTTACCCTTGATTTTTACCCAGAAATGAGTGAATTTGAATTACAATCACATATGATAGAACGCTTTGAAAATGGGCAACATAAGACTACTGAAGAGGTTCTAACTGGACTAATAAATCAAAAATTAGCCTATGTACTATTACAAGAAGCAAAATTAAAACCAGAGGCACCATCAGAGAGAGTAAACAAAGATGGTATTTTAAGAATAACAAAATTATTAAAACAATTTACACTAACTATTACCGGATGTAATACCTTTGAAAATGCACAAGTAAGTGCAGGTGGAGTCGATACAAGTGAGATAGATGCAAAAACTCTGGAATCGAAATTAGTAGAGAATTTGTACATTACGGGAGAATTGTTAGATATAGACGGAACTTGCGGAGGCTATAATTTGCAGTGGGCGTGGAGTACCGGAGTAATTGCAGGAAGGAATGTAGTGTTACCATGATACGTATTAATTTATTAAAATTACCGATTGAACATTCAGAAGCTGATATAAAAGAGGCAATTAACAAAGTTTTAAAGATTAAAAATGATCAACTGCTTAGCTATGAAATTGTAAAACGTTCCTTAGATGCAAGAAAAAAAAGTGAAATCAAATACATATATTCGATTGACGCTCTTGTAAAAGAGGAAGCAAGGATACTAAAACTATGCAAGAACCCAAATGTTTCATTATCACCTAGCATAGAATATCAATTTTCTATTACAGGTAGTGAAGTAATGAAACATCGACCAGTTGTTGTAGGAAGTGGCCCTGCTGGACTTTTTTGCACTTATTTTCTTGCTCTTAGTGGCTATAAGCCAATCTTAATTGAACGAGGACAGGCAATTGAACATAGAGTTAAAACAGTCAATAGCTTTTGGGCGGGCGAGAAATTAAACACAGAATCCAATGTTCAATTTGGAGAGGGTGGCGCAGGAACCTTTTCTGATGGAAAATTAAATACGATGGTAAAAGACCCAAGTGGAAGAATTAAGAAAGTACTAGAAATTTTTGCGCAGTTTGGTGCTCCTTCTGAAATCTGTTATGTTAATAAACCACACATTGGTACAGATCTTTTACGTAATGTTGTAAGGAATATTAGAGAAGAGATTATCCGTCTTGGTGGAGAAGTCCTTTTTGAAACAAAATTAACAGATTTTAAAATTGAAAATAATAAACTTACGTCTATTTTAGTAGAACAAACAATGAGTCATGAAAATGATTATAATAACGAAGCTAGTTCTATGGGTTCTAAGAATGTAGTTACAAGAGAGATTCCATGTGAAAATCTTGTTTTAGCGGTAGGACATAGTGCTAGAGATACCTTTGAATTATTATTAAAACGAGGATTAGATTTAGAAAAGAAATCTTTTGCAATTGGTGTTCGTATGGAACATAAGCAGGACATGATTGGTAAAAGACAATATGGAAGTATGTATGACAAATTACCACCAGCAGATTATAAAGTAACCCATCAATGCGAGAACGGTCGCGGTGTGTACTCTTTTTGTATGTGTCCTGGGGGCTTTGTTGTTGATGCATCTTCTGAAGAAAATCGTCTGGTAGTTAATGGTATGAGTAATCATGACCGAGGCGAAGAGAATGCAAATAGTGCGCTAATCGTAACTGTAAATCCACAAGATTTCTTAGCAACTCCTGGAGTGAAAGATACTCCACTGGCGGGTATGGAATTTCAGCGTTACTACGAAGAGTTGGCTTATAAAGCTGGGCGCGGTAAAGTTCCTGTACAGTTATTTGGGGACTTGTTAAGAAATAAGGAGAGTGTTACAATAGGTCATATTAAACCAAATATCAAAGGGGCATATACATTAAGCAATTTAAGAACTTGCTTACCGAACTATGTCATAGATTCCATAGTTGAGGGTGTCAAAGCTTTTGATCAGATTATTCCTGGATTTGCACATGAAGAAGCAATTTTATCTGGTGTTGAAACTAGAACCTCATCCCCGATTCGTATCACCCGTGATAGTAGTTATATGAGTAATATTGAAGGTATTTATCCATGTGGAGAAGGTGCTGGATATGCAGGTGGTATTGTGTCAGCAGCGGTTGATGGAATTAAGGTATTTGAAGGTCTTATTCAAAGATTTCAACCATAAAATAGGAGCGAGGGTACAATGGATATAAGAGAGCGATTAAAGGACAAAAAAAGAATTGTAATTAAAATTGGTTCTTCTTCATTGACACACGAAGCAACTGGAGATGTGAACCTTGAAAAAATGGAAAAGTTAGTACGAGTTTTAACGGACTTAATAAACCAAGGAAAAGAGGTCGTACTGGTTTCTTCAGGAGCGATTGCGGTTGGTAGAAAGACCATTGGATTAAAAGAAAAACCAAAAGAAAAAGCTATTAAACAGGCATGTGCGGCGGTTGGACAAGCTAGACTTATGATGGTGTATCAGAAGTTATTTTCTGAGTACAACCAAATAACTGCACAGGTGTTGATGACGAAATATACGATGATCAATGATATTAGTAGAGAAAATGCCCAAAATACATTCCATGAATTATTACAGCTTGGGATTATTCCTATTGTAAATGAAAACGATACTGTTTCAACGGATGAAATAGAGTTTGGAGATAATGATACTTTATCTGCACTTGTATGTGCATTAATTGAAGCGGATTTATTGATTTTATTATCAGATATTGATGGACTATATACGGATAATCCAAAAGATAATAAAGATGCTAAATTAATTCGAACTGTTTCAGTGATTGATGATACAATTTTAAATATGGCAAAAGGTGCAGGTTCTGATGTGGGAACTGGTGGAATGGCAACTAAGATTTCAGCAGCCAGAATTGCTACTGATTCTGGTGCTGATATGGTCATTGCAAATGCCAAAGATATTAACGTGATTCGTGATATCTTAGATGGGGAAGATGTTGGAACTGTATTTTTAGCACATAAAAATAAGAATTTTAGTTTGTTAGAACATATTACTACAAAACAATATCCAGCAAATTTGTGTACATAAGAAATATGAACATGAATATTATATGAAGTTACGTAGTAGGTGTCTTTGTATATGACAAAATATTGTGTTAACCTTTGGTTAATGCGGTTGAAGTTTTGGATAAATTGGTAATTTGCGTAATACAAATTTTATTGCGTGATGTAGTATTGATATGTTAGGATTATGTATAGCAAAACTTACGATATGGATTATGTATAAATCGATTGTGTAAAACTAATGTGTATATACGAATATATATAACACGATTATATGTAAATCTAATATGCGTATATGAATATATATATAACACGATTATGCGTAAATCTAATATGTATATATGAATATATAACTAGTATTATAGAATTTTGTTAATCGATAGATATGGAGGATATTTTAGTGGACGAAAAAACAATTGCACGAATTAATGAACTTTATCATAAATCGCAAAATGAAGGATTGACAGAGGAAGAAAAAAAGGAACAAAGAAAGCTTCGTGCGGATTATATAGCGGCAATTCGCGCAAATATGCGTGGTACCTTAAATAATATTTCTATTTTAAATGAAGATGGATCAATTACCGAGTTAGCTAAAAAAGATAAAACTCAACAATAGATTAAATATCTAAGTATTTTATACAGACGTAATAGATAAAGTTGTATAAATAGAGTTTGATAAGGCTTTATGTCAGAAAAGAGGTACTATGGATAAGAGTGGATTTCGTTCAGAGGTAATGGAAAAGAGAGCAGCACTTTCAAGTAGTGAAATGGAAGTATTTAATAAGCAAATATTAGATAAACTTTTACAACAGCCAGAGTATCTGAATGCGCAAGTTATTCTTTGTTATGTTTCTTTTGAACATGAAGTTGATACCCATGAAGTGATTAATCTTGCATTACAAAATTTAAAACGGGTGGCTGTACCAAAAGTTCATGAAAAGAGACGTATGGAGTTTTACGAAATTAAATCCCTTAATGAACTTAAGCCAAGTAAATTAGGTATCTTAGAACCAGTTTCTGAGGTACCTATTACATATGAGAAAACTATGAACTATACGATGATTATGCCAGGAGTTGCGTTTGATAAACAGTTACATCGTATTGGGTATGGCGGTGGATATTACGATAGGTATTTGGAACGGTTTGAAAAAGATAATATAACTAAGATAGCTCTTGCTTATGATTTTCAAGTATATGATGAAGTCCCTAGTGAGGCTTTTGATTATCAACCAGATATATTAATAACACCTAGTCAGATATTAAGAAAATCTAAGTAGGTTTAAACAAAACTTTATTCAATAAAAAAGATAATTGAAAGGGAGTGTAAGTGATGGAGTATTTAAATTCTATTGGTAAAAAGGCGAAAGTAGCTTCAACAAAATTGAATTTACTTGGACAAAAGGAGAAGAATAATGCCTTATTAGCTGCGGCAAAGGCACTTATCAGTGAACAAGATAAGATTTTAGAAGCGAATGCAATGGATATTGAAAATGCTGAGAAAAACGGCATGATGGAGTCCTTGATTGATCGTCTTCGATTAACAAAAGACAGAATTGCTGGTATGGCAGATGGATTAACTCAAATCGCATCTTTAAAAGATCCAATTGGCGAAATGGTTTCTATGGAAAATCGTCCAAATGGCCTTCAAATCATTCAAAAACGTGTTCCTATGGGCGTCATTGGAATGATTTATGAATCCAGACCAAATGTTACAGCAGATGCGTTTGGGCTTTGTTTTAAGACTGGTAATGCTGTTATTTTAAGGGGCGGAAGCGATGCCATTCATTCAAATAAGGCAATTACTTTAGTATTACAACAAGCCTTAGAGTCTGTTTCTATTACAAAAGATGCTGTCCAGCTGCTTGAAGATACAAGTAGAGAGACAGCTACTGAATTTATGCGATTAAATGAATATCTGGATTTATTAATACCAAGAGGTGGTGCTGGACTTATACAGTCTGTAATTAAAAATAGTACGGTTCCAGTTATTGAAACTGGTACTGGAAATTGTCACATCTACGTAGATGAATTTGCAGATTTTAAAATGGCACTTGATATTATAGACAATGCAAAAACGCAAAGATTAGGCGTATGTAATACTTGTGAGTCACTTGTTGTTCATAGTAGTATTGCCAATGAATTTTTACCTTTAGTTTTTAAAAGATTAACAGAAAAAAAGGTTGTATTTCGTGCAGATGAAAGAGCAAAAGCTATTTGCAATGAAATGGAAGCAGCAACAGAGGAAGATTTTTATAAGGAATACTTAGATCTTTTTATCTCAGTTAAAGTGGTTGATAGTATTGATGAGGCTATCGCTCATATCAATCATTATAATACAGGACATTCCGAAGCGATTATAACAAATGATTATAACAATGCTCTTAAATTTCAAAATGAAATTGATGCTGCAGCGGTATATGTAAATGCCTCTACAAGATTTACAGATGGTAATGAGTTTGGCTTTGGAGCTGAAATAGGAATTAGCACGCAAAAACTTCACGCAAGAGGTCCAATGGGATTATTAGCGTTAACTAGTACAAAATTCGTTATTTTTGGAAATGGGCAGGTTCGTCCATAGGAATATCCATAAATATGATTGTATTTGTCTAGATTTACAAATTAAATATTTAGAAAAAGAATTGAACTGTTATAAAATAATCGGAGGTAGGTTTCGAATTTAATTTATAACAGTTCTTTTATATTAAACTACGAAATTTATAATATAACACTAAGTGGTTGTCTTTAATGAAAGAGAATCGCTTCATCCATTGGTGGATAAAGTATCTCGTGTACTGAATATACCAGACCATGTTATTCCAGTAGAGATTGCTTATGTTGGCTATTCTGATGCGGTGAAAGAACCACGAACACAATATAATGAAAAAAGATGCTACTTAGAGGTATATGATCAAACGAGAAAGCATCGAGCGAGACCAAAAAAATTAAAGCATGCGAAATAGTTTTAAAATTACTCCTGACAAGTAATTCATAAATCGCATAAAATCCTTATAAGAAAAGAGGTTTGTTAAATGAATAATTTTAAATTTAGTGATTTAACCTATGAACGTCCTAATTTTTTAGAAGTACAAAAGAAAATTGATGATTTTACAAATCGAGTAAAGGAAGCATGTGCTTATATTGATGTTAAGAATGTAATATTGGAAAATGATAATTTAACCTCAGAATATCTACTTTCCTATGGAATTGCAATAATAAGAAATTATCAAGATTGTACGAATGAATTTTATGCTAGTGAAGTTAAGAAGTAGCACAAGGAATTATTCTTCTTGAGATGACAGAGTTATATAACGCGATTCTTAATTCGAATTATATAAACGATATAGAGAATGATTTTGGTACGGAATACATAGAAATAATGCGTAGTAAACTTAAGATAGAAAGTAATGGTAAAGATCTTAAGGTTACAGAGCAAGAGCTTGTTTTAAAATATCAGCAATTAAAAGCAGGTTTAAAGATTGAATATGATGGAAAGATTTTAAGTGAAGCTGAAATAAATAAATATCATGAAAGTAATGATAAAGAAACTCGAAAAAACTCAAGAATAGCTAAATATAAGGCTATCCTTTCAAAAAAGGAAGAGTTTGAAGAAATTTTAAATAAATTGATACATATACGTATAGAAATAGCGAAGTCCAATGGTTATGATAGCTATTTAGATTATATGAATGAGGAAAAAGGTAGAAGAGGCTATGGTGAAGTAGAGTTGGATGCTTTTTGTGAGCAGGTAAAAAAGGATTTAGTTCCATTTACCTCAAAATTAAGAAAAGCACAAGCAAAACGTCTTGGCCTTGAGAAGTTAGCATTATCGGATTACAATTATATCTTTCCAGATGGTAACCCTGAGACAATTGGTGATGACTTATATTTATTAGAAGCTGCGAAAGATATGTACGAAAAACTTTCGGAGGATACTGGTGAACTTTTTAATCGTATGATAAAGCGTGAGCTTATTGATGTGAAATCTTCACCGAATAAAATAGCAAATATGGGATTTTGTATTAATTTAGAGAAATTAAAAATGCCTTATGTATTTGGCAATTGCAATGGTACAATCTATGATGTCATGGTATTAACCCATGAATTTGGTCATGCTTATCAGGGATATCTTTCGATGAAAAATCAAAAAATTATTGACTATTATTCAGCTGCCAATGATATTGCTGAAATCCCATCAAAAACAATGGAGCAGTTTGCCTATCCATATGCAGAAAAGTTCTTTGGTAACGATGCAGATAAATTTAAATTTATACATTTACAACAAGCATTATTTGAGATATGTGATTATTGTGAAGTAAATGAGTTTGAAAACTGGAATTATAATCATCCAGAAGCTACATTACATGAGAGAGCCATGAAATATGAAGAATTCGAAAAAATGTATAACCCTGATTATGATAATAGCGAACTTATTGAATATATAGAGGCTGGCTGCAAAGTATTAAACAACCCGGCACTTTATATGTTTCCAAAATACGTAATAAGTTATGCATTATCAGCTATGTGTGCCCTACAATTTAATAAGAGATTCGTTGAGGAGAGAGATGCAGCGTGGAGTGATTATATAAGACTATGTTCTGCTGGTGGTAGTAAGAGTTATCCTGAACTTTTAAAACTTGCTAATTTAAGTCTTGCTTATGAAGAGGGAGCAGTAGCTAGTGCAACTGAATATGCAATAGGAATTTTAAATGATTACATTGAAGAAGAATCTCTAAGTTCAGCTAACAAGTAATATTTTTTGTTTTTTTTATTAGAGCTCTATTTTATATTAAGATGAATATGACATGCTATGTCATATATAATGGTGTATTATATTTATTAGTTGAACTTCAAGTAAACTAAAATCAATATGAAACTTAATAAAGAGGATAAAATAATGCACTATAAAGAAGTAAAAGCAATACTTTCACCTAAAAATGGAATGAATCTATATCGTGGTTGTAGTCATGGCTGTATTTATTGCGATGCTAGAAGTACTTGTTATAATATGCAACATGAATTTGAAGATATTGAGATAAAGTCCAATGCAATCACGCTGTTAGAACAAACTTTACGACGAAAGCGTAATAAATGTATGATTGGTACTGGTGCCATGAGCGATCCTTATTTGCATATTGAGGAAAAGTTATGTCATACAAGAAAATGTTTAGAATTAATTGATCACTATGGCTTTGGTTTAGCAATTCAAACAAAGTCAGATATGATTTTAAGAGATCTAGATTTACTTAAGAGTATTAATTCCAAAACAAAATGTGTGGTACAAATAACGCTTACCACATACGATGAAAATCTATGTAAAATAATCGAACCAAATGTCTGTACAACAAAGAGGAGAGCGGAAGTACTTAATATATAACGTGATAATGGGATTCCTACAATTGTTTGGTTCTCACCTATATTGCCGTTTATTAATGACACAGAAGAGAATATACGTGGTATTTTAAGATATTGCATCGAAGCAAAGGTATATGGAATTCTACTTTTTGGTATGGGCGTTACTTTGCGGGATGGTGATAGGCAGTATTTTTATAAAAAATTAGATGAGCATTTTCCAGGTATGAAAGAAAAATATATTACAACATATGAAAATCAGTATGAAGTACAAAGCGAGAACAGTAAGGAATTATTACGTATTTTTGAGTCTGAATGTAAAAGTCATGGAATTGTTACTGGAGTAGATAATATATTTAGCTATTTGCATAAGTTTGAAGAAAAAGAGATTGGGAAACAATTGAGTTTGTTTGATTATATGAAATGATGAATGAGAGAAGTTAGTTACAAATGAAAATAAGTAATTTGTTAAGTATTAAAAAATAAAAAGGGTTGGGTTATCACAAAGTTCTATGACTTGTAAGTTAAAAGCATAGTCTATGTGATAACGCCAACCTTTTATGTTTTATGGATCTAAAGTAAGTGTTGGTGAGGTGTTATATATTTCGTATCTCAACACTAAATCAGAACATGTATATTATTCTTCTGTTACTTTTGAAATTCCGCTAAACATATAGCTACTTTTACTTAGGCTAAAAACAGTACTTGGCTCAGTAGTTGTATCTGCACCATTATTTATATTGTCAGGGTTTTGCATAGTTCCATTTTGGCTACCATCTGCTGGTTGGTTTTTATCATCTGGTTTTTCCATTCCATCAGGAGCTTGGCCATCAGGAGCTTGGCCATCAGGAGCTTGACTATCAGGAGCTTGCCCGTCCGAAGTTTGACCATTTGTAGCTTCACCATTAGGAGCTTGCCCATCTGGACGTGCGCCATTTTCAGGCTTCTCACCATTAGGAAGTTCTGGTCTTTCACCATTGTTAGGTCTCATCATTCCACCACCATGACCCATCATACTTGTTGATGTATATTGAAGTTGAACAGGGTCTGTATAATCTGTAATATTTGTATAGATGCTTCCATTTAAATCACCAATAACAGAGGAAATTTGATATAGAGTATAATCGCCATCTGTTAATTCAGGACTACTATAAACAAGCATTGAATAATCATTTACCGCATTAAATGCAGCAACTGGATTATCATTACTATCCTTAATTAAAATTAAATCTTGTTGTGATTTTGTCTCATTAAATCCTAATACTATAAAGTTCTGAGCAGAATCACTAGAGACTTCATCATACATATTACCTGTAGCTAGCAATGTTCCTCCGTTGATATAGATACCTAAGTCTGAATCAACACCGCTGTCTTGACTTTGTGCATTTGCACTAGCAATTGTGTAGCCACCATTGATTACGATATAACCGTTAGAGTCGATACCATCACCTTCATCACCGCTACCTGAATCACATGTAATTACACCGCCATTAATGGTAAGTACAGAAACATTATCTTCATTTGTATTAATTGAATCATCAGCTGAATTAATTGTAATATGACCGCCATTTATTGTTAGATGAAGACCACTTTCAATACCTTCATTCGTAGCGTTTACAGTGAGTTTTCCATTTCCTTGTGTTTCGCCATTGATATTAAAGGAAACTTTGGATTCAATTGCTGCATCATATTTATGAAGTTTATCCGTGGTACCTTCCTTGTAAATTTTAGCAACATAAGCACCATTAACTTCGTTTGTACTATCATCAGCTAGAACAATATTAAAACCAGCGTTGGTTGTATCAACATCTTTAGTTGCATTTTCTTCACTATCATCACCACATTCATACGCATTGTAAACTACAATACCTGGGGCAACAGTACAGTTAATATTAGCGTTATCAAGAACTAATGTAACAACATCTTCAGGATTTTCTTTTGCATCGTCTCCTAAATCAATTGCGATTTGTCCAAATGATAAATTACCAGTTATTTTATAAGTTCCAGGCTGAGTAATTGTAACTACGGTATGTTTTGCAGCTTCTTCAGCAGAATGGCTATCTTCAGCAGAACCTGCACCATAAGTATCGTCATGACCTGCTTCGTAATATACAATGTCAGCTCCAACATAAACAGGGCTACTTGCATCTGTAGATGCATCTTCTCCATTTACTTGGATACCAGTATCAGATAAAGAGATGACAGTTCCGTCAAAAACATCTGATACACTATCTGTAGGCGTCGTTGTTACTGTAGGTTCGGTTGTAGAGGAATTCGTGTTATTCGTTGAACTACATCCGTATGTAAAAGTTGCAATAACAGTTAAAGATGTTAATAAGTAGATATGTTTTTTAATATTTTTTCTCATAATCTTACACTTCCTATATTAATAATTTCTTGATACAAATAAGTGGATCGGATACATTTCCTTTCACTAAATTCATGTATATTCTTCTAACATAATATCAGTAGTTCGTGAAGAAAGATTGAAGAAAATGTGACCATTTTGTGTTTTTGTGAAAAATCAAAGATAAGTCGAACTTGCATTCTTTTCTGATTCAATTTATAATAAGAAACGGTGTATTATTTTATAAGGTACTGCACCATTTTACTGTATATAAAAGTAATAGGCTAAAAGATGTGATTCCGTCTTTTAGTAAATGGATAATGTTTAACAATAGAAAGGTTTAGATGTAATGATAAAATATGATGAATACGATAAACAAATAGATTTAGATGCACAAGTACCTGAAAAGGAGCCAGAAAGACAGTATTATTTTATGGAAGTCTTAAAGGGATGGGCTCAATCAGAAAAAGAACGTCTTGGTAGAGATTTAACTTATAATGTACAGACATTTGGTTGTCAGATGAATAGTAAAGATTCCGAGAAACTTGCGGGAATCTTAGAAACCATTGGTTATGTAGCAACTGAAAGTGAAGAAGCAGATTTTGTTATTTACAACACTTGTACAGTAAGAGAAAATGCCAATACAAGAGTATATGGTAGAATTGGTTATCTTGGTAACTTAAAAAAGAAAAATCCAGATATGAAGATCGCTTTATGTGGTTGTATGATGCAAGAAGAGCACGTGGTTGAAAAAATTAAGAAAAGCTATCGTTTTGTAGATATCATTTTTGGTACTCACAATATCTTTAAAATGGCAGAGCTTCTTAACCAAAGACTTCATACAAACAAAATGGTTGTTGATATTTGGAAAGATACAAAAGAAATCGTTGAAGAACTTCCTAGCGAACAAAAGTATAGCTTTAAAGCTGGTGTAAATATCATGTATGGATGTAATAACTTCTGTAGTTATTGTATCGTTCCTTACGTTCGTGGTAGAGAAAGAAGTAGAAATCCAGAAGATATTATTAACGAGATTAAGAAACTTGTTTCCAAGGGAATCGTGGAAGTTATGTTACTTGGTCAAAATGTTAATTCCTATGGTAAAACCTTAAAAAACCCAATCACTTTTGCAGAATTATTAAGAAGAGTGGAAGAAGTAGAAGGATTAAAGAGAATTCGTTTTATGACTCCTCATCCAAAGGATTTATCAGATGAAGTTATTGAAGTAATGAAAAACTCAAAGAAAATCTGTAATCACTTGCATTTACCTGTACAATCAGGAAGTACAAAATTATTAAAAGAAATGAATCGTAAATATACGAAAGAAGACTATTTAGCACTTGTATCTAAAATTAAAGAAGCAATGCCAAATATTTCACTTACTACAGATATTATTATAGGTTTCCCAGGAGAAACAGAAGAAGACTTCTTAGATACACTAGATGTTGTAAAACAAGTACGTTACGCAAGTGCTTATACATTCTTATACTCAAAAAGAAGTGGAACACCTGCAGCAAATATGGAAAATCAAGTACCAGATGATGTGGCAAAAGAACGTTTCAATCGCTTGTTAAAAGAAGTTCAAACAATTTCGGCTGAACTTACTAAGAAAGACGAAGGAAGCATTCAAGAAGTATTGGTAGAAGAGATCAATGAGCAGGACAATACCCTAGTAACAGGTAGACTTAGCAACAACTTGTTAGTACATTTTAAAGGGGATAAGAGCTTAGTAGGTCAACTACTTAATGTTAAATTAACGGAATGTAAAGGATTTTATTACATTGGAGAATTGGTATAAATCAAAGAATAATATAGTGAATACTTTAAAATTGATTCATTTAAGTATTGCGATATATCAGTAGATTACGTTATTAATGTATGGTAAATATATATGAATTGTGTTAATTTATTTACACATAATCACTAATTATCCTGAAAATTTGATTTATTTCAACAAAATGCATAAAATTTTCCAATGAATACTTGACATACCTATAAAAACAGTATAAAATTTATATGTTGTATACATGTACAATGAAAATTGAATAAAGGAGGTGCTCATGTGCTGAAATATGTTATTATCGGATTAATCGTTATCGCAGCATTGGTTGTTACTGCGTATGTTGCTTGGAAAGCAGCTATCTCATATCAAATCAAAGTGACTGAAGCTAAGATTGGTAGTGCTGATGAAAAAGCAAGAGAGATTATAGATGAAGCTATAAAAACTGCTGAAACTAAGAAAAGAGAAGCGCTTCTTGAAGCGAAGGAAGAATCCTTACGCACAAAGAACGAACTCGAAAGAGAAGCAAAAGAACGTAGAGCAGAAGTACAGCGATACGAAAAACGTGTGTTAGTGAAAGAAGAAACACTTGATAGAAAAACAGAAGCACTTGAAAAGAAAGAGTCTAAACTTGCATCAAAAGAGCAAGAACTGGACAAACTCAGAGCTGAAGTGGAAGAATCCCACCAAAAGCAAGTAGAAGAGTTGGAAAAAATTTCTGGGTTGACCTCCGATCAAGCAA
The DNA here is from genome assembly GCF_900078195.1 of Clostridium sp. Marseille-P299. Classification (NCBI taxonomy): domain Bacteria; kingdom Bacillati; phylum Bacillota; class Clostridia; order Eubacteriales; family Clostridiaceae; genus Clostridium; species Clostridium sp. Marseille-P299. The sequence continues at coordinate 2,260,145 of NZ_FJVE01000007.1, read as the reverse complement.
AGGAATATCTTATAAAAACTGTTGAAGATGAAGTTAAACATGAAACTGCAGTTATGGTAAAAGAATTGGAGAGCAGAGCTAAGGAAGAGGCTGACAAAAAGGCCAAAGAATTAGTGGTGAATGCAATTCAAAAATGTGCCGCAGATCATGTTGCTGAAACAACGATTTCTGTCGTTCAGCTTCCGAATGATGAAATGAAAGGAAGAATTATAGGTAGAGAAGGTCGAAACATTCGTACTCTTGAAACCTTAACTGGTGTTGATTTAATTATTGATGATACTCCAGAAGCAGTTATTCTTTCTGGATTTGATCCAATACGTAGAGAAGTTGCCAGAATCGCACTTGAAAAACTGATTGTTGACGGGCGTATCCATCCTGCAAGAATTGAAGAGATGGTAGAAAAGGCCCAAAAAGAAGTTGAAACAATGATTCGTGAGGAAGGTGAAGCAGCCACATTAGAAGTGGGCGTTCATGGAATTCATCCAGAGCTTGTTCGCTTATTAGGTAAGATGAAATTTAGAACAAGTTATGGTCAGAATACGTTAAAGCATTCTATTGAAGTGGCTATTTTATCCGGTTTATTAGCTGGGGAGATTGGTGTAGATGTTAGAACTGCAAAACGTGCAGGTTTGTTACACGATATTGGTAAATCAGTAGACCACGAAATGGAAGGAACTCATGTACAAATTGGTGTGGATTTATGTAGAAAGTATAAAGAATCTCCAATCATTATTAATGCCGTAGAATCTCATCATGGTGATGTAGAACCTCAGTCATTGATTGCGTGTATAGTTCAAGCTGCTGATACAATTTCTGCCGCTAGACCTGGTGCTCGTCGAGAGACATTAGAAACTTATACAAACAGGTTGAAACAGTTGGAAGATATAACCAACAGCTTTAAAGGGGTCGATAAGTCCTTTGCAATTCAAGCAGGTAGAGAAGTTAGAGTTATGGTTGTACCAGATCAGGTTAACGATGACGAAATGATTTTACTTGCGCGTGACTTATCAAAGAAGATCGAGTCTGAATTAGAATATCCAGGCCAGATTAAAGTTAATGTTATAAGAGAATCCAGAGTAACCGATTATGCGAAGTAACAAGATGTAATCGGATATATAAAATGTGAAGTTGTAAAAATACTTTAAATGTTATATTTAAGGTATTGATACAGCTTCACATTTTTTTTGTTACAACGAATCAGCACGAGAATGTGTGAAGGATTGTTAAGATCTTGTGTAGGAGATTTTAGGATCTTGTGCAGGAAGTAACACCTTAATTAATAATGAATTATTATCCTTACTGGATGCTTGAATTCTGCCTTTATGAGTTTCGACAATAGCCTTGGCTATGGAAAGCCCCAAGCCATATCCTTTCGTCTCAGAGTTTCTTGATTTATCTCCTCGGTAGAAGCGATCGAATAAATGATCTAAATTCATCATAGAAATGGATTCTACTGTATTTTCCACCGTGAGGTGTATATATCTTGCTTCTTTATATAATTTTAAGGAAATTAAAGCGTTAGCAGGAGAATATTTTAAGGCATTATCTAGTAGGATAGATACCAATTGTCGCAATGTTTTTTCATCACCATAAATAGAAAGCATAGGTTGAATGTCCATTGTAAATGTTTTGTTTTGTGCCTTCGCTAATGATTGAAAAGAGTGTGAAGTCTCAAAGACAAGGTCGGAAAAGGGAAATTCTATCATCGTTAATTGAGGTTTTTCCTCCTCCATTCTTGAAAGTAGTATTAAATCGTTTGTCAACAAAGCGAGCCGTTTTGTTTGAATCTGAATATCCTTTAACCATTCGTTTTCTCCAAATTCCATTTCCAGCACTTCTGTATCGGCATTGATAATCGTTATTGGAGTTTTAAGTTCATGCCCAGCATCAGTAATAAATTGTTTCTGTTTTTCCTGGCTTTCATAGATTGGTTGGATGATTCTTCTTGAAAAAAGAATGATCAATCCAAGAACGGCTAGCAGACCCAGAATGGAAATGCCACAACTAGTAAGTAAAAACGTGCGAAAGGTAGATAGGCTTCTACCGCAGTCTAAAAAGATAATTCTTACATTATCGTCATTCGAATGAACGATATATCTGTAATCATCAATAAATCCATGTGTATTTTTGCTGTCCCAGACATTTTGGGCATATTCCATTGCTGATAAGGTATCCACAGCAGCGATTTTACCAGTGTCTACGGAAATAACCTCACCCGTAGCTGATAGTAAAACAGAAAAATAACGAGATTCATACGGCAATTCTGGAGAGGTAGCTTTTCGTCCTGATCCTATAGATTGGTGTGAATCTCGTCCTTTTTTAGGAAAAGAACCATCATTTTCTTTTAATATGGAGAGTGTATTATCAGCGTCAACTACAATATCAATATAATTTAAAACATTGACTGTGCCCATTATTATGAGCAACACGAAAAATAAAGATAGCATGGATACTGCAATAAGTTTAATTCTAAGTTTTTTTATCATTTTATTTCCTCCAAAGAATAGCCTATATTGCGTGTGACTCTAATTTGGATGTCTGCGTGAAGGGCTTCTAATTTTTTTCTCAAATAAGAAATATACACCCATACAACTTTAATTTCTGTCTCGCTGTCAAACCCCCAAATTCGTTCCATGAAATGCTCCGTGGATATCATATTTTTTGGATTTCGCATTAGTAGCTCCATCATCTGATATTCTTTATTTGCCAACCGAAAGCTACCACTTGGTGAAGAAAGTTCAAAGGAAACGCTATCTAAAGTGATATTTCCAACATGTAATTGAGAATCTGAATGTATCGTTTGATTTCGAGTCATGGCGCGAATACGGGCTAGAAGTTCTTTGGCAGCAAAAGGTTTTGTTAGATAATCATTGGCGCCACTGTCTAAACCAAGAACCTTGTCATCAACTTCAGACTTTGCAGTTAGTATGAGAACGGGTGTTTTAATTCCTTGTTCTCGTATTCTTTTTAATACGGTGATCCCATCCATTTTAGGCATCATAATATCAAGAATGACACCATCATAATTGCTAGATTGCAAATAATTGTATGCTTCTGCGCCATCAAAAACTACATCAACCGAGTAATGATTTTTTTCTAAAATCGTTTGCACGGCTCTAGACAAAGATTTTTCATCTTCTGCAAGTAAAATTCTCATAAGATTCCTCCATATTCTATTGTTGATTTAATTGAACATGTTATTACATCTTTTATATTTTCTATAATTATATCTTTTACTTTTTCTTTTTTTATACCATGTGAACATTAATTGAAATTTAAATTTGCTAAAGTATAAGTGGTTTATTTCTATAATTTTTAATTATATCACTACAAAAAGTTAAAGTCATCTCACAGTAAGCTAAACCCTTCAATTCTTTTTGAAATACACAAAAAATTCACATCTATTTTTAAGTTGAGTTAGAGTTGCCTTTTTATACTTTGGATAAAAGGAGCTGAGATATTATGAGTTATCAAATGATTTTTAAGCGGTATGAGATGAAATACTTGCTGACACAAAAACAAAAAGCATCCATTTTAAAAGTTATGGATGAATATATGAAATTAGATAAATATGGTAGAGTATCCATTCGAAATATCTATTTTGATACTGATACTTACCGGTTAGTTCGACGTTCGATTGAGCGACCTACGTACAAAGAAAAATTGCGGTTGCGTAGTTATCAACAGTCGACGGCAGAAGATCCCGTTTTCGTAGAACTTAAAAAAAAGTATCAGTCGGTGGTATACAAACGTAGGCTAGTTCTACCGCAAGCACAAGCAATTGAATGCCTTTGTAGTGGTACAAAACTGCCACTTCAATCTCAGATTGCTGAGGAAATTAATTATTTTTGTGCTTATTATCATAAACTGTCTCCCTCCGTATTCCTTTCCTATGATAGAGAGGCTTTTTATTCACTGGATGGCAGTGATTTCCGTGTTACTTTTGACGAAAATATTCTTTCTAGACAGAAAGATATGTCTTTTGAGAGTGGTATTTATGGAACCCCCTTAATAGACGAAGGAATGTCTTTGATGGAAATAAAAACTTCAGGAGGAATCCCTTTGTGGATGTCGAATTATTTGTCAAAAAATAATATTTTTAAAATTTCTTTTTCAAAATACGGAACCGCCTACCAAAAAACAATTCAATATAACTTCCAAGGAGGTCTTTTACATGCTTGATTCTTTATTTAAAGGTATTTTTGATACGGATATGACCAGAGTAATTTCTGTATCTGATTTTCTACTTTGCATCGGTTGCTCTCTGGTAATTGGCTTGATATTAGCTGCTATGTATATGTACCGTACGCGGTATACGAAAAGTTTTGTAATCACATTGGCCATTCTTCCTACTGTTGTCTGTGTAGTCATCATGATGGTGAATGGGAATGTGGGCACTGGCGTGGCTGTTGCTGGTGCATTTAGTTTGGTGCGATTTCGATCAGTTCCAGGAACTGCAAAAGAGATTGGAGTACTTTTCCTTGCTATGGGTACCGGTTTGATTACTGGTATGGGGTATCTAGGATATGCGTTCTTATTTGCAATCATACTCAGTGGAATTAGCGTACTTTATAGTTATTTTGATTTTGGCGTTAGGGAAAATGGAAACTTATATAAGACCTTACGCATCACTATTCCAGAGGATCTAGATTATAGTGGAGTGTTTGAGGAACTGCTACAATCCTATGCTTCCTCATGGGAACTTGTACAAGTAAAAACTACAAACATGGGGAGTCTTTTTCGACTAACCTATAATTTGACTCTAAACAATGCAAATTCGGAAAAAGAACTAATTGATAAACTCCGTTGTAGGAATGGTAACCTAGAAATTTCTGTTTCTAAACAAGAAACTACAGTATCTGAATTGTAAAGGAGGAAAACTATGCACAAACATAAATTATCAGTCCTTTTTTTGGTGCTAATGCTAGCTGTGTCTGGATGTAGCACGAAAGAGGGTGACAGTTCAACTAAGGGTAGCACTGCTGAGATTAATAGTTCAGAGAATGGTTCGTCAGAGAATGGAACATCAGGGAATAGTACATCGGGGAATAGTACTACTGAGAATAGTACTGCGAACAGCAGTACTTCGGATTCCGATTCTAATATCACACAGACATCCATAGACACATCTGAAATGTTTTCAAATCGAGATTTTGAAATTGGCTATGAGGAAAATGAAAGTGCCTTAATCAACTTAAATGGGGACAGCGCTCAGTGTGATTCCAATGCTGTAGAGATTTCAGACAATATCATCACGATTATGGACGAAGGTACCTATATTCTTTCTGGTAATTTGGACAACGGTATGGTGGTTATAGAGGCAGATGATACTGATAAAGTTCAGATTGTATTAGATGGAGTTAAGATCTCCAACGAGACTTCAGCGGCCATCTATGTGAAAGAGGCTGACAAAGTATTTGTAACAACTACCGCAAACTCAAGCAACATTCTAACGAATGGCGGTAACTATGTGGCAATTGATGATAACAATATTGATTCTGTAATTTTTTCAAAGTCTGATATTACTTTAAACGGAGCTGGTTCACTAGTGATTCAAGCAGCTGCAGGACATGGGATAGTATCAAAAGACGATCTAGTGATTACAAGTGGAGCTTATGATATTACGGCAGCAAGCCATGGGATTTCAGGAAAGGACAGCGTAAGAATTGCCAATGGATCTTTTACAATCAATTCTGACAAAGATGGGATTCACGCAGAAAATAGTGACGATGCTTCTCTTGGTTTTCTTTATGTTGCCAATGGAATTTTTAATATTACTGCAAAAGGTGACGGACTGAGTGCCGAAAATTATCTCCTAGTAGAAGATGGGGAGTACAATATTGTGACTGGTGGAGGAAGTGCTAATAGTACTACAGAGAAGAATGAATTTACTAGTAGCACAACATCTACAGATAGTACCAGTATGAAAGGAATTAAGGCAGCTGGGAACCTATTTATTGATGGGGGAACCTTTACTATTGATTCTGCCGATGATGGCCTTCATTCCAATGCCAACCTCTATGTAAATAACGGAAGCTTCTATATTTCCACTTTGGATGATGGAGCTCATGCTGATTCAAAATTGGTGATATCTGCTGGTAATATACAAATTACTGAAAGTTATGAAGGTTTAGAAGGGCAGAGTGTGGATATTCTTGGTGGTGAAATTAATCTGGTAGCAAGTGATGATGGAATCAATGCAGCGGGTGGAAATGATGAGAGTGGAGTACAAGGCACTGGTGGACGTGGGGCAGACCGTTTTTCATCTGATGCCAATGCTTATATTAATATTTCAGGTGGTAAAATATATGTAAATGCCTCAGGGGATGGTATTGACGCCAACGGTAGTGTAACAATATCTGGCGGAGAAACCTATGTTTCTGGTCCAGACAGTAGTGGAAACGCTGCACTAGACTATGATTCAGAAGCAAACATTACTGGCGGTATCTTTGTGGCAACTGGAGTATCTCAAATGGCGCAGAATTTTAGTTCTACCTCTACCCAAGGGGCTATGCTGGTATCCGTTAACACACAACAGGCTGGAAGCATAATAAAACTTACCGATAGTAGTGGGAAAGAGTTAGTTTCATGGACAGCAGATAAGGCATTTGATTCTGTTATCATTAGTTGTCCGGAGATTACAGAGGGGTCTGTATACTCGTTGACTGCTGGTTCTTTTGAAACTGAAATTACAATGGATACACTAATTTATGGTTCTGGTGGTATGGGTGGTCAACCTGGAAATAAGGGAAGTCGAAAACAGGGGGGCAGGAAATAGCAAATGGATTTAATAAGAGAAGGGAAACCAAAGGAAGAAAAATGGATTGCACTGATTCCGGCATTTAAACCGGATGAGGAACTGCCGGATTTGATTTATGAAGTCCGGCAGGCTGGATTTGAAGTCGTAATTGTAGACGACGGCAGTGGAAAAAACTATGCAGATGTGTTTCGGCAATGTTCTAAGTATGCTGTTGTTCTAACACATCCTGATAATAAGGGGAAAGGTAGAGCTTTAAAAACTGGTTTTGCATATATAAAGGAGCACTTTAGTGAAGGGTATATCGTTACTACGATGGACTCAGACGGTCAACACATGGTGAATGATGCAAAGAAAATTTGCCAGATGGCACATAATTATCCAGACTCTTTAGTGCTGGGAAGTCGAAGGTTAAAAGAGCATGTACCTATGAGAAGTCGGTTTGGTAATGGAGTCACTCGTTTGGTATATCGGTTATCTACTGGTGTGAAAGTACATGATACTCAAACAGGGTTAAGAGCCTTTCATAGCAACTTACTTCCAAAATTTCTGAACATTTCTGGGGAGCGTTATGAATATGAAATGAATGTCCTATTGGAATGCTCACGTGGGCGAATCCCTATCCGTGAAGTAGAGATTGAGACCATCTATATCGATAAAAACTCGGCATCCCATTTTAATACGATACAAGATTCTTATCGCATATACCGGGAGATTTTGAAATTTTCTGCGTCATCTTTTATAAGTTTTTTGGTGGACTATGCTCTTTATAGTGTTTTGCTTCTCTTAACATCAGGATGGGGGATTTATAGTTTATGGCTATCAAATATTATCGCTCGGATCGTAAGTGCAAGTGTGAACTATACGATTAATCGGAAACTGGTATTTAAGAATAAGAATAATATTACAAAATCTGTCTTGCAATACTTCGCACTGGCAGTGTTAATCCTGATTGGGAACACATTTTTGCTGAGTCTTTTTGTAGAGCAATTTGGAATAAATCGATATGTGGCAAAGATTTGTACAGAAATTTTCTTCTTTGGTATTAGCTGGATTATTCAACGAGGTATCATTTTCCGTAGAAAGTAAAAGTTCCAGTAAGAAAAAATATCTATACAATTAATGCATGCTCTGAAATTTAGGAACTCAATAGGAGAAATGATTATGACACGATTGTTTAAGAAAAAATATGCGTGGGCTATTTTTTACTCTATTTTTATAACTATTTTTACAGTGTATCTTGCACTGGATACCTTTGTGATTACTAAGGTTTACTCAAGAATCCCTTTGGAGCAAGAACAGTCGGGAGAAGATTATAATTCTACTGATTCTGCAGGTAATGAATCGACTGACTCTATGGTTAATGAATCAAAAGATGCTTCAGCGAATGAAATGAATGATTTTACAGCGAATAGTAGCACAGATAACAAGGTTATTTCAGAAAACTCATACATTGATGAAAATATTAGCATTACATTAACAGAATACAGAGAATATGATACCTCAATTTATGTAGCCGATGTGCTCGTATCTTCTCCGGAATATCTAAAGACAGCGCTTGCGCAAAACGCCTATGGACGAAATGTAACAGAAAAAACTTCTGTAATGGCAGAGAACAATAATGCCATCTTGGCGATTAACGGGGACTATTACGGTTCGCAAGAGAGTGGTTATGTGATCCGCAATGGTATTCTTTATAGAAATACTGCATCAAAAAATCAGGAGGATTTAGTGATTTATAAAGATGGTACCCTTGGTATTATTACTGAAGGAGATATTACTGCCGAACAGTTATTGGAAGACGGTGTCAAACAAGTACTTTCCTTTGGCCCAGGATTAATAACAGATGGAGCGATTGCTGTATCAGAAAATGAAGAGGTTGGAAAGGCCAAGGCTAGCAATCCTCGTACAGCCATTGGTATTGTGGGAGATTTGCACTATCTTTTTGTTGTTTCTGATGGGCGTACCGACGAAAGCAAGGGACTAAGCCTATATCAACTTGCTGAATTTATGCAAAGTTTAGGTGCAGAAACTGCATATAATCTAGATGGAGGAGGCTCATCTACCATGTACTTTAATGGAGAGGTTGTAAATAACCCTACCACAAACGGGCGAAGTATCAAGGAAAGGAGTGTGAGTGACATTGTTTATATCGGATACTAATAATCCACATTTGAATATGGGAAAGAAAGGTTTTATATATCTTCTAGCATCCTTATTCTGTGTTATATTCGGCTTTGTTTATGAATGCTTTAGCCATGAGGTATACTCCTTTTATATGATTTATGCCTTTATATTTCCTCTGGTTGGAGGCGTGCTACCTTTCTATGGAATGGCAATATTTAGACTTCGAAGGATTCCAGGAAGACTTTCTATTAATTTATATAACACTGGGATTGGCACCCTTACGGTGGGAAGTATATTTAAAGGAGTTTTAGAGATATACGGGACTAGTAATCGATTGGTTGTGCTTTATTGGTATGTTGGAATAGGATTTGTATGTGCGGGAGTCTTATGTTATCTAATTGCCTTGTGTCAAAAGGAGGTTAGAGTATAGAGTACAAACTGTGAATGTGTCTGCACTCGTCACTCATAAATAACCAAGAGAATGTGCTTGCACATTCTTTTTTCAGTTACGAGGAAATAAAAATAGAAATGCATATTTTTACAGAAAGAAGGAGCAATTATATAGCATTCTCTTTATTTACAAAAGAACGATTAAAAAACTATTATAATATAAGGGATTCCAGACTTTACCTATTTAACTTCTACCAATAGTATGTTAATATCATCTTGTAACATATTTGTAACATTTTTAATAATTTTGTAACATAAGATGCAACAAGAAGGAGGATTCTGATGAAATTAACAAGAATTGTTTTGGCAACAATGGCTACAATGGCAACAGTTTCGATGCTAGGTACACCAAGTGTAGTACAGGCTGCGTCAATTGATGATTTTAGCACTCAACTAAATGGCAAGGTGATAACAATAAGCGGCAACAGTCAGGATGAAATAAAAGATAAATTAAAAGAATATGGAATAAATCTTGATAATATTGATTTGCAAAAATGCCCTGGATTCTCTAGCGTTGTAATTCCGGGAACAGAAATAGAAGTACCCGAAGTAGAAAAACCTGAGGTAGAAGTACCTGAAGTAGAAGCACCAGAAGTGGAAAAACCTGAAGTAGAAGTACCTGATGTGGAAAAACCGGGTCAATCAGAAGAAGAAAACGGTAATTCTGGAACAGAAACTGAATTATCTTACGCGGAACAAGTTGTGAAATTAGTAAATGAAGAAAGAGCAAAATATGGTCTTTCTCCACTCACAATTGATAAGTCTGTAGAATCGGCCGCACTTGTGAGATCCAAGGAAATCGAAAAATCATTTTCACACACTAGACCAAATGGCAGCAGCTTCAGTACTGTATTAAAAGAGCAAGGTGTAAACTTTATGGGAGCTGGTGAAAACATTGCATGGGGCCAGAAATCACCTGAAGAAGTTATGCAGGGATGGATGAACAGTGAAGGCCATAGAGCGAATATTTTAAATGCAAAATTCACAAAAATTGGTGTTGGTTATTATCAAAATTCTAATGGAACAAATTACTGGACGCAGTTATTTACTTACTAAAGTAGAATTAATATTTTAAAATAATTTTGAAATTCAACTTGAAAAATAGCAGAAATTTAATGGGATTTCTGCTGTTTTCAAGTTAAATAGTTTTGAAGACACAGATACATCTTCTAAAAAGATGAAGTCTGTGTCTGCTTTTTTATTTTAATCTAAGTCATTAGCAATGGCTCTTTCTTTAGTATTCTTTAAAATAAATAAATGTTTGAGTTGATAACTTATAAAGACACATGATATAATCTGCTTGCCTGTAGGTATATTAGAGTTTGATTAGATATTTAAATGATATAAAATTTTATTTTTGAGGTCTTGAAAGACTTGTAAATCAAGGGGAAATAGCGAAATCTATTAATTAGAATTTGCAGGGAGACAAGTATGAATTTTAAAGAAAGAGCTAAAAAGCTAAAGTCAGATATTCCAACAATTTTTTTGTCTTTAAAGGATAAGGATACACCAATAATTGCAAGGATTTTAGCGGGTATAACGGTTGGATATGCTTTATCTCCAATTGACCTAATTCCTGATTTTATACCAGTTTTAGGATACGTAGACGATGTGATTTTATTACCTGTATTAGTGGCATTTACTATTAAACTTATTCCTAAAGAAGTATGGTAAAAAAATCGTAAACAAGCAGAGCATCTGTGGCTAAAAGGAAGTACTAAGACATGGTACTATGCACTTCCTATCGTTCTGATTTGGATATTGATTTTATGGCTAATTATCAAAGTTATTTGACACTCCTATAATTGCCTATAAAATTACTTTAGAGAAATACTTTGAAAAAATAAATGAAGTTACTCTTTTTTATCCATACCATAATAATCGCTAAAGGATTCTTGAAAATAAGCTTTATCAAGACCACTATCTTGTATTTCTTCCGATACACGAATTGTAGTTAGCTTATTCGTTATAAAGAAGACAAGATATGTGACTATAATGGAGTAGATAGCAATGATTACAGAACCAAATAATTGAATACCAAATTGTCGAATTCCTCGCTCTACATTGTTTACTAATGGATTTGCAAGGATACCAACCATAAGAGTACCTAAAAAGCCGCCTACACCGTGAACACCCCAAACATCTAATGTATCATCACAAAATTTCCGTTCTAATTGAACACAAGTATAACATAACAAAGCGGCAATGATACCAATGAAAACTGATGCTAAGGGCGTTACATAGCCAGAACAGGGTGTAATAGTCGCAAGTCCAGCAATAGCACCAATAATTAGCTCAAGGAATGAGAGACGCTTATGAATAATTAAATGGATTATTAACCATGTAATCATTGCAGTGGCGGTAGCAACACCAGTATTAGTAAAAACAATGGTAGCAATACCCGCTGCTGTTAAGGAGCCACCAGTATTAAATCCGAACCAACCAAAGAATAGTAGAGCTCCTCCGATGGCGACAAATCCAACGTTAAATGGTGCAACAGCATTCTTCTTCGCCCGCCTACCAAGGAAGTGTACGCCACCAAGACAGCCAAATCCTGCAGTAATATGAATGACAGCACCACCTGCGTAATCTACGAATCCCATCTTAGCAAGGAATCCACCGCCCCATACCCAGTGAGCAACTGGGAAGTAGATAAGAATCATCCATAAGACAAGGACCCCAATCCAACCACCTGGGGTTAGTCTGTTTACAAAAGCTCCAGTCATTAGAGGTGCAGTTATAATAGCAAACATCATTTGGTACATAAAAAACAGCATGAATGGTATGGTTGAAGAATAATTTGTATTAATTAATGGAGTAAAATTATTAAAGCAAAAGTACTGCAGTGGATTACCAATTACACCTCCAATGTCATTACCAAAAACTAAGCTAAAGCCACCAAAAATCCATAAGATTGGTACAATACCCATGGCAATAAAAGAATAGAACATCATGGTTAATGAATTTTTTCGTTCTACTAAACCACCGTAAAAGAACGCAAGCCCAGGTGTCATAATAGACACTAGTACAGTAGAGATAATCATAAATGCGACGTCACCATGAATAATCATTACATCACTCCTTTTGTGTGTTTTACTAGTATTAGTTTTTCAAAAATAATGATTTACATTCGTTCACAAAAAATAATTTTATTTGACTAATAGGGAACAAAAGAAGCTAAGTTAGCCAACAGTCTACTTGGATAAACAAAGTTATATAAACAGATATTAATAATATTATAGATATTAACAGTGACTAATTAATTTGTAAGTTAATATTGATAGTTTGTAAAAAATCTTGTATTCTGTTAATAGGAAATCTTAATCTTTAGGGTATGGATTAAAGCATAATTTTATGAAGGGATTCGTATATAAATGAATAAATTATTAATTAAATCGATTTATCTGTTGCCTGAACCTTTAATTACTAAGTTTGTTAAATTTTATGTTGATTTACAGATAAAAAAACATGTAAGTTTAGAAGTAAAAGGTCTTGAAAACTTAGAGTGTGAATTTAATAGACCTTATTTATTTGTATGTAATCATTTAAGCAATTCGGATGGTTTAATATTGAACAAAGTACTGGAAAAAGAGAATGTAATCTTTGTAGCAGGAAAAAAATTAAAGTCTAATTCTCTCACTAATTTGGGATTTAGAACGGTTAGATCAATATCAATATTACCAAACTCACCGGATAAAGAAGCAATTAAAAAGGTCATTAGCGCAGTAAAAGAAGGTAACAGCGTTTTAATATTTCCTGAAGGAACACGTAGTAGAACAGCTAAGATGATAGAAGGGAAAAAAGGTATTTTACTTTTTGCAAAGCTCACGAATGCTCCAATCGTACCAATCGGTATTTGGGGTACGGAAAAATTTATGCCGATCGAGAAAGATATGGGGAAAGAAGCATTTTATGATGCTGATATAAATATTAACATTGGTGAAGTTTTCAAGCTTCCTAAAAAAAGTGAGGATGAAACCAAGGAAGACTGGGAAGCTAATAGTTTAAATCATATTATGATGAGAATTGCTGAACTTCTGCCAAAAGAATATAGAGGATTTTATGATAACGAAAATAAATAAAAAAACCAAATTATAAGCTATCATTATTGATTATTGTTAAGATGTTTTTAATACTAGATTCCGGATTTAATAAGAAAATGCAGGGAACTACTAACTATGGAATTTTAAGTTAGTAGTTTTTTTGTACGGAAATTTACTCCTAAAACTAAAATTTATACTAGCATTATAACTAAAAACACCAATAAAATTAAAGCTAAAATAGAGGAAAAGAAAAGATTAATATATGCAATGATTTTTATAACTTTAGGATTGTTATGAGATGCTTTTATTATTATATACACTCCTATTCCGATAAATAGACCAACTAGTGCAGGAAAAAAATACATTAAAATTCACCGCCTTTTATTTTGCAGAACATTGGTAATTGAATATTGATAATTTGTTAATAGAAAATATATTTTATTGTATGGTTTAAGTATATCTTAACGGTTAACGTAAAAACAGTCTACTATTTTTTTACAATAAGTTTTACACTTTTGATAACCTATAGTTAGGAGATGGTGGATATGTTGAAAATTGTACGTGCTAATATAGAAGATGCTGGTATCATTACAAGAATTAAAATTTCTGCATATAACAAAGAAATTAATACATATTTAGGGAGGAACGGAGGTCCACCTGGTTATGCTAAGATGGAATCTCAAATCAATATTATTAAAAAATATATTGCCTATAAAATTACTTTAGATAATCAAATTATAGGAGCATTTTTTCTTATTCCTATTAGCAGTACAATTATGCGTTTTGAAGATTTTGTAATAGAACCATTTTACCAAAACAAGGGATTTGGATATCGTGTACTGGAATTAGTCGAGAGAGAATATTCAGATATTTTAGTATGGAAACTTTCAACGCCTATTTTTAGTATAGGAAATCAGTATTTATATAAAAAGTTTGGTTTTGTGGAAGTTTCGAGAGATGAAGAAGAAATAGAATATGTTAAAATGATAATTTAAAACTGTAAGAAAGGAATATAAAAATTTACTACCAACTATAATAGTAGTTGGTAGTTTTTTATGCGGTAATTTAATATTTAGTTAAATAGGTACATTGAATACTGAATATTTATTGTTAACAGGATTGGGATAAAAAGGTAGAAACTATCTACTTATGATGGTATAATATGATTATTGATGCGCTGTAGCGTACAATTGCGAACTAAGACTATATTTCTAAAAGAATGATAATTAGAATTTGTAGGGAGGAAAGATATGAAGAAGATTAGTCCAATTATAAATATAATAATTCCAACAATCGCATTTTGGATTTGTTATAGATTGTTTGGATTATTGCCAGCGATGATTATTTCTGTCTTAATTAGTTTGGTAGCAGTTCTACAGGCTTATACCAAGAAAAAGCAAGTATCAAATACTCAGATAATTGGACTTGTTGGTTTGATTTTATCGAGTACTTCGATTGTTTTGTCTGGAAATGAAAAGCTCTACTATATTCCAGCATTGATTTCAAATATAGTCTTGCTGAGTTTTATGGTAGTGCTAACAATTAAAAGAAAAAGTGTTTTTTTATATCTTGCAAAAGACTTTCAAATAAAATCACTACAGCATATTTCGGAACAAGATGTGCTTAGTTTAAATTATTTATGGATGTGTTTTTTCTTTTTGAAATGTATATCTAAAATAGCTGGATTAATTTATCTTGATTTTGAAAAAATATATTGGGTTGTCTTTTTTCTCGGTGACCCAGCTATGTTAATTGTAGTTGGAATTTCGGTAATACATATAAAGAGAAACGTTATTAATGTAGAATGATTTATATGCTCTACTTATTAAATTCAAATCTATTTTGTAATAATTATATGAATAGGTAGGTGACTGGAGAAACTACTGCTTATGATTTAAATATTAGAATGTTCCAAGAAAGTCGCTCAGGGGGCTCATTTAAACAATGTAATTTAACAACGAACGAAAGTAAAACTATTGAATTATTTTATTTTGACTCTTCAATGAATGAGCATGGAGGTTGGAGTGGAGATTTTAGAACAAAGTTTTATTTAGTAAATGAAAAAAAGTATAATATGAAAGACTGTTTTGCATCTCTTACAAAGATTTATATGGGAAGAAAGATGATATTTATTGCTGTGCATGTGTAGGAGAACAATCAAGTATAATAAAGCGTAATTAAGAAAAATTAAACTACCAACTATCAATATTTAGTTGGTAGTTTTTTTGTACGTTAAACCTTGCTAATAAAAGTCAAGTATAAATTGAAATAATTTTTAGCTTAAAAAAGGGTAACTTTAATAAACCTCATAGATATGAGAAAAAAATATTATCTATAGATTTCTGTTACACGAGCATAGTAGATATGTAAAAATTTATTTACCCCTGCCATTTTGGCTACATTTTTTGGCTTACCTTCACCTTCTTTTTTAATCATAAAGAGATAAACAGCATCATTTTCGGGTTTATGTAACTTTAGGGATTGCATGACCTCATAACCCGCTTTTCGTAGGCTTGCTGAACCTCTTTTAGATATGTGCCGGTTAAGGCTTTCATATTGACCAGATTGAAACGGTGGAGCATCATTCCCCGCATAGGCATTGAGAGCACGTGCATTTTTAAATCGGCGAACATCCCCGATTTCAGCAATCAAGCGTGGAGCTAGTTTATCACCTACTCCATTCATAGCCCTTACAACTGGGTATTCTGGCAATGTAGAGGCTATTGATTGCATTTGACTTAGTATAGCATTAGATGAAGTTTCTGTTTGCTTTAGTAAGAGTAAAGCATTTTTAACAGCAACTAAAGTACTTGTATTAACGCCTCTAGTAGTAATGCTTTTGGTGGCAGTTTCATAAATTTTAAGGGCTTTCATTTGAGGGTTTCTTGCTCCGCTTTTGTAAGCGAATTTGACATAAGATGAAATAAAGCGCTTCTCAGTCATTGCTTTTATAGTATCAAAGCTTTCGTATTTTTCTATAAAACGATAAAGAAGATTGTCGTCTGGATCGTACGTGTTTGATGTGAGAATCGATTGAATACCTGGCATTATTTCATCGAGTAAATTAGAAAGTTGAACTCTTGCTTTTACTTTCATTGAAACGTTTTGGTTATACTGCCGAGAAAGAAATTTTAAGTCATTATATTTCTCATCGATTCCAGTATAAGGAGTAAGGAAATAAGCTTTTTCTAAAGCATATTTTGCGATTCGCATAGCATCTTTTTTATCAGTTTTACCTTTGCGAATCTCATTATCTCCATACTTTTTCATGAGATAAGGATTAACTAGAGAAACAAATAAATTGGCAGCAAGAAGCTGTTTGAGAATGGGATAGTGATAATGACCTGTTGCTTCCATCACTATACGAATCTCATCATTATGACTTTTCAGCATAGCAATGAATTGACCTAGATCATATTCATTATGGTGAATTTCGGACGGTTTAAGAATAATTTCTCCTGTGGAACTTAGAACTGCAATAGTACTTTTAGATTTTGATACATCAATACCCACTGCAATCATGGTAATCCTCCTTTGTCTTTGTTATGATTGGTTCCAACTTCTCAAATATCTAAACAGGTTTGTTAGTTACACGGGAGCTACGTCCCAACTTGCTGAATCGAATGAATGATAATGAGAGCTGGCTGACAGGTTTAACGTCGGGCGTGGTGTCCCATCTAGAATTACGTCAGCCAATCAATCTCATCATAACAAAAAATAAGAATAGAGACAAAATCTCTACTCTTATATAGTACAAACTAGAATTTACCATGATAACTTAATATTTAAAGAAGTAAGAGTACATTGATAACTTAATATTGATAGTTGGTAAAGTATATGATATTGTAAGGTAAAGATTATTTATATTAGCTGTGTATTAGAGTTGGAAGGGATGGGGTTATGGAACATAAGCAGATCAAATCACAAAATGGGAATACGCACTATTGGATTGCACACAACAAAAATGCTACGGCAAAATGTATTGTTTTTACGCACGGCTTAACTGCGAACCATACCATGTTTGAAAAACAAGTCGAAAGATTTTCTTCGGAGTACACTGTTCTCACATGGGACGTCCCCCTACATGGGCTTTCAAGACCATATCATGATTTTTCGTATGAGAAGACCGCAATAGAACTTCACAGCATCTTAAAAAACGAAGGTATTTCTAAGGTTATTTTGCTTGGAATGTCAATGGGCGGTTATCCAAGCCAGATGTTTGCAAGTATGTTTCCTGAAATGGTGGAGGGCTTTATTGCACTGGACACAACGCCGTTTGGCATGAAATACTATTCTAAAACAGACTTATGGTGGCTAAAGCAAGTTGAGTCAATGGCAAAATGGTTTCCGGACGGTATGCTGAGAAAAAGCATGGCAAAGTCTGTTTCCAAATCGTCATATTCCTACAACAAAATGTTAGAGATGCTGCAACCACTGACGAAAGCAGAAATTATTGAACAAATGGGAATTGCGTACGGGAAATTTGCGGCAGAGAATAAAGAAGTTACGTTTTCTTTTCCTGTTCTTATTCTGCTCGGAGATAGTGATAAAACAGGTAAAGTAAGAAAATACTGCGAGGACTGGTCTAAACGCACAAGCTATCCGCTACATATTATTAAGAACGCCGCTCACTTTTCTAATGGTGACAATTCCGAACAAGTTAATTTTGAAATTGAAGCCTTTATACAGGGATTATGAGTATAACCCAAATCAAGCAAATTACATATATATATCTTGACTACCAACTATCAATATTTAGTTGGTAGTTTTTTATTGAGGTAAACTAGAATCATAAATGTAATTGAAGATTGACAACTTAATATTGCTAGTTGGAAAATAATACATTACAATATAGTAATAACAATGATTTACAAAAGGAGAAGTAGATATGAATAGAGCAATCATAACATTCATTGTAACTATAATTGTAGGTTATTTGGGGTGTTTTTTACTACCAGAACTAGGTATTATTTTTTCGATTGCTACAGCGGGAGCTTTTATTGTTCATGCAATTGAGAACAAAAAGTCAAAATGATTATTAATCTAAAACATTATAGTTCTAGACTACTAACTATCAATATTTTGTTGGTAGTTTTTTTATTGCAAGGATATAATAAGTTAATTGAGTAAACGGTGATTCAAGAAGGGAAAGATGGGTAGAAAAATAAAGTATATGACGGCTAGCGAAGTAATACAAAAGCTAACAGACTTTCATGATGGATTTGTAATGGGATTTTAACATAATAATACTATTAATATTGAAAATTGGAAGATTATGTATTAATCTATAAAGAGATGATAAATGATACAGACTAATTTGAATTTTGAAAGGATTACACAATGCATGGTCTTAAAATGATACTATTAGGTATCGCAATCATTCTAGTTGGTGGATTTTTTATGATTGATCCACAAAGCCATTTGGGTGGATTCGGTGAATTGTTTTGTTTTATTATTGGTATTTATTATTGTATGAAAGGGCTGCAGTGTGAGTATTAATGATTGAAACATCTTAACGAAAATGAATAACAAAGTTCTATAATTAGGTTCTATAGCAAAGTATAAAACATTGTTTATTACTTATCAATTATTTAGGAACTCATTATATTATGGAGGGAAGAATGTTTAAGGGCATAATCACTCAACCAGAGAAAAAATATCTTGGTTTTGGAAAAATGGTACCTTGGGAAAATAGTATGCAAATGCAGTTTGAAATGTGGTATGAGGGGGTTGCAGATGGTAGAATATCGAAGCTGAAAAAGTTATGTCAGTCAGATAAGATTTTGGGGATTTTCTGTTATAAGTGTGATAATGACACACATACGTTTTCATATCATATTGGATGTGAGAATATTTCAAACGCAGTTAGCGATGAGTTTGATGAATTAACACTACTTCCATTAACATTTGCACGATTTACAGGAATATGCAGTGATTTAAATCAAAGAGTTTTTACGTATAACAGGTTATGTGATGAAATTTGGAAGCATTGGCTGCCCGAAAATGAATATATATCACTAATTGAATTAGAAACCAATGGAGGGATAGAAGGATATGCATCGTTAGAAATATTTAATCCAGAAAATCCATCCAATGTTCCGTATAATTTTGAGATATGGTTACCTGTTAAAAACAAATAATAAAGAAGTGAATGATATAAAACAAGTTATATTTTAATGAAATAATATTATGTTCAGGAGGTGAGTGATTATGAAAAATAATATTGAAATAAATTATGCTACTATGGAAAATCTCGATTCGTGGCTGAACTTAATAGATATTGTTAGTAACAATTTTCCCGGATTAGAGACTAAGGAAAAAATAGATAATTATAGAAACACCGTTATAAAAAATATAAACAGAAGAAGTGCTATTTGTGCAGTAAGTGAGAATAAGGTAGTGGGGTTTTTGTTGTTTTCAACTAGGTATAACATGCTTTGCCACTTGGCAGTGCATCCGGATTACAGACGTAAAAGAATTGCTACTAGCATGATAGAACTAATGTTAAAAAATCTTGACCGTAGTCGTGATATTGTTGTACTAACTTTTCGAGAGGATGATGAAAAAGGGGTTGCTCCTAGGATTCTTTACAAACAACTAGGATTTGAAGAGGCTGAATTATGTTATGATCAAGATTATCCAGAACAGAAATTTATTCTACGTGGAAAATTAACATAATTATAATTTATGTTAATTCTACTATTACACAGGAGATGAAAGTCATGTTTTTTCATGCATCACAAGTACCAAATATAAATATTTTAAAGCCACACATATCTAATCATGGTAAGCCATTGATTTACATGTCTAAAAAGAGAGAAAATATTTTAGTTTACTTAAGTAATGCGGTAGAACTTTATTGTAAGAGTATAGAGTATGATTATAGTGGTATATACCATAAGTGGGCTAGTTATGGGTTTACTCAAAATGGTATAGTGCGGATAGAAGAATATTATCCGAATGCAACTATTGAAACATACAAAGGGGTGTCTGGTTTTAAGAAAATTCAGGCAATCTTGGTCTGAATGATTGGTCAGTATGAGGAGGAGTATTTTGATTAATAAGATTTTTAAAAAGCATATTAAAAATGGTGAGCCTCTTGCTTCAAGAGAGGAAAACTCTGGATATAGAATAAGAAATCTATTACGTCACAAAAACCATACAGTGCTGTTTTTTGTTGTTGCAACTTTAGTATGTATTATCCTTGCAGTAGTATTTACTACTATTCGGGAGGGAGAATTACGGGCGGCCAATTCACAAGAAACTACCGTAAAAAACAATGGTATACTAACGATGGAAGAAGTCATCTTATTGTTCCAAGAGGACAGAATAGAGAAAGCAGATTTTTTAAACTACACCAATGGGGTAATGGATAGAGATACTAATGAGGGGATATTAAATTACTATGTTAAATTTAAGCTGAATTATCAGGAGAGAAATTTTATCTTAGGTGTAAGTTATATGAAGAAGAATGACAAATTAGATGCGATTTATCTTACTCAGGAGGAAACGAATGACAGTGTGCTTTTAAATACGGATGAACCTTGGCGTTATACTCCTATTACAGATATAGAGCAGTTCCTTGCTATGGAAACCAGCATTAGTGATTGGCTTACGATTACCCTTCCTAAAGGATACACACTTACCGATTATAATGCCAACATTGGTATCGATGGCGGAGCAGTGATTGAACCAAGAGCCTATGAGGTAGCTGGAGAGTGGGTAGAATCTGGTTTACCAGAATGGACAGCTGCAGGTGTTATTTCCAGGATAAAGAATGCACAGGATTTTATTATTTTTGAAAATGGCCAAATAAAAGGAAAATATGCATATTGGAATCACACAACGGAAGAAAAAATAGAAAATGTAGAAGGATTGGATATGCCAGCTATTTTATATCATGGGAATCATGATCTGTATACAGGTGCAGAACTTGGAAAGTTGGAGGAGCAAGGAATATACATCGATGCAGCAGATACGACTTCGGATTACTGGTACATCTATTTTGCAAAAGAGGATAGTGATGTGGCTTATTATCTTTCCTTGGCAACAAATATTTTTACAAAAGAGCAAGCAATCGAAATTGCAAAGACAGTCCACTTTTTAGAATAATGAAAATAAAAGTTTAACAGCATTTAATATTTCATGTGGGAACACGTAGAAGAACCGCAAAGTAATGTGTAAGAAGCATGAATTGATAAAAGATAAATTGTATTTGACGGAAGAAACAATAATGAAAATTAAGAAAATAATTGCATTAACAATAATAACAGTAATGGCAGTTGGCTTAACTGCTTGTGCTGTCTCAAAAACTGAGAATAAAAAAATATCACTTTTAGATAAAGGTCTTAATTTAATAGAGAAAGTTGAAACACTCTGTGAAAGTAAAGAATATATTTCTCTATATAGTGCAAGCGAAGAAATTACAAATATAATAAACGATATCGGCTCAAAGGATTATAAAGAGCCAAAAGCAGTATTTACGCTAAACAATTTAGCTGAAATATATTTTGATAGTATAGTGGGTGATGTGGCTTTATCTGATGAAATAAAAGATATGGTTAAGGATAGATTTCCAAGTGTACTGCCTACTCAATTAAATTCTAAAAAAGGTGCAATGACAGTAGCTGCAACCTCAATTATTACATATAGTGACAGCTTTATTGATAGCACACTGCAAACAACTACAACCTATCTTTATGTTTTCGATAATGAATATAGCTTTATGGTAACCTTTGTACCCTATGATGAAAATATCGTTAATGCAACGGTGAATGTTGTCGTTAACGAAGATTTAGGAAAATGCAGCACCATAAACGAAGTTGCTGATTTTCTCAAAGCTGCAGTGGGCTTTGAAGAAGTATCTGTATCTATCATTGAGAATGCAAAGTGATTACTTTGCATTGATCCATTGAAAACTTGATTTACATAAATAAACTAAAGATTGACAGTTAGAAAAATATGTAATATTCTATTGGATAAAATCATTTATATCTAGTAGGAGGGGCTGTTTGATGAAATTATTGTTTTTAATTGGGAATGCTGCTGTGGGAAAAATGACAGTTGGACAGGAATTAATGAAAATAACTAATCTTCGCTTGTTTCATAATCATATGACCATTGAGCCTGTGATTGAAATTTTTGGACAGTATAATGGGAAAGTAATTTCACGTTTAAGAGAGGTTATTTTTGAAGAATTTGCAGCCTCTAATAATTATGGAATGATATTTACATATATGTGGGCATTTGATCAACAAGCCGATTGGGATTATATTGAGCATGTGAAAGAGATTTTCAAGCCTTATGATACTGAATTTTATTATGTGGAATTAGTCGCAAGTAGGGAGGTTCGTTTGGAACGTAATGTTACAGAGAATCGCCTAAAAAACAAAGCATCGAAACGGGAGATTGAAGTTTCGAATCAGAGATTAATCAATGATGATTTAAGGTATCGCTGTGTTAGCAATGAAGGTGAAATCAAATTTCATAATTACATAAAAATTGATAATTCTAACTTAGATCCAAGTGCAGTTGCTAAACAAATAAAGGAGCATTTTAATCTTTAAGGAAATTCACACTTAGAGGATATTAGCATTGTGATTTTCTATTGAAAAGGGACTGTCATACGACAGTCCCTTTGATATGTTGATTTACAGTATTTTTTCCATACAGATATGTTCGATAGGAGCTGCTTTCATTAAAAAGATGTCACCATATTCGTTAAATCCTAACTTTTTGTAAAAGTCAAGAGCGGTTAAACGTGCATTTAGTGTTATTTTTTTAATTCCTTGCTGTTTTGCTCTCTTTTCAATTTCTTCTAATAAGGTACGTCCTATTCCCTTTTTTTGAAGATTAAAATCAACGCATAAAAAATTAACACGCATTGTGGATTCATCAATCATTTCATATATTCCAGTTCCAAGAAGAGTATCTGAGTCATATACAACTAAAGTAGTAGCTCGTTGCTCATAAGATAAATCTTCATTTTTGATGGACAACCCAAGTGGTTGACGCATAACTTTGTCTCGTAATAAAATAGTTTCTTCATACTGTGTGGAGCCATATTCCACTTCGATTACTTCATATTGATTCATATTCTTCCTCTTTTCGTAAAAACATTCATTATATATTACCATAACCACACAAAATATACAATTTATAAAAATGAGTATATGAAACATAAAAATGGTTATAATTTTTTTATCAAATTAAGATTTTTTTCTCCATTTTATTGCAGTAAGAGAAAATTTCTGTTAAAATCGTACATGGTTATTTACTAACTAGAAAGACACCAAAGGAGAGATGTATATGTCAATTAAAGTAGGTATTATTGGATATGGTAATTTAGGACGTGGTGTTGAATGTGCGATTAAACAGAATCCAGATATGGAGTTAGTTGCTGTATTTACTCGTCGTTCACCTGAACAAGTAAATATTCTTACAAATACTGCAACAGTATATCATGTAGATGATGTTGTTAAAATGAAAGATAGTTTAGATGTTGTTATTTTATGTGGTGGAAGTGCTACAGATTTACCAAAGCAGACACCTGAATTTTCAAAATATTTTAACGTTGTTGATAGTTTTGATACACACGCAAACATTCCAGTACATTTTGATGAAGTAGATAAAGTTGCAAAAGAAAGTGGACATGTTGCAATTATCTCTGTTGGTTGGGATCCAGGAATGTTTTCTTTAAATCGTTTGTATGCAAATGCTATTTTACCAGTTGGTTCAGATTATACATTCTGGGGCAAAGGTGTAAGTCAAGGACATTCAGATGCAGTTAGACGTGTAGAAGGCGTAAAAGATGCAAAACAGTATACAATTCCTGTAGAAGCTGCGTTAGAGTCAGTTAGAAATGGTGAAAATCCAAGCCTTACAACTAGACAAAAGCATACGAGAGAATGCTTTGTTGTAGCAGAAGAAGGAGCTGATTTAGCTAAGATCGAACAGGAAATTAAAAATATGCCGAACTATTTCTCTGATTATGACACAACAGTTCATTTTATCAGCGAGGAAGAATTAAAGAAGAACCATAGTGGAATTCCACACGGTGGTTTTGTTTTTAGAACTGGTAAAACTGGTTGGGAAGAAGAAAATTCTCATATCATTGAATATAGCTTAAAATTAGACTCCAATCCAGAGTTTACTTCTTCTGTATTAGTAGCATATGCAAGAGCAGCATATCGTCTAAGCAAAGAAGGACAAAAGGGTTGCAAAACCGTATTTGATATTGCACCAGTATATCTTAGTGCAAAAAGCCCAGAAGAATTACGTAAAGAATTGTTATAATTAGTGGCTTAATGCCTGTATTATATTGGATAATTGAAAATCCCAGCTTATAGAGGAAGATAAACTAGCCTCTATAAGCTGGGATTTATTTTGTCAATTATAGTAAAGTAAACGATGTAAAATATTGATTTCATATACCAATTAAAGTATAATCGAGTTAAGTATTGGGAATGGACGTCTGCAAAGAAGGGGGATTTGTAGCATGAATAATCGTATGGTTTTAAACTATAACAAGGCAGCTACCAAATGGGAAGAAACACTTCCAATTGGAAATGGCAGCTTAGGTGCTATGATTTTTGGTAATGTTTCGGATGAAGTACTGGGGTTAAACGAAGAAAGCTTATGGTCTGGCTATTATAAGGACAAGAATAATAAAGAGGCTTATGCTCACTTAAATAAAGTAAGAGAGCTTGTATTTGATAAGAAGAATAAAGAAGCGGAAGATTTGATCAGACATACAATGTTAGGGGAATACAATGAATCTTATTTACCCCTAGGCAAATTACATATTAAATTTCATCATGGAAAAAAAGTCAAGGGATATTCAAGAGAATTGGATATCGATCACTCGATTGCTAAAGTATCTTATATGGTAGGTGATGTGGAATATAATAGAGAATATTTTGCAAGTTATCCACATAAGGCTATTTTTATTAGATTAACAGCGAGTGAACCCTTGCTTAATGTTAGTATTTCTCTAAGCTCTGAGCTAAAGCATACACTAAACTATAGTAAGGCAGGTATTCTTATGAAAGGCCAATGCCCAGAACATGTGGATCCTTCCTATATTGGTAGGGATATTCCACCGGTAATCTGGGGAGAGAAGGGAATTTCGTTTACAAGTAAAATTACAGTCCTTTCATTTGATGGTGATATTGCTATTGATGAAAATGTGGATACATCAGAGAAATGTATTAAAATGAAGCATGCGAGTGAAATTGTTCTTATGATTCAATCGGTAAAAGAGGCTTGTAATTATAAAGGCCTTTCCTATGAAGAAATCAAACAAGAACACTGTAAGGATTACAAGGAGATTTATGATAAAGTTGAGTTGTATCTAGGGGAACAGCAAGATATCCCTACAGATGAACGCTTGAAAAACTTAAAAGAAGGGAAAAGTGATCCAGCCCTTTATGCCCTATATTTTCAATATGGAAGATACCTTTTAATATCTTCTTCTAGAGAGGGAAGTTTGCCAGCAAACCTACAAGGCATTTGGAGTTGGGAATTACGAGCTCCATGGAGCAGTAACTGGACAACGAATATCAATGCTGAAATGAATTATTGGCCTGCGCAAAGTTGTAATCTTACCGAATGCTTGCCTCCTTATATTGAGCTTGTGAAACGTTTGTGTGAGGAAGGTAAAAAGACGGCGAAGCTTCATTACAATTGTAGAGGGTTTGTTCATCACCACAATGCGGATGTCTGGTGCAATACAAATCCAGTAGGATTAGCTCATGGCGAAAAAATTGGATATGAAGGCAGTGTTACATGGTCGTTTTGGCCAATGGGTGGTGCTTGGATGGTTTCAGAATTATATAAACATTACGAATACCATGAAGATAAGGAATTTTTAAAGGAAACCGCATATCCAATATTAAAGGAAGCAGCACTCTTTTTCATTGATTGGCTTGTAGAATATCAAGGGGAATATGTAACTTGTCCTTCCACATCTCCTGAAAATCGTTTTATCACGAAGGAAGGGGAAACAAGTTGTGTAGCAATGAAATGTACAATGGATTTAACCTTAATTAGGGAAGTGTTTGATAGTTTTATTAAGACATGTACAGAGTTAGAGATTCAGGATGAAATCTTGCCAGAAATAAACGAACGCATATCTAAGTTAGCTCCTTATAAAATCGGAAGTCTTGGGCAGCTCTTGGAGTGGAACGAAGAGTTTGAAGAAAGTGAGCCTGGTCATAGACATATATCACATTTGTATGGATTATTTCCATCAGAACTTTTTGGTACAGATGAAAAACTTATTGAAGCTTGTCGTGTTTCCTTAGAGAGGCGTTTAGCTCATGGTGGAGGGCATACTGGCTGGAGCTGTGCTTGGATCCTTAATATGTACGCAATCCTTGGAGATAAAGAAAATGCCTATAAATATTTAAATACATTATTGACGAAATCAACCTATGATAATCTTTGGGATGCACATCCACCGTTCCAAATTGACGGAAATTTTGGAGGAATCGCTGGGATTGCTAATATGTTAGTGCAAGACAGGTACGGAGTTCTTAAAATTCTTCCAGCATTATCAGATGAATTTAAAACAGGTTATGTAAAAGGATTACGCATAAAACATAAGAGAACAATTGACATTTACTGGGAAAATGGGAAAGAAACAAAACATACGATTTATAGTGAATAGATTTATAGAGAATAGTTTTATAGTGAATAGATTTAGAGAACTAATATAAAGGTTTTAAAGAATTTCGACTAGAAAAATGAAATGCAATTATTTAAATAGCTTACAGGTGCTTATTTTAAGGGAGCTTTCATCTGTAGGCAGCACATGTGATGAAATACTATGCTATATGAATATACCTATTAGTTGTACTATATTTCTAGGTACTTTTATAAAGGAAGGAATACTATGCACAAGGATATTATAGATGCACTATCTGTCATAACAGAGGAAGAGCAGGCAATATTAGATGGACAAGTTGGCATTAACAGAACTCTATATACAGAAAAAAGAGAAATGATTGTAGATAGCAATAAACTTCTAGCTCACGGGAAATTAATTGAAATCAGGCCACATACTAGATTTGTTCATTTTCCAAAACATAAACATAATTATGTGGAAGTCATCTATATGTGCTCTGGATCAACTAAGCATAAGATAAATGACAAAGAAGTAGTATTAAAAGCAGGAGAATTATTGTTTTTAAATCAAAATGCCACACAGGAGATATTTCCTGCAGGGGAGCAGGATATTGCTGTTAACTTCATCATTCAGCCAGAATTTTTTGACACAACATTTATGATGTTAGGTGAAGAAAATAACCTGCTACGAGATTTTTTGATTGGATGCTTATGTAATGATTCAAGATATACAAATTATTTGTTATTCCGTGTTGCTGATGTGTTACCTATTCAAAACTTAGTTGAGAATATGATTTGGACAATCATGAATAATCAAACGAACAAACGAAGTATCAATCAAACAACAATGGGGTTGCTTTTTTTACAATTACTTAATTACACGGATAAGTTAAATTCCGAGGGCAATTCCTTTGAACAAGATTTAATGTTTCGTGTGTTAAGTTATATTGAAGAAAACTATAAAGATGCTACACTTACAGAGCTTTCTAATCTTTTAAAATATGATATCTACTGGCTTAGTAGAGCAATTAAAAAGCAAACAAATGAGACATTTAAGGACCTTTTAAAAACAAAGCGATTAAATCAGTCCGCTTATCTATTATCTCATACAAAGTTATCGGTAGCAGAAATTATTGCTGCAGTAGGGTATGATAATACAAGTTATTTCCATCGTATTTTTAAAGAACGCTTTCAAATGTCACCAAAAGAGTATCGCTTAGATAATTTAAAATAGTTGCAAATAAGGACGTTATTTTTTATAAATAGCGTCCTTTTTTTATCATGATATTCATAATACAATGATGTTAGTGATAAGTCATTATTACAATAAAGGTTTGTTAATTTATAAAAAGGCCTGATAAATAAGTTTTATAAAAAGGTCTGTTAAATAAGTTTTTATAAAAAGGTTTATTGAATAAGTTTGTTAAAAGGGTTTTATAAAAAGTTTTGTTTAGATTAGGAGGGTGTATGCAAAACTACTATTTAGCAATTGATATTGGGGCGTCCAGTGGAAGGCATATTCTAGGGTTTGTAGAGAATGGCCAGATAAAATATGAAGAAATCTATCGTTTTTCCAATGGACTAGTGAAAAAACAAGGTGAACTTTGTTGGGAACTTGATAAGCTTTTTTATGAGATTTTAGAGGGCTTAAAAAAGTGCAAAGAGCTAGGGAAGATTCCCGTTAGTGTAAGCATTGACACATGGGGTGTTGATTTTGTTTTACTAGATCATGAGGATAGGATTCTTGGAAATACCGTTGGATATCGTGATGCCAGAACTGCGAATATGGATGAAGGTGTGTATCAAATCATTAATGAAGAAGATTTGTATAAAAGAACTGGGATTCAAAAGCAAATATTTAATACGATTTATCAATTGATGGCGATTAAGAAGAAAAAACCAGAGATTTTAGAAAATGCAAAATCAATGTTGATGATTCCAGATTATTTTCACTTTTTATTAACAGGTAACAAGGTGATGGAATACACAAATGCCACAACGACGCAACTGGTTAGTCCAATCACTAAGGAATGGGATTATGAGTTAATTGAAATGTTAGGGTATAAAAAAGAATTATTTATACCGCTTTCACAACCTGGAACTGTGGTTGGTAAATTAAAAAAGGAATTAGTAGAAGCGATAGGATTTGACTGCGAAGTGATTCTTCCTGCAACACACGACACGGGTTCCGCGGTAATGGCGGTTCCAAGTACGAAAAAAGATGTGATTTACATAAGTTCTGGAACCTGGTCCTTAATGGGAATTGAGAGAATGGAGGCAGATTGCTCTCTTAAAAGTATGAATGCCAACTTTACCA
Organism: Clostridium sp. Marseille-P299; assembly: GCF_900078195.1. Classification (NCBI taxonomy): domain Bacteria; kingdom Bacillati; phylum Bacillota; class Clostridia; order Eubacteriales; family Clostridiaceae; genus Clostridium; species Clostridium sp. Marseille-P299. The sequence goes on along the minus strand of NZ_FJVE01000007.1, from coordinate 2,230,825 downwards.
ATGAAGGTGGATATAATTACCGTTTCCGTTATCTTAAAAACATTATGGGATTATGGATGATACAGTCACTAAAGAAAGAGCTGCATGATGTTTATTCGTTTCAAGAACTATGCAATATGGCAGAAGATGCAAAAATCAACTCACTTGTTGACTGTAATGACGATAGTTTTTTAAATCCAGAAAGCATGATTGATGCAGTACAGGATTATTGTAGAAAAGCCGGTGGAAGAGTTCCAGATAAACCAGATGAGTTAGCAGCAGTAATCTATAACAGTTTAGCAATGTGCTATGGAGAAACTATTTTAGAAATAGAAGCAATTACAGGTAAAAAATATGACTGTATTCATATCGTAGGTGGCGGCGCGAATGCAGAATATTTAAATAAATTAACGGCAAAAGCCACGAAAAAAGAAGTTATTGCTGGGCCAACAGAAGCAACCGCAATTGGAAATTTACTTGCTCAAATGATTCAAAAAGGTGAATTTGAGAATCTAGACAAGGCAAGAGAATGTGTCGCTGACTCATTTCCATTGATTCATTATTACGAAGAAGTATAAACTATAAAATAAGGAGGATTTATTATGACAACGAAAGAAAGATACGCATCCGCAAAAGAGATATATGGTAGATTTGGTGTTGATACAGATGCAGCACTTGAAACATTAAAAAACATTTCAATTTCTATGCATTGCTGGCAGGGAGATGATGTTTCAGGTTTTGAAGGAAGTACAGAATTATCTGGTGGTATCCAGGCAACCGGTGATTATCCTGGTAAAGCAAGAAATGCTGAAGAATTAATGAATGATATCGACAAAGCACTTAGTTTAATACCAGGTTTACATAGAATTAATTTACATGCAAGTTATGCATTTTTGGAAGAAGGATTTGTAGATAGAGACAAGTTAGAACCAAAACATTTTAAGAAATGGGTAGAATTTGCAAAAGAAAGAGGACTTGGACTTGATTTTAATCCAACGTATTTCTCTCATCCATTGGCAGAGAAGGCAACTTTATCAAGTGAAGACGAGACAATCCGTAAATTCTGGATTGATCATGGGAAAGCAAGTATTCGAATTGCTGAGTATTTCGCAACAGAGTTAGGAACCCCATGCTTAGTAAACATTTGGATTCCAGACGGTTTTAAAGATATACCAGCAGATCGTATGTCCCCAAGAGCTCGTTTAAAAGATTCCTTGGATCAGATTTTATCCATTCCTTATGATAAGAGTAAGGTATATGTTGCAGTAGAATCAAAGGTATTTGGAGTAGGCCTAGAGAGTTATACCGTTGGTTCTCATGAATTTTACATGAACTATGCTGCTAAAAATAATATTTTATGTTTACTGGATAACGGACATTATCATCCAACAGAAATGGTTTCAGATAAAATTTCCTCCATGTTATTATTCTCAGATAAACTTGCGCTTCATGTAACAAGACCAGTTCGTTGGGATAGCGATCATGTTGTTTTATACGATGATGAAACAAAAGAGATTGCAAAAGAAATTATTAAAAATGGTGTTGATAAAGTTCTAATCGGCCTTGATTTCTTTGATGCATCCATCAATCGTATTGCAGCTTGGGTAGTAGGTATGCGTAATATGCAAAAAGCGTTATTACAAGCATTATTACTTCCAAATGCAAAGTTAGCCAAACTTCAGGAAGAAAGACGTCTGACTGAAATTATGGTGTTCCAAGAAGAATTTAAATTATATCCAATCGGTGATGTTTGGAATTATTTCTGTGAAATAAATGGCGTACCAGAAAAAGAAGACTGGTTTGATGTAGTAAAACAATACGAAGAAGAAGTATTAGTGAAGCGTGTATAAATTTAGTTGAAAAAACTATGAACTATGAAGAGAAAACGTACTAGGGAAAGCCATAAATTGGCGTAATAATGGAGGTAATTATGAAAGTTATAGATGCAAAATTTGTTCAAGGTTTTATTCGCATGGCGAATGATGGTTTTTTACAAGGCTGGCATGAAAGAAATGGTGGAAATCTTTCTTACCGTATTAAGCAAGAAGAGATTGATTCCGTAAAAGAAGAATTACAATTCGATAAGGCATTTGCACCAATTGGAACAAAAGTGCCTGAACTTTCTGGTGAATTCTTTTTAGTAACTGGAAGTGGAAAATATTTTCGTAATGTCATTTTAGATCCAGCTGCAAATATTTGTATTATTGAAATTGATGAGACTGGTGAGAACTATCGTATTGTTTGGGGGCTAGTGGAAGGTGGAAGGCCAACAAGCGAACTACCAAGTCATTTAATGAATCATGAAGTTAAAAAGTTAGCAAGTGGTGGAACTCACCGTGTTATTTATCATGCACATACAACGAATATTATAGCATTAACATTTGTGCTACCATTAGAAGATAAGGTATTTACTCGTGAATTATGGGAAATGGCTACGGAATGCCCAGTTGTTTTTCCATCTGGTGTAGGTGTTGTAGGTTGGATGGTACCTGGTGGTAGAGACATCGCAGTTGCTACAAGCGAGCTTATGAAAAAATATGATGTTGCAATTTGGGCACATCATGGAATGTTCTGCTCTGGAGAGGATTTTGATATAACATTTGGTCTTATGCATACAGTTGAAAAATCAGCAGAGATACTAGTAAAAATGTTATCCATGCGTCCGGATAAATTACAGACGATTACAGTACAGAATTTTAAGGACTTAGCGGTAGATTTTAAAGTGACTTTACCGGATGAATTTCTTTATGAAAAATAATGAATTGGTAGGAAATAGCTTTAAACTATATGATGTTGCAAGTATAGCATAACTTTAAATGGCATAGCATGGAACGATATAACGTTAGATGATATAACATTAACAGAATTTGAAATATAAAACACAAAGAAGGAGGAAAGATATCCTCCTTCTTTGCACGTGGAAGATTTATTCATGACAATAGAAAGTACGCAAAATTTATTTTCTTTATTTACAATTTCGACGCATTTCCATAAGTCTAAAAGCATCATTTAGAACGTTTTCATCTTGAATTTCTATCATTAACCATTTTGAATTTTTCCTAGGATTTGTTATATGATAAATATTTTTAACATAATCCGTAAAGGTAGGTAATGAGAAGAGTAAAAAAGAAATATTAAAATTCTTGGAACCTTTTTCATTTTATTTCGTCTAATTTATCGAAGAACAACCAAAAGAAAAATCAAAAGAAAAACAAAGGGAGATATGATTAAGAATGAGAAAACAACTACATAAGAAAATAATTACAGGTGCAGCTATTTTATCAATGTCTGCCGTGTTATTTGCATGTCAATCAAAGAATGAGGATTCAGACAAAGCTATAGGCACTGAGATTACAAAAGAACCAGAGGTTTCAATTGCTCCAAGCGCGACTGGAGAACCAAGTATAACAGAAGTTCCAAGCGGTGAACCTACAGTTACTGTTGATCCAAATAATAATGGAGAAGCTTTAGTTACTGATGGAGCAGAACCTTCAGAGCAGCCTGAAATTACAGAACAACCAGGAGCTTCCGATATAACGAATACACCAGAAGTCACAAAAGCACCAGAAGTAACAAAGACTCCTGAAGCTACAAAGGCGCCTGAGGCAACGAAAGCTCCAGCTCCAACGAAAAAGCCAGAGCCAACGAAAACTCCTACAAAGGCACCAGAGGCGACTAAGGCTCCAACTCCAACTAAGAAACCAAAGCCAAGCGTAGCACCAACGAAAGCTCCAAAACCAACTAGTACTCCAACTCCAACAGAAGAAGCAAGTAAGGAAGATATTTTATCAGGATCATTAGAAGATATCATGGAAGAAATCTATAGCAATGTTACTTCTGAATTACCTATGAGATTTAACACAGAAATTACAAAAGATTCAACTTCTTATTATTTTGGTGTAGAAAATATGGACATTGAAGAAGCTTTAGCTTCAGAATCAATGATATCCGTGGCACATTCTGTATGCTTAGCACGTGTAAAGGACGGTACAGACATTGAAGCTCTTAAAAAAGAAATTAAAGAAAAAGTAAATCCAAGAAAGTGGATTTGTGTTGGTGTAGAGCCAGAAAATGTTTTAGTTGATAATATCGGAAATCTAGTTATCTTAGTTATGACTAATAGTAGCCCAAATGAAATTATGGATAGTTTCTTATCATTGGCAGAGTAGAGTTATGAAAAAGAAAAGATTAATTTTTGGGATACTTGTAGGGATTATAATAATTTGCTTAGCAATTATGTTTATAAATAAAGCAAATAATAGCACAAAAACGAATGAAGTAACGTTAAATTCAAGTGAACCTGATGAGAATGGGCTTTATTTTGCGAAAGATTATGTCTTTTCGAAAATGGAACCATTTGAAGAGAGCTATATACATAGCATGAGTGAAAAGTTGAATCGTGCTTATGATACTTTACTAAATTCAAATATGAATGTGTACTATTCTGTAATTCCTGATAAAGGTTATTTTATTGAAAATCCAAGTTTTACGAAAGAAAATTATGAAAGTATGCTTGATATTCTTACAAATGAAGTGAAACACATGGAATATATTCCGATTATGGATAAACTATCCATTACTGATTATTATAAAACGGATCACCATTGGCGTCAGGAAAAATTATTTCCAGTTGTGAACCAATTAGGAAAATTCATGGATTTTAAAATTGATAAGTCTGATTTTACTGAGAATGTTGTTGAAAATTTCAAAGGGGTCCACAGTGAGTATATGGATGAGGTACCAGAGGAATCTTTGATTTATATGACAAATAAAGTAACGGATGAAGCAACGGTTGACATTTATGGTGTTGGTGAGTATCAAGGAGTATATTTTCTTGATGAGTTGAATACAGATGTTGCATATAATGTATTTCTTAAAGGTTTAGCACCGATTGTAACAATTACAAATCCATATGCAACAGACGATCGAGAATTAATACTATTTGGAGATTCCTATGCAAGTAGTATTGCCCCATTGTTACTTCAAGCGTATTCAAAGATTACAGTGATAGATATGCGATTTGCTCCGATGCCTTATTTAACTGAAGTTATGGAATTTACTACACAAGATGTTTTATTTCTATACAATACAGCGGTAATCAATCGAAGTGCAATGTTAAAATTCCAGTGATCTTAATTTAAAATATTGAAAAGTCTTCTTTCAAAACGAAGTATAGAACTGATATTTGTCAGTTTATTATTTTGGGAGGAGACTTTTTTGATTTACTTATTATTGATTGGGAGAGGACTTTGTTTTTGTTCGCTTACTGTGTATTGGAGAGAATTTTATACTTGGTGAGATATTGCGTATTATCTGTATGTTTCTTAATGCACGAGCTAGGGTATTAATCATTAAGGTTATTTAGATATATTATTGACTAGAATTATGATGATATATCATCTATAATTAAGTGATAGGTATATATTAACAGAAAAGGATTACGGAGATGTTTAAGATGAATATTAAATTTAAAGAAACAAAAGAAAATGATTTTGAAAGAATTAAGGAAATTTATGCATCAGAAAACTGGAGAGCTTATCTACAGGATGATGAAAAGTTAAAGAGAGCCTTTAATAATTCTCTTTTGTGTTTAGGTGCATACGAAGAAGATAAACTATTTGGATTTGTTCGATGTGTAGGAGATGGAGAACATATAATCGTTGTTCAGGACCTAATAGTTCATCATGATTATCAAAAATTAGGAATTGGAACGCAACTTTTTCAGTACGTACTCGATAAGTATAAAAATGTAAGAATGTTCTTGGTAATTACAGATTTATACGATGAAGTAGACAATAAATTTTATCAAAAAAATGGATTAGTTAAGATAGAACAAAAAGAAATGGTGGCGTATGTCCGCTAGTAAGTGAGAATGAATTACAAGCCGCTTACCATTATAGTAAGCGGCTTGCATAGTTTTAATATTCATATTTTTATGATTGACAGTTAGTCATTATTTTTGAAGCATTTCAATAATATTCCATGCTTCTTTTGAACTTTTTGTATATACTCGAATAAAATAATCATTCCACAGGAATGCAAAATTACTTTCGTTTTTCAACACTTCTTGTATTGTTTGTTCTGTGAGATCCTCTAGTTCACCAAGGCTGTCTTTTATATCATAATAGTTAGGTTCTGTATCAATGCACCAGTGAATGTTAGTCCAACCATCAATTTCTGAATATGTTCCTTCTTTTATTGATTTTTCATCTGCATGAGCAATATAGTTCCCTTCAAAGGAATATGGTTCTCCATTTTTCAGCACTAAGGTAGTAAATTCATTCACATATCCAAATGCTTCGAAATTCGGTATATAATTAGCAAAGGCATCAGGATACTCTGTTAATTCGATATAGGTAAATTCATCGCCGGCTTCAATTGGAAATTTTGTAAAATCAACAGGATGTTCCCAAATCCAATCTAATAATTCAACGACGGATGCAAAATTATCATTCCAAGAGCCTTCAATTTGATACCATCCACTATCATTTTGGAAGGTGATTGTCTTATTCCAATTTTCTTTTCCTTCGGCTATTATTTGTATACCATCTCGCTCGGTGACAGTCACTGCAGGGGGAATAATATTACCATTATCATCTACCTCTATGACAATGTAATCCTGAATTTGTTCCACTTCCTGAAAACCGGCCGTGATGCTTAAATCACTGTATGCATCTCCTCGACTGTGCCATACAAATTTAATGCAGTAAATGCTACCATCTTCATTGTAATCAACTTCGCAGTCAAACAGAGGATGATTTACCATAACGGGGATAACTCCTTCCGATTCCAACTGATGTCGCTCCTCAGAAAAGAAGCGTGCTTCTGTATATGGAGGAATACTATCTGATAGTTTAGTACTAGTTGATATATTTCCTCTTTCTTCATTGCTGTACTTAAAGTAATCTTCCGCAGCAAAGTGTTTTGACCACCTTTGAATATTTTTTTTCGGGGATTCATGATTAAATATTTGAAAAGCACTAACTGTAACAAAACATACACATGCTGCTATAGCTCCCCATTTTAGCCAACCAAAAGATGAATGTTTTTTCTTATTACGTACCACAGCGGTTTCTATAATTATATCATCATCTAATAGATCTAAAGCATCACTGATAAATTCATTTTTCATAAATCAAATCCCCCCTGTTCTAAATAAGTTCTCAAGCCGATTCTTGTTCTGTGTAGCATGCTTTTTACTTTAGATTGACTCATTCCATAATAAGCCGAAATATCACGAATAGAGTCCATAAAATAATATCTTCCAATGAATGTGTTTCTTGCTTCTTCTGACAATGTGCGGAGATAGATATTGATTTCTTTTGCCAGGATATTCAAATCTACACTCTGCGCGGTAGTATCACCTTTAGAAACACAGTCATCTAATTCAGAAAGTGAAATAGCATATTCAGAAGCCTTTCGTTTATCTCGATTTCGCTTTCGGTAGATGTCAATGGATGCCCGACGGGTTAGTTTTACTAGGTAAGTAGAAAGAATATTTGGCTTATGCGGTGGTATGGAATTCCATACATTTAGATAGGTATCATTTACACTTTCCTTGCTATCTTCAATGTTTGAAAGAATGTTGTAAGCAATCGCTCGAAGATAATTGCCATATGATTTTTCTGTTTCTTGAATCGCTGATTCGTCTCGCTGCAAGTAGAGTTCGACAATCATTTGATCTTGCATAGGTGAACCTCCTTTCTCCCTGTTATACGTATTCACTCTATATCTCGTTAAAAATTGATTTTGGTTGCGTGAGAACATGATTTTTCTTAAATTATTGAATTAGAGAAAGAAGTGTTTATTGCTAGAAACGAATAAACACTTCTTTTTCAGTCTTTTTAAATCTACTCAAATCCTTTTTGCTTAATAATTTTATAGTTCTTTTGATTTAGCATAGTATTTAAGAATAATAAATTGGCCGACTACCATGGATACTATTATCAACCGATTCGTTGATCCATTGAAGAGCTTTCTCAGTATCACCATTACTTATAAGGGAGATTAATGTAGCGGTGTTATTATAAAGTGCGTCAATGCCATACAAGGTGCAAAAACGTTCCCAAAGAGTAAGAACGGCAACTTTAAAAGAATGAAAGATAAGTGGGAGAAGAGTATTCCCTGATAAAAAAGCTAACTCATGTTGAAAATCAAAGGCTGCCTCGGATGCCTTGGTTATTGAATCGGCATTTTTAATTTGTTCTGCTTTTTCATAAAGTAAATGAATATCTTCGGGAGTAATTTTTGGCATAAGTAATTTTACTGCAAGTGTTTCAAGTGCAATCCGAACTTCAAGGATTGATCGAATTTCTTCATCTCGCAATCGACCTCCATTATAATTCATTATTGAAATTAAGGTATCTAAAGTTCCATTACGTCTATAGTCTGCTATGAAAGTGCCGACTCTTGGTTTAATAATTAAGAAACCTTTCTTCTCTAATTCAGAGATACCTCCATTTACAACCGCACGACTAACTTGCATAACTTCTGCTAATTGTCGTTCTGGAGGAAGTTTTTCTCCAATTTTTAATTTACCTGATAAGATCATGTGTTCAAGTTGTGTTACAAATAGTTCTTTTAAGGATGGTGCACTTAATTTTGAAAATTCCATAGAAACCTCCATCTTGCCTTTTATAGCTTCAATTAATTGAGATATATGTTAGTTTTAGTTCATGGATTTGGTATGACCACATACCACAAATATTATAATTAGATTGTACTGGTAAAATTAGATAAAAACAAGGGAAAATTATTAAAATATGTAAATTATTGCACTATTAAGATTGACTATCATAGCACAGAATGTTAATATTATAACAAAGTATAACACTATTTTCCAACTGGTATGACCACAGCTGAGAAAGTGGAAGATAAAAAGGAGAGCATGATATGTTTCGATTTAATTACGATGCAGGTGCAACAGCAATTCAAGTTTGGCTAGTTTGGATACTAGTTTTTGTAGCTTTATTTCTACTCAATGAGTTTTCAAGAAGAAATAAGTATGGTAGTTTTGTTTGTTTTATTGTCCTCCCGATTTTTTTATCCGTCCTATGGTTTACAGCATTAAAAGACACGACTTATACGGATTGGTTTCACCTTGCTAAAGTATATTCAGCAACCGCAGGGTGCATCGGATTTTGGTGTATTCGCTATGTTCATGGGAAGGATAAAAAGACGGGGAAAGAATGGAGATTGTCAGATAAAAAGTGGGCCTTATGCTTTCCACCATTAATTCTTGCAATCAACATATGCGAAGCTGTTGCTAGAGACATACAAATTGGTACGCAATATAAAAGTGGCGGTATTTTATCGGATGGAACGATGTATGTACTTGGTGGTAGTTGGAACTTTATGAATGCAATTGCAGGAATTTTAAATATCATTACGATTACAGGTTGGTTAGGAATTTGTATCCGTAAGAAAACGAAAAATGATAACAGTCAAGATATGCTTTGGCCCGATATGCTGTGGTTTTGGATAATTGCTTATGATCTATGGAACTTTGCTTATACATACAATTGCTTGCCAGGGCATGCTTGGTACTGCGGATTTGCGTTATTGTTAGTACCAACACTTTGTGCATTTACACTAGGCAAAGGGGCGTGGTTACAGCACCGTGCACATACCTTAGCGCTGTGGTGTATGTTTGCTCAGACGTTCCCAGCGTTTATAGATGAAGGTAAATTCGCAGTAGCATCTTCTTATAATGAAACACCATTGTTTATTTTTAGTTTTCTAGCACTTTTAGCGAACATTGGAGTATTCGTTTATATGATTTATAAGGTTAAGAAAACAAAACGAAATCCATATAAAGGAGAACTATATACAGATCTTGCGAAATATAAGGAAGTCAAGGTATTAGCTAGATAATTCAAGATTATAGTTTCATATGTTTTAAAGGCATATGCTAAATACACTTATATTTCATATGTATTTAAGGCATACGCTAAATAATTAACATTATATTTCATATGTGTTTAAGGCATACGTTAAATAAATAACATTATATTCATATGTAATCAAGTATTCGCTAAATAATTAACATTTATATTTAATATGTATCCAAGGCATTTACCAAATAATTAAAGCTTATTTATATATGTTTTTGTCACAGACATTGTCACTCTTCGTATACACATAATTTTAAATGAAAAGGGGATCTAGTAATGAGCGAGTTTAAAATTCTTGAAATTAAGCAAAACGTATTTGATAATAATAACAAACAAGCAGATCTATTACGGAATGAATTGAAAGAAAAAAAGATGTTTCTTCTAAATCTAATGTCCTCGCCAGGAGCAGGAAAAACAACAACTTTAACAAAAACCATTGAAGCTTTAAAAGAGGAATTAAAAATTGGTGTTATGGAGGCAGATATTGACTCGGATGTAGATGCTCACACAATTTCTAAAACAGGAGTAAAGGTGATACAGCTTCACACGGGTGGAATGTGTCATTTGGATGCAGATATGACAAAGCAAGGGCTAAACGGCTTAGGCACTGAGAATTTGGATCTTGTTATTTTAGAGAATGTAGGTAATTTAGTATGTCCAGCAGAATTTGATACAGGTTCTTCTAAAAATGCAATGATACTTAGTGTACCAGAAGGTGATGATAAGCCATTAAAATATCCTTTGATGTTTTCTGTTGTTGATGTGTTATTAATTAACAAAATAGATACTCTTCCTTATTTTGACTTTGATTTAGAGGAGTGTATTAAGAGAGTAAAAGAAAGAAACCCAAAGGTTAAAATCATACCAATATCCGCTAGAACAGGAGAAGGAATCGATTTATTTGCAGATTGGATTCGTGATGAAGTTAAACAGTGGAAAGAGTAAGATGTGAAAAAGTTAAGAAGTTAAGAAGTTAAGAAGTTAAGAAGTTAAGAAGTGGAAGTAGTCCAAATAGAGTCCTAAAAGAGTCATGGTATTGTAAGGAATAATTAATATTTCGTAGATGGAGAGGGTAACCATGGTAAAGGAAAAGGTATTAGATCTTGCGAATCATATTAGTAATAAAAAGCGTGGGGCAAAAAATGAGATAAAATCTACGGATCCAGAATATATAATACTTGAGCCTGTTGTATCAGAGGAGATGGCCGAGGTAGCACTATGTATGGAAATGCGAAAGAAGGCTAGCGCAAAGGAACTTGCAAAAAAGTGTAACAAAACAGAAGAAGAAACTTATAAGCTGCTTATGGAGCTTGCATATGCTGGTGTTTGCTTTGTCAATGAAATCGATGGAGTAGACATGTTTTGGTATGATACTTGGGTTCCAGGCATAATGGAAATGATGGTTAACAATAAGGAGAATGTTGCAAAGTATCCCCAGATAGCAGAAGCCTTTGAGGCATATGGTAGGGTAAGAGGACCAAAGACTGCAGGAAGTTTTCCAGTTGGCGTTGGATTAATGCGGGTTATTCCCATTGAGCAAGCCATTTCAGGTGAAACAAGAAGAGCAACATATGAAGAAGTATCAAAATATCTCAATGAAAATGATGTATTTACGGTTTCTGATTGTTCCTGTCGTACCGCTAGAGAGGCAATGGGCGAAGGCTGTGGTCATCTAAAAGAAGATATGTGCATTCAAATGGGGCATGCAGCAGAATACTACATACGTACTGGCAGAGGAAAGCAAATAACAAGGGAAGAAGCATTTGAAATTATAAAAAGAGCGGAAGATAATGGTCTTATGCATCAAATACCTAACTTAGATGGTTCGGGAAAGACACATGCAATTTGCAATTGTTGTGGATGTTCTTGTTTATCACTACGAACTGCAAGTATGTTCATTAATGCAGATATGGTGCGCTCTAACTATGTTTCACAGGTAGATAAAGATAAATGTGTTGCCTGTGGGGAATGTGTGCAAAATTGCCCAGTCAATGCATTACAGTTAGGACAAAAATTATGTTCTACTACACCTGTGGTAAGTGAAATAAATAGAAAAGATACACCAAGAGACACCGAATGGGGACCTGACAAATGGAACCCCGACTATAGAACCAATCGAAAAGACGTGGTGGATACAGGAACAAGTCCTTGTAAAACAGCATGTCCAGCCCATATTTCTGTGCAAGGATATATAAAATTAGCCTCTATGGGTAAGTACAATGAAGCATTGGAACTTATCAAGCAAGAGAACCCGTTTCCAGCAGTATGTGGTCGTATCTGCCCTAGAAAATGTGAGTCTGCTTGTACAAGAGGAGATATTGATGAACCAGTTGCTATTGATGAAATTAAAAAGTTTATCGCTGAGCAAGATTTAAATAAAGAGCATAGATTTGTACCAAAACAAAGACATCAATACGGGAAAAAAATAGCAGTGATTGGTGCAGGACCATCGGGTCTGTCTTGTGCTTATTATTTAGCCATCGAAGGTTATAAAGTAACGGTATTTGAAAAAGAAGATGTGTTAGGTGGTATGCTAACTCTTGGCATTCCTTCATTTCGTTTGGAGAAGGATGTAATAAATGCTGAAATTGATATTTTAAAGGAATTAGGCGTTACTTTTAAAACAGGGATTAAAGTTGGTGAAGATGTAACTCTAAATGAGCTAAGAAAGCAGGGATATGAAGCATTCTATCTTGCTATTGGGGCACAAGGTGGTAGAAAATTAGGAATTGAAGGTGAAGATGCTAAGGGCGTAATAGCAGGCGTAGAATTTTTACGTGATGTAAACCTTAAAAAAGCAGTGGAATTAGCTGGAGATATTGTCGTAATTGGTGGTGGTAATGTGGCAATTGATGTTGCAAGAACGGCAGCGAGAGTAAGTGTAAGCTCTGGAGCTAAAGTAACTCAAAGCTCAGCTACTACAGTAAATGTAAGCTCTGCAACTACATTAACTTTAGGTTCAACGACTTCAGTAACTTCAAGTTCAACGGCTACAGCCACTCCAAACTCAGTAAAAATGTTTTGTTTAGAAAGTCGTGAATCCATGCCAGCCTTGGAAGAAGAAGTGGAAGAGGCACTTTTAGAATCCATTGAAATTCATAACTCTTGGGGTCCAAAACGGATTCTTTCAGAAAATGGTAAAGTTATAGGTGTAGAATTTATAAAATGTACTTCTGTTTTTGATGAAGCAGGAAAATTTCATCCAAGATATGATGAGACTGTTACAAAGATTGTGAAAGCTAATTATGTACTTACTTCTGTTGGGCAAACCATTGAATGGGGAAATATTTTAGATGAGAGTAAAATGGCTTTAAATTCAAATAAAACAATGCTGGCCGATGGTTTTACTTTACAAACTTCTGTGCCAGATGTATTTGTAGGTGGTGATGCATTTACTGGACCAAGATTCGCAATTGATGCAATTGCATTAGGAAAAGAGGCTGCAATCTCTATTCATCGCTATGTTCAACCAGGGCAATCTTTAGTTATTGGTCGTGATAAGAGAGAATATCATTCCATGGATAAAGATAGCTTAGAGTTAGGAGGATATGATTCAATACCAAGGGAAAAGGCAGCTCATAGTAATTCTATGAAAGGAAAAGAGCATTTTAGAGATATAAGAACTACATTTACAGAAGAACAGATTAAGAATGAAACGAAACGTTGTCTTGGTTGTGGCGCTACTGTAGTTGACAAATTCTTATGTGTTGGCTGTGGTCAATGTACGACAAAATGTAAGTTTGATGCGATTACTCTTGTAAGAACCTATGATGGAGAAGGAGTAGCATATGAAGATATAAAACCAGTAGTTATTAAGCAAGTATTAAAGCGTAAAGGTAAAATTGCTGTGAAAAAAGTAAAAAATGCTCTTACCAAAGGTAGGTGATCCAATGCATGAGGTTGGTGTTGTTATGCAAGTAATCCAAACGGTAGAAGAATTTGCCAGAGAACATAAAGTCGAGCAAATAGATTCCCTTGTCTTACAAATTGATGAACTTTCCTCTATGATCCCTAGATATATTGAAGCTGTTTACCCTGCGGCAGCAGATGGTACGATGTTAGAAAATACTGCATTAAAAATTGAGATTTTACCTGCAAATGCCATATGTCAAACGTGTAATAAAGTATTTGAAGTTATTAAGTATAATGGGGTATGTCCGAAATGTAACGGTAAGAATATTGAACTGCTTGGTGGGAAAGAGTTCTTTATTAAGGAAATAGTGTGTTATTAGTATCGCAGTATTCATTTTTCATTAGTGGATGATATAAGTATAGTGATAGGTCCGGCATAGAACGAATGGCGTAGAAAAGTAATTAAATAAATGATATAAAAATGATTATCTTATTACTCTTTGGTAGGATAATCATTTTTTATTGATGGATGTGAAATAAGGAATTGTATCCGCTAAGTTTTATATTCAGTAAATATAATGTCCAGTAAAGTTTGATATACTATTAGAATACGATGAACGAGATGGATGAAAATATATAAGTTTTGAGGTTATAGAAGATAAATCAAAGTGAAAAATATTTAAGATTTGATAGGGGCTTGACAAAAAAGAAAAATGCACTTATAATAGTTTTAAACAATTCAATTGAACACAATTTAATAGAATCCAAAATACTATGAATAAGATTTTAATAAACTTGTATATGCTAGATATATTTAAATAGTTAAATAAATCATCAATAATACAGTGTATACATATATGAGAAAGTGAGGAATTACTATGGTAAAAGTTTTAAAAGACAGCGTTTTTAATGAAGAAGTATTAAATAAAAAAGGTATTGTATTAGTCGATGTATTTGCAACTTGGTGTGGACCATGTAAGATGTTATCTCCAATTGTTGAGAACATTGCTGAAGAAGTAAATGACATTGAAGTTGCTAAGATCGATGTAGATGAGAATAATGAAGTAGCTCAAAAATATCAAGTAATGTCTATTCCAACTTTACTTCTTTTCAAAGATGGAGAGTTAATGGATAAATCCGTTGGCTTCCAATCCAAAGAACAGATTCTTGATATGATTGGTAAAGTTAGATAAAGTATAATAAAGATAAATTTAATATAGTTTCTTAAATTAATTTCATTTTCGCACATAAATATAAAAAAGAAAACAGGTTATTACTTTAATAGAGGTAACCTGTTTTCTTTTTTGTTTGATCAAAGTATCGATTTAGTAAAGAGACACTAAAAAGTAGTTCTTATTTAAAAATCATAGTGTAATTATTACATTATAGAGTTATACTTTGTACTTAAGGATGTGTTTATTATCTTTTTCATCCTACTACATAGGTTGGATCATTAAAAGATTTTGTAAGATATAAATTTGAATAAAGAGATTTGAATAAGCACATGTAATTACCGTTATGCTGTTGAGGACCTCTAAGGGTAAAAAGATGCATAAAAAGATAAATGAGTTCAGAATAAGATAAAAGGATTCAGAAAGATTAGGAGGATAAGAGTATGACTTTGAGACAAATAAAATATGCGATTACAATCGCTAATACATGTTCTATGAATGAGGCTGCAAAAAAATTATTTATTTCACAACCAAGCCTTACTAGTGCAATTAAGGAATTGGAAGAAGAAATACATATGTCTATATTTACAAGGACCACAAAGGGCGTTATTGTAACCTCAGAAGGTGAAGAATTTTTAGGATACGCTAGACAGATATTAGGTCAGGTGGAATTATTAGAGGCAAAGTATTTAAATAAAAATAGAAAGCAGAAATTTGGAGTTTCTACTCAGCACTATTCTTTTGCCGTTAAAGCATTCGTGGAAATGGCAAAAGGCTTTGATATGAATGATTATGAATTTGCAATTCGAGAAACGAGAACCTTTGATGTTTTAAATGATGTACAATCTGGCAGAAGTGAAATAGGCATTTTATTTATTAATGATTTTAATGGAAAGATTATAATGAAATTGTTAAAAGATAAGAATTTAAAATTTCAAAAGCTGATAACCTGCAGTGCTTATGTATATTTGTGGAAAGGACATCCGTTGGCAGAAAAAGATATTATATCCTTGGAGGATTTGCAGGCATTCCCATGTATGTCTTTTGAACAAGGAGATAATAACTCATTTTATTTCGCGGAAGAAATTCTAAGCACTTATGAATATAAAAAGACCATTAAGGTTAATGATAGAGCAACGATGTTAAATCTTATGGTTGGTCTGAATGGATATACCTTATGTTCGGGAATCATCTGTGAAGAGTTAAATGGAGGAGATTATAAAGCAATACCACTTGATACAGAAGAGGTAATGGATATTGGTTATGTGACCTTAAAAGATACGATATTAAGTGAGATTGGAATGAAATATATTGAAGAGTTAGGCAAATATATGCGCTCTTTGTAATAGATTTTATCTATAACTGATAATAGATTTTGAGTATTTTACATATAAGCAAGTAATGAGTATACTAAAAAACATATTAAATTGATATGAAAAGTTTTTTAAGGCTATGTGTTATTCATCGCTGATAGAGAAAACAGAGAACTATTGATTTTCTCATTAATTATTTTACTTACTTGCTGTATATTATGGACTGGAAATAGAACCAGATAAAAATTAATAGTAACGAGTATAAGTGAGTACATAATTAGATGTACTCATTTTTTGTTTATTAGTGATAAAAGCATAGATGCTTCTTTCGATATAAGAACGTATATGGATGGAACAAAAGTAATAAGAATTATATTAAATTTTAGAGTTAAATGAAATAAAGGAGAATGTTTATGATTGAATTAAGGAATGTCAACAAAACATTTCAATCAGAAGGTGTAACCGTTGAGGCGGTACGTGATGTAAATCTAAGTATTAATGAGGGTGAAATATTTGGAATCATCGGATACAGTGGAGCTGGAAAGAGTACCTTAGTGCGATGCATCAATTTATTAGAGCGTCCTACCTCTGGGCAGGTGTTTGTTGATAAGGTAGAACTTACATCCCTAAGTGATAAAGAACTTAGAAAAGCAAGAATTGGTATAGGAATGATTTTTCAGCAGTTTAATCTTTTTTCTTCAAGGACTGTTTTTGAGAATATAGAATATCCATTAAAACATAGCAAACTCACTAAGGCAGAAAAAAAGAAGCGAGTTGAGGAATTGTTAGCACTGGTTGAATTAGAAAGCAAGGCAAATGTCTATCCGTCTCAGCTAAGTGGTGGTCAAAAGCAAAGGGTAGCAATAGCAAGGGCACTTGCAAATAACCCTAAAATCTTATTGTGTGATGAAGCGACAAGTGCTTTAGACCCTCAGACAACGCTATCAATTTTAAAGCTTTTAAAACAATTGAACACAAAACTTGGAATAACAATAATTATGATTACCCATGAAATGCAGGTAATTAAGGAGATTTGCGATAAAGTTGCTGTAATGGAAAATGGTAAGGTTGTAGAAAGTGGTGATGTTTTTTCTATCTTCGCTTCACCAAAGGAAACAATAACGAAGGACTTTATTGATACTACTTCTAATTTATCAAAAATATTCAATCTTATTGATGAGAAGGCTGAGATTACAAATATTAAGACTGGTCAATGTATTGTGAAGTTAAAATATTTGGTTAGAAGTTCTTCTGAGCCTTTGGTTTCGGCAATTTCAAGGCAATTCAATATTGATGCAAATATTATTTTTAGTAATTTAGAATTATTAGACTCTGAACCATTGGGTGGTTTGGTAGCTATTTTAAGCGGTGAAGCAAAAGATATTGAAGCAGCACTGGAATATTTAAAAAGTAAGGACGTAGGAGTGGAGGTGATCCTAGATGCAAGAATTGCTTAATCAATATTTTCCCAATGTAATGTCAAAACTTCCAGATTTTTATTTAAGCATCCAGGAGACCATTGTAATGGTTCTTTGGTCAGGTGTGATTGCACTCATTATTGGAGCTATTTTAGGTATTTTATTAGTTGTAACCAAAGAAGGCGGATTGATGGAAAAGAAAGCAGTGTTCCATATCTTTGATAAAGTTATTAATCTATTTCGTTCGATTCCGTTCATTATTTTACTTACAGGTGTTATGCCAGTTTCAAGATTAATCATGGGTACAGCCATCGGAGTGGAAGGTGCAATCGTTCCGTTAATCTTTGGAACAGTGCCATTTTTTGCAAGACAAATGGAAAGTGCACTATCTGAGGTTTCACCGGGACTTGTAGAGGCTGCACAATCAATCGGGAATAGTAAATTTGAAATTATTATAAATGTTTACTTAAAGGAAAGTATACCTCAGATTTCTAGAGCTGTTTCTATAACAATGATCAGTTTGATTGGTCTTACTGCTATGGCAGGGGTTGTAGGAGCCGGTGGCCTAGGAGACTTCGCTGTTCGTTATGGTCATGACAGAAATCAGACAGATGTTACATATGCAACAATCATCGTATTGGTAATCATGGTTAGTTTAATTCAATTAATTGGTAATTATATATCCAGAAAAAATACACATTAACAAATGACAAAAGGAGGACGATCAAATGAGTTTAGATACTAGAAAAGTTATTATTATTGGAGCTGGACATGTGGGTTCACACGCTGGATACGCATTAGCTTCACAAGGAATTGTAGATGAAATTGTTTATATTGATACAGATGTGAAAAAAGCACAAGCACAAGCCCTTGATATCTACGATGCAACCCTTTATTTACAAAGACATGTATTGGTAAAGGCTGGAGATTATTCAGATGCTAAAGATGCAGATTTAATCGTTGTTGCTGCCGGACCATTACCTGATATAAGTAAAGGTCAGACACGAATGGACACATTGAAACAAACAATCACAATTATTAAAGATGTAGTAAAAGGTATAAAGGAGTCCGGATTTTCTGGGATTATATTAAATATATCAAATCCAGCAGATGTGGTGACTCATTACATACAACATGAATTAAATTATCCACCAGAAAGAATTATTTCAACTAGTACAACGCTTGATTCAGCAAGACTTCGACGTGCAATCGCAGATGAAATTAACATAGACCAGAAATCAATTTATGCTTATGCATTAGGAGAGCATGGTGAAAGCCAGATGGTTCCATGGTCTAACGTTACAATTGCTGGAAAGCCTATTTATGAATTAATGAAAGAAAATCCAGAAACTTACGGAAAACTTGATTTGGCAGCAATCGCTGCTGAAGGAAAAGCGGGAGGATGGCATATCTTAGGCGGTAAAGGTTCGACCGAATTCGGAATTGGTGCAGCAATTGCGGAAGTTTCAAGAGCAATCCTTGGAAATGAAAAAAGGGTACTTCCAGTCTCTGTTCTTTTAAATGGTGAATACGGTCAGCATGATGTTTATGCAAGTGTTCCAGCGGTTCTTGGTATTCAAGGGGTGGAGGATATTATTGAATTGCATTTAACAAAAGAAGAAGAAAAACTATTTAACGATTCTTGTAAGACAATGAAGGAAAACTATGAGCTAGCATTAACTTTATAATAGTAATGGGCTTTAGACATAGTACTATCATGGTGAGCATGACATAAGTACATAATTTTATAGTTTTTGGTAAATCGCCAATAAGACTAAAAAAATCTTATGTAAGGCAAATCATAAAACTATAATATAAAATTTGGAGGAGAAATTTATGAAATTAAAAAAATCTATCGCAACTGTTCTTTCACTATCATTACTTATTACTAGTTTAACTGCATGTGGAAAAAAAGCAGATAATACTGCAGCAGATAATGCTACTGGAAAAGACAATGTAACGGTTACTTTAGGAGTTGTTGGCTCCGTGTATGAAGAAATTTGGGCACCTGCTAAGGAACAATTAGCAAAGGAAGGTATTGATCTTAAAATACAGCAGTTTTCTGATTATGTAACACCAAATAATGCACTTGCCAATGGTGAGATTGACTTAAATGCATTCCAACATCAAATTTATCTTGATACAGAAATTGAAAATAATGATTACAAAATTCAGTCCATTGGTTATTCCTTTATTATTCCTTTAAATCTTTATTCTAACAAGGTGAAGTCATTAAGTGAAATTAAAGATGGTGATACAATCGCAATTCCTAACGACTTAACCAATGGTGGTCGTGCTTTAAAAGTTTTAGAGGCAGCTAATTTAATTAAATTAAAAGACGATGCGGCGTTTAGCCCAACTATTGATGACATCGAAACTTATAATGTAAAGATTGAAATCAAAGAACTTGCAGCGAATACAATTCCATCAACCCTTCAGGATGTAACGGCAGGAATTGTTAATGGAAATTATGCACTTGATTTCGGGCTTAAGACAGAAGAAGCTATCTTTGCAGATACAAGTCTTACAGAAGAAAAATATTGGAATTTAATTGCAGCAAGAAGTGCTGATCTTGAGGATGCGTCCAAGGTAGAGTTATATAAAAAAGTTATTAAAGCATTTCAATCAGAGGAAACAGAAAAAGTATTTAATGAGCAATTCGGAGGATACTTCATTAAAGTGGGTTGGGATCAAGATTTACTCGCAAAATAAATAGAAGAGCTTAAATTTGTAGAGCTTTAATTAAAATAGCTTAATTCAAATTTGAAAAGCTTAAGTTGGAAATAACAATCCAAATGATTTTAGTTTAAATAACTAAATCTATATTGTTTTAAAAGTGTGGAGGAATGGAAGATGGAGAATATATATGAACTTTTTGATATTATACAAGACAAAAACCGTATAATAACAGAGCATATTGATGAAAAATATCTCAGTGATTCATTAGGTAGGTTAAAAGGAACTGCATCTGCGGTAGTTTTTCCAATCTCCACAGAAGAAGTAAGCGAAATTATGAAATGGGCTTATGAAAGAGAAGTTCCTGTTACCCCAAGGGGTGCAGGAACCAATTTGGTCGGTTCTACTGTACCTGATCATGGTGGAATTGTTCTTGATTTGACCCGTATGAATCGCATACTTGAACTTGATTACGAAACGTTTACTGTAACGGTGGAGGCTGGTGTTATTTTACAGGATTTTCAGCGATATATTGAAGAAAAAGGATTATTTTATCCTCCAGATCCAGGTGAAAAGTTGGCAACAATCGGTGGAAACATTAGTACAAATGCTGGAGGAATGAGAGCAGTTAAGTACGGTGTAACCAGAGATTATGTTATGGGAGTTGAAGCAGTTCTTCCAGATGGTAGTATTATTACAGTTGGAAGTAAGAATATCAAAGATAGTTCCGGGCTTTCTCTTAAAAATTTAATTATAGGCTCCGAGGGA
Organism: Clostridium sp. Marseille-P299; assembly: GCF_900078195.1. Classification (NCBI taxonomy): domain Bacteria; kingdom Bacillati; phylum Bacillota; class Clostridia; order Eubacteriales; family Clostridiaceae; genus Clostridium; species Clostridium sp. Marseille-P299. The sequence goes on along the minus strand of NZ_FJVE01000007.1, from coordinate 2,209,754 downwards.
ACGCTTGCTGTTATAACAAAGTGTATACTAAAGTTAATTCCAAAACCTGAAACATCCGTGAGTGCAGTAGTTCCTTTTAGTAGCTTAAATTCAGGAATTGAATGTGTACTTGAAATTATTAAAGAAAGCGCTAATCCAACTGCAATTGAATTTGTAGAGAAAAAGGTAATTAAGTTGGGAGAGGATTTTCTACAGATTCAATTTCCTTATCCTGAGGCAAAGGCGTACATAATTCTTACTTTTGATGGTAGAAAAGAAGAGGTTGAATCAAACCTACAACGGGTAAAAGAAGTTGTACTTAAGAAACAGGCTCTAGATTTTATTATTCTAAATGATAGAAAATTGCTGGAAGATGTATGGAAGTTAAGAGGTGTGCTTGTAAAAGCAGTGGAGGCAGAATCGGAGCAGGAGCCTGTCGATATCGTTGTACCGATAAATAAAACTGCTGAATTTATTGAATTTGTAAATGAGCTAGAAAAAGATTCTGGAATGCAGATGGTAAGTTTTGGACATGCAGGTGATGGAAATGTTCATCTTTGTGTAATACGTGGTAATCGTACACAGGAAGAATGGGAAGAAGAGAAAAATAGAAATCTTAGTGTGATTTACCATAAAGCGTATAGCTTAGGTGGACTTACTTCTGGAGAACATGGAATAGGATTATCGAAAAAGAAATATTTTTTAGAAGAGACAGATGCTTTGAATGTACAGCTTATGCGAGGTATAAAAGAAGTATTTGATCAGAAGAAGATTTTAAATAGTCATAAAAGCTATAATTTATAAGAATTTTAATGTATGGAAGCTTAACAAACGAAAGAAAATCAAGTTATTGATATTTACGAAAGGGGTTAAAATGAAAGCTTTAAGCAATAGAACAGCCAATTTTACAGACTCTGTAATTAGAAGAATGACACGCATATCTAATGAATATGGCGCAATCAATTTATCTCAAGGATTTCCAGATTTTGATCCACCAAAAGCTATCACGGATAGATTAGCTGAAATCGCAGCTCAGGGTCCTCATCAATATGCAATTACTTGGGGAGCTCAAAATTTTAGAGAAGCATTAGCAAAGAAACATGAGCATTTTTCAAAAATGAGTGTGGATCCTAATTCTGAAATCGTGGTTACCTGTGGTAGCACGGAAGCGATGATGGCGGCTATGATGTCTGTTACAAACCCTGGGGATAAAGTTATAGTATTTTCACCATTTTATGAAAATTATGGTGCGGATACGATTCTTTCAGGTGCAGAACCAATTTATGTTCCGCTTAATCCACCTGATTTTAGCTTTGATGCAAATGTTTTAGAGGATGCATTTAAACAAGACGTAAAAGCCTTGGTTCTTTGTAATCCATCCAATCCATGCGGAAAGGTATTTACAAGAGAAGAACTACAAATTATTGCAGATCTGGCAATAAAGTATGATACTTATGTGATTACCGATGAAGTATATGAACATATTATTTATGAACCATATAAACATACCTACATGGCTTCTCTTCCTGGAATGAGGGAACGTACCATTGTATGTAGTTCATTGTCTAAGACATATTCGATCACTGGTTGGAGACTTGGATATGTAATTGCATCCCCTGAAATTATTGAAAGAGTGAAAAAGGTTCACGATTTCCTTACAGTTGGGGCAGCGGCACCACTTATGGAGGCAGCAGTAGTTGGACTTTTGTTTGAGGATGACTACTATGAGGAGTTAAAGAATCACTATACACATATGAAAAATGTATTCATTCATGGATTGAAGGATATAGGGCTTCGTTTTACAGAACCTCAGGGTGCCTATTACGTATTAGTGGACATCAGTGATTTCGGATATAAAAGTGATATAACATTCTGCGAGGATTTGGCAAAGAAAGTTGGGGTTGGAGCAGTACCTGGATCTAGCTTTTTTAAAGAAGATGTAAACCATCTCATTCGTTTTCATTTTGCAAAAAAGGATGAGACACTTTTGAAAGCTCTGGATAATTTGTCCGATATTAAGAGAATAATGAAGTAAGATTTTAATTAATGAAGCAGATTAAAAATTAATGAAGTAATTTTATCTGAAGAATAAAATGAACCGTTTCTGTCTAATTGACAGGTAACGGTTCATTTTTTATTTATTTTGCCTTATTTTCTATTAATGCATTATAAAAAGCACAAAAGCCACCAAAAATTATACCAGTGATAGGAAAGATAATCCAATTAATATGCCAAAGATCCTTCACAATGCCAGTATATAAAAAGATTGCAGCAACAAGAGGCCAGACGATACTAGCAACAGCTCCAATTAATTTACCTTGCTTTTGTGCTTGTGGTGTATATCCCTCGAGCTTTAAAAGCATTTCATAGTTTTCATAAGGACTTTGAGCAATAATTAGAATGCCCACACCAAGAGCAACTTGAAGTAACAATAAACAGACTCCGTAAGTTGATCCACTATCACTTATCATAGAACCTATAAAGATATAAAGAGGAGAGAGGATGAACAAACCAACACTAAGGATGATGCTAATTGCTTTTTTCGGAAGAATATCTTCGTATTCTGTTTTAAGCATAATATTGCTCGTATGATCCAATTGAAAATCTCCATCTGCTATAAATTTGTATCTTTCTTCTTTCATACCTGCATAAATGAACAAACTGACAGCAATTATAATTAGTATGAATAAAGGTAAGATAGGGATGATATTTTTCACTTCGTTTTTAGCACCAAGTAGGAGATGCCCTGAATCTATGAACTCATACATAAATAATAGTAGCGATACTCCAAATAAAATCAATGCTACTCCAGTTGCTATAAATTTAGCTACATATTTTTTTACACTAATATAGTCATGCGCTTCATCTAAAGTAAGTATTCTACTAGATTCACCCGTAGAATTTTTTGAAATACCCATCTCTAGCAATAATTCATCAATGTTACCAAACTCTGCGATAACAACACCAACTGCTTCATTTTCTGATTTGCCATTTGCTTTTAACTCAAGATATTTATCTTCCATATTTACAAGTAAATCGGACTTAAGACGTTTTAGTTCTTCTGTGTTTGGAAGAGAACGAAACAAATTGTCTAAATAAATTTTAATTGTATCCACTCTATATATCCTCCTTAATAAAATGATTAATAACTTCTTTTGTAATTTTCCATTCTTCACATTTGTCTTTATAATAGGAAACTCCTAAATCGGTGATTTGATAATATGTTCTTCGTTTACCTTGTGTTTCATCTCCGTAGTATGACTTTATATAACCATTCTTTTCTAACCTCGTAAATGCTGAATATAGTGTTGTTTCTTTCATTACATATTGCTCATTAGTTATACTGCGAATGTTTTTTGAGATTTCATATCCATACGAATCTTTTTCTAATAGTAAATATAATATTATCGTATCATTATATCCACGTATAATATCGCTGCTTATCAAAATATCTTTTTCCTTTCTGTAAAATTTACTACGATAATCGTACTTCATCTGTCGTAGTAATAATATAACACAATTACTACGACAGGTAAAGTACTTTTTTATAAATTAGATTAGAATATTATTAGAGGCTATTTATTAAAACATGTAAAAGAAGATAAATCGCATATGGATTTTAATGGAAACTAAAAGTTGATAATTGGTAAAAAATGTATTATGATGAATCTATGTTATTTATGAGGCTTTTTAATTCTGATATGGAGGTGCAGCTTTGGAAGTTATGTATGCTTTTACTAACGATTCGGGTAATTATGGATTCAAATTTGATCAAGATGAAATCTCTACACATTTTATCGTTACAGCTCTTCTAGTAAATGAAACTAAGTTAGAGCTACTAAACGATGAGATAGACGCAGTGCGTAGTATCTATATTCAAACAGATGAAATAAAATCTCCATCAATAATTAAAAATCATAAAGAGAGACTTGAAATACTAAATGAGTTAATAAAGTGTGATTTTCAAATATTTTCTGTTGTAGTGGATAAGCAAATGTTACTTAAGGATAGCGGGCTTATGGCGAAAGAGTCATTTTATAAATTTATAAATAATTTGGTACATAAAGAATTGCGAAATGCCTTTAAAAAATTAGTTGTATGTGCGGATGAAACTGACGGAAGTGACTATATAAAATGCTTTTGTGATTATGTAAGAGATAACGAGGACATACCAAATTTATTCGGTGAAAGGGAGTTCTATTTTGAAAACACAAAGAGCAAATCGCTTATTTGGTTCACAGAATTTATAAGTGAGACATTATCTTTTATATATGGAGAGAAGAAAAAAACAGACGCACCCAATTATTTGAAAATACTAGATAGAAAAATTATTCGGATAGAACATTTCCCTAAAGTTATAACGAAATATGTAATAGAACATAGTGATATTTTAGAGAAAAAGAGTAATGAAATTTTAACTGTATGTTTGCGACATGTACAAGTATTTTTAAATAAATATGAGAAGTCAACAGAGGAGGAGCGTGTACATCAAGTTATTGTATTAAAATATCTATGCTTTCGTTTTTTACATCATGAAACTAGAAAATATATACCTACAAGAGAACTCATTAATATTCTCAAGTATCGAACTGGAAAAGTTGTAAGTATGCATTATTTTCGTACTCGTATTATTGCAAAGTTAAGAGATGAAGGTGTTATTATAGCAAGTTCCTCAAAGGGTTATAAAATACCATCAAAGGTAGACGAGTTATATGACTTCATCAATCATGGTACAACGATTATTATGCCTTTGTTGGACCGATTAAAGAAGTGTCGAGATAATATTAAAATTGGAACGGATGGAAAACTAGATTTATTTGATCATTCGGAATATAAAACCCTTAAGGAATTCTTTGATATTTAAGAGGCGCTATTTAAGTAATATATGTATTCGATAATTATTATCTATATAAACATAGGGGAAGGTAAATGAAAACTATATTAGAGGAAAAACGATTTGATATTGTATCAGAGAAGAACAAAGAATTTATTTTAGCTTTTAATAATGAGATAACAAAACTTGGTTACGATTTTGGTGGCAACATAGGAAGTGGATTTTGTTGGGGAGAGTATATGGTTATCTATTCAAAAACAGGTGTTAAGAACAAGCAGGTTGCAGCAAGAATATATATTAGGCAAAACAGTATTGTACTTCGACTTTTCTTAAATAAAATTGATAAACATCGTGAATATATCGAAAAATCGAAAGATTTTATTAAAGGAGTTTTTATGAATGATTACGGTAAATGTAAGCATTGCCGTGATGATGAAGAAGGGGGGTGTAAATTTAGAAAGTCGTATAGTTTAGAAGAGGAGTTGATTGAAAAATGCAACGGCTTCACCTTTGAATTTTGGGAACCTAATATGGATAAATTACCAGATTATATTAATTTATTGGAAGAGTTTTATCGGCTAAGGAGAAAACGTGCAATGGAATAATGCAGACAAATGTGGTTAGCAGTGCAAGTTGTTTGCTAAGTAATGTGCTTCATAGAAGAACAGATGTAAAGAGAATTGCCGTTGTCGTTGCTTGAATGTGATAAAGCGCATAAATAATACTTTTAAGTATGTTAAAAAGAGTAAATGTAACTATGAGTTTTACATTGATTAGGAGGAGAATTATGGAATCGAAAATTATAGAGGTTTACAAAGAGCACTTACCTTCACTTCGTTTTATAGGAAAATGCTACACAACAGCTGACAGAATTGGTGGGTTTGGTCACAAATGGGGTGAGTGGTTTGAAAATGGATGGTTTTCCATACTTGAAAAGATAGGTGAGCTTAAAGATGTTGAAAATGGCTATCTTGGTTTTATGCGTTGCAATGGTTCTGATCCTGAAAACACTTTCGAGTATTGGATAGGTATGTTCTTTCCTGTTAACACTCCAGTACCAGAGGGATTTGCCTATATAGATCTTGCAGAAAGTGATATCGCTGTTTGCTGGATTAAGGGCAGAGAAGATGGTGGTATTTATGATATGCATCATGCCTGTATTTCTAAATTTCAAGAAAATGGATTTGATAATTTTAAATCTGATGATAATAACAGAACTTATTTTTTTGAAAGATACAATTGTCCACGCTTTACGGTACCAGATGAAACAGGTAATATAATTTTAGATTATGGAATTTATTTAGCAGAATAGAAGAATTAGCGTTCTATGGAAAATGGAAAGGGCATATAGTGGATGAATTAACATTAGTAAAGCCAACTAAAACTTTGGAACAAGAGATAAAACAATACTGCAAAGAATATTACGATTATGGAGAAACACGCATTAACGGTAGCTGCGGAATCACACATTACAAAGAATTTGATGAGTGGTTAAAATTAGTACATTCCATTGAAAGTGAAACACTATCAAGAGAAGATGTTCATGCATCTACATATTTATCTATTAGAAAAAGTGATAAGAAAATTATAGGAACAATACAACTACGACATTCTTTATCAGATAAACTTATACCATATGGTGGCCATATTGGATATGGAATCCGTCCCTTAGAAAGAGGTAAAGGATATGCGACAATACAACTAAGATTAGTATTAGAAGAAGCTAAGAAACTTAATATTCCTAAAGTTATGATAACTTGTGATAAGAGTAATATAGGTTCTGCAAAAGCAATACTGAAAAATGGTGGAATCTTAGAATGGGATGGGTTTTATGATCTAGCTGGAGTCGATATTGAAGTCTATTGGATACTTCTCCAGGATAACCTTTCATAAATTAAGTTCGGTTATGGAAAAAGCAATCAAGTGCATATGACTAAGTGTCGGTCCCTTAAAGGGAGATATTTGTGGATGCCGATGAGAAGCATAGTATAAAGAAAGATTATTTTTTATATATAAAGAGGTGACTATGGATAGAGATAGAATTGGAACTCTTGAGAATATTTTTAATAAAACTGTAGCGTCAAAGCAAATACATGAGTGTGTTTTATATGTGGAAAACACAAAAGGTGATTTTTCCTACAGTAACGAATTTGGAGATAAAAATTTAAATACTCCGTTATTAATGGCAAGTATTACAAAGTTATTTACTACTACTTGCATATTAATTTTACTAGAGCAAAAAAGATTATCTCTCGATGATAAAGTTTCTAAATATTTTGATGATTCTATTATGCATGGTCTCCATATCTATGGAGGGCAAGAATATTCATATCAACTGACCATATCAGATTTATTGTTTCAAATAAGTGGGTTACCGGATGAGTCTGAAGCAAGTAGAAATGGTGTAAATGAAATTTGTCTTGGTGAAGACTCCTATATTACCTTTCCAGAATATGTTGCGAAAGTAAAAAGGCAAAAACCACGTTTTGCACCTCGTACAGCTCACAGAGCCTTTTATGCTAACATTAATTTTGATATGCTAGGGAAGATTATTGAAGAAGTAACTAATTTGCCATTAGAACATGTGTATAAACAAATGATATTTGAACCATTAGGGTTGAGTAATACATATCTCCCTGTGTGTGAAAAGGATTTTGTACCTAATACATATTATAAGGATAAGGCGATACATCGTCCTAAAATTGTAATGAGTAGTCGTGCAAGCGGTGGGGGTATTACCACAGCATATGAGTTAATGATATTTATAAAGTCGTTCTTCACAGGAAAATTGTTTAATAGGACCAATTTTGACAAACTAGCAATATACAATAAACTTCAGATTTCCAAGGGACCTATTTACTATGGTGGTGGTTATATGAAAATACCCTTGGATGGACTAACAACACTATTTATGGGGAAGGGTGAGTTGATTGGGCATTCTGGTTCAACAGGTTCATTTGCATTTTACTATCCCTATAAAGATTTATTTATTGTTGGAGATGTGAATCAAATGTCAAATCCAGCGCTTCCTATAAGATTAGTAATTAAACTTGCAATGGCAATAAAGTAACTTTATCTTACCAATGAACAGTAATTGTAGAAATTAAGAAAATACTGAAGAATTAATAAATTCCACTGTATAGAGAAGAATTTGAAAAGGAGATTCAAATATGAACATACCTACAAAAAGACTACTATTGGTACCATTAGGACCTCAATATCTGATATCTACACATAATTATGCGTGTGATCTTGATAACACGAAATATATGGTTCATTTACCTAATACCGATATCAGTGAGACTGAGAACTTTTTAGCTAGGGTTCAGGCAGAGTGGCAAAAAAGTAGCCCTCAATTTTATGAATTTGCTATTTTATTGAATAATGAGCATATCGGTGCAGTCAGTATTTATATTAACAATGATAAAACAGAAGGTGAGCTTGGTTGGATAATAAGTAAGAAATACTGGGGGAATGGATATGCGGTAGAAGCAGCAAGAGAAATTATCAACTTTGCAGTTCAAGAATTTAATATTAGAAAATTTATTGCACACTGTGATAGTGAAAATATTAGTTCATATAAAGTTATGGAGAAGATAGGAATGAAATTATCGGGTAGAACAAAGGGGCGCAGGAATAAATATTCCAATGAAGATAGAGAAGATTTAATGTATTCGCTTGAAATAGGAAAAAAATAAGTAATTGAGGTATTGATATGGAAAGAATAGGAGGATATAAAGTCAATAAAATAAATCCCAGCCAGGTGGAGATATGATTTATATCGCAGATTCGACTTGGTATCCAACGGATAAAAATCCTTTCACATTAGATGGTACATATGGTGAAAAATGGTCAGCTTTTATTTATGATTTAAATATCACGTATTTTACTAATGTCTATTCTAATTCAAAATTACATGTTCTAAGATTTTCTCCTGATGCTGACAAAGAATTTTTACGTTTCTTTGATTTTCTTAATTATGAATTATCTTATCAACGAAATGTGATATTAAAGGTATGTGAAGGAATGGATGCAAAAAGCTTAGTCCTACAGTTTAGCAAAGCATCCCATGAAATTATATATCGCAATTCAGAAGAAAGATTTATGGTACATAGTACACATTGTCTGCGTGGCAGTCGATAAAAGAAGAGGGAGCACTGCTTTCTCCAAATTTATTAAAAAAAGTCCAAAAAGCTGTAAACGAAATAGGATTAAAATCAATGTTGGAACCAGCAGACTATTCTGATTACATTATGTTGGATGTTCTAAAAGGTTGTGGAGAGCTTGTTGTGAATTCACGTAACCTTGGATATGTTTGTACGAATCCACATGTGATATATACTCCTGGTGTGAGACCGTATTTTGATGTAGGGAAAATGTTTTCAGATAGGATAGTAACTCGAGATGGTCTACACCTTGTTAAAATAAAGGATAGGCTACCATTAAAAGAATATCTGCTTGCAGCAGTTACCTCAAATGATTTCTCTACGAATATTCAATGGACTCCAACTTTGTTTACCGAAAAGGCAAATGAATTATTTTATGCAAGTTATGCAAAATGAATGCAAGTTTACATAAGAAACATCAATAAAACGTGCTCTAAAGTAAGGAACTTAAAGATTAACCAACCATAATAATTTTTAGGAATGTGGAGTGAATTATGAATGAGATTATATTAATAAAGCCTACAATGGAATACGCAGACGATATTCTAAATTTTCGTCAAGATATCTTTGATTCAAATGATACAGATAGTTTTGCAGGATGTGGTAATTTGAAAGAATATCTATCAGCAAGTGAGTGGATTAAATACATAAATATGATGGAATCTGAAGAAACTTGCCCAAAAGATAGAGTTACATCAAATGTCTATATTGCAGTTCGATTATCTGATCATAGAATTGTAGGAGCGATTGATTTTAGACATCACATAAATCATCCGATTTTAAGTGAATGGGGAGGGCACATCGGATATTCTGTCCGCCCTGATGAAAGAAGTAAGGGATATTCAAAGGAAATGCTTAGACAAAACCTGAAGAATTGTAAGGATTATGGTTTGGAAAAAGTAATGATTACTTGTGATTGGGATAATATAGGCAGTGAAAAAACTATTATCTCCAATGGTGGAATCTTTGAAAAGGACATTTATGTAGATGGAATTAAAATGAAGAGGTACTGGATATACCTATAATTTATATAAAAGGAGGAAATACATTACATAAAAGATATGATCATGAAATGAATATAGATAAGCCTAAAAATAACTGAAACACACATTTAATATATTTAAGTTTTCCCATATACACTAACGACAAAATGTGAATTCGTACAGTGTGAGTTGGTACGAAAATTAGATTTTAAGAGATAACCATAGGAGATAGTATTTATGATAAAAGAGATAATAATAAGACCTGAAAAAGAAATAGAATTTGAGATAATTGATGAAATGGTAAAACGATCTTTTCGTGAGGGAATAAAAAGTGACGGAATAGATGAAATGGAATTAGTGCATGAAATACGTGCTTCAAAATATTATATACCTGAGCTTTCATTTGTTGCTATGAAAGGAGATGTAATTGTAGGGCATTTTATGTTTTCGTATTTTCCTCTATCAAAAGAAAAAAACTTAGGCAATTATGATAAGGAAATAATTGTTACGCCTACTGTATTGCTTGCTCCTGTTGCAGTGAATGCAGATTATTTTAGGCAAGGCATTGGTAGTATTATGTTGAACTTGGGAATTGAGCAAGTAAAGAAGAGAGGATATATTGGCATTCAAGTTGAGGGAAATCCTAAATTTTATAACAAATTAGGTTTTATTACTTCATCTAATTATGGAATTTATCCTACTACAGGTTATCCTATGCAACACCCAGAATGTCTAATGGTTCAAGAAACCTATGAGGGTTCATTAAAAGATATTCATGGATATGTTGATTATAGTATGTATGAACACGCATAATGTATTAGAAACTATAGCAAAATTTTTGGAGTGAAATTAGATGAAGAAGGAAAATTCTATATATAAATCAGAGAAGGGTAAGTTAGAAGTTTTAAATTTATATGATAGACAGCTAAATCGGTTACCTATAAAATATTCAGATTTGTGGGTAAATACGACTTTTGGAAAAACTCACCTGATTGTTACGGGAAACACATCAGGAATACCGCTACTTATTTTTCATGGCGGGAATTCAACAACAGCATACAATTTACTTGCTTGTGAATTCTTATTTAAGAACTTTTATATCTATGCGGTTGATACAATCGGACACCCAGGGAAAAGTGACGAGGTATGTTTATCTGCCTCGAATTACGATTATGGAGAATGGGCCAGCGAAGTTATTTCCGAAATAGGTTATGAGAGTATATTTTGTTTTGGCGGATCTTATGGTGCAGGAATAATAGCAAAAACTATGTGCGTTGCGCCAGAAAAGATAAAAAGGGCAGTATTATATGTCCCTTCAGGAATAAGGAATGCACCAGCAATAAACAGTGTCGGAATGATGTTTCCAATGATTTTATATTGGATAACTCATCAGGAAAGATGGCTGAGAAAATGCATGCTACCAATGGCCGTTACCAAAGAGAATATTACAAAGGATATATACGATACTGCAAAATGCAGCATCGATTTTTCTAAAATTAAAGCTGGAATGCCTAGTAATGTAAAAGCTTCAGATATGAAAAAATGTTCAGCTCCAACATTAGTTATGGCAGGTGAAAAGGATTGCTTATTTCCTGCCAAAAGAGTAATTCCACAGGCAAAGAAGATTATACCGAATTGTACTACATATCTGCTTAGAAACAGAGGGCATATGAGCGCTTTGACGGAGAAAGAAAAACGAATGATAATTAAATTTTTAATTAATGAAAAAAGGTAGTATATTGAAATGGATACTTCTTAAGTATGCTTATCCAAATCCTTCACCTAAATTGAGGGAATTTCATTTATTTGGAACAGAAGTATCATCGGATACTGGTTATTGTGCAAGTGACCATTATGGTGTATTTGCTGAGCTTGATTTTGAAAATATATAATAAAATTATAAGAATTTTATTCTTACTAATTTGCAGTGAGTAGGAGTAAAAATCTGAAAGTATACGTTTACAGGTTTTAGCATCAGTAGATGATAATGAATACCGTAATTTAGGTTAAATGCGAAATGACAACGCAATTTTAAATGTGAAAGGTTTAAAATAAGAAGAAAGCTTTACTAGTAATTGATGTACAGAAAAATTATATGGAAAAGTATGATAATAACCTGCTATTTGAAATAAATAAACGTATACGACAAGTAGATGAAAATAATGATTTTGTAATATATGTTAAAAATGTTAAGCGACTAAGAAGTGGTGAAGTGGTTTATGATTTTGCGGACAACCTCAATATATGTTCTTCTCATATTATTTACAAAGAAAAAGCAAGCGTTTTTTCAAATGATATTTTAACAGAAATGTTTCTGCAGAACAATATTTCTGAAATCGAAATGATTGGAATTGACGGAAATAGCTGCATCGAAAGTAGTGCTATAGACGCTTGCAAGCTTGGGTATACAGTAGTTCTGCGATGTAAATATATTGGTGTACAGAACATAGGACGGTTTGAACAGAAAAAAGAATCTCTGATCAAGCAAGGTGTTACTATTTATAAATAATAAAACGTGTATTGTAGTTCACAGCAACCCACGGGCGTTATTATAGCAATTTCAAATCAGAAGATTTTGATGTATAATTATGTTGCATACGAAGAAATACGTTATTTGTAAACAAATATGAGATTTTATTTTTTAGAAATAATGAACTAGAAAAATTTAAGAGAGTGCGGAGATATGATTAGAGAATTTGAAATAAAAGATTTAGACGTAATTATGAAAATATGGTTAGATTCAAATATGGAGGTTCATGACTTTATCAAAGGCAGTTACTGGACTGATAATTATGAAATGGTAAAAAATATGTTACCAGATGCAACTATTTTTGTTTATGAAGATAATAATATAATTCAAGGATTTATCGGGTTAATGAATAATTATATTGCAGGAATTTTCATTAATGCAAATAGCCGATCTCAAGGGATAGGTAAATCTTTAATTGATTATGTCAAGAAGGGATATCCTGAATTGTCATTGCAAGTTTATAAGAAGAATATACGTGGGGTTAAATTTTACTTAAGAGAAAATTTTATAATTACAAAAGAGCAAGTGGATGAGAGTACTGGTGAAGTAGAGCTTGTTATGAAGTGGACAAAATAAGAGTCTAATTATTCATAATAAGTGAAACATTGAACTAAGGATTTGCTATGGAGCATATATGAATAAAAGCTAAGTTTATTATGCATTAACCATAAAAATCAACATGAAAGCGGAGAAAGTATATGGGAAAATCACTATCTGAAATGAGTTTAGAGGAGTTGTGGCAGCTATTTCCTATTTTTTTAATGGAACATCAAGAAATATGGGAAACATGGTATGACGAAGAGGCTGCAATACTGAAGGAAGTACTGAATGATAAACAAATAATTCGTATCAGTCATATAGGTAGTACTGCAATCAAAGGAATCTGGGCAAAACCTATTATTGATATACTTATTGAAGTTCCAAAAGTTTGTAATATGAATGTGATGAAAGAAGTGTTAATTCAAAATGGATACGTATGCATGTCAGAAAATGAGAAACGTATTTCATTTAATAAAGGTTATACTGAAAATGGTTTCGCAATGAAAGTGTATCATCTGCATTTAAGGTATGTTGACGATAATGATGAACTGTATTTTAGAGATTACTTGAATGAAAATCCACTATTGGCAAAGCAATATGAGGAACTGAAACTATCATTATGGAAGAAATATGAACATAATCGTGATGGATATACAGAAAGTAAAACAGAATTTATTTCTGATTGTTCCAAGAAAGCAAAAAAAGAATATGGAAATAGATATCGGTATTAAGGAAAATAGCTTGTTTTTGCATAATAGATTTCAAGTGAAATAACTATTTGGGTTAATATAAGAGTTATTATAATATAGCTTAGGAGAAGCACATGATAAAGTTAGAAGAAGGCGAAACATTACAATTTAAGCCGGATAAGAAAAAATGGCATATACTAGCAATAGCTCTTTTTTGTCCTGGATGGTTATTTATATCGTTAATATTTATAGTACCATGTTTTAGCAATATGTTTTTAGGCTCAATATCTTTTGATTCCGGTTCAGAATATATTGGTAGTATTATTATTTTGGTTATATTTGTTCCCGGTGTTCTTTTCTATCTGATGAGTTACTTTGGAAATCAATTCATAATAACAGATAAACGGATTATCATTAGAAAAAGTATTTCTGGTACTGTACATAAAATTAATTTCAGTGATATTTATGCTTATAGGCATTATTCTTATGCAACAAAAGGAATTACGAATGATAACATATGGATATATTTAAAATCAGGTAAACTAATTCAATCAGGAAATCTCTATATAAAGAAAAACAACTTATCATACTTAATTAATACGTTAAATAGTAAATTAAATCATACTTTAATGACGAAAGTCGAATACAAAGAATATAAAAACCAGTGTAAATCGAATTGTGATATAAAAACAAGTAGAAATATAGTCATTCAAGGGATATCTTTATTTCCATTTATAGCAGCATTTATTATGTTAGTATTATATGTATGTGGCTTTAATGAAAAGGGGAAACAAACTTATATTCAAGTTTCTGGATCTGTTGTGAAAAAATCAGTGAATTATAGTAAAGATAATGAAGAACCTAGTTATGATTTTATAGTGATTAAAGATATAACAGAAGAGAAATATAAAATCAGTGTCGACAAAGAGATTTATTATAGGTTTAATGAAAAGGATAAAGTTTTTATTGAAGCAAAAAAAGGATCACTAGGAATAGTATACGACGAATGGTTTTATGGAGAATAGAAAGCCTTTAGAGATTATCAATACCCTATAGACAAATTTAAAGAGGTTAACAAATGGTACATTTAGTTGATATTAATCACAATAATTGGCGAGAAAGTTTAATGGTCAGTGAGGAGCAAACGTCTTTTGTTTCTGATACATATAGAATAATGGCAAGAGCATATGCATTTAAAGAACATAGAAGTCAAGCTAAATTTATTTATAAGGATGAAACACCGATTGGAATGCTTATGTTTTATGATTGTGAGGAATTAGAAGGATATGATCTTAGTCAGCTTTTCATTGATAGGAGATATCAGCGAAAAGGTTATGGATCTAAAGCAACTGAATTAGTTCTTCAGTGGATGAGACAGGATAGAAAATATGACAAGGTGTATCTGTGCTATATAGAAGGAAATGAAGCTGCAAAAGCAATGTATTTAGAATTAGGATTTCGTCATACAGATGAAATTGATGGAGATGAAATTATAATGGTTTTAGACTTATAATCTTGTAGATTTATTTATATAGATATATCTAAAATCATTTTAAAATGGGTAAAACTCTATGTAGTTAAAAGACTATATTGATAGATAAGGAGGAAAAGACAGATGGACGGTTTTATGTGGTATGCATTGGGATTATCCTGTGGTATAGCTATCGGTTATGATGAAATACGAAAAAAGATTAAAAAGAGATTGAGCGATTTATATATAAAAAAATTTAGATTTGTAGACGAATATGGTAATGAAATATCATATCAAAATATAATCAAATTATTGCATATTAAAAAATAGGTAGTCTTAATATGTTAACAAAAGACATTCGACATAGAATGCTGACGCTTAGAAGAATATAAAACATCCCTGGACCCGTAAAAGCCAGGAATGTTTTTTTTGTGTAATTATTCTCAAAATGTCTTTGACATAAAGACATATGAACGTGTGTGGAAATAATTTTATAAAAATAAGCTTGCATTCCAAAATAAAGCATATTATAATGTATGAGAGAATTCGTGTATACAATAATAACAAATGAAAATCTCAATGTGAACTAGAATTTTATGAGAGCAGGAGAAAAGTCTTATGTCATTATCATTATCAAATAAAGCAAAGGCAGTTAAGCCATCATCAACATTAGCAATTACAGCAAAAGCGAAGGAATTAAAGGCAAAAGGCATTGATGTTGTAGGATTCGGAGCAGGAGAACCGGATTTTAATACTCCTGATAATATAAATCAAGCAGCGATTAAAGCGATAAATGAAGGGTTTACGAAATATACAGATGCTTCTGGTATTTTAGAATTAAAGCAAGCAGTTTGCAATAAATTTAAAACCTTTAATAACATAGATTATAAACCAGAGCAGATTGTTATTAGTAATGGTGGAAAGCATTCTCTTACAAATATTTTTCAGGCGATACTAAATCCTGGAGATGAAGTAATTATACCAGCACCTTATTGGTTAAGCTATCCAGAAATCGTTCGTTTAGCAGACGGGGTTCCTGTATTTATCCGTGGAGAAAAAGAAAATGGATATAAGGTTACTGCGAAGCAGATTGCTGATGTTTGTACAGAAAAAACGAAAGCATTTGTATTAAACTCTCCAAGCAATCCTAGTGGTATGATTTATTCCAAGGAAGAACTTGAAGAAATTGCAAAAGTAGCTATAGAAAAAGATTTTTATGTTATTTCAGATGAAATGTATGAATATCTTGTCTATGGTGATAATGAAGTCGTAAGTATTGCATCCCTAAATGATGAAATATATAAAAGAACCATTACATGTAGTGGTGTTGCAAAAAGTTATGCAATGACTGGTTGGAGAATTGGTTTTACAGCATCTAGTCCAGAAATCGCGAAGCTTATGAGTAGCATACAATCACATCAAACTTCAAATCCGAATTCAATCGCACAAAAGGCAGCGCTTGAAGCTCTTAACGGACCACAAGAAGAGTTGAAATTAATGGTAGAGGAATTTGATAGACGTAGAAAATGTATGTGTAATTTAGTAAGTGAGATACCATATATTTCAGCCCTTGAGCCACAAGGAGCTTTCTACTTGTTTATTGATGTTAGTAAATTGTTTGAAATGAGCTATAAAGGTCAAAAGATAAATGATGTCGGAAGACTTGCAAGTATATTAATTGAGGATTATAATGTAGCTGTTATACCTTGTGCGGACTTCGGTTTTGATGATCATATTCGTTTGTCTTATGCTATTTCAACGGAACAAATTGAAAAAGGAATTGGCAGAATTAAAAAATTCGTGTCTGATTTATCATAAGATCATATAAGAACTGTTGCGTTGCATTAAAAAGAATGTGAAGTAGCAGTTCTTTTTTATTATTTTATGTTTTTATGAAGAATTTGCAATGTACATTCTTTATTTATAAGTTTAGGTATTTAAAAAAATAGAGATATATTAAAGAAGTTATTATAAGACAATGATTAAAAAAAAATTAGAGTCGTAAAAAGCGGTTTAATAAATTAAAGAATAAATATTCTACATAGAAAGGAAATTGATATTTTATGGATAAAATAGGTTTTATTGGTGTTGGAAATATGGGTTATCCAATGTTTCTTGGAGCAATCAAAGCATTTGGAAAAGAGAGAGTAACATTTACTTCTGCTACAAGTAAAAAAAGTGATTGGGTAAAAGAGCAAACTGGAATTACATGTGCAATAAATAATAGTGAGTTAGTTAAAGAATGTAAATATGTTGTGTTAGCAGTAAAACCACAATATTTTAATGATATTTATAAAGAGCTTGTAGGAAAAATTACGAACGAACATATTTTAATTTCACTAGCAGCAGGTATTTCAATCGAAGATATGAAACATGGATTTGGTGCTGATACAAGAGTCGTTCGTTCTATGCCAAATACGCCAGCACTTGTTGGAGAAGGAATGACCTGCATTAGTTTTTCAGAAGATGAATTTCAAGATGTGGAAGTATCAGAAATAAAAGAGTTTTTTGCTTCTGTAGGTAAATATGAAATCATAAATGAGAACTTAATGAATGCTGCTGTGTGTGCCAATGGTAGTTCACCTGCCTTTGTTTATATGTTTGTGGAAGCACTGGCAGACAGTGTTGTGAAATATGGGATACCAAGAGATAAAGCATATACTTTAGTTGCACAAACGGTGCTTGGTGCAACGAAAATGGTACTTGAAACAGGAGAACATCCTGGAAAATTAAAAGATAATGTATGTTCACCAGGAGGGACAACAATCGCAGGTGTTGCAGCACTTGAAGAGTATGGATTCCGTAATGCTATTATAAAAGCTGCCGATGCTTGCTATGAAAAAGCAACATCACTTAAGAAATAAAAATAGAGGAGGGAATACAATGGAAGGTTATAAAAGACTTAGCAGAAAGCTTGAACACAAAGGAAAAGTTGTAGACTTTTATACAGATACGATGCAGTTACCAGACGGTAGAACAGCAGAATGGGATTACATTCATCACAAAGGAGCCTCAGCGATTGTTCCGGTTGCTGAAAATGGTGATATCATCATGGTAAGACAATATCGTAATGCACCAGAACGTTATACCCTTGAAATACCCGCAGGCGGTTTAAATGGAGCAGAAGACCCAATGCTAGCAGCGGCAAGAGAACTAGAAGAGGAGACTGGATTTAAGTCGAATAAAGTAGAGCATTTAATAGATCTATATACAACCGTAGGATTTTGTAATGAATTAATTCATATATATTATACAAACGAATTATTACCATCTAAACAACATTTAGATGAGGATGAATTTGTTGAGGTTGAGCGTTATAGCCTAGATACTTTAGTTCAAATGATCTTAAATGGCGAAATTCAAGATGCGAAAACAATCTCTGCAATTTTAGCTTATAAAAGTAAAATGAATTTGTAAAATAGAAGGTAATAATATAAGCTGGTAAATGTCGATATTGTTGATTTTACAGGCAATTCACCATTTTTCTTTACGGCAGATCTGGCACATATATTGGAATAAATCAATACGTTTTGGCTTATTAAAGTAGAAAAACGGTATTAAATATCGTTTATCTACTTTAATAAGCCTTTCTATATCTTTGTCGAAACAGTGCCTTGGTTATTTTATATTCTTTCGTAATTTTCTATAAAAGATTACTCGGATTGTATTTTTTTCAATAAGAAGCTGCAAAATACAATTGATATTAATAGAATAGCAAATAAAGGTATTAGATTACCTAAATAATGTCCGTCGTTTACTAATAATTTATATCCCCATGCCGCAGGAAATACCATTCCTATGGATTTTAGTACTTTCGGGAGCAAATCCACTGAAAACATAATTCCTGATAACATAATAGAGGGTAAAAATACTAATTGAGAAAACATAGTTAATTTCGCTTGATTTTTTACCAATAAACCTAAGATACTGCCAATGCTTAAGGATACAGCAATAAAAATAGCAACTGAGCTAAAATATAAAAGTAAATTTGACGGAAGTTTTGCATCAAAAACAATAGGAGCAACAGCCAGTATAATAATGCTCATAATTAATAAATGGATAAAAGTCGATAAAATAATGGAAGTCAGACCTTGAAAAAGAGGTACTCCATTTGCTTTATACATTTTCTTCATATCACTTCCATATATCTCTACAAGAGAGGGCGGTAAACCTATTAATGCTCCCATTGATATGCCCATTACAGTCATGGATTGTATCAGTGTATATTTATCTTCAGGCATTAGAGATGTGAATATGCCACCCATAATAGCAAAAAATAAAAGAGGAACTACGTAACAAGTGATTAACAGAGTTTTACTACGTATATCTAATTTAAATTGCAATCGTATTCCATATAAAAAGGCACTCATTTTTGTTCCCCCTTTGCGATATCAATAATATGTTGTTCAAGTGTTCCTCTATTTATCTTTATATCTAGCACAGCAATGTTTCTTTTTTTATAATCTTCAAGTAATGTGAGCATGGCGTCTCCAATATTTTCTGCTTCAAAGTTTTCTTCGCCTTGGTCGCTTATAATTTTAATATTATAACATCTTCCAATTTTTGTAGTTAGTTCGTTAACAGTGCCTAAAAAGGTAATGTTACCTTCATTAAGAATCGCAATACGGTCACATAAAGTTTCAACTTCTGCCATATCATGGCTTGCTAAGATGATTGTCTTCCCTTGTGCTTTTAACTTACGGATTTGGTTATGCAGCGATATTCGTCCCTCAACATCAAGTCCAGCAGTTGGTTCATCAAGAAATATAATATCTGGGTCACTGATTAAAGCAAGTGCCAAATGTAAACGTCGTTTTTGTCCCATTGACATATCTTTATAATATTTTTTTTGCAATTCATCGATGCCTAGAGCGTTTAGCATATCAGTGTCTATTTTCGTTTTATTCCATTTAGAAAATAGTTGTATCGCCTCCATTGGTTTGATATGAGCAGGAAGAGAAGATGATTGTAATTGAATGCCCATTCGTCCGTTTACCACGATACTACCACTGTCATATTTTCTTAATCCCTCAATACATTCAAGAGCCGTAGTTTTACCTGCACCGTTAACGCCAAGTAGCGCAAAAATTTCGCCTTTTATGACGCTAAAATCTAAACCTTGCAACACGATATGATTACCATAACTTTTCTTTAGTTTCTCAACTTGTATCGCATAATTCATATTAATCCCCATTCTCGCGCACGTTCTTTATACATAACAAGTTTGTGGTGCGCAAGCACAAACTTGCGTTTGAAAGTTGATATTTATTTTTACTCTATTTCTTCTTTATTTCTCCTCAAATGGATTCACATTTAATTTTGCAAAATAAATATTTAAGGCTGATTCAATATAAGCAGTAACAATTTTTTGCTTTTGTACCCATTCATTATCCATACCATCAAAGCGTCCTAGTTCCATAAGATTAGGAAGCATACTCATATCCCCACCTGTAAACTCCATGATCATATCCCAGTAAGCTTTCGCTATATTTTGAGCTTCTTCACTTTCGGGTGGTATGTTATTTTCTTGAAGTTGTATTACTTTATCACATAATTGATTAAAGGTATCCATAAAAGCTAAACCACTTTCTTTATCAAAACGACCACGAATATAGTCTAGGGTTTTATCATCAAAATGCTTTATCAGCCAATAAAATTCATTTTTCATTTGCAAATTTACAATAATATCAGCATATTTTCTAAAATCCACAGATTGCATTTGCATGACTTCTGCTTTTAACGCTTCAATTTCTTTTAAAGATTCTGATAGGCTTACAATTTTTTCTTGAATCTCATTGATTTGCTCCGAAAGGGCATTGGCAACATCAGCGGGTGTATCAAGAGAAATCAAACGATTTTTTATATCATCTAAGGAAAATCCTAAAGATTTTAACGATAAAATTTGATGAAGCTTAATCATATCTTTGTAAGAATAAAGTCTACGTCCACCGTTACTTTCTGAGGAGGGGGATAGCAAACCTTCCTTATCGTAATATTGTAACGTACGAACAGTAGTACCCATTTTTTTTGCAAGTTCTCCTACTGTCATATATTCTTTTGGTATCGCATTATTTTTCTTCATGTTCTTAACCTCCTGATTATATTATAATTCATTACGTTACGTCATAAGCAAGTGTTATTTAAAAAATATTACAGTAAAGGGAAATTCTAGTTATTTAATATTGATGGACTGTGTCTATGGCTTGAAATTGCTTCAAAACCACGACGTATCAAAGCCTATTTATAAGTAGTAAATAAGGTATTTTGTTTTTATATTCCTAGGAGGTGCCGTTAGATAGAGTGATTTAAAGAATAATCAGATTCTTTTATAGCTATTAAAATAAATATGAATTGTTTGGTATCTAAATCATAAATATCGTTTTTCTTACATATAGTATTTTTAAAGGAAGGCTTGACCATATTTAGTGGAAATAAGAGTAGCATTTCGAAAGAATACTTATGTTGGAGGGGCGTATGAATAAGATTAAATTCAAACTACAAAATAAAGAGCCATTGGTCGTTGCCTTGGTTCTTTTTGTGTGCAGTTTTATTATTGGTATTTTAGTATCAAAACTAGGTTCTAAGCTATTAATGGAGGGGTTTGATAATTTAAATCAAAATTACTTTAATCGAATTACGGATATGGATATTGCCTATGGGGATCTATTCCGGTATATCATTTTTTCTAATTACAAGAAGTTTATCATATTCTGGCTGCTTTGCATAACAATACTTGCTGTACCGTATATGGGACTTAGCATTATCAAGCAGGGATTTCAAGTTGGATTTTTATTATCCGCTTTGATTATGCAATACCATTTTAAAGGTTTTATACTAATGCTTGTCTACATATTTCCTCAGGGACTTATCTATATTCCAATTATGTTATATTGTTTAAAGACTGGATACGATATTTCCTTTCAAATCCGTACGAGTAATAATTCGGATGGGTTACATAATATATTCATATTGCGAAATTATAGAAAACTAATTATACTATTAATAATAGGTATTTTCATCGGCGCTATTATTGAAACATTTATTGGGAGCTTTTTATTAAGAAGGGTTCTTACATTATTTTAAATGTTGTTATTTATAATAGCTTTTTTAGATATTTTTCAATAGGAACTTAAGAAAAGTTTTCTCGGTTATTATTGAAATGGAACGTTTTATAAGTAAGAGTGCTGTAATTTAGGGTTGAAAGTTTTTATTATTAATTTCTATGTTGTTTAAGGACATTGGAGAGGGGGATATGATGGAACAATTAATGACGGAATATATCAATTATTTAAAAGAAATCAAGCGAGCATCGAAAAATACAATTGATTCTTATGTAAGCGATTTAAAACAAGTTATTACTTATTTAGAGGGACTGGGGATTCAAAACTTTGACAGTGTCTCAGAGACCAATATTAATTCATATCTCTTAAATATGGAAAAGCAGGGAATGTCATCTGCTAGTATCAATCGAAAATTAGTTGCAATACGAAGCTTTATTTTATTTGGCATTAAAAGAGGTTATATTCATCAAGATGTTACTGAGCGAATTACACCGCCGAAGTTTGAAAAAAAACATCCAAAGGGAATTACGGTTGAACAAATGGAGGCGTTATTAAATGCACCAGATTTGAGTACTTCTCGTGGTAGAAGAGATAAGGCAATGTTAGAACTTTTGTATGCAACAGGGATGAAGGTATCCGAACTTATATCTTTACATATTGAAGATGTAGTATTAAAGCTAATGTATGTTGTTGTAAAAGAAAAAACAGGAGAGCGTTTGTTGCCTTTTGGACATGCAGCAAAGGAGGCATTAATTAAATATGTAGAAGATCGAATAAGTGCAGATAATAAAAATGCAGATAATATAAATGAAAACGATAAAAATGAAGACAATAAAAATGAAAACAATAAAAATGCAGACAATAAAAATGAAGGCAATAAGAATGGAAGCAATTTAAGTGCTGTCAATAAAAACGTTATAGATTCCATAGAGAAAATAAAAGACGAACCGTTATTTTTCAATCGTTTTAGAGAGCCCTTAACTAGGCAAGGATTTTGGAAAATTCTAAAGGAGTATGCGAGAAAGGTTGGAATCGAGGAAGAAATAACTCCACAAGTGATTCGTAATTCCTTTGCAATACATATGCTTGAAAACGGAGCGGATGTCTATAGTTTGCAAGAACTGTTAGGGCATGGAGATGTTAGTATTACACAAAGATATACAAGTCAATCTGCTGGAAAAACAAGAGAAGTTTATTTAAGAACCCATCCAAGAGGAAAATAAATTCTGAATGAAGCATAGGTAGATTAGATAAGTATAGACAAACCTTATTAAAAGGAGGTTCACGATATGAAATACCTTAAATATATAGCTGGCTCAATCCTCATCATTATAGCTATAGTAACGATTGCTATTTTAATAAAACCCAATAATTCTTATAATACAGAGTCCTATGGAGAATTTGTAGATGAATTAGAGCGTAATGGTTATAAAATAAAAGAAGAGGATGTAAATAAGGATATTTTTGCAGGTCAACGGAAATGGTTAACCGTTAATGATAACGAACATATTTCTGTATACATCTATAAAAATAACAAAAGTATGGAAAAAGATGCAGGCTATATCTCTCCAGACGGTTTTTCATATGATACTTGGAAGAATCACACAAGTATTGACTGGATTTCGGTACCTCACTTTTTTAAAAGAGATAATATAATAGTTTTATATGTTGGAGAAGATAAGCAGATTATTAATCTTTTAGAAAGCCTATTGGGAAAGCAATTTGCAGGTTCATAATAGGAATAGAAAGCTTATGTAAATAAGGAGAAAACAATTAAGATGAATTCTATATCGGGTAAAATAACAGAATTAAATGATCTTTTCAATCAAGAAGAGGAGATTTCAAAAAGATCTAAACTAGTTACAGTGACAGATGAGAAAAATGGTTCTAATAGATTTGTAATATCAAATGATTCCTTATGTATAACAGGTGGTTCAATTGACAAATTAAATGTTGGAGATAATTTTTTAGGGTTTTATGACGAGAGTTTACCTGTAATTTTGATTTATCCTCCGCAATATGCTGCTGTTGCTTATGCGGTAAATTTCCCAGACACAAAGAATATCAAAATAGATGTATTTAATGAGGATTTAACAAGCCCTGATCATCAGCTAACATTAAATGTATCTGAGGAAACTGAAATTGTTATGAAAAATGGAGAACCTTATACGGGCGAATTAATAGGAGAAACGTTAGCTGTGATTTATACATTTACCACAAGAAGTATTCCAGCGCAAACAACTCCTGAAAAGATTATAGTAATGAATAAAAATGTGTAACATGCATGCACTTATTAAGTTAAGTCATGTTAATAGAAAATAGGCTGTTGCATTCATACTGTGCCCCCATAAATTAGACCAAAAATCTAATTAGGGGTCAGCTCATTTATGCAACAGCCTATTTTTTAACAAGTTAAAGCCAGTTTTTCTTCTGCATACTCATCTAGCATATACACACTGCCAATGGATGATACTTTACTGGTCAAATCTACGCCCATATCCTGATTTAAGTTAACAATTAACTTTCCACCAGGCATATGCACCGTAATATTAGAATCAATCATACCTAATTTATACACAACACCAGCGGAAGCAATGGCAGCATCAACGGATGCTGATTGATAACCAATACCTTGCTCATAGGCTTCAATCTGGATATTTTTTTTATCAAGTACCTTAACAATTTCAAAAAACATTGGTTTGGTAAAATAATTTTTATGTTCTGAATTTTTACCAATGCTTCTGATTTTATCACTGGATACTTCCTGCATTGGTATTACACAATGAGGGCGGTCTGTATAAACACAAGTGCTCCAATACTCTCTACCGCCAAAATAAAGTGGAATATTAATCATTTCACCTGTTAAAGTATTCATACCAACTTTTTCACTATCGAATGATAACGCACCCATGGAAATTGTAATCATATGACCTGCCTCCTTCAAATTCGTTATAATTTCGCTTATGTAGCTATCCTTTAATTTCATATCAGTAGATTGAATATAACCAGCATCTTTTAAATATTGAAAGAAGATAGCTCTTTCAATCTTATTGTTCTCTACTTGGACACCCCGTGGATTATAAACTTTAAAATGGTATTTATTATTTATCTTATAAGGACCAGCAATAATTCCATTGCAACCAAGTCCTAAGTTACCTCTATATAAGGATCGAATTACATCTGTATGAAATATTTTTTTATTCTTATTTATATCATAGATTAAATACTCATGATAAAATCCTTGATATTTTGAAAAGATTAGACTCATATGAAACCTCCATGCGCCTATAAAAGTAGAACCCTGTAGTTCTAATGGAATAATATTATTTATTTATGCGTTCTTTTTCTCTTATCTTAATCATATACAACATTAAGGTATAAAAATATGAATATTGTGCTATGTTTATTGCAGATAGTGCTGTATAATAAAAAAGAGGTGATTTCATTGGAAACGAATAAAAAAATGGGATATTTAAATAGTGATTTTAAAATATTTCATATCATTGATAAAGAGCAGAAAGAATTTAGTTACCATTATCATGATTTTATTAAAATAAATATATTTATTAGTGGGAATGTAAGCTATTTTATTGAAGGTAAATCCTATCAATTAAATCCCTATGATATCGTTTTAGTAAATGCAGGTGAAATTCATAGACCAGTGATTCATGATACCACACCTTATGAGAGAATTATTATTTACATTTCACCTAGCTTTTTTGATGACTATAAAAAAGAAGATTATGAGCTGGATTATTGTTTTAATCAAGCAAACCTTCATCATACAAATGTATTACGTATTAATGAGGTGCAAAAAAATCGAATTCTTAATGTAATAAATCGCTTAGAGCAATCTTTTAATGCAGTAGGATTTGCAAATAGCTTATATCAGAAAATTCTATTTCTAGAATTTATGATTTTTATAAATCAGGTCGTGATAGATCAGGGCGTTTATTATTTGGACACAAGCACTTCGAATGTAAAAGTGCTTGAAATTATGAAGTATATCAATGAACATCTAAATGAAGAACTAAATATTGATGTAATAGCAAATGAGTTTTATTTAAATAGATCGTATTTAATGCATTTATTTAAAGATAATACTGGTTATACCATTGGTAAATACATTACAGAGAAGCGATTATTTATGGCAAAAACCTTAATTCAAAATGGAACTTCAGTTACAGAGGCATGTTTTGAATGTGGATTTAAAAATTATGCAACTTTTTTTAGAGCATTTAAAGACAAATTCCATATATCACCAAAGGATGCGTCGGAAATCTTATAAAATGCCTGAATACTGTTATAAAATAACTGAAATTAATTGCATATTTATAAAAAATGTGTTAACATTTTCAGAAGAATAAACAAAAAGCCTATGTAAATGCAGCGTTGCATGTATATAGGCTTTTATATTGAATGAGTTGGAGGAAATTTAGTGAAGAAGTCATTGTTTTATGGAATACTGGCCTCGTTCTTTTTTGCATTTACGTTTATTTTAAATCGTAGCATGAATTTGGACGGTGGCTATTGGATGTGGAGTGCCAGTTTACGGTATATTTTTATGTTGCCTATTCTTTTTGTAATCTTAATATCTACAAAAGGAATTAAGATGACACTGGTACATATAAAAGAAAATCTTGTTTCATGGATTGTATATAGCTCCATTGGTTTTGGTATTTTTTATACATTTATCACACTTGGTTCTGTCTATGGAAATTCATATTTTGTTGCTGCAACTTGGCAGATTACGATTGTAGCAGGAATCCTATTAACACCCTTATTTCACAGTAAAATACCAGTAAAGAATCTACTATATAGTATTTTAATAGTTATTGGCGTATTTATCTTGCAACTAGAGAATATGGAAGGATTAAGTTTAGGGAATACATTACTACCTCTTGCAATTATTTTGGTTGCTGCCTTTGCCTATCCACTAGGGAATCGTAAGATGATGTCTTTATGTAAAGATTCATTAAGCACTCTAGAAAGAGTTTTTGGTATGACACTTTGTAGTATGCCTTATTGGATTATACTTTCAATAATAGCTTACAGCAAAGAAGGATTACCAAGTAAGAGTCAAGTTGAAATGTCAGTTCTCGTTGCCTTATTCTCTGGTGTTATAGCAACATTGTTATTCTTTAAAGCAACAGATATGATAAAGAACAATCCAAAACAGTTGGCTATTATTGAAGCCACACAATCAGGAGAAGTTGTATTTTCATTGCTTGGAGGAATTATTATATCTGGTGATCCAATTCCTTCAATCGTTGGTTTTATTGGACTTGCATTTATTATTATTGGTATGGTGATCAATAGCATGGCGAATAAGTAAGACGTAGCAGGTATAAAGATTTTATTATATAATAATGGTAGAATATTAGATAGTCTGATATTGATAGACGTATGTAGGATTGTTGCGTAATAATACTCTGATATTGATAGACATATATAGGATTGTTGCGTATTAGATAGTTTGATATTAGATAATATGATAAAGGCATATTGGTTTTTACATCTGAAACAGCTTGATATTAAATACTCACATACAAAATTGTCAAATAAAAATGCTTATATGAATGCTTTGTGCATTTATATAAGCATTTTTTGTATATTAATTTAAAGTTTCCATAATATTTACAACAAAATAGTTAATTAAATAACAAAATTGCAATTTGTTTTTAAGTGTGTTACAATAGCATCATCAAAAAGAAGTTATCACACAATTACAAGATAAATTTGATAAATACAAATTATTGTACAAATGGAGGATTATTATGAATATACAATTACAGAACAAATATCAACTATATATTAATGGTGAATGGAAAGATGCATCCGATGGTGCGACAATTAAAACTTACAATCCTGCAAATGGAGAATTTTTAGCAGAAATTGCAGATGCTTCTAATAAGGATGTAGATGAAGCAATTGCAGCTGCGAGAGAAGCATTTAAAACATGGGGAAAAACAACTCCTGTAGAAAGAGCAGCGATTCTTAATAAAATCGCAGATATTATAGATGAAAATGCAGAATTTTTAGCAACTGTAGAAACAATGGATAATGGTAAACCAATTCGTGAAACAACTGGAGCAGATATTCCATTAGCATCCGATCATTTTAGATATTTTGCAGGTGTTATTAGAGCAGAAGAGGGCACATCTACTATGATAGATGAAAATACATTAAACCTTATTCTTAGAGAACCAATTGGTGTAGTTGGTCAAATTGTTCCATGGAACTTCCCATTCTTAATGGCAGCTTGGAAGCTTGCACCAGTGCTTGCAGCAGGCGATGTATCCGTGTTTAAGCCATCCAGTACAACTTCACTTAGTGTATTAGAGTTAATGAAACTCATTGAAGGGGTTGTGCCAAAAGGAGTTATTAATATTATCACTGGTAAGGGTTCAAAGAGTGGTGAGTACTTACAACATCATAAAGGTCTTGATAAATTAGCATTTACAGGATCTACAGAAGTTGGTAGAGAAGTTGGAATCTCTGCAGCAGAAAATCTTATTCCTTCCACACTTGAACTTGGTGGTAAATCTGCAAACATCTTCTTTAGTGATGCGGATATGAACATAGCATTAGAAGGTATTCAATTAGGTATTTTATTTAATCAAGGTCAAGTTTGCTCCGCTGGCTCAAGAATCTTTGTACAAGAAGATTTCTATGATGAATTTGTAGAAAAAGCAGTGGCTGCCTTTGAAAAAGTAAAAGTAGGAAATCCTCTTGATCCAAATACTCAGATGGGTGCACAAGTAAGCGAACAACAATTAAATAAAATCTTAAGCTATATTGAAATTGGTAAGAATGAAGGAGCAAAAGTTGCTACCGGCGGTGAAAGATTTGTAGATGGCGATGCTGCAAACGGTTACTTTATGAAACCTACTCTATTAGTCAATGTAACTAACGATATGAGAGTTGCTAGAGAAGAAATCTTTGGACCAGTTGGTGTTGTTATTAAATTTAAGACAATTGATGAAGTAATTGATATGGCAAATGATAGTGATTACGGTCTAGCTGGTGGTGTATTTACAAAAGACATTAACAAAGCAATTCGAGTTGCTAGAGGTATTAGAACAGGACGTATTTGGGTAAATACTTATAATACTTTCCCAGCAGGTGCATCCTTTGGTGGTTACAAAGATTCTGGTATTGGTAGAGAGACTCACAAGGTAATTCTTGATCATTATAGTCAAATGAAGAACATTATAATCAATCTTTCTGAAAAACCAGGTGGAATGTATGTGAAATAATAATTTGGAACTAAATTATTATTAAAAATATAGTTATAAGCGGAGTATTTCATATTGAGTGCTCCGCTTTTTTCTGATTTATATGAAATTCATTTACAAAGGGGATTCTAATAGTCCTTGAAGATTTATAACTTTGTAGTAAAATAACGGGGGAACACCGTTTAAATACAGGAAGAAATATAAATATAGATAAAAGGATTATATAAAAAATGATACATGAGGTAAAAAGTCTTTATTTACCTCATGTATCATTTTTTATTCGCCCGACAAAATTACATTACAAACCTTACGAAAGAAGAATGGGGGGTAAAGATTCATGAAGCGACATATGGAGAACCTTAGTATATCTTAGTCGAATGTGAGTACCCTAGTGATGATTTGCCAAGGATGGCAAATCAAGATGTCACTGAGCCATGGATGGCGAATTGACATCGGTCACGATCACTCGGAATAACTCCCCATTCGTCTTAGATATCCTTAGGTTCGTAACTTGAGCCGAATGAATCTTTACCCCCTATTCTTCATCTAAAAACCTATCATGTAGTTTTGTCGGGCGAATCAACCTATTATAAATGAAACTAAATATTATCAGCAATCGTATAAAGTAAACGTTCTGTTTCATTCCAACCAAGGCAAGCATCGGTTATTGATTTACCATAAATATGCTCACCAACTTTTTGGCTACCTGGTTCGATATAACTTTCAATCATGACACCCTTTACTAACTTAGCGATATCAGGATTTACTTTACGACTATGAAGCACTTCTTTTACAATACGTGGTTGTTCGGAATACAATTTATTTGAATTCGCATGATTTGCATCCACTATTGTAGCAGGATTTAAAAGCTGTGGCTTTTCATTATACATATTAAGTAATCTTACTAAATCTTCATAATGATAATTTGGAATGGATTGTCCATGCTTATTCACTGCTCCTCTTAAAATTGTGTGAGCAAGTGGGTTACCATCTGTGTTTACTTCATATGTACGATAGATAAATGTGTGCTGTGCTTGTGCAGCAATACAAGAATTTAACATAACGGATAAGTCGCCAGAGGTAGGATTTTTCATTCCTGCTGGAACATCTAAACCACTAATTGTTAATCTATGTTGTTGATCTTCAACGGAACGAGCGCCAACTGCTACATAGGAGAGCATATCATCAAGGTAAGCCCAGTTTTCTGGATAAAGCATTTCATCGGCAGCAGTTAAACCAGTTTCATTGATTGCACGAAGGTGTAATTTACGAACCGCTAATAATCCTTCATGTAAATCTGGTTCCGCTTCTGGATCTGGCTGATGAATGATTCCTTTGTAACCTTCGCCAGTAGTTCTTGGTTTATTAGTATAAATACGTGGTATTATTATTAATTTATCGGAAACTTTTTCAGATACTTTTGCAAGACGGCTTATGTAATCGAGTACAGCATCTTCATTATCAGCAGAACATGGACCTACAATAACTATAAATTTATCTGAATTACCCGTAAACACGTCTTTAATTCTTTCATCGCGTTCTTTTTTAATTTGTTTTCCAAAGTCAGTCATAGGAAATTGGCACTTTAATTCTTCGGGTGTTATAATATTTCTTACATAATGAAAACCCATAATCTTACCAGCCTTTCTTTTGTCAAATTTGTCGTTATATAATAATGAAGTATGTTAGTAATAAGAAAATAGCAGGTATATAAAACCTTTAAAACAAATAGTTGTAATCCAATTACGTACTTTAAATGTATTATTATAAACGGGTACATGTATTCTATAACTTTTTAAAGGGATTTGTCAATGAACTTTATTAACATAATTTAGTATCCATTATAACATAAATTCGTGTATAACGTGGGCAATACCATCATTATCATTGGATAAAGTGATAAAATTAGCAGCCTCTTTCACTACGTCCCTTGCATTTGCCATAGCAACGCCCATTCCTGCATATTCTATCATTGTTAAATCATTATAACCATCCCCGCAACTTATCATTTGCTCTTTTGATAATCCCAAGTGATCAAGTAATTTTCCAAGGGAATAAGCTTTATCGATATTTTGAGGCATGATTTCAAGAAAGAATGGTTCAGAACGGTATACATTTAGTGTGTCTTTATAACGTTCCCTTATAATAGGTTCAATTGTTTCAAGGTATGTTCCATCTGCTGTCATAATGCATTTATTTACATCAAAGTTCATATAATCGATAAAATTATCTACTTTTTTAATTGGTATATTGTTTATCCTAGATTCAAGCTCCATATATTGATCAATTGGTGTACCGGCTATAATGTAGTCATTTTCATAGGACATGATACCAATATTATGTTCAATTGCATCATGATAAAGACTTGGAATTAAGTCCTTGTTTAAAAGTTTTTGATATATGATTTCATTTGTACTGCAATTTATTATTTTTCCACCATTGTAAGAAAGAATAAAACCATTGTAGTTTGATAATTTAAGCTCATTTGCTAACCTAGTAATACCAGGGGTTGGTCGTCCAGAAGATAAAACAACCGTATGGCCTCGTTCTTGAATTGTTAGAATTGCCTCTAGTGTTTTTGGTGAAATTTCTTTCTTTGAGTTGGTTAAAGTACCATCAATGTCGAGAACTAATATTTCGTATGCCAATGCAAATACTCCTTTATTTTTAATTACTATATAGTATCCTTATTTAAAGCTTTTTGTCAAGTTTTAGGGATAGTAACATTTGTTAAAATATGAAATAAGAAATTTATTTGTCACCTTGTTATACTTCTATATTTTATGTATACTAAGGTATCATAACGTTACATTATGGATATATTTCGGTAAAGGAGAAGAAGCATATGAGAATGTATGATTTAATTTATAAAAAGAAGAATGGCGAAGAACTCACAGAAAGTGAAATTGAGTTTATTGTTAATGGATATACAGATGGTACAATTCCAGATTATCAAATGTCAGCATTTTTAATGGCGGTTTGCTTAAAAGAGATGAATACAAAAGAGACAATTGCACTTACAATGGCTATGGCACATAGTGGTGATATGTTAGATTTATCAGGAATTCATGGAATTAAAGTGGACAAACATAGCACAGGTGGAGTCGGCGATAAAACATCTCTAATTATAGGACCAATGGTAGCAGCACTTGGGGTGCCAGTTGCCAAGATGTCAGGCAGAGGACTTGGCCATACTGGTGGAACGATAGATAAGTTAGAAAGTTTTAAAGGATTTTCAACTTCCTTATCAGAAGAAGAGTTTATTAATAATGTAAATCAGTTGAAATTAGCGATAAATGGACAGACTGCAAACTTAGCACCAGCGGATAAAAAGATTTATGCACTAAGAGATGTTACGGCGACTGTTGATAATATTTCATTAATTTCTAGTTCCATTATGAGTAAGAAGTTAGCATCTGGAGCAGATGTAATCGTTCTTGACGTAAAAACAGGAAGTGGCGCCTTTATGAAGACATTTGAAGGCAGTCTTGAATTAGCTAAAACAATGGTTGACATTGGAAATGGAGTAGGAAGAGAAACCTATGCAGTGATATCGGATATGAATCAACCACTAGGTATCTCTGTTGGTAACAATCTTGAAGTAATTGAAGCAATTGAAACATTAAAGGGCAATGGTCCAGAAGACTTGCTAGATGCATCTTTAACGTTAGCTTCCTACATGCTAATAGGAGCAAAACGTGCAAGCTCAGAAAAAGAAGCAAGAGAATTGCTACTTGGAACAATAGCGGATGGATCTGCATTAAATAAGTTTGCTGAGTTTGTAAAAGCACAAGGTGGAGACGAAAGAGCTGTATTTGACACCGATCTATTTGAAAAGGCTAGCCTTACTTATGAGGTAACAGCAAAAGAAGCTGGATATGTTACGAACTTCCACACCGATGAAATTGGTATGACTTCCTTAATATTAGGGGGCGGACGTGAAACGAAAGATAGCGTAATTGACCTAAGTGTAGGTATGAAGATACACAAAAAGATTGGTGATCGTGTAGAGGTTGGAACAAAGATCGCAACCCTTTATGCCAACGATG
Source organism: Clostridium sp. Marseille-P299 (assembly GCF_900078195.1). NCBI lineage: Bacteria > Bacillati > Bacillota > Clostridia > Eubacteriales > Clostridiaceae > Clostridium > Clostridium sp. Marseille-P299. Next base: position 2,176,214 of record NZ_FJVE01000007.1, on the reverse strand, counting down.
AAGAAAAGTTAAAAGCCGCAATTGAACGTTTTGAAAATGCATATACAATTTCAAAAGAAGCAATAAAAGCACCAAAACATGTGTATGGAGTTGTATCAAGAGATGGCTATAGACCATATGGTTTAGATTAGATTAAAAACAGACTTAAAAAGCAGACTTAAAAGCAGACTTAAAAACAGACCTAAAATAGACCTAAAAACAGACCTGAAAAAGACATAAAAAAGACCTCTTTCCTAGGATAGCTTATGTAATTAATTCTAAGTTCTAATTTTATATTGAGATATTCGTTAAATTACAAAATATATGAATTAATAAATGGATGTATTTTTATAAATTCAAAAGAATTCAATTGGTTACATCATAATTTTTAATCATCAATTTATAAAATATTGTTAATTGTTTATAAAAAACTAATTTGCTGTTTTAAAATGGCTTTGCTATAATATGCTTAGATAAAGGATTTTTAGAATTTTAAATGTTATAAACAATTATACGAAATACAAAATTTTGGTATTGTATGAAAGCTCTAAGGAAAGAGGTTATTATTATGTCATCTTATGTAAGTGTAAGCGAGGTTAAAAAAAGTTATAAAATGGGCGAAGTAGAGATACATGCCTCAGACGGAATAAGTTTTGATATTGAAAAGGGAGAATTTGTTGTAATTGCAGGTCCAAGTGGAGCTGGTAAAACAACGGTTCTTAATATCCTTGGTGGTATGGATTTTTGCGATACTGGTTCTATCATTGTAGATGGAGAAGATATCAGCAAGTATAATGAAAAAAGACTAACCACCTACCGTAGAAATGATATTGGATTTGTATTTCAATTTTATAATTTAGTACCAAATCTAACAGCAAAAGAAAATGTTGAGTTAGCACTTCAAATATGCAAAGACCCGTTGGATGCAGAAAGTGTTTTAAAAGATGTTGGTCTTGAGGAAAGAATGAATAATTTCCCAGCTCAATTATCTGGTGGAGAACAGCAAAGAGTATCCATTGCAAGAGCATTGGCAAAGAATCCAAAGTTGTTATTATGCGATGAGCCAACAGGTGCACTTGATTATAACACAGGAAAAGCAATTCTAAAATTATTACAAGATACATGCAGAAAACAAGGTATGACCGTTATTGTAATCACACATAACTCTGCAATTGCGCCTATGGCTGACCGAGTGATACGAATTAAGAATGGTAAAGTGTCAGAATGTGTTAAAAATGAACACCCAGTGGATGTACAAACCATTGAATGGTAGTTTCGTAAGTTACATTAGAAAGAGGTTGTCATGAAGAAGAGTGCATTGCATAAGGATTTTTTTATTGAGATTAAAAAAACATATAATCGATTTATTTCTATATTATTAATTGTTGCATTAGGAGTCGCATTTTTTGCTGGTTTACGTGTATGTAGAAGCGATATGGAATTAACTGCGGATACCTATTATGATGACATGAACATGATGGACTTTCGTGTTATTAGTACCTTGGGATTAACTAATGGTGATATCGAGGCTATAGCAAAAGTTGATGGTGTCAAAGAGGTTGAAGCTGCACATACCAAAGATGTGTTACTTAATTTAGGTGATAGTGAAATCGTTGTAAGAACTTACTCAATGAATGACTCTATAAATCTATCATATTTAGTGGATGGTAGAATACCAACAGCAAATAATGAATGTATCGTTGATACTATGTTTTTAGAAAACACAGGATTTCAAATTGGGGATAAAATAACGATGGAATCGGGGGATGAGTCTGATTTATCCGATACCTTTAATGAAGTGGAACTTATAATTGTTGGTAGTATTAAAGATTCTAGATATCTAACTTTTTCTAGGGGAAATGGTACCATTGGCAATGGTAAGATTAATAGTTTTATCGTTTTACCGAAAGAAAATTTTGTTTCTGATACATATGAAGAAGCATACGTAACTATTGATGGTAGCAAAGAATTCATGACTTATTCGAAAGAGTATGAAGATTTTATTGAAGAAGCAAAAGTTAAAATAGAAGCAATTGCAGATGCTCAGCTAGATATACGATATCAGGAACTTGTAGCAGAGCCATTACAAGAAATAGAAGATGGTAAAAAAGAGCTTGAGAATGCTAAGAACACTTTTTATAAAGAAAAAGAAGATGCGTTACAAGCATTTGATTCGGCAAAAGAGAACTTGGCTAGTTTTGAAAGTACAGTAAAAGACTTAAGAGATGCCTTAGAAGAGAAGAAAGCAGAGCTATATGCTATTAGCTATAGTGAAGCGGATGTAAATCGTTTATTAGCACCTCAAGAAGCTCAGATAAGTGCGCAAGAAGCGGAATTAGAGAAACAAAAAACACAACTAAATGAAAAAATAGACGAAGCAAATAAGGAATTTGAAAAGGCAGAAGCAGAACTTCTAGAAAAAGAGACAGAATTAAAAGATGCGGAGGATCAATTAAGCAAATTAGAAAATCCAGAATGGTATGTTCTAGATCGTAATACAATTGAGTCCTATGTTTCCTATGGAAGTGATGCAGAACGTATGCAAGCAATTGCAGAAGTATTCCCTGCAATTTTCTTCCTTGTAGCAGCACTTGTTTGTCTTACAACAATGACACGTATGGTAGATGAACAGCGTGTACAAATAGGAACATTAAAAGCATTGGGATATAGTAAATCATCCATTGCAGCTAAATATATTTTATATGCGCTTTTGGCAACAGTTACTGGAAGTATCATTGGTGTATTAATCGGACAAAAAGTATTTCCATACATTGTTGTTACTGCATATAAAATTTTATATAGTAATTTACCATATGGAATTTATCCATACAGAATTGGAAATGCAATTTTGGCTGGTGGTATTGCAATCTTTACAACAACAATTGCTACTTATTTCGCATGTTATAAAGAATTAAGATCAGAACCTGCTAAATTAATGCGTCCAGTTGCTCCAAAAGTGGGCAAGAGGATTCTATTAGAACGCGTGCCTTTTATTTGGAAACGTTTAAATTTCACTCAAAAATCAACCCTTAGAAATCTATTTCGTTATAAAAAACGTTTGCTAATGACAGTCATTGGTATTGCAGGCTGTATGGCATTGTTGCTCGTAGGTTATGGTGTAAAAGATTCCATAGGAGTTATGGCAGATGTTCAATATGGACAGCTTTTGAAGGCGGATGCTACAGCAACTTTAAAAAGTGATTTAAGTGATGAAGATAAACAAACATTTATACAAAATATTCGTAACAATGAAGCAATTGATAATGCTGCATTATCCTTAGAGAGTGTTGTGGATCTTTCCAAGGAAGATATCACAAAATCGGCTTCTTTAATTGTACTTGATTCTACCAATGATTTTGAGACATTTTTTATCTTTAGAGACCGAGTAAGTAAGGAACAGTACCATATTTCAAATGATGGGGTTATCTTAACTGAGAAACTTGCAAAAGTATTGGATGTTTCAAAAGGTGATACGATTTCTCTTAGCATAGATGAATTTACTAAGGTGGATATTACAGTAGATGCTATCACTGAAAACTATATAAACCACTATATTTATATGACACCTGAGTTATATGAAAAGGTTTATGGAAAAGAAGTTAGCTATAATGAGGCTTTTATCATGCATAGTTACGCAGATGAAAATCAGGAAGAACAATTGTTTACAAAATTGCTAAATGAGAACGAGTCAATCGTATCAATATCATCCATTCGTTCCCTTCAACAAAGAATTGATGAAATGCTTCAAAGCTTAAATATTATCGTATATGTATTAATCATTTGTGCTGGTTTATTAGCATTTATCGTACTTTATAACCTTAGCAATATTAATATTAATGAAAGAAAGCGAGAGCTAGCTTCCTTAAAGGTTCTAGGTTTTTATGATAAAGAAGTGAATTCCTATGTCATGCGTGAAACGATACTTCTTACTTTGATTGGTATCTTGTTTGGTATCGTACTTGGTGTTGTACTGCATCGATTCGTTATCGTGACATGTGAAGTGGAAGAAATGATGTTTGGTAGATTGATAAAAGGTGTTAGTTTCCTTTATAGTGGGCTATTAACATTACTATTTTCAATTATAATTTCAATTGTAATGTATTTTAAATTAAAGAAAATTAATATGATTGAATCATTAAAGAGTGTAGAATAACAGCGAGAAATAAAATAATGTGTGAAATCAATAATGATTGCATATAGTAGAGTAAGACGTACAATGTTAAGTAGGGATTACTTTGGGAAAATCAGAAAAGATATTCGGGAATGTTTTTCGAATTATCATAATTGGTCTCATTATACTTGTACTAATGAAATATATCATTCCAAGGACTTCGATTTATTATCGTGCCAAGCTCTATTACCCTGTATTCGGCAATTATTTAAACGATTATGATTTGGTGCTTATAAAAGGTGAAAGTAAACGAATCTACGTCAAGAATGTAAACGTACGTGTTAATTATAAATCTACTGATTTCAAGGTGGCATTTGTAAATGATCTTGGGAAAGTTACAGCGAAAAGGCCTGGACTTTGCTTTATTAATGTTCATGTAAAGGGGAAAGTATTAAGGTGTAGAGTTCGTGTCATTTCGCTGAATTATTCCTCCTTAAAATTATCCGTAGGCGATAAGAAGTGGTTAAATGTTAGAGGTTGTGTTTTAAAAGAACGTTATTATAGCAGTAATACGAGCGTTGTAAAGGTATCACGATTTGGAAAGCTTACTGCTGTTAGTAAGGGAAGTGCCACCATCACTGTTAAGGCCTATGGGAGAGAGATGAAGTGTAAGGTTGTTGTAAGATAGTGGAATGAGAAGTTATAGTAATACAACTATAATTTTGTATACATGTTTCTGCTATTACTTGTCATAAAATTACGACTACTTGACTAAAATATTAGTAATTAAGTTGCGTTGGGTGGTTTATGAAACACTTCATTAAAAGATATGTTAAAGTAGCTTTGGCTTTGTCATTTACCTGTGTGTTACTTCTTATGAGTTGCATGGAAGTATTTGCTTCTACGATTCAATATGAAATCTCAAATACGGATGTGACGCCAATTGCGAATGAATCTGAAATTGATATAACAGCACAAGCGGCTGTATTAATGGAAGGTTCCACTGGTAAAGTCATTTATTCAAAGAATGCAAATCAAGAATTACGACCAGCAAGTATTACTAAGATTATGACTTTATTGTTAATATTTGAAGCAATTGAATCGGGGCAGATTACCTTAACGGATTCTGTACCAGTTAGTGAACATGCTGCTTCTATGGGTGGTTCTCAAGTATACCTTGAACCATTTGAAACACAGGATGTAAATACAATGATAAAATGCATTAGCATTGCGAGCGCAAATGATGCAAGCGTAGCTATGGCTGAGTTAATCGCAGGTTCTGAAGAAGCTTTTGTGAAAAAGATGAACGAACGCGCCAAAGAACTTGGTATGATGAATACGAATTTTGTAAACTGCTATGGACTAGATACGGATAATCACTATACAAGTGCTATGGATGTTGCATTGATGTCAAAAGAATTAATTATGAATCATCCGCAGATCAGTAATTATTCAACCGTATGGATGGACACTTTTATACACACTACAAAAAAAGGTCAATCCGAATTTGGACTTACCAATACAAATAAATTAATTAAATCCTATCAAGGAATTACAGGATTAAAAACTGGATCTACAGGTCTAGCAAAATATTGTTTATCCGCAACAGCTAGAAGAGATAATATGGACTTAATTGCAGTTGTAATGGCTGCGCCTGATACAAAAACTCGATTTGCAGAAGCTACGAAACTATTAAACTATGGATTCGCAAATTGCAGTATTTATAAGGATACGGGAGAAGGTCTCGTTTTCCCTAACGTATTCGTTAAAAAAGGCGATATCGATGAAGTGCCTACAAAAGTGAATGGAACTTTTTCTTACTTATGTACAAATGGCATGAATCCAGCAGATATTACAAAGGATATAAAAGTTATGCCTGAATGCATCGCTCCAATTAAAGAAAACGATGTGGTAGGGCAAATTACATATTATTATAATGGTAATGAAATTGGAACTCTTCCATTAGTAGCTTCTTCACCTGTAGGAAAAGCCGGATATGTAGATTATTTTATGAAACTTATATTTAAATACTTCTAAAGGAGAAAGAATGGGGCTAATCATAGGAATCCTAATCGTTATTGCGATTGGCATTGTATATTTAATCTTTGAAAATAAAAATCTCGCAATTACAAACTATTTAATCGAGCAGGAAAAGGTACCAAAAGCATTTGATGGTATGAAATTCGTCTTCTTAACCGATCTTCATAATAATAGTTATGGTAAGGATAATAAACGATTGCTTGCTCATATCCATGCATATAAACCTGATGCGATATTAATAGCAGGAGATATGATCATAGCGAGGGAGCCTAAGAAGCTGGATACAGCGTTAAACTTATTAAAAGAACTAAGTGATAATTACCCAGTGTATTATGCTCCTGGTAATCATGAGTTAAAATTGGAAATTTTTGAATCGAACCATACGGATTTACAAGGAACTTATAAATTTTCTAATTATTTATCCGATATAAAAAAGCAAGGTGTTTGTTACCTTGACAATGATAGTATTATCATAGAAAAGGATAAGGATAAGTTACAAATTACAGGATTAAATCTACCACTTATGTTTTATCATAAGGGTGGGAAACCAGTTCCTTTAGATAAACGTGATATGAATGAGCTTGTTGGACCAGCAAGTAGCAAAGGATATCAAATACTACTTGCACATATGCCAAATTATTTTGAAACCTACGCAGAGTGGGGAGCAGATTTTGTTTTATCTGGTCATGTGCATGGTGGTATTATGCGTATCCCTTATATAGGTGGAGTAATCTCGCCACAATATGAGATATTTCCAAAGTATGATGCGGGTATATTTACTCATAATAAGTCGATTATGTTATTGTCCAGAGGCTTAGGGACGCATACAATACCGGTGCGAGTATTTAATCGCCCTGAACTTATCTGTATGCAATTAAAGAAAAAATAGTGTTCACAAAATAAAAAGAGTGGTATAATAATAGTGTTATGCCAAAAAAGAATGTCCCGGAATCGTTTTGGTTCCAGGACATTCTTGTGTATACTAAAGCAAGAAACAGTTAGTTATTGAGGAAGAAAAAAGAAAGGTTACTTAATTCATGAGAGAAATTCTAATTGTATTAGTTGCAAGTTTATTCGCAGGAATTGTAATAATGATTTTACACGAATTCCCTAAGGCTTTTCTATATCAATTATTAGATAAGAAACAAAAAAGCATAGAAGATCAAACATTAGAACAAAAATCACAATTACCAGCCCAGAAAATATGGAAGCTACATCAATACATTGACCCAATCGGACTTCTTTTTTGTGGTATTTTGCATATTGGATTTTCTAAGCCATATTACTATCGAATCAAAGATAAGAAAGTAAGTCGTATTTTAGGCATTACTGGGTTATTGTCCTTATTATTACAATTTTTAATAAGTACCAGTATATTAAGATTTGGATTTGGGTTAAATTCTAAACTAATAATTTCTGCAAAATCATCATTCGCGTTCGAATTTTTAATCTATTTTTTGTCTTGCTATGCTATAATAAGCATTGGAATGTTATTAACCAATTTATTTCCAATCGTTGCATTCGATATGGGATTATTAGTTGCGGCAGCATCACCAATAAAGTTCTTCACGATTATACGTGCGGATTATTTAATTAAAATGGTTTGGTTATTTACAGTGTTACTTGGATTAATGAATGCAGTCAGTTCCACTATATTTGGATTATTTATGGGATAGGAGATATATATGGGAATTCCTGTTAAGTTAGAAGCTTTTGAGGGTCCACTTGACCTCTTACTTCATTTAATTGATAAAAATAAGGTCAGTATTTATGATATACCAATTGTTACAATCACGGAACAGTACATAGAGTATATTCGTGGTATGGACGAAAAAGATTTAGATGTCATGAGTGAATTTTTAGTTATGGCAGCAACGCTTCTTAGAATTAAATCACAAATGCTTCTTCCTGCACCGAAAAAGGAAGAGGAGGAAGAAGAGGTTGACCCTAGACAAGAACTTGTAGAGCGCTTACTGGAATATAAAATGTTTAAGTTCATTTCATATGAACTAAAGGACAAGCAATTAGATGCAGAACTTATGTTATTTAAAGAAAGTTCGATTCCAGAGGAAATTGCGGATATAAAGGAAGAAGTAGATATCCCTTCTTTATTGTCGGATTTAACTCTTGCAAAATTGCATGCAATTTTTAAATCTGTAATGAAAAGGCAAGAAGATAAGATAGATCCGATTCGAAGTAAGTTTGGTAGAATCGAGAGAGAAGAGATTAATTTAGCAGAGAAGATTCTTGAAATACAAGAATATGGTCTAATACATAAGACCTTCAGCTTTCGCAGTCTTCTTGAACGTCAAGCGGATAAGATGGAAATCGTTGTTACCTTTCTAGGAATTCTGGAGTTAATGAAAATGCAACGAATTGAAATTGTTCAAAAAGAGCTATTTGATGATATTTACATTGAATATCTTGCAGATGATGTTGCATCCGTGGACGAATTTTCTATGGAATAATTTACGATTAAGTAATTTACTATAAAGTAATTTACTATTTAGTAAAGGAGTAATTCTTTTAAGAAAGGTTAGGATTACGTATGGAAATTGAAAGATTAGAAGCCATGATAGAAGCAATTTTATTTACTATGGGAGAAGCCGTAGAATTAGAGAGAATTGCCTCTGCATTGGAACATGATGAAGATACCGTGAGAAAAATTATTCGAAATATGATGGATAAGTATGAGGCATATGATCGTGGTATTCAGATTATTGAATTAAATAATTCATTTCAACTATGCACGAAGGCTTCTATGTATGAGACCCTTGTTAAAATAGCGCATGTTCCTAAAAAACATGTATTAACTGATGTTTTATTAGAAACACTTTCTATTATAGCTTATAAACAACCAATTACGAAACAAGCTATTGAAGGGATTCGTGGAGTTAAGAGCGACCATGCTGTCAATAAGTTAGTCGAGTATAATTTAGTTTGTGAAGTTGGACGTATGGATGCACCTGGTAGACCGATTTTATTTGGTACCACCGATGAGTTTTTAAGAAGCTTTGGTATTACTTCGTTAGGGGATTTACCGATGATAAACCCTGAAAAAGTGGAAGACTTTAAGTTAGAAGCAGAGGAAGAAGTTCAACTTAAGTTAGATATTTGATAACATAATAAGAAAATAATTTGAGTGATAATTAATTTATACATTTACTATGATAGAGTGGAATATTGTTTTGCTCTCTAATCAAATTTAACTTAAATCTTTATTAAAATTGTGTAAAAGTACTAGACTATAGTCCTTTAACTGCTATAATAAATAAAGCACATATCACGGAGGGACGAATGTTTGGCTATATTAATATAAATAAACCAGAATTAAAGGTAAAAGAGTATTACGAATATAAAGCTTATTATTGTGGTTTATGTAATACGTTAAAAGATCGTTTTGGACGTTTTGGTCAGATGACGTTAACTTATGATATGACATTTTTAATTATTCTGCTAAGTTCTTTGTATGAAAGTGAAACAACTTGTGAAAAACACCGTTGTTTAGCGCATCCAACGACAAAACATGCGATGCTTCAAAATGAAATAACAGAATATGCTGCAGATATGAATATTGCTCTTAGTTATCATAAGATGTTAGATGATTGGAATGACGACAAAAATGTTCTTAAAAAAACGGGAGCAGTTTTGCTTCAAAGAGACTACAAGCGTGTAGAGAAAAACTATGAGCGGCAATGTAATGTAATTAAACAATGTTTGCAGCAGTTAAGTATTTGTGAAAAACAAAAGGAAACGAATTTAGATATTGTTTCACGCAGCTTTGGTGAATTGATGGGTGAAATGTTCGTATATAAGGAAGATCATTTTAGTAATACATTAAGAAAAATGGGATTTTATTTAGGTAAATTTATTTATCTTATGGATGCATATGAGGATTTGCCGAAAGATGAGAAGGATGGTAGTTATAATCCACTCTTATCTATTTCAAAGCAAGAGGATTATGAGGAAAAAATATTAGAAATACTTACTATGATGATGGCAGAGTGTACGAAGGAATTTGAAAAATTACCTTTGTTACGTGATGCGCAAATACTTCGGAATATATTATATGCAGGCGTTTGGTCAAAGTATGATAAAATTCGCCAAAAGTGTGTGAAGGAGTAAACTTCTTCATTATAATTTAAATATTATATTTTAATATCGTAAACGGTATTATTAGAAAGATAAGAGAAAGGGACGAACCGTATGATAGCTGATCCATATCAGGTACTTGGAATTTCAAGAAATGCATCCGATGAGGAGGTTAAAAGAGCATATCGCGATTTAAGTAGAAAATACCATCCAGATTCTTATATTGATAACCCACTTGCGTCTCTTGCAGAGGAAAAGTTTAAAGAGGTGCAAGAAGCATATGACCAAATCATGAATGAACGACAAAATGGCGGAGGTTATTCAAGCACTACTTCCAATACCTATTACAATCAAGGAAGTGATTCCGGAGAGTTTGCACAGGTATATAGTTATATTAATGCTAGAAGATTTACAGATGCTGTACAACTTCTTAACAATATATCAAGTAGAAATGCGAGATGGTTTTACTTAAGTGCTATTGCTAACGCTGGACTTGGAAATAATATATTGGCTTTAGACCATGCTAGAACCGCTGTTTCTATGGAACCAATGAACCGCGAATATGTTAATTTTTATAATCAGTTGCAATATGGCGGAGCTCGTTACAATACTACAGGGCAAACATATGGTAGAACTGGTATGGATACTGGTGACTTATGTTGTAATCTATGTATTGCAGATACTTGTTGTGAATGTATGGGAGGCGATCTGTGCACATGCATCTAAGCACAAAGCATTTATCGTTATTAGGTCTATTATTAGCATTTAGTGTTGTACTTACTGTTTTAAGTGGAATTATTGAAACCAGTACCTTGTTTTTGCTAGCGGCAGCATCCTTCTTTGTTGGAATTGCCTTTCGTGAGACAAATAAGTTACTAGGTGTTGCATTTTATTTAGCAAGTGTATTCTTAAGTTTTATTCTTGCACCTAATAAAATGTACTGCATTACCTATGGGGCAATTAGTCTATATATTGTGTTAATAGAATTGCTAGGTGGGAAAGTGATAGGGAAGGAGAACAGAGAAAATATTTCAAGAATAAAAAGACTTCAACTGATAGCCTTGAAGTTTGGTTTATTTAATATAATTTTTGTTCCGATTCTTATATTCTTTCCACAACTTATTATTGCAAGAGACTTAAATTTATTACTTTCAATTGCGTTTTTTTTAGGTGGACAAGTTGTCTTTTTTATTTATGATAAAGCATATGATTATTTTATGATTCATTATTGGTTGAAATTTAGAAGGAATTTCTTTCGTTAAATTTATTAAAAGCTCTATTTCATAGTGTGTGGGATATTACGTTGACGCACTACTGATGATAGAGCTATTTTTATGTTTTTGGCCTATTAACAATTCTGAAACAATTCTCAAACAATGGATTAATAATATGAGTGTAAAATATGCTGGTACATAGTTTAAAACTAATGGAGCGTACATATGAAACACAAAAAGTATAGAAGAGTAATTCAATATGCGAAAGAGACAAGCAATTTATTCGCGAGTCAATATGGAAATAAATTGAGTCGTTCACTTAAAATAACTGGAGCAGCGGTAACGGCAAGTACATTGATTGCAGTAGGGAAGCTTATAATGGGGATTTTCTCATTGTCATTTTTTACATGTGCAAGTTCATTTTATTCTTTTGGAATGATTGGAGCAAAATGTATCGCATTGCTAGGAATTCGAAAAGCGAAGAATAAAAATGAACAATATCAATATTATTTATGTTCTGGTGTAGTATTGATCGTATCCAGTTTACTATACATTATTTATTCGATACGATTATTTAGCTATCCAATTACAAGTTCGTATCATTTGTATGTAGCGATTGGAATTGCTGCCGTGACATTTGCAGAAATCGGTTTAAATATTAAAGGGGTGATTGTAACAAGACATAACCATACATTATTAATTCACAGCATAAAAATGATTAATCTATCAGCTTCACTAATTGCACTTGTTTTAACGCAGACGGCGCTACTGTCAGTTACAGCAGAAGTAGATTCCATAGAGATTTCAAAAGCGAATGGAGTGACTGGCATATTAATGGGTACGGTCGCAATATTGTTAGGAAGTTACATGATTTACAGGGCAAAGAGACTAAAATGTAGTGAGTACTTTTTGATTGAAGATTAGTAATATTGATAGATTTGCAGTTAATAGAAAACTTGTAATATTTACGGGATAAGCAGGAGGAATAAAAATGGTAAACATATTAGTAGTGGAAGATGATGCAGAATTGAATAGAATTGTCTGCACTTATTTAAACGACAGCGGTTTTCAGGCCAAAGGCTGTCTAACTGCCAATGACGCATATGATGAAATGTATAACAATCTGTATGAGCTAATAATATCCGATATAATGATGCCAGAAGTTGATGGATTTGAGTTTGCGAAAACAGTACGTCAGGTGAATAAAACAATACCGATTATTTTTATGTCAGCTAAGGATGAACTGTCATCAAAGCAGAAAGGATTTCAACTTGGTATTGATGATTATATGGTAAAACCTATTGAATTAGGTGAGTTATTGCTACGTGTTAGAGCACTTTTGCGTCGTGCCAATATTGAAATGGAGCGAAAAATAACCATAGGGAATCTTACACTGGATGCAGATGCTATGAGTGCTACAATTGACGATGAAGAAATAACAGTTACGACTAGAGAATTTAATATCTTATATAAGCTGCTTTCCTATCCGAAAAAAACATTTTCTAGAGCACAGCTTATGGATGAATTCTGGGGGATTGACACAGATACAAGTCTTCGTGCAGTTGATGTGTATATAACAAAATTAAGGGATAAGTTCTCTAGGTGTGATGGATTTAAAATAGTCACAGTAAGAGGAATTGGATACAAGGCGGTTTTGTCATGAAAATAGATGGTAAAACGGATTTAAAAAGAAGAAATTATTGGAATGGATTAATGATTTTTATTCCTACGTTGATATTTTTCTGCTTTATTACTACTGCACAGTTCATTATTTTAGGAGAATACATAGACTACAAAAATGTAGCAACGATCCATATCATAATGATACTTTTTTTCTGGTTTTTGTGTGCATCAGTATTTACCTATATCACATTCCATCAGATAAATCGACGTTATGAAAAGCCAATGAAGGATTTTGCAGCCGCAACGAATCAAGTAGCCAACGGTGATTTTTCTGTCTATGTGCCTCCAATTCATTCTGCGGATAAGCTGGATTATTTAGATTATATGTTTCTTGATTTTAATAAGATGGTAGAGGAACTTGGTAGCATTGAAACATTAAAGACGGATTTTATTTCAAATGTGTCTCATGAAATAAAAACACCAATTGCAGTGATTCAAAATTATGCAGAATATTTGCAAAATGAAGTTATCTCAAAAGAACAAAGATATGAATATGCAAAAGCAATAGAAGATGCTTCGAAACGCTTAGCAAATCTGATTGCAAATATTTTAAAGTTAAATAAACTTGAAAATCAGAAGATACAACCAGAAGTTTTTCCTTATGATATTAGTAGACAGTTAAGTGAATGTGCAATTCAATTTGAAGATGCATGGGAAAAGAAAAATATTGAATTTGAAGCAGACTTGGAAGATAAGGCGATAATATGTGCAGATGAAAGTCTTATGGAATTAGTATGGAATAACTTGTTATCAAATGCGATTAAATTTACGGAAAATGGTGGGACTGTAACGTTAAATCAAACATCGACAAAGGATTATGTCATAGTATCTGTTTCTGATACAGGTTGTGGAATGAGTGAAGAAACTATGAAGCACATTTTTGATAAATTTTATCAGGGAGATACTTCACATTCAAAAGAAGGAAATGGACTAGGCCTAGCTTTGAGTTTACGAGTGCTGCAATTGCATGGGAGCAGAATTAGCGTAAACAGTATAATTGGTAAAGGAACTACCTTTACAGTTACCATTCCAACTTATAATGAGAACACTATGGAATATGAAAACAAACGTGAGGAGATCTATCTATGAGTGATATAATTAAAGATAGCCATTCATTTGTGGGTTATGAGTATAAGGAAGTAATTACAAATAAAGAAAAAATTTCATTTCTAATTGATAGTTATAAGAATTTTGGTTGGGTAGTCGATGATAATCTAAGTTCTGAAATATCTAGTAATTTACCAAATTCCCATGCCAATGTTGTACTACGTTTAAAGAGAGATCGTAAGATTATAAATAAAATGGAACTTACCAGATTACAGAGAAATTTTGAATTTTGTATAAAAGAAATAGATCGTTTGGAAAAGTCAAAAACTTCAAAAGCTACCATGTATGCACTTATCGTAGGAATTATAGGAACAGCTTTTATGGCAGGTTCTGTATTTGCGGTAACGGCTACGCCACCAATGATCGTATTATGTATCATTTTGGCTATACCGGCTTTTGCAGGTTGGATATTACCTTATTTTATATATAAGAATGTTGTAAGAAAAAGAACTGAAAAAGTTACTGCATTAATTGAAGAAAAACAGGATGAAGTTTATGAAATTTGTGAAAAAGGAAGTAAGCTTTTACACTAATAGGTAACGTCACATTATGTTATAAAGGACACATAGCTAAAAATATTTGGCTTGTGTCCTTTTTTTATCACAATCATAAAAATAAATTACTAGCTATATGAAGTGAATCCCTTTCATTAGGTTTCTGTCTAACAAAAGGGGTATGTTTAGGTCGGTGGTCATGATTGTAGTTGAAGTTACTTTTAATAAATGAATTAGATACACAATGATATTAGATTTGATACACAAAAGATGAATTAACGTTTCTTAAACAAAATTTAAATATTGCACAAACAATTCGTTGGTAATATATGAACATCGAATGAAACATAAACAAATCAATTTAAAAAGGAGATAATAATATGGCAAAATCAAAACTTGTAGAAGTAAATAAGAAGATTGAGGAATGTGTTGTAGGTGGTTATAAAAAAATTGAAAATGGTGTTGTAGGTGGCTATAAAATGGTTGAAAATGGCGTTGTAGGAGGATTTAATAAAATATCAGACAGATTCGTGGATAACTATCTTACAAAAGATGGAGAAACTGTAGAAGAGGCGAAGGAAAGATTGGCAGCAGAGCATAAGGCTCGTGAAGAAAAAAGCAAGAAAGAAATGGAAGAAAGAATGCAGTCTCAGCAGGAGATTTTAGCAGAAAATAAAAGAAGAACAAAGTTACATAATTATTAAAAAGATAAAATAGGGAGATGATTGGATATGAAGAAAAGTAGTTTGGTAGCGATGGTTTTAGGAACACTAGGAGGAATTTTTCTGGCACTTGGCATGTGTATGTGCCTACTACCAGAATGGAATGCATTTAAGCCAGGTGTTGCAATGGGGGGGCATTGGTTTAGTAGTACTTTTGGTTATGTTAATTACCTGGAGAAAGATGGAGAAGAAGGAGCCGATAAAGCTCTCAAGAAAAACAGTTGGTACTGTTATAATTGCAATTATTGGATCATTGCTATTTGGCATTGGTATGTGTATGACTATGGTGTGGAGCCAAATGGTAATTGGAATTGTTATTGGTATCGTCGGAATCGTTGTATTACTTTGCTTGATTCCTTTCGTAAGGGGGATAAAGTAAAGCTACGGAAAAGTAGATAGATTTTACAGTTTAACCCGACACTCTAAATGATGATAGTTGGAAAATTGTTGGATAAATGACTAAGGTGTGCATTTCTCGTATGGGATTTGCACGCCTTTAATTTTGTATAAAATGAAAATCTTTATGAAATCTTCAAGAATGCTTTGTATTCTATATCTGAACTTAAAGAAAGGATATTAAAATTATGAATATGATATTGAAAACACGCAATCTTTGTAAAGAATTTAATCAACAAAAAGCAGTACAAAATGTATCATTAAACATTAGAAAAAACTGTATATATGGTCTTTTAGGACCACTGAAAACATTGGAACGCTTATTGCAATGCCACCATTATATGAAAATTTAACAGCTTTTGAAAATCTGAAAGAGTTGCTTTGATAGCAGTATATATGTGGGGCAATCGATGGGAGGAAAGAAGAAATTATGAGTAAACCATTAAAAAGAGGATTTATTATTGTATGCTTTTTATGTATAAGCAGTGTTATTTCTGGGTGTTCCTTAATTAGAAATAATACAGAATATCAAGAAACAAAAGAGAAAGGTTTCGTTAATGAAGAAGATATCACACGATTTACTTATAATATGAATGATTATGTAATACTTAACGATACAGTCGCAAATTCGGATTTAGGCGAATGGGTGGGATATATTCATAAATTGCTTGTTGTTGATGAACAGGGAAATCTTTTGGAACAAATAGATTCGGATAAAAAACTAGCTAATGAAATTGTGAAGATTTCTCAAAAATATACTAGTGAGGTCTATACTGTGTCTTATCTCAACATTTATAATACTAAGGATAATGACCTTGATTCATTGATTATTGATGTAAATGGTGGTTTTCATAGGGCAGTTCTGGTAAACAAGATTACTAAAAACGATAATCTTATCCAATTTTCTAATATAGGAAATTCACTCCATAGTCAGAAGTTTACCATCAGTAAAGAAAACTGTACCCAGTTAATAAAAGGAGACATTGTCTATCAGATTACAGATGAAATTATATCTTCTGATCAGTTAGGAAGTTATTTAGATATACTGGCAGAAAGTATATTGTTTGATATGAATACGAAACAGCCTATTTCTAAAGAAGAGCAAAATAGAATTGATTGGACTGGAGAAAACAGTAAACATATCCAGCGTATAAATTGGGTCTATAAAACTATTTATACAATCAATAGAACAGACCCCGAAACAGCAGTTGCTGTTAATATCAATAATGAGTATCATGTAGCAAAAGCTATCTCTTGTGAAGAATAGTAATCCATGAGGGATTATATATAGCAAGTACGATTGTAAAACAATATGGCGGATGAACAAGGTCAGTCTGTTCCAATAAGAAAAACCGACGTGAATCCCGTAAAATCAAGGAAAACCAGGAATTCACAATTTTTTCACAAACAAATTAGCACTCACCTATTGACAGTGCTAATAATGTGTGTTATAGTACAAGTATAGCAGATGAGGATTATAAATAATCCAATTAACTAGAAACACATTGTTAGGTGTCAACATATTGTGAGAATAAAAAAGGAGGAATGACTTATGATGATGCCAAGTATTTTTAGAGGAAGTTTATTTGATGATTTCATGAGTAACCCATTTGATTCAATGTTTTCAACGGATCGCGATCTAATCTTTGGTAATAGGAATTCCAATCTTTTAAAGACCGATGTAAAAGAAAAAGACGGTAATTATGAATTTGATATTGATCTTCCAGGATACCAGAAAGAAGATGTAAGCGCAAAATTGGAAGATGGCTATTTGACAATCAGTGCTTCTCGTAATGTAAATAATGATGAGAAGGATGAAGATGGTAATTATATCAGACGAGAAAGATATACTGGACATTGCCAGAGAAGCTTCTTTGTCGGAAAAGGTGTTAAACAAGAGGATGTAAAAGCAAAATTTGAAAATGGTATTTTACATCTAACGGTGCCAAAAATAGAGGAACAGAAATTAGTTGAATCTGAAAAAAGAATTGAAATTGAAGGGTAAGCAATTAATTTAAAAACATTAAAAAGAGAATACTAAGAATTAAATAGAGAAATAAGGAATAACAAAAAATGAAATAAAAAGAAGTTGCCTTACAAAAGGAAGTTGTATTGTAGGGCAACTTCTTTTTTTGTAATTCTTATGGATTTAAAGTTTATATATATTAAAAGGAATATATGAAAGGCATATATGAAAAACATCAAAGTTCGACATTTTATGTACCATTAAATAAAAAAACATGGTAAAATATGATAATAAAACAAGAGGATAATTATTAAGGGTTCATAGTTACTTTGTGATAAAACGTACATAGAAAGGATAGATAAGAGAATGTATAAGATTATTACTGATTCAGCATCGGATTTACCAAAAGAGATAATTGAAAAATATGAATTGCATGTGATACCAACACCTGTTGTTATTGATGATATTGATTATTTGGATGGTAAAACTCTAAAAACAAAAGAATTCTATGAAATATTAGATGATACAAAAAGAGATGTAAAAACATATCATATAAATCCTGCTATGTTTGAAGAAGCTTTTTTGCCTTATGCAAAGAACAATGATTCTGTTATTTACTTATGTTTTTCAACAGGGATTGCAGGGACCTATAATGCAGCCAGCATTGCAAAAGAAAACATTTTAGAACAATACCCTGAGTTTGATTTAACAATTATAGATTCAAAATGCGCTTCTGTGGGTTTTGGTTTATTAGTGTATAAATTATTACAAATGCAAAGCAATGGTGCATCAAAAGACTTAATTATAGAAGCTTCTAAGTTTTATATTGAACATATTCGTCATATTTTTACGGTAAGCACACTTAATTATCTAATCAAGGGTGGAAGACTTTCAAAGTGGAAAGGAAATATAGCTGAAACACTTGATATGAAGCCGATTATTACTGTTGATGAAAATGGTGCACTCAAAGTTTTACGAACCGTTCGTGGGCGCAAACGTTCATTAAAAGAACTGGTGCAGTTTGTGAAAGAGAATGGCGTGGATGTAGAGAAACAAACCATCGCATTTTGTCATGGCGAAGATGAAGAAGCACTTCATTTTGTGCTACAGCAATCAGACGAATTGTTGCACCAAAAAGATTCATTAATTACGGTGGTAGGATGTGCTATAGGGGCACATACTGGACGTGGTATCATTGGAATTTGCTTTTTAGATGCGAAAGAAACTGCCTATGAGCAATATTTAGATTAAATATTTATATCAATTATATAGATGTATCAATTATAGATGTATCAATTATATAGTTGTATCAATCAGATAGTGTAAAATATTTTGTGTAAATAAAAATAGAGAAGTTCCATCTGACATGGTAAAATGTTTAACGACGAAGAAAAACATAACCAAGAAAGAAGGACTTCCCTATGACTAATAATAACAAAAATCAAAAAGAAAATCTAGACTTAAACTCTTTTTTTGAAGAGTATATTCTTGGTCTATTAAAACAAACCATGGAAACCTTGATGAAGGAAGAACTCACTAACATTCTCCAGTACAGTAAATATAGCTACGAAGGACATGGTACTGGCAATTCACGCAACGGATACTATACCCGTAATTATGAAACCAAATACGGTCTGATTGAGAATCTTAAAATTCCTCGTGACCGTAATAATGAGTTTGAACAACAACTCATTCCACCATATGCAAGAAGAGATGATTGGCTAGAAACCATGATCATCCGCATGTATGCAAGTGGAGTATCTACACGTGAAATTGCTAACATCATTGAAAAACTTTATGGAAATTCTTATAGTGCGGCTACAGTAAGTAATATCACTGATGTTGCTCTTGAAGAAATTGAACAGTGGCATAAGCGTCCTCTAAAGAAGAGGTACAGTGTCATTTATATTGATGCTTTACATCTTAAATTAAGAAGAGATACAGTATCAAGTGACGCCGTTTACTTCATTTTAGGTGTCGATGAAGATGGATACCGTGAAGTATTAGACTTCTTTATCGGTGTAAATGAAAGCGCTTATGTTTGGGAGGATAATCTTCGCCAGATAAAAGAACGAGGCGTAGATGAAGTTCTCCTCTTCGTCATGGACGGTCTCTCTGGACTTGACGATGCTGTTCATAGAGTATATCCAAAAGCGGATATTCAACGATGTATTGTCCATAAAGTTCGTAATGCAATTCGTAGTGTTCGTAAGAAAGATATCAACGATTTTACAGCTGATTTAAAAGTTGTATACGAATCTCCAAACCTAGAGCAGTGTAGAGCAGCTTTAGACGAATTTGCTGTTAAATGGAGTAAATCTTATAAACGTGTAGTGGAATCCTGGTTAAATGACGAGGACTTATTCACATACTATAAATACCCTGTTTCTATGCGAAAATCCATCTATACAACGAATTGGATCGAGCGCTTTAATAAAGAAGTACGTCGTCTTGTAAAAACTAAGGATGCACTACCCACAGAAGACGCATGTAGTAAACTCGTTTATTATAAAGTGATTTCTTATAATGAATCATGGTCTACAAGAAAGCTTAGAGGCTTTGCTTGTTCATCAGATAAACTTCAGGATATGTTTACCGAAAGGTACGCATAAACTATTTACACAAAATTATTGACACTACCATCAATCATGTAGTTGAAAAAATCACTTTTCGTTACTATTTTATCTTTAATATTAGAGTTATGTATGGATTGGTGTCTATGATATTAACATAAACAAATACTCTAATAGTAGATAAAACGGTAATGTAAAAGTGATTTTTTTGAATACGTTTCTAATTACGGAGACGGCATTATACTCTCTAGAAGCAATTCAGATTCACTCACTTCTATGCCATTAGAGTTTAATAAAATATAGGCATTTCTAATCGTTTCACTCTCAAAATATCAGTGATAAATACCCAATATTCAAAATTATAAAGAAAATCTTTAGAATTTCTTTCGTTTTTTCTGTAATGCCTCTTTCGTTCTGTTTTTTATAATAATCCCATAGTAACAAGCATGCATAAATAAATCATAAAAAGCCATGTTTTGATATATCGTTTATTTGGTTTTACGAAACAAAAGAATGTATAGGAGTTGTGGGAGAGAAAATGGATGTAAATTTTGTAATGGAATACTTAAGTAAATACGGTGCAATCTTTTTATTTTTAATTATTCTACTAGAATATATGAATTTACCTGGATTCCCAGCGGGGATTATTATGCCAGTTGCAGGAATCTTATCAGCCAATGGTAGATTAAGTTTAATCATGACATTACTTATTTCATTGTTTGCTGGACTTGTAGGAAGTTGGATTTTATATGGTGTTGGATTTTTTGGTGGTGAACTTTTTTTAACTAAGTTTATGAAAAAGTTTCCAAAGCAGCAAGAAAAGATTACATCGTTAATTCAGTGGGTAGGAAGTAAAGGTTGTATTGGAATCTTTATAGCTAAATTAATACCAATGATACGTACCCTAATATCTATACCTGCGGGTGTAGCTAAAATGAATTTTATGAAATATACATTATTTTCAGCACTTGGTATTTTTGTTTGGAATTTTATTTTCATTGGTGCTGGATATATTTTTGGAGATGCGGTGTTTCAATATTTAAAATGATGGGAGGAGACGTTGTTATGCGAATTGCAATGCTAACTATTAATTATTTGCCATTTGTAGGTGGAGTACCAATCTCGATACAAAGACTCTCGCAGGGGCTTAGAAGCTTAGGTAATGAAGTATATATATTTGCACCTACTTATGAAAATGAAGTTGAGGAAGATTATGTTATAAGATATCGATCCTTTGATAAAAGAATTGCAAACGGATGTGTTATTCCTAATTGTATGGATCCTGTAATTAAGAAGGCATTTGAGGAGAATTCCTTTGATCTTATCCATGTACATCATCCGATGCTTATTGGAAACACAGCCCTGCATTTAGGTAAAAAATATGGAATTCCAGTTGTATATACATACCATACAAGATATGAACAGTATTTACATCACTTAAAACCATATCATAAGCTTTTGTCTCATTATGAAAATGAGGAAAATAAAGTTATAAAACAAATCGAAGAAAAGGTAATTGATTTTAGTGAAAATAAATTCATTCCTTACTATATTAAAAGATTTACAAAGCAATGTGATATGGTCTTTGCACCAACCAAATTAATGAAATATCATCTTATAAATCAAGGAGCAACGACTGATATCGAGGTACTTCCAACTGGACTTAACGAAGCGTTTTTTCAAAAGAATCAAGTACTTGCAAATGAGATAAGAAAAACTTACGGTGGGAACGACAAATTTTTATTATGTACGGTAAGTCGTTTAGAAAAAGAAAAGAATTTATCCTTTTTATTACAAGGAATGATACGATTAAAAGAAAAACTAGGTGAGCATTTCCATTTATTAATTATAGGGGATGGAACAAAGAGGGCTGAATTAGAACAAAGTGTAGCCAGATTAGGGTTAGACCATCAAGTAACCTTTGTTGGAACAATCCCACAAGAAGAAATTTCTCATTATTATGAGGCATGTGATTTGTTTGTTTTTTCTTCGAAATCGGAAACACAGGGGATTGTATTATTAGAGGCAATGGCAGCAGGCCTTCCTGTGGTAGCAATAAAAGCAAGTGGTGTAAATGATATCGTAAGGAATCATGTTAACGGATATACGACAAATGAGGATGTAGAAGAATTCTCAGAGGAGATACGAAAGCTATTACTTGACAAAGAAAGATATGAGATTGTTTCTTCTGGTGCGAATAAGACGGCAAATGAGTACCGATTAATCTCGGTTTCTAAAAAGGCAGAGGAATTTTATAAAGAAGCTATAGTTATGAAAGGAGAGAGCTATGCAAGTAAGCGTCTACAAAAGAAGCAAGAGAAGAAGGATCTTGTATCATATCATTCACTCATATCTTAATTTTGTTGATTGTACATCAACCTTTGAATTTATCGGAAAGGAGAAGATTCATAATAATCAAATGGTTGGTTATTGGCATTCGGATAGTTATCCAATGCAACTTTTACTAAAGAAGATACAATATGATTACAAATCTATTTCAGTCATTGTAACGGCAGACACTAGAGGGGACTATATAGAGGATATGATTGAATCTTTTGGAGCGAATGCTTTAAGGGTAAGAGATGGATTAAAGATGAAAGATAGTTTCTCCAATATGCTACTTGAAGCGAAAAAGGAGGGGAAAATACTTGCAACAGCTCTAGATGGCCCATTAGGTCCTCTACATAAACCAAAGAGATTATTATTTTTATTAGCAAAACAAGCGGATAAAGAGATGGTTTATATTTATTTTACGTATAGCAGATGTATACGACTAAGGCACAGATGGGATAATTACGTAATTCCGCTGCCATTTACAACAATAAAAGCAAATGTTGAAACGATTGGAAATATAACGAATATGCATTTAAATGGTATTAAAAATGAAACCTTTAAATTAAAATATGAATAAAATTCGATTCAGTTGAAAAAAACAACTTGTATGTGTAAAATGATATGAGATTAGTTGTATGCGAAAAATTAAAATGTCTAAAAACACATACTTGTTGTATAAATAGGAGGAGTAACGTGAATCAGTATCATATTTTAGTTGTTGAAGATGACTTACAAATACAAGAAGGTTTAGCAATTTATTTAAGAAATCAAGGATATAAGGTATTTGCTTGTTCCAACGGAATTGAGGGACTTGAAATAATCGATAAAGAAGAAATACATTTAGCAATCGTTGATATCATGATGCCGAAAATGGATGGCATAAGCATGACAATGAGGCTAAGAGAAAAATATGACTTTCCAGTGATTATGCTATCTGCAAAATCAGAAGATATTGATAAAATCACAGGTTTAAATATAGGTGCAGATGACTATGTAACGAAGCCATTTACTCCTATGGAATTGTTAGCAAGAGTAAATTCTCAGTTAAGGAGATACTCAAAATATCTGCAGGCAATTGAACAACATAATGAGAAAAAAGAAAATACCATAGTGATTGGTGGATTAGAATTAAACGAAGATACCGTAGAGGTAAGCGTTGATGGTAGTTTAATTAAAGTTACACCTATGGAATTTAAAATTTTGCAACTATTAATGAAAAATGCTGGCAAAGTATTTTCCGCGGAGGAAATATACGAACGGGTTTGGAATGAACGTGCAGTAAATACTGATACAATCATGGTACATGTGCGTAACATTCGTGAAAAAATAGAAATTAACCCGAAAGAGCCAAAATATTTAAAGGTGGTATGGGGAATTGGATACAAAATCGAAAAGCAGTAGAATTGTTGGAACCATAATCGCATGGATATTAATACTTATTACAGCAGTCTGTGTTGTTAATGCATATCCACTCGTATGGGATAAAGAAAAAGATAAAGAAAAAGAAAACTTATACGAATCATATGAAATGGTGGAACTACTTACTAAAATGAATTATGCGTTCTATATGGATGTAGCAGAAGAACGAGCACAGAAAACACTTACACCATTTGAAGTATTTGGAGTTGAGGAAAATTTAAATACTCAAGATAATAATACACAAACCGATAATGGAAAGGTCAATAATACTCAAGACAATAACACACAAGGCAATAATGCTCAAGTAAATAACAAGCAAAATAGTTCTGTGAATGACACTGAAGAAGAGACTGTAAATGAAGAGGAATCTATAAATGCAGATGAATTTCCATATGATGAAGAAACTGATTATGTAGACGAATATGACTATGAAAATGAATATGTAGACGAGTACGACTATGAAACTGAATATAAAAATGCGATAAATTATATTAATGAAAGGGTATCCTATTGGGAAAGACTTGTACGAAGTAATGTAAATTTAGATTATGTAGTAATTGATGACTTAACGAATAAAGTTGTAACTTCTAGTTCGGAGAAATTTGCTAATTTAGATTTATCAACTCTAGATTTATCAAAGTATGCATTCAGTGTAAAGCTTACTTATAATGCGTATGGAAAGGTTGAAGTAAATAACGTTAATGGAGCAAATGAAAGGAATATTTCGAACCTTTTTTCTAATTATAATTACGATGATTTTATCTATGATGTCGAATCTTTTGACAATAACATTTCATTTTCTATGCCAAAAAATATGACGGTTATTTATGCCGCTCCTGAAAATATGACGATTCAGGATGATTTTTACTGGAGTGTTTATAGATACGAACAGAATTATTTTATGAATACAGGTTTCGTATTTATTAGCATTGTAAGCATTGGTTTTGTTATTGCGTTAGGAATAATATTTACAATGTTAAAGCCACGTCAAATGGCACAGGGACTGTCATCTAAAATACCTTTTGAAATTGTTCTTATTGGAGCATTTTGTTTGATTTTTCCAATAGGAGAATTGGGAAGATTTGCGTATGACTGGATTGGTGGATATAATAGTATTACCATTTTTGAAAACTTACCAGAGGTAGATAGATATTACGCTAATTTTGCAACTCATACCTTAGTGTGGTTTCTTGTCTTAGGTGCTGCTTTTATGATGACACTGTCCTTGTTACAGGTTTTTGTAATCGGTTTTAAGCGTTATTGCAAAGAAAAAGTATTAACAATCCGATTATGTTATTGGATAAAAGGAAAATGTGCGAAATTTTATAACAAATTAATATCTTTTGACTTATCCGATAATACAAATAGAGTAGTATTTAAATTAGTTGCTTGTAACTTTATCATATTATTAATCCTATGTAGTATATGGTTTTTTGGAATTCCAATTCTATTTATTTATTCAGTCATCATATTTGTTTTACTTGTAAGATATTTAAATAATATAAAGGATAAATATTCTTATCTTTTAAAAGCAACCAATCGCATGGCACAAGGCGATTTAGAGGTTGAAATTGAAGAGAATTTAGGATTATTTGAACCATTTAAAGATGAAATTAAGAAGATACAGACTGGCTTTAAAAAGGCAGTGGAACAGGAAGTAAAAAGTCAACAAATGAAAACAGAGTTAATCACAAATGTTTCTCATGATTTAAAGACACCATTGACTGCAATTATCACATACATCGATTTATTAAAGGATGATTCAATTACGAAAGAGGAAAGAGATTCTTATCTTCAAACATTAGAACAAAAATCTTACCGACTTAAGAATCTAATCGAAGATTTATTTGAAGTTAGTAAAGCTACAACGAAAAATATTGAAGTTGCAAAAGAAGAGGTAGATATTGTTGCTCTTATAAAGCAAGTACTATTTGAGTTAAAAGATCAGTTAGAAACAGCAAAGATTGAAGTACGTACCCACTTACCAGAAGATAAAGTGATATTAACCTTGGATGGTCAAAAGACCTATCGTATTTTTGATAATTTGCTTGTTAATATCAGTAAATATGCATTAGAAAATACAAGAGCATATGTGGATTTAGAGGAAAAAGAAGATCAGGTTATTGTAACAATAAAAAATATTTCAGCAACGGAACTTGATTTCTTAACAGAGGACATCACAGAGCGATTTGTAAGAGGAGATAAGTCAAGAACTACAGAAGGATCAGGTCTTGGTTTGGCTATTGTGAAAAGTTTTATGGAATTACAAGGCGGGGATTTTTCAATTGTAGTAGATGGAGATTTATTTAAAGCAATCTTATTATTTCGAAGATAAAAATGGCAATGAATTCACGATTATGGTATAATAAAAGCAATGTGAAGTTTAATAGCTTATAGATACCAATTAAGTAGAACATAAACGATGTTTGTTCAGGTTCTGAAAGCAAAATCGTGTATTTGCAAGCTAGCGGAAAAGCGATTGTAGCAACAAGAGTGTGAATAGTTTTATATTTAAGATATCATATATAATAAAAACTTCGCGGGTAGTATGAATCTACTACTGCGAAGTTTTTTATTTTGAATTCATTAAGGCGGTCTTACAGCTTTTCTCAAAGAGAAAACTGATAGCCCCTTATTACAATCGTTTTTGAATCGAGAGAAGTACTACAAAGTGGTAATATGGATATTAATAAGTAACATAAATGGATAGTGAATATCCACTAAATATTATGATTATAAAGGAGTGTTAATCATGTTTGAACAAGATTATATTATGAGATTAATTCGTGAAATGGTAAGAACTATGACTAAACTAGTTTTTAAAGTAGATATCGATGATCCGAACCAAATTGACTTTGAAAATGAAGACTTAGAAGAAGAATATTATAATCTGATAGCCATGATTAATTCAGGGATGGTAAATGAAGCGGAAAACATGTTATTAGATCAACTTGATTTATCCGATAAGAAAGCATTTGAAATGTCTCTTATGTTTTATTCCTATTTGAATGAAAAGAATGATGATTTTCTTGAAACACATAATTATTCAAGAAGGGAAGTTGTGGATGGAATAAAAAGCGTGTGTGATAAATTTGGATACAGTGGTTTCACAGAATCCTTTTTAGGTGATATGATTCCATAAATTATAGGTTAATAGAATGTAAGAAAACGGATTTTATATATCCGTACTAATTGAAAAGGAATAGAAAATGGCTTGGAGTAAAACAAAACAACAGTTAGAAAGTTTTTTATGTGAATCATTAAAAAAGAGAGTTGAATACCGTGCAACTGCATATCGTTATTCACCTGACAAATCAGGAAAATGTTATATATCAGTTGATAAAAAAGAAGTATTTGATATGAGCGAACAAAAAGCTTTTGTTAGATGGTATAAATCAGAGCAAGAAATAAAGAATGATACGAGTATATTTCTTCCAATAGATGAGAATGATATGAAAACAGTGCGCGAAGAAGGTGGGAATAAGATTCCAGAAGAACGCATCCAAGTAATTGCAAGAAATAAAAAGATAGCGGATTATGCAAAGAAAATGATGAATGCTCAAACGCTACTAAGTAAGTCTGACTTTTATACAGTTGCAAATACTTTTTTATCGAGCAATGTAAATCAATGTCTCGCGTCTGAAGATATTCTTTTAAATATATTAGCCTTAGTAGATCGTAGGGTTGGTAAAAAGCGACTTAGGGATATGCGTGAAACCATTTTATTAAAACATCCAATTGTACAGTATTTCTATAAGCTTCGTTGCGAAGAAGAAGGAATCCTTTAAATTTTCAATTTTCATTGTTGAATTTTCGGTAGAATCTAAATAAATTAGGACATCCACATATTGCCATAAAAACAACATAAATTCCTTGTAAGATTATGTTATTATATGGAATAAGTAATCATATGTCATTGCTAATGACTGGGAGAGGAGAATTTATGGAAAAGATACGGAAGGAAACTTATAAAACTAAAATTATTATTATGTTTTTATTGGCATTTGCATTCATTGGATGTTTTCTTTTACGGGCAAAAACTGTATATGCATCTGATTTGATGTCTGGATACCAGAATCCAGAAGATATCATCATCACGACTCCGAAAGACAAATTTTCAACTAAGGCTAGCAAGATAAGTATTTTAGGAGCAAGTGACTATGATTATCCTCTTTATCTGAATGGGGAAGAAATTGAGACAACCTTATATGGATTTTTTACGGTATATGTTGATTTAGAAGTTGGTGAAAATGAATTTGTTTTCGAGAATAATGGTAAGCTAAAAACTTTAACCGTCACTAGAAAAAAATCAGCAGCGAGTTCTTCTAACTCATCTGGTGGTTCATCTACACCAACGACAACACCAAAAGAAACATACAAGAAATATGAGACCGATACCTATGGTGTAGTTACTGCTAATTATACCATGCCAAGAACTAAAATTAGTGCCTCTGACTTATCGCTTATGCCAATAACCAAGGGAACTACATTTCGTATCTTAGGAGAAGACGGTAACTATTATAAAATAGTGGATGGTACGTATGTTAGTAAATCCAGTGTGAAAACCTATAAGAAAACGTTAGGGAATAATAAGATTTCAAAAGCAGTAGTAACGGATAATAAGAAGACCAATGTACTTGTAACAAAGCTTACCATGGATATCAATACAATGTATTCTGTTACAATGAATGAAAAATCAATAGAATTGACACTATATGATACAGTTACAGTTAAAAAACCTACGGTTATCAGTAATGACACCGTACGTGCGGTTTCTGTAAGTGTTGATAAAAAGAAAAAGACTGCGACTTATGAATTTTCGTTATATGATGATGCAACCGTTTGTGGTTATGATGTAGATTTTAAAGATGGTGCAATGTTTTTTGAATTAAAGAAAGCACCACACCTTAAGTTTGAAGGCTCTTTAGAAGGAGCAGTTATTTATCTAGATGCAGGCCATGGTGATACGGATAATGGTGCACTTGGACCTTTATCAACCTTCGGGCCAACGGAAAAAGATATTAATTTAGCAATTACGATGTATACAAAAGAGTATTTAGAGGAGCTAGGTGCTACAGTTGTATTAACAAGAAGTGATGATACATTTTACAGTTTATCCAATCGAGTAGCAGCGATTCGTAACTTAAAGCCAGACATTTCGGTTTCGATTCATGGTAATTCCATTGACTTAACGTCTGATTATTCCAAATCCAGTGGTTTTATAACGTATTATAGTTATAATTTACTTCAAGATGTTCCGTTTATAATGAATGAGAGCATATCAAATGCTTTAGAGTTTTCATCAAGAGAGCCAAGAAGTAGCAGTTTATCCTTAACAAGACTTACAACTTGCCCGGCTGTACTATTAGAGACGAAGTTTTTATCAAATCCAGAAGATTATGAATATCTGATACAAGATGCAAATCAACAGCTTTTTGCTGAGGCAATCGGAAATGCTATCAAAGAGTATATTGAAGAAATAGCTGTATATGAAGGAGAAACAATTATTCATATCGTTCAAAAAGGAGAAACATTATCAGCGATTGCTAAAAGCTATGGGGTATCCTTAAAAGATATACTTAAACTAAATAGAATTGATGATGTAAATCATATTATTTCAGGACAGAAAATAAAAATACCGAGATAATTT
The DNA here is from genome assembly GCF_900078195.1 of Clostridium sp. Marseille-P299. Classification (NCBI taxonomy): domain Bacteria; kingdom Bacillati; phylum Bacillota; class Clostridia; order Eubacteriales; family Clostridiaceae; genus Clostridium; species Clostridium sp. Marseille-P299. The sequence goes on along the minus strand of NZ_FJVE01000007.1, from coordinate 2,146,434 downwards.
GTGAGCAAATCTAAGTTACTAAGTTTAAGTAACTATTTCTAAGTAACTAATTCAAGGTTACTAATTCTAAGTTACTAAATTTATGTACTAAATAAGTTATCTATTTAAAAATGCGAAACTCTTAGTTTAAATTTAAAGTTTGACTATTAGGAGTTTCGCATATTTTATTGAAAAATTACAGTAGAAAGAGGATTAAATTATATAAATGAAAAAGCTTATCACATTCTTTAAATATCTACGAATATTATTGAAAAGATATAATAAAATGAAATGAGATGAAAAAAATGGGATGAGTTTTTGAAGAAAGAAAAACAATGGAAGATTCTACTTGTTGCGTTACTTTTTGCTGTTACTGCTTATTGTTATAGAGGGCTAGAAACAAGCGTGAATGCTATTGAGTGGTATGCAAATTATACTAATTTCACAATAAATACGGCAACAAGTCATATGGAGTCATTAAGACCTTTTGTAGATGAGGATAAAGCAAGTTTAAAACTTTATGCTCTTTCTGCCTGTTTAATGGATGCATCAACTGGACGTGTACTCTATGAAAAAGACGGTTACAATAAGATGTCTATGGCTAGTACAACTAAAATTATGACTTTAATTGTAGTTTTAGAGAATGCAAATTTAGACGATATCGTAACAGTTTCTTCAAATGCTGCTAGACAACCAGATGTTCAATTAAATATTAATACTGGGGAGCAGTATAAATTAAAAGATTTGTTATATCCATTAATGCTAGAATCCCATAATGATGTAGCAGTTGCTATTGCAGAACATGTAGGTGGTAGCGTTGAAAATTTCTGTAATATGATGACAGCAAAGGCAAAATCAATTGGGGCAAAAAACACTCAATTCAAAACTCCGAATGGCTTGGATGCGGAGGGACATTTTACAACTGCAGCTGATTTGGCATTGATTGGTAGTTATGCGATTAAAAACAAAGATTTTCGAGATATTGTTGCCACAACATCGTATTCCTTTAAAGAAATAACTAAAAACCGTAATTTTAACGTTACAAATAAGGATCGATTCCTTTATATGATGGATGGTGCAATTGGGATTAAAACAGGATTTACAGGAAAAGCAGGATATTGTTTTGTTGGAGCAATTGATATCGAAGGTAGAACATTTGTAAGTGTAGTTCTTGGATCCGGGTGGCCACCAAATAAGAGTTATAAATGGGCGGATACACAAAAATTAATGAAATACGGACTGGACAATTATACGGTACACCGTTTACTTGATGACCTACATATCCAACAACCTGACTTTGAAGTTCCATCTAAAATTGCAATCTCCAATGGAAGACAGACAGAGGGAACTCTTTATATGAAAGAAAATATTAAAAATGAGGAGCTTTTATTAAAAGAAGGCGATATGGTGCAAGCGAAAGCAAATATTAAAGCCTATGTTGAAGCCCCTGTTCTTAAGGATACGATTGTTGGTAGTATCGAATATTATGTGAATGATACATTATATCGTGAAGTACCTGTTTATGTGAAAGAAGAAGTGAAAAAAATTAATTTTCCGTTTGTTTTAAGTGAAGTATTTAAGTTATTTTTTAACTAGAATTAGGGTGTCACAAGTTATTTTTAGATTTATCGATGGAAATGTTTTTATAATGGACTGTTGCAAAATAGAGTTTTGGACATGGAAAAACTTATATTTTGTGGTAGTCCCTTTTTATGTATTGAATATCCATTTTTTTCTTCGTAAAAAAGAATAAATATTGATTCCCTTTGAAGATATCTTTGTGCATTTAGAAAAAAGTTTAAATAAATGTACACATTTTGTGACTATTTATCGATTTTGTGGTATAATATCATGATAGCTAATCTTATTTGATACAAATGTGTGCTTTGGAAGGAGCTTTTACTATGCTACGTTTATCAAGAACCGGAATTAGGAATTTAGCTGCGAGTGATATAGTTTTTTCACGAGGGCTACAGTATTATAAGGGAAATCGTATTGTTAATGCTGCATTTTCTAAATCATCGAAACAATACCGGTTTATAGTGAAAGGAAGTTACAATTATAATGTTGTGATAACAGAAGGAGAAGATGGTAATTTTGATTATACCTGTAATTGTCCTACTCATTTAAAAGAAAAAGGGGCATGCAAACATGTAGTTGCATCTTTACTCTTTTTACTAAAATACCAAGAGAAATCTCAGATGAAAGAACCAAAAAGTCCAGAGGAAAAAAGGGCATTTCAGGTTCTTGACTATTTTGCGAACCAAGATGAAACGAAAGCCGTAGGGGAAATATTTCATATAGAAGCTACGATTACGATTCCTGCAATATTACGAGCAGACTCGGGATATGCGTTTTTGACGTTATATGCAGGTAGTAATCGCATGTATAAAGTGCAATCATTAAAGAAATTTTTACTTGATTATATTACTAAAGAAAATATCGTATTGGGAAAAGATTTTAAATTCGTGGCAGGAGAGAGCGAATTTGATAAAGCTTCCGTGAATTTACTAGATTATTTGTTAGAAATATATGAGATACAAGAAGCAATTGATAAAGTTACAAACACGAAATTGTTTAATAAGTCTCAATTGCAGTTATCGAAGAATATGCTGGTAAAGTTATTAAAAACAATCGGTAAGAGTTCTTTTAATTTGGAACTTTATCAAAAAAAATATGAGGATGCAAAATTTATACAAGGAAATCCAAACATAAAATATGAGTTGGATATTTTTGAGGATTCCATATTATTAGATTATAAAGATAGAGAACCTGTAATACCAATCTCTGAAGATGGTGGATTATTCTTTTTTAATGGTTTTATTTATTTACCAAATCCAAAGTTTATACGTAATTATGTACCATTTTATAAGACACTTGGAAAAGAAAAAAAAGCATTGGTATTTCGAGGAGATAACAAACAACGCTTTTTAGAAGAGGTACTCCCAAAACTTCACGATACAATGGATATAGCAATTCCTGAAAGTTTAAAGAGTAGATATCTAGATTTAGATTTAAAGGCTCGTGTTTACTTTGACAAATACAAAAATAGCATAAAAGCAGAACTTAGATTTTGCTACGGAGATTATGAATTTAACTGCTTTGAGGACCCTAAGTCGGATTCTTATATTATCATTCGTAAAAAAGAAGAAGAATATAAGATCATGCAATTATTTGATGATTTAGATTTTGAGGCACATAGCAGTTTTTATTTGCTAAAAAATGATAATAGTATTTTTGAATTTTTAACAGGTAGAATTGATGAATTATCACAAGTGTGTGAACTTTATTATTCCGATGCCTTTAAGAATATGGGAATACGATCCACTGGTAATTTCACAGTTGGTATTAAAGTGAACTCAGAAATTGACTTACTTGAGTTAGATATCAATTATGAAGATATTTCAAAGGATGAACTAAAGAATTTATTCCGTTCTTACCAGTTAAAGAAAAAGTACTATCGATTAAAAGATGGAAGCTTTATAAATTTAGATGATGCTGGAATTGAAAAAATTAATGATATTCTTGATTCTTTAAATGTATTACCTAAAAACATGGAAGAAGATAGCATTAAATTATCGAAAAGCAGTGCCTTTTATTTGCAAGATGCGCTTCAAGATAGTGAATTTATCGTTAATACAGATGAGGAATACCATAAGCTCATTGACTCAATTCTTTCACCAGAAGGGAATACTTTTGAAGTTAGCAAAAATATTAATGCTGAGCTTAGACCTTACCAATTGGTTGGTTATCGCTGGTTAAGAACACTTGCAAAAAGCAGTCTGGGTGGAATATTAGCAGATGACATGGGTCTAGGAAAGACTCTTCAGTCCATCACTTATATGGCATCTGTCCTTGATGAGCATAAGGAAAAAGCCGATAAAAATGAAAAGATTCATTTTCTAGTTGTTTGCCCAACTTCTCTTGTATATAATTGGTTAGATGAAATTGAGAATTTTGCACCAAATTTACGTGCTACAGTTGTATCTGGAAATCCGCAAGAAAGACAAGAGATGATTGAGCGTGTTGATGATTTTGATGTATTTATTACTTCCTATCCACTGATTCGAAGAGATATTGTACATTATCAGAAATTATCATTTGACACAGTATTTATTGATGAAGCTCAATTTATTAAAAACGCAGCTTCTCAAAATGCTCAATCTGTTAAGTTAATACATTCTAAGCATAGGTTTGCATTAACAGGTACACCAATTGAAAACTCATTATCTGAGTTGTGGTCAATCTTCGATTTTATAATGCCGAATTATCTTATGAGCCATTCAAAATTCGTAAATCGATTTGAAAAACTTATCCTTAAAGATGATAAGGAGGCAATGGAGAATTTAAATCGTAGAATTCGTCCTTTTGTATTACGAAGAATGAAAAAAGATGTTTTATCTGAACTTCCAGATAAGATTGAAGAGAAGATTTTAACTGAAATGACAGATGAACAATGGAAAGTATATATGACTTACTTAGAAAGTGTTCGTAGTGATCTTTACTCTGATATTTTAACTGGTGGTTTGGAACAAAATCGTATGAAGATTTTAGCAGCATTAACAAGACTTCGTCAGATTTGTTGTCATCCAGCTACCTTTATTGATAACTATAAAGGCGGTAGTGGAAAATTAGAATTATTACTGGAAGTAGTTGCTGATGCAATCGCTAATGAACATCGTATTTTAATTTTCTCACAGTTTACTTCGATGTTAAAAATTATTGAAGAAGAGTTAAAGAAGAAACAAATTGAGTATTTCTATCTTGAGGGCTCTACTAATATAGCTGAGAGAAATGATTATGTAAAACGCTTTAACCAAGGAGAAGGACAGGTATTTTTAATTTCCTTAAAAGCAGGTGGTACAGGTCTTAATTTAACTGGTGCAGATACGGTTATTCATTATGATCCATGGTGGAATCCAGCAGTAGAGGAACAAGCAACAGATCGTGTATACCGTATTGGTCAGAAAAATAACGTTCATGTGATTAAATTATTAACTAGAAATTCAATTGAAGAAAAGATATATAAGCTACAAAAAAGAAAGAAACAATTATCCGATTCAATTATCACGTCCAAGGAAGTCTTTATTAATAATTTAACCAAAGAAGAACTAGAAGAGTTATTTCGATAATAACTTATGTACAAGTTAATTTAAGTTAATTTGATGATAGTTAGTATACGATTCATTTTAAAAATAGTAGATAAGTAAGTGGTTTTAATAATAGTTAGAGGCTGAATATTTTAAGAATAATTAGCGAAGAAACAATTACGATAATCGTTAATGAATAAGTTGACTTTTAAAGTGTTTTTAATTATAATTAAGTTAAATTAGCTTAAATTAATCTAAAACTCAGATTACTTCAATGGAAAGGTGAGGTTAACGATAAATGGGAAAGTCGGTTAAATTAGCGGATATTGCAAAACAGCTAAATGTAAGTACAGTAACAGTATCAAAAGCATTGGCTGGAAAAAGTGGTGTAAGTCTTGAGTTAAGAGATAAAATTAAAGAATTGGCGAATGAGTTGGGCTATAAACGCCCAACCATAGCCTTAACTGAAACGAATACCTATAATATAGGAGTTCTTGTATCTGAACTTTACTTAGAGAAAAACACATCTTTTTATTGGGAACTATATCAAAATGTTGTTACCCATGCAGCAAAAAAAGATTGTTTTACGATGTTAGAAGTACTAAGTTTAGAGGATGAGAAAAATTTAGTAATTTCTAGAATGGTACGAGAAAAGAAAACAGATGGAATTATAGTGATTGGAAGAATCAATAAGCAGTACTTAACTTTATTAAAAGAAAATTGTGATGTACCGCTGATATATCTCGACTTTTATTATGACAGTCCAAATGATGATTTTATAATTTCAGATAGCTTTTATGGAACATACATAATGACAAATTATTTATTTGACATGGGTCATAAAAACATAGGTTTTGTTGGAACCGTATTGGCTACAAGTAGTATTACAGATCGCTACTTTGGCTATTCTAAATCCTTATTAGAGCATGGGTTAAAGCCAAGAGAAGACTGGATTCTTGATGACCGTGATTCCATTACTAAAGATCTAAAAATAGAGCTACCAGAGGAATTACCTAGCGCTTTTGTTTGTAATTGTGATCGTACGGCATATGAATTGATGCGTATTCTTGTGAAAAAAGGTTATAGAGTACCAGAAGATATTTCAGTAGTGGGCTTCGATAATTATTATATTCCTGTTGTGTCTGATGTTGATGTAAGATTAACAACTTACGAGGTTGATATGAAAGAAATGGCAAGAAAGAGCATTCATATCATGCGAAAGAAACTTCACAAAGAGCAATATAAGTCTGGAATTACAATGGTTCAAGGAAGAATTGTAATTAGAGATAGTGTTAAAAAGTTAAATTAAGTAAGTTGATTGATGGAATTAATTATTCAAATTTATTAATGAAATAAATTAGTTGATGAAATTAATTGACTGAGTTAAAAAGTAAATTTAATTGATCAATTTAATCACTACTTGAATTACGAAAAAGATAAAATAAAAAGCTTATAAAAATCATTTACTATGTTAATAGAACTAAGAATTTAGTAATGATTTTATAAGCTTTTTTTAATTATCAAATCAAAGTAACTAAATTAAGGTCAAATTAGATTATCAAATAATCTTTCTTTGATGCTGATTGCGATAAGTAAGGGGAGTAACACCTGTTTTTTTCTTAAATGTTGATATGAAATGATTGGTATTTTCCATACCGATGGAAATTCCAATATCATGGATCATATCGTCTGTTTGACAAAGCAGCTCTTTCGCATTTTCAATTCTTCTACAGATTAGATATTCTATGGGGGAAATGTTCATGTACTTTGTAAAGTCTCTTGATAGTTTATACTTGCTACGATGAAATGTTTTTGCGATTGAATCAAGGGTATGAACTTCGGAATAGTTATTATCAAACAATTCTTTAATTTTTAGGATATAGCTTGGTATGATTTCTGTTTTATATTGTGAATTGTTTTTTTCGATTATAATTTCCGTCAATAAATCCGTAATTAGCTTGGAATGAACGGCTTCATCTTCGATTGACTTCGTAACTATGCTTCCTTCTAATTTTTTTATAATGAATGGTATGTTTGAAATATTTGAAATAGGTAACAAAGAAAGTCCATCAGTTGTACATAATTCATAATACGAAGTAATATTATTTCCATTCAGTAGGATGAAATAAAAGTTCCAAGGCTTCATTTCTTTTGCATGAATATGACTTAATAGTTTCATATCTATAAAGAGTATACTACCAGATGGTAATGTATAATCTTGTCCATTGTATTTGATAATACCTTCTCCTTGATCTGTGTATAGCAAGCAATAATCTGCATTTGATTTAATCCCATAATAGTTTAAGTTAGATATCATGCATCTTTTAAAAAATGTAATATAAAAAAAAGCTTTTTTAGCTTGCTCAGATACTGTGTAAAAAGTAGGTTGATATGTATTTAGTTTGCCTGGTAATAAAATAGCCTCTTCTGTAATTAAGTTTTGAAATAAATCACTGGGAGAATTCATAGTTTACTCCTTTTTTTATGTTAGGATAGATAAGTAGTTATGATGTATGAGTGTCAAAAAAAAGTAATAAATTTCCTATTCAGTATACACTAATACCATACATATTTCAACAATTACTTACAATGTCAAATAAACATAGGCTAATAAATCACTTAAAAACACTTAAAAAATTAGTTACTATTAAAATATCAGTATTTGAATTTACAATATAAGTATAAAGACCTAGAAGATATGCATAAAAAATTCTCTTTATATAAAAATAAATGTTAAATTTATACAAAAAAGACAAGATATTGGTATTCTTAGCAAGATAGTTTAATGACTAATTTAGAATTATACTATATAATTAATTTAAGTTAAAAATAATTAAATTAACTTAATTGAAAAATAGGAGGATAAGAGATGAGATTTATGAAAAAGTTATTTAGTCTTGCTTTAGTTCTTGTACTTGTTATTTCTCTAGTTGGTTGTGGCAATAAGGACAAAAACACAGGTGCTACAAAAGATGGTATTCCAAAGATTAATGAAATTAAATTGGGTGAAGATTACAAAGATATTAAAACAACAATTAAAGTATTAACTCACAGAACGGATCTTGTAGATAATGTGTTTAAAGATTATGTTACAAAATTCAACGAAGTATATCCGAATATTAATGTGGAATATGAAGGTGTTACAGATTACGCATCCGACGCATTGATTCGTCTTACATCCGATAACTGGGGTGATATTATGATGATTCCAGCAGTAGATAAAAATGAACTTAGTCAATATTTTGTTTCCTATGGAGATTTTAATACTCTAGATGGAATCTATAACTTTGCAAATGGCTGGGAGTATGGAAAACAGGTATATGGAATTCCATCAACAGGAAATGCTCAAGGTATCGTTTATAACAAAAAGGTATTTGAAGCAGCTGGTATAACTGAACTTCCAAAAACTCCAGAGGATTTTATTGCTGCACTTCAAAAAGTAAAGGATAGTACAGATGCGATTCCGTTATATACAAATTATGCTGCTGGTTGGACAATGGGAGCATGGGATGCATATTTAGGTGGATCAGCAACTGGTGATACAAATTACATGAATCAAGTACTAATACATGAAGCTGCTCCATTTTCAAATCGTTCGGATGGTACACACGCATATGAAGTATACAAGGTATTGTATGATGCAACTAAAAATGGCTTAATTGAGGATGATTATACTACAACCGACTGGGAAGGTTGTAAAGGAATGATTAATAATGGTCAAATCGCTACAATGGTTCTTGGCTCTTGGGCTATTATACAAATGCAAGAAGCAGGCGATAATGCTGCAGATATTGGATATATGCCATTCCCAATCACAGTAAATGGTAAACAATATGCATCTGCTGGTGGCGATTATAACTATGGTATCAATGCAAAAGCATCAAAAGATAATCAAATTGCATCTAAGGTATATGTAAAATGGCTAACAGAAGAATCTAATTTCTCTTACGATCAGGGTGGTATTCCAATTGCAAAAGGTGATAAATATCCGGATACATTATCTGCTTTTGATGGAATAGAACTAGTTGCCGATGCATCTGCATTAGAAGGTGAAGAAGACTTTTTAAACAAATTAAATGCAGAATCTGAATTAAATATTAATGCAGGTGGAAATTCAAAAGTTCAAGGGATTATTGAACATGCATCCAATGGTGATATGTCTTATGACGATATTATGGCAGAGTGGAATCAAAAATGGTCAGATGCCCAAACAACTTTAGGTATTGATCAAAAATAATTACATAGTATTTATAATAAGTTTGAGCCAAGAGGGGAAACTTCTTGGCTTAAACTTAGAAAAAGGGAGGATTATATGAATAAGGAGCCAAGGCAGTCTTTTCAAATCATAAAATGGTTTAAAAGTAGAAAAGGGCAACAAGCAACCATTATAGTTACCTTTATGTTAATACCACTTATATTGCTATTTGTTTTTACATATCTTCCATTTTTTAAAATGTTTGAATTTAGTTTTTATAGAATGAAATACATTGGAGAACGTACCTTCGTTGGTTTAGATAATTACAAAGCTGTTTTTACAAGAGATGATTGTTTTAAGGCTCTTTGGCTAAGTTTATATTACATGGGTGGATCAGTTATTCAGCTTTTTATATCTTTGTATTTAGCAACAATTTTAAGCTATAAGGCAAAAGGAGGTAGCTTTTTTAAGGGCGCAATGTTTTTCCCTTTTTTGATTAACGGAATTGCAGTAGGATTTATTTTTAAATTCTTTTATACAAGAGGATTTGTATTTGACACGGTACTGCAGTGGATTGGATTTGACCTTGAAAATCTTCCGTACTGGTTGAAAAACCAAAGTATTAATAATATATCTTTGGTTGCTGCTTCGATTTGGAGGTATTTTGGACAGAATATGGTGCTGTTTCTTGGTGCTATTATGTCCGTAGATGCTGAGTTATACGAAGCGGCTAGCTTAGACGGTGCAAATAAATGGCAACAATTTAAGTACATAATATTACCAAGTATTAGAACCATTATTCTCCTAAATGTTATTTTATCTATAACAGGATCCTTAAGTGCATTTGAAATCGCCTATGTTGTTACCACTGGTGCCAATGGTACTGCTACGTATTTTGTTAAAATGCATGAAATTGCACATAAAAGCCAAAAGGTTGGCTTAGCATCTGCAATGGCAGTGGTATTATTGGTGATAATTACCTTTGCGGCAATTCTACAAAAATTATTCTTTAAATATGTCTTTAAAGAAAATGAGGATAATGATTTACGACGTAGAAAATTAGAGAAAAAAAGACAAGCGAAGGAGGTAAATGGTTAATGAAGAAACTATTGAATTTCATTTTAACATTTATTAAATATGCTTCGCTAATATTCTTTTCATTTATAGCAGTTTGGCCAGTGGCTTCCTGTGTAATTACAGCTTTTAAAACAGAAGCCGAATATAAACAAACCAATGTCATGGAAATGCCGGGAAGTTGGCTTTATTTTGATAATTTTATCACCGCTTTTCAAAAGGCGGATATGGGGATTGCATTTCGAAATTCGGCGATTATTTTATTCTTTGTTTTGCTTGGCTCCATAATGATAGGTTCAATGCTAGCGTATATTCTAAATCGTTTTAAATTTCCGGGGAATGGTTTAATAAGAAACCTATTTCTATTTGCCACATTAATTCCTGGTATCGCAACACAGGTAACCGTTTATCGAATTATGACAGTTCTAAATTTAGTAGATTCGATGCCTGGCTACATTTTATTAATGATGGGAACAGATGTAATTTCTATTTATATTTTCCTTCAGTTTTTTGAGAATATATCGGTTTCCTTAGATGAATCTGCAATTATGGACGGAGCTAGTTATTTTGGCGTGTTTTTAAGAATTTTGTTCCCCTTATTAAAACCAGCAATTATTACCGTTATGATTTTAAAAGGTGTCGGTACGTATAATGAGTATTATATGGCTAATTTATATTTACAAACAAAATCTAAATTAGTAACGGTATCAACTTCGTTATATAAGTTTACTGGTCCTCTTGGAAATCAATACAATTACATATGTGCAGGCGTTATCATTACTTTAATACCAGCATTAATAATTTTTATTCTATGTCAAAAGCAAATTTATAGTGGACTTACCCAGGGGGCCGTAAAAGGGTAATTTTGAAAGAGTTAATTAGATAGAAAAAGTAAGGTATAAAAGAGAGGTAGAAAGGATTAGGAAGACTGGTAATTTAGAAAGAGTAAGGCAGGAAGGGCAATGAAGAAGGGCAATAAAGAATGGTAAGGTAGAATGAGCAATGTAGAAAGAGCAGGTGGGAGATTTGCTGATTGAGGAAGTTAGAGACCATTTAATAGATAAGATTATTCCTTTTTGGAAAAGCATGAAAGATAGCACCTATGGTGGCTACTATGGCTATATGGATTTTGATTTAAACATTGATAAGTTGTCAGTGAAAGGTTCTATTTTAAATAGTAGAATACTTTGGTTTTTTTCAAATGCATATATGATTTTAAAAGATAAATCCTTATTGAATGATGCAAAACATGCTTTTACATTTTTAAAGAGTTACTGTTATGACATTACAAACGGGGGAATTTACTGGTCATTAAACTATGATGGAAGTGTTAACGATAGTACAAAACATACCTATAATTTAGCTTTTGCAATTTATGCATTATCCTCTTATTATGATGTATCGAAAGAGGAAGAGGCGCTAAGGATAGCAAAAGATATTTTCCATACGATTGAGCATAAATGTAAGGATGAATATGGCTATCTTGAAGCCTTTGATGAGAAATTCATACCAGTATCTAATGAAAAGCTTTCTGAAAATGGTGTCCACGCAGAAAAAACGATGAACACATTGCTACATGTGATGGAAGCTTATACAGAACTGTATCGTGTAACAAAAGAAGATGAGGTAAAGAAATGTCTGGAATGGATTCTTAATACTATAGCAGAAAAAGTCTATAATCCTTTACTAAGTCGTCAAGAAGTATTTTTTAATAAAACCTATCAAAGCATTCTTGATTTGCATTCTTATGGCCATGATATCGAAACCGCTTGGCTTATTGATAGAACCTGTGAAATTCTAGGTAATAATGAACTTACGAAGCATTTGGGGAAAATCACGTCCGAGTTAGAGAGAAAAATTTTTACGACCGCTTATCATAAGCATTCCCTTTGGAATGAATGTGATAGAGGAGTTGTTGATAAATCGAGAATATGGTGGGTTCAAGCTGAAGCTTTGGTTGGATTTTTAAATGCTTATGAAAAAGATACGAGTAAACAAGAATACTTACAAGCAGTAAAAGATATATGGAATTACATAAAAGAAAATATCGTTGATAAACGGGCAGGCTCTGAGTGGTTTTGGAAAGTAGATGATGAAGGAAAACCAAGTAGCAGACAACCAATTGTTGAACCGTGGAAGTGTCCATATCATAACGGAAGAATGTGCTTTGAAATCATAAGGAGGAACATAGATGCTTCATAAAAATTACTACATTGAACTTGAAAAATATAAAACCACAATAGAAAGAAAGAATCAAAAATCTGATTTTTATAATGGTATCTATGATCGTTGGCAAAATCCAGTACTTACAAGGGAACACATTCCAGTAACTTGGAAATATGATTTAAATATGGAAACGAATCCATATTTTATGGAGCGTCTTGGAGTAAATGCAGTTATGAATTCAGGCGCTATAGAGCTTAACGGTAAGTTCTATTTAGTTGCTAGAATTGAAGGAAATGATAGAAAATCCTTTTTCGGAATTGCGGAAAGCGACAGCGGTGTTGAAGGGTTTGAGTTTAAAGAAGCACCTATTTTATTTGAAGATGTATGCAAAGAAGAAACCAATGTTTATGATATGAGACTTACAAAACATGAAGATGGTTATATTTATGGAGTATTTTGTTCAGAACAAAAGGATTTTAGTGTTAATAACCTATCGGCAGCCATAGCAAGCGCAGGCATTGTAAGAACCAAAGACTTAAAACATTGGGATAGACTTGATAATTTAGTAACCTTAAATTCGGCTCAGCAAAGAAATGTAGTGTTACATCCGGAATTTGTAAATGGGAAATATGCATTTTATACAAGGCCAATGGATGATTTCATTGATACTGGTTCTGGTGGTGGCATTGGTTTTGGATTATGTGATGATATTATGCATGCTGTGATTGATGAAGAAATTATCACGAGTAAACGTAAGTATCACACAATTACTGAGGCAAAGAATGGAGCAGGAGCTGTTCCAATTAAAACGGATCGGGGATTTATTCATATTGCACATGGTGTTAGAAATACCGCCGCAGGACTACGTTATGTGATTTATGCATTTGCTACCGATTTAAATAAACCTTGGGAAGTGATTGCTGAGCCATCTGGTTATCTCATTGCTCCAATTGGGTATGAAAGAGTGGGGGATGTCTCGAATGTAGTTTTTACGAATGGAGCTATCGTTGCAGAGGATGAGACCGTGTATGTTTATTATGCATCCTCGGATACAAGAGTTCATGTTGCAACTACAACGATTGAGAAGTTGAAAGACTATGTATTTAAAACGCCAAGTGATCCATTGCGTTCGGTAGAGTGCGTTGCACAAAGACGTGAGTTAATTGAGAAGAACTTAGAAATTCTAAAAAAGTATAATATTTCTAATGAAACAATAACAGAGATTTAAATATGAATTTAAAATAATAAGTCGATTTCGTACTCTGAATCGCTACTTAGCATACTATAATATCATAATAACTTATGTTGATGAGGGTGAATGTTTATGGTATCGTTATTGATTTTCTTTATAATAGTTTTCATTTGTATTTTTTGTTTTATTAAATTATATTGGAGTAAAATTAAATGAACACAGTTTAAGTTGAATGTGAGGATACACAAAGGACGGATTTTTAATAGAATCAATTATGAATTCAAGGATAACTTCTGATTTTACAGAGGTTATCCTTTTATTTTATGCAGGAACTGAATAAATAAGTGAGTTATTCTGATAAATCGTTAAAATGAAAATTTGTAAAAGTCATTTTTGTAGTTTTATACAATTTATAAAGATATGAGTAATTAGAATTAACAGTTACTTAAAAATTGAAATTGTGCATTTTGTATAGAATAAATAAATATTGAAAATATTTTTAACTATATTGCAATATAATATTGACTAATTTAGGAAATGATGATAATATACAATTATGAAATAAAGATACATAAAATTATTGAATTTATGAAATATAAATACAACATTAATATGAAACAAAGCATAGAACAATGTTAATACGAAACAAAGCATAGAACTATATTATGAATTTGTTTCCTTTATTAATACTGTGTTTATCATTCATATATTTTATGCATCTCAATTCTCATTAGAATAAAATAAAAGGCTTGGAGGAGGTATACAATGAAAAAACTGGTAGCGTTGTTATTAACACTAGCAATGGTTGTAAGTTTATTTACTGCATGTAGTAAAGGTAAGGATTCTATTGATACTGGTTCAAAGGATTCTAGCAAGGGAACAACGAATGGATCAGATAATCAAGATCCAGTAAAAATTAAGATTTATTACTCTGATAATGCGACCTTACCATTTAAGGAAGATTGGCTAACAGTTACTGAAGCTGAAAAAAGATTTAATGTCGACTTTGAGTTTGAAGTAATTCCAATTGCTGATTATGCAACAAAAGTTTCATTAGCTTTAAATACCGGTAATAATACTCCCGACGTAATACTTTATCAAAGTACAAAAGGTGAAAATGCTTCTCTTGCATTAAATGGAGCATTGGTACCAATTAGTGACTATTCAGATCTTACTCCAAATTTTAATGCATATGTTGAAAAATTTGGTTTGACAGATGCCATAAATTCATTGAATTTAGCGGATGGTAAACGTTATTACTTACCAAGCTTATTTGATATACCGTTTTATGATGGCGGCCTTATTTTAAGAGAAGATTTTTTAACTACAGAGGGATTAGCAGCTCCTAAAACATATGATGATTTATATAAGATTTTAAAAGCATATAAGGAGAAAAATCCAGATTCTTATCCACTTACAATCTTAGCAGGACCTCGCGTTTTGTATCGTATGACTATGCCAGCCTTTGGAGTTAGTTTAGGTAAAAACGGAGCTTCAGGTACTAACACTTTAAGTTGGAATTATGAAAAAGGTGAATATTTCACAGGTGCTATTAGTGACGGTTATAAACAGTACATAAGCTATCTAGCAAAATTATATGCAGAAGGGCTATTAGATCCTGAAATGGCTGATCCAATTGATGGTGATGCTTGGTCACAAAAATTAGCGAGTGGTAAATCTATAGCTACGTATGCATATTATGATCAAATTGGTGGTGTAACCGCAGCTTCTGAAATAGATGGCTTTAAACTACAGATGTATCCAGCACTTGAAGGACCAGCTGGTGCTCATCACCAACCAAAGAGTCGTACTGGTTCTGGAATTATGTTCCCAGCAGCAACTGCAGAGAGAAAAGATTTTGAGCGTGTTGTGAAAACTATTGATGAGGTATTTTTCTCAGAGGAAGGCGCTAAATTATGGTGTCTAGGAGTGGAAGGTGTTACTTATACTGAGGAAAATGGGAAGATTACATATTCGGATGAACTAGTAAATTCTGCTGAGGGTGTCTATAAGACACTTCAAGTAAAGTATGGCTGTGGTTCTGATGTTACTCAATTGGTTTGGGTTAATGAACGTGAAATGACAAAATATGATGAAAACTATGCAAGTATAAATAAAGTAGTAGCAGCTATGGGGAATGTAATTCAAGAAATTCCACCAACACCACTATTTGATGATATGACAGCAGAGGATGCTGGGGTTTTACAAACTCCGTTATTGGATGCATTTGAAGTATGGGCAGATGCATTTATAACAGGAAAGAAGAGCGTTGAGAATGATTGGGATACATATGTAAATGAGATGAAAAACTTAAAAATTGATGATTTTTGCAAAATTTACAATGATAATCTGAAATAGGCTTTTCTTTTATGAAAGGCTGTTGCGAATTAGATATTGAAAGCTAATTTTGCAACAGCCTTTTGACTTTATATATAAGGCATTTATCATACTCTTTATTATAAAAAATAAAGGAGGTTTTCTATGTTTCTAGCTAAAAACAAAGTTGAAAGTACGAATGATATAAAGCAGAGAAGTAGTGGAAGAAAGCATCTGAAACGTTATTGGCAATTATATTTAATGATGGTTTTGCCAATTGCTTATTTTATTATATTTAAGTATATCCCGATGTTTGGAAATGTTTTGGCCTTTCGAAGATATCGCCCTGGCATGGGACCGTATGGGGTTTCATGGGTTGGTTTTAAATATTTTGAAGCTTTTACTAAGGATCCAGCATTTTGGAGAGCATTTCGTAATACTTTTATCATATCATTTATGAACTTAATCATTAACTTTCCAATACCGATTATTTTTGCAATTTTATTAAACGAGATTCGAAATGTACGCTTTAAAAAAGTTGTTCAAACAGTTTCTTATATGCCGAGGTTTATTTCTACAGTAGTAGTGATAGCGATTTTGGGAGAATTGCTTTCTCCTAGTTCTGGCTTAGTGAATCAATTTTTACAAAATGTATTTGGTATCGAATCAGTTTATTTTATGAATGAACCTCAGTATTTCCGTTGGTTATATGTACTTACGGATACTTGGCAATTTACCGGGTGGACGGCAATTATTTATTTGGCGGCAATCACAGGTATCAACGCAGATTTATTTGAAGCTGCTCAAATCGATGGTGCAAATCGTTTACAGCAAATTCTCCATATTACGATTCCTTCGATTTTACCAACCATTATGGTAATGCTCATTCTTAATGTTGGACGTATGCTAAGTCTTGGATTTGAAAAGGTTTTATTAATGTATACACCATCAAATTCTCAGGTAAGTGACATTATAGATACATTGGTATACCGTACCGGTCTTGCGAATCAGAATTATTCCTATGCGACTGCAATTGGATTATTCAGTGGCATTATCGGAGTTATTTTAGTTTCAAGTTCCAATGCATTAAGTAAAAAATTTACCGGCGATGGTATCTATTAGGGGGTGCCTTGTGAAAAAATATCGTACCAAAGGTAATATTATATTTGATCTTTTTATCTACATAGTAATGTTTTTAGTGTTGCTTATATGTTTAGTACCATTTATCTATATGCTTGCAATGTCTCTTTCTGATTCAAAAGCTATTATAAATAATAAAGTTACATTGATTCCAATTGGTTTAAATTTCGAAGCGTATAAACAGATTTTTACGTATCCTAATTTTTTTAGAGCGTACGGAAATACAATCTTTTATACCTGTGTTGGAACTTTAATATCCCTGATTATGACGACATTGTTTGCATATCCATTATCAAAACCGAATTTAAAAGGTCAAAAGTTAGCAATGCAACTTGTTGTATTTTCAATGTTTTTTTCCGGTGGATTAATTCCGAATTATTTACTTATCTCTAATTTAGGTTTAACAGGGACTAGATTTGCAATGTTACTTCCTTTTGCGATTAATCAATTTAATTTAATTATTTTAATAAATTTCTTTAAATCAATACCGATAGAACTTGAAGAGGCTGCATTTATCGATGGACTAAGTTATTTTGGTGTATTAAGAAAAATAGTGGTACCTTTATCAAAGGCTGCGTTAGCAACTGTGGGCTTATATACTGCAGTTTTTTTCTGGAATGATTGGTTTAACGGTTTGATTTATTTAAATACAAAACAATATCCAGTAATGCTATTTTTAAGGAATATTGTTAATGGTACTTCTATGGTGGGAGATGCCGCAGGTTCCGCGGATAAAGCAACAATTGCAATTTCTATAAAATCAGCAGTTATTATAACATCTACATTACCAATTATTATTTTATATCCTTTTTTACAAAAGTATTTTGTGAAAGGACTTACTGTAGGTTCCGTGAAAGGCTAATAAGACAGAGAGGTAGAGGCTATGGTAGAATTAAATAATTTAGATACCGAACAAAAAAATGAACGAACTAAAAATATTGATATACTCTCAACAATAGAAGTCTTAAAACTTATGAATGATGAGGATAAGAGAGTAGCATGTGCGGTTGAAAAGGAATTAGAGCAGATTGAAAAAGCAGTAGATTTAATATATGAGAAAATGTCCGTAGGAGGTAGATTAATTTATATCGGTTGTGGCACTTCTGGGCGTATTGGTATATTGGATGCTGTTGAATGTCCCCCAACCTTTGGTACAGAACCAGAATTAGTGCAAGCATTAATCGCTGGTGGAATTATGGCGTTTGTCAAAGCAGTTGAAGGCGCAGAGGATAACGAAGAACTAGGAGCTGTTGATTTAAAGGGAATAGGATTTTCTAGTAATGATATATTGGTAGGGATTGCTGCCAGTGGTAGGACACCATATGTGATTGGTGCTCTAAACTATGCAAAATCCATTGGTGCAAAAACCATTAGCCTTACGAGTTGTTCGAATTCGTTATTAAATGAAATTTCCGATGTTTCAATTAATCCCCAAACTGGACCGGAGGTTATTACTGGATCTACAAGGCTAAAGTGCGGTACGGCTCAGAAAATGGTATTAAATATGCTAAGTACATCTGTTATGATAAAGCTAGGGAAAGTATATGGCAACTTAATGGTTGATTTAAAAGCTACCAATGAGAAATTAGTGGAGAGAGCTGTCCTTATAGTAAGGACCATTACTGGTGTGAATGATTCTGTTGCAAGAGAACATTTAAAAGCATGTGATTTTTCTGCTAAAACCGCTATTGTCATGCTAAAATGCAATCTAACAGCGGCTGAAGCAGAAGAGGCTATTATAAAAGCTGGTGGGCATATCTCTAATATTATTGATAAAAGTATCCGGTGAGTTGTTGCCAGTTATCTTATTGATAAAAGTATCCGGTGAGTTGTTGCCAGTTATCTTATTGATAAAAGCATCCAGTGAAGTTGTGTCCAGTTATACTTTATGGCTGCGACATACTTCAGAACTCTTTTCTAAATATTTTTGAACAGAGGTATAATTTTTATTTGCAAGGCTAGTGAATAATAGATCGACAATTGTTAACTGTGCGATTCTACTACTCATTGCTCCGCTTCGAGAATTAATCTCTGGCGCAGAAATATAGATCGCATAATCAGAATTTAAAAGTAATGGGCTTTTTGTATACTTAGTAATTGCTATGGTTGGACATTTTGCATCTTGTGTTAGATTCATTATTTCAAGCATTTCCTTTGTTGTACCAGAATAGGAAAAAATGATAGCCACATCCTCAGGTCTAGCGTTAGCACCATAAGCAAGTTGCGTATGCATATCATAACTAAAGACAACATTTTTATTGATACGGAGAAGTTTTTTACAAAAGTCATCCGCCACAAGTGCAGAAGCACCAACACCAAATAATTTAATACAAGACGCTTTTGATAGAAGATTTACTACAGTTTTTAATGTGTCATAATCAATGAGCTTCATGGTATCTTCCACTGCTTGAAGCGTTGAATTACGAATTGTGTTACACATCTCTTCTAAGGAACTGTGCTTTTTGATGTCTGAAAAGTCAGAGGTATCGTTTACTTCTGATGAAGCGCTATTTAGTTCCAAAAAAAGACTCTTTTTTAAGTCTTTTAAACCATCAAAACCAATCGCCTTACAAAAACGAATCCATGTTACTTGGCTGACACCAGATTCTTCCGCAAGTCTAGCAATTGGAACTGAGAAAATATTTTCGATGTTATTTAAGAAGTAAGTGGCAACTTTACGTTCGGAGTTATTAAGGGAATCCATAATACTTCGGGTTTTTATTTCGATATTGGTCATATAAGACACCTGCTTTCGTTAAATTGTTATTTTGCCCATTACAACGTTATGGCTTGCGCCAGTAGCAGAAGGGACATTATTGGTGTTACCAAATATAGTTTCGTTAGCTAAGATAGCAAATGCTATGGCTTCCTTTGCATTACTGTTAAATCCAATGTCTTCGTTTGTTATAACGTTGCATTGTGAAAGAGTGTTAGATATGTACTTCATAAGCGTTTTGTTTTGACTTCCGCCACCTCCTACAATAAGTGTATCAGGAAGTTTTGGCAGGTGATTTAATACACTTATTTCAATTGATTTTGCTGTAAACATGGTTGCAGTAGATACGATGTCAGGGAATGAAAGGTTAAGCTCATTTGCTTTGTTAAGTAGTCTTTTTACATAGTCTGCACCGTAGTATTCTCTACCAGTGGTTTTTGGCGGTATTTTATACAGATAAGGATCCGTTAAAAGCCATTGCAGTAATTCCTCATGTATCGTACCAATGGAAGCAATTTTTCCACAATCATCGTAGGTTTGCCTCATATTCGTATGGATAGACACTAAAGAATCAATAATCATATTACCTGGACCAGTATCAAATGCAAGTATATCTTCTAATTTACCATTGGATGGTAGATATGTAATGTTGCCGATACCTCCAATGTTTTGCAAGGCTATTGTTTTATCTTTTTTACTATATAATAAATATTCTGTGTAAGGAACTAAAGGAGCTCCTAAACCGCCAGCTGACATATCACGGACACGAAAATCTGAAATTACCGGGCAATTCATTATTTCACTTATGACAGATGCCTCTCCAATTTGTAACGTTGATGTAACTGTTTGACCATGATAATTCTCTGGTAGCGGTTGATGATAGATTGTGTGACCGTGGCTACCTATAAAATCGATTTCAGATGGTGATATTTTTGCCTTTTCACAAACAGATAAACATGCATTTGCGGATAATTTACCAAGTAGAAAATTCATTTTACTAATTTCATAGCTTCCTCCAAAATCTCCGGAGGAAAGTTGTAAAAGTTTTGAACGAAGCTCAATATCATATGGTATTGTTACAAATTCAATGAATTGAACTTTTGTATGTATGCTAGAACCTTCAATTTGTACTAGTGCAGCATCAATTCCATCTGTACAAGTACCGCTCATTAAACCGATGGCTAATCTTTTTTGCTTAGTTGTAAGTGATAAGAGCTGATTCATAAGACCACGATCCTTTCATGTAATTAAATTACATAATAATTAGAATATTATGTAATTATTAAACTATAAAGAAATGGAGTTGTCAAGAATATGATTTTAAAAGGAGTCGATAATATCAAACCTTACGATGATTACTTTAAAAATAAAAAACTAGGTTTGATAACTTCAATATCAGGAATAGATAATAATTTAAATTCAACGATAGATATTCTACATAAGAAATATTGCGTAACAGCCTTGTTTGCGCCAGAACATGGTGTACGAGGTGATAAGGATGCAGGAGAGAATGTTGATACATATTTAGATACCGAAACAGGCTTACCTGTTTTTAGTTTATACCGAAAAGAGTCAAAACGATTTACGAATGAAATGTTAGAGAATGTAGATGCGATTGTTTATGACATTCAAGATTTAGGGGTTCGATATTATACCTTTATTTCAACTATGATTTACGCCTTAAAAGATTGTGCAAAGTATGGGAAAGAATTAATTATTCTAGATCGTCCCAATCCTCTTGGTGGAGAAATAATTGATGGAAATGTTTTAGAAGAGGAATATAAAAGCTTTGTAGGGGCATACCCTCTTGCAACGCGTTACGGTTTAACAATAGGTGAACTTGCGAATATGGTAAATGATGAGGAGGATATAGGGTGCCACTTAACTATTATTCCTTGTTTAGGGCTAAAGAGAAATGTTTTATTCCCTGCAATGAAACAAATTTGGATGATGCCAAGTCCTGGGATGCCTAGATTTGATACAGCACTTCTTTATACAGGTACCTGCTTATTTGAGGGGACAAATGCATCAGAAGGAAGGGGGACTTCTTGTCCATTTGAAATCATAGGTGCGCCTTATATCGATGCAAATCAATTAGTTCAGCATATGAGGAAGCAAGATTTATCAGGGGTTGCATTTACTCCAGCTTACTTTAAACCTACAAGTTCAAAGCATAAAGGAGTATTCTGTCAAGGAGTTCATATCCATATTACAGATTATGAAACTTATGAAAGTTATAAAACAGGGTTGATTCTATTAGAACAGATTCGAAATTTATATCCGAAAAATTTTATGTTGTTAGAACCCACAAGTGATAGCGGAAAGCCATTTATCAGTCTATTAGCAGGGAGTAATATATTTGAAAATGAAAACTGGAATAGCAAGGATATTTTAGAAAGAAATAAAATACAGCTAAATCAATTTAAAATTAGAAAGCAAAAGTATCATATATATGATTAAAATTATTCCATAGTCGACGGATGTTTGAAAATTATATGATTAAAATACTCCATAATCGACTAATATTTTGTAATTAGAATACGGCGTTTATGATTGAAAGAGGTGCGGTAATGAATTTATCATTTAGAGAGAAAATCGGACAACGGCTTGTAGTCGGTTTTCCAGGAACAGAGATTGATGAAGAGTTAGAAGAATTGATACGTACTTATAAAGTTGGTAATTTTATTTTGTTTAAACATAACATTAAAGATGCATCGCATTTAAGAAATCTGTGTGAACGACTACAGGAACTTTCACGAAAGCATACTGGACATAGTGCCTTTATTACAGTTGACCAAGAAGGGGGAATGGTTACTAGATTAGGAGAAGACTGTGTTAATATTCCCGGTGCAATGGCATTAGCAGCTCTAAATAACGAAGAGAAGATTTATAAGGCAGGTAAAATAACGGGTGAGCAATTAAAGACATTAGGGATTAATTTTAATTTGGCACCAGTAGCAGATGTGAATTCGAATATGGATAATCCAGTCATTGGAGTAAGAAGTTATGGAGATGACCCAATTCAAGTGGCAAGGTATAGTACTGCTATGATGAAAGGTCTAGTAGATGGTGGAGTTTTAGCTTCTGCAAAACATTTTCCAGGGCATGGTGATACGAATGTGGATTCTCATCTTGGCTTACCTCAAGTCAATAAGACATTAGAAGAGATGAAACAATGTGAATTGGTACCATTTCAAGCGTTGATAGATGCTGGGATACCAGCAATTACGACTTCCCATATTATATTTCCAGCATTGGAAAAGGAAAATCTACCAGCTACTATGTCACGAAGTATTATCACTGGTTTATTAAAGGGAAGTTTGGGATTCCAGGGTTTAGTTATTAGTGATTGCATGGAAATGAGTGCAATTCAAAAATATTATGGAACGATAGAAGGAATCAAAAACGCAATAAAGGCAGGAGTTGATTTAATCTTTGTTTCACATACGATGCATTTAGCTAGAGAAGCATCTGATGTTTTGACTAAAATGCTTGAAGAGGGCGAGCTGGCTGTAGATGAAATGGATGCATCTGTTCGTAAAATATTAGATTATAAGGAGAAATATATAAATGCTAGTTTAGTAATTAACGAAAGCTATGAATCAAGTGAACTCAATGAATTAAGTAGACCACATGAATCAAATGGACTCGAGGAATCAAGTGAACATAATGAATTAAGTAGACCTCATGAATCAAATGAACTCGAGGAATCAAGTGAACACCATGAAACAAGTAGACCCGATGAATCAAGTGAAGTCAATGAATTGAGGAAACCTTATGAAACAAATGTACCTTATGAATTAAGTGAACCTTATGAATCAAGCGAACCTTATGAATCAAATGAACTTGATGAATTAAGTGAACATCATGAATCAAGTGAATTCGATGAATCAATTGAACACCATAAATCAAGTAGAGCATATGAATTTACATCTCATGAATTTAATGCTACCGAGGGGATTAAATATTCAAATCAATTACTTAAAGAAAGTTTAACCCCCGTTCAAATGCCCAAAAACCAAATTCCGAAAATTGATCAAAATACCCTTTTTCTTGGTTGTGTGCCATTTCGAGCTACGAATATCTTGAATCAAGATGAAGGAATGTTTCATTTCGCTGAATATATGGCAAGGTATTTTCATGCTGAAGGAATCCTAACTTCACCGAATCCAACCACTCATGAAATAGAATCCTTAGCGTTAAAGATGGAAGAAGCAAGTTCGGTGGTAATTGCTACATACAATGCTCATTTATATAAAGAACAGTTGCAGTTGGTTAATATGGCAGCACAAAAAAATCAAAATGTTATTGTATTTGCAATGAGAAATCCATATGATTTAAAAGATTTACCATCCAATGTGTTTGGAATAGCAGCATATGAATATACGAGAAAAAGTTTAGAGATATTGGCAGAATACTTAGAAGCACCATTTGATTTAAAAGGTAAGCTACCAATTAAGATGTAGATAAGAGAAAGTACAAAACTAAAAATAATCTTCACACGCAAGTTTGTGTTTGCGCACCATAAACTTGTTATGCATAAATAAACTTGCTATGCATAAATAAACTTGTTATGCATAAATAAAGTTGTTATGTATAAATAAAGGCGTTATGCATAAAAAATGTGCGCTAGAATGGGGAATGAGATGCAATATGTTGTAGGGTTAGACGGTGGCGGAACAAAAACTCAAATGCAAATTATAGATATGACGGGAACGATTATACGAACTGCAAGGGCAGGTTCTCTTAATTATAACAGTGTAAGTAAAGAAGAACTTTCAAATACGATTGAATCATTAATGAATATACTTTGTGAGCTACCAGAAGGAATAAGTAATTGTAAAGGTATTTGTATTTCAACCGCAGGTATTAGCAATAAAGAAGCGATTGAATTTATAACAGAAAATTTAGTAAGCAGAGGGTTAAATTGTGACATTCACATTGTTGGTGATCATGAAGCAGCATTATACGGAGCGTTTGGAAAACCAGAAGGAATCGTGCTAATTAGTGGTACTGGATCTATTTGCTTTGGTATGAATCGTGAAGGAATCAGACACCGAACTGGAGGATATGGACACCTAATTGATGATGAAGGAAGTGGTTATGCCATCGGGCGAGATATCTTAAAAGTTGCAGTACAGACCTATGATAAACGTATATCAGACAGTGTTATATTGGACTTTGTTTTAAAAGAACTAAACTGTAATTCCATTGAAGATATTATTCGTTATACATACAACCCCAATTGGAACAAAGCAAACATAGCTGCACTAGCTCCTTTGTTATTAAAAGCAATGGAAGAAGGCGATGTTCATGCCAATCACATATGTAAGAAGGCTGTAGATAATTTGGTAAATTTGGTCTTGCCTACAGCAGAGATTCTTAATTTAAAAGAGGGTAACCTTGCCTTATTAGGTGGTATTTTAACTCATTATATACCAATTAAGGAAATGCTGATACAGAAGCTTTCAATGGTTTTACCCACATTAAAAATTATTACTCCATTGAATGATAGTGTAACAGGAGCTGCAAAGATTGCGTTGAATCGATACAAACTTAAAAACTAAAGGAGAGAGAAAAAATGCCGGATATGTTAGTGAACTTATTAGCGATTGATGATTATCATGAAGATATCAATCATTTAAAATCTGAAGGGATTGAGATATTTCGTGCTCTATCTCCGGATAAGTTTCGAATTGTTGATTGGGTAAAAGAACATTCAAGTATTAATGCAGCAGGAGAGTGCGATAAATGTTTTTCCAATCAGCCTGTTTCGTGTTTTATCGCAGTGAAAGGGAGTAGTATTATTGGTTATGCCTGTTATAATGCAACTGCTCTGAACTTTTTTGGACCAACTAGAGTACTATCTGAGTATCAAGGGAAAGGAATAGGAAAGGCACTTCTTCTTCGATCGTTACATGCAATGAGAGAGGAGGGCTATGCTTATGCTATAATTGGAGGTGTAGGACCAGTCAAGTTTTATGAAAGATGTGTTCATGCAACTTTAATTGAAAGTTCGAAACAATATAGCATTTATGAGAATTTTTTAGGTGGTAAGAAAAGACAAGAGATGTAAAACAAAATATAATGATTTATTCATATTTGTAAATTTGCAAGACGAATCCCCTGTTAAGTACATCATCCTTATGAGTACTTAACAGGGGATTCTTTATTCACTAACTATTCAAGGCTATCAAAATGCTTGTTATAATATTCTTCTATCACATATTCTAAATAAGAATCATCCATTTCACCAAGTGCTTTCGTTACCATTTCTTTTAAATGATCCATGGTTTTTATAAAATTCACTTCGCTAGAAAGAGAATTATCTTGAATTCTTTGTATATACTCTTCACTAATGTTTTCCTTTAGCCAAGCGTTGATATTTGAGGTTAATTCTTCCTCAAGGATAGCATCTGCAGCAGCTTTTTTGGAGCGAGAGATGGAGTTAATTCCAACGAGGATAAAACCTAAAAATACAAGTGACATTATAATATAGCCAAAAGTTCCATTGATGATAGAAATAGTTCCAAATACGTTTAATGCTACAAATATCAAGCCACCAAAACCAAACAAAAGAAAAGTAATTGCTGTTGACTTTAAGTCTTTATATTGATCGGATTTCTTAACATAGGCAGGTGTTGTAACCTTAATCAGATCATTTTCATCTTCTTTATCATGGAATTTCTTCGAAGTTCCATGATCAGAAACCTCATCCAGAATAAAGTCATCATCAACGTTGGAGTACTCTACATCTGTTGCATTAAAATCATAGGAATTACAGGATTCTAGAGTATCATATGTTTCTTCTAAATCAGTATTCGCAAGATTATCTACAGTATCTTCAGAAATAACCTGGTCATTAAAAGATTCCTCTTCAACTTCTGCAGCATTTAAGCTTTCAAAAATTTCATTGTTTTCATCTGTTTCTGACTCTGTGTTATCTGAAAGACTCTGTAATGGTTCTTCATCTAGAATATAAGAATCTGGAGTGCTACTTTCCATATTCTCTAATTCTACTTTATAAAATGCTTCAAAGCATCGTTTTGCTTTCTTAATTTCTGCATGAGGTGCATATACAGAATAAGCTTTATTTACTTCTGAATACTCAAAATAAGCAGTGACTTGAGAAAAGGTTAGGAATTCAACTAACTTTTTAGCAGTTGTTTCTTCCTCTAATGCAATAACCTCTTCGTAATCATTGGTTTTATCCAATGTTTCTAGTTCCTCAACTAATTCAACATTACAATCAGCACAGGTTGTAAAACCGTCCCGATATTCTGTCTTACATTTTGGACACCATGGCATACTTTAAAACACCCCAATCTTTTATGATAGCTTGAATAAAATAATTCAATTAATCTATTTTAAATAAATGATATACTTTTTTACCTTTTCTTACAAGTAAAGCACCATCAGCATTGAAATCCGCTGGTGTGAACTTTCTTGAAAATTCAGTAACCTTTACATCGTTTACAGAAACGCCACCTTGTTCAATGTTTCTTCTTGCATCGGAACGAGAAGTAGCCATTTTTGCATCCATCATTAATGTAATTAAATCAATGCCTTCTTCAAAGGCTTCTTTAGAATAGGTAGTAGTTGGCATATTTTCGGATAGAACACCACCAGCAAATAAGGATCTTGCAGCTTCTCTCGCCTTTTCAGCCTCTTCTTCACCATGAACGATTTTTGTAATCTCGTATGCAAGCACTTCTTTAGCTTTATTAATTTCAGCACCTTCAAGTGCACCAAGTCTTCTTACTTCATCCATTGGTAAGAAAGTTAGAAGAGCAAGGCATTCTTCAACTTTAACATCTTCGATGTTTCTCCAGTATTGGAAGAATTCATATGGAGATGTCTTTTCTGGATCTAGCCATACAGCACCCTTCATGGTTTTACCCATTTTAATTCCTTCGCTAGTAGTTAGAAGTTTAAAAGTTAAACCATAAGCAGGTTTTTGTTCTTTACGACGAATTAAATCAACGCCACCAAGAATGTTGGACCATTGATCATTACCACCAAGCTCAAGAGTACAGCCATACTTTCTGTTTAATACTAAGAAGTCGTAAGACTGCATTAGCATATAGTTGAATTCAAAGAAAGTAAGTCCTTTTTCCATTCTTTGTTTGTAGCATTCAGCAGTAAGCATTTTATTTACTGAGAAATGCACACCTACTTCACGTAAAAATTCAACATAATTTAAATCAAGTAACCAATCTGCATTATTTGCAATAATTGCACTATCATTATCAAAGTTAATAAATCTTGATAACTGTTTATAGAAGCAATCAGCATTGTGTTGAATGGTTTCTCTTGTCATAATCGTACGCATATCGCTCTTACCAGATGGATCACCAATCATAGTAGTTCCACCACCAAGTAATGCAATTGGACGATGGCCTGCTCTTTGCATATGCATCATTGCCATAACAGTTAAGAAGTGACCAGCAGTTAAACTATCTGCAGTTGCATCAAACCCAATATAAAAAGTTACCTTCTCTTTTCCAAGTAATTCTCTAATTTCTTCTTCATGTGTTGCTTGTTCAATAAATCCGCGCTCTAAGAGTACGTCATAAACATTGTCTGACATAGTCTTTTCCTCCTATTCTATTTGTAACTCAGACTAAAGTTCATTATAAATTAAAAGCGTGGATTTTTCAATGCTGTATCAACCTCTTTTTTATGATTACTATTATTTTATGAATATCCTGTAAAATGTGACATATATTATTGTAAGACATGCTATGAAATGGGGTGTACCTATGGAAGCGGATATCAATACCAAAGAAAGTAATATCAATATGGAAGAAAGTAATATGAATACGATAGGAAGTAATATCAATACGAAAACAGGTAAGAAGAAAAAAAATCAATATATCAAGGGATTATTAATTCGAATCATTATTTGTTGCACGATATTTTTGATATTATTTACAATGGACATGGCAAAGGTTGAAATATTAGACTATGATACACAAAAAATTATAACTATGATTGAAGATAATAGTATAGTTAATTACATAGAAGAAGTCATCTCTAATTTCATAAAAGAATAATATTTAATTTTATTCTTAGTAATCTTAAGTTGGGTGATGATTCATATTGACATACCTACATTTATTTTATATGATATGTAAGTGAGCTGGTGAAAAAAGTAATCAGCTAGAAGATTATTGCCTAAGTATGATGGCGTAATCTTTGATGTTGTAACATTTACGTATAAAATAGGATAAGATACACTACCAAAGTATCAATTCTTCCTGAAAACAAAGGGGGGGTGATATGGCTGGTAGTTTTTTTATGAAAGTAGGTTGATATAGCATGTTTACAGTAGAATCAAACACAAATTCGGTGACTCAAGGTAATAAGTCCTTTATTTTAAAGGGTGATATTTGTTTTAGTAGTGATTTGTCTCATGTAAAGACATATGAAAACCATTATTTAATTTGTGAAAATGGTGTAAGTGTTGGAGTTTTTAATGAGATTCCAGATAAATATAAAGAATTTCCATTGACGGATTACACTGGAAAATTAATCATTCCAGGTCTTGTTGATCTTCATATACATGCCTCCCAGTACCCATATCGTGGGCTAGGAATGGATTTAGAATTACTTGATTGGTTAGAAACACATGCTTTCCCAGAAGAAGCAAAGTATAAAGATATAGAATATGCGAAAAAAGCATATGAAATATTTGTAGAAGATGTGAAGCATTCTGCGACGACTCGATTATGTGCATTTGCAACGCTACATTCTAGTGCAACTACTATATTAATGGAAAAGCTAAATGAAATCGGTGTGAAAGCATTTGTAGGTAAAGTAAATATGGACCGTAATTGCCCAGAGTATTTAAGAGAGGAAAGTGCTTCCCACGCGGCAAAAGATACAGAACAATGGGTTTATGATACCATGAATGCGTTTGAAAATGTAAAACCGATTTTAACACCAAGATTCACACCAACGTGCTCGGATGATTTAATGAGAGAACTTGGAGATGTCCAAAAGAAGACAAAGGTTGGTATGCAATCACATTTATCTGAAAATCTAGGTGAAATTCAATGGGTTAAGGAGTTATGTCCAAATACAGAATTTTATGGAGAGGCATATCATCAATTTGGACTCTTTGGTGGTGAGTGCGATACAATAATGGCACATTGTGTCTATTCTAATGAAGATGAAATGAAACTGATGAAGGACAATAAAGTTATGGTGGCAATTTGTCCTCAGTCAAATACCAACATTGCATCGGGAATTGCCCCTACCAGAAAATACTTAGAATTTGGATTGAGACTTGGACTAGGAAGTGATATTGCTGGTGGTAGTTCCTTATCAATGTTTCGAGCAATGACAGATGCAATCCAGTGTTCTAGACTATATTGGAGATTAATTGATCAATCTGCAGAACCATTAAAAGTAGAAGAAGCCTTTTATCTTGGCACCATGGGTGGAGGAGAATATTTTGGTAAAGTAGGTTCCTTTTTACCAGAATATGAGTTTGATGCAGTTATTATTGACGATAGTTCAATTAAACATCCTCAACCACTTACTTTAAAAGAGCGTTTAGAAAGAGTGATTTATCTTTCTGATGATCGTAATGTAGTTGGAAAATATGTAGCAGGTGTAAAAGTTTTATAGAAAATAATAATTTAAATAAGGTTGCTTTTGAAACAATCTTATCCTTATATATAAATAATATGTGAAGAAGCTGTTATAAAATAGAATTTTATATGTTTTTCTAATTTTTTTGCCTGAAGAAATAAGCTTGTTAATCTTGTATGTAAGGAAGAGTATGTACAAAATATAAGTTTATGCAGTAGCAAAAACAAGAGAAAATCCGTATGAAATATATCTATTTTTAACAGCTTCTTATTTCGTATAAGTTTGTAGTATTAATATATGCAGAGATTTACCATAAAAATGGAGAATACGGTCAAATAAATGGTAAAAAAATCAAAAAATTATCAAAAAACATATTGACAGAATAAAAATGATTCGATATATTAAAATCAAAAAATGATGAAAAAGGTGGAAAAATGTTTCAGAGAAAGTTGGAAAGTAAATCAGGGGCTGCTATGTTAATTGCCTTAATTTTTCTTTTACTTTGTTCCATGGCCGGCTCTGTTGTATTGGCTGCATCTTCTACATCATCAGGTCGATTAAGTAATTTAAAAAAGAATGAACAGTCTTATTATACGTTATCATCCGCTGCGAAATTGTTAAAAAAAGAAATAGAAGGAGAAAAATACTCCAGATATCAGATTTTTTTACAAGATGAAGCGCAACCAATCGATGAGGATTATAATGAGAAACCTCAAAATGAGCTAAAAGATCTTTTACAAAAAGCAGCAGACTACATTTATGACGCGAATGAGAATGCAGTAGATGCTACATATGTTGATACATTAACGATAGAAACTTCTGATACGAACATAAGTGAGGTACAGGCAGAGTTTACGATGGATGCATTTTATAATATTACTATTGTACTATCACTAGAGAATTCTACTTGTATTTACAAGGTTCCAGCAGTTCTTTCTGAAAATCAGAGAGAGACTTTATTTATGGATGAAGTCTTAACAGGAAATGAATACGGAATAAAACGCACAACCACATTAATGTGGACAGGCGGACAAATTGAAATGGATTGATTTACTATAGGTAGGAAAGCTATGAATAAAATAAGTGAAAAGGTAAAGGACGTAAGAGGAGAAACGCTGGCAGAGGCATTGCTTGCTTCGTTACTCGCAGGAATCGCACTTTTAATTCTGGCATCTATGATTATGGTTTCTCATCGCATGATTGATAAGAGTAGCGAAACGATCGAAGCGTTTTATGGTGATATCAATAATATAGAAAAACAAGAGGGACCTTGTAATGAGGGAACGGTTGTTATAAAAAGTAAAAATACTCCGGAAAAGGAGATAAAGATCGAAGTTAAAATATTTAAAATAACAGATGGTAGCCTTGCAGCCTATACAAAATAACAGATTGGTAGTCATGCAGGAAGTGATAAAATGATGAAAAAATTAAAATCACAAGATGGATTTAGTTTATCAGAAATGATGTTGGCAGTATTGATTATTGCACTTACAATGGGGTTTATCGGTGGCGGTATTACAGTAGTTAAAGATGCTTACTTAAGAATTACTTTAAGAGCAGAAGCACAAACACTGTTGTCCACTGCGGTGTCAGCGATATCTGTGGAGCTTAGAAATGCTGATGAAATTCAAGAACAAATTTCGGAATCAGGTGAGAGTACATATTGGACATTTTATAATGTTCAAAGAGGTTATAGAATTTATTTTGAACCCATGCAAGAGACCGTGCAAGATAATATTTACATAAGAACGGTTGAAGATTCTTCCTCTATTATTCCACTATTAACAGAGCTTACGAAAACCAACGGTTTGGTTCCCACAATAAAAAATTTAGAGTATAAAGATCAAGTATTTACATATACAATAATTATTTCTTATAAGAATGAGATATACGCAGAACAAACGATAAATGTACGCCCTATGAATGCAATTTGATGTAATCTATATAGATTATTGTTAGGTTTTATTTAAAGAAGGTGTTATATGAAAAACAAACGTTTAGGAGAAATGCTGATAGATTTAAAGCTAATTACCGAAGATGATTTAACGGAAGCTTTAAAATTGCAGAAAGGTTCAGGAAAAAGGCTAGGAACTGTTCTTATTGAAAACGGTTTCATAACAGAAGGCCAACTAATAGAAATGCTTCGTATGCAGCTAGGTATCGAATTTATTGATTTAACGAAGGTAAATATCGATCCAGAGGTTGTTAATGTTCTTTCAAAGAATTTAGCTAAAAAACATGGGATTATTCCAGTTCGAGTAGAAAAAGATGTTTTATATCTGGCAATGGAAGACCCGCTAAATTTTATGGCAGTGGAAGCAACTAGAGTTGCCACAAGAAAGAAAATTGTGCCTATGATTACAACAGCTGCGGGGATTGCTAGGGCATATAATATTTTATATGAAAATGAAGGTGCTGTTAAGGCTATGGCGCAGATGCGTCAAGAAGGCGGTTTTAATACGAATACGGAAACACAAATTCCAGATCAAGACTTAGATGATGTGAATGCAGCGCCTACTGTACGCCTTGTGAATTCTATTATAGAACGTGCTTTAACAGAAAGAGCCAGTGATATTCACATTGAACCAGGAAATGAAGAGATGAATGTTCGTATCAGAGTCGATGGTAGATTAATGAAAATTCTAACCATCCCGAAGGAACTTCAACAGGTAGTTATCTCACGTTTAAAAGTTATTGGACAGATGGATATTGCTGAAAGGCGTGTGCCACAGGACGGTAGAGCAGCTATGAAAATAAAAGGTCAAGAAGTAGATTTACGTTTGTCTACATTACCTACTATTTTCGGCGAAAAAGTGGTTATCCGTATTCTCCTTAAAGATCAATCAATGCTTACAAGAGAAGGGATTGGTCTTAACAATAAAAACGGAGAAAAATTTGAAAGGTTGTTAAAAAACAACAGTGGAGTAATTCTAATTGTAGGTCCTACAGGAAGCGGTAAGTCTTCTACTATGTATACAATGATTAGTGAGCTAAAATCAGAGGCAGTGAATTTAATCATGCTTGAAGATCCTGTGGAATATCAGATGGAAGGTGTTACTCAGGTACAGATTAATGAAAAAACAGGTATGACTTTTGCAAGTGCTCTACGATCCGTTCTTCGTCAGGATCCAGATATTATCGGTGTAGGTGAGATTCGTGATGGTGAAACAGCTGAAATCGCTATGAGAGCAGCCATGACAGGCCATCTAGTTATTTCTACAATACATACAGAAGATGCTATTTCTGCACTGGATCGACTAAAAGATATGGGTGTAGAACCATATTTGATTGCTGGTGGTGTTAGAGGAATCATTTCTCAGCGTTTGGTAAGAAGGGTATGTGGAAACTGTAGACAAGAAGAAGAACCAACTGACTTACAAAGAGATTTGTTAGGTATTTCTACAACAGACAAACGAATTTTCTATAAAGGAACTGGTTGCCATATGTGCTTTGATAGCGGTTATACTGGACGAATTGGCGTATTTGAGATTTTACAATTAAATCAGAGAATACGTGACTGTATTACAGAAGAAAGACCAAGATCAGAGCTTCGACAAATCATTGCAGAATCTGGTTTTGAATCAATGATGCAAAGTGGTTTAGTCCTTGCAGAAAAGGGAATAACAAGTCTTGAAGAGCTTTGTAGGACAATCAGTATTGTGGAGTGATGAGATATGAGTATAGAAGAACTTATTTTAAAGGCAAAAGAAGATGGCGCATCGGATATTCATCTCGTGTGCGGACTTCCTCCAAAATATAGATTAAATGGAGAATTGGCCAATATGTCTTTCCAGCCACTCTCCTCCTTGGAGTGTGAAACATATGCAAAAGAACTTGCTGGTAAGGAATATGAAAAGATAGAAGAAATCGGAGAACTAGACTTAGCTAGAACCTTAGCAGGAGAGCGTGTTCGAATCAATCTTTTTAGACAGCAGGGAAATGTATCGGCGGTACTTCGTATCTTAAGTAGTAAAATTCCAAGACTAGAGGAATTAGGGCTGCCACCTGCAGTGAGTGAATTTAGCTCATGGAAAAAGGGAATTGTACTCGTAACTGGTGAGACTGGAAGCGGTAAATCAACAACTCTTGCAGCTATTTTAAATGAAATCAATCATACGAGAAATGTACATATTATTACGTTGGAAGACCCAGTAGAGTACATTTATACTCCAGATAAATCGGTTATTAATCAAAGAGAAATTGGGACAGATACTAGAAGTTATGCCGATGGATTACGCGCTATTTTAAGAGAGGACCCAGACATCATATTAATTGGGGAAATGCGTGATCAAGATACGATAGAAATTGCTTTAACGGCAGCAGAAACTGGACATCTTGTATTTGCTACTTTACATACAAATTCAGCACCGGATTCCATTGACCGAATTGTCGGTTCTTTCCCAGGAGAGAAACAACAACAGGTGAGAATGGAACTGTCCACTTGTTTAAGGGCAGTAGTATCCCAGCAGCTTTTACCAAAGAAAATGGGAAAAGGTCGTGCGGCAGCATGTGAAGTTATGATTGTAAATCCGGCAATTAGAAATCTAATTCGTGAAGGAAAAACACCTCAGATGTTTTCAGCTATGCTAAGTGGAGCAGCAGAGGGAAGCGTAACTATGGATAATGCATTGATTAAAATGGTTAGAGAAAGAGTGATTGATACCGAGACGGCATTAGATGCTGCTCATGATCGAGAATATATCAGGAAAAACTTTAGATAAATAACAAATGAAGGGAGGGGCATAAACTGAATACTTATCAGTATAAAGCATTGTCTGCTAATGGTGCAAAAGTGAACGGTGTTGTGGAAGCAATAGATGAATATGCGGCGGTAGCTCAAATTAAAACCACTTGTAGCATTGTTCTTGATATTAAGCCAGTAAAAGAAAGAAAAGGCATTCTTTCTATGGAAATAGGAAAACCAAAAGTGGATTATAAGGCATTATCTGTCATGTGTTCACAGTTTTCTATTATTTTAAAATCAGGTGTTTCTATTGATACTTGTATGTCCTTAATTAGTAAACAAGTCAATAATAAGCTTTTGAAAAAAGTATTGGAAAAGTCTGCAGAAGACGTTTCAAAAGGACATAGCATTGCCTCTAGCTTTGAAAAAAACTGTCCATATCTACCTGCTACATTTATTGAAACTGTTCGTGCAGGTGAAGAATCTGGAACCTTAGAGCATTCTTTTGAAACACTATATAAATATTATGATAAGTCCTTTAAGACGAAACAGAAGATAAAACAGGCTATGTCCTACCCAATTTTCGTATTAATTGTGGCAATCATTGTACTGGCAGTGGTAATGGTCCAGGTTATTCCTACTATAGCATCTACATTTGTTGAATTAGATGGTGAAATGCCTGCTATGACTAAAGTATTGATAAACTTATCTGAATTTACTAGAAAGAATATCTGGTGGATTGCACTTGTTATATTATTTATTGTAATATCATTAAAATTATATTTTAATACGGAAAAAGGAAGAATCCTTTGGAATAAAATCAAGTTAAAGGCTCCAGTGATTGGAAACATTGCTTTATTAAGCGGAGCAGGTCAGTTCGCTAACACGATGACCACGCTTTTAGCCGCAGGACTTAGTGTTAGTCGTTCCCTAGAAGTAACCGGAAAAGTTATGGAAAATTATTTGATGCAACAAGAAATATCTAGAATGACAGGAAGCATTGAAGAGGGAAAGCGACTTGGTGATTGCATGAAGAAAAGTGAGTATTTTCCAGATGCACTTACGGAGATGTGTGCCATTGGTGAAGAGACCGGTGAATTAGAGCTAACACTTGAAACTATTGGTACTTATTATGATAACGAGGCACAGTATGCCACGACAAAAGCGATACAAAAGCTTGAGCCAACTATTTTGATATTAATGGCATTGTTTGCTGGTTTTATTGTTATTGCGATTTATCTACCAATGTTTACTATGTATGATTTAATGTAAGGTGTAGATAGAAAGATAAATGTTATTTAGAATCAATGAGTGGTATATTGCAACCCGTACTGCTCTTGAGATAGATATATAGATACATAGATTCATATGAAGAAAGGATGATTTATATGCTAAAGAATAAATTAAAAGATACATTAAAGAATAAGAAAGGTTTTACACTTGCAGAGTTATTAATTGTAGTTGCAATTATTGCTATTTTAGTGGCAATTTCTGTGCCAATATTTACTGGTAAGTTAGAAAGTGCCAAACAATCAACGGATAAGGCAAATGAAAGAGCAGCTAAGGCAGCGGCAGTAAATAAATATTTAGATAATCAGGAAAAAAATACTTATTATTATGATGCAGAGAATGGAATCTTAGTTGGAAAAGAAAAAAAAGACACTATAAAAGCTTATGGTCAATCAGCTAAATATCCAGAAGGTACGGATGGAAATACAGCTAAAGGAAATATTATTGAAGTAAATATAAGCGCAGAAGGTGAAGTTAAAATCACATGGGTTACTCCAGACAGCAGTGCTACATCTACACCTACACCTACACCTGGTCAATAGTTATAATAATTAATTCAATATATAAATTTATTACAAAATAGAGACATATAATATTCCAAAATCAAAAGGAAAACTTGATTATGTCCAATAAATTCCTTGTGATTTAGGCCATAGGGTTGCGGCCTAATCACAAGAAAAAAATATTTGAATTTTTCCTGATTGCCTGTCAAACGGACAATCAGGAAAGTTTCAAATGAGGGGAATTAATTAATAACAACATTTTTCAATAAATGAAAGTGAGATGAAAGTATTCATTAAATACAATCGATGAAAGGATTCGAATCAAATGCTACATATGGATGTTTTTATTACAGTTTATATTTTATTCATAACAGCAGCGTTTGGAGCTGTATTTGGTAGCTTTATTAACTGTATGGCGTGGCGTATTGTTCATAAAGAGAATGTATTAAAAGGAAGAAGTCACTGTACGTCATGTGGACATGAATTGCGGATGGCTGATATGATTCCCGTTTTTAGTTATATATTACTAAAAGGGAGATGCAAATACTGTAAATCAAAAGTCTCCGTGCGATATATGTTAACGGAGATTTTTCTAGCTCTAGTTTTTGTTAGCGTTGTGTTAAAGTATGATATTAGTATCTTAACGCTACGATATCTTGTTCTTGCATGTATCTTATTAGGTTTATCATTAGTAGATTTAGATAGTTATGAGATTCCAAACGGATTTATTACTGCTGGTATATTCTGGTGGTTGGTTACGCTACCATTTTTAGAAGAGTCTATTACAAAACAATTAGTAACAGGATTGATTGGAGGAACTGCAATCGGTGGAGGCATTCTTCTCCTCTCTCTTATGATGGATAAGGTGTTAAAAAAAGAGAGCATGGGTGGAGGAGACATTAAGCTATTTTTTATGCTAGGGCTTTATATGGGGCCTGCCTTAAGTCTTTTAAATCTGATTATTTCTTGTTTTGTTGGATTAATTTTGGTTGTACTTTTAAGAAAGAATAAGATTCCTTTCGGACCAGCCATTGCAGGGGCCTCATGGGTTACATTGTTATTTGGAACGGATATTGTAAGCTGGTATCTGGGATTGTTTGTATAAGTATCTGTTGGGAAAGGAAGTAGTAAATGATAAAAACATATTTAGGAATTGAAATAGGAAATTTCGTAATTAAATTTGCAGTATGTTCAGATAATAAGGTAAAAGACTTTGTGGTTGAACGGTTGCCAGATAATATTGTAAGAGATGGAAATATTGTATCCTGGGAAGTAATGACCGATTTTATTAAAGAAAATTTGAAAAAGCATCGTATTTCTTGTAAATATGCTGCAGTCGTATTGCCTGAGAGCAGTACATATGTTAGAAGAATTCTCTTACCATATATGACCGTGGATCAATTACAATTTAATCTACCTTACGAATTTCATGATTTTATTACTGAAGAAAAAGATCAATATTTTTATGATTATGCCGTTGTTGGAATGGTAGAAGAGGAGAAGAACGGGAAAATATCAAAAAGTATGGATCTTATGGCCGCGGCAGTATCAAAAGAAACTATTGAAAAATACAGGTATATGTTAAAACGTTGTGGCCTTAAATTAAAGGTGGCAGCACCAGAATCTTCCGCTTATCAAAATGTTATTAGGAAACACTTAGAACATACTAAGCCAGAAAAACCGGGAGATTATGCATTACTTAATATTGGTCATGATGCTGTATCTCTATGGATTTTTACAGATGGAATATACGAGACAGGAAAAAAGATTGAACTAGGTCTTGGAGCTGTTACTAAGGTAATTGCAGAAACTCTTGGAGTGGATGAACATATAGCCGAAATATATAAGCATGAAAATCATAACAATGTGATATATTCAGAAGAATGTGTTGCTATTTATGGTCAGATTGCTTGGGAAGTTATGCGAGTAATTAACTTCTTTAATTACAATCATCCAAGTAATACACTGGATACTCTATATTGTTGTGGCGGTGGAGTAAAGATTGAGCCTTTGATGGAAATACTGGGTGATACATTGGACTTAAAAGTAAAAAGTATTGATGAGTTATTTGATGGGATCATTGAAAATAAAGATGCAATGGTGCTTGGTGCAGCAGCAGTGGGAATTACATGGAATTAGGAGGGTGTAAGTGTGATACAAATTACAAAACCAAAATATCCAGTGAAGCAGACAATAAACCTTGCAATACAGA
This sequence comes from Clostridium sp. Marseille-P299, assembly GCF_900078195.1. NCBI lineage: Bacteria > Bacillati > Bacillota > Clostridia > Eubacteriales > Clostridiaceae > Clostridium > Clostridium sp. Marseille-P299. The sequence goes on along the minus strand of NZ_FJVE01000007.1, from coordinate 2,107,278 downwards.
AGAAAAATAGGTTGAAAACAAGCATTCAGCTTGGAAGCTTTGTATTATTTCTTTTAGTTCTTGCTGTTTTTGTAAAATTTGCGGTGATTGATAGAATAAATGCTGCAGTTGAAGCAGAACGTCTTTACAAGGAAACTCAAAAGCAGATTGAGTTATTGCAAGAGAAAACAAAAGAGTATGACGAAGTTTTAAAAGCATATCGTATTTATACAAATGCATTTTATAATGAATCAGAGGCTGCGGAGTTAGATCGTTTGGATATTATTAGCTTTGTTGAAAATTGTGTTTTAGACAAGGCGGACATTCGAAATATTAATATAGCAGACAGTATGCTTACCATTGCTCTTGAAAACACAAACTTACCTTCTGTGTCTGAGATTGTAGCAGCAATTGAAGAAGATGAAAGGGCAGTTTATGTAACCGTAACTACTGCTGCAAATGGTAATAATCAAAAACAAAATAAAACCGTTTCAGCTAATATAGTGATAAGGCTGAAATCTGGAGGTGAAGAATAAATGAGCAGAAAATTTACGGTAAAGGAAAACATTCTTCTGCTGATATGTGCATGCTTATTTCTTGGAATCTTTTATTACCAAGCAGTATGGAAAAGCACTGCGAAAATGATGGAAACGTACAATGTGATTAATTTAGAAGATGAGCTTTTGGCAGTGCAGTTAAAGGCACAAAAATTGATACAGATGCAAAAAGTGCTAAAGGAAAACGAGGGACAATCTGGCGGACTCCTTTTAGATTATAATAATCTTGAAAATGAAATAACAGAAATAAATAGTATTTTATCTAAGGCTAAAACGTTTAATTTAAACTTTGATAATGCGACAACGGATGGAAGTATTGTACGACGCAATATTAATATCACCTTTACGACTGGAGATTATGATACAGCAAAAGAAATGATTCAATCTTTGAAAAATTGTAAATATAAATGTTTGATAAGAGATGTTAATCTGTCAGCGACAGAGGGCGGATTACAAACTTCGAAGAATATTAATGTAAGTTTACAAGTGACATTCTTTGAAGGTGTGTCTGATTCAGTATCAAGCGCAGGTCTACAAGAAATAAAGTCAGAGAATTAATAATAGATAAAAGCTTACAGCACAATCTAAGTGCAGTTAGTGGAGGTTATATTATTGATATACATAAAAAATAAGAACGAAATGAAATGTAAAAATAAAAAAAATGCAGGATTTACCTTAGCTGAACTGCTGATTGCAGTAGGGATTCTATCTATATTGCTATCTATAGGAATGGTTGGTGTTGCGCATTACCAGAAAAGCCTTAAGCTTATGGAAATGGATGCTACCGCACGTGAAATATTTGTAGCAGCTCAGAATCATATGACAGCATCAAAAGCTTCCGGAACATGGAAAAGTCTTGAGAAACAACATGACGATAATGCAGATGGATATTTTGGGAGTAAGATGACGGAAAAACCATCTGATTATCCAGCAGGAGAAGTATGGGCTGAAAATGATGGGCTACATGAATACTACTACATTGTATACGATGGTGAAAAAGATAGTTTGAAAAATACTATTTTAGAAACTATTTTACCCTTAGGTGCAATTGATGAAAAAGTTCGTAGTGAAGGATTTTATGTTATCGAATATGATTATCTAACAGCAACGGTGTATGGCGTATTTTATACAGACGACCTTAATAAATGCACTTATGAAAATGATATCATGGGAGCCAACGGACTTGATAAAACAAATGGCCGTGATAATTCTTCCACAGGAAAGCAAATAAGAAAGAATTATAAAAATGAACATGGTAATGTAATTATTGGATATTATGGTGGAGCAATCACAAAAACATTAAGTTCTACAGAGCTTGATCCCGTTGAGATTCAGGTGGATAATGCAGATGTGCTTAAAGTTACAATAACTGACTCGAATTATTGGAAAAGAGTGAATGGACAGGAAGTTAAGAGTCAAATTTCTGTAACAGTAACAGGTGAAGAGAGTCAAGCCTCTGTGACAAAATCCTTTGAGTATGACGAGTTAGGAACGGGCTCTATTTCACGAGAAGAATGGTGGTCCGCTAAAAAGGAAAATGATAAGGTGAAATATACCCTTATTCTAGATGACATTACTAGACAAGGTGGACATTTTGCTGATATTTTCCCTGATTTAATTCCTGGTGAAAATATTATTATAACAGTAGAGGTTTTTAGTAACCAAGTATTATGTAAAGCTGTTAAATCCCAGGCATATACCAATAGTCTGTTTGAAGCAAATTATGAATATACAGTGAACGGAAAAACTGCTTCTAAAGTGACAATAGGAAACGTTAGACATTTACAAAATTTAAGTCCGGAAGTTTCTAATTTACCTAGTAATCTAACGCTTAATAACAACAAAAATATAAATAGAATTGTAGATAGGGCAGAACAGACATCATCCATTGATTGGAATTCTTTTATGCCAAATGGTAAAAAAGAAAATATAGTTATTTATGCATATGATGGGAATGTAATGCAACAAAAGGAATTGGCGAGAGATAAATTTTACGGAATTACCAATCTTGCTTTAATTGAATATGAAGGAAATGGTCACCAATTAAGCAATTTTACTCTTATGGAAAATGAAACTGGTAATGTGGGACTATTTTCACAGATTGGAACAGATGTATTGCCACAGACTTTTGCAGCTAAAAATCTTGTTTTGAATAATTTTGTTTCTGTAAATAGCAAAAATGTAGGAAATGCTGGTACTCTTGTTGGAACGGTAAGTGAAGATGGACATTTTACAGGGCAGAATATAACTGTGATAAACTCTACTGTGAAAGCATCTGGTAATGGAATCGCAGGAGGGCTTGTAGGTGAACTTAACAATGGAAATCTAGAAAATTGTGCTATTTATTTAACGGATGATGAAGTTGATGCTACTAAAATTACAGCAGCAGAAAAATATGAGTTAGGTGCTTTTAATCAGAAAAAGAATCAGATCGGTAACAAATTCATGGTTTTTGCTTCAAATGGGGTCGCAGGTGGCCTCGTAGGAAAGACGGTGAATACAAGCATAATAGATTCCTTTGCGTCAGTCCCAGTAGTAGCTGGTGATGGTGGAATATCTGGTGGCTTAATCGGTGTGAATGATGGTGCTACACAAAATGAAACACTAATTAAAAATAGCTATGCAGGAGGATATACAAAGAATGGCCAGTATTCAGAATTCTTTGGAGCAACAGCATTAGGAAGTACAGGGATTGCTGGTGGTTTTATAGGGAAAGATGGGGCTTATAACACAGTAATTATGAACTGTTTTTCAACACTTTCCGTTTATGGTAATTTAACAGGAGGATTCACTGGAAAGATAGATGCTGGAGTGAATACGTATACCAATTGTTATTCCATCGGTAAGGTTGAAGGCATCAGTGGAAATTCTAAAAGAGGTGCGTTTATCGGTAGTGTAGAAACAGCAGCTACAGTTACTGCGAAGCAGTGCTATTTTCTAAAAGACAGCAATAGTGATTTAAAACCAACGATATCAGATGTTTATGGTTATGATTATGATGGAATGATAAACGCTGTATATGATGAGAGTAAATCAGTAGTTTTAAGTGTAAGTGGACGAGCAGGTAATGATAATGAAAATGCTGAAGTTTACAGTTATGATCAAACGCTAGAAGCTATATCCTATCCTTTTAGGCTTGTTAACAATACTGCAGCTAAGAAGGTTGGATCTGAGAAAGTTTATTACGGAGACTGGCCACTTAAGATTGAAAACGCAAATGAGCATGATTTTGATTTTGGAATTATTTATTATGAAAAGTTATTAGATGATTCAACTTTTTATTATCATGGTTGGGTAAGTAAAGAAAGTGACAATCCTGATAATAGAGATAATTATGAAGAAGTAAAAACCCAAAAAGAAGGTCTTAGCAATGGTTTAGAGCTAAGTAAGGGCAAGTATGTGGAAGAGGATGGATATTTGATTTTACTTCCTGAAGATGTAGATTTAGAATCTTTGTACTATACAGATTGGGGAACTTCAATCAAAGAAATTGTGAAAGAAAGAAAAGACTTGAATCTTCCTGAAGAATTCAAGGGCTTCATAGCTTATGAGTTTCTTGGTGAAGCTTCCTTTAATCTTGGTCAGAAGGGAACTTTAAGTTTTTATAGGGGTAAGCAAAATGAACATCCAAAAAGAAAAATTGCTTATTTTTCTTTTACACCATATTTTGCGGATTCAGTACAACCTATGAAAGAGGGAGTAAAAGATACAACATACTATATTCGTTCTACTCGTCAATTGGTAAATTTGCAACAGTTGGAATCATTTACTATTTGGGATCAAGCAATAAATAATTATTTTATTCAGAATATGGATATAAGTTTTATAAAGGTGAGAAATTATCTATTTAGTGATTCCATTAGTAAATTTAGAGTAAAAGAGTATGAATCTCAACATTATCCAGATAATAGTGGAACTTATACAATTCAGGGGATGAATGTAACGATGTTTGGTTATATTTTCCCAAATACAGTAGTAAAAGGTATTACTTTAACTGATGTACAAATCTATTCAACTGATTTAGAGATAGCAGCTTTAGCACGCTTTAATGAAGGAATTATTGAAGGATGCAGTATACGTTCAAGTATAAATTCTCCATCTGGGTATGAAAGTGTTGTAATCGAAGGATATGGTAAAGCTTCTGGTTTAGTTTTTACAAACCAAGGTACGATAAGAAATTCTTATATGACTGGAACAGTTAAGGGGGATTCAGTGAGTGGATTTGTTGATACTAACAGAGGTAGCATTGAAAATTGTTATGTTAATGGAATATTAACAGGAATTACTCAAACATCTGGTTTTTTGAGATATAATAATGGTGGAAAGGTTCTAAACTGTTTTACGATAGGCTCAGTAGAAAGTACTGGAGATTCTAGTATCTCTTATGCATTTGGTAATAACAATGATGAAGGAATAATTGAAAATTGTTATTCCGCATTATTCAAACTTTCAGGGAAACAGATTTATCGATTTGGAACTAGCGGTAAAAATAATCCACTTCGTAATTGTACATGGTTAGACAATAACTATATAGAAGGTGAAGTACAGTTTGGGGATATTTATAATCTTTATGAACAAGGAAAACCAATCGATTATGACGAATTAGCGAAATACGGGACAAGTCCACAAACATATAAGTATTACAGTGGCTATAAAAATGCTGATAATGATAAAAAGAACACTGTATATCCATTCCAATTACTATCCACAGAGGATGCGTATGTCAAAATGCAATTCTGGGGCGATTGGCCGGCAAGGGATACTCAAACAATGGAATACGCGGATGACCAGGAAACGGATAATTCTTCTTTAAACGCCGGGCTAATTTACTACGAGCTTATTGATGGCAAATTATACTATCACGGATATTTGACAGAAGCATGTGCTGATGATGAAACGCCAGAGTACCAAGAAATTTTTACACCTGGTTTTGAATTAACAAATGGTCTGTTGGAAGAAAGTGGTAAATATGTAACGGAAGAAGGTTATATGATTTTAATACCGAAAGATAAAGAGGTTAGTACGCTCGGTATTTCGTTTGGCAATGAGAATACATACAAACTAGAAAACCTTACAGAGAAAGTCAGTGAAGATTTACAGAATCAACTTTCAGAAATTGGTGAATTTGAAGCCTATTACGTTATCCAAGAAAATATACCGCAACACTTATATGAATATCAGGCGGTTTTAGTTCAGATTGGAAATAATCTTGGACAAGCTGATGATATTGTTATTGACTCAAAAACTGCTAGATTAAGTTTTCAACCATTGTATGGGGATACTGTTAAGCATATGGATGCTAAGCAAAGTATCTTTTACATTCGATCTCCAAGGCATTTGAACAATATTGCAAAGGAAGAGTCTAGTGCTTCATATACTTTTATACAAAGTGCAGATATAACATTTGTGAAAGGAAAGGTTCCTTATACGAATAGAGGCAAGAGTTGTGATGATTATATATTCACAGAAAGTATAAATAATTTTAGATCAAATTATGAATCTAAAACATATAAGCTTGAAGATAATACGTATGGATATGTAATTGAAGCATTGGATAAACAATTGTTCCAAACGATTGAAAGTGAGAGTGAAATAAAAGGTATTACGTTAATAAATACAAATGCATCATTTGCAGAAAATAACAAGGGTATCATTGAAAGTTGCTCTATTCGCCCAGATGTAGAAGGAGAAGACGGATATAGTAAAGTGCAGATTAAAAATCAATATGGATTTTTAGCAATTAATCAAGGCATGATCATAAATTGCTATGTCTCAGGAACTGTTATTGGTAACAGAGTCGATGCTGATGTAGAGGGAGAAGAAGAGGCAGTTATTAGCGGTTTTGTCTTTGAAAATTATGGCTTAATTGAATCCTGTTATGCCAATGTGACCGTATCAACTGAAGATGGCGAAGAAGTTAGTGGATTTTGTTATAGAAACTTAGGAACCATCAAAAATAGTCACTCTCTTGGAGTAGCAGCCAGTACAAATACAGTGTATGGATTTCTTGGAGTTGCAGATTCATCAAAAGAAATAAGTAATTGTTATTCTGCAATGCTTAAACTAAGAGGAAATAAGATTTACATGTTTGGAAAGTCCTTGGCTGGTGAAAAAGGTAATATTAACAATTGTAGATGGTTAAAGATAGATCCACAATATATACAAGGTGATGTTCAATTTGAAAATGAGATAGGAACAGAGGCTAGTTATGAGAAATTACAGACTGTACAGACTGACAAAGAAGCGATAACTCATAAGTATAATAATATTAAATATGCAAATACAGATAGATCAAACAAGAGCTATCCCTTTGAATTAATAGCTACAAGTTCAGCTTATTTAAGTCTAGAACATTGGGGAGATTGGCCGATGCAATGGTTAGAAATGATATTTTAGTTCAAAGATATAAGTTTTATTGTGATTCAGACTGTTAATAAAGTAAGGATACAAAGGATAAGGATAATAAAAGAACAAAAGATAAAGAAAAACATAAAGGATAAAGAAAAATACAAAGGATAAAGAAACGTGCGAGGGACAAAGAAAAGAACAATAGGGTAAGAAAAAGCACAAAGGACAAAGAAAAGCACAAAGGACAAAGAAAAGCACAAAAGATAAGGAAAGTCACAACAGATAAAAAAAGAGTTCAAAAGTAATGAAAAACCAAAGATAAAAAAGGACACAAGAGATAAAATCAAAATGAACAAAAGCACAAATGTAAAATGAATAATTTCGCTTAAGTAACACATATTTAGCGAAAGAGATATGGGATAAGTTTCTGTATCAATGAAATAAAAGCTGTGTAAAAAGCTCGATGACAGTAACACTATGTTTTTAGAAGCAACAACTGAGCTTTTAAGTATAAAGTGAAACGAAAGGAAAGTGACCTAGATTGAAAAAAAGATATGAGCTTAAACAGCTACTATTTTCATTATCAATTGTTTTATCTTTAATTGGTGTTGTAATCATTTGCCTTTTTATATTCATGTTTTTTAGAAATAGGGCTATGGATGAAGAAGTTATTGAAAAATTAGAACGAATAACAACGAAATATACTGAGATATTTGAATCTTCAAATACAGAGAATATCGAATACATAAATTCAATCGCATCATTCATAAACCCAGAAGATTCATTAGATGAAATAAAAGATTTTCTAGCCAATGAAATAAAAAGAGACATTTTTTCAAAAATAATCTATGTTCGAACAGACTTAACTGGGGTTTCTGTTGATGCCAATGGCTTTAGTAAAGACTATTCTTATAAGAAACACTTAGACTATTTTGAAAAAATTTTTACTGAGAATCAAACGGTTTATAATGTGTTTGTAGATGATATTACCCAAGAGGGAACCATATGCTATGCTACACCCGTTTATGATAAAGAGAATGTGATCGGTGCAGTGCTAGCAATTGATAACTTAGAAGAATACAAAAATATTGTTAAACGTTTAAATAGTTTAGATGAAACCAATATAATAATTATAGATCGAGATGGTAAAATCGTTATCGATGCTTCGGAAGATGAGAATAATGGCAAACAGATTGAGGATCTTTATAATCTTGAGGAATTAAATTTAGAAGTTCAGGATTTTATATCCCTAGATAATCATATAGTAAGTCGTTCCCTACGTATTCATAATGATTATTATATCACCTCACATGTAATCGATGATAACAATATGTGGTATGCCCTTAGCATGGTTAAGCTATCCGATTATAAAACGTCCCTTAAACCAATAACTATGTTTACTCTTGGTATTATAATATTTATTACTTTATTATTCCTGTGTATGAGCGTATATATGTTAAAGGTTATTCAAAAAAGTAATAAGCGAATGAATCGAATGGCATTTTACAATTCTGTTACTGGAGTAATTAATAAAAATGGATTTATGGAAAAATTGCCGGAGTTATATTTAAATAAAATACTATATTCCTTTGTTGCACTTGATATACATGATTTTAAATTTATTAATTATTCCTTTGGATATCAAATAGGAAATAAGCTTCTTAGACATATAGCAGATGTGTTAAAAGAAGAACTACATGAAGATGAATGTTTTTATCATAGGGAATCGGACAAATTTGGAATTCTGTTACATACTCAAGAATCTAGTAAAATAGCAAAAAGAGTTGAAGAAATCATGAATAAGATTTCGGATTTTGATTTATTACCCCAACAACGCTATCCAATAAATTGTCACTGTGGAATCATCTTATTCGATACTTTTTCTTATGATTCTGATATAAATTTAATGATAGATCGAGCATACATTGCTAAAAAGAAAATAAAAGATTTACATGGAAATCAGTACGCTTTTTATGACGATGTCATGTATAGAGAAGCAGAGAAAAAAAATGACATCGAAAAACGTATGAAGGATGGTATAGTGAATAAAGAATTTAAGCTGTATATTCAGCCTAAATATGATTTGGTAAATGAAACCATTTGTAGTGGAGAGGTATTAGTAAGATGGGTTAATAAAGATGGTAAAATTACATTACCAACAGATTTTATACCTATTTTTGAACAAAATGGTTTTATATCAAAGCTAGATTTATATATGTTAGAGGAAACATGCCGCTTTCAAAGTATGATGAGAAAACAGGGGATGGATATTTTTCCGTTATCAATAAATCAATCTCGTATTTTGTTATTTGAAGAAAATTATATAAATAATGTTAGTAATTTACTAAAAAAGTACGCGATAGAGCCCGGGGATATTATTATTGAAATAACAGAAAGTATTCCAGCAGATACATTTAATGAAATTAAAACGATTATTTCAAAATTACATAATTTAGGCATCAAAGTATCCATTGATGATTTTGGCAGTGGATATTCCTCCTTAAACATTTTAAAAGAACTTACAATTGATGAATTAAAATTAGATAAAGAGTTTTTGTCAAATATCAAAGATGCAGTTAAGTGTGAAATTATTATTGAAAGTATTATCACAATGGCGAAAAAATGCAATATTCAAGTTGTATGTGAAGGTGTAGAAACGAAGGAACATGTAGAAATGTTACAAGAAAAAAATTGCGATATTGCACAAGGATATTACTATTCTAAGCCGATATCGGAAGCCGAATTTAAAGAGCAGGTCTATGGACTAAGCGAAGCATAACTTTTCAAATCAATAAAAGGATAGACTGTTAAATATAAGTATGAACAAAAGTTACCTACTTGAAGTTCTTCCCTAAAATGTATATAATACTTTAGGCTTTACTTATTGAATTGATAATGTTAATGTTTATTATATGTATTTTACAAGAAGAAAGGAAAAAAATGAGAAAGTTAGCTTTAGATGATGCAGTTTTATTAAAAATTGATAAACCAGCAAGATATATTGGCAATGAAGTCAATATGGTTGTGAAGGATCTTAATAATATAGATATACGTTTTTGCATGTGTTTCCCTGACGTGTACGAGGTTGGTATGTCACATCTTGGAATGCAAATTTTATATGATATGTTAAACCAAAGAGAAGATACCTACTGTGAGAGAGTATATTCCCCTTGGGTAGACTTAGATAAAATAATGCGTGAAGAAAATATTCCTTTATTTGCACTTGAATCTCAAGATCCTATTAAGAATTTTGATTTCCTTGGTATTACACTTCAGTATGAAATGTGCTATACGAATATTTTACAGGTGTTAGACTTATCTGGTATTCCTCTATATGCAAAAGATCGAACAGAGAAAGATCCTTTTGTTATTGGTGGTGGACCATGTTCCTATAATCCAGAACCAATTGCAGACTTTTTTGACTTCTTCTATATTGGAGAAGGTGAAACAGTTTATAACGATATCTTGGATATTTATAAAGAACATAAGGCCTCCAATGGGACAAGAATGGAGTTCCTTGAAAAGGTTGCTGAAATTGAAGGAATGTATGTCCCAGCTTTTTATGATGTTACTTACAAAGAAGATGGAACAGTAAAAGCAATCACTCCAAACAATCCTCATGCAAAAGAAAAAGTACTTAAACAAGTAGAAATGGATTTAAGTAATACGTATTATCCGAAAAAACCAATTGTTCCTTATATTAAGGCAATTCAGGATAGAGTTGTTCTAGAAATTCAACGTGGATGTATTCGTGGCTGTCGTTTCTGCCAGGCAGGTATGTTATACCGTCCAATTCGTCCAAGAGATTTAAGCACATTAAAGGAATTAGCAAAGGAAATGATACGTTCTACTGGTCATGAAGAAATTTCTTTAAGTTCTTTAAGTTCAAGTGACTATTTACAACTACAAGAATTGGTTTACTTTTTAATTGATGAGTTTAAAAAGCAGGGAGTTAATATCTCTTTACCATCTTTACGTATCGATGCATTTGCACTTGATGTTATGAGTAAAGTGCAAGATATTAAGAAGAGTAGTTTAACTTTTGCTCCAGAGGCAGGTTCTCAAAGACTTCGTGATGTTATTAATAAAGGCTTAACAGAAGAAGTAATTTTAAAAGGTGCTATGGATGCGTTTATTTCTGGATGGAATAAAGTAAAACTTTATTTTATGCTAGGGCTTCCTACAGAAACCGATGAGGATATTGAAGGAATTGCTATTTTATCGGACAAGATCGCAAGAGAGTATTATACAATTCCTAAAGATCAAAGAGATGGTAAAGTTGCAATTACAACTTCAACTTCTTTCTTTGTTCCAAAGCCATTTACACCATTCCAATGGTCTGCGATGTCTACAACGGAAGAAATTAAGAGAAAACGTCGTGTTCTAAGTGCAAAATTAAAAGAACAATTAAACTATAAGAGCATTCGTTATAACTGGCATGATGGAGATGTAACTTTACTAGAGGGTCTTTTTGCAAGAGGAGATCGTCGTATTGCTTCCTCCATTTATGATGCTTATATGGAAGGTTGTATTTATGATGCATGGTCTGAATATTTTAAAAATGATGTTTGGATGCGTGTATTTGAAAAGAATGGTGTGGATGTAGCATTCTACACTAGTAGAGAACGTACCGAAGATGAAATTTTCCCATGGGATTTTATTGATATCGGTGTAACAAAACAATTTTTATGGAAAGAATACAAAAGAGCGAAGGAAGAAACAATTACACCAAATTGTCGTCAGTCATGTTCTGGTTGTGGTGCAGCAGCATTTAAAGGTGGTGTCTGCGTAGAAGCTAGAAATTAGCAAGATATAAGGAAAGCAAAATGAGGTATTTACAAGCTTTTTTGTGGATACCCATTGGATAAAAATAGATTATGAACGTTTTTTGTTCATGTATATAAAAGTTGAAAGGCTTGAATTAAAATGAATGTAAGAGTTAAATTTTCAAAATATGGAGCCATGAAGTTCATTGGACATTTGGACGTTATGAGATTTTTTCAAAAAGCAATCAGACGTGCAGAGTTAGATGTTGTGTATAGTAACGGATTTAATCCACATCAAGTTATGTCATTTGCATCTCCACTTGGCGTTGGTTTAACAAGTGATGGAGAGTATTTGGATGTTGAATTAAATACAATCGAGGATAAGGAAAGTATGATCCGACGTTTTAATGAACAAATGACGGAAGGATTTTTAATTACAGACCTTAGCGTAATTCCAGATCCATTGCCAAATCAGAGACGTGAAACAGCGATGTCTTTAGTAGCGGCAGCAGACTATTTGGTTTCTGTTAAGGATGGCTACGAACTAAACGAAGATGGAAAGGCTTTAAGTAAAGAAGAATTTGAATTAAAGATAAAAGAATTCTTAGAAAAAGATAGCATTACGGTTTTAAAGAAATCTAAAAAATCAGAACGTGAGTTAGACATAAAACCATTTATCTATGGATTTGGTGTAAATGAATCAGAATTTTTACAAGCTACTGCTAACTTTCCTAGAGAATTAGGTTTAGCCCATGCAGATCGTTATGAGAATGGAAAACGAGTGTTTCTACAATTGTCTGCTGGTAGTGTAACGAACATTAAACCAGAATTAATTATTGAAGCGTTTTGTAATTCTATAGGTGTAGAATACAATCCACTTGCTTACCAAATTCATAGAATGGATATGTTTGCGGATGTTTCAAGACGTGGCATGACACAAGTTATGCTTGAAAAAGCGACTGCAGAAGGAACTTTACCTGAAAGACAATTGATATCTTTGCTAAGCATTAATGAATAAAGTAATCAAGAAATAAATATTAGAAAAACTTAGGTTGATAGAAAAATATTTCTATCAACCTAATTACGCAAAAACATGCGTAAGAATGGATGTCATTATGGGGAAGAAATTAATCATTACAAAGTTGAATCAAAAAATCATTTCCTCACTATTTGAAGAAAATGAATTGATTCAAGTGAATGTAGAAAAAGAAGAAGAGGATTCCTTACTTGGAAATATCTATGTTGGTAAAGTAAAGAACATAGTGAAGAATATCAACGCTGCTTTTGTAGAAATAGAACATGGCAGGATGTGTTATCTTTCGTTAAATGAGGTAACACATCCTATTTATACTCAGGAACATAAAGCAGATCATGTCCGTATTGGTGATGAATTGATTGTGCAAATATCCAAGGAGGATGTTAAGACGAAAGCACCTGTTATAACAACGAATATTAATTTAACAGGAAAATATGTTGTCTTAGTCCATGGAAAGCCTGGAATTGGTGTTTCTAATAAAGTAGAAAACGATAAAGATCGGAAACGTTTAAGAAAATTATTGGAACCTTTTATTTCTGGACAATATGGTTTTATTATTCGAACTAATGCATGCTTTGTATCAGAAGAGTTAATTAAGAATGAAATTGAAGTTCTTCTAGGCCTATATGAAAATATTAAAAATTATGGGATTCATCGCTTGCGTTTTTCTAAAATTTATGAAACACCAAAGGCTTATATTTGTTCCATTCGTGATGGATTATCCCATGAAATAGAGAATTTCATTACTGATGATGCAGATATGTATTCTGAGATGAAGGAATATCTTGAAACTTATCAAAAAGAGGATATTCATAAACTAAAATTATATACCGATCCGATGCTACCTTTGATTAAACTTTATGGTATTGAATCTAAAATAGAGAATGCGTTAAAAGAAAGGGTATGGTTAAAGAGTGGTGGAACACTAATCATACAACCAACGGAAGCTCTAGTAGTAATTGATGTTAATACAAGTAAAGCGGTATCAGGGAAAAAGAATGTGGAAGAAACCTTCTTAAAAATTAATTTAGAGGCAGCAAAAGAAATTGCAAAACAAATTCGTCTTCGTAATTTATCAGGCATTATTATTGTAGACTTTATTGATATGAAAAAAGAAGAGAATAAGGAACTTTTATTAAATACTTTAAACGAATATTTAAGACAAGATCCCGTAAAGACTATGCTTATTGATATGACTGCTCTAAATCTTGTAGAAATTACAAGAAAGAAGATTAGAAAACCACTTTATGAACAAATTAAGTAAACGACAACTATAAAATAGTTTTTTTGTTTGATTTTTAATTTAAGATTAAACAAGTGACTGTTTTGGTTGCCTTTCATAGAGAAAGAAGTATTTGGAGGATAAAGGCATGGTTAAAACAAATGCAATGCGTTTACTTGAACAAGCAAATGTAAATTTTACAACAATAGAATATGAAGTAGATGAAGCAAATCTTTCTGGGACACATGTCGCAGAGCAAACGGGACAACCCGTAGAACAGGTATTTAAAACTTTAGTAACGAAAGGCGAGAAGAAGGGATACATGGTTTTTTGTATTCCTGTAGCCGAAGAATTAAACTTAAAAAAGGCAGCAAATATTGTTGGCGATAAGAAAATAGAACTGATTCCTGTGAAAGATCTGCTTTCACTTACTGGTTATATTCGCGGAGGTTGCTCCCCAGTAGGTATGAAGAAGAAATTTCCTACCTATATAGATGAAACTGCAATATTATTTGATGAAATTATAATAAGTGCAGGTGTCAGGGGCTGTCAAATGGTAGTTAACCGAGAACAAATCGTTAACTATCTAGAGGCTGAACTGGCAGATTTCGTTATGTAACAACTTGAACTTCGTAGTTTTAAAATCAATTCTATACTTGAATAAATTCAGAGAAAAGGTATATAAATTACCATGATTAAAACTTTTACATCGTCGTGAATATAACGATGTAAAAGTTTTAATCATGGCAGTTAGATCATCTGAATTCTGAATTTATTATGTATTCATTTAACTTTTATACTGCGCAGATTAACAAAATAAGAAAAAATAGAATTAATTTTAAAAGGAGTTTTGAAAATGGCAAACAAGGGTATTATATGTACTGTAAACAATGTTGAATATAGCACAATTCGTAAAGCAATGTGTGAGGGTGCACGTACAATAGAAGAAATAGCAGAAAAGACAGGAGTTTGTACTACCTGTGAAGGATGTAAAGAGAATCTTGAGTACATTCAATCTACATTATGCGGATGTAAAAATGTATCCATGCAAACTGTAATTGATGCAGTGAACAATGGAGCAGATACTGTAGAAAAAGTAGTTGAACTTACTGGTGCAGGTAGTCAATGTGGTAGATGTAAAGCATTGATTCAAAATGTAATTGAACTTGGTAGATAAGAAAAAAATCAAAAATTGAAAAATCTTTGGTTTTTAATATAAAAATATAATTGACAATTTATACATACTGTGATAATATATCATAGTGTGCCGCACAACGAGGTTTTAAAGTTCTGTTCTTTGAACAGGCACCAAAGTTGGCGAGTAATGATAATGGGAGGTGCCATATGTACGCGATTATAGCAACAGGTGGTAAACAGTACAAAGTAGCCGAAGGCGATATCATTAAAGTAGAAAAGCTTGGTGTAGAAGCTGGTGCAACTGTTTCTTTTGATGAAGTACTTGTTGTAAACAATGGTCAGTTAGTAGTAGGAAATCCTACAGTAGCTGGTGCTAGTGTTTCTGCAACAGTAGTTGAAGAAGGCAAGAACAAAAAAGTTATTGTCTACAGATACAAGAGAAAGTCTGGATATCATAAGAAGAATGGTCACAGACAGGCTTATACCAAGGTTAAGATTGAAAAAATCAATGCTTAATCAGCCAATGTGAGGTTGATATGGTTAAAGTATCAATTTATAATAATGATGAAGGCAGAATTTACGGATTTTCATGTAGTGGACATGCGGGATATGCTGAATATGGTCAGGATATCGTATGTGCAGCTGCATCAGCTCTTGTAATTAATGCCATGAATTCCATTGATACATTTTCATCGGATACTTATGAATATAACGTGGAAGAAGAAAGCGGAACGGTTGAATTCAAAATTGTCTCTACTCTAAGTTCAGTATCAGAATTGTTATTGAATTCTTTAGTCCTTGGACTCCAAGGAATTATGGAAGAGTACGGACAGGAATATATTCAGATTATTTCATAGGATTGAACTTAATTTTCAATTCTTAAGCCTAGTATATAAAGGAGGTGTAGGTCATGTTTAAGATGAACCTTCAATTATTCGCTCATAAAAAGGGTGTTGGTTCTACTAAGAACGGTAGAGATTCCGAATCCAAGAGACTTGGTGCTAAGAGAGCTGATGGTCAGTTCGTTTTAGCTGGAAACATCCTTTACAGACAACGTGGTACAAAGATTCACCCAGGCGTTAACGTTGGACGTGGTGGTGATGATACATTATTTGCTTTAGTAGACGGAGTACTTAAGTTCGAAAGAAAAGGTAGAGACAAGAAGCAAGCTAGTGTTTACCCAGTAGAAGCAAAATAATTAAGTTTAGCGAGGGGCTGTTATTTAACAGCCCCTTTTTTAGAAAGAACAGGTGATTTTATGTTTGCAGATAGTGCTAATATCTATATCCGCTCAGGCAAAGGTGGCGATGGACATGTCAGCTTTCGAAGAGAGCCATACGTTCCTGCTGGTGGACCGGACGGCGGTGACGGTGGAAAAGGCGGAGATATCATATTTGAGGTGGACGAAGGATTAAATACACTCGTAGATTTTCGTTTTAAAAGAAAGTTTTCTGCTATGGACGGTGAGAATGGCGGCAAACAACGCTGTTCTGGCAAAGACGGTGAAGATTTAGTTTTAAAAGTACCAGAAGGTACTGTAATTAAAGAAACAGAAAGCGGCAAAGTAATTGCCGATATGTCTCATGGAAACCGTCGTGAAGTTATTTTACGTGGTGGAAGAGGCGGAAAAGGTAATCAGCATTATGCTACAGCTACAATGCAGGTTCCAAAATATGCGCAACCAGGTCAAAAACCTCAAGAATTAAACGTGACTTTAGAGTTAAAGGTGATTGCTGATGTTGGATTAGTTGGTTTCCCTAATGTAGGTAAATCAACATTTTTATCTCGTGTTACAAATGCAAAGCCAAAGATTGCAAATTATCATTTCACAACTTTAAATCCAAATCTTGGTGTTGTAGATTTAAACGATACGGAAGGATTTGTAATTGCAGATATTCCTGGATTAATTGAGGGTGCATCCGAAGGGATTGGCCTTGGACATGAATTCTTAAAGCATATTGAAAGAACAAAAGTTATCATCCATCTTGTAGATGCTGCTGGTACAGAAGGTCGTGATCCAGTGGATGATATTAAAAAGATAAATAATGAATTAGTATCCTATAATGAAGAATTGTTGCAAAAACCACAGGTAATTGCCGCAAATAAAATAGATGTGTTATTTGGTGAAGAAGAGGAAGAAGCAATCCAAAGAATTAAGGATGCGTTTGAATCTGAAGGAATTCAGGTATTTCCAATTTCTGCTGTTAGTGGTAAAGGAGTAAAAGAGTTACTTTATCATGTGAATGAAATGCTAAAAGGTATTGAAGAAAAACCAATAGTATTTGAACGTGAATACTTCCCAGAAAACTTAACTCAAAGTGAGGAACCATATAGCGTAACATTTGATGAGGCTGAAAACGTTTATGTAGTGGAAGGCCCTAGAATTGAACGTATGTTAGGTTATACAAATATAGATTCTGAAAAAGGATTTGAATTCTTCCAACGTTTCCTTAAGGACAATGGAATTCTTGATGAATTAGAGGCTCTAGGCATTCAGGAAGGCGATACCGTTCGAATGTATGGTTTAGAGTTTGATTATTATAAATAAAGAGAAGAAAAGGATAAACGCTAAGGGTTATAGAACATTATAATCCTAGTAATATCTTTATATACTTCTTCAATTATTAAGATGTCGATAAGCGGCAACATGGAGGAAATATGACATTAACAAGCAAGCAAAGAGCATATTTAAAAGGTTTGGCAATGAACATTGATCCAATTTTTCAAGTTGGAAAATCAAGTGTTTCGCCAGAACTTACCAATGGGATTAGTGATGCATTAGAAGCAAGAGAATTGATTAAAATATCAGTATTGAAAAATTGTCTTGATGATCCTCGTGAGATTGCAAGTGTATTATCAGAGAGAACAAAATCTACTGTAGTACAAGTAATTGGTAAGAAAATAGTTTTATATCGTGAATCAAAAGATAAGAAAAAGATTGAACTTCCAAAAGCATAATAAAGTGGTACGGAGGTCTTATGAAAAAAGTTGGTATCATGGGCGGAACATTTAATCCGATACATTATGCCCATTTGATTTTAGCAGAGAGCGCTTATGAGCAGTATGATTTGGACGAAATTATATTTTTGCCATCCAATCAGCCTGCTTATAAGTCTTTGCGAGAAATTGTGTCCAATGAGCATAGAAAAAATATGATTCAATTAGCGATTGAAGATAATCCCCATTTTTCTTTTTCAACCGTGGAATTTGAACGAGAAGGAAATACGTATACTGCAGATACCTTACTTCAATTAACAAAAGAATACCCGGATGTCATGTTTTACTTTATTATCGGTGGGGATTCTTTGTTTCAATTAGAACATTGGAATCGGCCAGAAGTAGTTCTCTCTCTAGCGGAGATTTTAGCTGCTGGAAGAGGCGAAAAAACAGAGGATGAAATGTTAATTAAAATAGATGAACTGAATGAAAAATATCAATCTAATATACAGTTTTTAAAAGTACCTACCTTTGATATTTCTTCGAAAATGATTCGTAATCATTTGAAAAAAGGCAATTCAGTGAAGTATTTTCTACCAGAAAAAGTAATATCCTATATTAAAGAAAATAATTTATATAAATAGTTAACGTTTCAAGAATCGAGCCAAACCAATTAAGGGAGTTATATTATGAGCTTACTTAGTATAAGTGCACTGGATGAAATTCAAGAAAGTGTTTCAAGTGAAATTCCAAAGAAACGTTATTATCATACTTTAAGTGTGGCATATTTAGCGGTAGCACTTGCTATGTGCTATGGTGAAGATACAAGTAAAGCTATGGCTGCAGGTTTGTTACACGATATCGCAAAATATACTACTGGTGAAGAGGCTATAAGAGAATGTAGAGAAGCGAATCTTCCAGTTTCTGAAGTGGAAGAGAGAAATACATTTTTACTTCATAGTAAGTTAGGTGCTTATTATGCAGAGCATAAATATGGAATTACGGATTCTGACATTTTAGCTGCAATATCCAATCATACGACTGGAAGGCCTAATATGTCAACACTTGAAAAAATCGTATTTTTAGCAGACTATATTGAGATGCGAAGAAATCAACCAACAACTCCTAGCCTTGCTATTATTAGAGAAACCGCATTTAAACAGCTAGATTTAGCGGTTTTTTATGCACTTGACAATACCTTGCGATATTTATCGAGTACACAAAGGGAAATTGATCAATTAACAGTGACAACATATGAATATTATAAAAAGGAGTTGAATCTATAATGAATCAATCAAAAGAAATGGCATTATTAGCATATAATGCGCTTGAAGATAAAAAATCTGAAGATATTAGAGTAATTGAAATTGGAAATATCTCAGTTATTGCTGATTATTTTATTATTGCCAATGGTAATAGTTCTTCTCAAGTAACTGCCATGGTAGACGCAGTAGAAGAAGCACTTGGAAGAAAAGGTTTTGAACCAAAGAGAATTGAAGGTGTTCATTCTTCTGGATGGGTTTTAATGGACTACGGCGATGTAGTTGTTCACATCTTTTCTAAGGAAGATCGTTTATTCTATGATTTAGAAAGAATCTGGAGAGACGGTAATACTGTATCCTTAGAAGATTTAAAGAAATAATAGAGTAGAATGTGCAATAGAAAAAACTATATGAGTTTAGTTCCTATAGTTTAAGATAAAAGCTGCCATACGTGTAGATTACAGAATAAGAATCTATATGTATGGCAGCTTTTCGTTTAAAAGGTTTAAAACATACGAAATAAACCTATAACTTTACCTAATATTTGAACTTCAGTAACGATGATTGGGTCCATAAAATCATTCTCTGGTTGTAAACGATAATGATCCCCTTCTTTATAAAATGTTTTTACCGTTACAGAATCATCTAATAATGCAACTACAAAGTCACCATTGTTAGCATAAGTTTGCTTTTGTACAAGTATCTTATCGCCATTAAAGATACCTGCATTGATCATACTATCACCCTTTACACGTAACATAAAGGTTTCCTCGTTTGGCATATATTCGGTTGGAATAGGAAAGTACCCATCAATGTTTTCAACTGCTAAGATAGGTTGACCAGCAGTAACGGTACCTACAAGTGGTACATTAACAACTTCTCGACGTGAGATATTAAAATTATCATCGACAATTTCAATTGCTCTTGGTTTGGATGGATCACGTCTTATGTAACCATTCTTCTCAAGTGTTTCTAAATGAGAGTGAACTGATGATGTTGATTTTAAATGAACTGCTTCACAAATCTCTCTTACAGCAGGTGGGTATCCTCTATTTATAATTTGAGCTTTTAAATATTCAAGTATTTCTTTTTGTTTGGAACTTATCTTACCATAACTCATTTATCGTACCTCCGTTCGATTTTATATATTATATCATACCGTCAGGAAAAATGCAAAACTAATGTTCGGTATTTATAGTAAATTATTTATCTTGTTTTATGTAGATTTTAATAGAAGATATATAAAAATAATTCATAGAATGCCAGTATGTTTTAATAGTGTCTATTCAAATGCAAAGGTACAATAAATGAAATGAATTAGTAAAATATTAGTTTACCGGCGTATAGTTTATTTCAGAAGTTTCATCCGTTGCTGTTATTTTAAAGATAACGGGTCTAAGACCGTCGTTACAACTACAAATCGCCACACCTGGTTTATCAATCCAGTCTCCATAATAAAAGATATCACTGCCATGGGAAAGAGCGAATACATATTGGTACATAGCTTTCCACGCTTCGTCACATAATCCTTCCGGTTTTGCGTAATCTCCGTAGAAGACATCGCCTACCTTATGCATAGGACATTTACCTAAGCCTTTGCACCCATATTCTTCAGCTAATTCTTTGTCAAAGGTTGTTTTAAGTACTTCAATTTTACACTTTTTCATAATCTATTCTCCTTTACGATGTTATGCTTTTATTGTACAATAAGTTGAATTACAAAAAAAAGTACGCACTTTTTTGTCACATACTTACGAGAAGGGAAGTGTAAATATGAGTATGAAGGAATTTAAATCTATAAAAAAGCTAGATGACACACCATTTGGCTATACTCTATCTGTAATCGGTGGGAAATGGAAAATGGTTATATTATATTGGTTAATTGAAGTTCAACCAGTTCGATTTAATGAATTACAACGATTAATAGGCACGATATCCTATAAAACTTTAAGTGTACAATTAAAAGAATTGGAAGATGACGGAATCATAATAAGAAAAGAATATCCTCAAATCCCACCTAAGGTTGAATACTCCTTATCACCAAAGGGATTATCTTTATATCCAATTATGGAATCTATGTGCCAGTGGGGAGAGGCAAACAAGATGGGAGATTCTACAAAATAAGAGATTAAAACATAGATTAAAACATAGATTCAACGCATAGTTTAACATATATTAATAAAAGACAATAGACTACTATATAAAAAACCAAAATGTTCTTTAAGGATAAAGTGAACCCCTCTTGTTAGACAAAATCTAACGAAAGGGGTTTTTCTTGTGTAATCGTAATTTCTTGATTTTATGTTCGATATTACATAAGGCTGATATCATTCGTATAAAAAGTATAAGTAATACTTCTTAGCCTTGTAATCCATTTTCTTGACGCTCCATGTTTTCTACAACAATATCGTAGATATCGCCTAGAGTGGAGCAGTACTCCAATACCTTCCATGGGGAATTGGTATGAAAATGTATTTTTATCAAATCTTCATCTCCAACGACAAGTAAACAATCGCCTTCAAAATTTTGTGTAATATATTCATTGATTTTATCTTCCGAAAGATCATGACCTTCGATTAATAATTGAGTATCAAATTTAAATTCAAGCATAATTCCTCTCCTTATATTTAGTTTATTACTGTAGTTACGTAATATATGATGATTTTCTGTATGTAACAACAATTCTATTATACCAGTGTTTAACAAATTTGAAAGTATTTATTTTACTACCTCAATTTTCCTATTAACAAAAATATATATTGACAATCGAATGAATGTTCGATATAATTTAGAAAACATATGTTCGGGAATGTATGTTCGATAACAAAGGAGGTACTATTATGGTTCAGGTAAATCAAAGAAATAATACAATGGATAAAACGATAACATCACTAGAGGTGATTTTTAATCGAAAGGTATTTGGCTTTGTACTTATTGTTTCACTCGTTTTGTTATTATCATCTGTAATGTCACATAATGTTTTTGCTCAAAAATCAGGTGTAAGAAAAAAAACGGTTACATCAATATTAATAGAACCAGGCGATACTTTATGGAGTATTGCAACTAAATATTATACAGAAGAGTATGAAAGTATACCAGTTTACATAGAAGAGATTAAGAAAAGTAATAGATTGTATACCGAAGAAATTCATGCAGGAAAATACATTATTGTTCCTTATTATTATGATGTTAATTAAAAGAGGAAGATGTATTTATCTATCATCATATTAAATTCTATGTTTAATCAAATTTATAAAGATACTAATGAAGTTGTGTGAAAAATGTTATAATATATAAAATTTATATAATAATAGAAACAATATATTTTATAAAAATATAAGTGTTCAAATCCTGCAATTTAAGGTATAATAATCTTATTATACGATAAGGAGAGACTCAAAGAATGCTTAAAACTTTAAAAAAATATGGAAAAATTCTAATCTTGTTGTTTATATTATTTATCTTAACAGAGACAACATTTACGATAAATCGTTTGATTGAAAGAAACTTAGAGCAACAAGAAACAGATACCACATTAAAAAAATTGCAAGAAATGATTGATAAATCTGGTGCGAAAGAAAAGGGCTTAAATGAATATCAAGTTATTTGGGATTATGACCTTCGATTATTAAAGGAAAAGTATCCTGAAGATAATGCAATCTTATTTGAATATATCGATAAAGAAACGTGGAATTCAGAACTTGATACTTTAATCGATGATATTAGCAAAACATTATTAACAGACAACGAGATATTTGAGAGAGTTAAAGAAATTATTCCAGAGAAATTTCAATCCGATGCATTTGATGATTATTTATTATCCATTAAGGTTTTAAACCCTGATCTTTTCAATGAAAATAGTACAACCTAATAAATTTGATATATTTGGACTGTTGTGAATAAGCAACAGTCTTTTTTATTTGTAGAAAAATATCCATTGTATAAAAATGCTAAGATATTGGTCTGATTTATTTATTGATAGCGTCGTGTGTATGCTTGGACTGCGATTTGTTTCTGGTAATGTATATGAAGCTACAAAAAAAGTAAATGATCAATACAAATTAGTAGCATGATACAAATAAATCCAAAATACTACAAAAATAAAGAAAATGACCTATATTTAATAAAAGTATGACACATTTATAACACTTTTTTCAACTATTGTTAGATAGTAAACAAAAAGTTAAGATTAGCAATAGGTGAGTAAAATGAGAAAAAACTTTAAAAACTACAAAAGAATATGTACTTTATTAATCATGAGCTTATTGATTGGTTCAACTCCTGGGTCCGTAACTTATGGTGCGAATAGTCTTAAACTATATAGTTATGAAACCAAAAAAACAACTACATATAAAGATAAACAAATTTCATATGTAATTAATGGGAAAATAATCGATTTAGGCAATACGCCAGGAATTCTAAGTGACAATGGTGTTGCACTTGGCTCTTATATACATGTATTCCAAAAAACTTTAGGATTAAAATGTTCTTTGAACAAGTCTACAAAAAAGATAACCATATCCGATGGAGATACAACTCTTACGATGACCGTAGGAAGTAAAAAAGCATATGTAAATGGAAAGGCAGTCTCAATGAATGCAGCTCCTGTTACATATAAGTACGTTAGTGCGAATAAGGCATTAACTTTAGTACCAACTAGATTTGTTGCAGAGACATTTGGTTATAACTATAATTGGAATAGTTCAACGTCTACTGTTACGATTACAAAGCCATTAAAGCTTAATTATGACAACAAAGATGTTACTTATACTGGCGTAACAGGTAAGGTAGTCGTAGATGGAAAGAATATCAATGTAACGACACTTCCAACGATTCTTATTTCTAACACAGCAATGGTACAAGCATGGAAGGTCTTTGCACAGTCTATGGGAGTTACTTATAAGATTAATAATTCAACTAACGAAATTACATTTACCAAAGGAAATATCACAGTTGAAATGAAATTGGGTAGTACATCAGCAACAATCAATGGTACTGTAGTAGATTGTGGTGTGGCTCCAAGATATGTTACAAATTTAGATAATAATAAAGAATTTGTGTTAGTTCCTGGTCAGTTCCTTGCAAAAGCCCTTGGCTACGATTATTCATGGAGTGACAAAACCCAAACTTCTACAATAACAACAACAAGTTCTGTAGGTGAAAGTAGTAAAATAACTCCAACACCAACAGTAGCACCAACTTTAACGCCAACGCCAACACCTTCCACTGGTGGCTCTGGTAATTCAGGCTCAATTCCAGCTGAGAAAACAAATTATTTTACATGGAGTACAGAGGACAAATATAAAACGGAAGTAGATTTAGCTACGAAAGAAATAGAAAATTATAATGCAGAACAGACAATTACAACAGACTCAACAAATGATACAAGTATTTTAAGTATCTATCGTGATTCTTCAATTCAAGATGTATTTTACGAAACTTTTGTAGTGTCACTTCTTAATGCGCCATCTGCTGTAACTGCAACTAAAAAGGATGACAATATTACCTTAAGTATTAAGAATGCAATTATAAATGAACAAGCTTATTATGTAGATAGTCAACTTGTTTCTAGTGTATCTGTTTCAAGTGACAGCAGTACAAGCGATTTATCAGTTAATTTTAAATTAAATAACTCAGGTTACTTCTATACTATGAAGTTATCAGAGGATGGTACAAGTATTATTGTGACCGTTTATCCAAATTATTTAACAAAAGTAACTGGTGGAAAAGATACAACAGGAAGTGAATTTATATCATTAAATAGTATAAATGATATGAATGTAGAAGTTACTGATGATAATTATTATGTTTATTTAAATATGCCAGACGCTACTAGCACAATGGATGAAATGCAATATGCTACAGATTCCTCAACAGAAGTAAGTTTCGTATTCTTAGAAACTACATCAAAAAATTCTTCACAATTAGTCATTCAAAAGCCATTCGTTGGTGCAGAGTACAGCGTAAAGAAAGATAAAAATCAGTTCTATCTATCTTTTGAAGAAAATCAAACAAGTACAGTAGATTCTGATACAGTTGCCATTTCTCTACCATCTGGAGTAACAGCTAGCAGTATCAGTGATGAAGATCAATATTACAATAAACAAATCGTGATTAGCCTAAGTGGCAATTATGTGGATTACTATAAAGCAAATCCAATTATTACAAATCATGAACGAGTAACCAGTGTATCTGTAAAATACGAAGGCGGAAAAACAAAAATCATTATAAAAACTAGTAAAATTCAAGGTTATGCTTTGGATTATGGTACAAACCAATTGAATGTAAAAATCGCCAATCCAAGTGAAATGTATCAAAAGATAGTAGTATTAGATGCAGGTCACGGTGGAAATGACCCTGGTACTATGAATGGAAGTACAAAGGAAAAAGACATTGTATTTAATATCTTAAACAATTACGCGAAGGATTATTTTGAAAATTCCGATATTAAGATTTATTATACAAGAATTGACGATACAAGAATTGATTTGTATGAGAGAGCAGGTTTTGCAAAACAGGTTGAAGCCGATTTATTTGTAAGTCTACATGTAAATTCAGCTACCAGTACAGCAGCAAGAGGAACCAATGTATATTATACAGCAGCCAATAAAGCAGCATTAAAAAGTGGACTTGATAGTAAAAAACTCGCTACTCTATTGGTAAATAACTTATCTCGTACACTAGGTACGAATAATCGTGGTATTGTTAATGGTAACTTTGTTGTTATTAGTAAGAACTCAGTACCATCCGTACTAATTGAATTAGCCTTTTTATCAAATCCTAGTGATTATCAATTATTAATCAATAAAGATTTCCAGAAAAAGGCTGCGAAATGTATTTTTGATACAATTGATGCTGCACTTAAATCTTATCCAACAGGGCGATAAGCTTATTTTAAGAAAGGGCGAAAAGCTGTATTTTAAGAAAGGGTTATATTGTTCATGAAGAAAAGAAAGTTTAAATTTTTGGCATTATTGTTATTATTATGTAGTTTACTAAGTCCTATTAAGTATGCCAATGCGGCGAGCACAGATACTACAGCAGGACCTATGATATCAAGTACCTATACTGTTATGAATCAAGTAGCAACAGTAAAACTAGATATTTCATCGAAAAGTGATATTAAGAAGCTTATCTATGCTCAAGGAGAAATAAGTAGTGTAGATTCTCCAGATTGGGATATTATCGGTATTGATATTACTGGTGAAACGAGTTTTGAAGTAATTGAATCTGGAATTTATAGTATTTTAGCACAAGATTCAAAGGGCAACTATAGTTTAAGCTATGTAAACGTTGATTTAGAGTTTCGTGCTGTTTGGATTTCATACCTAGAATTTAATAGTACTGGGTATGCAACAGAAGCAGCGTTTCGTAAGCAAGTAGATGAGATGTTTACGAATGTTGTAGATATGAATATGAACGCAGTCGTTGTTCAAATAAGACCTTATAGTGATGCTATGTATAAATCATATTATTTCCCATGGTCAAAGTATGCATCTGGTACTCAAGGGAAAGCACCTACATTTGATCCAATGGAAGTAATGATTGAAATAGCACATGAAAAAGGTTTAGAGTTTCATGCGTGGATTAATCCATATCGTATTACTACAAACTCAACGGATGTAAGCGCACTCGCATCGAATCATCCAGCAAGAAAATGGTTAACTGATAATAACAAAGCGAATGATCGCAATGTTTTAATTTACAATGGAAATTTATATTACAATCCAGCTTCCGCACAAGTACGTGGTCTAATTGTAAAAGGTGTGAAGGAGATTGTTCAAAGATATGACGTTGACGGTATCCATTTTGATGATTATTTTTATCCAGTCTTAGGAAATAATTATAAAACTGTGTTTGATGCAAAAGAGTACGATACGTATAAGAAAAATGCCACAGCAAAAGGAGAAACTGTTTTATCGATTGCTGATTGGAGAAGAAATAACGTAAACACATTAGTAAAAGATGTTTATACTGTAATCAATAAAGTAGATCCTAGCGTTGAATTTGGTATTAGCCCTGCTGGATACTATGATAAATTAATGATGGATGATCGTTATTACGTTGATGTGAATACTTGGTTATCCAATGATGGATATGTTGATTATATTTGCCCACAGCTTTATTGGAGTTTTGAGCATAAAACTTATCCATATTTAGATGCTTTAGAAAAATGGTTGGATTTAAGAACAAGTTCTTCTGTTAAAGTATATGTTGGTATTCCGGTATATAAAGCTGGTTCCAATGAAGATACAGATTTTAAGAAGAATACTGCGATATTAAAAGAAATGGTTGAATGCGGTAGAGACAGTGGCATGGTAGATGGTTATATGTTCTTTCGATATGGTTTCTTTAATAATAAAACAACAAGAAAAGCAGTGAATGTTCTACTTGATTACTTAAGTGAAAATCCTATGTAATATTTGGTATGTTTGAAGCAATTTTATAACGAGTGAATGAAAAACGTGTTATGCAATTAAGCGGTTGCAGTAACACGTTTTTCTTATTTTTTAAATGATAGGAAATAAAAGCATAAATGCTTTATCCTAACATTTAAAATCTCCCGAATGTTGTATAAAGTGAAATTATTATTATTCAGTTGGTAGATAGTGTAAAATAAGTTGTTCTATAGTATAATATTTTAGAGACAGCTTTGTTGGAGGTATTTATAAACTTGTATCATAAAAGTAATGTAGGGGGAAAACTTATGGATAAGAATTGCATCGCTTTAACACCACCAATGGGGTGGAATAGTTGGGATTGCTACGGAGCATCTGTGAATGAGGAACAACTAAGAGGAAATGCAGAGTTTATGGCAAGATATTTAAAAGAATATGGTTGGGAATATATCGTTTGTGATATACAATGGTATGAGCCAACGGCAACATCAACGGAATATCATCATTTTTACCCGTTAGAAATGGATGAATATTCTAGATTATTACCAGCGACAAATCGCTTTCCGTCTGCTGCAAATGGTGCCGGTTTTCGCCCAATTGCTGATTATGTTCATAGTTTAGGTTTAAAGTTTGGAATACATATCATGCGAGGAATTCCTCGTCAAGCGGTACATGCAGCAACGCCTGTTAAAGGGAGTAATGTAACGGCGAGAGATATTGCAAGTAGTTACTCGATTTGTCCTTGGAATACAGATATGTACGGAGTGAATGCAAAAGCAGAAGGAGCACAGGAGTACTATAATTCACTTTTTGATTTATATGCTTCCTGGGGAGTTGATTTTATAAAAGTGGATGACATTTGCAATACGGAATATAAACCTCATGATCCTTATTCAGCAAGAGAAGAAGTTGAATTAATTCGAAATGCAATGGATCAATGTGGTAGAGAAATGGTGCTTAGTCTTTCACCAGGACCAGCAGTACTTTCTGAGGCAGAACATCTTTGTAAGTACGCAAATATGTGGAGGATGACGGGAGATTTTTGGGATAATTGGGATCAGTTATATGCAATGTTTGAACGCTGTAAACAATGGAGCCCATTTGTGGCGGAAGGTTGTTGGCCAGATTGTGATATGTTACCCCTTGGTCATATCGCAATAAATAATGATGATAAAAACAATACAGCTAGGTTTACGAATTTTACAAAAGATGAACAGATAACGATGATGACATTATGGTGTATTTTCCGTTCTCCTCTTATGCTTGGATCGGAACTTCGTGATATGGATGAGTTTACAATGTCTTTATTAACGAATTCGGAAGTTTTAGAAGTACATAGAACAGGAAGTAAACCCAAAGAAGTATTAAGAACTCATGATACTGTTATTTGGAGGAGTGAGAATGCAGATGGAAGTATAAATGTTGCTTTTTTTAATACAGCCTTCGCATCGACATATCCTGAGGTAAACTTTATGAAATTAGGAATTGAATCTGGTACGTATGAAGTACGTGATTTATGGAATAGATGTGATATAGGTGAAGTGAGTGAACGAATAAGTGCAAAAGTTAACATTCATGGAGCAGTTCTTTATCGGTTACATAAAGTAAGATAATATAAATTACACAAGCTTTGCAGTTTCAAAATCGATAGATAGACCTTAGGAGGATTTTATGAATATTTTAGTAATGGGCGGAACTCGCTATTTTGGAGTACATATGGTATCCGAACTACTTAAAAACGGACATCAAGTTACCTTAGCTACCAGGGGAAATACAAAAGACCCTTTTGGTGAGCAGGTACAAAGACTTTTCTTTGATCGTTCAAAAAAAGAAGAAGTTCAAAATGCATTGCAGGGAAAAAGTTTTGATGTTATCTGTGATAATATTGCATATTCTTCAAACGAAGTTGATTATTTGTTAAGTACAGTAACTTGTAAGAAATATATTTTAACTTCTACCATGTCCGTATATAAGAAAATGACATTTGACACAAAAGAAGAAGAATTCTTACCTTTGGTGCATGAACTGGTTTTATGTGACCGCACTGACTTTCCTTATGATGAAATAAAGCGTCAAGCAGAATGTGTGTTGTTTCAAAAATATTCCCATATACCATCGGCAGTGGTTCGTTTCCCATTTGTCATTGGAGAAGATGATTATACAAATCGTTTATATTTTTATGTGGAGCATGTGGTAAAAGGATTACCTATGCATATCGATAATCTAAAAGAACAAATCGGTTTTATTCATTCTATAGATGCGGGTAAATTTCTTGCATGGTTAGCGCAAAATGATGTTACGGGTATTTATAATGCTTATAATGAGAGAACATTTTCACTAGAAGAAATTACAGATTATGTAAGTGAAAAATTGGGCCAGCTCGCAGCTATTTCTACGGACGGAGAAACTTCTCCATTTAATGGGGCGATGTCTTATAGTTTAAATATTGAGCGAGCAAAAGAAATTGGATATTCGTTTCCTACCGCTGATACGTATATGTATCAATTATTAGATAGTTATATAAAACGTGCAGTTGAAAGCAGGTAATTTTATGTTAGATCAAACAAAAGATGTATATAAACATATTAAGATTTTTTGGGATTCTATTTTTAAAAATGAATCTGAGGGTAGTATTGTATTGAAGGATTTTGAAAACAATGCACTTAATAAAGCTACCGATTTTTTATGTGAAAACACGGAATCCGTTCTGGATTTTGGATGTGGAAATGGTAGTTGGCTTTTTAAATGTTCAAAGCGAGGTACTAAATATCATGTTGGAATTGATTTATCAAAAGAAGGCATTGCAATTGCGAACAAATTAAAGGCTCAAGTTACAGATGCTCAGTTTAAATTTTATCAAGGAGGAGTATCCAAACTTGAGAAAATTAAAGATTCGTCAATGGATGCAGCTATTTTATCGAATATACTTGATAATTTAGTGCCAGAAGATGCGAATCAATTAATTTATCAGGTTCACCGAATTTTAAAACCAAATGGTAAAGTAATAATTAAGTTAAACTCATATCTTACACAAGAACAAATTAGTGAATGGAACATTGGTGTAATTGAAGGTAATTTATTAGATGATGGTCTTTATTTGTGGAATCTAACCACGGAGGAATGGAGAAATTTATTTTCACATTATTTTAAAGAAGTCTACTATG
Source organism: Clostridium sp. Marseille-P299 (assembly GCF_900078195.1). Lineage (NCBI taxonomy): Bacteria > Bacillati > Bacillota > Clostridia > Eubacteriales > Clostridiaceae > Clostridium > Clostridium sp. Marseille-P299. The sequence continues at coordinate 2,076,471 of NZ_FJVE01000007.1, read as the reverse complement.
AAGATGTGTATTATAAAGAACATGATCAATACAATCGATTATTTTGTATGGTAAAAAAATAGAAATATTAATAACTCAAACTTCGCAGTATAACAGTTAAAGGAATACAGGAAAATTCATTAGATTATATATATTACCATGATTAAAACTTTTCATCTCTGTAAATTTTGTTTGTTAAAGTTCTATTTATGATAGGTAATTAATTTATTCCGGATTATATAAGTTATTAAATACGAAAGCCTAAGGAAGATGAAAGAATGAAGGAAGATGAGGGAATGAAGTTAGAAGAAAGTATGAAGTTAGAAGGAAGAATGAAGTTAATAGCAGATTTACATATGCATACAAAAGGTAGTGATACGTTATTTGATACACTTTCGATAATGACGAGCATAGCAAATAAAAATGGGCTTCGTTATATCGCATGTACGGACCATGCGCCCATTACTTCAAATAAATATACCTCTTGGGATTTTGATGAATGGGAAGACATACCTAAAAAACTAAATGAAGTTCGTATCTTACGAGGAGTTGAAGCGGATATCCTTGATTTTAAAGGGAACTTATCACTGGGAGAAGAGACATTATTTAACCTTGAAATTGTTCTTGCTGCTTTACATACTTATTGTATCAAGCCTGGAACTTTAAAGGAGCATACAGAAGCTTATGAGGCAATTCTATGTAATCCTTATGTGGATATACTTGCACATCCAGGGGAATCGTTTTTCCCATATGATGAAGAATACATTATGAAACTAGCAGCAGAACAAGGAAAAGGAATTGAGTTAAATTCTTTATCTCAAAAGAATGACCCTAAAAGTATTCAAAATCAGATGAATCTTATTAAGTTGTCAAAAAAGTATGGAACTATGTTATGTGTATCTTCGGATGCGCAAAAACCTTCTTCAATAGGAGAGTTTGATACAATACCTGCGATGCTATCTAAGGAATTGATACCAGTTGAACTTGTAATTAATTCATCAGAGGATAATATGGAGAAGTTTTTAGAGCAAAGAAAAAAAGTTAAAGAAAAGAACTATATGTTAAGTCGTAAGGAAAAGGAGTAAGTTTATTTTTCTAGTTTTGATTTTTCTTTTGCAAGACATAGATTCTAATTTGAGGTGATTCGATATTTTACTTATATACCATTTAAAACAAATGGTATATTTATATCATAGTATTTCTATAATATAGTACGACAAAATAATTACTACATGATAGTTATAACTAGACTATATAAAAGCAAGGAGTTATCCTATGATATTGATTCGTTCTCTAAAAACAACAGAAATTCCAGAGGCAATGAGACTTAAAATTGATAGTTGGACAGAAGAGTTAGCAGGGAAAGCTGAGAATACACTTATCTTAAGTGAAGAAATTAACTTTTGGAGTAGATGGGTTAGTAGAGGAAAAGAATTTAATGATATTCGATTGTTACTGGGGGCCTTTGAAAATGGGGAATTGCTTGGCCTTGCGGCAAGTAATATTGCGAAATATGATGATATCCCGGTAAATGGGATAGAACTAAATTTACTTGCGGTTAAACCTAAGCATAGAGGAAGAGGTATATCTATTAGGCTGATTTTGTATATATTGAATTTTTATCAATGTTTGGGAGCGACTAAGGCTGTGATATATAGTCATCACTATGCACCATCCAACGGATTTTATGCTAAGTTTGGAGCTGAGCTACTTAGGAAAGAACTTCAAGAAGATGGGAAACTTGAAGTCGATGTTTTTATTGCAGATATACATTATTTCAAGTGGATGTTAGAAAAATCTTTATTAAAATACTAAAAAAGAGAGTTGGAATATGGACTATAGCAAATGATTCGCTATGGTCCTTTCTTTTTGCTAGATGGAGTTTCTTATATTATAATAAAGTATAATAATTTTATTTAGCAGAATAGATAAAATATAGAGAATTAGATGAGAAAATAGTATAGGGTATCATGCACGTACATTACCTTAATTGAATAATTGGGTTTAAATGAAAGATTCCCGATTATCAGTAAGAAATCCTTGAGTAAAAGTTCAGGAATAAAGAGTTATCAGAAATGAGGTTATGAGATATGAAGTATAAAATATTAATAGTAGACGATGAAAAAGATGTAATTTCTCTTTTAAAAGATTATTTTGAAATGGAAGATTATCTTGTATACACTGCAAAAGATGGAGTAGAAGCAATAAACCAACTGAATTGCAAACCTGACATCATTTTATTAGATATTAATATGCCTAAAATGGATGGCTTTGAAGTTTGCAAACGAATTCGTTCTTTTATTCACTGTCCTATCTTATTTTTGACAGCAAAAATTGAAGATCAAGACAAAATCAATGGATTACTGCTTGGTGGGGATGACTATATTGTAAAACCATTTAGTATAGAGGAACTAGGAGCTAGGGTACTTGCTCATCTACGTAGAGAGGGGCGGAAAAGTGGGAAAGAAGAGGTACAATTTTTCGATGAGTTGATTATTCAATATTCTGAGAGAAAGTTGTTTTATAACCAGGAAGTCATTCATTTAACAAAAACAGAGTTTGATATTGTTGAAATACTAAGTATGAATAAAGGTAGGGTATTTAGTAAAGAAGCCCTCTATGAAAAATTGTGGGGCTATGATAAAGAAGGCGATAGCAATATTATCACAGAGCATATTCGAAGAATTCGAGGAAAAATCGCGAAATCTTATAATCAAGAAGTTATAGAAACCGTATGGGGAGTTGGATATCGATGGATTGGATAGATGGGAAAATTGATGTTATCAGACGGAAAATACACAATATGTCGTTAAAGAGAGCTTTGGGAGCATACATAGTAATTGCTATTATTGTTTTAATCCCGTGTTATTTTGCAATTCTTACTATTTGTAATACATGGAGAACTACGATTATAAGTAAGTATACCAATACTGTAGAACCAGTCTCGGAGTATAATATTATAGACATTGAATTTCAATATAATATAGAAACAATTGATATTAGTGCTTTTGATAAAAAGATACTAACCATAATCGAAATTGCCGAACCATTGTCCATATTTATTCTTGTGGCTTTAGCAATTGCTCTTACCTCACATTTCTATTATAAAAATAAATTGGAAGAACCTATAAAACTCTTAAAAGAAGAAGCAAAATATATAAGTAGAGATGATTTAAGTTATGTCTGCTGGTATGATACATCAGATGAAATGGGTGATATATGTGAAGCATTTGAAAAAATGAGAAAACAGTTAATTTGTAACCAAAAAAACATGTGGGAAAGGATGGAGGAGCAACGAACATTAAATGCCGCTTTTGCACATGATTTACGAACTCCTTTGACCGTGATGCAAGGATATACTGAATTTCTAAATAAATATTATCCAAAAAATAAAATTAGTGAAGAGAAATTAATAGAAACCCTTTCTTTATTAAATGAACAAGTGATTCGATTAAAAAAGTTCTCAGACACAATGAAAAATATACATTCCTTTGATTCCATGGAGATTAAAAAGAAAAGAAAAAACATCACTTTAATACGAGATAAGATTGAAGAAATTACAAATGGCTTGAAAGAACATCATAAAGTTCGAATTACGATAGACAGTCGCTTACCTAAAATTGAAGGTTATTATGATGAGGAAGTCATTTTAGAAGTAGTAGAAAATATATTATCAAATGCAGTAAGATATACGAAATCAAAAATTGACATTTTGTTAGAAATGGAAGAAGAAAAGCTTTTTATCTATGTAAGAGATAATGGAAGAGGATTTTCTAGTGAAGAGTTGTATAAGGCAACCAGTCCCTATTATTCTGATAAAGAAAACTCAGTGGAGCATTTTGGTATAGGTCTATCCATATGTAAAATACTTTGTCAAAAGCATGGTGGAAACATTAGTTTATCCAACAGTACGAACGGTGGAGCTATCGTTTGTACAAATTTCTTTGTTTTGTAGTGAAAATATAGAGATTTGAATTTTATAATGGCTACAAAAGAAAGGAGCAAAGATTGAATAAATGGTATTAATGAATGAAATGGTATTAATGATTGAAATGGAATTATTGATCGAAGTGAAATTAAAGAACGAAGGGGGGACCGGTTCCATGCCAGCACTTTCATTGCTAATAGTGTGGTAGGGGAATGGACATAATTATGGCAACAGAAATCATTTTAAAAAATGTAAATAAGTACTATGGAAAAAATCATGCTTTAAAAGATATCAATTTAACAATTGAGAAAGGTATGTTTGGATTACTTGGTAGAAATGGTGCAGGTAAGACAACCCTTATGAAGGTGTTGGCAACCCTTTTAACTCCAAATAGCGGTGAAATAACGGTCTGCGACATACCGATTGAAATGGCTTCTAATATCCGAAGTATCACAGGATATTTACCACAAGATTTTTCTATGTACGGAAATATGAAAGTGTATGAAGCAATGGATTATATTGGGGTGCTGTCCGGACTTAAGAAGCAGGAGAGAAAAAATAAAATTCCTATGTTACTTGAACAGGTGAATCTACAAAACAATGCTAACACGAAAGTAAAAGCAATGTCTGGCGGTATGAGAAGACGTTTGGGAATTGCGCAAGCTATTTTACATGATCCTAAGGTATTAATTGTGGATGAACCTACTGCAGGGTTAGACCCAGAGGAAAGAGTCCGTTTTCGTAATTTACTTTGTGAAATAGCAGAGGAGCGAATTGTAATTCTATCCACTCATATTGTAGGTGATATTGAAGCTACCTGTGAGAATATTGCTGTGATGGATGAAGGAAATATTATCTATCAAGGAACAGTAGCTTCTCTACTTGAGCTTTCCAATGGAAAGATATTTACCGCAGAAATATCAAAGATGGAGCTTGAGGAAGTGAAACAAAAATATACGGTAACAAGTATGCTTACCATGGGAAATAAAATAAATATCCGGTTTATTAAAAAAGGTAGTAGAGAAATTCCTTTTCCAGGAGCTGTACCAACCTTGCCAAATGTAGAAGATGCCTATATGTATTTGATGCATGAGAAAAGAGGTGTTTAATTATGTTTGGTACCTTATTTTTAAAAGAATGCAAACAGATAAGTAAGAGTATTACATACTATATATTTGTTGCATGTATGGCTATTTTTATTATATCTCAAATGGGTGAATTTGCTGGTGTACATGCACCAAAAAAAGGATTGGACAATTACGGTTATACATATTCTGAAGATGAAAATGAAATCATGCAAATGTCCATAGAAGGTCTAGTGAATGAGTATGTTAGAAACTCATATATCGCTTACCCATTCGGATTTTATAAAAAAGTAATATTAAGTGAAAAGAAGCAAGAGCAAATAGGAGCAATTCTTGAGGCTATAACAGGTATTACAATACTAGAGCTGAATGAGCAAATTATTGATTATTGGAATTTCTTATCTAAAAATGCTTCCAGTGATGGTAATAGTGAAATTAATAATGATGTTGAATTTCCTATAAAGCCAGCAAAGGATCTATCCTATGAACAATTTTTAACTTATATGGACGAAGTTGATGATCTAATAGGGAATGGGAGTAATTATAGTAGAAGTAATATAAAGAGTGTAAACCGTGTTCCAAAGACATATGAACAAGCAGTAAGGGAATATGAAGAGATTATTTATGAAGATCAAGTTACTAGAGCGTTTGCAAGGATTTTTAGTGATTATATGGGAATTGTACTAGGTATCCTACCAGTATTTTTAGCAGTAACAAGGGGATTAAGGGATAGAAGAGCACAGGCAGCAGAAGTGATTTTCTCAAAAAAAGCTACTTCTACAACGATAATATTATCTAGGTACTTATCAACCATAGTAATGATACTTCTACCGTTATTAATTCTTAGTATTTCTCCAACCTTGCAAGGTTTATATAGTGCAAAAGCAGCGGGGGTATCTGGTGATGCATTTGCGTTCCTAAAGGTAAGCTTATGGTGGTTGTTACCTACTGTTTTAGTAAGTGTTTCGGTTGGATTTTTCTTTACGGAATTAACGAATAGTGCTTTGGGGATTTTAGTTCAAGGGATATGGTGGTTTATCAGTTTAGTTCTAAGTATGGATAATTTAGTGGGAAATGTAGGTTGGAATCTCATACCTCGTTTTAATGCAGTTGGAGAGTATACTCTATATAAGGATATATTGCCCGAATTAATAAGAAATCGTTTGTTTTATACTGGAATCAGTATTCTTCTTATAATTGTAACTATCTTTGTATATGAATACAAGCGAAAGGGGGTTTTACATCTTAATGGAAAGAAACTTTCAAATCGCAAAAGTAAGCTTAAAATATAACTTATTACCTCACATTGTTATTTGCTTTTGCTTTTTCCTTGCATCTCCAGCAATGATGGGAATAGAAAATTTAGATGCTTTTCAAACAGCGCAGGTTTTAGAAGTGTTTGTTTCTTTGTTTGGAATCATTCTCTTTATTCCACAGTTTCTACCCGATCAAGATAAGAATATTAGAGATTTATTAGAATCAAAAAAAGAGTCTGTGCTAAAAATACAATGCATTCGTTTTTTTATTGCGTTGCTTAGTGTATCATTTTTTATTCTTATGTTTTTACTTCGCTTAAAATATGGTGGATGTACCTTTGAATTTGGAAAGTTATTTTATGGTACAATGGCAAACTGTATCTTTCTTGGCGGTCTTGGAATTCTGATATATGGATTTGTTGATAATGTTGCAGTAGCATATATGGTCCCAATTCTTTATTATATTTTAAATTATGGTTCAGGGAAGAAACTTGGAAAGTTCTATTTATTTACCATGGCCAGAGGAAGTTCTGATGAAAAATTATATATATTAATTGCTGGTATTATTATGATTGCCTGTGGGATAGGGGTTAGAGTAAAAAAAGTGGGAGTTATAAATAATTAATTATATTATGGCGATAGAAAATCCAAATCATTTATTTCCTTTGAATGATTTGGATTTTTATATTAAAAATTATCATATTCTTTAGTTGAAAAACATCAAAAAGAAATACTCCTCCATTCTTTAAAATAATATTCTTTCAACAATATTTGACAAGAAAATAAAAAAAATTATCTTTTTTGATAAAAAGTAAAGCAAAAATTAAATATTAGAGTATAATATGGTATAAACACTATTACGATAAAGAATAATAAGATAACAATCTCTTAGTTCAATGTATTGAAATAGTTCAAGTAATATGAAAGGCATAGGTGTTATTATGTTTAATCCAACAAAATTATTAAAAATAAAATCCTCATGGGATACATTTACTAAAAATCATCCAAAGTTTCCAGGATTTTTAAAGGCAGTAAGTGCAAATGGAATAGAAGAAGGTACTGTTATTGAAATAAATGTAACATCGGCAGCTGGTAAAACGATTAGCTCGAATGTAAAGCTTACTAGTTCAGATATTGCATTATTTAAAGAACTATCAAACTTATAATAATATTAAAATTGCTTAAGAAGGCATACGCATGTGTTGGCGTATGCCTTTACTTATGCTTTTTTTGCTTTTGGTAGTAAAATTATAAATGCTTTGCTTTGCCCAATAATATAAGGGCGCTCCGTTTAGGATATGTTTGAAAATTCGTTTAATTAGGGAGTTATATATTTCTCATTTCCTTTCCCTTGTAATAGTATTCACTATTTGCTAAAATTATCTTCATAATAGTGATACATTAGAAAAGTGTATAGAGAATAGAGGAAAAGATGGGGAGAATTTTAAAAGGATATTGGGACTGTGATTATTGTAATACTAAAAAAATTGGTGGAGATATTAGAGTTTGTCCCCATTGTGGAAAACCTAGAGGTGAAGATACAAAGTTTTATTTAGATAGCAGTAGTACATATGTGAATGAAAGAGTAGAAGGAGTAGTTAGTAGAAATCCCGATTGGTTATGTGGATTTTGTAATAATTTAAACCCTGATCGAGCAAAAGCATGTTTATCTTGTGGGGCAGTAAGAAATAGTAAGGATATGAACTATTTCCAAAATAGAGAAAAGAAAGAGGCAAGAAAACAAGCCACGAATCAATCACAACCAAGGGTAAGAAACTCAAAGCCAACGGGAAAAGAATATTTTATAACATGTTTAATAACATTAGGAATCATTGCCTTTATCATAAGTGGTTTAATTAAATTGGCTGCGCCTAAATTCGTAGAGGTTACTGTAAATAGTGTTTCGTGGGAAAGAATTATAAACATTGAAGATTATAAAACAGTAAATGAGAGTGGTTGGTCACTTCCTAGTAATGCGAAGTTGTTAAACTCCAATGTTGAGATTCGGACCTACAATCAAGTACTAGACCATTACGAAACAAGAACGAGGCAAGTATCAGAACAGGTTTTGGATCATTATGAAACACAAGTAACTGGTACTAGAGATTTAGGAAATGGATATTTTGAAGAAATTACAATGCAAGTACCAGTATATCGAACAGAATATCGAACGGAAACATATCAAGAACCTGTTTATAGAAACGAACCTGTCTACGGGACAAAATATTATTATGAAATTGATAAATGGATCGTTACAAGAAGTATAAAAACAAATGGAAATGATAAAGAAGCAGTGTGGGGAGAGGTTGTTCTTGTTAACAAAGAAAGAGAGAAAAATCGGAAAGAAGAATATAGGATTGTTTTAGCTGATAATGAGGGAAAAGAATATAAAATGAAGTTAGACTATAGTAGATGGAAAGAAATTGAAATTGGTCAAAAGTTTAAAGCTAGGATATCGTATGGTGGAATCGAAGAATTAATCGATGAAAGTGCAGAAATTACAAATGTAGAACAAGCAAAATGATATATTTATAGAACTTTATTCTGTATTATATTTGGAAATTTTTTATTAATTATATTTATTTAATGTGGATACAAAACAAGTTATATTAATAATTTAAATCTTCATAAGATTATTTATACTTTCTTATAGAGATAAAAAGCCGTTACCAACTATTTGATTCATTAGTTTGGTAACGGCTTTTATAGTAAGTAGCGTTATACTAAATTCTCTTGATATGTAATGTATTATCAAACCATTTCATATAGCCAATTATATAAGATGATATGTGTAACAATATCATTATGAAATAAAAAAATTAAGGAAGAACGTGATGATGGATTTTTGTCATCAAAATAATAAATATATGCAAATTTTTCGTATACTCCATAGTCAAAGTCCGCTTGGTACTCAGCATCTCCATTAAGTTTAGGTCTATCTTTTCTAGTAAGCATGTTATATATCATATTTCCATCTAAAGAAGTAGCAGAGTCATTGATTGAAAATTCCTGAATGTTCGGATAAGTATTCTTAACTTCATCTAATGAATCACCAACTTTAATACCAGAATATGTAGCATACTCCGGTGTGAAAACGTCAATTTCGGATAATAAATAATCACTATCCTCAGCATCCACTGTCATTTTTAGCTGTTTTCCTGTTCTTATTGTGAACCCATCATATTCCATCATACAACGCAGTTCTGCCCATGCTACACCGTTGTATAAATAATAATTTAAATTATGTTTCGGCTTGCCGAGTTTATCAATAATCTGTTTTTCGGTAGCGTTTATAGTCAGACCACATAGTTGATATTCGTCCATGTTAGTATTTTTAATTATTTCAGATTCTTCTACAGTCTGATTAGTTGGATTTTGTTCTATAGATATCGTCGGTGATATCGTCAGTGGTATTTTTATTTCTTTTGTTGGAGCCGTAGTTAATTCATCTGCTGTTATTTGAACTGTATTATGCTTCGAACATCCAATTAGGGTTATTGTAACGAGGAGCAAAAATATAAAATTTAAAATATATTTCATAACAGAATCCTCCATAATTTATATTGTTATATTAACATGTTAAAAATTGGGAATCAACATATTTGCAAAACATAGTGTTTTGATATGGTAATTATCTACCACATTATATATATTTCTTGTATCATTTCGAATGAGCAGGGATTTAAAATGAGCACGACTTTACAAGCTGAAATCACCGTGCTAAGTTAAATATAGAATATTTTACGAAAGGATAAAATGATAATGGACAATACGAATCAAACAAATGACATTATAATTATGGATTTCTCAAGAATTTATGAAAAAGAAGATTTTTTTGATCATGAGAAAATCAAATGGATTGACTGTACGGATATTATAGGTACAAATTGTTATTGCGATGAAGAAGCAGAACGAAATATTAAGGAGCGAATCATAAACTATTCACCAAATGCGTTACACTTTATAGATTCAGGGAATTACCATTATGTCACTGAATTCTGGATGGAAAAAATACAAACAGATTTTGCATTGGTAGTATTTGACCATCATTCTGATATGCAAAAACCAATATTTGAAGACATTTTAAGTTGTGGCTCATGGATATTAAAGGCAATAGAAAAAAATGAGTATCTAAAGAAGATAATATTAGTAGGCTTAAGTAGGGAGCAGGAAGCTTTAATAAGTTCAAAATATATTAATAAGATACAGTGTATTAATTCTGAATCTCTAAAGGAAAGTAATTATTTTAATAAAATGCTGAATCATCTAGGGGATTTACCGATTTATATTTCTATAGATAAAGATGTTTTAAGTAAAAATGTTGTTGAAACAACTTGGGATCAAGGGGATATGACGTTAGGAGATTTAAAAGAAATTTTACATTTTCTAATTAACAATCATCAAATCATTGGTATAGATATCTGCGGTGAATGTAGAAATGATATTACTAAAATTTCTGCAATTAGTAAGGATAATAATATCAACGCAAATTTATTGGAATTTTTGAAAGAAGAAAAGCCCTTATAAAGTATATATAAAGTGATATATTCAGAGTGGCTAAGCATTTTATTTGTTAATTATAACAAATGAAATGCTTAGCCACTCCAAATACTTTAAATATTTATTGAGATTCGTTGTATGCTCCATAAAACTATTAAATAATAGGAAACTTTTATATGCAGATCAATTATTACTTTCGTTTAATTGTAAATGACACTAAGCCATGTTTCACACAGTAAATATATAGTTTTCCACCGGGCATATAAGGGATTCTAACGGTTGCATTTTGCTCAGGATATAAACGATTCAGATAAACTTTATCGCTTTTTACGTAAGCAGCAAATAATATATAATGATCTCTTGTCATTTCATGATCAATTGTTATATAGTAATCGGTATCGCTTACCTCAACTGTTATCTGTGGTGTATGTTCATTTTCAATTGGAGTAAGTTGCTCCATCTTTCTACCACAACAAAATATGGAGGAACTACCGGTACTGAAAAGAATATTATTGCAGGACGGGCACACATAAAATCGGATTTTATTTATATTCCCTTGATCTGGTTGGTTCATGGTTATTTCACCGTCCATCATTTGTTTCATATCAATACCTAAAATTACTGATAAATCGGACCATAAAGAGACATCAGGGCATCCTAATCCACATTCCCACTTAGAAACTGTTTTATTACTGATACTAAGGGCATCGGCGATATTTTTCTGGGTAAGACCTTTTTCTTTTCTAAGTTGAGCAATTAAACGGCCAATTTTTGCACAATCCATAGTTATCCCTCCGAGTCTATAAAGTATCATACCTATTGTAGGTATGATGCAATCATATATATTTTATATATCAACGCCAAATCCTTGACGCATTCTTGTCATTTTCCAAGCATTGTTCACATAGTTCTTCAAGTTCTTTGGAATGATCCGCATGAGGATCTTCATATTTTAATGTCTTTAGCACTGATAATTCGAAACCACGTTCGCCATATTGATTCCAAAGAGAGAGTAAACGTTTATTTGGATGTGAATTAGTTGAAAGTTTACATCGAGTGCTATTAAAATCAGCTTTTGTATCCTTTGATGTACTTAGGAAGACTTCACCTGTTTCGATGCAACGAAACGAAATTATACCCATTTCAGGTTTTCTATTTTTATACTCTTCAAGGAGTTGCTTTTTTCTATTTATATCCATTTTAACCTCCGAATTGCTTAAAATTCTTGAGAAGAAGCAGTTGAGTTGTTTATAGCAAAGGGTTGCTTCTTTCTGAATTAAATCAGATTATATTATATCGAATGGATCTATGAAAAACAATCTACGTACCGTAGATATATAGGTGAGATTGTAGGTCATTATTATTTTTATTCTAAGTTATTGATTACCAAAATATAAAATGGTAATATAAGTAAATAAAGATGGGGAGGTTTATTTATGAAATATGTATTCAAATATATATTTTTGATTTTCATTTCATTAAACTTTATCGGTTGCTCAAAAGATAATTCAAATAAAATTGTTGATAGCTTAATCACTACTATTCCTACCACTGATATTGAGATTATACCAACATTATCGCTAGTTCCAACGAATTTGCCAGAAGAAGAAATTCCTAATGATACCAAAAATACAGATATTGATGAATACTAACTGAGTGGACTCACTATAAATGCTACGGAAGAAAAGATTGTTGATATTCTTGGTAAACCTAAATATGGATTAAACTATTATTTGCATGATGGAGTAGCATGGGCGGAACTACGTTGTATGATGCAATATGTTAAAAGCAATAGAATGGTATGATCGCAAATAGTATAGTTACTTATAAAGCTCCCAAAATATAAAGGTCCTTATCTAAGCCTTACATTTTGAGAGATTTATCTGAATTCTAATATTCAATAATTCTTATAGCTTTGATATATATGCTCATAATAGCTTGGTTACCTAAAAATAGTTAGTTTATAATACTTCCTCCCCATTCTATTAATGTAAATCCCGTTCTTTCAAATTTATCTAGTTGTGGTTCTTCAATCTCAATAAATTCTTCTAATGGCTGAAACACCATATATATTCGAAGAATACTATCAACTTCAGGAGTTATTGTTAATTTTGCATTCTCTGTATAGGTTTCATATTGAAAAGTAATTTTATTATAAGGATTTTCTTTCATAAAAGGTATCCAAAACTCTATAAAATCTTCTAATTCTCTCTGATTTAATCCCATAAAGCTGAGTTTTTCTCTTAAAAATGCTTCTGTTTCATTACCAGGGATACAAAATCCCTTCGACATATCATATTCTATATTACTTATGCCCTCCCAGAACAAGTACGGGTACTCTATACCCATATCATCGATTAATGTTCCATCCGGATATGCTGTTACATTCCAGCCATTTAAGTAACTTGGATACGTGTGAGTTAAGGTACCATTATATTCTAGCGAAACAAAAACCTTTGTATTTTCTGTTGGATAAAGATATATAACAGGCTTGTAAGATACACCTTCTTTTAGTTCAAAATCACTTGGTTCTACTAATTTAGAAATAATTTCAAAAAAATTCTCGCTGGTTTCAACTAATTCTTCATAATAAACGTCTACGTAATCTCCTTCACATAGATCTTCATTCAATGTAGCAATCACTTTATAGTGCATAGGAGATGCCCAAGGATGTGCTGCGTTAAAATATCCATCTTCAATATCAACAATTGTTAGAACAACTTTTTCCAGACCTTCTAACTCTATGATTGGTTCAATTTTTTCATCTTTTTCTTTTTAGCGATCATTTTCACCGCTGGTTACATTTTGTTACCATATATGAAAGCTGAGACAAAGATGTTTTTTAGTCTGAAAGATAATAATAGAACAGTGTATTCTACAACATACGATGGAGTAGTAATTAGAGATTTAATAGGTCGTGCTAGTTTTAAAGATGGTGTTAAAATGGATACAGATGAGATACTTTCATATAAACCAGCTATGTGGATGCGCTATGGTTTTCAAAATGTTTCTGAGTTATTACAAAATGAAAATTTTAATAATATTAGTATTGAACAAGAGAAACAGATACGAAATATTGGTGCATTACCAGAGATAAATAATACCAATGCATCTGTAGATAAATTGTTACCCTCATTTGCTGGTACTTACTATCAAATCGCCCGGATGATTATACGTCATGGTTGGTGGATAGGATTGGTAGTTCTTATTCTTATAAGTTTTATATCATTATATTTAATTAAAGTCAGCCTTCAAATGAAAAATAAACTGGCGTTCATTTTAGCGGTTGGATCAAGTAGTATGTTTATATTACAAATGATAAGTAATGTATTACTCAATTTCGGATTCATGTTCTCTGAACCAATTGCATTTCCAATTGCAGGATATTCCCTTACAATAGCATTAGGAAATGTCTTACTCCTAGGGATTATATTTAGCGCCTATCGATACGATACTGTAATTAGAGATAAATATAGATAGTGATGGTAGATCTAGCCGTTGCCAAACAATTAAAAGATTGTTGATAACGGCTATTATATTTGCATATAAATAATAAAAATGTAACAAATTTTTTCTTATTCATCATAGTCAAAGACTGCTTGGTACTTATAACATCCATCAGGCTTAGGTATAATTTTTCTGGTAAGCAGAACTATTATTTCATCCTACCTCCTTGTTTTCATCCTTTTGTTTTGTTAAAATATAACTGGAAAAAATAACTATATATCGAAAGAGATTTTTATATAAATAGGAGGAAGCACCTTGCCGTCAAATTCACTGGATCTTTTTGATAACTTAACAAAACAATGGTTTACAAAAGCATTAGGTTCACCAACAGCAGTACAGGAAGAAGCATGGCCTGCAATTGCAGCAGGTAAACATACATTAGTTTCAGCACCTACTGGTACTGGTAAAACATTATCAGCATTTTTAGTGTTTATTGATCGGTTAAAGGAAGAAGCTCGAAAAGGTACCTTAAAACAAGAACTTCAATTGATTTATATATCGCCATTAAAATCACTTGCAGGCGATATCCGTGAAAATCTTCGTCGTCCATTAAACGGTATATTTGAAGAAGAGAGAACAGCTAACCCTCATACTACTAGCACACCATATGATATAACGGTAGCAATACGAACAGGAGACACCTCATCTAGTGACAGACGCAGTATGATAAAGACACCTCCGCATATTCTTATTACAACTCCTGAATCCTTATATTTAATGCTTACAAGCAAATCGGGCCAATCCATTCTTAACACGGCAAAGGCAATAATTCTTGATGAATTACATGCAATCATAGATTCAAAGCGTGGTGCTCATTTGATGCTTTCACTTGCTAGACTTGATAAGCTATGTAATAAACCACTGCAACGCATCGGACTTTCTGCTACCATCGAACCTTTAAGTACGGCAGCAGATTACCTATCCCCGGAACTAGTGACTATTGTTGCACCTAAAATGCACAAGCAAGTGGAACTTATTATTACTAGCGCTAAATTAAATTCCCATGAATATCTAAGAAACACAGTGTGGGAGGAAATTGCAAGAACTGTTTATGAGCATTGTTCTGGGACACGCAGCGTAATCGCATTTGTGGAAGGACGTGCCTATGCAGAAAAGCTTGCATATTATGTGAATCAAATCGCAGGAGAAGGCTTTGCTAGAACACATCACGGAAGTTTATCAAAGGAACAACGTTTTATAGTAGAGCAAACATTAAGAGATGGAAGTTTACGACTACTTTGTGCTACTTCATCCATGGAACTTGGAATCGATGTTGGTGATATTGATCAAGTATTTCAGATTGGTGCGCCAAGATCAATCTCAAGTACGATGCAAAGGCTAGGGCGTGCAGGCCATAATCCTGGTCGAGTAAGTGTGATGCATATCTTTCCACGGGAAGCCTCAGAAGGACTATATTGTGGTTTGTCGGCTGAGGTAGTTAGAAATGGTGGGATTGAGTATTCAAAACCCCCTAGGCTGTGTCTGGATGTTTTAGCGCAACATTTAGTTTCCATGGCAGCCTATGGTAGTTATGATTTAGATGAAGTTATGGAAATATTGTCACGAGCATATCCATTTTATGAAGTAACGAAAGAGGATGTGAAAGATGTATTAGGGATGCTAGCAGGAGATTATGAACATCAACAAGAGATACCTGTGAGGCCAAGAATACTTTATGACCGCATTCATGAGCGGGTTGAGGGTGATACTTATAGCCGTATGCTTGCAGTTTCAGCGGGAGGTACGATTCCGGATAAAGGAATGTATACCTTAAGAACGGAAGAAGGTGTAAAAATTGGTGAACTTGATGAAGAGTTTGTTTTTGAAGCTAGAATTGGAGATAAATTTTTACTAGGTACCTTTGCCTGGAAGATAAGGCAGATTCAAAAAGACATGGTAATCGTACAGCAATCTTCGATTACTGGTGCACGTTTGCCCTTTTGGAAAGGAGAAATGAAAGGGCGTAAATTGCAAACAGGATTAGCATTCGGAAGTATATTTCATCGATTATTTAACGCATATGAGGTAGGCACACTGAATGAGGATTTACGTAAGTTAGGACTAGATGACATTGCGGCAAAGAGTGCCGAGGATTTTTTAAAACGTCAGATCGATGCAACGAACGTGTTACCGGATGATAAAACGATAATAATTGAACATTTTTCGGATGAAACAGGAAACCGTCAAATGATGGTTCACTCTATCTTTGGTAGACAGGTGAATGCACCACTTGCTCTATTAACCAGTGTAATTGCAAAACGTTTAACTAACACAAATATTAATTATGTCGATGACGATGATGGCTTTTTGTTATTTCCTTACGAGGGAGTTCCCATACCAGAAGGGCTTTTACAAAGAATAAGTCCTGAAACGGCAGGAGCTATTTTAGAGGCATTACTACCTTCCACACCATTGTATAATATGACATTTCGTTATAATTCTGCTCGTGCTTTAATGATGGGCGTTAAAAATGCAAGACGTCAGCCACTTTGGGTACAACGGCTACGGAGTTCTGAAATGCTTGATAGTTTGTTAAAGGAAGATAAACACCCGTTGATTCGTGAAACAAAGAGAGAATGTTTAGAAGATTATTGGGATTTAGAGGGAGTAGAGTTTGTTTTAAATGGCATTCGTTCTGGAACGATTCAGGTACATGAAATGTATTTGGAATCGCCATCACCAATGTCATTGCCTTTACGAAGACAAACAGAAGCTTCTATGATGTATGATTATGCACCAACGCCACATAGCATTCATCGTTCTACGGAAGAAGCATTACAAAAAGTAGAGTTGGCGCAGGATGAAACCTTAATTTCGCCTGCAGAAGAACAACTGAAACAGCAAATGGAACGAAAAACTCTACCAAAGGACGAAAAGCAACTACATTCTCTGCTTATGATAGAAGGAGATCTTGTTGCCGGAGAAGTTGATGTTCCAATTGAATGGTTTGAATCCTTGGTTAAAAAGGAACAAGTAAAATACATCGAGCCTGGATTGTGGATTGCGGCAGAACATTTTGATTTATATCATGCAGCGTTAATTGATAAGGATATAACAGCTAGAATGAATATCGTTCGCCGCGCCTTGCGGTATCGTGAAGTTCAGTCTTTAGATTTAATTGTAGAACGGTATTTGTTTACCGAGGAAGAGGCACAAAAGGTTTTAGAAACGCTATGTGAGCAGGGAAGTGTTGTAGAAAACAATGGTTTTTATTATCATGCAGAATTATATGACAGAGCCAGAAAAGAAACGGTAAAGAATTTAAGAAGACAGATTCGAACGTTACCACCGCAGCAGTACGCCGCATTAGTAACAAATCGTATCCGTGGTATGGCACCAGCAAAAGAACAACTTGAGAAATCCCTTAAGCTATTAAGTGACCAAGCATTTTCACCAGAGTTGTGGGAAAATGTAATACTTCCAGTAAGGGTTTCGGGATATCGACCAGATTTATTAGATGGATTACTTGCGCAGGGAAATCTATTTTGGAAAATTACTTCTGAAAGGAACCTTAGCTTTCACCTTTATGAAGACATCAATTGGGATTCTGATCTTTTATTCATTCTAGATCGCTTAGAGGATAATGAAAAGATAATATATGAAGCACTTTTAAAACGTGGAGCCAGCTTTGTACAAAGGCTATCTACACTTATCAGTGGTGTATCCCCATATGATATCTTATTAAATTTAGCCGAAAAAGGTCTGGTTTCCGCAGATAGTTTCGTACCAGTACGTCAATGGATGGATAGAGAAAAGCAGAAGAAAAGTACTGCTAGACAAAGAGTGAATGCACGTGTAAAGGCAATGACAGCAGGAAGGTGGGAGGTTTTAAGACCTTTAACTGAGATTTCAATCGAGGAAAAGCTGGAGCGTTTGTTTGATCAAGTAATTATACTAAGCCGTGAAACAATACAAGGAATTTCATGGGGAGTAGCATTAGAGACTTTACGTGTATGGGAATATACAGGAAGAGTACGCAGAGGGTATTTTATAGAAGGGTTATCAGGAATTCAATTTATTCGAGCAAAAGATTTTGAAGGGATTATGACAGAACTTATGCACCCACGCGACCAGGTAATATGGATATCTGCTGTAGATCCTGCACAACCTTGGGGAAAGAGCCTTCCTCACATGAAAGATCGTTCCTTTCTTAATGTAGCTGGTACCACTGTGGCACTTCAAGCTGGTAGACCAGTTGCAGTGTTTGAACGACAGGGTAAAGTACTTCGTGTGTTTGATCATAGCAATTTAGAGGAGGTTTTACGTACGTTTAGCCAGGATTTTAAAGCAAAACGTATTTTACCGACGTTAAAACGGATTACAGTAAAAGAATATCCACCGGAGGCTACAAATCCTTTGGTTGCTGCTGGATTTTTACATGAAATTAAAGATTATGTTTTGTATAAGTAGTGCTGTAAAAACATTTAAGCGAAGTTGGAGAAAATGTAAGGTGGAAAAGAGAGCAATTAGTAACTTCGAGCAATCAATGTGATGACATTGATTGCTTTTCTTAAAGATTTAGAAGCTAAAGCATTAGAATGGTATCATGGTTTAAACTGAATTTTATATATTGTAAAATTAAGTAATAATTAGTATAATATGTCTATATTAATGAAAAGGATGTGGAATGTATGATTAAAGATTTAAGCATTGTTGTTGAGGTGGCATTCGAATAAAGCCAAAGGCTACTTAGCAACATAATAAGTGTACAGCCACCTTTGGTTGTTATTCTTTTGTCACTCTAATTAAGAAATTAAGAGTTCATAAAATAACAACAATTGGAGGTTCGCAATGCGAAAATTTATTTTAAAAGAAAAGTATGAAACACTAATTCAAGAATTAATAGACGACTATAATTTAAGCCATAGCTATCAATATATCATGGGACCTAATGCGTTATGCCTTATAGAGATTTTATGTGAAAAGATGACTCTTAAGCCAGGAATGCGTGTTCTTGACAGTAAAACAAGGAGGACAATTTGGTATTGTAAATCCAAGTCTTTCAAGGGAGTTTAGCGATGGTTTGTCTGAAAACTTAAAACCATTTTGGGAACCTAATATGTTCGCTTGGCATAGCGCTCAGTGGTGGAAGAGCTTATGGCAAAAATCTGGCTTAGTGGAAGTGACTTGTGCTGAAGAAATTCCAGATGGTAAAGAAATTTGGAGACAGACTGCGGATTATGATCTTCATGATGCCGATAATGAAAATTATCTTACGCTAATGCTTATGACAGCAATTAAAAAATAAATTTTAAAATTTATCTTACATATCTAAAAATCCTGAGACCTACTTTAAAAATGGTAGGTCTCTTTTGGATTATTTTAAATTTATAGATATAAGAAGAATGTTAATAAAAAACATTCGAAATATGTTGCCATCCATTCTTTAACGAAAGGAGAATGACATGCAAGAGCTACAACTTTATGAGAAAAAAATAATTGCGGATAGTGAATTCCCAGTTCAAATTTTTGAAAATAATATAAGAGAAGTTTGTACTTATTGTTACGAGCATTGGCATGAACATATAGAAATGCATTTTGTGCTTGATGGAGAGGCGGTATTATATTGCAATCATAAACCTGTTCATATGCATGAAGGCAATTTAATTATCATTAATAGCAATGAGCTTCATAAGGCATTGAGCAAAACTGAAATATTTAATGCACTTGTTATTATATTTGAAATGGATAATTTCTCAAAAGAAATTGTAAACCATAATATGATCTTTCAGACATTAATCGAATCTGATGAACATATCAAAGAGCTATTAAGAGCAATCCATAAAGAGGAAAAAGATAAGAAGCTTGGATATAAATTAGCGCTAAAAGGAAAGATATATGAGTTGCTTACTTACCTTATGAGATTTTACGTGGTAGAGAGTATTTCAAATAAAGAGCATTTGAATAGAAATAAAAATCTAAAACGGTTAAATACCGTATTTCAGTACATACAAAATAATTATACAGAGCCTTTAACCAATATGGAATTGGCAAAAATCATACATCTAAGTGAATATCGATTTTGTCATTTATTCAAAGAGAGTATGGGGCAAAGCCCGTTAGCATATATTAATGATATACGGTTAAAAAAGGCATACCACTTATTACAGCAAAAGGAATTTACTGTATCTGAGGTTGCATTGATGGTAGGATTTCAGGATTTTAATAATTTTGGACGGTTATTTAGAAAAAAATATGGTTTTCCACCTTCAAAGGTTTGGGAAATCTGTGAGAAATGAAACAGTCAAGACCAACGGTTTGCGGTGGCCTTGACTGTTTTTATGTAATATTAATAACTCTTAATTTTTCCCAATATATTAATATGGCTCTCTTCTTCCGAATTCTGCATCTTCTACCCATTCTTCTGGTCTTGAAACCAGTTTTACAAGTTCCTCTAAGATAATACAGTGTTTATCTTCTTGATTAATTAAATATTGGAACACTTTCTTAGACTGCTCTTCAGAAGCTTCAGCATGTAAATCTTGATAAAACTTTAAACTTTGTTGCTCTTTTTCTAAAGCCTCTCTGTAAATATCCAGTTGAGTTGGAATATCATGAAACTCAGACGTAATATGATCCATATCTTTAAAAATTGATTGTACTTCATGAAGAATATTACTGTCTCTTAAAGGTAAAGTGAGTTTATCCGCTTTCGACATTAAAATATTTGCATGATTTTCTTCTTCTTTAGCCAGCATTGTGAACACTACATTTAATGTATTATCTTTGTTCAGTTCTGCTTGTTCCGTGTAAAACTTCTCTAAATCAAGTTCCATTGAAAGTGCTAATTCTAATATTTCCATAGTAATCCCTCCTTTATTGTGAAAAGAATATAAGTCAATCACTTATTTTACAATTATAGCTATCTTATTGTAGAATTGCAAGAAAATTTAGTAAATTAAGGTTGAAATTAATAATAACTACATATTTTATATTTATTTATGGGACATCTATGCATAAAGGAATTAGCATCATTTTTCTTTACTTAGTTATATTTATTGGAGAACATTCAACAATTACTTCTAATAATTTTAGAACGCTTTCATTTTTAATGCTGTTACATTGTGCCTTATGTTAAAAAATTTAAATAGCAAGATTGTATGTATTTATAGCAACAGTTCGATAGTAATAAATATATATAAGAGATATGATAGGTTCATAAAGAGATGATAAAAAATAGGAAAAAAGATTGGTTAAAGTAGTGGGGAACAAATCTAATTATTAGGTAACGATGAGAATCACAAAAAGTAGGAAAATGATAAGGAGGAAGTACTATGAAATTAGGAGTATTTACAGTTGTTTTGGGTGATATGTCACTAGAAGAAGCATGCACGTATTTAGAAAAAAGCGGTGTACAAATGGTTGAAATAGGTTGTGGTGGATATCCAGGAAAGGCTCATTGTGATCCGGATATTTTATTAAACGATGAAACAGAATTAGAAAAATTTAAAGATACGATACGAAATCACAATCTTCTAATAAGTGCGCTAAGCTGCCACGGGAATATGGTGCATCCACGAAAAGAGATAGCAGCTGCATTTGATGATGACCTTACAAAAACGATACTTTTAGCAGAAAAATTAGGCGTATCAGTTGTAAATACCTTTTCTGGATGCCCAGGGGGAAGCAGTGAGGATTTAGAACCTAATTGGGTTACCTGTCCTTGGCCAGAGGATTTTAGTAAGATATTAGAATATCAGTGGAATGAAATATTAATTCCTTATTGGAAGAAAAAAGTGGCCTTTGCAAAAGAACATGGCATACATAAAATCGCATTAGAACTTCATCCAGGATTTTGTGTCTATAACACAAAAACATTATTAAGATTAAGAGAAGCAGTAGGCCCTGAAATTGGGGCAAACTTTGATCCTAGTCATTTGATATGGCAAGGTATGGATCCTTGTGCCTGCATTAGAGAATTAGGAAAGGCGAATGCTTTATTTCATTTTCATGCAAAGGATACGAAGATTGATGTGGCAAACACCAGTATAAACGGTGTGTTAGATACCACACATTATGGAGAAGAGATTAACCGCTCTTGGATATTTAGAGCCGTTGGATATGGTCATGGAGAAGACTATTGGAAAGCGATTGCCTCGGAATTAAGATTGGCGGGATATGACTATGCAATTAGCATTGAACATGAAGATAGTCTAATGTCTGGCAATGAAGGCTTACAAAAAGCCATCCAGTGTCTTAAAAATGTACTTTTATATGAGGATAAAGGTGAAATGTACTGGGCGTAGGAATGGCGCTAGAATGGAGCGATTATGGGAGAAAGTAAAAGAGAAAGTATGAATGTAGGAATTGTTGGTTTTGGTGGAATGGGTAACTGGCACAGAGAAATCATTGAAGAGATTGACGGATTAGAAGTGGCAGGAATATATGATATAAAAGAGGAACGTGTGCAGGTTGCAAAACAGTATCATATTCATACATACGGTAGCTTAGAAGAATTATTAAATGATAAAAACATTCATTTGATACTTATTGCGACTCCAAATGATTTGCATAAGACCATAGCGATACAATCCATGAGAGCGGGGAAACATGTGGTTTGCGAAAAACCAGTGACATTAAGTTCAAAGGACTTACAAGAAATGATTGATGTATCAAACGATACAGGAATGTTTCTTACAGTGCATCAAAACAGGCGCTTTGATGAAGACTTTCTTACAATAAAGAAGATTTATGATGAGAAAAAATTAGGAGAAGTATTTCGTGTTGAATCAAGAGTTCACGGTTCAAGAGGAATTCCTGGAGATTGGAGGCAGGAAAAAGAACAGGGCGGTGGAATGGTTTATGATTGGGGCGTTCATTTGCTTGATCAGATACTTCTAATGTTAGAAGGGGTTAAGCTTCGTACCGTTTTTGCTACTACAACGAATGTAACGAATCAATTCGTAGACGATGGTTTTACCGTGATTTTAACATTTGAAAATGATATAGAGGTGCTGATAGAGGTAGGAACGAATAATTTTATTTCACTACCTAGATGGTATATGTTAGGTCAAAATGGTACTGCTATTATTTATGATTGGGGGTTGCATGGCGAAATTATTTGTGCCTCGGGAATGAATGAAACGGATGTTGTCCCAGTTAGGACTGCAGCAGGTCTAACGAAAACGATGGCTCCTCGTAGGGAGGAAACGATTTATAAAGAGTCATTGCCAGTTGTAAAAAGCGATATTAAAGATTTTTATAAAAATGTCCTTGCAGTTCTTCAAAATGGTGAAGAGTCTCTGATTAAGTTACCAGAAGTTATGCGGGTGATGAGACTCATGGAGACAATTTTTGAATCTGCGAAACAAAATCAAGTGTTAGAGTTTAATGAGTGGTTTTAGATTTAATAGCATTGTTGCATAGTTTAAAAATGCTTAGTAATTTATAATGAATTTAAGTTGTAAATAACATGGAGGAACTTGCTATGGAAAAGTTACCAATCGGACTACAAGTGTATTCTATTCGAGAAGAAGCTGAAACTGATTTTATTAAGGCAATGAAAGCAGTCAAGGACATGGGGTATGACGGAGTAGAATTGGCAGGAATTTATGGGTATCGTTCAGAAGAAATTAGGGATTGGTTAAAAGAAATTGGTTTAATTCCAATATCAGCTCATGTTCCATATAATGAGCTACGTGATAATTTGGAGAAAACAATAGCTGTTTATGCAACAATAGGATGCAACTATATAGCCATACCTTATTTGATAGAAGAGGAGCGATATGGAACTAAGGCATATGAAGAATTCATAGAGTATATTCCGCGGATTGCAGAGGAGTGTAGAAAATATGATATGGTTTTAATGTATCATAATCATGATTTCGAATTTCAAAAGACAGAGAAAAATGAATTCATTTTAGATGATATGTTTCAGCGGATCCCTTCAAGTGTATTACAAGCTGAGATTGATACCTGCTGGGTAAAAGCCTCAAAGGTTGATCCTATTTCTTATATAAATCAATACAAAGGAAGATGTCCTGTGGTTCATCTAAAAGATTTTACAGGAAACTTGCCTGTAGAATTTACACCAATTGGTCAAGGGGTTCAAGATATCAAAGGTATTTTAGAAGCATCCATAACATCGGGTGCCAAATGGGTGATTGTTGAACAAGATAGTCATATCCTAAATTCACCAATGGAAGATTCTAAGCTCAGTATTACTTATTTAAAAAGTTTAGGGTGGTAATTGGATTTTGATATTGGTTTGAGGATTTAATATTTAAAATCTTATTTTAGTATAGTGGTAATTTAAGAAAAGATTGGAGAGGAATCATAATGAAAAAATTGAAAATCGGTATTGTTGGTTGCGGTGGTATCGCTAATAATAAGCATTTACCTGCCATAAAGAAAAATGGTAATTTCGAAGTAGTTGCATTTTGCGATATAATAAAAGAAAAAGCGGAAGAGGCAAAAGAAAAATTTGGTGTTCCAGAAGCAAGAGTGTACACTGACTATTTAGAATTAGTCAAAGAAGAGATTGAAGCAGTATATGTACTGACACCAAATAAATCTCACAGTTTTATTTCAGTGGCTGCAATGAAGGCAGGGAAACATGTTATGTGTGAAAAACCAATGGCAAAATCATATGCGGATGCTAAGTTGATGCTTGATACAGCAAAAGAAACGGGGAAAATATTAACGATTGCTTATCAAAATAGATACCGCGCAGATTCTACATACTTAAAACGTGCTTGTGAAAATGGTGATTTAGGTGAAATTTACTACGCAAAAGCTCATGCCCTTAGAAGACGCGCCGTTCCTACATGGGGAGTCTTTCTTAATGAGGAAGAACAAGGGGGAGGCCCTCTTATCGATATTGGAACCCATGCACTTGATTTAACTCTATGGATGATGGATAATTATGAGCCAGAATCCGTTACAGGATCCGTATATCATAAGCTTTCGGACCAAACTGAAACTGGAAATGAATTCGGAGAATGGGATCCTAAGCAGTTTACAGTAGAAGACTCTGCCTTTGGTTTTATTAAAATGAAAAATGGTGCAACCATTCATTTGGAATCCTCTTGGGCTTTAAATACATTAGATGTGGATGAAGCAAAAACTAGTCTATGCGGTACAAAAGCAGGAGCTGATATGAAGGATGGATTACGCATCAACCGAGTTCAATATAATAAACAATGTATTGAAATTCCTGATCTAAAATCTGGAGGAGTTGCATTTTTTGAAGGAGAAAGCGAAAGTGATGCCGAAGTGGAACAAAGAGTTTTTTATAATGCGGTTGTAAATGGAGAAGATTTAATCGTTAAGCCGGAACAGGCCATTGTGGTGACTAGGATTTTAGAAGGGATTTATGAATCAGCAAGAATTGGAAAGACTATTTATTTTGAGTAATTAAATAACATTAAAAAACGACGATTTGAAAAATCAAATTGTCGTTTTTTAATGTTATTGATATAAGATTATACCAAAAAGAGCAAAGACATCGCCACTTTTTAGTATTTCAAAAAACTTTGCGTATCCGATATCTTTTGCCATCCAGTGAAAAGCAGAGTACATATCGGTGATCGTGTTATTACGCTTAAAGGAAACAGAAGTCTTTTTATTTGATCCTATGATAATGGTTTTAGTGTCGTTTCTAAAAGATAAGCACGTATATAAAGCTGAATAGAAAGCATGGAATAAAGCGCATATATAAAGCTTCCGATGAACTAATTTTTAAG
This sequence comes from Clostridium sp. Marseille-P299, assembly GCF_900078195.1. NCBI lineage: Bacteria > Bacillati > Bacillota > Clostridia > Eubacteriales > Clostridiaceae > Clostridium > Clostridium sp. Marseille-P299. The sequence continues at coordinate 2,050,532 of NZ_FJVE01000007.1, read as the reverse complement.
CTTTTCTTTTCGTACCTTCTGTAGGTATCGATATACACTCGATTCGCTGCATTTTAGCTTTGGCGCTATATAGGAGATAGCGGTTTTTATTTCAAATACTTCTTTTTCATCCAGATGTTGTATGATATTTATCCGATCTTCCTGTGTAAAATTCTCTGGTATTTCATTTCCGTAAAGGTTTCTAATAACAGAAGTAAAAGATTCCGCTATACTATTTGTAAACGTTTCTTGTTTAGAATCATGTTCATTTCCAATCAATACTGTCTTTCCGGTCATTGTCAGACCGCCTAAACCAAGAATTAATTCACTTATCTGACTGTAATGGGAAGTATCTAAATTAATACAAAGCATTCCTACAAGTTTACCATCATCTTTTATAAAAAAAGTAGAAGAACGAAGCAGTTTACCGTCTAGTGTTCTCCCTTCATAGCCAGTGATATAATCATACTCTTGCCAATCATTATTTTTAATTATTCGCTTAGCAAGATCAGTCAGTGGGTCACCAACTTTTCTACCACTGATATGTCCGTTTACTATCATATCAATACAGCCTTTGCTGCAATTTTGTAGAACAACCTCGCAGTGTTCCCCTAGTGATTCCCCAATAAAATAAACGAGTTGTTTGAAATCTGAGATTTTCATAGATTCAACTCCCTTCTGGCGGTTTTAAGACGTAGATTTCACGTTGCTATCAATAATTAAAGTTTATCATCTTTTATGACAAAATCAAGCTTTTTTGATAATAAATTATTATTAAACACTAACATTAGAATTTACATAAAAAGGTTGACATTTGTATAAAATATGGTAAAATATATATAAATCAAACAATAAACTATGCATTATTACATAAAACGAGTTAAAGAAATAATAATTAATTATTACGCCGTGAATTGCCGTAATAAAAAATTACAATATTGTATGCTCCAGAAGTTAAAATAGACATGTGTTTCAGATTAATTTTGAAGCGTTATGTACCATTTTATATATATACAAAGGAGGATTTCAATGAAAAAAAGCTTTAAAGCGGTTTACCATGACCGCAATTCTCGCCCCCCCTAATAATAGAAATATCAGATAACATAGTTATGGATATTTTGAAGTTAATGCCCTATCTAAGTAACAGATTATTACTATGACGTACATAAGGCTTAATATTTTTAGAAGGATGAGGAGGAACCTTTTATGAATAATACGCAGGTAACATCATTAATAATTATCTTACTTTATATGGCAGCTACCGTTGCCATAGGTCTCTTAGTTTCAAGGAAAAAATCAAACAAGAGTAATGACGACTTTCTGATGGCCAGCAAATCCTTAGGCCCAATCGTTCTTGCTGGTACACTGTTTGCAGCAAATACTGGTGGTGCAAGTACAACAGGTATTGCTACCAATGTCTATCAATATGGTTTATCATCAAGCTGGTATGTTATTGCTGCTGGTATTGGTTTTATCCTAGTTTCTTTTATTGCTCCATATTTTCGTCGAGCATCCGCTAATACTGTACCGCAAATCATTAGTTTACGTTATGGTAAAGCATCACATATTTTCACTGCTTTTACTTCTATTGCAGCTTTGTTCATGGCTACTGGTGCCCAGATAATAGCTACTGCATCAATTATATCTGTAGTAACAGGTCTTTCCTTTAAGATTGCTGCAATTATTACTACCATCGTAGTTATTGCTTATACCATGATTGGTGGTTTCAAATCGGTAGCTGCAGCTAACATGATGCATGTCCTTTTTATCACTGTAGGTATGACAATTGCTATGTTCATAATGGTCAACAATTCCGATGTCGGAGGATTTTCAGAATTATTTGCAAAAGCTAAAACTGTTACTGATAACACAGGAGCTAATCTGGATTTACTTAGTATGACAAAAATTGGTTTCCCAACCATTATCGGTTATATCGCTATGTATTATATGACTTTCCCAACAGGTCAGGAAATTGTACAAACTTTCTGCTCTGCAAAGGATGGTAAGAGTGCAAAGGTTGGTTCCGTGATTGCTGGTTTAATTTCTTCAGCATATGCTATCGTACCTGCTATCATTGGATTAATAGCTTATACTTGTATCAGTGGTTTTGCTGCAGGCGGATCTCAAAAGAATGCCTTGGCAGAGGCAACCATTCAATTTACCCCATCAATTATAGCTGGTTTAGTACTTGCAGCCATAGTTGCAGCAACTATGAGTAGTGCTTCTGGTAATATGATTGGTACCGCTACTATGTTCACAAACGATGTATTCCGTCCTTATATCAACAAAGGTGAAAAGGATGATGAAAAAGAAGTTTGGATTTCCCGTGTAACTATGGTTATCGTTGGAGCTGTAGGTCTTTTTATAGCACTAACTGCTTCAAATATCATCAGTGTTATGATGACAGCTTTTACTCTACGTAGTGCCGGCCCATTTGCAGCCTTTATCTGTGGCTTATTTTATAAAAATGTAACGAAACGTGCCGGATTTATATCCATTTTAACTGGTACTGCAGTAGCTGCAATCTGGATTTATCTTTTAGATACCCCTTGGGGATTAAGTGCTATAGTTCCAGGTGGTGTTGTTGCATTTATTGTAATTTTTGTAGTATCTGCAATCGATCGAAAGCTTGGTATAAAACCTGCTGCGCCGATTGAGTTTACAAATGACTAATATTTTAAGAAATGGAAGGAGAAGAATTTATGAGTGCTAAAGTATTAATTAAAAATGGTATGATTATCGATGGTACCGGTAATCCAAGGTTTACAGCAGACATCTTAGTAGAGGATAAAAAAATTGTTAAAATTGGAACTATAGCAGACGAAGGTGACGCGGAAGTAATTGATGCAACGGGACTTGTTGTAGCTCCTGGTTTCATCGATACTCACAGTCATAGTGATTTAAGAATTCTTCTTGAACCAGAAGTGGCTCCAAAGGTACGTCAGGGTATTACCACTGAAGTATTAGGCCAAGACGGAATTTCAATGGCTCCACTTCCTGTAGAATATATTAGCCCATGGCGTAAAAATCTAGCTGGTTTAGATGGTGACAGTGACGAAATCAATTGGAAATTCAAAAATACAGAAGGCTACTTAAAAATGATCGAAGAGGTAAAGCCAGGACTTAATGAATGTTATCTAGTACCTCACGGTAATATCCGTATGGAAGCTATGGGCCTAGAAAATCGCCTTCCAAATGATGAAGAACTTAAAAAGATGTGTGATATCACCCGTAGAGAAATGGAAGCCGGTGCTGTCGGACTTTCTACTGGTCTTATCTACATGCCATGTGCTTATTCCGAATCCAAAGAAATTATTGAAATGTGTAAAGTTGTTGCTGAATATGATGGTATTTTTGTAATTCATCAACGTAGTGAAGCAGATACCATTCTTGATTCTATGGAAGAGGTTATCAAGATTGGTCGTGAATCTGGCGTTAAGATTCATTATTCTCATTTTAAGGTATGTGGTAAGAAAAACTGGGATAAGATTGATAAAGTTATAGAACTCCTTGAGAAAGCGGAAGAAGAAGGAATCAAAGTAAGCTTTGATCAGTATCCATATGTAGCTGGTAGTACTATGCTTGGTGTTATTTTACCACCTTGGGTGCATGATGGAGGTACGGATAAAGTTCTCGAACGCCTTGCAGATCCTGAACTTCGTAAGAAAATGGTATATGATATCGAACATGGTATCCCTGGTTGGGACAATTTCGTTGAATTCGCTGGACTTGATCAAATCTTCGTTACCAGCGTAAAAACCAAGAAGAATGAAGATGCGATTGGTTTGAGTTTGGTTCAGCTTGGTGAGTTACGTGGCAAAGATCCATATGAAGCTACCTTTGATTTACTTCTAGAAGAAGAAAATGCAGTTGGTATGGTAGATTTCTATGGTACAGAAGAGCATGTTAAGCTATTCATGAAACGTCCAGAAATGAATGCCTGCACCGATGGTCTTCTTGGTGGAAAGCCACATCCACGTGTATATGGCGCATTTCCACGTATTTTAGGAAAATATGTTCGAGAAGATAAGGCATTCTCTTTGGAAGAAGCTATTTATAAAATGACTAAAAAACCTGCCACAACATTTAATATTGTTAACCGTGGTGAACTTCGTGAAGGATATTTTGCTGATATCACAATCTTTAATCCAGAGACTGTTATCGACAAGGGAACATTCACTGAACCTGCACAATATCCAGAAGGAATTGAATATGTATTAGTTAACGGTACACTTACTGTATCAAAAGGCGAGCATACCGGTAATCGTGCTGGTGTAGTACTTCGTAAGAAGGGAACTGATGTAATGTAGGTGTTCTGTTAAAAACAGCAGATGGGGTTGTCGCATTAGTGATTGAAAAATTACTGATGGGATGGCCCCTTTTTCTATTGTTTTCACAAAAATTACTTTATTTTTGCTTTCATTACTTTTTCTTTACGTTTCAGGGAGTTAAGCATATAATAAAGAAGAGATAACAATGTTAACTAAGACTTGTATTTAGGTATTAGACATGTAAACATATTCGTATCAAAATTTCATATAATGGTATTAATTTAATTTCATAAAATGAAATTTATTACCCTAAAACTCGTGCATTTGATTCAAGAGAATTGAGATGAAAATTATGGACATAAAGAAAATTAAATTAAGTAAGACTGAGGTTTTTAATATCAAAGATGGTACTAAAATTTATTATGGACCAAATCAAGTTTGGTATCCAAAACGATTTCAAAAGTTAGCAGGCTGTGGACCTACCTCTTGTTCTAATATTATATGGTACCTATCTCAGACACAAGAGAAATATAAAGGGCTTTGTCCATATGATGGTACAACTTTGCAAGGTTTTCTAGAACTTATGGAAGATGTATGGCAATATGTAACACCTGGATTTATGGGAGTAAATAAGCTTGAGATGTTTGAAAATGGAGCGATTCGTTATGGCAAGGAGAAAGGATACTTACTATCCTGCGAATCTCTTAAAATACCAGGGAAAAACCATATCAATGAGCTTGAAATTGAAAAAGCCTTTGATTTTATTGAAAATGCACTAAAAGAAGATATACCAGTTGCCTTTTTAAATCTTCACAATGGACAATTGTTAAACTTAGAAAGTTGGCATTGGGTAACAATATATGAGATAGATAGACAAAAGGGCAGTGTATCTATTTTAGACCAAAGTAGATTAGTGGAGATTGATTTAAAACTATGGATGAACACCTCTAGCAAGGGTGGCGGATTTGTTGTGGTTCGTTGATTTAATATAAATTAGCAGAAACGACTTTTTCTTTTACTTTTTAATTCAAGTAGTTTATAATAATTATATTGTTGCATAAGCACCCTGTGATTGTTTGGTAGACTGGCACGGGGTGTTTTTTTAATATCAATTAATAATTAGGATAGCAAACTGTTTTATTCACATACCTTGACGTTAATTATAGAACTTATTATAAAACAAAATAGTGGGGGATTATTCAGTGCTATATTTTTGTACATTATTCTAATATAGCAAATAAGATAAGAAAACTAATATTTAGAAGACAATTCGTAAATCATAGTTACATCAGCGATTATAGTTATGAAAAAAAGAAAAATTATGAAGTAATTATATAGTTTATTACTAATTTAAACATAAGAATAAAGGAGATTATGAACAAATGAAAGAGCAATTTTCAACGAGACAGCCAGACATTATAGGCGAAGAAAAATTCAGACAATACTCTGTATTTGTCCCAATGATAGATATCTCAGGAGTTACTTATTTACTATTTGAAAAGAGATCGAATAAATTAAGACGTCAGCCTGGAGAAATCTGTTTTCCAGGTGGAAAACGAGAAGAAGGTGAATCATTTCAGGATTGTGCCGTGCGTGAAACGGTTGAGGAGCTGTTAATTCAGCAACAACAAATTGAGGTGATTGGACCTGGTGATATTTATATATCGCCTTTTAACTTAGTAATTCATCCTTTTATCGGTGTAATACACAATTATCAGGATACGTTTAGTACGGATGAAGTAGATCAAATCATAAAAATACCATTAGATTTTTTTCGTAATCATCAACCAGAGAAATTTGAAAGTAAATTGATTAATGAACCACCTGAAGATTTTCCATATGAATGGATTCCAGGAGGAATAAAATATCCGTGGGATAAAGGTACTTTTGATATACTTTTTTACCAATATGAGGATTTTAGAATTTGGGGTATGACGGCTCAAATAGCAAATTCAGTGGTGAAATTGATGGAAAAGTATAACATTAGGTAATATACGGATATCTAATCTGCATAATCGAGAGTTTCTTTATAGAAAACTAGACTAGTCATCATGTTAGTGGTTTGGTATAATAACAAGGACTTAGTAGCTAATGAATATTGAATTTAGCAAACTCAGAAGTAGAAAAAAGAAATGGAGAGAATTTATGCCACATTTAAATTTTAAAAATATAGAAAGAAATAAAGTAAAGCAACTTTGTAATGACCTAACTCCTCAATTAGCAAAAGAAATTGAATGTCCAGAGGATTGGATTACCTTTAATCACATAGAGAGTCAGACATTCGTTCAGGGTATTGAGAATGACGAAATCGTATTTGTAAATATTCAATGGTTTCCACGAACTCAGGAAGTGCAGGATAAGGTTGCTTCCATTATACATGAAGGAGTAATAGGAACTGGTGCGAAAGAAGTTGTGATTATATTTAACGACCTTAAGAAAGAAAGTTATTATGAAGAGGGGCAGCATTTTTAATAAATGATGAAAAGGGTGTAGCAAATGATTGGGAAATATGAAATAGAAACTTTTGTGAAAGAAAAGCATGGCAAAGGCGTATATAAATTGTATCAAGCAATTGCCGCTAAGTATAAAAATTGTGTTTACTGGCATCCTGGCAATACGAAAGAAGAGTGGGATAACGTATTTGTCTGTATACACAATGACACAGTGATTGGTAAAGGGCAGGTAATGCTTAATGAGAAACAGGATGCGAATTCCCCTTCATTTGCTGAACACCGTATTTTTATTAATATCAGAGTATTGCCAGAATTTGAGCAGGACGAGGATGCGTTGGATTTACTATATAATGCAGTATGTCAAAAGGCCAATGACATCAAGGCTGGTTTGTGTGAACGTAAATGCCAATTATGTGTAGGTAATAAAGAGGAAGAAGAGGTATATAATCGTTACTTCATAAAAAAAGGATTTCTATCCCATGGGGACATATACTTTATGAGTACTTCAATAAGCAATCGTACATATTTTCAAGAGCAGTATACTTTAGAGGAAAATATAGATTTTCATGAATTTAATCTTAATACATTGGAAGCGAAAATTGATTTTCTTGAACTTGAAGGAAAATGCTTTACGGATGACATTATGAGCCTAAAACATCTAGAAGAATATATGGATTCAGAATTTTTCCTAATGTATGGTGTTTTTGAATCAGATAAGCTAATTGGAGCAGTGATGGTTGTGGAAGATGGTAATTCCTTGCCAGAAATTGAAGATGTGTTTGTTCTAGAAGAATACCGTGGAAGGCATTACGCACGAATTTTATTGGAAAACGTAATGAGCATTCTGAATCATAAGGGATACGAAAGAGTAACCTTATGTGTGCTTACGCATAATGATGCTGCGTTTAGAGTATATCAATCATTGGGGTTTGAAATTGATTGTGAGGAAAAACGTTTTTTAAGATATATATAGAAATCTGAACATTAAAGAGAAATCATTTCTGCGAGAGCCTGAAGCGAGTATTTACTACGATCATTAACCAGTATTTACTACGATAATTAATCAGTATTAACTACTTGACAAAACAGGAATAATATATTAAACTTTGCAGAAGTACGAATTCGTACTTCTGTATTGAAAGGAGAGGTGATGTATGTCGGTATCAATCCGCCAGCAGCTTATGCAGCTTAACCGTTTATATAAAGAAAGTGATGAAATCTATCACGATATTTCCGCTAGTATGGGACTTTCGGATAGTGCTCTTATCATATTGTATGGCTTATGTCATGCGGACCATCCCTGTACGCAGAGTGAATTATGTGAAGTATGGTCGATTAAGAAGCAGACTGTCCGTTCTGCAGTGCATACCCTTCTTCGCAAAGGTTATGTGCTTCTGGAACCGTTACCAGACAATCCCCATATCAAGCAGATTGTACTGACAGAGGCAGGAAAAGATATTATGAATCAAACGGCGATGCCTCTCATTGAAGCGGAAGAAGCTGCTTTCGGGTGTCTTACCACCGAAGAACGCGAAACGCTGTTGGCCTTAACCCAAAAACAGGTGAGCTATTTTCGTAATGAAGCTAAAAATTTATTGCAACGGTACAATATGAACAAAGATTGTACCTCTGTTGGAGGATTAAGATTACATGAAGAAACAGAAAAAGAAAACGGATTATGATATGGTTTTGCTTACCGGAAAGGTGAGTAAGGTTTTTAATAAACAAATTGAGGTTTTGGTGGAGGAAGACACGATTACCTGTATTTTACCAGGGGCTTTACTGGCAAAGAAAAATTCCATTGTTGTTGGTGATATTGTGCAGCTTGGCTTATCTGGATCACGACAATATAAGTTAGTGCAGGTTATGCCGCGGAGAACAGAAGTTTACCGAGGCAACAGGCGATCTCCCGGCGAAGAAATTCTAATTGCCGCAAATGTGGATCAGGTGCTTACCGTTGTAACTGCAGACTATCTGCTCCATCAGGCTGGATATTTTGAAAATGCGGTAATTGCTGCAAGACGGGCAGATTTAGAGATTATTCTTTATATTAGCAAGTGGGATGCCGTCAGTGAACAGGCTCAGGAATTGCTATCGGAGAAAATTGCCCTTTACCAGAAAACAGCAGACAGTGTTTTTGTGGGGACACCGGAATTTCTGGATGACCGTCTGATTGAAGCAGTCACCGAAAAAAGCACAGTTGTGATTGGCGATAGGGCAAGTGGAAAGACAACGTTGATTCGGAAATTTATGAATCGGTTAGGCAGTGGAGAAATCTCCCATGGCAGTCTTTCTAGCACCCATACTAGTAATATTTTTGTTGGCAGCAATGAAACAGTTTTCATTGACACTCCTGGTTTCCGTGATTTTGCCTTACAGAAAATCACAGAAGAAGAACTAGGGACAGCGTTCCCAGAAATCGTGGAAGCGGCGGAAAACTGTGGGTTCAATAACTGCTCCCATACCCATGAGGAAAATTGTGCAGTTGCCAAGGGATTACAGGAACGGAAAATAGGCAGAGAGCGTTTTAGTGTCTATCAAAAACTCTCCGGTGTCGTGACGGTTTCTACTCCTAAAATCGACTACCGGTACAATGCTTGTGAAGAAAGTTTCGTCTGTAAGGTATGTGGCAATCTTGTGACGCCAGACAGCGCCGGGACCCAGCATCGCAATCACTGCCCGCACTGCCTGTCAAGCATCCATGTAGACAACGAACCAGGTGACAGGGCTTCCCTATGTCACGGTATAATGGATCCAATTGGAGTGTGGGTACGAAAGGACGGAGAATGGGCGATTATCCATCGGTGCCGTACCTGTGGGACTTTAAGCTCTAATCGGATTGCTGCTGATGACAGTCCTATGCTTTTAATGTCTATTGCAGTAAAGCCATTATCAAGCCCGCCTTTCCCATTGTCGCAATTAGAAAGTGCAGCAAAATAGGTTTACTCTGAATCCGTTCTGGTCTGGACATTTCTAATTCAGAGTGGATTGTGAAGGAGATAAATATAGAATCAAGTTTAGAAAAAGATGAAGGTTATTTTACTGGGGCGACACTGTGGGGCCGCCCCAATTTCTTATACTGGGAGCGGCGGTGAGGTGATCAACAGATCATAACGATGTTCGAGAGAAACTCGTTTCATGCATCATTATAAATGAGAAGACCATTTACTAGGATTCGTATCATCAGGAATTGTATTATTTACGATTTCTAGATAGTGAGCAGCTTTATTATGTAAATATTCAACACGTTCCTGTGCTTCTTTTAGTTGCTTTTCTGCAATTTCTTTTTGTTCTAAAATTATTTGATATCGTTCTTGAATGGTGGATTCACCTTTTAAGCATAAATCAACATATTCTTTAATCGATTCTATGGACATACCAGTTCCTTTTAGATACTTTATACCTGTTAACCAATTGATTGATATTTCATCAAAAAGACGAATATTGTTTTTATCACGAATAACACTAGGGACTAGTCCTTTATCTGTATAGTACCGAATCGTATGTTCTGTTAGATCTAAAAGCTCAGATACTTCTTTTACAGTATACAAATTTTACACTCCTTTTAAAAAAGTCTTGACTTCGAGTAACACGAAGGTGCTAGAGTAACTATAACACATGAAATATGTGCGTACAACTACTAGTAATTAATTTTACTAATCGGGTCAAGAGTGAAAAAATCACGTTCACTCAAAAAGAAGCCGTTATGAGACTTCTTTCATTAAAATTTGCGCCGATAAAGACGGCGGATTGGGAGGTTATTATGAAAAATGTAACTTTAAATAATGGAGTTGAAATGCCAATCCTTGGATTTGGTGTTTACCAAATTGCAGATGCAAAAGAATGTGAGCAAGCTGTTTATGATGCTTTAATGAGTGGGTATCGATTAATTGATACTGCTGCTGCATACATGAACGAAGAAGCGGTTGGACGAGCAATTAAGAAAAGTGGGATTCCTCGAGAAGAAATTTTTATCACCACAAAGCTATGCATTCAAGATGCTGGATATGAAAGTGCTAAGAAAGCATTTCAAAGGTCTTTAGATCGACTAGACTTAGAATATCTTGATTTATATTTAATTCATCAACCATTTAATGATTATTATGGTGCATGGCGTGCAATGGAAGAGTTGTACAAGGAAGGAAAAATTCGTGCAATTGGAGTTGCAAATTTCATGCCGGATCGTCTTGTTGATTTAATCGCTCATAATGAAGTGGTACCTGCCATCAATCAAGTTGAAGTAAATCCATTTTGCCAACGAGTAGAGGATCAAAAACTTATGAAGGCGAAAAATGTTCAGATTCAATCCTGGGGTCCGTTTGCTGAAGGTAGGAACAACATGTTTGAGAATGAGACTCTAAAAGCGATTGGTGCGAAATATAATAAATCGGTAGCACAGGTAATATTAAGATGGTTAGTTCAACGCGATGTCGTTTGTATCCCTAAATCTGTACATAAAAATCGTATTGAAGAAAATTTCAATGTATTTGATTTTACATTAAGTGCAGAGGACATGGAATTAATAGCTACTTTAGATACAAAACAAAGCTGTTTCTTTTCACATTATGATCCTGAAATAGTGGATTGGCTTGGTAATGTTAGATATGATGTGTAAAGTGAAAAGAAAGTAGAAAAGAATATAACGTATGAGACTAGATTGCAAATTGAGCTTTTATATGTAAGTTGCTAAAAGGACAGATGAATTGCAAGTAGTTATACGAAGGCTTTTGCTAAATATAAAATATTAGGCAAAAGCCTTTATTTGAATATAGCCCATAAGATACAATTTAGTGCCAACCGTTTTATTCTTGAGGTTGGCGCTTTTTTCTATTATTTACTGTCTCTGTTGGTCTGATAACACGTGTAAAGCTAAGCAGATATATGATTTTTCTTTTCTGAATTAGTCATCTACTCGAATTAGGTTACTGATGTAAGGACACTTACCGGAAAGTACATCATCATAGAATCCCTGTTTCCAATCTACATAGGCAACGCAATCATTTAATTCTGCAATAGAAACTAATAGAGCTTCGCGCTTCTTGGCAAGCATTTCTTTACGTTGGGGAATGGTAGATTCACCTTGCAGGCATAAGTTAAGATAGATTTTCATTTCCTGAATACTCATACCGCATTTTTTCAAGCAGACAAGGTCTTTAATCCATTTTACATCCCGCTCATCAAAAATACGGCGATTATTATCATCACGTTTGACATTTGGAATCAGGCCCTCGTTACAATAGTATTTCAGAGCCTGATAGGTCATATTTGTTTCCTCGCAGACCTGCTTCATGGTATACATTACCAATTACCTCCTTGAGATCATAAAATTCAGAAATATTAAAAAATTTTTCAAAAATTCTCTTGACCGGTTGTTACTATCGGTTGATACAATTGCATTGTACAACAGAATTAGGAAAGAAATCAAGAGTACTGCTGAATGAAGTGGCGAGGACTTTGTAGATGTAGTATTTCAAAAGCTTAAAAATGAATAGAAGGAGGTATTTACTATGAACAAATTTACATATTCTTATCCTACAAAGGTATATTTTGGTGAAGGGATAGTAACAGAAGCATTACATGCGGAGCTTGGCAAGATTGGTGAAACTGTTCTGCTAGCCTATGGTAGCGGTTCAGTCAAAAAGAATGGTGTTTATGATGAAATAAAGGCACTGCTTGAGCAGGCAGGTAAAAAAATTGTGGATTTCTCTGGCATCATGCCGAATCCTACCTATGCCAAAGTACAGGAAGGCGCTGGGCTTGTTCGTGAAGAACATGTAGATTTCATTTTAGCGGTTGGAGGGGGAAGTGTGATTGACTGCTGTAAAGTGGTTTCTGCTCAGGCTATGTTGGACGAGGATATTTGGGACATGGAGTATAGTAAAGGTAAACTTCCGGTAGCAGGGATTCCATTGGGTGCAGTTGTTACCGCTTCCGGTACCGGCGCAGAAATGAATGCAGGCGCAGTGATAACTCACGAAGAAAAAATGTGGAAGGGGCCGATTTTTGGATCCAGTCCAGCCTTTGCTGTCCTAGATCCGGCGTATACCATGTCCGTACCGCCTATGCAGGTGCTCTCTGGTGCTTTTGATACACTGAGTCATGGAATGGAAACTTATTTAGGCAGCTCTGATCAGGATAATGTGTCTGATGATGTGGCTCTAGCAATTATGAGGAATACAGTAGTCAATATGCGTCATTTGCTTACGAATATCAATGATATGCAGGCTCGAAGCAATCTGATGTGGGATTCTGCTATGGCGGAAAATGGTATTCTCAAATGTGGTCGCTTGACTGATTTTCAGGCTCATCAGATTGAACACCAGTTGGCAGCTTACACCGACTGCAATCATGGGCAGGGTCTGGCGGTGATTCATCCCGCATATTATCGCCATATTGTGAAGGATGCGCCTGATAAATTTACCAGGTTTGCAAAGGTTGTATTCGGAGTGGATACCGCTGAAGTCGGTATTGAAGCTTTGGCTGACTTTATCAAGGAGTGTGGTTTGCCCACTAGAATGGGAGAATTGAAGTCCAAAGTAGAGATTACGCCAGAGCTATTACGTCAGGTGGCTGATACCACTAATATTATTAGGTGTAATCCCCGTGAATTAAGCCGGGATGAAATTTATGATATTTTGATGGAATGTCTGTAAGGATGGTTCCAATGAAGCAAAAGGGCGGAGTAGCGCCCTTTTGTGTTTCCTATGGATTAGGACAATTGCTGTTAACAAATTATAAGTCAGTATTCTTTTTGATTTTTTACTAAAAAATTGTTACAATATAAAAGGAATACTTACGAAAAGAGGGACAATATGAAAATTGACAATAAAATGATAGAAAAACAGTTAGACCATAGAACAATACGTGAATTTAAGGATGAGCCAATACCAGTAGATATGTTTGAACAAATAATGGAGGTAGGTAGAAGAACAGCAAGCTCTACAGGAATGCAAGCTGCTTCCATCATCCGAATTACTGATAAAAAGATAAAGGAAGAAATCGCAAAAGTATGTAATCAAGAATATGTAGCTAGAGCACCTGAACTATTAATCTTTATTGTAGATCAGTATCGAAATAGTCTCATTGCAAAAGAAAAGAATTGCAACGAGGATGGCTCAAAAGATATGGATCGTTTCTTTTCTGCTTTTACCGATGCTTGTATTATGGCTCAAAATATGGTGAATGCCGCTGAAGCAATGGACCTTGGAACTGTATATTTAGGAAGTATTTTAAATGATAGTGAAAAAATATGTAACATACTTAAACTTCCAAAACTAACATTTCCAGTGGTTGGATTAGGAATTGGATATCCAAATCAGGCACCACAATTAAAACCTAGAATGGATATGAAATTTCGTGTTTTTGAGAATAACTATAAAACATATGAAAATTATTTAGAGGAAATAAGTGAGTATGACGAAGCTATGCAAACTTATTATGACCTTAGAGATGCGAACAGGAGAGTAGATTCTTTTAGCAATCAAGTTGTTACTAGGTTAACGAGCCATATACCAAAACGTGAAGAAATTCTTAATATAATCAGAAAACAAGGTTTTGACTTAAAAATTAATGGGCAATAATATCATATATACATATGCAACAAAGAATATATGTTTTAGGCAAAGATGAAATAAAGGAAACTTTGGAAAATATTTCACCTAGAATATAGCTACATAGCGCTTGTAAGGAGGATATAATGGAAATTAAGCCATATGTTAGAAAAGCACAATATTACGAAACAGATCAAATGGGTATCATTCATCACGCAAATTATATTCATTGGTTTGAGGAAGCTAGAGTTGATTATATGGAGCAAATGGGATTTGGCTATGAAAAATCTGTAGAAGTAGGGATTGATTTTGCTTTATTAGGTATTAGTTGTGAATATCGTTCTATGACTAAATTTAATGAAACAGTAGAGATTTCAGTCAAGATAACGGAGTTGACACCTTTTAAAATGACAATTCAGTATCAAGTTACCGATGCTGTTACCCATGTAGTGCGTGCTGTTGGAGAAAGTAAGCATTGTTATTATGATGGTGTTAGAAAACGTCCAACCTCTTTAAAGAAAGCACTACCAGAGTTATATGATATGTTTATGGATGTATATGAAGCAGGAAATAATGAATTAGAATCAAGGTAATATAAAATTGTGCTTTTAAGGTTACTTATCTTGAAAATATTATGTCTGCAATGTGCAAATTAATTAGCTCATTGCAGACATTTTTATAGTGTGCCCAGCATGGGCGCAATCTAATGGGTTAAAGTCCCTAACACAGCCTAGTAGTGGCAAGTGTATAGCCTAAGACAAGGGTGTCGTTCGTGAGGGCGAATCTGAAGGAAGTCCGTGGGCAAATCTCTGGTCTGACGAACAGAAATCACATACAAGGCATTAATTAAGGATAAGATTGCTATACAAATCGAAGTCCAATAACTACTCGAAATTAATTAATGTAAATGTGGCAGATAGATGGAGAGGAAGATTGCGTTCTTACCTGGGGAGGTCTTAGTGATACGTCATGGAAGTGAACTCTGAAATGACAACCCATGCAGTGATGTATGGCTGAACACTAAGAAGTCAGCAGAGGTCATAGTACCGGAGGTAGTCGACGACCTATGGGAAGGACTGAACAATAGGAGGTTTTGAAAGTTTGAAAGAAACAAAGAAATGTGATGACAGCAGACAACTGAATACAGAATCAGGTCATTTGCAAAAGGATAGAGTGGAACTCGAAAGCTATGCAAAGGCGCCGAGCATTTCTATGACGTCGGATAACAGACAGAACGCCCGAAGAGAATATCACTATGGATTGCTAGAGAAAATCATTAGTAATGAAAATCTAAATGAAGCCTTTAAACGTGTAAAGAAGAATAAAGGAAGTCATGGAATCGACAAGATGGGAGTAGATGAACTTCTACCATATCTAAGAAGTCATGGCGAAGAGCTTAAGCAATCCATAGCAGATGGAAGTTATAAACCGAATCCCGTAAGAAGGGTAGAGATACCAAAGGATAACGGGAAAACAAGACCATTAGGGATACCAACTGTAGTAGACCGAGTGATACAACAGGCAGTATCACAAGTACTAACGCCAATCTTTGAGAAGAAATTTTCAGAGAATAGTTATGGATTTAGACCAAATCGAAACGCGCATCAAGCAATTCTAAAATGTAAAGAATACATGGATGAAGGCTATAAATGGGCGGTAGATATAGATTTAGAAAAGTACTTTGATACTGTCAACCACGATAGGTTAATTGGGCTGATTTATAAAGAAGTCAAGGATATACGAGTAATCGGACTGATAAGGAAGTATCTAAATGCAGGAGTGATGGAAAAGGGATTAGTAAGTGCTACTGTAGAAGGAGTGCCTCAAGGTGGGAACTTATCTCCACTATTAAGTAATATCATGTTGCATGAACTAGATATGGAATTAGAACGAAGAGGACTTAAGTTCTGCCGTTATGCAGATGATTGCAATGTATACGTGAAATCAAAGAAATCAGCAGAGCGAGTTATGAAAAGTATCACGGAGTTTATAGAAAAGGACTTGAAGCTTAAAGTTAACAAAGAGAAAAGTAAGGTAGACCGACCATGGAAACTAAAATATTTAGGATATACCTTTTACAATAAGAAAGGTGAAATGGGAATAAGAGTACATCAAGTTTCTGTTAAGAAGTTAAAAGGAAAACTTAAGAGTATCACTGGAAGAAGTAATGCAATGAGTATGGAACTCAGAGCTATTAAACTAAAACAATTAATTGTTGGCTGGATAAGTTACTTCAAACTAGCAGATATGAAAGGTACTTTACGAGAACTTGATGAGTGGCTAAGAAGACGTTTACGTCTTTGTTACTGGAAACAGTGGAAAAAGATTAAAACGAAACATGATAACTTAGTTAAACTAGGGGTAGAGAATTGGAAAGCATGGGAACATGCGAATACAAGGAAAGGCTACTGGAGAATCTCCAATAGCCCAATCTTAAATTCAACTCTTACCAATAAATATCTTAGAGAACAAGGTTTTATAACACTTAGTGAAAGATATTCGCAAATAAGGTAATCTTATTGAACCGCCGTATACCGAACGGTACGTACGGTGGTGTGAGAGGACGGAAATTCAATTAATGAATTTCCTCCTACTCGATTGATCTTACTATCTTTTATGCCTGTATTTCAATTCGGTTCAGCCACTCTTTAACCAAACATTCAAATAACAGTGGTTGTTCATATTGTAAATTATGGCCAGCGATATCTAAAACTGAAAAAGTAGCTCGTGGATAATCTTCGATTAAATTCCATAAATCATGATATCCAACACTGGTGTCTTGACGTCCAGTAATAAATAGAACTAGCTTATTATATTTTAAATGATGTAGTTTTTCATCTACATCAAAAGTAAATGCATAGTTTTGTAATAAATTCTCTATATAATCTTTATTTGAAATTTCTAACCCTGCCACAACTTCATCTTGAAATCGTTTATATGTATATTGATTAGCGATAACTGCGAATTCACAAAAATCTATTTTTTCATTTTCAGAAAGGGTTGAAAGAAAATCTTCATCCGAGATAAATACATTTTTTACTGGGATATTTCTTTCTCTATGTTCTGGCTTTACTACAGGGCATAATAGCAGTAATCCATTGGTACGATTTGGCATTTGTGATAAAATTCCACGTGCTAAATAACCACCATATGACTCACCCACTAATAGAAAATTTTCATTTGTTAAAGTGTTAATAAAAGAAATTAATAGTTCTAAAATTTTGTCAGAGCTACAAAATTCAATCGGAGCATCAGACTGTCCCATTCCAGGTAAATCAACATAAATCCTTTTATACTCTAACTTATTCGTAAATAATGGTTCCATGCATCCTAACATTAATTTGTGGTCGCAACGTAAACCATGTAATATAAAAATAGGTTTTCCCTCACCGATTACATGATAATGAATTTTAACGTTACAAATAGTAGCAATCATACATAACCCCCTCATTATTTATATATTTAACCGAAAACTTTTAATTAATTATATCGTCAATTTGGTACAACTATCAAGTTAATTATTGGAATTAATAGTAAATAATATAGCTGTATTGAGTATGTATAAACACCGTTTTGTTATGGTTTGATTTAACAAAAGCGATTTTCAAGTGTTGAAATCAAAAATCCATGTATAAAGGGACCATCTATCATAACGGTTGGTGGTATTTTTACATTCATAACAGCTTCTAATGACATAATAAAAAGGCCTGTTAATACCAAGCCTTGTTACCTATTTTTAAATAAAATTAATAATTTAATTTAAAAAACAAAATCCTTGCTATTTTTACAAAATTAACTCACCGTTTGTATTTTTTCGCTCTCAATACGTTTATGAGTCACTCTTAAATAATAACAAACACTGATACATACAAATATTTCAAGTAAGCTACTCACAAACCCTACTAAAGTTAGAGTTATTACGGATACCACGACAATGATTGTAAGTTCCAATCTGGCACGTTTAAACCTAGCTTTATTAATTCTTTCCAGATAAATTTGAAAACAAATGATACTACATAGCAGTAGTAAAGGTGAGCAAAAAGCAAATATAAAATGTAACTTCGCTTGTTGTGGTAACGCATCCGGCATGTAGGGGGTTGTAATAGCAAAAATCAAGCTTATTGTAGCAGCCCAAAGAAACGTAATAGCTAATTTTCCATTAAAGTTAACAATACGAAACAAGTATCTGGAATAAGCATTATAATACCAAGCGGTTAAAAAGCCCCATACTAAAAAAGCAATCTGTTTATTTTTCGCATAAGCAATACTAGAAAAATTGGATGAAGTCCATCCATCCAGACCTGCAAATAAAATCGTAGAGATAGGAATTATATACAAACTAAAGATATCCCAATGCTTTTTGCTGAATTTCTGATACATTATGCCTCCAAAACTTCGATATCATAAAAGTGTAGTTAGAGTTTAGTATTTCACAAATTTATAAGAATTAAAATTACATTGATTTCCATGTAAAATAATAGTAAAATAATTAAATTGGGATAACACTATATCGCTTTCATTTATTTTAAATAAATAACATATATGTTATTTTTGAATATTTATATTTTAGAAGTGATAAAGAGAAAAAAGTAATAGGAGAGGTTGTGTATTATGATAAACAGTAAAACTTATTTGCAAGTTAACGGTGGAAATCCACTGATGGGCGAGGTTGAAGTTAGTGGTTCTAAGAATTCAGTATTAGCGTTAATACCAGCAATGTGTTTAGGCGAGGGTGTTGGTAAATTAACACATGTATCTGGGATATCTGATATAGATGCAATGAAGGAAATATTAAGTGAAATTGGCATTCAGATGATTTGTGAAAATAATAACGTAGAAATCAAAGGTGAAATGGTTTATTCGGAATTAAGCAAACAATATGTTTCAAAAATTAGAGCATCGAATCTATTTCTTGGAGTTTTACTTGCTAAATTTGGTATGGCATCCGTACCACTTCCAGGCGGAGATAAGATAGGCAACCGGCCGATTGATATTCATTTAGATGTATTTAATAAGTTCGGGATTGAGACAGAAATTATCGAAGGTTGTGTGAAATGCAAGGCAACGCAATTTCCTTATAAAGGACAAAAAATATTTTTAAGATTTCCTAGTGTTGGCGCAACTGAAAATGCTATGTTAGTAGCTAGTTCAGCCACTAGTGAAACTATTATCTATAATGCTGCTATGGAACCTGAAATAGTGGATATGGCTACATTATTAAATTCTATGGGTGTCAAAATTACTGGTGCAGGGACACCTGTGATTCATATTATGCCATCGGGAAAAAAATTAAATCGAACCATTCATGAGGTTATACCTGATCGTTTGGAAGTAGGAACCTTTTTATTTATGATAGCGGCATCAAAAGGCTCAGGTATCATTAGAAATACAAATCCAGATCATGTAATGTCTGTAATAACGATTTTATCGGATTCAGGTGCGAAAATAGAAATAAAAGAGAAAGATATTATCGTTGATGCTACAAATTGTGAACTAAAATCAATCAATGTTGATGCATTGCCATATCCTGGATTCCCTACGGATCTACAACCGTTTGCCACCGTTTACGCTATAAATTGTAAGGGAAAGTCATTTGTTAAAGATGTAATCTTCCCTGTAAGATTTAATCATTTATTTGAAATGAGCAGAATGGGGATGTTATATACAAGTATGCCTTCTCAGGTTGCTATTCATGGGATACAAAAGTTAAATGGTACAACAATGGAGGGTACAGACATTCGCATGAGTGCAGCACTGGTTATGGCGGCATTGATTGCAGATGGGGAATCTAAAATCTATGGATTAGAGCATATTTTAAGAGGTTATGATAATTTCTTTCAAAAGTTGCTTGATTTAGGAGCAGATATTACCATTATGAATGAAGAAGATCCGGAAGAAATTCCTGAAGCGAAATGTATGTAATGAAATGAATTAAAATAAAACTTGAATATAGGATGGGAGGGGAGTTATGAGAAGAATATTGCTTCAAATTTACACAAAAAATAGGGAGGAAGCTTTTGAATTTTATAAAAAGGCATTTAACGCAGAACTTGGTTATTGTGATAGAGCTGAGGATGGAACCATTATTCATTCCGAGCTTAATTTTTGTGGACAGAGTATAGCAGTAGGGGAATTGGACGAAAATCAAAGTGAAATGATCGTAGGTAATACGATGCAGTTTTGCTTGCAGTTTGAACCAGGAGAGGAACATATCATTAAGCAGGCATACGAAACAATGAAAGAAGGCGGTAACGTCTTATATCCGCTAGGTTCAAGTTTTTTTAGTTCTTACAATGCAGCACTTATTGACAAATATGGGGTGTATTGGTGTTTATTTATTTAGTAAAACATTATGTATGCAGTACGTTATTTAAATTCTGTATATTCAAAGAGATGAAATAGATATAAAAAAATCCTGTATACAGCATGATGAGATACGCTGTATGCAGGATTTTTCTTATGCATTTTTTCTCTTTTCTTTGTACTGGTTACCCCATTCTAACATTGCATCAAGAACTGGCTTTAGGCTATATCCAGTTTCAGTTAAGGTGTATTCCACCCGTGGTGGGACTTCTGCATATACTTTGCGAGTTAAAAGTCCACTTTCCTCCATAGAACGTAGGTTAGAGGTTAAAACCTTTTGCGATACATTTCCAAGCGATTTCTTTAGTTCTCCAAAGCGTTTAGTTCCCTCTAATAAATCGCGGATAATTAAAACTTTCCATCGATCACTAATTAACATAAGAGTTGTTTCAACTGGACAATTTGGTAATTCTTTATCCATAATAAACCTCCATTTTTCACAATAGTATCTATTTGGTAACTATAGCACAAAAAGGTGCTTACTTTACAATATAGCTGTATGGATTTATTATAATCTCAGAAGCAATAAAAAACAAGTTTTAAATATGAGCTTAAATAACAAGTTAAAAAAACAGCTGAAATAATAACTTAAAGACATTTAAGCGTATTTAGCAAATTGTATCTATGGCTTGGTAATATTTTATAGCCAAACGAAGTTTAAGAAATTTAAAGGAGGAAAATTATATGAAAATAGCAGTTGTATGTGCAAATGGAAAAGAAGGAAGATTGATTGTAAAGGAAGCAGTAGAAAGAGGTCTTGATGTAACTGCAGTAGTAAGAGGAGAGAATAAGAGTGAAGCAAAGCAGGTAATTCAGAAAGATTTATTTGATTTAACTGCAGCCGACTTGGAAGGATTTGATGTAGTAATTGATGCTTTTGGTGCATGGGAACCTGAGAAATTGCCACAACACAGTACTTCTTTGAAACACCTTTGTGATCTTCTTAGTGGCAAGGAAACAAGACTTTTAGTCGTTGGAGGCGCTGGTAGCCTTTATGTGAATCCAGAGCATACTGTGCAGATTATGGATGCACCAGATTTTCCTGATGTATTCAAACCATTAGCTTCAAACATGGGAGTTGCACTTGATAAACTACGTACTAGAAATGATGTTAAATGGACTTATATTAGCCCTGCTGGAGATTTTCAAGCAGATGGTGTAAGATCTGGAAAATATATTCTAGGTGGCGAAGAATTGATATTGAATTCTAAAGGAGAAAGTGTAATCAGCTATGCTGATTATGCGATTGCTATGATTGATGAAGCTGTAGAAGGAAATCATGTTCAGCAGCGAATTTCTGTTGTATCTGAATAATATAAACAATAATATAACCCCTTTGCCTCTAGCTTGGTAAAGGGGTTTTTTCATGTAGAATTATAAGATTATAAAAAAGTCTACAGTAGTAGAAAATATATATGTTAAATTCAATGAAATAGAATATACCAAGCATATTAAGTCTATATTTGTAGAATGAACAAATAACCACAAGTCTACAAAAGTAGAAAACAGTAAAATATAGTCATATTTACAATGTAAAAAAATATGCTAGATGCAAGATATGAATATATTTACCAATAAGCCATTTGATCATGTTTTTAAATATCAGAGCATTTTGTAAAGTAAAAAACTCCACTACGGATACGCATGATATATCAGAATAATACAAACAATATTATTATATGTTTACTATATAGTAGACAAAACATATATTATTTGTTATATTAAATAAAAAAGAATGGAAGTGATACTATGATTTGGAATTACACAATGTCTGAAATATTAGATGGATATGCTGAAAAAGATAATAATTTAGTCTGCGTTATGTGTGGTAGACAATATGAAAAAGGACGAATATACGAAATTGATAATTCTTTATACGACTCGTATGGTGCTATTAGGCAACACATCAAAAATGGCCATGGCAGTATAGCTAGCTATTTATTAAATCAGGAATTAAATATAACGGGAATTTCAGAAATTCAAAGGCAAATATTAAAACGAATCATGGAGGGAAATTCCGACAAAGATATATCAAATGAGCTTGGAATTGCACCATCAACAGTGAGAAATCATCGTTTTAAACTTCGAGAAAAGGAAAAACAAGCAAAATTATTCTTAGCACTCATGAGTTCGTTGGAGAAAGAAACTAGTAATACAATTGAAAAGAGCGATACTGGTGTTATTGAAGATATTCATATGACGGCTACTATGGTAGATGAACGTTATAACATAACAGATAAAGACCGTGAAAAGACAATTGCTACATATATGGACGAGAACGGTGCATTAAAACAATTTCCAGCGAAAGCAAAGAAAAAGATTATTTTAATTGGTGAAATTATGAAGAATTTTAAAAGAAATGTTGAGTATTCAGAGGCAGAAGTAAACAGGGTTTTAAAACGAATATATGAAGAAGATTATCCAACCATTCGCAGAGCTTTGATTGAATATGGTTTTATGGATAGATCTGCGGACTGTGAAGTTTATCGTGTGAAGGAGTAGTGATAAGTATGTTATCTTTAGTGATTAATGCAATTTTATGAGGTGATTAGTGTGGAAATTGATTCTTTATCTAAAAGGTTTTATGTACGTAAATTAGATAGAAATGATGTAGAAATGATATATGATATGAGTTGCAAAAATCATATTTTTTATCAGTATCATCCTCCTTTTGTTACAAAGGAAAGTATATTAGAAGACATGGAAGCATTACCGCCAGGAAAAAGTTATGATGATAAATTTTATATTGGTTTTTTTAAAAGTGATTCTTTTGTTGCAATTATGGATTTAATTCTCGATTACCCTACAAAAGAAACAGCTTTTATTGGATTGTTTATGACAAATGTACAGTATCAAAATAAAGGTATTGGTTCAAAAATTATTAGAGAAATCGTAGCGTATTTAAAATCATTAGGTTTTAAAAAAGTACGTCTTGGAGTTGATAAAGGCAATCCGCAAAGTTATGCTTTTTGGTCAAAGAATAAATTTAACACCATTAATGAAGATGAGTATATTCTTATGGAATTGATAATATAAATTTCAATTTGTAGGATAAAAAAGGAGAACGTAGTAGACAGTAAAAAGTTTCAAAGAAGTTAAGAATGTTTATTTTATAATACTTTGCTACATATTATACAGTCTACTACTAAAAATAAGATATGGATTATAGAGAGTTATTACAAAGGTACTTGACAGAGAATGGTAAATTAAAACAGTATCCTTCTAAAAAATCATTAAGAATGGTGGCTCTGGCTTATATAACAGAGCACTTTGAAAGGAATAAAAAGTATAAAGAAAAAGAAGTAAATGAAATCATTATGAATTGGTTATCCTTTAGTGACCATGAATTAATTCGTAGAGAGTTAATTGTATATGGTTTTATGAATCGGATGAGAGATGGATCTGCATATTGGGTGGAGGAAATACAGCCCGATGTGAAAATGGGATAATACAATTGAAAGATGGTATTCATTGGGATATAATTACCTCAGCTATAAATGTAAATTTAAGGAGTTTATATGAAGAGAAGTAGTTTATCTTATGAGGAATGGACATGCATTCAATCAAAAAAAATAACGGGTATTACGGTGAATAATAAGTTATTGAATGGCTACATAGGTTTAATTGATATTGAAGAAGTGGATGAGCCACAGATATGGAAGTTTAACGGAGAAGAAATTATTGTTTGCGATAAAGGATTAAAATGGTTAACTATTTTGCCTAAGAATGATCATTACTGTATTACCGCAATGATGGATGAAAATTCAGAAATATTATTATGGTATATCGATATGATAGCAAGTCAAGGAATGGAAGATGGTATCCCATATTTTGATGATTTATATTTGGATTTAGTGGTTTATCCAAATGGAGATATTATCGAAGATGATATGGATGAGCTAATACAAGCTTTGAAAGAGAATGATATTAATAGTAAACAATATCAATTGGCAATTGATACGAGTGATAAATTAAAGAGTGGTTTAATATCTAATGTAAACAGCTTTAAAGAATTTACATATGCTTGTTATGAAATTATAAATAGCGATAGGTAGATTTTTAGGACAATTTGTTTTTTTAGCTTAACATTACAAAAAGAATTTAGAATAGATTTGATATCAGGATAATAAACTATAACATATCTCCGCGAAATCTTTGAATGGATTTAATAGTACATTGAAAGATTCACGGAGTATTTTATTTTGAATAATAAAAGTATCAATGATTTATATTTTAAACGCTCCATTAAAGATGCATATGACATAAAATCCATAAGCAGATTGAAATTCCCCATTTGTTTCTATAGCGTAAAATTATCCATCTCGATTTTCTTTACGGATGTTTTGGGATAAAATAATTGTGTTATAATGCAAGTGTTTAAGTGTTTAAACAGATAGAGGTGAATGAAAGATTTGAATACAATTGAAGATATCGAACGATTAAGGGAAGAACTTCAAGCTTGTCAGAAAACTCTACTAGCTATGGGAGATGAGACGAGGCAACATTTACTTTTAATTATGCTTAGTAGCGAATGTAGTGGTATTCGAGTAGTGGACTTAGCTAAAAAAACTAATCTTTCAAGACCAGCAGTATCTCATCATATGCAGATATTAAAAGATGCTGGGATTGTAAAATCACGTAAAGAAGGAACATTAATTTATTACTATTTAGACCCAGAAGACATTGAAATTGATAAGATGATACGTCTTTTTAATGATATAAAAAGAATTATGAAGAATGTTCCAGACAGGAGTGGTGATGATTAAAATTCATATATTACAAACAGGGCGGGTATCTGTAGATATTGGAGTGCCCTTAAAACAGAAGAATCCATTCGCTGTAACAGGATTTTTTAGAAGTGCCAAACATCGAGTTTGGTTACCTGTAACAACTTACCTGATAGAGCATCCCGATGGGCTGGTATTAATTGATACTGGATGGCATACAAGCAAACGAAATATTACAGTGAAACGTAAATTTGGTTTGCTACCTATTAGCTATGCAGACTTACCAAAAGGCATGGCAATCAATGAGCAGCTAGATAGGTTAGGATATAAAACGTCTGACCTTGATTATGTATTCATTAGTCACATGGATGGTGATCATATCGATGGATTAAGGCTTGTAAAAGATGCAAAAAATATTATGGTATCCCGTGAGGAATGGCAAGATAGTCAGATGAAAAGATATAGTTTTCGATATCATCCCGAATTATGGAATGGTGTAGAAGTTGGTACATTTGAATTTACAAACAAGGGTATCGGCCCTTTTGGTAAAAGTTTTGATGTATTTGGGGATGGAAGCATACAATTAGTAAGTACTCCAGGGCATTCTCATGGACTATTTACTACACTAATCCAAGGAAAAGAAAAATTTATTGCTATTATTGGTGATACAGGTTATATGAAAAAGTCATGGGAAGAAATATGGATACCAGGACTTACTGTCGATAAGGATGCAGCAATACGTTCTCTTAAGTGGGTTCAAAATATTAGTAGGAAGCAGACTTGTGAAGCAATTTTAGCAACTCATGATCCGAGTATTAAGCCGCACACAATAGAAATATAGGGGGATTATGTATGGAAATTTTAGAAGCAATGAGAAAGAGACATTCTGTACGTTCATATGATGACAGAAAAATTACTGGAGAAACAAAAGAGAAATTACAGCAAATGATAGCAACTTGCAATAAAGAAAGTGGCCTTCATATGCAATTAGTTTTAAATGAAGAGAAAGCATTTGATGGGTTTATGGCTCACTATGGTAAATTCTCTGGTGTAAAAAACTATATAGCACTGGTTGGAACAAACAATTCTGAATTGGAAGAAAAATGTGGATATTATGGCGAAAAGATTGTCTTATATGCACAACAACTTGGACTTAATACTTGCTGGGTTGCTCTTACTTTTAGTAAAATTAAAGATGCATTTATCGTTGAAAAAGGTGAAAAACTATGCGTTGTGATTGCCATTGGTTATGGAAAGACTCAAGGAGTGGAACGTAAGTCAAAGTCTTACGAGGATGTGTGTAAAGTAAATGGTGCTGCACCAGATTGGTTTAGAAAAGGAATTGATGCCGCATTACTTGCTCCAACTGCAATGAACCAGCAAAAGTTTAAATTTATTTTAAATGAAAATAAAGTGAAGGCAAAGGCAGGAATAGGTTTTTATAGTAAAATAGATCTTGGAATAGCGAAGTACCATTTTGAAATTGGTGCCCAAAAAGAGAATTTTATATGGGAATAGATATTGGGTTACCACATCTCGGGGACATTTGTAATGAATGTTACCGTTTGTTCTAAGACTTATTAATAAATCTTGTTGTTCTCGTTTAAAAGACTATCTTATAGTGTGTATACATTATGAGGTGGTCTTTTTTTATATGATGAAAAGGAAGTCTATAGAAAGAAGGGATATATCATATGTAAATTTTATGTGACACATCCTTTCAATCAATTTTACACATATTTTTATTATAATTAATATTTTAGCTTAAAAATGTTTCTAATCAGTTAAGCATGGAAATTAAACAAACGCATTTTTTTTACTGTCTCGTCAATAGTGATACATTCTGCGTATCTACCTTTCCACATGAAGTCATTGTAATATTGATAGCTTTGTTCAGCTGACATAAATTGATTATTTACTGTTGTATTTGCATATGCAGGAACGATAATATGAAAACCATGTTCAAACCCGCATTTAATTGTTGCATCAATACAAAAATCCGTTTGTAGCCCAACGATAATTATATCGTTTTCTCCTTTTTCTCTTAAGTATTCTAATAAGCCGCTTTCTTTAAAAGCACTGTTAACCGTTTTATCAAATATCTTTTCATCGTTCATTGGTTGGAATTCTTCATAGATTTCAAAGCCAACCATTCCTTTTGTTAGTTCATTTCCAATACCATCATCGTGGCGAACATAGATTACTTCAATACTGTGTTCCCGTGCTTCATGTATCAGATCCTTTACATTAGAAACAAACGTATTGAACTTATATAAGTTTTCATTTGTGATTAACTTTTGTGTATCAACGACTAATAGAACCATTTTAATCTCACTTTCAAATAATATTTTTTAATGAATGATTATATCACTACTTTGATGAAATGGAAAGTTAAATAATTATGATTTTAAGGATGAATAAAGTGGGATAATATGGTATTATTTCAAATATAAAGTCAGAAGTATTATTAAGTACATTTTAAGTGGAAGAGGTGAACTATTATTGTTGCCAACAAGAAAGGAAGCGGAATTAGAATTGCAATTAGCGAATGAATTAAATCCTGGTCCGTGGATTAATCATTCTAAAAATGTAGCAAAAGCAGCAGAAACGATAGCGCAATTATGTAATCTAGACGCAGATAAAGCGTATATTTTAGGATTACTTCATGATATAGGAAGAAGAAATGGTCCTTCTGCCGTAAAACATACTATAGATGGATATCGTTATATGTTATCGAAAAATTGGAATGAAGTCGCAGGTATTTGTTTGACGCATTCTTATCCAACAAAAAATATATATCAGGATATTGGAAACATGGATATTGATCAAGAAGATCAAAAAGAGATGGAGAGATTTATTAGTAAACATAACTATACTGATTATGATAAGCTGATTATTTTATGTGACTCTTTGGCATTACCAGATAGATTATGTATTCTAGAACAGCGTTTTGTTGATACCACAATAAGATATGGTGTATTTCCGTTTACTGTTTTACGATGGATAGCTACTTACGAATTCAAAAGCTATTTTGAAGCTAAAATGAATTGTTCTTTATATGACATACTTCCGGAAATTAGAGAATCAATACAATAAATAGAATGAATAACAAAAATTATTATGAGAAGTGTTTAAAGATATTTTTATATAATAGAGAGCTTAAATCTCTTTTACATTAATAATCTTAATAGCGAGAAGTTAAGTGCAATAAATTAACTAAATATAATATAAAGGGAAAAAAATATGGATAAGAAGGCTAAAATAATAATTCTTAGAGGTAACTCGGGAAGTGGTAAAACTACAGTAGCAAGATTGTTGCAGAAAAAATTTGGTCACGGTACATTACTAATATCACAAGATGTGATACGAAGGGAAATTCTATATGTAAAAGATGGGATAGAAACAAAGGCACTTCCATTACTCATAGAACTTGTAAAGTATGGTAAGGAAAATTGTGATATTGTTATTCTGGAAGGAATTTTAAAAGCGGACTGGTATAGAGAACTATTTGAACAAATCAAAATGGAATTTGGTCAAGAGATTTATGCATACTACTACGAAGTACCTTTTGAGGAGACGCTAAAACGCCATCAAACTAAGCCAAATTGCAATGAATTTGGAGAAGAAGAAATGAAACGTTGGTGGAATGAAAAAGATTACATTGATATTATCCCAGAAAAGATAATAACTACAGAATTTAGTTTGAATAAGACTGTGGATATGATTTTTCAGGATGTAGTGAATGAATTATTTTAACGTTAAGTTGCTAAGTGAATACAAGTTAATCAGAATTATATGTATTTTAGAGGAGAAGTAAATTGTATGCTATTATTTTTAAGTATACTAATAATTTTTGGAATATATTTTTCTAAGAATAACCGATTCAAAAAAGGAAGCTACTATAAGATAACTCATAATCCATTTTTGTTTACAATATTTGATGCGGGTCGGAATGGGGAATACCAGATTTATAATCGACTTCGTAATCATGAAAATATGGGAGGGAAATTTCTGTTTAACTGTTATCTACCAAAGGAAAATGGAGAAACAACAGAGATTGATGTACTTCTTATTAATTCCAACGGAATTTATGTTTTTGAAAGTAAAAATTATAGTGGTTGGATTTTTGGAGATGAAAAAGCAAAAAATTGGACACAGGTATTACCAAAGGGGAGAGGCCGGTCCCATAAAGAACGTTTCTTTAATCCTATCATACAGAACAAGGTACATATTAAATGGTTGCGTAACATAGTGGGAGAGGAGATTCCAGTTTATTCTATCATTGCATTTTCCGAAAGATGTACATTAAAAAAGATTAATGTAACTAGTCAAGACGTACAGGTGATAAATAGACATATGATATTAAGTGCTGTTAATAAGGTAGAAAACACACAGAGTAGGAAATTGAGTATGGAAGAAATTAATGAATTATATAATAAATTATATCCATTCACACAGGTGACTGAAGAACAGAAACTTCAACATGTTCAAAACATAAAAAAGAATTATAAAACTCCTAATTTAGAGAATGATGACGTAAGCATTAATAACGCAACGGATGAAAATATATCAGCAACCCCGATATGTCCTAAATGTGGCGCGCAGTTAGTATTACGAACAGCTAAAAAGGGAATGAATGCAGGACAACAATTTTATGGATGTTCGAATTATCCTAAGTGTAGGTTTATTCGTTAAAATAATCTATAATACCAAAGTTTTATGGGATGTACCAAGAATATATAAATTTAAAAATTTAGTTTTAATAGATGAATTCATATCTTGGAAAGAACATCCTTCATTAAGATGTTAAAGTAACTTCAAAAAATTAATTTAAGAGTTTAAACGATAGTTAAGTTAGACATTACAGAGAAAAAACATTTAATTAAAACATTAATAATGGTATAATATTACCAATAAGTATAATGGTAGTTTATAGAGGATTTTGTAGCCATCAATAAGAAAAAAAGCAAGTTTTATATACAAAAGAGGTGAGCCAATGAGCGTTTCAAAAGAGGAATTACAAGAAGTAGAAATAGGGGCAGCGACAGCTAGCAATGTTTCAAATAATTACAAGCCCATTCAATGTAATGACTATAATGAATTGAATAAAACAGACGAAGAAGCATTACAGAACTTTCTACTAGATATTGAATGTTTGGATGAATTAAGTCCTTGGACAAGCAAGCTTAATATATTTGACGTACTTAAAGTCTCAAAAACAGAAATTCGTCATAGCAATATGCTTTCATGGCTTTTGAATCCAAATGAAAATCATGGTTTAGGAGATCTGTTTATTAAAGGTGTTGTGCAACGAATTGTAGAGAATGATGTGGAAGGTAAGTATAATATTTTTCAATTGTTGTTAATGGATTTTTATAGTTTTATTATCTATAGAGAGTGGAAAAATATAGATTTACTTCTTGTATCAGAGGACGATCGTATCTTGATTGCAATAGAAAATAAAATTGGTTCTCGTGAGCATAGCAATCAGTTGAATCGATACAGAAATATTTTAGAAAAAGAATATCCTGAATATCAACGGATATATATATATTTAACACCAGATGGAGAAGAACCAAGTGATGTTGAAAATTGGAGTATATTAACTTATACTGATATAGTTGAAGTATTGGAAGCTACAAAAAGGAAGATAAACTTATTACCTGATGTAGAATTAATTATTAAAAATTATTTAGATACTTTGAGGAGAGATATTGTGCAAGACGAAAGGCTAATTGAAATTTGTAATAAAATATATCAAAAACACAAGAAGGCTTTGGATTTAATATATGAATACCGTGTTGATGGAAGAAGCCAAGTTTCAGAGTGTATTATGAAAGTGTTGAAAGAACAGGCAGAGCGTAATGAACTGATATTTGATTCATCTATTTGTTCTAACAGTTTTCTTAGATTTAATACATATTTTATGGATCAATACCTTACTCCTATTTGTGAGAAAAATAGTTCATGGAATACACAGCAAATTTATTTCTATTGGTTCGATATAAAAGAGGATAGATTTCGAGTGGTTTTTGAAGTGGGCGGTTTAAATGTTCCAAATAATCAAATGGAAAATATGCAAAAAATAATTAGTATCTTAAAACCTAACGACAAGAATAAAAACAATTTTAAATATAAACGCTTATTTAGTACAAAATGGTTCAAATTTGATGATTTAGATAACAACGAAGAGGATATTACAGAAAAGACCATATTAGCATTAAAGGATATTAAAAAATTTGAAGAAAAATTGTCTACTGAGTTAATAAATATTAAAAGAAGACGGAGTATTAGTTGATAACTTAAAAGATAAACCATTTTTAGAATGGAAGTACCATTATGAATGTTGATGAGGTGTTTATTTATAAAAAATTATGTAAATATGAACGTGAGTGTATTAATGGTAAAAACTTAAATTGGGATAAATTTATTAATCTTATTGATAGATTAATAACCGAATATGCAGATTTGGATGCAATAGAAGAAATTTATGTGTATCATTTAGCACGTCACTTTTCAGAGCCAACAGAGTTATTCCCATTAAGAGATCTATTATTATGTGAAAATCCTCTTTCTTGTTTTCTTAAAGAAAATGGTATTGAGTTCAAAGAGAAAGAAGGAAATCTTGAGTTTTACTATAATACAAAAATTATTACACCTCAGGAAATACTATCGAAAAGGCATTTTCATTTGTTATCAAGACGATTAGGTTATTTAGATGAAAACGATTTTTGTGTTAATGGTTTTGCATTCTGGCCTGATATTAAAGAAACTTCAGACGGCTATTATGATGACCTTCAGCGAGGACCAGAGGTGATTGAAAATATAGGAAGATTCATTGGAAAGGATTTGTGGAGAAAATTTAAGGATAACTCAAAATATTACGGCGTTGTTTTTCGAGTTCCTATTGAAAAAGCTATCTTTGATAATAAAGATGGTATAGGATGTAAAGCAAATAAGGTTCGATGCTTTTTAAAACATGCGATATTAACAATGTATGGTTACTATAATCAATGTCAGTCAAGTGGAAATAATATAATGTTACGAATTAAGGATGATGCTAGAGTTAAGGTTGATCATTGTATCTTGATTGATGAATGAATCTCATTCAGTTAGATCATTATTTAAAGTATAATAGTTCATGCCAAAAGCCTGGACTTTTTTTACGTATAATAATTGAGGAGATGTGGTATGTTGATAAATTTAAGCGTCTTTAAATGTTATGACTTAAAGGCTAAAATTAGCGTAACGTAGATCATTAAGTTTCTAGATGACTTATGTAGAATTTACTTATTAATTGTAAAAATTTATGATAAAT
Organism: Clostridium sp. Marseille-P299; assembly: GCF_900078195.1. Taxonomy (NCBI): domain Bacteria; kingdom Bacillati; phylum Bacillota; class Clostridia; order Eubacteriales; family Clostridiaceae; genus Clostridium; species Clostridium sp. Marseille-P299. The sequence continues at coordinate 2,017,871 of NZ_FJVE01000007.1, read as the reverse complement.
GTTACAATTACATCAACAATTATTATATTAAGAAAAACTTGTTAGATAATAGATAGGAGAACTAAAATGGCAACAGGAACGACAAATGTGGGTTTTGAAGATAAACTATGGTTAGCTGCAGATAAGTTACGTGGAAGCATGGATGCTGCTGAGTACAAGCATGTAGTACTTGGACTTATCTTTTTAAAATATGTATCTGATTCTTTTAATGAAAAACATTTGGAGCTAGTAAAAGAAGGCTCTGGTTTTGAAGAGGATAAAGATGAATATACTGCTGAAAGTATCTTTTACGTACCACTAGAGGCTAGATGGAGTACAATTGAAGCATATGCTACTTCACCTGATATTGGTAAGGTAATTGATCGTGCAATGGAATTAATTGAAAAAGAAAATAACACTCTAAAGGGTGTATTAAATAAAAACTATTCTAGACCTGAACTTGATAAAACTAGATTAGGTGAACTAGTCACACTGTTTGCCAATATTGAAGTAGGTACGGATATTGCAAAAGAACGAGATGTATTAGGAAGAGTTTATGAATATTTTCTTAGCAAATTTGCCAGTGCAGAAGGAAAATTAGGAGGAGAATTCTATACTCCTTCTTGTATTGTACGTACATTAGTAGAAATCATAGAGCCTTATAAGGGTAGAGTATTTGAAATTAAGACTCGCTATTTAATACAAAGAAATGCGGCATAGGCACAAGGGTGTCGGGGTGTCGTTTAGGGTGTCGGTTTTAGAACCGGCTCTTTTTTTATGCCTGCAAATGTAACATTTTTATTAACACTACATTTTAATACTACAAAACACTTGTTAATGCTACATTTTTGTGATATACTATGTTCAGTTAGGAAGGAGGCGATGGCGTGAAAACCTATAGCGTAAAAGAAATCGCTGAAATGCTGAATACAAATCCTGAAACCGTGCGTCGATGGATTCGTGACAAAAAGCTCGATGCGACAATAGAATCGAAAAAAGGTGGACACATTGTCTACGAAGCGGCGCTTCATGAGTTTCTCAAATCTTCACCGAAATATGCAGCTGCGGCAAAAGCCTCATTAGCAGGTGCAGTGGTTGGAGCTGCCGTACTGCCGACCGTTATGGTGGGAGGTCTGGTTGCGCAGAAGCTAATTGATGCAGAACAGCTGAAGAAGGCCCGCATTTCTAACAAAGATGTTATCAACTTCCTCCGTGGTGAAATCCAAAGATATACTGAGGCCATCAAAGCGAAGGAAGATACTATTCATCAGCTTCAAAAGCAAATTGAAGCCGACCGGTCGCAAATCACAGAATTTCAAAAACTGATTGATAGCCTATCTGGAGAGAAGGAGGACGCTCATGATTGACGATATTTTAGAACAGCTGATTGCACAATTACCTGAATCGCCTACCTTGCTGGATAAAGCCAATACAAAGAAAATCCATGAATATATTCCTGTCCCAACAGATCATAAAATCAGATGGGCAGATATTTCGAGTTTTGGAGGATATCCGGCAGGTATCGTGATTACAGACCGTGGTTTGATTGTAAAGGCTACACGTGATGAAGTTAAGCATAATAATGACCTTGCCAAAGAACAAAAGAAGCAGAGCGGTTCAAAAGAAAAGGCTAACACGGTGAAGGTAATATATCAAATTATTCCGTGGGAGTATTATTCTCCAGAGGATTATGAGGTTGTTGCTTTCGATGCTGGTAAAGGAAAAACACGGTATACATTGAAAGCTGGAAAGACGGAACTGGCACAATTTGAAAGCGCAGCGTTATTTCAGTTTTTCCGAAAATACAAAAAGCTGGCTATTGAGCGGAGAGAGCTTGCCGAAGCTACCGTCGAAAATTCAACATTCAGTGCTATAAATACTGTAAATGTTGAAGGTGTCATGTTCAATGCAGCGTATGGAGCTGATCAGACAAAGACTGGCCACGGCATTTATGCAGAAGAAGCCGGAACGATTCTGGACCGTTTAGCGGGTGAACAAGCAACTGTTGTAGGACGTGATAACGCAAAGAACGGTCCCGATAAAATTGTTGATGCTTCACCCATCCAGTGCAAGTATTGTAAAACAGCATATTCGTCTGTTAATTCTTGTTTCAAAAATGATCCAACGACAGGAACGAAAACATTCCGCTACTACGATTTGTCTGGTAACGCAATGAAAATTGAAGTTCCTGCGGACCAGTATTCACAGGCCATTGAATATATGAAAACAAGAATTAGCAACGGACAGGTGCCGGGAGTTTCTGATCCGAATATGGCCTATGACATCATTCGAAAAGGAAAACTTACCTATAATCAAGCACTCAACCTTGCAAAGGCCGGAACTATTGAATCAATTACATTTGATGTGGCTACCGGCGCAGTGACCTGTTTGTCGGCATTTGGTATATCTGCAGTTGTAGCTTTTGCTCAAGTTTTTTGGGTAACCAAGGACTATAAGAAAGCTGCAAAAAGTGCATTGTACACAGGAATACAGGTTTATGGTCTTGCTTTTGCCGGAGGTATCATCGCATCCCAGATTTCTCGTACCAGTTTAGCTGCTTCACTGAATCCTTTGGCCACGGAAATTAGTAAGAGTTTGAGTCCGCAATTAGTTCAGGAAATTGTGAATGCATTCAGAGCGTTGGCTGGAAAAAAGGCAATTTACGGGGCAGCAGCACAAAAAAGCTTTGCAAAATTTTTAGGTTCTACTGCTATAACGCAAGGTATCATGTTTTTTGTTTTTACGGTGCCTGACACATATAAGGCGATTAGTGGAAAAATCTCCGGTTCTCAATACTGGAAGAACATGACATCACTTGCGGCTTCGTTTATGTGTAGCATAGCAGCGACTACTGCCGCAGGTGCAGCACTTGGAAAGACAATCGGAGAAAAAGTAAATAAAAAGGTTGGCTCTGCAATCGGTCTTGTTGCGGGTGTTGTAGGAGGCGCACTCGGTGGTACGGCAGTAAAAGCTATCGGAAACCTTCTGCATGAGGATGATGCCATTATAACAGCTCGCCTTTTTAATGCGGTACTACTCAATCAGTTTATCGATTATATGTTGACTCCTGATGAGCAGGATATGATTATTTCTATGTTAGATGACGACGAAGATAATCTGCGAGATTTGCAACAGGGTCTTCTGAAGTCAGACCACCAAGAAAAGGATGTTGTAGATTATCTTGAGCCGAAAATTCGTAAAATCATTAAGAAACGCCATGTAATTGGTGCGGATGAAGAAGCAGAAATGGGTAGTTCTATAAGCAGTATAGTCTTGGAAGGAGGATTAGCATATGGTATGTGATTGCTGTGGAAGAAAGAAAAAACTGTTTGAGTCCTTTGCTGCAGTAAAGACAAAGGACGGTCAGCTCAACTTCTGTGTTGACTGCAATGATCTTGCGTACAAAGTTAGAGATGACGCAAACGAGATGAATAAAGATGCTTACATCTTGCATCTTGAACAGTGGAGGCAACGTGCCAAGAAACCATCAAAGCAATTTGTTGTATGGAAAGAAGCATTCATTGCTCCTCTCGAAAAGAAAATAAAATCAAGCGATGAATAAAAAAAGCGCCTCACTACCGGAATCAAATCCAGTGGTGAGGCGTTTCTGCGTCTATGGGGTTATGCCTTTATTTCCTGTCCGTGCTTGAAGGTGATGCGAATATCGTCTGCACTGTAGACGGTGGCGTAATCCACCAGCGCATGCCAGTTTTCAGCGCTAAACTCGGTGAGTGTGTCCGGCAGCTCCTTAAAGGACTGGAGGAAAGTTTCAATGTCGGCTCGTTGCAGCTGCATCTGCTGGAGCTGGGCCATGACCGTCTCCAAGCGCTCCTTTGCAGTATCGAATCGATGCGTCAGGCTGTCATAGCGCTTCTGGTATTCCGCTTGGTCGAGGGCAACATGGGCATTCTCGTAAATGCTCTGCTGTACCATATCCGAAATCAGCTGCGTTTCTTCCAGCAAGGTGGTCTGTTCCGTTTCCAGCTCGGAAGTGTCAAAAAGCAGTTCCACCATCTCGTGACCGTTGGCGATGACCTCGTCTTTGGTGGCCAGCAGCTTGTTTGCCGCCGACAGGAAAGCGTTCTGGATGTCCTCATCCGTCAGATGCGGCGTGGTGCAATGTTCATCGTTGTCGAATTTGTGATTGCACTGCCAGACGGTCTTGCGGTATTTGCTGTTGGAGTGCCAGACCTTTGAGCCATACCAGCATCCGCACTGACCGCAACGGATCTGCGAGGAGAATGCGTGTACGCTGCTATGATAATTCTTGCCACGACCACGCTTGGCCATTTCACGCTGGACCATTGCGAAAACATCCGGTGAAATAATGGCTTCGTGGTTTTCCTCTACATAGTATTGTGGGATTTCGCCCTCGTTGACTTTGGTCTTTTTGGTCAGGAAATCCACGGTGTAGGACTTCTGCAGAAGTGCGTCGCCTTTGTACTTCTCGTTGCTGAGAATGCTGCGGATAGTGGAAATGCTCCATTTATCCTTGCCGCCGGGTGTAGGAATTCCGTCGACGGTCAGTTGCTTGGCGATGCCGTGGTAGCTTATTCCCTGCAGGAACATGGCGTAAATGCGCTGCACGATAACTGCCTGCTCCGGGTTGACTACCAGATTTCCGTCCGGGCCACGGTCGTAACCGAGGAAGCGGTTGAATGGAACGGTGACTTTACCGTCTGCAAAGCGCTTTCTTTGACCCCAAGTGCAGTTCTCGGAAATGCTGCGACTTTCTTCCTGCGCCAGTGAGGACATGATGGTCAAGAGCAGTTCGCCCTTGCCATCAAAGGTCCAGATGTTTTCTTTTTCAAAATAGACCTCGATGCCTTTTTCCTTGAGCTGTCGAATGGTAGTCAGGCTGTCGACGGTGTTACGGGCAAATCGGCTGACCGACTTGGTGACAATCAGGTCAATCTTTCCGTCCAGAGCGTCGGCGACCATGCGCTTGAAGCCTTCACGACGCTTGGTGCTGGTTCCGGTTATACCTTCGTCGGTATAAACATCGACAAACTCCCAATCGTCACGGCCTTTGATGTAGTTGGTGTAATAATCAACCTGCGCAGCGTAGCTGGTGAACTGGTCATCGTGGTCGGTGGAAACACGGGCGTATCCGGCCACACGGCGTTTTTTCTGCTGGTTGATTGGCGTTGCTGTAAATCTGGTCAGCGTCGCCGGTATTGTGGTTACTTTCTTTTGGACGACCAATGTTTCTCACTCCTTATCCGTTTCATATTTTCGCTCATGGCCTGTCGGCGCTCCTCGGTATATTTGCCTTGCATAGAAGATTTGAATTTCTCACGGCGCTCCGGTGTCCATGCTGTGCCTTGGCGCTTGGTGTTGTACTGGATGCTTTCTTCCCGGCCATCAAAGAAGTGGAAGGTCAGAACCATACCGGCAGCGACCGAAATGTACTCGATCTGCGCTTTGAAGGCTTCCGCATCGTGTTCGGCAAGGCCCATCACCGAAGCGGTCAGTTCCTTGAGCCTGTCCTCACGAATGCCGGTAGTAACGCAGTCGCCGGAAGTCGGGCAGCGCCAATAATGCATCTTGCCGCCGTCGGCTGACTTGCTGGGTTGCGTATTCCTGCGGAAAGTGCTACCGCAGTTATCACAGCGGATTCTGGTGGTGAATTCCGAATAGCGGCCATCTGTAGCGTTCGCCATGTAGTTGCGCATCCACTCACGCTGGCGGTCTTTGTGTTCATCCGTCCAGCAATCTTTCTTGGCTGTGGATACCCATTCAATCTGGGAAACAGTGCCGTCGTAGAAATGAAACTCCAGAACCTGACCGTCCAGCACCTGAATGGTGTCAACACGCTCAAGGAAAATATCCTCGTCGAAGTCCTCAAGGTCCAGTGCAGCAGCGCAGGCTTCTCGCAGCACACGCTCCGGAATGTCCTTGTTGGAGCAGCGGCCACCTTTTTTCTTCTGAGTGCCGCATCCCCAAACCACAATCGTATCGTCGTAGGTGGAAGTGTGCTTGGTTCGGTTGGCTCTCTGATTACGCACATAACTGCATCCGCAGCGACTGCATTTGAGCTTGCTGGTAAAGCAGGTAATATTCAGGGATTTGTTTGCGAAAGCGCCCAGCTCTTTGCGTCTTGCCATTTCAGCTTGCACATAGTCGAAGGTCTCTTTGTCGATGATGGCTTCATGGGTGTCCTCCACATAGAACTGCGGCAGCTCGCCACGGTTCTTTTTTCGCTTTTTGGTAAGCGGGTCTTCCACATATTCTTTCTGCAGGAGCAGGTTTCCGGTGTAGGTTATATTGCTGAGAACCACTTTGATGTTGGAGTCCACCCAGCGGCATCCGTCTCTGGTGGTGATGCCCTCGGCGGCAAATTCTCGCTCGGTTTCAAGGCGGGACTTGCCATCAAGGAAGTTCTGGAAGATGCGTCGAACAATGGCTGCTTCCTCCGGGACAATAACCAGCTGGTCGCCTTCCCAGCGGTAGCCGTACACTCTAAAGTGGCCGTTAGGGATGCCTTGCTCCATGCGCTTTCTGGTTCCCCATTTTACATTGTTGCTCAGGCTGATGATTTCTTCCTGTGCAAAGGAAGCCAGCAGCGTCAGCATGACCTCGCCATCGCCGGACAAGGAATTGATGCGCTCCTTTTCAAAGCGGACCTCAATGCCCAGCTCCTTTAAGTGGCGGACGGTTTCCAAAAGGTCTACTGTATTTCTGGCAAAGCGGGAGATGGACTTGGTAAGAATAATGTCGATTTTCCCGGCCTCGCAGTCAGCAAGCAGTCTCTGAAATTCTTCTCGGTTTGTCTTAGTGCCTGTGATGCCGTCGTCAGCATACACACCAGCATATTCCCATTCCGGGTTGCTCTGTATCAGTTCGCTGTAGTAGCTGACCTGAGCTGATAAAGAGTGCTGGAGGCGTTCACTTTCCATTGAAACTCTGGCATAGGCTGCGACCTTTTTGCGGGTCGGTAGCGCAGGCATCAATGGCTCTATTTTGTTGATTTTTCGCATAAAATCAGCTCCTTTCCGCTACTATATATCACTCTAAAAGCGACTATTATCAAGTTATTTCTGCGAATAATGTACCCAATAATGGCCTGTAATTTTCCAGCATTTTTGTATCAATTATGGCGTATTGCTCCTCGGTGATGAGGTCCTTTTCCAGCATACTTTTGAAGAGATTCATGCTGGCCTGATACAATTTTTCACGCTCGAATTGCTCCTCAGTCATGGCAATCACCACCTTTGAAGCGGTCCACGATGTAACAGTTGTGGGAGCAGTATTTTCTGTGGCTGTTCCCGTAGGCCGTGAAAGGTTTCCCGCAGCAGGTGCAGGTAAAGGAATAAAAGGCTTTGCGGTTGACTTTGTCCAGATGGGCGTTCCACCAGTGAGTACGGCAGTCATCGCAGCAGAACTTCACAGGCTTGCGTCCCGATGTCTGTGTCAGAGGCTTGCCGCAGTTACGGCAGCAGTTCGGCTCCGGCTTTTCTTCTATATGCACAGCCGCTTTGGTGCCGGTCAGATTGCTTCTGCGGCAGAAGGCGGATACTTGGTTTTTCGTCAGGCCCAGAGAGGAAGCGATGGTAGCATACCCGTATCCGTCCTGTCGCAATTTTATGATTTGCTGTTTCTGTTCGTTTGTCATAGCGACCTCCATTTCTGAGGTCCCAAAGGGTTATCCTCACTCTCTTTTGGAGATGGGAGAGCCGTTTTGACGAACTTAGGCATAAAAAAACAGGGCCTGCCGGAAGAAATCCAACAGACCCTGCACGAGCTTATATGATTTTTGCGTAGTCAAGGGAGATCCAGCCAGCGCCGGATTTCAGCTTGCCCCATTTGGTAGCGCCTTCGCCATCAGATTCTGCAATGATGGTGAACACACCAACACCGGTGAACTGGCCGGTTTTGTTGTAGTTGGTGCCGGGACCCTTACGGATGTTCAGATTGGCGATGCCGATGCGGACACGGTAAGGTTCAAAAGAAGCAGTCTCGGTTTTGGTTTCCGCCTTGGCAGCAGAAGGAGCGTAGACCACATTCCCGTCATTGTCGAAAACGGAATAGCCCGTGTTTTCATCGGCCTTTGCTTTGGCATTGGCCAGAACACGGTAAGCACCCAGCTGGGATTTGCTGTCCTTCCATGTTTTACGCACACGGTAATAACCAGAGGTCAGCTTTTCAGGATAGCTGACAGTGTCGCTTTCCGGCTGTGCAGTCTCGATTCCCATAGCAACTTTGACTGCCTGTCGGAAACCGTCCATTGTGTAGCCGGTGTTCAGCTGCTTCCAAAGATGTTCCGGGTCACCATGATTGCTGGCGATACCACGCTTGTAACCCTCCGCATGGCTGATGATCACGCCATCAGCGGTCGGGTCGAGGTTGTATTCCTTGCAGAGAAATGCAAACAAATCCACAGCCGCCTCATAGGTGCGCTTGGCCACAGCCTTTGCAGTTGCCGTATCGGAGCAGGTAAATGTAGCGCCGCCGGTGTACTTGATGCAGGCAGGCTCACACATCTCCACGCCGATGTGGGTGTTGTTGGAGCTGCCGCCACCATGCCAGCCACGATGGTTCCAAGGCAAGGTCTGGTAGACAGTGCCGTCATTGCCATCAATGAAGCCGTGGACGCAGGCACGATCGTAGCTTTCGCTGTTCCAGTTCTTAATGAAAACAGTAGCGTTGGGCTGAGGACAGCCAACGGAGTGGAGCATCAGACCCTTTACGGTGATTTTCTTCCCGGCTTTGTAGCATGGGTTCTTTGTCAAAATCGATTCAACCAACTTCATATTATTTGTCCTCGCTTTCTATATTTTCTGCTCGGTCGTGGAGCTGCTTCAAGATGTCCTTCAATTTTTCCGGGATAGGCAGGCCAAGGTGTGCCGCATTCTCCAGAAGGGATACACCTTCATTGGAAAGGTAAAAGAAAATGACTGCGGTTCTCAAAACGGAACCTGTGCCGACCACTTCCACATCGATGATGTTGGCAATGCCCACAAGGGTGAAAATCAGAACCTTGCGACAGATGCCTTTGAAGCCGACGGAGCTGGATAGGTTCTTGTCCACAATGGCGCACATAACGCCGGTGAGATAGTCCACCACTACAAAGGCAAGCAGTGCGTACAGAAGTCCATCACAGCCTCCTAAGAAATAGCCGAGCCAACCGCCAATGCCAGCAAAGATGAACTGAATAGTTGTCCAGAATTCTTTCATAGTGAAAATCCTCGCTTTCATAAATTTTTGAAAAACAAAATGGCTGCCCAATCGGACAACCATCTGTTGATAAAGTATTTAAGGCCGTTCATCCTCAATATTTGTGATTTTGGCCATGTAATAAACCTGTCTGAGCGTTCTTGGAAACAGCACATCAGGATTGTTGATAATAAGATAGAGCCACGCAGAAGATACAACACTCTCCCAAACATGAAACTCCCACGGAAGTGTACCGTAGGTGGCAGTGGTATATATCACTCCTCCGGAACTGCCGTTGCATTCCTGCAGGCGAATACACTCATCCACATAGAACTTTGCCTCATCCGCGCGTCCTAACATAAGAGCAAGTGCAGCATATCCCAAAGTGCCCTCTGTCCACACAATGTCCGGTGCACCTGCATAATCAGCTGTTCTGTCACTGTAAGGCTTGAAACCTGAAAAAGTGCCATCGGATGAATAGGTCATGTTGTAATAGTCCGTTTCGGAACTCATGACGATTTTCTTATCCGTGGTAAGATAAACCTCGCAGGCTGTATCAAGGCAGGTTTTGGCACAATCCGAATGCACTACAGAAAAAATGAGCATTCCTGCCCAAGTTGTGCAGTCCAATGCCCATGCCTCATCCGGTTTGCCGCTGTTGATGCCTTGATAAAATCTGCCGTTCTCAGCGTCATAGCATTTTAAGAACAACTGGTCACGAACCAGTTCCGCTGACTCTTTGTATTTCTTCTTTTTCAACACAAGGGCGCAACCTTCCAATGCCTGCAGAGAGGAGCATTGATGCTCTACCGAACACCACTCAATCTCAGCATCGGTATAATTGTAATCGTTGTCATACACACCATAGCCGCCTCGGAGCAGACCGTAACGCGGGTCATCCTTGTTGGTTACTTGGCGTGATAACAGCCAACTGCCGCCTTTTTCTAACATTTCAAACCATTCAGAGGTTTTGTCTTTTCCGTCAGTTCTTGTGAGTAAAGCATAACAAATCCCCCAGACAACCCATCCCATTGCTCCGGTACGAACATAATCGTGAAACAACTTCCCGATATAAATGTCATAGGAGAAATTCCAACTTCCGTCTGTATTCTGGTCTAACATCAGTCGGTGTAGCATTTCATCCACGATATCCCAGTCACCTGAAGTGGCAAACACCAATAGTGCAAGACCTACATCATATGCCCATGTACGGGAGTTCAGCATATATCCGTATGCGCCGAGAGCAGTGTTACCTTCTTTACTGAACTGAGGGTCACCATCCGGTATCAGAAACGAGGCCGGGTATCGATACCACGCATCATAACCACTGCCCGTTGCTCCCACTGTGATTTCAGTATTTACATCATGAATGCGAACAATTTTCTTCCCTGTAAAAGACTGCGGAAACGCAATATATCCCATAAGCATCACCTCCCGATGGAACACGAATCAAGCGTTGTTCCTTCATAATCATAGGTAGTCAGCGTAATCTGATTTGCGGTAACATCCATGACCGTATACATTGGTTCTTTCTGCTCTATGACAACCTCATTCCATTCGGCAGAAGGATTATCCGGCACATGGTATTTTGAACCTGTGCAGGTAGGTGCTGTAAAGAACAGTTTACCAGGATAAGTGGTTCGGCTGAGATGATGTTCGTGTCCTGCCAGAACCATACAGATATCCGTCTGATTCACAATAAAATCGGTCAATCCCTCTCGCAGCGTATTCACATTATCTGAAACACCGGACTTGCTTGCAGAATACAAACTATGGTGCATAAGGAGTATCGACCATGTGTATTCATGCTCTGCCAAAGTCTTTGTAATATAGTCCATGTGAAACTGGCAGTTTGTATTATTTGTATCAATAGCAACAAAAAGGACTCCCTTATGCAGAAAGGCGAAATTTCCTCCATCTGCATTTGGAAGTCCATAATGACCGAAGAAATGCTCGTTTTTATCGTGATTTCCTCGTACTGTGGCAATCGGAACGGAATGTCGCTCCGTAAACATATGATACTGTGATGTCCTTGTTAGACCATCTGTGATAGCGTCCACCTGATCACCCATACTGATGATAAGCGTCGGTAACGGGTCAAGAATCGTCTGTACACGATACCAGTTCTCAGCAGAATCTTCCGCAATAATCTGAGGGTCACCTGCAATGAGAAATCTCATATTATCCGGCACTACAAAACTCTTGGTAAGTGTTACACCGTTTTTCCCTTCAATGGTGTAGGAATACTCACCGCCAAGAGGTGCTTCTACCACAGCATGAAAGGTGTAATATCCGTCAACGATATCCTCGCAGGAAACCTGCTGCGAAGTGCCGTTTACAGTTATCGTACAAGCATCTGTAAAATTAGTAATCCAAGTGATGATAAACTTTCCCTCAGAGGTATATGGCTGAACGATGGCATCCCTTATAAACGGCACAGGTTCATCTGGCAGAATAATCGGATTCTCCGGCAAGTCAGCAAGCGTGACAACGCCATCATAATAAATGTCCGTAGTAAACGCATCATACTCAACGTCTGCAAAAATATAGAGCGTTGCCGTGTAATCTGCATACCTCGGTACGGCATTATCTAATATAGTATCGTCAACCAACTGAGGACGCAGGGTATATGTTTCGGCGTATAAAAATCCCTCTTTGGGTGCTGTTTCTCCCTCCGGTACATCAAAGATTTCCTGATTAAACAGTTCCTCGACCATACCGGGGAGATTGTCCACATCTATTACCGTGCCATCCTCGTCAAGCCAATCATAATATTTTAAGGTAAATCCTTTGATACCATTTGAACCGACCTCATTGATAATGACATCCTGTCTGTACCAATAGGTCTGTTTCTTTGTTACCGTTCCGTTTACTCCATAATAATCCGTTTCCTTAAAATAGAGTTCACTGTGCCACGTCCCATCATCGTGAAGGGCGCAGATATTGGAACGATACTGCATATCCGTGTAGGTTGTTATCTCTACACCCATCTTTTTTGCTGCCGTACCGAGGTTTTGATGCTTTCCACTGCAAATACCTACATAGGTTTCATCGTAGAACTGGTCGCAGCAGATATAATTCGGATAATTGACTATAGCATCCTCCGGAATATCAACAGCAGCAAGCACACGGCCTGTATGCGCATCCGTATAATCTTCTTTCAGCACCGGATGAAGGGTATAGTTATTTACATTCATCTGCCTTTTGATAAACTCAATAGCCTTATCAGATGAAATCTTGTATTTCTCATCATTAAAAATACCTGCCATAAATACTCCTTTCCGGTTATTCTTCATCTGTTGGGACGGTACAGTAGAAAACAAGCAGCGTTGATGTAGTAGTATCAACTCCCGAAAGCGTTGCTCCCACATACGAACCAAATTCACTACCACCGCTACGATTAAGCGTGATGACACCTTCACTTCCATCACTCGTATGAATATGAAAGTAGGGTCTGTCATGATAGGCACGGGTAAAATAAAAAGTGCCATTCCCGATCATCTCACCAAATTCTACGGTGTATTTTGCCGTAGTATCGCGGATGTTCTGCACGGCATTGATATATTCATAAAGCGAATTGTTCAAGGTGGGGATGTACGCACCGATTGTGATTCTTACTTCCTTATGGTTAAATGGATTCCAATCCATACCAACAATTCTGCTCTCCGTCTGGATTGCCATAGGTTTGAACGTCACAATCAGTTCATCGCCGAGTTCGAGAGAACCCTTTTTATATAGCGAAATCTCATAGTTCGTAGTCTTATCAGAAACACTGTATGAGAAGCTGATATCCTGAACGGAGGCCTTCTTTACAATATCAATTGGCGTTTCGTTTCCCACATGGCCGCGAATACCAATGGTGTATCCGTAATACTCGATTTCTCCCTTGGCAAGTGCTAAAAGCTGCATAATGGCAGCACGGCGGGTGCATTCCTTGTTAATTCGAAGAGTGACCTCTTCCTCAATATCAACGATACCCACATTGAATGGTGTTCCCATCAAAAGAGTTTCTAAGATGCTCTTTACCGTACCGGATTGTTCAAACGCCGTAACCTTGTACTCATCGTTATTGAGAATATATGTGATGTGTTCTCCCGTAAACTGCGTATAACATATGCCGCCGGAAATGTTTTTCTTAAGTCCTGTAATATAGAACACAAGTCCATCCAATTCCAATCTACTGTTCACATCAACATACCCTTCCGTGGTTCTGGTAAGAAGGCTCACATCAATCGTACATTCGCCACTTAACTTCTGCACGATGCTACAGGAATTTACTGCTCGGTAGCTTTTAATCAAATCACCGGAAGAGTTGTCATCTGCCGGTGCATAGAACTTCAGCACCGGACTTGGTGGTATTTCACGATACAACGGTTTCAAAGTACGATCAGAGTCAATATTTCTATAGGATGAACTCCACCCAAGGAATATCATTCCTTTTATTTTTTCCGGTGTCGGAGGAATGGCATCTCCGCCTTTATCCACATACTGGACAGACAAAAGGTCATCCTCGGCATAATTTAAGAATCGCACTGTGAATCCCGTAACCTCATACACAGGATTGATAGTCAAATCAGATTGCACATTGGTGTAATCAGTATCCCACTCAACAAACGTCTTACCACTGACAACTTCCGGTTCAGGAGGCACTGCATCATATGTCTGCTCGACTGTTTGTGTAGACATAGCTGCAGTGCCATCGTGATTCATGAATATTACCGTGTACAGATTATGGTAGAGGGGTCTGACCGTCTTGTCATTCACAATATTGGTAATATCTCGATTCCACCCGATAAACACCATAGTTTCAAACACTTCCGGTTCCGGTGCATACGGTGTAGCATCGCCGCCCTCCGGCACATCGACAGTGCCGAGGAGGTCATCACCATCATAATTCAAAAATCGAACGGTGTAATATGTCACACCATCAAGAACATAAGACATAGGGACCTCCTTTAAACTGTACCAAGGTTACGAATGGATGCTCGGCCCTGGCTATACTGAATTTGGGAAACGATAGTTGTGATGATTTTTCCATCAATCATCAACGGCTGATTTAAGGTAAAACTTGCTGGGTTATTTGTGAATTCCATTGGCGTATGTTTATCCGCCGTGTATCCGACATCGGCAGAAAAGTCAAAGTCGGTAGGCAGTGCAGTATTCATCTCTGCTGCCAAGCCATGCATAACGCCGTTGATGTCTTCTGCCATGTGCTGTGCAGATTTTACTGCATCTTTACCGCTTGAATCAATGGCACCGGACAATCCCTTTACAAGCATTTCACCGACCCACGCCATTTCATCGGACGGAGAATGGATACCAAAGAAATCACAGATGCCGTCCCAGATGGAAGAGATCCAGCCGGACACCTTATCCCATAACCATGAGGCGAGGGACTGGATACCTTGCCATAAACCACGAACAAGGTTACCACCGACCTCTGCAAGCTGACCGACACCTTGACCGAATGCAGATACAAGACCCGCTATAATCTGTGGAACGGCTTTCACAATTTCCACGATAATAGTAGGCAGATTTTGCACCAATGCAATGAGAAGTTTTACACCTACTTCGATTATCTGCGGAATTGCGCCAATGAAGAAATCCACAAGACCCAAAATAATCGCAGGCAGCTGTTCAATCAGTATCGGGAGTGTTGCAAGCAAGCCTTCTGCAAGTCCCATGATAAGTTGTAGCGCCGCATCTAAAATCATCGGTAAGTTTTCGATAAGGCTCTGAACAATCGTAATCACAGCCTGTACTGCTGCAGGGATAAGTTCCGGAAGAGCCATACCAATACCTTCTACCAAAGACACCACCAACTGCACGGCAGCATCCACCAAAAGAGGAAGGTTATCAATCAGTGCCTGGACAATGGTCATAATAGCACTGACCGCCGCGGGAATCAGCTGTGGCAGCAAGGTTAGAATCGTATTCAGTAATTGCGAAAACAACTCTGTCACCGTTTCAAGCAGTGTAGGTAAAAGGTCTGCAAGGGCATCAAGCAATGCTCCCGTTACCGTAGGCAGAACCTTGACCATGTTTTCAATGACCGGAGTAATGTTGGTAATCACATTTTGGAGTGCATCCACCATGTTTTGGCAAAGCATATCCATATCCGCATTGGCATCACCGAAGCCGACAAGCATATTCTGTAATGCCGCCTGCAACGCATTGATAGAACCGGAAATCGTACCTTCCGCCTCTGCTGCTGTTGCACCCGCAACACCCATACTTTCCTGAATAACATGGATGGCAGATACAACATCAGCATAGGAACTGATGTCGTATTCAATACCGGAAATTGCCTGTGCATCGGCAAGCAGACGTTCCATTTCTGTCTTGGTGCCTCCGTAACCGAGTTTCAAATTGTCCAGCATAGTATAGTTCTGCTTGGCAAATCCCTGGTATGCCGTCTGGATGGTTGCCATATCCGAACCCATCTTATTGGCGTTATCAGACATATCCGTAATGGCCATGTCTGCATATTTTACCGCTGCCTCAGTATCACCACCCAGAGACTGGATAAGTGAAGCAGAGAACGATGTGACCGTTTCCATGTACTCATTGGCAGACATACCTGCCGTCTTATATGCATTGGCAGCGTAGGTCTGGAGTTCTTGCGAGGATTCCTTAAAGAGGGTGTCAACGCCGCCCACCAGCTGTTCGTAATCGGCGTAAGCGGCAATGACCTCTTTGCCGAGGGACACTGCCGCCGCACCAGCCGCCACAGCAACGGCACCCATTGCGGCACCGATGCCTTTTAAGACGCTGCCGAACTTTTCAAATTTGCCGGAGGATTTATCTGCGGCATCACCGGCCTCGTCGATTTCTTCTTCCAGATCATCAGCGCTGTCGGCGGCATCGTCCATTTCACGTTCGGCTTCATCCAAAGCCGTATTGTTGCGGTCCAATTCACGCTCCATGTCATTGAGGGCCGCAGTTGCATTGTTCAGCTGAATCTGCCAATTCTGAGTACGGCGGTCATTTTCACCGAAGGACTCAGCGGCATTGGCAAGGGCTGCACGGAGCGTTTCAATTTTCTGTTTTTGTGCCTCGATTTCCTTATTCAGCACTTGATTCCTTGCAGTCAGTGCCTGTACGGAATTGTCGTTTTTATCAAACTGCGAGGACACCACTTTCATTTCCGAACCGAGGACTTTAAAGGACTGGTTGATTTCGGACAGCGCTTTCTTGAATTCCTTTTCGCCTTCCAGTCCAATCTTGAGACCAAAATTATCCGCCATCAAACCACCTCCTTAGATTCCGTCCGGGATAATGTCGTCGATATACATTTCACGCTTCGGTTTTGCCATGCCGTGATACTGCTTATGGCATTCCCAAAGGTCCAGTAATAAGCCAAACGGCATCAACCACACCTCATCCTGTGACAGATGCAGGTGGGCGATGCCGTAATATAAAAGTCGAGTAAATAACTCTTCGTCACTTACTCGACCACTGCGTTTTTTGAATTGTCCTCGCTGACCACATTGCGCTTGGTTCCCTTATACAGGGCCTCGGTGATAGCCACCTTATAGCCAGCCAGATCCAGAGGAGAAGTCAGAAGCTCGACAATATCCTCTGTCAGCAAATCACGCTGATTTTCCTTGTTCTTCAGATTGTGAATGAGGATGGACTGGTTTGCCATCAAAGTAATGAGCCAGACGATTTCGCCGATGGCCATTTCAAAGTTCTCACTCTTCATGAGCTTTTCACCTAAGTTCTCAAGGCCACCGTAGCGGCCAGCGATTTCCTTGGTAGCTTTGGTAGTGAGGATAAGCTCATATTCCTCACCGCCGACAGTAATCATTGCGCTGCGTTCCTTATCCATCGATTAGCCCTCCTCTGTAGTCGTGATAACAGGTTCATAAACGGAAGAGTACCAGTTTTTAATGGTATCCGCAGAAACGCCGGTGTCACCCTCAGTGACTTCTGCTTTCCAAGGATGCTTGCCGCTGGCATCTGCCTTGTTTCTGGTAAGGACTGTGCCTTCGATGGTAGGAGTGGAGAAGGTAATGCTGTCACCCTTGGTAGCAAGGTTTGTAGCAGGGATACCGAACTTCACACGGTACAGCCAGTAATACTTGTATTTGCCGTTGGACTTCTTTGCTCTGAAGCCGATAGCAACAGGAGTGCCGCCGTCCTCGCCGCCGGAAATCAGCACCTTGTTATCGTCGATGGTAGCGCCCGTAAGAACGGAAGCCGCAGTCGAGCCGATATCGTCGATGCCAAGGGAAAGTGTGCCGGACTTAAACTCCTTCACGATTTCCGCAGCGCCATCATCGGCATAAAGAGTTGCCTCTGCCAGCTCCACAGAGAGTTCTGCCGAGATTGCTTTTGCCAGCTGGACAGGAGTGTCATAGGTTTCTTCGCCAGCTTCATCCTCGACAATGGATGCGTAGTACAATTTATCAAGACCAATCGTAGCCATAATCAATCCTCCAATTCATAGATTTTCGCCACATCAATGGCGTAGTGGTGGTACCCGGTGTCGTTTTCACGCTCGATGTACCTTCGGTCTGTAATGGTAAAATCCGAAGCCAACAGGCTACGGACGATACTGTTTTTAGTTTTTGTGTAGTTGCCCTTTGAAAAGAGCGAGAGCCTTGCCTCCTGAACATCACAGCCGGGAGCATTATCCGCATGGAGGTCGAAGGTGTCCGTCAGTGGTACGATGACCACATACATCTCTGGCGCTGTGCCTTCAAAGACACCTGTTTCCACAGGAATGGAGAGGCCCTCAAGCAGTGTTTTGGTTTCTGATAACACATTCAAAGTTTCTCCACCTCCGATTCAAAGGCTGTTTTCATAGCCTCAACACACTGTTTTTTCGATGCAGATTTGGCAGGTTTCAGAAACGGTTTTGCAGGCTGACCGCTTTTGCCGTATTCGATGATATTGGCAAGCTGGGCATTGCTGCCACCGTCAGATCTCGGTTCGGAAAAGCCGACCTTGATATTGAAGTTGCCGTTTCGGTCCATCTTTACAGAAGTCAGGCCCAGCGAGGACTCCAGTTCACCGGTGGCTCTGGAATCATACTTGGTGCCGCTTCCGATGACTGAGGAGAGGTTGCTTTGCGTTTTTGCCAGCACCACCTCGCCACCTGCCTGCAGCACAGTTTCTGCAATGGAATCGAAGTTACTGCCAAGGCGGGACATGCGCTCCAGAAATTCATCAGGCATTTTTACATCAACTCGTGCCACTGGAAACGACCTCCTTTGCCAGAACCTCAATATACATTCCACGGCCTTTCACATCCTCAACAGAGGTGATTTCAAATCGGCTGTCAGCGCAGATAATCACCATCGCCGTAGTAACGGTCAGTCCGGGAATGACACGGAAACGGAAAAGGTCGGCGGCATCAGTAAATGTGCTGCGGTTGGCCCATTTCTCGTTGCCGTGCCGACCTTCCCTGTAGGCCCTGACCGAAGCGAGGACCACATCCGTTACTGTAGAAAATCCCTCATCATCCAGAACTTTCTGCTTTTCCATGATTTCGATAAAGGTGTTCATTTTGCCAAAGCTCATATCACACCTTCCAATCTCGGTCGAGGCAGAGCAGTAAATTTACGGTGTTCCAGACCTGCTGTCCGGCCTGAACATTATCCGCAAAGAAGCCGCCTGTGGAACCGTCTCTGGATTCATAGAAGTGCGATGCCAGCATAATCACTGCCTGTTCGGTAGTGGCTGGCATCGCATTTTCCGTATAATATCCTGCTGTAATGTGCTGATAGCTTTCCGCATAGGAGACAGCGGCAGTGATGAAGCGCTCGATCAGCGCATCGTCAGCCGAATGCTCCAGAATCAGATTTTCTTTGACCTTAGTCAAAAGTTCGCTCATCACTGCCACCTCCTATCTTAGGCACCCATCTTGAGAACCTGTACGGCTTCAGGAAGGACCAGCTTGCCGTCCACACGTTCCTTGGCCACGAAACCGACCATACCGTTACCGGCATAGAGTTCACGAAGCTCGGCAAAGGAACGAGTGCCGCGGTCACCGATGTTGTAGTAGCTGAAATCACCAAAGGCGATGACAGGCTTACCAGCCTCGATGGTAGGCACGAAAGGAGAAGTCAGCACATCGTAACCGAACAGCTTACCCGGCTCACCGGCCTGATTGGAAGGCTGCCACAGATACTGGCCGTTTTCGTCCTTGAGCTTGCGGATTGCAGCAATGGTCTGGTCGTTCATGATGAACTTGGCGCTCTTACGGTAAGGACGCTTCAGAGCGTAAACCAGATTGATGATTTCATCCGCAGTGATTTCGGTAGCGCTGGCAGCAGTAACTCCGATTTCAGCGCCGCCGGTAGTAGCGAAGATGCCCAGAGGCTTGCCAACACCATCGCCGTTGAGGAAGGCGTCCTCTTCGGCATTGGCCAGAGCCTTACCGAACTGCTTGATGATGTAGTTTTCCAGACCGAAGGCATTGTCGTACAGGAGTTCCTCGGTAACCTTCACAGCAACATGGAGCTTGTGGGCATCCAGATTGATCTGGCTAAAGGTAGCGTCACCGAAGGTGAGTTCGCCGCCTTCCTCAATCCACGCTGCAGCAGGCTTGGCACCGGCGATGTTGATTTTGTGCTGGCCGCTGGTAGTGATAACATTGGCAAGACCACGGAAGATGTTCTCCTCAGTCAACACGTCGATGAGGCGGGAATCGTACTCTTCAGGCACAAGGTAGCCACCGTTCTCATCGATACCCTCGGAAAGGACATCCGTGATAGTGCGGAAGTTGCTGCGGAGCGCCTTGAGCATACCGGCTCTGTAGGCATCGGATGCACGACCGGACTTAGGCTTACCATCGCCGGTATCCTTGCCGCCGTTCATAGGCTTGTGAGTGATAGGAGTGTTCACAGGCTTGTTGAGTTCGGCTTCCATAGCCTCCATAGACTGCATACGCTCGATTTCAGAGGTGTAGTTTTGCACCTTCTGTTCCATTTCGGCATAGGTCTTAGCATCCTCCTCGGAGAGCAGGCCGTCCTTATCACGCTTGGTCTCCACGAAAGCCTTAGCAGCTTCCCATGCCTTGTTACGCTTTTCTCTCAGTTCCAAAATAGTCATAATGAATTACCTCCAATTTTTGATAAGATTGAGCCTATCCATCAGGGAATCGGCTTTGATTTTGGTTTCTGTGGTTGTGGGTTTTGCGTCGATTTTGCACTTGGAAGCAATGCGCTCCATCAGGGAGTTCACCACTTCGGTGCGGGAAAACATCATGCTGACCTGCGGCACAGGGACTTCGTCTGTAATTGCAGAGCGCTGCATGATTTCGTCGGCAAAGCCAAGTTCAATGGCCTTGTTTGCATCCATCCAAGTTTCCGCATCCATCAGGTGGGAGAGCTTGGTACGGGAGAGGCCGGTTTTGATTTCGTATGCGTTTAAGATGGAATCCTTCACGCTGGCCAACATATCAATGGCTTTCTGCATTTCTGCAGAGTTGCCGAAGGCCACGGTCATAGGATTGTGAATCATCAGCATAGAAACCGGAGATACCAGCACCTTGGTACCGGCCATCGCAATAACGGATGCTGCGGAAGCTGCGATACCGTCGATTTTTACGGTCACGCTGCCTTTGTAATCCATCAGCATGTTGTAAATCTGCGCTGCCGCCACGCAGTCGCCGCCGGGAGAGTTGATCCAGACGGTAATGTCACCGGTGCCGGAGTTCAGCTCGTCTTTGAACAGCTGCGGAGTGACATCATCGTCAAACCAGCTTTCCTCGGCGATGGTGCCGTTTAGAAACAGAGTCCTCTCCGTCACCGCCTCCTGCGTCTCCTGATTGGTCACTGTCTGGGTCTTCCAGTTCCAGAATTTCTTCATCCTGCGTTTCCTCCTTTCCTGCGAAAATGCCCGCATCCTTGAGCTTGGTCATGTTGCCGTTGATGAGATATAAATCGCCGCCTTCCTCAGCCGGGATACGGTCCAGATTTTCAAGTTCACGGATGTCGTTTGCGCTCATCCAGCCGTTCTGCCTGCCGATGGCATAACCGTTCATACGGCTCTGGTAATCGCCACGGAGCAGACCGTCCACATTGAACTTGATAAAATAAGCAGCCTTCTCGGAATTGGAAATAAGCGCTCGAATCATCGATTGCTCCCACCTTACGAGCCAAGGCTCCAAGGTGTATTTCACAAATTCCAAAGACTGCTGCTCAATATTAGAAAAGCTCGACTTCTCAAGGTCGCCGACCATGTGAGGCGGGACTCTGAAAATTCGAGCAATTTCATTGATTTGGAATTTCCTCGTTTCGAGGAACTGTGCCTGTTCCGGTGAAATGGAGATAGGCGTGTATTTCATGCCTTCTTCCAGAACAGCCACTTTATTGGCGTTGCCACTGCCGCCGAATGTGTTCTGCCAGCTTTCACGGACACGCTGCGGGTCTTTGATGGTGCCGGGATGTTCCAAGATGCCGCCCGGTGTGGCACCGTTGGCGAAGAACTTCGCACCATATTCCTCGCAGGCGATGGCCATGCCGATAGCATTTTTCGCCATAGCGATAGGACTGTAGCCGACAAGACCGTCAAAGCCGAGGCCCGGAATATGCAGCACATCGGATGGCTGCAAAATGACTGCCGTATCCTTGTTACGGATGGCTTCATCGTTGCCTCGGTAGTAGGTGTAGTAGAGGTGGCCGTTTTCGTCACGGTCAACCACCATACGATTTGGCATCAGCGGATACAGAGCCACAACTTCACCTTTGCCGTTGCGAATAATCTGTGCATAGGCATTTCCCCACAGAAGCAGATGCGTCATAAGGGTTTCCCTAAACACAAAAGAGGTCATTTCCGGGTTTGGCTCATCGTGAAGCAGTACATACAGCGGATGGTCGATGGCTTTTTCCTTGCCGCCGGTATCGGTGTAGCGATAGAGGTGGAGAGGAAGTCCGGCCACAGCCTCTGCCAAGATACGCACACAGGAATACACTGCGGTCATCTGCATGGCAGAACGCTCGGTCACCGCTTTGCCGGAGGTGGTGCCGCCGAACAGAAAACGGTAGGCACTACCGGCAGTGGCATTGCTGGGCTTGTCTCTCGCCTTGAATATTCCAGATAAAATTCCCATAGGAATCACGCTCCCTTCTTAAATGAAAAGTATGCCACGCTCGTCATAGACGCTGGCAGAGTTATTGTTGCCACAGCGGATCGCACGGTCGAGGCCCATGATAGTAGCAACGGCACCGTCGATTTTCTCTGTGGATTTTTCCTTGTCTGCTTTGATGTTACCGGCAGGGTCTGTGCGGACGAAAATGTTGTCCATCATCCAGCGCAGTACCGGGTGACCACCATGAGCGATTTTTTGCTCTAAGGTCAGCTTCATCAGTTCTTTGGTCGGAGGCGACATATCCTTGAAGCCCTGACCGAAAGGCACTACCGTAAATCCCATGCCCTCAAGGTTCTGCACCATTTGCACAGCGCCCCAGCGGTCAAAGGCGATTTCACGGATATTGAATTTTTCGCCCAGTTGCTCGATGAATTTTTCGATGTAGCCATAGTGGACCACATTACCTTCGGTGGTCTGCAGGAAGCCTTGTTTCTCCCAGACATCGTATGGAACATGGTCACGGCGCACTCGAAGCTCCAGCGTATCTTCCGGTATCCAGAAATACGGGAGGACCACATATTTGTCATCCTCGTCCAGTGGCGGGAACACCAATACAAAAGCCGTGATGTCTGTGGTGGACGAAAGGTCCAAGCCACCGTAACATACACGGCCTCGTAGGGATTCTTCAGTTACTTTGAATGCACAGGCATCCCATTTGTCCATTGGCATCCAGCGGACAGCCTGCTTTACCCATTGGTTCAAGCGCAGCTGCCTGAAAGCGTTCTCCTCAGCGGGATTCTGCTGGGCCGATTCACAAGCGGCCTGCACTTTGTCAATGCCCACTGTAATACCGAGAGAGGGATTGGCTTTCTTCCAGACCGCCGGGTCCGTCCAGTCGTCGTTCTCATCAGCGCCATAAATGACAGGATAGAAGGTCGGGTCAATTTTCCTTCCTTCCAGAATATCCTTTGCTTTCTGGTGGGTTTCGTAGCAAATGGAATTGGTGTCGGTACCGGCAGTGGTGATCAGGAAATACAGAGGCTGCATTCGGGCATCACCGGAGCCTTTGGTCATAACATCAAACAGTTTTCTATTTGGCTGCGTGTGCAGCTCATCAAATACAACGCCGTGGATATTGAAACCGTGTTTGCTGTAAGCCTCTGCCGACAGCACCTGATAGAAGCTGTTGGTCGGCTGGTACACGATTCGTTTCTGGGATGCCAGAATTTTGACACGGCGATTCAGCGCAGGACACATACGCACCATATCGGCAGCAACATCAAAAACGATGGTTGCCTGCTGGCGGTCAGCTGCACAGCCATAGACCTCGGCACGTTCTTCGCCGTCACCGCAGGTCAGCAGAAGTGCCACCGCAGCGGCAAGCTCGGACTTGCCCATTTTCTTGGGGATTTCGACATAGGCTGTCGTAAATTGTCGATAACCGTTGGGTTTGATGGTGCCGAAGATGTCTCGGATAATCTGCTCCTGCCAGTCGATAAGCTCAAACGGCTTACCGGCCCATGTGCCTTTGGTGTGGCAAAGGCATTCTATAAAATTGACTGCGTAATCCGCCAGTTCTTTACTGTAGGTGGAGTCCGCAGCCATAAATTTCGTTGGTGTGTAATTTTCCAGTTTTCGCAAGTGCCGCTTCCTCCTTTCAAAAGGGCATAAAAAATACAGCCCGTCGGCTGCACTACGAGAGAAAGAGCTTTGCAGCTCAGTCTCAGGGCTATTTTATTAGCATAGGTTTAGTAATTGTTGCTGTGAATCAGAAGCTCAAGCGCAAGTTCGGTGTCCGGGTCGTTTGGTCTGATGTCCCAGCCTCTATCGTAATTACATACGATTTTGCCGTTCCTCTTGAGCATCAGTTTGCTGATTTTTCCACCGTTGATTCCGTACTGAGATGGCTCTTCAAATACCTTCATCCAGTAGTGGAAGATGCTGTCGTATACTTTCAGGGAACCTTCGTGCCACATACTCTGCACCTCCTTAAACGCTCATCATGCGGATGGCCGGGATTCTGGCTCTCTGGTTGGTTTGCCAGTCGGTGTAGTTGGCGTTGACCTCGGTGATGCCATCCATCTTGAAGCCGTGCTTTTCAAAAGCTGCAAGGGTGGGAATCAGGCTGGAGAAGGTGCTGCTGATGGTAAATTCAGCGATGCCGTTTTCTTTCATGCAGGCGGCGATGGCTTCAATGTCCTCGTCCCAAATGACCTCATTAAAATCAATCAGGTCGTTGCCTGCGTCGAGGCTCTTGCGGTAGGCCCAGAACATGGTGCCGTTAATACCGTATTCCTTCAGGCTTCCGGCCTGCTCTGCAATGGCTCTTTCAAAAAGTTCAATTTTCTTCATGGTGTTGTTCCTCCGTAAAATGTGTTTTCCCTTTCGGTGTACACATATTCGCTCTAAAAGCACATAATAGCAAGTCATTTCTGCGATATAAATCGTAGAATACTGCACGATGTTTTACCGGTATATTTGTGTAGATTATTTCGACACTTTTCGACAAACATCGACGCCGTAGACCACATTCAGGCCAGAGCCGTTGTCCCAATGCACCATGATGGAGCCAGTGTCATCCACGCCCCAGACGGTTCCAAGTGTGCCGACCGGAGGAGCCTGCGCATCGTCCATCTGGACCAGCTCCACACGAGTGCCAGCAGGATACTGGCTGCGGATTAAATCCACTGTTGCCTTATTCGGAAATCTCATCGCTGGACACCTCCTTCTTAGCGCTGCTTTTGAATGCGGAAGATCCGGTCAGGTTATTCAAGAGAATTTTTCGTTCGGTTTTGTATTCGTTGCCGATGAAGCCGAGGCGGAGCAGGAAGCAGCGGAAAGCGTACTTCTCATTGTCGACCTGCTTTTCGGTACCGTTTACACGCTTCTGGTTTCGGGCCATTTCGCAGAGCTTGCAGATAAAGGTGTCATAAGCCTTCACGCTGTCTGCATCCGGCTGGCCGGGGAACCAAGGGAAGGAAACCTTTGTGTCGGTAATCTCCAACGGCAGGTCGTCTGTACCCAGCGCCTTGCAGATAAGACTGCGCTTGGCGGCAATGATGCCTTTCAGGTTTTCGAGGTTAGCATCGGTGAAAATGCTGCGAGGCATGGAAATGCAGATGCCGGTGATTTCATCTTCCGGTGTTGCGTATGCCAGAGGGCAATCCTCCAATGGTTCCTCGCCGTCGATGACCGGTTCCTGCTGTTCGCTGGCGTATTCGGTGGACTCAGCGATGAAGCCTTTCTGGGCCAGTGCTTCGATGAGCTTTTCGATTTCCTCGCTGTCAGCCATATCGTCAAACTCAAGGTTGCCTTCACGGTTGACCGTAAAGTAGTCGATTTGGTAAGCGTAGGTCGGAGTTTTCAGGTAGACCGGCTTTGCTCCGGTGAACTCGCTGATGGCTTTGACCAGCGGTTTGCGGTCGGTTGCGTTGTAGTAAATTGTCATGGTGTATGACCTCCTTTAATTTTGGTAGTCACATATTCGCTCTAAAGGCACAGAATAGCAAGTTATATTTGAGAAATATATGTACCAAATAGGAGCCGGGATTTTTGTGGTTATTTGTACTTCATATCGAGATACAAAGCGACCTCCGGAAACAGGCGCTCAAAGTCAGCAACATACCGGTAGCAGGCGCTATCCAGACCGTTGCAGATGGCAAATTCACGCAGGCTTTTCTTTTTGAAAAAGCTCGGCTGATTGCACCAGCGGGCAATGGTGATATACATACCACGGTAGGGACTTTCTGTATATCTGGCAAAGCGCATCACATACGGCAGGCAGCGGTTTCGTATCAGAACTTCAATGCGGAAGAGCAGGTCGAAGATGTCCCTTTTCCAGAAATCCGCATCCCAGCGGTCGTTACGGTCAAAGCCGCAGAAGCAGTAGAACTTCATCACTGCATCGGTATATTTTCTGGCCAGCTGAATTTTGTTTTCAATCAGCTGTGCGTCAGCCACATTATCAAAAGCAAAAATGTAATCGCCATCGTACTTGCTGGAAAACAGCGCAGCGCATTTATCATCTGTCAGCAGGCGTTCATCCAATCCCTGCTTGAACTGAAATGGCTTCCCGGTAGATTGCAGCTCCAGAAGCAAATCCCTCCAGCAGGGTGTACCGAAGAAGTTATCATCCAACAGGCAGATTTTTGGCCTTGCCGGATCGTGGAACTCGGCCAGAGGACTGTGAACAGAGACACGGTCGTAATTCTTGTTGACGCAGAAGTCGCACTTGCGGAAACAGCCACGGGTCAGAAAGCCAATGGAATAATCCGTGTAGTAGGAGTAGTCACGAGGCTTCCCGTCGTGCAGCAGCTTGTCGGCCACCCATGCATCATACAGATGATAGTCAGGCATCTGGTGTTCGATAGAAGCAGGAAGGCACGGTGCCTTATCGTAATAAAAGCCCGTGCCTCCATAGGTCACATTATCCAGTTTCAAAACTTCTGCCGGGACAGGTGTGTCAGTAAAGACCTTTGACAGGTAAACGGCATCAAAAGAATCGAGGCCATCATAGTCAGTCTTTAACATCACCGTGTCACCGGCAGCTTTGTGGTGCGCAGATATTTTCATACAGGCCAGATTGGGAAAACGGTGTCGCTTTCTGCCAATGAGGTCTGCGTCAATGATTGCTATCTTCATGGGCCACCTCATCATAGCGATAGGTCAGGCCATCACGGACAACAGTTACATTTGCAGCGGAACCGACCTGCTCGATGTAGCGCTTCACGATAACATCGCAGAATTTTTCGTCCAGCTCAATGGTGTAGCAGATACGGTTGGTCTGTTCACAGGCGATAAGTGTGCTGCCGGAACCACCGAACGGGTCCAATACCAGCGAATTAGCCATGCTGGAATTCATAATCGGATACGCCAGAAGCGGGATAGGCTTCATGGTCGGATGGTCGGCGTTTTTCTTAGGCTTATCAAATTCCCAAATGGTCGTTTCCTTACGGCCTGTGTACCATTGGTGTTTACCGGCTTTCTTCCAGCCAAACAGTACAGGCTCATGCTGCCACTGGTAAGGACTGCGACCCAGCACCAGAGATTGCTTCTTCCAGATGCAGGTGCCGGACAAGTAAAATCCCGCATCGGCAAATGCCCTGCGGAAGTTCAGTCCTTCAGTATCAGCGTGGAAAACATAAATGGAAGCGTCCTCAGCCATAGCAGAGTGCATCTGCGTGTAGGCATCCAGAAGGAACTGGTAGAAGGCGCTGTTTTCCATATTGTCGTTTTTGATTTTACCGGCGCTGCCTTCGTAGTTCACATTGTACGGAGGGTCTGTTACCACCAGATTGGCGACCTTGCCGTTCATCAGGATGGCATAGGTTTCAGCCTTGGTGGAGTCACCGCAAACCAGACGGTGTTCGCCCAGCTGCCAAAGGTCACCGGACTTGGAGAAGGTCGGCTGCTTCAGCTCGGCATCCACATCGAAGTCGTCATCGTGGACACCTTTCTTGGTGTCCTCACGGAACAGGGACTCCAGCTCCGCAGGCTCAAAGCCGGTCAGGGATACATCGAAATCGGTGCCCTGCAGGTCAGCGATCAGGAGGGCCAACTTGTCATTGTCCCATTCGCCGCTGATTTTATTGAGCGCCACATTCAGCGCTTTTTCTTTTTCATCGGAAAGCTCCACCACAACGCAGTCCACTTCGGTCATGCCCATGTCGATTAGAACCTTTAAGCGCTGGTGACCACCGACAACACGGCCAGTGGTTTTATTCCAGATGACCGGTTCCACATAGCCGAACTGCTCAATGGAGCGCTTCAGCTTTTCATATTCCTTGTCGCCGGGTTTCAAATCTTTACGAGGGTTATAGTCAGCAGGCAGAAGTTCTGCTGTGTTCTTTTTCTCAATCAGCATACTTTTCCACCGCCTTTTTCAGTTCTTTGGTCTTATCCAAGTTCTCCCAAGAACCTTTATAACCGTTGAAGTGGCCGTAGGCAGCGGTCTCGGAGAAGTAAGGACTGCGCAGATGCAACAGAGAGATGATTGCAGCGGGACGCAGGTCAAAGACCTCCATCACGGCCTTGCGGATAATTTCCACATCGACCTTTTCTGTACCGAAGGTGTCAATCTCAACGGCAGTAGGTTCCGCCTTGCCAATAGCATAGGAGATAGAAACCTGACAGCGGTCTGCAAGCCATGCGCCTACGATGTTACGGGCGACAGCTCTGGCCATGTATGCGCCGCTGCGGTCAACCTTAGTGGCATCCTTGCCGGAGAAGGCACCGCCGCCGTGTGCAGCAAGACCACCGTAAGTATCCACCATGAGCTTTCTGCCGGTGAGACCTGTATCGGCAGCAGGACCACCTTCCACAAAACGACCGGAAGGATTGATGAGGATTTCCGCTTCCTTCGGGAAGTGGTAGCGACTGAGCAGAGGATAGATGATTTCAGTGATAATTTCACGGCGAAGCTCATCCAGATCCTTGTTTTCCTTATGCTGCACAGAAACGATGATGTTCTTTGCACGGACAGGTTTGCCATCGTGGTATTCGATGGTTACCTGCGCTTTCCCGTCAGGACCAATATCACGGATGGTTCCGTCATGCATTGCGTCGTCCAGACGCTTGCACAGGTCGTTGGCGAAAAGGACAGAAGTAGGCATCTTTGCCCATGTCTCGTTGGTGGCATAGCCATAAACAGTGCCCTGATCACCGGCACCGATGGAAGCAAAGATATCGTCGGTATCTACTTCACGGGTTTCCAGCGCTTTGTTTACACCACCGGCGATGTCAGCGCTCTGGCGATGCACATATACAAAAATGATGAACTTCAAAGGATTGTATCCGACCTTGGCAAGGGTCTGGCGGACCACCAAGCGGATGTCGATTTTCTTGGAGCAGGTAATCTCACCACACACAAAGATTTTTCCTTTTGTCGCCATAACCTCACAGGCCACACGGGAATATCGGTCCTTCTTCAGGCACTCATCCAGAATAGCATCGGCGATGAGGTCGCATAATTTATCCGGGTGTCCAGCGCAGACACTCTCGGCAGTTTTATAAGAAATGTTCATATCAAATTCCTTTCCTTGCCATCAGAAGGCGTTCCATCACATCATCCTGTGGAGTAGCGCCGCCGTATTCTGTGGCACAATTTTCTTTTACGATTTGGTAGATTTCCATCCAGAGCCTGTTGGTCTGACTCATGAAGTTCTGACTCATGGCCACATAAGGCGACTGGATTGCATTGCCCGTAGTCGGATGCTTTGCCAGAAAACCAAACTCGGTGATGGCCTCCTCACACTGAATCCAACGGGCCACGCTCATGGAGTAACGCTCCAGAAGCTGCGGAGACACAAGTGCTGCGCAGCCACGCTCGTGAAGCCAGTCCCATGTCTTTTTGTAAATATCAGCTGCGACCAGCTTTTTGCCATCCTTCTGTTTGGCGGACAGGAGCTTGGATGGCTTGGGCATCGCTTGACCTTCCAAATCGACCGATTGGTTATCGAAGTCAATGACAGTCAATGTGCGTTTGCCCGGATTGCCCTCAGCGATTTTGTCAGCTAAGGGTTTCTTTTTAGCTCCTGCGCCCATTCGAGCGCCGCCACGGTTGGTACCGTCCTTAGCCAATTACAACACCTCCTTTGGCAGGGCCTATATACCCTGTTTGAAATTGCGAATTTGTGCGTGAGACCCCACGCCCGTTGCACGGCATAAAGGTCACAGAGATTTCGACCGCCCCTACCGGTCATGGTTGTGCCAACGATCACCTCGCTCGGCATGGATTCTGGCATGGCACGGCTTGCAAAGAGCAATCAGATTTTCTCTTGCGTGTGTGCCGCCTTCCGAAAGCGGGATGCGATGGTGGACCTCTTCGGTAGGAACAATCAGACCTTTCTCTTGGCACTGCTCACACAAAGGATGCAGCTGCACATAGCTGTCACGGATACGCTTCCATGCACGGCCATAACGACGGCGTACAGCAGGGTCTCTGTCGTACTTCTCGTAGCGCTTGTTCTCCAGCTTTTCATGTTCCTCGCAGAACCTGCCATCCGTTAGCTTGGGACAGCCGGGATAAGAACATGGTCGCTTCGGTTTCTTAGGCATCGGTTCACCTCCTTCAGGGCATAGAAAAAGCCCTGCGGGATTGCTCCCACAAGGCTCGTTCCTGATTTTCGCTATTATAATAATATCATAGGAAGCGGGTATCATTCTATGTCTTTAGGTATCACGTTTCAGGATACCGTCGCAAATATCCAGCGCCTGATTATGGAGCTTATACAGGTGGTGCATGCTGTAGCCCATGTCCACGGCGATGATTTCCCAAGACTGGAAGCAAAGATAGCGTTTTTCAAGTAGGGTCTGAAGCTCAGGACTTGGTACCGCTTTGATGGTGGAGGAAATCTCTTTTTTCAGATCCACCAGCTCATCAATGTCACGGTTGATTTCTGCCTGCAGGTCCACAATCTTTGCAACGGCATCGGCCATCTTGGAAGTGGCCTTGTTGGGATTGCGAGGCATACCCGTTAGCACCGAACTGGCGCTGGTAGCAAGGTCATTCAGTGCCTCGACCTGCTGAATTTTGGAATTGATACGCATATCCAGAAACTTGGCTTGCATTAAATATTCTTTTGCGGTCATACTGTACCTCCGAAAAATTTTATTCCTCGGATTGTCGTAGATTGTCATAGATTGGCTTTTACGGCATCTATAAGTGCATTCTGGGTTAGCTCCTTGCGGGAGAGAGCCTTTAAGATGCGCTCGTCGATAGTGCCTTTTGTGATGATGTGCTGTATCACCACGGTTCTGTCGGTCTGTCCCTGTCGCCATAGGCGGGCATTGGTCTGTTGGTACAATTCCAAGGACCATGTCAGGCCGAACCAGATGAGAGTGGAACCGCCGGATTGAAGGTTCAAACCATGACCGGCAGAAGCAGGATGAATGACTGCAACAGGAATTTTGCCGTTGTTCCAGTCCTCAATGTCCTTACTGGATTTCAGTTCTCGCACAGCAAAGCGCTTTTTGATACGCTGCAGGTCGTGCTTAAACCAGTAGGCCACCAGCACG
Organism: Clostridium sp. Marseille-P299; assembly: GCF_900078195.1. Taxonomy (NCBI): domain Bacteria; kingdom Bacillati; phylum Bacillota; class Clostridia; order Eubacteriales; family Clostridiaceae; genus Clostridium; species Clostridium sp. Marseille-P299. The sequence continues at coordinate 1,986,679 of NZ_FJVE01000007.1, read as the reverse complement.
GGTTTCTCATTTGCTGCTTCAATCAAATCCTCCAAAGCATCCAGCTTTCGGTCATGGAACTCCAAAATATCGCCGGTGTCGGTGTAAATGGCACCGTTGGCCAGCTGCACCAGTTTTCCGGTCAGTGAAGCGGCATTGGCAGCAGTGATTTCCTCATCAGAGAGGTGCAGGACAAATTCTGCTTTCAGTTGCTCGTAGCGCTCACGTTCCTCCTCGGAAAGCTGCACTTCATATTGGGAAGACACCAGCTCCGGCATCTGCAGATAGTCGGTACTTTTCATAGAAATCGTAATATCCGAAATCTGCCTGTAGATGGCTTCCTCTGCATAGGGCAGTGGCTTGTAGGAATAGATGATTTGGCCATTGCGCTTGTCCGGCATAAAGTAGTTGTTACGATACTGTGTAATGAACCTGCCAAGGCGCTGGCCCATATCCAGCAGTCGGAACTCAGCCCATAAATCCATCAGGCCATTGGAGCTTGGTGTTCCGGTCAGGCCGATGATGCGTTTGATCTTCGGGCGCACCTTGGATAATGCCTTGAAGCGTTTTGATTGGTGATTTTTGAAGGAGGACAGCTCATCGATAACCACCGTATCGTAGATGAACTGCATACCGCTGTCCTCAATCAGCCACTGCACATTTTCACGGTTGATAATGGTGATGTCGGCTCCGGCCATCAGCGCAGCTTTTCGTTCTGCCGGTGTTCCCACCGCAACAGCGAAGGTCAGGTGATTTAAGTGGGACCATTTCTTCAGCTCTGCAGGCCAAGTATCACGGGCCACTCGCAGCGGAGCGATCACCAGAATGCGATGAGCCAGAAAACTGTCAAACAGCAGGTCGGCGATGGCGGTCAGGGAGATGACCGTTTTACCAAGACCCATATCGAGGAGAACTGCGGATACGGGATGGGTTTCAATATAATCAATGGCGTAGGTCTGATAGTCGTGTGGCTCGAAGTTCATCCAGCATCCCTCCAATCTGTTCTGGCTTATCTATCACATAGACCTTGAATCCCAAGGAACGCAGCAGCCGGTGTCGTGATTCTTGCAGTGGGCGTGGGCGCTTGCCGGGAGCCTTCAGTTCCGCGAAGGCGATAAGGCCATCAGGTAGTAATACAAGACGGTCGGGCATTCCTGCGAAACTCGGAGACACGAACTTCACGGCGATGCCACCAGCCTTTTTAACCATCATGGTTAATTTCTGTTCTATGGTTTTTTCTAACATCGCTTACCTCCGTCAGCGTTAATTTTGGTAGAGTGGGTAACCTCCCTGAATGTCAATTACATAACTTCTTCTTATTCAGATTTTTTTAGTCCTTAGAGAATTTTTGTATATGACCTTAATGGAGGTTACCCACATGGTTTTGTCAGTTCAGGAAATCTTCATCAGCGCTATCATCAGCTCTCAGGCGCAGGCCCTTAAAGTAGCGCTTGTTATGGACCTTGATACGCTCGAAGCCTGCCTTCTCCAGCGCAAAGTAGAAGTCAGCCGTGCTGCGGATATACTCGTTGCAGTCCATAGAGTAGTTGCGGTATGCCTGATACAGTGCAGAGGAGCTTTCTTTATAGGAGTCATCCACCTCGCACTTGTCCGCAAGGAAATGGCCGAACCAGTCATTCTGATTGCGATATTCATCGATGGCCTTCTGGACGCAAGCGGGAACCGGAATCTGGTAGTCCAGCTCGATGACCTTTTTGGCACCTTCGATGACCCACGCCAGAATGCTTTCACCGGCATTATCAAACAGGTACTCACCGTAATTTTTGATGTCGCTCTTGCCGGTGATTTTCGCATTGAACGGAATGACGATCAGACGACGCCAGATACCATCATCGGACGCACTGACACGAGGCAGGTGGTTGGTGTACAGAACCAGCGTGTGACAAGGCTTGAAGGAGAAAGGGTCCTTATACTTTTTCTCCGCAAACACATCGTCGGTGGAGCAGAGCTGCTTGACGGTGGAGTCGTTTAAGCGGGAGCCTTCCTGCATTTCCGCTGCAATGAGCAGACGCTTGCCTTTGACCTCGGCCATTTCCGGCTTGATATTTCTGCGACATCCAACGGTCAGGGTGTCAGCGGAGATGTTGCCGCTGTAAAGGCCCAGCACACGGGAGACTGCATTCCAGAAGGTGGACTTACCGTTTCGGCCATCGCCGTAGGCAATAATCAGCGCTTCCACATAAACCTTACCGATAGCGGCCAGACCACAAATCATCTGCACATAGTCAATCAGGGACTGGTCACCTTGGAAAATCAGGTCCAGACAGTCCAGCCAAATCTGCTGACCTTTCTGGCTCGGAGATACAGAGGTGATTTTGGTAATGAAGTCCTCTGGCGAATGTTCTCTTGCTCCGGCCATGCCGTTACGCAGGTCGAAGGTCGCCTCTGGTGTACACAGTGCAAACGGGTCAGCGTCCAAATCTCTCGGAGAAATCTCTAAGATAGGATGGGACTCACGCAGCGTTGAGGTGATGTTTTTGGAATCACGGCGCTTAATGGCGAATGCCTGATATGCCTTCGCTGCCAGAAAATCCTGATAGGCTTCCAACTGCTGGTCGTTCATCAGCTGTTCAGCTTTGGACTTGGAGGTGCTATCCAGAATGGTCTGTGCGCCGGTATTCTTCATTTTGGTGAGCGCTTCCACAAGGTCATTTCCGGCTTCCTTCAGCTGGCGGCGGGTCAGCTCATGGGCAACAGCCTGTGCGCCCGGTTCGGATTCCTGCCAATAATGGTCGGAGTAGCGGATAAAATGTGTGGCAGGAGAATAGCGCAGTTCGCCGGAGAAGTATTTTCCAAGGACCTCTGCCTGTCCGACATCAGAGTAGTCCTCCGGCTTGTAACAGGAGGGGTCGTTGTAAACCTCCGGTGCCACATATCCGTCCTGCTGGGAGAGCTTCGTATAAAAGCGCTGCGCAGAATGCCAGATGGTGGACAGTTCTGAATTATCCAGAGGCGGTACACATTTGGCGGCTTCCTCCAAGAAGGTCTGATATGCCTTCTCGGTGTCGCCGTACTTCTTGATGACACGACCGGCAAAACGGCTCATGGTAGCATTGCGGCTTCCTTCCGGGATAACAGAGGTGTCGAAGTTTCCCTGCGGCAGATATTCATCGAACAGGTCCTCGTTTAGAAATTCCGTCAGGTTCATGCGTCCGGGATACAGAGCGACCTCGGCAGCAGCAGTGCCGAAGAAGAAACGTGCCGCATCCAGCGCCTGCGTATCAAAATACGGGAAGATGGAATTGACCAGCTTCTTCATATCACTGTACAGAGAAGCGTCGGTGCAATATTCAATAGGAAACAGCACATGGAACTTAGGTCTTGCCGACTTGCCGTTCTTCTCACGATTGTGGAAGCGGCTGTAGTGGATAGCAAAGGTCACTCCGGGAAATGCCTGCATCACATCGTCTGGTGTCATCCAGTCCGCAGGATTTTCAGAGTGGTCGTTATCACAGTCCACCGGCAGACAGTCACTGCCGATGAAATTGTCGCCATTACGGTAGCTGTTGCGGTATTCGGCGCAGACATAGTCACGATTGATTGCGGCCTTCAGGCTTGCCTCATCCAGAATCACATGTTTGTGAGGATAGGAGCAGTTGCCCGGATTGCCGGTTACATCAGCGGAATAGATGGTGAACATTAGTCATACACCTCCTTGGATTCATCCTCCAGCACCTTGGTGATGAACTTGAGCGCACGGATCGTGGTCTCCAGTTCGCAGTCGCCGCCGAGGAACACTTCAAAGCCATTACAGCCGTGTCGGTCCACAAAGGTGCGGACTTCCATGTCGGTGCTGCCGCAGTCGCTGATACGGAAATAGGTGCGTCCGCCGTGACCGCTGTCGCCGCCCATATAGCCTGTGGTGCCTGCTTCCACTTCGAGAATGTTGGCGCTGACTACTTCACGGGTATAGGTGGAAATCTCAGTGCCGTCCGGCAGCAGTTTTCTTTTTTCGATTACTTCATACATAGGGTTAAGCCTCCTTCAAATTTTCGGTGAAATAGCGTAAGCGGTAGTTCTTCCACTTGGCTCTTTCGATTTCTGCTTCCATGCCCGCTGAGATGCGACTGCCAAATACCCAGACTTCGGAGCATTTGCTCATCAGGGCATTTCCGAAGAAGAGACCAAGCTGGCGTTCCTTCGGGTCCGCATCATTCAGGAACTGCGGAAATAACAAGTGAGGTGCGATGGGAATGTATCCCTGTTCCACGGCAAAGCGGCTGTAGCGTCTGGCCGCATCCACATTTGCTTCGATGTCTCCGGCATAGGGAGAGCAGATGTATACGATGGGTCTGAACGCACGAAGAGAGCGTTCCTCACGGTCGATAACAGACAATGCGCCGTAGGCAGTAGGGTCAAAATATCCCTCGCTGTTGTATTTGCTGATACTCAAAACACGAATCCTCCTTTCCGGTGGGCATAGTAAAAGAGCGTCCACCTCTAATACCCTTTGGAGATGAACGCTCCGTTTTGACGAAGACTTTTTAATCTTTTTTATAAAATGGTGTGGTATATCCGTCGGCACGAAGCAACAGCCCTGTCGCCCACGGAGGAGTGCGACCCATCTGTTCACATACGGCATCCAGCGACATGCGTGGATCTGCTTCAATGACAACTTCGTCGTGGATATGCATGACAATGCTGCAGCAGCGCAGGGTCTGCATGGCATAGCAGAGGATGTCCCTTGCTGTGGCCTGCACAATGTTTTCGACAAATTTCGGGCCATAGGAATCAAGGCGTTCCCACTTCTTAGTGCTGCCGACACCTTCGTAGGTGATACATTCGCCGCCGAACTTGTTAATGCCGACCTTCGGCTTTACATAGGCCAAGCATCTGCCGGAAGGGAGCGTGATAAACAGCATTCCGCTTCTGCAGGAGAAGGTCAGACCGTACAGGCTGGTCGTATGCTTATATTTCACGGCCTCCATAACAGCACGGTCCACGGCCCACCAAAATTCGACAATTTTCGGGTTAGCCTGTCGCCATGCATCCACCAGCGAAGGCAGCTCATCTTCGGTCAGGCCCATTTCGATAGCGCCCATTGCCTTCAAAGCGCCGACGCTGCCGCCGTAGCCCAGCGCCAGTTCTGCGATTTTACCCTTCTGGCGCAGGTGGCCGTTGATGCCATGCTTCTCCACAGGAACCTTAAACATCTGGCTGGCAGAAGCGCAGTAGATGTCGCCGCCTTGTGCAAAGACCTTCTGTCGCCAGCTTTCATCAGCGTACCAAGCGATAACACGGGCCTCGATAGCGGAAAAGTCTGCCACAAGGAACTGAGCGCCATCTCTGGGGATGAAGGCAGTACGGATAAGCTGGGAGAGGGTGTCGGGGACATCTTCGTACAGCAGTTCTACGGCAGAAAAGTCACCGCAGCGGACCAGCGCACGAGCTTCGGCCAGATCCGGCAGATGATTCTGCGGTAAATTTTGCAGCTGAATATTACGACCGGAGAAGCGACCGGTACGATTGGCACCATAGAACTGGAACATTCCTCTGGCACGACCGTCAGCGCATACGGTGTTCTGCATGGCCTGATATTTTTTGACGGAGGACTTTGCCAGCTGTTGACGCAGCATCAGGACATCGGCCAGTTCCGGTGGGGCCTTTTTCAGAAGCTCGTTTACAGCCTTTTTATCAAGACTGTCGGTTTCCATGCCGTTGTCCGCCAGCCACTGCTTCATTTGCTGCACACTGTTTGGATTTTCCAATGCAGTCATGTGCTTCATGGAAGCGGTCAGCTTCTGGCGGGACTGCGTATCCATTTCAATGGCCTGTGCCACCAGTTCCATATCCAAGCGTACACCAGTGTCGTTGATTTCTTCGCTCTGGTGGTATTCCTCCCAGACAGTAGCGGATACCGGGAATTTAGCCAAACGCTGCTGGATGCCCATTTCGGTTTCCACATCTCGCAGGTTGTAGTTCTTGAAAGCGGCCCACTTATCCGGTGCGTGGAAGGGTCTGTTGCGTGTGCGCTGGCCGTTTGATTTCGTAGGAGCGCAGGGCTGGCAGAAGTATTTAATCAGGTCTTTGCCTTCAGTGAGCTTTTGCTTCTCAAGGCCCAGAACGGCACCGACACCTTCCAGTGACAGAGGCAGTCCCATCGTAGCGGCCCAGATCATGGAGCAGCGCCAGCTTTCGTGATTTAGATAATCGCCGGTTGGATAACCTAAGAAGCGGGAGAGGCAGATTCGTTCAAAGGTGGCATTGAAGGCCCATTTGATCACAGCATCATCTTCCAGAGCCAGAAGGACTTCCTTGGGGATATGTTCGCCGCAGGCAAGGTCGACCACCTGTACCGGGCCGGAATCCACGCTATAGCCAAACAGGAGAATTTCAAAATCATCAGCTTCCACATAACGGTACACACCAGATTTTTGCAGTGGAGCGCTGCTGTAAGTTTCAATATCGATACTCAATGTTTTCATGAATTGTCACATCCTTTCCATACCCAAACAGGGCGACAGATTGCTCCGTCGCCCTGCCGGGAAATCAGGTGATTAGTCGAGGAAATCCTCGTCTTCATCTGTATTGAAGTCGGACTCAGCACTTGCCTTGCCGCCGAGAGGCTCACCGTCACGAATCTTCTGCAGATTGTTGAGGCCGCAGGCGATTCCCTTGTTGCCGGAGCTGTTGAAAGCATAGAAGGTAATGCTGGCACGACCGTACACACCGGAGTAAACTTCGGAACGGCTCATGATAGGATTACGGTCTGCGTCCACAATGCCGGGAGCAGTGGTTGCATTGGCGTTGACGAAGTAGGCGTTAGCGTAAGCGGCATCGTCAGGTCTCTCCAAATCGCCATCACGAAGAGGAGTCTTCAGAACGGAGAGTGCAGGGACGGTCTTGCCGTTACCCTTGAGCTTGGCTTCGCCTTCCTTATAGGCAGCTTCGATAGCAGCCTTAATCTTGGCTACGGTGCGGGTGTCGCTCTTAGGGATAATCAAGCTGACGCTGTACTTAGGAGTGCCACCGTTGATGGACTTAGGCTCCCAGACATTTGCGTAGCTCCAGCGGGTTTCAGGGCCAGTGATGACCTTCATGGGATTTACAGGTTTTACATTCTTACTCATAATCGTTTTCCTCCATAAAATCAGTTTTTGCATTATTCATGACCGGGCGTTTGTCGCTTTCCGGTACAAGTGTGGGTTTGCCCTGCGGCTTTTCGATGTAAGCGGACAGGAGTTCTTCAAAGCGGCTCTTACCGAGCAGCTTCTGCATGGCAGTGATGCCGAGGAGCTTGCGCTCATACGGGTCAAAGCCAGCGTTGGTAACAACTTGTGTTACAGCGGTCTCATCGGTATATCTGCGATTGCTGCGACCTTCAACCAGCTTGAAGCCGGTCCAGTCTTTACCGGAGATGGCCTGCTGAAGCGCATATTCCTTGATGTCGTTCACCCAAGAGACCAGCTGATCTGCACGGGAGAGGATGACCTCGATTTCCGAATCCTCCAACAGCGGAGGTAGCTTGAAATCGTACTGTGCAAGGAGCAGATTGGCTTCGGCTCTGGCTCTGCATTCATGCTTGGCCTTACAGAAACCGCACCACTCACCGCAGAGGAAGTTTCCATCCCCAGCGAAGGCCAGCTCTGCAGTTGGCTTCAGGACTTCTTCGGCCCAGCGGTACAGGTCGTCCTTGGACATTTCAAAGGTGGATACATTCTGGCGTCTTGGCTGGTACACGGTCATTGCGACAGAATCGATGTCATAAATTGCGTCGAACAGCTCCAGTGCGCCGAGAGCGTAGCACATCATCTGGGGATTGTTATCCGCTTCGACCAAAACGCCAAGGCCGTGTTTGTAGTCGATGACACGGAGCGTTCCGTCTGCGATGATGATGGCATCTGAGGTTCCGAAGCCCTGTTCCACCCAGCGGGAGAAATCGACACGCTGTTCGATAAGGACCACTGGATCGGCACAGGTCTCTTTTGCGGCTTCCACCAGCTCCATGATGTAGGTTGCATACCCGTTGGCGCAGTCCTCCATCTCTTCGTTGTGCCAAGTCAGGTGTTCCGACGGGTCAACAGCGCCCATACCCAGCGCTTTGCGGAGCTTGTATTCACAGAGGCTGTGTGCGTCGGTACCTTCGGCAGCGTAGTTGGAGCCTTTGTCCTCGTAGGTCTCGCAGAGTCTTGCCGAAGGCGGACAGTTGAGCCAGCGGTGAGAAGAGGACGCTGACAGGATGGCGTGTGCTTTAGGTGGCATTACCAATCACCTCCGCATCACGAAGCAGCGCTTCATAATTTGCAGGGTCTACCTGAGAGAGCTTGCTGGCACCATATTTCTGGAGCAGCTCACGGACGCCTGCCGTGTGACCGGCACGGGATTTCTCAGAAAGAACTGCTCGTACCTGTTCCAGCGTCAGGGCTGGCTTCTGGGTCGGAGCCTTCTTTTCCGGTTGTTCCTCGACAGCGTTGCCGGAGAACATCTCGGCCAGATAGTTGGCTACATCAGTAATGGCAGCGGCAGCATTGCGCAGCTCTTCGATGGTCATAGCCATGTCGCTCATTTTGCTCATGATGTTTTCCTCCTTCCTCGGATTGTCTTGCGGCAAGAATGCTGAGTCGTCTTGCCATTCGTGCGGATACATGACTGATAGCAATGAGGATTTCAATTACCTCGGCATCGGTATCCACGGTGCGGCTGTGGGCCTGAGTCATTTCGTTCACCTCCTGTTCGTGGTGGAGCAGCTTGTTTTCTGCTCCTTACACTCCCTTTTGGAGATGAGCGATGCCGTTTGACGAAGGATGGAGAAAAATTTTTGAAAAAAGTTCTGACCGCCGGTTTTCCCAGCGGCCAGAGTGGATGTACTACATATTAGAAGAAGTCAGGGTATTCCTTCTCTAACTGTTTCTTGGCAGCTTTGATACGGGACAGGAAGGTAGTGCGAGGAATGCCGATGGACTTGGCGATTGCTTCATCGGAAAGGCCCTGCATACGCAGCTTTCCAATATCAGCAGCTTCCGGCATCAGGTCAGCGAGGCGCTTGAACAGCTGCTCCAAAACGATACGGTCAGCAGCAAGTTCGGAAACGGCCACGCTGTCATCAGCGATGGTATCCATCAGAATCAGGTCATCATCTTCCTCACCAATTGGTGAATCCAGCGATGCGATAACGTCTGCGTTGCGATATTCGCAGGTCAGGCAGTCGGCATCACAGACCCACCATTTATTGCGAGGACAGCAGCAGAGGCCACGGTCCTGCATTCTGTGACGGTAGGTGTCATGGAAGCGGGTGTGTTCCTGATAGATTTCTTCGGGTACTTCCTGCCAGCGGCGCTGGCTGCGGATGTAGATACGACGGGTGTTGTTTTTACTCTGGTTTTCGTTGATTGCCATTCGATTTTCTCCTTTCGGCTGTTAAACCGAAGCGGAGATAACCGGTATGGCTGCCAGTTCTGATTGTCATAGATGGTCACCTCATGCGGATTTCTCCGCTTCATTCCGGTGACCAGCCGTTCGCAGCTGGCACTCTATTCATTTGCATCGCCGCAGCAGCAACTGCGAACGCACCTCCGTGGCCACAGAGAAGGTGAGTTGATGCTGCGACAGACCTTTTTTGTCATGTCTGGGACAAATTTTTTGTGAATGACCGATGTATTTTCTCCGAATGCCTTGTTTTATTCACATTTGAAGAGTATAATAAATAGGAATAAGTATGGATTGGCCAGATTGAAGGCGAATTCAAATAGGCAAATATGAGATAAGTACACTGGTGCTTGTCCACATTTATATTGTAGTCCCGGGGCGAGATTTTTTCGTGGACCGGCAGATGGACATGCCTTGGACAATACAGGACAAATTCCGGACAAGATGGACAGAAGATAAACAGGGAGGATACTGAATGAAGTTAAGTGATTTTTGCGCTCCTTTTTACTCGACAACTAAATCTAAATGCGGCATCAAAGGAAAAGCATCGCAGCCCTCTATAGCAGAGTTCTTTGTAGCAACTGCACTGGGTGATTTCGCAAAAATTGAGCTTGTTTTCTCTGATGATCTGTTTCGTAAGTGGTTCAAAGGAGAAAGAGAACCGAAAGCAGAATTGTGGGCGAAAGTTGCGGAGGTATATGATGAAACTCGCTTTTCAAGAGCTGTATCCTCAAAGCTGAATGAAGAAGTTCTTTCCGATTTGCTGGCTGCATTTGGGATAGATCTGGATGAGAAAGGTGTTGCTGATAAATTTGCATTTTCTGCTGCACTGACGAAGCAGTTCGGTGCTATTGCCAGAGGAAACGGCGAAGCAGACGATATAGTCAAAGAAATCTATGTTCAATATTTGAAGGTTAAGGATTTTCCGGATTATGTGACTAAGTCACAGGGAAAATACTCAAAATTAAAGACGCTCCTCTATTCATCAGAGGAACGCCTGTTTGAAGAATTTTTTGTATGTAATACTATTAGTAGGGTGCCAGCAAGATATCATCGCCTTCGGGATGATATGAAAATTGAAAATGTCACACTTGAAAAGCTGGAAAAGACATCATCCTTCACAATGCTGGTTGGTATGGGCGGTATTGGCAAGTCTATGATGATGCGCCACCTGTTCCTCACATCTATTGGAAAGTATGCGCAGACCGGAAAACTTCCAATTCTCGTAACATTGAGAGAGTTTGGGCAGGATAACAGTGACCTATTTAATGTGGTCGTTGACTCTGTACATAGATTTGATATTACCTTTTCAGCAGCGCATGTTCATAAGCTCATGGATGAAGGTAAGTGTCAGCTGTTGTTGGACGGTCTCGATGAAATTAAGGCCAGTGATATGGACGCATTCCAGCGCCAGCTCGATGCACTTATAGACAGACATCCTAAAAATCAGTATGTGATGTCTACACGAAAGTTTTCCTCCTTTGTGGAGTTATCACGATTTACGGTGTTGTTCATTATGCCGTTTAATAACGATCAGGCATTAGAATTGATTGATCGTCTGGAGTATTGTCCTGAAGAGCCGAAGCTGAAACAGCAGTTCCGTGACCGCCTTGTCAGTGATTACTTCAAAAGCCATGCAGAGTTCGTAACCAATCCACTGCTTCTGACCCTGATGCTGATGAGCTATCATCGTTTTGCAGATGTTCCTGAAAAGAAGTATTTGTTCTACGATCAGGCATATCAGACACTGTTGCAAAGACACGATTCTGACAAGCTGGCATATAAGAGAGTATTCCATAGCGTAAAGGATCCGTCTGATTTTACTTTGGTGTTCCGAGAATTCTGCGCTAAGTCTTACCGAAAAGGCGATTATGAGTTTAGTCATGGAAAATTTGATGGGTATTTTGGTAAGTTGAAATCTTTGTCCCGTATGGACCCAGACATGATGAAACTGGACAACTTCCTATTTGATGTGTGCCACAGCGCTTGCCTTATGTATGAGGAAGGCCAGAATTATCATTTTCTGCATAGATCTTTTCAGGAGTATTTCTTTGCAGATTACTACTCCCGTCAGGATGATACCACGCTGATGAAGCTGGGCAGCTATATTGATACGGCAGACCAGATTCTCTTTGATGAGGGCAGTGCATTCGATATGCTGTATGACCTTGCGCAGGACAAAGTTGAGCGCTTTATCATCATGCCGTTTTTGGCCTCAATCTATGATAATGAAGGTGACGAGGATAAATACTGGCTGTTCCTGACAAAGGGATACGATTTCTGGGTATACCAAATCTACAGAGATGATGTTATTGAAGATGCAAAAGCAAAATATAACATTCATGAGCGTCATGGAATGATTCGTTATGAGAATTCTCCGTCTTCGGTGATTCTGTCATTGATTTTGAAAGTTATTGGTGCTGATCTGCAGTTTAAAACAGAAAAGCCCGGAACTGACTTAATGTACGATGATTTGATTTGTGAAAGGCTTTATGGGGAGCTTTTAAGAGGTGGTGGCGGTAGTGGAAATACAGTCATCATGCCTCTGATGCGTGTCCCTGAAGAATTTGTTAAGGACCCAGAGAAGTTTAAAGAGTCCAATCTTGGAGAACGATTGGTTCTTGACGAGGATGGTAATCCTGTCGAATTCGGTTATATTTACGCTTTCAAGTACGAGTTCGGTCTTACTGAACCAGATAAATATCCTGCGATGAAGGCGTTCTGGGAGAAGGATACATGTCCGGCTCGTAAGATTTATGATGATGTTGGCAAGTATTATCAGCAGTTGAAAGAAAAGTACGAACACGCAAATGAACTGGACGATGATGATTTTTAATAGGAGCGAGGTGCCACATGGAAGCAAATAAAACAGCAGAACTGGAAAGATGGTTTAGTCTTGAGGAAATCTCAAAGCATTTGGGAGTAAGCAAGGACACTATCCGTGGCTGGATTAAAAAAGAAACAATCCCATATTATAAAGTGGGACGACAGTATAAATTTAAAGTATCAGAAGTTGATTCGTGGATTCACAGCGGTGAAAGCGCAGATGCAGACAAATAATTCTTTTATATAGAAGGAGACCGAAAATGGGCAAAATTATTCATTCCCGCTCGGTGTCCGGCTTGGAATACGCAGGACTACTAAAGCCAATAATATATTGTTGCCCAGACAAAGCAACGGTTGATAGTGCAGTGCCGCTGAATCATGCTCTGGCCGAGAAACTATCTGCATTGAAGCCAAAGCGACGAACAATGCGATTAGCCGCTTGCTTTGAGGAAATCCTGAAAACACTGCCGGACAATGCGGTGATAAAAGATTTTGATGTGATGTTTAACCCGGATTACAAAGTAGATGTACTGAAAATCATGGTAGATGCATGTAAGAGAAAGCCGTTCAGTATCATCTGGCCCGGAAAATGTGAGGATGGCAGGCTGTTCTACGCTGAGGATGGCTACCCGGATTTCAAAACATTCAGCGTAGAAGAATATGATGTGACATGCATCATCCAAGGAGGAAGAAAACCATGAAATATTCTCAATTGATAAGCTTCAATCCAATTGAAGATGTTATCCAGCTTGTAACGGCTGGAAATAAGGATAAGGCTCGTGAATATGTAAAAACCTATGTTATGTCCGATACGATGGCGGATGCTCTGCAGGCTCCGTTGATTGATCAGCTGCAGATGGATGAAGTGGTAGATAATAAAGGCGTTCTTGTTGTCGGTAACTATGGTACCGGTAAATCTCACCTTATGTCTGTTATTTCTGCTATCGCAACGGATGCAGATAACCTGCAGTATTTGCAGAATCATAAATTCGCAAAACAGATGGAGCCAATCGCAGGTAAATTTGAAGTTCTGCGCATCGAGATTGGCGGCGTTGTCATGCCTTTGTATGATGTCATCATGGGTTATATTCAGGAGGACTTCGACAACCGTGGCATTGACTATGAAATTCCTGACTATGGTAGCGTTAAGAGCCTGAAGACCGTTATTCAGGAAATGATGATGGCCTTTTACGAAAAATACCCGGACAAGGGCTATCTGATTATTGTCGATGAGTTCCTTTCTTATCTGTCTTCCCGTGATGAGAGAGAAATCGTTCTCGATCTTGAGTTTTTCCGTGCACTCGGTGAAATGTGTTCCAAGTCCAAGCTGCGTGTCGTTTTTGGTATGCAGGAGAAGATTTTCGACAATCCGCGATTCAGCTTTGTTGCCGATACTCTGAAACATGTTAGTGACCGTTTTACCCAGCTCATCATTACAAAGGAAGCTACTTCCTATGTTGTGTCCGAGCGTATTTTGAAGAAGACACCAGAGCAGAAAGCGATGATTCGCAAGCACCTCGAACAGTTCTGCGGCCTTTATACCGGTATGTCTTCCCGTCTGGAGGAATTCGTGGACCTGTTCCCGATTCACCCTTCTTATATTGATGTATTTAATAAAATTTATTTGATAGAGAACCGCCACATCCTGAAGAATATCTCGGTGACCATCAAGGGCATTTTTAATACCGAGGTTCCTCAGAATGCACCGGGCATCATTTCCTTCGATGATTATTGGCCTGCAATCAAGTCCAATGGCCTACTGAAGAGTGATGTGACCATTAGCCGTGTTGTGAATGCCAGCCAGCAGCTGGAAGATATCATCAACCGTGCATTCCCTAAGCCTGCGTATAAGCCTCTGGCGACAAAGATTATCTATGCCCTGAGCGTACACAGACTTACCACCAACGGTCTGGATGTGCAGTTTGGTTTGACTGCCGAGAATATGAAAGACGATCTCTGCTTGCATCTGCCGATGCCGGAAGAGGATGCTGACTTCCTGTTGTCTCTGGTAAAGACCACGCTGCGTGATATTATGACCACCGTTTCCGGCCAGTTCATTATTTACAACGATGCAAACAGCCAGTATTACATCGACGTGGATAAGGTCGTTGACTATGACGAGAAGATTAAGCAGAAGGCTTCCATCATGGCAGACGGTGAACTGAACCGCTATTTCTATGATGTTGTGTATCGCTGCTTGGAGTGGGATGCAAAGCAGTATGTTACCAACTTCAATATTTACGAATATGACCTGAACTGGGATTCCCATAGCATCTTCCGTGAAGGTTACCTGTTTATGGGCCTGCCGGGAGAGCGTAGCACTGCACAGCCGGAGCGTGATTTCTACATCCACATCATGCCTCCGTATGACGAAAACGGCAGTCGTGTGCAGAATCTCCCTGACGAAGTATACCTGTACTTCAAGTCTTCTGACGAGTTCCGTGAATTCATGGGTCTCTATGCTGCTGCACAGAGCCTCGCACAGATTAGTGAAGGCAAGGATAAGGACGCATACCTGAACAAGGTAAATATGCTCCGCAAGCGCCTGATCAAGTATCTGAGCGAAAACAAGAACACTTGCTTCGATGTGCTGCACAAGGGCCAAAAGCGCCAGATGATCGAAGTTCTGAGAGGCCGTTATAACCGTGATATGACCTTTAAGGACACTATCGACCTTGCAGCTTCTCTGTGCTTTGATGAGTATTTCTGTACCAAGTACCCGGACTTCCCGGTTATGAAGACAAAGATTACCCGCCGCAATATGGCTGACTGCGCTCGTGCAGCTTTCGACCATTTTGCAGGCAGAAAGACTCAGCAGTCCACCCTGATGCTTCAGAGCTTCGGTATTCTGGATGGAGACAAGATTCGTCCGGAAGGCTCCAAGTATGCGGCTTACTACATTGACCAGATTCGTCAGCTGCCGCCGCAGGGTGTTCTGAACTACTCTGACATCTTCCAGCCTCGTTTTATGGAGATGTACATTGACAAGAAATTCAAGATTGAGTTCATCTTTACGCCTATCATCTTCTTGTCTATGGTATATGGCGGATATGCTGTTATTACCACTAAGGACGGAAAGACCATCACAGCTTCCAATCTGGACCAGATTCCGAAGACCAGCGTTATGGACTTGTACGAATTTAAGTACCTGTCCAGACCGGCTCAGATTTCTATGGCCGAGCTGAAGAAGTTGTTTGAAGTGCTGGATATCAATCCTGCGCTGTTGGACAATCCGAACGACCGTGAAAAAGGTGTGGCCCAGCTGCTTTCCAAGGCACAGGAGCTGGCAAACTCTGCGGTGCTTGCTGCAAATAAGCTGAACAACAGCTTCGACCTGTGGGGCGAGCCTCTGGCAAACGCAGCAGAAGTAATGATGCTGCAGAAGGCTTGCACCGCCGTAAGAGACGAATTCAGCAACTATCAGGCGAAGTTCAATACTCCTGCCAAGCTGAATAATTTCAGTCTCTCTATGGAGCAAGTTGATACACTGGCCGGTCAGATTGCGCAGATGATGAAGATTCCGCAGTTCTTGGACTTCAAGTCCGGCTGCGCTGACATCGTTTCTTATATCGCAAATATTGAGTATATTGATTTGGGCGAAGCATTCAAAGCCGAATTGGACGCAGCAAAGGCTGAATTCCGTTCCATCCGTGATAGCATCATGGACGGTGTTTCCGGCGAAACTGCTGCCCAGAAGGTTGATGTAATCCTTTCTAAGGTGAAGGCAAAATACATCGACATCTATTTTGAAAACCACAAAAAGAAGAGACTGGACATCACCGATGCCCAGCGCAGAGGAAAGATTCAGGAAGGCCGTGCGCTGGCCAGCCTGCGCAAGCTGCGCTCCATTGAAATCCTGTCTGCTGCCAAGCTGACTGATATCGAAACTGAAATGTCTGGTATCAAGGTTTGCTACGAGCTGACACCGGAAGAACTGAAATCTACTCACATTTGTCCTCACTGCCGTTACCACCTCGACGATAAGGTAAAGAATGTCTACGGTGTGCTGGACAATCTGGAAATTCGCATTGATGATTTGCTGGCTGAGTGGACTAAAACTCTGCTGGATACCATCTCTGACCCGATTGTGGCAAGCCAGAAGAAGTTCCTGTCTGCAGAACAGCAGCAAGCAATCGATGATTTTATCGCCAGCGGCACTCTGCCGAACCGTGTGGATGACTTCTTTGTTAAGGCAATCAACGCACTGTTGAAAGGCTTTGAACCGGTGGTTATCGACACCGACGATCTGATGGCAAAATTGGAGCAGATGCCGCCTATGGATGAAGCGTCCTTCAAGGCAAAGGTAAACGAGCTGATTTCTTCCTACACCAAAGGCAAGGATGCTGGTAAACTGCGTATCGTTGTGAAGCGCAAAGAAAGTGAGGTTTAAAAATGGAACCGAGAAAACTAACGAAAGCGGACCTCGATAAGGTCCGACATATAGAGGGATTTCCTATAGCCGAGGACGAGAACATTATTTCCCTATCTAATCCACCTTATTATACAGCTTGTCCGAATCCTTTCATCGAGGAGTATCTTCGTGAAAATGGAACTCCTTACGATGAGGAGACCGACGACTATCATAGAGAGCCTTTCGCTGCGGATGTAAGTGAAGGAAAGAGTGATGCAATATATAATGCTCACACTTATCACACGAAGGTTCCTTATAAGGCCATTATGCGATACATTCTGCATTACACAAATCCTAATGATATCGTTTTGGATGGATTTTGCGGTACTGGCATGACTGGCGTTGCGGCCAATATGTGTGCTCACCCTGAAGCGATTTTCAGAGCAAAGATTGAGGCAGATATGCCGTATGTTCGTTGGGGAAAAAGATTTCCTATTTTAAATGATCTTTCTCCAGCAGCTACTTTTATTGCACAGAACTATAATGCTGATGCTGATGTTACAGCATTTACAGAAGAAGCGACAAGCATTATGCGTGAGGCTTATAAAGAATGTGCATGGATGTTTGAAACAAATCCTGATGAGGAGATTGCAGGACGACTTCTTGTTGATTGTAAGGGAACTGTCAATTATACCGTTTGGTCGGATGTTTTGATTTGCCCTCATTGTGGCGAAGAAATTGTTTTTTATAATGCCGCAGCTGATCCTAAAAGCGGAAAAGTTAGTGACAACTTTATTTGTCCGAAGTGTCAAGTCAAACTGAAAAAAGGTGATTGCGAGAAAGCATTTACTCCAGTATTTGATGCTGCGCTCAACAAAACAATCGACATTATTAAACAGAAGCCTGTTCTTATCAATTATCAGTATGGTAACAAGCGATATGATAAGAAACCCGATGAGTATGACTTGGAAGTATTAGGTAGAATTGATGCGTTGGCCATACCATATTGGTTCCCAACTGACAGATTGTGTGAGGGGCGTGAGAGCCGAAGAAATGATAAGATCGGCTTGACCCATGTTCATCACTTTTTCTACAAGAGAACGCTATATGTATTAGCAAAACTTTTTGATTTGATTGAAAAGGCAGAAAATGCTGATTTGCTGAAAATCATGTTTACAAGCCAGATTATCAACATCAGCAAAATGAATCGTTTCCGTCCGCAGGTATCCTTCCCGTATAATCCATTAAGCGGAACAATGTATGTTTCGTCGATGATTTGTGAGGCTAATCCTTTTAATGCCTATGAAGGGAAAGTCAAAAAGTTTGCTGAGGCGCTGAAAATGAACACAGGAAATGTATGTAACATTTCTACAGGATCAACTACTCAGTTGCTTATACCGGACAATTCATGCGACTATATTTTCACAGATCCTCCATTCGGCGATAATTTGAATTACTCTGAATTGAGTTTCCTTTGGGAAGCATGGCTGAGAGTGGTGACAAACAGTAAATATGAGGCTATTGTCAATACAGCTGTTGGAAAAGCCTTACCTGAATATCAACATCTTATGACTCAGTGTTTTTCTGAGTATTACAGAGTGTTGAAACCAAATCGCTGGATGACAGTAGAATTCCACAATTCAAAAAATGCCGTTTGGAATGCAATTCAAGAAGCACTACAGAAATCTGGATTCATCGTTGCGGACGTTCGTACTCTTGATAAGCAAGGCAGCAGCTTTAAGCAGGTAACAACTGTAAATGCTGTAAAGCAGGACTTGGTTATTTCTGCTTATAAGCCGAAGGAAAGCTTTAAAAAGCGCTTTTTCCAAAATGCGGGAACCGAGACTACAGCGTGGGATTTTGTCAGACAACACTTGGAGAATATACCGGTTGTTGTTATTAGTAACGATAAAATTGAACTAATTGCAGAGCGTCAGGCATATTTGTTATTTGACCGTATGGTAGCTTATCATATTATGAACGGTATTCCGGTTCCGTTGGATTCGGTTGATTTCTATCGTGGACTTGATGAGAAGTTTGTTAAGCGTGATGGTATGTATTTCTTGGCTGACCAAGTTAATGAATATGACACAGCAAGAATTAAAAATGATGTCGAAAATATTCAGTTCAGCTTGTTCGTCACTAATGAAAAGACCGCTATCTCTTGGTTGTATCAGCAGCTGAGTGATGAGTTTGGCGGTCCTCAGACCTACGCTGAATTGCAGCCTAAGTTCATGCAGGAAGTAAAATCCGTTGATAAGTTCGAGGCTATGCCTGAACTGTCTGTTCTACTGGAAGAAAACTTCTTGCAGGATGAAAAGGGCCGCTGGTACATCCCGGATACCACCAAAGAAGGCGATGTGGCCAAACTGCGTGAGAAGAAGCTGTGGAAGGAATTTGAAGGTTATATGAATTCCAAGGGTAAGCTGAAACTGTTCCGTTCGGAAGCTATCCGTGTCGGCTTCTCTCGCCTCTGGAAGGACAAGAACTATCAGGCGATTGTTACTATCGCAGAGCGCCTGCCTGAGAAGACCATTCAGGAGGACGCAAACCTGCTGATGTACTACGATATCAGCTTAAGCAGAGTATAAACAAAAGAAGGTGTACAGAATGCTAAATACCGGCGATTTCGCTTTTGATACAGTAGCTAGCGCCAATGTGCAGATACTGGAGAGAATTGAAATGTGGGGATATACTTCCTACAAGGTTTTCAATCCTGCTACGGGCCGTGTGTATAAGGCAACGGAAGAACAATTGAATACAAGCGGCAATACGATCCAGTACGATGAGAACTACCTACGCTATGTGACATTGCTCTCAAAAATCAAAAACGAGACCGCTGGTGGCTTTCTGTCTGCGCTGACAAGCGGAGTCATCCCGCTGCCGCATCAGCTTCATGTGCTGAACCGTGCAATGGAGACGAACAATATTCGTTACATACTTGCTGACGAAGTTGGTCTCGGTAAAACCATCGAGGCCGGTATGATCATCAAGGAATTAAAGAGCCGTGGTCTTGTGCAGCGTGTTCTGGTTGTCTGCCCGACCGGTTTGGTTACGCAGTGGGCATCGGAAATGCAGGAGAAGTTCCACGAGAAATTTCATGTGATTCTACCGTCAGATTACGACACCATTCGACGCTTGACGGACGCAGATGATGTCTATGGCCAGTATGACCAAGTCATCTCCCCGATGGATTCCATCAAGCCTATCGAAAAACACGCTGGTTGGACGGATGAGCGTGTGGAAAAATATAACGAGGAACGCATCTATTCCATCATCAACAGTGGCTGGGACCTTATTATCATTGATGAGGCCCACCGTGTTGCCGGTTCATCCGGTGAGGTTGCCAGATATAAGCTGGGTTATTTGCTATCGCAGGCAAGCCCATATCTGTTGCTTCTGTCTGCAACACCTCACAACGGCAAGACTGAGCCGTTCCTGCGCCTTGTGCGACTGCTGGATGAAGATGCATTTCCTAACTCCAAGTCTATCGTAAAGGAACAGGTGGCTCCGTACCTGATTCGTACAGAAAAGCGTGAGGCCATCGATAACAACGGCAATTTGCTATTTAAGAATCGCATCACGCACCTTGTAGAGCTGCAGTGGGACGAGCGTCACACATTCCAGCGAGAATTGTATAAGTTGGTCAGCTCCTATGTTTCAACTACCTATGACAAAGCGAAGCGTAATCGCAAAAAGAATATGTGCCTTATTTTCCTGTTGATTATCATGCAGCGCATGGTAACCAGCAGTACGGCAGCAGTGCGCCAGAGCCTTGAGCGCCGCTTGGAGGCGTTGAAATCTCAGAATATACGCATTGGTTCTCTGAACGAAGCGGATCTGGCTGAAATGGAAATTGAGGACGATGTTGCTGAAGCACTCGAAGCAATGTCCCTCAATCTGTCTGAGGAAATTGCAGAGCTAGAGCATATTATTGCTGTGGCAAAACAGGCCGAGTTCCAGCACCCTGATGTGAAGGTGGAGCGCCTTGTAGACACCATTGACGAAATCCTCAGCGAAGACCGGAACCAGAAGATTATTATTTTCACTGAGTTTGTTGCCACACAGAAGTATCTGCAGCAGCTTCTTGAGAATAGAGGCTTTACTGTTTCCGTGCTTAACGGTAGTATGAATATCGATGAGCGCAATGAAGCGCTACAGGAGTTCAAGACCAAGACTAGCATCTTTATTTCCACAGATGCTGGTGGAGAAGGTCTGAACTTGCAGTTTTCCAATATTATCATCAACTATGACCTGCCGTGGAACCCGATGAAAATCGAGCAGCGTTGTGGCCGTGCAGATCGTATTGGTCAGCAGCGCGATGTTCACATTTATAATTTTATTGTTGGCGATACGGTTGAGAACCGTGTCCGTGAAGTGCTGGAGCAGAAGCTCTCTGTCATCTTCAAAGAGCTGGGCGTTGATAAGTATTCCGACGTTCTGGACAGTGAAGTGGCCGAGCTGGACTTCAACGAAGTTTACATGAATTCCATCGGAAGACCTTCTTCTGTAGAGCGCAATATGTATCCGGTTGAGTCAGAAGTAAAACAGCAGGTAGCCAATGCTCAGAAGTACAAGAATATTATCCGTGAGGAGAAAGACTTGACACGGCTTGTCGGCACAGAGTCCAGTTTTGATGTTGACGCTGCACTCAGACAGATGTTGGCCTACTATGAAAGCTGGAAGGGCCGTGATATTCAGCTGATTGACCGCATCGGCATTAACGATGAGGAAATCATCCAGCACCTGCGTACTGAAATCATGCAGGACAAGACCTCGCAGCTGATGTCTGTCGACATCAAGAACTTTCCGAATGAGGCTGGTTATTTTATGCTGTGGGAATTATCCATCTCTGAAGAAAAAAGTGGAAAGCGCATTATTCCGATTTTCGTCAATGAAAACTTCCTGCTTCGTCCGATGGCCGGAAAGCGTATCATGGATGTTTTCCTTGATGGTACCAGCGGTTTGACTGTGGGCGCTGCACCGAATATTACAGAGGCAGAATACCAGCAGCTCGAAAAGCTGAGTATGGACTTTGCTTATGACACTTTCGTTGAATTGAAAGAGAAGCAGATTCAGATCAATCAGGAAAGCTACAACAAGTATATGTATGCCCTGAAGCTCCGTGAAGAGGCAGCAGGACATATTGGAATTGAAAATATCTGTCGTTCCAGACTGGCAAAACTGGCACGAGAGAAGGCTTCTATTGAGGCCGAATATAAAAAAGGAAGCCAGATTTATCCTGACTTCCGCTTGATGATTCTTGTAAGATTGGAGGCGTAAGCGATGTTCGGAGACTATGTGTTTGAGAAATCTTCTGCGCAATACACAGATAAAATCCTGCTTCTGGATGACGAGAATCTGAACAGCCGAGCGAATTATATATCTGCGTTCTCTGCACATGGTTTTGAAATCGTAAGATACACTGACGATCTTGCCTTCAGAATTGAGTACGAGGAGAAACTGAAAACTCCCGGTGAGAAAATGGCTGTTATTGCCCACACCGAGCAGTACATTCCTTACGATGTGCGTCGCAGACTTTCTGCCTATATGGTTTCGTTGGAGAGGCTGTTCCCGAAACTGCATCCGACAATGTTGAAGGATATGGATAAGGCTGGTCTTGACTTGCTGTGCGCAGTCTATCCTACAAATTACGACGACCTTCGACAAAAGCATGATACAGAAATGTTCCTGCGATTGAAGGTTTATGCCAGAGCTAATGTGAAGGCATATTTGAAGAAAACAGCCAATGGTCTTATTGAAAAGGCCAAAAGTATCTCACGATACAGCGATTGGTTTTCCATCGCAGAGGAAAAGGCTCAACTGGACGTAATGGCAGTTCAATACGATGTTGATGTTGACACGCAAGAAATTAACCGGCTGTTCCAACAATATGCACTGGAGCAGTTCGGAAAGTTATCACAGAATATTGACAAGGCATCACCGGTGCTGGTCAGCAAAGCAATGGACTATATGCACGGCCACAGCGATAAGTTCGTCGTGATCATCATGGACGGTATGTCTGAATTTGACTGGAAGATTATCTCCAGTTCGTTTGCGGGCCTGCCGTATGAAAAGTCATCGATGTTTGCGATGATACCAAGCACCACCTCTGTTTCCCGACAGTGTCTGCTGTCCGGTAAATATCCAAGTCAGCTGCTGGAGCCGTGGAAGCAGAGCAAGGAGAAAACAGAGTTTGTAAAGTGTGCAAAGGACCTCGGCTATTCCGATACGCAGATTGGTTATGAGCGAGGCTATGATGCGCAGTTCGGTTCCTTCGTAAGATGCGGAGCCGTAATCATAAATGATGTGGACGATATGGTTCACGCACAAACACAAGGCCGACTCGGAATGTTCAATGACATCACCGTGTTGGCGAATCAGAAAAAATTACTGGAGATGACGCAGCGTTTCATTTCTGCTGGATATGATGTATATATTACAGCAGACCACGGCAACACTACCTGCACCGGCCTTGGAAAACTTATGGGAACCGGTGTTGAAGTAGAAACAAAGAGTCGTAGAATGGTGGCACTGAAGGACTTTGCTGACAAGGCCGGACTGATTGAAAAGCACGGACTTGTCGAATATCCGAAATATTATCTCCCAAAGGAATATGATTACCTGATTTGTGATGTTGGCGATTCTTTTGACGCCAAGGGTGACGATGTAATGACGCATGGCGGCATCACGTTGGATGAGGTGGTTGTACCTTTCATTAAAATAAAGGCGGTACAGAAGAATGGCTAAAATGGTAGGATTGTCCCGAAACCTGAAACTTCAATGGCTGAATAAGGTCGTCGAACTGGTTTTAGAGGGACATACAGAACAAGAAATAAAGGACCAATTGAATGAGTATTTGAGCTTTGAAATTGAGAGTCCTACAAACACTCGTAAGACCAGAGAAATCCTTATGAACATCTGGGTTTATGATAATGAGCTGTCTGGCAAAATCAAGGAACCAGCTCTGGAACTTATCAAGGCGTATCCAGAATACGATTTGGTGATCCACTGGTGCATGATGATGGCGGCATATCCTGTTTTTGTAGATATGTGCAAGCTTATCGGTAAGATGTCGGAATTTCAGGATGAAATCACTCTGGCCCAGCTTAAACAGAAATTATTTGATGAGTGGGGTGAGCGTACAACGCTGTTCCATTCCATTGATAAGCTGGTTGCTACATTGAAGGCGTTTGATGTAATGGTATGCGATAAGCCGGGTAAATACCATGTGAATACGCATAGAGTGAGTAATCCGAAAATCGTCGCATTCATGGTGTACGCTATGATGCTTGTTGACGATAGTGGTTACTACACTTTTACTGACATCAATTCGTCCACATATCTTTTCCCGTTTGAATACAAAATGGAAAAGGAAACTTTGTTTGAGGACGGCAGATTTGCAATGAACAATTTCGGAGGAGAATTATCTATCTTCTTGAATGACTAAATGATTAAGCAAGGGGGTTTCTCTGATGGCATACGGAAAATCAATAGAGCTGTTCCTTGTAAATGGTACAGCTGACAGTTTAATAACAGCGGAATTATCCAATTGGAATGGCAAGGCCATAAAGATTCCTCGCATCGAAGTGGCTGCATGTAGTCGTGACGATATTATCCAAGCGGGTGTTTACTTCTTGTTTTGCAAAGAGGATGATGGCACTGATTCTGTTTATATTGGCGAGGCTGAAAATGTAAAAGAGCGCCTCGTGCAGCATCTGCGTGATTACCAGTCTGAAAAAGAAAAGTATTACTGGAACACTGCTGTAATTTTTGTAGGTAGAGACCTTAACAAGGCTCTTATCAGATACCTTGAAAATCGCTTTGTCGAGATTGCGAGAAGCTGTAAGCGTTATGTGGTACTGACAAAGAATACATATCGCAATACGGTAATGAAAGAGTCCCAAGTTGCAGTAATGGAAGAGTTCGTTGATAATGTCAAAATTCTTATAAATGCGTTGGGCTATAAAGTTTTAGATCCGCTGCTGCAAACTGGCTCTGATACCACTACCTCCGAAGAGGAAGAATTGTTCATTAACATCGGTAGCACATCTGCCACCGGCATGGTGACTTCTGAGGGATTCGTGGTTCTTAAGGGAGCCGTGGTGAATGAAAAAACATCAGCAAAATCACTTAGTGCCGGAATGAAGGAACTCCGAGACAAGATTTTTGCAGATGGCAAAGTTGAAAACATGACCACCACGGAAGATATCCTGTTCTCCAGTTCCTCCGCAGCTGCTGATTTTGTACTTGGTTATAGTGCAAGCGGTCCACGCACATGGAAAACCAAAGATGGCCGTACCCTTAAGGAAATTGAGGACAGCGCAACGGTGGACTAAACCTTTTAATTTTGGCATACTTTTTAATTTTACCTTTACCGGGTCTGTCGGAACGACCTCCGGCACCGTCCGAGGCGGGTGAAAAACACTGACAATAGAATAAATGCTGGGCTTCCACAGACGGCAACTACCGTGAAAGTCCAGCAAAATCAAGCCTTTTTCGGTATTTTCACACCGGAGAAGGCTTTTTTCTTTGTATCAAACATAGCGTCTTGATAGACCCTGCCTGCGGTAGCGGTGGTATGTTCTGTCAATCAGCGAAGTTTGTAAAGGAACATCAGGGTAATATTCGAAACATTTCAGTATACGGTCAGGAGAGTAACCCAACCACTTGGAAATTGGCTAAAATGAACCTTGCATTAAGACAAATCGATGCTGATTTAGGACTCCATAATGCAGATTCTTTTCACGAGGACTTACACAAAGCGCTTAAGGCAGACTTTATCTTAGCAAACCCACCATTTAATATCTCAGACTGGGGTGGTGAGCGATTACAGGAAGATGTTAGATGGAAATATGGAACTCCACCAGTTGGAAATGCAAACTATGCTTGGTTGCAGCACATGTTACATCATTTAAACCCTGCAGGAGGTGTATGTGGAACTGTACTTGCAAACGGTTCTTTAAGCTCGAATACTTCGAACGAGGGTACAATTCGTGCAAATATGTTACGAAGTGACGTTGTGGAATGCATTGTAGCTATGCCAGGTCAGTTATTTTATTCAACGGGTATCCCAGTTTGCTTATGGATTATGCGAAAAGGTAAGTCAAAAACCACAGAAAATAAAGTGTTATTCATTGATGCGAGAAACCTTGGACATATGATTGATCGAAGAGTGCGCGAGTTGAGCGAAGAAGATATCATGAAAATTGCGAACACCTATCATTCTTGGAGAAATGATGATGGATATGAGGATGTTCAGGGATTTTGTAAAGTTGCAACAATCGATGAAATATCAGAGAATGATTACGTTTTAACTCCAGGCCGCTATGTAGGAATTGAAGAAGTAGAAGATGATGGTATTCCTTTTGAAGAAAAGATGGAGCAACTTACAAGTGAAATAAGTAAGCAGTTTAAAGAGTCACGTGAGTTAGAAGAAAAGATACGTAAAGCGTTGGCGAGTATTGGATTTGAGGTGTAAATTTAAGAATGTATGATAAGCAAATCATCATTATGCTAAATAAGAAAGTAGGAGAGAGAAATAGATAGAAGAGTTTTTATGTCAAAATGCTGGAAGTATTATCTTATGTTAGAAAGAAACTTTTTTGAGTATGAGAACTTTGTATCATTTGATGAGCATAACTTCAACACTTATTCAAATGAATTAGTAAAGCAGTTTCAAACAATTTGTTCTGAAATTGATGTACAATGTAAATTAATATGTGACTTCATAGGTAACCCTGTATCTAGAAGTAACATTCTTTGGTATGCAGAACGATTGATTCCTAGATGGGAAGGTTTCGTAGATGCTGAAATAAAGTTGAGAGATAACCATAATTTCAAGTTAGCTCCGTGGAAAGAATGGACTACTACTACTTCGCCGTCATGGTGGCGTTCATATAATAAAGTTAAGCACGCAAGACTTACAAATGATAATGAAAAGGAAGCAAATTTAGGTAATACGTTTAATGCTCTTGCAGCCTTATATATACTTGAAACCTATTTCTATAAAGAGATATAAGAGAGAATCCATCATTGGATCCGTTCAAACGTCCTGTAAATTCTAATTACTATTTTACTTTTTCGGGATGGGATGAAAATGTTACGATGGCTTATAACTTAATTTTAGAATACTAAAAAAGTAATGAATCTAAAATTAATGGAATCATTGGATGATTATATCAGAAAGAAATTAATGAGATTTTAGCTTACTAGAAATAAAGAAACATATATTAAATGGATAGGTGACAACATGCGAATGAAATTAAGTGATTTTTGCGAAATTAATCCTCGATTAACTTTAAAAAAAGGGCAATTAGCAAAGAAGATAGCTATGACGGATTTACCTATATTTGGTAAATCTATAAAAAGCTATTCAATTGAAAAATATAATGGTGGTACAAAGTTTCAAAATGGTGACACTTTAATGGCGCGTATAACACCATGTCTTGAAAATGGAAAAGGTGGGTACGTAGATATTTTAGATGAGGGAGAGGTCGGATTCGGATCAACCGAGTACATTGTATTTAGAGGTAAGTTAGGAGTCTCTGATTCACAGTTCCTTTATTATTTTATTAATACACATGAATTCAGAGATATTGCTATTAAATCAATGACTGGAACTAGTGGAAGACAAAGAGTTCAGACTGATCTAATTGCTAATATGGAGTTTGATTTTCCAGAGTTAGACGAACAAAGAAAAATTGCCACAATTCTTTGCTATATAGATGAAAAAATTAAGGTTAATAATAAGTTAAATGCGAATTTAGAAGAGATGGGCTTAGTTTTATATAAGAAGTTCTTTATTGATGAACATCAAGAAAGCTGGATAAAAGGAACAATAGTGGATCTTGGAGCTGTGGTGGGAGGAAGTACTCCTTCTAAGTCAAAAGATGAGTACTATTGTGAAAGTGGTATTCCATGGATCACCCCTAAGGATCTATCTAATAATAAAAATAAATTTATTGAACGCGGGGATATCGATATTACAGAATTAGGATTGCAAAAAAGTAGTGCAAAGGTGATGCCTGCTGGAACAGTTTTATTTAGTTCAAGAGCGCCTATAGGTTATATAGCAATAGCAAAAAACGAGGTAACAACAAATCAAGGGTTTAAGTCAGTTGTTCCAAATGAGAATATTGGTACTGCCTATATATATTACTTTTTGAAATATAATTTAGAAAAGATTGAGAATATGGCTTCTGGTTCCACATTTAAAGAAGTATCAGGGACAATTATGAAGAATATTGAAGCAATTATCCCAGATGAAATAGTATTAAAAGAATTTAATATGCTTTGTATGTCTTTATTTAAGCAGCAAGAGATACTAGAAGAGGAAAAACAGAGATTAATGGATCTGAGAGATATATTGTTGCCTAAACTTATGTCAGGTGACATTGATTTGTCAGAAGTAGAAGTATTCGTCTAATAAAAAAATAGGGAGAAGCTGTAGTATGAAATATCAAAGAAATGATGTAGTAGTTCTTACAAATGGAGAAACAGTATTAGTACAGGAGATAAATGAGCAAGCAAAGAAATATACGATAGTAGATATGGAAACATGTACTGTTTTCTCGATTGCTAGGGAAAGCGATATACTTTATAAGGCTATGACACTATAGTAAGTAAAATTGGGATTTAGGTTACAAGCAGACCTAAAAAATCTGTGTTTTCTCTTCGGTGACACTACGCGTTGAATTAAGATTAAATGTAAGGCTATTCAACTTAAGAATTATCTTTTTTCTTTTACATTGTAAAGTCTTATTGGTGATATTAAAAACAAATATTCTCGATATGTAAGAATTTGAGTTTCCATTAAATAAAGATATGTCAACTAGTTATCATATGCTATAGGATTGAGTTGGTTTAACTCGTGTTATTGGGTGGTTGAAAACTTAAACAATATACAATTCAACATTAGAATTAAGCAAATGTTTCATTGTCGATACTTTAAAGAAACGAAATGAGGTATTATTCAATGAAACAAGAGGTAATACAAAGTGTATGTAACCAACTAGACTCGGAACTATCCTTAAATCAACTTAAAAAATTAAACGATGTATTAAATGCAACATTATTTTATTATGATTTGATTCAGAAGAAGGATTATCAAAAGGTAGAAGGTAATGAGGACAATCTTAATAATAAGTACTTGGAAATGTACACATCTTCGAAAAAGATTGAAGGTTGCTCTACACAAACAATTATATATTATGAAGCGACCTTAAAACAGTTTTTTAAGTACAACCATAAATTAATATTGGATATCAATACAGAAGATATAAGGGCGTATCTAGCAAAGTATCAGAATGATAATAAGGTAAGTAAGGTAACATTAGATAATGTACGGAGAATTTTTTCTAGTTTCTTTACTTGGATGGAAAATGAAGATTATATAACGAAAAGCCCTGTTAGGCGGATTCATAAAGTGAAGGAAGATAAAATAATAAAAACTACTTTTACTGATGAAAACATAGAAATACTTCGTGATAAATGTGCTAATATTAGAGACTTAGCATTAGTTGATCTTTTAAATTCTACAGGAATGCGTGTTGGTGAGTTAGTAAAACTTAATATATCAGATATGGACTTTAATAATAGAGAATGCATTGTATTTGGCAAAGGGAATAAAGAAAGAGTAGTATATTTTGATGCAAAAACCAAAGTTCATTTATCCGATTATTTAAAAACTCGAACGGATGAGAATACGGCTTTATTTGTAAGTAATAAGTTCCCATACAATAGATTAAAAATTGGTGGAGTCCAATGTTGTTTGAGACGGTTGGGTGGTTCGTCTAGGGTAAAGGGCGTTCACCCACATAAATTTAGAAGAACATTAGCTACTTCTGCAATAGAGAAGGGAATGCCTATAGAGCAAGTACAGAAGTTATTAGGACATGCTAAAATAGATACTACAATGCATTATGCCATAGTAAATCAAAATAATGTAAAGTTGGCTCATAAAAAATATATCGGGTAGAATAAGTTCTATCCGAGTACATAAAAGAATGAATATAAAAGCGATATGAACATGTAGGGGTCTGGAATGGGAAAATCTACGGAGAACGGATACATCAATCGTAATAGTCAAAGAAATAATGGACGAACTGAAGAGAGAGGTACTGATTATGGCCAATGGTTCTATGAAATGCAATGTTTAAAATGTGATTTTAAATATAAAGCAAATGGTTCAGATATCTTTCAAAGAAAATGCCCAAGGTGCCAAGGGGGGAGGGCGTAGAGTTTAAGTAAGAGGAGAATTTTATTATGTTGTATGATGATAAATGCTCTGTTTGCTCTTAACGAAAAGGATATGTAGATACTGAGTTTGAAGAAGCAAAGAAGTTTTATCTTGACTACGGTTGCTCGTGGAAGTTTCGATGTGGAGCGTCATACTCAAAAGAGTATATGAATCGTTTGGGTGTGGAAATAATTTCGATTTCAGATTGTATGGATCAACAAGTAATTACATAAACTAAATGCGAATTTAGTCAAGCTTATTGAGGCGTTGTACGCCGAGCATTTTAGCAATGAAAACGGAAAATATATAAAGCTAAGCGAAATTACAGGGATTTCAACAAAGAGTATAATGCCTCAAGGTGAAACAGTATATGAGCATTATAGTATACCTGCCTTCGACCAGTGTAATTTCCCTACATTTAATGTTGGAGATGATATAAAAAGTAATAAGTATTTAGTAAGTAAGGGAGACATTTTATTATCTAAATTAAATCCAATGACTAAAAGATTATGGTATCCAGCAGTTTTAACCGATAATGCAGTTTGTTCAACAGAGTTTATGATTTATAAAACATCTGAAAGTCACAGAGGATATGTTTATGCCTTACTGAATAGCAATAGATTCATGGATTATATAGCGTCTATTGCTACGGGATCAACAAATAGTAGACAAAGATGTAAGCCTAAGGATACATTAGATTTTGAATTTGTATATGATGAAAATAAAGCCAACGAGTTTTCTGAGATTGTTAATCCAATGTTAGATAGTATGGTTTGTACTACGGTAAATAATAATAAGCTACAAATTCTGAGAGATACGTTGTTGCCTATGTTAATGAATGGTGAAACAGTATTAATTTAGTAGAAAAATGAGCAAGCAAAAAATATACCGTAGTAGATATAGAAACATGTAATGTTTTCTCGATTGTTAAGGAAAGCGATATAATTTATATGGTTATGACACTATAGTAAGTAAAATTGGGATACAAAATAATATGAATAGGAGGGATGATAGAGATGACGATTATTGAGTTGGGAAATGAATTGAGACAAATGTATGAATCTACTAATACAGAAAAAGTTGCAATGATTCATCTGTTTGGAATCAAGTATGCAAAAGAAATCAGAGGTAATGGATATACACCAAAAGAGATACTTAAAGTGGCGGATATGAATGAATCTTACTTTGCTGAGATTAATAAAGGAATAAAACTTGCTAAATATGTGGAAGTCAAAGAAGAGTATATGTAGTAAACAAAATTGGGATTTAGATTACCATAGACTCAAAAAAGCGTTGCTTTTTCTTCATTGATCTAACACGTTGAATATAAAGGAGAGGACTAATGAAATCAGTATTACCGTTGAGTGGGAATGGAAAGTTGATAACATATACTGTTTCTGAAGAGGAATGGATGATAGAGTGGGCTAAATTAAAATTCACCTTAGAGAAAAGTTGTATCCAAAGAATTTTAGATGGCTTTTTTATTAATATTGATGAATGGTATCCTCTTGGTGCAAGTATGGATAACCCTATGCCGAATGGATTAGGTATGTTTATACGAGATAATTTTAAAATGCTATCACCTCGACATGCATCTGCTATTGCTGCAATACTTGTAAATGAGAATATACTAACTTTTAAAGGTAAAAAGCCTATTTTACTAAAGAAGCTATAGATGAAAATAAATGATAAAGGGGTGATTTCATGGCATTTAATGAAAATACACTAGAACAAATAGTTATCGAGGAACTTCAAAACCTTGGTTATGATTATCAGTACGGTCCTGATTTAGAAAGGGATTATCATGAAGTATTAATCACTGAGTTGTTTGAAGAAGCGATGTTTCGTATTAATCCATCCATTACGCATGATATTGTTGAACAAGCATTTCAGATGATTAAGAATTTAGGTCTGGTTAAATTAGAAGAGTTAAATGCGACTTTTCATAAGTATTTAATTGAAGGCGTTCCAATTGCTTATCGTGATGGTGATGAAAACAAGACATATCAAGTAAAACTGATTGATTTTAATGAACCACTTAAAAATACTTTTACTGTGATCAACCAATTTACAGTAATTGAGCGAAAGCATAAACGGCCAGATTTAGTTGTATTTATTAATGGTATACCTACCGTACTTTTTGAATTAAAAAACATGGTAAATGAGGAAACCTCCATAGAGGATGCTTATAATCAAATTAAGAATTATCAACTCGATATCCCGAGTTTATTTCAATACAATGCTTTTAACATTATATCGGATGGTTTCGATGCTAGACTTGGTACGATAACATCAGATTTTACAAGATACATGGCATGGAAATCTATCAATGGGGAATCTCCAGTAAATGAACAGCTACATTACTTAGATGTTTTATTACATGGGGTGTTACCAAAAGAACGTTTGTTGGATATCATTCGTAATTTCATTGTTTTTCAAGAAATCAATGGTAAGACGGTAAAGATACTTTCTGGATATCATCAGTATTTTGCAGTACGTAAGGCAGCGTTAAGAACGCAGCAAGCCATTGAGAAAAATGATAAAAAGGTCGGTGTTGTTTGGCATACGCAAGGGAGTGGAAAGAGTCTTTCCATGGTGTTTTATGCAGGATTATTTGTAACGAATCCACAGTTTTCAAATCCAACGATTGTTGTTTTGACCGACCGAAATGATTTAGATAGTCAGCTCTTTGGTACGTTTTGTGCTAGTTCAAAATTATTATTACGTCAAGAACCAAAACAGGCACAAAGTAGAGAACATTTAAAAGAATTGTTGAAAGTAAAAGCTGGTGGAATTATATTTACAACAATTCAGAAATTTGAAGAAGGCACGGAAGTTTTAACAGAACGTAGTAATGTTATATTCATGGCAGATGAGGCACATCGTTCGCAGTATGGATTGGAAGGAACGCTAGATCGTACAACCGGTAAATGGAAGTATGGAATGGCAAAGTATATGAGAGATGCACTTCCTAACGCAACGTTTATTGGATTTACTGGAACCCCAATTAATTTTGATGACAAATCTACAACAGAAGTGTTTGGTGAATATATCGATGTTTATGATATGACTCAGGCAGTAGAAGATGGTGCAACGGTTCCTATTTATTATGAAAATCGAACGGCTAAACTAAAGATTGATGAGAATATTTTAAAACAGATTGATAAGGAATATGAATTACTACGAGAAGAAACCAATTATGTTGCAATTGAAAAATCAAAGCA
Source organism: Clostridium sp. Marseille-P299 (assembly GCF_900078195.1). Lineage (NCBI taxonomy): Bacteria > Bacillati > Bacillota > Clostridia > Eubacteriales > Clostridiaceae > Clostridium > Clostridium sp. Marseille-P299. The sequence continues at coordinate 1,953,672 of NZ_FJVE01000007.1, read as the reverse complement.
GGATCTTTCTACTATTGAATCCATTATCGGCTCCAAAGAACGTCTTACGATGCTTGCAGATGATATCATAGCGCATTATGAGGATCGTCAGTATGTTTTAACTGGAAAAGCTATGATTGTCTGTATGACAAGACGAATTGCAATTGATCTTTATCGAATCATTTTAGAGAAACGGCCAAATTGGGATGATAAAATAAAAGTAGTTCTTACGGATAGTAATAAGGATGAAGAGGACTGGAATGATTTAACTGGCACAAAAGAATATCGAAAACAATTGGGTTACGATTTTAAAGACATTAATAGCCCGTTTAAAATAGCAATTGTTGTCGATATGTGGTTAACCGGTTTTGATGTTCCATCCATGGCTACGATGTACATAGATAAGCCCATGAAGGGCCACAATTTAATGCAAGCGATTGCAAGAGTTAATCGCGTTTATAAAGATAAAGAAGCTGGATTGATTGTTGATTATATCGGAATGGCAGCGGATTTAAAGAATGCACTGAATCAATATACAAAGCGAGATCAGGATAAGATACCGGACTTAAGTCAAGCGTATGGGATTGCTCTAGAGAAATTAGAAATCATGCGTGATTGTTTCTATGGTTTTGATTATACAAGATTTTTTGGAACATCAGACCGCGAACGTTATCAAACTTTAACCAATGGTTTGGAATTTGCCTTTGCATTTGAAGAGGAAGAAAAGAAAATCTATATCCGTGAAGCAACTGCATTAAGTCAGGCTGAAACTTTATGTAGAAGTATGTTAACAGCGCAATTAAAACAAGAAATTGAATTCTTTAAGAGTATTAAAGCGGGACTATGCAAAGTTGCAGGGAATGGAAAGATTACAACCAATGAAATTAATTCAAGAATTACTAATTTATTAGAGCAGGCTATCACAGAGGATGGCATGTATAATATTTTTGCAGAGGCTGGTAAGAAAAATCCCGAAATATCCATATTATCTGATGAATATATGGAACAGATACGACGTATGAAGCATAAGAACATTGCTGCTGAATTACTACGCAAATTATTAGAAGATAATATTAAGGTAATTGCAAGAACTGGTGTTGTTAAGTCAAAATTATTTTCTGAGAAGATGCAAGAACTGATGAAAAAGTATAACAATCGTTTAATTACAAGTGTTGAGGTCATTGAGGAGCTCTTAAAACTATCCCAAGAAATGTCGGAATCCTATCATGCGGGTGATGCAAAAGGATTGACCTTAGAGGAAGTTGCATTTTATGATGCATTGGCTGCAGATCCTAAAGTTCTTGAGAATATGGAAGATCAAGTGCTTGTGGAAATGGCACAGGAGTTAACTGAATTGATACGAAAAAATAGGACAGTTGATTGGGATAAGAAAGAGTCTGCAAGAGCTTATATGAGAACACAAGTCAAGAGATTGCTTAGGAAATATAAATATCCTCCAGAACAAGCGGCTGGAGCACTTGATATTGTGATTAAGCAGGCAGAGCTGATGAGTCAAAGTATGTGTGTAAGCTAGGAAAATCAGATGTAATAAACATTAAATTAACTGATACAAACTGATATACTAGCGAAATGGGTGTAAAGAAACTATATGATGAAAGAGGGTAGTTGTATGCAGTTGATTGGAAATGGTGTTATACATAAAGTATTTGGTATTGGTGAAGTTATCGATCAAAGCGATGATAATATTAAGATTAAGTTTAACAATATTTATGGTATAAAAATGTTTCAATACCCAGCAGCTTTTGAAAATTATCTAGTTCTTCAAAACTCCTCTTTACAAGTTACGCTTAATGAAGAAATTAAGGTATTTAAGGAGAATCTTCAAAAAGATAAACAAGAAAAACTAAATAGTATTTATGTACAAGAGATAGATAAGATGAAGGTCAAAGTAACTGCTAAAAGACACTTGGATAGAAATAATATTGCAATTAAATGTAATTACTGTAATGGTGGAGAAACCGACACATTACTTGGATATCGTAAACCTTGCTCAGATAAACTTATCCAATATAATATAGAACGCGCTAAACGAGATTGGTGTAGTCAAGAAGAATGTCCATGCAAACAATATTATTCTGGAAAAATCACAAGAAAAGAATTAGATGAACAATGTGATGGGGAGGGGTATGTTTGCTACGAATCTCAAATGATGCGTAACTGGGTTGTAATGGCTGGTTTTAATAATAATGGTGTAAGGAAGGGTGAATCGAGAAAATTCCGAGAAATTTCAAGAAATATGGTAGCCATTCTAACAACTAGAACCAAGGATATGAGAGAAGAGGATCGAATTATTTTTGCTGTATTTCTTGTTAGTAATGCTTATGAAGGTGATGAGGAACAAGAGGGCACACTAACTGCAGATCCTTATTATCGTATTGAGTTATCAAAGGATGAAGCAGAGAAAATGATGTTCTGGAAGTATTATTATAACCCCAAAAAACCAGATGTGATAAGAATGGGAAGTGGTTTATATCGATATTTAAAAGACGAACAAGCATTACAAATATTAATTGATATTTACAATATAAAGAGTGAACAGAGTGAAAAAGAGTTTGTGAAAAATATGATTGATCATATATGTAATGTAAAAAATATAAACATAGATAGTGTATCTTTACCTAACGGGGCACTTGTTAGGATAAATAATAAATTTAGTGAATGAAATAAGAGATAGAAATAGATAAAAGTTGTAATGGAATTCCAAATAAAGATGAAAAACACTTTCGAAGAGCTGAGAAAATCCATCATAATTGTAAGAGTTGATAGTGAATAGCAATTGCCATTCAGCATTTATATAAGATGTTTTTCTTCCAGCACTCATACCACCAATACTTCGAAGTAAGTATATTTTACACCTGTAAAGACAAGTACAAAGGATAGTCTAAATGAAAAGCTTGCATATTATCTGATGAGTATAATTGTGCGGGCTTTTGGATTATTATCATGTATAATGCATTATATAAAAAAGCAAACAAAAACAATAATGGAGTTGAATGTAATTGAATTGTTTGATAGATGGATAAATCCGAGAAGTAAGAAATGAAATTAATCAAATCATTAACAGATAAATGCTTCATCGTCTCTGATATAATATCAGAATCAAAGCCTCGTCGTACCGTACGTACGATATTAAAAAATGAGGAAGATAAAATAGCATTAATGTCTAGGCGAAGTACAATATATATATGTTCCCTGGTGGCGGCATAGAAGATGGAGAAGGTCTTGAGGAGGCATTAAGAAGAGAAATACTAGAGGAAACAGGGTGTTCTTGTAGGATTATCAAAGAATTGGGTTACATATATGAAAACAGGGGAGCCCTTGATTATACACAGGAATCTTTTTATTATGTCACAGAAAAAATAGGTGAGCAGGCAGAGGTAATGTTGACGGAAGATGAAGAAGAGAATATGACAAGCTACAACTGGTATAGTATTGAAGAAGCTCACGAACGCTTACTTAATTCGTTACATGAAACATTACAACAAAAATTCCTGCAAGCAAGGGATTTAGCAGTCCTTGATGAATATGGAAAACTTGTAGTTTAAATCTAAAAGGGTATAGGTGTGGAGCTATGTAATACAAACTTCTAGCGTAATGGATGAATATGATGAAGTTACTGAATATCTAAAACTTCTTTAAATAGGGGTATTGTTAAAACCGTACTTCTAATAATCTTACAGAATTACTCCAGTATTCCTCAAATTTATAAAAAAATCATTTAATGTAGTATTAGCAGACAGAGGCATCCATTTTCAAACTCCTAAAGATAGAATTACTCATTTATGCTGCTTTAAATTTTTAATGTTTTTAGGAGATAAGGTTTTGTATATGATTTTATAATAGTTGTAAAGAATTTCATATGATGATACAATTTGTTTAGAAAATTTATACCAAATAATAGAAGAATTATTGTGTATTAGCGGAGGAAGAGAATGTCAGATTTTTCATTTATTAATGAATTATCATGTGATGGTATACAGATGCAAAAATGCCTACAAGAATTCTATGAATGTGCGATAACTGCAGAAAAATATTATAACAGTAAACCAGAACTTGCAGTTGCAAGTATAAGAGAGGGTGCTGAATTGGCATGTAGTATATATGCATTGAACAAGAATATGATAATTAACATAGAGGGTTTACATAATTGTTTACACAACGATACAAGATTTGTCCAGAGCATGGATAATACTATTTTGTATAAATTACGGTATATTGAAGCAAACGCTGTCTATCAGACAGCTATAAAAGGAGAGATAAAAAAATTATTGGAGACCTTTTTCGATATTGCTAAGGATCTATATATAACATTGGGAGGTACCAATTCTTCAGAAAAAGCACTTCAGATTCCACAAGCAACAAAGATAAACAATACTGAGGGATTGAACACGTCAGTTCCGTTTAGTCAGATTGTTGCAGATGCATTCAAGCTTACAAATAACCAACTTCAGAAAAGAAAGACTGGTGATGAAGAATATATCAAAATTAGTACTTCGTCATGGAATGGTATGCAGAAAATCATTGAAGGAATGAAACAGGATCTCAATACAGTAAAAGAACAGCTACAGTGCAAAGATACATTTTTAAAAACGATTGATCAGGTCACAAATAATTACAAACAGAAAATAGAGTATGGACAGAAGGATATTAATAAAAATCTAGCTGAGATGATGGAAAGTTTTAAAAAACTAGAAATGGGTAGTCATGAAAAAAACATGAAGTTGGAGGATATCTATTCGAAGATTCTTCTTACAAATGAACGATTGGATCGTATTGATCAAAAGCAGTCGAACCAGCAAAAATTTATATACCAATATACCTATAGTATAGACAAAACATTAAATCGCTTTGTTGAGATTAATGAGAAAAACATGGAAAGGTTGAATGAAAGCACTAGACATGTATTGGAGAAAGTCAAGGCAGCAGGACAAGAATCTATGAAAATCGCACAAGATTTTTCAAAGCAAGTAAAAGAAATATCTGCGAAGATCCAGTATTCACAGAATAAAGAGCCAAGCACATTGCATTCTAGACAGGGAAGTAAGAAACAAAATAAAATCATTACAGGAATGGTGTCTAGGTTAAGAATGATTTCATTGGGGAGAAAAAATTACTATTACCGGCTTATATTTGTTTCTCTGATGATTAGTTACCCTCTATGGGGAGGTTTGTCTTATCTGCTACTAAATCGTAACCTAGGTAGTGGATATTCCATTCTATGGAAGGCTGCAGGTCTGACATGGTACTTCATTAGCTGGATTTCGATGTATATCGCTAAAGTAGGAATTGTATTTGCTATTATTCGGTCTTTAGCGACTCTAATAGTGAATCTGGTAGAGCATAAGAAGCTTTCAAAAAATTGTATGGTATCTATTATCAGAACAATGATGTATGTAATCATTGCATACCTATTAGGAAGATATCTGTTTACTGAGTTTTACATGTATGCAAGAGTTAATATTGGGTGGAAGAATATACTTATGAGTTCGGATATACAAGAGATGAAATATTATATCAGAGCAGTCTTTGACCATTGGAGGAGAGTATATTAATGGAACAAAAGATTAAGAAAGAAAGATTGGAACAGGAATTAATTGAGAGCCTTAGAAAGAGTTGGTATAGGCTGGGGTATTATGCAGAGATTATCATTACGAAAAAGGTAGATGCAAGTCTCAATAATAATGAAATTGAGTTCTACCATGAACTAATGACCACCTTGGATAACTCAGAGTTTTGGCGTCAGATTCATTCTTTATCGATGGAGAATGAGATTGAAGATTCTATCGGATTTGAAAAAGTATTACGAAATATCATAATTGAGTTTACAAATCGACAGACCACTCAGTTATATATAGACAAAATTGAATTTTCCTTTGTACACAGAGGTGGGAATGACGTCAAGAATGAAATGCTCAAAGGATTTGAACATATCAATGAGAGAATTGATAAAATAGAAGAAGGGGTTATAGACAATCATCAAAAAATTGTAAAGGTGCAATCGCAGATTCAGAAATTGGATGAGAAATTTGCAAAAGAGTTTTCGAAGTTGAAAGCGATTGATCATAAAGTTGCGGAGCTTTCGAAAAATCTGAATGAAAAGACGGATCAGCTAATTGACAAATTGACTACTGAAAATTCAGTTACTTTGATAAATATTGAGGAGTTATTTCTAGAAAAGACAAAAAAACTAAAAGAGATAATACCGAATAACAATATGATTTATATACCTGACAATATGTGGTATACGCTTGCATTGCTAAAAACAGAAGAAATTAGAGACATTATTGGCAATGTCTTTCAAGAGTTAGAGAATAAAATGAAAGCAGTAGATCTAGAAAATAAGGTAGCGTTTGAGAACAAAATCAAACAGGTAGAGCAAAAGAAAATGATTGAGTACATTGATACAGATATCGGGGCTTTTGTATTTTTAAAGAGAACTGTGAATGAAAAATATAGACTGATTAGCATTGAACTAAATGAAGAATATCAAAAGAAGGCACCTATGTGTAAAGTACTAGCAGGGCAAAGTAAAGTGAATCAAATTTATTACAAAGAGAGCATTAGCAATCAGTTTCGCTATATGATCCGAAGTGCTAAAAAAGAATTGTACATAATGAGTCCATGGGCAAATGAGTATGTATTTAATTTCTACAAAGAGGAATTTTTAAATGCCATGAATCGTGGAGTGAAGATATCAATTGCGTATGGATATGAATACGATGGAAGTAAAAGCCGTTCTGGTGGTAAAATAGATTCTGAAAATCGGACTGAAGAAACAATCGAAGAATATAAAAAACTTGCAGTAAGTGTTGCAACTAACAGGAATAGTAATACAATCAATCAGTATCTACAGCTCAAGAAGGGGGATTCACATATTAAAGGGGTTATTGCTGACGAGAATCTCATGATGATCGGTAGTTGCAATCTATTATCTTATGTGCCGGGGACACAAGATAATAGTACCTTCAAAAATCACGGGTATGATCATGGAGAAATCATGATGACAACAATTGATAAAGAGGCAATCCGTGAAGTAATTCGATGCTGTTTCTAATACAAGTTAAAGTATAGATGGCAAACCATTCATTTGTATCAATTTTGCCCAATCCGCCATATTTTATCGTTGAACTTTGTTGATTAGTTTGAATGACAGACAGAGAGAAAAAGTTAAGGTAAATATAATATATTCTAGTGAATAAGAAACCATTTCAGAGGATTAAGAATTAGAGATTCCAAAATGAAGGAAGTTAATAAGACTTTTGAAATAAAAATAAGAATGTCCCCAAAAGATTAACATTACTCGAATGTTTTCAAATCTTGAAGGGACATTTTATTTATGTAGAAATTTAATATTTTAACCTAAGCCTTTACTCTTTGAGGTTTTTTCACAGATTTCCATGCATGCATTGCTAGAGATAGAGCAATAACACCGTAACAAATGAATACACGGAAATACTCACCAATTAATGAACTACCAAATAAATTACTAGCAGATAAAGGTGCAACTACAAATAATGTATGGAATAAAATAACACCCAGTAGCGCTTGTTTGTTATTTGCGGCTTGCACACTGGCACCGCCCACAAGTAAAGCTGCAATCGCATATTGCCCTACCATAGAATGGGCTCCATAGGTGGAAAAAGTTCCAAGGTTTTGTAGATAGATTAATTGTCCCCAACTTGCTAAAACCGTGGATATACACATCGCTATAATACGAGTCTTATTTACATTAATTCCAGCTGAATTAGCAACCGTCCTACTTTGACCGACGGTACGCATATTTTGACCGAGTTTGGTACTTAATAACCAACGATTAAAACCACAAATAAATAGGATCGCCCCATAGGTACAAACAGGGAGTGATATGCTAAGGGTAATACTATATATGGTTGGTACATAAGTGAGAGCGTAAACTAAAATGGCTACAATCATCATTGCGATGAATCGATTAATTTTAGAGTTACCATGCTTTAAAATGATTTTTATTGTGAAAATTTCAACTAATGCATAAACAATTACAACAATGCATGCTATGGTTATTGCATCTAACAATATTAGACGGTCGGTACCTAGAAAATCACTGATTATTGGGATAAAAGTAATTCCAAATATAAAAGGTATACAAATAATTTTACCAAGGAGTAATTTAACATCTGAAGTAATTCCTTTTTTTCTTCGAAGGAGAACATTCCCAATGCATATCAAAAAATAAAGAGTTAGAAGAATTCTAAGGAGCAACAGCATGCTTACATTATCCAAGGAATACTTTAGAATGCCATTTAAATCAATTGTATTCTTAACACCTACGCCACCAGCAATCATTAGTGAGGTGTTATAAATTGGAATTACTCCTCCAAGTACAAACAAGAATAAAAACTGATATATTCCATCTGCAAAGTAAGCAAGTACCATACCAGTAATCATTTCAGCTCCCTTGGTTTTATTGTAAAGTAAGCCCACCAGTAAACCAAAGAATATGGCAATCGGTGTACTTATTACAAAACAGAGCAGTAGTCCACCAATTCCAGAAAAGCCCCAGTACACTACAAAGAAAATTGCAATTTGTGCTGCCATTGCACCAACTACAATACCAAAATTTAGTCCTAGACCGGCTAATACGGGAATGATTAAAGCAAGAACTAGGAAGGTATTACGTCCAAATCTAGTAAAAACTTCAGTGACAGTATAGTTTAAAGGTTTTCCTGTTGTTAATATTCCAAAAACACAAAGAATGAGGAACATGAGAACTACTTTATTGGAATATAAGTTTTTGAATACAGATTGTATTTGCTTTTTAGAATATGATAAAAAACTATTCTTCATTAGCTGCACCTCCTTTGGCTTTTGTAAGTGCATAAAGAATAATACCGTTTGATATAATCATTCGGATGATATCCGAAAGGTCAGTTCCAGTTAATGCTTTATTTGCAACTGGAAGAGCAATAACTAGGATACCTTGAAATAAAAATGTACCAATAATAACATGAGTAATCTTTGCTCTTGTAGTACTAGCTCCGCCAATTAATATAGCAGCAACACAGGAAAATCCCATCATTAAAGGTGCGTTATACATTTGCAAAAATCCAAAAGCCTGAGCATAGGTAATAATTCCAACGGCACCAAGTGCAGTAGAGAGTGCAGTACCGATCATCCTACTTTTATTCACATTGATACCACTGGCTTTTGCAAAGATAGGATTTACACCAGCCGCGCTCATTGCAATTCCTGTTTTACTTTTCATAAAAAGGAAGATTAAGAAACATAGTAAAAAGAAAAATAATAGTAAGCCTGTTGGTACCACGATACCTTTTTCTTTATTACCAATGGTAAAAGAAGCGGTTCGATTCATAATTTCGCTAAAACTATGCTCTAAACTAATGGTATTTCGCGCGCCTTCTCCTCCAATCGGCCATTTAATATCTCCATTTTGAAATGGAAGAGTGACCCATAATATGTTCATAAAGGCTATAATAGAAAATCCAACATAGGTGGATACCGTCATTTCAGAACCTTTTACACGATTGAGTAAGATTCCATAACCAATACCAACTACCCAAGCAATACCTGCAGACAAAACCATGGCAAAAAGAAGAGAAACCCAAGCGCCCAAGGTTTTATTTGTACTAAATATAGAGAGATTTGCAATGTTAAGTTCAAGTGCCACTAAAGATCCAAATAATCCGCAAACAATGCCAAGACTTACACCGAAGTTTGGGCCGATACCACATTGAATGGCTGGTACCATTGCTAACACAAGTATTCCATACATTCCCCACCTGCGAAGCACATTACTTAGTAAGGAGAATATATCCATCTGATAAAATCCAGCCGCAAATAATACAACGATGAAAAAGGTAAAAATTATTAATCTTGGTAGGCCGATTGACTGATACATATTATGGAATCGTTTACTCATAGGAAGTCACCTCCTGTAAGATACCTGACATTGCAAGACCGAACGCAGCGTCAGTATCATCTGGTTTCATTACACGAACTACCTTTCCTTCAGAAACAATAGCAATTCTGTCACAAAGACTGCGAAGTTCGTTTAGCTCCGAACTCACTATTAGTATAGTTAGGCCTTGTTCTCGATTTAATTTAACCAGAAGATCAATCACTAATTTTTTAGCACCAATGTCGATACCTCTCGTTGGTTCTGACACAATAAGCAGTTTTGGTGATAGGGTTAGTGCCCGAGCAATACAAACTTTTTGCTGGTTACCGCCAGATAATCTACCAACGGCTTGATTAGAGCCAGTGCATCGGATATCCAGAGTCTGAATCATTTGATTTGTATGTTTTTTTGCTTCTTTACCGTTATATAACTTAGCGAATCCTAAATTATGTAGAAACTTACCCTGAACCTGTAAAGCAGTAAAGGTAATGTTTTCTTCTATGGAATTATTCAACAATAGACCAACACCGCGACGATCTTCAGATAGAAAAGCGATTCCTTTTTTTAATGCATCTCCAAGGACCTTGGTTTTAATTTCATCGCCATCAAAGCGAATCAAGCCTTCGGATTCATACAATCCCATAATCCCGTTTGGAATACCAAGCTTCCCTTGACCTGCAAGGCCACCAATACCAAGAATTTCACCACGCCTTACGGATAAATCGATATGTCTAACTTTTTCACCAGGCATATTCACTGAATAGTTTTTTAGTTCTAATAGGATATCTTCGTCGTTTAAAATCCGTGTATCAACTGAATCCTCTAAGAGCTTCTCAACCTTCCTTCCGATCATCATTTCTGCAATTTTTGTAGCGTTAGTTTCCTTTGTTAAGACTCTGTTTATGAAGGAACCATCTCTTAATATGGTCATGCTATCGGTAACTTGCATTACTTCATCAATGCGATGAGTGATAAAAATGATTGCTATTCCTCTTGAAGAAAGTAGCTGCATTGTTTCAATTAGACGATCTGCTTCGCTTTCTGTTAAAACTGCAGTAGGTTCATCGAATATAAGAAGTTTAATACCAGTTTTATCAATTTCTCTAGCAATTTCAATAAATTGCATATAACCAACTGGAAGTCCTTTTACCTTTACATATTCTTCAATCGATAGTCCTATCGAGTCCAAAGCTTTTCTCGCATCTTTTGCCATAGCATTTTGATTTAGTTTTTCAAGGGATTTGCTCAAAATTCGACTTATAAATGTTGGAGTTGTAATTTCACGACCTATTTTAATATTTTCTGTAATAGTGAATCCTGGTAGTAGCATAAATTCTTGATGTACCATACCAATACCAAGTTCCATAGCTTTTTGTGGATTCTCAATTGTAACTGAGTTACCATCAATTACTATTGTTCCGTCAAAACCTCCAGTATTATGTATTACTGGCATACCGAATAAAATATTCATTAAGGTAGATTTGCCAGCCCCATTTTCCCCCATAAGTGCATGTATTTCACCAGGAGCTATGCTTATGTTAATATTTTTAAGTACTTGGTTTCCATAGTATTCTTTCGAAATATTATCCATTTTAAGAGCATATTTCGTTTCCATACAATACCTCCTTCAATACGAAACAACGGTTCCCAGCGATGTTTCAATTTTTGTGGGAACCGATGTCAATGCTATATGTACTTAATATTTAAAAATCATAAAAAGGACAAAGGAGAAGATAGAAATTTTCTAAGGTACCCTTTGTTTCATCTTTATAGTTAGAAACGATAACTTCCTGTCCACCAGCTACTTCATTAAAAATTTTGAATAGTACATCCTCGTCTACGGTACCATTGGTACGACCTTCACAAAATAAAATAGCATACTTTACACCAGACTCTACCATTAACATATTAACTGGCACACTCCAAGTGGACATTCTACCAGCATTATCATACTCTGAAACTTTAGAAGTAATGGAGTCTAACATGTATTTTACATCCCCTTCATGACCAGTAACATCGATACCCATTGCTGCTGGATATCCATGATAAGGGGATGGACAGCACTGCTGAGGGAAAATGGCTTTTTGCTCAGCGATTGTACGAATTAGCGGTTCTTGCATAGAGCAGTTCGTACTAAAGAATGCGGTATCTTTACCATATTGTTTTACATATTCAGGGATATTCTCAATAATCCACTGTTGCGCGCCAGAAACACCAGCATCACCTGTTGGGTCTGGAGCAGTAGCTTCAACATACTCAATTCCTAATTTATCACAAGTAGACTCAAATAATTCGCGACGAGCAGCGATTGTAGCATAGGAAAGGTGACGGGCAAAGGAAACATGAACGAAGGTTTTTGCTCCTTGTTTTGCAGCCTGATCAATGACAGTTGTACCCATTGAAATTTCATCTACTAAAAGAGCAATATCTGCTTTACTAGCTATAGTAGCAGGGTCTTCTGCAACAACACCAGCAATGAATAACATATCAGGACGTGTTTCTCGAACTTTATCAATTGCTGCTGCCGCACCAGGAACTGCTTGCACAAACACGATTGCTTTAACTTTTTCATCACTTGCAAGACCTACTACTTGCGCAATCGTTGCTTCTGTTTCCGTTGAAAAATTATCTGGGTAGGTTGCAGTTACAATTTTATCTGCACCATATGTAGCAATCATATTCTGTGCTGCCTGATATTCCTCTTCCCCTTGTGAAACGGTACCCGTGATTATACCAATCTTGTAATTGGAATCTTCGGGGGTACTGGTTGTTGCCTTGTTGCTTCTGCATCCAACTGTCATAATAACAATAAGAGTTGTTAGCAATAAACCAATTTTTCTTTTCATAAACACCCTCCTTATTTGGAATAAGCAGCTGCTATGGAAATGAAACGTTATGCTGGTATCAAATGTTGCTCCACTTGTGCAACTGAATAGTTTTATATTACCAAATATTTACATATGATACAAGTGTAAATTTTGTTAATTTAATGCGTAACGGTTTAGTGTAATAAAGCTGGAATGGAAGTATTGATTCGTTGATTCTGCGTGATATTTCTTGAAATGAGATTTATGGTTTGAAATCTTTGATTATGAATTGTGCAATATGCACAGTTCGGCTATTGAGGAACTGCTTGAAGCCTTTGTTGATTATCAAGAAACTTATGGTGGATTAGGAAGTTGTATATAGATTTATCGGATAAACATTAGAGTTGTAGAGTCATTCCGTATTATTGCAAGTAAGGAGTATAAAGCAGTTTGTAAGTAAAGATGATTTGTTTATTTTTTAGGTGATGTTATTTTTAGTACATCTTTAGAGTTAGAGTTAAAAACGAAAGATACCGTAGGCCGTATGAATGGAGAAAAAATTTTGATTCTTGGAAATCATGATTTTCACAATAGCAAAAAGATTGCATGAATATGGAAAGGGAAAAAGCTTTCTCACAATATTATTAGTAACTTCTATTTTTCACCTTTCCCAGTTCCCAATATAACACCGATATGGTAAAATAAGGTTATCAAAAGAGGCACTTATATAAAGTTTCACCTTTCTCACCCGTGAATCTGTAAAAGAGCACTACACAAGAATTCCTAAACTTTATTCAAAAACACCATCTATACAAAAACCAAGGAGGAGCACATATGGGGTTATACCGAATTATGCTAGTAGACGATGAAGAGGAAGTCCGTAGGAGCATGATAAAGACAATGAAATGGGAAGAAGCAGGATTTATCGTAGTTGGAGATGCTGAAAATGGAAAAGATGCGTTAGAAAAAATAGAAATCTATGAACCAGATGTAATCCTTACAGATATTAAAATGCCATATATGGATGGTTTGGAGCTCGCAAGACAGGTAAAAGAGAATTATCCCTCCACTCGCATAGTAGTCTTTTCAGGTTTTGATGATTTTGAATATGCAAAACAAGCAATACAGTGCAATGTAACAGAATATATATTAAAGCCGCTCAATGGGGAAGAGCTGACAACCATTCTTATGCGAATACGTGATATTTTGAACAAGGAGATGGAAGAAAAAAGAAGCATAGAAACCTTAAGAGAGAGCTATAAAAAGAATTTACCCTTGTTAAAGGAGCATTTTTTTCTAGACTTGGTTCATGGTAAACTGGACGCAGACACAATAGTATTAAAATTACAGGAATATAAATTACAGAATTTAATAGGAAACAGCCTGGTAGTTGCGTGCACAGAGATATCCTTAGGACAGGAAAAAATAAATATATCAAATCAATATAAAAAAGAAGTTTACCATACGCTATCGGTAGAACGTTGCTTCGAGGAAAAATTAAGTGGTATCTATGAATATGCCTTGTTTCACTCTGGGAGTAGGATACATATGATACTTGCATTAAAAGAGTCTCAGAGTCTCTCTCACCTTATAGTATTGCTAAATCATGTTTGCAAGGAATGTAAGAGAATTCATGATCTTGATGTGACCATAGGATTAGGAGAAGCTTATCCACACTTAGAACAAGTAAAGAAGTCCTATAAGGAAGCAAAGGCTGCCCTAGGATATCAAAAGATTATGGGAAAAGGTATTACCATTTATATAAAAGATATGGAGCCTTTGAATCATCGAAAACCAATGGAATTCCTAGAGGGAAATGAATTAATTGCGGCAATAAAATTTGGTAGTAAAGAGAATATACTTGGGTGCATTCAACAAACTTTTGATAAAATGCAGGAATTAAAGCTTCATACCATAGAGTATCAACTATACATTTTAAGTTTTGTACATATGATTGTTAAACTATTAAATGACACAGGAATTGATACCTTAACCATATTTGATAATACTGTTGATTTAAACGAATTGATTGCTTCACTACAAGACAGCAATGACTTAAAAAATTGGTTACTACAGACTTGTAATAAAATCTCTGATCATATTGGTACAGACCGTGAAAATGCAACCCAGAACGTGATAAATTCTGCAAAGTTATTAATCGAAAAGCTTTATTCGGATCCTTTACTTTCAGTTGAAGTGTTATGTCAGCACTTACATATCACACCTACTTACTTTTCTACAATCTTTAAAAAGGAAACTGGGCAAAGCTATGTAAGTTATTTAACTAGATTAAGAATGGAGAAGGCAAAAGAATTCATAGAATTATCCGATGACAAAACCTATGTAATTGCAAGAAAAGTTGGATATGAGGACCCCAATTATTTTAGCTATGTGTTTAAAAAACAATTCGGGGTATCTCCTAGTAGATACCGTGGGAAAAGGGAGAATGCATGAATACTTTAACTACGATAGGAAAAAGGATTGAAGTCCTGGCTAAGCGCTTTTGGAAAATGATAAAACGGTCCCTTGAGAATCGAAGTATACGGTATACGATATTTCTCTCATTTACTATAAGTGCCGCAGTAGCTATCCTTTCTATTACAGTTTCTTTATATACTAGGTTTTCCAACCAAGTAAAACTGGTGATACAGGAAGAAAATCAAAACTTGATTGAGCAAGTGAATAAAACCTTAGACTCTAACTTAAGAAACTTAATGAAGATATCAGATTCCCTGTACTATCAGGTAATAAAATATAAAGATTTGTCCACAGAATCCATTAATGAAAAACTTTTACTCATCTATGATACAAACAAGGATTACATACAAAATATTGCCTTATTCTTAGCAGACGGGGAGCTGATTGAAACTGCTCCAGCAGCGATGTTAAAGGATGGAGTTTCTGTGGTAAATAACACTTGGTTTCAATATGCATTAAATAAAACGGAAAACATACATTTTACTACACCTTATGTTCAAAATCTGTTCGTAGATAGTGACTACCAATACCAATGGGTGATTTCTATCAGCCGAGCTGCCGAGATAACCATGGAAAAAACCATTCAGCAAGGGGTGCTGTTAATCGATATCAGATATGATGCAATTGCACATTTATTTGAAAACATATCTCTTGGAAGCGATGGTTATACCTATCTTATGGACAGTGAAGGAGTCATCATTTATCATCCGAAACAGCAATTGATACATGCCAAAGTTTTGCAGGAAAACAATTTGTTAGCAGCTACTTATAAGGATGGGAATCATGAGGAAACTTTTATGGGAGAGGAACGGGTTGTTACAGTAAAATCCGTTGGATATACCGGCTGGAAGATTGTTGGAGTAACTCCCCAAAAAGGCTTAACCTTAAACAATATTAAAAATAGAATTTTTATCATTTTTATCTTACTAATCTTTGTATGCATACTTACTATGATCAATTCACTTATCACATCTAAAATAACTAACCCAATTAATGAACTTGAAAAATCAGTAAATCAATTAGAAATGGGAGCCCTTAACATACCGATCTATGAGGGAGGGACCTATGAAATACAGCACCTTGGAAAATCCATTAAGAAAATGGCAGACCAGATTCAAAATCTAATGAATGATATGGTAGAGGAGCATGAATCCAAACGTAAGAATGAGCTAAATACCTTACAAGCTCAGATTAATCCTCACTTTTTATATAATACCTTAGACATTATTGTGTGGATGATTGAGGATAAGCGCCAGGAAGAAGCAGTTAAAGTAGTAACCGCTTTGGCAAGATTTTTCCGTATCAGTTTAAGCAAAGGAAAAACTATCATTACAGTAGCGGATGAATTAGAGCATGTTCGTAACTATTTGATGATTCAGAACATGAGATACAAAAATAGATTTGAATATAAAATCATTGCGGGTCCAGAAGTCATGGGGTTAGCAACCATTAAACTGGTGCTACAGCCATTAGTAGAGAATGCAATCTACCACGGCATGGAATTTATGGATGGAGACGGTGAGATAATAATTAAAGCGTATTTAGAAGAAGAGGAGCTTTATTTATCTGTCTCAGACAATGGGCTAGGAATGACAGAAGAGATGATAGAACGTTTACTAAAAGGTGATGTGAGTTCCAAGCGTGGTACAGGCATTGGGGTAAAGAATGTGAATGAACGCATTCGTGTATATTTTGGTTTGGAATATGGATTACGTATCCATTCAGAGCCGGACGAAGGCACCACCATTATCATTCATTTACCTAAAATAGCTTATGATGAATATATGGGGATGGATGCGTAGATGGAAAAATTTCAAAAATATGGTTTTATTTTTATGTTAGCACTAATTTTTATCTTGTACTTGGTATCCTCAACGGAGCTTATTTTTTCAGATGATGCAGATCACGAGATCTATAATGTATCAGTTATTATTGATGATACCACTGATAGCACCTGGCAGAATTATAAAAAGGGTATGGAGCAGGCTGCAATGGATTACAATGTGGATGTGAGTTTTATCACCTTATATAGTGAGCAAAATGCTAGCGAACAGCTGGATTTTATAAAACGTGAAGCACAAGCGGATGCAGAAGCTATCGTTTTGGCAGCAGTTGATAGTATGGAGATTTCTAGTGGACTTAAGACCTTTAACACACTTCCTAATCTAGTAATTATTGGAACCGAGCTAGAGTCTGAGAAAGTGAATGTTTCAATTTTATCAAACGGTAGAGACTTAGGTGAAAAACTAGGAAATCTGATTGTAGAGGATCTGAAGAAAGAAGAAACTAGAGTACCTATTTACATATTTCCAGGCAATATAAAGCAAACAAGTACAAACGAGAGGTTACAAGGTTTAATTCAAATGTTGGAATCAAACGAATGCGAATTTTACATAAAGGATATAAATTCAGAAGAGATAAAGGCGGCAATGATAGAGGCTAGTAATAAGACCCCAAAGTGTGTATTTATTGGTTTAGATTCTAACCTTTTGTTAGAGATGGCTGAATATAAACTTAACACAAAAGATGAGAAATATCCAAAAGTTTATGGAGTAGGATATACCAACTTCATATTAAGCTCCCTAGAAAAAGAGCAATTATCAGGGATAATTGTTGAAAATGATTATTTGAAAGGTTATTTAAGTATTGAAGCGGCAGTTTCTTTAATCAACCATAAACAAGTAGAACCTGAAGTGATTTTAGATACCTTTGTTATTACTTCGGATACCGTTCATGATCAGGAATATGAAGTATTGCTTTATCCAATCTCGTAAAGTGGAGGTGCTTATGAGCGTTCGTTTCTATAAAAAGTTAATTTTTATCATTCTATTTATTGCTTGTGTAATCGTGGGTATTTATCAATTCACTCACATGATTCAAAATAATAACAAAGATAAGGATAATAAAACTATTCGAATTGGTGTTGCAATCTACCGTGGGGATGATACTTTTATCTCCACCATGATGGGGGATTTGGATGATTACGCTAAAATGATAGAACAGGAAAAGGGAATTAAGATTAAAATCGATATTGCAGATGCCAATGAAAATCAAAGCATACAAAATGATCAAATTAATAAGTTTATTTCACTTAAATATGATGTCCTATGCGTTAACATGGTGGATCGAACGGAAGCTTCAACAATTATAGATAAAGCAATGGAGGCCAATATACCAATTGTATTTTTTAATCGTGAGCCAGTAGAGGAGGACATGAATCGTTGGGAGAAGATGTATTATGTAGGCTCTGATGCAAAAAAGCAAGCCGTATTACAAGGAGAATTAGTAATAGATGCTTACAAAGCAGATCCAGGGAGTATTGATATCAATGGGGATGGAACGATTCAATACGTGATGCTAGAAGGAGAAATAAGGCATCAGGATTCTATGGTTAGAACCGAGTGGTCAGTACTAACCTTAAAGAATAGTGGTTTGGAATTGGAAAAGTTGGTGGGTGGAATTGCAAACTGGGAGCGTACACAAGCTTCTGCTCTTATGGAAACGTGGCATAAGTTATATGGAGACCAAATTGAATTGATTATTTGTAATAATGATGATATGGCTCTGGGTGTAGTAGATGCCCTAGATCGTGCAAATTATAGTTTTCATAATATTGTAGGAATTGATGGAACGCCTCAAGGGATTAATGCTGTTAAGGAAGGAAAAATCCTCGGAACAGTAATGAGTGATACCACTCTTCATGCGAAAGCAATTTTTGATATTGCCTATGCTTTAACCACTGGAGGGGATGTCTCTGAGGTGGTTACTTTGGAGGATAACAAATATGTTCGAATAGAGCAGAAAAAGCTTACATTGAAAGAAGTGGAGTAGTGGAGTTGGATAGAAGAAAGAGTGTTAAATTACATTAACTTTTTTTCGTTGATTATACTAACAAACTAGATGCTTTATTGATTTAGGAAGTATTTGTGGCATATTAAATACAAATATAAGTCTGTAACATGTCCTTTAATTTTAGGAAAGTTATGGACTTTTCCAATTTAAAGTAGTGGGGGATGTTTGTAGAGAATTAGAATAGGTCAGTTCCATACAAACGAATAGTTTTAGCGATTTTGTATAGAAAATATATTCAAATTGAAGAAAATTCGTCTATAATCATAGAATATTCTATGGAAAATCTTCCCTGTAAAATTTATTATATAGTTGTAATAAATATTTCAGATTTTAGATAAGGAATCTGTATATTTTTAACAACATAATAATGCTTGTAAGCATTGGAAGCGTGGAGGGATGATATGAAAAGAATTTTTGTATTGTTACTAACCTTACTAATGGTGGTATCTATGGCCGGATGTAAAAAGGAAACAGAAACGGTTAAGAACACTGGGGATCAACTGGAGGTTGGAATTTGTATTTACAAATTTGATGACAACTTTATGACTCTTTACCGAGAAGAATTACAAAGTTATTTGGAAACTACTTATAATGCGAAGGTTACTGTCATGGACGGTAAGGGGGACCAAGCAGAGCAGACCAATCAAATCCAAAACTTTATTACCCAAGGTGTTGATGTATTGATATTAAATTTAGTGCAGTCTTCATCTACCGAAGTAATTGCTGATATGTGTGCAGAAGCAGGTATCCCAGTTGTATTTATTAACCGTGAGCCTAGTGAAAGTGAAATTACTCGTTGGAGTGATAAGGATATAAAGGCTACTTATGTTGGAGCAGATGCAAGACAATCTGGAACCTTCCAAGGTGAAATTATCTTAGAACAATCGGATAAAGGGGATATCAATGGGGATGGAAAAGTTAGCTATGCTATGATTGTTGGAGATCCTGAGAATGTCGATGCACAATATAGAACAGAGTATTCGATTAAAGCATTAACAGATGCTGGTATGGGAGTAGAAAATTTATTTGAACAAAGAGGTGATTGGGACCAAGCAAAGGGTCAAGAATTGGCAGCGAACGCTTTGACACAGTTTGGTGATCAAGTAGAAGTAATCTTCTGCAATAATGATGCAATGGCAAATGGTGCGAAAGTTGCGATTGAAGCAGCTGGTAGAATTGTTGGGAAGGATATCTATCTAGTTGGTGTAGATGCACTTGATGAAACCGTTGCCTATGTAAAAGAAGGAACCGTAACCGGTACTGTATTAAATGATCATGTAGGTCAGTCTCATACTGCAGCAGATGTGGCTGTGAAGATGGCAAAAGGTGAAAAGGCAGAGCACAAGTATACAGTAGATTATGTAAAGGTTACGTCCGATGGAAACTTAGCTACAGAAACAAGTAAAGAAACAGGGAAAGAAACCAGTGAAACAGCAAAAGATTTTACGGTTGGCATCTGTATTTATAAATTTGATGATAACTTTATGACACTTTATAGAGAAGAATTACAAAGCTATCTTGAGGCTACCTACAACGCAAAAGTTACAGTGATGGACGGAAAAGGAGATCAAGCAGAGCAAACGAACCAGATACAAAACTTTATTACTCAAGGAGTAGATCTGCTTATACTTAATCTTGTGCAAGCTTCTTCTACCGAAGTAATTGCTGATATGTGTGCAGAAGCAGGTATTCCAGCAGTATTTATTAACCGTGAGCCTAGCGAGGATGAATTAAATCGTTGGAAAGAGAATGAAATAAATGCAACTTATGTAGGAGCAGATGCAAGACAATCAGGAACCTTCCAAGGTGAAATTATTTTAGAGCAAAAAGATAAAGGAGACATCAACGGGGACGGCATTATAAGTTATGTAATGATTATCGGTGACCCAGAAAATGTAGACGCTAAATATAGAACTGAATTTTCAGTAAAAGCTCTTACGGATGCGGGCATGCAGGTAAAAGAATTGTTTGCACAACGTGGTGATTGGGATCAAGCAAAAGGGCAAGAATTAGCAGCGAATGCATTGACTCAGTTTGGAAATGAAGTTGAAGTAATCTTCTGTAATAATGATGCTATGGCAAATGGAGCTAAAGTTGCCATTGAATCCGCAGGTAGAACAGTAGGTAAAGACATTTATTTAGTAGGTGTAGACGCACTTGATGAAACTGTACAATACGTAAAAGAAGGATCCGTTACAGGAACTGTATTAAATGATCATGTTGGCCAGTCTCATACTGCAGCAGATGTTGGTGCACAAATGGTAGGTGGTACTAAGGTAGAAGCAAAATATACCGTTGACTATGTAAAAGTAAAATAATAGAAAAGCAAAGGGCTGTAGCAAAGTTTTGCATACAGCTCTTTGCAAAGGGAGGTGTAGGCACATGGCTGAGTATAGATTAGAGATGACCGATATCAGCAAAAGCTTTCCTGGAGTTCAGGCCTTGGATCAAGTCACCCTAAAGGTACGTCCTGGAACGGTTCATGCTCTTATGGGAGAAAACGGCGCTGGCAAATCAACCTTAATGAAATGTCTCTTTGGAATCTACAAAATGGACACGGGTGAGATTAAGCTAGATGGTGAAAAGGTTACAATCCTCAATGCGGACGATGCATTAAAAAAAGGAATTGCCATGGTACATCAAGAGCTACAGCCAATTCCTGAGCGTAGTATTGGTGAAAATATCTTTTGCGGTAGATATCCTACAAAGAAGCTATTGTGGGTTCTTCCTATAATTGACCATGATAAAATGTATGAGGAATCGGAACGTTTACTAAAGGAAGTTCGTATGGACTTTGATCCTAAAGAAAAACTGGGATCGCTCTCTGTTTCACAAATGCAGTCGGTTGAAATTGCAAAAGCTGTTTCTATGAATGCCAAAGTCGTAATTATGGATGAACCTACCTCTTCCTTAACCTCCAATGAGGTGGAGGCATTATTTACGATAATTAATGATTTACGAAAAAAAGGAGTATCCATTATATATATATCGCATAAAATGGACGAAATCCTTCAAATATCCGATGATGTTACAATCATGCGAGATGGTAAATACATTGGTACTTGGGAAGCGAAAGATTTAACTACAGATCTGATTATTACGAAGATGGTGGGACGTGAGTTAACAAATATATACCCACCTAGAGAAAATGCTCCTGGAGAAGTTATTTTAGAAGTGAAGAACTTCACAAGTATCCATAAGAAATCCTTTAAAAATTGTAGTTTTCAATTAAGAAAAGGAGAAATCTTAGGCTTGGGCGGTTTAGTAGGAGCTCAACGAACCGAACTCGTGGAAGCCATATTTGGTATCCGCAATATCGTAGAAGGTGAAATTATATACAAAGGGGAAAAAATAAAAGCTCGGAAGCCGAAAGATGTCATTGATAAAGGCATTGCTTTATTAACTGAGGATCGCCGGGGTTCCGGCATCTTTGGAGTGTTATCCGTAAAAGACAACGTATCAATTGCTTCACTTAAGCAATACGTAGATTATAAAATTATTTTAAATCATAAGAAAATAAATAAACTTGTGGTAGAAAACATAGCAAAACTAAGCATAAAAACGCCTAGTAATAAAACCCTAATTCAATCGTTATCTGGTGGTAATCAGCAAAAGGTTATTATCTCAAGGTGGTTAGCCAATAGCCCAGACGTATTAATACTTGATGAACCTACAAGAGGAATTGATGTTGGAGCGAAGTATGAAATCTATACGATAATGGCTGAACTTGCGAAGCAAGGAAAAAGCATTCTGATGATTTCCTCTGAAATGTCTGAACTAATGGGGATGTCCGATCGAATTATCGTAATGTGTGATGGTAGAATTACAGGAGAACTACCAAGTGAAAAAGCAAGCCAGGAAGCAATTATGAACCTTGCCACACAGTTTAAATAGGGGGAATTCCAATGAATAAAGAGAGCATTAATAAAAAATCAGTTTTGAATTTGTTATTTAACAATACAATTATTGTAATTTTAGTTATTATGGTAATCTACGTTGGAATAACCAAAGACAACTTCATTTCATTGACTAATTTTAAAAATATCTCAATGAACACAGCAATCAGGTTTTTAGTTGCACTGGGTGTAAGTGGATGTTTAATTACAAAGGGGACCGACCTATCGGCTGGTAGAATTGTAGGATTGGGTGCTTGTATTGCAGCAACACTGCTACAAAGAACAGATGCGTCTGGCAAGTTCTTTCCTCACTTAGGGAATGTTCCTATATTAGGAGTTTTATTATTGACGGTAATCATCTGTTGTATGATTGGCTTAATGAATGGTCTGATTATCACTTATCTAAAGGTTCCACCGTTTATTACTACTTTAGGTACTCAAACTGCGGTATATGGTATTTGTCTTGTGTATACAAAAGCAACACCTCTTGGAAGTTTTCGTAAGGAATTTATCAGAATTGCAGGTGGGGATTTTTTAAAGATTAAAAATTTATCCAACTTACTTGTAATTGCCGTTGTGGTAGGAGCACTTATGTGGTTTCTATATAATAAAACGAAACACGGAAAATATATGTATGCTATTGGTGGCAACGAAGTAGCCGCTGAAGTATCCGGTGTTAATGTAACAAGATCTAAGATTATTATTTATACGTTAGCAGCAGGATTATATGCGATTGCGGGATTTTTGTTAGCTTCGAAATCAGGAGGAGCAACGGTAAATTATGGTCAAGGCTATGAATTAGAAGCAATCGCTGCTTGTACCATCGGTGGTGTTTCTACCAATGGTGGCGTTGGTAAAATCTCTGGTATATTAGTGGGTGTGCTGGTTTTCGAATTATTAAAGTCTTCGTTGCAATTCTTAGGCGTTCCATCGGATTATACGTATATTGTTCAAGGTATTGTGATTGTTTTTGCAGTTGCGCTAGATATTCGGAAGTATATTGCGAAGAAGTAGGGAATTCTTCATTCGAATTTAGAACAGTTAATAATAGCTGTCGCAGTAAGTAATTAATCGTGTTAATATTTTAATATTCAACTGTTTCCGTTCTTATTTGGACTATCTTATTATGTGTTTACATTTTAAGGTAGTCTTTTTTTAATTAATAGGAGAGTTCTTCGAACTTTCCTATTAATTAAAAGCCTCCGGCGGATGCACACGACTAGGTAAGGAATGATGTCACAAAAAAGTTGCGACACCCGGTGGTTGCGTGAACAAAGTGTGCTTATGCAGATTTTTGCTCACGAGAGTGTGTGGAGCACACTTTGTTTTTGTAGTGTTTTTACTTGACTTTTGCTTAGTCACTCTAAGGATAAATGATGTGGATCGATAATTAACTCACCATATTATCTTCAAGCCGTTTGTAAGAATTTTCAAACTACCGATGTGCGCAATAAAAAAATGTAAAAGTTGTGCAATAATGGAAAAATTTAGAACTTATGCACAATATGCACAAAAAAAAATTGGAAATTATGTGCATTGGAAAAAAATGACGAAAAAGTATAATATAATTATAGACAAAAATATATTTGAGCAACAAATAAACGTTGCGCATTAAGGGAAGGAGAATTATGAAAACGAAAAAAAGTGGATGGAGAGGTTTTCTAAAAAAACTCTACAAATACAGAGTATTTCTACTCATGCTTGCTCCAGCAGTGATTTATACACTGATTTTTGCTTACTATCCAATGACGGGAATTGTAATGGCATTTAAGAAGTACAATTACGCAGGCGGAATTTGGGGAAGCCCATGGAACGGTCTTGAGAATTTCAAATTCTTTTTCAAATCAGGGCAGGCAGGGTTAGTAACCAGAAATACAGTATTATATAACGTTATGTTTATTGTAGTTAATACAATTGCACAGATTGCAGCGGCTATCCTGCTGACAGAGATTCATAATAAATACTACCGTAAGATTACACAGTCTGTAATGTTTTTACCATACTTTATTTCATGGGTTATTGTAGGTGTTATGGCATTTAACATTTTTAGTTCGGATTACGGATTCTTAAATCGCTTGATTACCTACTTTGGTGGAGAAAAGATTTCTTTCTATACAACACCACAGGTATGGCCATTTATTCTTTTGTTCTTTAGTGTATGGAAAGGAATTGGATACGGTTCCGTAATGTATTTAGCCGCAATCATGGGAATTGATACATCAATTTATGAAGCAGCAAAAATTGACGGAGCAAATGTTTTTCAGAGAATTTTTAGAGTAACAATACCGTCGATTATGCCAACAACAATTATCTTATTTTTATTATCAGTCGGTGGTATTTTTAAAGGAAACTTTGATATGTTCTACAACCTGGTTGGATATAATGGCTTGTTATATAACTACACAGACGTAATTGATACCCTGACCTTCCGTGCTTTAATCAGTAGTAATGACTTTGGAATGTCAGCAGCAATTGGACTATATCAGTCAGTTCTTTGCTTTGTTACAATTCTGATTGTAAATAAATTAGTAAGTTTATACGAAAAAGATTATACATTATTTTAGGAGGTGAAAGAGTGGTATCTTCCAAGCATTCAAATAAAATAAAAAAAGGTTCCGATGTTATTGTACTGAACATTATTGCATACGCATTTTTAGGGCTGATCGCATTAATATGCCTGGTTCCATTTATCATGATTGTATCTGGCTCTTTATCTTCCGAAGAAGCAATAATTAAAAACGGTTTTAGCATTCTTCCTCAGGATTTCAGCTTAGAAGCATACAAGACAGTATTCAAAGATCCATTCGTTGTAGTTAGAGCTTATGCAACAACAATTGGGTTAACGGTTATAGGAACTGTTGTTGGTCTATTACTTCAGACTATGACTGCCTATGTTTTATCTAGAAAAGATTTTGAATGGAGAAGGATATTTTCGCTTTTCTTTTACTTTACTACATTGTTTTCAGGTGGACTTGTTCCATATTACATATTAATTACACAGAAATTAAATCTACGTGACAGTTACCTTGCTTTATTACTTCCAATGATCTTCAGTGTTTACAATCTGCTAATAATGAAAAGTTATATTTTGGGAATTCCAGATTCTCTTATTGAAGCGGCAAAAATTGATGGCTGTGGAGAGTTCCGTACATTATTCAAGGTTGTTTTCCCACTGATTAAACCTGCACTTGCAACCGTTGGACTTTTCATTGCACTTGCATACTGGAATGACTGGTACAATGCAATGCTTTACATAAAGAGCCCGGATAAATATCCATTACAGTACTTCCTGTATCAGCAGATAAATAATATCGAAGCATACAAGAAACTGCTTAACACTGTAGGGGCAAGTAGCATAGCTAGTGCGGTAACACTTCCAACTCAGACTTTAAAGATGGCACTTACCATCGTTGTAACTGGACCAATCGTTTTAGCATATCCAATTGTTCAAAAATACTTTGTTCAGGGTATTACAATTGGATCAGTAAAGGGCTAAGCCCAATCAAATTCATGCATTAGGGAGCATTTCCCAGTGAATAAAATTCATTTTAGTAATGCAGGTTAAGTAGATTTAATTATTTCAAGGAGGATGTTATGAAAAAAAGAACGAAAAAAGTATTATCAGTTTTACTGGCAACTGCAATGACAGTAGGAATGCTTGTAGGTTGCACTTCTAAGACTGAAAAAACTCCAGACACTACAAGTACATCTACTGGCAGTCAGGGAAGCACAACAGCTGTTGATACATCGGAGCATGTAGATCTAACCATGTATCTGATTGGGGACAGAACACCAGATTTTGACGAGGTCTATGGAAAAATTAATGAAATTCTTGAAGAAAAATTAAATTGCTCATTGAATGTAGAATTCTTATCTTGGGGCGATCATGGTACAAAGTATTCACTTCTATTCTCTTCACAGGAAGATTTCGATTTAATCTTTACAGCATCAAGCTGGTGTCATTATGAACAGACGGTTGCTTTAGGTGGATTTGCGCCTCTGTCAGAAGAGTTTATACAGACTTATGCACCTGATATCTGGGATGTTGTACCAAAAATGGCATGGGATCAAGCAAAAATTGATGGACAGATGTACATGGTTCCAAACTATTCAAACGAATTTGGACAGGATGTTATGGCGGTTCGTGGTGATTTAATGAAAAAATATGGTTTTGATAATATTACAAGTTGGGATGAATTGATTCGTTTCTATAAAGCTAGTGCTGCAGACGGTATATATGCAAGCCAAGGTGGTCCATGGTTTCAGTATTTCCAGATACAGGGATATACAATTACAGGTGGAGCACCACAAGGCGGAGAGCTTGTTCTTTATAACACACAGAATCCAGAAAATTTAGAGTTCACATTAACTACGAAATGGGATGGTTTCCGTGATTACTGTCTCCAGATGAAAGAACTTGCCGATGCTGGAGCTTGGTCAAGTGATGTACTAAACTCAAGTGATGAAAGGCAGACAGGTCTACTTACAGGAAGAACGGCAGCAATGATCTGGAACATTGGAAGTTGTATGACTTATGCAAAACAGGCAAACACAGAAAATCCAGACTGGAATGTTACAATCGTAGATCCAGTCGCTTCACAGCCAAAAAAAGTCAACTCATACATTAACAATGGTGTTGCAATCAATGCAAGTAGTAAGAACAAGGAAAGAGCTATGATGGTATTAAATGAGTTCTATACGAACCCAGATGTCTATGATCTTGCAATGCTTGGTATTGAAGGTAAACATTGGGAAGCAGTAGGCGATGACCAGTATAAAGTAATCGATGAGAGTGGCTATGGTGTCAGCAGCAACTGTAACTGGGGATGGAACAATGCAAGCATCCAGAGAACAGAATATATTGTAGACAGAACACCATTACATGATACGCACGATGCATTACAGGAAGCATTTGTGAGCAATATCAAAGCAGATCATATATATGATGGATTTAACTTTGACTCAACAACTGTTAGTACACAGTTTGCAGCAGTAGAAGCAGCACTTGGTACTTACTTTGATCCATTGAAAAATGGACTTGTAAAAGATGTTGATAAATCAATTGAAGAATTGAATGCAGCGCTAGAAAGTGCTGGAATTCAAGCTGTATTAGATGAACTTAACCGTCAGGCAGCTGAATATGTAGCATCGAAGCAGGCGAATTAATTTATTGTAATCTAAAATTAAGAAGTTACTGATTTGACAATTGACAGTTACAATTATTTAACAAATAAAAAAGCATAAGGGTGGGAGGGCTACTACAGAAATCGTAGCAGCCCTTCTTAAATTCTTAGACGTAGATTGAAATAGAAAGCCTTCATTCTAGTATAAGAATTAAAAAAGGTAGGGGAGCAGGAATGACTTTAGATGAAATCGCGCGTGAATTAGGCTTTTCAAAAAGTACCATTTCTAGAGCACTGTCTGGAAAAGGTAGAATCGGGAAAGAAACCGTGGAGCTAGTGCAGAACTTTGTAAGGAATATTGAACATGAGGCGGAAGAAAAAGAAATAGCGAAAAACAGTACCCATAATATCGGGGTAGTACTTCCAGCAGATATTTATTATGGATGTGGTAATTATTTTCAGAACTGCTTGCTTGGAATCTGTGAATCTGCAACCATGTTCGGATATAATGTTCTACTTACAATAGGAAAGCAGCATGATATTTCAGAACTACAGTTTCTTGTTGAAAATAAAAAAATAGATGGGATTGTTCTGACTAGAAGCCTTGAAGATGACAAGGCACTTAAGTATCTAACAGATATGAATTTTCCGACTGCAATCACAGGAAGCTGTCAGTATGAGAATGTGATTCAGGTTGATACAGATAATGAAGAGGCAGCAGAAAAAATGACTTCCATGCTGATAGGAAGAGGCTTTAAAAAGTTTGCTCTTTTACTAAAGGATATGACTTTTATTGTAGATAAAAAGCGGCATGAGGGATTCTGTAAGGCGTTGTATAAAAATGGAATTCCAAAGCAGAAACAGCTGTTCTATAATGGTACAGTAAAAATGGAGTTTTTGGATTCTATCATTGGTAATCTCATAGCACAAAAAGTAGAATGTGTTATATGTGGAGATGACGAAGTCTGCACCATGATTATGTCAAGACTTCATGCAGAAGGCTATCGGATTCCAATGGATATTGCAGTCGCATCCTTTTATAACAGCCCCAATTTAGAGTGTTATTCTCCTGCGGTTACCTCAGTGAATGTAGCAGCAAGTCAGATGGGAAATATGGCAGGTAAACAGTTGATTCAGTGTCTTTTGGGGAGACCATACGAAACCAGAACAATGATAGACTATGATATTTTGTTCCGTAAATCGACAAATTAAACTACTAAGTATGTGTATTTATTGCACAGTTACTATGAGTCGTTACACAAGAATGGAGAAGAAGTTTCATGCAGGAATTTAAAAAAGGAATGGATATTTCATTTCTACCAGAGCTGGAAGATAAGGGAATGAAAATCAAAGATTTTGATGGGAATGAAATGGATGGGTTTGATCTTGCAAAAAAATACGGAGTGAATGCAATTCGTCTCAGACTCTGGAATAATCCAGAAAATGTGGAGGAATCAAATGGTTACTGTAATCTTTCAGATACCATTGCGATGGCAAAAAGAATCAAAGCACATCAGATGAGCTTTATGCTAAATTTTCATTATTCAGATTTCTGGGCGGACCCGGGAAAGCAGAGAAAGCCAAAAGACTGGGAAAATTTAGAGTTTTCAGAATTAAAAGAAGCAGTATTTACCTATACAAGAGATACCCTGCTGACTTTAAAGGGAGAAGGAGTTCTTCCAGAAATCGTGCAGATTGGAAATGAGATTCGAAGTGGTCTGCTTTTTCCCGAAGGTGAGCTTCCTAATTATACAGGAATGGTTGAGCTGGTGAATGCAGGAATCCAAGGTGCCAGAGCAGTTGCAGATTCGGATACTATGAAAATTATGATTCATTTGGACCAGGGGGGACGTTATTTTTACATAAAAGAGTGGTTCGACAAAGCTTTTGAGGCAGGTTTAGAGGATTTTGACCTGATAGGACTGTCTTACTATCCGTTTTGGCATGGAACCTTCATGGATTTAAAAGAGACTTTAAGTAAGCTGGTTTTGGATTATCAGAAGCCAATTATGATTGTGGAGACAGCTCATGCCTGGAGAAAGAGTGCGCATGGATTTATCGATGAAAGTCAGGAAAAGATTGCTGGAGTTCTAGCCACACCGGAAGGGCAGAAAAAGGTACTGGACTTAGTTATGAATATTACAGCTTCCCTTCCGAATCAGATGGGGTGTGGTGTATACTATTGGGAACCTCTTTGTATGCCACAGCCAGGGGAAGGTGGATGGGCTGAAAACATGGGACTTCTCGATGAAAACGGACAGGTATTAGAAGGAATTCATTCTTTTGAGTTTAGCAGAGAAAAGTTTCGTAGCAAGGAGACAGCGAAAGTATATGAACCACCACTTCTTCAAATTCAGGAAGGCAAATACCCAGTACTTCCAGAACAGCTTTCCGTACTGTATTATGATGGTACATTAGAAAAGAAATCGGTAATTTGGGAAACAGATTTGCCAGAATGGGTGGAAGGAACATATTCCATTCAAGGAAAGATAGAAGGCGTAAAAGAACCCGTTAGCTGTAGAGTTCAGGTATTCAAAGAGATGCCTGTCAGAAAGAATTTGCTTTCAGATACAAACTGGGATAACGGGCTGACTCAGTGGGATTTGGAAAAATCAGAAGAGCAGGTTGTTGTACAGCTTTTTCCGGAATTTGAAGATCCTTTTCCAGCACCGCCACTGAATGCCATTCGTGTGGAGTCTCCAAAGAACTTTACCTTTTGTGTCAGTCAGCAGGTGGACATTACCAAAGAAGATTACTATAATCTGCAGGTGGAATATAAAGGAACAGATACCACGAATGTTGAGATACGTTTATTTATAAAGACATCAGAAGAGATATGTGAGACGATGATTCATCCCACCGAGCATGAATGGGGAATCTATGAAGTGAAACATGTCTTATGTAAACCTGGAAAAATAACAGTTGGAATAAAAATAAAATCACCGCCAGTGTATGGGCTAATACGAAAATTTCAACTCTTTTCATAATCTTTATATTTACAAGAAGATAAATCGTGTCATTGGTATGTGCAGTTTATGCACATACCATAAAAAATAAAAATGGAGAGATGATGTTATGAAGCAGAAAGGATTTATATACGGTGGGGATTATAATCCAGAGCAATGGCTGGATACACCAGAAATTTTAAAACAAGATATTGAATACATGAAGGCAGCCCATATTAATGAAGTAACACTTGGTATGTTTTCCTGGTCAACATTAGAGCCACGGGAGGGTTTCTATGAATTCGACTGGTTAAAGCAGATTCTGGATGATCTTTACGAAAATGGAATTTCTGTCATTTTATCAACACCATCTGGAGCCAGACCAAAATGGCTGGCAGACGCTTATTCAGAGGTCCTTCGGGTAAATGCAGATCGTACCAAAAATCTGTTTGGTGGAAGACATAATCACTGCTATACCTCTTTAGTGTACCGTGAAGCAATTTATAAGATTGACCGAAAACTTAGTGAGCAGTTTGGTAATCACCCGGCTGTGACCATCTGGCATATTTCCAACGAACTCGGTGGAGATTGTCATTGTCCTTTGTGCCAGAAAGCTTTTAGGCAGTGGCTTGAAAAAAAATATGGAACGATTGAAGCTTTGAATAAAGCTTGGAATACGACCTTCTGGAGTCACACTTACCAGAACTTTGCACAAGTGGAAAGCCCGTCACCAAAGGGAGAACAGATGCTTCATGGATTGAATCTGGACTGGAAACGATTTGTAACAGACCAGACAGCAGATTTTGTTTCATGGGAGAAAAAAGCCATTCGGGATGGTGGTTCAGAACTTCCTGTTACAATCAATATGATGTATGATTTTAAAGGCCTAAATTATCATAAGTTCAAGGAACTGATAGAAATTGCCTCCTGGGATAACTATCCAACCTGGCATAAAGAGGAGGAGAAAAAAACGGCGCTCGATACAGCTTTTCAACATGATTTTATGAGAAGTCTTTTGAAAAAACCATTCCTTTTGATGGAGTCCTGCCCGTCCGCCACGAACTGGCAGAGTGTTAGCAAGTTAAAACGTCCCGGAATGTTAAGTGCTGCTTCCTTACAGGCTATTGCCCATGGATCAGACAGTGTTCAGTATTTTCAAATTCGCCAGAGCCGTGGTGCCAGTGAGAAATTCCACGGTGCAGTCATTGATCATTATGGCGGTATGGATACCAGAGTGTTTAAAGAGGTCACAGAAGTAGGAAGTCAGCTGACCCAGCTTTCAGAAATTGTGGGAAGCAAAACAAAAGCAAGAGTTGCAATTCTGCATGACTGTGAAAGCCGTTGGGCGATGGAGGATTCCCAGGGACCAAGAAACAGGGACCTCCACTATAAGGATACTCTGAAAAAAATGTATCATGGTTTACGAAAGCTTGGATTAAATGTAGATATTCTGGATATGGAAGAAGAGTTAAAAGACTATGACTTAGTATTTGCACCAATGCTTTATATGTTCCGCAGTGATATTGAAAGAAAAATTCGTAATTTCATAGCTGCAGGTGGAACTTTTGTTATGACTTATTGGTCAGGAATAGTAAATGAAAGTGATCTGTGTCATTTAGGCGGAACACCACATCAGCTTATGGACGTTTTTGGACTACGAAGCACCGAACTGGATGCTCTTTACGATGATGATCGTAACTGTGGTAAATCAACAGGAAAATTCTTTGAAGAGGAAAAGCAATATGAATGTAAGAATTTCTGTGATCTGATTAGGACAGATTCTGCAGAGACACTTCTTACTTATGAATCTGATTTTTATGCAGGCTCTCCAGCATTCGTGCGGAATTCGTATGAAAAAGGCACAGCTTACTATATTTGTGCAGATTTCGAAGAAAGCTTCTATGATGATTTATGTCAGAAACTAGCAGAGGAAAAACAGCTGCTTCCGGTGCCTTTTACTATACCGGAAGGAGTATCGGTGACTTCAAGAGAGAATGATACGAAAATATTCCTGTTTATACAAAATTTCAATGAAGAAGCATTCTATGTCAGCTTGGAGGATACAGAATGGAAGCTTCTTATGGGCTCCGATACTGGAGTTATTGGACAGTATGGGACAGCCGTTTATTGGAAGGAAAATAACGAAGAGCAATCGTCTAATGAAGGTGGTTAACACAAGCCCTACAAACCAGAAATTTGAAATTGTAGAAATACAAGAGGGCATTTACGCAATAAAAACGAGGGTTACTAACAGTGCTTCTTGTCTTGATGTGTACAATAGGAGTACAGAATCTGGTGGAAATATTGCTCAGTGGACCTATTGGGGCGGTGCATGCCAGCGTTGGTATTTGGAAAAAGCAGAATAATGTGTCACTTTACAATTGGGAGGATATATATGAGGCAATCTCACATAAAATTAATGGCTTTCTGCATCATTGTTAGTCTTTATTCCACAGTTTTGTCAGGTTGTGGAGCAAGCAGTACTGAGTCTGGCGCAAAAACACAGGTATCAACACAAACAGAGTCGGACAAAGAAACACAAGCATTAACACAAAAAGAGTCAGATATTGAAGTAGTCATATTTCCACTTCCAGATGGTCCTGAAGAATCTGATATATATGTTGAACCGATTGAAACTATTTCTGATGACTTTATAAGAGGTATGGATGCGTCTTCTGTACTTGTGCTCGAAAACAGTGGCGTTACCTATTATAACTATGAAGGTGAAGAGCAGGATGTCTTCATGACATTAGCACAGTCCGGTGTAAACTACATACGTCTGCGTGTATGGAATGATCCATACGATGAAAACGGCAACGGATATGGTGGAGGAAATAATGATGTTGCTACTGCTATCGAACTTGGAAAGCGAGCAACCAAGTATGGTATGAAGGTTTGCATTGATTTCCACTATTCTGACTTCTGGGCTGATCCTAAAAGACAGCATGTACCAAAGGCATGGAAAGGCATGAGTAATGATGAAAAATGCGATGCACTCTATGAATTTACAATAGAAAGTCTTACAGAAATGCTTGACGCAGGTGTAAATGTGGGAATGGTGCAGATTGGTAATGAAATCAATAAAGGTATGTCCGGTGAAATAGGTATGCCTAAGGTAATGAATCTTTTGCAATCAGGAAGTCGTGCAGTTCGTGAAATATCAAAGACTTACGAAAAAGAGATTCAGATTGCCGTACATTATACGAATATTGTGAATAGTCATGAAATAAATAAAATAGCTTCAAGTCTGTCAGAATTTGGACTTGATTATGATATCTTTGGGTTGTCTTATTATCCATTCTGGGATGGTACAAATGAAAATATGCAGACGGTTGCTAAAAATATCATAGATAATTACGGTAAAAAAGTTATGATTGCAGAAACCTCTTATTGTTATACTTCCGAAGATGGGGATGGCAGTGGGAATAGCTTCAACGGCATAGATGACCTAGTGGATGGTTATGCTGCAACCGTACAGGGGCAAGCTAGTATGATTCGTGATATCTGTGCAGCGGCAAATGAAGTCGGTGTACTCGGTGTATTCTATTGGGAGGGAACATGGATTCCAGTTGGTAAAGCTTCAGAAGATAATTCTCCTATTTGGGAAGAGTTTGGAAGCGGTTGGGCAAGTAGCTATGCGGCTGATTATGACCCGACAGAAGCGGGATTGTTTTACGGTGGCTGTTCATGGGACAATCAGGCAATGTTTGATTTTGATGGCTATCCACTTGCATCCTTAAATGTATTCAAGTACTTACAATATGGTTCAAACGCATCTTTAGCAATTGATAATATTCCTAAGGTTTATATTTCTTGCAATGTAGGTGAGAAAATTGAACTTCCTGAAGCGGTTGATATTATTTACAATGAACGTTCATCAAATAAAAAGTCTGCTGTTGTTTGGGATGAGACACAGCTTGCTGTTATGGACACAAACATTGCTGGTACCTATGAGGTTACGGGGACTACTACGGATGGTTTGACTGTTACCTGCCAGGTAGAGGTTAAGATGATTAACCTTGTTAAAAATCCAAGTTTTGAGGATTCCGATACTTCCATGTGGAAGATTACTTATGCAGGTGAATATAATCCAACGGATTATCAGGAAAATGCAAAGGATGCGTATACTGGTGATATTGCTTACCATTTTTGGTCAGAAGATTCGGATATGGAATTTTCTATTGAGCAGGAATTAGGCGACTTGGAACCTGGGATGTATCAGCTTTCTGTTTATTCTCAGGGTGGTGACATTTCTCCAGATTCTGTTATGGAGTTATATGCGATTACGAACGGAGAAGAACAAAACGTTTCCTTTATGGTAACCACTTATGGAGATTGGAAGAATCCTACCATACCTGAAATAAAGGTTACGGATGGTATTCTTAAAATTGGTGTGAGGATAAAGTGTAATGCTAAGAGCTGGGGAACTGTGGATGACTTTACGTTAAATAGAATTTCTGATTGATAATAATTTATGGTGGTAATCAGCAACGGTAAACTATGGTCAAGGATATGGATATTCGGGATTGTATTGCGAATAAGTATGGGGATTTTATCTGCTACTCACTTTGTTTTAAAAAGATCATCTTATGATGTGTAAACATTATAGGGTGATCTTTTTTGTTGCTTAAAGTGTTTTTAATTTGATTAAGAAGAAGCGTGTGTTGTATTTATCTTCTTTTATTTAAATAAAAATGATATAATTAAATTATTATAAGATTAGTTTGGAGCAAATAATTATTCTAGGAAAGAATATTTTAAAGGAAAAGGTAGGCATATGAAAACAGGATCAGAATTAATAAATGATATAAATGAATGTAAGGTAGGTTATGGTGAATTTGCTTTTTGGTGGCTTGGTCAGATGGGATATGCTATAAAGATAGGAGAGACAATTCTCTATATTGACGCATATTTAGAAGATAGCAAAAGAAGGAGTATTCCTACATTATTAAATCCAAGTGTGGTAAGGAATGCAGATATTATATTAGGTACTCATGACCACTCTGATCATATTGATCGATCATCATGGAATCAAATGTCTAAAAGTTCTCCAAATGCTAAATTTATTACTCCAAGTCTAGTCCTTCCCTCTTTACCTAAGGATTTAGAGATAGAAGAAGATCGATTTATTGGTATGGATGATGGAGTATGTGTTAAATTATGTGGAATATCTATTGCTGGAATTGCCTCAGCTCATGAATTATTAAATCAAGATAAAAGGACGGGTGAATATCCTTGTCTAGGATATATAATTGAGGGAAATGGGGTTAAAATCTATCATGCGGGCGATACCTGTATTTATCCAGAGTTATATGAAAAACTGAAAGCTAACGGTCATTTTAATGCTATCTTTTTACCTATTAACGGTAGGGATGCAAAACGATTAGAAAGCAATATCATTGGAAATATGACCTATCAGGAAGCTGTTGATTTGGCGGGTTATATAGAACCGGATTTGGTAGTACCAGGACATTATGAGATGTTTCCAGGGAATAGTGAGAATCCAGAATTATTTACAAGTTATCTTAAGGTTAAATATCCACATCTTAAGGCTTGGGTTGGAGAACACGGAGAAAGAGTTCTGTTAGCGTAAAATTAGCTTAGAACAAATAGATAATATTTATATTTAATTGTATTGGCTTTAAATCTTAGATACCTTGTGCTATTTGAAAAGCATGTGCGAAGATTGAAAAAGTAGCTTGCTAATTATCAGCTTGTGACTAATATATTAACTTTGATGTTTGACGAATATTAGTTTGAGTATCACTAGATTTTAAAGATAGAATTTTCAAAAAAGTTTGAATAATAATTATTTTTAATCATTGTAAATATAGAAAGATAGGAAAATAAAATTTCTATCTTTTTTTATTTGTTTCGTAATGAAAATTTACCACCAGCTAAGCCGGTGGTATTAATTAAAGTAATACTCTCATCAATCATTTGGTGAAATACATTATTCGGTTATTTTCTTAGGGAGCCGATAGTTTTAAAAAATTGAACAATTCTTTCCTCAAGAGATGAACTCTGATTAAAGTTTCTAAGTTCACTATTAGTAAAATTGTAAGCTGTTGAATTTTCTCTAATAAAACGAACCGCATTTAAGCCAATCATCTGTGCTGGGATGGAAGTATTGCCATCTGGTAAAATAGGTGCAATAGAAAGATCAGCAACTTTAAGGTTTTTAGTTCCAAATACATTTAAGTTGCCATCAACAACGCCTTCTTGAATAGTTCTACCCATTCTACACTGACCACCATAATGCTCGAAATTCGCATAGGAAGCCATTGCAAATTCGGCGAGTTGTCTACGTTTTTCAGCAACATCAGTTAATTTGAAGATTTCTTCATTCGGGTATACAACCTTATAGATACCTTGTGGATCTAGTTCTCTGGCCTTTAGCATAATTTTATAAGCCTCAATATATTGATCTACGATATAATCTAAATCTTCAGAATTTTCTAAAGGATGAAAATCAATGGATGGATATGCTTCAGGATCACTGTGAGCTACGGTAATGGTACCTTTACTTTTCGGGTTAAGATTGACAGATCCTAAACTCATGACATTTGTAAGTTTGGTTGGATCAAATTTCCATTGGTTGACAATGACATCCTGAATAGGAACAAAGAAAGGAACGGGTACCCCTACTAACTGAAGACGTCGGCCAGGTTCTGTATCTCCTTTGAATGCACCAAGGATAAGCGGCATGTTAGGGTCAGCACCCAATATTGGTAGTAGTCGGTCTGTTTTAACCTCGATACCCATCCCGACAGTATAATGGGATTGAAGATTGTGGCCGACATTCGGGCTTTCTATTAATGTTGATATTCCTGCTTGTGTCAATTCTTCTTTTATTCCAATACCTGAACGTTGTAAGATAACGGATGAAAAGCTACCAGCAGAGAGTATAATTCCTTTACGGGCAAAGGATCTTTTTGATATTCCATTTTTAGAATAATCTACCCCATAAGCTACGTCCTCACTATTGATCCGTTTAAATAGAATTTTATTTACTGTAGTTTTCGCATAAATGTCTAATTTTCTTCCGCAGACTCCATGCTCATCCGGGTCAGATGGATTTCCTTGTGTTACGATAGTGTCATTTAGATAACCAG
Organism: Clostridium sp. Marseille-P299; assembly: GCF_900078195.1. Lineage (NCBI taxonomy): Bacteria > Bacillati > Bacillota > Clostridia > Eubacteriales > Clostridiaceae > Clostridium > Clostridium sp. Marseille-P299. The sequence goes on along the minus strand of NZ_FJVE01000007.1, from coordinate 1,915,561 downwards.
TTGCCGTAGAAGAGCGGACGAATGTCCCATCAACCTTCCTTTGAATAAATTGTGATTTAGTAAACGTACAATCTCGAATTCCAGTATTATAATCTTCAACAATTGGAATATCAAATACACAAGAGGTTGCTTCTGCTAGAGTGTTAATTAATCCATCTGGTGGTGTTATCTGCTGTCTTATAAATATCGGACCTCTAGTTCCACGAGAATGAGGTTTTTGTGTTTCACCAGTATAGGATTCATTTTCAATAAATAAGGATTGTACATCTTTGTAGCTCCATTGATTGTTCGTAAGTTCTGCCCATTCGTCATAAAGATTTTTGCTTCCACGAACTGCATACATATCATTGTGTTCTGAACTTCCGCCGATAGCTCTGCCTCCTGACAATCGCAGTTGACGGCCTATATTGAGCTCATTTTTTGAAAGTAAATTAAATGAATACTTATTATCAGTAGCTAAATTAAGGGCGGTTTCTAATGAAGGGCTACTTAATTCTTCTGTCATATTGGTTCCTGCTTCTAATACAAGTACAGAGATTCTTTTATCATCCGTCAATTCCTTTGCGATAACTCCACCAGCTGTCCCGGCACCAATTATGATATAATCATAAATTTCTTTCTTTGACATGATAGTTTTCCTTTCTCTAAAATTTAATGGTTTTAGTATGAAGATTTAAGAGGTATCACCTTAATACTACTTGTGTCAGATGGACGTCAGATGGACTTGTTATAGCTTGGTTTCCAGTTTTGACGATGTCGGAGCCATAATACATAAGTAGTATACTTATAGTTTATGCTTTTCGACATAATATGTGCTTTTATTACTAAAAATACGATTAGTTATTGCAAAGTGGAATGTTTTATATGTCTTCGAATCCCACTGTTACCCTATAGAAAGATTACTTATGATGTAAAAACATTATGAGGTAGTCTTTTTTTGTTATATTTGGTAAAATTGTAAATATGTTAATAATCCTTGAATGAATTAGATGTCTTGGTCATATTACCAAAGGAAGCCTTGACGGAAGCTTTGAATGAAAGAATACGATGCTAAATTAAACTAAATTAAGGAGAAATTTTATGAGAATTTTACTGATACGACATGGGGAATCGGAAGCAGATATTTTAAATGTTCACGAAGGAAGAGCAGATTTTTCGCTGACACCAAAAGGAAGAGAGCAGGCGAAGGCAATGGCTGCTTGGATACATAGTAATTATCAACTCAATAAAATCTATTCCAGTACATTAAAAAGGGCAAGAGAAACAGCAGAATATTTGGCGAAAGAATTTCATCAAGGGATGATAGAAGATGAGTTGTTGATGGAATTTAATAATGGAGATATCGCAGGGCTATCCCGTGAAGAAGCCAGCGTACGTTTTCCAGAGATAAAAAACTTGCCAATTCATGAAACGGTCTATCACCAAGAATCGAAATTGGACTTTCGTTATCGTGCAGATGTGATGCTGTCAAAGCTTCTATCTTCTCATCAAGAGGATGAAACTATTGCCGTTGTAACTCATGGTGGAATGATTAATCAGCTCTATCATTCCTTTTTGCGATTGCCAGTAGAGAGTTCTATTGCATTTCCTACGGGAGACACTGGCATTCATGAATGGAGAGTAACAAATGAGAGACGCATTGTTTACTATGCTAACAGGTGTGAACATTTGATTAATTCAGCAGAGTAAAGATTGAGACAATCATTGTTTGGCATTGATAACCAATTAATATAATGATAAAATAATGGAAATAAGCATTTTGGGAGGAAGAAATGGACGTAAATAAGAACATAACGCTTTTGATCGCTGATGATGAAGCTTCCATTCGAAACGGACTTTCCACTGTTGTACCATGGGACCAGTTTGGGGTAATGATAGTTGGTACAGTACAAAATGGGGAAGAAGCTTATGATATTATCAAAAAATGTCATCCTGATATAGTGATTACCGATATTCGAATGCCTGGTATGAGTGGCCTAGAACTGATGGAAAAAGTAAAACAAGAAAACATACATACAAATTTTATTATTCTTAGTGGATATGGAGATTTTGAATATGCCCAAAAAGCAATTCAATTGGGAGCTAAAAACTATTTTTTAAAACCTATAAAAATTGATGAATTGGTGACTGAGATACGGCATCTAAAAGAAACTATTCTTAAATCGAATCATATCAATTCATTTACAGAATATCTCAATATAAAGTCTGATCCAAAAGAAAAATTTATGAAACAACTTATAAAAAATGAGTTTCATTCTTATGAGCAAATTAAAAATGAGATACAACGTTTAAGTCTAAGATTAGAGGATGCACCTTTTCGAGTGATGGTGTTTTCTATCATAGAGGATGATGAAATTGAACCGGAAGAAGAGTTTCAGCAGATAAAATATTTAAAGGATATGGTAGAGGAAGAATTGTCAAGAACCAAACACGAGGTTCTCATATCAAAATCAACAGAATTGCTAGCTATTATACATATAAAACAGCAGGATGGTGTATTTGTTGATTATCGTTTACTGGCAAGCAGGTGCTTAAAGCGCGTAAAGAAAGATTCAATGATACAATTACTTGTTGGAATTGGTAGTGTAAATCAACAGCTAACGGACTGTTCTAACTCTTATAAGAATGCTTTATTAGGATTATCTTATAGTTTTTATCAGATTGAGACAGATATATTTGATGAAAGCGTTATTTGTATGAAACAGCCTCCAAAAGCAGCAAATAATTTAGATTACAATCAATTATTTTATAGTATCTCCATGAATCAGGAAGAACAGATCGAAGAATTTTGTAAGGAGTATTTCGCAAATCTTCTTTATGATCAAATGCCTCCACCAAATTATATTCGTGGTATGTGTATTTATTTTATAACAGCTGTTATGAAAGAATTTCGTAATGATCAGGATGAAAATATAGAATTTATACAAGCAGAGATTGTGACTCGGATTAATCAAATAAAAAGTTTTGACGTTTTAAAATCATTTATAGAAGATTTTCTGAAAGACTATGGTAAAAGACAGGTATCTAGTGTGAACTCATCTGTAAATCCAGTGATTCAAGCAGCAGAATATTTTATTAAGTCTCATATGGGTGAAAAGATTCTAGCCAAAGATGTTGCCAGTCATGTGAATCTTAGTGACGTCTATTTTACAAGTTATTTTAAAATAAAAACAGGAATTAATTTTAGAGATTATGTAATTCAAAAAAAGATGGAATACGCAATTAATTTAATGGAGAAGGAGCCACTGATGCCAATAGCAGAGGTTGGTGCAACTGTTGGCTATGATGACTATCGTTCATTTTATCGGGTATTTAAACAATATACAGGAGTGAATCCTTCCAATTATAATAGGAAAAGTATGGGGACAAATGATAAGGACAAAATATATGTCAAAGAAGCTAGGGAATAAGTTATTAAAAATTGTTGGTGATATGAAAATCTCTGCAAAGATACGTTTGTGTATGTTTAGCGTTATTATCATATTGACTATTTTTTTATGTTTATTTACAAGGAATTATTTTAATAAGCTATATTTTGAAGAAGTTGAAATACAGATGCAGGATTCTATGAATGTAATTTCTAATTCATTGAATAATATATATGAATCTATTTTAAAGAATGTAATAAACTTTGCATCTTCTCCACCTATACAAAAAGTGGTAGTCAATGCGCGAAATGATGAGGATAATATGAATCCCGAAGGGGTACAAGTGCAGTTAATTAATCTGATTAACAGCAATAATTTGATAGAATCCGTATTTCTTATTAACAAGGATGGGACATGCTATACAATTTATTCTTATGGAGTACGCAAAGAAAATGATCTTTCTTATTTTCTAGATTCGTATGATAAGATAAGAGGTATTACATGGCTACAATATTGTCAGAGTCCATTTTTACAACAGCAGGATGTAATTCCAATCGTGGTTCCATTATCAATCTTATCACCTGGTGATAATGTTGTGATTGCACATGAGTCTCAAGAACCAGTAACGAATTTGGTTATATTATTGAATCTTCAAAAGTTTCAAAACAGTCTTTCTTTGTCAAGTACCAAACACTTTGACCGAGATTATTTTGTAGTGAATGCTGAGGGAGAAAGTATAAGTCTAAAGCCGAATGGGGATATGGGGGATATTTTAAGTGATCCGATATTTAAAGATGGTGTAAAGAATAATTTTGGAGATTATCAGATACATCAGATATCAGATTTACAGAATCATATTGTCTATTCTCAAAAGCTTCCATTTTCTAACCTGCATTTAATCAGTATTCTTTCTAAGGAGTTCTTAACTCAGAAGATAAATGATATGAATCGTTTTATTTTACTACTTGGTGTTGTAGGAATTGTACTATCGGCTTTGTTTTCTAATATTTTTACAAAATATGTTACATTGCCATTAAATCATCTTATGAAAAGTATAAAAGGTATTCAAGAAAATCGGGGATATATACCATTTGAAAGTAAATATGAGGATGAAATTGGTCAACTAAATCATGCGATAAAATCTATGTACAACACGATTCAGATGCAGTTTAAGCAGATGAAGGAGGATGAACGGGAAAAGTACCAATTAGAAATACAGCTTTTGGCAGAACAGATCAATCCTCATTTACTTTATAATACCTTAGAAGGAATTAATCTTGAGGTGTTAAATAATCATACTTTGATTGCATCTTCTATGATAAATAAACTTGCTACGTTTATGCGGATTGGTTTAAATTATGGCGAGGAACTGATTAAGGTGAAAGATGAAATTTCTCATGTAGAAGCATATGTAAGTATTATGAATCACAGAATTAGCAAAAGTATTATTTTTAATGTAGATATTGAGGATGATTTAAGTGATAAACTCATTTTAAAGTTAATTTTACAACCTCTTGTTGAGAATTCCATTAAGCATGGATTTAAAGATGAAATGACAATGGAGGCTATTTACATTCCAACCATTGATGTGCGGTTTTATCGTAACGAAGATAAAATATGTATTGAAGTAATTGACAATGGCTGCGGTATTGATGTAGAGAAAGCAAAGAAAGCGGTTTACGATAAGAATGAAACAGAAAAACGCCATATTGGGCTTCATAATATTTATGATAGACTAAATATCTATTATGGCCAAGTGGAAATGGATTTTCAGACAATTCCTTATTATAGAAATAGTATTATTATCACTATTCCAGATAATAAGTAAAATTAAACAAGAGAAATTAATGCTGTAGATTATTTCTACAGCATTTTTACTTGAAAAATACAAAAAAAGATACAAAATATTAAAAAATGTTACAATTAGATTGAGAAATGTCATGTTGATTTTGTCGAAAATAAGGTAGAATTGATGACATCAAGGGAGAAGTTGAAAGGAGAAACTTATGAAGAAAAGAATGTTAAGTCTACTATTGGTGGGAGCCATGTCAGTCACATTACTTTCTGGGTGTGCAAGCAAATCTACAGGAGGAACGGGGCAGAGTTCTACGAATGGATCACAAAATACGGGTGATAAATCGGTTGTTACGGTATGGACAAATGACCGTCATGATTCTGAATATGTAGATCAGAAAATCAAAGAGTTCAATGAATCCAATGATAAAGGGATTAAAATCGAATTGACAGTTGTCACAGATGATTATGCAAACATGTTATCTATGGCTTATTCTTCTGGTACAGCACCTGATATTGCTGGTGTTAGTGCAGGACTTAGTGGATTTGATTTAAAAACCTTTGCAGATGCAAAAATATTAGAGCCACTAAATGATAGAATTACAGATGCTGATTTTCAAAAAGTAACAGAAGCAGAAAATCATAAGTATGAAGGAATTAATATGATTGATGGAAATGTATATTGGATTCCAACTGGTATGAGAAGTGGTGTAAGAATAGAATACAACAAAGATCTTGTTGAGGCAGCAGGTTACTCTGAATTTCCAAATACACTAGATGGTGTTATTGACCTTGCAAAGAAAGTTACAGATAACGGTGCAGGAGTAACATACGGTGTTGGCTTCACGTCAGCGAATCCATTTATCCGATGGATTGAAGGAACCTGTGAAACCAGTGGAATTTATAGATATGATTACAAAAATGGTGTGTTTAATTTTGATGGATATAAAGAGATTATCGAAAAATGTAATCAATTCTTTAAAGATAACAGCGTACTTCCAGGTTCTACATCCCAAGGTGTTGATGCCATGAGAGCACAGTTTACTGAGGGAACCTTTGCAATATGGGGAAATGCATCCCAAGAAGCTGGTGTATTTACTTCTCAGTTCCCAATAACAAAGTTTGATTGGGGTGTTTCAACGGTTCCAACCTTAGATGGAGAAGTAAAGGGTGCTTTATCAATTCTTCCTCAGAAGGGCTACATGATGCTTTCTTCAAGCAAAAATAAAGATGCTGCTTGGGAAGTTATTAAATTCTTCTCTAGTGAAGATTACTTAAAGGGATATTTAGAAGGTGGGTATTGCCTTCCTATTTCAGAGTACATGAATGGCATCATCGATACATCTAAAACCGGTAGACTTGCAGATTTTAAATTGCAAGAGTATGAAAGTGTTTATCCAGCAGTACCAACGGTAGCAATTCAAGGAGATGATTATGTTGCTACGATCTGGAATGCAATTATGGGAAATGTAAGTGCGGATAATGCGATTGCGGATCTTAATAAGAGATACAATGAAGCATTGGACAATGATGTAAGTATGGGAAAAATTAAAAGACTTGTAATTAAAGATTTTGATCCGATGCATCCAAATGAAGGAACAATTGAGTATTTAGAACAATAAATATGTGCTCGAAACTTATGGGATGTTTTTAGATAACTAAAAACATCCCTTGTTTTAAAGAAAGGGGTAACGCTTTTTATGAAAAAGAAATTGAGTTTTAGAGAACGAATGAAGCGAGCAAATAGCAGAGGCGATTTTGCGGCTATATTGATGCTATTGCCAGCAGTGTTTTTACTTGCAGTTATTTCTATCTATCCTTTTTTCTGGCTACTTCGATATGTATGTTATGATTACAACGGATTTACAGCTTATTTTATAGGTGCTAAAAATTTTACAAGAATGTTCCATGATGCGGTATTTTGGCGTAGTGTACTCCATACCTTTGAATATGCAATTATGAAGTTGGTTATTATCATTCCATTATCTTTACTTTTAGCAGTTTTGCTAAATCAAAAAATTAAGGGTAGCGGTCTTTTTAGAGGAATCTATTTCATGCCTACAGTAATTAGTGCAGCCGTATACAGCCTTATCTTCGGTTTTATATTTGCGGTTTACAATGGTGTATTAAATGCATATTTAAATAAATTAGGAATGATACATTCTCCAATTGACTGGCTTGGCAGTACTTCCATAGTTATGATTTCTATTATTATCGTTGCAGTATGGGGTGGATTTGGTAACTATATGATTCTTTTTATGTCTGGTATTTCCAGTATTTCTGAGGATGTTTATGAAAGCTGTAAAATAGATGGGGCAAATGGTGTACAATCTTTCTTTCATATTACACTTCCAATGTTAAGCCCAGTTTTAAAAGTAATTTTAATGCTAGCGATTACGACTGCATTAAAAGATTATGAATCTATTTTAGTATTAACCAATGGTGGACCAAACAGTAGATCAGAAGTTATGTTTAGCTATATATATAAATTAATCTTTGGATCCCAGACAACACCTCAAATTGGTTATGCGACTGTTTTAAGTCTCATGGCAGCTTTGATCATCGGAGTTATTACAGCAATTTATATGTTTTTGGCAAGAAAGTTAGATAATGTAGTCTAAAGGAGGCATATATGGAAAAGTCACATGTAGTCTATTCGAGAAGGACAAAAGTATTAAGAGCTTTGCTCTTTCTTATCCTTCTTGTAATTGCATTGGTTACTCTGTACCCTGTTATTTATATTATTCTTGGTTCTTTTAAGGAAAATAACGAATTGTTATTAGGTGGAACTAATTTATTACCAAAGAAATTCATTTTTGATAACTATAAACAGGCGTGGGAAAAGGCAAACTTCGCTAATTATACTGTAAATAGTTTAATTATAAGTCTTGGAGTTATGTTTCTTTCCATTACTGTCACAACGATGGCAGGATATGTATTTGCAAGAAAGAATTTTAAAGGGAAAGAATTATTATATAGTCTATTCGTTGCGTTTATGTTTGTTAATGTAGGTAGTGTTAGTCTTAGACCTCTTTTTGAACTTGCAGTTAAAGTAAAAATGAACCAATCCTTGATTAGTATTATTCTTATTTCTGCCGGAATGGGACAAGCAACCTATATTTTCTTAGTTCGTGGGTATATGAATACCTTATCGAAAGAAATAGATGAAGCAGCTAAAATTGATGGATGTACTTTTTTTCAGATTTATTATAAAATCATTTTTCCATTACTTAAACCAGTAATTGCCACAATCGGACTTTTATCTTTCCGTACGGGTTGGAATGAATACATAATGCCATTGGTATTTACTATGTCAAATGATAAACTTCGTCCTTTAACAGTAGGCGTTGTTATGTTAAAGAACAGTGGCGATGGTACTGCTGCATGGAACTTAATGTTTGCGGGATCTACCATTTCAATTATTCCAATTATTGTTCTTTATATGTTTACAAGCCGTTACTTTATGAGTGGATTAACTGCAGGAGCTGTGAAAGGATAAGAAGATGGAGAGATTAAAGTTAAATAAAGCAGGTTTTATCACCAATTATTTGGTTTCAGGACCTAAGGAGACGGATTTTTTAAATAATGAGACAGATGATAACCAGTTACGTTATGAGCAGTATTTAAGAACCATTGTAGCAGATCAAAATGTGTGTTTGTCCGAAGGAGAAATTCAATTAGGAAAAGACAGTAGTTTGGGAATGCCCTGGAGATATTATTACCATTATGGAAATTGGTTTGTAGATGAAAGCACATTTTACTCTACGTTACAAAAAGTGGAACTAGATGCCGTTACACGAATAGATGTTGTTCAGGATTTAAAAGTAGAAGCTATCATTTGGTCATATGCTGCGATTGATGTATGGTGTAATCAAGCACGTATCTGTAATATGCATTCTCCTGTATATAAACCAATACAAAAGGTAAAAACAGTATTGGATTTAAAAAAGGGAAGTAATCAGATATATATTAAGCTTCAAACTCTTGGAGTTCGTGATACAAGAACATTATTTGGAATTCAGATTCTTAATCATCAGAATCAGATACAGATTTCTCTACCAGACCAGAAACATACCGATGAATTGATTCATGCAGAACAATGGTTAAATTCTATTCAGATAAAGGATTCAACTATGACTTTTCATAATAAAGCACCCCAGGGAGCATGGCTTGCTTATGATAGTCAAAGTCCTGATTTTGCTCAGGTGAATACAAGAAAAGAATGGATAGAGATTAGTGGACAAGATAAGATTACGCTTGATGAAAATAAGCCTGGAGTGATTTTAGTACGTATAACCATAGGAGATACTGTATTAACTAGAAAAGTTGAAAATATTCTTGCTCAAAAACCGGTATATGGAAGCATTGGTTCTTATGAAGAAAATAGGATAGAAATACTAAAGCGAATTGCGAAGGCAGAGAGCTTATCTAGGGGTGATAAGTTTGGATTTTCCATATCCAATATACTTGCGAGAAAGTATCTTGGAATGGATACAAAAAAGGATAGAGATCTATTGTTGGAAACTCTAAATCAGATTGAAAGCCGATTCGATTGTTCTGACTTTTTGGTGTGTGGTCTCGTGCGTTATCTAAAGAATTACGAGGTGGATGATGAACTTTATAAGAGGGCAAAGGATGTATTGTTAAACTGGAGATATTGGATGAATCAAAATGGTTCTGACGCTATGTGTTTCTGGAGTGAAAATCATTCTTTAATGTTTTATGCTTGTGCAATGCAAGTGGGTGAAATGTTCCCTCAAGATTATTTTAAAAGAGCAAATATGACTGGATTACAGCTAAGTCAGTTTGGAAGAGAAAAGGTTTTGGCTTGGCTAGATGATGTGGAAACCAATGGATTTGAAGAGTTTTTAAGTACGGTTTATATGTGCGTAACCTTTGCTGCTTTATTAAATGTAATCGATTATTCGGATTTAGAAATATCCAATCGAGCTACTAAAGTAACTGACCGATTACTTGAAATGTTATGCCAACATACTTATGATGGCTGCGTGATTGCACCTATGGGACGAGTATATCGCGAAGTGATTCATCCTTTTGCGCAGGGAGCCCAGGCACTTATGAACCTAATTAATCCAGAGGTACCTTATACTTTTGGTGAAGGTTGGCTTGGTTTTTATGCAAGTAGCAAATATAAGATTCCAGAGAGACTTATTAGTCTTATGGATCAGCCTTTAGAAATTACTTATACGACTGGAAATGCGCTTATCCACTTAAATAAATCGGAAGATTATTGTTTAACTTCAGTACAGTCACCTGTTTTGGATGAAAACTTCAAACGTTGGGAGAACCTGACCTTGAATCCAGATGCAGATCCAACCACCTGTGAATACACAAAATCTCTCAATGAGAGATTCCATGGAACTACCTGTTTTGAGCCAGGAGTATATGGATATCAACAGCACATGTGGTATGCGGCTTTAGATAAGGAAACGGATGTTTTCACAAATCATCCTGGTGGAACCTGTGATTCTAGCTCTATGAGACCTGGTTTTTGGTTTGGTAATGGAGTAATGCCGGCAATCATGCAAAACCATAATAAAATAGGTATTGTCTATCATATCCCAGAAGAACACCCGATTCATTTCACCCATGTATATTTTCCAACTCCTAAATTTGAAGAAATAAAAATTGAAGAACATTGGTTATTTGGTAAAAAGAAACATGGATATGTAGCGATTTGGTGTAATCAAACCATGGAGTCTGAAAATGATCAGGTATTCGGATGTGAATATAGAACCTATGGTGATGACATTGCTTATTTCTGTATTTGTGGAAGTGATAAAGATTTTGCAACAATGGAAGAATTTAAAATCTATGCAAAAGAACAAAATCCAAAGTTTGATGTAGTTGGTAGGAGACTAAAAGCAGAAGATGTAGAAGTAACATTTATAAAAAGTAATGACAGAACACAGTATATATAAGAGTGTTCAATAAAAGTAATGCTTGCTATTTTATAGAATTTTATGTAAAGTATATGTTTATGAAGAAGTTGCTTTGTGCAGTGAAACATAATGTAACATAAAATAATTCATAGGATTGGAGGAAAGAATATGTTAGATCAAAGATGGGTATTTCATGATGATGTTGAAGAACAAAATGTGGGTGAAGGAGTTATTCGCCGTGTACTTGCGTACAGTAAAGATTTAATGTGTGTAGAAAATTCATTTGCTACAGGAGCAGTAGGAGCATTGCATCACCATCCACATACTCAGATTACTTATGTGATTTCTGGGGAATTTGAGTTTGAAATTGATGGAGAGAAAAAGATTGTAAAAGCTGGAGATACTATGCTTAAGCTTAATGGTGTAGTTCATGGCTGTGTATGTCTAAAAGAAGGAATTCTCCTTGATATCTTTAATCCAATGAGAGAAGACTTTGTTTCATAAGAAGATAGTAGGGAACAATACATAGATGTTTATTTTTATTAGTAAATAATAGTAGTTGATTTTGTACTATCTTAGTTTTAATACTATCTTATTTATAAAAGTGCCTGATATTAAGAGATAGAGCCGATAATTTGTGGAGATAACTCACGGATTATTGGCTCATTTTTTTTATTTAACTAAGATACGAGAAATGCTTAGATAGCGTCTATAATTTGCATGGTAACTCCTTATATAAATTGATTATATACGTCATTCTATAGTAGACGATGAGAATATAGTACAGATGAGAATATAGTACAAGATGAGAGATTAATAATTAAAAATAGACTTGTTGAAGGTGCAAAGGACTTACATAGTAATATAGATACTCGAAACCTAGTATTAAACCAGGCGGCTGTTAACTATTAAGTACAAAGAGAGGTTGTTTATTGACATTATATTGACAAAATAAGGAGTTAAAGTTTTGTTATGGCAACAACAAAATTGGTAACAAATAAAAGCATTTCAAACAGACCTACCATTTCTTGTCTAGATATTTGATATTCAATTAATAACATAGTGTAATGTGGGTTATGAAAGCACGAGAGGCAGAAAAAGGATCATTATAATCTTTTACATCCCATCGAACTACAGAATTAATGATAAGGAGGAGTTAAAATGAAGAAAAAGATACTTATTCTTTGTATTGTGGTAGCTGTCATTATATCAATTTTTATTATTAAGTCTAGTTTTGGAACAAAACTATTCAAAAGCTTAACAACGGATGAAATCAAAGAAGTTACAGTAGAATTGCTACCCCCAGATGTTACAATAAGCCTTAATGAACAAGATATTTCTGAATTAACCAAAATACTGAATGATGTAGTTATATATAACAAGGACAATTCATATAAAGATTATGATGGTCAAGCAGTTATCTATACAATTATCAAGACAGATGGGACTAGAATCACAGTAACCGCTTACAATCCATTCTTAATCATTGATGGTGTTGGATATAAAACCAAATATGAACCATGTCAAGCGTTAAATTCATTAGCAAACAGCATTAGAAATAAATATGAATAATGATAGTTAAGGCTCACCGCTGGAAGGAACGAATGTATATAAAATATAGATAAAAAATAAAAATGTCCCCAAAAGATTTATCATTTCTAGAATGTTTTCAAATCTTGTAGGGACATTTTATTCATAAATATTGGTGTGTTGTGCTTATGCTTTTTCTATATGAGACACAGCTTTTTATGTATGCTTATAAGAGATAGCAAAAGACTTAAATTGTCGTTTCCAGTTCGTACATCTATATAATTCCATTCATCTGATCTACTCTATTGCTTGATCTACTTCATTTGTTGATTTTGCTCCACTTATCGATTCTACTTCACTCACTTTTTCTATTTCCTTTGGAAGGGATATTCCAAGCTTTTCAATTGTAATAAGCTTAAGGAGAGTATCTATAATGGAAGCATTCGAGGAAGTCTCATCCTTTGATGAGCTTCCCATCGTAACTATAGTCTTTGGAACGATATCAACATTGGTGTACTTAATTGCATCTGCTAATTTCTCTGTGATTTCCTGAGTGATTCTGTATTCCGCTCCTCCGTATGCCTTAACCTGTGCGTCAATAGCCTTAGCTTTTGCAAGACCAATATTGGTTTCTTTTGAAGCATCGGCCTCACCTTCTAAGCGGACTTTTGAAGCATTGGCTTTTGCAAGGGCAATAATTTGATTAGCCTCTTGTTCGGCCTTACTTGCTAAAGCAGCACCGATATTACCTTCAATTTGAATTTGGATGCTGGACTTCGTTAAGTAGCTTTGTTGCTCTGCAATGGCTTGTGCTTCACGAAGTGATTTCTCGCTCTCAGCAGCGGATTGTTGTTTTTGATATGTAATTTTCTTTTCCTCTGCAATTTGCCGTTCCCGAAGCTGCGTCAAAATATTTTCTATTTGAATATCATCTTTTGAAGATTTTGGGGTACCGATTAATACTTCTTCTAGTTGAAGGTTGTATTTTTCGAATTTATCCTTCATTTCAACAACAGCTCGCTCTCTAATTTCGCTACGTTCTTGGATTAACTCAATTAAAGTTTTCGTTTGGGCGACATCTTTAAAATATGCGCTTACCAAAGGGTCTAGAGACTGATTTACAAGCATGCTGATATCTCCAAAACGTTGAATTACCCATGGAGCCTGTTTATAATCAATATGCATAACTACCGAAAGTGGGAGAGAAGGTTCAAAGGCATCTTTCGTTATAATGTCGACTTCCGATAGATTCTGGTCATATTTATGTTCTCCTACTTCTCCACGGTTCCATTTTAAAATAATGTTTGTGGTAGGTACTAGAATTACTTTACCTGCATCGGTATTGAAGGCATATTTACCCGGCATCAAAGGCTTTTGTAATACACCTTTGCAGCCAGTTTCCACTAACTCTCCATGTCTATAATTATCACCAGTGGTATCGACTCCTTGATTACCAAAGAAACTTACGACAACGCCGACATAACCAATTGGAACGACAGTTTTAGCACGAAATTCCACTGTTGCAAATAGACGGTTTATATAATAAGTACCATCTGTTAATATTTCAATTTGTTTACCTCGGCGTCCACCGAGTTCAATGAATTTCTCGGGATCTTGATAACTGGAATGCCCTTCACCAACCGATGGTGCAATAATTTCACCCTGCTGAAGAGGTAAGCTATCATGTACTGTAACAATACCCATTAAGTCACTGGTTTCATTTCCTTTCCCCATAATGACAACTGGAGCAAAGGCATTTCTTTGAATTAAAGTCTGTTGCATGCTTTCTAATTCCAAATGTTCCTGTTTGGAACCATTAAAAATTGCCTTGATATCATTTTGTGTAATAACAATGAACTGGGCGACGTTAATGGCATAGGTACCTTCTCTTAGGAAGCCTCTTTGCGGCCCTTTTTGACCACCATTTTGAAGAAAGCCTCGAACATCCTGGAAGTTATTTGCTTCCATAACTACTTTACCTAAAGTCTGAGTCGGTGAAAGTGGAATACCATCCTTCGCAAAGATGTAAGCAATTTGACCTTGTGGTATTGTAATCAAAGGGTACTTATGAATACGGTACATTAAAGTAGAACGAAAATGGATACCACCTCGTAGTAAATCAGGAGAATAGCCAGCTTCGCCATTCAAAGCGATAATAGAGTTTTTTAAAGAACCATGGATACTCCACCATTTTTCGACTACCGCTACTTCATTTGACTTAATAATACGAAGCCCTAGAATATGAAAGATAAGCAAATAAAGAGCAAGTAGAATGCCACCAATCATTATTACAATAAAATATGAATCCATAAAGTACTCCTTCCGAAGAATAAAATGTTGTTGCTAATTGTTCTTAAATCTCGTTTTATAGCTAATTCATTATATTCGGTGAAAGTGATGTTTAGAATTTGCTAGTAAAAATATTGAGACATAAGATAGATGGGTGAAAGTTCTTCAAAGGATTAGAAGAGATGAAAGGTAAGTTTTGAGGATAGAATTCAGAAATTATAGAAAATAAAATAAGGTCTTTGCGAATTATATTATGCAAAGACCTCTTTTGAACTTCTAAAATATCGAGGGGTTTCAAGTATGCATTTATTTTTTTCTTTCAACCTGCATGGAAATTTGTATCACAAAATCATTGGTATTACAAGTTGCAAGGTAGCTTAAAACATCATAACAATAGGCATTTCCAATGAGTTCAAGGTTGTTTTTTTCAATGTAATCAAGCATAAGCTTATAGGAATCTTCAATGGTCTCCATAGAACCACGATGCAGCATGGTTAAATAAGTTCCCTTTGGTTTCACAAATAAACGCTCACTTTTTACTGACTTATAAATCTTACTGTAATAATAACTATCATAACTTTGTCCAGACAACAGGGTTTCTTTTAATACAATACTTCCAAGAGGAAATTCATCCCCCAGCTTATGACTAAAGCAATATTTAAAATGGTCAGCGATTTCGTATATTTCATCGATTTCACTGATTGGCTTTGCCGTATTTAATTTTACAACAATAAAATATTCTTCCTCACATTCCTCCAGTTTTGGTAAACCAACAGGAGTCTGCATGGCATATTTTGTAAGTTGTTCGGAGTTTTTTAGCAGCCGTTCCATACGCATAAGCTTTAATCTCTCTTGTCTTAACTTTTCACGATTCATCTCCAAAATTTTAAGATAATTTTCTGGTGTATAAGTCTCAATATATTCTTTAATCTGGGCCAAAGAGCTGCCAGCTTCTTTTAAGGTTGCTATTAAATCAAAATCATAGAACTGCTTTGGTGAGTAATACCGATATCCATTTTTAGCTACATAAGTAGGTTTTAAGATACCGATTTCATCATAATGGAATAGTGTTTCTTTTGTAGTCCCACAGACTGTGGCAAATTCACCGCTTGTAAAGTATTTTTTGGACATCATAACCTCCATATGCTAATTTATCAAATACTAGAATTACTAATAGGGAATCGTATAAATGAGTCCTTTAAAATTGTAATTTAGTTTGTATAACTTTCAAATGAAAATATATTTTAATTTCTTCTTGACTATAGGGTTTCACCATACTTTAGAATACCGTAAGTATAGCTTTTTTGCAAGTTAAGGATAAGGAGTATTTAAAATGAATCATGAAGTATTATACGAAAAATCATCACCGATAAAGTTATTTTTTCTGGTAGCTATTCCAAGTATTATTAGTATGCTAATGTCATCTTTTTATGTGATTGCAGATGGCATCTTTGTAGGACAGTTACTTGGATCACAAGCCCTCGCAGCAGTAAATATTGTTATGCCATTAGTAATTATAGGTTTTTCTATTGGTGATATGATTGGTGTAGGTTCTTCCGTACCAATTGCAATTCGCTTAGGAGAAAAGGATAACGCATCTGCAAATCAAATTTTCACATTGTCTTGTTTCTTAATAATAGGAACTGGACTTTTAACCGGAGCTATCTTTTTTATATTTGCAGAAGATTTAATTCGCTTAATGGGAGCGGATGAGGAACTAATAAATCTTTCTGTACAATATTTATATGTATATGCAATACTTGCACCATTCCTCTCAATCTTTTTTGCAGTGGATAATTATCTTCGAATCTGTGGTAAAATCAAATACAGTATGTGGGTAAATATCACAATGGCAATCGAAGGGGTTTTTCTTGAATGGTTGTTTCTTGGTGTATTTAAGTGGGGAATTTGGGCAGCTGCTCTTGCGTTCAGCCTTAGTATGATAATTAGTACAGTTGTCGCATTTTATCCATTTTTTCGAAAGAAATTATTATTACAGTTCGTAAAACCAAAAGGGTCTATAAAAATGGTGGGTAAAATAATTGCTAGTGGTAGCCCAACTTTATTAAATAGTATTTCAGGACGTGTTACATCTATACTAATTAATGTCATATTGCTAAGAATGGCAGGAGAACTGTCGATTGCAGCCTTCAGCGTTGTTTTATATATTGACAACATAGTGCATTCACTTATATATGGACTTAGTGATTCCTTGCAGCCAGCCATCAGTTACAATTTAGGTGCGAAAAATTATAAGCGAATACACGCATTGATGAGGCTTTGCTATCTTGCAGGTTTCCTAATATCACTTATATTTACGCTATGGATTTTCTTTGGTGGAGAAAGTGCAGTATTGTTGTTTGTTCAAAAAAGTGATACAGAGCTCATTGAACTATCTCTTCATGCATTACAGCTATTTGCCATTACGTTCCTTGTACGCTGGTTTTCCTCGGCTACACAGTCGTATTTTACAGCAATCAATCGCCCAGAATATGCAATTGCAATTACGGTGACTATGACCATTGTATTTCCAATCGGATTTTTATTAATTTTACCAAAGACGATGGGACTTGACGGAATTTGGCTTACAACGCCATTTGCCACAATCGCAACCACCGTGTTAGCTGCTATATTATTAATTCGTTCAAAGAAGAAAGGTTTTGCGAAGTAATTATTAAAGTTTAATTTCAATTGGATTTCGAATATTCATGCTATTGGGTGTAATCTCACAATCATAGGCCATGATATGAGTACCTTCTTGTTTTGCTTGTCGAAGAGCCTGTGCAAATTCAGGATGCATTATTTCATTTGGAGTAAAATAAAGGATACCATCCATTTGAATGACAAATAGAATAGCAGTTACAAATCCTTCTTTTGAATGCCTTGCCAACCCTTCAATATGCTTTACTCCACGAAGGGTTGGAGCATCTGGAAACAGAGCTACTCCATCTTTTTCTAAGGTAACCCCTTTCACTTCAATGAGCCAGCGTTTATTATCGTGCTCCAGATAAAAATCGAAGCGGCTATCTTCATATTGATACTCTGGCTTTACTATGTCTGGTATGAAACCAAGTCCTCCTAATAATAGCCATTCCTTTACGGCTTTATTTGGCGCTTGACTGTCCATATTTATTAAAACTTCTCCTTTTTTCACAGCAATCAAATCCCAACTTGTCTTTCTTTTAGTATTTGGAAAATGCTGTACATAAACAGTAGCGCCAGGAAGCAAAAGTTCTTTACATCTTCCTGTATTTTTCACATGGCAAATCTCTATTGTGTTTTCTATTTTTACATGGGCTATAAAACGGTTTGGACGGCTTATAAATTCTCCCACTTGTATATTTTTGTATTCCATAGGTACTCCAATCTAATATGTTAATAGTTTTTTCTATTATAGTTTTTAGAAGATCTTTTAATTGTAAAATTATAAATGTAGTATTATAAAATGTCTAATATAGTTTGCATCTGTCCATTAGCATAAGTCAATATCAAATATTATGTTTACATATTATATTAATGTAGACAATTCTCTTGACATTGTAATTTATTAGAAAACTCCTTTAGCCGTGAGTTGATAAGTGAAATATATAATATGGAATTAAACATTATTTTAAATTTAAATTAGTTCATTTTTCAATCCTATCATAGCAAAGGAAGATTCGATATAATCTTTATTTCCATAGATACCAATAATTTTATTAAATTCATTGCTGTTCCAGAATCGAAGTCCTTTCCAGTTCTTTAGATAAATCCCTAATTCATCCATCTATAATTCATTTGTATAAATACAGAAACATTCACGAACATCTTTTGCCAACGAGATTGTTATTGTCTCTTCAAGTTGAAAAATAGTATTATTTTGTAAGTAAAATGTATATTCAGGATCTGGATAATATAAGATTAATTTACATTTTCTTGGATTATCTTCTAAACTTGTTAGAATGTTTCCAATTACTTTACGAAACAATTCAATGGAAAAAGGATTAAAAAAGTAAAAATAATTTTCTTTCTCAGTAACAATATAATTTTGGGCAGGGATACATTCAAAATGAATCTTTTGTTTGAAGGACCCGTTATAGGTGTTTAGATTATCAAGTGCATCTTGGTAATATGCAGCATTGAGCTCGATACCTACCGTGTGACAGTGAAAACGGGAATTTACATAAAAATTTAATCTTCCTTTTCCACATCCATAGTCAACAAGTGTATCTTCTGGTGTAAGCATATATTCATCGAACAAGATGTCTAAAATCTCATAAGAAGTTGGTTCATAACGATGGTTGTAATAGGAGTGCCTATCATCTAATTGGACACCTTCAGTCTTGATACAAAGTTTCTTATCTGTCATTTGTTTACCTCAATTTATATATAATACATATTTTATCTTGAATAATAGTTGGCTTGAAGGAATCTAAGTAAAAATCTACATTTTCCTTTCCAAAGTATTAACAAATCTGAGTACATCTTCTGGTGCATCTAAACTATATAATAATCCATAAGGAATACTGTAATCCCAATTTACGGGAATGGTCACTAGTCCTGGGTGAACGTCTTGCCAGCACTCGGTAGTAAGCAAAACCTTTCCTGTTTCCGCACAATGATTAAACACAGATAAATCATAAAACTGAGTAGTATCTTCTATGTGGACTTTAGGGTGATGTCTTTCTAAATCGTTGCGAATAAAATCATTGACGTCCGAATCTCCCGGTTTTACCATCATCAATGTTTCACCGTATAAATCTTCTAGGTTTATACGACTTTTTTCTGCAAGAGGATGTTCTCTTGAGACGGCTATCATTTTTTTATATCTGCCAATGGGAAGCATATTACAGAGATTCAGCCATGCTTTGGAATCACATACTCCAATGAGAAAATCGAACTTCTCTCCCAGTTTACTAATTTCAGATAGGATGCCCTCGTGGTTATCTTCAAAAGGAACAAGGTGCAGCTTGTATTCTGGAAAATCTTTGTTTACTTGATACCATAAATCCATAAAGGGCTTGGCAGGATTTAAAAGGGAAGTTCCGACACAAAAGGTCGTATCATTAGCGAATAAAGTAGCTCTTGCACTTGAAATGGATTTTTTTGAGTAGTCTATCATAAATTTTGCATCCTGATAAATTAAAGCGCCTGCTTCTGTCAAACGTATGCCAGAGGGGGTGCGCTCTATCAGCTTTAAATCCAAATGACTTTCCAGTGCGTTCATTTGCTTCATAACAGCTGTGGGTGAGATATATAAACGTTCTGCTGCTTTTGTAAGGCTACCACAGTCGGCAACCGCTATAAATGTATCAAGCATTTTATTATACATAAAGCACCTCCTAGGTTTTTAGTATTAACTATAAGTTTATACAACGATAACATATCGGAAATTCTATGTCAAGAAAATCTATGCTATGATGAATGCATAAAGGAGGAAGCAAAATGGGGAATAAACTTATTGCTTTTTATTCAAGAGCAGATGAAAATTATGTAAATGGTATGATTAAAAAACTTGATATAGGTAACACAGAGGTTGCTGCTAGTATAATTAAAGAGTTGACAGGTGCACCACTTTTCAAAATGGAACAACAAAAAGGTTATTCAAAGGATTATAACGTGTGTATCGCTGAGGCACAGGCTGATCAGAAACGCAATGCCAGACCCGAACTAAAAACCTATCTCGAAAGCATTGACGATTACGAGGTGATTTACTTAGGGTTTCCTAACTATTGGGGGACGATGCCAATGGCGGTGTTTACCTTTTTAGAGCATTATGATTTTGGTGGAAAAATTATCAAACCATTCTGCACACACGAGGGTAGCGGGCTGGGAAACAGCATAAAGGATATTAAAATATTGTGTCCAGATGCAACGATTGAAAGCGGACTTGCCATTCACGGTGGCAGTGTTTGGCAAGCTAAAAATGATATTAAAAAATGGATATAAATTTTGAAAGGATGAGATTACAATGAACAGACCTTATATTTTTTGTCATATGATGACTTCTCTTGATGGTAAAATTATGGGCAAATATATGGATACTCCTAAGGGAAGTGCGGCAGGAGATGTATTTTACAACATAGCATTCGGTAAAAATCCTTATTATAAGCATCAAGGCTGGCTGTCGGGACGTGTTACAACCGATGACAATTTTACATTTTATGAAAAACCGCAGCTAGACGACAACGCACCCGAAGTTCCTGCTGGAGATTTTATTGCTGAACCTAATGCTACTATGTACTACGTGTCGGTTGACCCTACCGGAAAACTTGGCTGGAAAAGCAGTACCATTACTTATATTGACACTACAGCCCATGTGATTGAAGTACTGACAGATAAGGCAAGCAACGCATATAAAGCGTTTTTAAGAAAGCTTGGCATATCGTATATTATTGTTGGCAAAGACAATATTGATTACGGTCTGACATTAGATAAGTTGGCTAATGCGTTTTCCATCAAGACGTTAATGCTAGGAGGTGGCGGAGTGATTAACTGGTCTTTCTTACAGGCTGGGATGTGTGACGAACTTAGTGTTGTCATTGCAGCGTCTGCCGATGGATCTGATAAAACTCCTGCCTTGTTTTCCACAAAGGAAGGATTAAGCACAGATAATCCAATTAGCTTTGAACTTGAACATATAGAAAAAACAGATGGCGATAGCATTTGGCTCCGCTATAAAGTAAAAAATGCAAATAAAGGAGGAATTGGCAATGAGTGTGAAAGAGATGAGCGTTTTTCCCATAGGTAAATCAAATGATGGATTTGCACAGTATTTCAAAGGACAAAGCTATCTGAATATGTTGTCAACTGAGCAAGTGGTTATAGGAAATGTCACATTTGAACCAGGCTGTCGGAATAACTGGCATATTCACCACGCAGACAAGGGTGGCGGACAGATTCTGCTTGTTACAGCAGGTCGTGGTTATTATCAAGAATACGGTTGTGAACCGAAAGAATTACACCCCGGTGATGTGGTAAATATTCCAGCAAATGTAAAGCATTGGCACGGTGCTGCACCGAATGAATGGTTTCAGCATTTAGCAGTCGAAGTTCCCGGAGAAAACTGCAATAACGAGTGGTGCGAACCTGTGTCTGATGAAGATTATAGCAAGCTGAAATAAAAATTGTAAACAGGAGGTATTATCAATATGACAAAGATAACTGCAGGTAGGGATGAACTAGGCAAATTTGCACCAAAATTTGCTGAATTAAATGATGATGTATTATTCGCAGAGGTATGGTCAAGAGAGGATAAACTCTCTGCAAGGGACAGAAGTATTGTTACGGTAACATGTCTTATGGCAAGTGGTATATTAGATAATTCTCTAAAATTTCATCTCCAAAATGCTAAAAATCATGGCGTAACAAAGGAAGAAATTTCGGAAATTCTGACCCACGCAGCTTTTTATGCAGGATGGCCAAAAGCGTGGGCTGCTTTTCGTATGGCAAAAGAGATTTGGAAAGAAATTGATTAAATAAAAAGTGTATAGATTAGTTCAGTAAGTCCGAGAAAAAAAGGCAATTCTAAACATTTCATATGTTAGAAACTCAATAACTGCGTTTTAAAAAGATTATCTTATAATGTGAAAACATTATTAGGTAGTCTTTTTTGTTGTCTGGAAAGTTTTTAGTAGGTTGATTTATTAATAAATACGAATTGCATAGATTACCTTTTTGTATGTAAAAACAGGAATTAATATGTAGAATTAATGTAAAAATATTCTATAATAGGAAAATATAGTTATAACAATGAGTTCATTGGGAGGCATAAAAACATGAAGATATACGAAGGTACAATCATAACATGCGATGAACATAATACAGTCGCACGTTATTTGATAGAAGATAAGGGGAAAATACGTTTCATAGGAAATGATATACCTTCTGAATATGAAGGAGTAGAAAGAGTATCTCTTGGAAAGAAGGCTTTAATACCGGCATTTGCAGATACGCATATTCATTTTGCAAGTTTTGCTATCTTTCATGCAGGGCTGAATGTTATGGAGGCTAGAAGTAATAAAGAGATATCTTTCATGTTATCAGAGTTTGTAAAGAAAAATAAAGATAAGTTAATTATCGCTTTTGGGGCATCTCCCTATTCGGTGAGTGAAAGAAAGCTTATTTCAAAGGAAGAGATAGATGCAGTCTGTTCTGACCGGCCAGTGATGGTAGTAAAATACGATGGACATGCGTGTACGATTAACTCGGCATTATTAAATATTTTGAAAGATAAGATAAAAGGTTTACGTGGTTACAATGAGGAAACAGGGGAAATGCAGCAGGAAGCATTTTTTAGGGTATCAAATTACGTTACAAAATCAGTTTCTGTGCTTAAATTAGTCTCGAATATGAAGCAAGCTCTTGATTATATGGCATCCAAAGGAATTGGAATGATACATACTGTTAGTGGGGTTGGATTTACCAAAGATCTTGATGTAGATTTGGAACGGTGGTTTGGTAGGGGATTAAATAATGGAATGCAGCTAAGAGTGTTCTTCCAAACATTAAATGTTAAAAATGTAGTAAAAAGAAAATTACCACGAATTGGAGGCTGTTTTGCCACAGCCCTTGACGGTTGCTATGGCTCCCAAGATGCTGCTATGAAAAAGCCTTATGAAGGAACGGACCAAAAGGGCGTTTTATATTATTCAGATGAACAAGTTATCGAGTTTTGTAAAAAGGCAAATCGTGCAAACCTGCAGATTGAGTTACATGCCATTGGAGATGCAGCCTTTGACCAGGCAACGAAAGGGATTCAGGCGGCACTAGATGATTACCCAAGGAAAGATCATCGTCATGGAATCATACATGCCTGCTTGCCAACGAATGAGGGACTTAAGATATGCAAAGATTATCACATTCAGATACCACTTCAGACTTCATTTATTAACTGGAAACAAGAGCCAGATGAGTATTTGGAAGAGATATTAGGGCAGCGTTGTGAAGCCTTAAATCCCCTTGCGACATTATTAGATAATCATATAAGGTTTAGTGCTGGTTCAGATGCACCTTGTACAGCTCCTGATCCATTGCTTTGGATTCATAATGCTTGCAATCATAGCAATAAAGTTCAAGCAATCTCTGTATATGAGGCATTAAGAATGAGTACCTATCATGGGTATGCCGCAACCTTTGATGAAAAGGAAAGGGGGAGCCTTGAAGTAGGAAAGATTGCAGATATGGTAATTTTGTCAGAAAATCCATTTGAGATAGAAAAAGAGAGATTAAAGGAAATAAAAGTGCAACAATTATATTTATCAGGGAAACCATACAAAGGAGTAAAGACGAACTCGGTACTCTTGTTACTTAAGGGAATGTGTTCCAGAAGAAAGATATAAAAAAGAACATACATTTTAAGGAGAATATAATGAAAACATTCGAAAAAGAACAGAGGAAAAGCGCAGCTCTTTTGCAGCAAAGTAGTGTTACAAAGTTTACAACCATAGCATTTATCGTGCTTAGTTTTTATATTATGGGAACGATTTGTAATACAGTGTTGTTTGGTTCAAAGGACATCACCCATATAATATTAGCAATTCTTATATTTCTAGTGGGGACATTAATCAATCTTTATGTATATTTTAAAACAGATGGAACTTTCATTTGTTATACTGGTATGGGAATGTACTTAATATTACTTACCTATTTAATGTTTTATGGGCTAAATACAAGTACATATATCTATCTATTTCCTGCATTATTTTTATCCATGATGTATTTTAGACCAAAGTATTCCTTGGGTGTTGGGATTATTGTTTCCTTTGTTAATTTTATCGATGTAATCTTACTGTTAAAAGCAGATACGACAACTAAATTTACGTTGGATACACCATATGCAGTGCAGATTTTTGGTATTGTGTTATGCAGTGTTTTAACATATGCGGTAACTAGAATCTCCAAGAAAAATAATGACAATGTGCTTTTTGAAGCAGTTGATGAAAAGAAAAAACAAGAAGAGTATGCAAAAAATATACTTGCGGTAGCAGAGAAGATAAAGAACAAGATTGATAATAGTGATTCAATCATTAATGAAATGAATACATCCAACGATGTGATGAATTCAGCTGTAAAAGAGATTTCAATGAGTACGGCAAATAATGCAGAAAGCATTATGCATCAGACTATGATGACTCAGAATATTCAAGGAATTATTGATGAAACCAATCACACAGCAAATGATATGACGAAGTTAGCAAGTCAGTCGATAGAGGCAATTAAAGAAGGACTTGAGGCGATTCATATTATTAAGAATAAGTCAAATTATTTAGAACAAGCGAATCAGAAAGTATCAAAAGTTATGGAGAATCTAGAAGCAAAGATGCAGGAAGTGCAGCAAATTACAGATATGATTTCAGGTATCACCAATCAAACAAATTTGCTAGCGTTAAATGCATCCATTGAAGCAGCAAGGGCTGGGGAATATGGAAAAAGTTTTGGAGTAGTGGCTGAACAGATTAGAGATCTTGCACAGGGAACTAGAAATTCAACAGAATCAATTAACACCTTGCTTGCTGAATTAACTGAAAATACAAAAGATGCAAAAGAAGCCTCAAACAATGTTTTGGAGATTACGTCTGAAGAGACAGACTTAATCATGCATGCGGAGTCAAAGTTTACGAATATCGATCAGGTTATCAATCAGCTGACGAATTTAATAGATGAAACATCTAGCAAGGTAACCGACATTAAACAATCGAATAATCAGATCATTGATAGCATAACTCAGTTAGCTGCTATTAGTGAGGAAGTTAAGGCAAGTTCAGACGAAGCATATGAATTATGTAGTCATAATGCAGAATGTGTAGCAAAAGAAACTAACTTGCTAAAAGAGGTAGATCAATTGATTCAAGGGTTTAAATTATAAAAAGTTTGTCTACATTATGAGATGGCGAATTACTTTATTTAAAATTCAGTTTTAATGTTGACTAAGCTATCGTATGATAGAGAGAAGTAAGATCATAATATATAAAATTTTTAAATAGGACAGGTGTTTAGAAATGATAAGAGATGAAGCATGGAATTTATTAACAGAATATAATCAAGACAAATTTCATTTAGAGCATGGACAAATAGTAGAACAGACTATGAGATATTTTGCACGGAAACTTGGATATGCAGAGGAAGAGGATTTCTGGGGCATCGTGGGATTATTACATGACTTAGATTTTGAACAATTTCCAGAGGAGCACTGTATCAAACAACAGGAAATTATGCGTGAACGAGGGATTGATGAAAATATCATTCATGCAGTCGCAAGTCATGGGTACGGAATTACGGTGGATATCAAACCAGAACATATGATGGAAAAAGTCCTATATGCCGTAGATGAATTGACTGGTTTGATTGGAGCGGTGGTCCTTATGAGACCATCAAAGAGCGTGCAAGATTTGGAAGTGAAATCCGTAAAGAAAAAGTTTAAAAGCAAAGGATTTGCAGTGGGTTGTTCCAGAGACGTAATCCAAAATGGAGCAGATATGTTAGGCTGGTCCTTAGATGAACTTATAGAACGAACCATTGAAGCATTAAAAACCTTTCAGGACTAAATAAGAAGAATCTCATGTATTAACAGAGACAAAACAAAGCAAGCAATGACAGGAAAAATAACACACAATCCATTTCCAGAAGGTAAGAAAGATTTGTATGGCTTGTGCAGTCCAAAAGATAAGGAATCTGCAACGTTTGATTATGGGATAGCGGTTCTAAGTGATAAAGATACAGATACGAGTAATTTAGAAGCACTATATGCAGAAGGATTTACAGTGTGGAAAATAGAACCTACCGATTATGTCGTGTTTAAATGCTATGGGAATGATGGAAATAGCATAAGTGAAATGTGGAGTAGATTTTTCAAGGAGTTCCTACCACAATCAAGCTATGAACATACGGATGACACGGATTATGAAATATACTTTGAACATGGCGAAGAAGGGCTTTTTTGTGAACTTTGGATACCGATTGTAGAAAAAGGAAAACGTTAAATAAATCTGAGTAACCATTAAAAATATCTTAGTAACTAAGAGCAGTACATCAAAAAATCTAGAAAGGTAGATTTATTCTAAAGGACGATGTATATGCACTTAGTTTTTATTAGTATAAATATAGATTTTATTATAAAAGTCATGGGGAGGCGTTTCTTATGAAGTATCTTACAAAAGAATGGTACAAACTATGTCAGCGTACCTGTTTACACTTTGGCATGAAGGTAATAAAAGGTGCATCTGTCTATAACGAGGAACTTTATAATCGCTTATATAAGAGAAAAGAAAATGAATTTGTAAGAGTGCAACATAATTTTTATGACTTTGACCCACGTATAATGTTAGAAGACGATGGAAAGGTTTTTAAACCTTTGATGATACTTTCCAATAGTGAAATGTTTGAGGAGGATGAAATAGTCTATCACATGCCAATTGAGGAAAGGGAACGTATTCAGAAATTGATAGAGGAGTACGATGTACGACCACCCTTTGATGAGGTGAAATGTAGAGAAGAGTTCCGAGATATTCAAGAAACATTTAAAATTATTCAAGTGAAAGAGAAACTGCCAATGGAACTTATTGATCAAATTGCGGACATACGTCTATTTGCTTTGGGGTATTGTACAAGGAAAGTTCTTAATCAGTTGGAAGGAATCAGCAATGAGAATGAAATGAAGGTGAATAGTATCTCTAAGGAATGTATGAATGCGCAGCAGGCAGAGAAAATACCACAATCTATAAAAGAGGCATTTGGTTTCCATGACTGCAGGGTAACGGATTTTATTGTAGACAAAGATATTGTCATGCGTCTCAATACGCAGGGGGGATTCACCAATCTGAATAAAATAACTTTTGTTTCTTCTGAAATTATTAAAGATGATAAGTTTATAGTTGGTAGTGTTTGGATTTATCATGAGCTGTATTGTATGGAAAATGGTTATGAAGCTCATATACTTCTTGAGAGGAATGAGCTATCAGAGCTAATTATTCGGTGTAAGGATATCGTGATAGTGAAAGAAGATATGAGAAAGGAAACACAATGATTCATTTAACTTTAAAAGGAACTCCATATGAAATTGGATATCAACATGGGAAACAATTAATGCCTTTGGTGGATGGGATTATGAAATCTCTTTCCAAAGACTATATGATGAAAAGAAATATTTACGAAATGGAAGCGAAAAAAGTCTTAAAGAATTTAGAAAAAAGAACTCCAGAAATAATAGAGGAGCTACATGGAATTGCAGATGGGGCAGCAGTTGATTTTATGAGACTTCTCTATGTTAATATCAAATATCTTACATATTGTACTGTTGTATCATTTGAAGATTCCGAAGATGGTCCTATCTTAGGTAAAAATATGGACTTTCCCGGTTATGCGTTTCAAGTATTATTTACGATCATACCGGATAAAGGCAATCCTATTGCCCATATTGGCTGTGCTGGAACAGTAAGTTCCTATGGTGGAATTAATTCAAAAGGTTTGGCAATGGGACATTCAGTTGTATTCTTAAATGACGATTCATTAATAAATGAAGAAGGAATACCATTATCATTTTTAAGAAGATTAGCGTTACAACATCAAAACAATACTGAGGATGCGATTAAGTATTTGTCTGAGATTCCATGTGATAGTAATGGTGATAACATAGTGTTTTTAGACAAAAACGGTAATGGTATGGCAATAGAAAAAAGCCCATTCAGTCATCAGTTACGTTATTCCAGTCAGCGCTGCATTTACAGCTCAAATACATTTACTCATGATCAAAACGCACACTTAGTAGATTATAAAGAAGAAGCGGTGAAGAGATATGAAAACCTTAGCGAGATAATTCGTTTAAATAACCAACCATTAAACAATCAATTTTTAAAGAGTATACTTAGCCAAAGGGAAGGAAGTTTTCCTATCTGTAGAAAAACCACACAGCTTAGTTATGTTGTATATCCAAACAAGTTAATGATGGAAGTGTCAGATGGACTTCCGTATGTTAATGGATATAATGATCATATTATAAGCTTGTTGGATATAGAAAAATAAATATAGTAATTAATGAAACAACTTTCTGCTGTGAATTCACACGGTAGTGTAACAGATGACCGTTCTTGGAAATAAAAGTTTCCAATGCAAGAATATAACGTCTTGAATTAAATTAGTTATATATAACGTCTCGTATTCATTTGGTTATTTTGCTTTACTGTGATAAAATTAAATTTGTAGGAGGGAGAAACAATGACACGAGCAGTAATTTTTGACATGTTTGAAACGTTGATTACGCACTATTGTAGTCCATTATATTTTGGAACACAAATGGCAGAGGATGCAGGAATTCCAGAAGATAAATTTCAGTCACTTTGGCGTCCAACGGAGCACGTACGCACGATAGGAAAGTTAACATTTGAAGATACATTGGAATTAATACTTAGAGAAAATGATTGTTACTCCGAAACTCTTTTTAAGAAAATCGTAGAAAAACGTATCGTGACAAAGGAAGAATGCTTTAAACATTTACATACAGAAATAATTCCAATGCTTTATACATTGAGAAAAAGGGGAATTTTAGTGGGGTTAATAAGTAACTGTTTTTCAGAAGAAGCGGAAGTAATCCGAAGAAGCGAACTATTTAAATATTTTGACGCTATTTATCTTTCCTATGAACAGGGGATTCAAAAGCCAGATGAGGAGATTTTCCAAAGATGTATAAAGGACTTATCTGTGAAGGCTGAGGAATGTATATATGTTGGAGACGGTGGCAGTTATGAGTTGGAGACTGCTAGAAAGCTTGGAATGAAAGCAGTTCAAGCAGTTTGGTATTTAAAAGAAGGAACATCACAACCTTCTAAGCGAAAGCATGATTTCCTTCAAATAGAAAAACCGCTTGATGTGATGAGTCTTGTGCATATGTAGGTTATAAAAGTTAATAGCACTCACAGACTTTGTAGGTGCTATATCTGTAAATAAAATTAAAGTGTATACTTGGCGATACCACTATCATAAGCACGGACTTCACAAACGATACTTAAGCTGATAAAGACTGTATGAAAGTAATGAATATAATCGTTTATAGTGCATTAAGATTTATAGACTTCTAAATTATGCAATATCAAAAAAGTAATCTATATTTGCATAATTTTCATAAACTTACATTGACATCTCTTTGAAATTATATTAGAACAACAAATATTCGTGTTTGTTAGATATCATAAAGTGCTAAAATTTTATATTAAGCAAGGTGGTTAACATGGAAAATTTAAGAAATGAGATAACAGAAGCCATTGGAATTACATGTTCTAATAACATACCCCATATTGATTACAGACTGCTTGATTCTACAAAGGAAAGTGGATATACAAGACATTTAATAGAATATGATTCTTACGAAGACAAAGTCATTGCTTTTCTTTTGCTTCCAGATATACTTGACAAAAATCCCGCAATTCTTATCAATCATCAACACAATGGGGAACGTCATTTAGGTAAGAGCGAAGTTTGCGGTTTAACTGGAAATCCCTTGCAAGCTTTCGGGCCTGAACTAGCGAGAAAGGGATTTGTTGTGTTGGCGCCTGATTCCATTTGCTTTGAAGAAAGACGCAAAAATGCACATGGAACGGAACCTCTTTCAGACGATGGAGACTTTTTACAGCATTATAATGAAATGTGCTATCGTATCATAAAAGGCGATTGCCTGATGAAAAAAGTGATTAATGATGCTATAAATGGAATTACTTTGCTTTCAGGGCTTACTTATGTCGATAACAAAAATATTGGCACACTTGGACATTCATATGGCGGGAATACTGTTTTATTTCTTTCTGCGGTTGATGAACGAATTGCTTATAGCTGTGCAAGCGGCAGTGCTTGTACTTATGAAAATCGAATTTTAAACAATGTAGGGATTGAAATGGCGAGTGTAATTCCGAACTTCCATAGTAAATATGATATATTCAATTTGGTATCATGTATTGCACCAAGACGGCTACTTATTGTTTCTACAGAAGATGATAAATATTCAAGAGATGCGAATTATATCGTTGAAAAAGCCAGCCCGGCTTATGCAGAGCATAATGCTATAAACCACCTATGCCATAAGAGGTATCAAGGTGGTCATGGATTAACAAAAGAAAGATTCGATTTTATTATTGATTGGATCAATTCAAATGCAAAACAATAATTAGAATTTGTGGAGGAGATGAGAATATGAAAATAATAACTGTATGTGGTAGTTTAAGATTTATGAAAGAAATAATGGAAATTACAGAAAAAATGGATTTACAAGGAAATTGTATGTTAAGCCCTATATATACTACAAAACCTAATAAAGATGATTATACAGATGAAGAAGCTATTATACTAGATAAAATGCATAAAGAGAGAATAAAATTATCGGATGCAATTTTAGTTGTAAATGTAGATAATTATATAGGAAGTAGTACAAAAAGTGAAATTGAATTTGCTAAATCATTAAACAAAGAAGTCATTTATTATACAGATTTGATTAAATTACATAGTAAGAAGTAGAAACATATTCGCGTTATATGAGAGTTGAAAGGTTACTGAATTGCAAAATAATTAGTCATATAAATTCTAATTTATTAAGGTGATTTGTTTTATATCGTATCACATCCGACAAAATGATTAAAAGGGTGGGGAATTATGAAAAATAAAAATAAAATTTTATGTATGATAGGGATTGTAATTATTGTAATACTAATTGTTTTTCATGTATGTAAAAAAGATGTCTGGGATATTAACGCTGATAAATTGATAAACTCATTTAATGTTATAAGCGGAGATGCAGATATTGAGGATTTAAGCGAATTTATACCATTTGAGTGGGATGCGTTATATAGTTTCGCTCCGTATACACCCAAAGAAGTGATATACGAAGTCATTGGGTACAAATGGGATAATATTAGTGAATCTGTAAATGAAAATATGAATCAAATAGTATTTGTTAAAGATGGTAAGGTAGTATGCTATTTATATGGGTATCCAGAATATATTAAACTGGGGTTTGATTTTGGTGACTATGAAGGTAGTTATATAAAACTTACACCTAATCAAAACTTATGTTTTACAACTACACTTTCTGATAATGGGGTACGGTATTTCAAGTATACTAAATAAGAATTAAAATAAACAGTTAAATCGCATTTTTTAAATAATTGCGAACTTAAAAGGAGGGAAAATTATATCCCTCCTTCAATCATATCCATATACTAATTATTCCTTCTCCCTCAATCTTACCTTATTCCTAGCCAACCTTCTTCGGCCATCCTCAATAGCAGCATAATGCTTCTTTGTGGTATTAACATCACGGTGTCCTAAAACATCTGCTACCAAATAAATATCGCCTGTTTCTTGGTATAGGTTTGTGCCATATGTACTACGTAATTTATGAGGCGTAATCTTTTTTAGCGTGGTTACGGTTTGAGCATATTTTTTAACTAAAACTTGTACACTTCGTACGCTAATTCGTTGTTTTCTTGAAGATAAAAACAGCGCATTTTCATCGTTTTCGGTTGCAATAATATTCTTTCGTTCTTCTAAATAGTCGAGTAGTGCTTCACGAACTTCATCACCAAAGTAAACAAAGGATTCATACCCACCTTTTCGAACAATTTTAATGCGATCATTATCAAAATCTACGTCTGTTATATCAAGACCAACACATTCAGAAACACGGATTCCAGTACCTAATAGTAAGGTTAATAGAGCCAAATCTCTCGTTTTAAGCTTCTCATGATATAACTGTTGATTTTCAGATAAAGTACTACCAGATTCAACAATATCTAATAATTCAGCAACTTCATTTGCTTCTAGTCTTATGATAGCTTTGTCATGGATTTTCGGCATATCAACTTGAATGACTGGATTTTCAGTAATAATTCTATTTTTATGATAATAATGATACATGGAACGAAGCGAAGCAAGCTTTCTACGAAGGCCACGCTCGTTGTTAGTTATTTCTTTACCTTCTTCATTTTTATACAATTTCAAATACTCTAAATACTCTTCAATATCTGTTGCTTTTAGCTTAGATAAAATGTCAATCGGTATATCTTGCACATTCATGTTTTTATACATTGGGTTATGTTGTTGAATGTAATCAAAGAAGATCTTCAAATCAATAGCATATGCTATACGGGTTCTAGATTCTTTTGTATATTCAATTCCACGAAAATAATCCCTTAACCAACGAGGGAGTTCTTGTTGTAATTCTCGAAGTTTCTTGACATTTTCAATGTCTTTTTCTTGATGATATGTTCTATGTTCCATAATTCATACCTCTTTTCTAACGTGTTTTACTACAATTGTTAAAGTATAATTATTTTATTGCACATGATAAAGTTGAACCTTACTACTAATTAAGTAATTATAGGTACGTACTTTACACGGTAAATCAAATTAAGAAGTTTGAAAACTTCTCAGAAATAGCTTATCAGAAGAGCACCTCTCTCTTGAGAAAAGGTGCGTCTTAAGCACAAATAGGGAAAATAAGTCTAATTTTATGCCATGAAACTAAAGAATCGAACATATGTTTAATATACGTATTTTTAAAATATCTATCTATCAATACCATAATCAGTTAAAATATGCTAATATTCAGTAGATATAAATCAAAAATCGGAAAACAATAGCAAAATAAGTAATTAAGTTGATGCTACAACAAATAGAAAGTGTACTTTTTACGAGGGTATGAACACATGTTCTGGTACTTGCTAACGTCTAGCAATATTCACCTTACGTACTTTACCCTTAATCGTTTTCTTTTTAAGTTCCTCCAAAACATGCAAACCCTTGTTATTTAATATTTCAACAAATGTAGCGATGTCGGTAATTTGAATAACGCCAATATCCGTATCTAAGATTCCTTCGATACTACATATCGTAGCCACAATCTCATTCGTACGTATCTTAGCCTTTTTACCTGCGTTTATATGAAGTTTAAGAATATCTTTTTCAACGTTCTTACTTTTATTCGGCTTAACTACAGGGGTTTGTTTTAGTTTTTCTTCAAAGCGTAATTGTTCGTTTGAAGATATGATAAAGGTCTCATTCTCGATTCGTTTAATAATTGAATCAGAAGAGTCAGAAGGTAAGTAAGCAGCGGATTCAATATCAGTAGATTCAATATCAGTAGATTCAATATCGGTAGATTTAATTTCAGTTGATTCAATATCGTCAGATTCAATTTTAGTTAATTCAATATTAGTTGATTTATTTTCAGTAGGCACCTGTAATATAGATGTTTTTAAATAATCTTCTAACTCCTCTAACTTGCTTTCTTCATTTTTCGTATAAAACGTTACAGCAGTTCCTATTTCTCTTTGTCTGCCTGTCCTACCGATACGATGTACATAATTTTCTAGTCCACGATACATATCAAAATTAATAACTAATGATAGCTTATCAATATCAATCCCTCTTGCAACGACATCCGTTGCAACGAGATAGCGAAAGCCACCTTGTTTAAAACTCTCCATGATTTTCATCCGCTCTTTTTGTTGCAAGCCACCGTGAAGACAATTCACAGGATACTTATTCTTTTTTAAAAACTCATAGATTTCATCCACTTTTACTTGTGTATTCGCAAAGATTATACAACTGTCAGGATTCTGAGTGATCGTAACATATTTTAAAGCATCAAATTTTTGTTCTTCTTCAACTAAAAAGGCAAGTTGCTTAATCTGATCCATAGTTGTAGTTTCACTTTCAACTTCAATATCGAGAGGTTCTATCATGTATTGTTTAACAAGTTCATTAATATCCTCGGATAGGGTAGCAGAAAATAGCATAGTTGTACGTGATTTTGGTAGTTGTTTTATAATATCCTCAACCTGTTCCTTTAAGCCAATAAAAAACATTTCATCCGCTTCATCTATAACGAGATATTTAATTTCATCAATTACCAGTGAACCACGTGAAATCAAATCTCTAATTCTGCCAGGAGTACCTACAACGATATGTGTTTTTTGTTTTAATTCTAATTCTTGACGTTTTATATCCACCCTTCCAAAGATAGCGCTAACTTTTAATCGTTTTAAACGACCAATGCTACGAATTTCTTCAGAAACTTGTATGGCTAATTCTCTTGTTGGAACAAGGATAAGAGCTTGTGGCTTATTTTCTAGCCAATCAACCATTTCAGAGATAGGAATTCCAAAGGCAGCAGTTTTTCCACTGCCAGTGGATGCCTTCACGCGAAGGTCTTTCTTTGACAATGCCTTTGGTAGAACCAATTGCTGCACTTTTGTAGCTTCTTTATAGTTTAAGAGGTTTAGAGCCTCTAATATTTCTTTGCTAAGATTATAATGTGTAAAACTTTGTCCGTCCATTTATTCCTCCGTGATGCAATGTGTGCATGTATATTACTAGTATAGCGGATGCAATCAAATTTATCTATAGAAATTTGGTATGTATCATAGCCTAACTATAAATAATTATCAATTTCCTAAACAGCCCATGTATTTACATTTCAATACATTCCTGTTATTCTAAAATTATATTTCCATAGAAAGGAAATGAGTATGTTTTTACCTAAAATTATAGTTAAGAAAATAGAACCAAAAAAGAATGTGGAACTTATTTATGAGCTTACTCAGACGGTGATAAAGAATACAAACAATAGCCTTGCTTTTTCAGAACGTTTATGTGGCAGGTTCCCAGCGTTTAAGGATAAATTTAAACCAAGCTTATCGGATGCTGAGATATATCAAATCGTGGATTATGAGATTAAAAAAGAACTAATAGAATCGAATGAGGCATTAGAAGCAAGAGTTATTGAGATTCAAGAAAGATTTAACGAGATTGAGCGCCCGCTTTTACAAAGTATGCTCTCCTTATTTGAAGTTGAATGGTCAGTATCAGGTCCCAATATTATCTGCTACCTTGGCTGCTTACCCGTTTTCCCTAGAGATGTAATTACGAAAGAATTTTGGATAAATTATAATAGCATAGAAGAGAAAATTATGGGTGGAGCGATTCATGAAATAAATCATTTTGTATTTTTTGAAAAATGGAAGTCTATGCATGGTTATACGAAGACGACGGAACCAACTCATCCAGAAGCTCTTTGGTTTTTAGAAGAGATTATTGTTGGTCCTACCTTAGCAGATCAACGAATTCAATCTGTATTTCCGAATAGTCAAAAATCGTATGCTTCATTTTATAGGGAGAAGATAAACAATCGATTTATAATGGATTATATTGAAGAGTTTTATAACAATAGAGTTAGTATGGAGGATTTTTTAAATCGGTGTTATGAATTTATAACTGACAATATTGAAGAGATTATTTTAAAATGTGGTTAGAGAAGTACTAATTTAAAATGTGGTTAAAAAAGTATTATTTGAACTGTGGATCGGGAAGTAATCCTAAAAACATACTGAAATATAGTTAGAAAGGAAATATTGATATAATTAATCATAATACATTTAGAAAAGTAACATTATAGAAATCTGAAAGGAATCATATAAAAATATAGTTATAGAAGCATTTTATACATATATCGACATTAAATAATTATGGAATGAGGTATAAATTTTGAAGTCTAGATTAGAAAAACTAAAGTTATTTTCTAGTATTTTTTTTAAGATATTCGTAATTCTACTTTTAATTATGTTTGTGCACATCCTTATTAAATATATTGAAATTAGAAAATCAAATGTCCATAGTGCTCCTGATTATTTCGTAATCATTTACGGATTATATTATGTCTTTCCTATTATAATCACTTATATGATTCATATCGTGTGTAAGTTTAAGGCAAGAAAGCTTGAACAATTTGAAAATAAAGAAGTTTACCAATCTAGAAAGTCCCAACATACAATTTTAACGAGATTAAAGAAATTAGCAACAAAAAAAGTTATCTTGCTTATTTTAGTGATATTTACCTTGGTTTGCATTATCATTCCAAGCATAGTTATATGGGCCGTTGTAAATAAACATGTGGACTATACAGGAAATACTGCACCGCCATATCCATTGCAAGGAATTTATACAGCCAAAGATTTTGGAATCACGTCAAATGAATTAACAATTAAATCCGAGGATAACATTGACTTATGGGTTTCAGAAGTAACAGTAGAAAATCCCAAGGCTATTATCATATATATTTCAGGCATCGTGCAGCCCTCCGTTACTTATTACTATGGACATGCAAAATGGATGAAAAACAATGGATATGCATCGTTTCTATTGGAATTAAGAGCACATGGGAAAAGTGAAGGCGATAAGATTTGTCTTGGATATGAAGAAACAAAAGATGTAGAAGCATTGGTTCAGTATATTAAAGGACAAGAGAAGTATAAAGATATTCCTATTGTTTTACAAGGGGTCTCCATGGGTGGGGCAGTGGCAGTCAATGCATTTGGCAGTATAGAGGAGATTTCCGGACTAATAGCAATGTCTGCATATTCTAGTTTCGAAGATGTTGTCTATGACTATATGAATAATAACAATGTCCCACAATTTATATCAAACTTTGGAAGATTGATTACTCATATTGGTCTTTATTTCAATTTTGGAAATATAGTATACACGATGAAACCTATCAATCAAATTCAAAATGCCGATGGGAGACCAGTATTTTTGATTGCAAGTAAAGGGGATACATCGGTTCCTTATGAAAATGCATTGCGCTTAAAAGAGAAATTAGAAGATTGTGAGTTATGGATTCGGGACTCAGATGCGCATTTTATTATAAAAAATACTGACTTTATCAATTTTGAGCAAGATGAAGAATATTGTAATAAGATTCTTATGTTCTTGGAAGAAAAAATAGTGCAGTAATAATATGTTAAATTATAGATATAAATCTCAATTTTGCAAAGAAGAAAAAATTAACATATTGAGGTGTTTATTGTAATTCTCAAATTATGTTTACATAATAATAATACGTATATATAAGCTTATTGAACATACTATAATTGGAAAATATAAATAACCTATAATTGGAATTATATAATGTACTATAATTGTAAAAATCAAATTTACTAAAATTAAGAATTCTAAGAAATAGGATTATACTCTGATGAAATTCTTTTCGATATTTTAACCAAGATAATGACTAATTTTTATCAGTTACGAATAAATCGTAATAAAGTTCAAGTATTTGTTAGATTCCTTTCTTGTAATCTCGTTCAATTTTGATATAATACTTTTAATCTAAAAAAGGAAGGTAATAAATAGATGATTGAAGATATATTAAAATATAATGAGCAATTCGTAAAAGATAAGTCATATGAGAAGTACATAACAAGTAAATACCCAGATAAAAAAATAGCGATTCTTTCTTGTATGGATACAAGATTAACGGAGCTGTTACCAGCAGCATTAGGAATAAAAAATGGAGATGCCAAAATAATTAAAAATGCTGGTGGCGTAGTTACTCATCCATTTGGTAGTGCGGTACGAAGCTTATTAATTGCAATAATGGAATTGAATGTAAGTGAAGTTATGGTAATCGGCCATACAGATTGTGGTGTACAGCACCTAGACGCTGATAAAATGATTGAAAAATTAACAGAACGTAATGTTTCAACAGAACAAATTGATATGATTAAATATATTGGAATAGATTTAAAAACCTGGTTAAAGGGATTTGATACGGTAGAAGATTCTGTGCATCAATCAGTAGAAATTTTAAAACATCATCCACTCATACCTAAGGATGTAACAATTGCTGGTTTTGTAATGGATTCTGTAACCGGACAACTATATCCAATCGAATAATAGTAAATACATTATATTAAATAAGCGTTAACGAATTAAGGTCGTTAACGCTTTCTTATAGTGTGCCCAGCATGGGCGCAATCTAATGGGTTAAAGTCCCTAACACAGCCTAGTAGTGGCAAGTGTATAGCCCAAGACAAGGGTGTCGTTCGTGAGGGCGAATCTGAAGGAAGTCCGTGGGCAAATCTCTGGTCTGACGAACAGAAATCACATACAAGGCATTAATTAAGGATAAGATTGCTATACAAATCGAAGTCCAATAACTACTCGAAATTAATTAATGTAAATGTGGCAGATAGATGGAGAGGAAGATTGCGTTCTTACCTGGGGAGGTCTTAGTGATACGTCATGGAAGTGAACTCTGAAATGACAACCCATGCAGTGATGTATGGCTGAACACTAAGAAGTCAGCAGAGGTCATAGTACCGGAGGTAGTCGACGACCTTTGGGAAGGACTGAACAATAGGAGGTTTTGAAAGTTTGAAAGAAACAAAGAAATGTGATGACAGCAGACAACTGAATACAGAATCAGGTCATTTGCAAAAGGATAGAGTGGAACTCGAAAGCTATGCAAAGGCGCCGAGCATTTCTATGACGTCGGATAACAGACAGAACGCCCGAAGAGAATATCACTATGGATTGCTAGAGAAAATCATTAGTAATGAAAATCTAAATGAAGCCTTTAAACGTGTAAAGAAGAATAAAGGAAGTCATGGAATCGACAAGATGGGAGTAGATGAACTTCTACCATATCTAAGAAGTCATGGCGAAGAGCTTAAGCAATCCATAGCAGATGGAAGTTATAAACCGAATCCCGTAAGAAGGGTAGAGATACCAAAGGATAACGGGAAAACAAGACCATTAGGGATACCAACTGTAGTAGACCGAGTGATACAACAGGCAGTATCACAAGTACTAACGCCAATCTTTGAGAAGAAATTTTCAGAGAATAGTTATGGATTTAGACCAAATCGAAACGCGCATCAAGCAATTCTAAAATGTAAAGAATACATGGATGAAGGCTATAAATGGGCGGTAGATATAGATTTAGAAAAGTACTTTGATACTGTCAACCACGATAGGTTAATTGGGCTGATTTATAAAGAAGTCAAGGATATACGAGTAATCGGACTGATAAGGAAGTATCTAAATGCAGGAGTGATGGAAAAGGGATTAGTAAGTGCTACTGTAGAAGGAGTGCCTCAAGGTGGGAACTTATCTCCACTATTAAGTAATATCATGTTGCATGAACTAGATATGGAATTAGAACGAAGAGGACTTAAGTTCTGCCGTTATGCAGATGATTGCAATGTATACGTGAAATCAAAGAAATCAGCAGAGCGAGTTATGAAAAGTATCACGGAGTTTATAGAAAAGGACTTGAAGCTTAAAGTTAACAAAGAGAAAAGTAAGGTAGACCGACCATGGAAACTAAAATATCTAGGATATACCTTTTACAATAAGAAAGGTGAAATGGGAATAAGAGTACATCAAGTTTCTGTTAAGAAGTTAAAAGGAAAACTTAAGAGTATCACTGGAAGAAGTAATGCAATGAGTATGGAACTCAGAGCTATTAAACTAAAACAATTAATTGTTGGCTGGATAAGTTACTTCAAACTAGCAGATATGAAAGGTACTTTACGAGAACTTGATGAGTGGCTAAGAAGACGTTTACGTCTTTGTTACTGGAAACAGTGGAAAAAGATTAAAACGAAACATGATAACTTAGTTAAACTAGGGGTAGAGAATTGGAAAGCATGGGAACATGCGAATACAAGGAAAGGCTACTGGAGAATCTCCAATAGCCCAATCTTAAATTCAACTCTTACCAATAAATATCTTAGAGAACAAGGTTTTATAACACTTAGTGAAAGATATTCGCAAATAAGGTAATCTTATTGAACCGCCGTATACCGAACGGTACGTACGGTGGTGTGAGAGGACGGAAATTCAATTAATGAATTTCCTCCTACTCGATTTTTAAGTACTTTAAACTATTTTATGTTAATGTACTGCTTTTAAATATGGATATGGGTCTACATTATTACCGTTAATCACTACACTAAAATGTAAATGTGGGCCAGTTGAAACACCAGTAGATCCAACAAGTGCGATGGTATCTCCTTGCATAACAGTTTGTCCAACAGATACTAATATTTTAGAGCAATGTAAATATCTTGTTACAACACCATTTCCATGACTTACTTCAACATAATAACCAGAAGTGCTATTATAAGAAGTTTTTGTTACCGTTCCAGATAAGGCTGTAACAATATTAGCACCATAAGGCCCACCAATATCTAAGCCTTTATGGAATGTACTAGCACCAGCGGTTGGAGGGGTACGATATCCATAGTAAGTGTAGATTGTATGATCGGATGGAAGAGGCCAAATCATATTATTGATATCATATGAATTCTTTCTAGCAATTTCTTCTTCTTCCTCTTTTGACACTGCATAGTTAAACTCATAGTTAATATCTACATAATCTTTTGATACATATGCTTCGGATTGATTACCATAAGCAACCTTAATCCATTGATCACCCTCAGATATGATTTCTAATTCTTCTTCCATAGGAACTTGTGCGATAATACTATAATCTGTTCCTGGGCCACTTCGAATATTAAGAGTCATCGTAGTAGGAGTAGCATATTTTTTAAAGTTTTGATTAGCAATGGCAACTGCTTCCTCACCAGTACTTAAATATTCAGATTTGATATATCCATCTACTGTACCAGAAGTAATCTTAGCCCATTCTCCATCATTTGAAAGAATGGTGGCTACTGCATTGCTATATAATTTACCAACAACTTCAGAGTCTGTGGATGCTTCACTTCGTATATTAACATAATCAGATACTTTTGAGACTCCTAAATTACTAAATTCTAAAGGTATATGAACTGCATCAATTAAGACACCGTCAACATATACAGGAGTAGTAGCGTTGCTTACAGAGATTCCTGTTTCTGATAAACGTTCATCATAATATTTATTCATTATTAGTGACATACCAGCGAGACTATTATCGGTAAGACATCGTTCTACATTTGTTTCTTCTGCTTTTACATCTTTTGATGCAACATTAAATAAAAGAGCTGCAAGCAATATAGTAGCAGTTCGAATTAAATGCTTTTTATACAAGAATATTCCTCCTTTAAAAGCTGAAATATTACAAAATTGTTACATATCATCCAGTGGATTATATCAAATGATTTGAATTCTGTCAATCATCCTAGTTATTAATATTCATATTATAGTCTTAATAATTTCTTAAGAAATGACTATATATTGCTTATAAATCCAGTTCTTGTAAGAGTTTTAGCACTATTTTTTACATCTAAGGTGATATATAACATTTAGTAAAAATATTGCCATACAATTGTTACAAAAATGTTAAGTAATTTTATTGATTTTGAAATATAGTTCTGATATAATAACACACACCGAGTTGATTTATAGTTTGGTATTTATATGGAGGAAAGATATATTATGATAAAAGATTTTAAAGACTGGAAAAAGGTTATTTACGGCGGAATTGGTGTTGTATGCGTTGTTGCTATAGCGATCGGAATAAATGTATCAAATAAAGATAAAGAAACATTAAATAAAGCTAAAAGTAGCACAGAAACTTCGCAGATGGCATCTTTTGATGCAAATATGGTAGAAGAGGAATTAAAGGCAATTTCCAGTGCTGGTGCTGAAGAAGTTGAGAAAGAACCATTACTAATGGAAGAAGGTTTTCCAAAGATTAATGCACTTATTACTAAATTTTTTAACGCAAAGTTAGAAAGTACGAAAGACTCTTTTGAAGGTTTAGTTACAGATCCATCTGGAATTGACTATGAAAGACTACATAGAAAAGTTGAATATATTGTAAGTTATCAAAATATTAAAACCTATGTAGCAAAAGGTATTAATGAAGTTGATTATGTGGCTTATGTGACCTATGATTTAGAGTTACCTTCTATTAAAACCATGGCACCATCCATTGATGAAGTTTATATTTCACTTGATGAAAATAATAAACCATTCGTTTATTTAGGTAAACTTTCTGAAGAAACACAAAAATACGTTGACGATCTTCGTAATTCAGATGAAGTTAAGACATTAATTTCAGATGTAACGGATCAATTGACAGCGGCAGTTAAATCAGATAGTGATTTAAAAGATTTCTATGATAGTTTTACTGGAGAATAAGTTGTAATAAAGATAAAAAAACGTTAAATGGTAATAAACGTCTAAGAGTAATAAATATCTTATAATATTTACGCTAAATAGCAATTAACGTTAAATAGTTTTAAAATTAAATAGCAAAAAATGTTGTACTGTATTAAATTAGGAATACTGTTAAACTAATCCATTTATAAGTTAATCAAAACGAGCTTTTACATCTAGTTATATTTTAAATGTACTTCATGATTTGTGTAAGCAAGCGTGAAGAATTACATGAAAAAATGATACTATAAAGTAAAAGCTCGTTTTTGTGTATAATTTACTATTTCTTAGCGATAGA
Organism: Clostridium sp. Marseille-P299; assembly: GCF_900078195.1. Classification (NCBI taxonomy): domain Bacteria; kingdom Bacillati; phylum Bacillota; class Clostridia; order Eubacteriales; family Clostridiaceae; genus Clostridium; species Clostridium sp. Marseille-P299. The sequence goes on along the minus strand of NZ_FJVE01000007.1, from coordinate 1,872,467 downwards.
AAGTAATCGATTAATATGGAAATATATGGTATAATTTCTTTTGTAAGAGGGAGTGGTTAATACCCCCAAGGGAAAGGGGGTGTTCTTATGTCAGATTATGAGTTGATCTCTTTGATTCTTGTCATTCTAGGTATGGTAACGTCATTCCTATTAAGATACATAGATCGGACAAACGAAAAAAAATAACCGCCCCCCGCTAAGGTCTACGGTTATTTTAACTGTTTACTTTCAGTAAGGCGGGTGTGAAACCACTCCCTCTTACCTGACATTTCCTAGTCTACCATACATTTACAGTATATGCAAGAGATAGAAAAAATTTACTATTTGTTATAGAAAATTTATATTATATAGCAATGGAAAATTACATGGATAAAGTTATCTTAATAATAGATTCAAATAATAATGGAGATCATTTCTGAGGAGAAAATAGTTGTTTTAAATGGAATATACCATCTATGAAAATAAGGCAGATTATCGTATTAGATAATATGCCTTTTTTATAGTGTGCCCAGCATGGGCGCAATCTAATGGGTTAAAGTCCCTAACACAGCCTAGTAGTGGCAAGTGTATAGCCTAAGACAAGGGTGTCGTTCGCGAGGGCGAATCTGAAGGAAGTCCGTGGGCAAATCTCTGGTCTGACGAACAGAAATCACATACAAGGCATTAATTAAGGATAAGATTGCTATACAAATCGAAGTCCAATAACTACTCGAAATTAATTAATGTAAATGTGGCAGATAGATGGAGAGGAAGATTGCGTTCTTACCTGGGGAGGTCTTAGTGATACGTCATGGAAGTGAACTCTGAAATGACAACCCATGCAGTGATGTATGGCTGAACACTAAGAAGTCAGCAGAGGTCATAGTACCGGAGGTAGTCGACGACCTATGGGAAGGACTGAACAATAGGAGGTTTTGAAAGTTTGAAAGAAACAAAGAAATGTGATGACAGCAGACAACTGAATACAGAATCAGGTCATTTGCAAAAGGATAGAGTGGAACTCGAAAGCTATGCAAAGGCGCCGAGCATTTCTATGACGTCGGATAACAGACAGAACGCCCGAAGAGAATATCACTATGGATTGCTAGAGAAAATCATTAGTAATGAAAATCTAAATGAAGCCTTTAAACGTGTAAAGAAGAATAAAGGAAGTCATGGAATCGACAAGATGGGAGTAGATGAACTTCTACCATATCTAAGAAGTCATGGCGAAGAGCTTAAGCAATCCATAGCAGATGGAAGTTATAAACCGAATCCCGTAAGAAGGGTAGAGATACCAAAGGATAACGGGAAAACAAGACCATTAGGGATACCAACTGTAGTAGACCGAGTGATACAACAGGCAGTATCACAAGTACTAACGCCAATCTTTGAGAAGAAATTTTCAGAGAATAGTTATGGATTTAGACCAAATCGAAACGCGCATCAAGCAATTCTAAAATGTAAAGAATACATGGATGAAGGCTATAAATGGGCGGTAGATATAGATTTAGAAAAGTACTTTGATACTGTCAACCACGATAGGTTAATTGGGCTGATTTATAAAGAAGTCAAGGATATACGAGTAATCGGACTGATAAGGAAGTATCTAAATGCAGGAGTGATGGAAAAGGGATTAGTAAGTGCTACTGTAGAAGGAGTGCCTCAAGGTGGGAACTTATCTCCACTATTAAGTAATATCATGTTGCATGAACTAGATATGGAATTAGAACGAAGAGGACTTAAGTTCTGCCGTTATGCAGATGATTGCAATGTATACGTGAAATCAAAGAAATCAGCAGAGCGAGTTATGAAAAGTATCACGGAGTTTATAGAAAAGGACTTGAAGCTTAAAGTTAACAAAGAGAAAAGTAAGGTAGACCGACCATGGAAACTAAAATATTTAGGATATACCTTTTACAATAAGAAAGGTGAAATGGGAATAAGAGTACATCAAGTTTCTGTTAAGAAGTTAAAAGGAAAACTTAAGAGTATCACTGGAAGAAGTAATGCAATGAGTATGGAACTCAGAGCTATTAAACTAAAACAATTAATTGTTGGCTGGATAAGTTACTTCAAACTAGCAGATATGAAAGGTACTTTACGAGAACTTGATGAGTGGCTAAGAAGACGTTTACGTCTTTGTTACTGGAAACAGTGGAAAAAGATTAAAACGAAACATGATAACTTAGTTAAACTAGGGGTAGAGAATTGGAAAGCATGGGAACATGCGAATACAAGGAAAGGCTACTGGAGAATCTCCAATAGCCCAATCTTAAATTCAACTCTTACCAATAAATATCTTAGAGAACAAGGTTTTATAACACTTAGTGAAAGATATTCGCAAATAAGGTAATCTTATTGAACCGCCGTATACCGAACGGTACGTACGGTGGTGTGAGAGGACGGAAATTCAATTAATGAATTTCCTCCTACTCGATTGCGTTTAATAAAATATAAGTGACATATATTGTTTATTTATGGTAGAAAACGTTGAATTATGTTGAAGTGATTTGGTATATATAGTAAAATAGATAATTATGTAAAGGTATTTTCTAAGAGTAAATATAAGTTTTTAATAAAATATCTTGATAATTGCAGGAACGTATCAAAAATATCAGGAATACGGGAGGTGATTTAATTTTTGTGTCAAGAAAGCTCGTACCAAAAGATCTTATAGGTATCATAGATCTATCTATGAAAAGTTGTTTAAGAACCTTAAAGTAGATAAGTGAAATCTTATAAGTTTAAAGAAAAAATGGTAGAGCAGATGGTGTACAATACATAGTTATAATTTAATAGGAATTAATAGTTTATATTTATCCATCAATAAAAAATATTTAGATGCAATAAGACACGAATGATTATGGAGGTAAAATGTTAATAACAGCATTAGTTTTATTTATTATTACATATGTTTTAATGCTTAGCTTGTCTAAGTATCGTTACATTGTTGCATTAATTTCAGCATTTTTGTTTGTAGTAATTGGTATACTTCCTATAACGAAGATATTACCATCCATAGACTTTAATGTAATATTAATGATAGCAGGTACTATGGGAACAGTATCCTTATTTATTGATTCGAAAATGCCCGCGTTATTGTCGGACCTACTTATTCGTAAGGTTCCAAACGTATGCTTTGCTGTCGTAGTGTTATCCTTTTTTGCTGGTATTATCTCGGCGTTTGTTGATAATGTTGCCACCGTATTAATGGTTGCCCCTGTTGGGCTTGCTATTTCAAAGAAAGTAAAAATATCACCAGTTCCAGTATTAATTAGTATCGCTGTATCGTCTAATCTTCAAGGTGCAGCAACCTTAGTAGGAGATACAACTTCAATCTTACTTGGTAATTATGCAAATATGGATTTCCTAGATTTCTTTTTTATGAATGGTAAAATAGGTATCTTCTGGGTCGTAGAAGTTGGTGCACTGGCAACCCTTTTGGTTTTAATTCTTTTATTTAGAAAGGAAAAACAACCAATTGATGTGGGAGCTTTGACAAAAGTAACTGATTTTGTTCCAACTATCTTACTATGTGGCACTGTAGTTTCCTTAATTATGGCTTCCTTTATACCAAAAAAACCAGCAATTACAAATGGTTTGATATGTGTTGGTTTCTTTGTAGTTGGTATCTTATGGTCTTATATTAAGACTCACAATTCTACCTCGGCATTAAAAGCCATAAAGGAGGTAGATTACCAGACACTTTTATTATTAACAGGTTTATTTGTTGTAATTGCAGGCATTACTGAAGCGGGTGTAATAAAGAAAATCAGTGAATATTTCGTTCTCCTTGCTGGAGATAATGTTTTTATCGTTTATACCTTACTGGTGTTTGCTTCTGTTATATTTTCTGCATTTATAGATAATATTCCATATGTTGCAACAATGCTTCCAGTAGTAAGTTCTATCGCTGTGATGATGAATGTAGAGCCTTATTTACTTTACTTTGGTTTATTGATTGGTGCAACCTTAGGCGGTAATTTAACACCAATAGGAGCATCTGCCAATATTACAGCCATTGGTATTCTTCGCAAGGATGGATATGAGGTTAAGACCAGGGACTTTATGCGAATCGGTGTACCATTTACATTAATGGCGGTTTGGATTGGATATGTGCTTCTCTGGGTTATTTATCGTTAATTTTATAAAATAGATAGTGAAAGAATAGTGAAAGGACGGATTTAGATGAAAATTCTAGATCCGTCTTTTTTATACAGATTTTATCATAGTCACTAGAAATTTATCATTAGAGTTATATAGGAGCGTATAGTAATGCTTTTTAATATTACTTTTAGTTATTTTAATATGGAATAAGAAGAATAAATATACTTATTAATTTGTGATAAACTATGAGTAATCTATAGAGTTTCTGATTAATAGGGTAATAAGTATAATAACATATGTTAAATATTTAACAAATCATATATTATTAAAAACATGCTAATAATTTAGATAGACCGGCTATTGAATCTAAGATAGATTGAATGTACTTATTCATGGGTAACCCCAATGTAAGACACAAAAACGATATTGGTATACTAAAATATAGAACATTAATTAAAAAGATCCATATAGAAAAAGTACTAGATACTGAAGATATTCAATAAATGTATGAAGATCATTAAATATAGAAGTTTTCATTGATTGGCTTTTAAAATTTCCAATATTTTTAGGTAAATATGTAGAATACACAGTTAGAAGTTAAAATAACGTTAATAAGCGTAAATTAATATAGGTAAGGACTTTGATGCGTGGAATCAAGGTTCATGATAAAAACAACTGAAATAAGCTTTAAGTAATATAAATGTAAAAGTTTAAGATCAATTAATAAACAGTATGTTTTGTCTATAAATTTAGGAATGCGTATAATGTAGAAATGAAAATATAATTAAAGCAGAGTTATGAAATTTGAATTAATATAAAGATATAAATAAAACCATTAAAGAGATTAATAAGACGTGTAAAAATACAAGTAAATATAAACCAGAGAAAAAACACCAAAAAAAGGGTTTAAAGAGTTAAAACTTTAAAAACAACTCAATCTTTGCGTTAAACCTGAGTTTAGCGCAATTCTATTTTATTTATTTTGAGGTATATCATAATACTCTTTATTCAATAAAATTCATTTATTTAATGTTTAAGCTACATATCATATTTTCTATAACTCAAAAAAACTATAAAGTTGTAGAAAATTTATATATATACAATATGTTTACTAATATTCAAGGATTTATACATTTTATAGCTGCATATTTTTACTTGCTCTTAATAATGTACTTTTACTTATACCAGTAATTGAAGCTATTTCACTGAAAGTATTTCGATCACGAAGCCTTAAAGCATCACTTAATTGTTTTTTAGAATATTTCGTTGATCTTGATTGTTTATTTTTTTTGGATTTTAAATGCCCATTACAAATTCTTTCATACTTTATATCTTTTTCAAATTCTTTTATAGCATTTATCCATAGCTCATTCGTGATTTTATTAGATATAGGAACTATAATTCCTATATCAAGTACCTCTAAAGTAACTCCTAATACATCTAATGCATTACATAATTCAGATAATTCATTAAAATTATCAGCTATTCTAGATAATTTGGTTATAACTAATGTTTCACCTTTTTGTAAATTATCTATAAGGATATAAAGTTTTTCTTTATTATTTTTCTCTTTAGTTATTATGTCTATGTAAATCTTGGTTATGCCTAATGTAGTTAATTCATTAAGTTGTTTATTGATTGAAATACTTCTTTCTTTCGAACAATTTTCCATTGCTTTAATATATCCATAATTCATAATAGTATCATCTCCTATTCATTTAAATTGTATTATTACACCAAGTGATGACACCTATACACGGTGTCATCACTTGGTGTAATAATTATTTATTTCCTTATAAGTGTTCTTTCTTAGAATTTAAAATTGAAGCCATATCAAAAATATTATTTGCAATGATTTCGTCTATTTTAGAATTTTTTGAATCATTATGATTGTATATCAATTCATTTATTAGATTAGTATTATCATTAAAGATTTGATAAATAGTTTTTTTAATATTTTCATCTCCTTCTTTTTTCAATGTTATTACATCATTAAGAGAATTATTAGAAAATCTACTATTATAGAATAGCATAAATAATACTTTCTTATACTGTTCTACCATAATTTTATATTCATTAAGTGTATTATGAATTTCATAAAATGTTTTATCATTATTTGCATTACTTCTTCGTTCTTTGTTGAACATTTTAATAAGAACTCTTTTCATCTTCTGTGGATTATTAATATTGTTGTCTATGATTGTTTCTATATCGTATGTATCTACTTCAAATATTTCTCCAGCAGCTGTCATAGGGGTATGTTGCTTGTAAAGATCAATTTGTTCTTTCCCATAATTAGATTTCCCTTTGTAGTTTGAATATTTGTATCCAGTTTCAATATTATTTGTAATGGTTGAAAGTAAGTCCCTAAAGGTTATAATTCCATCATCAATCTTTCGTGCATAACTATCGCCATTGATTGCTCTAAGTAAAATTATTCTTCCTCCTAGTAAAGCAAGTATTTTATTAACAATTATATACAATATTATAATTGATTGTATTAATACACAACTGACATAAAAAAGACACCTAAATTTAGATGTCAACTGTAATATTTATTCATTTCTTTTATTGTGATATAATCTTATACCCCTATTCCAATAAATTTAATATGATACCTTGTTCTTTAAAAATACTCAAAATACTCGACAATTCTTCAAAGGTTTCACAGATTCTTGATAGTTATTGAATATAACCATATCATTTTGTTCGACAATATATAACAGTTCAAAAAAGCCTCCTTATTCATATTATTGTCCATAATTATATCCTTATAAATATTATCTATGTAATTTATAACTCCTCTTATATATCCATAGACCATAGTTCAAAGGCACTCCTACCCTATATTAATATCTTAATTTCTCTGACTTCCAGCTCGTTATATTGTGTCTTTTGTCTCACACTTCGTCTGCCTGTTTCATTTATTATTAGTAACAGCCTCCATATCAAAATTAATAATCATAATGTCCGTTTTTTTTAATATTTCTTTTGCTATTTTCAAACTCCTAATAATTATTAATGAATCTCTTATCTAGACTTGTGTCTACATTATTGACACAAGTCCAGATCTTTGTTGTATCGCGATAAAAATAAACCACCGGCTATGTCGGTGTGTCCCCAGTTAGCTTTAGCTTCAAGTAAAAAACCTCCTATGATATAATAAATGTGGGTTTGCCAACCACAAAAATTACATAGGAGGTATCCAAAAATGGATATGAATAGTTTAGCGCATACGAAATGGGAATGCAAGTATCATTTAGTTTTTGCACCAAAATATAGAAGACAGATTATATATGGAAAGATAAAAGCAGATGTTGCTCAAATACTAAGCACACTATGTAAAAGAAAAGGTATTGAAATAATAGAAGCAGAGTGTTGTAAAGATCATGTGCATATGCTTGTAAGAATACCACCAAAGTATAGTGTCTCTGAAATAATGGGATATTTGAAGGGGAAAAGTTCGCTTATGATATTTGAAAAGCATGCGAATTAAAATATAAGATAGAAATCGACACTTTTGGTGTAGAGGCTATTATGTTGATACTGTTGGAAAGAGTACAAAAAAGATTCAAGAGTATATTGCAAATCAGTTAAAAGATGATCTAGAAGCCGATCAACTCACACTGAATGAGTATATTGACCCGTTCACGGGTGAGCCAGTACAAAAAAGCAAAAAGTAATCCCTGAAAGGGAGGCTGGTAAATAAAGCTATCATGAAAGGCTCAAGGAGCTTGCAGGAGTAAGAAGGCATAAAGAAAGCCCTTTAGGGCTAGCCCGAGAAAGAAGTGCGGTTGGCTAATCCTTCAGGCGCCTTCCGGGCGCAAGCAGGTAAGAGCTCCTTATAGGGGCAGAGCAAACCACCGGCTTAGCCGGTGGTCCTGATTTCAAGAATAATATACCTGATTTTTAATTTATCAATCAATTTAAATACTGATTACTAGTATTAATCTCTTGTGAAAGTTCATCAAGTGAAGTTTAAATGGCAGAAATCGACACCGTCAGCAATTCCAACATACGCAAATAGGCGAAATCACTCTAAGAAATAACTTAATATTTTTATGTACACTGCTCGCAAGGATTCGGTATCAATAACTGACAATAAGCTACTTTGACCTTTGGATATAGAATCATAAAGTTTACAATCACCTAATAGAATATGGTATGCTTCTACGTCAAATTCTGTAGAAGAACCGGTACATTGAAATCCACATATAACTACATCAGGGCTATATGTTTTGTCCAGATACATTATAGCTGATTGTACTGAAGTATTAGGAGAAATAAACTCTAAATCATATAAAAAATATTCCGGAGCATCTGTTAACCCTCGGCATAGATAGCCATCATCAATGAACATCTTACGAAGTGTACATAGTGTGTGAAGGATTTTTACACTATCTCCATGGATACAGATAATAACAGAAGATACTTCATACTGCATATCAACCAAGCAATTTGCATACTCGTTATTTTCTTTACTCCAGATTAGCATCCTTTCGCTAAGAGCTTTTTTAAATGGCCCGGATATACGTCCTCCATAAAGCAAGGTTGTGATTGAATCCGGTATATCAGTAAAATTCGTATTATTTTTTTCTGATTCGTTACTATCGTATGGAGAAAGAAGCACAATGCTCTTACATTCATTGCAGTTATTATTCATATTCGTAAAATTTGAGTATTCTGCGATACAACGAAAAAACAGATGTTCTTTCAAAAATGGAAGCGCCATTGGGTTAATAATATATGCATCTTCAATAAAGTCTGGTTTAGAAAATATATTATCAGTTGATCCGTTCAATAATTTTGTATAGATTTGTGAAACAAGCATGGAAAACTCGCCGTACTGTTCAAGAATATTATGTACAGCTGCGGTAACCGTTGGTGCGGCATAACTATTAGCTACAATAGTCACCAAATCTATTCCTGATGAGGTTCTCAAGTTGTGTCGCGATGATGCCTTAATCATGTTATTTATTGCATATAAATCAGTGGACATTTGGTAGGTACTACCCTCAAATTCCGAATCAGCTATAACCCCGAGTACGCCATTAAGACACGCAGGTACAGAATACTTCGAGGAATTACTATGAGCAGCTACGACTATATGACGCCGTTGTATTAATTTTGCAACAGCCACCCTTAGTTTTGAAAAATCATTTGGCTGACTAGAACCAACGCTTAAGTGAATGATTGGTACTTGTTTTTCCATACACCACTCCATAGCAGCAATTAGCTGGTCACATGATGAGCGAAGTCGCTCATCATGAAAAATACGAATACTACAAAATTCTGCCATTGGAGCATATTTTGATATAATTCCAGCACAAGTCGTGCCATGATCAGTCATAATCCAATCATCTGCTTGTCTCTTCCTGACTACGCAATCATTTCCAATCTGCATATCGTATTTGACATGAATATTCGCATATGCAGATGAGTCAATACCATCATCAATCAATGCAATCAGCATTAGTTTTATCTCCCCCACAATATTTTTCTTGTTGGTATCGAAAGAGTTCAAAATATCTTTGTTTGTTTTTTAACAACTCGTCCTGTGTCCCATCTTCAATAATTTTTCCATTTTCTAAAACAATGATTCTGTCTGCTAAAAAGACGTTTGACAATCTATGGGAAGTAAAAATCGTCATTTTCCCTTGCGTAAGCGTATGAAGTGACTGAAGAATCATATGTTCGGCTTTAGGATCAAGGTTTGATGAAGGTTCATCAAGGATCAATGCTGTATGACTGCGAAAAAGAGCTCTAGCTAATGCGAGTTTTTGATGTTGCCCTCCCGATAATTCTACACCGTCTTCATCAAAAAATCTAGTTATACTCGTTCCTAAATTACCGTTTACTTTTCTTAGGATATCTTCGCACGATGCGTTTGCTAAAGCAGATTGAACAATAATATCGATATCCTCAATTTTCTGATCAGAAATAGCGAAGTTATCTCTTAGTACAAAACTATAATTTTGCATTTCTTGAAAATAAACACTAAAGTTACTACGTAACTCAGTCATAGAATAATTCTTGATGTTGATTCCATTTATTAATATCACTCCGTCATCAGGATCATAAAATCGCAAGAGTAATTTAATAAGTGTTGATTTACCAGATCCATTGAGCCCTACAAGTGCCACCTTTTCCTCACGCTTCATGTGAAAGTTAATATCATCAAGGGCAAGGAAGTTTGCACCAGGGTATGAAAAGCTTACATGGTCAAAGGTTATTGAATCAATTCTTTCAAGATGAATTTTCCTCTCTTCTATAACACGATTTCTAAAATTTTCAAGTTCTTTTATGTTATTTATCTTTATTTGATTATCATATATCTGCATTGCTGAAGATGAAAGCAACGATATCGAAGCCCAAAGTTGGCTAATAAGAGCAGTATATAAAGAATAATCCCCTACCGTGCCAAAGCCTGACATCACGCCAAGTGCAATATTTATCCCGATAATCACAATGGCTAGCTCGGGCAATAGATCCATTAGGCACGTGATAATCGTTCTTATCTTCGTAATCTTTTTTCTTTCCTTAAACAGTTTTTCCCACAATATTATATAGCGGTTTCTCAGATACTTCTCTGCGTTAAACAAGCGTAAATCTTGGGCATAACGACGATCTATAGCAATACTTTGATAATAGCTCTTCTTTCGCTCTCCATTGAGTTGTTCCAAACTTAGCTCAAATAATACTTTTGTGTATTTAGACGTAGCTATAGATGACGGAATTGCTACAACAATCATGATTAATCCATAAAGTATATTTATTTGGCTCAAAATGGTAAACGAGATAATGAATGACACCATTGCACTAAGACAAGAGAGCACATTCCACAAAATATGAGCTACCATCGACATATCGCGAGTGGCAGATGTAAATTTATCATGAAACTTAGGGTTATCAATATACTCCAAGTCCGCATTGAGCGATTGTGAGATCATCATAGCCGAAAGATACCCGTTAATTTTATCACTTTGCATAGATTGACAATACAACATTACCTTTTGTCCAAGAGAACGAAAAACAGTCACAATCAAAAGCCAGAAAAACAGATTGAAAAGCATTTGTCTTGCATCTTTCTGAACCCACTCACCCGTTAATAGATCAATGATATATTTCCCAGTGTAAGAAACAACAATCGTAAACATAGATAGTAAAATTTGACATACAATTCTGGTAATTGTGTAAAATCGTGATGAATTCCACGAAAGTGACATACAATAAGCAGTTGCAGAAAAAAAATCTAATATTTTTTTTAAATTTCCTTGAAAAAATTTCATATCTATCCTACCTATTTTCTTCAGCAAGTATCCCATCGGTCATGCGATACACGCGATCAGCGGAGTTCGCAATACTCAAATCGTGAGTGACTACAATAACACAGTAACCGTCGTTGTGTGCGAGATTGCTAAGAATTTCAATCACTCGGTTACCATTGACAGTATCCAAGTTTCCTGTGGGCTCATCCGCTAATAGTATCCGAGCACCACCTGCCAATGCACGTGCTATCGCCACCCGCTGCTGTTCACCGCCCGATAATCGCGATGGGTAACGTCGATGTTTCTCTTTCGTTATATCCACCGCACCTAGAAGCTCCATAGCCCTCATCTTAGCTTGCTTAAGCGGCACGCCGTTTAATTCCATTGGATATATAACATTTTCGATTGCAGAAAGCATAGGGAACAGCTGAAAGGCTTGGAAGATCATTGACACTTGTTCCCGGCGGTAGCGGTCTAAGTTAAGTTTTGACAAATCTTCGCCATTGATCGATATTCTGCCGACTCCTGGTTTATCAAGTCCTGCCATAAGAGATAACAACGTGCTTTTTCCACTACCAGAAGTCCCAATAATAGCATGAAACAATTCGCTATCAAACGTACAATTTATTCCGGTCAGTGCATCGCGGTCACCCTGTTTATATCGATATCCAACATTTTCAAGTTTAAGCAATGTCTGTTCCTCCTATTCTTTGACCTGTAAAAGTTCAAGAGGGCTGCGTTCGACAGCAAAGCCTGCACCAACAACCGCTCCAAGTAATGTTCCAGCGAAGTAAACGAAAGCACACAGCACAACAGAACCTGGTAATGAAATTGTACTTCCGTTTAATAACGTAACCAATATCAAGCCTATGATAGCCCCGGTGAGGCAAAGTATGGCTTGCTCTAAAGTGAGTGCGATACGAACGCGTAACTTCGTTGCCCCCAGTATCCTCATAATGGCTGTCTCTTTCGATCGCTGCGTAATCAACAGCAGTGATAATACAATGGCAATCAACGTTGACACCACTACAACTACTGGGTAGAGTACGGTTAACAGCTCAATGTTTTTTTCTAGAGGACCAACGACCTTGGTAAGTTCTTCATCCCAAAGCAATAACCTAAGCTCAACAACCCCAGCGTCAGACCGCATAACAATGCTTTCGGCTTCTTCTCGAAACGACGCTAAGTCTCTATTCTTTGCTGGGTCTATCACAAATTCTGCCGAGATGTACAATAGCTCACCTTCTTTTAAGAGTGTAAGCATAGATAACGGCATAAGAATGGTCTCCACACTGGAGCCAAGGTTGCCAGCAATCGGCTCGGAATACTGCCCTGCCACTCTAAATGTGTAGGCTTTGTAGCCACTTTCAATATTTATCACATTTCCAATTTGTACGCTTAAGCGCTCCATTAGCATTTTTGGAAGCACCGCAGGTGGAGGCTCTCCCGTCGAGATTATGTCACTGTCTGAAGAGAATTTCTTGGTAAAAAGAGTTTCACTTATGCTTCCTGAATATTCTATTTTAATGTTTTTGCCGCTCCCTGAGAAAAAGTGCTCTGGCCTGTCAAATCCGTACAAAACGATACCACTTTTGGCAATATTAAGTTGTAATATACCATCTATCATAGGATAAACAACAGCTTCCGCTGCTGATTCCACATACATATCTTTGATATAACCTGTGCTCACGAGGTCGTCAATCGTTTGTTTTCTGATAAATGAACCACTCTCTCCTCCATTATACGAAGTTGTATTACCTTTGATGATGTCACCGGTTACGACGGTTGTTTCATAAAGACGTGCTACTTCACCGGTGCTGAATACTATCGTTTGATGTATCCACCCAATAGCTGCGATAGAACACATTGGCAAAACAATCGCAAGACAGGTTTTAAGGGGGGCGCGGACGATATGGTGGAATACATAGCGGGTAATTTGGGCAAACCCAAGATTCGTATGAGACTCTGGGTTTTTGCCGATGCTGCAAACTATGTTTGCCGCAGTGCTCCCTCTCACAGGGGAAGTATTATCCTCTTTGATTTCGTTGACTGTGTTACCAACTTTTTTATTCTGCTTTACTCGTGAACCAGTATTCAAAAGTAACATCAAGACTGGCTGGCTGGCAAGTGACAACACCCCGAAAAACGTAAGAGTAATCATAAAAGCTACGATGCTAATACAAAGTAAGGCTAGCCAGGTAAGAGGTAGCGACGCAGACACTGTAAATTCCGTGGAGCCTTTAAGCGAAGCCAGCGTCTTAAAAACTTTCCCAAGTGTGTACCTCCATGATAAAACCCCGCTTATGATGGTGCCACCGCCGCCAATCACTAGCATCGGCAAGAGCATCCAGAAAACGGTGGCCTTCTTAGATACTCCCAAGGCTCGCAGGATGGCAAAGTCGTGCCTGCGTCCACGTAGATAAAGGAACACAGCTAGAAGCAGTGCTAGGATGAGAGTCAGTCCAGATACCAGTGCATTCAAAGACGTGGAACTTAATATCGGTTCGGTTGACGCATTGAAAGTCTCCCATCCGTTGTCCATAAACACCGCACGCATACCGATTGCCGATAACGCAGTGCTGGTCTCTTCGGTGAATGACTGTATGTCTCTAGGCGAGTTCAGGACAAAACTATAGGAACTTTGAGTATTCCCTAAGATACCGATTTCAACGGGCATACAGGAATCTGGTATGAAAACTCGGAGATTGCGTGAAGTTAATCCTGTGCTACTTGTGGTCATAATGTTATAAATACCCGCAATCTCAAACGTCTCGGTATACGTATCGTAGTTTTCCCAATGATCCCAATCCTCGCCGAATATGATATATCCATAATACAGCGTTTTTAATTCCCTCATCGTCAGCGTAATCCTATCTCCCACCGACAAGCCGCGAAGCTGGGCAAACTCTTGGCGTACCATACAGACACGGTTGGCATTGTTGTTATCCTCCATATTCAGCCATCGCCCATCAACCAAATAGTAGCGACCTTCCTTGGAATAGGTAGGTTGCACCATAGGTTGAGCGCTCATGTCTTTTAAGCCGACAACTAGCATAGTGCTTTGATTTTCCTTTAGTACCGCTACTTCATTGGCAAAGTCTGCCCACTCATCGGAACTAAAGTCAATGGTTTCTCCTGCTTGAACGGGAAAAGCCCACAACTCACCGATGATTGGCTTGAGTCGGAATTCCTTTGAGTCGGGATTGTAATACGCCCGAAGGAAATAACGTACGCCCTGGTTGAGGGACTCATACAGTTCTTTTGCAACCTCTTCACTTTCATCGTCGAGGGACAGCGTAACAAGCTGTCCAACCCTCACACGTTCAGGATAACCAGCTTCCACATAGTCCACCTTAAAATTAACCTGGTATTGAGTTTCAGTTAACCTGTGCAAATCTGACGGTATTTCTAAAATCTCCTTTGAATCAATCGTTCCGTATATTAATATATCGCTAACATTCAGCCCGACAGAAGAGACGGGGGAACCGGGGTAATCACTGCTGGTTCCGTCAATGTCTGGATTATATAACCCTTGAAGTACACCCGTGGACATCCGCCAGTTGTCGTCGAACGCCACGTATTTACTGTCCTTGACAATAGAGATACCATTGGTGACATCGTCCGTATCCTGCGTATGTAAGGTGGCGATCGCACGGTAATAAGCGGAGATACGCTCTACCTCCTGATTTATCACAAAATACTCGACTGCCCGGGAAACAAATAAAAATGAAATAGCCCCCACAAGCAAAAATAAAAGAACCGAACGTACCGGCTGTCGAATTGTTGAGCGAAAAAGCACATTCAATTTCATGTTAGCACTCCTCTGATTCTTTACTTTCATTAACCGCTTAAAAGTTATAAATTTCAGAATTTCTTCTTAATATAATCCTGGTCTCACCTATAGGTGAGACGAGGTCACCAAGTTCAATGTAATGGAGAAACCTGATTCGCTAGATTCAATTAGTCGTAGTTACACCAACATAACATTAAGACAAAGCTTTATCTTCCGTTAGCTGAATCGCCACCTGTGTAGTTAGTAACGGGGTTATACGCACCAGTGATGTCATTCTGATTATCAGTAGCTGTCGGATTACCAACTTGACACACACACACACAAGCACAAGTGCAGGAACAAGCTGCATATGCACACATACATACATACGCCTCAACTGAATCTGCAACAATACCTCTTTTACGTAAATTTTTCATTGTACTTCACCTCCTCTCAATAAATTATGAATCCCCATTGTACTTGACTTGCAGAATAAATAATATATCAAAATAAATACTAAATTAAATAACACTTTGTACACCAATTGCATATGCAATTTTATTCACAGTGGAAAATCCATATTCCTTAAGAAACGTATTAGATATTCTAATATCAAATGCTTTTTCTAACTCAAAAAAAAGATACACAAAATCAACACCCGAAAATTGAAAAATACTTCCGGTTAGTGGTTCATCCCAAAGCTCTGGTATGAGTAATGTCTCTGGAATATTAAACCTATGTAGTAAGACATCAACTATCTTATAATGGATAACATCATTCAACTCCACAATAATAATCACCTATTCCCTTTCCATTTAAGACAGTAAGAAGGATCGCATATGGGTGTATAAATCATCTACACCTTGCCCCACAACATCAAAGAGCGGAATCTTCGAGATTGCTCTTTGGCTATTAATTTGCTTTTGTACAGTTTGCAAATCTACATGAACATGAGAGAGCGCATACTCTTGCATAACATTCATAGAATCTATCACCACATTACTGACATGAACTGCATGGATTGAAGACCCGAACTTATTCGAAAAGTCAGCACTCAGCCTATCAACCAATTCACCAATCGCTAGATCACATGGCACACAACACACCAAGTAATCAGGATTTATCGCTTGACATAGCATATATGTACGAATTCCAAACCCATTAGGAGCATAATCATTAAAACGCTTTAAAGCATCCGGAGCCTCGAGCAAAACAACATCCGGTCTTTCAATCAATTCGAGAGCTTTAATAAATCGGTTAATTTCGTGTACTTTTTGTGCTTCGCTAAGATCACATCTCCCAATAATATGAGATAATGTATGAAACCCAAACATTCTTCCGATGGAATTCTTTGTAACTGTAGTCACAGTGAGACCCTCGTCACGAAGTTTATCCACCAACCCCAACAAAACTTCAAAAACATCTGCTTCCTCAAAAAGCCCGCCAACCAGCACAACTGGTTTATCAAGGTACGAGAATTCGTTTTCACTTATTCCATACTTGGAAGCCTCTAGAATAGTTTCCTCGCTAAACTTAACCTTTTTCGAATAGATTTCTGAAAGCAACTGCACTCTCTGTGGAGCATTTGTATAACTGCTAAAATAGTGAAGAATCTTATCCGCTTGCAACAAACGTTCGAAAATATCCTCAATGTTTACGGCGTATTCATATTGTGCACTCGTCACATCTGCGAAAACCAACATGTCCCACGCGGAACGCTCTGAAAATAACGCATCTGTTACAGTTAATCCTACATCAGGATGTGCACGCGAATAACCTGCATCTTTCCCAACAAGTCCATTGCCAGGAAATGAAATTAATTCACTTAGTGTATAACGGTTCTGTAATTTATTAAAGAATTTTACAACTGGTAAATGTTTGGAACTGAATGGATATAGTGCTACCGGAATTCTCATTGATTGCTCACCTCACAACTCTTTATACGCCTAACTTCAGCAGAATAATAAAATGGTACTTCCTTAAACAAAAGATAATGCTTCAACTTATTAATAGTAGCTCTTTTAACTTCGTCACAATTAGATATCTTTACTATATCAGACAATTTATCTGTACCATCATCTGCTTTTTTTGCACATATCGTACAATATCGAAAACACCAACAGTTTTTACAAGCACTTTCAGTGATTTTACCAACGTTTAATATGGCAGAGGCATTTTCATAGTTAAAACCTTCTTCGAGACTTCCGATGCACATACAAGGCGTAGTTTCGCTTACACGTTCGCAAGGAAAAAATTTACCATACGTATTGACAAATAGTCGTAACTGACCAGGAATACACGGTCCTGACGGAGCATCGAAATAGCGAAGAGCTGACGGAGCATCAATTTTAATATTATCTTTGACAACCATACCCACAGAACGTTTTAAAATCGGAGAAACTAATTCGTCTGGAAAGCGTCCAAAATGAGCAAGTAGTGCTAAAAAACGTTGATATTCATATTTCCACGTGTATTCTTCAGAAAAACATAGTGTTTGTCCATCATAGGTATAATCTACAATTGAAGAAACTATATTTAATTTATCAAACTCGTCTCCATCAATGCAAACAGAGTTGAAACAATCAAAATCGAGCTGTGGATCCATAACCATGCTTATCTGCATATTCTTAGCATAATCTGGAGCGACTTTCCGTACCAGCGAAATACCTTTCGTTACTGCGTCATATGAGCCACGACCATCTGCAAATACACGGTTAAGGTCATTGACTTCCCTAGGTCCATCCAGGCTTATCATCAGTGAAATATTATGTTTTTCAAGAAATAGAATAATATCTTCATTTAAAAGTGTACCATTAGAAGTCATGTTGAATGTTAATGCTTTGCCCCGAAAACGTTCCTCACTATACTCGACAATCTGTTTAAGCAAATGAAATTCTAACAGGGGTTCACCGCCATAAAGTCCGATGTTAACACTGTTACTATCTACAGCGTGTTCCCATATGAAATCTATAGCACATTTTGCTGTTTCCCATTCCATAATTTGGGGTGAATGGGTGCGCTGACCAAGATTGCGAGTATCAGAATAAATGCAATACTTACATCGAAAATTACAGTTTTGGGTCAATTGCAACGTGATTTTAGATAGTTTGCGTTCAAGGAAAGTAGGTAGAAAATCAGTATAAGAATGTTTAATTTCTTTTACCTTACTATCGGAGGATATATATCCGTTCTCTTTTAGTTCTCTTAATTCATCTGGTAAACATACATCATCTTGAATTTCTTCGGACAAGAGCTTTTGCAGATATTCAAACGACGACTCTAAAATTGGTAACATCATGTTGCTATTCACATCAAATATGTATTTCCCATTCGGTGTGCTAAATAGCTTAATATATAACGACATTCGCATTATCCTCCTATCGACTAAATCAATCTAAAGTCCATAGCGCCATTACCGCTTGCTATAATAATATCGTGTTGTCGGTCTTTAGTCAATATAAAATGTAATAATTTTACATATAAATTACATTAATTTACAATGGAATATACCTCAATTTTTTCCCTTGTTAAATGAAAAAGTAAATTCCAGTTTGCACGAGTAAATTCTAGTCTCCTTATTTACTGGAATTTAGTCGTGCACAACTCTTTATGTTCTGTTACTATGGTTATATGGTTATCTGTCTGTGCAGAAAGAGGAAACTATGAAAGATAACCAAAAACATTTAACACTAAGTGATCGTATTATTATTGAACTAGGATTAAACGCTGGAAAGCCCTTCTCTATTATTGCAGCACAGGTGAACAAAGATCCCTCCACCATTTCAAAAGAAGTAAGAAAACATAGGACTTTAAAGCAGCATAAATCACGTAATTCATTACCACGATGCATACATTACAAAACTTGTAATGAAAGACATGTATGCAAAGATATAGTATGTTACAAAACTTGTAATGAATGTTCCAAGTGTTATAACAAATGTGCTAAATATACGTCAAAAACATGTGGTAGATTAGATAAGCCACCTTATGTATGTAACGCATGTCCTAGTCTTGTAAGTTGTCCTTATCATCGATTAATATATGTAGCCAAATACTCTGATGATTGCTACCGAGAGCTCCTATCGTCCTCTAGGGAAGGTATAAATCAATCACCTGAAAGTATGCAAAAGTTAGATCAATTAATATCACCACTTATATTAAAAGGACAATCTCTAGCGCACATTTATGCCCATCATTCTGGCGAGATTCTTTGTTCTCGTCGAACCCTTTACAAATACATAAGTAAGAATGTTTTTACTGTGAGAAACATTGATCTCCCAAGAAAGGTAAAATATAAAATCAGAAAGTCTCATACATCTAAGGTTTCTGTAAATAGGGAGTATTGTTTAAACCGAACATATAGTAATTTCACAGAGTTGATCCAGCACCATACTGACTTATCTGTGGTCGAAATGGATACCGTAGAGGGACAAAAAGGTGAAAATGTTTTATTAACACTCTTGTTTAGAAAATCTAGTTTGTACTATATAAGAGTAGAGATTTTGTCTCTATTCTTATTTTTTGTTATGATGAGATTGATTGGCTGACGTAATTCTAGATGGGACACCACGCCCGACGTTAAACCTGTCAGCCAGCTCTCATTATCATTCATTCGATTCAGCAAGTTGGGACGTAGCTCCCGTGTAACTAACAAACCTGTTTAGATATTTGAGAAGTTGGAACCAATCATAACAAAGACAAAGGAGGATTACCATGATTGCAGTGGGTATTGATGTATCAAAATCTAAAAGTACTATTGCAGTTCTAAGTTCCACAGGAGAAATTATTCTTAAACCGTCCGAAATTCACCATAATGAATATGATCTAGGTCAATTCATTGCTATGCTGAAAAGTCATAATGATGAGATTCGTATAGTGATGGAAGCAACAGGTCATTATCACTATCCCATTCTCAAACAGCTTCTTGCTGCCAATTTATTTGTTTCTCTAGTTAATCCTTATCTCATGAAAAAGTATGGAGATAATGAGATTCGCAAAGGTAAAACTGATAAAAAAGATGCTATGCGAATCGCAAAATATGCTTTAGAAAAAGCTTATTTCCTTACTCCTTATACTGGAATCGATGAGAAATATAATGACTTAAAATTTCTTTCTCGGCAGTATAACCAAAACGTTTCAATGAAAGTAAAAGCAAGAGTTCAACTTTCTAATTTACTCGATGAAATAATGCCAGGTATTCAATCGATTCTCACATCAAACACGTACGATCCAGACGACAATCTTCTTTATCGTTTTATAGAAAAATACGAAAGCTTTGATACTATAAAAGCAATGACTGAGAAGCGCTTTATTTCATCTTATGTCAAATTCGCTTACAAAAGCGGAGCAAGAAACCCTCAAATGAAAGCCCTTAAAATTTATGAAACTGCCACCAAAAGCATTACTACTAGAGGCGTTAATACAAGTACTTTAGTTGCTGTTAAAAATGCTTTACTCTTACTAAAGCAAACAGAAACTTCATCTAATGCTATACTAAGTCAAATGCAATCAATAGCCTCTACATTGCCAGAATACCCAGTTGTAAGGGCTATGAATGGAGTAGGTGATAAACTAGCTCCACGCTTGATTGCTGAAATCGGGGATGTTCGCCGATTTAAAAATGCACGTGCTCTCAATGCCTATGCGGGGAATGATGCTCCACCGTTTCAATCTGGTCAATATGAAAGCCTTAACCGGCACATATCTAAAAGAGGTTCAGCAAGCCTACGAAAAGCGGGTTATGAGGTCATGCAATCCCTAAAGTTACATAAACCCGAAAATGATGCTGTTTATCTCTTTATGATTAAAAAAGAAGGTGAAGGTAAGCCAAAAAATGTAGCCAAAATGGCAGGGGTAAATAAATTTTTACATATCTACTATGCTCGTGTAACAGAAATCTATAGATAATATTTTTTTCTCATATCTATGAGGTTTATTAAAGTTACCCTTTTTTAAGCTAAAAATTATTTCAATTTATACTTGACTTTTATTAGCAAGGTTTAATGTTGATTTTTCTAATGGATACTAAAACACAAGAATGTGTAAAAGAAGTGTTTGACTACTTGACTAAGACCTTAGGTCTAAAAAATTTCAAAAAATTATTTCAAGTAGTATTAACAGACAGAGGCACCGAATTTCAAGCTCATAAAGATTTAGAATATAATAGAAGTGGTAAAAAACGTACTAGTATCTATTACTATGATCCGCAGTGTTCATGGCAAAAGGGAATGATTGAAAAGAATCATGAATTTATTCGATATGTTGTACCAAAAGGAAGTACCTTTGACTGCTACAACCAAAAAGAAGTATACAAACTGATGAATCACATAAATAGCATTTCTAGAGATAACCTTAATGGTTATTCACCATATCAGTTATCTCTAATGCTGCTTGACAACTCTCTACACAAAAAGTTATCACTATGTGAAATACATCACGATGAAGTAATACTAAAACCAGCATTACTAAAACACTAAACTAAGGCGCAGACAGAATTCCACTAACATACAAACTTAACTTCGAACTGGTGGAATTTAGTCATGCACGACAATATCCAGTTGCTTATTAAGTATGTAAAAAAGTTGATTTTTCTGAGTCTTAGAAGTTAATTATATATCATAAATTAATATATGTTAAGTGAAAAACTAGAATTTAGTCTAGCAAACAATAGTAGTTTAGCTGAACTGGAATTTACTTTTTCATGTAACCCAATTTTTTCCCTTGAATAATTCTAATAGAAATTAATCACTATGATGTTGGGGTATAAACCTAGTTTTTATTTACCCCATATTCTTTAGAACTTTGAAAAATTTATATTTTGTAGAAAAATTCAGTTACTTTATCATTTTTTAGTATATGCGCAGACCTTTTCTCCATTTTTGCATTTGTTTTTCTATGTACTGCTCTACACTATATCCATACATTTGATTGTAGTACAACCAGTTTGTTTGGGTGCTTATGTTGCATACATACCCTTAACCGCTGTCTTACATATGCATCTATGGCGTGAAGTTGTTTACTAAAACTTTTGAGATAGCAGTGGCTTTCCTGCCCGAAGAGTTTATTCTTTTCAACTGCTTTACGGATTTACCCTCTGTACCCACACCTCTTGACTTAACGTCAGCGTTTACAGGTTTCGTCTTTTAACTTCTTCTTGAAGTCTTTGAACGACTGTTCCGTCGTTTCTACTATAAAGTATTTCCCACTTCCATCTTCTCTTTCTCTCCAATGTTTGTTAAATCCTACAAATTTAAATTCATCATTATGTAAATCTGCTAATTTAGTTTTATTCATTGCTATTTCAAGTCCTAAATCTGTAATTACCCTTTTTGCTATTTCTCCGGCTCTCTTGACTTCTTATTCCGATTTTGCAAAGAGCAGAAAATCGTCGCAATAACGTACAAATTTTATGCCTTCTTTTTCTAGTTCCAGCCTAATTCGTTTAGATATACATTTGAAAGTAACGGAGATATGACCCCACCTTATTGGGTCCCAGAATTGCTTTCCATGAATTTACCTTCCTCCATATATCCAGATTTCAGCCATGCCTAAACCATATAACACAGTTCCATCCGCTATATATTTCGTCAGTACTTTCATTATTCTTATGCGGTATGTTATCGAAAAAGCTTTTGATATCGCAATCATAAATATGATTATATCCATGCTCTACGTACCACAGTATTATTTGCATTACTCTTTCTATACCTCTGTCTGGTCGATAGCCACAAGAGCATTTATATAATATTCCATCGTCAAACTTCGGACTTAATATATTCACTACACTTTGCTGAATTATCCTGTCCTTGATTACTGGTATTCCTGGTCTTTTGTCTCCATTTTTCTTCGAAATGTATACCCTTTTTACTGTTGTTGGCTTGTATCATTTGTTCTGAGTTCAAGCAGAATCTGAAGTACTTTCTTTTCCTCGTCTACTTTAAAGTCTTCTATGGTTTCTAAATCTATTCCGCCACAGCCCTTATTCTTTTCTACTTGTTTCCAAGCTGACATTAACTTTCGGTCGAATAAAATCTGTCCGTAAATACTATGCCATTTCATTTTTAGTTAATCATTCATTACTATCCTTGTCCTCCTTATGTTCCTTTGGTTCGTTTTTTCCGAAGCATCGTTGCCATTTGCATTATAATAAGTACTTGACTTGGTCTACAAAGGTCAACCCCCTTCCATTCATCATGCGTTTGGTCACATAATTACTTCTGTACTATGAGATTGTCTGACTCCCTTATATGTTGACATAATTTCGAATTATTCTTATATATATCAACCCTTACGGCAAATATATGGGTCTCACAGGGTCATCGCACCTTCCCTTCTAACATACCGAGCACCTACACATGGCAACCTCCATTTATCCGACTGATTCATTTGAATAAATGATTTAGATTTCTCGATTTTTCGCATGGTCATCAACTTGCATTGCCGCTACATGTGCTTCACTTTTCGTTTCGGTCTGCTAACCGCCTACGGGTCTCTCGACTTTCCGCATCTCCTTCAGACATAACCTTACGGTGATGCTCTAGATTAGACTTACCGATTTGCATCAGCGCTCACGGGTAGAGACTTTCACTCTAGAGAAAACTTGTTTTAAGAACTCTTGATTCGTGTTTGCATCCGCATCGTAATCGCTGTACCTAATACACAAAATAGTCCTAGACTAAACTAGGGCTGGTGCGACTGCCTGTCGCACAAAAAGATCAAAGTTGTTAATCTTTGATCTTAATAAATATACATTTTTTATTTTATTTAATAATATAATTTTCTTTAACCTTATAGAATATTTAAACCATTGTAAAATAAGGGATTAGTAAAGATTTTTGGATGAATAATAATTTTCTATAACTTGATTAAGATAATGAGGTATATCATAATACTCTTTATTCAATAAATGTCGATTGACAACTTTGTGGAAATATATTTGACAACAATTTGTAAATATTGCATTCCTGATGATGATTGCTCTTTCTAGGTTCACTTAGATTGACAACAAATTGGAAACAAATAATCCATCTCGTGGTATTTTATTATATTCGCATGAGAAAAGTCTGACATAATTATAGAAATATGTATTCAGATTGACTTGTAATTGTATATATGTGTTCAATCTTTAATCTTTTTAATATCAGATATAACGCATATTAAAAAGATATTTGGCTATCGAGATCAATAAAAAGTATATATAATAAGTTGTATATTCTCATATATGTAATAATCTGTTATTAGCATCTGTAAAACACCTGGAAGGCATAAAAATAGTCTTTCAGGTGTTTAAAGTTGCTTCGATATGTTTTATCTATCCAAGGTTCAGAAAGAGCCATAGACTCTACTCTCTTACTTTAAATATAGTAAGCTTTTTGAAAGTAATGCCAACTATAAAGTCAAATCGTACTCGCAAAAACTCTTAATAAATCTGGATAGATTTCTCCTTCTTTGCTTTGACAATTAACTCTGTCTTGATATCATTTTATCACTTAGTATTATTTTCGTAAGAACGCACTTTATTGTAATATACTACCCGAAAAGATACTTAGTCATAATCTGCTACTCTCGTAACTCAATAAGGAGGATATATCTTATGGATTTTAATGTTTCTGTCCATTACAAAGTACTGGAGATGGAAATACTTCACCTTCTTTTACACGCAATTGTCAAAATCACATGATTCTGATGGTCCTTCAAATTCTATTGTCGCGTGTCGTATTTCTTCTTCTTTCAGAATGGCACGTATTTCACCCTTTAGTTGGGAAAGTTCTTCCATTGACATTGATGTCTTTAACACGACATGCATCGTAAGCACATTATATTCTTCATCTAATGACCAAATATGCAAATCATGTACATCTTCAATTTGTTCCAGAGCTTTGAGATCTTCAATAATGTGTTCTTGTTCAATCTCTGCCGGAGTACCCTGCAATAGAATTGGCATTATCTGCCTAATGTTCTTTGTTACGTTGAACAATACAAAGATGGCAATTCCAATAGACAGAATGGGATCAATAATTGTAAGCCCGGTAAAATATATCACTGCGGACCCTATTAACACCCCAGCCCACCCCAATACATCCTCAAGCAGATGAAGTGACACAACCCTTTCATTGATTGAGCTTGCTTTTCGCGTCCGTAATACAGCAATTCCGTTGATGGCAATACCAATTACAGCAAGTATAAACATACCGCCTGCATTGGTTTCTTGCGGAGAAAACAATCGAGGGATAGCTTCTGTTAATATATAAATGCTCCCAACAGTCAATACAGTCGAGGTAATAATTGCTCCTAATAAAGAGAAGCGCTTATACCCGTACGTGTATTGATTCGTGCTTCCTTTTTTGGACTTTTTCTGAAAATACCATGCAAGCGCAAGAGACAAACTGTCTCCAAAGTCATGCACGGCATCTGACATAATAGCAATACTGTTTGTCAGAATTCCTCCGATAAGCTCAATAAAAGTAAATGAAAGATTTAGAAAAAATGCTAAACCGATATTACCATCACCGCCATGTGAATGATTATGACCCTGATGGCTCCCGTGATTATGTGCCATAACATTTCTCCTCCTTTTTGGGTTTTGACAATTAACCCTGTATTTGAAATATACACTTTATAGTAATATACTATCCAAAAAGATACTTAGTTATTATTGGTACTTTTACAGCTTAATTAGGAGGACACAACTTATTGATTCAAATGATATCAATCAAAACTGTCCCGTATCAGCAACAATCAAGCTGATTGGCGGAAAATATAAAGCTCTTATATTATGGCACTTGACCAGTCATCTTCTGCTCTTTAACTCAATTAAGGATCGGCGGTTAATAAATTTACTTGAATATTCATACAGCTATACGAATATTTGTGAAAAGGCCTAAGCTTAGATAATATCGCATTTTGCGATTAATATAGAAACTAGAAAATAACGAGAGGACTTCTAAAATACATTTGATAACTTTTCCACTCAGGGAAATGTTCATAAACCTTTTTAGTAGTCCCCTCTATTACTTTTGGTGCAGCACAGAAGATAAAGGAATTTTCTTCCGCCATACCTTTAGGTATTTCCTCTGAACTCTTGCTTCTTTATAAGCAGAACATATCTGGAAAAGTATTCGATGCTGTATGAAAATGCTTTATTGTAGAATTGTTATTTTTGCTGTCATTGCTACTATGAAAATTTAGGTTATGTTTTGAGAGTCCCAGATAAAATATCTAAAAAGTGAAGAAAAGAAAATGAAATACAAAATATTCAATCTCCTTGAGTAAAATACTTTGCTTGTGCATTATATAACTTAGCATACAAATTTTCTTTATCATAAAGCAATTCATCGTGGCTTCCTTGTTGTATAATTTCACCTTTATCAACCACTATAATATGGTCGCAAAATATGCAACTACTCATTCTATGTGAGATGTATATAGTTGTTTTATTTTGAGTTAATGCACCAAATTTTTGATAAATCTCATATTCACTTGCCGGGTCAAGGGCAGATGTTGGTTCGTCTAATATAATAGTGGGAGAATCTTTATAGATGGCTCTTGCTATTGCAATTTTTTGGGCCTCTCCGCCACTGATTTCGATACCATCTTCATCATAGTGATATAGATTGGTTTCAAGGCCATTTGGTAATTTTTCTATTTTATCTGCTAGCCCTGAAAGCTTTAATGATTGTAAAACTTTTTTATCTTCCGGGTTCTTTGAAGCTGCTATATTTTCACGTATTGGTAAAGCAAATAGGCGATAGTCTTGAAATACAACGGAGATAAAATCAATATATTCATGATAATCATATTCTCTAATATCAATTCCATTTAAAGTTATGTACCCTTCTGTTGGTTCATATAATCTGCACAATAATTTAATTAAGGTTGTTTTACCTGCACCATTTTTTCCGACAATGGCAATTTTCTTTCTATCATGTATTTTACATGATATATTTTTCAGAGTATACTGTTCACTATTATTATACTTAAAGGATACGTGATGAAATTCAAACTGAAAACCTGCTAACTCCACATTTTTTATAGAGTATTTCTTGGTTAAACCCATATTTGCCTTGCTTTTCATGTGAAGAAGTTCATAAAAAGCCATTGTAAATTCATTTTGCAGCTTTATTTTCTGTCGTATTTTAACGATGTCTACCAGCGAAGCATGAAATAAACTGATAACTCCTATGTAACCTGATAGCTCTCCAATTGTAATAGCTCCGGATAGCATTTTAAATATAACAATAATATAAGAAAAAAAAGATTGAATAGAATCACTGAACTGGCTTAATGTGTCATAATTTATTTGCTTATCAACATAATACTTCTGATAAAAATCTTTTGCTATCTTCATATTTTTGTGATGATAATGAATTAACAAATCTGACATATGAAAGATACGAATGTCTTTTCCAGTAGAATAGTTGAGGAATACTTTGTCTGTAAAATAATTTAATCTTCTTTCTACTGTTGTTTTCTGTTTAAATACCTCTGAATCATTTCTTTTCATTTTCTTAGCCATCGATGCAGATAAATATAAATTTATAACAGTAAGACCGGTGAGAAAACCTATAGATACAGGAAAAGAAGCTATAAAGTCAACAAATGGGTTACCGCTAATGGATACAGAAAAGCACATGCCAATGATAACAGAAATAGATGTTACCACTCGTAAACTTGATTCAAGTAATTGAATATAATACATGATAAAAGAATAGTATCCGCCCATATACTCCATTGCATATTTCGCATCAGAGATTTTTTTTAACATATGAGGGTCTTCCATCATTTCAAAATCAATTTCCATAACTTTTTCTTGAATTACACCAATCATGTTCTTTTCCATTTTATTTGCTTTATATTGATTTATGGTTTTAACAAAATCAATGAATATACCCAAAACTAAGTTACTAATAATTAGCATTGCAATGAACGGTATCAGTTCGTTTAATTTGCCGGACAATACAAGATCTATTATTCTTGCAATAAAATATATCTCTACAAAGGGAAATGCTGTAGAGAGAATGGATTGTAAAATAGATAAAGGTATCATTGTTTTATCAAGGGTATGCAAGAACAATAAAGCTTTTATACTATTTTTATCAATTCCTAATATGTTTAATCGTTTATCAACCAATGGTATATACTCCTATGCTAGAAAAATAATGTTGCAAAAAATCATTATATTACAGTAATTTATTAAGCCTCTTTTTTATAATAGGATGCCTGCAAACTATATAGTTCTGCATATTTCCCCTTATTCTGCATTAATTCATTATGAGTCCCTTCTTCAATAATACGCCCTTGATCAAGCATTACAATTCTATCGCAAAATTTAGTTGAGTTCAGTCTGTGAGAAATAAATATGCTTGTCTTATCTTTTGTTAAGGAAGCATACTGTTCGTACAACTCATTTTCAGCTAAAGCATCTAATGCTGCTGTTGGTTCGTCTAAAATAATAATTTTTGCATCCTTATAAAGACATCGTGCTAACATCAGCTTTTGAGTTTCACCACCGGATAACACCACACCATCTTCATCCAGTTCTTTTAGCATCATACTGTCTAATCCATTTGCAAATTCATTCACTTTTTCTGAAAGTCCCGCCTTGGCGAGGCAGGAATGTACTTTATTTATATCAATTTTATCTTCCATACAACATGCTACATTTTCTTTGAGAGAAAGTGCAAAAACATTGAAGTCTTGAAAAATTGCAGAAAAAAGATTGGTATAGTCATTATTTGAGACGCTATTAATTTGAGTATTGTCCAAATATATTTCTCCGGATGTAGGGGGATATAGGCCACATATAAGTTTTACCAATGTGGTTTTCCCTGCTCCGTTTAATCCAACAATGGCAACCTTTTCGCCCTTTTTAATTGATAAATTAAAATTATCAAAGATCTTCTTATTTCCGTTGGGAAATGAAAAGGATATATTGTTAAGTCTCAACTTATTTGTAAATGTTAGTTTTTCATTTTCACTTTTTTGAACCTTATTTTGGTCGGTATCCATTTCTAGGCAATGCCTTGTGCTATTTACCAATATATTGTTTGATTGTAAATACTTAATACTATTGAAAATATCCATCGTCCATTGATTGATGCCAATCATCAGCCCCAAAGTGAGCACGAAATCACCCGCAGTTAGTCCATTATTTACTTCATAAAAAATGGCAATGAAGATTATAATATACTTCACTGCTATCAGCAATCTTTCGAAAATCAAGACGATTTGATTTAATTTAGCTTCTTTGCGTGACCAAGATAAGCGATGGTTTATCAGGGTATTGTAAACATCTGAAAGCCATACTTTCATGCGATACATTCTAATATCTTTTGCATTTTCAGATGAAATTGTTTGTGTGGATATATATCTTAGTTTAGTATCAATCTTCGTCCAATTATTTTTATGATTATAAACCCATTTTGAACTCAACATATTTACGAATATTGTGCAAGAAGATACAATTACTAAAATAATAGGTAAAATAATGTTTACTCGGTATGCGGTTAGCACAGAGTATGCAATCAGTCCCAGAACAGCTTGTATAAGAGTTCGCAAATCAAGAAGTATATGCTGAAATCCCTCATGATCCCCATCAAAATAGGAATCAATTCCTGCATCAATTGTGTTTCGTCCTGACTCCGAATCTATATTTTCATAGTTTGTTGATATAATATGCTTGTAATAATCCAATCCTTTAAACATTCGTGTGAAACTAATAGAATTGTCTATACGGCTTTTGAATCGCTCGCTAAAAATACTGATAGCACACATGAAAATAAAATAGATGCTTAATACTAAAAAAATATCAGTGTAATCTTTTTTTAATGATAAAATATTTATAACAAACGCCGGCAAAAGGGTTGTTAAAAACGTTGCCATAATACCGGATAAGATTATTATGGTTGCACAGATTATATATTTGTACAAAGAAGTTCCTAATATATATTTATGCGTGTATACAATGTTTTTAAAGGTGCTGTATTTTTTCATTTTCATATGCTCCTTGCTACAAGTTAAAACATCTGAATAGCAAAAACTAATGTCCTCATGGTTTCTACCACACATATCAGTAAATGGAGTATATATACAATCAGTCTACATCCTTATCAATCGGAATAAGTTCTGGGATTTCAATTCCATCATCGTTCAACAGATACTGAATTTGATAATTTTGCTTTACTTTTGTACTTGTTCCATTTTCATAATAATAATCATATCCTGTAATTATTATATCTTCGTCTTGGTTGTCTATTATATAATCAATAGGTCTTCCCCAAATCCCGGTTACATAATAGGGCTCATCATTAGAGAAACTCCAAAAGTACGTGAATGGTATTTCACCATGCGGTCCTTTTTCTTCCACTAAAATAAATACTTGCTTTTTTTCTTTGCTTCCAAGTATTACTGCATAAATATCACCAGTCGGGTCTACAGCGGTATTTTTTCCATCAATCTCATTGATACGAACAATATAGTCTTGATGGTGAGTGTTGTCTGGATTATAACAAAAAGTGATTGATTCTTCGATTCCATCCATATTTAAATCAAGGAGAACTCCCTCTTTCGGTAATTTAATAATTCCACCATTGTATAATTGTTGTTTTATTTCATTAGATAATGAAACTGTAGGCTTATTGAGCCGACTTTCAGACCAAATTTCAGACCGAATTTTATTAGCTATCTCTTCTCTATTAAATTGATTTATACTATCTACAGATTTTAAAAATAATTCACTTTCACCAATTTCAACTGACTTATCATATAATTCCACATACTTTTCTATCAAGGCATTTAAATCTTTGTATTCATCATTATATAAATCTTCGTTGGAAACTTTGTTTGAAGGTATTTCGTTTGATCCAACATTATATAAATCTTCGTTGGAAGCTTTGTTTGATTCAACAATACTAATTTTTTTTTGTTCTATTTCATTCGTAAAAGTTTGTTTATCATCTTGTTCTAATTTTTTATTACATCCTATTAATAAAAGTGTAAAAATTATACTAAAAAATATATTCATTAGTTGTCTTATAACTATCCACCTCTTGGTATAATAAAGTCATAGCCATAGGCTATGCTAATTCTTAATCATTCACAGCAACCCGGATTTTCTTGCTCGTGCTGCAATAAAAAAGGCAGAAGAGTCCGACTCCATGAAATCTCACACATTTCTTTAGTCCGCCGGAAACTATCACGTTCCGCTCTTCTTTCACCTGAAAGTCTGATTTAAAGGAAACATTTATATGTAATAGGAACTTTAAGCGCTCGACAAATTGGAATTTATTGTTGTAAATATCCTTTTTGATTGAAATAGTTTATATAACGCTTTTTCTGTGTTTCTATCATTCCTTCTGAATTTATAAACGAAATAAAATCTGATTTATTTAACCATTTATACGACATGGTTTCTTCCTTTTGAAGTGTTATAGATGTTTTATCACAATCTGTAATGCACAAGAAAGTATAGAAAATACACTTATCATCATCGTAAACAAAACTGCCAATCTCTTTAAAGTTTTCCGAAATAATTCCCGTTTCTTCAAGTAATTCTCTTTTAATACATGCTATCTTGTCCTCACCTTTAAGTGCAGATCCTCCTGCTGTGGCTTCATAATATCCACCATAATTAGGTTTAGACAAGTCACGTCTCATAAGCAAATAATCGCCGTCCTTATGTTGAACAAGAACTTCGCATGCCATATGATACAAACCATCTGGCAATACAGTTCCACGAACTAAATCTATATTAGCACGTGTTCCATCTCTAAAATATCCATCCCAAACTTCCATCACCAATCCCCCTACAAATTCTGAATTGTTTGTTATTTTACATAATTTATTACTTTAAATAATAATAGGTATCTAACTACTCACCTATTTAGATATGTTGGAATTTGTCGAATCTTCTTTACTTCGCTGCATATTCTGTAAACACTTTTGCCACAGCAATCTGTGTACGTAGCTCTTTGGGTAAAGGTGGGGAGAACGGAAGCGATTCTTGCATGATTATGTTGGCAATTGCGTCTCTCAGCTGTACGGCATCAGAAGCAGCGAGATCTGACAGCGATCTTATTCCACAATGAAAATACAGTTCAGCTCGAATTGCTTTCACGCCGGGCAGACGCATCAATTCCATAAGAGATGATATCTCATCTTTAGTTCTGCATTCTGCATCGGGAATATCCTTAATACCCTTTCCTTTATAATCATAAAGGCACAGAAAACGTCTAAATAGTTCTACCATATCTGAATCGGGCAACCCCGCTTCTATCAACGCTTTATCGGACAAGATAAAACAAGCATTTTTTGTTATACAGCCTTTATCCAAAAGATTATTTAATAGTTGAACTTTATACTGAATCAATGGAAAGTACCGTTGCAAAATGCAATCCTCATTGAGAAGAAGTCCTATGCCCTTAATATGATAATTAGAATTGACATTGTTATTCATTTCTTGATACCTTTCCAAATTTAAATTTCTAAAAGATAGTTCTCTAAACACAATAAATTTAACTATTCTGGTATATTAAATCGTTGTTCCTTTCTATTTCTTTCAACTTATATTGATATAGTTTAATTATCTGGTCAAACTCGTTAATAGGAAGAACCATTTATATGTAATAGGAACTTTAAGTTCTCGACAAATTGGAATTTATCGTTTTCTTTGCAATAATAATTTCAAGCCTAATATAAATACGAAACCACCAAGTAATATAAATGAAAGCCATAGTATATTCCAGTATGGGGAAGTCACATCATACATATTTAATAAGAGTTCATGCCAGAACTTCAATCTTGTCACTATAGCAAATAAGTATTTTCGTTTTTATTAAGATAATGAAAATATCCCACAAACGCTTAAATTTAAAGGGTAAATGGATGATTATAGTTATGTCGTTTATTTTTGGTTATCCCGACTACAACCACGTTGCGCTTACGAATAAAAAGACATACTTTTCAAGCTAAAATTAATCATAATTAAACGGTATATCCATTTCTTTTAGCATGATGATTTGTTCATCTTCTAATAAAAATGTATATGTCTTTCATGTGAGCATATAGAACATATCAGCTGACTTTGTTTGTAAAATCCTGGGTCTTGAAGCATGGTATCATTTTGAAAGCAATTCGTTTTATTTAATTCTCCATGTTGAATTAAATAATCAATCATATTCTGATCAATTATAAATTCGTATATTTTATATAATCCTCCTATTGTACAATGAGAATTTACTGTGAATTTCGATCCTATAAAACTTTCATTTGGCAATGTCATTGTACCTCTATACTTGGTGTTTCTCCTATTCTTTAAATATTGTTTTAACGTTTTATTTATCTTCTCTAGTTCAATATTGTCATAAACCTTTAATCGGTCAAAATATTCATATACATTTTCTGAAGTATGAAATTTATTGAGTAACTCATTTTGATAGTGTATATCATCAACAAATTTTGCTCGTCTTATTTCATCTTCTATAATAAATTCATTAGAAAAATCCTTCATTGCTTTTGAATATTCTTCATAATTTAAATCATAATCATCATCAAGGAGTATTGCATAAGTAACGATATCACAATAATTTTTTAAAAAAACAATTATTTTTCTTCTATATTGCTCATTAACCATTACATTATTATCTATATATATTTTTTTCATTTATTTACCTCTCCCATATAATATGATATGGCATATAAAAAATATAGACTATTAATCAATTATGATTATGATAATACAATGCCTTTTTCTAATTTATTTCCTTTTAAAAATTCTTTTACCTCAAGAGGTTTCCCCCCTGGAAACTGTAATATTTCTATCATTAGAATACCGTTATTGGTGGCGACTGCAATTCCTTCATCATTTGCATCTATGATATAACCAGGTGGGTTCATAATATTTGCCTCTATTGACTTGGATTTGAATATTTTCATTGGAATATCTTTATAATAAGTATAAGCAGTTGGCCATGAGTTTATATTTTTATATGGCCAGGAACTCAATCCCCTTATTAAATTATGTATGTTAATACTACTGTCATTCCAATTAATCTTTGCCATTTGCTTGTTTAACATCTGTACATAAGAACTTCCATCATTCTGTTGTTTTACCCCACAAATTTTACCTGTAATAATTCCATTTATTGTTTCCTCTAACAGTTCAGCACCGTTTATTTTCAATAATTCGTACAATTCTCCTGCTGTCATAGATTCAGATATGTCAAACTCACTTCTCATAAGAATATCACCCGTATCTATACCAGTATCCATTAGTATAGTTGTATTTCCAGTTGCTTTTTCCCCATTTATTAAAGTCCAATTTATTGGTGAGGATCCTCTATACTTTGGGAGGAGAGATGCGTGTAGATTAATGCATCCGAGTCTTGGTATATCAAGTATTTGCTGAGTTATGATCTGACCATATGCTACAACAATAATAAAATCAGGTTTTATTTCTTTTAATTTATCAATAATTACAGAGTCTGTTTTTATTTTTTCGGGCTGAAAAATTGGAATTTGATTCAATAATCCAACCTCTTTGATTGGTGAAATTGCTACCTTATTGCCTCTTCCACTTGGTTTATCAGGTTGTGTTACAATCGCACTTACATCATATTTTTCTATCATTTTTTTTAATGAGGGAACTGCAAAATCAGGAGTTCCCATAAAAACTATTTTCATTATTGATACCTCCCTTTGATACTACAAAATATATTTTGTAGTTGTTCATTAGTTACACAATTATCCCCCATAAATAAAGACAATAAATTGAAATAGTGAACAATAGCAAATAACTGTGGATTATTCAAGTTCTCGACAAATCTTATTTTTCTATTACTATGCGGATTTTATTTCAAAATATAATTGGTAACGCATTACTCTTCTATTTAATCATTTATAATAGTTAATTTAGTATGTATTTTTAATATATCATTTAATGGGAAAGATTTCAAATTATTTATAGTGAAAGATTTCCTTTTTTCTGAAGAATAAATGATGAAACGACAAAACTAATTAAAGTTTATCTGTAGTTTTTAATAATTCTTCGACATTATAAAGACAATATCAATTGCCGTTTTAGCAGTAATGTTGATATTATTAATATAATGAAAAAACCCTTCAAACACTTAAGTTTAAAGGGGGAATGAATGATTTGTGATTTACTAAATTTGTTTTAATCTTATATAAAGAAAAATCAGTATAAGGAAATTCTAACCATAACTTAAATTGCCTGGTATTTTCTATGCCAAATTCTGATAAGGCAAGCAAAAAGAAATTTCTATTTCTCTTTTATTCCAAATGCAATCCAACGTCCATCAATATCTTCAACAATAAACTCTCGATTATTATAATCTGTTTTTTGAAGCTCTCGAACAATTTTTGCTCCTTTTTCTATAAATTCATTTTGAAGTGCTTCTTGTTCGTCTGTAATAAAATATGCGTCCTCCCCATAACCGTACAATTCTCTGTTCGGATATACCTTGTCAGTACGTGCCACTGTCAAAATAATTTCAGTATCATCACGGTATAGGCAAATATGTGGCTCTTTTACATCTAAATATTTTACTGCGCGGAATCCCATTACTTTCTCATAGAATTCAGACGTTCGCTCAATATCAGGAGTAGGAAAAACAGAAAGCACACTATAAAGATACTTTTTCATACTATATAAATCCTCCATTTGTTTAAAATATAAATAATCACAAGTTCGTAATTGTAAAATATTGTAATCTTGATTGTTATTATTTTTCGACTATAATTTTTTCTGTTTTTTTCTATTTCTATATTCTAATCAAATGCTTCTATCAAATTTAAATTATTGATATATTAATTCTTTGTTTCAGGGTAAGGCTTAATCATATTTGGTCGTATCCGTTCAGGAATTTCATATGATTTTTTATGTATGAATTTTTCTAAAGTTTTATTTCCAAATACATCTACTTTATAAGTGATTTCATCATCACCTACTTGGATATGTGCACCTACAAAGGGACTTCCTTCAAAGGTAATGTAAATCCTTACTGGTTCACCCTCTTTTTTAATTTGTTTAATTTTATATTCAAAATTAGTATATCCTAATCTTTCTGAAAAATAATTATCATAAAATTTACTGCTATCTGCTTCAATATTGTCCATAAATAAAGCAATTATTAACTCATCTTTTGTTTCGGATTCGGTAGTTTGAGATTGTCTAAATGTTGGCATGTTGTGATTTTTTTGTAAATAAATGACCATTTCAAAGAGTAATATACCCGATAAAACCAGTATGCCGATTAATTGACATTTTTTATCATGATTCATGACTTCACCTATGGAATCTATTCATTACAATATATTAAAGCCTAAAATAAATATTCACTTTAGTAACCAACAGTGAGCCATTCAAATTTTCGACAAATGATTCATTGTCTTTTACTTTAAAACATACTTATATATTTTAGAATAAAATCATTACATTTTTTTCCTTCTTCACTACTAGGATAAGCAATATTAAATACATGCTCTGCCTGCGGACTTTTTTCAAAATACAACTCACAGGCTCTTCCTTCTTCTTTAAGAAAATCGTACAGTTTAAGTGTTTGATAATTATATAGTGTATCCCCTTGGCTTGTAATCAGTAGAATTGGCGGAACTGTCGTTTCTTTACGAATATATTGAATTGGGTTAAAACTGTTTAAATATAGCTCATCATTAATATATTTCTTTCCATAGATCATTCTTTGCAATTCTGGAATAGCAATAAATTTAGATAGAATAGGATTATTAGGTAAATTTCCTGCCATATCAATATAACAAACGCTATGATTTAACACCAGACATTTTACAATAATGTCTACATGCTTTACAGAAAATATTTTTTGAAGCTTCTCGCTTTGATTGATACAGTACACCAGTAAAGCAAGTTGCCCTCCTGCACTATCTCCCATAAGCGTAACATCATTAAAACTTATATCCAATTTGTCACTATTGTCTTTTATAAAATGAAGATAGTCAAAAATATCTTTTATTTGCTCCTTAATTGTGCAACGGTCAATCGTTCTATATGATAGTGAGGAAACAGTATATCCGCCTAGTGCGAGATGATAATTAAAGTTATTATTTGTATCCTTATCTCCACAAATCCAACCACCGCCATGTATGTCAATAATTAGAGGGAAGTGTTTTGTTTCCTGCACATCTGCCATTTTGTATAAATTAAACTGATGTAATTCATCTCCATCATTTGAATAAGAATAAGTAGTTTTTGTAATACCTGTTGGTAGAATTTCTTTTTCAAAACGTTCTTTATTTATCGCTTCAATATCTCGTTTTATGCTGAGATATTTTTTTCTGAAAATTTTGTAAAACATATATGTATTCTCCATTATCTCTTAATTTATAGGTATGACTCAATATCAACAATAGTAATCAATGAGTCACGCTGTAAATACTGCAATGCTTTTTATGTATAACATTAAAATAATATATCGTACTTTACTTTTGCCATTCCTTTTTCTTCTGAAAAATGTAACATTGCCGTATTCTTTGATATATCTTCCTGTATTTTTTATTTATCTAATATTTGATTATCATGTATAAAGTATATCATAAATTGGTATCAATTTTAATTAACATTAAGAGTTTTCTTTTATAAAAAGTATAACAAAATATAAAAAAGAAATATAAATTACAGTAAAACTGATTTTTATATTTCTTTTAATATTTATATATGATTTAGTTATTAAATTAAAGATGTGAATCGATGTTTTCTAAATATTTTGCAATTACTATAAGCTACTTGAGCTTTATTTTTTATTTGGTTTTCGCTTAATAAATAACATTTTCTTTAAATCATCAAAAAGAGTTAAATCTTCTAAATAAACATCCATCCATTTACCATCATGAAAAGTATTTGATTCATTATAAATTGTTTGTATTTTATGGGAATAATGCTCTTGTTCAAGTTCAAATTTTTCTCTCTCTTTTTTTCCAAATACAATTTGTACGCACAAACTTACATCATTTGCGAATAGAGTACAAAGCGTTTTACCACCTCTACGGTATTTGCAAACGTATCTCCAATTGTTCCATTTAGTCGTATCCAATTTTCGTTCCATTTCGTATAAACTCTCTACTAAATCACAGAACTGTGTCCAAATTTCAAATTTATCTGCAGGTAGTAAATTTTGTAATTCATGATCCATGTATTATCACCTCATATAGTAGTTTAGCACTTAAAACTGACAGATATATGCCCTATTACCAAATATAAATTATCTGTAGTTCGCCTTGGTGAAATATTGTGTAAGAAGTTTACTGAAGAGCAATGACTTATTTGGGAATAAATTGCACTAATCCACTATTTCAAAAGTAAATACAACGGGATTTACAATATTGTCGCTAAGGGGAGATACATCAACTGACTTAATCTTCAGTTTTATTCCCAATGCTTTTTGGTATTCATACAAACGTCCACCGGCGCATCTTTCAAAATATGTTTCAATTGATTCCGGAAATCGAAACATTCCTTTTGGCGCATGTTTGTAGTATCCATGCTTACAGGCAAAAGTGACAGTGATTGTATTATCATCATTTAAAACAGCTGTTCTGCCAGAGGTATTTGTGAATAGTTCTAGTCTTTCGGCAAGGGGCTTGTCAGCGTGTTGAAGTGCGAAGGCTTTGCGTGCTTTATCGTATCCAGTACCGCTACAACTTCCGTTTTGCTCGTATAGCCGGAAGCGTTGCTCCTTGGTAAGATGTTCTTCCATCGCTTTTAAAAATCTTTCTTCACATTCGTCACCTTTATATGTTTGAACAATATCCTCAAACAAAGGCAATATATCATCAGGAATTTCGTTTTTACGCATTCGCATACTTTTCAGCATAGTTTTCATTTACATTGCTCCTTTTGCTGTTTTATTGATAAAATCAATTTCATACTTCCATATACCGTATTTTCTTTCGTGGTCGATAATAGTACCCTCTGTAAGTGTGATACGAAGAACGATTGAATTCGGATTGTCTTCATCGCCATCTTCATCGAACCAATTGAAGATTTTTTTAAATTTCGCTCTGATTTCCGCATTCTTCTCGTCTTTGACCCAACCTAGATTATCAGCCGTGCCATGTAAAGAGTACCAACCAAACCCAGCGACGGAAACCTCGTTGTTCTTCTCAATTTGAAGCATTTTATTCTTTCTTGCGTCCGTAGAAACATAAAATATGCCGTCTTCATAATAAGCGCAAACCATACGGACAGCTGGCCGGGGATTACCGGCAGCGTTTGGAGATAATGATATTGACGCAAGGCCAATAACTTCCTCTTTGTCATTTCCACAGCGTTCCTCCAGAAGTTTCATTGCATTTTCGTAATTGCTCATTTTAGAAATTCTCCTTTTATATGTTTATTTTATGTTATAACTATAGCCAGAACATTGGTCCAAGATTTATAATTCTAACTTTCACCACAAAGCGGGACGACCATAGCTTATACATTTGCAATCGCTGATTTTGTTTCCCAATACCGTGATTTTCTATAATAACGCAAAATGAGCACTCTCGATAATTGATTTCATTTGACATAAGCAAAAAGGGTGTCCCGCGGGGTCAAACATAACTCTCCAATCATTAGAAAATTGTTTATCTGCGATTGTTGCTCCACAATGGAGTGCATATTGAACTGCTTTTTCTAAATCATTAACGGCGAAGTCTATATGTGCCATTTGCTGTTGAGCTTTAGGCACTTCTGGCCATACAGGCGGTTTATACTCAGGATTCCGTTGAAACAATATATTAGGATAAGTTCCTTGATTGGTTCCTGGAGCGTATACACAAGCCCATTCTTCACCCATGAACATTATTTCCCACTTAAGCAATCCCGCATAAAATTCTGCTAGTTCATGCGGGGCTTTGCAATCCAACGTAAAAGAGTACATTTTGATTTTCAATTCATCATTCATAACGTGAATACCTCCATTTATCGTATCTTTGTTAAATCGTCCATATATTCTTACCAATTCATACATTCCAGAAAGGTACTCACGAACTATGGCAGAGATTTCTTATTACTATTCAAACATTTATTTTCAAAATCTTCTTTATTCACATTTTCTGCCCCTAAATAATTGCAAAATTGATTAAAAGCTTCTTTTAATGCAAATTCCAGTTCTTCTGTTAACGTAATATCTTCTTCCCACCACCACTCTTTAATACGCAATTCTCTTTCTCCACGATACATCTCTGGTTCAAATCTCGCAACAAATCGATTATTATATAGAACAGGCAATACATAATATCCATACTTTCTTTTATTCACCGGTAAATAAACTTCCCAACTATAGTCAAAATCAAAAATACTCTTAATCATAGTCCTGTCCCATAATAAATTATCTAAAGGAGCTATAAATTTCATCACATTCTTATCTGTATCTGTAAGATCATTCAGGAGATTCAAATCTTCATTTTTAATATAAAAAGGATATTTATTATCCTCCACATAAAACTCTTTAATCTCGTCCTTCTCCAATAAAGCCTTTATTGCATTATTACGTATTTTACTATTTGATATAAAATGACCTAACCAAGCACTTCCATTTCGTGACCACAGCATGCCAATAGAGCAAATTCTTCTTTTGACATACCATTCATAGAACAGCTCATCGGATTCAAAAGGGTCTTCTTGATTCAAAATGTCCGAAGGTAATAAGTTTTCAATGATATCATATACTTTTTGTGTATTTATTTTTTTATAAATGCCTAACTCACCAATCGTATATAAATAGTCCAAAGCAGCACTTGATAGTTTTCTGTGTCCCCAACTTCCTGGATTATTACTTCCGATATCTATTTTATTGGATTGTAACGGACCGTCTTCAATTACTATATTTTTCACCTGTTCTAAATAATCAAGTGCCTGAGTAGCATTTCTGTGAGCTAGCACATTCTTAAGATCATTTCCACATTCTTTTCTTACACGTTTAAAATAAGGCCAATCGGTCCTAAGATAGATAGCCATCATCTTATCCCAGCCATCAATTAAACACCGTTTTTCATATAGTAAATCAGTTAAAATAGACGATTTATAGTTTTTTATCCTTGACTGCAGCACCAAATCGGCATTTCTCCCAACAATATTTAACGGATCAAATTGAATACATCCGACCTTCTTAAAATAATCCAAGACTGAATTCTCATCTTGGCTGTTACCATCATGATTTAATCCTTGATATGTGATAAGAAATCTTCTTGCTTCGTTTAAAGAAATCTTATTGGCTGCTAACTCTTTCATAGTTTTTCCTCCTTATATAGTTCCATATTGTAAAGAATTCTGAATTGGCATATAAATATTGTACCATTAATTGACATTAATTACCATATGCTTATATAGAATGTAATGGGAAAGAATACCTAAAGCATTACATGATAAAATCAACACATTTGATGTTTTGAGGTATTCTTAAGATAAAATGAAAGAAGTGTTCAGTATACGGTTTTGTTTATTTAGTTAGTTGTTTATCTGCTTTCTTGTAATTATTTTTTAAATACCTTTTATTGATAAGCACACTAGATAAATTAAGATTCACAATCTAAATTTAAATACATTATTTATAGATTCCATATCAAACGTTTTTATAGCCATTTTGTACATTGCCTTTGCATGTATTCTATCATGCCATATAAAACGTCTTAGTACTTTTCTTAATGACCATAGCTCATTATTGCTTCCAATTACAACTTTATTATCCAGATAACTCAAATTCTGCTCCAATCGATCAAATCCCTTTTTTCTACACTCAAATATAGTTCCATTATTATCTACATCCACTCCTATTTCACCAAAATAATAGGAATTTACACTTTTCGTATGTTCATACATCTCATTTGCAGTTCGTGGGACTTCACCATAAAAAGTTTTTCTTTTAGGTAAAATACTTTTGTTCTTATCTGGAATTTCATCGTACAATTTCAAAAAATCTTCTGCGGATTTTAAAGCTAATTCTTTTAATTGTGTATATTCCTCTATTGATAAAGGCTTTTTTTCTTCATCAAATAGTACATCTGAATCTGCATCACATATTTGTAAAGTGCTTTCTTTCTGTTGTACAATCTCAGTAGTTAAAGATTCTGGAAGTATTTCACCCTTCCAATTAAGATATGTATTTACTTCTTGCTGCATTTTTGCCAAAGCAGACTCTTTTGTTTCACCTCTGGTAAATGCACCAATGTAATTGTCAGAATACATGATTGTATCATTCCCATTATGTTCCCAAACACATCTGATTATCATACTTAGTCTCCTCCTTGAAGTCCTTATTTATCTTAGGGTAATTTAAATAATCATAATAAAATTTAATTTCTACTTTAACGTGATAATTGTGTGGAATCTTTATAGCTTTATATTAGTATACTACATAAAGGAAACTGTAAAATGGCGTGAGTCTATGAAAATAAAGAGAATTTTAGTTGTTACTATATTTATTTTAATTGTAGTTGTCATTACCATAAAAATTTCATCTGTTAGCACCACAGTAAAGAAAACGGAAGAAGAGGTTCAAGATATATTGTATCAGGATGTTATCATTACTGCTCTTGCACCTACGATTGATATAGCAATAAGTGAATATTATAGAACTATTTTGACTGAGTCACCATTCTATGATAGTACATCAATAAAAATTTTGGATATTGAACGACCGAATGGCGATCGTACTTCGCTTTTTATAATAAATATAGAAGTTAAACCATTTATCGGACCACACATAACGGAGGGTAAAGACAAGATTTCAATAGGTCTTTCGTACCCAGGAAGTCAAGAAATACTAAAATTTGAACATATAAAAGACTATCCGTTGCCAGAGCGTTATAAGAATCTATATTTACATTAAAGTCCAACCTTTTTTATAGAAAGCTTGTTTATAGAGAATTGGAAATAAACAAGCTTATTGGAATTAAACTTTATTGGGACTAAACTGCAAAATAAACTACCATCGTTTCATGTTCTTTTGATGTTTATCCAGATATACCTTTTCTAATTCTTCAGGTGTAATAGAATAACAAAGCATTACATCATTTAAATACATAAAAACATCACAAATTTCTTCGATAAAATGATTTCGTACTTCATCATCATTTATGATTTTCTTATCTCCATCCTTTTTTATTATATCGGCTACTTCCCCTGCTTCA
The DNA here is from genome assembly GCF_900078195.1 of Clostridium sp. Marseille-P299. Lineage (NCBI taxonomy): Bacteria > Bacillati > Bacillota > Clostridia > Eubacteriales > Clostridiaceae > Clostridium > Clostridium sp. Marseille-P299. The sequence continues at coordinate 1,829,177 of NZ_FJVE01000007.1, read as the reverse complement.
ATCATCATCCAGAGCAATTTATCTCTTCCTTTTTCCGGAGATAACCCACCCCACTTATCCCTGTATTTTTCCTGTAATTCCATTTGTATTGTTTGCATTTCATTGAATCCAAAACTGCTCATCATTGCGTTCTCCATTTCTTTGTATAACTATTTAAGTCAGTTTTTCATTGCTAAGAATTGTGACAAATATATATAAATTATACTATGATTTTCTATTTATTTAAATATTTTGAAAAAATGTAGATAAAAATTAATTGTTATTCTATTTCTAATATTTCATAACAATTATCTTTCGTATAATAACATAATCCGGTACATTCAGTTAATTGATTTAGGATATTAATTAAACGATAATTCTATATCAACCTGTACTTTTGTAATAAACTATAAAGGTATGAATTTTACAAATCACATAAGAAAAACACATTGACAAATAGTTTCTAAAGCATATAATATAGATGAAAAGTTATTCAACTGTTAATCTATAAGGAGGTTATTTACATGTGTGCATACTCTGCAGATATTGATCGATGCGATTGTAATATCATTCATGAGGAAGTGGTAAAAGACGTACGTGAACATATGCCTGATGATGATATTTTACTGGATTTAGCCGATGTCTTTAAAATATTTAGTGATTCAACCAGAGTGAAGATTCTTTATGCTCTGTTTAAAGCTGAAATGTGTGTTTGTGATATCGCGGTTCTTTTGGGTATGACCAAATCCTCCATCTCTCATCAGCTTCGTATTCTAAAGCAAGCGAAACTCGTAAACTACCGTAAAGATGGGAAAATAGTTTATTATTCCCTTGCAGATGAACATGTTAAAACTATATTTGACCAAGGATTAATTCACATATGTGAAAAATAATACTCTTGAATGAGTATTATTCCTGGTCATTAATTTTTGGATTGTTAGTTGAATATATACTCAATCATTCAATTATATTAATTATAAGTAAAGGAGATTTGATCTATGGAAATCACAAAAAAACAATACATACTTGAAGGACTTTGTTGCGGTAATTGCGCAAGAATTGTTGTAAAGGAAGCTTAATGAAAGCAATGGTGATCAAAAATGAATTCTACAATTAAAAAAGAGTATGTTTTAGAGGGATTATGCTGTGGTAATTGTGCTGCTAAAATAGAACGAGATGTCAACAAACTAAATGGTATATCTTCAGCAAATGTCGACTTTGTTTCTAAAACCTTAACTATGGAGATTACTGACAGTTCCATTGTAAATAGCCTCGTGACGCAAATCGATGCTATCGTAAAGAGACATGATTCACAAGTAATTATGAGTGAAAAAGAACTTGCACAACCTGGGCAAAAAATATTATATCTGTTAGGCTTGTGTTGCGCAGACTGCGCAAGAAAAATCGAGGAACAAGTCAATCGTATTGAGGGTGTTAAAACAGCTTCATTGGATTTTGTTTCTCAGAAACTAACGATTGAAGCTCTTGATAAGAAAAATCTACCTTCTATCATTCGCCAAGCTACCCAGATTGCATTAGATATTGAACCTGATATCCAGATTTCATATACAAATCAAAAACCTGCAGATGAGGGGAATACCAATATTAAAAAATGGATTTACCGTTTGAGTCTTTGCATGGGAACAGCTCTCTTTGTGATAGGAAACATTATTCACTTCCCACAATCTGTTCGATTTATTGTATTTCTTATCAGCTACCTTTTGGTTGGTGGTGAAGTTGTGTATCGAGCTCTAAAAAATATTTCGAAGGGTCAGATATTTGATGAGAATTTCCTCATGAGTGTGGCTACCATCGGTGCTTTTGCCATTGGTGAATATCCAGAAGGTGTGGCAGTTATGCTCTTCTATCAAATTGGAGAAGCATTTCAACGTATTGCAGTTAACCGTTCACGTAAATCAATTTCTAACCTAATGGACATCCGACCTGACTTTGCAAACCTTAAAATTGGAGATGAGATACGTAAGGTTACACCAGAGGAAGTCAGTATCGGTGATTTTATCTTAATAAAACCTGGAGAGAAAGTTCCACTAGACGGTCGTGTGGTAGAGGGCTACTCTGCTTTAGATACCTCTGCCCTTACAGGGGAAGCACTTCCGTTAGATGTAGAGCCAGGGAGTGAAATCTTATCGGGTTCTATCAATAAAAATGGAGTTTTAGTGCTTGAGGTAACCAAAGAATTTGGTGAATCTACGATCTCCAAGATTTTAGAGCTTGTGCAAAATGCTAGTAGCAAAAAGGCCCCAACTGAAAATTTCATAACGAAATTCGCAAGGTATTATACCCCAATCGTAACTTTTGCAGCTTTAGCGTTAGCTGTTATTCCTCCACTTGTTATTCCTGGAGCAGACTTTAACGACTGGATTTATCGAGCACTTGCCTTTCTGGTTGTATCCTGTCCATGTGCATTGGTAATTTCCATTCCATTGAGTTTCTTTGGGGGAATCGGTGGAGCTTCTAAAAATGGTATTTTAGTGAAAGGTAGTAATTATCTTGAGGCACTCAACAATATTGATACTATCGTGTTTGATAAAACAGGTACGTTAACAAAAGGAATTTTCAAAGTTACTAAAATCGAAGGAGCAAACAACTGGTCAAAGGAAGATCTTCTGACTTATGCCGCCCACGCAGAAAGCTTCTCAAATCATCCGATTGCTCTTTCCATACAAAAAGAGTACAATCAGAAAATTGATTCCACAAGACTTACTGAACAAGAAGAAATTCCAGGACAGGGAATCAAGGTGAAAATTGATGGTAAGACCGTATTAGCTGGAAACGGAAGACTTATGGAAGCCGAACACATTTCATGGAATCCTGTGGAGGCTTTAGGAAGTATTATTTACTTGGCTGTTGACGGCATTTATGCGGGATATATTGTGATTTCTGACGAAATAAAAACAGATAGTAAAAAAGCAATCAGCGATTTGAAAAAGCTAGGAATAAACCGTACGGCTATGCTTACCGGTGATAGTAAAGCTGTTGGAGAAAGCATTGCCCGTGAAATTGGACTAGATACTGCTTATGCCGAATTGCTTCCGCATCAAAAGGTTGAGCAATTGGAGAAATTGGAAACAAGTAAGAAGTCAAAAGGAAAGTTGGTTTTTGTTGGTGACGGTATCAATGATGCACCTGTGTTGGCAAGAGCCGATATTGGAATTGCAATGGGCGCTTTAGGATCTGACGCTGCGATTGAAGCAGCCGATGTGGTATTAATGACCGATGAACCTTCTAAAATAGTAACCGCAATTAAAGTTGCCCAAAAGACAAGAAAAATCGTATGGCAGAATATTATATTTGCAATGGGTGTAAAAATTGTTGTTCTTATTTTAGCAGCATTCGGAATCGCCACCATGTGGGAAGCTGTTTTTGGCGACGTTGGTGTTACTATAATTGCAATTTTAAATGCAATGAGGGCTATGAAAACGGTCAAGTAGAGATATTTTATTTTTATATAATAACTTAAGGTAGCAATATTCTAATAAGTAAAGCTGATAAAACTAACGATTTATCAGCTTTATTAAATTTTTACCACTTTAAGCTTTATCAACATAACTTTAATCAATATTTATCTAAAAACCTTAACCAATATAAAACTATCAAATATGTACACAGTTTCATTATATAGCTACGATAACATATAAAAAATAAGGCTACTATAAATATTCTTTCGATCTTCGTTCCATTAAAACGGTATTTCTCCATACACCAAATCTATCTTTTGCTATGCTCTCACGGTATCCAACCATTCGAAAACCACAGGCTTCATGAAGCTTTATACTTGCTATATTATTTTGCATAATACCAGATTGTAATGTCCATATGCCATTTTTCTCGGAATCGTTACAAATATGATTCAAAAGTAATTTACCAATCCCTTTGTTTTGTGTTTCTTGATCGACATAAATACTAACCTCAGCGACACCTTTATAAACGCACCTACTAGAAACCGGGCTTAATGCAACCCACCCTATCACTCTATTATTAGTTTCAACAATAAAGCGAAAATCTTTTAGATGACTACTATCCCAACTTTCATAAGTGGGTATCTCTGTTTGAAATGTTGCTAAATTTGATTCAATTCCTTGAAGGTAAATTTCTGAAACTCTTTCCCAATCTTTCTCTGTCATTGGACGTATATTATAATTCAAGTCGAAAAACCTCCTGTTTCACATTTTTTGTAAAATTTGATATACATTATACTCTTTTATATATAACTTTCAAAGAAAAATTTATATTATATACCAATAATATTATAGAAGAAGTAATACGAAAACACATTTACTCATGGCTTCTTTTATTTACTAAACAGTAAGCAAGTTTTCACCTTTTATATTATCCGCTCTCCAACTAATTATAGCAAATTGACCATTATTATGATTGTGGAAACCAATGTTTTGTTTTATTAACAAATTTAACAAGCATTAACATTACTGGAACTTCTGTAAGTACCCCTACGGTACAAACAAGAACTACTGGGGAATTTGCACCAAAAATTGTGATTGCTACCGCTACAGATAATTCAAAAAAGTCGGATGCACCAATAAGTGCTGCAGGTGCTGCAATGTTATGTGGCTGTTTTAATAATTTACAAATAATATATGCAAATGCAGATGTTATTACATTTTGTAATATCAGCGGAATTGCAATTAAAAGCACATGAAATGGATTTTCTAAAATTGTGTCACCTTGAAAGGAAAAGATAATTACTAATGTTAAAAGTAGCCCAATTGTTGTAATATTATCAAATTTCGTAACAAATTTTTCATTAAAGTAATCAAGTCCTTTTCTTTTAATCATCCATACTCGTGTAAATATGCCTGCAAGTAAGGGTACTACAACAAATAAAATGATAGAAAAGATAAGCGTATCCCATGGAACTTGAATATTATTGATACCAAGCAAAAAGGATACAATAGGTACGAAAAGTACAATTATCAATAAATCATTGATTGAAACTTGCACCAATGTATGTGCAGGATCACCTTTTGTTAAGTTACTCCATACAAATACCATTGCTGTACAAGGAGCAGCACCTAAAAGTACAGCGCCGGTGACATAGTTTTGAGCTAAATCAGCCGGAATAAAAGCTTTAAAAACTATATTGAAAAACAACGATGCAAGACCAAACATAAGAAAAGGTTTAATTAACCAACTTGTTCCACTAGATACAAGCAACCCTATTGGATTGTTACCAACATTTTTAATTGACTTAAAATCAATTTTCATCATCATTGGGTAAATCATAATCCAAATAAGTACTGCAATTGGGATAGATTGCTGTGCATACTCAAATTTCTCTAAAATAGCGGGTACTCCAGGTAAGTACCTTCCAATTAAAATTCCCGTAACCATACATAAAATTACCCAAAAAGTTAGATATTTTTCAAAGAAACTGATGCCCTGCGTTTTTTTATCGCTCATAACATTCTCTTCTTTCTAACAAAGATTTTGGACTTTTACCATTTTAAATGCTTTATAATCTGCCTCATATGTTGGTATTTCTTTCAATTTGATTTGTAAATATCCCCATAGTTCTTTATGTTCTTTCTTAAATGTTTCGTTGATTCGATAATAAGCCCACTGTGCAGTTTTGTAACTTTCTAGTATACCAGATTTTTTTAATGCAGTTAGATGCCTGGATGCATTCGACTGTGTCATCTTTAAACTAGCTTCAATTTCACACACACACATCTCTTCTTCTAATAATAGAGCTAAAATTCTTAATCTACTTTCTTCAGATAATGCTTTAAACATCTCAATCAATGTAATACCCCCCTTTTCCTTACATTATTATATGAGCATATACGCATATAAAGTACTAAATAAAAAATTATTTAGTTTATTTTTTGCTTTTTTAATTGTTCATTACCAACAGATAGGTTATAAACATAAGAAATTACGTTATTTAAAAGAATATTTTGAAGTGTTGATTTGCTGTTAGCCTCTATTACAACCATTTAAGAGTTTCATTTCCTTCAAACAAACCTTTCATAAGCATTTATTAATGTAAAATAATACTTACAATTTCACTGTTCGAACCGACTCGCATTGGCATCCACCATGTACCTGCACCTGATGTAACAATAAAATTGGGACTGTCAGCATCCTTTTGATAATGGCCACAATCTACAACAAATACAGCATTTGTTATCAAGTTAGCCGGAAACAGCTGCCCCTTGTGTGTATGTCCAGAAAGAACTAAATCAACTTCTGACCCATATTGTTCAATATTTGAAGGGGTGTGATCCATAACTACAATTGGTATATTGGGATCTATTGATGCGAAAGATTCTGTAATATCTTTTCTTTTTAATCCTCCAAATCCGCCTGGCCCTCCAATTGGTGATGGATCTACACGACCGAATAAAGCCAGCCGTTCATCGATTATCACGTACTCATCATTCAGAAGTTTAATATTGCTCTGCTCAAGGAAATGATCCATTTCGGAAAACGTATTTCCTGAATCATGATTTCCCAAACTAGCATATACGCCATATGAAGCCCTAATACTATTCATCACCTCAATTGCTTCAGTAGGATTTTGTATGGAATAATAATCATCATTAAAAATATCTCCTACAATGCATACAATATCGGGTTCTAAAACATTGATTTCTTGTACTACATTCTTTAGATTTTTTTCAGAATTGGCGGATCCTAAATGCAAATCACTTATTAGTACTATTTTTAGTTCAGAGGATAATTTTCCTGTTTGAATTTCATAGGAAACGTGAGTAATCTTACTTGCATTATATATGCCATAACTAACCAAACCAGTAGTTAATAAAATACATACGAATCCAGCATAAAATCGGATGTTTTGAGGAATTGGAGACGGAATTATATTTATAATTCTTCCGATAAAAAGAACCAAGTCTGCCATGAAAAAGAAAATTAATAGGTATAGAAAAATTCCCAATCCATATGAGCTTATCCCTTTCATGATTACCTTAATTCCATTATTTATTGGTAAACGTGCGATTATCATTGATGAAGCTAATAATATAAATATACCTATGTATATTTTTACATTTATATTTGGAAAAAGAAAAGCAAGACATTGGAACGTTCTTCTTCCAATATAAAAACTTGTCCCTCCGTAAATTAATAAAATAAATATAATAAAAATAACAGTAATGACGCTAGTACTCAATGAAATCCTCTCTTTCTAGACATAAATTCTTGTCCAATTAGCGGTGGTTTTTTATAATCCTTTTGCTCTTTCGTAACTATATTACTTCACTTTAAGATATAATTGTGAAATATATTATCTTCTTATGGATTCATCTCCTTTATAAACATAATAAATAGTTAGAGAAAGGAAGGATTATGAACATTCATGCCTTATACTTGAATATTTTAAATATAACGTCTTACATTTTTCATATAATTTGTGTATTCTTCCCCGAATTTTTGTATGCACCATCTTTCTTCCGATTGGATAATCCAATGCGTTGATATTTGAAAAACTATTAGTATTGTCAGTAATATCAACGACTGAGTAAGAAGTACACCACCTAAAAAGTAAATAAAATATGTCACATACAACGGATTACGGGAAAACTGATAGAGCCCTTTAAGATTGATACCATTCTCTTCTGGGTTTGCAAAATTTGATACTGATAAAAGACATAACAAGACTCCTAGCCCATATATCGTCAAACCTACATAAAACCAGTATGAATTAGTTTTAATCTTGAGAAAGTACAGATATACAAAAAGCATTATGTTTGAAATTTGATAAAACCAGTATGCAACCTTTTCTTTTCCTATCGTTGGAGCAAATAGGGCCGCACGTTTAAGCGCCGCTTTATCTAATATACTTAGAAACACAAACCTTATAAGTAAAAGTGGTATTACTGTAACTAAGGCATTCATTGTATCCTCGCTTTCTTAATCGACTAATTATATTTATAATCTTCCCATATTTCTATTTTATCGCTATCCAAATTAAAAAAAGAAAATGAACGTCCAACATAATCAAATATTTCACCGATTTCTACATTATTGTCAACTAATGTTTTTCTAAAAGTATCAAAATCACTATTGATTTTGTATTATAAAAATATCCACTAATATAAAACGATTTAATTATTCCAAAATGGCCTTACATTCTTCAATTTTATCAATCATATATTCTACATATTCATTAGCTACTTTTGTACTTGCTACCATTTTTCGGTCTGTTTGATAGCAGATCAGCGCTTCCTGTATTAATTCATGGAATTCTTGTGGAAGATTCTTTATTCCCCATTCGCCTCCTGTCTGTTTGGATAGAATTAAATTCTCTTTTAGATAGCCTAACACTCTACAAAGAGTTAGCGTAACATACATAGGATCCGTTAAAATATCTACTTTTGCTTCTTTGATGTCACTCCAAATACTGTCCACATAATTAAGTTTAGGAACATTTCCGAAAACATCCTTGACTTCTGCGCCATATAGTACGACTGCATTTTGATTAATTATTGTGACATGGGCTGCTAAATCCCTATCTGTACCTTTCATCTTCATAATATATTCCTCAGGATTGGTTTGAAACCAACTTTTATGCATATTTGAAAAATGTAGCTCAAAAGGAGTTGGGTAAACAAAAGGATTACAGAATTCTCGCTTAAGAATACTCAGTTCAATTCCTTTCGTAGGAGCCTCTTCATTCATCTTTACCACATTCTTCATAAAAGCCATTTTCTGCTCATCCGAGATGTCATCTTCAATCACGAGAAGTAAATCTAAATCACTTTTCTTGGGATTAAAACAACCTAAGGAATAAGAACCATGAAGATAGATTCCTGTTAAATTGTTACCGAATATATCTTTACTCATTTGAGTAAAATGTAATAATAAATCATCAATACTCATTTTTAACCTCACTTCTACAGTAGAAAAATACCGTACGTTTTGCTTCAGACAGTATAATGCATGAAATCGCGTTAGTACTTTGGAAAAACTTTCTGGTGAATTATATTAGCAATGATTTTATATAATCGATATGTACATGCATGCGCATAGCAGTCTGCTCTACTGTCATACCGCTGTTTATAAATCTCTTTGCTACGATAGCCATATTTTCGCCTACTTCAATAATATGTTTATCTAAGTCGTAGAATCGTACCACACGCTGTCCCCAAGAATGCTCTTTTAATGGATGGACATATTCAACATTAAAATTACTAAGCTTTTGGATAAAAGCATCCATATCATCTTCTTCAAAGTATAGTTCTGCATCATTATTTCCATAGATAATTTCATCCTGTGATTTATGGATAAAGTTCCCCCAAGAGTCTGATCGTTGTAAAGCAAATCCACCTGTCAATGTAACATTAGCACCTAGGTCAGCGATAACCTCTTGGTCTAAAATATCATGGTAGAATTTTTTTGATAGTTCGATATTTTTTACTGCTATTAATGTACAAACGTATTTCATTATGCTCTTCTCTTCATATCTATTCTGCAACTCTATAGTAAACTTTGTTATTTCATTTGAATAATAAAACTGTTTATATACCAGTTTAAATAAAAGATGTTTCTTTCATTCTTTCTAATTTCTAAGAGCATTTTCAATAGCTTTTAAACTAGTTATAAATCATATACATAATCAATGTAATCACCAGTAATATCTGTAGTACTTTCATTTTTTCTTCTTTGATACATCTTAAATCCAACACTTTCATACATTCTCTGTGCAGGAATTAATGCATCATTTGTGGTTACTATTATTTTTTTTACATCACTATGAATAATCCGATTGACCGCTTCTTGAAGCTGAATTTTGCCGTAGCCATTACCTTTGTGTTTTGAAGCAATGCAATTGTGGCCAATTTCCGCATATTCAGGAATATTCCTTGGATCCCATACAACAAATCCGATCGCTTCATCGTTTAGTGTTGCTATAAATCCACATTTATCTGCAATTTCTAAATTATCAAAGAAAAAGTTGTCACAAAATTTCCAATCAGAACTACAACGTTGTTCAATAATGCAATCATAGGAATACGCATCTATCAACATTTCAAGTAGTATTCCCCGATTAAAGTCACTTATTTTTTTAAATTTAATTCTCATACAGTGTTTCCCTCTGCTATTTTGCCTACATAAATAGTATTTCTTATAGAGTTATTTATTTCTCTAATCAGAATGAGCATATGCCTGCTTATTTTAAATATTATAAAGTTCACTTCATCCTAATAATTTGCAACTAATTAATACTATACCATATTTTGTAAAAGATGAAAATAAAAAGTGGAACAAGATTTTAACATCCTGCTCCACTTTTTAAATTATTATTTTATGAAATTAAAATGCAAAAGGATTTTCTGTTTTATATAAAACACCTTTTGGTTGATTATAGCCAATTTCTTCTACAGGTACACCAACATATTTAAACACTTCGTAGATTGTCTTACCAAAATGTCCGAAAGCCACCGCACCATGATGAGGATAATTTTTTTCCAATAATACATGACGATAGAATCTTCCCATTTCAGGAATTGCGAAAATACCAATACCACCAAAGGATCTTGTTGCAACTGGTAATACTTCACCTTGTGCAATATATCCTCTTAAGATACCGTCGGATGTACTTTGTAAACGGAAAAATGTAATATCTCCAGGCATAATATCACCTTCTAAAGTACCCTGAGTTACTTCTTCTGGAAGATTTCTTGCCATTATCATTTGATATTTCATGGAACAGAAGGATAACTTACCTGCTGCTGTATTTCCACAGTGGAATCCCATAAAAGTATCTTTTTGTGTATAATTATAATTGCCTTTGATTTCTGATTCATACATATCTGCAGGAACCGTATTGTTAATATCAAGTAATGTTACAACATCATCACTAACTACGGTACCGATGAATTCACTTAATGCTCCGTAAATATCTACTTCACAAGATACTGGAATTCCCATTGCTGTTAAGCGGCTGTTAACATAGCAAGGTACAAAACCAAATTGTGTCTGGAATGCAGGCCAGCATTTACCTGCAATTGCAACATACTCTCTGCTGCCTTTATGTGATTCTACCCAGTCTAATAAGGTAAGTTCATACTGAGCAAGTTTTGGAAGAATTTCAGGTTTAAGATTGCCTTCTCCAAGTTCCTTTTCCATACTTTTAACTACATCAGGTATTCTTTCATCTCCAGCATGCTTATTAAAGGCTTCAAATAAATCTAATTCTGAATTTTCTTCAATTTCAACACCTAAATTGTATAATTGTTTGATTGGTGCATTACATGCTAAGAAGTCTTGAGGACGAGGTCCAAAGGAAATAATTTTTAAGTTGTTTAATCCAATAATAGCTTTTGCTAAAGGAATAAACTCTCCTATCATATCCGCGCACTCGCTTGCTGTACCAACAGGATATTCTGGTATGTAAGCTTTAATATTACGAAGCTTTAAGTTATAACTAGCATTTAACATGCCGCAATAAGCATCACCACGTCCACCAATTAAGTTATCTCCAGTTTCTTCTGCTGCTGCAACAAACATAACTGGACCGCCAAATTCCTTTGCTAATAATGTTTCTGCGGTTTCTGGTCCAAAGTTTCCAAGATAAATTACCAGTGCATTACATCCAGCTTCTTTTACTTCAGCCAATGCTTTTCTCATGTGGATTTCATTTTCAACGCATGTTGGACATTCATAAATTTCTCCATATTTCTGGGTGAATTCTTTGACTACTGCTTTTCTTCTAGAAACAGATAAATCCATTGGAAAGCAGTCACGGCTCACTGCTACAATACCCAACTTTACTAAAGGTATATTCTTCATTTAATTTCCTCCATGTAGTTAGAATTAATAATGTTACTAATTAAATTTACTCACTAAACTATCTTATAACTTTTAGCAGAAATATTCAATATCATAATGTATTTTTCTTAGAAATTAGGCAAATAAAGATAGCTACAATAACGGATACAGCTATTCCAAAGATGATACCCCTAAGAAAAACTTTAAAATGATAGAGCTTCCTGCTATTTATTTCATCAATAGGTGATTCCGCACGTCATACTAAAGTATAAACATTGACTACACGATTTAAGTATGCTATATTAGCGAGGTATATAATTTGCTACCGGGCAAGCGTCTTTTTTCATTCTATTAGGTCTTTGTAGGAATGGAAATAAGGCGCTTTATTATATTTAGAAAGGAGTATTTATTATGTTTAGAGAGATGCGTCGTAAAAAACAGGTTTTAACTTTAGAGGAGAATATTCAAATCTTAAATCGTGGAACATCGGGTGTGTTAGCTGTATCTGGTGATGATGATTATCCTTATGCGGTACCACTTAGTTATGTATATCATGATAATAAAATTTACTTTCATTGTGCAAAAGCTGGTCATAAAATGGATGCTATCGCTAGAAATGAAAAGGTTTCTTTTTGTGTCATTGATAAAGATCAAATAGTTCAAGAAGAATATACTAGTTATTTCCGCAGTGTTATTGTCTTTGGTAAAGCGCGGGTTTTGGAGAATGAAGAAGAAAAAAGAAAGGCTATTGAAATCTTAGCAGCTAGATATTCACCTAATCAAGAAGAAGTCCATCGTATGCAGGCGATTGATAACGAATTTAACATAGTGCGCATGATAGAGCTTACCATTGATCACATAAGTGGTAAAGAAGCCATAGAGTTGGTGAAAGAAAAGCAGCTTCAAGCCAAGAAATAGGCTTAGGAAAAAGGCAAGAATCTGATGATTGTTACTATTTGATGTTACTATTTGATATTTGATAATAAAAGCAGTAAATTTTACGTAGTTTACTGCTTTATTATCCATGAAGAAAAAAGTAGCTTGTTATAGCTGTAATATTCTTTATTTATAATTTATTACTACATACTTCTGAGTAATAAAAAGATTCATTTATGTATTCCTTTGCTTTATATTCATATTACTTAATATTTATCATAATAGGAAAATAAGTCATTAAGATAATTAAGATATAATACAAAATGGCTCTTTACATGAATAAATCTCATGGAAAAATCCGTTATATGGGATATCATCTTCTAAACACTTTATATGGTACAGAGCTCATCATCGATATCAGTTTCTTCTTCATTGTTACGCATTACCTCGAATGCATCTACAATATATTCAATCAAACATACTTGGATAAACATCGATAATTTATCTAAAATTGATTCTTCAATATTGGTTTCTGAACGGTATCCAGCCAGGATTGTATTAAAATAATCATCCATAAATTGCTTGCGCTTATTAACATTCTCCTCAAATTGCACCCAACCCACCCCATGAACCCAAAGGTTTGCAAGGTCATATAGATACCAACAGAAACATGAATTATCGAAGTCAAAGACAGTAATCTGTCCTGTATCAAAATCGATCATATAATTCCCATCACTGTAATCAAAGTGGACCATACCAAAGGTATCATTTTCTTTATCCATCGATTCCAACGCTACAAGTAACTCTAGAATTTTCTTCTTAAGTAAAGTGAATGATTCAGGAATCAGTTCCTTAATATATTGTGGATTAAATTTGTCAAACATACTATATCGACGGTGAACCGGTTTATATGACTTCGATAGTTGATGCATTTTCCCTAGAACTTTACCACAGTTATAAAAATATTCGGAAATAGGAACCCCCTCACGATACCGATAATTATTTTCTACAAGGAGTTTTCCCTTAGCTTTTTCAAACAGGCAGATATAGAAGGTGTGATTATTAAAAGCAATCTCCTCTACTAAGTTCCCGTTACAAGAACTATTTACATTAGAAACATCTGCTCCATGATCATATAAATAGCGTATATATTCGACTTCCCAGAATAAATCTTCTAGGCTTCGATCATTTAAGAAGACAATTCTTAGTATTTTTGATTTCGTTCCTTCTTTTTCGCAATTGTAAGCAATATTTCTACCACCCTCATGTGGCTTTATACGTATGATTTCATAGTCCTTTAACTCGTACAATTCTATTGCGTGTGAAAGTAAAAAGCTTTCAGCGGAGGTAATTACCTCGTTATACATCATAATAGATTCTCCTATCAACTTTTTTATAGTACTTAACAATTCCTTTACGCTGTGATAATATCTTATTTAAATGTAAATGTGTAGGTATAAGACTTTTATAATTAATAATATACCTTAGTAATTAATCATTATAAACTATATACCATTTTATGGGATTTTCTTCAATTGAATTATGTCTTAATAAGATTCATAATGAATCAAACGGATGTAGTTTTATTGTCCAATTAAATTACTTTTGTTATAATACTCTTATACGAAAAAAACACTTAAAAGAAAAGGAATTCCTATGATAACAAAACATGAATCTCAAACTCAGACTACTTATATGATCTCAAACAAGTTTCTTAACGTTACGTTAAACCCTTCTGATGGAATGAATCTATATGAAATAAACTACATGGATACTCCTATTGTCAAATTCTATAAGGATCGGTTGTTGGAAGGTAAAACTTGTAGCGTTATGACCTTATTTCCAACACCAAATCGTACGAAAGACTTAAGCTATCACTTTGAAGGCAATACATATTCTACCTTAAATCATGGGGTTGTACGACATGCACCATTTACAGTATCGGAGATAAGATCATCTGAAGATGGCGGAGTAATCCGTGCTTATTTAGAATTTCATTCTAAGACTGAACAAAATGTTGTAAAAGAACTCTCCCACTTTCCTTTTGATTGCCGTCTAACAATTGAAATCGAGTTAAACCTTAATTGCTTAACTTATCGTTATTACGTTGAAAACAAAGGGGAGAAAGTCTTTCCTTATGGAATTGCAATCCATCCATTTTTTGAGACAAATGGAGAAAATCCAAGTATAACAGTACATGCAGATCATAGAATGCTAACAGATGAAAATAAACTACCAACAGGCCAGTTAATGGAAGTAAAAGATGCTTATGATTTAAGACATCCCCAGAAGTTAAACTCTTTGTCTTTAGATGATGTGTACACTTCTATTTACCAACAACCAGTAGCAGAAATCAATTATCAAGATAAAGTTATTCATTTATCAACGAGTGATGAATTTAAAAAAGTGGTTGTCTATACTCCAAACGAACCTCAGTTTTTTTGCATTGAAAATCAGACTTGTTCTACCGATGCTATTAATCTTCATAATCGTGGTTTTGAACAAGAAGCAAGTGTATTGGTTGTAAGACCAGGTGAGATAAAAGAGGGTTTTATACAATTTACATTCTTAGAAAGAACAAGTGATTAAATTAGGACCACCGGATTAGCCGGTGGTTTATTTTTATAGCGATATAATTAAGTAATAAAAACGCCTTATTGAACACGTTTTTAAAAATATCTATTTAAATGTGTTGTCATTTGTTTATTGTTTCTTCATTGATTAAGTCAATACGATTTTTTATTATTTCGAGCGCAGTATTTAAATCAATTTTTCCTACTAGTTCACCATAATTATTGCTAGTATATAAATCTTGATAATAAATTACTATCCCGTTATTATTGTCTTGCTTCACATAGTATTTTACTTGTTCTTCATATAACAAGTAATTCTCAATTTCACATATTCTCGAATTATCTAAGAAGCGGATATCTTCTTCTGTTATTACAATATTCGTACCATTGTTATTACTTAGTTTATATTGCTGTTTTGAACCGCTGCCATCCTCTTTTAAGACCTCTTTAGCTTCTATTAGTGAGTAACCTAGTATATCCTTTTGATTGGAATTTATAAAGTAGTTTTCACTATACTCATATTTTAGTAGTTCATCGTACTCTTTTAAATTTAGATTAGAAAGAAACTTACATAATATTAGTGCAAGTTCTTTCAGTTTATTAGTATCAATGTTATCTAATGGAGAACTATCCTCTTTCCTATTATTTATATCATCACCAAAATAAATTACAGGTATACCACCCATGTAGAATGATCTGTGGTCACTAGCAGAACCAAATCCATGTACGAAATTATAGGACCTATCCATTAATACAGATAATACATTTATCTGATTAGAAATTGTTTTTAAAATTATTTCAGGCTCTCCAATTTGGCCTACTAAATCAATATTAATACAACCGATTGAATTACTTTTTTCGTTCTGTGATAGTTGAGATACATAGTATGTTGAACCCTGTAATGCAAATTCTTCTGCACTAAAAAATACAACTTTAAGATTAAATGGTAAATCTATATTTTGTAGCTGCTTAGCAACTTCTAAAACGACTATAACTCCTGATCCATTGTCTACAGAACCGAAACTATTTTTGGTTGTATCATAATGTGCTACTAAATAAAGATCCTTTTTGCCATTGTTACTAGATATAGTGAGTATATTTTTTCCATTACCAAGGAATTCATCTTTATCGACTTGAAAGTATTCTGCTATAGATGTTGCATGTAACGCATCTAATATATTTCTACTATAAACATTGAATTCTTGAAATTCAGTTTCATAACCATAAGAGATTAATTTTTGATTTAAAAAAATAGCGGCTTTTTCTTCACCTTCAGTTCCAAAGCGCCTTGAACTTTCACATAATGTAGTTAGATTTTTCGTCATTTCATTCGTATCAATGACAAATTTATAATTCTCTAATATAAATTGATCTGTTGTTGGAGCTATACTAATATGAGGGATAGTACTATAATCTCCTTCTATATTAAGATCACTAATAGAATTGTTCGTATTGTTGGCCTTAACACAGCCTGTAATCCCTAATATTAATAATAACACGGATATCCCTATTTTAATTCTTTTCATTAAATTCCTCGTTTCATAAATAGATGATGGGACGAAATGCATTGTACATTGTCATATCTAAGTCTTATGTACGTTACTAATCCTAACCAAGAACGGAAGAATTTAAACTCGATGTTCTGAGTTCTTGATTTCACCATTTCGTGGATACGCTCTCGCATAATAAGAAGAAATCAAAGAACTTCCAACATAATTTCCTACAATATTTTGCAAGGTAAATAATAACCAAAAGTAAAGGGATTGTTACCATCACATCAATATTTGCAAACTTTTCATAAGAATAGTATTCCAGTGAAATACCGACGATTGAGTAATCTGGTATGTAACCGTTTGTTCTCATTATCTTCTCTGTTTTTATATGAGCTCCTTTTTCGAGATTCGAAGTATTCCCTTGTATCCAACCAATTCCCATTAGACAATCAGGAATGTCACGATAAGAGTATCCATATTACCTTAAGATATTGTAGGTGAAGAAAAGATACAGCAACTATGTCTATAGTTTTTATCATTCGTTAAGCTTGCTGTAAGAATTGATATACCTTTTAGCTTTTTTACTTTCAAGTAAAACCGAAAAAGGACTAGCAATTGAATAGATAAAGAAAGCTTCAACAATAGTGAAATAATAAGCATATTCAATAAATCGATTATAAACGAACAGTGCTTGGTATACTACCAACGTTATTGGAGTCAACAAAATCATAATGACAATAGCAGAAACCGATAACATAATAATTCCTATCGTAGTTTTGTACCTACCCTTATACCACTCATAGTATATGATAAATACTAGTTGTAAAAATAACGGTATTGAAAATAGATATGTAATACTAGGGAAGTAAATTGTTGTTACTGCAGTCAAGAGCCATAAAACTGGCAATGTACCAAGGCTTCTGCTGCCGATTGTTCCCTGCCAGCGATTACTGAACCACATCCATAATGATACAAATAATATGATACAAATCATTAATACAAGATTCATCGTTGCTCTTATCTGAAATACATTTTCAGAAGTAAGCTCACCAAATAGATTAGAACTGTTTGCTAGTTTATTCAAAAGCCATACAAATCCTACACCCGCACAAATTGATACAATCGTCCCAAACAGTGAGAACATTGTTTTAACGTATGATACTCTTTTCTTTAAGAATAAATAAATGAATAAACCCAAGGTTGATATTAATAAAAATATGTTCCCTACGACAGTTAGAGTTTGTGATACTATAACTATATTACCTTTTAACATTGGAAAATAAACGGCGTTTTCTGAAGATTCAAAGTTGTTTAAATCAGCATTGGAAAGATACGTAGCTAATTCCTTAGTAGTCTTATAAAACATATAAGCTGTATCACGATCTAGATTCTCAAAGTTATCCATCGCTGTATGATAATTTTCGCCACCATCTACTACCGCAAAGTTAATGCCAGGATAACCTTCCTCAAAAAATTCAGTTAAATCTGTATTATTAGGCATCGTCTTATATACGGCAGCAGAAAAAGAAAAGGCAGTTATATCACTTAATGCATTATTAAGCATTTGAATAATGGCTTTGTTGTTATCTGAGGTTTCAAACATCAAAAGGGTACCTTCATTGCCACGTGCCTCTAAATTCACAACTAATTTGATTTTGTCCTTATATTCCATGTATTTTTCTGTAAAATACTTAGCCCCCAGCATCCACTGTTCTTCACCATCGGTGAAAAGAAAATAAATGTCATTTTTCAAATCCGTTGTATCTGACATCTGACGGATTGTCTCTAGCATTGCTGCTACACCAACTCCATCATCTCCTGCCCCAAAAGAGGAATTAACGCTGTCATAATGGGATACAAACATGACTCCGGTATCAGTATCCTTTGCATCAAGTTTTACTAAAAAGTTCGTCAGATTAAAATTCTTTGAAAACTCATTTTTTACAATGAATGAATCCGTCTCATAGGTACAACCGATTTTATCAAACTCCTGCACTAAGTATTCTCTAACCTTCTGGATTGCAGGACTATTAGAAGGATGTTTTTCCTTTGAAATAGCTTCTATATCTGAAAGGAATCTTTGATAACCATCGTCTTCAGTAACCGCTCTCGTAGGACGCATTGTCCAATAACCGCAAAATAATCCTCCTAATAATACTGTTATTAGTATTACTGTTATAAATACGTTATAAAATTTTTTCATCCTCACCCTCGTTTTTCTATATAAGTATAATTTTGTCTAAAAATTCAGCATCTATTTTCATCTTTGTTTATAAAGATTCTTGGAGGTTAAAGAACAATAGATCCGGTCTAATTCTTTAATATTAAAACTTCTACCTAGCTAATATACCATATTATGGAAATTAATAAAATAGTAATTGTAAAAATTAAACATAGTTAAAGCATCGCCACTTCATATGACGATGATTTATGAATTGATTCGGTTCAAATAACCATTCTAATACTCACATATGCTAGCTTAAACTTCATAAAAGTCTATACCACTTTACTTAAACTGCAATGAATTACCGAATAAATCAACCTTATAAAAGTTATGTAATCAATTTAATTTTTATAAGATAATTCATGAATTTTTTAAAGCAAATATTCCAGATACACGCATAAATAAATGAAAAGGAAAAGTAAGCCAAAAAAATGATAGGAGTTGAAATCAATCTTGTAAGATCTACAAAAGCCGAAATACCTATTATATAAGTTAAACATATCATTCCAAGTGATAATGCTACGCTTGATACTAATATTGATATTTTAATTCCTTTTCTATAAAGTAAAGTTCCAATCACGATACCTAGCACTCCTGTAGTAAAAAGAAGTATGATAGTTTCTTCTACACTAACTATAACAAGAATTAATACGGACGCAAAAAATACAAGAAATCCAAGTGAAATGTTGATTACAGCAGCTATTGCAATCGGTAAAGTACTGAATGGACTTAACGCTAATCCAATCGAGGGTAAAAATACAGGTGCGGATTGGAATATTACAGTAAGTGCTACTAATATTGCTCCAATACAAATAAACCTGCTAGTATTTAGTTTTTGCAATTAAATACCTCCTATCAGGTATTATGTTTTATGAAATCGTATAAAAGAATTCATTCACCATTAAGTCTAAATTTCACTTCAGCATATAGAAGAATTTTAAAAACGGTACTTTGGTTAAATTTTGACTTAAGCATCCGGAACAATTTCATAAACTGTACCTTGATTAAAATTAGTTACATTACTTGAGCCGTAAACCCCTAAATACAGTCTGCTTTGATCAAAATTTGTACCTAAACTAACATAATAAGCGGATTCTGAACCAAAATTATAGTCAGGTTCAATAATACCAAAATCATTTAATTTACAATCCATTCTCATCCTAGTATAAGCTAACATACCTCTTACTGGAGGTGGAGAATCCTCATTACGTGCAAAATCAGTAAAAACTACGCTTTCTGTTAAATCAGGGATCTCACTTCCCATATATGATTGAACGCCAGTAAGTGCTGTTCCACCATATTTATCAGGACGTGGCTCTTTATGAAAATAACAAGTTAGAGGTGGTAGTCGATGCACGGAAGTCTTTACTGCCTCTTCATAATAAGCAGTTATATATTCATTAAGCTCCTGATTTGCAGTGCATTCCCTTATGATAATAGAAGGAAATACACCTTCCCATCCCCTCCAACCAAAGTTTATAAATCCTTCTTCATTAAGTTCAGTGTTCATTAGAGAAGCTTGAATCAGCTGAGTAACCGGGATTGATTTATATTGAACAAATGAAAAAATCGATTCTACCAGATCCTGCCCAACATTTCCTACATATTTAATATATTGATTATAAAATCTTTGAAATGAAATACCAGGTATATTACGTACCCCTTTAGCAATTACTGCAAGCATTTCCTGAAAAGTTTCAGGGAGTTCATCAAAACGTGTAACTACAGGAGGATTCATATTATTAGTATCCTTAGACACATCAATTTCAATAATTTTGCCCGCAATTTCCATATCATTTTGGCTTAAATTAAATGGATCATAACCTGAACCACCATCTCCTGTTGTTAGAATGAGTTTTCTTGTTTCAGGTGAAAAGTTTAAGCTATTGACACCATTATGGTTTAAAAATGGCCTTCTTATATTTAGCAATGTTCGTCGTTTTTGAGGGTGACCATTGGAATGAAAAATCCATTCTTCAACGGTATCAATATGGTCATAATTAATTTCTCTGTCTAACCACTCAAGATTTAATGTATTAAGGTCACATGGATTCGGATGAAAAGATTTAGAAAGAGCACCAGGACCCTGTGTTCCAGCGACTGAATAATGGAGATAAAACAAACCATTATAGTAAAATTCAGGATGAAACGCTAGCCCTAACAATCCCCTTTCATCATATCCACCACTAGTAACACCTAGATTGATAATTTGTGTGCGTATATCCAAAAACAGTTCAACTGTTTCATCTCCTATGTAAAAAATCTCTCCCACCTGAGTTGCAATAAATAATCGTTCCATGGAGTCACCCGGAAGTATTGCAGTTTTTAAAACAGTGGGTAAATTTAACTTACTAACAAGAGGTTGTAAGCCAACTTTAATTTTTTTCAACTTGTTTTATGCTCCTTCTTGTTCTCTTGTTATAAAATATGATTAAAACAATATCGTTAGCACTACATTTAAGGATAAAAAAGGAGCGTTACACAATTTAGTTATTATGTAACACTCCTCATATTTATTAGCGTTTATCTTTGTTTTAGGTTCACATTCTAATCTAATGATAATCCGTAGATTTCGGCAGTAAACTTTAATATGATTTTTCCCCACCTTATACAGTTGATAATAATCTATTATAATATAACATATTATGCGATATAGTCTATTTTAACAATATTTTTTTCAACTCATCAACGGTCTGGTCAATCTCATCTTTGGTGGTAAATCGACCGACACTAAAACGAATCGCCCCATAGGCAATCTCCGGATGAACTCCCATTGCTGCAAGTACAGGTGATATGGTCTTTTCTCCGCTATGACATGCAGACCCTGTAGACGCATTTATTTCAGGAATAGAATTTAAAATACCACTGCCACTCTCCCCTATGAAACTTATGTTAAGAGTATTCGGTAAACTATTTTTATAATCACCATTGAGATGAACTTTATCACCGAATGCGTTCACAAGTTGATGATAAAAATATTCTTTTAATTGAAATAACGTATTTTCTTGTAAATACTTTGAAGCTATTTCTGCTGCAGTTCCAAGGGCAACATCATATGGAACATTTTCAGTACCTGCACGAAGACCTTTTTCTTGTTTCGCACCATGTAATAGTGGTTCTAATTGGGCTCCTTCACGTATATATAACGCTCCGATTCCCTTAGGAGCATAAAGCTTATGGCCAGCGATCGTTAGAAAATCTACATGTAACTGATTCACATCAATAGACACCTTTCCCATAGACTGAGAAGCATCTGTATGAAATAAAACGCCACGTTCCTTGCAAAGCTTACCGATTTCTTGGATTGGTTGTAAGGTCCCAACCTCATTATTGGAATGCATAATAGAAACTAAAATAGTATCCTCTCTCATTGCTTTTTTTATATCTTCTATGTGTACTGCACCATAGGAATCCACTGGTACATAGGATACATCAAATCCATTTTTCTCTAAATATTTTAAAGGCTCCATAATCGCTGGATGTTCAATGACTGATGTTATGATATGCTTACCTTTGAAAGCATTTTTATATGCCACTCCTTTTATTACTGTATTATTAGACTCACTTCCACAACTCGTAAACGTAATCTCATGTGGTTTTGCTCCAATTAAATTAGCGACCTGTTCTCTTGCACGCTCTACAGCTGCTTTTGCTGCTATTCCTAGCTCATAGGTATTCGATGGATTTCCAAACTGAGTTTCAAAATATGTTTTCATTGCCGAATATACTTCTGGGTCTATGGGTGTTGTTGCATTATAATCTAAATATATCATTTATCCTCCCTATTTTGGTCATTATAATCTGTGATTTTCCAGTACTTGTTGTTGTATTCAATCTCAATAATACCTTAGTTTCCATATAGATAATCACTACTAAGCACTAGATTTTCTTCTTTTATTAGTTCATCGTTATTGGAAAAAAATCGTAACTGTATCGGATAGCTAATGTTTGAGTTGGTCCATTTATCTGCTATTCGACCTAACATGAATATTAAATATCCTATGTCTTGACCAATATTAACATATTGATCTTCAATAACAAAATAATATAAGCCATCTGTTAATTTTTGACCCTCATATGTTAATTCTGTTGTAATTTTGTTATCATTTTCGTCTGAATGTTGAAATTGAATTGTCATCACTGCTCTCACCGATTCATTCAAGTTACTAATAGCAAAAATGCCAGCCTTTTGAAAATTAGAAAACGCATACGGTATCACCATGATGTCTCCATGTTGTTTATAACTATTTAGTTTCTCACCTTTCCACATTGAATTATTTTTATAAATCGTACTTATCTGAATTTGGTCTTGATAAGAGGATACTATTACTTTTGTATTCTTACTATTTGGTTCATCCATTATAGTAAGAATATCTGCCGGCCCACTAAGATACGATTTTTCAAGTCTTCGAAACGCTGACTCTGGAGTAAAACTAGCAAAATCAACGGCAATGAACCATAGTATAACTATAGAGAATGATAAAAATAAATTTCGTATGATGCGGTGTTTTCTTTTTAATTTAGGGAATTTAATCATAACGTCCTCCATGTTGCGTTAGGCAGATCAGTTTATTAGCGAAAAGCACCCACTGTGCTTTTTGTTGGTTGAGATGCATTTTTCAACCATCTCCTTCTATTGTTGGTATTTTAAGTTGAAAAGATCTTCCTAAATAATCATATTGTAGTTCAATCCATTCTGCATCTGGAGATAAATCATCAATCCACATTTCAAACTGACTGGAAAAAGCTCGTTCAACAGTTAGATTTCCAACAACACTTGGTTCACTACCATATCCTGATATATCAGAATATTGATTACCGAGATTATCAACTGCTGTAATGTGGTTTAATATCCCTTTTGGGGAATCTAAGAAAGGACTATGTTTTGCTACTAGTATAAATTCGAAAATTTCATCTTCATATTGTTTTCCTTGATTTACGTAAGTAGCTTTTCGATGAAATGCCTTAGGAATAGAAAATTCGTACCCTTCTATCGTTGCTGTACAGTTTGGTGCTAATTCAGCGATTAATTCATAAGCGTTGTCCTCATTATAGGACTGCTGGTTTTCTTCCCAGTAATTCTTTTGTGGTTTTAATCCTTCGATTATATAGCTAATTCCACCATTCTTGAAACAAAAAATGGATATCCAAAGAACAGAAAAAATGAGTAGTACTTGTGAAATTCTTAAAAGATATCCAGAAAGAGGGTTATGAACTTTTTTCATAATGTAACCAATTTGATTTACATCTCCCATTGATTCTATTGTAGAAAGCATAGCATCCTCTCTTTTCATACCAGCAGTTTCTAAATCATTTGTCTTATCATAAAGATGTGTCAATATTTCTTCATAAACCATGTTCCTATCTGGCTTAAAACGAATTTGTTTGCTTACTTCATAACTCCAATGGTAAATGTCAGTTATAGTGTAATTCTCATCATATTCTTTCTTCCCCCTGCCATGTTCCACAAAATTAATCTTATTGGAGGAGTATTCCCTCTCTTCTTGTTTTTTCTCTAAAAATTTCTTTCCTTTCTTTGTTACCTTATAAAGCTTTCGTTTACGTCCATTTTCAACTTCATGCATTCGTGAGCTTATATAATTTTTCTGCTCTAAAGCATAAAGGTGTGGATAGAGTGCACCCTCTTTTAAATGAAAGGCATGATTTAAATTCTTAGAAAGTATTTCAATTATTTGAAAACCATACATTTCTTCATCTTTTAACAAAGTTAAAATCACTTTCGTATTACTATCATTTAGTAAGTTCCTAACTATTTCCATAGAAGCTCCTTTTCGTAAGGCATTTTGTTCGTGTATAAAAAAACTAATAAAACGATTGCTCCGTATATTAAGACGATGCTACATTAACATTTTATTTTATGTAACCTATACCTTATTCGTTTAGATAGATTATATAGGTGCTGTAAATGAAAGTCAAATATATCAATTATTTTCAAACAGAAAGCTCAATATATTGTATCATTTCATTTACAATCCATTCTCTATGAATGCCAGAAGCACATTCTGACCGTAAATACATCTAATAAGCGCAGTACCTTTATCGACATATTGAAGAAGTCATACGCCACCAAAGTATGCGTATGACTATTTAATAATATCAAAGTAACAAGAGATGTTTACTTTTTAGTTCGTATATTCTCCAATAAATTGCGACATATTAACCGCTATATTCAAATTTCTTCCTAAGCAAATTGACTATAGTATAATGATGCATAAGCTCCATTTTTCTGTAAAAGCTCATTATGATTCCCTTGCTCAATAATATTACCATTCTCCATAAACAGAATTTTATCTGCGTCACGGATTGTAGATAGTCTATGGGCAATAACAAAACTAGTTCGACCTTTCATAAGTTTTTCCATTGCTTTGCTTATTTCTATTTCTGTTCTTGTATCTACACTAGAAGTTGCTTCATCCAGGATCAGTATAGGTGGATTACATAAAAACACACGAGCGATGGTTAAAAGTTGTCGTTGACCAACGGATAAGTTAGCGCCATCGTTATCTAAAACTGTATCATACCCTTGAGGCATTGTACGGATAAAATAGTCAACTTTAGCGGCTTTTGCTGCAGCTACAATTTCTTCACGGGTTGCAGAGGATTTTCCGTAAGCAATATTTTCTGCTACCGTACCATGAAACAGCCAAGTATCTTGTAACACCATACCAAAATTCTGACGCAAACCCTTTCTTGTCATATCAGTACTGGAAATTCCATCAATTAAAATTTGTCCTTTATTAATTTCATAAAACCTCATTAGCAGATTAATTAACGTTGTTTTACCTGCACCAGTACTACCAACTATTGCTATTTTTTCTCCTGGTTTCGCGGTAAAACTAATTTCTTTCATTAGTAAATGATCCTTATTATAGCCAAAACTTACGTAATCAAAGGTAATATGTCCTTTGGCACGTTCAAGAATGATAGGGTTTGAAGTATCTACTATTTCTTCTTCGCTATCTAGAAGTTTGAAAGTTCGTTCTGCTGATGCTAAGGCTGATTGTAATGTATTAATCATATAGGATGCTTGCGTTAAAGGCTCTGCTGTTTGATTGATATATTGGAAAAAAGCTTGAACTACACCTATGGTCATAGTACCATTTATCATAGCAAATCCAGCAATCACTGCAATAACAACGTGAGCCAATCTGGTAAGTAAACGGATAAGAGGATTGACACAGTTGGTTAAGAAATCTGCCTTTTGTGAAATGTTTCGATTTGCTTCCGTTGAATCAAATACACGTTTCATACTTTGCTCTTCTTGATTGTACGCTTTGATAATATTTCTTCCAGTGTAAAATTCTTCAACAATCCCCGTTAACTCTCCTAAAGTTTCTTGGCGAAGTGCGGCATACTCTAAATTTTTTGTAGCTACGATTTTTGTAATAATCATACTAAGTATCATAAATACAAGGAAAATACAGGTTAAGGCAATATTGTAATAAAACATGATGATTATTGATCCAATAATCGTTCCGATAGCGACTAAAAATTTTAAAAGTCCGGTTTGTAATGTATCTGAAATTTTATCTAAATCATTTGTTACTTTGCTCAAAATCTCGCCTGATTTATTTTGATCAAAAAATCTCAAAGGTAGTTTGTTTAATTTTTCGCTAATTTGTTTACGAAGAGAAAGTATTAAGTTTTCTGCTACATTAGCCATTAAAAAAGATTGCAGATAATAAAATAGCCATAAAAAGAAATATTGAATCGTTAAAAATGTTAATTCACTACCGAGAGTATCCCATTTAATAGTAAAAGGCAATCCTTGTTCTTTTGAACTTTTAATGCTTTGCCATAGTAGATCAATTACCTGTGCACTACGAAATGGTGTCCATATACTTAATACGGTATAAATTAATATAGATAAAGCAACAATAGATAATCGAATTCGCTGGCTCTTTAGTTGGTGAATTAAACGAAGCAAGGTACCTTGTGTATCTTGAGGTAGTTCAAATTCTGATGATTGTTTCATTTTCTTTTTGTTATTAAATTTCATTGTTTGAATCCTCCTTTGTTTGAGATTTATAGATTTCTTGATATACTAAGCAATGTTTCATAAGTTTATCATGAGTTCCAATTCCAGCTACTTTTCCTTCATCTAATACTATAATCTGATTCGCATGTTGAATGGAACTAATACGCTGAGCAATAATTAACACTGCCGAGTCCTGTGTTTCCTGACTTAATGCTTTTCGTAACGCAGCATCTGTTTTAAAATCTAATGCTGAAAAACTATCATCAAAAATATACAATTCAGGTTTTTTTACTAATGCTCTGGCGATGGAAAGTCGTTGCTTTTGACCACCAGAGAAATTCATCCCTCCTTGAGCAACATAGGAGTCAAGTTTTAGTGGTAATGAGTTAACAAAATCGTAAGCTTGTGCTACTTTTAAGGCATGTTTTAGTTCTTCATCGGTTGCATTTTGATTTCCATATCGCAAGTTATTTGCGATTGTTCCGGAAAAGAGCCATGCTTTTTGTTGTACATATGCCAAATGCTTTCTTAAGTTATGTTGCGTCATGCTTTTAATATCCTGACCATTCAAACAGATTTCTCCTTTTGTAACATCATTAAATCGTAATATTAGGGAAGCAATGGTAGATTTTCTACTACCGTTTCCACCTATAATAGCAGTAGTTTCGCCACGTCTACACGTAAAATTTAAATGACTTAAGGTATCTTCTTCTGCGTCAGAATATCGAAAAGATACATCTTTAAAACTCAATACATCTTTGTTTTTTTCTAAAACTGTGTTGTTGTCCTTTGATACATCATCTCTAATCTCTGGAGTATGTTCTAGAACTGCTTGTACTCGGCGGCAACATTCTAGTGCACGAGGCATCGTCAGTATGATCATTTGTGCCATCATAAGGAAATATAATATTAATAGTGCATATTCAGTGATAGCTGTAATATCTCCAATTTGATAACGTCCTGCACTAATACTTCCACCGCTAATCCAATAAATCATAACCATAAAAATATTAATCGATAGAAAAGAAAGACCGTCTAAACTAGCAAATAATTTGTTGGTTTTAATCGCAGTATTCGCGTAGTCTGAGAATGAATTATCTAATCTATTTTGTTCACTGGACTCTTTATTAAAGGCACGAATTACACGAACTCCAGTAATATTTTCAAGCAATATTGAACTCATTCGATCTAACTTTTTTTGAAGTAATCGGCTTAGCGGTGAGGCCTTTTTCATAATAAATCCTGCAAGAATTATAACAATTAGGACCACAATCAATAAAAGGAAACCTAATTGTATATCCAATCGAAATGATAAGGTAAGTGCAATAACAAATATAATAGGTACTGGTAAAACCATTTGGATGAAGCTAACAATCGCTAATTGAATGTTGGTGACATCAGAAATTGTACGGGTCGTAATGGAAGCAGTTCCAAATTGGCGAAAATCGTAGATTGATAACTGTAGTGATTTCTTATAGATTGAATCCCTGATATCTTTTCCCACTTTTGCGGATAGTATAGAACACACATATCCGCTAAGAAGTGCACCGAAAGCAGATATAATGGATGCTATCGCCATCTTAATACCAGTATTGAGTAATACATTTGGTGTACTACCCATAGTGCCTGCATTCAACATTTTAGCAGCAAGTGTTGGAATGAATAAAGCGCCAGCCACATCTAATGTTAATAAAAAAATTGTAAAAACACATAATTTCCAATAAGGCTTTAGAAAACGTAATATAAATTTCATATAAATCCTCCTAAATGTAAATAAAAAAAGTGCGCCAGTTATTCATAATAACCGAGCGCACCCGACATCTTCTGTTCGACGTTACAATTGCGATTGTAAGTCCTCCGATGAAAAGTTTATTTTTTTTGTTTTTGTAATGCATCTTTCATTA
Organism: Clostridium sp. Marseille-P299; assembly: GCF_900078195.1. Classification (NCBI taxonomy): domain Bacteria; kingdom Bacillati; phylum Bacillota; class Clostridia; order Eubacteriales; family Clostridiaceae; genus Clostridium; species Clostridium sp. Marseille-P299. Next base: position 1,800,357 of record NZ_FJVE01000007.1, on the reverse strand, counting down.
AATCTTTGTACTTACAAATGAGCTTTGTAAGCTGAATCCTTTCTTCTTTTTCTAAGGTTAACCATACTTTCTCCTCTATATTGTGTACGCTGTCCATACATTTTTTTGCGTACTTTTCACCTAACTCGGTTAGACAAGCTTCTTTAATGCGTAGGTTATCCTTAACAGGTTCCAAAGTTACCAATCCTTTTTTTACAAGTAATTTGAATGCAGAATTCACAGTCTGTCTACTAAGTGATAGTTGTTCACTAATATCTCTTTGAGTTGTAGAACCTTCACATATTAAAATTAAAGACCAATATTCAGCATTGGATAAACCATTAATTTTTGAGAACGTAGCATAAACACTCTCCAAATCATTAATAGTTTCACGGAAAGCTTTCAAATTTCCATCATTCAAATCATTATCGTTCATAGTTCACCTCCGATTGTCCGAAATCATACATTACTAAATCGGACTTTTAAAGTATATATAGTATAATTTTATTTGTCAACAGTTTTATAAAAAATTAGTCATAAATAATTTATTAACTAACATAAATCAACCAATTTAGGAATCATCCATTTCTAGCTTGATTAAAAAAACCTCAATTTTCAAAAGAAATTGAGGTAATTTATGATATTTAACAATCAGATGTTAGTACTTTATTGGAAGAGAGCTTTCACAAGTTCGTTATCAAGTGAATGAAATTTTGGAGCAGTTCTAGAAAATTTTGTTCAAAACAATATGTTTATCATTTACTTAATGTTTATCTGAAAAACTGTATGATTCACCTATATTGTTTATCTGGAAAGCTGTCTAATTCATCTATAATGCTTATCCGAAAAGCTGTTTAATTCATCAATAATGCTTATCTGGAAAACAGTTTAATTCGCCTATATAGAATAATCATAATCATTAATAATTCGTCTTAAAAACTGCTTCGTCCTCTCTTCCTTTGGTTTCTTAAAGATTTGATCTGGAGGCCCCTCCTCCACAATAACTCCAGCATCCATAAAAACAATATGATTTGCAACGTCCTGGGCAAAAGACATTTCATGGGTTACAACAATCATTGTAATTCCTTCACGAGCAAGTGATTTCATAACGGCAAGTATTTCGCCGATAAGCTCTGGATCTAAGGCAGAGGTAGGTTCATCGAATAAAATCACTTCTGGATTTACAGCAATCGCTCTTGCAATACCAACTCTTTGCTGCTGCCCTCCCGATAACTTTGACGGATAATAGTCGTATTTATCAGATAGCCCCACCTTATCAAGGGCATGTTTTGCAATGTTAATCGCCTCCTGCTTTCGAATTTTTCTTGCAATAATAAGGCCTTCTGTAACGTTTTCAAGTGCTGTTTTGTTTTGAAATAGATTATAATTTTGAAATACAAATGCTGTCTTTTTTCTAATATTATTAATTTCTTTTTTCGAAGCTTCTGAAAATAATATCCCTTGATTATCAAATACTATTTCACCTGCATCTGCTTTTTCCAGGAAATTAACACAACGAAGGAAGGTAGTTTTCTCTGATCCACTTGGTCCAAGAATTACAACTACGTCTCCTTTATTTACTTTTATTGAAACACCTTTTAATACTTCATTTTTATGAAACGCTTTATGAACATTATTAATTTCTAACATCCCTATACCCCTCCTTTCTTTACTTGTAAACTGCGAAATGTACTAAAATATCTTTCAATTCCTTTATATAATATCTGAACTGCTGTACATACAAGAATATAAATAATAAATATCACTAAATATGCTTCAATATAGTTATAGCCATAAGCAGCATCCATTTTAGCAATCGCTGTAATATCTTTCACGGTCATCAAAAAAGCTAAGGAGGTTCCTTTGATTAAGCTTACTGTAATATTACAGATATTTGGAATTGCTACTACCAGTGCCTGAGGAATAATGATTCTTATATAGGCCTGAACACTAGTCATACCAACGGCTTTCGCTGCCTCTAATTGTCCTTGATGAATGGTTAATAAAGCGGAGCGAAAACATTCGGATAAGCTGGCAATGGAGTTTAAAGTAAATACAATATATGCATATATGATAGGTGGAATTGCAAAGACATTTATCTTGATGTCTAATAGTTTTACAAGGAAATTGAGTAAGCTAGGTATTAAACTGTATATAATCAATATCTGTAAAACCATTGGAGTGCCTCTTACAAATGATACATATAAAGAGAGGAATCTCTTTATTATTTTCACTTCTTGAATCTTGGCTATCGCCATAAAAAACGCAATTGGTGATGCAATAGCAAGGGAAAGAAATGTAATATTTAAGGTGGTTGGAATTCCTGTCAAGGTGTGTACAAAGGTTTTTATCATAAAATCTAAATCAAGGTTCATTCTTATCCCTCCTATCCTCGTTAAATTTTCTTTCCTCTGGACAATCTAGCTTCACATAAAGCAAAGATTTTTTCAATTAAAATGGTCATACCCCAATAGATCAATGCCAATGCAATATATGTCTCTAATGCATACGCTCCATAATGATTTCCAATGATTAATTGTCCTTTTCCCATGAGGTCAATAAATCCAATGGTATAAGCGAGAGCACCTTCTTTCATTAAGCTTACAAGTGAATTACAGAAATTAGGCAGCATAACAACAATACATTGTGGCAACATAATTCTTCGAAAAATTTGTAATTCAGTCATTCCTACACTAGCTCCCGCTTCATATTGGCCCCTATCTATGGATTCATAAGCAGTTCGCATTACTTCTGAAATCGTCGCTGTAAAAAGTAAGGTTAAGGTTATGGTTACAAATATTCCTTTATTTATATTATTGATATTAATTCCAAAGGAGTTATTCATGAATTCTGGAAGGCCATAAAATACAATGAATAATAATACAATCGGTGGAGTACACCGTAATACCAAGGTGTACACTTCTGCCAATTGTTTCAATCCCTTCTTTTTCTTTATTTTAGCGCTGGCTATGGCTGCACCAAAGAGAGAACCAAAGAAAACTGTTCCAAACATAATGGATAAGGTAACACCTAGATAAGGTATCAAATTTATTAGTGCTTCAAAAATAAAGATAGGTTTAAATGGTCTCATCTAGGAATACCCCCTTTTAATTTATTATTTTATATACTGAAAAATATCTTCACCAAAGTATTGTTCTTGTAATTCTAAAATTCTTCCATTCTCAGTTAGCGTTGTAATTGCTTCATCATAAGCATCTGCAAGGTCTTTATCATTTTTGTTAAACAGTGGCCAGGTAGGTATTGCTTGATGTACAACATAAGAGAGTTTATCTGCATAATCGTGGTAAGCTCCATCCTTTGCTAGCACATTATTTTCAAAGGAAACTTTAATTGTAAAAAATGCATCGTATCTTCCTTCAACCACCCAAGTATAAGCATCGGCAACATCAAAAGAATCAGAAGCCTGTAAATCAATTTGATTGTCTGGATGCTCTTTATTGTATTCTTCTACTACGCTATACTGTGCATTTTGAGGGGCGATAGGGACTAACTTTCCACTAAAAGTTGCAAAACTCTCAAGATCTTTGATGACATCAGCATTTTCAGTACGAAATGCGATTCCAATGCTACTAGCAGCGATATAATTCTTAGGAAATACAAATTTTTCAGCTCTTTCTTCAGTAAACCAAGCTCCTTTTGTTCCAATGTTATACTTTCCGGATTCTACACCAATCAACAAATCGTCGTCAGAGGTTGGAACGAATATAAATTCATATTGAGGTAATAATTTATCAACTTCCTTTAACACCTGAACTTCAAAACCATCCGATTCGCCATTTTCATTGACATAATCATACGGAACATAGGTTTGTGTATGAGCTACATATACTTTAGTAACTTCTTCTGCTGTAGGACTTTCGCTGCTGTTCTTTTCTGTATTTGTTTTAGTATTTGAATCTGTATTTGTTTTTGTATTAGTATCTGCTTTTGAATTTAATTCTGTTTTTGAACTTGAATCAATTTTTGTATCTGTCTGAGTTACACTATTATTTTTAGTTGTTGATTTGACACATGCTGTACCAAGTATAGCGATGCTAATAATACTTATGAAAAGTCCGAATAATTTAATTTTTTTCATGTTAACCTCTTTCTGTCATTTATATTATCAAGTTTAAAGTGCTTGATGTCCTAGTAATCAATTAAAGTAGTTAAGTGCCCTCATTTAGCTTAATGAAACTTTATTTCGTTTAACTCCTATCTCAATGTCTAAGCATATATTAAATCAAGATATGAACTATTTTCCATTTAACTCCCCTCTGCATACTTTAAACTACCCTTTCCTTTTGAGATAACTCAGCTGCTTTCTCCCTCACCCATTCAAGATGTTTTAAATCAATATCACTAGGAACTGTACAATCTGCACCTAGAATAATTCCCGTCGTACCAGCCTCATTTAATAATTGTTCCGTGACTTTTTCTATTTCTTCTTTGGAACCACGATATAAAATACCATTTGCCGTATTATCAAATCCACCAATCACAGCACGGTTTCCGAATAATTTCTTTCCTTCGAGGAGACTAACTTTCTCCACATTTACCGCCCAATTGATAACCTTTGCATTATAATCTTTATAAATAGTCAAGTCATTTCTTGCACCTTCATAACCACAAATATGAAGAATATTATTATCACTCACACTGTTCGCCGCCTTTAATACATTCAATTCACTAGGAGCAATGAGATCTAAATAATCAATTGCAGTAAAATCATTCTTTTGAACATTTTGAACGCTTAAATAAATTCCATCTGCCCCGCCTTCCTCAATAACCCTAGTAGCTAGAGCAGCTAGGTCTTCTGATATTACGCTTAGTGCGTATTTTAGTGCTTCTTTATCTTGTTTAAAGTAGTCTGTAATTGTTAAATTCGATTTAGAATTTGTTAGTTGAATCCTTAAAAATGTAGCAGGTGAAAAGATGTTATAAAAAGTTGCTACATCGTTACCAAAGATATCGGTTAAGGATTTTACTAGTTGCACCTGTTTTTCTATCCATATATGATTTTTACCAAGAGGTTTTATTTGTTTTAGCTCCTTCGTTGTACCACCTTTGATAAGTACATCGTTTGGGTATTGGAAAAATCCATCACTCATTAATTTTATAAAATCTGGTTTAAATTTCTCATAAAATGCTCTATGTCCGTCAATATTTTTTTGAATAATTTCCTTACGTTGCACTCCTTGATTAAACTCTTTACCTTCTACAAAATGAAACCAAAAACCTACTGGAACTCGTTCAACTTCTTTATTATTAAATGCATTTAAAACTAATTGTTTTTTTGACATATTTACGCTCCTTTTAATTATACTTTTATAAAATCTAACCTCAGAAACACTTGACCATTTATATATTGTTTAAGTATAACATCGATCACTTTCACAATTTTGTTTTCTTAATTGAATAAATTCCATTAAAATCTCCCTTCAGTTATATAAAAAATATTGATAATTAAATTTGGGTACAAAAAAAGCAGGGTGCTACAAGCCCCTACTTATTTCATTGATATAAATATCATAAATATAGAATCCTTTATGTAATTCTACAATGAAATCGTTCTGTTAACTTGCGCATGAAAGAAGCCATATTATAATTGTTACAACAACATAAACAGCAACAGTTCATATTCACTTGCAAGTTATTAAGATACACGTTCATATATTCTCCTTTCATATATACTATAATCCTATCTGATTAGTATGATTATATGCAGGAGATTTTATTTTGTTGACTAAAATTTGATAAATTTAGTAAATCAATTAATTATTCCTCTATTATGATGAAATGGTAATGACAGCTTTTTAGGTACTGTTTTCATTGTTTGTCATTAATCATAGTTCTCTACCCTTATTTCGATGCAGATAGGACTAGCTTTAGCATACTTTCTGTAATTTTTTTCTGTACAATTTCGATCTCATCGTTAAAATCATTCTTCATTACAGCTCTAACAAGTCCAATCCACAAGCCTGCACCAGCGTATTTGAAGTAAAAGTCTTCATCGTTTTCTTTCGGACCATAAACATATAAAATAAAGGAATCAATGATCTCTATGCTGTTATTGCTTTTCAGTAATAGTAGCTTGACCTTGTTTTCATATAAATAATTTAAGAACATTATATCCTTATCCTTTGCAGAAAGAACACCGTCTTTGCATAACTCATCCCAATGATAAGTAAACCAAAACAACAGAGCTTCATTTTTTCCACTTTTAGAACCAAAATATCGGTAGTAGGTTGTCCTGCCAACGGATGCATTATTACAGATTTCACCTACTCCAATATCCTCCAAGGCGTTGTCCTTTAGTAACGAAAACAACGCATTTGCAATGGACATTCTAATTTCATCTGAACCTTCCTCTGTATACTTTTTCATACTGAAACAAATCCTCCTCTTTGTTCCATTTTTGCGCCATAAACCTGTTTTGGGTTGAAAGTACAAACAGAATTGTGTATAGTAATGCCGTTGGAACAATTGTTTCAGTAAGTTATATCAAACTTCAAAATAAAAGTCAAGGAGAACCAAAATTGTATAAAATGATAAGGAATTGTTCAAACGAGATATTAAATCAAAAAAATGGAGAAGAATAACTGACCAAATAGCCAAATAGAAGGGACTAAAGAAATGAATCTAATGAAGAAGAAACGGAAGTGGGCTCGTATGCTGTTAGTGATTGTACTTACCCCAGTTGTTTTAATCAGTGGATTATTTTTGTGGGCATCTTTAAAACCAGCGGTTGCTGATAAATACTATGAAAAAATAGAAACTGGTGGGGAAATTGAAGCAAGATACTCTGCTTTGGGAGAATATGAGGTCAAATTCGTCAAGTTTAACGCATTGCAAAATTACAAAGCCTATGAGATTTGGTATCCGGCTGATTTGGATAATTGCCAACAGCAATATCCTCTCGTCATAATGGCAAACGGAACAGGGGTTCCTGCTTCAAAATACAAAGCAATCTTTAAGCATCTTGCTTCATGGGGTTTTATCGTCGTGGGCAATGAAGATGAATACTCCTGGAACGGATTTTCTTCAAATATGAGCTTAAACTATATGCTTAAATTAAATAAGAATGTGGATAGCATCTTCTATCAAAAAGTTGATACAGAGAATATTGGTATTGGCGGGCACTCACAAGGTGGTGTTGGCGTAGTGAATGCTGTTACCAATTATGATAACGGTAGAATGTACAAAGCGATATTTGCAGCAAGCCCAACTTGTAATGAATTGGCAGCAGGACTGGAATGGGATTTTGATCTTTCTAAAATCAACATTCCATATTTTTCAGTAGCAGGAACAGGAAAGTTAGATGCAGAAACAATTTCGCCGCTTGATCAAATGAAAGAGGATTTTAAAACGATTCCTAATGTTATGCCAAAGATTATGGCAAGGCGTACTGGTATCGATCACGGACAAACATTATCTCATGCCGACGGATATATGACAGCGTGGTTTATGTACTGGCTTCAAGGCGATACCTAAGCAGGAAACGCATTCTTCGGTGACCATGCAGAAATCCTTGCAAATCCTTCTTGGCAAGATATTGTAAGATACGTGGGAAACTAAATAAATTAAAATAACAAGTATGGTTGTGAGTGTATCATACGGAATCTCGCTATCAGATTTGAAGATTAGGATGATTTTCTCCTAATGTATTAAGAAGTTATTGTTCTTATATAATAACTTAAAATCCCAGAAACATAGCCACTACCTCTCTATGTTTCTGGGATAAACTCCATAATTAATCTAATCTAATAATAAATCTACTTCCTTCGCCAAGCACACTTTCAACACGTATACTACCACCATGTATCTTCACGATTCTCTTAACGATCGATAATCCTAGCCCAGTACCCACACTATCTCTTGCTTTATATACCTTATAAAATCGTTCAAAAATAGGTGCAGTTTGTTCTTTTTTCATTAGAACTTATCATTTTTTATCTCCAAAATTTAAATGTGAACTTAGTATGAGGTATCAACATCAATTTAAGGTCAACTTTTTCACCTTGCACTTAAAAATCATTACCACCGGTATAGCCGGTGGTTTATTTTCTTGCATTACAATTTTAAGAAACTGTAGGAATTTTTCATATAATGGCCACAGCTTTTAATAAACGTTGTATCTTTCTTATTCAAATTTCTCAAATATCCTTTTCCAAAAATGGGTTATAATGCAGTGGTATTTTACATGCCCTTATGCCAATATCCCTATACTAAAAAATAAAAGAACTTGACGATAACATAGCTTTATCTTCAAATTTTATCACATCTGAGATAATCAGTCAAACAATTATCTACCATTAAATAAAAGGAGACATTAAGAATATGAAAAAAACAACTGATAGTATCGAAAATTAAGAGCTAATAGATTAAATGCAAGAAACGCACTTCTTAGAGCAGGTCATTTAGAATTCTAATCACAGGGCTCAGCAAAATGGGCGGACATTACAAAATCAAAAAAAGGACACATTTTAGTTCAAATTGAACACGATGATATTAAGGGTGTTACGCCTAAGATGATTTGCTGGTGGTTCGAAAATCTAGCGGGATTTACTACTTGGAATGGAATGGATTTTAGTGGTCCTGAAGTATCTCTATATCATCTATGGCATCATAGAGATCACGTTGCTGTAACACCACTAACAAATTCACCCGATGGAAAAACGAATCATGGATTTTTAGAAGGAGCAGATAGTCGAATTGAAGAATACTTTAATGAATTTCATTATCATGTGTTCAACCGTATGCATACTACTGTTTTAAATAATCAAGAATTTACTTTTAATATTATGCTAGGTAAAAAAGTTTCTGGAAGAATCAGTCATTACTATAAACAAACCCAAGATGGTTGTAGTTTCTATGCAGAAACAGAGATAGGCATGGATGGGGGGCTTATGGCAACGTTATTTAACAAACTCAATTTCTCGTATCTATACTAAAATAGATGGAGCACATTGGATACATCACAACATTGAAGAAACAGGACGTACACAAGATATTCTACCAATTATTTTTGCAAACAAAGACAAAGTATATTTCAAATAATTAAAGTATCTATAGGAAGGCTTAGATGTAGAAGTTAACGAAGCTATGTCTCTTGGATATAGATTGTAGTACAATCTATATCCAAGTCCTATATTTGTTATATACTTCAGATTCTTGAAGCATATTGTATTTACAACCTATTGTTTATAAATCACACCATCTTCAAGGTGGTAACATTTTTCACAATCATTAACAACTGATTCATTATGCGTTGCCAAAATTACTGTTATCCCAACATCATTTATCTTATGAAGTAGAGAAAGAATAGTTTTGATTGTTTCTTTGTCCAAGGCTCCAGTCGGCTCATCTGCTATTATTACTTTTGGATGGTGTACAACTGCACGAGCTATTGCAACTCTTTGTTTTTCCCCTCCCGATAATTGATTTGGATAGCATCGAATTTTATCACTCATATGAACATCAGCTAATGACTCTAAAATCATCTCATTTCTGATTGATTTTGGGTATCTTCCTTTCAATGGTAATTCTAGATTCTCATAAACTGTTCGACTATGAATCAATGCGTAATCCTGAATGATAAATCCTATGTTTTCGCGCCGAAAGTCAGCCAACTGCTTCTGATTATTATTATGAATCGGCTGACCTTGGTAAAAATACTCTCCTTCTGTACATGGTAATAATCCCCCCATAATGCTCAACAAAGTAGTCTTACCACTTCCGCTTTCTCCAGTTATAGCAATCATATCTCCTTTTGTAATTGTAAAAGAAACATTTTTAAGAGCAGTAACATTCGACTTATTACGTCTATATTGTTTCGTTACATTACACAAATTAATAAAGTCCATATCTCTCCTCCTAATTAACGTAATAATTCCACAATACTTAATTTATTAAATTTCTTTGACGTAATAACAATTGTAAGTACACACAAAACTAGTACAATAATAATGTAAAGTAAACTATTAAATGTTGTGATTCCGAAGGAAAGAGTTATTAGAGCTCCAATTGGCATTCCAATTGACAATGCAATCAAATAAATTGATATAATCTCTAACACTATAATGACATGTAGCTCTTTCATCGTAAACCCATTAATTAACAAAATAGCAAAGTATCTTTTACTTTTGTTTATTTTCATATAAGTATATATAATCGTAAAAACATTAGTTACAACCATAAACAAGATTACGATTTGTAGTGTAAATCCTGCAATCTGAGATAAAGTAGTCTTTAAAATAGCACTTTGCTGATTTGTAGTACCTGTAACATAATAATTTGGAAAAATATCCAGTTCTAAATTGTATTTATTGATGATATCTTGCACAGAATTGGCTGATATTTTGGTTGCTATTACTCCACTGTTTTTATTTAAATACAGACATTCTTGAAACCTTTGATCTTTTTCACCGCTAGGATATTCCTCCATGTTGTACTGAGGAATGATAATACGCCTGTCTAAATTTATTAATCGACCACCTCGATCTATATTGCTTCCGCTTGGTAATATTCCAATTATTTTTGCATTAAAATCTATCGCTGCAAATGGAAAACATAATGTTATAATATCTCCAACTTGGTAAAATTCTTCATATTCAGCTCCAAGTAGTACGACAGAATCTTTCCCATATACATAGTCATAATCTTTTTGTTGAAACAAAGAACCTTTCTTTACTTGAATATTAAACTGTTCAAATACTTCTAACCCCAACCAAACTGCTTGTAGACAATAAAAGCTTTTAATATCTCCATCTTGTGTTTGAACGGATGCACCTCTCTTACTAAACTGCTCATCGTCAGTATAGTATTCTAAAAATTCATCCTTTTTGTATTCAATGCAGTAAATTGGTTGATCATATATCTCTAGATATTGAAACTCTGTAGAATCATGTAACTTTTGATTATAAGCTTTTAATTTTTCCAACCAGTTTCTATCATTAAAAAATGACCTTCCATCATCTTCAAATAAATCTCCAGTATTTAAATACTTCCAATCATCAAATATCATATTATATTCTTTCGTAATCTCATGTTCATATTGGACTAAGTTTCCAGAAAACACAACTCCAGCGACAGCAATAATGTTAAAAAAACTTATGATAAAAAATAAGCTTGATTTAGTATTTACAGAGTAAAAAAATTCACTTATAATTTTATTCATAGAAACTCCTCCCTGTAGAACCAATATGTACTAAGCGATAAATCCACGTGACAATATATATAAGTATAATATTTTCAATATATATTGAGATATAGGAAGATAATTCAATAGCATTTTGGAGCAGAAAGATTTTATGAATAATGAAGCTTATAACAAACGATAATGAATAAAAGACTACTATCTCCGTGCTCGCTTTAAGCCAATAAAATTTTAATCCAATGATAAAATATACTTTTCTTTCTTCTTCCTTTTTATATAACCAGAAAATCAAATTTATTATCATCATAAGAAATAGTAAAATCATAACAATATACAATAATATTACAGTGGTCTTGTCATGATTAATAAAATCATTTAAAAGAGTCTCTCGTAAGTTTTTTATTTTAATATTCTGGTTATGTTCAGTAAGATATCTCTTAAAATTTTCAAGTGATTTTGTTATGTTTTTTTTATTAGATGATGCTAACACAAACAGACTATCACATGCTACATTAGAAATATTTCCCTTAGTATAGAATATGCTTTTATTCAGAGGGATTATTTTACTAACTGGAATCGTACCTATTACAGCATATTCTTCTTGATTAATATATAAAGGACCTTGACCGATACTTTCTTTAACACTGCTACCTATGACAGCTTTTTTTTCTTCTTCTAGAAAATCATTGTTATTAAAATATTGACCATCAAATATATCTTCATGGCCTTGTGTGTAAATTACCTCATAATATAAATTCGTGTTTTTAGTATGTATCATCAAGGTAGCATTTTGAATTATATCCCCTTTTAATAATCTTGATAAATTAATTTTTTCTACGTTATCAATTCTAAAGTAAACAGAATCTTCTGTAATTGCTTCATAACCATAATCGTTTATAGTATAAAGTGTTTCAAATTTTTCTATAGTATGTAGAAACAATATTGTAATTAAAATCATAAGGATTGATTGAACTATTACAGTTTTCTCTATTTTAATCATTCAGCATTTCCTTTATATTGTTATGTTTTTGGAGCGTATTTGTTATACTATTGTATATTGGCCAATTGCCTTGCATAATTCAGTATCGTTTAAATTTTGTAGTATATATGAACTTAAGTATAACGTGTTTTTGATGAATAATAAGTTCCTAGACCTTTCAACACCCAATCGATTGATGCAAGTGCAAACATTGAACTTGCATGTTTGAACATATCTTGCGTTTCATTTTCTGTCCATCCAAAGTTATCATTCTCAACATCATCAATTGGTCTTTGATTCGCATAAACATTGTTTTCACTTGAAAAAGCTGTAATAACTAATGCTACTGCTAATAATAATGACAGTAATTTTTTCATTGATTTTCCCCCTTTCAAATATGTATGCTCTCCAATATTTGTAATTATATATTATATGTTTATTAATGTCAAAATTTAGAAGATTGTATTTGTTAAATATATATAATGATGGGGATTGTTAAACCATTGTATAATAATGGAATTTCCGTAAAATTACAAGATAATAACGCTGGGCGATGACTAGTATTGTAACTGGTGTTGAAGAAAGTAATTATTTTTATACCAATTATCAATATTCTGGAGACAGAATAACGGCAGTTCCAACCGATAGATAACAAGGAGTTAACACATCTGACGGACATTTCATGGGTATCAACTATCATAGTAGTCCCTTCACGTCTTTATCTTTATCATCTCAGATTCAATAAAATCAAGAGAAATATTTTGATACTCTCCATCCACTTTAGGAAAAGACACGGATTTTAACATCTTCGCACTATAAACATGACCTTGTTTAAATTCAGTTATTGGGTAAATTTTAATCACTGCATAACCAACGATATGTTCATTGGAACGGATTATAATATCTAAATAGCTGGTAATATTGAAAAGGAGCTCATTTTCATTATTATTAGATAAATTGTTCCAATAAATTGTAGAGTTATTCGGTAACTCAACTTCTTTCCCATAAAACTTACTTTCACCATTTATGTTACTTCGTAATACACCATCACTTGTTCGCACAGTAAAATTCACATATTCATCGGGATAGGATAGCTCCAAAGGAATTCCTGGGACTACATTAATAGCCATTGTCCAATCTGCTTCTCGTGGAAGTATAACACTATCGTTTAAATCAATTTCTTTCATAGAATCACTTGTTAAAGTAAAACATGTCACGCTTAATAAACTTTCAGCCATAACGTGTTTTCTATTAATTCCGAGAGCTATAGGTATAACAATCAATACGATCAACGCCAAACATATTGCCAATAATAAAATTTTATACTTTTTATACATTAAATATTCGCCCCCCCATTCACAAGTAATTAAATAATTTATAACTGTTATATCTATTATAAGACCAATGGTAAATATTAACAATATTTATAAAAACTATTTCTAATATTAAAAAACCATTAGCACTTCATTTTACATCCATATATTCACATAATTTAGATACAGTTTTATTGAAAAACTTATTTTATATGGCACTTCCTTATATAAGCTCGTAATAGTCGATTTAAGCAATAATAAATTTTAGACATAAAATACGTCATAAAAAATATTTTACCCACCAAAATGAGCCATATACAAAGTCGAATTTTTAAGATTGAAAATATGAGATGTAAAATATCTCCTAAATTAAAATATACTTGGATTTCTTCTTATAATTTATTACGGGAAATATGAATTTCCCGTAATATTTTCTCATCTCTTCTTTTTTTATCTATTTCTTTGTGATATACTATTTATTGACATAAGGAGGTTCATTTTGAAATACAAAAGTAATAATTTACATAAACGTGATGTTCCAATGAGCGTTGATAATTTTCTTATTTATCTAAAAACAATTCGAGGGAAGTCTGCGAATACAATTCAAGCATATAAAAAAGATTTAAAAGTATTTTTTAAATTCATGTTGTTGTGGAAAGATGAAGTGGACGAAGATGTTGAATTTGATGACATAGATATTAGAAAGATTGATATCGAATTCATCTCCCATATCACTTTACAAGATTTACATAGATTTTTATATTATGTAGAAGAAAATCGTGGCAATGGGCCATATGCAAGAGCAAGAAAAGTTGCAACACTACGCTCTTTTTTTAATTACCTATTTAATATAGAAAATAGTATTCCTTCCAATCCGACTTTAAAACTAGAGTCACCAGGTAGAGTCAAAAGACAACCAGTCTACCTGTCCCTAGATGAAAGTAGAGTATTGTTAAATTCTTTAAATAAAGAACGAAAGAATTATGCAAGGGATTATTGTATATTAACTTTATTTTTAAATTGTGGGATGCGATTATCAGAATTGTGTGGAATAAGAATATCAAAGATAAAAGGGGATACCTTAGTTATCCTTGGTAAAGGAAATAAAGAACGTACTGTATATTTAAACCAAGCATGCTTATATGCGATTCGACAGTATTTAGATGTTCGGGCAACGCTAGACGTACCAAAAGAATATGCCGATCACTTATTTCTTTCTACTAGAAATCGTCCCATTGACCAACGTACGGTAGAAAAAATGGTAAAAGATAAAATTATGAATGCAGGGATTGCAGATGGTGAAAAGTACACTCCTCATAAATTAAGGCATACCGCTGCTACCCTACTTTATAAAAATAATGTTGATATACGTAAAATACAAACGATTCTTGGACATTCCAGCATTAGTACGACGGAAATTTATACGCATTTAGAAGATGACGCACTTCGTGATGCAATCAATTCGAACCCGATTGGATTTATCGATTATGAAACAGGACATACGGTATAAATATGAGAAAGGTGTAATTATGATAATTACAAAAGGCAAAGGTATCAAGTTTTGGTACCTTTGCCTTTTATTAAAAATTAGATTTTTTCCATCGCAATAAAAATGCTGAATTAATAATCACTAAAACAGAACCTACATTATGCACCAATGCACCTACCACTGGATTTAAAACTCCGGTAATCGCTAATAAAATAGCTATAAAATTTAACCCCATGGAAAAACACAAATTTAACTTAATGGTAGACATCATTTTTTTAGATAAAGCTAACAAATGTGGTAATTGGCTAATATCATCACTGACTAAAACAATATCAGCAGCATCTACAGCAATATCACTTCCAATGCCACCCATTGCTATTCCAACATGAGCTTTCTTTAAGGCAGGGGCATCGTTTATCCCATCTCCTACCATACAAACAAGTTCCTTTTTCTGATGATAGGCATCAATAGCTTTCAATTTATCTTCCGGTAAACATTCTGCTTTAAAATCCTCAATACCAACAGTTTTAGCAATTTGTTTCGCTGAAGGTATATGATCTCCTGTTAAAAGTACTGGTTTAATACCTAGCGTTTTTATCCTTTGTATCATTGAAGGTGAATCTTTTCGTAAGGTATCAGATAATGCAATAATTCCAGTTAATTTCTTATCGATTGCAATATGAATTACGATACAACCTTTATCTAGAAATGTATTTATAAAAGTCTGTTGTTTAGAAGAAACAATAACACTGTTTTCATATAAAAGATCGTTATTTCCTGCTAAAATATTCTTATCATCAATAACTGCAGATACACCTCTACTTGGTATCATCTGAAATTGATTCGCATCCTGTGATATTTCACCGTATTTTTCAGTATAACTTAAAACTACCGCCTTACCGATTGGATGTTCTGACCGCATTTCAGCTAATGCTGCAAGTCTAAATATCTCATCTTCTGAATATTCATCTGAGAAACTTTTAATATGTATCACATTAGGCTTACCATAGGTTAAAGTACCAGTCTTATCAAAAGTAATCCTTTTTACTTGTGATAACTTCTCCAATGCATCCCCATTACGGACTAGAATACCATATTTCGTAACATTACCAATTGCCGCCATAATCGCCGTTGGAGTGGCTAAAATTAGTGCACAAGGACAAAATACAACTAAGATAGTAACAGCTCTAATAATCTCTCCGGTTACAATACCAGTTATAAATGCGGACACTAAAGCAATTACAACAATCCAAGTTGCCCATTTGTCCATGATTCCAACAATTTTTGCTTTTCCTGCATCCGCGGATTGTACTAATTTTATTAATCTTTGTACGGAGCTATCTTCATCTAACTTCGTAGCTATCATGTCAAAAGCACCAAATTGATTAACTGTACCGCTTGATACTTCATCACCTTTTTGTTTATCAACAGGTAACGATTCTCCAGTCATAATTGATTGGTCTATGGAAGTCTGCCCATCGATAATTATACCGTCCAATGCAATAGTCTCACCTGGTAAAACTCTGATAATATCATCAATTTTTACTTCTTGTGCAGTTACGATAACTTCCCTACCATTTTTTATAACTCTTGCAGTACGAGGGGTAAGATGTACTAATTTTTCAATTCCAGCTCTTGCTTTTGCAACAGTTAACTCTTCTAACAATGCGCCGATCTGCATAATAAAAGCAACTTCTCCAGCTGCAAAAATTTCACCTATTATAACAGAAGCTATTAATGCCAGTGAAACAAGAACATCCGCTTTAATATCAAATCTTGTTACTAATCCTTCTATCCCTTCTAGTATTATAGGTATTCCACATAATATAATGGCAACCCAAGCGATATTAAACGGCAGGTTTACAAGATCAAAAAAGCTTATTACAAGGGAAATACCAGATAAAATAAGAAACAAAATACTACGTTTTGTTTCATCATACATAAAATCTTTAGCTTTGCTAAACATAAAGTTCCTCCTTTATACCCATAGGGGTATATGTATAATATATTATGGTATGTTTTCTTTGTCAAGAACAAAAGTGCACTTCGCACACTTTCGTAAGCAAATACTTATATAGCATACCTTTTGTTCCGCACGCGCAGCTGTGCATCCTTAGCGGAGCGATTTTCAACTGATAGGACAGTAATTTCCTAACAATCAAAAAATAGCCATTTTAAAGGAGAACACGAATAATTTTCCGTGTAACTCACCTTAAAAAGGCTATTTTAACATCTTATTTATCATATTTATTATATATTTGAAAATCTTTCTATTGCTTTTGCAAAGCTTTGTATTGTTCTTTCTGCATCACCGTGCTCAATACCATCTCGTACACAATGTTGCAAATGTCCTTCAAGTACAACTTGTCCCGCTTTATGAAGTGCCGACTTTGCTGCATTTATTTGCATTAAAATATCTTCACAAGGTACATCTTCATCAATCATACGGTCAATAGCATTTATTTGTCCAATAATTTTTTTTAATCTCCTATGTAGATTGTCTGCATCCATACATTGTTTCATTTGCTTTCCTCCTGGTACCTATAGGGGTATATGGTTAATATATCACATTGGGTTTTAAAAGTCAAAAAAGGTATCGGATACTATTTTAAAAATCTTTCAATTGCAACGTTTAAATCTTCTAATTTTTTATTATCACCACTTTGGACTGCATCTACTACACAATGTTCAATATGGTCTTGGAGAATTATTCTACCAATATTATTTATTGCAGAACGTACAGCAGATAATTGTATAAGAATCTCACTACAGTCTCGTCCCTCTTCTACCATTCTTTTTATTGATTCCATATGACCTGTTGCACGAGATATTCGATTGATCACTGCCTTAGTTTGTGTATGTGAGTGTTGGTGAGTAGGTACTTCTTTATTATTATCCATGTTTCTCCTTTCACTACAACGAGATTTTTGCCATTATTAATAACCCCCTATAAGGGATTTAAGAAATAGTATCATATTATATATGATTTTACAATATGAAATTGATGCAATATAAAATAACATCAAAATAAAATGATATGATATAAGATTTTTTTTATAAATTAATTTTATCTAAAATAATGATTGTAATCTTAATATTTTTGTATTATTATATTTCTCATATCCCCCATGGGGGGATAAAGGAGGAAAGAATGAATATTAAGAAAGAGAATTTATTAAACGTTAAAACAATCCTTATTCTTGCAATACCAGTCATATTTGAAAATATATTTCAAATATTTTTAGGTACCAACGATACTTTTTTTGCTGGTCAGCTACATGATAACGCGATTGCAGGTATCGGTGTAACTAATTTAATTGTAAATATTTTTATTGCATTTTATACTGCTGTTAGTGTGGGCGTAACAGCGGTTGTTGCAAGAAACATAGGAAAGAAAGATTATGAACAAGCAAATAAAGCAGTGAAACAATCTATTATTTTAGGCATTGTAATAGGATTTTTGGTTGGTTTTATCAGTCTAATTTTTTGTAAACCACTATTGAAATTATCAGGTGCATCGGATGAAATTTTAGAATATGCGATTCCATACTACATGATTGTGGCAGTACCTTCCATATTTTTATGTTTATCATTGATTCTATCTAGTTGCTTAAGAGCGGCAAAAGACACGAAAACGCCAAT
This sequence comes from Clostridium sp. Marseille-P299, assembly GCF_900078195.1. NCBI lineage: Bacteria > Bacillati > Bacillota > Clostridia > Eubacteriales > Clostridiaceae > Clostridium > Clostridium sp. Marseille-P299. The sequence continues at coordinate 1,781,797 of NZ_FJVE01000007.1, read as the reverse complement.
GATACTATCCATCTCTTCTAATATATTAGATATCATCCTTAATTTTATTTTTATTAAATTAGGTTGGGGAATTTTCGGTCTAGGTTTATCAACTACATTATCCCGGTGTATATCGGTAGTTATAATGATTATAAAACTTAGCAAAGGCACATCTGGTATAAAATTAGATCTTAGAAATTGGCATTTTGAAAAGGAATATTTTTTTACAATTGCAAGAATCGGTCTACCAGCTGGTATCGAAAAGTTGGTAATGCGTTTCGGACAATTGGTTTATAATGGTATGATTATATCGATAGGAACTGGAGTATATGTTGCACATAACATTGCGGGTAGTATAGAGAGCTATTCCTATATTCCAGCAATGGGATTTGGGGTTGCTACAACCACATTAGTTGGAGTTAGTTTAGGAGAAAAGAATCCAAAGCAAGCTAAAAAGTTAACCTTTTTGGCTGATGGCATATCCACGATTTGTATGCTTGGTATCGGCATTATATTCTTTATATTTGCACCTCAATTAGCAGGAATATTTACGAAAACGAAAGAAATTAAAGATATGATAATTTCTGTTTTAAGGCTTATTGCTCTTTTTCAACCTTTTGTAGCATTAACACAAATATTGACAAGTGCTCTTCAAGGAGCTGGTGATACAAAATTTCCTATGTATGCTACGTTAATTGGTATTTGGGTCATACGAGTTGGTGTAGGTTATATATTAGCTGTACAACTTGGTTTTGGCTTACTCGGCGTATGGTGGGGATATGCTCTTGATCTTTTATTAAGAAGTATTTTATTATTGATACGATTTTTAAGGGGTAAATGGCAAACTATTGTAATTTAGATTTGTAACTTAGATGTAATTTTATAATATTGCTTCATTAAATTATTCGTTTAGCGTAGCTTATTTTAGAAAATGTAATTTAATAGATGTTCAATTGTTTTTAAGGACATAGTATTAAAAAATCCCAGAAGTGATGTAAAGGATAAATTCTTAGCTTTACAATACTTTTGGGATCTTGTTGCTCTATGTACTTATTTTTAGATTTATGCAGTCAAAATCGTCAGCTACAATAATTAGGTTGGTTGTATATCAGTAGCCTTAACATGTTGATACACTATTTCTGCTATTTCTTCTGGTGTTTCTTCCATCCCCGATTCCACCCATTTTATATAGGTATTGCAGATAGCCCCTGCATAGTAGTAAAGTTCATATTTTGAACGATTGGTGGTTGGTAAAACATAAGTATCCATATAGTTATTCAACGCATTGATAATAACGGAATACATATTTGCCTGTATTAAAATCAATATAAATTGGCTAAATTGCTGAAAAAATTGAAAGCAATGGCAAATATGCTTATAATCATGAAGTCCACCAATCTCTGGCTTCTTTTTAGCATCCTCCATATATTCATTTACAATCTCATACATATAATCAGATAAGACTTCTTGCTTTGTTTTGTAATATTTATAGAATGTCATTCTAGACACATTGGCTTCTTTTACTAACTCTGTTATTGTAATATCTTCTATGGATTTTACTTCCATGAGCTTTATTAATGTCTTCGCTATACACATTCTTATGTATTGATTTCTTGCTGTTAGATTCGTGCCACCTTCTGATATTCTCATATTTAACCCCATTTCTACACTTCATCAATTGTATATCAAGTTTGTGACTGCATTTTCAGACGTAAACTTGTTTCATAAAAGTGAAGTTTTCCATTCTTAACTTTATGATTTATAAACATTTTAACCACTTTTGTAAATTGTATCATATTATAGCTTATTGTACAATATGATGTAGTAATAAAAACCACTTTTATATAGTATAATATATTACTCGCCCATAAATGATGGTTATGACAATGGAGGTAACTATGAAATACGGAATAGTCGTTGATTCAGGTTGCGATATGAAAGATTTTAGATCTGATGTAGATAAACTAATTGATTTTACAAGAGTTCCACTAAAACTTGATATTGGAAATAAAGAATTCGTCGATGATTTTAACTTAGATATCGATGAATTTATGAAAGAAATGTACGCTTATAAAGGAAAAACTGGCAGTGCTGCTCCAAGTCCAGATGACTATATAAAAGCATTTGAAAAGTCGGAAAATGTATTTGTAATTACAATAACAGGTGCACTTTCAGCGAGCTATTCCAGTGCTAGAACTGCAAAGGATTTATTTATTGAGAATTATCCAGACCGTAAGATTCATCTTATCGATTCTAAATCTACTGGCCCTGAAATGACTCTTATCGTAAGGAAGTTAACAGAGTTAATGGAGGAAGGATTACGCTTTGAAGATATCGTTACAATTATCGAAGAATATCGTAAAAGCACTCATCTTCTATTTATTTTACAATCACTTGAGAATCTAGTAAAAAATGGACGTGTAAGTAGACTTAAAGCTAGCATGGCAGGAATTCTTGGAATTAAAATGTTAGGTATTGCTAGTGAAGAAGGTACCCTTGAATTGCTAAATAAAAGTAGGGGTAAGCTGACGGTTTATGATAAGGCAATTGAAGAAATGTTATCTAGAAATTATCGAGGTGGCAAGGTGGTAATTGCTCATTGCTTTAATATCGAAATCGCTGAATACATAGCTAATTCCATTAAGAATCAATTTCCATCTTGTGAAATTGAGATTATGAAAACAAGTGGCCTTTGCAGTTATTATGCGGAACAAGGTGGTATTTTAATAGGCTTTGAAGCTTAGATACGTCTCTTCTATCATTTTCAAATAATCGAGTAGGAGGAAATTCATTAATTGAATTTCCGTCCTCTCACACCACCGTACGTACCGTTCGGTATACGGCGGTTCAATAAGATTACCTTATTTGCGAATATCTTTCACTAAGTGTTATAAAACCTTGTTCTCTAAGATATTTATTGGTAAGAGTTGAATTTAAGATTGGGCTATTGGAGATTCTCCAGTAGCCTTTCCTTGTATTCGCATGTTCCCATGCTTTCCAATTCTCTACCCCTAGTTTAACTAAGTTATCATGTTTCGTTTTAATCTTTTTCCACTGTTTCCAGTAACAAAGACGTAAACGTCTTCTTAGCCACTCATCAAGTTCTCGTAAGGTACCTTTCATATCTGCTAGTTTGAAGTAACTTATCCAGCCAACAATTAATTGTTTTAGTTTAATAGCTCTGAGTTCCATACTCATTGCATTACTTCTTCCAGTGATACTCTTAAGTTTTCCTTTTAACTTCTTAACAGAAACTTGATGTACTCTTATTCCCATTTCACCTTTCTTATTGTAAAAGGTATATCCTAAATATTTTAGTTTCCATGGTCGGTCTACCTTACTTTTCTCTTTGTTAACTTTAAGCTTCAAGTCCTTTTCTATAAACTCCGTGATACTTTTCATAACTCGTTCTGCTGATTTCTTTGATTTCACGTATACATTGCAATCATCTGCATAACGGCAGAACTTAAGTCCTCTTCGTTCTAATTCCATATCTAGTTCATGCAACATGATATTACTTAATAGTGGAGATAAGTTCCCACCTTGAGGCACCCCTTCTACAGTAGCACTTACTAATCCCTTTTCCATCACTCCTGCATTTAGATACTTCCTTATCAGTCCGATTACTCGTATATCCTTGACTTCTTTATAAATCAGCCCAATTAACCTATCGTGGTTGACAGTATCAAAGTACTTTTCTAAATCTATATCTACCGCCCATTTATAGCCTTCATCCATGTATTCTTTACATTTTAGAATTGCTTGATGCGCGTTTCGATTTGGTCTAAATCCATAACTATTCTCTGAAAATTTCTTCTCAAAGATTGGCGTTAGTACTTGTGATACTGCCTGTTGTATCACTCGGTCTACTACAGTTGGTATCCCTAATGGTCTTGTTTTCCCGTTATCCTTTGGTATCTCTACCCTTCTTACGGGATTCGGTTTATAACTTCCATCTGCTATGGATTGCTTAAGCTCTTCGCCATGACTTCTTAGATATGGTAGAAGTTCATCTACTCCCATCTTGTCGATTCCATGACTTCCTTTATTCTTCTTTACACGTTTAAAGGCTTCATTTAGATTTTCATTACTAATGATTTTCTCTAGCAATCCATAGTGATATTCTCTTCGGGCGTTCTGTCTGTTATCCGACGTCATAGAAATGCTCGGCGCCTTTGCATAGCTTTCGAGTTCCACTCTATCCTTTTGCAAATGACCTGATTCTGTATTCAGTTGTCTGCTGTCATCACATTTCTTTGTTTCTTTCAAACTTTCAAAACCTCCTATTGTTCAGTCCTTCCCAAAGGTCGTCGACTACCTCCGGTACTATGACCTCTGCTGACTTCTTAGTGTTCAGCCATACATCACTGCATGGGTTGTCATTTCAGAGTTCACTTCCATGACGTATCACTAAGACCTCCCCAGGTAAGAACGCAATCTTCCTCTCCATCTATCTGCCACATTTACATTAATTAATTTCGAGTAGTTATTGGACTTCGATTTGTATAGCAATCTTATCCTTAATTAATGCCTTGTATGTGATTTCTGTTCGTCAGACCAGAGATTTGCCCACGGACTTCCTTCAGATTCGCCCTCACGAACGACACCCTTGTCTTGGGCTATACACTTGCCACTACTAGGCTGTGTTAGGGACTTTAACCCATTAGATTGCGCCCATGCTGGGCACACTATAAAAAAGGATTACTCGATTAATCATCGTAGTAATCCTTTTTATGATTTTTTGAATTCAATAATTTATATTAGCTCATATATAAATTTAAGATAATTCTTTGTTACAATGCGCTATTTCAAGGATTTTCAATCAATCTTTCATCTTCTAATTGCTTTAGTCTTTTTATTTCGAATAGAATATATCCAATACTTATAATTGATGCAATTCCATCGGATAAAGCATTACTAAAGTATATTCCTGTAACTTTCCACTTAGGTGCTAAAAGAATAATCGCTGGGATAATTATGATTCCGTATCGTAAAAATGATAGCACACTACTTTTCGTTGCTTTTCCGACTGCTTGATAATATTGAGAGCTAACAATTTGTATACCAACAAGTGGAATCATACTTAAATACAGCTTTATACCAGTAGCCGTAATCCTTGAAAGTTCTATATCATCGGTAAAAATGTCAACTAAAAGATGAGGGAATAATTGAATTACCGCAAATAATGCAAAGGATAGAATGAATGAGTAAAAAAGAGATAACTCCAAGGATTTTTTTACCCTACCATACTGTTTCGCGCCCCAATTATACCCACAAATCGTATTATTTCCTTGAACGATACCAACAACCACCATATGATAAAAACTAAAAATGCTGGACATAATGGTAACCGCAGCAATATCCATATCTGTACCAACTAAAAGCAAGCTATAATTAATGATCATATTAACAATTGTTGCAAATATCTGAACATAAAAGGATGGCATACCCATCTTTAATAACTCTTTTAATAAGACCCTTTCCTTTGTTACTTTTCTTCTTTTTAAATGAATTAAAAAATCTGTTCTCTTTACAAATGCATAAACGACATAAACCGTTAAAACTGTTTGAGATAATACGGTTGCTATGGCTGCTCCAGCTATTCCTAATTTAAATATAAATATAAAAATCGGATCCAATATAATATTAAGAATTGAGGTAATCACAATGATTTTCATTGAGACCTTTGCTTGCCCAATCGCTCGTAATGAGTTATTCAAACAATATCCAGGGATACCTATAATAGCTCCAACGATGATGATGATAATATAAATTTTTGCATATGGAAGTACATCTTTTGATACTGCTAACAAATTTAAAATCGGATCTAAAAATAGAAGAAAAAGAATTGCAAATCCAATTAGAAACAGTATGATATATTTAAATGCCAGATATAAGGTATCTTCTGCTTCTTCTTTCTTTCCTTCACCTAATTTTATGGATATTAAAGAGGAGGATCCTATTCCTATTAGTAGTATAAATGCCATCTGAAATATTTGTATAGGCATTGTAATTCCAACTGCAGTTAGCGCTAAGGAATTGATTTTACCAACAAAAATTCTATCTACTATATTAAAAATGGCACTACTTAACATACCTAAAATGGCTGGTATACTTAACTGCCATAATAAGTAATTGACTTTTTCTTTCCCAAGATTATGACTCATTTTTTCTCCTAACTTTTTACTTATTTATTTCTTCTCTGTATGGCAAATACAGGATGCTTTATCCGTAGTAATTTGATTCCAAAATTCTTTCAAAGATTCAACGAATTCTTCATTGAGACGATATCTCATCCATGAACCGTCTTTTCTACCTTTTACAAGTCCACATTCAGTTAAAATCTTTAAATGATACGAAAGCGTTGGTTGGGATATCTTAAAATATTCAAGAATGTCGCACGCACACATTTCTCCACAGGATAACATATCTACTATCTTTAAACGTGTTTCATCCGCTAATGCTTTATAAATTGGCACAAATTTTTTGTACATAGACAATAATCTCCTTGAAAGTAAATAAAATGAAAAGTTAAAACATAGTAAGCTAACATATAGAAACTTATCTATATGTAGAGTACTATTTATATAGAGAATTGTCAATATGATTTTTTGAATACCTCCTTTTGTTTAAAACGAATGCTTTTTCATGGTTTATTTGTGATAGTATACAAATATTTCTTGCTATATTTACATATATTGGTTATTATGCTATGTTTAAGGTGCAGGGAGTAATAAAGCGCAGTAAGCAATCAGTATGTAAATGCTGAAAAAGTTAGAGGTTATATGAATGGTGCGCTTGTATGGGGAGTTGAGCCAAAATAGTTAAGATGAGAGAACTTGCATTGATGTAATATGAAGTTGAGAAAAATTGTATCGATAGTCTGAAGGATACATGTTAAAAGAAAGCACTTAGCCTTATAATTATAGGAATACTTATTACAAAAAACTAAAGCCTATATCTTACTTTGAATTTTAGTTTAAGATATAGGCTAATATTTAAGCTTTTAAAACTTGTTGAAAAGATTGTTAAAAGATAGCTAAAAACATTTAATTTGTTATATAAGATGATAACGATCTATAAGCTTCATTTCATACTAAAACTAACTAGAAAAGTTTAACCCATTAATACCTGCCAAAATAATTAACAGAGAAACTGCTGCAATTAACAGAAGTGTTTTACTTGAATTTTTATCTTTTATAATAGACGCAATCCCATGTGCTAATGAAAATACAAATGCAAAAGGCCAGATAAACCATGTCCAATAATAAAAAATACCTATTCCCCACATAAATCGCAATAACATTTTAATATTCTCCTTATTATGAAATTACTACACATTATGACATATTCGAACTACCATTTATAATTACACATTTACTCAATGCTATCTTTTTGTATTCCAAATGCTCGATTATACCAGGTTTTAAAAATCTTAATTCGGAAGTTAAAATAGTCATCATTGTACCAACTACATCCTGCATTCCTATTTATCATATTGGCATGAAGTCCCATAAGCCATAATTCACGTAATGCAGCAAATACAGGTATTGATGAAATTTCTATCTCACTTAATTGACGAATTGAATTATAGCCATTTAAAAATGCTTGCCATTCTTTTGAATCTATGTAACTTTCATTTTTAAATGATTTATTCCAAGCAAAAACACAGATATCATAAGTTCTCCAGCCATATCCCATACAGTCGAAATCAAATATTGTTGGTTCATCTCCATGAAAGAATACATTCCCTGAATGAATATCACCGTGGCAATATCCGTAATAAGGTTTCTCAAGACTTAAATTACTTTTAACATAATTACATAGTTCTTTTGCAGAACTTTTTAAATAGTTAAAATCTTCTTGTCTTTGCTTTAAGTGAGGTTCAATCACTTCTAAAGGTTTTATAGAAAGTTGCTCTAAATCGATTGGGGCTCGATTAACTTCAAAAGCATGTTCATCCGCAACTAGATGTAAACTTGCTAGCATTTTTCCAAGATGAAATAGTTGTTTTTCGGTGTCTTCTGAAGGAGTATTTACTGCTTCATGGAATAATACCGCATATCTAGGTCCTTCAGGTGCATTAATCTTCCATAAATAGTCTCCTTCCTTTGTAGGTAATGGAGTCGCAACTGAAATATCATTTTTAGCTAATGTATTAATAATTTCTAGTTCTTGTTCATAATCGATTTGCTCATGCATACCGGTTTGTGAAATTCTTAAATAATAAACACAATTCTCTACGTTCACTATGTATATATCATTGATACCTGCATCATATAGACTACAATTTATAGGTTCCTTAAAGCTATAACGGGAAATCAGTTCTTTTTGTAACGATTGTGGTTCAAATTGTGAGTATCTTACTTTAATATCGTACGCATTTTCCATCCTATCGGCACTCCTTTGTATTAAATTGTTTATGGACGGCGATAACTCTTAAAACTATTGTTAAGTCCATGTTTGTTAGCAAGTGGCATCAATTCTAAGTGGCATCAATTCTAGGTTGTATCAATTCTAAGTTGTATCAAATAAACGAATCAAAAAATACAATTTATGTAATTATTAGTTTCTATTATACGTCTTTTACAAGGAATCTGTAAATACCTTACAGATAAAAGAATTGAATTGTTTGAATAGGATATGTTATTTCTCTATATTTTGATTTTCTTCTAATTTTGAACATTAAAAAGAAGAGGTATGTGAATACCTCTCCTAAAAAAGGTGTCATGTAATCATCTCCTAATGATATTATACTTAGTTCATTACATGACACGAAATAAATTTACATATTATTGTCTTTTAAAAATTTTTCAATATTATTTAAAACCTTTTCACTTAAACGGTCAAAGGCTTGTTTTGTACGTCCAGTGGATACTTGCATACAGTTTACATGTGGATTCGTAAGAAGTTTACCTGTTTCATCTCCAAGAGCTCCTGCAGTATCACAGAAAAACTCATTATCACCATGTTCAAGCCATTTTTCAAGAGCAGAAACATCATGAGATGGACCAATTGATGTATTGAACATAATTTTGTGATTTCCAAGCCATTCAAATTGCTCTTCATGGAATAAAATAACGTTTTTATTAAGGCAGGTACAAACAACATCAACTGTGTTTAATAACTCTTTTAGTGGAAGGTACTTAATATCTCTTGCTTCTTCTTCTGGTTTACGGGTACGGCTATAATAATACATATCTGCACCGAAGGCTTGAAGTGCAGCAGCAATCATCTGCCCGGAAGTACCAAGACCTACAATACCAACTTTTAAATCAGTTATCTCTATCGGAAGTTCTTTCCATTGTTTTTCGCCAAAACCATGCAAATATCGAACAAGTTCGCTAACTACATATTCAACAACACCTTGATCGCCGTAATCACGTATACCATATACTGTTATGTTTTTAGCATTGGCACTAAGTATATCAACATTAGCACTCTCAGGAGAATAAAGGCTGCAACACATACCGATATAGCGAATATTAGGGCATGCATCAAGAACTTCCTTATCAATTCTACTAGTATAGCTAAGAAGTACAGCATCGGCATCTCCAATACGACGAATAATCTCTTCATTATCCTTTGGAATATCCTCATACATGATAACTTCTTCTGCGTAATCATGAAGTTTTTGTTCTGCTGATGGAATCAGACTTACAGGTTCAATCGCTACTAATTTTTTAAACATATTTATACCTCCTAGAATACAATCGGTGCAACGACATTTTGAAGAACAGCAACTACACTCCATGCTGCTACCTTGCTGGTACGTGAATAGATATTAAGTTCTGTTCGTACCTCATCTCCTTGAATTTCAATCTTATATTCGTCGCCCTTAAAACCAGGAACTGCATCAATATTCATAATTGTATTTTCAGGACCTGCACTTGCAAGAGCAGTTGCTACAGCAACATTCACATGAGTCGGAAGGATAGCGATGGCTTCCTTGGTTGTCCCAGTAAATACTTGCTTTTTTTCTGTAATATCCAATAATCCTTCTTTGTAAAGTGGTGTATAATAAAGTGATCCAGGTGCTTTTTGTGAGCTAATGGATGCTGTAATCGGGCTCATAAGCGCAGCCGTACGTAAAACATCGAAACCTCCAACGGCACCACTTGCAATATGAACTCTACGGTTATTCTTTGCTGCTGTATTTTTTACTCGTTCATAGAATTCCTGATCTGCAAATGCTCCGATGGAAAGCACAACAAGATTTGAGCCTCCGTTTAAGACAGTTTCTGTATAATCTTTTACGGCTTTTACAGATGCTGCCTCAGCTATATAATCTGGTTTCATTTCCATAAGTTCATTGATATCGGCACAGACCTTACAACCAAAATGTTCAGCAAATGCTTTCGCACGATCATAATTTCTTCCTAATACTGCGATAAGTTCATATTCTGGTAAGTAGCCGTCTTTTAGTGCATTGGCTACGATTTCATTGAGATAGCCACAGCCGATTAGTGCTAATTTAAGTTTTTTCATAGTAGTTCTCTCTTTCTCATATTTAAACCTATATACATATGTAGTAAAGTGAATAAAATATCCACTGAAATGGTTTAAATACTATTGTACCATATAAACTTAATTTGGTCTATGGTTCGTGATGTATCAAAGTTTAATCGATATTATTTAAAAGACTAATTTTTATGTTTATGAAGATCTCACCATACGTCCTATGCAAAAGCTTATAAATCTCTCTACACTATTTTTACACCAAGCATATGCACTATATTCATAGATTGAATTGGACTAATTTTTACACCTTGTAATTCAATATAAGTATCAGATACTGTAATTCCTTCAATATTACAGGTAGATAAGTCAATCCCTTTTAATTTTGTTTTGAAAAAATCACATCTAGATAGATTCACCGTACTAAATTCTATTTTTTTTACTTTCATTTCTTGAAAAGCAGAATCACAAAAGTCAGCATTATGTATCATTAGATTATCACATAGACAAGAAGAAAAGTTTGAATAATGATACGATCCGTTATCGATTACTACCCTATGCAATGAACTATGACTAAAGTTACTTCCATCACCTTTACATTCAATTAATCTGGTATCTCTAAAGTAACTATCCTGAAACTTGCAATTAGAGAAATCACAGTTTAAAAATGAGACATTAAGAAAAGAACTGCCACTAAAATCACAATTAATAAATCTGCATTTTGAAAATTCAATACTCTCAAATTCGACCCGATTTATGATCATATCAACAATTATTTCGCCTTTATATTCCTTTCTAGTAATTGTTTCTTCATTATCAATTGCTTGATACACATCGTTCTCTAACATCAAAACCCTCCTGTATATTTATTAAAGTCTACAATGTAGATGTCACAATATAAACTTCCACAGAAGCTTTTATGTTTCCATCCTACCAAGAATGCACTCCATAAATAGTCTGCTATCACTAGTCTAACTCATTATCCTTCAACTGATTAAATTCTGGTGTAAATTGTACTCCTAGTCGATATAATTCTCCAAGTACTTTAGACAAACCTTCTTCATTTTTATACCAATTTTCTTTACTAACTGGTAAACTATGCACAATAGGTACAATAATAAATTGAGTCTCTGGAAAATAAAATTGATAAAACATTAAACATCTTCTTGCATGAAACCCTTTGCAACAGATAATTGCTTTTTGGGGATAAATATTATTATCATCAAGTAGTTTTTTTGTAAACCGAGCGTTGTCTGCGGTACATCCTGATTTATCTTCTCCTATGATACATTCTGACTCAACTCCGTTTATTTCTAATACATCCGTATAAAACTCACATTCTGTTTTATAATCCTTTGCATAAATATCTATATTTGATTTCACACCATTGAATTTACCTGTCTTTATGCTGACTCCTCCTGAAGGCACGACAATTGGGGCATAGCCATTTTTCCATAACTCTGCCGCTTTTTCCGGTAATTCTGGAAAAGAACTACCGGGGATCATTATTACATCTGCTTTTTCTAATGTATCTTCTACAAAAATAAAATTTGATATATCATCAATTATTCTCATGTTCATTGAGATTCCTCCAGTTTTGCATATATAAATTATACGATGTCGCATTCCTATCACTATACGAATCAAATATTAAAAAAATAATGTTAAAATTTATAGTGGTTATTTTAAGACAACTATAGCATAATAAAACTTTTTTTACCATTCATTATTCTTAAATAAAAGAAGTACCGATGATATTGATTTCAACTCACCGATACTTCTTTGTTATGTTGTTTTCATTGCTTTATACAGTTCCCAATCAGTCATATGATTGTCATTAACCAATAGTAAAAATACATCTCTATCCTCAACTGAATATACAGTTTCACGATACCATTTGTCATGTCTAGCATTATCGCCAAATTCACGTATAACACCCATAACTTTTCTTACCATATATGCGGTGTGTTTGATATCGGCAAAACAGTCGTTTTGATAGAAACCTTTCCAAACACCATATTCGGATGCACGCATTTCATTCTCTGCTCGATCAAAGGATTCTGCACATTCACCCATTAGAATAAATGCTTTTTTATAATTTTTATTTGTATATGCCTCATATGCTTCTCCAAATAATTTCACACCTTTTGCACAGTAGTAATGAATTTTTACTTGGAGGAATAGTGTACTATCAAATAATATCTTTGTGAGTCCTTCAAGCTTTAAACTTGTATCCTCACACATTTTATAATACTCATAAAAAGAATCAATATTATTACAAACGTTACATATTGCCTTTACTTGGTCTTCTAATGGTATATCACCAGTAAGCCAGAATAGTTGAGGTGCATTTTTATGTTTATCTACTATGAATTGGTGTACTAAGATACGTATATTTTCAGTATAGTACTGCTCTCCAGCGTGTTCATCCTCGTTTTCGCCATACGGAAACATAAACTTTGGATATTCGTTAAAACATCTAGCAATGAAAGGAAGCAAATCGGAACTATAATAATCCGATGCAAATTCTACACTATGTATTTCATCTGAAATCTCTCTACCAAACCATTTTTTTCTTATAGCGTCAAGATAATAAACATGTGGTCTTACATTGGAACAATTAATTATCCAAAAATCATTTCCACCCTTAGCAATTACTTCTGATAATTCTTTATTTACAAAGTCAACGGAATTTGGAAGCATGGTGATATGATTTGCTGCTTGTAAATCGTAAAATGAAACATGATAGTAAATTCCTTGACAACCGGTGTCATTTTCATCCGGCATAGATGAAATACGTACACTGTGATTATCTCGCCGTCTTGTTACCATTTTACCGTATCCATTATCAGCCTTTACTTTTATAATTTGTGGGTCTAGCTTTATATGACCTTCTTTATATAGTTCCATAATTTCGCCATATAGGTTCGTACAAAATACTGGATGTTCAACGTATTTTCTTACAAGGTCACATTGTTTTTCTATAATTTCACTGATTAGTGCACCGCGTTTCTCTGGGGTATCAAATCGACCACTGGTATCATTTGACCAAAACGGACAATCCCCTTGTCCTCGAAAGCATAAATTCCATATTACATTATAATCTTTTTGTTCAATGACAGCCTCTTCCCAGAGTTTATAAAAAAGTTCAGGATGATCTGTAAAGTTTGGTTCTACTTCTGGATAGGCTCTAACAAACATCTCAGCACCTAAGGGTTCAGCATGATGGTGTGTGAGCCATAAGCCCATATCAGCCGCTAGTTGACGATTTTTACGTGACAATTTATCCGTGCCAGGAATTGTTAGATTTCCTCCACATCTTAAGAGTGCTTCCAATGCCATTCTCCAAGGTTCCTCGCTATCGCCATTTATGTTCCATTTCATAAGAAGCACTTCATCGTTAAAGAACCAACCGCGAAATCGAACTACTGGCTTTGCTGATTCATAATAGCTATATTGTATTTCAACTTTTTCTTTTTTACTAATGTCTTGATCCATCCAAAACCAAAAGGGTTTGATACCTAAATATGTTTCACTTATGTATAAAAGAGCATAGACAAATCCTAAGTCGTCTCCTGCCGTAATTGTAATACTATCATTGATATCTATGGTAAAACTTTCATCCATTAAATTTTCATGGGTTAGATTTTCATCCTTTTTCAAGATAATGAAATTACTTTGATAGTCTGATTTTATAAACACCTTATTTAAATCACGTTTTAAGATATTGATTGCATTATCTACCGGTTTTGAATGATATGGTGATATTATTTGTGTATTCGCGTTTAAAATAAACATTCTTAATACCTTCCCTTCCAGTCATTATCTACTTTAACCGTTTTAAATCATTTCTTTCATCATACTAAAAAACAAGTTAGTTTTCTAAGCCATTATTGATAAAAACATTGCATAAATCATCATTTTAAATTAGTATGCCAATATGGTTTATTATAAATGGTAATAAACTTGATAATTTAGAGAATGGAATCAATAATTTTAATTCTAATCATGAAATTTATTAATACGAAAGACGTATTTCCGCAAATACTGTAAAGACTATACAATTAAATTTATTAATGAAAATAAATAGATTCTAAAAAATGCCCTTATAGCGTCAGTTGACGTTATTTTGGAATTTTAAATTATTCAATTATTGAACATCTAGATAGGTTGAATTTGATGCTCTTTTTTATATTTCATAATACAATCATAACATATACAAGCCTTACCTTTTAATTCTTCAGGTATCTGTTCTCTTAATTCTTTTGGAACCTCCGTCGTAGTGCACCAACATGAAAAATGGTCAGAACCCTTTTCATAACCGCAATTATTTTCTTTTCCACATAAAGGACATAATTTTTTATTTTCGCTCATATTATTTTACCTCTTTATATAATTTAGGCAACTTTAGCAAAAGGTGCTTATTATAAGCTACTTCTGAAAGTAACCTAAGTCTTTCATTTATATATTTACAGTGCTTATTATATATATATTGCAAGAAAATATAAAGCTTTTTTTACATCTCTATAAAATGTTTTAAATCTTAAATATAAATGGCATTCTGTATATAAATACAAAACGCCATTTTAATCATTTTAATATATATTTTTTTTACATGACCCTCTAATTAATTTGATTAAATTAACCAGTACATCAAATAATTAGATTTATTATTTAGTAACACTTAGTTTATTTATAAAATCTAAAATCTCAGCATGTAATTGGTCTAAGGCTGGTTTCTCTACTGGATAGTGTCCCCCATTTTTAAGCTCAACAATTTTAACAGGTACTTTATTTATCTTATCTAGAAAAGGCTTACTTAAGTGTAGAGGTGTCCATCTATCTTTTTCAGGCTGAGTCAGTAAAATAGGACATATATCAAAACTTTCCGGTTCAATGAAAGGTTTAGCTGTCATATAGCTGTGTATAAATTTCATAGTAACACTATTTCCTGCTGAGGATTTATCTTTTAACATTACGTTTAGAGCATCTTTGTTATTACATAGTGTATTCATTTTAGAGCAAATACTCATTTTCATTTTAAATTTTGAAAGACCTATTTTGCATGATAGCCCTGCAAGTGGTACACCAAAATGAGCCCAAAAAAGGTTTTTAGTAGTTTCATTTCTAACGCTTTGATCTCTTTGATCTAAAAATGTCATTCCTATAATCCCTTTTACCTTTTTATTTTTACATGCAACATGATATGTTTCCATACCTCCAGCTGATAATCCATAAAGAAAGATTGGTCTTGGATCTTTGTTTAATTCATAATTTATATAATCATTTCCTAACTCTACCCAGTCTTCGTATGTAATAGTCATGTTGCTATTTACTTTAGTTACTCCATATAGAGGCATATCAATTGCAATAACTTCAAGTCCATCTTTTGCTAATGGTCCCCCAATAATCATAGACATTTGTCTACCGTTTGTACCAACTCCATGGAATAAAATCACCTTTGTTGCTGCGTTAGGATTTCGAAACGTGTCTAAATGAACACGATTACCTTTCCATTCCCACCACTCTTCTTCGGGATGGTAATCTGTAGTAAAATGAAGTTTTTTCGGTAAGAATTTTTCAATTTCTCTCCATTCGCTTTGTTCACGATAATTCATAACCGTACCTTCTTTCTAATTCTATTGTCATCAATATTCTTAGACTAATTTTTATCCGCGACAGTTCTTCGTATTCTGCTTAGTGACTCTGGAGTAATTCCTAGGTATGATGCGATATAACTTTGATTCACTCTTTTATCAATTTCACTATAATTATTTCGGAATTTTATATATCTTTCTGTCGCATTTAACATTTGAAAGCCCCATTCTCTTTCCATTTTATATATTAAATATTTTTCTAAATATTCTATATATGTTCTTGTAAGTATTTCATCTTGTAAAATCAAGTCCTTTAACTCAAATGCTTTAAATTTCAAACATAGTATATTCTCTAATGCTTCAAATCCTTGAGGACTTTTATCATTAGTAAAAAGGCTTTCACCAATACAAAATTCATTTTCTTTTATAAATGACTTAGTAACATCATTTCCATTTTTATCAAGGTAATAACTTCTAACAATACCAGAGATAATCAGATAAATAACATTTTGTTCTTCGAACATGTTTAGTATCATTTCATTCTTGTTAAATCTAACTGCGTTGCTTATTTTAAGAATTTGTTCAATGGTATTCTTTGATATAGTACCTTTACTATTACTAAATACACTTTTTATTATTTCATGTTTTTCGTCTAGTGTCATTCGAATATCAACTCCTAAGTTATATTACAATTTATTTAATTAAAGTTCATTAACATATGTTAATTATTTAAGAATAATTTTGGGGTATGAACAGAAAAAATTAAGTGATCAAAAAGTAATTAATATAGTAAAGGCTCCAATTAACTAAAATCTAAATATTTTAGTATAAGTCGATATAAAACCAAAGAATAATTTTATAACTCTGGAGATTTATTCTATTAAAGATGAAGTGGATGTTTTCAAAATCTTAAATCTCTTGGCAAATGCAACGAGCAGATTTCCTTTCGGTAACTTACTTATCTCCATTTCACTGACTCCTCCAAGCTTAATAATTGTTGCGAAATATACAATTATAGCCATCAATACAGTGATAATTAAGACAATTCGATTGCTTGGATATATTAAATATAATAAAGAATAAATTCCTAACGCAATTGCACCCATAACAAAGGAAGCGATGATTGGATAAATATAAGTAGTTTTAATATCTTGCTTATAACTTAGATATTTTATTACGGTACGTCTATTTAAAATACACATAAGAACAGCATATAAAACCGTTGCTATGGCTAGTGCATAAACGTCTAGGTTTGTAAAAACAAGTAGTATAACAAAAACAATTGTTTGAACAATTAATGCAATAGAAGCATTTACTACTGTCTTTTTTGGCTGTCCCAATGCTTGAAGTACCGCATTACTTAAAGTAGAAATCGATGTTAATATAACATTTAAGCTTAAAATTCTTAATAAACTTGCTGCTAATTCCCATTCCCCTTTTTGGCTATACATGAATCTCATAATAGGACCAGCAAACACAAGGATTCCAACCGCAATTGGAATTACAATAATCATAAGTATTTTAAGAGTATCATTTACTTGTTTTGAAACTTCCTTTTCACCACCTAAAGAATACGTTCCTGCAATGTTTGGAAGTAAGGTAGCTGCCATTGCAGACGCAATTGCAATCGGTACATTTACTAAAACTACTGATTTACCTGAAAAAATACCATATAACTTATCGACAGTTTCTGCATCATATAACTTCACTGAATTTAAAATCTTATCAAATACCATGCCATTTAGGTTTGTATTAAAATTATAGATGAAGGTACTTAATACAATTGGTGTCACTACAGCAATGATTATTTTAAAAGCTGATTGATAGGACTCTTCATAGGTTGTTTTGTCTCTATGAACTTTTCTCTGAATGGATTTACGATTGTATTGATACACGATAATCATAAAGAGAAGGGCTGCTAGGACACCAGCGCCTGTGCCTAAAGCACTGCCTATTGCTCCATTCACAGCGATATTTCTTTCATCCGTTCCACTTGCCAATTGCACAAAAACTGCAGCCAACATAACGCTGATGATAGCATTCATAATCTGCTCTAAAATCTGTGATATACTTGACTGCACCATTGTTTTGTGCGCTTGAAAATAACCTCGATAAACACCTAATATTCCCGAGAAAAATATAGTCGGGCATAATACTCTTAGAACCGCTACAGATTCTTCCCTTACTAGATATGGTGCAATGAAAAATGTTACAATACTTGCGATACCGCCCACGATAATAACATAGATGAATGAACAATGAAATACTCTTTGAGCATTTCGATATTCTTTCATGGCTAAGCGTTCTGCAATAACTTTTGAGACAGCACCTGGTATACTATATGATGTTATTAATAGCACATTTGCATATATTAAATATGCAAAACCATAATATCCATTGCCTAGATTTCCGATGATACCAGTTAAGGGAATTCTATAAATAAAGCCGATTATCCTACTAAGGATACCAGCCATTACTAGGATACCAGCTTGTTTTAAAATTGTATTTTTATTTGACATTTATAGAATAACTCCTTAGTAACTATGAAAATTAGCAATAACTCAAAATCGCAAGAACAAATTTAAATACTATCATAGTTTAATTATATAATCTGTTTTTACATCTTCTGTTTAGTACTGATCAGTCTTACATCTATCAAAATTATTAGCTCTAGCTCATTCGTTTGGATAATAATAAGATTATCATCATATATCTTCATAACATATTGTTTATACTTTTAAGAATTAGCTCCAGCGGCTTCTTTTTTGTCTTTTTCATATATACGCTCCAGCTCTTCATATGCAATTGTTTTATCAATAATCGATTTAACAAGCTTATCCAGTGGTGAAGCTTCCCTATAATCAGCAGGAGCGAAATATTTAATTCGATTTGCATTCATCATTCGGTAAACTTTACTTTTATCATCTTGTTTTGGATCATAAACCCCGATAGAATGCCCACCATTTGCGTGAACTAATTTCATACAAGGAATATCAGTATCACTGTCTCCGATATAGATCATATTTCTAAAAGGGACTCTTAAATCCTCTGGCTTAAAATAATCATTTACAGCAGGATCATTAATATCTAATACACCTTTTTGTATTCTAAATAAAAACTGTGTTTTATTAGTGTAGTTAATTGCTTGAGCTGGCCACTTTGCGACACCTCGGTCATTAAAGTAAAAAGAACTTGCATATATTCTTTCAAATTCATTATTCTTCGCCATTACAGTTCCTTCTATCATTTCTTTTAGGCCTGATGAAATTATGTAATGTTCAATTATAATTCCTTTATTTCGTCCATATTCTCTAATTCTGCTAAACCATTCTGAAACACCATCATATAAAGATACTTTTGCTCCATATTCTTGTAATGCTTCTCTTTTTAAGACAAGTTGCCCTTCTGCTTCTTGCACCATCTTATACATATATGCTAAATTAGAGTCCATATCATTCATTCTAGCTAACAAATTAGACTCTTCCCAAAATTTTTGTACATCATAGCCTACATCTTGAATATAACCTTGTGCTTGCATATCATCTGGAGTTAACGTTTTATCAAAGTCATAACAAATAGCTATGACCGGTTTATCTTCTTTTCCCTTATGTTCATATCTTCCGTTCATAATTATTCTCCTCTAAGCTTATAATAAGTTGATTAATTGTTAAATTATAGCATATTTTATATGTGTTTTCAAAAATATGTCTTCAACTGGGAATTATATTTACGTGATACTATTTTTATCCTTCCACTATCCTGTAATAGGGCACATAGTTATCACCAATTTTGACAAGAACAATATCATCTCGTTCCTTAGTAGAATAAATATCCGTACCTACTTCTAATTTTGTTGCATCAAAATTTTTGAATCTTTTTTTAATATTAGTTCTCTTAATCGTACCAAGTTGATTTGAACTCGTTAATTGTAATTCATTCATCCAGTCAATTCCACTAGCATTGATATACGCGGTATCCCTATATACTAACAAATCAACGGAGTTATCTTTCTTGTACAAAGCTTCTGGCTTAGCATTATTAATAGTAGACGTATGAATTACTTTGAATAGTAAAATTATTATTCCAATCAATATAACAAGTGATAAGTATTTTAAAATACGAGGTGTTAAATGAAGCTTGTTAAAATTAAATTCTTTTTTATTTGCATCCATATGAACCTCCTAGTATAATATTGTTTTAAAATAAGTTATTCATCTGATTTTTTCACGATATAATCCAGTCATATTTGTTTTCCATATGATTTTATGGTATATTGTCAGTCTTTATAGTAATGTTCAGGAAAATCTTTTAATTCAAGGTCTTTTAAGTTATCAGGCAAATGATAACTTAGGAGGTGAACAAAACTTTTCAGCTCTACACTACCTAAATAGTCCGCTGTGAAAGTAATTTCATCCACACCAATGGTATCATGTGGCCCTAAATAAGGCTTGGATGTAAAAGTAATTTGGCTTAATCGACTATCCGAAATATATTCTTTTACGTATATACTATAATAATTTAGAGTTGGTAAAATTCTGTAGTATTCCTTATAAAACTCATCAGATGCCTCTATAATCTTTGTAAGATATGTATTTATCAATAGACTATCACAATTTTTTTCTTGATCCTTTGTTAAATGGGCTGTAATAGTTTTTTTGTCGTTAGCTAAATCACTTTTTATAAATAGACAGCTTGCAAGTAAAATGTCTAAAATTAATAATAATAAAAATATCTTTTTATTATTTTTTCTTAATCTATGCATCTCAATCCCTCCAATAATATATTTATGAAAAGATTTGATACATATTCTATAATTAAGTGAATTATAGATTACAATACAATTACAACACAAAAATGGCATATTATAATAATCTATGTCAATCACATTTACTATATATTAATTAGCATAAGCGAATTAAATGGTTAATAAATAGGGTAATAAATCACTCCAAACGCTCTGCCTTTTTTAATCGATATACATCTTTAATAATTTTATCTGCAACCCACCAATACAAACTAATTGAAACTTCCTTTAAGTATTTATCCTTATCACAGTATGTTAAATCAGCTAATTCCAGATAATTGTCACTTTTCATAACCTCAATTAGTTCGTCCAACTCTTTTTCATCATCATTATTAATTGGTTTATCCTTCAATCGTTCTTTGATTATCTTATAATCAAAGTAATCTTCTAAATTAGCATGTTCAATATAGTGGCTTAGTGTCTCATAGTCATTTATTGCATAACTTAATTCCATGTAAGACCCTAATTCATATCCGCCTTGATTAAAATATTCATTGGCATAATCCTCAAACTTAGAGAGCAAATTATTTGCTATCGCTACACCTTTATTAAATAAATCCGTTTCTTTTTCTGCATATAAAAAAATAATACCTAGAAGTCTTGTAGTAACTGACAGATCATAACCAGAAAAATTTCCACCATGATACTCCATCCAAGGCTCATGAGGATAATTATTATCCAAAGGAATACTCCAAGGCCATCCTTCTTCAGTAAGATAAGCCCCGCTATCAAGATATTTTAAATTACCTTTGACAATGGTACTATCCTTACCAATTCCAAGCTCTAAAAGATCCTCTGGGTTCCACCAACTTGTCTGATATGGCGATGAAAAAGGATTAAAAGAAGCTGGTTCGATTCCATGTCCAATTCCACCATCCTCATTTTGATACACAGACATAACGTCAATAAACAATTGGTTACTCTCATTTTCAATCAAACATTTCCACCATGCGAAATCAAGTGGTCTTGCATACATATAAATCCATGATTTCAAACGTTTATAATCCGCTTTCGGAAGTTTTTTCATCGTATATCCCCCCTTATTATGCATGCTATATTATGAATTTAATATAGTTTATTAAATGTTCGATGGTACCAAAACTTAAAAATATCGATCTGTTGATTTAAATATTCATCATTAAACCAACAACATCCAGCATTACGATTCATTACATCTGAATTAATTCCAAGTAACCAAAGTTCACGCAAAGCAATAAATGCACTTATTGATGATAATTCAAGTTCTGTTAACTGCCTAACGGTATTGTATCCTCTTATAAAAGCCAGCCATTCATCGCTCTCTAAATATGTTTTATTATCAAAGCTTTCATTCCATGCATAGGTACAGATATCATAAATTCGGAATCCATTACCCATACAATCAAAGTCAAAAATTGTTGGATTTTCTCCTTCAAAGAATACATTGCCTTTATGTATGTCCCCATGACAAAAGCCAAAGTAAGGTTTTTCATATTTGAAATTACTCTTAACATAACAATATAGCTCTTTTGCTGCATTTTCTAAAAAATCAATATCTTCTTTACGATTCTTTAAATAAGGTTTTAGCTGTTCAAGTGGTTTAACGGTAAGATTTTGTAAGTCAAGGGGCTCTCTGGTTAGGGTAAAATTCCTGCTATCAGCAATATTATGCATTTTAGCAACCATAACACCAAGATTATAAGTACGAGTTATGTTGTCATTTGATGGTGAGTTTTTAGCTTCTTGAAATAAAACAGCATATCGAATCCCTTCTGGTGCATTTACTACGCTTACATAATGTCCATCCTTGCAACAAACTGGTGCTGCCACGGAAATACCTTGTTCATATAATTCATTAATGATTTGAACCTCTTGTTCATAATCATTCTGATGATGCATACCGGTCAATGAAATTCGTAAATAATAGACTTCTTCTCCTGCATTGATAATGTATATATCGTTCATACCATAATCGTAAAATCTGCAAGTTACTGGTCCTTTTAAATTATAATGAACGAGTAAATTTTCTTTTATAGACTCTGTATCAAACTGAGAATATCTAACTTTTAATGTTGTATTACTTCTATTGTTTATCATATTATTGCTCCTGAAATTAATTTGAGGTTAATTTACTTAATATAATATATAATATTGGATTTACGTAAAGTCGTTATAATTATACCAAAAGAAATCGTGCATCAGGGAATGAATGTAGATTAATATTACTCAATCCGATAATACCCATATATAATGGAACTATTATAGTCCATATAAAAACCATCTGCAAATAAGTCATAATTTTCAATATTAAGACCAAAGCTAAATTGTGAACTAGGACCAAACCCATGTTGGCCAACATCTATAACGGTATTCTCATTATTATAGACATGAAACATATTAATGTTATCCGCCGTAGAGCTAGTTCCATCTTGGTGTATAATATAATGAGATAGAAATTCACCTTCTTTATACCCTACCACTGGAATGGCATCAAAAACAAAATAAATATCATTTCCTCGGTGTATTGTTCTTTCAAGAATGATATTCACATTATTAATTTTACAGAGCTCTTTATTTAGCTGCATTTCTTCACCATTCCTTGTAGGAATCCATTCAGGATCTATAAATACAGTAAACGTTACAGGATTTTGTATTTCATACAACTGGTATCCATCTTGTCGCAAGACCCTGTCATATATTCTATTGGTGTTATATCGATTATAAAGAAATATACCAATCGTAAACATAGCAACACCTATAGTAATTAAAATTCCAATTCTTTTATTTCGTTTTAACATTTTTGCCACCTTTACTAGTTATATTATGTAATACGCTTTCTATTTCCAAGGACGCTTCTTTTGATCCCATCCTTTCTGTTTCCAATAAGTAACATCTACTGAATTCCATCCACTTTTTTGCATAAGTCGCATAATATTAAAATAAACTTTTGTTTTCATAGAAACTCGGACATGCCCATCATTTTTAATGATTTTCTTCGCTAATTTATTAACTTTATTTTCAATTACTGCCCTTTTCTTATTTGAAATCCCCTTCCAGGAAGTCGCATATACAGCAACACCATAGCAATAAATTTTACCAACACCCCAATAAAACAAACTATCTTTAATATCCTTACAAGCCGATTTCATGCCACCGCCTGCTGCTGTTGAAATACAAACTGCTTGTTTTGAAAACATCTTTTCTTCTGGACGATGTACCATCCATCGGTATCCATAATGGTCCAACAAGACTTTCATTGATCCAGTCGCGTGATAAACATATACAGGGGTTGTAAAAATCAATACATCTGCTTCATCTAAAATATTAGTAATCGGATTAACTGTATTATAATGCGGACATAACGTTTCGTCTTTCATAAAACAATTCGTACAACCGCAGCAAAAATGAGGCATATCTTTCGGTAGAAATACCTCCTTAATGTTATCTTCTTTCTCCAGTTTTTCAGCAAGTATTCTACCTATGTGATATGACGAACCTTTATGATTTTGACCATGAATTAAAGCGATTAACATACGATCTCCTTTGCCTAAAAAAGTGGATATTAACAATTCACTAACCTATAAGTGCCTTAAGTTATTTAAAATGTTAAATTTATACATTAGAATAATTATACACTAATTTTCACTATATAAATATATCTTTTTATAAAATATATTTATATAGTAAAGATAACAAGTAAATCTAAAAATAACCACCTTTCGAAATATTTAGGAAGTTAATTTAAGAATACAACACAGACAATCGTGCTTGCTATATGATTATTCAATGTATGAAAAAAGGGATTTGTAATTCTATTTACAAATCCCTTTTAATCCGAAAAAGCTAAATCTTATAATCTTATGACTTATAGTTATTTTGCTTCCACTAAATTATGAAAGACATCGTTTATTTGAGATACCATATTGTCATCTACAAGAACAATCAAATAATCACCAGCATTAATTAGTGTATCACCCTTTGGAATTATTTCATCTTCCCCTCTTCTTATAGACACCAACAAACAATGAGCTGGCAATTTAATCTCTTTAATTTGTTTACCATCAAAAACAGAACCCATACATACGGCAAATTCCAAAAGAGTCTTATGTTTCGTATTACTAGATTTTACGTTTCCCTGATTTTCTAAGAATCGCTCCAACAAAGATTCATAAATAGGTTTCGAACCTAATAAATCAGCTACAACATACGCTGTTACAGATATCAATGAAATGGATAACAAATGTGTAAAAGATCCAGTCATTTCAGTAATCAGAATAATTCCTGTAATAGGTGCTCGAACAATTGCGGTAAAATAACCTGCCATTGCCAATATAATAAAACTATTGATATATATAGGATCTAAGTTTAAAAAATGCACAAGAAATAAACCATATAAATTTCCTGATATAGCTCCAATCGCTAATAACGGTAAAAATATACCGCCAGGTGCCCCAGAACCGTAGCATACCATTGTAAATATGAATTTAATTATCAATACAAATAATAACATCTTAATGGATTGATTCCCATTTGTAAGGCTATTTATGATTAGCTCATGGCCTCCTCCTAGAACCTGTGGTAAATAAAGACCTAATATGATTGATAGAAATAATGGTATAATAATACGAAACTCTTTAGGAATTAATTTGAACTTAGAATATAATTTTTGAGTTTTCAAAATCATTAAATTAAATAAAGCACCAAAAACCCCTATAATTATTCCTAACATAATAATAAGTATATAAGATTTCAGTGGTAGCACAGATAAACTTTCAAAACTTAAGATTGGTTTTAAACCAAAGAAACCGCTAGAAATATAATCTGCAGTTAGAGCTGCCGCTAATGATGATAACAATACGAAGGGGGAAAAATTTTTATGTACTTCTTCTAATGCAAATAATACACCTGCTAAAGGGGCATTAAATGCTGCTGCAAGTCCTGCGCTAGCACCACTAGTTATAAGAAATTTTTCTTCAACATTACTTCGTTTAAAGGCCTTGCTTACACCTTGTCCTACCGCAGCGCCTAATTGAACGGAAGGGCCTTCTCGTCCGAGGGAAAGACCAGATCCTATTGATAATATTCCACCTAGAAATTTACCAATAATAACGCTTAACCAATTCATATGAAGCTTTTTAAGTAAAACTCCCTCAACTTGTGGAATTCCACTACCGCTTATCATTGGCTCTTTCTTAAGTAGCATTCCAACAATGTAAGCAATTAGTATAAAGGCTAACATTAAAATAGGTATAAAATATAACTTGTTACGAAGAAAAGCATAGACCTTAGTTATTATAATTGTTGACTCTGAAAGTGCAAAACGATAAAGTATTACGATAAGACTCGCAAATAAGCCAACCACAATTCCTTCAAGTACTAACCGAAATCTAAGACTCTTCCAATGAAATAATGTGTGATACGTATCCTGTTTGTTTTCTGAATCCATGATTTTAACCTCCCTGCTGCCATAGACAGCTTAATAACAGAGTGAAAATCCACTCCATTCTTTTGTCGATTAAAACGTTTTTATTCATGTTTCAACTGACTAAAATAAAAAGATAGCTGTTAGCATTAAATAATCACTAACAACTATCTATCTTACATCCATAGAACAATATTTTCAAGTAATTTCCATGAAATATCTATCTTAGCTATCGTTCCGATGGCATCTTTTTATACTCTTTTAAACGCTCATATTCTTCCATTGTAATCGTTAAAATAGTGCCATGTTTATAACCATAAGGGAAATCAAAGGCTTCATCAGAACGTATGAAGTTCCCTTCTGATAGACTATCTGCTACAAATGGAACATATCCTTGCTCCTCTGCTTTACAACCATAAAAGTCTAAAAATAAACACCATCTTCCATCTTCAAGTTTCACTGCTGTTGGTGCCTCATAATAGCCCTCTTTAAGGTCAGCCATACACTCATCAAATTTATGTACTCTGCTAAAAGGACCAGTAATGTTCTCTCCTTTAACCAATATGATTCTAGAAGGATCTTTTTCACTTTTTAAGAAACAATAGTATTCCCCATTTTCTTCATACATAGCAGAATCGATGACACTTCCATCCGTCTCTTTACGATATAAAAGTTCTGGTTCTTGAAAGCTTATAAAATCTTTCGTTCTTGTATAATAAATACCTTTGTATCCGTAATTATTACAACTATGAGAAGAAGACCAATGAATCACGTAATCATTGTTTTCTTTGTCATAAATAATATCAGGAGCCCATAAACACCCAAAATCTTCATTTCCAAGTTTAATCATTCGTTGATTGGACCAGTGAATCAAATCATCGGATTCCCAAAGGACTAAGCATTTACTTCCATTTCGTGAAACTTCTTCCCATGAATTGTGATACTGATATGGCATACCATAAGCAAGGCTTAAATCCGTAGCCATAATAATAAACTTTCCTTCTTTTGTTCTTGTAATAGTAAAATCACGAACACCTTTATCCCCTTCATAGCTCCACAATATAGGGTTTCCATCATTTACTTCTTCCCAATGAAATCCATCTTTGCTAATTCCAAAATACACTTGTTCACCATCCGGTGTTCGCTTTTCCTTGAAATGTACAAATAAATATGCTTGCATGTTAACCCTTCTCCTTTTGTAATTGCAGTCACATTAATGTGTTAGTTATCAAACATATCACTTTAAACCCTAATATCCTAATATATGTACAACTAACTTTCATTGCCCTAAATCGAATTTCTTTACAAATAGATACATAATTATTATATAGTTTATGCTATTATAATTGTCAATGCTTTACTTATAAATGATTGAAATGTCTCACTTTTCAAATAAATAAGCTCTGTTAAATAAAAATACTGGTATTACAAGTATTGGTATTTGAACCATTATTAGAAAAAGTATTTGGTGGAATAGGTAAATCATATGAATATTCAATAAGTAAAAATAAATTTATTGAATTAAATGAATAAAGCAAAAAGTGGCTGACGCAAACAAAATCTATTTTGCATCAGCCACTTTATCTACTTTATTTTACTATATCATGCTTTATAAAAGTACCTTTTCGTAATTCACGAAATGCTTCATTTAACTCTTCGTCTGTATTCATTACAATTGGGCCTGCCCAAGCAATCGGCTCTTTTAATGGTTTTCCACCAAAATAAACAAATCTTACTTCTTTATCGGTAGCAGATACTTCGATTGCAGAACCTTCACCAAATAAAACGGCTGTTTTTTCTGCAATCGGTTGATTACCTACTTTACCATCACCTTCAATAAGGAAAATAAACACATTGTCTTCTGGCTTTGTATCGATACGAATGGTATTGCCAGGTTTTACAGTTACATCATAAAGAGTTGCCTTAACATACTTTGGATCAACACCTTTTCCTTTGCCTTTATAATCACCTGAAATAACACGGATGGTTGCATTATCTTCTTCAACAACTGGAATCATATCTTTTGAAATATCAAAATAATGAGGCATTGTCATTTTATCTTCTTTTGGTAGATTTACCCATAACTGAAGGCCTAACATTCTCTCGGAAGCTTTCGGCATTTCTTCATGTAATATTCCGCTACCTGCTGTCATCCACTGACATTCGCCATCTCCAATAACACCTTTGTTTTTTAAACTATCTTCATGCTCGATTTTACCTTTAATTAAGTATGTAACTGTTTCAATTCCTCTGTGTGGATGCATTGGAAAACCATTTGTATAGTCTTTAGGATTAACGGAGTCAAATGCATCAAGCATTAGAAATGGATCAAAATCATATACATCATTGCCACCTAGTACACGAACTAGATTTACCCCTGCTCCATCCACTGCTCTTTGACCTCTTACTGTTCGTTTAATTTCTCGAATACTCATATTTCATCTTCCTTTCTTTTTAATCAACGTACTTTTTATAAAAGTACTTGATATATGTTTCATTTGCCACTTATAATAAACAATAGTACTAATTAGTAATATATTTTTTTAAAAATAAGATGTACTCTTACATCTTTAAATTATAAAGCTTTTTCTATTCCATACATTCATCATATTACTAATTAGTAATAATGTCAATACCATTTAATACTGTTAAGACATAGAAATTCTTTTTGCTATTTCATTTAAGTACTAAGTAATAATTTAATTAATAATGTTCATAATAATATTATGTAAACATATAATGTATAAAAGAATGAATTTATTTAATTTAGATTCGAAAAAAATAAATAGCCTTTTATATATTTTATTATACATAGAAAGCTATTTATTAAAGGCTATCACTTATACTTTTACTTTATTCTTAATAAAACTTATCTTGGTTTGTTTTATTATGGTTTGTTTTATTAATTAATTCGTTTTCTTGATGATTCTTAAGCTTCTGTACCGCATTGATTACTCTAAATTCTGAGTCTTCTCCTGTTTTTGCTTGTTGCATATAATTAATTAATTCTACTTTTTGAGCATTTGATAAGGATCCGAAATTGGCTTTAGCGACAGGCTCTCCTTCTAAGAGCATCCCAAAACCAAGTGGAATATCAGGGCCGTTTGGGTTATGGCCTTGACCTATAAAAACATCATTATTCATAATTGACCTCCGTATGAATTTTCCTTTTATTTTCTAACAAGACTTTATAGTCAACAAAACTTTATAGTATTATGTGTAGAAAAAAAGTATTCATGCTGGTTCCTTTACATAATGCCGAAATCTTTTATATTCAAAGCGAAAAGCTTATAACGTATGTTATTTAAGTATTCAATATCTAATTTAAGAATTAAGAATTCTATGTGCAAAAATGATATTCTCCATCTTTACGCAGTCTCCGCTTTCAGCATTCCATGCTTCAGATAAAGATACTTCCATATAAAAAAGTTGCTTTAAGTCTTTTAGAGGAATATTTAAATGCTGACTCAATATATCAATTACATATATAATTTTATCATACAACTCTGCAGTTATTTCATCTTCCATTTCATTAAGAATGAATCTAGGAATATCGAAAATCGGATGACCAAGTACCCCTTTTGGATCAATAATCGTATAGCTTCCATTATGATTTAGCAGTATATTATCGTGATGCAAATCCCCGTGGAGAAGCATTTTTTGTGGATATTTAAAAAAGAGTTCACTACATATCATCTTAGCGGCCTTCATGTGTATATATAAATCTCTATAATTATCTAATCCTTCTAGATAATTCATCGCATTACTTACCCAGTCAAGGTAAGATGGATATATTTCTGGATTTTTAGGAAATATATGAAGATTCTTATATAAAGTACAAAATACCATCAATCTTTCATCCAGAGATTTCACTTTTCTTAATTCAGTTCCAGGAGAAATTTGCTCTTCGATTAATACTCCATGTTCTAAATCAGCATCAAATACCTTACAAAAACGACTTTGATTATATTCCTTTAATGCGTTATATTCGCTTTTTATATAGGAAGTGTCCATTTGCTGTTTTATTATCACATTTCCATAGATGGCGGAGTCGCATTTAAGAACCAAGCTGTTCCTTTTGTTATCAAGAATTTCAATATCACTAAGTTCCCATTTTGTTATATACTGATTTAAACATAAGTTAATACTCTCGTAGTTAGCTTTATTATCTGCCATTATTTCGTTATGCATGGATACTCACTCTCCCGTTTCATTTCATCGTTATAAAGATTTTAACATTACTGTAATAAGATTTAGTAGTAATTTATCCTAAAAACAGGTACTTTTCGATCAATAAATAATTCATTATGCTATGTCATCAAATATTTTAACAATTTAAATAATTTTCCAATATATATATAATAGCCGCTGAATATCATCATTGAGATTTTATTCAGCGGCTTTCCCTTAATTATTCACTTATAACCCCTAATATCACATATTTACAAATTCTCATTTGTGCGACAAAATTACATTTTCTTATGTGATTTGTTGTTTTATTGATAAAATGAACAATTTGTAACTGTTGCGCCTACAATTTTATCTTTACTAGCTCCACCTGTAGAGATACAACCCGTAAATTTATGTTTCCCTGAAGCTGGTGCTGTTGGAAAGTAAAAGTTTACATTATTTTTTGTACCAGTACAATTTAATAATGTTATATAACCCGTATTGTTATTTTGATCAAATCCTCTGGATCGATTTCCAATGGCAGTACAATTTTCGAGATAATGTTTGTCTGCGGAATAATTTCCACCAACTTTAAACCCATTCCCGTTACCATCTCCGACTCCATTATAAGAAGCTTCACTATCATATACTTTCACTGAATTTTTAGCATCATAAAAATCAAATCCATCGTCTGAATTATAAAGCGCTGTACATGAAGTAAACACATTTCCTGGTCCAATGCTTAATTTTGCAGCAAAACCATCGGCATTCTCTCCATTCGTCTTCTGATCATAATTATAAGTGGATGTAACACGATTGATTGTATTATAAGAACCACCATTACTGATTTGTAAACCAGTATCTCCGCACTTAGTGATAAAACAATCTTGTACTCGGTTATAGTTTCCACTAATGTGAATACCATTATCTCCTGCACCAGTTATCGTCAAACCAGCTATAATCCAATAGTTTCCTGAAATTTGAAAACCTCTTGAGCTATCTGCATATTCTTGGCTAGAGAAATCAATTACTGGAGCATGTCCACTATAATTTAAAATTTTAATTGGCTCAGCTGCTGTACCATTGCTTGTTAATTTAAAGGTAGTGGAATAACTGTAGGTTCCATTTAAAACGAAAATTGTTGTTCCAGCACTTGCCTTGGTTAGCGCTTTTGTAAGAGTTTTGAACGCTGTTGTCTTAGTAGTTCCGTCATTAGAGTCACTTCCCGTAGTTGAAACATAATAATATGTAGTCGCTGCTTTCACAGGTACATAGTGAAATAGACTTACAAACATTACACAAACAATACATAAACTTATCCTTCTCCATATTGTTTTCATGATAACCTCCATACTGCCGTTAGCGGCTTAATTCATGAACAAAAACACTTTCTGTGCTTCTGCTAGTGGAAATGCTTTTTTAACCTAAGAACGTTTTAAATTTTTGTTTGTGAATAATTAAAGGTAGAATGTTTCTAATTTAGACTCTGTTTTATCTTTCGTTTTTGTAAACCCCAACCCTCCTTTTCATATATTCGCTATAAATTAAACTAGTATTTTATACATCCTGTTAACTTGATATTAGCACATTATGTAAGTGGTTACAAGATATGTGAAGGGATAAAATATTAGGTTATTTTTGTGCAATTTAATACGAATGTTATAATATTGACAATCAATTGACATTAAATAGGGGTAAAACAAAATTACATATATTTACATTATTTTTTATTGAAAGGATGTTATTTATGTTTTTAACTAAGAGAACCCTAAAGTCTTTGTTTTTTGCCTGCCTGCTCCTAGTTTTATCATCATGTAAGAAAAACGATGATGCATCTGATAGTACTTCAGTAAGTACGCTCATCGGAGTAAATTCACCAACTGAATCAATAATTAATACACCATTTAGTCCTGATTTTGAGGATTTAGAAAAAAGAGCATACAATAGTGAATTAGTTGAAATACAAAGTGGAGATTCATATGATTTTAATTTAGACGGAAAGAAGGAACCCATAGAATTTAGGTTTATAAAAAATGATATGAATTATATAGAGGATTGTGAAGTAAAAATTGGGGATGTCACTTGTGTAACTGAAATAACTAGGCCCACAGGTAAGGTTTATATCTCTGCACTAACTACATCTCAAGCTTCACTTCAAGTGTTAATTGATGAATATGGCCCTAGTGATGATCCTATGACTACTATTTTATATTACAAAGACAATGAAATAAATGAAGTGGGAAAAGTTGGTGGTCTTGTAGCAAGTTTAAAATCTCTTGGCTATGGTTTATTTCAATCGTATGAGCGTGCGAATACACTACAAACCTGGTATCACCCTAAAAAATTCTATATTACTGAGTCCAGCTATAATAATAATAATAATAATAATAATAATGAAAATTTACCAACTATTATTTATATGCCTAATGAACTTTATGCGGTTGGAACAAGTGTGAAATTATTACTTGATGTGCCTTTGCTAAACTCGCAATCAAATCGTGCAACATCCTCTACTTTAAGTAAAGATAGCGTTGCTACTATTGTAGCGTCCGATGATAATAATTGGATTTATATTAAGGGAAATGACGTGTATTATGCAGGATGGGTTGAAATAAATGGTTTACATGTAATTATTAATGGTAAAGAATATGATGGTCAAGATGTTTTTGATGGCTTGTGGTTATACGATTAATATTAGTTTATTAATAAAAGTCTTTATTAAACCCGTTAATATTCATTGGACCTATGTCATTTTAAATGACATAAGTCCTTTTTTAATTTACTCTTGTTATATGATTTTCCTATTATTAAGTAAAATGCTCAAAGATATTTAAAAAATATTCCAATAAAATTTGCTAAGTTATATTATCAAATCATCATTATGTAATTTCCGAAATGAATTACCAACCAATAACCTCCAAAGTATCCCATTTACTTTTCCACTTTTTACATTTTTCATCATATGTACTTTGTGTAATCAAGCTTTTATTCGCTCTAATGATTTGACCAAACATATCATTTAAACCAAATGGGGCATATACGATTAGATTATTATTCTCTAATCTAACTCCGACTGCGGAAGCTGTCGTTGGCCAAGTATTGATAGCGTCTTCAACCGATAAATAAGGATTAATTGAAATACCAAAACGTTCTTCATACCAAAGATGTACTCTGGCCTGATTTTTGACATCAATATGTACTTGACTAGATTGAGGTATGGTATGTAGATTTTGAATCGTTAAGTCGTTCGTTTTTTGCATAGGCAAAGTGTTCACTTTTTGTATCACCGAGGTATTAATTTTTTGAATCAACGAGTTCATTGTTCTTTTTATCACCTTATCTTCAGCTTCATAGGAAAGATCTGAATTATCAAAATAAACGATATCAAAATCTGATATTCCATACATTAAATCATTTCCATTTTGATAATTCCAAATAGTTTGACAGATACATCCCCCACCAATATAATAATTCTTTAGTTCTAAGTGAGATGCCTGTTCCAAAACATTATATAATACCTTGTTTTCCTTTAATATTACATGTAAAAGCCTAATTTGATTTTCTAAGCTTTCATTAAATCCATTACATTTACGTCTCATACCTATCTCCATAACTTTTGTGCATTATCTATTTATACATTTGTCATTACTCAAGTTATCATATATAAGTTTTATCATTATTTCCTAGTTTTTTGCTAAACTTTTATTTCCTATACTATCCTTTGAGATGCTGGTTCTTCCTTTTCTAATTTAAAAATCATTTATTTCGTACCATAAGAAATTAGAAATCCTCTAAATTGAAGAAATTTTGCATTATCTTTATTAGCCTTTAAATGATTTGTAATTGCATTCTGTTTTCTAACATAAGCTTCTGCCTCTCCTCGATCTAATCCTTTTCCTATAAAAAAGGATATCTTTGATTCATATTCTTCATCATTAATAATATTGTTCCATCCATTGGATTGCTGAAAATTTTGTAAGCATTCATCATAATTATTCGATATTGGAGTAACAAAGTTTACTTTATCATTCATTCTTACATCAACATTTTTTAACCCAATCTCATTCATCATAAAAGGAATACGCATTCCGATTGCATAATCCCGCCAAAATCTTTCAATTCTTCTTTCCACATCTTTTGAAAACCATTTCTAGCGCATAAGTAATCATAATCAATACCGTCTATATAAAAGCCGTCGGATTCAAGTTCTCTACATACTTCAAAACATATCACTAGACCGTCAGATTTAACAGAATTCTTCATTTTACTTAAAATCTCTTTTGGATTACTAAAATATCTTAGAACAGCTTGGCAAATCGCAATATCATATTTCTTCTTAGGCTGATAGGTATATAAATCCTCAAGAATAAATTCGGTTTGAAATTCAGTTTCATTAAAATAATTCTTAGCCTCTTCTAGAAAAGCTTCATTAATGTCAATTCCAGTATATGTACTTCCATGTGGTAAGAAAGGTAATAAAATACTACCCAAATAACCAAACCCACAACCATAATCGATAATATCTACGGCTTCAGTGATATTCCATACTTTTTCAATTAAAATTTGAAAATAGTCCATATTCCAAAAGGAACTTCGAGAACGTTTTAAATAATCAAGCTTAGTCTTCCAGTAATCTAAGGAATCTGTTTTAACTGTATTTGTTTCTAGATATTTTATTGGTTTTAACCCTAATAACTCATCTACCGTAACTTTAAAATAATCCGCAATCACTGGTAATAAATAAATATCTGGCATACAAATATTAGTTTCCCACTTACTAACAGATTGATAAGTAACACCGACAGCATCTGCAAGTTCACGTTGACCTATTCCATAAAACTTCCTTAGTTCTGCTATTCTTAGTTTGATTGACGACATAAATTCCTCCAATGTATTTTATACGTAAAAGTATAGCATTTTACGCATAAAATACTATCACGTAAGATTCGAACTTTATCGGTCAGTGGTTGATAAAACATCTAAAGAAACATACCAATTGCACACTCAGTTTCTTTATAAAATCGATATCCAAGGCTTTGGTATAAAGACATCGCTCTAACATTAGAACTCCATACTTCTAGTCTTGATTCAAAAACATGTAATGATTTGAGCTCTTTCAATGCTCTAAGAAGCAAATTTTTACCTATCCCATTTTTACGAAATTCTTTAGAAACAAAAAAATCATCCACCCAACCGTACTTATTGTTATTTTCATCTTCTTTTACAATCATAATAACATTTCCAACTAAAAATCCATTATGTTTTGCAGCTATACTAAACCATTGCTTTGTTTCTTTGATTTCCTTTAAATCCTCAATGGAATAACCATTTTTAAAGACTTTATGTTGTTCTTGAATTAACTGCAACATCTCATCTTCTGTTTGAAAATTTAATTTTATATAATTTACACCACTATTATTTTGTGTCATATCTCCAATTTGTGTCATATCTTTAGAGTGTGTTATACCTTTAAATTGTGTAAGTTCTACCACATCATTTGTATCAGGAATGTTAAAATTCTCTTCTGAAATATCTTTCTTAATTATGTACATACCTTCGTCGTGTTGAAATCCAGGTTTTGCGGAATAATATTCTATATTTTCAATATTATCTGGAAAACAACAATGATATACTTTCACATCATGGCCATTATATTCTAATTTTAATTCTTTTGAACGTTTCATTATCTCATCAAATAATTGATTTTTTATATCATCCTTATTTTCAATATCTTTAACTTCAATGTTAAAATAGATATTTAATCTCGGATTGTCATATAAATCAGACGGGAAAAATGGTGAAAGTAACGCTTCTCCTACCAAATTGTTTTCCGTATCATATGCTTCAATAGTCTGTCTCTTTATATTTTCTTTTAATGTGTAATTCATTAATTCCTCCAAACGCTAGTCTACAAATGATAGCAGAAAGTTTTTCCTATATTTGTCATTTTATATTACCATATTTTACTATGGACTCATTAACATTTCAAGCATTGGTTTCTAATTTAATGAAAATCAAGCATTACTTGCTTGTCATAAAGTAATGATCAATGAATATGCTAATAAAAAATGAATTGAATTTTAAAAATGGAAAATTATATTAACGATTATTCACTTGAAAATGAATTATCATTATTACCTATCAATTATACAATTGATATAGCCCTTCGCAATAATGACATAATTCATGATCAATTGAACTCCTACAATACGGAGCGTTTCATTAATTTTATTGAAAATTTTGAAAAGGGAATTTTAGATAAAATTAGAATAACAAAATTTGAAATTGACAGTAAAGCAACAACGTCGATTTTACAATTTGATGGTAGCATTATTCAATATACTATCGATGTATCAAGATTTAATACATCTGAAAAATATATAACTTACTTCGGGCATAAGATGTTTTCTCATACTGAATGTATCCATAAAAAAGAGTTCGAGGTTTTTTATCTAATAACTAACAAGAGTAATGTCGTTGATGTCTTTATTGATCTAATGCAGTAAATATTGCATATCCTTTTCGTATTATTATTACCATACTGAAAACTTTTTATATGCAGATAATAAGTATATGCTATTTGTTACAATTAAGTATCTCTTATCATTCGTATGAAAGAAAGGATTTATATGTCGAAGAATACTGGAATTGTAAAATGGTATGATGCTGCAATAATGTAAGTAAATTCACATGATATTTATTTATAAGGAGGGCTCTATGAATAAAGTTCATTATGAAGTTAACGGCTTACAAAATTCACAGACAAAAACACAAGTGAAAAATGTGCTAGACAAAATCGAAGGTATTAAAATGGTAAATGTTGATTTAGGTAGAGGAACGATTGAGGTAGGCTATAATAATAAATTAACAGATGAAAATAGTATTCGGCAAGGAATTGAACAAGTAGGTTGTAAAATAGAATCCTATTTGTCGTAGTGTAAATTAAAATAAGCGATAAAGTCTATGCTTTATCGCTTATTTTAATTAGTTTTTTCTTATTGTCATTTTTATATTTATACCCTTGACTATAACTATTTTAAATGAGAAATGTGCGTTTTTAATATATTAATGAATGTTACACATTAAATTAACTCAGATAATTCTCGTGAAATTGAATTCCCCCAAAAAATACCCTTCGTTGTTAGTTGATATCCATCGTCTTTTTTCACTACCATTTCATTTTCAAGTAATAAATTTAATACTTTTTGATACTCATCTTTGTCCTTATATAAAGTTTCATTTTTTGGTAGATGTATTGTTTGAATGTCACCTTTGAACTTGACTACTTCTTTATAACTTTCTTTAAACTGCATTCCAGACTTTGAATCAAATGCTAAAATGCTTTCTTCATATTCGGATAAACTAATAGGATTCATCATGGCAAGACCATTCATTGAACCACCAGCGCCAGCTCCTAACGGAAGTGTATCTGCTCCTTGATGGCGATTCATGATATATTTATATTTATCATTCTTAACCATCTTTGTAAGTTCAAGAAAATGATAACCCGCCTTTTCCATATATTCGCTGATTGCATGAAACATCTTTTCATCGTTTTCTTGACTTTGTGCTTGATCAATCTTAGTTTCTCTCATATTAATTAGAGAATACATTGAAAATCCATTCAAATCCAAATCAATAATGCGATTTAAGTCTTCATATAAATCATCGAGGGTTTGATCTTTATAATTATAAATCAAATCCATACTTACAGTAATGTTTTCATACTCTTTTAAACGCTTTAATTTTTCATAAGCAGTTAATCCATTGCCAACTCTGCCCATTTGTGCTCTTCCATTATCATTAAATGTTTGAATACCAACGGAAAAACGCGTCACACCTTCTTCTATTAATGCCTGCATTTTTTCATCGGTTAGTTCTGTTACCGTTGTTTCAATTGTGAATTCTGCATCTAGAGTAAAGGAGAGATGTTTTTTTAGAGCTTTTAAAATTTTTCTTAAATCATTTGTAGGTAAGGTCGTCGGAGTACCTCCACCAAAGTATACAGCATCAAACACGGTACTCTTTACATAAGGAAGTGTAGCATATTGTTCAATTTCTTTTACAATAAGGTCTGCATAGGTTTCAATGGGCTTTTGTAAACTTCTTCGCATATTACAAAAGCTGCAGATTTTGCTACAAAAAGGTACATGAATGTAAATAACTGCTTTTCCATCCGCATTCGTATTATATGTATTTAACGATTCAATTACCTTTTTAGGCCCGATTAAGTGTTTATTGCCTTCTGACATTGCACTATGGTGCGTTCTAATTCTCGTTTGAAACATAAAGCTCTAACCTTTCTCTAAATAATTCTGCTGCAGATAAAATATCCGCTTTACTTGGATGTCTTTTCGCAATTTCATAACGCTTACGTTTCTCTTCATTCACTGCATGTGGATTATCTGCAGGTAATTTTTCAAACATTTCAATAATCTTATCGCTAAGCTTTCCTTGGCAGATATATTTTGCAATCACTGTATTATTATCTTTAACGAGTGCTTCACCATTTGCAAGGGAAGTCCAAGCATGTTCCGTGTCTGGCCAATAAGCAAGTGTTGCAAATAAACCTACTTTTTTATCTTTAATCGTAGTTAAGAAATTTTTTGCTTCTTCATTTGGGCCTGACTTATCTACCCAGTAGCCGACTAAAACTATATCATACTCAGAAAGGCTAGTTACTTCTTTTATAGGTAATAAAACCTTATCTTCCATAGGAAGTCCTTCAAAGATACCTTCTGCTAATGATTTTGTGTTTCTTGTTCTACTTGAATATGTTACTAATACTTTCATTCTTCTATTCCTAACAACACTTTGAATGATGTGTTGTTGCCACTTTTTGATGGGTTGACTAATTAATTTTGTGGCTTCCTCTCTTTTTATTTTTCAATCAACCATGTTCTTTATGTTTTTTTATAATTAAATGAATATCAATATATCATTAATTGGATCATTCCTAAATTATCAATAAATATTAATGAATCATTTCCTAATGAGTCTTCATTAAATCGTCATTATATGAATTTAATCACGTGACTCTCAAACATATATGATTAGTTATTTTCATGCGTGCTTGCGTTCCATTAGTGGAACTATATATGGACACCCATTATCTTCACACCATCTTATATCAGCGGTTATCCCATAAACTTCTTTTAACCGCTGCTGGGTTATTCCATCTACTACATTTCCTTTATAAATGATTTTCCCACGCTTCATTATGATAATGTTATCGCTAAATTGTATTGCTTGGTTGATATCGTGTAAAACCATTACAATCGTCATATGATATTTTTCATTTAACTCTTTTACTAGACTTAAAATCTCATATTGAAAATAAATATCTAGATAGGTCGTAGGCTCATCCAAAAATAAAATATCTGTTTTCTGAGCAAGTGACATTGCTATCCAAGCTCTTTGTCTTTCACCACCAGATAGCTCACTGACTTTCTTGTCTTTCATAGCTTCAAGTCTTGTCACTTTAAGTGCCCATGCAACGACTTCTTCTTCCTCATCATCGGTATTCTTAAAGAAACTTTGGTATGGAGCACGGCCAAAACGTACAAGACGTTCCACTGTAAAATCACCTGGTGCTTGATTTTGCTGATAAACAATAGCCATCTTTTTCGCAAGCTCTTTTGTAGACATTGTATTAAGACTTTGTCCATCTAATAGAATCGTTCCAGCGACTGGTTGATTTTGTTTTACTAAAAGACTAAGTAGTGTTGATTTACCAGAGCCATTTGGTCCTATAATTGTTGTTATTTTACCTTTTTCAATTTCAGCTGTTAAATCAACGATAAAAGGATTGTTATTATAGGTAAAATCTATATTCTTAATTTCCATAATTTCCACTATCCTTTCTTAGAAGGTATAAAAAGAACGGACCTCCAATTACAGTCATGATGATACCCACTGGAATCTCATAGGGTGCGGATAATGTACGTCCTAACGTATCGGCTATTAATAGTACTAAAGATCCAAACAATGCAGAAA
This sequence comes from Clostridium sp. Marseille-P299, assembly GCF_900078195.1. Taxonomy (NCBI): domain Bacteria; kingdom Bacillati; phylum Bacillota; class Clostridia; order Eubacteriales; family Clostridiaceae; genus Clostridium; species Clostridium sp. Marseille-P299. Next base: position 1,741,392 of record NZ_FJVE01000007.1, on the reverse strand, counting down.
AAGGAATCAAAATTTTATGATCAGATCCAATTAGCATTCTTGAGATATGTGGAACAACTAATCCGATAAATCCAATGATACCAACATATGCTGTAGAGATTCCTGCTAAAAATACTGCAACCATTGATATTACAATGCGTAATACATTTGGATTAAATCCAAGGCTTTTCGTATTTTTATCACCAAGTGCTAATATATTGCAACTTTTACTTAGTGGTATCGCTAGAACAAGGCCAACCACTGTATATATGAGCATCATTTTAACTTGTAACCAACTTTTATTGCCCAAGCTACCGTTAAGCCACGTTAAAACACCCGATAAACTTTCGCTGTTTAAGATGGAGATCATACTTGTTGCTCCTCCTAGCATTGCATTTACAGCAACACCAGCTAAAATAATTCGTACAGCCATGATTCCATTTTTCCAAGCTAAGAAATATATAAGAATACACGCTAGAATTCCACCTAGAAATCCAAAGAGTGGTATCGCACTAGTAGCTGCTGGAAAATACAGCATAACGATCATAACTACAAGGCCTGCTCCAGAAGAAATACCAGTGATTCCAGGGTCAGCCAAAGGATTTCTCATAACTCCTTGTAACAAAACGCCTGCCACAGAAAGATTTGCTCCAACTAAAACAGCCATGATTACTCTCGGGATACGAATATCCCTTACAATTCCACCTTTCCCACCACTATTATTTATAATACCGTCAAAGATTTCTTTTAAAGAAACGGAAACGCTTCCTACCGATATTGAAAAGAAAATACCTATGACTAGCAATGTGATTAAAAGTATAAATGTACTTCCTTTTTTCTTCATTGTAACACCCATTTCAACTGCCATATTAGGTTGAAAGAAATCCAACAGTTTATGATGCAATCTGTTGTTATGGCAGATCTTTATAATTATTCTTTCAACCTTTGTTTTAAATTAAATATATACTTGATTTTATAATGTCTAATTTATGCGTCTGAAAATATCTAGCTTAGTTCTAACCTTACCAATTTCCGTATCGCTCAGTTCTAGCTTAATATCGTACCTGACTAATTTTATCTATTGACCAATAACTTTGACTTTTTATTCTGTATATAAAATATCTGCTAATTTCTCCATAGCATCTGCTGCTAAAAGGTTTGCACTCATACCAAAGTATTCTGTTTCAAGTGCAACTACATTTCCATTTTTAACTGCATCAAAGTTTTGCCATGCCTTATTCGTCTCAAATTCTTTTTCAAATGCAGCCAAGGATTCTTCTGGATTTGCGTGAGCCATAAATAATATATAATCAGGATTCTTGTCTGCTAAATATTCCATATCTACTGGAATAAAGCTACTAGAGGAATCTTCTAAAATATTTGTAGCTCCAACTCGTTTAGCTAAATCACCAACATAGGAACTTTCAGAAGCAACCATGAAGCTTTGTCCTGCACCAAATATAATTAAAACAGATTTTGATTCCTTGCCTGAAATTTTACTTTCTATTGCTGCTTCTTTTTCTTCAAAGGAAGAAAGAAGTTCATTTGCTTTATCTTCTACTGAAAAACGTTCGCCAAGTTGTGCAATTGTTTCTTTTAAACCATCATAGCTTGAAAGATTTGCAAAGGTTGTTTCAATGTTTAAATTAGCGAATTGCTCTTTTAAATCATTTGATAAAGAATCAACGGAAACAATGATATCAGGTGATAATGAAGCAATGACTTCCATATCAGGTGACATTGCACTACCAATTCTTTCAGCATTTGCAACACTTTCTGGTAGTTCATAAGAACTTGTAGGAACACCAACCATAGGAACACCTAGCGCATCAAGAATTTGAACTACTGCTACAGAAGAAGCAACAACTCTAAGTTCAGATGTTTGAGATGCATCATTTGAAGAATCCGATTGATTTGTGCTATTTGCTTCATTTGTACTAGCTGCGTTGCTTGAACTATCTGTTCCATTTTCAGCATCATTTGATTCAGTTACTACTTTTGTAGGTGAAGTGGTTGCATCTGCACCATTCGTTTTTGTATCTTTGGCACATGCTATTGTAAGTAATCCCATTGCAATCGTTAAGCCAAGAACTAGTGTTTTTTTAAATTTTTTCATATTTCCCTCCAAAATTTTATATGATATTAAACATTTTTTCTCATTAGTTAGCTTTTGCTAACCCTTTGCTATAATAACATGCTATAATAGCCAAGTGTTTCAAATTATTTAGTTGATTTTTAAAAATATTTAGAAAGGCGGATAAAATGAGCGAGCAATTTTTTAATCATCTGGAAATTTATTCTCTTCTTTACAGTGGAAATACAAAGGAAGCTATAAAAGTTTTCAAGAGTAAGGTAGGAGAATTAAAAAATGAATCTATCTTATTACTGCGTTTGTATTTAAATTCTTTAAATCATGGGATTTATAACTATATATTGATGAAAGAATCGATTTCTTTGCATGAATGTTGTTATGAGAATAGCCAGCTGATCCAACAATGCACTAGTAGGACATATATTGATATTGGTATTCAAATAATTACTTCGTTTTCGAATTGTACGGATTATTTAATAGAAAAGCATAAGAATGAACACATCAAAAAAGCAATTGCCTATATACATAATCATTTAAGCGAATCTTTAAGCTTAGATGTGGTTTGTAAAGAAGTGTGTGTAAATCGATGTTATCTTTGTGATTTATTTAAACAAGAAGTTCATATGACCTTTAGTGATTATGTGTTAAAACAGCGTATTTCGCTAGCAAAAAAACTTTTAAAAACCTCAAACATAGGTATTAATGTCGTTGCGTTTAAATGCGGTTTTAGTAGTACTTCGTACTTTAGTACTTGCTTTCGCAAGATTGAAGGAATCTCTCCTTCGGAATATCGATAATGATATTCTTATAAAATTTAAATACCCAGTTAATATCCTTGGATGAATCAAATAATGATTCTCAAAAATAGTTAACTGGGAAGTTTGTGTTATGAATAAGCGTTATGTTATGGATAATCGTTATGATATGGATATTTATTATATTATGGAGATAGTTATATATCATGCATAGTGTTATTAGTCAGGAATATATTTTTTGCTTGTTATATTTTTTATGTCCTATCCTTAACATGTTCAATGAACATTGTACAAAATACGATTACCAGTAAAATGCTACAAATGAAAATAGATTTTTGATGAATCAGTTTTGTAAAAATAGTTCCTAAAGCAACACCAAATACAAAAAATGCAATTATACCAAAATAATTCAAACTTTTATTTAATACTTTTTTATCTTTCGTCTTTAAATAATAAAATAGCATTTCTGTAGCACTTCTTAAGTTTCCTGTGCACATAGTTGTAGCAATAGAATTTCCGTTTACTTTTCGAAAACTCTCAACTTGCATCGCACAAACAAATGTAATTAAAACATTTGCAACCATATTTAAAGCTCCTGTTGGAATAAAACCTACAATTACTAAAATTATAATTTCAATTGCAACTGCGATCTGCCTCCAATGAAGGCCGCCCTGCTCTTTGTACTTGCTCTTAATTAATTCACATATCATAACACCTATAATAAATGAGCAAATAGGTGTTAAATAATAAATTACTTTTCCTATATTTCCTTCTGTGAGATTCATACCAAGAAAAATAAGATTTCCTGTTTGGGCGAAGGCAAACACACCACCTCTTGCAATATATGTATAAGCATCTAGAAAGCCCCCGATAATTGCAAGTAGAGCACACAAAAAGAATGTTTCTGACATTTGTCTTTTGTTCATATTTTCCCCCTAGTAAGTAAGTATTTCTATTAACGTTTGCGATATCCAGTTTTAAAATCTACAATATTTTGTAGATCATCACCTTTTAAAAATCGTTCTAGGTTCTCTATGCTAATTTTAACAATACGTTCTCTTGTCTCTTCAAGATGATAAGCACCTGATACATGTGGTGTAATAACAACACCCCTCGTATTCCATAATTTATGATCTGATGGTAATGGTTCAGGGTCTGTAACGTCAAGTCCAGCTCCTGCAATTACTCCTTTCTCCAATGCTTCACATAAATCATCAGTACAAATAGCATTGCCACGACCAACATTTATAATGATTGCATTCATTTTCATATGCATAAACATTTCTTTGTTAAACAAATGATAAGTCTCCTTTGTATTAGGAAGACTTAAAGCTACAATGTCAGCTCTTGATAATAAAGCCTCTAATTCATCCATCGTACATAATTCATCCAAATACTCAGGTTTTAAACCAGATGTTCTTCGTATGCCAATGGTATAGCTGCCAAGTGCTTTCATTTTCTTTGCAAAACTTCCACCAATATCGCCTAAACCAACGACTAAAGTTGTACTACCCTCTATGGCTGTTACCTTTCCTTCATCTTTCCACTTACGATTTAATTGATTTATATAATAGAGGTTTAATTTCTTCTTAATTTCAAATACCATTCCCAACATATGCTCCGATAAAGCTAGTCCATATGCTCCTGTTGCATTAGTTAATAGGGCATTCTTAGGAAGTACCCCTTCTTCGCAATAACCGTCTGTACCAGCACTATTTAGTTGGATCCACTCTAATTTATTTGTACCTTTAATCATGGTTGGAGAAACATTACCAATAATGATATTTGCTTCCTTTACTAATTCTTCTGTCACTTCTGTTGGTTTACAAAATAGAAAACTTGCTTCTGGCATTTTTGATTTTAGCAAGTCTTTCTCACTCTCATTCATTGGTAGAACTACTAAAACTTGCTTATTGATTGTTTCATTCATTTATTTACGTCCTTTCTATCTCGCATTATTATACATTATAGCATTTATTTTATTAAAATGAAGTTATTAAAATGTAACAAAAATATTTAACAAAAATTTCATTTTTTAGTAAGAAAAAAGCGATATAATGTTTATATCAAATAAAGTCTAAAGTACAAATTTATCATTTATCTAAGTTTTGTTGCATAACATAGTATGTACAAAAAATTAAGAGAAAGCTGGCGGTTTATATGAAGCAATATGATAGTACTACAACACTTTGGGACGAAGTATATAACCAATGTAATTTAGAAGATTTAACGGATGTTGAACTTAGTGTAGAACCAACCTTTGATGCCTGCCTACATATCTTTTCTCAAAATACGAAAAGAGTAATGGATTTTGGTTGTGGTACTGGAGATATTCTATTCCAGTGCGCTCAATATGGTAATCTTTCCTATGGTATAGGAATTGATCGATCCGAAAATGGAATTAAGTTTGCAAATCAAATGGCTAATATAAATCATTTTAAACAACTTAATTTTGTTGTAGGTGATATCACTCACGTTTCACAAATGGAGGATGAAAGTTTTGATGGCATCATTCTTTCGAATGTATTAGACGTGGTTCCAAAGGAAGATGCTGACACTATTTTTAAAGAATTAACCAGACTTTTAGAAAAAGATGGTTTGATGTTCGTTAAATTAAATCCTTACGAAGATGATGATAAAATGAAAGAACTTGGTTTAAATTGCTTTCAAGATAATCTATATGAAAGAGATGGATATTTACGGTTAAGAAGATTAAAGACGGAAGATTGGTTAAGGCAATTTGAGAAAAATTTTATTGTTGAACGGTATATTGAATTTCCTTATCCTTGGCAAGAAGGAATGAATCGACTATTTTTATTAAAAAAGGTATAATATGAAACTTCATTAGAATTTTTGACACATGATTTTTGTATATAAATTTTTGTATATGAATTAGGTATAATATGAATTTTTGTTTCAGATTAATTTTTCAAGATTTTCTACATAGCCAAAAGCATGGATGTAGCCGATATACGTATAAACCAGCCACGGGATGGACTTTGTTCCACCTCATGGCTGGTTTACTATTTACTCTGATTTTTTAATGAGTACCAATAAAATCAATATCAATCGTTGCACTTGTAGAACCTTCATAGACTGCAATTACATTAGGTATATCATTTCCAAAGGTGTATTTCTTACCTTTAATTAGTATCACACCATTATCTACACCTTGATCATATGCTAATGAGTATGTGTTTCCGATTGCATTTATCTGTGCTGTCATAATAATAACGTAATTACCAGTTTTAAACTCATCGATTGCTCTTATTGTATTCCCATCCAATAAAGTTATTGTCTCCATTGGGTCAAGATGTGTCATATTTCTATAAGCGACATAGGCTGCGGATGATGGTAGTCCAAGTTTTAAGTGCCATCTTTGAGCATTGTACATAAAATTATCTGCACCTATGGAACCATTAATATTTGTCTCTTTGCCACCATTTATTTGAACCGAATTAACCTTACTACTTCCAATAAAAGTCCTTGCACGTGTTCCGGCAAGCAACATTTGAGCCGTACCTAATGAGTAGGCATCTCCAAAAGGTATGGTTAAATATTTCTGTGTTAATACATTCCCGCTACTATCGGTTACAAATTCCATTCGATTCTCACCCAAATATTTCGTGATACGCTCCTCTTCTTCTGTATAATTGCGGCGTTTACCTTCCTCATTCCAATCAAGTGATAGAATATAATTATATAACTTGTCTTTTAGTTTGTAATATTCATCAGAGAAGGAATTATCAGCTTCTATATATTCAGATAAAAGTCCAAAATAATTAATCGGTTTATATTCACCTGAGACATTCATGTAAACATCCACTGGTGTTAACACATTTGTATCAATATTTAAGGCGTAGAAATAAGGTACTACTTGAATTTCTCTGTGATAATCTCCAATCGTTGAAATATCAAAAAGTAAGTTATAACCAGCCTTTAATTGCTGATTTCTTAATGCCTCTATCGTATTTTTATCACCACTAAGAGGACCGCTTATTGCATTTGCTGAACTCATCCATCTCATAGTTCCATAAGTATTATACATATCTGTCTTTGAATTTACGGTAACACCTCTAATATCTTTTCCATAAGAGCCATCGTTTTTAAACCATGAAATATAGTTTTTACTTATACTAGTATCCACTTCATGGATAACACCTTCAACAATCCATTGATTATCCTTGGTAGACTGTTTGAATAGATTTGAAAATCGAAAATCATCACTATCTTCAATAATAAAATTACCGATACGTCCAACGATATCCGTGTATAATTGTCGGTAAGCACTGTGATAGGAAGTATAGGTGGAAAACCTATTTCTATTCGTCTCATAAGCGTTGTAAATGTCATATTCACAATCGGCATTGTTAATAGTATCGCCCATATAAGGATTTTCTTTTCCACCTGGCGAACTAGGAGCATTGATAGCCTCTGCTAAAAATTCTACTGTGGCAGCCATGGCTTCTGAATTTGCTAGCAAACAATAAAACTCATAATACTCTAGCTCCTTACCGCCATTTTTAATGGGTAACGTTATCCATTCTCCTGCAGACACTTGTTCCCATACTCCGTTTCGATTGAATAAAACATCATAAGCAAATCGTACTCTTTTTTCTCTTAGCCATTCCAAAGTGCTCATATTATTTACATAGCCTTTTCCGCGGTTGATTGAAATATTAGAGATGCCATGTTCACCATTTCCATAAAAATCACCCACATTTGGGAAATAAACGGTGAAATAATTATCTAAATTAATGAATGTTCCACAATCAATCGTTTCACCATTTGGTTTTGTAACTGTACTTACAGCAGATTTATGATTTTGATCATTTCTACAAGGGTCCCAACAAGTATCGTTGTCGTAGTCATAGCAAAGGCCTTTATGATGTGGTTCTGTGCAATTAAGTGTTTTTATTTCGCCACAAAGTGAAGTACATTCATGTACATTATTTAGGCCATTACAATTAAAGATTGGGTTACAAAGACCATTGATAGTTGATGGTAAGGTACTATATATGCTTTCAATGAAGGATAAGATATCTTCTGCTGTCATGGGTGAAGTTATTTTAGCGATTCCGTTACCTACACTGCCTACTTTTATTCCTCCGTTTTCAGAGGGCATCTGACTATCACCATTTATTGTGATAGCTTTTGCGAGCGTACCAATATAACCTGACCCACCGCCAGCACCACCGTTGTTATTGTTTGAAGCAAATCCTCCATAATATCCACCACCTGCACCACCAGTGTCAACCGCATTTGTGGCGCTTTCGCCAGCTCCATTGGAATAACCTCTTATTTGCGTTCCACCAAGACCAGAAGCAGATAATACAGTTCCTGCTTGCTTATTACAAGTTAATACGGTCTCTATACTAACGACATGTAATCCATCACCAGGTCTACTGTTTTCAGAAGGATTTACTTGTATGGATTGCAGAGTTCCTGACAGTAATTTAAATTTAATAATTAGATTGCTAAAATATCCATCACCTGTACTTAAACCTTTTAAAATGTTCAATGGAGTTGGATAGGCTACCATATAGATTCCATTACTAGCATATCCTGACGGAGTTGATTCACTGGTAGGACCTGCTGCTATAAAACCCTCATTAACAGCTTGTGCTACCGTTAGGTACCTAATCGTACCATTTATATTAATTCCAAGTTTTAAATTGATAAAAGACTGTGAACCAGTCAAACATTGTGCCCTAAGTTCTATTATTACCTCTTTCCCTTCTGCACTTCCTGTTATGTAATTCTCTAAATTATAAATTCTTGTACCCTCATAAATTATTTGTGGACTACCTGGCTCATTGGTAAAACCTCCACTTGGGCTATAACCTCCATTACAAACGTTTGCCTGAATCTTTTTAGGAGTATAACAACTACTATTATGTACGTGAATGTTAGACACATCTACTCCATCTACCTTCGCATTTCCTGCAATTAGTCCACCACCGTAACCACCAGAACCATCATCTTCTACTCCGGTTGCTGTTGTACCAGGATTATCCGCTCCTCCACCGCCTCCAGCAGCTAGTATTATTTTAGATAAATCTAGATTCATAGCTTTTACCTTACTGGTTGTACTATTTGATATTGCTGTGATATATGAATCACTTACCTTATATAGATTTGCTATTAAAATCCTTGTACAGCTATGGCTACATCCTAAACAAACTCCACTTGTTGATTTAGCAACATGGGTATAACCTTCATAGGTACAATCTTCATCATGTTTTCCCAAGGCATAACTAATTAGGCCGTTATTGTAAGTACGACTATTACTATATGTGCCAAGACAAATTCCTTTTTCTTTTGCAGTTTCTAAAGTAATCTTTCCACCAGAACCGGATGTGGAAACATTGTTCCCATTGGCATCGAAGGCATACACATAATTGTTATATTGATATAAATAATAAATACTTCCAGTGATTGGTATGTCTTCTCCAATGGTAATTGTTCTATCATAATCACTATCGGTAGCACTGTAACTAAAGTGTGTCATACCACCGCCGCCATAACCACCAGGTCCACCATAACCACCACCATTATAACCACCACCGGTACCTAATGTTGTACTGTAGGATCCTTTTCCCCCTACATATACATAGATTTTCTGACCTTTATTTAAGTAAATTTCACCAGAAGAATAACCACCAAGACCGCCATGGCTCGTAAGGCTTTGATTATTATTTAAACCATCACCACCAGAGGCTCCCCATGCTTCTAAGTTATACGTTCCAGTGGATGTTGCTGTAAAGGTCTGAACTCCTCCAGTGTATCCAAACGTTTTGTTTTTTCCTTTATAAATAGCTATAAATTTAGAATAATTTTCTTTACCAAGCATTGCTTCTAATAATGAACCATCCCCTTGATTGTATTGATCCATAGCTATCTGAACATTATTTAGATTTATTCCAACCTTTCCATTATGTACATGTTTATTATTTTCAGTCACTATGAACGTACAGTTGCTACTATGTGCGTGATTTAAATCATAAACTCCATTTGTTTTATTACCACAAGTATATTGTTTCTCAGTATCATGATTCTTAATAACATCATAGCATGATTCTGTATGATGATTGACTCCTGCCATCCTTGTAATTGTGAAATTATCAATGATAAAACCTGTTTTAAAGTTATTATTTTTTGTCCAATTACCAATATATAAGTTAAATCCAATCGTTTCTTCATTGATGGAATTACTTGTAGCAGGCGTTGTAATATTCGTAATTTTATTATCATTTACGTATATTTCGCAATCATCAATACTACCAAAGCTAAATACAATGCCAAGCTTAATATGTTTATTTGTAAAGTCATAATTAATCCTTTTTTCTTCTCCATTACCTGTTGTAAATACCCCATAACTCTTTCCAGCGGGAATATAAAATCCTAATCCGTCGAAACTATAAATCATTTTATTTGACGTATTTGAAGAAGGGATAAAAATATTAGACTCTACTTTAACTCTTAGATTTTTATGATAAGAAAATCCAAAATCCGCTAATTCAATTCCTAGCCTTGTTCCTTCCACTGATAAATATCGTCCAGTTCCAAAACCATAACTATCTTTCCTGATACTATATCCTGTAGGTAATTTATAATCTAGCGTTACACCAGCGGAAGACTTTATTAAACTACGAATGATACTAACGTCATCTTCTACTCCATTTTCTAATGCTTCTATCGTACTTACCTTTTCAAAGTCAAAGGAACCTTTCACAGTATTCATAAAAAACTTACAGTTTTTCACTCGAAATTCACATAATGCAGGTGATAGCGGGCAAACCTGACTAGCTGCAATTTTATCAAGCATACTCTCAGCAGAGCCTTCTGGTATTGTAGTTCTTTGGTCCATTTCCTCTGGTAACGATACAACACTTGCATTTGCTACTGATACTGGATTATAGACTAAAATATTATTTATCTTTCCAAATTTACTGTCTGTATTTCGATATCTTGATCGAATGGTATAACCTACTTGCCCCATGGCATTTGTCGTGATTTCTTCACTATGAATATTGGCATTACCCGTTGCTTTCTTATCCGTATAGGATAATATCTGCTTATAATATGCATAGGATTGACCTGTTGTGTAGGAACGATTTCTATTGGTTTGATCTTGCTTAATCTTATCCGTGAAAATTCTTAAATTAGTTGGTCTACTCATTCGATACTGACCTTCTCCCGGACTTGACTTATTAGCAGAACCTGCCGAATAAGTTTTTGTTATTACTATCCTAGCTTTTCCTAGTTCATCGGTAGCTGTAGATTTAACTACATCATTATCAAATGCAGTAATGATCTTAGCATTATTTCCTGTTCCAGTGTATTTTGCTAAAGTATCAAAATACTTACCATTATAACTTCCTACATTTATTGCATTCTCTGTCCAATTCGCAGCACTAAGACCATTATTATTCCACATTTGTTCAAAACTAACTTCGATATCCTTAAAATTCGTTTGGCTGGTAGCGGTATCCTTTGCTTCAAAATAAATAACTGATTGATCGCCACTGGATGTTTGAAGTATTAACATATCTGAAATAACGCTTACTGTATTTTTTTGATTTCTTCTTTCATTAAACCTTTGATATTCCATTGTTTTCTTATCTACTGAATCCGTGGAGTCAGTAGTAAAGCCAGTTTTTAAACCTGAAAATGGTGTAGCATGATAATTAACTGTATTACTATAGGTTTTATTACTGTACAAAATACCAGTTGCCCATGAGTTATTATGTCCTTGACCTGCCGGCACTGGAATTGGATTTTCTGAACTTATTGTTCCAGACATACCATTGCATGCATCCGATCTTGTCTCTACATTATTTGCATTTTGTTCATACCAGATTACATCATCATGTTGCCCTTGCTGTAGACTATATCTCAGTCGTCCAGCAACGCTTGTATCACTGGAAGCTATATTATAAAAGATGTTTGGATCACCTTGAACTACATTAGCTGTTACATACTCATTGTCATCATAGGTAATTTCTTTCATACCACCTACATAGCTACTATCTATTTTCCATACTCTTACATCGGTCATTTTAAGTGTATCGAATTTTACTTCTTGAGTCCAAGTATCTTCTACAGCCCCTAGTGTATGATCACAGCATGGTCCACATAGTATATGAGACGGTACAGTATATGTTACGGTTATCGTGAAACTTCCTGCTGCCCCTGGTTGTGCTGTTGCCATTTCGTTTTGACATGGCACACCAGAGTCATTTTCATCAATAGGATCTTTTTTTTGACAAGATACACTTGCTGTTGTAGTAATTGGGTCAGTTTTGCTATTTGTGGTTATTCTAGCATTCCATCCTGATTTCGTTCTTGTTTTCTTATCACTTCCTGAGGTATAACTTAATGAAGTTCCATTGACCTCGGCAATATATGTATTTGCCTCTGCCAATTTTGCGTTGTATTCCGTATAGTCTGGTTGTGCGATAGATTTTGCGTTATGTAATGAAGTAACTGGTTGTGCTTTATTTGGTATTGTGCCGGTCCAAGTTTTTGTATACGTTCCGCCATTATGTAACTGTACCGTCTGTCCACCTAAAGATGCAGTTTTTGCATTATCTGCTTCTTTAAATTCACAATCGACATTACCGCTGAAGTAGGAACGGTACTTTCTGGTTGCTGTTTTATCGTAGTCGTATAGCGTTTCTACTTCAACCATGAACTCGGAACCACCTGTTGCAAAATATAAAGTTCTGGTTGTTGGTACTCCGGCCATTGCTTCGAAGGTTTCGTTGTAGATGGAGCCTTCTTTTAGTTCGGCATATGCGTCTGGTTCTGAGGTGTAGATGCCGTATTGTGGGATTGGGGTTGGGGTTACGGATGGAGTTGGCACATCAGTTGGTTTAATCTTATTTAGATATTGCATAGTATCAGGATTCGTTTTAGCAGTTAAACACATCATTTTTGAAATATCTTTAGTTATATTTGAATAAAATAAAGATACTGTCGCTTGATATTCATATTTTTGATATTTTCCCTCACCAATTGGATGATTTTTCAATGATTTAGCTGTCCATGTATGAAATGGTTCATCATTATCTAGCCAAGTTTCTAAAACCTTCCCTTCTACTACTTTAGATGATTCTACATACACAGGTTTCCATAATTCTAGATCCGGTGGTGAGTCGTTACCAACACCCCCTGCTAGTTGTGTAAAGACAACCTTTATCGCGTAGTATCTGTAACGATTTAAAAACTGCTTCCATAATGCATCATTATTTGTTCCATTTCCTTTTGATAAATGTATAGATAAAGAAGGACTATCTTTTAATGTTGGTACCATTTCTTTGAATTTAACATACTTAATATCATTATATCCTTTCAATGTACTTTTTACATCTAGAGTTGCTTCCAACTCTGGAATATTAGGTCCATCATAAGCAGGTACAAGCATAGTACCATAATATTCGCTTTTTAATACTAGATGTTCAATTAAACTCAAACTATTCCATTCATTCCCCCAACTAACATTAGGACCATTAATCAATATTCTGTTTCGAATAATTCGAGAAACGATTGGTGACCCAAAAATATTATCTGAAGTATAAGTTCTAGTTACCTTTTGGCCACTATTTTTTTGTCTAATAACGCTTAATTGTAATGACTTTAATAAACGATTATAAAATTTCGTTTCTTTTGATTCCTTTACCAATTCCTCTGCTACTGTTTTAGAGGAATCTAGTTTACCAAGACTAAAATCACTCTCAATTCCAAGTGCGACATCAAGTAAATCCTGACATCCACCAAGCATATTAGATAATACATTTATAGTTTTACCATTCTTATCAGTATAGTTGATATATCCTCTTGCAATAAATCCTGCACTAATAGCAACGTTACAGTTGTTCGTTTTTGTTCCATAAATCCCATCAACATATTTATCAATTGCTGTTTTCCAATATGGTTCAGCAACAGAATCTTTAGATTGAACATAAAGAGTCATGAGGAAATCAATATACCTTAATTTAAGTTCTTCAACTTTTTCTGGAGAAGCTTCTTCTATATTATCAGGCTCTATCCCTAATGAACCTATATGTAAGTATTGATCAATTCTCTCTGTTACCTGGTAGGATTTTGACGCTGAATCAAAACGAGTAATCCAACTCCATACATTATTTATCTTCTTCATTTCTTCTTCATTATTTTTAATTAATGTAGACCAACTACTTAGGTCTTCCATTTTTTTCAACTCTGCATAAAATACGCCATTTTTAAACGAACTTTCATCCCCATTAGAATTAGCCGTCATTTGTTTAACTGCATTTAAATCTTTTTTCTCTTGAAAATAATCAATATTTAATGAATTCCATGAAATACGCCTCATTATTTTAATATCAGTAAATCCGTTTACTTTAAGATAATTAGTAAAATCATAAGGAACTATTGCTACTGTAGCTGTAGTATAAATTGGATTCACACTAGAAAAATCTTTAATCATTTTTTTTCTACCATCTTTTTGTTCAAATGTAGGTAAACTATAAGGGCGGAACAAAAATACAGTCTTATCCATCATCCAATTTTCTGCACCAGTGCCTCCACACTGTTCAATATTAATAACACCGGAGTTTCCTACTGACCATTCATTTGTACTATCTGCTTTTGCAAGTGTTGTATTTTTAAGTATTGTGATTAAAATAAGTAATGGCATTACTGCTATTATCAACTTAAATATCTTTTTAAAAGCTGATATATCCATTCTGCATTCACCTTCCTTTTGTAATTTTTATTGAATTTCTTAATTTCAATTAAGCACTTAATTCTGTATAGCTTGTCAATAGTAAATAAAAAAAGCAATTCACAAAAAAGTGTGAATTGCCTTTTCTTATCGAAATAAAATTGTAATATTACCAAATTCTTCAAGAGTAATATCACCAATTGATACTCCGACTCCTGCTCTTGTATATTCAGATTTTAACATTATATTGCGATGATTAATTGATCCCATAAATGAGACAATATTATATACTGTACTTAAACACATATCACCAGTAATAATTTCTCCTGCACTTGAATAAGAAATTCCTGCATTAGTTAATCTATCAAATGGTGTAAGTCCTTCTGGCGTAGTATGATCAAAATAATCTCGTTTCGTCATATCCTCACTATGTTTTCTAGAAACTTCTGTCATTTCATTATCAAATGAAACAGGTGTGATTTCGTTTCTTCCACGAAAACCATTCACTAACTCAAAATATATTCTCTCCATATTTCTTATAACAGTGCTACTTGCAGTTGGTAAATATGAAGTTGTTAATTCATCTGGATCTATACTAGGAATTAGAACTAATATACTTATTAGTTCATCATTATAATCATACCACATACGCATTTTATAATCGATGGTTTTACATCCACTTAAAGCTAATGTAGTTTTTAAAATTTCCTCTTCAGTATATGAGCTTTTAATCCCACAAGTCTCAAATTGCGCAGCGTTCGTATAATATCCTATAACTACATCATTTTTCACATAAACAAATACTAAGCTTGAATAATCATTGTTATAGATATAGACTGGACAATTAAAGTCGCTATCCAAGATTAATGATGGTTCACCAAAAGAATTTAGTAACTCTGATTTATTCATTCCCAGTTTTACTTTACCTTGATTTACAATTAACATTGAATCATAAACTTCCGGTTTTCTATTATCAGGTTCCTCATACTCATATTTGCTAACAAAAACCTCTACAATACTTTTAACACCGCCACTACCTTTTGCCGTAATAATAGTTTCACCTTCACCAACACCAGTTATTTTCCCTTTTCCATCGACAATTGCAACATTGGTATCGGATGAAGTATAAGTTATCATCTTGCTTGATGCATTATTAGGAAATATAATACCAGGATTGTTTCTCGTTTCTCCTATATCTAATGACACAACCTCTCGTTCAAATATAATTGATTTAACAGGAATCCACGCCGTCTTCACTGTAACGATACATTTTCTTGTAACATTCCCAGCCTTAACTAATATTGTAACCTTTCCCGCTTTCACTCCTTTAATAACTCCCTTACTAGAAACAGTAGCTATTTTCTCATCATTACTTGTATAAGTCACTTTCTTACCTGTTGTATTCCCCTTAATACCTATTGTTCCTGTCTTACCAACATCGACAGTTAAGTAATATTTTTCTAGCCACATATTCTTACTAGCTGCTTTTACTGGTATTACATTCATAAATAACAACATTACAATCGTCAAAACAAATACTTTACTTATTAATTTACTCTCCCTCATCTGTAACCCCTTTCTGTAACAACACATAATAATAACACCTAAATCTTTTTCACTCCCGAATATAGTAAAATTATACAGTATCACAATATAAATGTAAACTATTTCCTTTTCTTTAAGATTCATCATATTATACTTAAGAATTGTGTTTACTTTAAATCATTAAAGACCTAAATCAATATATACTGTCAATAAAAAAATAAAAAAAAATTGGAGCTACATATAAGTTATAAAATATATTATATAAAAAAGTGCCTGTTTATCCTACAAATCAGAAGAGTATACAATCATTAATATTTTGGTCTTTAATTACGAAATCTAAAGATAAGCACTCTAATTCATCTTTCTAGACAGTACTAGATTTCTCGATAAACTATGCTATTCCTGTCCATATAGAGTGGACCCCCAATAAAAAGTACGTAAACTTTCTTTCCATCTAACCTCCATATTTGCACTAGTAATTTCCAATACCATACTTTAAACGTATTTTCTTTCCGTCAGTCCAAAGATTTGCTATACGACATACTCCAGACACAACCTCACAATAGAGCCCCATATCATTAACATGTGTTTCCTACTATCAAGACACTATATTTTCTTCATCGATAAGATTCCGCACAGGCTGAACAAGCTAAAAAAAGCAATCCACGTTATTTCACGCGAATTGCTTTCATTTTATCGAAACATTATTGTAATATTTCCTAATTCATCAATTTCTACATCTCCGATTGATACTCCTACTCCAGCATTTGTAAATCCAGAATCTAACATAAGGTTACGGTGGCTAATTGATCGCATAAAAGTTACTATATTAGAAACAGTACTTAAACAAATATCAATTGTAATTATTTCACCCGCTCTTGTATAAGAAATACCTGCATTATCTAATCTATCTGTGATAGTTATACCATCTGGAGTAATATGATCCAGATACCCCCGTTTCGTCATATCTTCACTATGTTTTCTAGCAACTTCAGACATTTCACTATCAAAAGAAAGTGGTGCTATTCCATTTCTTCCACGGAGTCCATTCACTAATTCAAAATAGATTCTTTCCATATTTCGAATAACTTTACTACTTGCAGTTGGTAAATAAGAAGTTGTTAGTTTATCTGGATCAATAGAAGGTATCATGACTAAAATACTTATTAAATTACCATTATAATCATACCATAAATCATTTCTATAATCACTTGTCTTACATCCACTCATCGCAAGGGTGATGTCATAGATTTCATCCCTTGTAAATGAACTCTTAACACCACATGTTTCAAATACAGCAGCATTTGTATAATATCCAATTACCTCATCATTCTTAACATAAACAAATACCAAACTTGTATAATCATTATTATAAATATAAACCGGACAATTAAAATCACTATCCAAAATCAAAGAAGGTTCACCAAATGAATTAAGTAATTCTGATTTCTTCATTCCAAGCTTTACTTTACCTTGATTTACTATAAGTGTCGAATCATATACTTCTGGTTTCCTATTAACGGGTTCCTCGTATTCATATTCGCTAACATACACTATAGATTCATTTCTTACTCCTCCGCTTCCTTTCGCAGTAATGATAATTTTTCCTTCTCTCATTCCTGTTACAACACCATTTTTATCTACAGTTGCAACTGTAGGATCCGATGAGCTATATGTTATCCATTTACCAGAAGCATTGCTAGGAAAAATTGTAGCAGGATTACTTTCTTTTTCACCTATATCAAGTGCTATAATTTCTTGTTCAAACTCAATCTTGTCAACAGCAATCCAAGGTTTCTTAACCGTTACAATACACTTTCTAGATACATTACCTGCCTTGACAGTTATCGTAACCTTTCCTGCTTTTACTCCTTTTATAACACCTTTACTAGATACTGTAGCTATTTTCTTATCACTACTAGAATAAGTTACATTTTTTCCAGTTGTATTACTCTTAATTCCTATAGTACTTATCTTACCTACGTTGATGGTTATGTAATATTTTTTCAACCACATATTCTTACTAGCTGCTTGAACAGGTACTAAATTCGAACACATAACAATAATAATCATTACAGCAATTAGCTTCGTGAAGTAACTAAATTTTTTCTCTCTCATCCTATATACCAACCTTTTCCTTTTATCCGTATTTGACATTGTAATATTCTTAAAATAAGTAACAAAATACTCCTAACTCAAACACAATTACTACATAAAAATAAAATTACTTAAAAAAAGTTCCTACCATATAGATGGAGGAACTTCTCATATATCCATACTTATAAACCTTAATTATTCTGTAATACGAGTATTAGAAAATAAATAGATTATTGAAACATATTACTATATATTTACAATGATTGCAACAAAAATATAGTAAGCTCAATATAGTAAGTAAGAGATAACAACTTTTTTACTTATATCTTTTTGATAATAGCATTTATATCAGTTATTTTCATAATAAATATTTTGTGAATTCCTAAAATCATAAACAATCAAATCGTCCCGATCTAAGTCCTCATTCATTAACTTAACAGCGCTAATCTGATTATTCTCATACGTTTTATAGTAATAAATCCCTTGATCTACACTTATACAGCAAGAATACGTAGTAATATCATACTTCCCTTCTGGTGTGATAGTTACACCTCTTACCATACTAACTGCATCTAACATATGAAAAAACTGCGTAACATTAGATATCTCATCCTCTGAACAAACAGAATTCTGCTGGACAAATGCAGCTCTAATGAAACGAGAACTTGGAGAAACATCGCCTGGAAGTCCCATTCCTCCCATTCCTTGTCCATATGCCTGTATATTAAGGGATTTAGAAAATCGATTTTCTGGAGAATTTGGTGTAATATTCATATAATTCGATAGATTAGTTTTGTGATAATAAAAAGGAGGATTATTTGTTAAAACTCCAATTGGATTTTCATAGATATTTAGCCCATCTTCCATCGATTCCAGTACAAGACACCTTTTTTTATCAGCAATCATCCAGTGTAAGGGAGCTAGCGGAATATTATTATTAAACGGAATCCTAACTATATTCACGTCCTTTAACAAAACTTCAGCTTCATCAACTGTTGCACATTTTCCAAGTAACCATGGAATTAATTCAAAAGGTGTAATATTAACTTTATCTTCTTTTACATCGTGATAAACTGCATTATCTGGAAAATAAAGACCTGCCATACTTAGACCTTTTTCATTGGCTGCTTCCGCATAAAGAGGATAGTTATCGATTACAGTAGCCATTCCAATCATCGCATAATGTTCAACCATTTTCTCTTGAGTCCTTAAATCAAATACATACTTTCTAGGTGTTATTACAACTCTTTCTCCAAATGAGTATTCTAAATCAAGATTTCTACCAAAATAAAAATTTTTATTTTGAAATGTAATGCATGTACACATGTTAAACTCCTCCTTTTATTTTTTGGTATAAATATAAATTCATCATTTATAATATAATACTTCATTAATAAAGTGAAGTAATTAAAGGCATCTTAAGATAGAGCTTCAATAAATATTAGTATATTTCAGTTTAAGATTCCTATTCATATATAAAATTTCAATACTTAGAAACCATATCTCAACTTTATATTGATATAATGTTACTTTCTAAATAGCAAAAGCAGTGAATCTATTTCCATTCACTGCTTTGTTGACTTTTATCTTTCTTCATGAACTAATACTTGTTTCAATGAAGAAAAGAACATCCATAATGCTATCATTAATATGATATGAGATATTCCTGCAAATCCAGAAATCATTCCATTGATTGCATTACTTACTTGTAATTCCAAGGTTTGTAGAATACCACGAATTAACAACATACATATCATAAGTGGAAGCCCAATATTATATACTATCAAAAACTTTTTAAAAGTTCGATTCTGTAATAAGTTTGTATCTTTACAAAATAAGGCTATAATTAAAAATAAAATTGTACCCAAGACTAATAAATGTACATGAAGATAACTTAATGTTGTTTTCCCCATAAATCCATTATATTTTGTGAATTCTCTATAGAATACCCCTCCCACCATTGCTAGTAGAAAATATATAAATGAAATATTTAATATCTTTTTCATGAATATTACCTCCCTGATCTCATACTATTAAATCCAATGAATACCGTCCATACATATGCGCATGTTTTAGGTATCATCAACATACCCATTACCGGAATCCTATCTACAAATAATACAACTAGTAAATAAAATACGAAACTTAATACAATCGTCAACCACATAAAACGAAACTGCTTATCATTCCTCTCCTTAGCACTTTTATAAAATAATATAATAATAAGAATACCTAGCAATGTAAAAGGTATATTACGGTAAATTCCCCAACGAAAAGGTGCATTTGCATTTGTCCAAGCATTTTGTGGGAACAGGCATAAAATGATACGTGATATTGCTAATATGTATATCATGCATGTAATGCCATTTTTACCTTCAATTTCATAGCGTAAGCGCCATACATAATAAAGTAATATATAAAATATAGTCATGGTAATTGAAGTTATAAACTTTCCAATTCCTAATGCGAATACATAATCCTCTAATCCAGTGGTACATAGCGCAACTACTCTAGGTACTAAATGAAATGCATCTCCTGCTCCTAATATTACTGCCATGATACCAAATAAAAGATATTGTTTTTTACCATTGCTTTTCTGAATCATTATAATCCCTAATGTTACTACTGTGATTAAATATATGATATCAAAGGCCGTTTCCATAATTACCTGCATTATTTAACCCTCCTATGCATGATTAAATCTCATAAATTTAAAATAGTTGAATCCAAAAAGTATTCCTGCTCCAAATAATGCTAATCCAAGTCCAGAATAAAAAACGGCAATAAAAATATCTGGAACCAAATTCATGACTCTTATACCAATTCCAAATGTCATCATGAATGACATAATACAAAAGGATTTTATATCAAAGAACTTCAAAATAAATTGTAGCTTTTCTTGATAATGCTGAATTCTAGCTGTATGCTTAATAACTAACTTATGAAAAACCATGAACCAGAAAATTATAAATACTAAAGCAGAAAGAAAAATATTGAGAATTGTTACATGTCCTATATAACTGATAAATCCTATCCGTAATATATTAAATCCTGCAATTAACCATACAATACTTGCTATCATTAGTAATGTTTCTTTTTTTACTTTCATTTCAAAACACCTCCATTCAATATGAACACTGTTCATTTTGAGCTTATTTTTTTCCCACCTTTTAAGTGGGAATGTTAATATATACTATGTTTTACTAATTCTAAAAGTGCATCACAGTTATCCTGTTTTTCCATTAAAATAGAAATAAATAGAGTAAATACATAATCAACATATATAGTGGGTGTCAAAACTTCATTAAATGCTTCTGGTCGTACATTACAATCTTTTTTTAAAATTAGCAAAAGATTCTCCTTAATATGGCCAAAATATCTCTCCATCATTTGGCGCCCTTTCATTTTATCCTCAGAGGCGAAGCTCATAGAATGTATTGTGAAAAACTCTGGATATCTCTTTCTACCTTCTTGTATGCTTTCAAAAAGCCATGAAAGACAGTCTATAAAACTTTGGAACTCAAAGTTTTTTCCTGACATATGAAAAATATCTTTCCAAACATTTTCAATTGTTGCACTAATTAAATCAGATTTTGATGGAAAGTAGTTATAAATAGATCCTACTGCTACACCACATTCTTTTGCAACCATTCGCATGTTAACGGCAGATAGGCCTTTTTCTATAACGAGTTTACGACTGATTTCCAGAATCTCTTCTTTTGACGTTGCTGCTATGTTAATACACATTCACCTCCATAAATGAACAATGTTCATGTTGAAATTTATTATACTCTTAGTGCTAAAATTGTCAATATGATTTATTGATAAATATAATCATTATTAATAAAGAATAATGATTATTTAAAATTGTTACCCCCCAAGTATTTCACTAAAAATCAAGTGTAATATTGTATATCTTTTGAATCGTTCCCACCCATGCATCCTCATCTTTAATAAGTTCGTACGACTTACCATTCACCTTAATAATACCATCACTAGTAATTCTAAAACTCTTATTTCCGTCATCATTTAAACTATATTCAAAATCAATGAAGTAGAACTCCCCAGTTGATGAGGAATGATTATATTTTGAAAAACTCCTACGAACCTTAAATCCATCGAAAAGCTCAATTATTTCCTTAAATTCTTCTGCCGATAGATTTATATTGTTCACAGCGGGTTTACTTTGATTCCATTTTGTAATATGTATATAATTATCGGTACTTATAAAATCTTTCGATAATCCTAAAATATCTCGAATTGTTGTAGGTTTGCTATAAATAAAATATATAATTATAAGCAGTACTAACAAAACTAGAGAAATTATCTTTTTAAATCGAGTCATAAACTATTCCTTTTCAAGTTACTAATTATAACGAAACGAATAAAAGCATTCGTTACCATTGTCCTTTGCATTAATCTCACCCATTAACTTTAAAGAATCCGCATTTCTTTTATCAAAACAGAAGTTATAATGTGTATCTTTAGAAAATAAAGACTTTGCAAAGTATAACATAGTTTTTGATACTAAAATATAATTCTCTTCATTTACAAAAGGTCCAACACAGTCAACGGTATTTTGTGCCTGGTTCATAAAGAAAGCACAACAACCATAAAGTTGATTAAATTTATAAGCACCAACTATCTTATGCTCGTCCGAATTAAGTATGTAACTAAAATCTTCAAGAATAGAATCATAGGTATTACCACAGTAAGCTGAATTTGTCTCCGGAAATTGATTCTTTTCATATGCTAAAGAAACAATCTCATTCAAATCCGCCATAGTACATGTTCTTATTAACATAATATCTCCTCCATTTTAACATTCAAATTAAAAGTAATATTTGCTGGATGAACTCTAAATTCATAGAAATCATCCCAAGAGACACTCTCAGCCAGACTATAATAGCTCCATAATGTCATCCGTATTATTAATAAAAGGGTTCATACATACCTCTGTAGTAAATGAATAAACTACAATTGAAAAGGCCAAGATACAACGAACTCCATCTTTTATTATATATTATTTTCCATTATTTTACCATGAATATATGTTAAAAATATACATCTAATTAATCTCTTCCCATAGTCTTTCTTACAAATCCTTAAATCAAAAAGGAATGCATAATAGCTACTCATCTAGCCTATTACACATTCCTAACCTAAACCTTTATGAATTATTTTTATGAATTTACTTAATAATTATTTTTAAGTATTCTTTTTAAGTATTCTTTTTAAGCATTATTTTCTAAGTATTTTTCTTAAAGCGTCCACTCTCTCCACAAATGGCTTTAAATCATTCATCTTCCACTCCCAGTTCGGAGAGCCAAGCGTTCCTGGCGTATTAATACGTCCTTCATCACCAAGATTAATAATATCTTGCATCGGAACGATAGACATATATGAATTTTGCTTATAAGTAAACTCAACAAACTTCCAAGAAATTGGACCTTCCAAGCATTCATATCTCTTTAAATTCTTACGCACACGCTTCTTTATTTTAGCTGGTTGATCTTTATACCATCCTCGCATGGTTTGATTGTCGTGAGTTCCTGTATATAACACCAAATTCTCCACATGATCATACACGCTATTTTCTTCCTCATCTGGATTGAAATTAAATTGTACAATACGCATTCCTTTAAAATCATAATGATCACGTAACTGTAAAACTTCTGGACGTAAATCTCCTAGATCCTCAACTATAATATTAATATCTTTAATTTGCTTAAATACTTCATCAAATAACGCATAGCCAGGTGCTTCTACCCATTCTCCAACTTCAGCCGTTGGACAGCTTGCTGGTATCTTCCAATAGGTATCAAACGCTCTAAAATGATCAATACGAACAATATCAAACATTTTATTACAATAGGATAATCGATCAATCCAAAATTTAAAATTTGTCTTCTCAATATAATCCCAATCATAAATCGGATTACCCCATCTTTGACCTGTTTTACTAAAATAATCTGGTGGAACTCCTGCTACAAAGGATGGCTTATTATCGGCTCCAAGTAAGAAACATTTTTGATTGCTCCAAACATCTAACGAATCAATACCAACATAAATTGGTATGTCTCCCATGATTTCAATTCCATTTTTATTTGCATATGCTTTTAAGTCCAACCATTGTTTATAAAACTCATATTGAACAAACATCTCATAGGAAATTGCCTCTTGAAAAGGTGCTAAATCATATTGTCGATCCAATATCCAGTTTTGCTGCTCCACTGGCCATTCATTCCAACAAATGAGATTGTTTTGCTTTTTAAGTGTTAAATACACCGCATATTCATATACCCATTCTTGTTGGATAAATGCCTTGTATGCTTTATTGGGTTTAAAGTTACGGAACGCTTTTTTTAAATACTTGTTTTTAAAATTCCGTACATGAATATAGTCAATTGTTTTCTTATTCTTTCTATAAGGCTTCACCTCTTCAAGTAAACCATCCTCAACTAAACGATCGAGGTTGATATAAAGCTCATCACCTGCATAAGAGGAATAGGGTTGATAAGGCGAATTTCCATATCCTAATGGGTTTAACGGTAGGATCTGCCATATATTCATTCCGGCTTTTTTCATTGAATCTATAAAATCATAACTATATTTTCCAAAGTCACCTATTCCATGATTGGAAGGAAGTGAAGCAACCGGCATTAGAACTCCCACTTTTTTCATAATATGTCCTCCTGTTAAGTACTTACATTTTGCTTATTTGCTTATTTAAAATCGAAACCTACCTTTATATTAGACCTCTACTGTTATGCTTGTAGTTAAACAACTTAAATCAAAATTCTTATATAAATCATGCTTTTATTTTAAGATTATACTTTCTTTTTAAATCATGCTTTCATGCTAAAATTAATTTTCTATTTAAAATACACTTTCCTGATTAAATTATACTTTTTTAACTTAATCATACTTTTCTAATTTAATCATACTTTCCTTATTTAATTTATACTTTCTATTTTAATTCATATTTTCTTATTAAAATTCCACTTTCTTTTAAGGTTTGATTACTATAAAACCTCTCCAGTAAAACCTCACCCTTTTCTGGAATCATAATATCACTGGAAGAACAATTTATAATCACTTCTAATTGAGTATCATAGTCGATTTTAATATACTCAATTACTCTTTCATTTTGAATTGTATTTGGAAAATGAAAGTTACGACTCCGAAATACTTCTTCCTGCTTTCTGTAATGTATTAATTTCTTTAAAAAGTTAATTCGGTCGTCATATATACCCGATTTAATCTCATCCCACGGCATGCATCTTCGACAATCTGGATCATAGCCACCTTCTAGTGCAATTTCTGTTCCATAAAAGATACAAGGGCTACCAGGCATTGTAAATAGAACACATAATTGTTGATAAAACTCCGAAAGGTTTAAAACTGCAGATCGTAAGCGAATGGTATCATGGGAATCCAAAAGATTAAATAGTACATCATTCGTTTGTTGCATATACATTGTATAGCACCGGTTAATTGTGTATTCAAAATCTTCTTTCGTTAATGATGTATCTACCCAAAAATCTTTAATACTTCCTGTCAACGGGTAATTCATTACTGCATCGAATTCATCACCAAGTAACCAAGGCATAGAATCATGCCATATCTCACCTAGAATATATAAATCTGGTTTTATTTTCTTTAGGCGTTCTCTTAATTTCTTACAAAACTTATGTGAAATTTCATTTGCTACGTCAAGACGTATCCCATCGATATCGTAATTGATTACCCATTGTTCACATATCCCTATAAAATAATCAATCACTTCATCATTATTTGTATTCAGCTTTGGCATATAATCTGCAAATGCAAATGTATAATATTTTCCTTTATCTACATCTTCTTTACACTGTTTGATTGGCCATTCATTAATCATAAACCAATGAAAATATTTCGATTCATTACCATGTTCCAAAACATCTAACCATGGTTTAAATTTGGGTCCACAGTGATTAAATACACCATCTAGCATAATTCGGATGCCCTTCTCATGAGCCTTTAAAACAAGTTGACGCAAATCATTACTATCACCAAAATGTGGATCTATCATTTCATAATCTAAGGTGTCATATTTATGTGATGTTTCTGCTAGATTAATTGGCGTTAAATAAAGTCCTGTAATGCCAAGATTTTTTAGGTAATCAAGTTTCTTACGAATCCCTTCGATATCACCGCCGTAAAACTCTTTGTTCGTTACTTTACCATGTTGCCATTGCGATACATTCTTTGGATCGTTTTGTGTATTCCCATTAAAAAATCGATCGGGAAAAATTTGATACCAAACCGTCTGATTTACCCAAAATGGTGTCTTATTAATATCCGATGAATTCATCCAAGGAAAGGTAAAACACTGCATACTTCTTCCAGATAAATTTAGTTGTTCCTTGCTTAAAAAACCATCTTCAAAATAGTACCAGATCTCTGTATCGGTATGTAATTCAAAATAATATTTCAAACGCTTAAAAGGTGGTTTTATTGTCGTTGTCCACCACATATGATGCTTTAACCGTTTCTTATAATAGATTTCTTCTTTTGTTCCAGTCCATGTTTCATTTCCACCTAAAATACCTGCTAAAAAGGGATCCCCATGATATAAAAAGATTTGATTCACATCATAACCTGTTTTTATATTAATAATTAGCTCGTTTTCGTTTAATGGATAACAGTAATTATCAGATGTTCTATGATAAACAGCGCCAAAATTCATGAAAACTCCTTTCTTCCTACTAAAATTTAAATCTATTTTAAAATATATAGTGAATAGATAAAAATCCTATTCATTGAATTTCGTTATATAAAATAGTAATTGCTAATAACAAATCATTAAAAACTATATGTACTGAATTTCATTATTTTAAAATAACAATTGAATAAGCAGGCATGGTTAAAACAGAATTATTTAATTCTGGAACCTGTGTGACATTGGTCGTTAAAAACCCTTTGATTCTACTATATTCAAACTCAATATTATCCAGTGGAATCTCTTTTGTCTCGCTACTGATGTTATAAAGAATAACAATACTACTCTCTTCATAAGTCTTTAAAACAGCTGCAATATCTTTATCTTCAAGAGGAATTGCTGTTACACTCCCTCTAGCAATTTCAGGATTCTCATTTCGTAATCTCACAGCTTTTTGATAATAGTGGAACAATGAATTTTCATCCTTCATTTGTTCATCTAGGGCAGGAAAATTATGTACTTGCGTAGTCATATTAGCTGGACCATCCGTCATTCCCGTTAGATTTGTTTGGGACCAGTACATTGGGGCACGTTTATTCTCATCAATGCCATTACCACTCATACCTATCTCTTCACCATAATAGATGAAGCTGCTGCCACTCATCATTAAATTAATTCCACCAAGCATTTTTACTTTATCCTCTTGATATCCTACATATCCGGCACAACGATCATTATCATGATTACTTAAGAAAGATGCATCAATAAAACTAGGATTTTTCCCTTGAAATGTTGTTTCAATCTGTTCCATTGCTTTTGCAAGTGAACTACCAGCCTTTCCATTACCAGCTGAATTTACTGTAGTTGCAATTTTACCAGTGGAATCACCTAATGCATAGTTAAATATGCTATCCACTCCACTTTCATAGTACGTAGCGATGGAGCCAAAGCTATCCCAAACTTCAGCAACGACATAAGTCTCTTTATCAGTACCTTTTACATAATCAGTAAACCATGATAAAACTTCTATATTCTGTTTTGTACCACCTGTAAAATATTCTTTCGCAGCATCGAGGCGGAATCCACCAACCCCTAAATCAAGCCAATACCTGGCGATATCTTCTATTTCTTTTCGTACCTCATCATTTGCTAAATTAAGATCAGGCATCTCACTCCAAAATACTCCTTCGTAGTACCAATCCGTATTTCCAACTTGGTAATACTTAGGGTTTGAAGACATATCCTTTGCAAAGTTATAATATCCAAAATACTTATTTTCTTCGCTGGAGGGTTCCGAACCTTGTGGCAAACTTTCTATATAAGAAATTGCATTCGTAAACCACGGATGAGTGTCAGATGTATGATTGAATACCAAATCAATAATTAATTTAATACCTTTTTTATCACATTCCTTTATTAATTCTTTAAAGTCCTCCATAGTACCATACGCCGGGTCAATGGAATAATAGTCATTTACATCATATTTATGATAAGTATCAGAAGGCATGATTGGCATTAACCAAATGCCATTACAGCCTAAATCCGTATCTGTATCTTCGTTATTATCATTAATATAATCTAACTTTTGGATAAGTCCTTTTATATCCCCAACTCCATCACCATTACTATCATAATAAGAAGCAAGAAAAACTTCATAATACGTTCTATAATTATCATCAATGATATGAAGCTCTTCTTCCGTTTTGGATGTAATTACATACTTCATACAAGATGTTAAAAGTAAGCTATGTAAAAGAAATAAACAACATAACATTCTAGATAGCCATCGCTTCTTTTTCATTCAAAACCTCCATAATGAAAGGCAGTTTCATTTTCAAATATGAAATAAGAAACTGCCTCAAAATATTATCCTTTCACAGAACCAGATAGACCCTCAACATAATATTTCTGCATAACAATAAACAATAATGCAATCGGTATAGATACACAAACTGCACCTGCTGCAAAACGTGTATACCATGTCTGAATGTATTCCTTTTGAAGCATTGTCCATAAACCAAGTGCTACGGTATAATTTTTATAATTATCTCCCATGATAACCTTAGCAAAAATAAAATCTACCCATGGAGCCATAAACGATGTAAGTATCGTATATACAATGATTGGTTTTGATAACGGTATTGTAATCCTTGTGAATACATGCCATCTCGTTGCACCATCAATCATTGCAGCTTCATCGATTGCTTTAGGTATCGTATCAAAAAAGCCTTTTGCAATGTAATAGCCAAGTCCTGCACTTCCCGAATACACAAGTATTAAAGCCACTAACGATTGTGTAATACCAAAACCTTTAAGGATATAATATACAGCAATCATTGACATAAAACCAGGAAACATATTTAAAATTAAGCCAAGATTCATCATTGGTTTTCTTGCCTTAAATCTAGTTCTTGAAAATGAGTACGAAATAAACAGTACATACATTGTAGAAATCAAGCACGAGAAAATAGCAACAATTAATGTATTAAAAAACCAGCGAAGAAAGAAAAACTGTCTGACATCAGTAAATAATGCAATATAATTATCTAGTGTAAATCCTTTTGGAAAAAAGTAACTCATATAAGGAATCTGTTCAACACGAAATGAAGTCATTATAATCCAAAGGATTGGAAAAATCCATATAATTGCTAAAACGCTTAGGAATATATGTACTAATGTGTTCGTAAGGAATTTTCTTCGTTTCATAGAATGTGTCTTTTTCATCATTGAAATTCCTCCTCATTTTTATAAGATTTCGTATTGCGGTAAGTAATTAAGGAAACGCCAGCACATAAGACGAATACGAAAATACCGATAACTGCTGCGTATGAATAATCAAAACTATTTACCGTTAATTTGTATAACCAAGTAACTAATAAATCCGTTTTACCGGCTTGATAATAATCAAGAGGTAGTGGATTACCACCTGTTAAGAAAAAGAGGACATTAAAGTTGTTAATATTTCCAACAAACTGAGTTATTAAATAAGGCGTAGTTACAAAGATCATATAAGGTAAAGTAATCTTAAAGAAAGTAACAAATGCGTTAGCCCCATCAACTTTAGCAGACTCATATAACTCTTCAGGTATATTTTGAAGAATACCTGTTGTTATTATCATAGTATAAGGAATACCAACCCATAGGTTAATAATAATAGTTGATACTCTAGCCCAAGTTGCATTTGTAAAGAATGGTAATGATTTGTCAATCAATCCCCAGTATTTTAATAAAGTGTTAATTGGACCATTTTCTTGAAACATTGTATTCATAGTTAGTAGTGCGACAAAGGATGGAACTGCTATGGATAAAACAAATATCGTTCTCCATAACTTTTTAAATCGAGTTTCTTTACGATTAATAATTAAAGCAAGTACCATTCCAAAAATGTAGTTTAAAAAAGTGGAGCATATTGCCCAGGTAACGGTCCAGCCAAGGACAGGCCAGAATGTTTTACCGATAATACTATTTGAATTTAGCATGGTGGCAAAGTTTTTAATACCTACCCATGTAAATAAATTTCCAGGTGGTTGATGCTTTGAATCAAAATTAGTAAACGCTATTAGAATCATAAAAACAAGTGGTAATATGTTAAAGATTAAAATACCAATGCATGGTAGAAAGATTAAGGTTCTATGTATTTTTTTATCAAAGTAAGTCTGAATCGTTTGAAAAAAGGAAGGAATATGTTTTCCTTCTTGCTTTAACTTTTGAACTTCATAGCCCGCTTTTAGATTGCTATACCATATGACAATAAATACTATACATATAAAAATGGCAATTACCCCTGCCAGTAGTAAAAGCATCGAATTGTCTCCAGCGTGTTTTACTGGTAGCCCACTCTCTGGATCTATGGACATTCCTTGTTGAACTTCACCCAAATCATCTAGATGCGATAATGCTGTAGCACCAAGCGTTAACATGTAAAAAAGAAATCCTATTTCAGCAGTTATAAAAAGAAATCCTGTAATGAATTGCTTTCTAACTAAATTTGATAACCCCATAATAAAAAATGATAATCTTGTAAAGATATCTCCATTTCTCCATATATGAATTATATTTTGAAATGGATTCTTATCTTTATTCACTTTTTGATTTTTTTCTTTCTTCTTATCTATTGTCATTGATCATACCTCCTGTAATAATTTAGCTATAAGTACATTCGTTCATATTCAACTTATCTGTTGACTACAAACGAACTAACTGATAGTAAGTTATACTAATTCAGGCACCTTTTTATACCATGTAAGCTACTATTAGGTGCTGTATGTATAAAAAAGTACCTGATTTTAGTATGTTTATTTATATGTAGTATTTATCGATATGATTATTCCCCTAGCTTAGTTAAAACATTATTAGCAAATAAATCTAATTGTTCTTGCATATTATCCTTTGTAATTGTTTTATTGTAACAACCTGCACCAAATGCTTCTGCTGGTGTCCAGAAATTATCCATCTGAGAAATTTTTGATTGGAATTGTGTATATGCAGATTGATAACTTAAAGCTGCTACAGCAGGATTTGCTAATACATCAGGATCGTTTGTTAAAGAAGTTACAGTTGGAGCAATACTTCTTGCAAGGAAACGAACTTTTTGGCACTCTTCTCCACCAAGATATGTAGCTAATGCTTGTGCTGCTTCCATGTACTGTGTATTCATGTTAACGCCGATGTATTTGTAATCTGCAAATGATTTTAATTGTTTATCAGTACCATCAAGAGTAATTGTAGGTAATTTAGTAGCCGCATAATTATCACCTAATGCTTCTTTTACTTTTTCTGCATTCCATGTACCAGAGCACCATGCACCAAGTTTTCCATTTGCAAAAGCGTCAAGTGCATTTGCACCATCATCTGTTTCTAATAAGAATCTCTTATTCGTTGCTAAATCTACCATATAATTACCAACTTTTACGCCCTCAGCATTGTTAAATGTAAATTCTTCTGGATTTTGTCCATCCGCACCAAATAATGAGCATCCACCTGCGAAAAAGAAGGAAGCATTGTACCATCCATTGTCAAGATCAATTGAAAAGTTGTATGCACCATCTCCTAAATCTTTTGCCATCATTGTATCAAGATTTTGTACCTCTTCCTCGGTATACTTGCTTGAGTCATAGTACATAAACCATGAATTCGGTGTAAAAGGAACTGCATATAGGAAATTATTAAAAGTAGCCGCTGCAATGGAACCTGCTCCAGCGCCACCATTTGCTTCAATAATCTCATTTGCATTTAATGTGATAGGTGCTAATATACCATTTTCAACTAAAGATGCTGTTTGATCGGATGCAAACATAAAAACATCAGCAGCTGCTGCTGCATCCTTTGATAATTCAGTTTTAGCATCTGCTTCCGAGATTGCTCCATATGTAAATTCTATATCCCATTCAGGATGTAGTTTTGCGAATTCTCCGCACATATATGCTAATAAACTATCACCATAACCTTCATACGAAGTTTGCTCTTCTTGAGGAGCCCATACTTTTAAACTAACTTTTGTTGGTTCTGCTGTTGTAGGTTCTGCAGTAGGTTCTACTGTCGCTGCTGCTTCTGTTGATGTAGGTTCTTTTGTATTACCTGTGTCATTTCCCGTAGTAGTATCTTTACTACTACATGCTGTAAAACTGCCTAGGGTTAGTGCAAAAACCATAGCTAACGCTGCAATCTTTTTTGCCTTCTTCATAATAAATTACCTCCCTTTAATACAATCTTATATTTATATAAGTTTTCGATAATTTTCGAAATCCTATATATGCATTTTAACTCTACTGGATGATTTTGTCAATACTTTATTTAAATAATTTTAGTAATATTGTTGTTTATTAATTTAATATAGAATAATTGTTTTGTGCAGATATGCTATCGATCAATACTGTATCTGGAAATAATTAAAAGAATCTTCTTTAACCATCTAATATTTTACATAAATAATAAACAAAGAGTTACTAAAAAAAATAATATTATTTTCGAAACTTTACAAAAATAATTATATAGACTATAATGCAACTAATAATGTAAAGGGGGATTCTTATGATTACAATTAAAGACATTGCAAATAAATTAGGAGTTTCAATTAGCACGGTTTCAAAAGGTCTTAATGGAGCTAGTGACATAAGTGAAGACATGAGACAGCAAGTGTTAGATACTGCAATAGAATTGGGATATCGTTTTAAAGGATCTAAGAAATCAATGAAACATAAGGTTTGTATTATTGTGGAAAATATGGAATATGCTAATATCAATCAATTCGGATATGAGTTAATCACTGGATTCCGTCTTATGGCAAGTGAACAAGATTACGAGGTTGACATACTTCCAATGGATTTACATATGCAATCCAATATGTCATATGATCAACGAATGAGACATGATAACTATAGTGGTGCATTCTTTTTGGGCTTCGAAATGGATGATGTCTATATGGATGAACTAAAACATACGCAAATCCCTACAGTACTTTTTGATAACTATGTTCCAAATAAACAAGTTGCTTATGTTGGTACTGACTATAAAATCGGAATCAAGTCACTTATACGACATCTTTATGATAACGGGCATAGACGAATTGCTCTATTAAATGGCTCCATCAATAGTTATATTTCAAACGTACGCTCTCAGGAAATCATTAAGGAATTAGAACTCTACGGTATTCATGTAGATGACTCCATGATTGATTACTGTATTAATTTCACTCCTGAAACTGCAAAAGATTGTATTCCGAAATTTATTAAAAATAATGTAACTGCTATTATTTGTGCAAGTGATTTAATCGCAGCCGTTACAATCAATGAATTGCGTTGCTTAGGTATCCGTGTTCCAGATGATATTAGTGTAACTGGCCTGGATGATTTACCTATTTCAAAATATTTAATACCTCCCCTTACAACCATACGCCAAGAACGTTTTACACTTGGTAAATTAGCCTTTACTCTCCTATCGAAAATTATTGACGGAATTCCAGTAAGTACTACCTTATTGCATTCAGAATTAATAATTCGAGAATCAGTAAAAAATATTTCCGGTGAAATAAAATAGATTATGATATTTAAGAAAATATAAAACCTGACACAGAATGAATACACTTTACAAACCAATTCTTATCTTTAGCCGTAGAATCCCCTATTTGAATTTAATTTGTAAATAACACTACTCATTATGTGGCAGGTTTCATGATATCTTTATGAACTATTTATATCAAATTATATAAATTTATTTGTAATGGCTTATAATACGCTCTAACTCTAAGATTTCTGTACGCTTTAATGGCTGAGAATTTAAATACTCAACTAAAAAAGTATTTAGTGAACCATTAAACAATTTATCAAGTAAGACTTTTGTTTCTGTTCTTTGTACTGTTCTTTTAGAAATTGTTGCCTTACACATAAATCCTGGTTCTTCTCTAGAAATTGCGCCTTTATCAATTAATCGCTTAATAACTGTATAAGTTGTATTCTTTTCCCAACCTATGTACTCTTTAATGATTCTAGCAATATCTTTCGCTGCTAATGTCTTATTTGACCAAAGCAATTCCATTATGTTTAGCTCACCTTCATGCAATCGTATATCTCCCATATCTCTCTCCTATAAGTATATTGTACTATTATCGTAGAACATATATATGATATCAATGAAAAATTAAACCACTAGTGTAGACACGTACATATAATTATATTTTAAATGATTGGAAATTTATTGTCAATCTTTCCATATAAGATTCAATTTTATTCTTCAATAATCTACAATAAATGGTTCGAAATGTTATCATTTTTGTAGTTCTACTTTTGTAGAATTAATGTTATCAGTCCTCTATTTTAAAGATTTCAATGACATCAAAAATATCTTTATTTCTAAGAAAAACATCTATGTTTTATTTGATAATTTCTTGAAGTATCAAATTCGAAATCTCAGTATGCTACTTTTGTAGAATGATGCAAGGAGTATACTTCAATTGAAATTAAGTAAGGAGTATGCTTCTACTGAAACATACTCCTTGCATATATAAACATAATGAACTTTTCATAACCTAAAATACAAATTCAATATTACAAACAAAAAATAGCATAATAAGGAATGTATTTTATCCCATTAGAAAACTCATAATTTCTTGAAGATATTTTAATTGAATATGGGATTTCAAAAAAGGTTTTAAAAACACTGATACTCTTCGATCTTGAATTATCACTAATTTTTGTTTCTAGAGGCACAAGACCATCTGATGTATTTATGATAAAATCAATTTTTGCTTGTGAACTAGACTCCCAAAAAGATGGTGTATAGCCATTGGCAGTTAAAGCTTGTAATATATAGTTCTCAATTATTGTTTTTCTTAATAAACCTTCATTCTTCTCTGTTTTTATGATCTGCTTATCAATTAAAGAGTTTAATATTCCCACATCATTTGAATAAAGTTTGAACTGTGTTGAATCTTCTAATGAGGCCTTTTCGCTATCTAATTTATTATCATCATTTAACGCTAAAAACGATGACTTGTTGCATTTAAGTAGATATCCTTGACCAGATAATAAGTCTATTGCTTCTTTATACATAGCATAAGTAGCCCCTTTTCGTATCAAACGATATTGGAACTTCTTATTCTCTTTACATAACTGATCCACTAAAACATCCAAAACTTGCTTCATTTTAAAGGCTTCACTCTCTGGATTGCTTTCTTGGCAAGTATTATGAATGTTACGAAATATCATTTTGTGAATTTCAGATATGTTGTAAGTTTCGTCGGTATTAATGTATTCATTCACTGCGGCAGGCATACCACCTACCATTAAATAGTCTTCGAATAACGTTAGAAGCTCTGTATGGACAATTTGAGGAATTCTGCGATTGGTTTGATAATGTCCTTTGATTACTTCAGCATACCATTCCTGACCAAGGGCAACTAAAAATTCATCAAATCCCATTGGATATAAATTAATATGATAAAAACTTTCATGATCTACTTTTGTACCAACCATAGTACTTGAAATCACAATTAATGGAATTATTTTCTCTAATTTCAAATATTCCATGAATAGTGCAGTAACCTCACTACTTGCATAAATTTCATCTAAAATAATTAGGATATTACCAATTAACTCTTCTGGAATTTGATAATACTGGCATACTAATTCTACAAAATCATAATCCTGGTCATTCTTTAGGGATTTCTCGATAAGATAATTTCTAATCGTAGCATTATTTTCAAAATTAATATAAAGATGCCCCTCATAAAATGATTTAGCAAACTCAAGTGCTAAGTATGTCTTACCAGCACCAGTAACACCGGTAAGTAAGACTGGCCTTGTATCACCATTTTCTTTCCATGTAATCAATTTCTGTATCGCATTCCTTTTCAAATCCTATCCCCTCAATTTATCTAAAAGTGATTGAAAATACTCTGGTAAAGGTGCCTCAAACTCCATATATTGATTTGTCGTTGGATGTATAAATCCGAGTACTCTTGCATGTAGGCATTGTCCTTCTAACTTAAATTTCTCCTTTGGATTACCATATACATCATCTCCAAGTAAAGGGTGATGAATACTTGCCATATGCACACGTATTTGATGTGTTCTACCTGTTTCCAAAGCGCATTCGATATGCGCATATTTTCCACCAAGATTCTCAAGCACTTTATAATTCGTTACAGCATGCTTACCATTTTTATAATTAATAGCCATTTTCTTACGATCGATTGGATGTCTACCAATCGGTCCTTCAATACGGCCAGAATCATCTTTAAATGTGTTATAAACGATTGCATTATAACGCCTCGTTATAGAATGTTCCTTTAATTGTGCAGCAATACTTTGATGAGATTTATCATTTTTACAAACAATGATTATTCCTGTTGTATTCATATCAATTCGATGAACAATTCCAGGTCTTAAAACCCCATTAATACCTGAAAGACCTTCTCTACAATGATAAAGTAATCCACTCACTAAAGTCCCTGAATAATGTCCAGCGGCTGGATGTACAACCATTCCCTTAGGCTTATTGATTAAGATAATATCATTATCTTCGTATACAATATCAAGGGGAATATCTTCTGCCTCAATTTTAAGATCCACTGGATCTGGGACTAAATATGAGATTGACTCATTTGTAGTAACTTTATAATTTGCTTTTACAACCTTATCATTTACTAAAATAAGTCCATCACCAATTAACTTTTGGATATAAGACCTTGAAATATCATCTTCTATTTCTGATAGAAGCTTATCAACGCGATATCCGTTAAATTCTTCTTCAACAACATATAACTTTTGTTGTCCACTCATTATAATTCATGCCTTTCATTATTACTCTTCTTTTTAATGCTAAAGCAATCAAAATCCTCTTCTTTATAATAAAATAGACTTAAAATTGCTAATACAATCACAGATACAGTTACATAACAATCTGCTATATTAAATACAGGAAAATCAATTAGTTCAAAATAAATAAAATCAGTGACATAACCAAAGAAAACACGATCGATAAAATTACCAATTGCACCGGATGCAATAAACAATAGAACCCATAATAATGGTCTATAATGCTTTGTTTTTGGCATTTTAACATAAATCCAAAGCATAATTAAAAGTGCTATTACAGTGATAAGTGATAGGAAAACGGTTTGATTGCTTAATATTCCCCACACAGCACCAGTATTTTCATGGTAAATAAACCGAAAGACCTTTGGGATAATAACGAGTGAATCTCCACCTGCAAACTGTGTTCTTGCCCACAGTTTTGCGATTTGATCAAATCCAACTAAGGCAATAATAGCTAATAAATGTTGTATCCATCTTTTCATTAATATAGTACCTTTCTAGTTACGCTTTATTGGTTTGACATAAGATAATTAACAGCATCTATCATTTCTTGTTTTGAAACTGTTGTATCAATATAAGCTTCCCCAATCTTACGTAATAAAATAAATTTAATTTTACCAGCATCCATTTTCTTATCCCTTGTTACAACATCAAGAACTTCCTCAGGGTCTAAATAAGGAATACTAACTGGTAAATGAAATGATTTTATAGTATCGATAATATCCAAAAACTCTTCTTTGGTAATTAAACTACGTTTCATGGAAATATAAGCTGCAGCAACCATACCAATTCCTACGCATTCACCATGTAATAGGCTAAGTCCCATTAACTTTTCCACTGCATGTCCAATTGTATGACCAAAGTTGAGTAAAGCGCGTCCCCCCTGTTCTTTGGGATCTTTTTCTACAACCTCTTTCTTAATTTCACAACTTCTTTTAATCATGGAACGTAGTATGTCATACTCTTTATTTTCAATTCCCTCTACGTTATCTTTTAGCCATTTATAATAGTTTGCATCTTTGATTAGCCCATGTTTTATAATTTCTCCCATACCAGAGAAATATTCAGTTTCATTTAGTGTATGTAAGGTATCAAGATTCATATACACACATTTTGGCATATAAAATGCGCCTACCATATTCTTATAAGAATGGAAATCAACGCCGGTTTTACCACCAATACTAGAATCCACCATGGATAATAAAGTGGTAGGTATCTGTATAAAACGAATTCCTCTTAGATATGTAGATGCCGCAAAACCTGTTAAATCACCAACAACACCACCACCTAAGGCTAGTAGTATATCGTTACGATCAAAGGCTTTCTGAATTAAAAATTCATACAAATTATGAACAGTATCTAAATTTTTATTCACTTCCCCAAATGGAAAAGTAAATACGAAAACCTCTTTTACATATTTACATATCTCATTCTTAACACGCTCTGCATATTCTTTGCCAACATTTGAATCCGTTACAATACAAACTTTTCTATCTTGGCATTTTAACTCTTCTAATATATTCTGCAAATCGTTAAAATCATTGCGATATAAAATATCATAACAAGGTTTATCCTCATATAAAACAGTGATTTTTTCTTCGAAATTGTTCATAATCTGTCCCCCATTTAAGATCACATATCAATGCATCACATTATTACATTTCGTCTTCAACATTGATAAAATCAAATCCGTCATTATCAACCAAATCTTTTGAATTTGTATCTTCAAGTGTTATACTTGCTTCTTCATGAAACTCATTCAAAGATGGATCATTCTCTACGTGCTCAAAATGCTCATCTTCATGGTCTTTCATTGTATTAGAATTAACAAGGCCTTGTTCTCTAGCAACCTTTTTTAAATCTATATTATAAGCTTTTTTATGCTTAACATGCGTATTCATATCGGTAGCAAAAGTATCTACTCTAGCAATGTTTATATCAAAACTATCGCTTTCTAAAACCTCAATTTGAGCAGCTGCAAGATTTTTAAATTGTGCCTTATACTTTTCGTATTGTTGCAAAATTTGAATTGTCTGATTATGAATATTCTCTAACTCATTTTTAGCATCGGCTACAATTAATTGTGCCTTAGTTTGTGCTTCTTT
The DNA here is from genome assembly GCF_900078195.1 of Clostridium sp. Marseille-P299. Lineage (NCBI taxonomy): Bacteria > Bacillati > Bacillota > Clostridia > Eubacteriales > Clostridiaceae > Clostridium > Clostridium sp. Marseille-P299. The sequence continues at coordinate 1,702,095 of NZ_FJVE01000007.1, read as the reverse complement.
TTCAATCGCTTTCGCTTCTTTTAAAGCAGACATACGTGTTTCTTCTGCAGTTTTTTCAGCTAAAACTAAAGCTTTTTGCAAAGTTTTTTCAATGGTTTTGTAATATTGAATACCCTCATTTAATACCGCTATCTTATCAGAAAACTCCATATTCTCACGATATAATGTTTCGTATCCTTTTAATACTTCCTTCATAAATCCATCCACGTCTTTTTTATCATATCCAAGACCACCGGATTTAAAGGTTTTACTTTGTATTTCAATTGGTGTAAGCATAAGTTCTCCTCCTAAATGTATTTTTGCAACGTAATACTAATACGTCCCTTTTTCGTTAATCTCCCTTGGGACTCATAAATAAATTTTCCCAACCCTCGAACAGAAATTATATCTCCTTCTTTTAGAACATAACTATTTGAGGTTGTTAATTTACCATTTACGAATACTCGTTCTCCATTAATATAATCGGTAATGCTACTTCTGGATGTTTGGAAAGCGACAGAAATTACGGAATCTAAACGAATCGACATAACGGATCCGTTGATTTGCAAAAATTCTGGTTGTATCATTAACTCTTCTTGAGCCTTAATTGATAATTTTACTTTTGTATGTTTTACTTTTTCAAGCGAATTTACGATATAGGAAGAGATGGTGTTATCACAATAAACATAGGCATCTTTCCCATGAATCAAGATATCACCAATCGTTGAACGTTCTATTCCAAGGTTTAGAATTGCACCTAGATAATCTCTGTGATTTAAATCTCCAGCATACTTTGGATTACTTGGGCCAATCCATACACAATCTATTGGATAATTATTGGTATCATGAAATTCACTTCCACTAATGTCTGTTCTCTTACCCGTCAGATTTCCATGATAACAAACCATAACTCTTTCTGCACCAGCATACCCACCCCATAAGGAATATGGCATGTCAGGTAGTTCTTGTCCCATACTATGAAATATACTGATTTCATTAATATTTAAGAAATCAGTATAAACACATTGTTCTCTATGATAAGCACTTCTCGCAAGATCGATTAAACGCTTGCGTAAAAATTGCTCTTCTTTTCTTTGATCCATCTTAAACCATCCTTAAATTGACGTCTTTTAATTATATGATCAGAATCATACATTATAACCTAATCTTAGTTTGTCCTTAAATCGACGTCAATAACTGTCCAATATAACTAAGTACTATAAAAGCAATAATTGGTGATGAATCTGTACCACCAGATTGAAACACCGAATGTCTAAGTAAAAATCTTATAGGTCGCAACAAAGGTTCCACAAAAGTCTCAACTATTTTTCTAATACTAGGGAATGGAAGAATGTTTATAAAAATCTGAACAAATAACATTATTTCCAAAACATAAAAGAAAATAGATAATGAATGTATTACTAAAGATTTCACTTTTAAAAATCCTTATTCAAGGTTGGTACTTCAAAACCATTCTGACGGATGAGATCAAGATAATCACCTGAAATATCCACAGTGTCTGGTGATATAATAAATATATAACTAGATATCTGATGTAATTTTCCATTCATTGCATAAACAGCACCTGAAACAAAATCCATCACACGTTGTGCGACCTCAACGTCAAACCCTTCTAGATTTATTACCGCAGCTCTTCCGGATAATAACATATCACAAATATCTTGTGAATCTTCAAAGGAAGTAGGCTTCATAATGCATACTTCAAGTCCTTTTTGAGGACTACGAAGTGGTACTACTTTACTTACAGTTGTACTTTTCTCCACTCTTTGTACACGTTCTTTTCTTGCATCATTAAGAACTGAAGTACTATTTAAAGGAATTTGATTTACTGTAGAAGTAGTTGGTCTGTCTTCTCTTTCTACACTTCGTGAAGCGAACGTTTTCTTTTCTTGTTTAAGCGCTTGCTTTTGTTCTTGTCTCTCTGCACGCTTACGTTCTCTTTCTTCTAATTCACTGACATAATCATCATAGTCTTCATTATCTTCATCTTCTGTTAACTTTAAAGAATCTAAAATATTCTTAAATAAATTTGCCATAGCACAATCTCCTATCCACTATATTCTGAATTGTATAAAATCTACACATTGTAATTGCGCTCACCAAAAATCCCAGTTCCAATTCGAACTAAAGTAGCCCCCTCCTCAATAGCGACTTCATAATCGCCAGACATTCCCATAGAGAGCATATCCATAGTTACATTATCAATGTTTTTCTCTTTGATGTCAACAAGTAATTGTCTCATTTTTTTAAAATAAATGCGATTTTCTTCTGCATTTTCTGTAAATGGTGCAACACACATTAAACCTTTTATACTTAATGAAGAAAATTTAGACATTTCATAAATAGCAGCTTCTACTTCCTCTGGTTTAAAGCCATATTTCGACTCTTCGGATGCTATATTAACCTCAACTAATATATCTTGCGTTAAATTCCTCTTACTTGCTTCGGTATTGATTTGTTCTGCTAGTTTTATGGAATCCACCGAATGAATCAAAAGATTTTTTTCAATAATGTACTTTACTTTGTTACGCTGAAGATGTCCAATCATATGCCAATGTAAATCACCTTTTATCTGCTCCGTTTTCTCACAAAGCTCCTGTACTTTATTTTCGCCAAAATTTGTTAAGCCAGATTCTATAGCTTCTTTAATCATAGAAATAGGTTTTGTTTTACTGACTGCAATTAGAGTTATTTCATCCCTATTTCTACCTGCCCTATTACAAGCCGCCATAATTTTTCTCTCAACTTCTACTATATTACCTTGTATCATTATTACCTCCATGCTGCGTATACACAGCTTTAAGTATAGGCCGAAAATTTCATTCAACCTATACTTAATTTATAGATTTTATTTTTTAATAAATAATAGCATTTTCAATAACAGAACTTGCATCTAATGCAATATGATCATATAAGGATACTCCACTTTTTGTTCCCTTTTCTATAATACAATATGCATCATTTTCAGTAATTCTTTCAATTCTTCGAAATACTGCATACCCTTTGTTTACATTAAATACTCCTTCTAAAGTTCCAATGGTATTAATAATGGAACGTTCTTTCGTCGTAGGATTATAAATGTATGTTCCTTCTGTAACAGCATCCTTACCAATATAAGCACTTTCCTCATCTTCGTAATAAACGGTTGTTGGGGTAAATACGTAATTAACATTACCATTTGAAGTATCATAAGATTCTACAATAATTCCAAGTTCATTAGAATCACCACCGTTGGTTAAATATGATTTAGGAATTGTGTAGAATTGTTTTTGTGTAATTGCACTTAATGGTATTTTATAACCGCTTTCCGATGAAATATTTAAATCTATTTCAAGAAAACGTTCATTGATATAACGTACCATATATTCATCAAGGTCGATTTGTATGTAATATTCCGAACCATTCTCTGTTAAGCTCATTGGCGCAGTAATAGTAAAGTCATCTTCTAATACTGTAAATTTAATTTTTTCCCTTTCCTTTAGATCATTATAAATTTCGGAGCTAATTGGAGCCACAATGGACCACGAATCATCTGTAATAAGTTTATATACTGGAGCATTGGCTTCAGCAATATCTACAGTACGTAAATTCGTTTTCGTGTAATTCTCCATATTAAATGTATCGGCTGTTACCTTGTCAACCGTTAGATTACTTAATGAATCTACTCGATAGGAAATTATACCTGATTGACTTGTTTTATTCACTTCAAAGGATGATGTAATACCAGTTGAATTAATAATATCCTGCATATTATCAAGTAAAGTCATATCTACCGCTTCTTGAATTTTACTTTTAATTTCATCTTTAAAAGAATAGACTTCTGAAAAAGATTCTTCCGAGAATGCTTTTTTAAATCTGGAGATCTCCTTTTTTATCGAATTCACATCTTTTGTTGATATTTTCGCAGCTTCTCCCTGATCTGATAATTTTTCATAAATCTTCTTACTTTCATCAATAGAATAAATTGTTGCATTCTTAGCAACTCTTGAACCTTCTCTTTGATAATAATTAACATAACCAGCTTTCGGAGTTTTTATGATCTTCTCATCCCGAATTATTACACCTGTAACAATAGTATCCTTCGCGAGACTCTCCTCTTTTACTTCAAAAATTGAAATCTGATTTTTAGTTATAAATAAATATATATTAACGACTAAATATACAGCGATTATAAGAAAAATTATAACGCCGATATTAACGTTTTTCCTCTTCTTAATTTTAACTACATTGGACTTTCTAGGCAAAAAATAACCACCTTCCTTATTAATTGTTGATTGTCAGAACATTTCTATCATTCCTATGAACTTGTCTAACCATCAAATACCCTTTCATATTATACAGTTAATTTTGTATTTTTTAAAGTACTAAATGAGATATTTGCATAAAAAATCAAAAAAAGGTGACACTAACCATATATAATGAATGTTATAGGAGGTATGCAAAATGAAAGTAATAGATTATCTAGCTTTAATTTTAGTTATAATAGGTGCAATCAACTGGGGCTTAATTGGTTTTTTCAGTTTCGACTTAGTAAAATTAATCTTTGGTAACATGACTCTTTTATCAAGAATTGTTTATGCATTAGTTGGAATTTCAGGTTTATATGCATTAAGCTATTTTGGTAGAATTAGAAATGAAATGTAACTATTAAGCTACGAAATGTAATATAAAATATTAAGCTATAAAATGTAATAAGGTGCTTTTACAAAGAGTTATTTGTAAAAGCACCTTTTAAATTTAACTTAATTACTAAAAAATTTAATTACTAAAACTATACATACCTAAAATAGTATCTAATAATATATTACAAAGGATTTTGGATTATAGTACTTGATAAATCTATTATCAAATTAAATAATCCAATTTAAACATTACTTATTATTTTTACTTCTTTAATATCTCACTTCCTAATTATGAATTTTATAACACATGTTTTACAGAATATATATCTTAAATATTATTGGATTATAAGGATACAACAACATATTTTTTTGCAAATTCAGGTAGATCTTCTTTATCAACGGAAATACTTATAACAAAATCAACTTCAAATTTCGTAGCAATAAGTTCAATTTTTTGCAACAATCGTTCAATATCTTGTTTACTCGCACACGCCAGTTTAAGGAAACTATCTAAATAAATTTTTTGTAAATCATGATCTCCTGAAATCAGACCACAGATAAAACCTGAAAACTCATTTGGATCTTCTACACAATAATCACGAACATTAATGAGACGAATCTTATTATTTAACTCATACATATGCTTTGTATTCTTATCGAGATAAACAATAGATCCTTTTGATTCTTTGACATCGACATTTACTTTATCGATTAAGATTTTGGTCTTTCCCTTACCTTTTTCACCTGCAATTATCTGTATCATTGTATTATCCTCCTTATATTTAGTAAAACAATATTTGGTTTAAGGATATTATAGTACAAATCTTTAGAAATAACAACCATTATTTTATGATATTTATAGCTAAAATGACATATTTTACTGACAATTATCGACCATTAAATCAATAATTTATTACAGGATATAAAAGTTCTTTAACTTTCAATAAATGAAGGATAAAAAAACAAAAACTCCTAGATAAATGGTGGAATATTCTTTCGAATTTTCCTTTTACATTATCTAAGAGTACTAAATTTCATTAATCTAAAGAAAGTAAGTGAGCCATCTGAGTATATAAATCATTTTTTGAAGATGCTTTAAATACTTCCGCGATTAAGCCATTGCCTTCTTTATCCTCACTATATAATAGTAGACAATCACCAGCAAACGATGTGCTACCTGTCTTGCCTCCAAATACTGTAATGCCATCTGGGGCATCCATTGTACCTAATAAAAACATATTGGTAGTTTCAAAGGTCGCAGTCTTTTCATTACCATCCTTATCCTTGTAATGAGCTGTATAACTTGGTTGCTTAATAATTGAAGTAAATTCATCATACTTTAAGCATTCCTTAAATATAAGGTACATATCATATGCTGTTGTATAATGATTTGCATTATGTAAACCATGTGAATTAACGAAGTGGGTATTTACTGCACCTAATTTTGCAGCTTCTTCATTCATCATATTTACAAACGCTTCTTCTGAGCCAGCAATGTGTTCAGCAATTGCAACACCTGCATCATTCCCAGAATAAACAAGCAAACAATTAATCAATGTTTCTAGCGATACTACATCGCCTTTTTGGAAATTACATAGTTTTGCACCATAAGAGGTTATACCGCCATTGTCAGCACTAATCGTTACTTGATCCGATAAATTACCGTATTTTAAAGCAAGCAACGCTGTTAACACCTTAGTTGTGCTTGCAGGATATATCTTTTCATATACATTATTTGCATATAAAACTTCATTTGTAGTTTCATTAAACATAAGCGCTGACAATGCCGTGATACTATTATCCTGCATGTGATTGTTTTCTTCATATACAACGCTTAAATCCTTAGTTATATAATCAGCAGACGCTGGTTCAACAAAATTACCGATTTCATATTGTGTACTAGAATTATCCGAAGAATATCTCATTCTTACATCTGATTGCTTGGAACATCCTGTCATCAATACAAATAAAATACTTGTGCAAATTAAAATCTTTTTCAAAGCGTACTCCTATCTACGATAACCTTAGTACATAAATATAAGAATTAATAGCCTTAATAATAAGGCATAAAAATTCTTACTTAAAATATATACTACTCTGAACTATGATTTATATAATTCTCGCCAGTCTAAGTCACCACGCTCAAGTGCTTTAATCAAAAGTTCAGCTGTTGCTAAATTTGTTGCTAATGGTATATTGTGAGTATCACATAAATGTACAACATTATTAACATCAGGTTCATGAGAATGTGAAAATGGGTCTCTAAGAAAGATCACCAAGTCTATTTCATTATGCTCAATTTGAGCTCCCATCTGTTGTTCTCCACCCAAATGACCTGCTAAATATTTATGAATCGTTAAATTCGTTACCTCTTCAATTAAACGACCTGTAGTACCAGTCGCATATAATTGATGTTTGGATAGAATTCCACGATATGCAATACAAAAATTTTGCATTAATTTCTTTTTTCCATCATGAGCAATCATACCGATATTCATTACGATACCTCCTTTTCTTTTCTCTTTCCTTGCAGACTAACATTGAGTAAAACGCCCAACATAAGCATACTACCTAATAAGGAACTAAGTCCAGAACTAACGAAAGGCAGTGGAACGCCTGTGTTTGGTAATATAGATGTAACAACACCAATATTAACAAATACCTGGAACATAATAAGTGATGCAATACCAGTTGCAATTAACATCCCTAAATAGTCATTTGCGCGCTTTGCAATCTGTAAGCATTTAAATATTAAAACAATAAACAATAAAAATACAACCAAACAACCAATAAACCCAAAGGCTTCAGCGATTGCAGAAAAGATAAAATCACTTTCAACAACAGGTACCTTAGCGGCTTTAAGATCAGCACTCTCATCTTTTATAAACTTTCCAACCATACCACCTGCACGAATCGCTGTCGCAGCATTCGTTTGTTGATATACAAGATCTGGATATTCCTCTGGGTGTAACATCGCTAATACACGAAGTTGCTGATACTCAGTTAATATTTTTTGAAATGGCTGTTGAATATACCAAAATAGTACGCCAAATACAGGAACTACGACAGCAATAAACGACAATATTATTTTGTAACTTAATCCAGCAGCAAAGATAATAGCCGCAAAGGTTGCAGATAAAACAATACTATAGGATAAGTTAGGTTGTATAAGTATTAAAAAGATTGGCATTCCCATCAATACAATTGATGCAAGAATTACCCATACATTGTTAATTTGTCTTCGAAAAAGTTCAAAAAATTTCGCCATAAAGAGAATCATGATTATTTTTGTAAACTCAGAGGTTTGAATCTCTAAACCACTTCCAATAAAGTCTAATTTAATCCAACGCTTTGCTTGGAAATGACTCTTACCAATACTTGTAAATTTAGTTAAAAATAACAAGATAAAGTTAATAATATAAAGTGGTATAAAAAATTTACAAAGAAAATGATAGTCAAACAATGAAATTATTACTGCAAAAACAATTCCAACTGCTAATCCGACAATCTGCTTCTCAAATTGCATTTCATCTGCATCCTGAAGTTTTTGAATTAAGACCATTCCAATTCCACCAAGCAATACAATTATCATTAATAGCGAAATATTATAATGCTTAAAATCGTAGTCCTTAAAATTGAACATATACTACATCATCCTTACTTTTTTTGTTTCATGTCCTTTATTGGTATATTTGCAAACAATGCAGGAACAATCCCATTGTTACTTTCGGATTCGGTTTGAGTAATCTTGATATCTAGTCCTTCTTGATCGATTTCAATATATTTTGAAAGCACTAGTATAATATCATTCTTAATCTGTTCCATGATTTCAGGTGAACATCCTGCCCGATCCGAAACCAGTACAAGCTTTAGACGATCCTTTGCTACTGTACCAGAAGTTTTCTTTTTAAAGAAATCTATTAAAGCCATAAGTCTAATACCTCCTCCTTAGTTCTTTTTAAATAGTCTACTTAAGAATCCTTGTTTTACTGCTAAATCTAAGTATGGAACCTCTTCCCCTGTAATTCTTCTACAAATATTCATATATGCCTTACCAGCTAATGAATCAGAGCCAACAAGTGGTTCACCTTGATTTGTTGAAATAACAATGTTTTCATCATCTGGAACTACACCAATTAAATCTACTGCTAAAATTTCAACAACATCCTCACTTGACATCATATCTCCGCGTTTTACCATATCCATACGAAGACGGTTTACAATCAAGTGTGTCTGCTTCATCTCATGCGCTTCTAATAAACCGATGATACGGTCAGCATCTCTTACAGCAGATACTTCAGGAGTTGTTACTACTAATGCTCTGTCTGCACCTGCAATTGCATTTTCAAATCCTTGTTCAATACCAGCTGGACAGTCCATTAATATGTAATCGAATTCTTCTCTTAATTCATCAGAGAGTTTTTTCATCTGTTCTGGTGTTACTGCAGTTTTATCTCTTGTTTGGGCAGAAGGTAGTAAATATAAATTCGGATATCTCTTATCTTTAATTAATGCTTGTTTAATTCTACAATTGCCTTCAATAACATCAACTAAATTATAAACAATACGATTTTCTAATCCCATTACTACATCCAAATTACGAAGGCCTATATCAGTATCAATAAGTACAACTTTTTTATCTAATTTTGCTAGTCCTGTTCCAATGTTTGCAGTTGAAGTTGTTTTTCCAACACCGCCTTTTCCGGATGTTACTACAATTACTTCTCCCATTCTGATTCCTCCATAAGTTTTAATTTCTTTATTGTACTCGCATTTTTTATACGAATATCTTGGCTTTATCTTATTTTTTAATCGTTGCCAAAAACTTTGCTTTTTCTTATAATCGAATCTCATTTAAAACTTTTCTATTTACAGGTTCAATGTAAATATTTCCTTCCTCTAAGAAAGCAATTTTTGCTTCCTTATTTTCATCTTTGATTGGATTATCTGGGCATCTTGCTATTGTATCTGCAATTCTTATTTGAACTGGGTACATATCAAGGGCTAAAACAAAGGCATTCTCATTGCCAGTAGCACCGGCAAACACAGTTCCTTTTAAAGCACCAAGCACTATTATGTTACCTTTTGAAATAACACTTGCACCAGGGTTTACATCCCCAATCACAATAATACTTGTTTCTGTCTCTAATACTTGTCCAGAACGAAGATTTCCTTTATAGAATTGTCCAGTTGTATTGGACAATTCTAAAAGTTTATCATTTAATGATTTTTCAAAAACAGCATCTTTTTCTGGGTCATTATCTACGATACATACTACATAAAGATCTGAATTTTCTGCTATTATATCAAGAACTTCTCTTTGCTCTGCATCAGTTAGCTTTTTGCCTTCAAAGCTGATTGCCATTTTCGCGTTTCCTAAAAATTTCGCTGAATCTCTAAACTTAGTGGCTATATGTTCTTTTAACTCAGAAAATTCCATATTTGCATCAAGGACTACAACGATACCGTGCTTATTTCCCTTGATAACAACCGAATTATTCACGCAATCACCTTACCTTTCTGTCAAATCTATTCTGTATTTCTTAATCATTAATATTAATATTGGTTGCAGATCCTGCTTCAATATCCCCGCTTAATAGCTCTTCTTCATTCTCACCGTTAAAATAAACACCATATACTTCTCTTGCTACCTTAGCTGCATTGGCAGAAGCATAACCATTCGGAATAACTACCGCTACAGCAATCTCTGGATCATCATAAGGTGCATAGGATACAAAAAGCGCATGGTGAGGATGGTTCGTACCAACCTGTGCAGTACCAGTTTTACCTGCTACTTTCACTCCAAGATCACCAAACAAACGATCAAGAGAGTTTGTAGGGGTATTAACTACGAGGTACATTCCTTCATGGACAAGGTTCCATTCACTTGCATTAAACATATCTATTTTATTAACAACAGTTGCTGAATTATCAAGGATAACATTGTTATCCTTATCCTTTATTTTGTCAACTAATGTAAGATCATAATTTGTTCCACTGTTAGCAACCGTTGTAAGATATCTTGCAATATGAATTGGCGCAAATTCATGGCCATATCCAATTGCTGTACGAACAGAATCTTTCGAAGAAATTACCGGAGTTGCCTCATCAATTTCAACACCAGACTTGGAGCCTAAACCAAACATATCTGCATATTTTTGTATTTTTGAAATACCTAGTGCATCACTATAAAGGCCAGATTGATCCGTAGCTAAGCGATATCCAACTTCATAAAAGAAATAGTTACAGGAATGCATCAAAGCATGTGCTGCATCAATTGTTCCATGAGTAGAATGATTTGATGTATATTTCCAACAGCTTGGAGAAGGAACTACCTTGTCAAAGACACCTCTATCTGTGATTTTTGTATTAACATCAATCACACCTTCTGCAAGACCAGCTAATGTCATTAAAGGCTTGAATGTTGAACCTGTTGTTGTTTTTTGCATGGTTGGGCGATTAATTAATGGTGTCGCCTTATCATTTAGCAATTTTGAATAATACGTCCAATCTATCTTGTTGGCAAGCTTATTATTATCATAACTTGGATAAGAGACAAGAGCTAAGACATCACCCGTTTTTGGATTTGTTACAACAATGGACCCACTACATGGCTCTAATGCTAACTCCCCAGGGGTTATCTCTAACTTCTGAATTTTTTGTGTTATGAAAGTATAAGCAGAGATTCTACCACTTTCTAAATTGGAGTAATCACTCTCGTTCCATTCTAACACACCTTGGTCAAATAATAAAAGACAAATTTCTTTTCCTGATAATTTTTTTGTAAAGATTAAGGTGCGATATATTTTCTTCTCAAACTCAGCATCGTCAACAAGTAAATCCATTGTATAGGCAATAAGTTTTTCATACAATTCTTCTGTACTATAGTACTCATTTCCTATACCTAACTGAGATAAATCAACCCAATTTTTTGTAATTGCATATTGTAAGAACTCACTTAAGCTTAACTTACCATCTTGGTAGTTTAAATAAACGCTATCTGTACGATCTATATTCGAGGATATTAATAATTTCACATCACTAGAGATCATTTTAGAATATACATATTGGAGATATTCCTGCATTTCTTCTCCAGCTTGTTCATTGGTTACTTTACTATCCTTGTCTAATAAATCATTTAGCTTTGAAAAGATAGTTACACGTTTATCAAGGAAATATTGATATGTTCTCTTTTCTAAATCTGTTGCATCTTCACTTCTAAAGTGTGTGATATCAATAACATTATTGGCAAGTAAGGCATTGTATACTTCATAGATTGGAATCGTAATCTTTGCAGCACTTTTTCCTTTTCCACCATAATCCATAGAATTTACAATCTTAGAAAGTAAGATTTCTGCAATGTTTCGTTCAAGTAAGTTATAAAGGGAAACTTGTAAATCTCTATCGATTGTAAGATAAAGATCATTACCTACCGTAGGTTCTTTTTCAACACTTACATCTACTACTTTACCTTTGTCGGTAATCGTTACTTTTTCAGTACCTTTTATACCTTTTAAATAGCTATCGTATTCTTTTTCCAGTCCTATTTTACCAACATAATCGGTACTAGAATACTCTTCCTCATCCTTACTCTTACCCTCATTATATGTTTCGAGTTCATTCGCATTGATTAAGCCTGTGTACCCTAACATATGTGCAAAATATTTACTATCATTATAAACTCGAATTGTTTCTTGTTTTATTTCAACACCAGGTAAGTCTGCTAGATTTTCTTTAATGGCAGCTCTAGTTGTGTCATCTATATCTGTTGCAATTGTAATCTGTGTTATTTGATTATCTTGTTTCGGAGTAGTCGCCATAGTGAAGCGAATCTTCATAATTTTTAATTGATCTTCTAGGCTATACTCATCTGATATTTGAAACTTACTATAATTCTCACCTGTATTTAAGAAATCAAAAACTTCTTGTGCGCTTGCATTCCTTTGTTCTTCGGTTAATTCATTCACGCTTTTTAAGTAATATGCTTCTTTTTTAAATCGAAGTAATGCATTACCTTCAATATTAAATTCTAATTCACCTTGTTCATTAAGCTCAATAGCAAAATCAAGTTCTACATCATAGCCTCTATCTTCTAAGATTTTTATAAGGCGATATATCATTGCATTTTTATCTTTATTCGTTGTTAAAAGCGCGCTGTCACTAAGAGCTACTGCATATTTAAGTTCATTATAGGCTAATAATTTACCATTGCGATCGTAAATTTTTCCTCTTGTACTTTTTATTTCTCTGATTCCAGTATTATAATATTCTTCTTTTTGTGCATCGGAAGTTCCTTCCACGATTTGTAGTTGAAACAACCTATGAATTAAAATTCCAAAAAGCATCAAGAATATCATCATTAAGGGAATTAATCTGGAAGAGAATAAGGATTTTATTTTATCTATAATAACATCTATCATCTAATAATCCTCCTGCTTTAATAGCTTTGATATTCCCACATGTACCATAAGAAATAGTTTATAAAAGATAACCCCCATTACCAAAGTGTATATTACTTTAGGTAACATAATTCGATATGCATAATACCCTAAATTTAGTCTACCACGCATTAAAAATTCAAGAATATAATAGAAAAAACTATAAACAAATTCACTGAGTGCAATTAAAATCAGTGGAATTGTATAGTCATCTCGGTCATATATCTTATTGCTATATCCATTTACGTAACCTATAAACATATAAAGCAAAGCACAGATTCCTATGACATCCCCATACATAAAATCTACTAATAAACCAGCAAATAAACCGGTGAATAAGCCAGGATAAATTCCTTTTGTATAAGCAGTTGTTACAACAAGTATCATCAATATATCTGGTACTACTCCTGCTAACTCAGCATGAGGAAATACTGCACTTTGTAATAAAAAACTTAAGACTAATTCAATTCCAATGACTAAAATTCTAATCACGATAACCCTGTCCTATTCATCATTTTTTTGTAATTGCTCTTTTAACTCTGTTATAATAAGTACTTCTTCTAAATGCTCAAAATCAACAGCTGGTCTTAAATAAGCTACTTTTGACATATTGCTAGAATCCACTTCAATGTTACTTATATAACCAATTAGAATACCGGGTAAGTACTTGTCACTAATATTCGAAGTTACCACCTCATAATTGTCTTCTACTTCGGCATTCATACTTATAGATTCTACTCGAATATACCCCTCATCTAGAAGTTCCAAATCACCTTTAACATCACAATTATCAGACGTTTTTAAAAACATACCACTAACATAACTAGCATCATCGATAATTGAACGTACTTTTGCATAGTTTTTGCCAACTTCGGTAATGATTCCAACTAAACCATTACCAGCCATAACATTCATATCTACCGTAAGACCATCATCTGTTCCTTTGTCAATGGTAAATACACTATAAAAACTATTTGTATCTTTGCTAATTACTCTAGCAGCAACCTTTTTATAATCGGAATACTTTTGATCTAATTCGTATAAAGCTCTCAAGCTATCTAATTCATACTTTTCTTGAACTAGAATGTTATTTTGCATCTTTAAGTCAGCATTTTGCTTTTCTAATTCAGCATTCTTTTCTAGAAGCTCATTCATGCTTTTTAGCTTATCTAATTGTCTCGAAATAGAAGTACCAACGGAATTTATGCCTTTTTGCATTGGGCTTATTACATATCCAATCCCTGTTTTAACTGGGCTCATTACACTGCTAAAACGAAAAGAAACAATTATTAAAGCTAAACAAACAACAGTACATGCCTTAAGGACAGTACGTGGCTGAACCGAAAACTTCGGTGTTCTTCTTCTCATTTCGTCTCATCAACCTCCATAATAGGTTTGTTTTAAACTTGTTGCAAGTGAATGTAGTTTAGGATTATCAATAATTTTACCTAAACCGTTTACTACCGTATTTGCAGGGTCATGACAAATATTGATCTTTAAATCAGTTTCATGAGACATCAATTGATCTAAACCACGGATATTGGCAGAACCACCTGTAACATATATTCCAGAATCAATTATATCAGAAGAAATTTCTGGTGGTGTTCTCTCAAGAATAATACGAACAGCATCAATGATGGAATAAAGATGTTCAGAGATAGTTTCATATACGAAGTTAGAATTTATTTCTTTCTCCATAGGTAATCCGGATACAACATCACGTCCAAAGACTTTAATTGTTCTTTCCTCACCAGGGAGTGCTGAAGCAAGCTCTTTTTTAATTGTTTCTGCTGTCTTATGTCCAATCACTAGATTAAATTGTTTCTTAACATTTAAAATGATAGATTCGTCTAAACGATTACCACCAACTGGAACTAATTTACTAAGAACAATACCCCCTAAGGATATAATTGATACCTCAGTAGTATCCGCTCCTATATTAACAACCATCACACCTCTTGCATTTGTTACATCAAGACCAGCGCCAAGAGCATCTGCTATTGGTTTGTCAACAATATTAATTTTTTTACCTTTTGCATTTGAACTAGCAACTAGATCAAAAAAAGCTCTTTTTTCTACTTCTGTAATGTCTGTAGGTGTCGCAACAAAAAACTCTGCGCCAAGTAACTTTCCATGTTCTTTACTAATATCTGAAAATGCTCGATTTAATAAAGAAAGCATATTCGCTATATTGGCTATCACACCATTTCTTACAGGATAATCCACCACAATATTGGAAGGCGCCTTACCATACATCTCAGCGGCCTCATCTCCGATTGCTATAACTTTCGTTTTATCTGCAATTGCAATTATGTTTTTAGCATCAAAAATGACTCCTGAATTTTTCTTATATATTTTAAGCGTACTCGTCCCAAAATCAATGCCAAATAACTTTCCTGCCATAGTAAGTCTCCCTTCTAGTATACCTTTTAAAAATTTACATTAATTTTAATGTTTTAAATAAAACCCAATTCTTTTAAGCTTATATATTTATTATCGCCAATGATAATATGATCCATAAGTTTAATACCCACTAAATTTCCAGCTTCTACAATTCTTCTTGTTATTAGCTGATCTTCTTTGCTTGGAGTTGGATCTCCACTTGGGTGATTGTGAATTAGTATTATATGAACAGCTTCATGTGCTAAGGCAGCGACAAATACCTCTCTTGGGGAAAGAATCGATGTGTTAATCGTCCCTATGGAGAGAATTTGTTCTCCTAACATTTTGCTTTTAGTATCAAATAGTAGTATACGGCATTGTTCTTTTTTTAAATGTCGCATTTCTTCCATATAGTATTTTGCAACTGTCTTAGGATCTGTCATTCGAATCCCAGCTTCACTTTCTAGTTTTACCATTCGTTTAGAAATTTCGGCAAGGCATAACAATTGTAGTGCCTTTACTTTTCCAATTCCTGAAATTTTCATTAATTCATGCATTGTAACATGATGTAATCCATTCAGACTCTGACTCGATTTAAAACTTTGTAATACCCTAGTTGCTAATTCAACAGAGTGTTCATTCTTAGAACCAGAACGGATGATAACCGCAAGTAATTCAGCATCGGACAACGCACTAACACCGTATTTTTCACCTTTTTCATAAGGTTGCTCTGATACGGGAAGCTCCTTCATAATACTTTTTTTCATCTCCATGACTTCTCCATTCTCTCTCTCCAAGAAATCAATAGAAAAATCATCTTCCTATTATAGCTTTCGATAAACAAAAAATGAAATAATGATACCCAAAATACTCGCAATTGTGATTCTAATAGATAATCCAAATTGGATTACAACTACACCAAGATTTAATTGTATTGCACCGGATCCATTATTGCTACCTAGTGCAAATTCTTGTCCAAAATTTAGCCAAGAAAGCCATGGCACGCCTTTTGCTAAATATCCCAAAAAGCCTCCTATAACAACACCTGCTAACATTAATAGTAGTAATACCCATGCATTCTTGTTTGTTGTTCTCGCCATATGCTGACTACCTTCCCTCCATTTAGACCTACTAAATCAAATTTAATGTTAACACATTTATTCCTATTTGTACAGAAGAAATAAGTCTGGGGCTATTGCAAAATAAGTCTTTATTTGCAATAGCCCCTCGTTTAACATTATAATTGTACTAAACCTTCTTCGTATAACTTTTGTAGCGACATAAGTATACCAAATTTTGCATGATACCAAGTTAAACCACCTTGGAAATACACTGCATAAGGAGGCTTTATTGGCGCATCTGCTGACAATTCTATAGAGGAACCCTGAACAAAAGCCCCTGCTGCCATAATAACATCAGATGTATATCCAGGCATCGCCCATGGTTCAGGAGTTACATAACTATCCACTGGTGCTGCTGCTTGAATTCCTTTACAAAAAGCAATTACGGCTTCTGGAGATTTAAGAGTTACCGCTTGGATAATATCGTGACGAGACTCTGTTCCATTTGGTACTACTGGGTATCCTAGTTTTTCATAAACATTTGCTGCAAATATAGCACCTTTTAATGCACCTGCTACTACGGTAGGTGCTAAGAAAAATCCTTGATATAGTAATCCATTGATACCAAGGGTAGCCCCTACTTCTTTTCCTAGACCTGGAGCTGTTAATCGATAAGCTGCATTATCTACATATTCTTCTTTACCTACAATGTAACCACCAGTAGGCGCTAACCCACCACCTGGGTTTTTAATTAAGGATCCTACACATAAATCAGCGCCAACATCGCTTGGCTCAATGGTTTCAACAAATTCACCATAACAATTATCCACCATGCAAATCACATCTGGCTTAATTGATTTTACAAAGCTGATTAACTCACCAATTTGTTTCACGGAAAGTGTTGGTCTCGTTTGATATCCTTTGGAACGTTGAATGGTTACTAATTTTGTTCTTTCATTGATTGCTTTTTTAATATTATCGTAATCAAATGAACCATCTGGTAATAAGTCTACTTGAGAATATGTTATCCCATATTCTTTTAAGGAACCTTTTGATTCTGTAATTCCAATTACACCTTCTAGGGTATCATAAGGTTTTCCAACTGGAGATAAAATTTCATCGCCCGGTCTTAAATTTCCAGAAAGAGCGATGGTTAATGCATGTGTTCCACTTACTAACTGTGGTCTTACAAGCGCAGATTCCGCATGAAATGCCTTTGCATATACTTCTTCTAAAGTATCTCTTCCTAAATCATTATATCCATAACCAGTGGATGCAGCAAAGTGCGCATCGCTTACTCTACAATCTTGTAGCGCTTTTAAAACTTTTAATTGATTAAACTCTGCTACTTGATCGATAGCTTCAAAACGTTCTTTTAAAGAAACTTCTATTTCTTTACAATAATCAAGTACTTTTTGATCTATATGAAGTTCTTTGTACATATTTTCTGTCGTATTCATTTTACACCTATCTTTTCTGCCATGAAAGAATACGCATAAAAGCGTGTGGCAGACCTTCCTCTAATAACTTTAAAATCCTTACTTATTATATACAACTCTTTCTCTCTTTGCAAATGTTTAACATAAACTCAAGGATTTTTTCTTCATTTTGACTAAACTCTTGCTTATTCACCCAAGTGACGTCTCTTTCTCTCTTAAACCAAGTAAGCTGACGTTTCGCAAAATGTCTCGTATCTCGTTTTAGGATATAAATTGCTTCCTCTAACGTACATTCCCCGTCAAGGTAAGCAAGTATTTCCTTATATCCTAACCCTTGCATACTAACTAAATCTCTGGTATATCTCATTTCCTTTAAATGTTTTACCTCATCTAGTAAACCACTCTCAACCATAATATCTACACGCTTATCAATATTCTTATAAAGTATCTCCCTGTCGTTATTTAACACAAAATATGTGAAATTATATGGAGATTCATTGTTACGTTGTTCCTCGTTATGTGCGGAGATTGGTGTTCCAGTCTGCTTGTAGTATTCTAAGGCACGTATTACTCTTTTTATATTATTTTCATGAATTGTTTCATAAGAAATTGGGTCAACTTCTTTTAACATTTCATGTAGGTAAGTTGCTCCTTTTTCCATTGCAAGCTGCTCTAACTCAGTACGATATGTTGTATCTTTCTCATTATCAGCAAAATTAATATCATATAGTACGGATTGAATATAAAATCCTGTTCCACCTACAATGATAGGTAATTTCCCACGCTTATAGATATCCTCCATGTATTGTTTTGCTAAAGTTTGAAATTTAACAACATTAAACTCCTCTTTCGGATCTATCTCATCAATTAAGTAATGGGTCACGCCATCCATTTCTTCTTTACTTATTTTCGCTGTTCCAACATCCATATAGCGATATACTTGCATTGAATCTGCTGAAATGATTTCTCCATTTAATGCTTTTGCAAGTTCAATGGAGAGTTTTGTTTTACCAACAGCTGTTGGACCAGTTAAAACAACGAGCGGTTTTTTCTCTTTTTCCCATGCCTGATTTGTTTCTTCCAATGCTTACACCTCAATTTATATAATACGTTTAAATTTCTTTTCTAGCTCATATTTTGTCATGGAAATAATGATCGGTCTACCATGAGGGCAATGAAACGGATTATCAAGTGTTAATAACTGTTCAATTAAAGCCTCTGCTTCCATGACGGACATCGTATGATTCCCCTTAACTGCAGCTTTACAAGACATAGACGCAATTTTTTCTAAAATAATATCTGGAGTTCCAGTTGGTGCTTCCTCCACTAAGTCATCTATAAACTCAATTAAAAGTCTTTCACCTGCAATACCGTACATATCCGCTGGCAGAGCACTAACGCTATATTCTTTTCCACCAAAATGTTCTATTTCAAATCCAAGACGTTTTAAACTTGCCTCGTGTTCTTTAATTACCGCTTCTTCTTTTAGATTTAAAGTTAACACAATCGGTGGACTTATAATCTGAGATAAGTATTCTTTATCAGCAATTCGTTTTAGTGTTGCTTCATACAGAATTTTTTCATGAGCTGCATGTTGATCGATAATGTAAAGTTGCTGATCAAATTCTACTAACCAATAAGTTGAAAATAATTGTCCAATAATACGATGTTTCTTTATTGATTCTTTTGATAAAAATACCCCTTCAAGTTCAGTTTGAACGGCTTTTCCTTCATAGATAGCTTCAGTCAGTTGATTAAATTTACTATCTGAAGGTGAATTCACATCATTATTATTAGTGTTTATATTCTCATTAGACGCTGAATTTAAATCACTATTGTTCTCTCTAGATTCAATAGTTATCTTATTTTCTAATTCCTTATTTTCTAATTCCTTATTTTCTAATCCCTTACTATCTAGTTCACTATTATTACTTATGCTAGTATCATTAACTTTGGAGTCAGCATTCCCTACGTTAGTCTCATTATTTTTGCTATCATCAATTTTATTATTATCTTTAATATCATAGGAATCCGTACTTTCAGATACAAGCTCTTCTTTCTTTTGTTTTATTGCTTCATATCCTTGGTTCACTGCATTATAAAGATTCATAATTTCTGTGTCCTTGATAAATTCCTTGACGTTCTCATCAACATTTGTTGCAGTTTCTTTCATCGGTACATTGATATCTTTTATACTTTTAGAAAACAAATGAGATGCGTTCATTTCTTTAATAGCTTCTTCACGTTTTCTTTCTGCTTTATTACGAAGTTCCTCTCGGCCTTTTTGCTGAGTCATCTGAAGTTGCTGTAATCGATTCTTTTCAAAAGGCTCTGGTACATTCTCATAAATTTTCTTTTCCGGTTTTTCTTCCTCAACTAAACTAACGTCAGGAATCATATTTCTACCGGATAAAGCCATGGAAATTGCTTGATATGTTAGCTTATATACAAGCTCTGTATTGGTAAATCGAATTTCCATCTTTGTTGGATGTACGTTCACATCAATTAATTCTGGATCTACTGTAAAATGAATGGCCGTAAACGGATATTTATGTTGCATAGAATATGGTTTATAAGCTTCTTCAATTGCTTTTGTGATTACAGCACTTTTTATATATCTGCCATTAATAAAATAATTCTCATAGTTACGATTACCTCTTGATATAATTGGCTTACCAACATAACCTTCTAAAGTAATCTGTTCATTTTGATTTACCACAGGAACTAATTGCGCTGCAACATCTCTGCCATATACATGATAAATAATATCTTTTAAATTATGATTTCCTGACGTATGTAATACAGTCTTGTTATTGTTAATAAACTTAAAAGATATATTTGGGTGAGATATTGAAAGTCTTTCCAATAAGTCACTAATATAACCTGCCTCCGTCGTTGGGGATTTTAAAAACTTTCTTCTCGCAGGTGTATTATAAAATAAGTTTCGAATTAGAAAAGTTGTTCCATCTGGGCAACCAATCTCAGAAAGTTCCTTTTCTTCGCCACCTTCGATAACATAACGAACGCCAGTGAAAGAAGTTCTTGTTTTTGTGATTAATTCCACTTGTGCAACCGCAGCAATACTCGATAATGCTTCACCACGGAATCCCAAACTTCCGATTGTTAGTAAATCTTCTACTGAACGTATCTTACTTGTTGAATGGCGTAAAAACGCAAGAGGTATATCTTCTTTATCGATTCCAGCACCATTGTCTGTAATACGAATAAAGGAGATACCACCCTCTTTAATCTCAGCTGTAATTGCATTTGCACCAGCATCAATTGCATTTTCTATTAACTCTTTTACAACAGAAGCAGGTCTTTCTACAACCTCTCCTGCTGCTATTTGATTAATTGTACTCTGATCTAAGACTGCAATTTTTGACATATGCTACCTCTCTATTCTTCTAACAGCCCTAAAGTGTCTTTCCATGTTAATACACGAAATACTGCCTTATCTATGGTCTCTTCTTTGATGACTCCATTTTTAACAGCTTCTATGACAGCAGGTATTTGTGTTTTATAATCCGTTGCTATTAGTAGGTCATTACCTGCATTCACTGCCGTTACCGCAGCTGCCATTCCATCCGTAAAGCTAGTAATCGCATCCATACTTAAGTCATCTGTCATAATAACGCCATCAAACTTAAGCTCTTGTCTTAAAATATTATGAACTTCTTTCGATAAAGAAGCTGGCATTTTTTCATCCATACTTTTTACGATATTATGTGAAACTAAAATACTATTTGCTCCAGCCTTTATTCCAGCCTCAAATGGTAGAAAATCTTTGGTCTCAAAGGTTTCATAGCTACGATTATCGTAAGCGATTCCTGTATGTGTATCCTCATTATTTCCATATCCAGGGAAATGTTTTAAAACAGATCCTAGTTTTTTCTTATTCATTATACATACAACTGAGGATACATACTCTGATGTTGCATCCACAGATACACCAAACGCACGATCATACATATAATCATCAACATCAAAAGATAAATCACAAACAGGCGCTAAATTTACATTGATACCTAAGCCTTTTAATAATTCAGCTTTCTCATACGCATCTTCAATAATAAGTTTTAAACCACCTTTTGCATATAAAGCTCTGGGTGATAGAAATGGGGTGTCTCGAAATTCTTTAAATTTGCTTACGCGAACTACCGTACCACCTTCTTCATCCACACCAATTAACATAGGAATTTTTGATGCTTCTTGATAGGCTTTAATATTATTCATAAGATCTTCTTTTGTTTTATTTTCAAAATTATTAGCAAATAAGATAAATCCGCCAAGATTATAATTTGAAACATCTTCTACTGCTGTAGATTCATCACAACGTACAAAAAATAATTGACCAACTTTTTCTTCTAGAGTCATAGTATCAATAAGTTCTTGAATTTGACTATTTACTACAGAAGTAGACTCATTGCTTCCA
The DNA here is from genome assembly GCF_900078195.1 of Clostridium sp. Marseille-P299. Lineage (NCBI taxonomy): Bacteria > Bacillati > Bacillota > Clostridia > Eubacteriales > Clostridiaceae > Clostridium > Clostridium sp. Marseille-P299. The sequence goes on along the minus strand of NZ_FJVE01000007.1, from coordinate 1,679,718 downwards.
TCTGTCGTATTCATATCCTCGTTTGTGTTTTTATCTTTTCCTGAGTTTTCTGATGCATCTGAGTTTTCTTCTGAATTACTTGAACTACCATTCCCCTGATTTACATCAGTTTGATTTTCATTTAAATTCCCTTTTTGGGGATGGTTAAGTTGATTTGCTTTACCAAACTCTAACAAACCACCCACACAAAATAGAAATACTAACAGCAATAAAAATAAAGGGATAAAACTATTTTTAAGTTTGTTTAGTTTCATATAACACCTCGTTTAAAATGTTTCCTTAATCTTTAACTGTATTTGATAAAGTTTATTTAAAGCATCAATTGGAGAAAGTCTAGCAATATCAATATCTCTAATTTCATTTACAACATCTTCATAATCATTTGATCCAAATAAGGACAATTGCATCATATCTAGTTCAGAAGTTTTCTTCTTATTTGAATTATTTTTTTCACTTATTGAAGCTAAACTACCTTCATCCTTTGAAGAAAGCTTCTTTGAAGATAATTTTTCCGAAACTACATCATCATTTGAAAAAGATTGAGAATCTCTAGTAACAGCAACTTCTAGATTTCTTGCTTTTTCTGCGATGTCTTTTTCGCTTAGTTCTTCTACAATTTCCTTTGCTCGGTTTAGAACACTCTCTGGTACTCCAGCTAACTTCGCTACTTGAATACCGTAACTCTTATCAGCGCCACCTTTTACTATTTTACGTAAGAATACAATATCATCACCTTGCTCTTTAACCGCAATGCAATAATTATTAACCGCTTCAATTTTACCTTCTAGTTCGGTTAATTCATGATAATGTGTGGCAAATAAAGTTTTAGCACCAAGCAATTTCTTATTACTTATATGCTCTACTACTGCCCAAGCAATACTTAGACCATCAAAGGTTGATGTTCCTCTACCAATCTCATCTAAGATTAGCAAGCTATTTCTAGTAGCATTTCTTAAAATGTTTGCAACCTCAGTCATTTCAACCATAAAAGTACTCTGGCCGGATGCAAGATCATCGGAAGCTCCAACTCTAGTAAAAATACGATCTACAATTCCTATATCAGCGCTTGTTGCTGGCACGAAGGAACCAATCTGTGCCATTAATACGATAAGAGCTGTTTGTCTCATATAGGTAGATTTACCAGCCATGTTTGGTCCTGTAATAATTGAGATACGATTCGAATCATTATCAAGATAAGTGTCATTTGCAACAAACATATCATTTGTAATCATTTGCTCAACTACAGGATGTCTACCCTCAACAATTTGAATTGTCCCATTTGTATTAATACTTGGTCGTACAAAATTATTACGTTCCGCTACAAAAGCCAAAGATGCCATTGCATCAATTTTAGCAATTGCTTTTGCAGTTTTTTGAATTCTTAGTACTTCATTTGCAATTCGATCTCTTACCTCTGAAAACAATTCGTATTCAAGTGCAAATAAACGATCTTCTGCATTTAAAATTTTATCTTCTAATTCTTTTAACTCTGGAGTTGTGTATCTTTCTGCATTGGCTAATGTTTGCTTACGAATCCAATGTTCTGGTACTAAGTTTGCATAAGAATTTGTTACTTCTAAATAATAACCAAATACACGGTTAAATTTAATCTTTAAGTTCTTAATTCCCGTTTTCTCTCTCTCGGTTGTTTCAAGATTTGCAAGCCACACTTTACCGTCTGTTTTTGCATGCCTTAAGGAATCCACTTCTTCGTTGTATCCTTCTCTGATAATACCACCTTCTTTAACCCCAATTGGTGGTTCTTTTTCGATTGCACTATCAATAAGATCATGTAAATCCTTTAACGGATCAAGCTCTTGAAAAACTTCCTTAAAAATAGGGGTCTCAAAGTTTTCTATTAATACTTTAATATGTGGAAGCATCGCAAGTGAAGATAAAAAGGCAATTAAATCACGAGGATTCGCACTTTTATAACTTATTTTACCCATAAGACGTTCTAGGTCATAGATAGAATTTAAATATTCTCTGATTTCTTCTCTTGTGATGACATTGTCGTTAAATTCAGTGATTGCATCTAAACGCTCATTAATTTGTTTTTCATCAATCAATGGCTGTTCCACATAGCTACGTAAGAGTCTAGCCCCCATAGCAGTTTTTGTTTTATCTAAAACCCAAAGAAGAGAACCTCTCTTTTGCTTCTCACGCATCGTTTCTACAAGTTCTAGATTTCTTCTACTTGAGCTATCGATTAACATATACTTACTAGTGATATATGGAACAATATGTGTAAGATGAGTTAAACTATTTTTTTGTGTCTCATATAAATATTGAAGCACTGCACCAGCTGCATTAACGCCAATGGTATGGTCTTTTAGGCCAAGTCCATCTAAGCTACCAACGTGGAAATGCTCTTTTAATACTTTCTCACACATTTCTGTATCATAATACCAATCTTCAACCGAGTTAACAGATATGTTATATCGTAATCGTAACTCATCAATATCTACACCACTAATATGAAAAGCGGAATTACAGATAATTTCAGATGGCATAAATTTATAAACTTCATCTAATAATTTTCGTTTACTATCCACTTCAGTTACATAGTAATCACCTGTTGTAATATCTACCGTTGAAATACCACAAATATCTTCTCCCCAGATAATACTCATAAGATAATTATTTCTAGTCTCATCTAAGGTCTGAGTATTTAAATTCGTACCAGGAGTTACAATACGTATTACTTCTCTTTTTACAATCCCTTTTGCTTGTTTTGGATCTTCTACTTGTTCACAAATTGCTACTTTATAGCCACGGTTTACAAGTTTCGTAAGATACCCATCCACTGCGTGATACGGGATACCACACATTGGTGCTCGTTCTTCAAGACCGCAATTCTTACCAGTTAAAGTAATTTCAAGTTCTTTTGAAGCCGTGATTGCATCTTCAAAGAACATTTCATAAAAATCTCCTAAACGATAAAATAAAATACAGTCTTTATATTGCCCTTTTGTCTCCATGTATTGCTGCATCATTGGAGTTAATTGCGCCATTATTGTACTTCCTTTCTACTTGCCACTCTTTTATCTATTCTACCACAACATCATCTAAAAGATTGGTTCCATCTGCCGCTGTTGTTGCTAAAACATCACATCTTTCATTTTGTGGATGTCCATTATGTCCTTTAACCCAACAAAAATTAACTTGATGTGGCTCTTTTGCTTTCATCATTCTTTTCCACAAATCAACGTTTTTTACAGGCTCGTTTTTCCCGCGTTTCCAGCCTTTTTTAATCCAACCATCAATCCAGTGTTCATTAAAGGCCTTCACAAGATATTGTGAATCCGAATAAAGTGTAACCTCACATGGTTTTGTAAGTGCCTCTAAACCAACTATGGCAGCCATTAATTCCATACGGTTATTGGTTGTTTTTTTATAACCAGCAGAAAACTCGCGAATATGTTCTTTACCCGTAGAATCAACATAGGAAAGAATTGTACCATATCCACCAGGCCCATCTGGATTTCCTCTTGCAGCACCATCTGTATATATTGTAACTTTCATTTATAACCTCCATGTGTCAACTTATATTAATTCGTTATAAGGGCATCTAACTGTTTTGTATTATTATCTACCTATCATGTTCTTAGTCTAATTGCTAAATAGCCCTATAACAGCACAATAAATCTTTTTTAAAAATACATAGGTTGAAATACTTCTATTTCAACCTATCATGACTTATTTTATAATATCCCATTCTCCTACTTCTAAGAAATGATTTGCAGAATTCGTTGCTTCTGTAATAATATCTTCAGAATATCCAATGATAGAAAGTAATTTAATCGCATTTTTAGAAATAGCTCGTCCATCATGTAAAATATAATCAAATAAGATATTATTATCAACAATTTGTTCTTGGAAATGATAATTGGAATAATAATTTTCTAGTATATGTGTTAATTCAATATCATGAGTAGCTGCAAAACAAATTGCATTGCTCATAGCTAAACTTTGTAGAATTCTTGAAGAAGCAGCGATACGCTCTAATGTATTCGTACCACGTAACACTTCATCTACAAAACATAAGGTTGGAATTTCATCTTTTGACATATCAACGATACGCTTTAATGATTTGATTTCAACAATATAATAACTTTCATTGTTTGATAAACTATCTTGCAATGCCATAGAAGATGCTACTTTAAAATAGCTAGCCTCGTATTTTTTACTCATTGATGTAAATACAGTTTGTGATAATATAGCATTAATTGCAAGTGTTTTTATAAACGTAGATTTACCAGATGCATTGGAACCAGTAATTAATACACACTTATCCGTCTTAATTGAATTCTTAACTGGTGAATTAATCATTGGGTGGAAAATATCTTCTGCATCAATATGTGGAGCCTTAGTTTTTGATAAAATAGGAAGGCTATACTCTCCCATCAATTCACGGAAAGAAGCAACAGCAATCATACTATCTAATAAACCAATGGTTTGATAAACTATTTGTAACTCATCTTGATACTCTTCAAAGGTCTGTATCATCTTATTAAATTTAATTAAATCCATATGAAAAATCATACGTGGATATTCCACAACAAGTTCAAGCATGTCCCCTGTTGGTTTCTTAGGTGCGACAATTCTTGCTCCTCTACGAAAACTAGCAAAAATCTTCACTAATTTCTTAAGTTCCGTTGTATATGGTTTAATCTCTTCAATATTTGATTGATTTAATAATTTTACGCTATCTAGTAAACGAATGATATAAGAAACAACTTCATAATATTTCTCGATTTCCATTTTTCTTCTATAATAGCGAACAATATTATTAACCACACAACCAACGGTTAATAAAACACCTGTTAAAGGGTCAATAAAAATAAATCCAACACCAATAAATAAACTAGCTATTAATAAATAGTGAGTCATATTATTTTCTTTTGGTATATCATGTAAACGATTCATATAATCGTAAATGGATACATTTTTTACCTTACCCATAATACTAAGTATTTCTTGTATTTGAAGTCGTTTTTCTTCATTGTTAGAGAAAAACTCAATTAAGCGATTTCTTTCTTTTAATTCTTCTTCATCAAATTTTAATTGACGTAATAATGCATATAAGTATTCCTCACCAATTGCTGATGAAGTATTGTTCATTGTCATATAGATTTGATCCATATCTAGATCATTCCATGTAATATCATCAACATCAGTTTCTGCATTTTTTACTGCTTTATAGTATGCAGTAATGGATTGAAACTTCTCAAAAGTATATTCTTGTGATGGGACATCCCCCCATTGCTTTTTTAACCTAGCAACTAATTTCCTTTTGTTTTTAACTTTGTCGTTTTCTACTTTAATTATAAGTAATAATACTATTGCAATTGCTCCTAATACAATTCCGTACATTTGTCATTTTCCCTTCCTTGTCATTCATTCCATTGCTTACTCTATTATAAAAATATAAAATCTTTATGTCAACTAAAGAAACTATGAATTAAATTAAGAAACCTCATAGACCTATTCAAGTTATGTCAAATCATTAATACTTTTATTACCTGTTATGATTTGGGTGTCAAAAGCCCTTTTATAACATTACACCGGTAATTTGAAGAAAGCAAAAGAACGAATGCGCCTATGGAAATGCATTAGATGTTCTTTCTTTCATAATTTGTGGTATATCAAAAGACAGATTGTTTGAGCGAAGCGAGTTATCTGTTTTTTGATATGTTTATCACAAATTATGAAAGAATTAGAACATCTTATGCATTGCAATCGAAGCATGAGTCTTTTGCTTTGTTCAAATTGCCATTTCCGTAAAGTAGACAGGGCTTTTGCCATTCAAACATAATCATTTAAAAAGAGCTAGTGCGAAACAGAAAATTGTTGCGCACTAGCTCTTATAATTTATTTATTAATCAAGATAATTTCTGATGGCAATTATTTTTCTATAATCGATGTTGGAAATCTTACATCCAGTGGTATGGCCACTTTCATGAACTACTTTTCCATTGCCTATATACAACGCCACATGATCTACATTACCTCTAGAGTTTCCATAAAACACCATGTCGCCCGGTTTAATATTACTACGAGAAACGGATTTTCCTGAAACAGCCAAATCTCTTGAAGCTCTTGGGAAAGACTTTGTAGAAACACCGCACTCTCTATATACTGCTAACACAAAACCTGAACAATCTGCACCAGTTACTAAACTATTACCACCCCATACATATTTAAGACCAATGTGTTTTTTTGCTTCTTGTGCAATTCTTGTTCTTAAAGATGAAATAGAGGAATCAATCGGATCAATCTTAGTAGCTGATTTCCAAGCATAGTCTACTGTAACAAATTCTCTACTTACATAACCTTCTAAGTTATCAATCTTAACCTTAACCCATAAGGCAGCTTTTGGATCATCTTTTGTTAATAAATCCATGCTATGATCATCTGTAACTTCAAGTTCCTCACCACGGCTAACTTCTGCTATGATATTATTATCCGTTAATGTAGACGCTTCGCTTCTTACATTCACAGAACCAGCAACGACTTTCGCTGTTAATTTAGCAAGGTCTTTCGCCTTTTGAACTCCCGCTTGACCTGTAAATAGATATTCTGTGGAAATATATCCTGTAACATTACCAGACGAAACTTTTGCCCAACCATCTGAGATATCTAAAACGATACAGCTCGCATCCTTTGGAAGAATTCCTATAATATTCGCTGATTTACTTGCTTTTTCTCTTATATTAACATAATCTTTTACGTTTGCAATTGCTATATTCTCTGGTATAACAAGTTGTTTTGCTAAAAGCATAGACACTTCAGAGCTATCTACATTACTAGTCTCATCTACATACTGACCTATATGGTAAGACATTCCACCTAATGGATTCTCTTCTGTAACTGTCTCCGCACTTGCTATTATTGATTGCCCACCCATAAATAAAATCGTAGCGGCAGCCATTATGGAAAGCTTGATACATTTCTTATTCACGTTGTACCTCCAAAATAGTTATGAGTTAAGACTTAAGTCACAGAAGTTGTTACAAAAGTATTAACTTTGTTACAACGATTATACCAATATTTAGAATTTTTGTCAATAAGATGTCAAAAATATTTCAAACCTTTGAACAAAATGCCACAATTGCTTGTCAATTATTCCAAATATATTAAATATCATTAATAAGGATTTGAGTATATGGTCATTAAAAACAAGATGCCACAGCTCAGAATATAAATAAATTCAGTGCTGTAGTATCTTACTTTATATCAGTTTATCTCCTCTATAAGACACAAAATATTACTTAATTTACTGTTAACACTATTCTAAAATTTTGATTTTCTTCAGGACTGAAATTTTCAAAGCTTATTGTTTTAACGGTTATAACAATTCGCTGCTATAAATAAAAAAAACAAGCCTATATCCGCTTGAAAAAGCTTGGGTATAGACTTGCTTACTAAGATAAGCTAAATTATTATGCAGATCAATCCACCACGACTGTCATTGATGATTTTTTGCATCGTTTCTTGTAGTTTCATTTGGCTTTCTTCTGATACTCTATTAATCTTAGTAGAAATGCCCTCTTCAACTAACTGACGCATAGTTTTACCAAAGATGTTCGTTTCCCATATTCCTTCTTTACCATTTTCTTGTTGCTCTTTCATATAACGGATTAAATCTCTAGCCTGATCTTCACTACCAACAATTGGAGCTATTTCAGTCTCGATATTTGCTTGGATCATATGGACAGAAGGAGCATTGGCACGTATTTTTACACCAAACTTATTACCATGACGAATAATTTCAGGCTCTTCCACTTGAATTTCATCCTGCATAGGTGATACTACACCATATCCTTTATATTTTACTTGTTCACAGGCACTGCTAACCTTTTCATATTCTTGTTTCTTAGCTGCAAGCTCTCTAATAACACTTAAGAACTCGTATTCGCCACAGATTGGCTTTCCAACAATTTCACTAATGATTTCATAATAAAATTTGTCATCAATATCAATATTCATACGTACGGTACCATCTTCCATCTTCATCCTATCAATTTTTATGCCATTGATATTCGGACTATCAACTGCACAATTCGCATTTGTTACATCTCTCATAACATGTAGTCTTGATAACACGCCCTTAACAGCACTAATGATTTCGCTCTTTAAATAGTGATCTCTTGGAAGCATTTCAACCCATTTTGGTAAGAAGAATCCAATTTCTGTTACAGGAAAAACTGCTAGTACATTTATTAAAATTCGTGTAATATCTTCCTTTTTTAATTGCTCGCAGTTTACTGGAAGTACTGTTTCATTATATTTGCTACTAAGTTCCTCAGCAAAAATTCTAGTTTCCTCTGAAAAAGGCCTATTTGTATTTAATAGTATTACAAATGGCTTACCAATTCTTTTTAGTTCTTCTATTGTTCTTTCTTCTGGTGCCACGTAATTACTTCTTGGGATATCACCAAAACTTCCATCTGTCGTAACAACAATACCAATGGTGGAATGATCATTTATTACTTTTTTAGTTCCAAGCTCCGCTGCTTGAGTAAAAGGAATCTCATAATCAAACCACGGGGTTTTTACTAATCTCTCTTGTTCATTTTCAATATGACCAATGGCACCATCTACCATATATCCGACACAATCTATCATTCGAATAGATAAATTTGTATCGTCTGATACTTGAATGTTAACTGCTTCCTTTGGTATAAATTTTGGCTCTGTTGTCATAACAGTTTTACCAGAAGCACTTTGTGGTAGTTCATCAATGGCTCTTTCTTTACTATGTACATCTTCAATGTTAGGAATAACTAATAAATCCATGAAGCGCTTGATAAATGTGGATTTTCCGGTTCGTACCGGTCCAACAACACCGATATAAATTTCTCCGTTTGTACGCGCTTTAATGTCTTTATATACATTATAATTGTCCAAATGAAATCCCTCCTAATATTCACTAATACAATGTATGCTAGGAGGGATTATGCTATTCCAATTATTTATATTATATTTTCTAGTAAAATGTTCTACCTACAGACCGATAAAATCTTAAAACTGTCTACTATAATTAAGTAATAGCATATCAAAAAACTTTTCTACAACCATCCGATTAATATTGTAAATTATACTTTTCTGCCTGCATTTGAAACATTTGCGCATACTTTCCATTTAAACTTATTAACTCATCGTGGCTACCTTCTTCAATGATACTACCCTTTTCAAGCATGTATATACGATCCACCATCCTTGCGCTAGATAATCGATGTGATATTATAATAACGTTTTTGTTCTCTGTTGCTTTTAACATTGTTTGATTAAAATTATATTCACTAATTGGATCAAAGGCGCTTGAAGGTTCATCTAAAATGACAATCGGTGTATCTTTAAGAAATATTCTTGCAATCGCTATTTTTTGAGCCTCACCACCTGAAAAATTAATTCCTTGTTCGTTAAACCCTTTAGTAACAGGAGTATCTAGTCCCTGATCTAAGGAATTTAATCGTTTCTTAAAACCGCTTTGATCTAGTGCATGTTCAATTGCATTATAATCCTCTTTCATAACCTTATCCATTTTCACATTCTCGGATAAAGAAGCAGCATATAATTTATAATCTTGAAATACACTTCCGTATAAATCTCTATAATCGTTTAATATAAAGTCTTTGATATCCTTACCATTAACATCAATTCTACCAGCACTCACATCATATAATCTCATAATTAATTTAATTAATGTGGTCTTACCTGCACCATTATAACCAACAATAGCTATCTTCTCCCCTGCTTTTATATGAAGACTAATATTTTTTAAAGTAGGTTCATCATTCCCATATGCAAATGAAACATTATGCATCGATAAAGACTCAAATTCATTGGTTTTTATAGAGTACTTCCCGTCTTTAACGTTTCTTTCAAACGCTAAAAAAGTTCGAATCTTCTCTATATATAAACTATGTTTTTGAAATTGAGGGATTAAGAGTGCAAATGATCGTAAGCTGTTCTTTAAATTTGAAGATGCATTAAACAAAGGAACAACACTACCATAACTTAGAACCTTTTTCACAACTGTTAAATAAACTAGATATCCTAAATAAAAAACCTCTAAACAAAGTGAGTTCCCTACAATTTCGCCCAGACTTCAAAAAAACGCTTGCTTGCCACCATATTTTTTTATAATTGGTGAAAATTTTTGATTTGTTTCTTTAAAGTCTTCTTGTAATTGCGTCCCAATCGGAGTAAGTCGTAGTTCTTTAGCATAGTCATTTAAATAAAAAACTCGACTAAAATAGTTTCGCTTTCTCTTTAAAGGCTTTAATTCATTTTCCATTTCAAACTCTATTTTCCCTAATTTAGAATTTGAAAACATAGTAATACCAAGTGAAATTAATACGATAAGAATTCCTAACTTATCTAATGCTATAATAAAAACTCCATTTATGATAATTCTTGTGATAAAACTAAAAAACTTTCCAATATCTACAATCAACTCATCAATTCGTTTGTCTGCTTCACTAATGCTCCATACAAAATCATTATAGCATTCCGGATTATCATATCTTTCTAAATCCAGCTCAACTGCCTTTTTATATAATTCATTTCTCATTTCTTTATGTAATTTTTCTTTTGCATTTGGTTCAATTTTAAAGGAATTAATTGCTGCCCAAAATAATTTAATTACGATTACGATACTAATAATTGTTAGATAAATTACTGCATCCTTAAATTCACCATTGTATTGAATTAAATCTACTAGGAATTTTATACAAAACGTAAACTCAAAAAATACTTCGACGGATGCGAACACCTCATACAAACATAAATTAACAATATAAAGTGGAGTGTATTTAAACGCATATTTTAACATAAAAACTATATTAGAAATCATTCGTCGAAAATTTACTTTCATAAATTCACTCCTTCCTGATAACTCTCGGCTTGCCTTTTAAACATGTCCGCATACACACCATTCTTTGTCATTAATTCTTTATGATTTCCTTGCTCAATGATTTGCCCCGCATCAAATAAATAAATTGTATCCGCAAGTACCGTTGACGATAAACGATGAGATATAAAGATAATCGTCTTATCTTTGCATACCTCCATTATGCTCTCATATAAGCGATATTCTGCAATCGGATCAAGTGCGCTTGTTGGTTCATCAAAAATAGCTACATTGCTATTTGATACAAATGCTCTAGCCACTGCAATCTTTTGCTTTTCTCCACCTGATAAAACTGCACCAGTACTATCAAATTCTTTTGTTAGTACAGTATCCATACCCTTTTGTAATGTCATTACCTTTTCATAAATTCCAACTTGTATTAAGGCCTTCTTCACCAAGTCATAATCTTGTTGATTTTGAGGTCTCCGTAACAAAACATTTTCCGCTACACTCATAGCAAATACCTGATAATCTTGAAATGCTGTTGTGAACACTTGTCGATATTTTTTTAGATTGTATTCCTTAATATCGACGTTATTATATAGAATCTTTCCATTCGTTACATCATATAAACGCATTAATAGTTTAATAAATGTAGTCTTACCTGCGCCATTAACACCAACGATTGCAATTTTTTCACCTGTATGAATCTTAAAATTAATATTCTTTAATACTTTCTCTTTCGACCCACGGTACCGAAAACAAACATCCTGAAAACATAGTTCTGCCTTTGATGTCTCTGGAATCACCCCATCTTGATCTTCTGATAATTTAGGTTGATAGTTTAAAAAGCTTCTTAAATTATCAATAAACAGTGCATTTTCAAGGCTTAATACGATATTGTTTGATAAACCAATCAATATCCAAGAGGCACTAACCATAGCACTACTTAAGACAATAAAGGAACTTAGATCCATTGACTTTACAACCATAGTCTTATAAACACTGTAAAATAATACACCTTGAAATATCACAAGAAATGAAAACACATTTTTTACTACCGCAAGTTGAATAAAAGAATTTGCAAATTTATCATTGATTTTTACTACTTCTTTATAACCATGTTCATAAATACCTTCCAAGACACGAAAGATATTTGACATTCGTATTTCTTTTGCATATTCTTCTAAATATAATGTTCGATTCACATAGTCCATCTCTCTTTGATATGGTATGCTACTTTTCGATTTTTGAAAGATACGTTTATTTAGCCATTTACCAAAAACAAAATTTCCGATGAATGGTGATATCACAAACAATGAAACAAAATGATCTACTTCATACATCATAAGTAGGACTACAATTGCTGCAATAATACCGAAAATAATATCAGCTATGGTCTCTAGAGAACTAACAATTCTAACCTCTGCATCTTTCATCGCTAAAGTATATTTGTTATAAAATGCAACATCTTCATAACACTCTAGTTCTACTTCCCTTGCTTTATCAAATAGTTTTTTATTTATCTGCTCATAAATAACAACGTCCGTTTGATTACGATAAATTCCTTTGTACCATTGACCAAAGATATTTAAAATTCCAAAGATCAATGCACTAATAACAATAAACGAGATAATCTGACTATAACTTTTACCACTCTCGATATATTGAAAAGTAGTTCGGATAAAAAACACACCATAAAAAACCCACGATGCATAATGAATTGCTTTCATAATAATATCTGCTATTACTCTCCCGGGACATATCCCCCATAAAAAGGATATAATATACCAGTTGTTTGCCATACTATTTACTCGCTTCACGTTCTCCATGATTAAGAATCTCCTTAATAGGTGAATTTTTATGTAAAAATATGTATCTTATCTATTAAAGTATAATTGCAATATGATATCAACTTATTTTCATATATAAACTATGCGGTTTAAACCTTTATACTTAGTTTTCCTAAAATAAAAAAGCCCTTAAGATAAAGATATTAAAGGCTCACACATTAAGTTTATTTAATAAACAAATTTAATATTTAGAATCCGGTATATAAACCGGCTTTTTTAAGTGTACATATATTCTATTAATGCTTAATGTTAACAACGGCACAAAAATTACATATGCACTTACCCAAAACCAAGTAGCTGTTTGCGGTTTTGCATTCCCTTCTTTTCCTTTATAATAATAAATATTAACTGAATCTTTTCCAGTTTTTATCGGAAGGCCGCTAAAATCGACGTAATATATCTGATCGTCCTCTGCAAGAAAAGATACGCTTATCATATTTTTAGAATACGGTAATGTTAACTGTTCCCCATTATGTACTAGCAAACCTTCTTTTACATTTAGAACTAATACGAACAAAGTTATAAAACCAAATATAATCGTTAAAATGAACCATAGTATCGTTTTATGCCTCTGTTCTTCATCCTCAACATCATACATAAAAAATACCTCCTTCTAGTGAATTGATACATTTACTATTGTTAAGTACTTCTTTTATACTTGTCTCAGTATTGTCAATATTATACAACATTCAACAAAATATTTTAATTAAAATCACATAATATACTAGTATTTTTATGTATTGATTCATTTTTAACTATTAAGCTAATTTCTATGATAGATGAAAGGGAATACAGCATCAATTCATGTAATGCAGAAAAATACTTGCAATGGAGTAATATACTTGTAACACAGAAAAATACTTGTAATGTATAACTTAATTCTCTCTTTGCCTATGTAAAAAAAATAATAAAATACAAAGTGCCAATGGAAACAAAATTGCAAGCATTAATCCTGATTTTAAACCGATTTCAGATGGACCTAAGTTATGAAAAATTCGGTGAAAAATTGTAGCATCTTTCGTAGAAACACGTGAAGATATTAGCCCAACAAGACTCGGCCCGCTCACACAACCAATATCTCCTGCAAGAGCTAGATAAGCAAACATTGCTGTTCCACCATTTTTAAAATATTTTGCTGTTAAGCTAAATACTCCAGGCCACATTAATCCCACAGATAAGCCTGTAAGTGCGCAGCCAATCAATGATAAAACTGGACTTTTTGAAAAAACAGTTACCATATAACTAGTTATACATAAGCCACCGCTTATTAATAAGGCATGTTTTAAATTTATTTTTGTCCCTTTTATCCCATAGAAAACTCTTGAAATCCCCATTAAAATTGCAAATGCACACGGACCTAATAAATCCCCCATAGTTTTTGAAACGTGAAGTCCTTTTTCAGCAAACATCGATGCCCATTGGGACATAGCAAGTTCAGAAGCACCTGCACAAACCATCAATAATATAAATACCCAAAATATACGTGCTTTCATTAACTTTTTCATTGGTATCACATCTTCCTCTTCCACCAGTTTACAAAGAGGAACTTTAGAAAATAAAAATGCATTCATCATAGGAATAATAGACCAAATTGCAGGTAAATAAAACCAATGCTTTGTACCTATTACTACAAAAAATAAAGTGGATAACAAAACAACTGATACTTGTCCCCAACAATAAAAAGAATGCAATAAGCTCATACTAGCTTCCTTTTCATCTCCAGGGAGTGATTCAATAATTGGACTAATTAAAACTTCAATTAATCCACCTCCGATTGCATTCAGTACTGTAGCCAAAACTAATCCTAAGTATGGACTAGGTAATATGTTCGGCAATACCCCCATAGATATTAATCCAACAAAACTAAAGGCATGAGCTAGTACTGCACCAGTACGATAACCAATACGATCAATATATCTTGCCGCTAGAATATCTGTAAGTATTTGTGTTCCGAAATTTATGACAATTAATAAACTAATATTGGCAAGGGATATTTGAAACTCTTCCTGAAATGTTACAAATAGTAACGGAGCTAAATTATTAACAATTGCTTGTGTAATATAACCGATATAACTTGCATATTTCGTATGTTTGTAATTCATCTGAATCTCCAATAATTTTCATGTTTTTAATTTCTACGTTAATATAGTACAAAGCTTTCATGCTATTATTTCCCTAAAAACTAAAAAAAGCTGTTGTAAAATAGAGTTCCACATGCATTATTTCTTGTGTCTTTAAAATGATATAAAGAAAACATAGAAAAACACATATAAAACAAATCTATTTTTCAACAGCTTTAATTAAATGTAAATAAGCGAATGCTCTTTACATCTTTTCACCTTCAGCAACAATTGCCTTAATACGATTCATTACCATAGTAAGGGCAACTGTATTTTCACCGCCTCTTGGAATAATAATATCTGCGTACTTTTTGCTTGGTTCAACAAATTGTTCATGCATTGGTTTTACAGTATTAATATATTGTGAAATTACAGAATCTAGGCTTCGATCACGTTCTTTAACGTCACGTAATATTCTACGAACTAAACGCTCATCTGCATCTGTATCAACAAATATTTTAATATCCATTAAATCTCGCAATGCCTTATTTTCAAATATTAAGAATCCTTCTACAACAATTACCTTAGTTGCTCTAACAGGTACTGTTTCCTTCGCACGGTTATGGTTAGAATAGGAATAGACTGGCCTTTCAATCGGAATTCCTTGCTTTAATTTTTTGATATCTTCTATAAAACGTTCTGTATCAAAAGCATTGGGATGATCATAGTTGATTTTTGCCCGCTCTTCAAATGGCATATCGTCATGTGCTAAATAATAACTATCATGACAAAGCAATTCTACATCGTTTGCAAATTCTTCTTTTAATCTTGTTGCTACCGTTGTCTTCCCAGAAGCTGAACCTCCTGCAACTCCAATGACTATGGCCTTTTGCATTCTTTTATTCCTCCAAATCTAATGCCTAACTAGTTAACTAATATCATGCTCCTAAAAGAACATGATCAAAAAGCACCTCTGTGCTTTTGCAGGGTGAAATATTTTATATTGAAATTTCTTTCATATGAGAATAATATTCAGAATTCAACCTATTCTCCAATAATTTCTTTGATGCAAGCTTTGATTTCATCGCATTTGCAGTTTGCATAAAAGTATTCTTTAAATTTAGGTCCGCTAATAGCGCCCTTTAATAATTCTTGGTCAATGTTCTTTAAGATAGTAACCATATCAACATGTGTAACTTTCTTTACTTGATCAAGGATTTTTTTGTTACGTTGTTCTGGAATAACTCTTTCCTTTGGATATCCTTGTCCACTTTCACCAGCGAATAATTTTTCGAAGATGTATTCAAGATTTAATTCAGCACCCCATCCAAATCCTTTTGCAAAAGGTAGCGCAATTGCATTACCATCGTTGATTTGTGCAAACATGTATGCATCAGAAGGATCTACAACGTGACCGCAAAGCACATTTGGGAAAGAGTTTGCTGCTAACATTGCACCTTCGCCTGTACCACAACCAGTGATAACATAATCTGCGGCACCAGAGTTAAGTAAGATTGCTGCTAATAAACCAGCTTGAACATATGTTAATTGTGCTTCATCTTCTGCACTGTACATACCATAGTTGAATACTTCATGTCCTTTTGGTTCAACTACTTTCTTTAAAGTTTCGCAAATTAAACTATTTTTTGCTGCTTGACTGTTTTCATTAATTAATGCTATTTTCATTATGATTCATCCTTTCATCTTATGCTTTGGTATAAAATTACCATTCCAATGAGTTGTTTTCTTGCGTTTTATCGCGTAATAATAAATCAGCAACCGCACTTTTCGCAGATTTATTCTCAAATAAAACGAGATTAATTTGTTCTACAATTGGCATTTCTACATTATATTTTTTCGCTAATGCAAGTGCAGCTTTGGCAGAGAAAACTCCCTCTACTACTTGCTTCACTTCTTCCATGGCTTCATTCATTGTATAACCTTTGCCAATCAGATAACCTGCATTGCGGTTACGGCTATGTTTACTTGTGCAGGTAACAAAAAGGTCCCCTACACCAGACAATCCTGAGAAGGTTTCTAACTTACCTCCCATTTGGATACCCAAACGTCCAATCTCAGCAATTCCTCTTGTCATTAGCGCAGCCTTAGTATTATCACCAAATCCTAAGCCATCTGCAATACCAGCTGCAAGTGCTATAACATTTTTTAAAGATCCACCAAGTTCTATCCCTATAATATCTGGACTAGTATATACACGAAAATTATCCGTCATAAACGCATCCTGTATAAAAGATGCAGTTGCTTTAGAGCTTGCTCCAACGACACAAGTCGTTGGTATTCCTCTACTAACCTCTTCTGCATGACTAGGGCCAGATAATACTGCAATATCTACATCTTTAATTTCATCTTGTATAATATCTGTTAAGGTCTCTAAGGTGGTTTCTTCAATACCTTTTGCTACATTAACTATAATAGTTCCTTTTTTGATAAATTGATTTGCTTTCTTTGCTGTCTCTCTTACATAAGGAGATGCAACTGCAAATACAATGATCTTTGGTTCTTTACAAGCTAATTCTAAATCTCCTGTAACCAGGATATTCTCTGGCAAAATAGCTTCTGGTAAATTGGGTACATTGTTTCTGTCATGATTAAGCGCTTGTACTTCTCTTTCTAGGGCTGACCAAAGAATAACTTCATGTCCATTATTACTAAGTAAAATTGCAAGAGCGGTTCCCCAAGTCCCTGCACCTAAAACACTTATCTTCATCTTAACCTCTTTTCTCAAATATTGCAAGTTTTTACACAATATCTGTTTTATTAGTACCTATACGTATCTGTTTTTTACTCATCTGTTTATTTCTTGGCTACTAAAGCTTATCAAGTCAACTTATCTATTTATTGCTTTTCTTGATTAGGATCTATTTTAACTTTTTGACCTAATTTATTTTCTGTACCATTTAATAAACGCTTTATGTTTGCACGATGTGTATAAAAAGCAGATGCCGCATATATCAAACCAATAATCAGCATATGTATATCACCAGGATGTCGAATTGCTATCCAAATTGGGAATAAAATAGATAACAATAAAGATCCTAGTGAAACATATCTAGTAATTGCAACAGCAACAACAAATACAATGATAAACGTTGGTATTAATAATGGATCAAAGGCTGCCATAACTCCTGTAGTAACGGCAATCCCCTTTCCTCCTTTAAAATGTAACCAAAAAGGATAGTTATGTCCTAATACAACTCCAAGTCCTGTATAAAGCCCTAGAAGCTGTGCATAATCCACATCCGCAAAAAGAATATTACGAAATAAAAGAATTGGTATAATCGCTTTTAGGAAATCCCCTAAATAGGTTAATGCGCCTGCCTTCCACCCTAATGTTCTTAATGCATTAGTTGTTCCAGCATTCCCACTACCATACTTGCGAATGTCCACATGATTCGCTTTTCCAACTAAATAACCTGTGGAAATACAACCAAATCCATAGCCACATATTAGGCAAATTAATATTCTTGCAACCATTGCTGTCATCCTCCAATGAATGATAATTAAGCGTTTTCTTTTCGTTCACGAATGAAAAACTTCAAGGACGTTCCCGAAAATCCAAAGGCTTCTCTTATTTTATTCTCCATATATCTAGTATATGAATAATGCATGAGTTCTTTATCATTAACAAAGATAACAAAAGTTGGAGGTTTAACCGCAACTTGTGTAATATAAAATAGTTTTAAGCGTTTTCCTTTGTCTGAAGGTGGCTGCTGTAGTGCTGTAGCTTCCATCATAATTTCATTTAATACACCTGTGGAAACTCTTAGGTTACGATTTTGAATTACAACTTCAATATGGTCAAACATTTTAGTTAAACGTTGTCCAGTCTTTGCTGAAATAAACATAATTTCTGCGTATGGAATAAAGGATAAAATTTCACGAATACGATTTGTATGCTTATAAATTGTTTTATCGTCCTTTTCAATTGCATCCCATTTATTTACCGCAATAATAATACCTTTACCGCGTTCATGTGCGATACCCGCAATTTTAGCATCCTGTTCCGTAACACCTTCTGTTGCATCAATAACTACAATTACAACATCTGCTCGTTCTACTGCACTAACGGTACGTATAATACTAAAGCGTTCAATTTCTTCTTTAATTTTACTTTTTCTACGTAATCCTGCGGTATCTATAAAAACATAATCTTTATCATTCCAAGTTACCGCTGTATCAATTGCATCTCTGGTAGTACCTGCAATATCAGATACAATAACACGATTTTCTCCAAGAAGTTTATTGATAATCGAAGATTTCCCTACATTCGGTTTACCAACGATTGCGACTCTTGGACGTTCATCTTCTTGTTCTTCTAACATTTCTGGTGAGAAATGACTTACTACTTCATCTAATAAATCACCAAAACCTAACATAGATGCTGCTGAAACTGCCATAGGATCACCAACACCTAAATTATAAAATTCATAAACGTCTGCCATGAATTTTTCAAAACTATCTACTTTATTTACTGTTAAAATAATTGGTTTTCCAGATTTTCTAAGCATATCTGCTACTTTAAAATCTGCATCTACTAAACCTTGACGAACATCCACAACAAAAAGTATAACATCTGCGGTTTCAATCGCGATTTCTGCCTGTTCACGCATATATTTTAACATCATGTCTTTGCTCTCAGGCTCGATACCACCAGTATCAACCATTGTGAATTGCTTGTCTAACCAAGTTACTTCAGCATAGATACGATCTCTTGTAACACCTGGTGTATCTTTAACGATGGATATTCTATCTCCTGCTAGTGCATTAAACAATGTAGATTTACCAACGTTTGGTCTCCCTACGATTGCTACAATTGGTCTACTCATTCTTACCTCTTTTCTGTAAATACATAAGTCTCAGTCTTGTATTTACTTAAAAATATATTATCTATTGTAATGTAGTTTCAATTAGAAACACATAACACTTCTGTATTATATAAAATCACTAATCCAAAATTACGTCAATAAATGACGCTCCTTCTGATTTTACAATACGAATAGGTGTTTGTAAAGCCTTTTCGATATCATTTACAGTTAAATCATCTAGTAATACATTTTCCCCATCTCGTAATAATACATTCGGTAAAACTAAGTATTCTCCTAAATCTTTATCTGATAATTGTTTAATAATGTCTTGTCCAGTTAGTAATCCAGCAACGGTAATTTCAGGTCCAAAAAAATCATTGATAATCGTATAAACATTCACTTCGATATTTGGGTACTTCTTAGTGAGTGTTTCACTAAGTTTTGTAACAAGAGGCGCTGCTAAAACACCAGTTGCCATTGAAATTTTCTTTCTTCTATCATCTCCAAGAAGATTGCTATAAGCTAATTTAAACTCTTCCTCTAGTGACCTTACCATTCCTACTCCATTTTCAATCTGAGGATATCCTTCATAAGCTTCTTCTTTTGGTAATTCACGTTCTGCTGTAATATACCATTCATCACTTGCAAAAATAAATCTTGTTCCATATTTACGTTTTATTTTTGCTTGCCATCCCTCAATTTGTTCAATTAATTTTATTGAGTCTTCTTTATTAAATTTCTCAAGAGGTGCTAGCTTTTCACGGAATTTTGTCAAGCCAACTGGCACAACAGATACGCTCTTCATATAAGGAAGGTAATTCATTAAATCACTGATGGTTTTATCTAGTTCTTCACCATCGTTATACCCCTTACATAAAACAACTTGTCCATTCATTTCAATGCCTGCATCATAAAACTTCTGCAATTTTTCTAGAGCATCTCCAGCGAAACGATTGTGTAGCATTTTCTGTCTTAATTCTTTATTTGTTGTATGAACAGAAATGTTGATTGGTGATAATTTATAAAAACAAATACGTTCCACATCTTCATCGCTCATATTCGTTAAAGTGATATAATTTCCTTGTAAAAAGGATAATCTAGCATCATCATCTTTAAAATAAAGCGTATCTCTCATTCCAGATGGCATTTGATCTATAAAACAAAAGATACATTTATTTTTACAAGAACGATATTGATCCATGAGCCCTTCTTCAAACTCAATTCCTAAATCATCCTCGTAGTTTTTTTCAATTTCAAGTTCCCATTCTTCGCCGTTTTTCTTTTTAACAATAAGTGTTAAAAATTCATCATTGATTAAGTAATGGTAATCAAATACGTCCTTTATCTTCTGTCCGTTGATACGTAATAATTCGTCACCAACTTCTAATTCTAACTCCATTGCAATACTATTTTCTTGCACTTTTTTTATGACATGCCTTGTTTCGGCTTTTCTTTGCATTTAGTACTATCCTTCTTTCTAAAACTCAATATACTTTACTTAGTTTATCATGCAATTTGGAAGCATGCAATATTAAAACTTTTTTGCATGCAATATTAAAACTTTTTTACATACAATATTTAAACTTATTTGCATATAATATAAATTTTTTTTGCATGCATTATAAAAACTTTTTTGCATGCATTACAAAAATTCTTTACATGCAATTTAAAAACTTTTCGCATTCTTATAATTATTATTTCAAAAGACTAGAAATTCAATTACTATATAAAAAAGAAAATATAAAAACGGTGTGAGCTTTTGGTTCACACCGTTTTTATATTTTGTATTATGAATATCACACTAAACTAGATAATTTGAAGCTAGATTTTGAAAGCTTTCTTTATTCTCTATTATAAATTGTTCATAGCTAACATTATTTTCTTCTAACATCTTAGCCAAGTCAACAATAAATGATGGAATTTCTCTAACTAGCATTGTACCTAGACTCTCTCCTAGTCTCGTATTGGTCTTGCTTACATCACCGCCAATATATAACTCGAAAACTTCTTCTAAGGTATCATTTACTTTTTTCTTTCTTCCAACAAATCCAAGCTGACTCACTTGATGTCTAGCACAACTATTTGGACAACCTGAGATATAAACTCTTGGAAGTAACTTCATGTCAACGCCTGCTTCTTTTACTACTTTAATGATATTTTGACATAATGATTGACTTTGTAAAATACCAATTTGACAAGTTGGAACGCCTACACAGGATACACTCATTTCAATGTTCATCTTATCAATTAATTCAGGTAATAACTCATGTAATTCTACAACCATTTCTTTTGTTAAGTTACGTAGATACATATCTTCATGCATACTAAGTCTAATTTCAACATTTTCATCGTCATGAGTATTCACAAAATCTACAATTGTGTCATAATCTTTAGAAGATAATTGACCACATACTGGATGTAACATTACGCTATAACGTCCTTTTTGCTTCTGTGGAATTACATTAATGTAATCATCAAGCTCAGATTCCCATTCTTCAAAATGTTCTATGACAGGTGTTATTTCTTTGAATTCTTCCTTCTTTTTCACTTGTTCCACATAATTACGATAACATTCAAGGAACTCTTGTTCTCCCATTTCTCTAGGGATAAATCTTGTTCTTGCTTTCATTTTATTCTCATAATTACCATGTTCCATAAAAAGCTGAACCATTGCTTCTACATAATAAAGAACTTCACTTGGACGGATTAAATCAGGATATACAAGTGAAATAGCAGGTGCATTTCCTAATCCCCCCGCTAAATACAGTTTGAAATATGCTTCTCCATCTTTTTCAACTGCCATAAATCCAACATCATCAATGGTTGCACAACCAGAATCTTTTAAATCACTTGAAAATGCAACTTTCAATTTTCTTGGTAAATGATAGGTGGAAGCGTTGCTAGTAAAATAATCACCAATAAGTAAGGCATATGGAGTTACATCAAACACTTCTCCTTTTTCTACACCAGCAAGTGGGGACATAGAAACATTTCGTGGGAAATTGCCACCGCCACCTCTTGTAAACAAATCATGATCAATAGCATCATGCATAATATCGCACACAGCATCGATATCAAGATCATGTAATTGAACTGCCTGTCTTGTGGTAATATGAATACGTTCTAGATTATATTTTTTAACATAAGATTGAATCAATCTCATATGTTCTTTTGTAATTATTCCTGAAGGTGTTTTTAGGCGAATCATGAATGTTTTTCCACCCTTTTGAGCATAAACTCCCATTCCACCTGATTTTGCTTTAAACTCAGGTACGGTTAGCTCGCCATCTAAAAATCTATGGCCATTTTTCCGAAATTCAACAATTTCTGATTTTAAAAGTTCTTTGTAAGTTTCCATCATGTTCCTCCTGTCGATCTTTTACCTAAAATTCCTATATGAAATTTATCACTCAACTTCTATTATACTGCGAAATTAAAAATTCTTAAACTACTATTCCACTACTTTTATGAGACAATTACTTCCATACCGTTTATTATTATTTTTACTTATGCAATATATACCAATTATTTTATAGAAATTTCTATTTTCCCAATAATTAAACAATAAAATAGCTATTTACAAGACTCTTTGTCGTATAAATAGCTATTTTAATTTATGTATATTTGTAAATATTTATGTATTTTATCTAAATTAGTGATTCATAAAGTTTTGTTATATCTTCTACGCTAGTTTCTCTTGGATTACCAGGACGGCAAGCATCATCATATGCAGATTGTGCAAGAAATGGTATATCTTCCTTCTTTACAATGTCTTTTAAATCTTTTGGTATTCCAACATCCTCTGATAATTTTCTCACTGCATCAATGGCTGCTTTTCTATATTCATCTTGTGTCATGTTTTCTGTGCCAGCAACACCCATAGCAGCTGCAATATACTTGTATTTATCCCCAGTTGTTTCTGCATTATATTCCATTACTGTAGGTAGAATAATTGCATTTGCAATACCATGAGGTGTATCATATAAAGCACCTAATGGGTGAGCCATAGAATGTACGATACCTAAGCCAACATTAGAAAATCCCATTCCAGCAACATATTGACCAAGTGCCATTCCCTCTCTGCCTTCTGGAGTATTATCTACTGCTCCACGCAATGAACGTGAAATTATTTCTATAGCTTTTAAATGGAACATATCAGAAAGCTCCCAAGCACCAGCGGTAGTATATCCTTCAATTGCATGAGTAAGTGCATCCATACCAGTTGCTGCTGTTAATCCCTTTGGCATACTAGACATCATATCAGGATCTACAAAAGCTACAACAGGAATATCATGAGGATCTACACACACCATTTTACGGTTTTTTTGCACGTCTGTAATTACATAATTGATGGTTACTTCAGCTGCTGTACCCGCTGTAGTAGGAACTGCTAAAATTGGAACTGATTTATTTTTAGTATCTGCAACTCCTTCTAAGCTTCGTACATCAGAAAATTCAGGATTATTAATAATAATACCAATTGCCTTTGCAGTATCCATGGAAGATCCACCACCTAAGGCAATGATGTAATCTGCATTGCTTTGTTTAAATGCATCTACTCCACTTTGTACATTCTCAATTGTTGGATTTGCTTTAATATCAGAGAATAATTCATAAGCTAGTTCACTATTTTCAAGAACATTAATAACTTTTTGTGCTACCCCGAATTTTACTAAATCTGGGTCAGTACATAATAAAGCTTTTTGAAAACCTCTTGCCTTTACTTCGTCAGCAATACTGTTAATTGCACCAGCTCCATGATAAGATGTTTCATTTAAAATAAATCTGTTTGCCATTTTTATCTTCCTTTCTAATCTAATTTGCTACCAGTTGTTTTAATAGGATTTACATAATATTGTTTATTTTTTAACATAGTGTTTTAGATAAAAAGGATTTAATTTATAGAAGATATGAATCAAATCCTTATTTATAAATTATTTTATCAAATTTAAACCTAAACTTGTTATTAAAATCGGTCTAAATCTATGCAAAAAGAACTTTAATTGTAAGAATTTTAACAATGATTTTTATCGTGCACCTTTGTAAATTCTATTTTTTAATTATTAATTCTAGCTGTAGATTCCTTAGTTGAAATCATGTATTTTTTAAGGTTAATTAAACTTTTCACTTTAATTTCTCCTAATAAATTTGATTCTTTTACCAATCCAAATCTCTCATTCCTACTATCCAGAGAAATATCCATGTTATCACCTAATACAAAATATTCATCATCGCCTAAAATTATTGGACGTTCCAAAATACCTGCATCTTTAATGAAGTCTTTTGAGTAATCTTCTTCCAAAAGTTCATTGTTGATATAGATTCTTCCATCTATGATTTGTAACTTTTCATTTGGTAATCCTATGATTCTTTTCACAAACAAATTAGAATCTTGTTTTGCAACAACGATATCTCCTCTTTCTGGTTTTTGAAACCAATAAGCAGTTCGATTTATTAAATAGCTTTCACCATTCATTAAAGTAGGTTCCATGCTTTCCCCACTAATTATCATATTAGGAAAAATAAATCTTTGGATAATTAAAATCAAGCCAAAGATGATAGCGAAACTAACAGCAATCAGTATTCTCCTTTTTCTTAATTTCTTAGCTATATGTTCAAACTTTAACGTCTGTTGATCTGAGATAAAGTCTTGTTCTGATGTATTACCACGAGCTAAAAGAATCTCTTTCTTTGATGTTCCATCCTCCTTAACTTCGCCTATAAACCTTTTACATTCCTCGCATATTTCCAAATGTTCCTCTATAATCTGGTTACTATCATCACTCGTTGCTCCATCCTGATATAAAGGTAATACATCTTTTATAATTGCACATATATTTTGTTCCATTATAAATATCCCTCCAAACTCTTTCTTAAAAGTTCCTTTCCGCGAAAATATATTACTTTTGCTGAGCTTTCACTAATTTGCATTATATTACCGATTTTTTTAAACGGCATTTCAAAAAATAATCGATAAACTAAAACATCTTTATATTTTATATTCATTTCATTCATGCATTTAATGATTAATTGATGAAGTTCGTTCCCTTCTATTTGATTTTCTGGTGTGATAATGCTCTCCAACACATAATCCGTATGAAACGCCGAAGTGTCCATGCTAATATGTATTGGATTCTTCTTATAGTACTTATAGCAAGTATTTTTTGCTATTTGACAAATCCATGTTTTTATTTCACATTCCCCTTTAAATCGATGTAACGAAATGCATACTTGATAAAAGGTTTCTTGGGTTAATTCTTCTGCCAAATCTTCTTTATAATTTACCATTTTAAGTAGAAACAGAAAAATCATGTGACTATACATTTTGTATAGTTCTTCTACATCATTCATTAATTTTTGCACCTCCTACCCATTAGTATCCAAAAATTAGAAAAGGTTACATTTATTTTTAAAAATAACAGAAAATTATTTCCATGGCATGGCTTGACTTCCATTTCAGGTAGGCATACAATAAGTACGAAATCAGATTTGGAGGAAACAATACATGAGTAATAGAAAAATCTCAGAAACCATTCCGATTGCTCCTTTAAAAATTATTGCATTAGAAAACATAAAGGAACTTGGTGAAAAAGTAAATCAATATATTGTAAATTCAAGACATAATACATTAAGTAAGAATCCATCCTCTCCCATATATCTTGGGTATCAAAATGATTCTTATTTAGTTGATTATACACTTCCTCGTTTTGGAACAGGTGAAGCAAAAGCTGTTATTAATGAAACAATTCGCGGTACTGATTTATTTATTATAGCCGACGTAATGAACTACAGTAATATGTATCATATGTTTGAAGAAGATAATCATAAGTCTCCTGATGATCATTTCCAAGATTTAAAACGTGTGATTGCTGCTGCTAAAATAAGTAAAGCGAAGCGTATTAATGTAATTATACCATTTTTATATGAAAGTAGACAGCATAGAAGGGACAAATTGGAATCTTTAGATTGTGCACTTGCTCTTCAAGAGTTGTCCCAAATGGGAGTTGAAAATATCATTACGTTTGACGCACATGATGCTAGAGTACAGAATGCAATCCCAATTCGTGGATTTGATAATTTCTTTACTAGCTATCAATTTGTACGTGATTTATTACGTTATGTTCCAGATATTAAAATTGAAAAGCAACATTTAATGATGATAAGCCCAGATGAAGGTGGTATGACAAGAGCTGTATATTATGCAAATGTTCTGGGAATTGAAATGGGTATGTTTTATAAACGTAGAGATTATTCTACAATTGTGGATGGTAGAAATCCTATAGTATCACATGAATTTTTAGGATCCTCTGTTGAAGGAAAAGATGTGTTTATCGTAGACGATATGATTTCATCCGGTGATAGCATTTTAGAAGTAGCTGCAGAATTAAAAAAACGTAAAGCTGCACGTGTCTTTATTGGCGCAACCTTTGGTTTGTTCTGTAATGGCTTAGAACGCTTTGATAAAGCTTACGAAGAAAAAGTGTTTGATCGTATCTTTACTACAAATTTAGTCTATAATCCACCAGAACTTTTAAATAAACCTTATTATAACAACGTTGATTTACATCGATACTTATCATTGATCATTGAATCCTTAAACCACGATACTTCAATCAATGATATCATTAGTCATCCAGCGTTAATTAAAGAACTTTTAGATGAGCATAATAAGAAAACAAATGCTTAAAACAGCAAACAATAATGGATGTTACATTAGTGGTTAAAAATCACTGATGTGACATCCATTTTCTTTCTATAAATATTTTATTTTTTATTCGTCTTTTAAATCTTTTCAGTACTATATATTTAAAATTATTAGATACTATCGTGACAAAATAACTAGCTAACTTGTACTTTCTTGATCACAACTTCATTCTTTTCTACCACTACCTCATAATACTTCTTACTTATGTAATTGAAATCTTCCGTAAATTCCTCACTTACAGAATAACCATCTTTTAAATTCACAGTTATTTTAAAAGAACATTTTTCATCTTCTTTCATAGTGATTTGCGTGCTTTCGTTAAATTTAAGACCATGTATTAAATAAGCTTTATGTTCTTCCTCATTATCTTGTACTTTAACTGAGATACTTTTAACCTCGTCTGGTAATTTATATGTAATCACTAAATTGGGCTGTTCTATCACTTCTTCTTGCTTGTATACCCTTGTCAATATAACGCCAGTAAAAATAGCACCTATTAATAATAATATACTAGCTGCAATGTGTTTAACTTTCATATCGCTTCTCCTTGTAGGCATAAAATATAGTTTATATTTAGATGCCTTTATGATAATTACTAAAACATGCTTTGGGTTATCTTCTATTATGATGGATTAAGCTTAGAAAGTAAATGCTTTTTTACATAATATAGTAATTATTATCTATTATTACAATTTTAATACTAAGTTAAACTAATAACTTCTCATATAGTTTAAACCACTTTAGACCAATTGCTTCTAACCCTAAATCTACTTTTCCCTTCAATTGATATCCACATGTTTCATATAACTGAATTGCAGGAAAATTTCCTTCATGAACATCCAAACGTATGGACTTTATATTTGCATCTTTTCCATACTGTTCTGCAAAATCCATTAATCGTTTTCCAATGCCTTGTTTCATAAACTCTGGATGAACTAAGAAGGTATGTATTACTAACACATCTGTGTAGTCGGATTCAAATCCCCACTCTATTTCCTTGTACGCTTCTTCTGATTCATGATTTAGTATTATTGTACCAATAATTCTATCCATGTATTTTGCAACAAATAAAGTTCCTTGTTCAATTCCTTTGTCTGCATCTTCACGAATTGGATAAACCCCTTTCTTCCATCCAGGATAATTAACTCCTTTTTCTAAAGCATCATTTAAAATATCGTATAATCGTTCCAGTTCATCCACATCTTTTAAAGTAGCCTGTTCAATAATTAATTCCATATATAATCCTCTCAAAATATTGTTATAAGCGTAATTTATTTTAATCTCTATTAACTTTCTGAATTTAAATTAACGGTCTTCTAACTTGGATAATAGATACTAAAATCTTCTAACGCGGATATTAGCCAATAAATTTATAATATAATCTTATTCATTATACAAAACTATATTAATATTTTCAATTATTTTCCATATTTGATTAAATTTGTACTCTTTTGAGCAAGCTTCTATACTCCAAATGCATAAGTCTATAAGAACAACGAATATGTCAAAATATTCAACCATTTTTTAAAAGGAGCAACATAGTGCTTTAAGAGATATATTTTAAACTGCACACAGGTGCATCAAAGCGGAGGATTTTTACCTTAAAGGATGTACTCCCAATACAAAAAAAGTGCTAGAAAAGACTGCATACAGCCTATCTAACACTTTCTATCTATTATAATTTACAACCTATTTTAACATGCACTAAAATAATTACTTTATAGCATACACTTATGATTAAATGTTAACTAAGGTTTTTATTAATCTTTTGGATCCTTAACATCCATATAATCACTTTATTACAGCACTTATAATTATTTCTTAACAAACGCTTTTATTTCTCGTATTGATTCACTAACATCCATCCTTTTTATCATAAAGTACATAATATAGCATCCAGCATAAAGTAAAGTACTTAAATAATTTTTAAATATCCAACCCGATATCATAAAAATCACACACATTAGCGATTCTAAGTAAATATCTTTCTTTACATCCACCTTAATATATTTTGATAAAATCATTTCGGCGAATATACAACGAAACGCAATCACCAAAACAATAGATACAATTGAAAGGAATAAATTACTTAATACATAAATTGATATTATTGTAAATAGAAAACTTACTAGTACAGAAACTAAATTTACAATCAAAATCCACTTTTCTTTTCTTAGTATCTTTAAATAAGTACTCACTAGCATAGACATTTTACTTTCATAGATACATATCGGAAAAAGTAAGGCGATATAACTTAGACTTTCAGCATAACTTGGTAACCACAATGCCAAAAGTTCTTTCATTGGATAATAAAAAATCATAATACCTAATAACGGTACCATAAAAAGATTACATAAGATAGAATAAAACTTTGGCAAATCATCATTATCCGCTCTGCGAAGAATTGGATATATTACAATGCTTACTGCGTTGATAACCACCATCATTAAATTTGAGATGCTTAAAGTAAGAGATATTTTTCCAAAGGTTGCAATATCCCAATGATCTTCAATTCCCATTCGCATAATCCCGATAATTAACATACTCGCTATATTGGATAATAAGATTTTACTTCCTACAACAATATTTAAATAAGCTTCATAAAACCCTGTTCTCAACTGTCCAATTCGTTGGAAAATCATATCTTTACATTGATATACTAGCCAAGTTAATGCGACAAGTTTTCCGACTAGATCAGCTATAATTAGCATCGTAAAATCTAAAGTACTAAAAGCAAGAAAGAAAAAAATTGTGGCGATATAAATAATGCGGTCAATTATAGTAGCTTTTACATATTCCTTAATTCGATTGGTTGCCATCAATAAAAATATGATAAAATCCCTAGGGATAATAATTACACCACATAAACATGTCATCAATAAAACAAGTTCTTTCTTTTCTGAACCAATAAAAAGTAGAGCACAAATGCTTCCTATGGCAGCAAATAACAATGTATAAAGTACTATTAACCAAAACTGTTTTGATAAGATTTTCTTATCTAAATCCTTATACTCTTTTCCACCATATCTAAGATAAATTCCATTTGGTAATCCAAGATGAAAAAATATAACATAGGAAGAATATAAAAGATAGAGCTGAAAATATCCATATTCCTCAACCCCTAATACTTTTGGTATCACTAAAAGAATAAATACAGAAACTAAAAATGTAACGATATTTGCCATTAAGGTACTAGAGAGATTTGATAGGAAATTTGAAATATTTTTATTCAATGTAATGCCCTCTCTATTTTGTATTTTTCAAATATTAATTCACCTAAAAAAATCAAGGATACATTGGAAAATAGATTTGGAATAAAAGATTCTGTTATTCCATAAATGGAGAGGCTTATAATTAATAATAGCTCCCTATACTTTTTCATTTTCACGTATCGATAAATAATTACCATATTAGCTACTACATAAAAAGTGGTAAAAATGAGTCCATAATTTAAAATAAGTTCCACATAACCACTATCTAAAACGATGGGATCAAAATTTAGATTATTACCAAATAGTCGAATGGAGTAAGTATCCAAATAATATTTACTAAAAGTAATTCTCCATTGCATTAATCGATCAATTGTTCTTAGATTGGGAATGTTATTATAAAAAACTGCTGGGATAATACTAATTAAAAACCCAAAAGGAACCATTGCAAAACAAAATGCATTCTTAAGCCTCGGTAAATGATTACTTTTAAACCATATCATGATTGCAATTGCAAAAAAACCAATTATCGTTGATGTTCGACTATAAGACCTTGCATATACTGAAATATTCACTATACCTAATAAGAAAAGATGAATTAAATTTAACTTTTCATAATATATGTACATAAATAATAGTAATAAAATGATAAAAGATAAATGAAATTGGTTCGGATGTGAAAACCCCATACTGTAACGAATTACGGAAGCTTCTCCTCTTAAATGAGTTATCATCGTATTCTCAATGATATCAAAGGACGAGAGACTAAAAAGCAAAAGAAACGCTGACAACCGAATCCAAAAACAAAGTTTCATTAACTTTTTTATATCTACTCCTTTTAAGCCAATGAGTGCTAATACACTCAAAAAACCACCCGCTTTATTTGTCTGATAAAAAATAAGTATCCCCAGAACACCTAACGTAATTATAATTAACAATTCTCTGAATTCATACTTAGAGTCAATCAGTTTGTATATTAAAAATAGAAATCCTACGAGTGAAAAAGCAAGGAATATTTTATTATCAGAACCTTTGTTGATTGCTTCTCCAAATTCTAAGATAATAAAAAAAAGATAGTATTTTACATCTGTTTTTTTCAATTTCGACAACTTTGGATATATGCTCCGAACCTCTATACCGTGTTCCATTTTCTCTCCTAGGCACCTATTTTTCCACATACTCAATATATAATTTTCTTAATTTACATGCTTCATTCTCAATATTATAATGCGAATTTTTAATGACTTGGTTATTTTCTTTTATATATTCTACTCGGTCAAAATTACGATACTTTAATATCTTGTTTGCCCAAATCTCTATAGCCGTATTTAGATGAACAAAATCAAAATGTTTTAAAATCTTTGCCTCACGAGGTACAGCAGAGGACACTACACAAGGAAGTCCCACCGATTGTGCTTCTATTGCTGCAATCCCTAAACCTTCAAAGCGTGATGGAAACACAAAAACATCCATTGCCTGTAACAAGTTAGTTATTTCCTGGGTTTCCCCATAGATACATACTACTTTTTCAAGTCCTAACTCTTTTACCTGTTTCTCTAAACTCTCTCGTAAATCGCCATCTCCGATTAACAAAAGCCTACATGAACTGTCTTTTTTATATAGTTCGTTAAATATGTTTATAAGAAACTCATGATTTTTTTGATAAGAAAAATGTCCAACATGACCTACTACAAAGTTATTTTCAAAATTTAGCTTCATTCTTACATCATTTCTTACTTCTTCATTATAAATATATCTAGAAATCGGTATTCCATTATGAATGACTGTATATGAATTCTTTCCAAACAGCCATTTGCCTGCTTTTTTACTGCAGGCAAATGCATGAGTGTAGCTGTTTTTTAATAGGAGTTTTAAAACTTTGTTAAACACTTTATGATCACAAGTACTATTATGGCAATGTGCAATTCTTACCTTTACCTTACATAACTTTGCTGCTGCCATTTCAAGTCCTAAGGTATTGCTATTTCCATGGGCATGCACAATATCATACTGTCCTATACTTAAAATAACCGCCAACTTTATCATGTATTTCATTGGATTATCGTTTCGTGTAATATTTTCGTAAATGGTTCCCCCGTTATTTTTTATCTCTTCTTTCATATTTTCAGGAACTTCACTTGGGGATAGAAAATCGATTTGCATATCTGACTTATCCATCTCCCTATAATAATTCATAATGCTATTGGTGATTCCATATAAGCCAAATCCAATGGTAGAGACTATCAATACCTTGATCATAAAATCCCCCTAACTTATTTCTTTTTCTTACCAAATACCTCATCAAGAACATCTTCTGTAAGATTTTGAAATAAAGGCCCCCTTGCCAATTGCGCATAAGTAATACATGTATCTATTAAGTTAAATTCTATAAATATTGGGTCTGCATTCTCATCAACAGCAATATCCCAGCCAATAAATCCAAAATTTGCAAAACGTGGATGTAATGATTTCACTTGTTCAATCATTTTATCAAATCCTGGCATTTTCTTACCTTCAAAGGCATAAGAACTTGGAATATTTTTGACCTTATTACCACCATCATCATAAGCATCCAGAAAAAAATCACCATTTTCCTTGATCGCTATGGATACACCACCTTGCACTATATTATCCAATCTACTCCCTGATCTTCCCACCCTTATAAAGGAAGACAATATATATACTTGACCCTTATATAGAAAAGACTGAATTCTCACAGAATTTAAAGAAGAAGGATTCAATTTACTTAATTCCTCATGTTGAGTAATAACTTGCTGTATAACAAAATCCTTTTTATATCTTTTTAAATTCTTAACTAGTTCTCTTACACTATCCGTATCCTCCATAGATATAAAAGTAATATTACGTCCTCCTCCAGAATCAATCGAAGGCTTAATAATGACTTCTTTTTCTCTCCTACACAACCTAATTACTTCACTTAACGTAATCGGCTTAAAATTATCATCCATCAGCATTCCATTGATGTTTTTTGCAATTGTATACGGTACTTTGTAGCCTTGAAAAAGCAAGTTATAATAGCATTTATTAGAAAATGCATCCATAGTTTTTAAATTATTAAAATGAGGCTCAATTTTAGAATGAAAAATTACATCAGGAATTAATCTGACATCCTTTAAATTATTCTTTGTCTTGTACCACCTAAAATCTTTCGTACTTGTTCGACAATATTTTTTCCAAAAAGAACGAATTTCTCTTTTATATTCAGGGCTTATATTCTTCACATTTTTGCATTTTTTTAATGTTTTATATTTATAAACCACCCACATAATGCTTTGATAAAAATGGGTGAATACTTTATATACCCAAATAAATAATTTATCTTTCATATCCTTCTCCTATCCATCTTCAATTTATTTCTTTTAGGCTGGCTATTATGGGATTTTCATATAGCTCCCTAATTCAGCATCAAATGAATAAGGAATTATTTTATCAAATCCTGCTCCATCGGTAAAAGTAATCTCACCAAAATAGATTTTTTCATTTATAATATAAAAATCGACTCTAGCCATATGAAAGGACTTTGATAATTTCTTTGCATATTCTATTAATAGTTCCAGTTCCTTCGGCTTTTCTACTTTCAACTCGGAAGTATAGGAAAATTTTGTCCTACAATGAGTCAACTCTTTCCACTCAAGATCATAAAGCTTCATTTTATGCTCTGAAAATCGATCCATATGAAATTGGATTATCTTAGGCTCTCCATGAAAGCATAAAAGTTTGTAATCATTTGGGCCCTTTTTACTTCTGTCACATAGGTATTCTTCAATAATTATTCTTGGCTTCACAATTCCGTAAAACCACTCTCCATAGCAAGGAAGATATTTTTCCTTTAACCACTTGCTTAATTGCTTTTTGACCTTTGCTTCATTTAGCTTACTTTTATCTTGACAAATAATATTAAAGCCCGATCCATGGGTAACTTTTATAACAAACTGATTTGGAAGAGACTCAAATGGAATCAAATTTGGATCATAGCCCTCCCACAACAATGGAATTAAGAGTTCTTCGCATCCGCATTCCTTTATATATTTCCGAACTCTATATTTATCCGTACAATTTATCATCTCTCTTGTAAAACCATTGAACTTAATCCACTGAATTTTTTCATTATAAGTTACAGGTTTTTTCATATTTAACTTATATCCATTTTTTAAGAAGAACATTATTTTTATTTCCAATAAAGGATTAATTTTATAGAGTATATTCATTGGAAATAGTATTAATTTTTTTAACATCTGATTCATTGCACTTTTAAATACCTTCTTTCAATATGAATCTATCTATTTTACGTCTTAATACCTTCTTTCAATAAGACCCTAACCATCTCACTTCTTTCTCATTTCTAAAATATATTTCTCTATACTATCAATAATTGCATTGGTATTTGACTCATAGTTTATAACGGAAAATGTATTTATTTCTTTTAAAATGTTTTCTAGTTCCTCAAGCTTTAGAACGCCCATAATAATCTTTTCATCCATTAATTGTTTTATAATTTGTTCTTGATGATCATCCACATGTTCATTAAATTCATGTAACCTTGGTACCGCAATTACCTTTTTGCCCAATTTTACTGCTCCCATGATACTACCTGTTCCCCCATGAGTGATTACAAGTTCACTTTCAGAAACTTTTTTTATAAATACATCACGATCTAAAAAGTCTTTGAACGTATAATTATGAGGCTTATAATCACAAAAACCAGTTTGAGCAAATATTTCATCCGTAATTATTTGTTTTTCTACCAACTCATCGAGATATTTTAACAAACGATTAAATTGGAACTTTTGAGAACCAACCGTTACAAAGATCAATATAAGCCTCCTTTATAAATTGCATTGGGATAAAATTTTATTAACTCTTTCCATTGAATATAAAACTGATCTGCAAATTTATATAAAAACTTCCCAGTTAAGGTATGAGAAGTAATTTTTGCAAATGATTCAATAAAGATTATTTTTTTTCGAAATAACTTTGCAAACATGCAAATTGGGATTACAGATAATACTCCAGTAGTGATAATAATATCTGGCCTCTCTTTTAGGTAAATCCCAAGGGATTTAAATATATTAATCAGTATATAAAAGGGATATAATTTTTCTCTTCTATTTACCTGCTTTAAATAATAAGTCTTTTTATTCTCTATATCACATGCCTTAAAGTCCGTCTTTTCAGTAAGAAGGAAGCTATCGTATTTCTCCATTAATGGTTTTAATAACAATAACTGTTCAAAATGACCTCCTGTGGATGCAGCAAAGCATATTTTTAATTTCATTTAGGATCCTCTTAACAAAATAGCACCTATTATCGGTATTCCTGTTAACTCCAATTTTTCTTTATATTTTCTGCTGGATTGATAACTTACTGTATTCGCCTCAATCACAACTACTATTCCTTCACAAAACTTAACTGTTTCCATTACATTTAAAACTTCATCAATTGACGGTAACTCAAGTAATATATAATCATATGACTGTGATAATTTTTCCATTAGCTCTCTAGATTTTTCTATATCTATTCTTACAGTTGACTTTTGAATTGCTTTACTAGATACGATAATGTCTAGATTTTCAAAAGCTGTTTTACATAGATTTTCTATCATTGAAGCGATGTTAAAAAGGAAATAGGAATCAATTAAAATAACCTTTCTTTCTGCTTTTGCCAATGCTATTGCAAGGTTCAATGAAACAACGCTTTTCTTATCATCTTTATTGAAGCTTGTAATTCCAACTATTTTAATATCCTTTTCTAGAAATAAAAGGTTATTTCTTAATGCTTCATATGCTTCGTTTACATGATAATCGGTACTAATAAATCCTTTGATTTCTATTTGCTCCATTTTAACCTCCATACTTTTACCGCATCTCAATTTTTTAGTAAAAGATATCTCCTTATTTTAAACGTTTTCTTCTTTTCTTTCGGTATCGAACCTATTACTTTAATTTCAAGGTATTTTTCAATATCCACAGAGGTTTTTAAAGTATCATCCGAAAGGTGATAGAGCACAATAATAAAAACACCAATCATCCCACCAATTGCTCCTCCTAATACCGTATTAAATTTAATATTCGGTTTTGAAGGAGCTTCTGGTTCATTCGCCTCTACAATCCGTATTGCCTGTTCATTCTGGGTAATCGATGTGATTAATCCTGTTGTTGTATCTCTAATAGAATCGGCGATTCTTCTAGCTATCACTGGATCTTTATATTCCACTTTAATATTCAATATTCTTGTTTCTTCTGGATTTTCTACCGTAATATACTTTAATAATTCTTCATGTTTCATATTAAGTCCAAGATCTGATATTACTTGATTCGTAACTAATCTGCTGGTTACAAGTACCATATAATCCTTAATTAGATACGAGCTTGTTTCAAGGTCTGTATACGTAATCTCTGAGCTACTGTCTTGATTGCTTAGAATATATAACTGTGTAGTAGACTCATACTTCCTATCCATGATAAAATAGCTGATTATAAATAAAAGGAACGCTAAACCTATCCCTGACAAAAAAACAATCCATATTTTATGAACTACTACATGAAATAACTCTTTGACATCAATCTCACGATCATCATATGAATTGTTAGTTTTCATTGGCTTAATACGCTCCTTCTTTCATAATAACTACTTTAAATGTCTTAAGAATAATTATTAAATCTATTTTTAAACACATTTCTGTTATATACTTAAGGTCCAAATACATCCACTCTTCAAATGATAATGTATTACGTCCACCGATTTGCCAATAGCAGCTTAACCCCGGTTTAATGAGATGTCTTATATTTTCATACTCATTAAAATTAGCTGTTTCACTTGTTACAAGGGGCCTTGGTCCTACAATACTCATATCTCCACGAAGGATATTTAGTAACTGCGGTAATTCATCAATGCTGTATTTTCTAATAAATCTACCTACCTTTGTTATTCTAGGGTCTTTTGAGATTTTAAAAACTGGGCCATCCATTTCATTCAGATCGGATAAATCCGCTTTCTTTGATTCCGCTCCTTCATGCATACTTCTAAATTTATAAATCGTAAATACCTTCCCATTCTTACCAGTTCGTTGTTGTAAAAAGAAAATTTTCCCTTTAGAATCAAGTTTAATCGCAATAATGGTAGCCAAAAATATTGGCCATAGTATTATTAAAGCTAGAATTGAAAGCATAATGTCGAATACTCTTTTTACAATAAAATATTTTCTTTTCTGA
Organism: Clostridium sp. Marseille-P299; assembly: GCF_900078195.1. Lineage (NCBI taxonomy): Bacteria > Bacillati > Bacillota > Clostridia > Eubacteriales > Clostridiaceae > Clostridium > Clostridium sp. Marseille-P299. The sequence continues at coordinate 1,641,972 of NZ_FJVE01000007.1, read as the reverse complement.
ATAAGATAGGCCTCCATATTCTCTGGAAGTACGATTTGCTTATTAAAATTGTTCTGCTCCATCTTATATTTAACCAGCTTACTTTTATTCAGCTTTATTTTATTCAGCATGTAATGTATTATATGTTAAGTACTTAGAATGTTTAAACAAGGGTACGTAAAATTTATATTATGACGATTAACACTATTTCAAGTTATTCTATAAGATAATTATTGGTATATGATGATCTATTATATTTGTCTTAGTGCAATGAGGCTTATACTAACCCAACAATATTTATACATTAATATTCACAGTTAGAATGTTATATGATGTTTATTACTAAAATTGCAAAGTTAAGCATGTACAGATTTTAGGAAGGGTTTAAAACCTTTAGAATGTTAAGACATAATGAATTATACTTAGTTCATTATTACGAAATAATATTCAGAAGAATCCAATAAAGTCAGTATGAATGCAGGTGTAGCTCCCCGTATCTCAAGATGACAAAAAGTCCATAAAAAAAGTGTTAGAATAGACTGATGTTTCAGTCTACCTAACACTTTTGATAAATTATTTAACAACGATATTATAAATTCTACCTTTTACGTAGATTTCTTTTACAATTGTCTTACCGTCTACAAGAGAAGAAATAGTTTCAAGTGCCATTACTTTTTCACGAACAGCATCTTGTTCATCTTCTCTACCTACAGCGATAGTTGCTTTTACTTTACCATTTACCTGTACAGCAATTTCAATGGTATCTTCTACAGTTTTTGCTTCATCATATTCTGGCCATGTTGCTTGATAAACACGTCCTTCCTTACCAATTGCCTGCCATAATTCTTCTGTGATATGAGGAACAACAGGATTTAATAAGATTAATAATGTTGCAAATTCAGCTTTTGTAACGCTACCAACACGGTAAAAATCATTTACTAAAGACATCATTGCAGCAATCGCTGTATTAAATTTAAGATTTTCATAATCAAGAGTTACCTTCTTAATAGTTTGGTGCATTCTAGTTTCTAATTCCTTAGAATACTCATCACCATCTACTAACATATCTTGAAGTTTCCATACACGGTCTAAGAAACGTCTACAACCTTTAACACCTTCATTTGACCATGATGCACTTAATTCAAATGCACCAATGAACATTTCATAAGCACGAAGTGTATCTGCACCAAATTCATTAATAATATCATCTGGGTTGATAACATTTCCTCTAGATTTAGACATCTTCTCATTATTTTCACCTAAAATCATACCATGAGAAGTTCTCTTTTGATATGGTTCTGGAGTGCTAACAAGTCCTAAATCATAAAGGAATTTATGCCAGAAACGAGAATAAAGTAAATGTAGTGTTGTATGTTCCATACCACCATTATACCAATCAACTGGCATCCAGTAATCAATTGCTTCTTTACTTGCAAATGCTTCGTCATTATGTGGGTCAATATAACGTAAGAAATACCAAGAAGAACCAGCCCATTGAGGCATTGTATCTGTTTCTCTGTGTGCCTTACCACCACAACATGGGCAAGTAGTTTCTACCCAATCTGTCATTGTAGCAAGTGGAGATTCTCCATTATCCGTTGGTTGGTAGCTATCAACTTCTGGAAGCATTAAAGGTAATTCACTTTCAGGAATTGCTACATAACCACATTTATCACAATGAACTAGAGGAATTGGTTCACCCCAATATCTTTGACGTGAGAATACCCAGTCTCTTAATTTATAGTTTACTTTCTTCTTGCCAATGCCCTTTTCTTCAAGCCATGCAATCATTTTTTCTTTTGCATCTGCTACTTCAAGACCATTTAAGAAATCGGAATTAACCATAACTCCAGTGTCTGTATTTGTATATGCTGCCTCTTCTACAGAACCGCCACCTACAACTTCAACAATAGGAAGGTTAAATTTCTTTGCAAAATCCCAGTCTCTTTCATCATGAGCAGGAACCGCCATAATAGCACCTGTACCATAAGTCATTAAAACGTAATCTGAAATCCAAATTGGAATTTCTTTTCCAGTAGCTGGGTTAATTGCTGTAATTCCTTCTAATACAACGCCAGTTTTTTCTTTTACTAATTCTGTACGTTCGAAATCAGATTTTTTAGATGCAAAATCACGATATTCAAGAATTGCATCCCAGTTTTTAACTTCATCTTTATATTTATCAATATATGGATGTTCTGGTGAAATAACCATATATGTTGCACCAAATAATGTATCTGGTCTTGTTGTAAATACTGTTAATTTATCATCCTTATTCGCAAGTTTGAAATCTACTTCAGCACCTACAGAACGACCAATCCAGTTCTTTTGAGAAACTTTTACCTTATCAATATAATCAACAAGATCTAAGTCTTCAATTAATTTCTCAGCATATTCTGTGATTTTTAACATCCACTGACTCTTAACTTTACGAACTACTTCGCTACCACAACGTTCACAAACACCATTAACAACTTCTTCATTTGCTAAACCTACTTTACAAGAAGTACACCAGTTAATTGGCATTTCAGATTTATAAGCAAGTCCTTTTTCAAATAACTTTAAGAAAATCCATTGTGTCCATTTATAATAACTTGGATCTGTAGTATTAATTTCACGATCCCAGTCAAAAGAATATCCAAGTGCTTTTAATTGGCTTTTAAAATGAGCTACGTTATTTTCAGTAACTACCTTTGGATGTATTTGATTTTTAATCGCATAATTTTCAGTTGGAAGACCAAATGCATCCCATCCCATCGGATAAAGCACATTGTATCCTTGCATTCTACGTTTTCTAGCAATAATATCAAGTGCAGTATAAGGTCTTGGATGACCTACATGAAGTCCTTGACCAGATGGATATGGGAATTCTACTAAAGCATAATATTTAGGTTTTGTAAAATCATTTTCAACCTTAAATGCCTTTTCATTGTCCCAAATATCTTGCCATTTTTTTTCAATGTCTTTTGGTGAATATGCGTTTATCATTGTTGTTCCTCCATAAATGTATTTAAAATAAATATAAATATATGAAAATATATCGTATATGTTAATTAAAATGTATAAACACTTACGTTACTATATTTTTAGAATTCACTCTAAAAATATATACTTAACAAGTTTATAATAATAGCTACATATGTGCAAGGATTTCTAATAATATTTTTCATCTTATTCTTGATTTAAAATAATATATCATCCCTATCTTAATCATTGATTGATAAAAATCCAGCTAAACTTCCTCGTTTATCACCACTTTTACGGTGGGAATATAATAAATCTGAATTGCACATAGTACAAACAGCTGAAACTGTAATGTGTTCCTTCGTTAATCCTGCATCCAGTAAAATCAAACGATTGGCTTCCCATAGATCAAGTTGATACTTACCGTCTGGCTTTGCTTCTAAAAAAGCATCCACTTCTTGTTGATTAAATTCCTTTGCAAAAGCATCTGCAACATCTTTACTTACTTCATAACAATCCTTGCAAATACAAGGGCCAATTACTGCAACAATATCTTTTGGATTACTGCCATAGTTTGTTTCCATCTCTTTTACAGTAACTTTACCAATCTTTTGTACAGTACCTCTCCAACCGGAATGTGTTACCCCAATCGCTTTCTTTACTGGGTCGACAAAATATATTGGAACACAGTCTGCCGCAAACACAAGCAAAGGAACCCCTGGTTCATTTGTAATGTGTCCATCAATTTCTTTATAATCTCTTGGACGAATGATTCCTTTCCCTAGGTCATCTTTTGTAGCAACTCGAACATTTGCTTTATGCACTTGATCTGTAAAAACTAAATCATTTGCACGAATACCGATGCTATTACAAATACGTTCATAGTTTTCTCTAACGTTACTATCTTCATCTCCTCGATGAAAACCAAGGTTCATAGACTCATATATTCCTTTACTAACGCCTCCAAGCTTTGTGGAAAAACCATGTTTAATAAAATCAAACTGTTCTAATACAGGAAACTTTAGATAAGGGGTAGACTCTACATTTGCCAGGATGGTAAATTCATTGATTACTTTATCTGCCATCTGATTTCCTACCTTTCATTTTATCAATGGTAAAATTATCTTATTACATTCTTAACCATTTTTATTGTTCTAAGACTTCTGAATTGAAATATGTTCTAAAATGCATCAAATGCATTTTTAATTAATTCTATGTGATTATCTAACTGGACAATTACATCAAATCTACAAGGTATAAACTCAGAATATCCATGAAGGTACATGTAATACTTTGCAGTTAAGATGATTCGTTTCATCTTTCTTATATCTACCGCTTCATGTGGTTGTCCAGTTTTCGTATTACTACGGAACTTTACTTCCACAAAAACAAGATATTCTTTTTCTTTTGCAATAATATCTATTTCACCAGTTTTGCACCTAAAATTATGTTCAAGAATTTCATAACCATTTTGAATTAGGTACTCACAGGCTTCTATCTCCTTCTCGTTACCAAGAATACGTTTATTCTTATATTGCAAAAGATTTATCCCTCCTTAGTATAGACCTTTCCTTTCATTTTGTCCATTTTATCAACAAATACCATAACTTCTGCCACTACTTCATACAGCTCCTTAGGTATATAATCACCAATTTCTAATTTTGATAAAGTATTGGTAAGACTCCCATCCGTATGAATCGGTATCTCTGAATCTTTTGCAACCTCTATTATTTTATCTGCTAAATAGCCTCTACCACTTGCAATAATTCTAGGTGCGTCATCATCGGGTTCATAGGACAATGCAACTGCTGCTTTTCTTTGATTTGAACTTTGGTTCTCTAAATTTACATTTGTTTTTTTATCTTGCATACCTAACCCCCATATGATGTAAGTTTACACTTTTACAAAAAGTATTGTAAGATAGATTCTCATGAAAAGTATTCGATAATACCTTTTTATAAGAAGTATTTGTTAATATGTTCTTATTGAAAATTTTTAATATTAGCTTCTCATGATAGATATTAGTTGATATCTTCTTATAAAAAGTTTTTTATAAAGCTTCTTCGATGAATTGGTGATGGTCCTAATTCTTTTAATGCGGCAATATGCTTTGCAGAACCATATCCTTTATTTGAAGCAAAATCATATCCAGGAAATATCTCATCATACTGAACCATTAATCGATCTCTTGTGACTTTTGCTACGATACTTGCCGCAGCAATTGAAACACTTCTAGCATCACCTTTTATAATAGACACTTGTTTTGTTGTAACTTCTGGAATATGAACGGCATCATTTAGTAAAACATCAGGCACAACGCTTAATTTTGAGATTGCTTGTCTCATAGCCTCATAAGTTGCCTGTAAAATATTAATATTATCAATTGTCTCATGAGATGCACTACCTATTCCAACACTAATTGCTTTCTCCATGATTTCATCATACAACTCTTCTCTCTTTTTTTCACTGAGTTGTTTTGAATCATTGATATAAAGAATTTCACAGTCTTTTGGAAGGATAACAGCACAAGCGATTACAGGACCCGCAAGTGGTCCTCTACCTACCTCATCGATACCACAAATATAAGTATAATCACTATATTTATGTTCAAATTCTTTCATACTTTCAAGACGTATTCGTTCCTTCGCTAATTTATCTAATTGCTTTTGATAGGACTCCACAATACGAATCACACCAGCACGTTCATCTGCTTGGTATTTACTTATCATATCGACTAATTCAGCTTCGCTAGCAAGTGCAAATTTTTCTTTTATCTCAGATATTTTCTCCATTGCTATCCTCTTCTGGTTTTTCTAATGTAATTTTTGCAATACGACCATTTCTAAAATCGTCTAACACAAATCCAGAGGCTTTTAAAAGATCAAGTGCTCCACCTTTTAGTAAGCAAGCTCTCTTTTCTGCAATACGATTTAAAGTCAAGACACCATCTTCAGATTCTTCAATTCCATACTTACTTTCTAAAGCGCCTTTATAATTTGAAACTAAAAACTTACATAACTCATATGCTAAATCCGTTGGTTGTAAAATATCATCATTAATAGAACCAATAAAAGCGATTCTCATTCCAACGTTTTGATCCTCAAACTTAGGCCAAAGAATACCTGGAGTATCAAGAAGTTCAACGTTTTTATTAAGTTTAATCCATTGTTTACCTTTTGTTACACCTGGCTTATTTCCTGTTTTAGTCACTGCTCTACCTGCAAAGCTGTTAATAAAGGTTGACTTCCCAACATTAGGAATACCAACAATCATTGCACGAATTGGGCGATTTAAAATACCACGTTTACGGTCTCTTTCAATTTTTTCTTTACAAGCCAATTTAATTACTTCATGGACATTTTTTACACCGCTACCTGCTTTTGAGTTAACCAGTGCAACAAAATATCCTTTATTCTCATAATAAGCCTTCCATTGCTCCGTTACTTTTGGATCTGCCATATCATATTTGTTTAGCAATAGAATTCTTGATTTGTTTTTTGCTAAGTCATCGATGTCAGGATTTTTACTACTGTAGGGAATTCTTGCATCAACAAGTTCAATCACTACATCAATTAATTTTATATCCTCCTGCATCTGTCTCTTTGCCTTGGTCATATGACCAGGGTACCATTGAAAATGCATATTATTACTCCATTCTTTGCACGTTTGTGCAATCACTTCCTATTTAATTATCTATATTAGTGTTACCACTTAAGGCATCCTTAGATTCATCTGTAGTAGAATCAATTGTGTTTTCCCCAGTGGTTTCATCTGTTGTTTCCTCTGTTATTCCATCCTCAGATGATGATGGTTTCATATTCATCTTATTTATAATTTCAAGTGGATCTAACGTAATCCAAGCTTTACCGATAATATCACCACGTACTACGTTTCCGATGTTAAAAAATCTAGAATCTTCACTATTATTGCGATTATCGCCTAGTACAAAATATTCATCGTCTTCTAATACAATTTTTTCTTCCGCAAGGCCAGGAATGTTAATAGGCTCTACATTCATTGGTTCCTCTAGTAATTCACCATCAATGTAAACTTCACCATCAATGATCTGGACGGTCTCTCCAGGTAGTCCTATTACGCGTTTTATATTATAATAACTATGCTCACTTCCACTTTGTTTAAAAACAATTACATCAAACCTTTTTGGGTCTCTCTTCCAATATGCTAGTTTACTAATTATAATTTTGTCATCCTCTTGTAAAGTATTTTCCATGGATGAACCAAGCATTCGTGTACGTTCAAATGCAAAATTTACAATAAAATAAGCCAGTAATATAACTGCTGCAATTTCAACAATCCAAATGATTGTCCTTTTTACAATCTTATTTATCTTGACACGTTTCGGATCTTTTTCAAAATCATATCTCATAATTTCAAACACCTTTTGCCTTTTTTAATACATATATTATAACGAATCTTTTAATATTTTCAAACATAAATACTACAGGATTCTTTATATTTATAGATAATATCATTTGTTTCAATCAATCGTACTACGAATCTTATCACAATAGTTATATATAACTGCTAAGCACAGTCGTTTTGGCGCACTATGAATTTGTATAACTTACTCTTTCATTTGCACAAGTGCACATCCTATAATCAATAGGTATGAAAGAAGAAAGAGGTCGTCTAAAAGAATTCTTTTAAACAACCTCTTTATAAATCATACCTTATGTGGCAAATTATTTAACTAATTCTTTAACCTTAGCCTTCTTACCAACTCTATCACGTAAGTATGTTAATTTAGCTCTTCTAACCTTACCACGTCTAACAACTTCAATCTTCTCAACGATTGGAGAGTGTACTGGCCAAGTTCTTTCAACGCCTACACCATTAGAAGTTTTTCTTACTGTGAAAGTTTCTCTAGCTCCACCGTTTTGTCTTTTTAAAACAACGCCTTCGAAAACCTGAGTTCTTTCACGGTTACCTTCTTTAACTTTAGCGTAAACTTTAATTGTATCACCTACTGCGAATTCAGCGATATTTTCTTTTAATTGTGCATTTTCAATGCTTTTAATAATATTGTTCATGTTGTGACCTCCTTAAAATTTAGATGTTCTTACTACGTCTTATTCTATGTGTTTTTCACTCCTGTACAGAGGAACATCTCGTCTCACAATTTGATATTATAACATATTGATTTCTTGAATGCAATACAAAAAAATAGCTTTCTATGATTATTTTGTCACAGAAAGCCATTTTTATCAATTTTCATTTTTTACTACTTTGTTATTTTTGTATTTCAACCAATTACATAAGTAAACTTGATATATTTTTTGGTTATTAGTCTTTTAGTTTTGGGAATATTTTATACTTCCTACTCTTCTACGTATGCAAATTTAAAGAATTTAAATCCTAGTGGTGAAGTATAGAACCCTTTCAACTTATCAGCTTTTAAATATTTATCTGTATAGAAGTAAATTGGGATAATTGGCATATCTTCTCCTAAAATATCTTCTGCTTGATGCATGTATGCAATTCTTTCAGCTCTATCACTAGACGCTTTTACTTTTGCAATTAATTCATCGTATTTTGGATTTGAGTAATTTGCATCATTGTTTCCACCATTTGTAACCCACATATCAAGGAAGGAAATTGGATCATTGTAATCTGCTAACCAACCATGACGTGCGATTTGATAGTCCCCTGCATCTCTTGTTCCGATAAATACAGCCCAATCTTGTGCAGAAATTGATGAGTTAATATCAAGTTTTTCTTTCCACATATATGTAATTGCTTCTGCGATTTCTTGGTGTGCGGAAGAAGAGTTTATCATGTACTCAATGGTTGGGAAACCTTCACCATTTGGATAGCCAGCTTCTGCTAAAAGTTTCTTTGCTTCTTCTACATTTTTATCATAATCAGCAGGATCTACACTATACCACTTATTCGCTACATCGTGGAATTCTTTTGTAGTATCTTCATCTGTTAAACCAGTTGCAACAAATGTATCTGCTGCTTGCTCTCCACCTTTAGAAACATAATCAATAACATATTGTCTATCAATTGCAAGAGACAATGCTTTTCTTACTCTAACATCTTTTAAAGCATCAACTTCTACATTTAAACAAAGGAAATAAGTTCCTAATTGACCTTCCACATAGTAACCATTACCTGTCATACGTTCTACATCAGCTGTAGGAAGATCATCACCAAATAAGATTTCACCATTTTCAAAAGATGCTAAAATTGTATTATTATCTTCCATTAACTTAAAGTTAATTGTTTTTGGTCCTAATTTATCAACATCATAATAATATTGATTTTGTTCATATACCATTTCAGATTGATGTGTCCAAGACTTTAACACATATGGTCCATTTCCAATATAAGTTGCTGGATCAGTAGCCCAAGTATCTGGGTTTGCAGAGATAATATCTTCTCTTAATGGATATGTTGTTGGGAATGCACAAATTTCTAAGAAATAAGGTGTTGCAACTGTTAATGTAACTTCTAATGTCTTACTATCAAGAGCTTTAATCCCTAATTCAGATTTATCTTTCTCGTTCGCCATGATTTCATTTGCATTTACTACCATGTCAATCATGTAGTTGTAATCAGAAGCAGTTGCTGGATCAACAGCTCTTTGCCAAGAATATACAAAGGCATCTGCTGTAAGGTCTGTTCCATCTGACCATTTAGCATCATCACGAATCTTAAACGTATAGACAAGATTATCTTCACTTACCGTGTAACTCTCAGCCATACCTTCAACAATATTTCCCTCTTGGTCTAATTTCATTAATCCCTCAAACGCATGATTAATTAAAGTACCACCATCTACAGCGGTGTTCAAGGTTGGATCGATGGTCTCTGGTTCTGGACCAACGCTAACATTAATCCCATAATCTCCTTCTGGCTTGGTTGCATTGCCACCTGAAGAAACTGAGTCATCTTTCTTACCACAACCGGTTAAAATTGTTGTTCCTAGCATAGAAACCGCTAAAAGCATAACAACTGCTTTTTTAAAAAACTTATTTTTCATAGTATCCTCCTCTTAAATTGTTTCTATATAGAATGCAATTAACTGCAACTCTATCCATTGATTTTTTTAATGTTATGACAAGCGACAAAATGACCACTTTCATATTCTCTTAAATTTGGAGCTTCTTTACTACATAGCTCTGTAGCGTATGGACACCTTGTACGGAATGTACATCCACTTGGTGGATTTAGAGGGCTTGGAATATCTCCCTTTAAAATCATTCGTTTCTTTGTTCTACTAGTTTTCGGATCTGCAATTGGTATCGCAGATAATAATGTCTGCGTATATGGATGTAATGGTTTTTTATAAAGTTCACTGCTACTTGTAAGTTCAACTAGATGTCCCAAATACATAACACCAATACGATCACTAATATGTTGTACAACGGATAAATCGTGAGCGATAAAAAGATATGTAAATCCTCTTTCTACTTGTAAATCTTCTAGCATATTAACTATTTGTGCTTGAATAGACACGTCAAGTGCTGAAATAGGCTCATCACAAACGATAAACTCAGGATCAACTGCTAATGCTCTTGCAATACCAATTCTTTGTCGTTGTCCACCAGAAAATTCATGAGGATAACGGTCAGCGTGTTCCTTATTTAAACCTACAGTTTCTAACAATTGATAAATCTTTTCTTGGCGTTCCTTTTTATCTTTACACATCTTGTGGATATCAAGAGGTTCCCCGATAATATCACCAACCGTCATTCTAGGATTTAATGATGCATATGGATCCTGAAATATAATTTGCATTTTTCTACGATAAGGCAACATATTTTCTTTTGTTATGTCTTCGCCATGATATAGTATTTGACCAGAGGTTGGTTCATGAAGTCTTAAAATGGTTCTTCCTAATGTTGTCTTTCCACAACCACTTTCACCTACTAATCCAAGTGTTTCACCTTTTTTAATATAAAGGCTTACATCATCAACCGCTTTTACTTGAGCTGTTTTCATAAATCCATTTTTCACTGGAAAATATTTTTTTAGATTCTTAATCTCTATTAATTTTTCTTCTGTTTTATTTGTTCCCATGAGCTGCCACCTCCTTTTCATATTCTTCTTTCACGCTGAGCCAACAACTACTATCATGCCCAGGTTCAATATGACAAATTGGAGGTACCTTTTCCATACAAATTTTCATACATTGCTTACAACGAGGTGCAAATGCACACCCCTTTGGTGGATGAATTAAGTCCACTGGGTTACCATCAATTGGTATTAATCGTTCATGACTTTCTGTATTTACTTTAGGGATTGATTTTAATAATCCTAAGGTATAAGGATGTTTTGGATTATAGAAGATATCATCAACGGTACCTGTTTCAATAATATTACCTGCGTACATTACAGAAATTCGATCGCATATTTCAGAAATAACACCTAAATCATGGGTGATGAAGATGATACTCATATTTATTTTAGTTTTTAATTCTTTCAGTAATTCAATAATTTGTGCTTGTATTGTAACATCCAGCGCAGTTGTTGGTTCATCTGCTATTAATAACTTTGGATTGCAAGCCAATGACATTGCAATCATAACACGCTGTCTCATACCACCAGAAAATTCATGGGGATATTGATTCATACGCTTCTCTGGCTGATTAATACCTACTAATTGGAATAACTCAATAATTCGTTTTTCACGTTCTTCTTTATTTAAAGAGGTATGCTTTTTTAATGATTCATTGATTTGATTACCAACTGTAAATACAGGATTTAAGGAAGTCATTGGGTCTTGGAATATCATACCGATTTCTTTCCCTCGAATCTTTAACATCTCTTTTTCTGTTAAAGAGGTGATTTCTTTCCCATCAAAAATAATTTTTCCACCAATAATCTTTCCTGGGTCGGGAATAATCCCCATAAGCCCATAGGATGATACGGATTTACCACTACCAGACTCACCTACGATACCCATTACTTCCCCAGCTTTTAAGGAATAATTAATTTTTCTAACCGCTTTTACTTCACCTGCATATGTAAAAAATGAAACCTCTAAGTCCTTAACTTCTAATAAATTATCTTCTGAACTTGATTCATTTAGATTATCGTTTTGAGAATTTAATGTAACGTTTTGTTTATCTTTTTGGAATTTGTTTTCGTTTTTGAAATTCATTCTATCCACCTCCTACTTTTTCATCTTTGGATCAAGTGCATCTCGTAAACCATCACCAAATAAATTAAATGCTAAGATGATGATACTAATTGCAATTGCTGGAAAATATAAGCGGTATGGATACGCTTGAATACCATTAAGTGCATCCGATGCTAAAGATCCTAAACTAGCCATCGGAGCCGCAACACCAAGTCCAATAAAGCTTAAAAAGGCTTCTGTAAAAATAGCGGATGGTATTTGAAGCATTGTTGTAACAACTAATTGGCCAATACAGTTCGGTAATAAATGCTTTTTAATTAAGCGTGCATTATTTGAACCTAAAGCCTTTGCAGCATTTACATACTCCATTTGCTTTAATTGAAGTACTTGACCACGAACGATTCTAGCCATACCAACCCAATATAAAAGACCATATACAATAAATATAGCTACAATACCAGGTCCTAGCTTTTGCAATCCCCCCAAAGCCTTACCTGAATCAAATGCTTTCTTAAGGGGATCTTCAATTACTAGACGAAGTAATATAATAATTAAAATATCTGGAAGGGAATAGATAAGCTCAACAATTCTCATCATAAAGTTATCTACAGCTCCACCAATTAACCCTGAAATTGCTCCATATATAGAGCCAATAATCAATACGATAATCGATGCACCTACACCAATAATAATCGAGATTCTAGCACCGTACATAACTCGAACCAATAAATCACGACCTAAGTTATCCGTTCCAAAAGGATGTGCAAAGGATGGCTTTAAGTTATTTTCTCCTCTTAATTGTTGGTCATATGTATAAGGTGATAGCATTGGTCCAATAAACGCAAATAAAATAAATAATATTATTACCACGAGAGAGACCATTGCAATCTTATTCTTCTTTAATCTTCTCCAAGCATCTTGCCAGTAACTCGTGTTTTCTGACATAACGTTTAAATCTTCTTGCTCTTTTGATGTAACTGGTTCAAAATCCCTTCCGCTAACATCAACTTGCACACTTAATAATTTTGTATTCTTTAATATCATTGTATCCTCCATGTTCCATTAGGCAGTTCAATTCTAAAACAAAAGTAACTCTGTACTTATTGCTGATTGAGATGTCTTCTTCAACCTAGCTCCTTATATAGGCTGAATTAACATTCTTTGATTTCTACTCTATTATTCTTCTCCTAATTTAATTCTTGGATCTACAAGTTTATATAGGAGATCACAAACCAAATTCATTAGAATAATAAAAGTAGCTAAAAAGATTGTCGTACCCATGATTACCATATAATCTCTTGCAGTGATTGCTTTTACAAAATATCTACCAAGACCTGGAATGTTAAACACTTGCTCTACAACAAATCCACCAGTTAAAATACTTGCAACCAATGGTCCTAAATATGTAATTACTGGAATTAAAGAATTCTTGAGTGCATGTTTAAATGTTACGATAAATTCACTCATTCCCTTTGCTTTTGCTGTACGAATAAAATCTTGCCCCATGGCGTCTAACATACTAGAGCGCATTAACCTGGTAATGTAACACATCGGATAAAAACCCAGCGTAAATACAGGAAGAATATAACTAGATGCTTTTCCTGACCATGTAGCTGGGAGCCATTTTAATTGAACTGAAAATAGAATCATCGTACCAGTTGCAACTACAAAACCTGGTATTGCGATTCCTATCGTAGATAGTACACGAATTGCGTTATCTTGCCATTTTGATCTTCTAAGTGCAGCTACGCATCCAAGTGGAACACCACATGTTACTGCAAATAAAACAGCCCACATCCCTACTTTTGCAGATACAGGAAACGATTCACCGATAATTGCGGAAATTGGGCGGTTTTTCGAAAGCTTATAGCTGATACCGAAATCACCTTTTAAAAGGTTTTTCATATAATTAAAATATTGTACAATTAGTGGTTTATCTAATCCATACTTTGCGTAGAGTGCCTCCTTTACCTCAGGTGTTGTTGCCTTTTCTGACATAAATGGATCACCTGGCACAAAGTGCATAATGAAAAATGTAATAGTTGCAGCAACAAATATTGTAAAGATAGCAGCACCTATTCTTTTAATTAGATATTTTCCCATCTCTTTCCCTCCAAAACATTAATTCGATGATTACAACAAGAAATGCTGTAAACAACTGTGCTAAAGAGTTTTTCTTTTGCACTTTTTATTCCTATCACATAAAGTAATAAAATCTTACTTCCAGCAGTATTTAAGTAAATCATATGATATTAATTAAATTTAGAAAAAACTTACTTCACACGTAAAGTAAGTACATCGTTTTATTCTTCAATTATTTAATGAATCAATACTTTAGTGTATTAAACAATGCTAGATATATGTATTTTAAGTTTTTTGGTTATGATTGTCAATCTTTTTTTGTATATTTTTTCTTTTCTGTGTATAATTTGGATAGAGATACATGAATCATGTATAATTATAAATTGATTATTTTTAATCTACTGTATATAAGCAACTTAATCGACTTTAATGTTGATTTTAATTTATAAAAATTCATTTCTTGTTATTGATAATATTTATCATAAGATTTATATAAACTATATTTTCTATAAATTTTATTTTTCTTACATTTACAACTAATATATTGTATATTTATCTATATATTTACTCATATTTTGTTATATTTTAGCATTAATTATTATAAAGCATTAATTTTTATGCATTTTTATTCTTATGATTATTAAATTAAATGATTTTATAGTAAATGAACGAAAAAAAATCATGGCTAAGATAAGATTGATCTTAACCATGATTTTTTGTGTTTTTTTAGAATTAACTAAACTCCACTTAGTACTTTTCTTCCTTTAACAGCTGTTCTAAAAACGCTTTTTCTTTTTTCGATAATACAGCATCAGCTAATAATTCTGGGCGATTCTTTAAGGTCCGAATAATAGATTGTTCTCGTCGCCAAGCCTCTATCTTCGCATGATGTCCAGATAACAATACTTCAGGCACCTTTTGATCCATAAAAGTTTCTGGACGCGTATATTGTGGATATTCTAATAAGTTATCCTGTAAACTTTCAAATTCTGCAGAAGTCTCATTATTTAATACTCCAGGTATTAATCTTGAAATTGCATCGATCATAACCATAACAGGAAGTTCACCACCTGTTAAAACATAATCACCAATGGAGACATAATCTGTTACAATCATATCAAGAACCCGTTCATCAATTCCTTCATAATGTCCGCATAAGAATATTATGTCCTCTTCTTTTGCATATTCTTCTGCCATAGTCTGATGAAATAACTTTCCTTGAGGCGTTACATATACAACTCTTGGTTGCTTTTTCACTGTTTCATCTTTTACAGCATCCTGTCTATCATTGATTTGTTTCATCACATGTTGATATGTTCGATAAACAGGGCCTGCAGCCATTACCATTCCTGCTCCCCCGCCGTAAGGATAATCATCCACTCGATTATGTTTATTTTCAGAAAAGTCTCTTATATTAATTGTATTTAAATGAATCAAGCCTTTTTCCATCGCTCTTCCCATAATACTCGTATCAAGCGCTTGATTAATCATATCTGGGAACAATGTCATTACATGATAATTCATGTATCCAAACCTCTTTCTATTTTAAAATATCACACCTTCAAACTAGTCAAACTATTATTTATATGATATCCCTTTAATTTTAATAATTAACTATCAAGTCCGTCTAAAACATGAACAGTTATCTTCTTTTCTTCTATGTTAACATCTAACACGCAATCTTTAATATATGGAATTAATAATTCTTTTCCATTTTCTTTTTTAATAACAAATACATCATTTGCGCCCGTTTGCAAAACTTCTGTTAAAGTACCAAGTACTTCACCGGATTCATTCACAGCAGTACAGTCAATTAAATCACATATAAAGAATTCTCCTTCATCTAAATCAACTGCATTTTCACGTGTCACAAGCAAGTCTTTTCCTTTATATTTTTCAATGTCATTGATATTATCGATTCCTTTGAACTTTAAGATAGCGAATTGTTTAAAAAACTTCACGCCTGTCACTTCAAGTTCTTTCATTTCTTTCCCTGTATCTAATATAACCTGTTTTAGGTCCTTAAAACGTTCTAAATCGTCTGTTGTTGGAAATACTTTTACTTCCCCTCTTACACCATGAGTAGAGGAAATAACACCAACTCTTAATAATTTTTCCATTGCTTTTTTCCTTTCGTTTCGTTCGTTGTTTATTATATTATTTATTTTAGTATCTGTAAAGTCGCCCTTTTATTTTCGATATATTGTATCCGCAATATATAAACTTCTAAGTGATGATTCAATCGTAGCTGGAAAACTGCCACAACCATTTAGTTCATCTACAATCAGCTGCTGCATATTAAGTCCAACATGAGCTGAATCTTCTACAACTATAGTTTCTGTTCCATTGTTATCAATGACTAAGATTGGTGACGCGCCATTAAACACTTGGAATTGCAAAATACCTTCTCTACCAATGATTTCAAAACGATCTAAACTTTTTTCACAGTTATATAGCCACATCCCAGATCCAATACATCCATTTTTAAATTTTAAATTAAGGGATAAGGAATCAAAAGAATGATTCTCTTTATTTGAAATATGTTTCGTATACTGAAACTCTTCTATTTCACCCATGATATAATCAATAAAATCTAGTGTATGGATATCGGTTTCTGTAAAAATATTACCTCCTGAAATACATTCTTTCATTCTCCATTGCTCTTTATCTTTTAATGCAGGAACATATCTTATCACATTAATTGCTTCTACTTTACCTATTCTGCCACCTTCCATCAACTGTTTTACCTTTTGGAATTTATTCAGTGACCTTCTGTAAAAAGCAACAAACGCTTTCTTGCCAGCATCTTCGAATGCCTTCTTAATTTCTAACCCTTGTTCATAATTCATCGCTAAAGGTTTTTCAATCAAGCAATGCTTACCAGCCTTCGCACAAGCAAGTGCATATTCCATATGCTTATCTGGAGTAACTGCTATATATACAATATCAATATCATCGTCTGCTAATAGCTCGTCCACTGATTGATATACAATTCCATGATTATGACGTTTCACCCATTCTTCTGCTTTTGAAATTGTTCGATTCGTAATTCCTTTTAAACATGAATTTTTTGCAAGGTAGAGACCCGGTCCATTTTTAATTTCTGTTACGTCTCCGCAACCAATCATTCCCCATGTTATTTGTTTCATAATATCCTCAATTCTGGTACTTTATCGACCTTTTTTCGTAATTAGATTAAATAATTGTCAACTATAATTATACTATAAAAATCACCATCTACAACGTATTTATTCGAAATAGATGGTGATTATAGAATTTATTTTAGAAAAAACGTATTTTGTTACTGATAATATCGCAACTCTAATTATAATCTTTAGTAAAATCTTTATTAAGATCTTTATTAAAGTCTTATTTATAGTATTGAAAATCTATATTACACAATATGTTTACAATATAACTCTTTTATTCTCTCGTATTCCCCGAGTCCTTTAAGCACTGTCGTAGTTTCAATACCATTTTTAATCAATTGATTTACCCAACTAGTTTCTTTTTCGCCAGCCATATCATTTATCGCATGATCACCTGCTACAAACATAAATGGTATTAATGTAGCCTTTTTATAATTGTTTTCTTTCACCTTTTTAATAACAACATCTAATTCAGGATATGCCTCTATTGTTCCAACAAACATATTTTTATATCCTTGTTCATGACAAGTATATTCCATTGCCGCATAAACTGTATTACAAAAATGCTCCGTCCCATGCCCCATTAATACAAGACATTCATCCTCCTCCATAGGATACTCCGTATGTAAAATGTTTGCAATGGTTTTTATATCCTCTGCATCTTTAAGTAACGGAGCTCCTAATCTTATGTCTTCAAACAGTAATCTATACTTATCAACCATTCCTTGGATTTTTTCATATTCCTCACCATATATAAGATGTGTTGGGAGTATGGATACTTCTCTTATACCATTCTCCTTTAGGATATCCAAGGCTTCTTCTATGCTAAGAATAGTTTCACCACGTTTTTTCATAATTTTTCGTATGATAGTACTTGTGTATGCATGAAGGATCATACTATTATGATAGCGCTCTCTTATATACTTCTCTAAAGCTAATATACTTTTTTCTTCTGCATTTTTATTTGTTGTCCCAAAACTTACAATTAATATTCCATGATCTTTCATTTTCAAACTAAATACAACTGCCACTTATAAAGGGATTACATTTAAGAAATGGCAGCCCTTTCTATTTTTAAAATTTTATTTTGCTATTCTATTTATCTATTTTTTAAATTTTATTTTACTATACTATTTATCTATTTTTCCTATTTTCTTTATCTATTAAATTTATCTGTTCAATTTATCCTCAACTGATTTATCTTTTATATAGTCTGTAACAAAGCTCAAAAGAGAATCTAATTATATCCTATTTCCAGTCTCTTTATGTTAAATATGCATTGTACTTACTTGAGTAATAAGCCCCTCTAATTGTTTCTCATCCTTAGGTATCATGAAAGGTAAATCTTTATTAAACTTCTTACATATCAACTCAGTAAACTGATACAAAGCTGGTTTTTTTAATGAAGCTTTGACAAGAAGTTCTTCATTTGCAAATATCTTTTCAGGTATATCATCCGCTATTATTTCACCCTCATGAAATACTAAAATGCGATTCGCCCATTTCCAAGCAAAATTAATGTCATGAGTGGAACTAAGAATAGTGATTCCTTTTAATGATTGCCCCTTTAAAATTTCTTCAAATACTCTAATATTCTTACCATCTAAGGAGGCTGTTGGCTCATCTAGCAAAAGTACCTCTGGATTCATAACTAAAATATCGGCTATACTGACTCTTTTCTTCTCACCGCCACTTAAATAATGTGGAGCTGTCTTTCTTAATTTATCTAAATCAAGTTCTTGAAGGATTTGATTTATTCTATTTTTTACTTCTTCCTTAGGTAAATTTCTATTCATTAAGCCAAAGGAAATTTCACTTTCAACGGTAGTAGCTATCATTTGGCTATCTGGATCTTGAAATACAAACCCAACTTTTTCTCGAAGCATTGCTAAGTCTTTTTTCTGGCGTTTAATTTTATATTCATTTATAATTAACTCTCCATTTTGGAGTGGTAAAACCCCATTTAGACAAAGGAAAAAGGTTGATTTTCCGGCTCCGTTGTTTCCTAACACAGCAATACGCTCCTCTTTATTAATTTTAACATTAATATTATGCAGTGCCTGATGCTCTCCATCATAGGAAACAGAAGCATTTTTTAATTCTAATATACACTCCTTCATTACAATTTCCTCTCTATAAGAAAAACAAAACCAATAAGAATTAGATATACAATTGATAAGATAAGTTCTTTTTTATGTATTGGTTTATCTTCCCTATAAAAATTTAACTTACCGATATACCCACGTGATTCCATAGCATCAAAACTTACGGATGCCTTTTGAAAGGAAAGAGATAATAAATTCATAGCAATCCCTTTCATCGAAATATAAGTATTTTTAAGATTTATATATCCTAGCCTGCTATCCGCTGCTATCGTCATTTTACTGTGGGCATCGAATAATATCATTATAAATCGGTAGATAAGATACATTAATTCTATTATAATTTCAGGTATTTTGATTTGTCTACATACATGTATGATGTCTGACATTGGTGTTGTTAAACTAATCATAAATAAGCAGGTTATGGATGCGTATGCTCTTATGATTACTATTAATGTTTTACTAAGTGAGTTTACAGTAATTGATAAATACCAACCTGCAAAGGGGATATCTAAAAAACCGAGTTTTACAGGAGAAAATAGAATCAATATTGCAATACCACTTAACAGTATAAATAGGGATGGTACTAATAACAATCTGATGTAATTATTAATTTTAAGATGTGAGTATCTTATCACAGTAATCATCATAATGACGGCAATCATTATATGAAATACCCAAGCTTCTGATAAAACACACAAAATCAATGATAAAATACCAACACCAATCTTTAACCCTGGATTTACATTATTTAATTTGGAGTTTTGCGCTATTGTGTCAATATGAAGCATATGATTATGCATATTTTTTCCTAGCTACTAAGTATCCAAAACCATATCCTAGTATAATACAACCGATTCCTGCTTGTAAACAAAACAGTAAACTTTCAGTTTCTCCTCCAGGGGGCGCGATCAAACTCGCTGCCCATGGTTCATAGTCTGGCTTAATTTCAGTTATTATTTCTTCTGCTGCTCCATCAGCACCTCCAAACTCTGAGTCTTTAATTAAAATCAATGGTATCACTGTAATCATTACACATAAAACTAATAATATAAGAACTAGTTTCCCTCTTTTTTGCATACGAACCTCCATTATCGTTCCACAGAACTGGCATAATTTTTAAAATACTTTAACTCCGTTAATTCTGGTTTTGCATAGGTTTCTAAACCAATCACTACCACAACGGTTAATATTCCTTCTATGATTGCTAAAGGAATTTGAGTTGCTGCAAATATTCCTAAAAACTTGCCAACGGAAGCAATCACTCCACCGACTTCACTTGGATATGCGAAACCTAATTGAAAACTTGTCATACAATATGTAAATAAATCCCCAATTGAAGCTGCTAAAAATATTCCTACGAGTTTATTTATTTTTAATCTACTACATAATTTATATATTCCAAAACTGACAATTGGCCCTGCAACCGCCATACTAAAAGTATTTGCACCTAAAGTCGTTAACCCGCCATGAGCTAATAAAATAGCCTGAAATAATAGTACAATGACTCCAATTACAGCCATAGGCGTCGGACCAAATAATATTGCCCCCAGCCCTGTTCCAGTTGGATGACTTGAGGAACCTGTAACACTTGGGATTTTTAATGCAGAAAGCACAAAAGCATAAGCCCCAACCATAGCTAAAATTAATAAAGTTTTTCGTTGGTTTACTATAATCTTCTTGATTCTAATGAAACCTGTTACTAAAAATGGTAAGCATATTACCCCCCATGCAATACAAAATCCAAAAGGTAAATACCCTTCCATAATGTGCATCGCATAAGCTTTTTGTGTTACACCAAAAAGGCATGCAATGAGGATTGACAAAGCAATCCATTGTTTTTCTTTTCTTGTCATTATAGACCTCCTTGCTACCACTAGGCAGCTATTCCTAAGCAAAAAGTATGTTATATGCTTTTTGCCGGTTGAAATGATTTTTTTCAACCTAGAACTCCATCTTTTCTAGAGTTCTTTATAATAAGGTATCTGCTCTTTTTAACAAAATTGCTGTTGATCTTCTATGAAATAAAAAAACCTTTTCTATAATAGAAAAGGCATCATAAAAAAGCTTACAAAAGAGCAGCTACTTTTATTACACCTGCTATAATCCGTAGCTGTGCAACTTGAAGTTAGTATTACAATTAATAACGAATACTTAACTTCTATGATTATTAGGCAGGTCTTCTGGCTTAAGCGTCATCAAGCATATCATGCCTTCCCGTGTGTAACCACAGTGGCATATATGATAGCTCTGATACTAATACAGCGGCGGTACCGCGTGGGTATTTCACCCAACTTCCCTATTCTTACAGTTATATATACATATAACGTACACCTAATAATATTTTTCAACCCATTTTATATGATAATCTATAAAATGTCAATTTCTCAAGTTAGGCAGGTGCCTCATGCGTTTTGGGGCAATTGCCTATCTTAGCTTCTATATTAATATACGAACCCCATGCTTGTATTTCATAATTAATTCTATTCATGTGGATTCAAAAATATGATAATTAATAATATAATATTACGATTTAAAGGTAAAATAGTAATGCTTTTTCTTATTTTCATCGAAAAAGCAATGTTCTTTTATATGAAATACTTGTTCTAATATCCCAGATTCATAAATCTTTTCTGGCACACCACTCATTTTAATTTTACCAGCTTCCATAACTACGATTTGATCAGCAATTGATAATGCTGCTCCAATATCATGGATAACAGTTATTACAGTCTTACCCTCGTTTTTTAAGTCAGTTAATAATTTCATTATTTCTAACTGATAATTAATATCTAAAAACGTCGTAGGCTCATCTAGTAAAATAGTTTTTGTTTCTTGTGCAAATGCCATGGCTAAATACACCTTTTGACGTTCTCCACCTGATAACTCTGCCATATTCCTGTCTTTTAACGCTGTAATTCCAATTCGTTCCATGGCACGATTTGCAATATCATAATCTTCTTTTTTATAACGTCTTGGATAAGATAGATACGGAAATCTACCATGTAAAACCATACGGCCAACACTTATTACAGGAACGTTTCGATTTTGAGGTAAGTATGCAATTTGCTGTGCTCTTTTTTGGTCAGATAATAACTTGATATCCTGATTGTCAATAAAAACCTGACCATTTAAGGGTGTCATTAATCCAACCATAGTCTTTAGTAATGTACTTTTCCCACAGCCATTCATACCAACTATTGCAGTTATTTTACCTTCTGAAAAGTCATAGTTGATATTGTCTAATGTAATCTTTTGTCCATATCCGGCTTTTATATTTTTTAAACTAATCATGGAATCCTTTTCCTCTCTTTCGTATTAATAGATATAAGAAGAAAGGTGCACCAAGAAATGATAAGATAATTCCTACTGAAATTTCATATGGTGCAAATAATTTCCTTGCAACCAAATCACAAAAGGTTAGAAAGCTTGCACCTAATAGCGCCGATGTAGGAAGCAGATATTTACCTTCTGACCCAACAAAGTGTCGTGAAATATGTGGAATGATTAATCCTACAAAACCTAATAAACCTGCAAAACTTACCGAGGCTCCTGCAAGCATAGCCGCAAGTAATAAAAGTAAAAAGCGATACCATCCAACTGGCAAGCCCAAACTTTTTGCAGTATCCTCTCCAAGTGATAGAACATCCATTTCATTATGCAAACATATTGCTACTAAAATGCTAATACCAATACAGATACAAGCAGGAATTAAAACTTTGCTATTTACTCCACTTAAACCACCAATACGAAATGCATAACTATTTACCAATGCATCTGGCACAAAGGTAATTACTGCATCAGAAGCAGCATTTAAAAGGCTATTAATCGCTATTCCAGCTAAAACTAATGTTATTTTAGAAACTCCTGTCTTTCTTGCCATATAATAGACAAGAAGTACAGTGATTAAAGCTCCAATAAAGGCAACGAAAGGTAGTGCTGATATACTATAAGGAAATATGGAACTAAATAATACAATAGCGAAGCCAGCTCCTGCATTTACACCTATAATATTTGGCCCAGCTAAGGAGTTATTAAGTACGGATTGAATGATGCTACCAGATACCGCTAGTCCAGCTCCTGCAAATACTGCACCAAAAACTCTTGGAATTCGTACATATAACATAATTCGTAATGCCTTACTATTTTCTCTATTTACAATCATTGAAAACAATTGCTTTGGTGAAATGGATGCACTTCCAACAAATAAGCTTATGATAATTATAAAAATTAAAATTACTCCAAAGACAAGAATCCATGTCCTTTGCTTAATTTTCTCCATATAAAATATCAGCTAATATTTCATAGCTTGCTCCCCACTTATTATTTGGTTTTAAGTGGAATAATTGTTTTGGAAGTACCACATAATGATTTTCTTTCACCGCTTTTAACTCACTCCAAGCTGGGTTAGATGTTAGGGTTTTATCAATCATTTCAAATGCTTTTTCTTCTGAACTACCCATAGTAACTACGAAGATATAATCAGGGTCTTCTTCAATAATTTTTTCCATACTTATGTCTTCTAATAAACTTTCATCACTGTCTGCAATATTTATGCATCCCATATCTTTTAGCATGATACCAGTCATACTGTCGCTTCCCTTAGCTTTAATACCAGTGGAAAAAGCTCGTAAAAATAAAACAGTAGGGGCAGCGCCTTGTGGTTTTCTAGCAATGGCTGCGTCTATTTCTGCCTTTACATTTTCACCATTTTTTGTGTAGCTGTCCTTATCTCCAGTGATATCTGTGCAAATCTTTAACATGGAAAGATAATCATCAAAGCTTTCAACATTAAAGTACGCACAATTAATTCCTGCTAGTTCAAGTGTATCTTTTAATTTCACATGTTCTGCAACATTAGAAGATAAAATAACAAAATCAATATCTGCTTCAATAAGCTTTTCAATATTTGGTGCTTGCATTGTACCAAGTAGAGTCACATCATCACCTAATGTAAGCTCTCTTTCACTTGTTGCATCCTCTGTAACTCCAGCCAATTCACCGCCGGATAACACCCAAACTTCTGCAAAACTACCCATAAGGGCTGCAACCTTTTTCGGCTGATCTACAGTAACTTCTCTTCCTAAAGCATCAGTAAATGTCACTGCAGTGGTAGATTCATTCGTATTGTTACTATTATTTGATTCAGCGTTTCCTTCATTGTTAGTATCATTACCTGTATCATTATTTGATTCAGTGTTTGAATCGTTATTTACTTCATTATTCACGTCATTCTTCGGATTCGTAGTTTTACTACATCCATTCAGAGTAAGCCCAAATAATAATACAACTAAGCTACCATAAAATAATAAGTTTCTTTTCATAAAATTACCTAATTCGGAGATAACTCCCCTAACCTTTCAAATTAAAATCTCTTTTATTTTAACATATAATATGAAAATCTCAATTCATATAAAATGTCAATTTATTTCATTATAACAGTTGTATAATATCCAGCAGTAGTTTCTATATTCTCAGCTCCTACTGCAATCTTTTCATCTTCCATACCACAATTTTCTACCATCGCAAGATAAGTATTTTTATCTTTACTTCTCTCTTTAATGGCTTCTAATTTTCTTCCAGCTTTCATAAAAATCTTTGTTCCGTCATAATTGCATGCATTTTGCACACCATAAGTCGCTGGTATGATATGTATTTCTTCCTCTGCTTCACCAAGTGAAATACCTAATTTTGCAGCGATTGCACAAAACGAAGGTATCCCATTTATAATTTCTGTATCATAACCAAACTCCTTAATTTTATGGTACAAATACATAAAGGTGGAATAAATTGTCGTATCACCTAATGTAATAAAAGCTACATCCTTACCAGCTTTTAACTTTTCTTCTACCTGTTTTACAATTTTATTATGACTATATTCTAAAATGTCTTTATCCTTTGTCATAGGAAACTGTAAATAAATACATTCTTTTTTATCAATCTGCTCAACGGTATCTTTTACAATTCCATACGCAGTACAAGTTTCCTTGCTCTCTGCTGGTAGTGCAAGGATAGAGCATTCTTTTAAAACTCGAACTGCTTTTAAAGTTAAGAGTTCAGGATCTCCCGGTCCTACGCCAACGCCATATAATTTACCTTTTTTTAGCTCATCCATTCTTGTTTCTCCTTTTAGTCTCTTATAACCTCTTTCAATCCCTGTTATTATCTAACATATATAACAATGCATTGCATATCGATGCAGCAACATTGCTGCCACCTTTTCTGCCCTTCGCAACAATATATGGAACATCTGTGCTCATAATTAATTCCTTGGATTGAACTACATTTACAAATCCTACAGGAACTCCAATTACTAATTCTGGTTTTATTTTATGTTCCTGAATTAATTCATGAATTCTTATAAGTGCTGTAGGAGCATTTCCTATCGCAAAAATTAGCTTTTTGTTTAAAGTTGCAGCTTTATCCATACTTGCCACTGCTCTAGTGGTACCATTTAATTTCGCCATCTTTGCTATTTCTTCGTCTGAAATATAGCAAATTGCTTCACCGCCAAAACGCTCCAAGGTTTTTTTATGAATTCCCGACTTTACCATGTTTGTATCCGTAACAATGCAAGCTCCATTCCTAAGTGCATCTAAACCCCTTTTCACTGCATCTTTTGAAAATGTCATAGTATCTGCATATTCAAAATCTGCGGTGGTATGAATCACTCTTTTTATAATAGGTTCTTGCTCTGGTAAGAATACTCTTTCTTTTAACTCTTCCGTTATAATTTCAAAACTTCGTTTTTCAATCTCACTTGGAAGAACTTGATCCAATTTAATATTCATGTATGATTCGTCATATTCCTTTCTACAGATAAAGCGGATAACCTAAATCTGCTTATACTACTTGTTGTAAACTTTATTTACTTATAACTAAAAGCTTTTTAACCTATAATTTCTCAGCTTTTATCTGCTCCCTAGTCAAGTAAAAAACTTCATTCCTAAGTACTCTATCACTTTATTTCGTCTTTAAACGTAGCACAAGCTACCAAGAATTGATACGCCATTTCAATATTACCATAAAGGTATAAATGAGGAAATCCTGCAAATAAATTTCCATTGCAGTGAATGCATGGATATTCTCGATCTCTTCCACGTTTATTCGCTGTGCAATCGTTACCCGGGTTCTCACTATCCCAATAATGATATTCATGGGCTGGAAAATGTATGAAGGCTTCACCAAGGATTGATGTTTTATTCGTTGTCACATCAACATACCCAAATCGCTGTAATCTTTCCGTTTTATAGGCTTTTGCATCAATCACTGATACCATTTTATAAGACTTACAGCTCTCATCCTCTAACTCTTTATGAAGATATAAAAAACCTCCACATTCTGCAATACATGGCATTCCTTTTCCAATGGCTGTTTGAATACTATCTCGCATTGTAACATTCCTTGAAAGTTCTTTTGCAAACCTCTCTGGATACCCGCCACCTAACCAAATACCGTCACATTCTTCCGGTAATTTTTCATCCTTCAATGGCGAGAAAAATGTAAGTTCTGCTCCCATCTGCCTGAGCAAATCAAAATTATCCTCATAATAAAAGGTAAATGCTTCATCACTTGCAATCCCAATACGAACCTTATCTTTTATTCGCGGTATCTTAGGTTCTTTAAACTTAAGTTCCTTTGCATTATAAGCAAGTTCTAATATAGCATCAATGTCCAAAGATTTTTCAAACACCTCTGCTAAATGCTCTAAATCTTCCCTAAAATGCACCACCTCATCTGGTGAAACTAAGCCTAAATGTCTGCTTTCAATTTTCATTTCTGGAAGTGTTTCAACATATCCTAATACACGGATTGGTAACTTTTCTTCAATCTCCTTTTTAATAATCGGATAATACATAGAAGTCATATGATTTAATATTACTCCTGCAATTTTGCTATCCTCTACGTATTCTAAAAATCCTTTAATTAATGCAAGAATGGATCCGCTCATCCCTTTTGCATTGATAATTAAGATTACTGGGGTATCTGTAATACGGGCGATGTCATAAGAGCTAGCCTTCGTAGAAAGACCGCTAAGGCCATCATAATAACCCATAACCCCCTCAATTACCGATATATCCATACCCTTTGCTGTTTTTGCAAATACATATTTAAGTGTTTCATCCTCTAAAAAGTATGAATCTAAATTTCTAGATTTTGCTCCAATGACCCGACTATGAAACATTGGATCAATATAATCTGGACCACATTTAAACGAGGCAACTTTTAATTCTCTATTTATTAAAGCTTGTAATAAGCCGCAAGTTATCATCGTTTTACCACTTCCACTTCCAATGGCAGTTAGCATAACTCTTGGTAAATTCTTTTTCATAAATCTTTTCCTTCTCCTGTAAATGAAATAATATAGACAGGATTTTGTCCCATCATTAAGTTATAATCTCCTACATTTTTTCCTTTTGAGATCATTGCTTGCACTATTTCTACATCTTTTACTGGTAATTGCTTTACTAGTGAAATAATTTCACTTAAGGTTTCTAATGCAATCACATTTAAAACAATTCTAATACTTGGATTTTTATCAAGTAAGTCATAAATAATACATGCTAAGTTGCCAGAACTTCCACCAATAAAAGCATGGGTTGGTTTTGGCAGTTCTTTTATAACATCTGACGCTTCAGCGTGTATAATGTGAAGGTTATTCACACCAAACTTTTGCTTGTTCTGATTGATTAATGAAACCGCCTCTTCTTTCTTCTCAATCGCATATACCTCGCCACTTCTAGAAAGAATCGCTGCTTCGATAGAAACAGAACCAGTTCCAGCACCAATGTCGTATATAACCGAGTTTTCTCTAAGCTCTAACTTAGAAAGTGAAATGGTACGAACCTCGCTTTTGGTCATTGGTGTTTTATCACGGATAAATTCTTCATCCCTCATTCCATAGGACACTTTCTTTGAACCATTTAAACTATGAGAATCATGTTCTAGGTACATGACCGCCATATTAGAAACTGTAGTATAGAGTAACTCTTTCGCTGTCCCAGTTATAATTCTTTCGCCTTTATAAGAAAGATTCTCACCAATACTTATTCTTACATCGGAATAACCATGTTGAATAAGTTCAGAGCAAATATCAGGGATGTTTTTATCTCCTCCCAATAAAGCAAATATCTTATTGGAGTTTTGCAACTCCCTAACAATATCAAAGCTCCTGCCATGCAAACTTATAAAAGTAACATCTTCCCATGGGACACCTAATCGATTTAAAAAGTAAATTGACGATGAGATTCCTGAAATTGCTTCTACCTTAAAATCTTTTAAATATGGTCGTAAACGCTTTGCACCACTGTAAAATCCGATATCTCCTGAAAAAGCTACCACAATGTGATCTTTTTCCTTATGTTTTATAATATAATCAACAATATCTTCATTCTTTATGGCAACATAGGTTTCCTTTTTAAATTCCTTTAATTGCTCCAGAAGCCGTTGGGAACCAACAATTGCATCACAGTTTTCTAAAGCATTTAATCCCTCTAAAGTGATTGTTTCTTTACTTCCCATACCCATACCAAGCAAGCTTACTTTTCTTGTCTGTTTTATACCGTACTTCTTCTTAAGCCTAGTAATCACTTCTTCGATTAAGTAACCCTTCTCTTCTTTTGGTCGTCCAATGACAATCGGGGTTACCTTTGCTTCTAATGCTGCTTCTATTTTCTCTTCAAAGCCGCCACTTGTACCTGACTCTTTCGTTACAAGATAGGAGGCACCTACTTGTTTTAACATTGCAAGATTTATGTCTTTCCCAAAGGGTCCTTGCATACACAGTAAGTGATTATCTAAAAATCCTAATTGATTACACTCTTTTACCACAGATACGGTCGGAAGAACGCGTACAAAACACCGCTTTTCATATTGATTTAATTTTGTGAATTCTTTTAATTCCTTACTTCCAGTGGTTATAAAAATATTACCTTCCATCTTTGATAGATACTCTACCGCACCTTTATAATCCTTTACCCAAACACAATTTGCATCTCTTTTATAATCATTACTTCTTAAAACACGAACATATTCTATCTGCATTTCTTCGCAAACATTACGTATATTTTCAGAAGCAACCACAGCAAAAGGATGTGTTGCATCAATTACCATATCAAATGAATTATTATCAATTAAGGCTTTCATTTCAAGTTCATTTAAAGCTTTTGCTGATGTCCTTATGTACTTGCTCTCAGGTAACAATTGTTCTCCGTACTCCGTTGTAACGCACACAAACGTAGGTATTTTATTCTTATCGAAAAACTCCGCTAATGTTCTTCCTTCTACGGTACCGCCAAATAAAAGTATTTCTCCCATGCATTTATCCTCCATTCTGCCGTTTTGAAACTTAAAAATAAACCAAAACACCCTTGTGCTTTCGCAGGTTAAAATACTTTTTCAACCTTTTTCTATTGGTATCCCCTAGGCGTTACTATAGAATTTCCTATTCTTTTTGTTTGTGAATTTCCAATAAAAACTGTAGTAAACATATCAACTTCTTTAATCATTAGCTCTTCTAATGTCACAATTTCCATTGTTTCACCAAGTCTACCGATATTTTTAACAATACCGCAAATCGTATCTTTATCTGCGGATTCAAGGACAATTTCGCAAGCTTTTTTTAAGTAATCTTTACGCTTTTTACTGGATGGATTATAAAGACAGATAACAAAATCTGCTGCTGCTGCAAATTTTAGTCTTTTTTCAATCTTTTCCCAAGGTGTTAGTAAATCACTAAGACTTATTACTGCAAAGTCATGAATCAGTGGTGCTCCTAATACTGCTGCACCGCTTGAAGCTGCCGTTACACCCGGAATTATTTCGACTTTTACTTCTGGATATAATATTCCAATTTCAAGTATTAAGCCTGACATTCCATAAACTCCTGCATCTCCGCTACAAATCATGGATGTCGTTAAGCCTTCCCTCGCTTTTTCAAATGCTAGAATGCATCGATCTTTTTCTTTCGTCATTGGGGTTGTTATGTATTCTTTACTTTCAAAATAAGGTTTTATTAAATCCGTATAAACGGTATAGCCCACAACAACATCACTTTCTTCTAACGCCTTAATTGCTTTTACCGTCATCTGATCATACTCGCCTGGTCCAATCCCTACCACATATAATTTATTCAAAGAAAATCCTCCTATTTATCTTTGTGATTGCTAATGTCATTCCATCTCTTGCAATCTTTTTTTGAATCATCGAGCCATAATTACTCACTAATAAGGTTGCACGCTCACAGACATTTCCTACACCAGTGGTTTGATGCACGAAGTCAGATTCTTCAAAATCACCCTTTACTTGTTTTAATTCCTCGGAAGAATACGTAACAAACTTACTATTATACTTCGCTGCTAGAAAACAAAGTGCCTCTTCTTCTTTTTTTAGATCAATACTAGCAATGTAAGCAATTGCTTCTTTTGAAATATTATGTTTTTCTAATTCCTTGTCCACGAACAATTCCAAATCTTCTTTTCTTGTATTTTTCCTACAACCAATACCTAAGCATATGACCTGTGGAATTAATTGCAATGTAGAATGCTCTTCATCCATTGAGCTTTTTGATGTAACATGTATTTTATAAGCACTTCTAAGCTCGTCCGTATTTTCTGTAAATTCTGTATTTTCCATATTTTCTGTATTTTCTGTATTTTCTGTATTTTCGGTCCTTACAAAATTTATATCACCAGTCTCTTTTCGCTTAACAAACGCCGTTCCAATAAACTCATCAATTCCCACTGGAAACTCTCCATCTACTGGTAATTCAGTTTCAAAAGTTACATGTTTCCCATCTAATATATCAGCAGAAATCAACTTTGCTAACTCTTTATTTGTTAGTTTTAACTCATTCTTTTTTGCAAAGACATCCACTGCAAAGGCTCCATTCACATCCGTAGCCGTTGAAATAACCGCAACCCCACCAGTAATATTGGCTATTTCCATTGCTAGTTCGTTTGCTCCACCCACATGTCCTGATAACAAAGGTATGATATATCCTCCAAGCTCATCCATGGATATTACTGCTGGATCTGTAAATTTATCTTTTACAAATGGTGCAATTGCACGTACAGCAATTCCACACGCTCCAATATAAATAATGGCATCACATTCTTCAAAGGAATTTTCCGTCCACTTCCTAAGGGAATCATTTAAGGAAAATAACTGAAACATTTCTGCATACCGTTCCATCGTATAGCCTTTACAACTAATGTCACGGTTTGATAACGCCTCACATAATTTCTGATTCAATGCACTTCCAGCTCTTGTAAAACTAATAATATGAAGTTTCATTGTTCTTAGAGAGCTCTTAGTTTGAACGTTTATGTCTGGCATCTTTTATTCCTTTCCCTTACGGTATTCTGTTGTAAAAGCAGCATCATAAAGCTTAGATAATTCGTATGAATCTCCCAATACATTTCCAACAATGATTAGTGCTGTCTTTTTCACTTCATTTACCCTTGCAGTTTCTTCTAAGGTTTCAATGGTACAATGGAAAATCTTTTCCTCTGGCCATGTCGCTTTATAAACGATAGCCGCGGGTGTATTCCCATCATAACCTCCTTCGATTAATTCTACGGAGAGCTCTTTTAATAATCCAGTGCTTAGAAAAATAACCATGGTCGCTTGATGTACTGCAAGTTTTCTTATGTCCTCTTTTTCTGGTACTGATGTTCTACCTGCCATCCTTGTGATAATAATCGATTGTGATACACTTGGTAGCGTATATTCCATCTGCAAACTAGCTGCCGCTCCACAAAATGAACTTACTCCTGGACATATATCAAACTCAATATTCTTCTCTCTAAGCAAATCCATCTGTTCTCTAATTGCACCATAAATGGAAGGATCTCCAGTATGTAATCGGACTGTCATAAGCCCTTTTTCTTCTGCTTTTTCTACTACCTCAATGATTTCTTGTAAATTCATTGTGGCACTATTATAAATCTCACATCCTGCCTTCGTGTTCTCTAATAATTTTTTATTCACCAACGAGCCAGCATAGATCACAACGTCTGCTTTTTGCAATAACTTAAGTCCTCTTACCGTAATTAAATCCTCTGCTCCTGGTCCAGCTCCTACGAAATGTAACATAATAATTCCTCCACTCCTTGTGTTCTACCAAGGATTCCATGTTGATTTGAAAATGTGATAACACCAATTTTTAATTGATTCCCAGCCCGCTTGTTCATATGAAATAAAATCCGCTCCATAATTAAATTCATCGTAGAATCAAGCAATCCTGCTTCTTTTATGTAGTCTAGTGCTTCCTCTGTCGTGATAGCGTTCATAATTTGTTTCAGTAAAGAATTATTTCCACCAGCAAGGGCTGTGTATGCAGTTAAGATTTCCATTCTACAATCACCGTTTTTTGAATGGGTATTCATGATTCCACCAGCAAGCTTTATTAACTTACCAATATGCCCAATGAGAATCATTCCCTCTAACTTTTCCCTGATGGCATAATCAATGGTATCTCCAATGTAGTTACTGCATTTTATGGATTTCTCCATTGAAATCCCTAGGACTTCCCTTGAAAAATCTTCTCCGCAATTTCCTGGTGTTGTTAATAGATAGCTACCTCCAGACGCAGAAAGCATTTTAATTTCTAAATGAATTGTTTCTCGTATTGCATCCTCACTCATTGGCTCTACAATACCGCTTGTCCCTAAAATAGAAATCCCACCTTCAATTCCTAGTCGGGGGTTAAAGGTTTTTTTCGCTATTTCAACTCCTTCAGGGATAGAAATAATAACTTTTAAACCACCTTCATAATGGTATTTATTAATTTCCTCTTCAACGGCTTCACGAATCATTTTTCTAGGAACTTTATTAATCGCTGCTTCTCCAATTTCCTGTTCAAGACCTTTTTTTGTGACCCTCCCTACACCAATTCCACCATCTAATAAAATACCAGGCTCAGTCATTTTCTCTACACTTGCATAAACCATAATTCCATTGGTCACATCCGGATCATCACCGCTATCTTTTTTAATCCCGCAAGAAGCCATACTAGTATTATATATAGCCTCTTTTACTTCAAGATTTAGTAAAATACCTTTTGGTGTCATGAATGTAACCATGTCCACATTTTTTTGCTCTAATAACATCCTTGTGGCAGCTTTTGCAGCTGCAGTTGCACAAGAACCTGTTGTATAACCATACCTTAATCTTTTTTGCTCTTTTATGATATATTCATTCACTATGACAACCTCGTATTATTTAAACATTTTAAAGGGGTTACAAAGAAATTTTCTCACTATTATATCAATTATTAGGACTATGGTCAAACTCCTTATCTATTTATATATAGTACAAGCACCTTGAAAGTAGACTATAATATTTTTTGAAGTTGTTGTTTTTTACTTCTTATAAAATAAAAAACACTGAGATTCTATACTATAATCCAGGGCCATAAAATATGATATACATTTTTTGTGTTGTATTATAATTAGAGGATCTATATCGATTATACAAAAACAAAGTAACGTGTACAGTGCTGCTAAATTTAATGATACACCCATTTCACATTAAGGCATAGACAACATATTTTTGTGTAGTATAATAAAATATAACGAATCAATAAGAGGGAGATATTAATGAAGGAAATATTAGAAAAAATAGAATTGATGTCAAAGAATAAAAGACGTATAGTACTTAATATTGTAATATTTTTCTTAATTTTTGAAGCAATAGTTATATTTCCATTAAAATATGAATTTTCAATAATGAATGCTTCTATAATTTATTGTTACTTTATACTTGGATTTGCTTTGTGTGCTACAACAAGAAGAAAATCAATAGTTATACTTTTAGGAATTACTTTTACCAATGTGATAGGACTTGGATTGCGCATTTTGTTAGAATGGGGTGAATATTCGATGATTAGAGATTTAACGTATAAAAATGTTCTGCTTACGTATTTTCCAATTATCGCAATAACCTTCATCAGTTATCTATACACAAAAAATGTTATTCAAAGAAAATCGAATACAGTTTAACAGTATGATAATAAGCACCTTATCTCTAGGCGCTTATTATTTTTTTACATAACAACATTATAATCTAACAGAGCAAAAAAATAAAACCCTACAAGCTACATAATGCTTGTAGAGTTTCGTATATTGCGCTAAGCGCTTTATTATTGTAGTATTTCAACAACTACTTTTTTATCATCCTTTGTTGCGGCAGCTTTTACAACCGTACGAATAGATTTCGCAATACGACCTTGTTTGCCGATTACCTTACCCATATCTTCCGGAGCAACCTTTAACTCAACAACGATTGACTTTTCAGTCTCTGTTTCTGTTACAACAACTTCTTCCGGATGATCAACGAGTGACATAGCAATTACCTGAACCAATTCTTTCATTACTTTTCACCTCCGCATATTCTTCTTAATAGAACTGCGTATAATCAAGCTTTTAAAGCGCAATTATTTAACGATACCAGCTTTTTTAAATAATCTGCTAACAGTTTCAGTTGGTTGTGCACCATCTGCTAACCATTTTTTAGCAGCTTCCTCATCAACAGAAAAAGCACTTGGCTCTTTAGTTGGATCGTAAGTACCGATTTCAGCGATAAACTTACCATCTCTTGGGGATCTGGAATCTGCAACAATTACTCTATAGAAAGGAGCCTTTTTTTGACCCATTCTCTTTAATCTAATTTTTACTGCCATTGTTCAATTCACCTCCTTAAAACTTATATCTATGTTGAATTGTATTATCTATTTACGTGTAGTAAAATTATAGTGACTCCCGTTTACTACACTCCACAAATATTACAAGACACAGCTTTATAAACCAAATGGGAGCTTAAAGCGTTTCTTGCTCTTTCCACCCATCATGCCGGAAAATTGTTTCATCATCTTTTTCATCTGGTCAAATTGTTTTACCACACGATTGACTTCACTAATATCCACTCCAGCACCTTTAGCAATACGTTTTTTTCTTGAAGGATTTAGAATGTCTGGATTACGACGTTCTTCCTTCGTCATGGAATAGATTATGGCTTCAATACCAGCAATGGCATTCTCACCCTCATCCCAATCAACATCTTTAAGATTTTTATTACTTAGACCACCAACACCAGGAAGCATCTCCATAATCTTTTGCATGCCACCCATTTTTCTCATCTGTTGCATCTGTTCTAAGTAATCTTCAAAATCGAACTCTGCTTTCTTAATCTTCTTTTCGAGTTCTCTAGCTTTATCTTCATCAATTTCAGATTGTACTTTATCAATCAGTGTAAGTACATCGCCCATACCAAGGATTCTTGAAGCCATACGATCTGGATAAAATTGCTCCAAATCAGATAACTTCTCACCCATACCTATGAAAAGTATTGGCTTTCCTGTTACAGAACGAATGGATAATGCCGCACCACCTCTGGTGTCACCATCAAGTTTTGTTAAAATAACACCTGTGATTCCAATCTTCTCATTGAATGTTTCTGCAACATTAACAGCATCTTGACCTGTCATTGCATCTACAGTAAGAATAATATGATCCACTGATATATTTTCTTTAATTTCAATTAATTCATTCATCATATCTTCATCAATATGAAGACGACCAGCGGTATCTATGATTACAACATTGTTGCCATTCTTAATTGCATGTTCCATCGCAGCTTTTGCGATATTAACAGGTTTGTGGTTTGTTCCCATTGCAAATACAGGAACCCCTTGCTTCTCACCATTGATTTGTAACTGATCAATAGCTGCTGGACGATAAATATCACAAGCAACAAGTAAAGGTTTTTTACCTTTTGCTTTGAATTTTCCTGCAAGTTTTGCAATTGTAGTTGTTTTACCAGCACCTTGCAAACCACACATCATAATTACAGTAATCTCATTTCCTGGACGAAACTTAATCTCAGTGGTTTCATCTCCCATGAGTTTTACCATTTCTTCATTAACAATCTTAATTACCATCTGGCCAGGTGTTAAGCTTGACATAACATCTTGACCGATTGCGCGCTCTTCAACGGATTTTACAAAATTCTTTACGACCTTGAAGTTAACGTCAGCCTCTAATAATGCCATCTTAACTTCACGCAGTGCTGCTTTAACATCTGCCTCGGAAAGTTTTCCTTTTCCACGAAGGTTTTTAAATACATTTTGCAATTTTTCGGATAAACTTTCAAATGCCATACGAAACCTCCATTTTATAATTCATGTAATATATCTTCAGTAATCTGTACAATTTGTTTTAAATGATCAACTTCATTCGAGACTAACATCTCTTCTGATAATTCTTTAATTTGATTGACCTTTGCTTTCGTAATATGAAACTTTTGAACTAACATTAGTTTTTCTTCATATTCCTTCAACTTTTTTGTACATCGTTTTATTATATCATAAACACCTTGACGACTAATCCCTGCTTCTTCAGCAATTTCACCAAGAGATAAATCGTTTAGGACATAATCTTCAAAAATTTGCTTTTTATGTTCACCAAGCAGTTCACCGTAAAAATCATATAAAATGGAAAGCTCTACGACTTCCTTTAATGTTTCACTTACACTCTCTTTTGTGTTCTTAATTTTTCCACTCATAAAAAGCACCACCTGTAAAGTTTTTTTCTTTACAGATGGTAGTATAAAATAAATAAAAGAGTTTGTCAATAAAAAATTGAAATAAATTCTGAATATTTTAAAATTTATTTTTACGATATAAATCATATTTTTAATTAATATAAATTATTTTAACTCTACTTTATGTTTTTTTAATGGCATAGTTTTTCTTTTTTACTGAATGACCAACCATATCATTATATTTACTCTGGAGATATATTATACATTTTACGCATTCTACTTAGAAAATATATTTTCGTAATTATGACTATGAAAAAGGAAATGTAAGCTATCCATTCATTCATAAAGGTAGAACCGATTACTTGAGTCGCATATCCAAGAAATGAAAAGATCAAAATGTATCTCATATGGTAAATGTAACTCTGCTGCGCTTCTTTCTCATAAAAATCAGATAGATAATGAATGGTACCTTCTAATATATAATAATATAAAATTGTTTCAGCAAGACCAAATAACATAATCAAAATTATATTTCCAAAAGGTCCCATGGATTGAGTGCTTGATGACATGTTAAGAAATATATTAACGACATTTAATAATGCTAATAAGCTTGCACATGATTTAGCACTCTCAAAAGAACGATCATTGTATTCTGATAAAATACTTGTTAAACCCGCTACCATAATTAAGTACCCAATAAAAGGTGGAAATATCTTTATCGGTCCAAGGGTTATATAAATAAAAGTTATAAAAAATCCCCTAAATAATTTGTGATATCCTGCTTTCATATCTTACCTACTTTCCTTAATAAATTGATAGACATCCCACCAATTATTAAAATAAGGAGAATAATTTATGTTATTAATTATTTCTTCAAAGGTTCTTCCTTGTTCATCTTGATAGATAAATAATGGCCTAATGTCAATATTAGCGTATTTCAGTTCTTTTTCATTTGAAACATCAAGGAATGAATATACTGTAATCGTTTCCTCTGGTTGTAATACAAAATTCTTTAAATTCACTTCATATGTACATGGAAGCTGATAACTCCACAGATCTCCAAGAATCTTTAATGTAAGACTTTCTCCAAGAATTTCAGAGTATGGATTTATTATGGAAGTTAAATATATCTTCTTGTTAGCCTCATAACTAACACTCGTATCCCCTTGATTTGAGCCACTAACTGAAAAAGTGGAAAGACCACCCTCTTTATATTCATATTGGATTAACTCAATCTGTCCAAGGTCTACTTCCATTGTGCTGGAGTCACTAAATGAAACAACTGCTTTATTTAGATTAAGATTTTTTAAATCTAGATCGCTTACATTATTTATTGTTACATATACCGTTTGTATCTTGTATAAATCAACTATTTCTTCGTTTTCTCCAACATAGGAAAAGGATGGAAACATAGTTGGACTGTAATTCACATTGACATTTAATTCTGGATGTTCCACAAATGAAATGTTCCACATAAAACTAGATTTATCACGATTTGTTATGTATTGTATTGGAAACTCTACCGAATCATTTTCAGAATCAATTAAGTACTGGGCGTAACTTTTTATAAAGACTGGCTCTCGTAATCTCAAATGCCATTGTAATCCAATGCAAATTATAGTAAGGAGAATAAGTAGAATACTACCATTTTTTAAAATCTTTTTATTTAATCTCATAAGCACCTTCTTAACTATGTGTTATATCTAAGCTATTTAGATGAAACGAGATAAAATAAACTTAGACAATTATTTTTTGTTATATACTATTGTAGAAAATTCTTCCATTTTTGTCAAGTCCGTACACAAACATACCAATAAAAATCTTTACTTAATGAAATGTCATTTCAATTAAAAATCAACGAACAAATTCAACTAGTAGAAAGCACTGAAGATGCTTTTTGCTCAAAATAAACTGTCATTTATTTTTACTATCACCGCTTGTATCAAGGGCAAATACTGTTTGTACTGTAATAATTTTTCTATCATTATGATTTAAATTTAAAATAAGAAGGCTTCTTGAACTCGAACTGCACCCATATGTTATATTTTGTATCTAACATATGGTGGTTCAGTTCAACTTTAAAGACGCCTCCTTATTTCTATTTAATTTCTTCTATTTAATTATTTCTAATTAATTATATTCTCTTTACTCTTTGTACTCTCTATTAATTTAAGAAGTAACCATGAACTTGGATACATCTGTTCCATTTGATCTATGCCATACTGCTGCTTTAAAGAAAGGGCACTTTGTTTTAAATCATCATACCATTCTTGACCATTATCATATTCTACTTCACTAAGAAGGGCTTCCCCTTTGGTACCCATAATATCTTGACATATCAAAGCCATGATATCCCCTTTAAAGCCTGTTTGTTCTCCTTGTTCGAATAATTTGAAACAGTAACTAAGGGTATAGTTTCCATAGAAAAGTAAATCCCTATATTCTATTTGATCTTTTATTATATATTCATCTGGTCTAGATGAAATTTCTTGCGAAGATGCAATCGTATTTAGCAATGAAGTAATAATAGCATCACCATTTACACCTTCTTGCTGTATGGCTTGTTCATAACAGGACTGATCATGTTTTATATAACCTCCAACCATATCAAATACCGCATCGTGAATTTCTTCTGGAAATTTTTCTTTGATTGTAATAGAAAAATAGGAACCATCCTTTGGTGTCCAAAACTCAGTTACTTCATATTCTCCGTTCTTTAGTTTTTCAAATGTTATAGCAGTAGGTGAATGACTTCCCCGAGAAACAGATAAACTATCCCCTTCTAATTTAAACTCCAAATATAATGCCATTGCATATGCAGTTATAAAGTCTCCCTCTTCCACTACTTTAAGAATTGTATGTGCTTCAGTTGCAAAATCACTAAAGTAATATTCATCCTGATAGTTTTTTAAAACAGCGGCAGAAACTGCATTGTCCAAATTAGATACTTCTACATTTGTAGTCTTATCAGAATCATCTGGTGATTGAACTTTACTCTCCTCACTAGCAGTGATTTCTTTTGGTATTTCTTCATTGCTATCATTCTCACTA
This sequence comes from Clostridium sp. Marseille-P299, assembly GCF_900078195.1. Taxonomy (NCBI): domain Bacteria; kingdom Bacillati; phylum Bacillota; class Clostridia; order Eubacteriales; family Clostridiaceae; genus Clostridium; species Clostridium sp. Marseille-P299. The sequence continues at coordinate 1,601,995 of NZ_FJVE01000007.1, read as the reverse complement.
TTTTGGTTATTAATATCGTTGATGCTAATAGTATCATTTATATTCTTAAGTTTGTTAGTAGAGGTACAGCTTACGCAGCTCAAACTAAGCAGTACGAATAGGACTAATCCAATCATAAAATTTTTATTTGTAAATAGATGAATTTTAATTTTTTTAACCAACAACTTTGTATTGTTATTTTTCAAAAGAATTCTTACCCTTTTCTTACTCACATTCATATCGTTTCATTACCTTTCCGTACATGTAATATACAATACTTACAATGTACACGATACATAATATACATTGTAAACAATTTACAATGGTTATATTAACTATTTGCATTTTAAGTCCATGTAAAACGAATCATGTATTTTAAAATCATCTTTAGTAAGGGCTCATCTGTTAAAATCAAAATTCTTTCATTTATAAATTGTTATTTTGGTATAAGCCACTATATTGTCATATTTAAATGTATACTGTAATACCAACTCTACAATTGTAGAATATCATCAAGTCAAATTTATAAGTATCACGAATAATGTCTATTCTTGTTCTACGCTTGTAGATTATCATATGTTAATCCCCTAACATCCTATTAATGTATCCATTAATATATTCGGAATCTCCTTTAAACTCACTAATATCATAGTTCTTATTGTGCATGTGGATAATAGCATTTCTTTTTATTACATTCTTACCTCTCCATCCACAAGACGTCCCACTGATTTTTTCTTTAAAAAATTTGTTATCCATTGTTGCAAATGTATAAACATCACCATTCATATAATCAAGAGTTTTAAATTCATTTAATACATTTATTTCTACCTCTTCATTATATGGGCATTTTAATTGGCAAAAATCACATCCAAAAACGTTTCCTTTTAATAGTCCGATTTCCTTATCACTAATTTCTTTCTTTTGAGTGATATAGGATAAACAGATATTTGGATTAATCTTAGTTTTATTAATTGATTTTGTTGGACATTCTTTGATACATCGTTCGCAACCAATGCATTCCTTGTATTCCGATATTTCACTAAAAGTTCGCTTATCCTTACAATCGATTTCTAAATCAGTTATAATTTCACCCAAGAATACGTAGGATCCATATTCTTTCGTAATTATCATATTATTTCTACCGATAAAACCAACGCCTGCTAAATATGCAATATAACGTTCTGGTAGTGAATTACTGTCAACAAAGCTCTTCGCTTTTCCACCTAAGCTCTCTATATACTCACATATCTTAGCTAAATATGAATTTACTACTCTATGATAATCAGCACGTTTTGTATAAACAGAAAACCCATTATTTTCTTTCTGAAGATTTTCTTGCTTACATTTCTCTTCTAAGTGAATGTTAACCGAATGGTTCTTTCCGTCATGATTTTCTTCCTCATGATTCAGCTCTTTATGAATCTTTAAATTTCCATCCTCATGATGCTTTACCACATGATTTTTTTCATCACTGCTCTCTTCATCATTACTATGATAATAAGGAAATGCTATAGATATAATGGTTTTTCCTTCCTCCATAGAAAGGTTAGGATTAATTCTCTTTTCAATATCTTTTTCTTCAAATTCATTCTGTAAATTATTTTCTTTACGATAGCGATAGAAGTCTCTCAATTCCTCAAAATTTCTACATGGAATAAATCCTATCGTATGAAGTCCTAATGTCTTACAGAAATCTTCAATTTTTTGTTTTACCATGTGAAACCTCCATGCTATAACCATTTTTCAATGGGATTAAAAACCTTTATGACATTTTTAACAATCTAAGCCCTCGATTTGTATCGAACGCCAATCATCATTTATCTTCTTAGGTTCACTTAAATCACCAAATCTTTTTTCTAACACTTGTAAGTGTCTCCAAGCACCAAATTTATAAGCAGTGTTTTTATAAATTGCAACTTCCGTAAATCCAAATTTCTTATGTAATGCAAAACTAGCCTCATTTGGATAGTCAAGCATTGAGTATATATTTTTATATCCCTGTTTTTCAACAATCTCAAATAATACTTTATACAATTTACTTGCGATTCCCTGTCCATGAAATTTCGGAGACAAGTATACGGCAACCTCGCAATCCCATGCAAAACCTGCTCGTTCAAAATGTGGGGATGCGTAGACATATCCTGCAATCTCTCCTTCTACTTCATATACAAGATAAGGATGTTTCCTCATAATAGATTCCATACGAAGTTTAAAATCTTCCAATGGAATCTTATCATACTCATACGTAATCGTTGTATTTAAGATATACGGCTCGTATATTGCTAGGATATCTTTTGCGTCTTCTAAAGTTGCAGGTCTTATTCCAGTCATTTCTTTACTCATCGTTTATGCCTTTCGCTTCACTTATCAAATTAATTTTAGTGTGTAAACATATACGTTCCAATACCAACGGCAATCGTTAAATTTAGCGAATCTACGTCTGGTGACTGAGGAATTATTATGCTTGTACCTACATTTAAATAACTATCATCTAACCCAGTTGCCTCATTTCCAAATACAAGGGAGAAGAGCTCTGGTTTCGGACAGTTTGATACTGTTAATTGGTTTTCACCATTTAACATAAATGTAAATACTTCTTGCTTGGAATATGCTCTTCTGTACTCTTCAAAGGAATCAAAATACTGATGACGTAAGCGAAACAACGCACCCATAGAGGAACGGATTACTTTCGGATTAAACACATCCGCACCTGGGCTTATAAAAGCAACGTCATAAATTCCAAATCCAACTGCAGTTCGAAGGATTGTACCTAAGTTACCCATGTTACTTGGATTTACAAGTACGATATGAGATTTATCTGCTGCCAGTTCACAGGTGAATTTTTGAAATACTCCAACAACAAATACATTTTCCTTATCACTTACCTTAGCAATGGTTTTGTCCCCTGCAAGAACAGGTATATTATTTTTCTTACATAATTGTTCTAAATTTTCTCTATCTGTAAAAGTAGAATGAATATATACTCCTAATACACTACTTGGCTTACTTTTTATTAATTCAATCGTTGGAAATGCTCCTAATGTATATGAATATTCAAATCCTTTTTTATATGGTTTTATTGGTTCCATGACAATTCTTCCTATCTAATTAATTTTTTTACTTTACTTATTGTAACGTTCTTTCTTTTATGTGTCTAGACCTGTACCATAAAAGCTTTTAAAAAATTAAGTAAATTGATTCTAGTTCATCATTGACCTCGTCCTTATTATTTAAACCATATTACTATAAAACACTATATATCATACTCAAAAAGCGATAGTAAAAGGGTCGTTGTCCTTATCTTGATTCCAATCATATTCAATACGATTCGTAATACTTAGAGCTTCATCGAAACCAATACGATCATGAATAAACCCAAGAGCCATATCGATACCAGCGGATACTCCTGAAGAAGTATAGTATTTATCATCTACCATTTATTAACATTTATTTTCTATCTATATTCAGCGAATACACAATGTCATAAACCACTTTTTTTGCAATCTAAGTAACCCAGATAGAAAAGACGTGGTGAAATTAATCAACTTCACCACGTCTTTTCATAATTTATACAATTTTATAAACACATTCTATAAATATTTTCGATATCCTGTTGATTTAAGTGTTTAAATCCAGGTAAAACATCCCCATAACATGCTTTTTGAGCCATAATACTAAATTTTGAATCATCAATACCTATTTCACTTAATGTACTCTTTAATCCCAACGTTTTAAAGAAGAAATCAGAAAGCATTTCAATGCTCTTCTTTGCAACTGTCATAGGTTCAAGATTTTTATCAATTCCAAATACATTACATCCAAACTGGTAGAATTTTGATACAGTTGTTTCGTCTAAAGTATATTCCATCCAACGTGGAGTTAATATTGCTAATCCTAAACCATGAGTTATATCATAATATGCTGATAACTCATGTTCCATTGGATGACAACTCCATGCCTGGTTTTTCCCACCATCAACAAATCCGTTGATTGCCCAGGAAGATGCCCACATCAAATTGGCACGTGCTTCATAGTCATTTGGTTTTTCAATCGCAATTGGCCCAAATTTAATTACTGTTTTTAAAAGTCCTTCCATAACAGTATCAAGCATATATAAATCTTGATCCATGTTAAAATATACTTCTAAAATATGTGATATGATATCAGCACATCCGCATGCCGTCTGATATTCATTTACTGTATATGTGTTGGTTGGATCTAAGAAAGAAACTTTTGGTAACATACTTGGATGCATCATGCCAATCTTATCCTGTGTGTCCATATTGCTAATAACTCCACCAGCATCCATTTCAGATCCAGTGGCTGATAAGGTTAATATCGTAACGATTGGTAAACAGTTCGTGATTGGAGCTTTCTCTATTAGTAGATCCCATGCATCTCCATCATAAAATGCTGCTGCTCCTATGAATTTTGTTGCATCAATAACAGAACCACCACCCACTGCTAGTAATACATCAATATGTTCTTTTTTACAAATATCTGCTCCTCTGTTGACAGAAGTATGTCTTGGATTTGGTTCAATCCCAGAGCATTCAAATAATTCTAAGCCAGCTTTTTTTATTTCTTCTGTAACTTTATCGTATAAGCCAGTCTTTTTAATGGAACCACCACCGTATACTAATAAGACACGTGTTCCAAACTTTTTTAATTCTTCTCCTAAATATCCTAATTTATTTTCACCAAAATACACTTTGGTAGGGATATCATAAATAAAATTTGAATTCATTCTTTCTCCTTTACCTATTTATCTTATATTTCATCTCACTATAATGTTCTTCTATAAATAATATTTTTTATCGTGACACATTAAAATTATAACATCTTTAATTAACTCTAAGTCAAGTAATTAATCACAAATAATTGAAAATAAAAATTCAGAACTAGAAATACTAACTAAAACCAATCTGACCGATACCAATTAAGCCAATAGCGTTTATAAAAAATGAAGCACATTTTCTATAAACGCTATCTTCTACTTACATACTTTCTTTTAAAATACTTACAATTTCTTCATGTGTTAGAACTTTATATCCACCTGGAAGAATGATTGTTGCATTCGCAATACCTTCAATCATATCTTCTGTAACGCCAAGTTCGGTGATATTCATCACAAGACCAAGTTCTTTCATCCAACGTTCCATTGCGCTAAGACCTTCTGCTGCAACCTGTTCTTTTGTCTTACCTTCAGCATTAACATCCCAGACATTTACTGCAAATCTTGCAAACTTTCCAAGTCCATAAGGCATAATGTATCTATAGTAAGGTAATGAAACTGCTGCAAGTGTCATTCCATGAGTAGCATCTGTATAAGCACCTACTGCCTGACCGAGCATGTGAACCATCCAATCTGTAGATTTACCCATTGCAACTAAAGTGTTGAGTGCCCATGTAGCAGTCCACATGATATTACTTCTTGCTTCATAATTATTAGGATCTTCAATTGCAATGCGGCTTGCATGAATTAAAGATTTCATCAAACCTTCACTAATATAATCACTTGTATTATCATCATCGCCTGAAAAATACTGCTCACAAATGTGGTTCATAATATCATAGAAACCCGCAATCATCTGTTGCTTTGGAAGTGTAAGTGTATACTTTGGATTTAAGATAGAGAATTTAGGCATAACATTATCCCCAAAAACATGACCAATCTTAAGTTTTGCTTCGTGGTTCGTAATAACAGCTCCACCATTCATTTCAGAACCAGTTCCAACCATAGTTAATATACAGCCTACAGGAACCACTTCACAGCTAACATCTTCAAAACGAATATAATATTTTTCCCATGGATCTTCATCACAATGAATTGATATAGATAATGCTTTTGAATAATCACATACAGAACCGCCACCTACTGCTAAGATAAAATCTATTTTGTTCTCTCTTGCAATTTTTACACCTTCACGAAGCTTTTCAATCGTTGGGTTTGGCATAACTCCAGATACCTCTGTAATATTCTTACCATTCTCCTTTAAAATACCAACAACTTCATCATAGATTCCATTTTTCTTAATGGAACCGCCACCATACACTAGAAGTACATTAGAACCATACTTCGGAAGCTCTGTGTTTAGATTCTGAAGTGATTCATCTCCAAAATAAAGTTTTGTAGGGTTACTAAATGTAAAATTTCCTAACATAATTTTTCCTTCTTTCTGAATAATATTTATTTTTTGATACGATAAAATGCCTCCTGTTATTTTTCCTTTATAAAATCTTTATGTACATAGACACTTTACACCCTTGACCTAACTTCAAGGCAAGCACTTTTTTATTTTTTTTTGTATCCTCTACATGAGTTACATCTTCGGTGTTTCTGCTTCATTTTCTTCTGTTTATTCTCTTTTGCTATTACTAAAATAATTTTATCATCATCACATAATAATAACAAATGCTTATACCAAATAACCCTCTATGCTTAATAGGCATATTAATATAAACAACGATACAAGCATTCTCTATACCAATCATTTTACATATTTCTAATGATGTTCCTCTCACATTTCTATATATGTCACTACAAAAAAATTCTAAGCCATTAAAATAATGACTTAGAACATTTTTATTACTTATCTTCTACTATTTATTTTATACTTGTCAACTAGGTGCTTTATTCTATCTCAATTATACGATTCGATATAACTTCTACTTCTAGTGGTTTTTTCCCAGTTAACTCTATACTTCTTTGATCTGGTTGGGAACCTCCAACATATATAATATAGCTTCCATTCCACACCTTTTGTTTTCCATTTTCATCAAATAGAGAGAAAGCTTCTATAGGGAGATGTAATGTAATAGTTTTCTCTTCATTAGGGTTTAATTCAACCTTTTGAAATGCTTTTAACTGCGCATTGGGAGAATCCAAATCCTTTGCTTTAATATAAACTTGAATTGTCTCTCTTCCTGCAAACTTACCATCATTTTTAACCTTTACAGAAACATTGATTCCTTCACTAGTAATCTCTGTACTGTTGCAAGTAAGATTTGAAAACGTAAAATCTGTATAAGATAAACCATAGCCAAACGGATACAAAGCTTCATTCTTCATAAAACGATAGGTTCTATTCTTCATTGAATAATCTGTAAACTCTGGTAACTCTTCTGTAGAACGATAAAAAGTAATTGGGAGCTTTCCTTCAGGTACACATTCGCCAAATACCAATTCCGCTATTGCTCTTCCCCCTTGCGCACCAGGATACCAACCTTGTATTATCGCAGGAATGTGTTCCTCTTCCCAATTTATCGCTAAGGCACTACCTGAGAGTAAAATTAAAATTACTGGTTTTCCGCTTTCATAGAGTGTCTTAAGTACATCCCCTTGCACACCTGGAAGATTTAAATTAGGCTTATCACCACTGGCAAATTCGTTTCCTCGGTCCCCTTGCTCACCTTCTAAGCCAGCATCAAGCCCCATACACGCAATAATAACATCACTTTTGCTACAAACAGCTTTTACCTCAGAAAGACGATCATTCTCAGTTCCACGTCCTCTTAAACGATTTTTATATAAATGACAACCTTCTGAAGCAAACACTCTTACCTCATCAACTAAATAATCTTGAAAACCTTCTAATACTGTTACATAACGAGAAGCCGTACCTTCGTAATTTCCTTCAAGGGCTTTTCTATTATTCGCATTTGGACCAATGATACCAATGGTCTTAATTTTAGTTTTATCAAGAGGTAGTAGATTGTCTTTATTCTTTAGTAGCACGAGACTTTTTTTAGCAACAGAAAGATTGAATTCTTTCATTTCCCTTGAATCAACAACCTCGTACGGAATGCTGTCATATGGAACTTTACCACTTTCCTCAAATAACCCAAGCTTCATTCTAGTTATAAACAATCTAGTTACTGCTGTATCTATTTGTTCTTCCTTAAGTTTTCCTTCTTTCACTGCTTCTAATAGATATATGAATAAATTTCCACAGTTTAAATCACATCCGTTTTCTACAGCAAGTGCAACCGATTCTACCGGTCCATTGGTTACATGATGATTTTCATGAAAATCCTTAATTGCCCAACAATCGGATACTACATGGCCGTCAAATCCCCAAGAGTCTCTAAGGATATCTTTTAACAACGTCTTACTTCCACAGCACGGCTCTCCATTTGTTCTGTTATACGCTCCCATAACAGACTCTACGTTTGCTTCTTTCACAAGTGCTTTAAATGCAGGAAGATATGTTTCATATAAATCTTTTTCAGAAACATTAGCATCAAAACTATGTCTTAAATCTTCAGGTCCAGAATGCACTGCAAAATGTTTTGCACACGCTGCTGCTTTTAAATAATTCTCATCATGACCTTGTAAGCCTTCTACAAATCGAACTCCTAACCGTGAAGTTAAATACGGATCTTCGCCATATGTTTCATGACCTCTGCCCCAACGCGGATCCCTAAAAATATTGACATTCGGAGCCCAAAAAGTAAGCCCTTTGTAGATATCGGTATCTCCAAATTCTTGTTGCATATTAAATTTTGCTCGCCCTTCTGTTGCAATTCCATCTCCAATCGCTTCCATCAACTCCTCATCAAAGGTTGCCGCTAAGCCAATCGCTTGTGGAAATACCGTTGCAATTCCTGCTCTGGCTACACCATGTAATCCTTCATTCCACCAATTGTATGCTTTCACATTAAGTCTATCGATACTTGGTGCAGTATGTAGCATTTGAAAAACCTTTTCCTCAAGTGTCATTTGTCCTACTAATTCTTTTGCTCGGTTTTTATATTCATTTACTTTTTCTTTATTTAACATAAAATCCTCCAACCGTATACAGACCTATTTAAATTTCACATGTTAATCCTTATCACTAGTTACATTCTTACGATAGTCCATTGGCGTAACACCGAAAATCTCATAAAAAATACGATTAAATGTCCTTTGACTATCAAACCCTGAATTTTTAGCGATAATCGCTACTTTATCATCAGTAGTACGAAGTAGATTTGCAGCATGCTCTACACGTAGATGTCCTAAATATTTTCTAAAATTTATCCCTAGCTTTTTTGAAAATATATGTGAGATATAATTCTTATTTACACAAAATTCTTTCGCAATAGACTCTAAGCTCAAATCACACTTATAATTTTCCCTAATATATTCCATCACTCTATAGCTAATATCCTTTACATATATTTTTTGAATTTCCTTTAGTTCAATATTCTCCAAGAACCGAGTTATTATCATAATCGTTGCTGCAAGTTGAGCTATAAAAGAATCTTCTATTTGTATATGTTCTAATGCATATACAGCGTCTGGATGAATTATGCTTTGGCTAAGAATTGGATTAAGTGGGATTTTATCTGACAAATCAGGGAAAAAATTACGATAAAATTCAGGTGAACATAAAATAATAATTTCTTCTGTGGCATTATTTGTTTCACGATGATAATCATGAAGTTGTTCTGGAAAGATAATCGCTGCCTCTCCTTTGTTAAGTACGTACTCTTGATTGTTTATATGTATTTTCTGCCTTCCTTCCCGCATATAGATAATTTCAATCTCTTTATGCATATGGGAAGGATATTTAAGCTCCCGAAAATTATGTTGTAATGTCAAATCTTTTTTCTGGATTTGATAAAATGGTACCATATCTTTTCTCCTAATTGCTCTAATAAAAAACTTAATCGATATTGGTATTGTACTATAGATAGTAGAATTAATAAATGTAATTTTGTCCATAAAATTTAACGTTCTCATCTTTATGAAACAACGTAATTAATTTAGATATGCTTATAAAAGCTGTTAAAATCAGCATATTGAGCCATTAACAAAATTACAAATCATTTTTTTATGTCCTTAAATTGTAGTATATTTGTCTACATCTTGTGTCTTTATGACCAAAAAAATCACAACATATTTTTATATCATATGTTGTGATTTTATAAAAAAATTTATTATAGCTTCTATCTTAATTATCATTACATTAATTACTTTTTTAAATTCAACCTTAATCCAAATCCTGTATATTCATTTTTTCTAATTCCTTATTATTTTTTAACTTCTCACGACAAGAGAAATAAATAGTAATAAAAATGATTGTAGGAATGTTTGTAATAATAAATACTGGAACTACACTTAATAACATCTCACCAACACTCGGTTTTAACTGCTGTGGTACTATAGCCTCTGACTCTATTACAGTACCATTCTCCATAGATTCGTTTGTCGACGTAGTTTCGGTTATTGACGTAGTTTCGGTTACTGTTACCGTTTTTACAGTCGAGAATAGATACATATTACTTATCGTCAGAATTGAAAATAAAAAGCAAATGAAAGGTATTACTAATCCCAACCACTTGTTTCTTTTTTTCGAAAGATTAATTTGTAGTACTACCAAACCTATTATAAACAGTAACAGTACTATCATAAAAATAAATACGTTTCTCATTTATCTATGCTCCTTTTTGATTTTTTATATTCTGCAATCAATATTTTAGCGGTATCAAAATCTACCTTATCATTCACCGCTAGCCTCTTTATCAGGGCAATATATGGCTCATTGGCATTCTCTTCGCTTATCTGAATTTTTTGTATTAACTTATCCAGTCTAAGTCTTACCGTTGGGTAGGTTACTCCATATTGATTTGCAATTTCCTTAAGGGATCCAGATGCTAAAAGAAACTTTTTGATAAATGCTACATCTTCATCGTCAAGATTCGCCATCCATTCTGGTACAACTTCTATTGCCATAGTGATTCCTCCTTTAACAATATTAAATATAACATTTAATTTTATTAAAATCAATATTAAATTAAATATATATTTTTCTTAATAAGATTTATATTAAACGATGCTTTATTTATCTCTCGTAAGTATAATTTACTTACAAAGATGTATGTTTCAAAAAAACGGTAGACTCCATTGATATGATCCTCCTTAAGTAGACAAGGTAAATAACCAAAATCTACTTAAGGAGGATTTTTCATGTCCAGAAAAGCTAAATACTCCCCTGAAACTAAAGCGAGTGCTTGTGAAGATTATTTATCTGGAAATTTATCAATGCGAGAAATTTGTGCAAAATATGATATTCCTTTTAACGAAAAGAAAAGGAATTGTTCTGTTCATAAATGGTTACATTTTTATAACTATTCAGGTATTGAGGTGTTTCAAAATCCAATAGGGAATAAAGCTTATACAAAAGAGTTTAAAACTGAAATGGTCGAACGATATCTGCGTGGAGAAGGATCTTTAGAAGAACTTGCAGCTAAATATAATATTTTGTCTGATTCGACACTAAAACAGTGGATTATGAAGTATAATGCCAATAGAGAACTTAAGGATTACGATCCGAAACGGGAGGTCTATATGGCAGAGGCAAGGCGAAAAACAACTATTCAGGAACGCAAAGAAATCGTTACATACTGCATTGAACACAATCGTGATTATAAGGACACAGCAGCACTTTACGATGTTTCTTACAGTCAGGTGTATTCCTGGGTGAAAAAATATGATGCCACAGGTGAAGAAGGTCTTACTGACAAACGTGGTCGACATAAGACAGATGATGAAGTTGATGAATTAGAACGATTACGAAGAGAGAATCTTCGGCTAAAGCGTCAGCTTGAAGAAAAAGATATGGTGGTAGAACTGTTAAAAAAAGTGAAAGAATTCGAAGGGATGTGAGACTCGGAAAGCAACGCCATGAATCAAAGTATCTTGTTATTGAATACTTCCATACGAACAAGGGTTGGAGTGTCAACTGGATGTGTGCACAGCTTGGAATCGCCAGAGCTGCGTTCTACAAATGGAAACATAGAATTGTACCAGAACAAGAAAAAACTAATATCGAAATCGCAGAATTAATCAAAGAGTATGATGAAAGATTTTCTCATATCTTAGGGTACCGAAGAATGACGGATTGGATCAATCATTTCAATCATACTCATTATTCAAGGAAACAAATTCATCGTATTATGAAAAAACTTGGAATCCATTCTGTTATTCGTAAAAAGAAGAAAAAATACAATTCTTCCAAGCCAGAAGAAACAGCAGAAAATAAGTTAGCAAGAGACTTTTATGCAACAGAGCCTAATCAAAAGTGGGCTACTGATGTAACGGAGTTTAAGATTCCTGAAACCAATAAGAAACTATATCTTAGTGCGATCATAGATCTCTATGATCGTTATCCTGTTGCATTTGTTATAAGCGGCAGAAACAACAATCAACTGGTATTCAAAACCTTTGATAAAGCAATTGATGCTAATTCAACTGCAAAGCCTATTTTTCATAGCGACCGAGGCTTTCAGTATACAAATAAGGTGTTCCAGAGAAAACTTCAAGATAGCGAAATGATTCAATCAATGTCCAGAGTTGGCCATTGTATTGATAATGGACCAACGGAAGGTTTTTGGGGAATCATTAAATCAGAAATGTATCAAATGTACGAGATAACAGATGAGTTATCATTACGTCATGCAATCAAAGATTATATCCGATTCTATCGAGATGAGCGACCTCAAAGCAGATATGATTGTAAAACACCTGCTGAGGTAAGGGCTGAAGCGTTAGCTTCCGCAACTCCAACAACATATCCGATTGCAAAGAATAAAAGAATTGAGAAATATAAATCAAAGTGGTGCGCATAAAAAATCAGCCATACGAAAATCGTATGACTGATTTATGAGCATTACTTTAGATATTTGGCCTGTCTACTTGACAGGGAGCATATCACATTTGGAATCTACCGTTTTTAAATTCTTCATTCACTTTAAATAAAATTGTACAATACTATATTTAAAAAAAACCTTACTTCCCATTATTATTTGGATCAAATGCATCTCTTAAAGCATCTCCAATAAAATTAATGGATAATACAATCAAAATTATCACAATTCCTGGTGGTATCCAAAGCCAAGGCTTAGATGTTAAAATTGTAAGGGATTGTGTTCCATTTAACATATTACCAAGGCTTGCTGTTGGTGCTTGAACACCAAAGCCCAAAAAGCTTAAAGCAGCTTCATCTAAAATTGCCCAAGCAATCCCTGAACTTGCATAAATTAAAATTGGCGCAATGGTGTTCGGTAATATTTCAGAAAATAAGGTACGTCTTGTACTATAACCTTGTACAACGCTTGCTTTTACATAATCAAGCTCCTTAATTGCTAACACATTACCTCTTACTAATCTTGCAACACTTGGCCAATTTAGGAAACCAAGAATTAATATAATATTTAATAATCCAGGTCCTACGATACCTGCAACTACTAAAATAAGCATAATATATGGGAATGACATAACAATATCAGTAAGACGCATAATTATCATGTCGATTACACCGCCAAAATAACCTGAAACTAATCCTAATACAATGCCGATTGCTAAACCAATTGCTACAGAACTAAGTCCAACTAAAAGTGAGATTCTTGCACCGTACATTACACGACTAAGAACATCTCTTCCAATCTGGTCAGTTCCTAGTAAATGATTCTTATCTGGTGGTGCACTAAATGAACCAACAATACTATCCGGATGATAAGGAGCAATCAGTGGTGCAAACACCGCACATAATATAATAAATAATAATACAAACACACTGACGAGTGCTAGTTTATGTTTCGTGAATTTCTTTAATACAGAAAGTAAGTAGTTATTATCTTTTTTTACATTCTGGACTCCATCAAATGCCTTGATTCGATTCCATGTCATAGCATGCTCCTCCTTACTTTAATTTTATCCTTGGATTTACGAGACCATAAGCAATATCCGTGAGTAAATTAGCTAACAATACAATTATTGCAGCTACCAAATTTAATCCCATAATGGTAGGATAATCACGACTCATAATAGAACTCATCGTAAGTAATCCAATTCCAGGCCAAGAAAATATTTGCTCAATAACAACAGCACCGCCAAATACGACTGGTATTTCCATACCAATTACAGTTACAATCGGAATCAAAGCATTTCTCATTGCATGTTTATTAACAACCAAAAAGTTTCTAAGACCTTTACCTTTTGCTGTTCTAAGATATTCTTGATCTAGTATTTCTAACATACTAGAACGTATATAACGTATATTTCTTCCTGCTACAGCAATTGTTAACACAAGTGCTGGTTGTATGATATGTTTTAGGATATCAACAAAATCCCCTTTTCCACCTAAAGTTACCATTCCACTAGACGGCAGCCATTTCAGCTTGACCGTAAAAATGTAAATAAATAGCATAGCTAAAAAGAAACTTGGAATTGAAATACCAAGGAAGGAGGCAGAAACTACTGCGTAATCAGTCTTTGAATACTGTTTTGTTGCACTAATCACTCCTACTGGTATTGCTATCAATAGACCAAAGAATAAAGACACACCCATTAATAATAAAGTTGGGCCTATATGACTTGCAATTAGCTTAGCTACTGGTTGATAAGTAATCACTGAATACCCAAGATTACCATGTAGTAACTCTTTTAACCATGTAAAATATTGAATGTATAAGGGTTGATTTAACCCAAGGGCTTGCTCCTTTAATTCTAGTGCCGTATCTGAAACAAATGGATTTCTCATCATGTCAAGAGGATTACCTGGCGCAAGATTCATTAATAGAAAGTCAACAATGGTGATTCCAATCAGAACTGGGATAGCAATCATTAAACGTTTTAAAATATATTTCATTCGAAATCACCTCCGTTAGAATTCATCTGCAAAAAAGCATGCTGACTTATGTTCGTTACCCATTAATTCTGGAACTTGCTGACTACAAATTTCTTTCGCATATGGACATCGTGGATGAAATCTACAACCACTTGGCACATTAATAGCATTTGGAACTTCTCCTGTTAGCACCATTCGTTCTTTTCCTCTTTGTCTTGGATCATGAATTGGTGTTGCATCTTTCATTGCCATAATATACGGGTGTTTTGGATGGCCAAATATTTCTTCAGCGGTACCGATTTCAACGATCTTACCAAGATACATAACTGCAATCCGATCACTAATATATTTCACCGCACCAAGGCCATGTCCTATAAATAAATAAGATATTTGTAATTCTCTTTGCAAATCCTTCATTAAATTTAAAATTTGAGCTTGAACAGAAACATCAAGCGCAGAAACTGGCTCATCACAAACGATTAGTTCAGGCTTCACTGCAATCGCTCTTGCAATTCCAATACGTTGACGTTGACCGCCAGAAAACTCGTGTGGAAATTTACTGGCTGCATTCTTTGGAAGCCCAACCAAATCTAAAAGACGATTCACTTCTTTTTCTAATTCGCCTTTTGATGCCTTATTATGAATCAATAAAGGTGTTGACAATATATCATAAACACGTTTTCTTGGATTTAGTGAAGACATTGGATCCTGAAATATCATCTGAATTTTGTCTCTATCATTTTTAATCTCAAGTTTCTTTGAAGTTGAAATGCATTTTCCTCCAAAATATATTTCACCTTCTGTTGGTGTTTCAAGTCCCACTATTTGTTTTCCAATCGTAGTCTTACCACAGCCTGATTCTCCAACAAGACCAAGAGTTTCTCCTCTTTCTATTACTAAATTCACTCCATCCACCGCTTTAACATAGGTTTTTGTACGTGATAAAAAGTCTTTCGACGCTTCGTAATATTTTTTTAAATCTCTAATTTCTAACAGAGGTTCTTTCGATTTATTATTTTCTTGCATCAAAAAATCCCTCCTTCTTCGCCGCAAAACATCTTACAAAATGATTTTCTTCAATTTCCTCTAATTGTGGATGTTCCTTCTTACATTTATCAAATGCATACTTACATCTTGAACAAAAACGACAACCTGTAATGTCTTGATAATTTTCTGGTACAGAGCCAGGAATTGATTCCAAAACTCTTGTCTTTTCATCTTCTACTTTTGGAATTGAGTCTAATAACGCTTTTGTATATGGATGCATTGGACGTTCAAATAAATCAAATACATTGGCTTCTTCTACAATCTCTCCCGCATACATAACAATAACTCTATCCACTAACTCTGCAATTAAGCCCATATCATGGCTAATTAATAGAACAGACATATTTTGTTCTTCTTTTAATTTTTTAATTAATTCAACAATTTGAGCTTGTATCGTAACATCAAGTGCTGTTGTCGGTTCATCCGCAATTAATAATTTTGGACTGCATGAAAGAGCCATGGCAATCATGGCTCTTTGACGCATACCACCGGATAGCATAAAGGAGAACTCTTTCATGATTTTTTCAGGTCTTGGTAGACCAACATTTGAAAGTAATTGAATAGCCTGCTTACGTGCCTCTTCTTTACTAAGATTTTGATGTGTACATATTGCTTCCACTAATTGATTACCAATGGTAAACACTGGGTTAAGTGCTGACATCGTATCTTGAAATATCATTGAGATATCATTACCTCGAACCTCATTCATATCTTTATCGGTACGTTTTACTAAATCTTCCCCTTCAAATAACACACTTCCGTTTGTTATTTTCACGTTCTTTGCTAGTAACTGTATAATTGATAAAGCAGTAACACTTTTACCACATCCAGACTCGCCGACAATACCAACTGTCTCTCCTTTATCTATATAAAAGGACACATCACTTGTAAGGTTCGTTTCTGTTTTCTGTTTAACTACACTTGTCTGAAGATTCTTAACTTCAAGTAAATGTTCCATTATTATCCCTTGCCTTTCACATCAAATTGATGTGATACTGCCATAAATCATAGAATACAAAGTGGCAATCACAATCCCCTTATCTATGATCTATGGCAGACCTTTCTAATTTAGATTTTTAAAATGTTTCTTTAATCTTTTATTGAACAATATCCCATTCATGGACATTGATAAATGTTCCGTATGCCTTTGCCTCTACACCACTAAGTCTTTTTGAAACAACTCCAATTGAACTTGGTGCATAAACAGAGAACATTGGCACTTCTTCTGCAGCGATTTGATTGATTCTTGCATAAATTTCATTAATTGTATCAAAATCATCCTCGCTCTTTACTTGTGCAAGTAAATTATTTACCTCTTCATTATAATAACCATTTACATTACCTTCTTGTAAAAGGTAAGAAATGTCTGGATAAGGATCTACTGGTACAAAGGTATATTGAATAACGCCTAAATCATAATTCATTGAATAAAGTTCATCTAATAATGTTGCAAAATCAGTCACTTTAATTTTTGCTTTAACGCCAACTTCATTTAAATTTGCTGCAACGATATTAGCTGCTTGAATAAATGTTTCATCTCCAGAGGATACACTAATTGTAATTTCTTTATTGCTATCCCATCCTGCTTCTGCTAACAACTCTTTTGCCTTTTCAGGGTTATATTCTGTTACTGATAATGAGTTATCAAAATATGGGCTATAAGAAGTAAAGAAACCATCAATTACTTCACCATTTCCAAGTAATAATTCATCCACAATACGCTGACGATTAATTGCATATACAAATGCCTTACGTACTTTTGCATCTGGAATAACATTTTCATTAATATAAACATATTGATTTGTAATAGGCTTATCCACAGTTGCTGTTACATTCTCAAGTGAAAGAATGGCATCATAATCAGTAACTGGAACCATAGCTAATGTAGGGATTGTCATATCGATTTCACCAGATTGTAATCTAGCATAAATCTGAGTTCCCTGCATAACATTAAAATTCATTTGATCAATCTTTGGAGCACCTTTAAAATAATCTTTGTTTGCAGCAAACTGTACATAATGATCTCTATCATAACTGATTAATGTAAATGGACCACTTGTTACAGTAGGATTTTGAAAGAATTCAGAAGCAACTAAATCTTCTGGTGCAATATCCTTAAGCGCATGTTCTGGAATCGTCCATAGATATCTACCTACGGAATTTTGGAACGTTGTTAATGATAAAGGTTCTTTTGCAACTAATTGTAAAGTTTTATCATCCACACGAATAACTCCAGGGATATCCGTTACTCCTTCTTCAATATAACCGGATTCATCAAATCCTTCAAAAACAGAATACACATATGCGTAAATTGATCCTACTTTCGGATTTGCAATTTGTTTGATTGTAAAGATAACATCATCAGATGTTACAGGAGTTCCATCGGTCCAAGTTGCCTTCTCATCAATTTTTATTGTGAATGTTAAATTATCTTCTGTCGTAATTGATTCTGCCAACATTGGCTGAAACTTCATATCACTATCTAATTCCACAAGTGGTAAAAATAATAAACCAGTTGCATAGGTTGCAACTTCTCCATTTGGAGATAATGGATTGATATTACCTGGTGCATAAGTTACCCCCACATTAACTATTTTTTTAGAGGTATCTTGCCCTATATCATTTGAGGTAGAACCACAAGCTGTTAACGACAGTGTTAAAACTAGGCTTAATACGATTCCACTAATTTTTTTAAACTTTTTAGAAAACATCCTACCCGTTCCTTTCTTATCATAATATTCAATTTATACCTAATATAAGTAATTACATTACTTGTAATCATATTGCTCGTAATTATATTAATGGAAATTATGTTTTTTCATTATATAATTTACTTTTTTATATTACATGTAATTATATTATTAGTTACTATATTACCCGTAATCATATAACTTGTTGTTATTATTCTTAATTATGTTATTTACAATTATATTACTCACAATTGTTTTGCTCACAATTATATAATTCATAATTACATAAATATAAGTATATAACTCACTGTAACATGATTCGCATTATATTATTGTTATTATATAACTCACAATTACATTGTATGCAATTTTATTGTTTTAAATCTTATTACTCATAATTATAGTCTTATAATAACTAAATGGCAATACTATTAACATACAATAACTATTGCCTATAATAACTTTTTCTTGTAATATTGTACATATAATAACTATCGTCTATAATACTTTATCTCATAATATATTTACTTATATTAACTATTGCTTTCAATAACTATTATCTAATAACTATTCTACTAATAATTATTTCAACATAGCTAAACGGAAATAGTTACATTATCTTTTACACACTTAAGTCTAATCGATACACTTATGTAGTCATATCTTATTCAACTAAAATATTTAACCATAATACTTAAAAATATGCAAGAAGTAATGTTTAATTCGTTATAAAGCTTACTAAATTCATTTCCTATTATTCTGATATAAATATGAAGTATTATAACTTACGGGAAATCTTATGTCAATACAAAACCCTAAAAACAACACACTCCAAAAACATACAAAAGTGAAAAATCTCTCTTTTTATGCTATTTCGTGTGTTGTTTTCTTGATTAATATTTAGACTGGATATGCTTGATTTGCTGTATCCGCAATTGTTACATCGATTCTTGTTTGTTGTGCTTGGCGATATTTGAAATACTCCATTGCAACCTGTGGAAATAATGCATAAGAAAGAATATCTTCATCTTGTTGCTTCCACTCAGACATTTCTTTTTCAATAGCCTCAAGTTCTGGTTTTAAAAGGTCCGCTGGGCGACATGTAATAGGTTTTTTATCACCAATTGCCTTCTTTTGAACCTCTTTATTAAAAGGCTTAACAGTTTTGCCGTACTCACCGCTAAGAAGAGCCTTACTTTCCTTTGTTATCATCTTATATCTCTCGCCACCTAAAACGTTAAGAACTGCTTGTGTACCTACAATCTGACTGGAAGGTGTTACAAGTGGTGGTTCACCAAAATCTTCGCGAACCTTCGGAATTTCCTTTAGTACATCATAATATTTATCTTCCGCTTTTTGTTCTTTTAACTGAGATACTAAATTAGATAACATGCCTCCTGGCACTTGGTATAAAAGTGTTTTTATATTTACACCCATAACCTTAGGATTTAATAATCCAACATCCAAAGCATTTTCTTGGATTGGTCTAAAATAATCTGCAATTTCAGATAATAAATCTTGACTTAAGCCTGTATCAAAAGCCGTATCCTTAAATGTTTCCACCATAACTTCCGTTGCTGGTTGACTAGTTCCCATTGAAAAAGGTGATATTGCTGTATCAATAATATCACATCCTGCTTCCACTGCTTTTAAATAGGTCATACCACCAACACCAGAAGTATAATGAGTATGAACTTCAATAGGAATTTTTATTTCAGATTTAATTGCCGTTACAAGGTTTGTTGCTTCATAAGGAATTAAAAGTCCCGCCATATCTTTGATACACAAAGAGTCTGCTCCCATCTCCTCAATCTGTTTAGCTATATTCACATAATATTCCGTAGTATAGGAATCTCCTAAGGTATATGCGATTGCAATTTGTGCATGACCTTTTTCTTTCTTTGTAGCGTCAACTGCACATTTGACATTTCGTAAATCGTTCAGCGCATCAAAGATACGTATAATATCAATTCCATTTGCAATTGACTTTTGAACAAAATATTCTACAACATCATCTGCATAATGACGATAGCCTAAAAGATTTTGTCCACGTAATAACATCTGTAATTTTGTGTTCTTAAATCCGTTGCGTAAGATACGAAGTCGTTCCCATGGATCCTCTTTTAAGAATCTTAAGGATGCATCAAATGTAGCACCACCCCAACATTCTACCGCATGATATCCAACTTGATCCATCGTCTCAATAATTGGTAACATCTGCTGCGTAGTCATTCGGGTAGCAATTAATGACTGATGCGCATCACGTAATATAGTTTCGGTAATCTTTACCGGTTTTTTAGCATGCCCTGCCATTATTCTTCCTCCTTACTGTCAAAACACATCCGTTCCTTTAGTTTAATGTAGCTAATACCTCGCCAGACTCAACATTCGCTCCTACTGCTACATCTATACTAGCTACTATTCCATCGGTAGAAGCAACAATTTCGTTTTCCATTTTCATTGCTTCAAGAATAACAATAACATCACCACGTTTTACAGCTTGACCAACATTTACTTTAATGCCTAAAATCTTACCTGGCATTGGAGCATTTACCTTAATGGAACCTTGTGCACCAGAAGTTTGAGTTTGCGCTGGTGCCGATGTTGGAGCTGATGATTGCGCTGGTGCTACTACTGGTGCTTTTGTTGGAGCCGGTGCTACCCTTTGAGCAGGTGATACTTGACTTGGTGATTGCATTGGCGTTTGTGTTGTTTTTGCTGCACCAGTGAAACCTTCTTCAACGCTAACTTCATAAACATTTCCATTTACAGTAATCGTATAATTCTTCATCGATTGATTCCTCCTAAAATTTTAACTATGCATTTTGCCATCTAGTTTTATTTACTTTACGAATTGATCTAACATATAATCCATTGGTTGAAATAGTATTTCCATTTGCCTCTTCATATGCTTCTATTGCAGCTGTTATAACAGCAACTAATTCTAAATTATCTGCTAAGTTTATTTCTTCACTTACATTTTCTATTTCTATCTTATCCTCATGGCTGGCTGAAATTAATTCTGGTATGTTTTCAGCCCCACTTAATGCTCTATTTGCTTTTGTTAGATAACGAATAATTGATACAACTCCGCAGAGGAAAATAAATGCGATGCAAACAACTCCTACACCGATTGCAATATTTAACAATGTGTTTTTTATATTGTTATCTGAGCTAGTTGCCACTTTCGTTGTTAACAAAATGATTTGGTTCATACTCATTGTCTCACCTCATTCTATACTGTACCATGCTTTTTGCTTGGCCTAATTTCCCTCTTTGAAAACAACATTTCAAATGCATATACAATGTGTTGCCTAGCAGATTCACTGGAAATAATCGCATCCACATAACCACGCTTAGCTGCTGATGTCACGTCCTGTTGTAATGCTTTATATTCTGCAGCTTTTTCATGATGATTTACAGTATTCTCTGGATATATAATCTGTGCTGCTAACTCTGCATTCATTGTACCAATTTCAGCATGTTCTAACGCAAAAACCATATCTGCTCCAATATGCTTTGAATTCATTGTTATATACGCACTTCCGTACGCTTTTTTCGTAATTAAATTCACCTTAGGAACCGTTGCATTGGCAAATGCGTAAGTTAATTTTGCAGCTGCAACTGCAATCGATGCTTCATCCTTCATTGTTGCACTATAGCCAGTCACATTGGTAAGTGTTAATATCGGTATATTATAAGCATCACAGATTTTAACAAACTTCTCAGCTTTATAACATCCTGCACTTGTTAATGTGCCATCAAATCTAGCAATCTCTTTTCCTTCTCCATCTAAAATTTCACTACGATTGGCTATTGCCCCTATCGTCATGCCATTTAGACGAATAAAACCAGTTACCATTTCTTTCGCATATGCTTGCTTTACTTCCATAAAAAAGCCTTGATCTGAAATATCTTTAAGAGCTAATGTTGCATCTCCAAGTTTTTCTTCTAAGGATGGCAATAAACGATTCAAATCATCTAAACATTCCCCATAAGAAGCATCGTCTTCATTGTTTGAAGGTAAAATAGTAACCAAATTTCTAATATTATTAAGTACACTAATTTCATCTTCATAAGTAAAATCAACTACACCTGCCTCAGCCATATGAGAAGCAGACGCCGTATCACATCTATCTTGATTATTTCCTAGAATAGTATTAGGAGCATTGACAAATAATCTTGCATTCTTCTCTTCCATAAATACAAAATCACTTAAAGAGGCTGATACTGCTGAACCACCACCGCAGGTGCCAAATACAGCAGTTATTTGTGGAATTACACCAGACGCTAATACTTGTTTTAAGTATACTTCACCAAATCCTGCAAGTGCATCTGTTGCTTCTTGCAATCTTAATCCTGCACAGTCAATAAGACCAATAATAGGCGTTCCGACTTTAAGAGCTAGATCATATAAATGTGCAATTTTTTTCGCGTGCATTTCACCAATTGTTCCATTCATCGCTGCAACGTCTTGAGCATATACATAAACAGGATTACCATCAATAATGCCATATCCAGTAATAACGCCATCCGAAGGTACTTCCTTTTGTTGCAAATTAAAGTCAGTATTTCTTTTTGTAACCATAGCACCGACTTCAACAAAACTATTATTGTCTAACAAAGTAGTAATTCGTTCCTTAGCTGACAAATGTGCAGTATTACCCATTTTAAGCCCTCCATTATTTCTATAAAAATATGTGAAAACCAATTTTTTTCCAATTATAATTATAGTATCTTTTGGTCAAATATGCAATATATACCCATATTTTAATAAAAAAAATGCTATAAAATATACCGCAATTGATATATTTTATAGCACTATTCATATTAACCAAGAGAGTTATTAATAAGAATCAAATTCCTCCATAGAAAACACCTTACGAATATTCTCACTAGAGAAACCTTTTCGATACAAAGATGCAGAAATTTTTAATTTTTCCTCTTTTGTTATGGTACTTAAATCGCTACATTTTTTACTAACAATTTTACGTATTGCTACAATCTCAGCATCTTCACAGTCTTCCATGTTACCTTCCGATTCTTTTAACTCTTCATATGCCTGCTCGATTGTATCTTCGTAAATGCCTTTTGCATAAAGTCCCATACTTATTTGTTTCTTACTCTTTGTCATACGCTTTAATCGTATATAAGAAACTGCATATCTTACATCATCAATATAATGGAAACTTCTTACGTAATCCATTGTTTTATCAACAATATCCAGGGGATATGCTTCCTTTATTAAACGATCTTTTAGTTCCTTTTCCGTCCGATCCATATGTTGTAACAATTGTAGCGCTTTTAATTTAGCCCGATAAAATACCGTATTGTCTACAATATCCTGTAATTTCTCAGGTAATATCGTATCGTATTCCTTAAGACCAAATAAATCCACTTCTTTATTATACAGCCAAAAAGCATAGGCTTCGTCGATATAAACATTAGTTTTTTGCTTTCCTGCTGTTTCTAATTTCGTTATAATCATAATTTTTTGCTACACTACTCAGCCTTTACCTCTGCTTTTGCTTTATCGTTTGCTTTATCGTTTGCTTTTTCATTTACTTTTTCTTTATGTCCGTCTGAAAGATTATAAAATTCTCGAACTTTTCCTTCGATTTCTTCAAGAATCATAGGATTTTCTTTTAAGAATACTTTAGCATTCTCACGTCCTTGACCAATCTTAGCATCGTTGTATGCATACCAAGCACCACTCTTTACTACAATGCCTTCATTTGCTGCTAAATCAAGGATATCCCCTTCTCTTGAAATTCCTTTACCAAACATAATATCAAATTCTGCTTCCTTAAAAGGTGGAGCAATCTTATTCTTTACTACCTTAATACGTGTTCTATTACCAACAATTTCACCGCCAAGCTTTAAAGATTCAATTCTTCTAACATCAAGTCGAATAGAAGAATAGAACTTAAGTGCACGACCACCTGTTGTAGTTTCTGGGTTACCAAACATAACACCAACTTTTTCACGTAACTGGTTAATAAAGATAACGATACAGTTTGATTTGCTAATAACTGCTGTTAATTTACGTAAAGCTTGTGACATTAATCTAGCTTGTAAACCAACATGAGAATCACCCATATCACCATCAATTTCAGCTCTAGGAACTAATGCTGCTACGGAGTCAACAATAACGATATCTACGGCACCTGAACGAACCATAGTTTCTGTAATCTCAAGTGCTTGTTCCCCGTTATCTGGCTGTGAAATATATAAGTTGTCAATATCAACTCCAATATTCTTCGCATATACAGGATCAAGAGCATGCTCTGCATCGATAAATCCAGCAATTCCACCACGTTTTTGAACTTCAGCCACCATATGTAATGCAACTGTTGTCTTACCACTGGATTCTGGACCATATACTTCTATAATACGTCCTTTTGGTACTCCTCCAAGTCCTAAAGCAATATCAAGGCTTATGGAGCCAGTTGGAACTGTCTCTATGTTCATATGAGAACTTGTATCTCCAAGTTTCATTACGGAACCTTTTCCATACTGTTTTTCAATCTGCGCTAATGCAGATTCCAATGCTTTAATCTTCTCTTCGTTAGCCATTATTCGTCTCCTTCTATATTCCAAACAAATGTTCTATTTTTAATTACATCTTATCTTATTCTGTATTCTTTGTCAATACTTATCTGACGTACTTTATATGCATTTGTGGAACTCTCTTAATCTATTTCTCTCTTAATATCTAGTATAACAAGTAACGGTACGCATGTCCACATGTCATAAAAGCAATTTTTTTGGCTATTTTTTGTTAAAAAGCACAAGCATGTATGAATTAGAATATTTTGTATAAACTAATATTGAATTGGAAGCAATCTTTGTGCAACCATTTTATTATTTTCAAATAATATGAAACCAATAAGATTTAACTTAGAATAGGAAAGGAACAGGTATTTTTATGAACGATGATGATATTATCTGCACATGTTTTGATTTAACTGTAAAGGATATTAAAGACGCTATAAGCAATGGAGCAACTAGTCTTGAGGAAGTGGAAGAAGCTACACAAGCTGGAACATTGTGCGGAGCTTGTATTGGCGATTTAGAAACTCTTTTAAATGACATATTGAAGAAGTAAAAATATTGAACCAAGTTCAGAACTTATGAAATGGCAGTTGTAAATTATTTTACAGCTGCTTTTTTCGTTTCGCAGGACAACGAACTTTAGCTTGTATTTTAACAAACTAAAAACCACCAGCAAAAAAGTAAACCCCTTTGATTAGACAGAAATCTAATGAAAGAGGTTCACTTATCGCCAATAGCCTTAATTATTATTATTAAAACATATGAAACCTTTTACCTTAAGAAGTACCATGGTTTACATATAAATTATCTTACATATATATTATCTTACATATAAGTTATCTTAGATATAAATTTCTTAGATATAGTTTATCTTAGATATATGTATTTTTTGGCTGTACGACTTTTGGACAATAGCCTTTATCTTTTAATGCTTTTACAATCGCATTTTTATGCTCATGTCCAAAGGCTTCCATAGTTATTATTAATTCTACAGCAGTGTTACGGTTTATACTTACAAACTGATTATGCTCTAGACGGATTACATTTCCTTTTTCTTTTGCAATCACACTTGCAACATTAACCAATTCACCCGGTTTATCAGGTAATTGAACCGATACAGTAAATACTCTACCACGTTCAATCAAACCATGTTGAACAACAGAGGACATTGTAATAACATCCATATTACCACCACTTAGGATTGAAACTACTTTCTTTCCTTTGCAATTTAAATGCTTTAATGCTGCTACTGTTAATAGACCAGAATTTTCTACAACCATTTTATGATTTTCCATCATATCTAAAAAGTTTACGATTAATTCTCTATCATCAACCGTAATAATATCATCTACATTTTTTTGAATGTATGGAAAGATCAAGTCTCCTGGTGTCTTAACGGCTGTACCATCTGCAATTGTATCAATATTTGGTAAGGTAAGCACATGTCCTTTTTTGATTGATTCTTGCATGCAATTAGCGCCTTTTGGCTCAACTCCAATTACTTTAATATTAGGATTTAGCAATTTAGCTAATGTGGATACACCAGCTAATAAACCGCCTCCACCAACTGGAGCAAGAATGATGTCTACCGTTGGAAGTTCTTTAATAATTTCCATTGCAATCGTTCCTTGTCCAGTAGCAACGACCTCATCATTAAACGGGTGTATAAAGGTATATCCTTTTTCTTTTGCTAAATCCATTGCATACTGACAAGCTTCATCATAGACATTTCCATATAAAACAACTTCAGCACCGTAGCTTTTCGTACGATTTACTTTGATAAGAGGAGTTGTTGTTGGCATAACAATGATCGCCTTTGCATTATACATCTTTGCAGCATAGGCAACACCTTGTGCATGATTTCCAGCAGATGCTGTAATCAGACCCTTATCTCGTTCCTCTTGGGTTAAAGTACTAATTTTATAATAAGCACCTCTCACCTTATATGCACCTGTAAATTGCATATTTTCAGGTTTTAAGTAAACCTTATTCCCAGTTATATCAGAAAAGTAATCACTGTATATTAATTTAGTACGATTGGTTACTTTTATGACTGCTTCACTTGCTTCTTCAAATTTTTCCAATGTCATCATGTTACTAGTCTCCTTACGTAAAAGTTTTAGAAAATAATCCTTTCCATCTCTTCCACAGGTAGCTAACAACTGCCTCTCGAATCAACAGAAGGCTTTATACGTTGAATAATGCATCTATAAAGTCATTTGGATTAAATTTTTGTAAATCATCAATATGTTCTCCAACTCCAATATATTTCACTGGAATCTTGAGCTCAGATTGAATTGCTATAGCAATACCACCTTTTGCAGTACCATCAAGTTTAGTTAAAACGATACCATCGATTTTAGCTACTTCATTAAACTGCTTTGCCTGAGCTAGGGCATTTTGACCTGTTGTTCCATCAAGTACTACCAATGTTTCACGGTAAGCTTCTGGATATTCTCTTTCAATTACACGGTCAATCTTTCTAAGCTCATCCATAAGATTCTTCTTATTGTGAAGACGTCCTGCAGTATCGCATAGTAAAATATCTATATTACGGGATTTTGCAGCATTTACAGCATCGTAAATAACTGCTGCTGGATCAGCTCCCTCTTTTTGAGCAATAATATCAACTTTAGCACGATTTGCCCATTCAGTTAACTGTTCAATTGCTGCTGCACGGAACGTATCTGCTGCTGCAACCATGACTTTTTTACCATCATCTTTTAATTGACCTGCTAACTTACCAACGGATGTTGTTTTACCTACACCATTTACACCGATCAATAAAACAACTGATTTTTTATCTTCAAAATCATACGCATCTTCCGTTAAACTCATCTGCTCTTTCATACTAGCTTTTAAAAGTTCACGGCATTCGCTTGGCTCTTTAATTTTATTTTCTTTTACTTTTGCCTTTAAATTTTCGATAATTGAAGTTGTAGCATTTATACCTAAATCGGCCATAATTAGGATTTCTTCTAATTCTTCGTAAAAATCATCGTCAATATTAGAAGCACCAGTAAAAATTGACTCAATTCCTGATACAATACTATCTCTTGTTTTCGTTAAACCTGATGCTAAACGACTAAAAAAACCTTTTTTCTCACCCATATTAAACCTCCATGTGTCTATCAATATATTTCAACAACAAAGGCACTTTAACGAATAATCTTTCTAAAAGGCTTGTTATTCACTACTTTGCCAATGTTGTTATTCTTTCGATAAAGCTATCGATATCATCGAAAAATACATATGGTTTTCCATCGCCACTTTAGCATGTTACTATATCATAGTCTTTTAAAACCCATATGTCAACCGTTACATCCTTATTATCTTCATTTTCTTAAAAAATAAAGATGTAAATTCCAAAACTTTACTAAAAAATAATCTATTTCCACCTTATATACTAGTAGCATCAAAAACCTTAGGATATAGATATACTACTTATCTAACTCACCCTCGATAAGGTTAACAGAAACAAGAGTGGAAACACCTTTTTCCTGCATTGTAATACCATACAAGATATCAGCTGCTGCCATCGTACCCCTTCTGTGAGTTATGATAATAAATTGTGTATCCTTCGTTAATTTGTGCAAGTAATTCGCATAACGCTTTACGTTGGAATCATCCAGCGCTGCTTCAATCTCATCCAGTAAGCAAAATGGAGATGGTTTTAAGTTTTGAATTGCAAAAAGTAAGGAAATCGCTGTTAAGGCCTTTTCACCACCAGATAACTGCATCATATTCTGAAGCTTCTTTCCTGGCGGTTGTGCTATAATTCGAATACCAGCTTCTAATATATCCTCATCTTCTGTTAATTCAAGTGTTCCTTTTCCTCCACCAAATAATTCCTTAAATACTAGATCAAACTGCGTACGAATTTCACTAAACTTTTCTTCGAATTGTTTACGCATTTCTATATCAAGTTCGTTTATAATTTCAATCAAACTTGCTTCCGCAGCCTCTAAATCTTCTTTTTGAGTTGTTAAGAATGTAAAACGCTCCGATAAATTCTTAAAATCTTCAATTGCATTTACGTTTACATCACCAAGATTTTTAATTATATTTTTTAATTCTTGGATTGCTTTTTTATAATTAAATGAATCCTCTAAACTATCATCTTTTAACTCATTTGCAGAAGAAACGGTTAATTCATATTCCTCCCACATATAGCTAATCTGACTATCTAATAACTCATTTACTTTTTCACCTTGATTTTGTAAGCGGAAGGACTCTTTATCCAGTTCATTCAATCGGTTAGAAAGTTCTTCTCTCTTTTGTAAAAAGGATTTATGATCTCTTGTCATACTTTCTTTTTGTTCTGTGTAGGATAAAATCATCTCTTCTGAGTGATTTAGCTCTGCTTGTTCAAAATCTTTTTTTGAAGTATTTTTATTTACAAGTTCTTCTCTCTCTAACTTAGCCTGCATTGACATCTTGGCATCTTCTCTTAGATTCGTTTCATCTTGTAATAATCGTTCTAAATCTTTTTTAACACGTTTTATATTTTCTAACGCATAATTACTACTTTGTTCTAAATTCGAAAACTCAACATGTAAAGCAACGGTTCCTTCATTGGCCTTTTGCTCGTTTTTATGTTCTTCTTCTAAGAGTTTATTGCATTCATCAATTCTTGCCTCTTTTGCTTTACTATAATTCATATTTTCAAGCAATTGAGTTTGCAAACGTTCCATTTGTTCCAATAAGTCGTGATTTTGTATCTCTAACTCTTTTAATTCCGAAGCAAATTCTAAATAGGTTTGCCTCATTACTTCCACCTTAGACTCTTCTTGGTTTAATTGAAGTTTAGCAGTATTTTGATTTACATATAATTCTTGTAAACGAACTTTATTGGCTTCTAAAGACTCACGCATGGACTTACGCTGTTCTCTAGCGATTTTAATATCCTGTTCCAGCTCTATCATCTGATTTTTTCGTTTTTGAATCGTTTGTTCTAACTCTTCGATTTCTCTTCGTCTACCTAAAAGATTACTTGAGTTTTTATATGCTCCACCAGATAAAGATCCACCTGGATTTAATTGTTCCCCTTCTAAGGTAACGATACGTAACGAATAATTGTACTTTCTAGCAATCGCCAGTGCATTATCAATTTGATCAACAACTAAAATTCGACCTAATAAAAACTGAACTAGATTTTTAAACTTGTCATCTACCTGTATTAAATCACTGGCAATGCCAATTGCTCCATTCTCTTTTAGTGCCTCTTTATTTGATAAAGTACTCCCCTTTATGCTTGTTAAAGGCAAGAATGTAGCACGTCCAAATTTATTCTTCTTTAAGTACTCAATCAGAGCCTTTGCAGTGCTCTCATCTTCCGTTACGATGTTTTGAATATTTCCACCAAGGGCTGTTTCCACCGCTGTTTCATATTCTTTTTCTACCTTAATGATATCAGCTACAACGCCTACGATTTTGTCGTTTTTTTCTTTTGCTTCCATGACACGACGAATACTCATACCATATCCATCATAGCGTTCTGTTAGATTTTTTAAGGATTCAAGTTTCGCTTGTTCTATCATATTCGCTTGTTGATTATCGTTAAACTCCTTAGATAGATTATCAATTCGAACCTGTTCTTTTCCAAGATTTTGTTCTAAGTCTTGATTCAGTGTTTGGATTGCAACTATGTCATTGGTTACACGTTGTAATTCTTCCCTACGTTCCTCAAGAACAATTTGAATCGTTGCTTCTTCACTTTTAGTTTTTAAAATCTTTTGATTGATTTCAGCTTTCTTAATATTATTCTGTTCATTAATCGTCTCATAACGTTGGATATTCGTTTTAATTGTGCCATTTTCGTTTAGAACTCTAAATATCTCATTATTGCATTCTTCAATCTCTTTGGTATATGCGATAATGCGCTCTTTGATTGCATTTAATGTTTCATTGGCCATAGCTTGCTTGTCATCAATTGCATCCAGTTTCTCATCAATTTCTTGTTTATCAATTGTATATTTATGTAGCTCCTGACGCTTAACTTCTATGTCCTTTTGTAAACTTGCAATTCTACTTTGGAATTGTTTATCATTTTGAATAATCGAAGCAATCTGTTCTTCTAAAACTTTAATTTCACCTTCGGTTTTTTCAATACTTAGACCAAGTTCGTTCTTTTTAGTGCGAACTTCTTCTAATACTGTATTCAGCTCTTCTAATTCCGATTCCAACTTTTCATATCTATTTTTTGTATTATCATATTCTTGTTTGGTTTGCTCTAGGTCGCCGGCAACAATCTCGAATTTATGATCGATTTCTTGTTTGACTTTATTATTTTTGTCATACTCTATTAAGAATTGATTTACCTCAAACTTTTTTAATTCTTCTTTTCGCTTTAAATATTCTCTTGCTACAATAGACTGCTTCTCCAATGGACCGATTTGCTTTTCTATTTCACTAATGATATCTGTAATACGAGATAAGTTTTGTCGTTCTTCTTCTAAGTTCTTTTCAGCAATCGCTTTTCTTTTCTTAAACTTAACAATACCAGCAGCTTCATCGAATAATTCTCTTCTCTCTTCTGGCTTACCACTTAAAATCTTATCAATCTGTCCTTGTCCAATGATAGAATACCCTTCTTTACCGATACCAGTATCTAGGAATAATTCTTGTACATCTTTTAATCTACAATGACTTCCATTAATCAAATATTCACTTTCACCAGAACGATAAACTCTTCTTGCAACAGTAACCTCATCATATTCAATTGGTAATTTATGATCTGAATTGTCTAGAGTGATTGCAACATATGCAAAACCTAAAGGTTTTCTCATCTCTGTTCCCGAGAAAATAACATCTTGCATATTGCTACCACGCAGCTGCTTTGCACTTTGTTCACCAAGTACCCAGCGAACTGCGTCTGCTACATTACTCTTACCACTACCATTTGGACCAACAATACCCGTAATACCATTGTGAAATTCAAATAAAATTTTATTTGCAAATGACTTAAATCCATGTACCTCAATACTTTTTAAATACATGCAATATCCTCTCTATAATTACGCTATTCTTTGTTCCCTGATACTCCCTTTTCTTTTTGCAATTTTAATATTGAACGATATGCAGCCTCTTGCTCTGCAGCTTTTTTCGTCTTTCCGATTCCTGTTTCTAATGCAGTGCTATCCATTTTTGCAAGTACTTTAAAAACCTTGTTATGATCTGGTCCTGTCTCCTCTAATAATTCATAACTTAATTGTTGTTTAAAGTCACTTTGAACAATTTCCTGCAAGATAGTCTTGCTATCAAAAAAGAGCTTTTTGTTATCAATATCTGCAAGTATATATTTGCTGATAAACTCTTTTGCATTAGCAAAACCACCATCTAGATAGATTGCTCCAATAATTGCTTCCATTCCATCGGAAAGTATTGAATCTCTATCTCTTCCTCCTGTAGCATCTTCACCTTTTCCTAAATAGATAAACTCACCAAGCCCAAGATCTCTTGCACACATAGCTAAAGTTGGCTCGCATACGAGACTCGCCCTAAGCTTTGTCAAATCTCCTTCTGGCATATTCTCATGGGTTTTATAAAGCCACTCACTTGTTGTAAGTTCCAGTACAGCATCACCTAAAAACTCTAATCGTTCATTATTTGCTAATTTATTTAATCGTTTTTCATTCGCAAAGGAACTATGAGTTAAAGCTTGACGTAGTAATCCTTTTTTCTGAAACGTATATCCAATTCTTCCTTCAAAGGTCTGTAACTTTTTGTTATTGATCATTTCAGCCAAAGATATCACCTCTCTTTAAAATATAATAGGGGCGATTGCAAAAATAGTAATCACTCACATTTTTGCAACACCCCTATTTGCAAGTTAGAAAGTGTTACAAGCTGCTACGTAAAAACGTATTGTAACACCCTTAGATACATTAGTTTAATGCATTCTTAATTTGTTCTACAGCATCTGCAACAGTAATGATATTTTCCGCTTCTTCATTCGCGATTTCAATATCGAATTCTTCTTCGATACCCATGATAATTTGGAAAATATCTAAGGAATCTGCTCCTAAATCATCCACAAATGTAGTATTCATTGTAATCTCATCTGCATCCACATTTAAAACTTCACTAATAATTTTTTGTAATTTTTCAAATTCCATACTATATATCACCTTTCTTTAATTCCTTGCAACTATTTAACGTTGCTCATTTTCTTCAAAGCTTATATTTTCTTTAATCTTTCCTGTTACGTCGCATTCTTTGAATGCTATGCTTTGAATAATAGAATTTTTAATTTCAACACTTTTAGAGCTTCCATGAGTTTTTATTACTAGACCATTTAAACCTAGTAATGGAGCTCCACCATACTTTGTTAAATCAAAGTCTTTTAGTGTTTTTTTCAATGCTGGTTTTGCTAACGCAGCTCCAATTGTACTAATTGGAGTACTTGTTAAGCCTTCTTTTATTTTCTTAACAAGTGCCATAGATAGACCTTCATATAGCTTTAGTATTACATTCCCAACAAATGCTTCACAGACAATAACATCTGCAGCTCCGTTTGGAATCTCTCTTGCTTCCACACTTCCTATAAAGTTAATATCTTTACAATTCCTTAGTAATGGATAGGTCTCTTTCACAAGCGCGTTACCTTTTTCTTCTTCTACTCCAATGTTTACAATTGCCACTCTTGGATTTTTTATTCCTACTATATTTTCCATATAGATAGAGCCCATTTTTGCAAATTGGACTAGATGGGAAGGTCTTGCATCAACATTAGCGCCACAATCCACCAATAATGAAACACCATTCATCGTAGGTATCAACGGAGCTAATGGAGGACGTTCTACGCCTTTAATTCTTCCTGCAATAAGTTGAGCGCCTACTAAAACGGCTCCTGTGCTACCTGCAGAAACAAAAGCATCAGCTTCTCCATTCTTAACTAAATTTAATGCAACAACGATTGAGGAATCTTTTTTACGGCGAATTGCCAAAACAGGTGCTTCGTCATTTGTTATTACCTCTGGGGCATGAACTACTTCAATACGATTTGAGTCGTAAGTGTATTTTTTTAGTTCACTCATAAGAACATCTTTTACGCCAACTAAAAAGACTTTAATATCGTCTCTTTCATTGACAGCTTCAACGGCACCCTTAACAATCTCAAGCGGAGCATTATCACCGCCCATTGCATCAACTGCAACTCGAACTGTATTTTGCATTTCCACCTTTCCTTTCCTTATCATTACCTATGTATCAATATAACCGATTGTTTTCAAAAAATCAACCATATTTTTAAAGAAATACATAGAAAAAGAAACACTTGATTTATGCTTGTTTATCCCTAATTTTTAGTTACAAAAATAACTTAAAAATTAACAGCAAAAAATGAAAAAATGGCAAATCTAAAAATAAATTACTTTAGATTCGCCATAATCGATACATCTATTCATTCCGATTTATATTTTTTTATAAAAGAAAGACTTACTAGATTTGTATCCCATATTTGATGGCTGTATTATCTGTTCGGTACTTCCAACAAATAATACACCATCTTGTTTTAAAGCTTGATTAAACTTATTATAAATCAAGTTCTTTGCTTCTTCGGTAAAATATATTAATACGTTTCTACAAACGATTAAATCAACACCTGAAGGATATGGATCTTTTAGTAAATTATGCTCTTTAAATTCAACACAAGCTTTAATACTATCAGATATCTGATATGTAGTGCTATTAATTTGAGTAAAATATTTTGATTTAAACTCTTTTGGCAATCCAGAAAGGCTTTTTTCATGATAGAAACCAGCCTTTGCCTTTTCAAGCACTTGCTTATCAATATCGGTTGCTAAAACTTTTATTTTATTTAACGGGAAAAATTTAGTTAGCAGCATGACCAACGAATATGGTTCATCACCTGTAGAACACGCTGCACTCCAAATTTTCAAATTACTACTTCTTGAAATAATAGCAGGTAGAATTTCTTTTTCAAGTATTTCCCATTGCTCTGGATTACGATAAAACTCAGATACATTAATAGTAATATAGCTTAGAAATTCGTCAAACATAATTTTATTACTTTTCAAAACTTCAACATATTCCTTATACGATGTAATCTTATATTTGGTAATCAAAGAATCAATGCGTCTTTTCATCTGACGTTCTTTATAATAGTTTAAATCTATCTTCGTCAGCTGCAATACTTTCTCTTTAAATAATTCATAGCTATCAATCATTCATTAGTACCCCATAAAATTACTCTTCAGTAGATGTAACCTCTTCTTCAACAGCTGGAGCTTCTAAAGCTTTTACGCTTAAGCTGATTTTTCTTTCATCGTTGTTAAAATCAACGATCTTAGCTGTGATTTCTTGACCAACTTTTAATACGTCAGCTGGTTTTTCGATGTGTTCCTTAGAGATTTGAGAAACATGTAATAATGCATCAACACCAGGAACTAATTCAATAAATGCACCGAAATCAGTCATACGAGCAACTTTTCCAGTTACTACATTACCTACTGCATATTTTTCAGCAGCGTTTACCCATGGATTTTCTTCTGGGAATTTAAGGCTAAGTGCAATTTTTTCTCCTTGAATATCTTTAATAAAAGCTTTTACAGTTTCACCAACTTTGAAAACTTTCTTAGGATTTTCAACACGTCCCCAAGACATTTCGGAAATATGAAGAAGACCATCTGCTCCACCTAAATCGATGAATGCACCGAAGTCTGTTACGTTCTTTACAGTACCTTCTACAACATCACCAACTTTGATTTTTGCAAATAATTCTTTTTGTAATTCTTGTTTCTTAGCAACTAATAATTGCTTACGATCACCGATTACTCTTCTTCTCTTAGGATTGAATTCGCTGATTACAAATTCAATTTCTTGATCTTTATACTTCTCTAAATTCTTTTCATAAGAATCAGATACTAAGCTAGCTGGGATGAAGATTCTTGCTTCATCAATAATTACACTTAAGCCACCGTCTAATACGTTAGCAACTTTAGCTTTTAATACTTCTTTATTGTTGAATGCTTCTTCTAATCTCTTGCTTCCTTTTTCTGCTGCAAGTCTCTTATAAGTTAATAACACTTGTCCATCGCCATCGTTTACTTTTAAAACTTTAGCTGTCATAGTGTCGCCTTCTTGCACAACGGTTCTAAGATCTACATTAGGTGTGTTGGTATATTCATTTCTTGTAATGATACCGTCTGACTTGTAACCTATATTTAACACGATTTCGTCTTCTTTAACACTAATGACTTTGCCTTCGACTACCTCTCCGTTGTGTATTGTTACTAAATTTTCCTCTGATAATAATTGTTCAAAACTCATTTCTGACATTGTGGTATGAACCTCCTTGATAATATTATTTGGGGTTGACGCCCCTGCGGTAATACCTACGCTACGAAAAGATTTAAAAAGTTTTAAATCCAGGTCACTAAGTGTCTGTATATAGTAAGTATTTTCACATTCTTTTTTTGAAATTTCGTAAAGCTTTCTAGTATTAGAACTCTGCTTTCCACCGATAACAATCATTGCGTCAGATTCTTTTGCAAGTTTACGCGCTTCAGTTTGGCGCTCCTCTGTCGCATTGCATATCGTATTTAAAACAAGTATATCATAACCCTTTTTCGAAATAATTTCAACTAATTCTTCAAAATTCTTGTAATTAAATGTCGTTTGAGCTACAATACACACTTTTTCACCTTTTGACAAACAAATTTTGTCTATATCATTAACATTTTCAATTATAATTGAACCATTATGGCTCCATCCTTTAATGCCAACGACTTCAGGGTGCTTTTCATCTCCGATAATTATGATTTTTCTTCCCAATGCACTTTGTTCTTCTACTATTTTATGAATTTTTAAAACAAAAGGACAAGTTGCATCAACAATTTCAAATTTCTTTTTTCCATTCTCATCGGTTTGATTCATGATATCATAAATTTCTTTTGACACCCCATGTGAACGTATAATTATTGTACCCCCAGACAGATTTTTCAATTCATCTATGGAATGAATCACTTGAACTCCAAGTTTGTTTAAATCATTGACTACTTCGTCATTATGAATAATGGGTCCAAATGTATACACTTGTTTACCTTCATTTACTTCTTTATATACCGTTTCTACAGCTCGCTTTACACCAAAGCAAAAACCTGCGGTATCTGCTAATGTTATATCCATTGAAATCTCCTATCTAAAATACGATTGATATTTTCATTCAATAACTTCAACGTTTTCCGAAAATAGACTTATAATTTTATCCGTTACTTCGTCTAATGTCATTTCAGAACTATCTACTAAAATAGCATCTTCTGCTTGACGTAATGGAGAAATGTCACGATTCATATCACGATAATCACGATCAATAATATCTGCTTCAATCTCATCAAAATTACAATCAATTCCTTTATCCATTAATTCATCGTATCTACGTTTTGCACGAATACTTGAACTTGCAGTTAAATATATTTTAAGATTCGCATTAGGAAGCACATGGGTAGCAATATCTCTACCATCCATTACGACATTCTCTTTTGCAGCTAATTTTCTTTGAAGCTCAACTAATTTGATTCGAACGTTAGGATTAATAGAACAATTGCTTGCCATTTTCCCTACTTCTTCTGCTCGAATGAATGCATTCACATTCTCATCCCCAAGTAAAACCTGCTGCTCACCATCCACGTATCGAATGGAAATATCAACTTCTTTGCATGCTTCTTCTAATTTTTCTTTTTCTGTTGGTTTTATGTTATTTCTTAAAAAATATAATGCCATGGCACGATACATAGCACCTGTATCTACATAGATATATCCTAATTGTTTCGCGATTCTTTTCGCAATTGTACTTTTTCCTGCACCAGATGGTCCATCAATTGCAATACTATAAAATCCCATAAGTCCTCCTGTTATGTCCTTATTTAATGCGATTTAACACTCATTTATGTTATAGCATTTCTACGTTATAACATTCCTTCTATGTTATTGCATTTCCTGCAGTAAAACCTGTTGACCATGCAATCTGAAGGTTATAACCGCCTGTCAATGCATCTACATCTAGAACTTCACCACAAAAATATAAGCCTTTGATTTTCTTTGATTCCATCGTTGAAGGATTGATTTCTTTTACTGATATACCACCTTTTGTTATAACCGCTTCATTATATCCTCCAAGTCGGCTGATATCGAACGTAAGATTTTTAATTAAATGAACAAGATTTAAACGTTCTTCCTTCGTTATTGCATTTACTTGCTTCTCAGGTGAAATACCGCTAAGAGTTATTATAACCCCAATTAATTTCTGTGGCAAGAGATGGTCAAGAGCATTTTTAAATTGTTTATTTATCATTTCTTCAAAATCTCTTAGTATTCTTGCATCTAATTGTTCATACGACAAAGCTGGTTTCAAATCAATTTTTAACTTCATTTCACAAAGATTTAGATATGGAATCAAGTAACTGCTAGCACTAAGTATAACAGGACCACTTACTCCAAAGTGTGTAAATAAAAGTTCTCCAAATGCTTCATATAACACTTTTCCTTCTTTTACTTTTTTAAGGTCTTTTGGCGAAACATTTGGTAACGGCTTATCAGCAGTTACCACTGCATTTATATTTCTTAAAGATAACCCCTGAAGATTTCTAATCCATTCCTCTTTTAAATGTATGGATACTAATGAAGGATTTAAGGATGTAACTGTATGTCCAGCATCCTTTGCAAAACGATAGCCATCTCCTGTAGAACCAGTAGAAGGATAAGAAAGTCCTCCTGTTGCAACGATAACAGCATCTGCATGTACAACTTCACCAGTACTTAACATAATTCCTGAAACATTTGTTTCATCATGTATTATCTTTTGAACTTCTGTTTTTAAGTGAGTGTTAACGGATAGTTTTTTCATCTCATTGGCCAATGCACTAATAACATCAGAAGAATGATCACTAACTGGAAATACACGATTTCCACGTTCCACTTTCGTTTTACACCCAGATTGATCAAAAAATTTAATTACATCATCATTTGTTAGATTATAAAATGCACTATAAAGAAATTTACGATTTGTAACTACATTTTCAAAAACGGTCTCCATATCCGATGCATTGGTAAGATTGCATCTTCCTTTTCCAGTAATATAAATTTTTTTACCTAGTTTTTCATTTTTCTCATATAAATGAACTTGATGTCCGTTTCTTGCTGCCGCAATTGCAGCCATCATACCAGCAGCTCCGCCACCAATTACGATTATTTTACTCATTTTTTAATACCTTTCATTACTATTTTTCATGTATATTCTTATCATATACATTTTTTATTTCAATTTCTATACCATTGAAAAAAGAAGCTGCCTTTCTTTTTGTAAGACAGCTTCGAATGTTTACAATATCTACAAAAGTTTAAACATACATTTACTATAGTAACAAATTTATTTCGATTTTTCCATATAAATATAATTTAAATCAAATGAATAATTGTCTGTTTGATAAGAATTGCCTAAAATACGAAAATTTACTTTCGTATAATCTTGTAAATTATCTAAAAGACTTTGTGCAATTGCATCTAAGATTGCAGTTTCAGCTTCTTTGCTAACATTTACAACTGGAGGTTTATCGTCTCGAAAACTTACGATAACCGTATCGTTATTTATAGTAACAGAATCAATTCCAATTACAAAAGATGCGTCTGCCATAGCATCTTCAACCATCTCTACTATTAAATTCGGCGTAATTTCAGTACTCTCTGGTACAAGTGCAGTGATTGCCTCTTTTTGAGTAGAACTCGCATTCATAGAATAGATAGAAATCTCTTTTGTTGCCATCATCGTTACGTTGGGTGTTGGAATTAAATCGTTATCATTTTCTTTTCGATTATCACTTTCAAAAAGGTCTGGTGTAATTTCTGCAACTCCTGTGGCCACACTACCATTAGTAATATCACCAGCATTATCTGTATTTACTTTATTTTTACAACCACTCAATAAAATTATACATAGAGTTAAAGTGGTTAACAGATATAAATTGCATTTATTCTTCATGTGCATATCTCCTTTATTCACCAACAAATCTTTGATTCCTTTTAACTTCCTTTAATTTTTCAAATAAGATAGCTAAAAATCAAAAATAACATTAGCTTCTCTACAATCATATCTGCTAAGTATGTCATTTCTATGTTAATTTCGGTATTAGTTGAAACTTTTTTTCACATTTTCTAATGTTTTTATGAGCATGAGGTATGAATCAATGCAAGAATACTGCAAATCGTGTACTTAAAGAGAAAATTGCTTGTCTTTTTTTTACGGCAACCGTAGACTATTAATAGTCTACGTATTACTTATAATATCAACAATCTACATGTTACTTCACTATCAACAACATACATGTTACTTTACTATCAATAGCCTACATGTTAGCCCATATCAACAGTCTAGGCTAACTTCCATTGCTAAAAGACTACGTCTAACTACACTGCTAAAAGTCTACGTCTTATCATATCCAAAGCAGAAATAATACTAAGTTCACGTACCTTCTCACGATTGCCACTAAAAACAAAGCGTTTAGAATACACCTCTCCCTTTACCACACAACCAATGCATACTGTTCCTACTGGATTTTCCTTTGTTCCACCAGATGGTCCTGCGATTCCAGTAATACCAATCGCAACTTCTGCATTTGCTTTCGTTGCAGCGCCAATTGCCATTTCTCTTGCAATCTCTTCACTAACAACCCCATATTGATCAAGGGTTTCTTTCTTCACGCCAAGTAAATTCATTTTAGCTTCTTCTGAATAAGTAACATAGCCTTCTTTAATCACATCAGAAACACCAGAAACATTAATTAAACGTCCTAAAAACAAACCGCCAGTACAAGATTCTGCAGCTGATAATGTGAATTTCTTCTCTTTTAATAAACCAACCACACATTCTTCTAATGTTTTTGATTCTTCTAAAGAATATATATTTTCATGAAATCTATTCTTTAATTCCTCTATAAAAGGATTTATAAGGCTTCTACCCTCTTCTTCATTCTTAGCTCTAGCAGTAATTCTAAAATGTACTTCCCCAAGCTTCGCATAAGGTGCAATGGTTGGATTGCTTTGATTTTCAATTAAATCAAGAATCAAAGTTTCTGCCATACTCTCCCCAATTCCGCAAACCTTAACCATTGCAGATACTAAAGTATCCCTTGATAAATTTTTAAGAATTGGTATTACTTTAGATTCCACCATAGGAATCATTTCTGATGGAGGTCCTGGTAAAATAAAAATATGTTTCCCATCTGTCTCTATATACAATCCTGGAGCCGTCCCATTCTCATTATCAAGAATGATAGCCCCTTCTATAATTTGCGCCTGCTTCCAATTGTTCTCAGAAATATTAGTTCGCCCAGTACGCGTAAAATAATCTGCAATTCTTTCCTTTGTATGATCATCCATTACTAGCCTTTTACCAATAACTTTAGCAAGAACTTCTTTTGTTATATCATCTTTTGTCGGTCCTAGCCCACCCGTTAAAATAATAATATCCGATCGACTTAAAGAAGTTTTTATCGTTTCACTCAAACGTATCTCATTATCTCCTACAGAAACTTGGTAATACAAATTTAGCCCTAACTCTGCGCACTTTCTAGCTAAATAATGCGCATTCGTATTTACTATATTACCAATTAATATTTCAGTCCCAACACTAATCAACTCAACAACCATACTTATTCCTGCCTTTCTTTTATTCTTTTTTTCTCTTTTTCCCTTTTTCTCTTATCTTTTTTTCTCTTATCTCTTTTTTCTTGTCTTTTAATTATTCATTTTTTCTCTTATGTTCTTATTCTCTTTCCATATTCCTCCCACAAAAGCCCTTCCAAAAAACTTCACTGGATATTTGCACAAAACAAAAAGAACGAATGCGCCTATGTAAATGCATTAGATGTTCTTTTCTTTCATAATTTATGTTATATCAAAAGACAGATTGTCCACGCGTAGCGAGTTATCTGTTTTTTGATATGTTTAACATAAATTATGAAAGAATTAGAACATCTTATGCATTGAAATCGAAGCATGAGTCTTTTTGTTTTGTACAAATATCCATCTCCATCATGTAAACAGGGCTTTTGCCCCGATGCCTTTCGTATAAAAACACAGGGTTGTCATAAAAGGCATAATATATGTTGAATTTTAAAATTACACATACGATGCCTTTATGACAACCCTTATTTTACTCTATTTTGTTCCGTCTTTTAAAACATGTGAATTCTTTACTAAATAATCAATCAAAGAAATTACTGTTAAAATTAAAGCCAAATATAAAAAGATTTGCTCTAATACATTAAAAAATGGATTATTAAAATTAGCAATAAATAAAATACACATAATCATTTGAGCAGTAGTTTTAAATTTTCCCCAATAACTAGCTGCAATTACAAGCCCATTATCAGACGCAACCAAACGAAAACCACTGATAATAAATTCTCTAGCGATTATAACAATAACAATCCATGCAGGAACTGTACCTAATTCAACAAAACATATAAGAGCTGAACATACAAGTAATTTATCTGCAAGTGGATCCATGAACTTTCCAAAATTCGTTACTAAATTATATTTACGCGCAATATGACCATCTAATGCATCAGATAGACATGCAATAATAAATACTGCAAGCGCTAAATAATTTCCAAATGGTATGTTTGGAACCAGTAACAATACTAAGAATAATGGAATCATGCTGACTCTAAAAATTGTAATTTTATTTGGTAAATTCATATAAAATACCTGTGCCTTTCTAGTTTTAAAATTTCTTTTTATTAATAATTTAAAACTTAAATCCCATTTATTTTGGGGGCAACACTTATAGGGCCTTACCAATTAAATCATAGTCCTTTGCCTCCATAACAAGAACTTCTGCAAATTCACCAGACATAAGTTCATCGCTTGTGTGTACAAAGATATAACCATCCACATTTGGAGCATCCATATAGGTTCTTCCAATATAAACACCTTCATCTGGTAATTTACCTTCAATCATAACTTTAAGTTCTTTACCAATCATATCCTTCGCATGATCAAAGGCAATTGTTTGTTGTAATTTCATAAGTTCTTTCTGTCTGCTAACCTTGACTTTTTTAAGAATTTGGTCTTTCATTTTAGCAGCTGGTGTATCTTCTTCTTTACTATAAGTAAATACACCCAAACGCTCAAATTTCATTTCTTTTACAAATGTTTTTAATATTTCATGATCTTCTTCTGTCTCTCCAGGGAAACCTGTGATTAAAGAAGTTCTAAGCGCTATATCAGGTATTTCTTTTCTTAATTTAGCAATTAAATCCCGTAATTCTTTTTGATTTGTACGTCTTCCCATGCGTTTTAAAATATTATCTGATGCATGTTGAATTGGAATATCAAGATAATGACAAATCTTTGGTTCTGTTTTTATAACTTCGATTAACTCATCTGTAATTTCTTCTGGATAACAATATTGTAAACGAATCCATTCAATACCTTCGATGTTACATAATTTATGAAGAAGTTCAGGTAATGATTTTTTACAATATAAATCAACACCATAAACGGTAGTTTCTTGAGCAACTAAAATTAATTCTTTCACTCCACCTTCAGCAAGAAATTCTGCTTCTTTGATTAATTTTTCCATTGGAACACTACGATAGTCACCACGGATTTTAGGTATAATACAATACGTACAGTGCTTATCACAGCCTTCTGCTATCTTTAAATATGAAAAATATCCACCAGTTGTATTAACACGATGTGTTTCAACTGTAGAAAGTTCATTTAAATCTTTAAAGCTTTCAGCTTTTTCACCCTCTAAAACTTTATCAATCACTTCAGAGATTGCATCATAACTTGTTGTACCAAGAAGTGCATCTACTTCTGGTATCTCTTTCATAATATCGTTCTTATAACGTTGTGCAAGACAACCTGTAACAATCAAGCCTTTTAATTTACCATTTTTCTTGTACTCTGCCATTTCAAGAATGGTATTGATACTTTCTTCCTTAGCATCATTTATAAA
The DNA here is from genome assembly GCF_900078195.1 of Clostridium sp. Marseille-P299. NCBI lineage: Bacteria > Bacillati > Bacillota > Clostridia > Eubacteriales > Clostridiaceae > Clostridium > Clostridium sp. Marseille-P299. The sequence continues at coordinate 1,558,124 of NZ_FJVE01000007.1, read as the reverse complement.
ACAACATGTATTTACAACAATAATGTCTGCTTCCTGTTCTTCATTAGTTAAATGGAACCCTTTCTCACGAATGAGACCTAACATAACCTCACTATCTACAAGATTTTTATCGCATCCTAATGAGACAAAAAATATATTCATTCCTAGCCCAAGCCTTTCTCTACTACTATATAATACGTAATTTATTCCGATTGCCTTTTTAGCAATACTCTTATCAATTGTATCAGTTTTTCTTTTAAATTGAAATATAAAAAATATTTTTTCTAATAATTTTATAGTATTTTAACAATACTTTAAAAATATATCCCTATTTTTGTGTTATAGTGTTGTACTTGCAACACAATTTTTCATTAACATTGCTATGGTCATAGGTCCCACTCCACCTGGAACTGGCGTAATTGCACTTGCAACCTCTACAACATCGTTATAATCTACGTCGCCACAAAGTTTATTATTCTCGTCACGATGAATTCCAACGTCAATAACAACCGCACCCTCTTTTACATAGTCCTTCGTTATAAAACGTGGTTTTCCTAATGCAACAATTAAAATATCTGCACGTTTTGTTACTTCTTTTAAGTCCTTTGTCTTGGAATGACAAATAGTAACTGTGGCATTTTCCCGTAGCATTAACATTGCCATCGGTTTTCCTACAATATTACTTCTACCTACTACCACACATTCTTTTCCTTCGATTTCAATGTTAGAACGTTTTAATAATTCAATAATACCTGCAGGTGTACAAGAAACAAAGCCCTTTTGACCAATGCTTAAAGCACCGACACTTTGTGGATGAAAACCATCAACATCCTTTTTAGGATCAATGGTTTGAATTACTTTATCTTCATCAATATGTTTTGGTAGTGGCAACTGAACAAGAATACCATTTACATCAGCACGATCATTTAATTCTTTGACCAAGGCTAAAACTTCTTCTTCTTTTGTTTCTTCTGGTAATTCATAAGTCAAAGAATTGATTCCGATATACTCGCAGGCTTTCTTTTTATTGCCTACATAAACTGCAGATGCAGGATCATTCCCTACTAGAATTACTGCTAAAGTAACCGAAATTCCCTTTTGCCCTAAAACTTCTACTTCTTTTTTTAACTCTTCTTTAATTTCATTTGATATTCTTTTTCCATCAATAATTGTTGACATTTTTCCTCCCATCCACCAAACCTGGTGATCTAAAATATTTTAAAGAAACTTTTATTCGGTTTCTTTTATTGACTTATTATTCTTGCGCTTCCTTACCCTGACTTATCATTCTTGCTTTTTTTATAATAGTGGTGCAAACAAAATAAGAACAGCTTGTGCAAAGCGTTTTATGAAAGAACTGTTTAAATCCTCTTCACTAATCCGTCTACTTTGCTCGATTGTATTAAGGATATCATCTCTTACTTCTAAAACTGTCTTTGTATTATATAAGAATACACCACATTCAAAGTGTAAGTATAAACTTCGGTAGTCCATATTAATAGTGCCAACCGTTGCAACTTTATCATCGGATACAAAACATTTTGCATGTAAAAATCCCGGTGTAAACTGATATATTTTTACACCATTTTCAATTAATTGCGGATAAAATGATTGAGTTAATAAAAACACAATTTTTTTATCTGGAATGTTAGGTGTAACTATTCTTACATCTACCCCTCTTTTAGCAGCAAGACATAAAGCAACCATCATTTCGTTATCAATAATTAGATATGGTGTAAAAATGTAAACATAATCTACCGCATTGTTTATTATATTTAAATAAACATTTTCACCAACAGTTTCTCCATCCAGTGGCGAATCGCCATATGGTTGCACATACCCATCGTCATTAAACTCTAACTTATTATGGACTTTAGGCATAAAAGCTTCATAGGAAGTATCTGTTTTTCTTACAGCATTCCACATGGTTAAGAACATAACCGTAAGATTCCATACTGCCTCACCCTTTAGCATTATTCCAGTGTCTTTCCAATAACCAAATCGATTCTTTTCGTTGATGTATTCATCTGCGAGATTAATGCCACCAGTAAATCCTGTATGCCCATCAATAACAAGGATTTTTCTATGATCTCGGTTATTCATGACAACAGAAAAAAATGGTACAAAATGATTAAAAGCTTCACATTTTATCCCAAAAGACTCAATATACTTATAATACTTATATGGGAGTGTAGTAAGACTACCAACATCATCGTACATTACACGAACATCGACACCTTGTGCCGCTTTTTCTTTTAATACTTCTAATACTTCATTCCACATTCTTCCGTTTGCAATAATAAAGTATTCTAAAAAGATAAAATGTTTGGCACTTTTTAAGGCTTCTAGAATATCTGGAAAATTCTCTTCACCACTTCGATAATATTTCGTTTCTGTATTTTTATAAATAGGTGAATTGGAATGATCAAGTATATATTTTACTTGACCATAAGCATGCTTATCATTTTCCTTAATAGCCAATAATATTTCTTCTTTTTGACTAACAAATGGTAATATTGCATTTTTTGTATTTTCAATTGATGTACTCATTTTTCTTAGTGGTTCTTTCGTACCAAGCATTGCGTACAGCAATCCTCCAAATAGCGGAAATAAAAGAATTAAAATAGACCATGCTAGCTTAAATGCAGGATTATATCTTTTATTAATAACAAAAAGTAGAGCAATAATACTAAGAGTAGTAAAAAAGAAATTGATAATGATTGAATACTCTGTAAGTCTTAGAAAAAAAGTTATAAACCAGACAATTTGTAGCAGTATAATTGATCCAGCTATAACAATACGACTAAGCAAAATATTTTTAAGTTTCAAACTCTTTCCCTCCATTGCGAAATAGATTTTATCGCCCCTAAAATCTTCATGCTGTCTATTATAGTTCATTTAATTGGAAGAATCAACAAAACTTCTATAAAGTTTCTTAAAAGAATAAAACGAGGCTGCACAAAATAGTCTGCTAGATATGATGTTTCTATGTTTTTTAGTGTTCCCAATAAAAAACACGAAACATCCATAGAAATCTAAACTATTTTGTGACAGCCTCATATTTTATGGACGATACATTGCAGTAGCGTCACTATCTTTTAATTATTTTGCATCTTTATAATAGTTAATTAAGCAACCTTTTAATATGATTTCGCGTTCATCTTTTGTAAGTTCATTTAATTTTAAAGTAAACTTTTTCATTTCATCAGAAACAACATAAGCTTCTACTTCAGTCTTGTTTTCCTCAATGGCTTTCTTAACATCTTTTATAAAGATATAATCTCCATTGTTAAATGGTATTTCATCCTCGAATACAAATGGTAACATACCCCAGTTAATAAGATTAGAACGATATCTCTTCGTTGCATACTCTCTAGCAATATTAGCAAATCCTCCAAGAACCTTCTGACAACTTGCAGCTTGTTCTCTTGCAGAGCCATCTCCTGGTTTTACTGCATAAATTACACTACCAATTTGTGTTTCCAATGGATTAATGTTAAATGTTTCTTGGATTTTTTCAACAATTGGTTTAACTTCTTGGTTTGCTTCATAAATTTCATCTGCAGTTTTTGCAGTAAGTCTTGCTTTTTCTGCTTTCTGAACTTCTTTTGCACGTCCAACGTATGCAGGATCTTTTCTTGATAGAGTAAATTCTGCTAACCCAAGTGGATTGGAACGATAAGAAGAAGTCTCTCCTGATGGAATTAACTCATCTGTTGTTGTAACTGGGTCATGAATGACAGAAACAACCTTAAGTACCAAATCATCTGTCAATGCAGACATCGTTGGCCAGTCAACAATACCAGGACCAAACTTAATTTCAACATCTTTCTGTGGATTTCCAACACCATTATACACACGATTTTCATAAATTGTTGAATCATAGAAGTACTTTGGTTTATTGAAGTTAACATCAATATCTTCTGCAGATGTTAAATATCCTTTATTTGCTGCTGTAGCTGCGATGGAGCGAGCGTCCATTAATGCTACGGAAGCGATTTGACCACTTGTAATCTTTGAACCTTCTCTATTAGGGAAGTTTCTAGTTGTATGACGAATACTTAATCCGTTGTTTGCTGGAACATCTCCTGCTCCAAAACATGGACCACAAAAAGCGGTACGGATTGTAGCACCTGTTTGCATTAACTTAGCAACAGAACCGTTCTTTACTAATTCCATAAAGACTGGCTGACTTGCTGGGTATACACTTAGTGAAAACTCATCGTTTCCAATAAACTTGCCATCTAGGATGTCAGTTGCATCACAGATATTTTCAAATCCACCACCTGCACAGCCAGCGATAACGCCTTGCTCAATGTACAATCTGCCATTACGAACTTTGTCTTTTAATGTGTACTTAATATTGGAATTATCCAAACTAATCGCTGCTTTTTTCTCAACTTCATCTAAAATATCATATAGATTAGCATTTAAATCATCAATTGTATATACATTGCTTGGATGGAATGGCATTGCAATCATAGGTTTGATTTCTGATAAATCCACATAAATCATTCCATCATAATAAGCAACAGAACCAGGATTTAATTCTTTATAATCTTCTGGTCTACGATGAATTTCATAGAATTCTTTTACAGCATCATCGGTTCTCCAAATAGAAGAAAGACAAGTAGTTTCAGTGGTCATAACATCAATTCCAATACGATAATCAACACTTAAATTGTCTATACCATCACCGATGAATTCCATTACTTTATTGTTCACATAGCCATTAGCGAAAACCTCACCAATAATTGCAAGTGCAATATCCTGTGGTCCTACACCTTTTCTTGGCTTTCCAGTTAAGTATACACCAACAACTTTTGGCATCTTAATGTCATATGTTTTATTTAATAATTGTTTTACAAGTTCTGGACCGCCTTCACCCATTGCCATGGTACCAAGTGCACCATAACGAGTATGGCTATCGGAGCCTAAAATCATTTTTCCACCGCCTGCTAGAATTTCACGAGCATATTGGTGAATTACTGCTTGATGAGGTGGTACATAAATTCCACCATATTTTTTTGCGCAAGATAAACCAAACATATGGTCATCTTCATTAATTGTTCCACCAACGGCACATAAGCTATTGTGACAATTTGTAAGTACATAAGGAACTGGAAATTGCTCTAACCCACTGGCACGTGCCGTTTGAATAATACCAACGAATGTGATGTCGTGGGATGCTAATTTATCAAATTTGATTTTTAAATGTTCCATATTCCCAGAAGTATTATGTGCAGATAAAATTTGATATGCCATTGTATTCTTGGCAGCATCTTCTTTAGATAAAATATTATTTCCTAGTTTCTGGTTGAGTATTGCTGCTGATTCATTATTTTCTTCAATAATTTCAGCACCATTAAGTACATATGCACCTTGTTTAAAGAGCTTAATCATGTCAAAATCCCCCTTCTAGTATCTGTCGTTTATCCGCACTTACAAACTATGTTGAAAATATCTTTTGTATGAACGAATTTTTGCTCAATTGTTATGTTCATGTAAAGCTATTTACTATTTATTCATTATCTAGTAAATGCATTTCATAAGTATCATTACATAAAGTGTTTGCAGTTGAACCAAATAAGCCAGTGGAAGCTTTTACTTTCATATCAACTTCACCGCTTTTATCTTCTTTGAAAACAACTTTAATTTTTCCATCAAATTTTGAATTAAAGAGTCCAGTATCAATTGTTCTTGTTTCTTCGTTTTCAAAAGTAATCTCTAATATAAGACCGGATCCTGTTCCTTTTAATTCACTTAAATCAGGTAAAGAAGCTTTAAACGTCTCTCCCGCTGCAAGTTCAGTGTCAGCAATATTTTCTGATTGATATGCTACTTCTTTGGTTTCACTGGTTTTGTCATCACTATCAGTGCTTGTCTCTTCATATTTGGTACCAGAAAAGTATGCCTTAACCGATGTAATTTTTCTGCTTGTATCGTTTGTTATACTTATTTTAGATTTGCTTACACCTTCAGCAATTACCAAAATAACAAGCAATAACAATACGGCCCCAGCAATACCACCAAATAGCATTTTCTTTTCACGAGTCATTACTGCCTTCACATTAACTTCTTGTTTCTTTTTCGGTTTAATCTTCTTCATATGATCTTTCCTTCCTCGTATATGTTTCTAATGATTTGTATAACATATCCATTTAATATTAATATGAAACTATGGATTTATCAAGTGTATATTTTAACATTTCATGATGTATAAAGTCAAATTATGCGATAAAAAAAATGAAAGATAAAACTTTCTTTTGCACAAAGCAATAAAAGTATGGAAGAACATAGATAAATAGTTACTTCCATACTTTTAGAATTTTATTTTAAATTATATTTTAAGTTTATAATCTAGCGTATATCTTAGGTTTATAGCCTAGATTTATATCCTAGATTTATTTCCTAGATTTATTTCCTAGATTTATTTCCTAGATTTATAATGTAGTCTAATAATCAATAAATTTCACTAATCATTGCAGCATCTGCTTTGCTGATTATTGCAACCAATCAACTTATAGCGTTAAATTAATTTTATAAACAAAAATTTAAAAGTTAATTTGCTACATTTCGAAACTTAATATTCTCTTTTTTACAGATATGACGAATAACAAAAAATGCTATTATAACCGAAGTTATGGAAACTAAAGTATTACTAATAAACATAACCAAACCACAACTAACAGCACCTAAATCCGTAAACTTTTGTAATGCATAAAGAACTGGAATACGGTAAACAAATACTCTTAAAAAGTTGATGATTAATGTTATCTTCGTATACCCAAAGCCAAGTAACAAAGAAATAACGGATGCATTAAATGCCAATGGGATACAACCTCCAAAGGCTTCAAATCGATACATTGAAATAATCATATTTTGAAATTCAACATTAAAACCTCCAGATGAATTAGCAAATACATATGTTAGAGGCTTTAAAAATATAAGAGTTGTAACCATGCCAACAAAGCCAATTGTAACATTTACTACCAATGTTCTTTTAAAAGTTTCTAATGCACGTTTTGTTTGTGCAGCCCCTAAGTTTTGACTAATAATCGCTGCTCCACCTTCTTGAAATCCATTTTGAGGTCCAGTTGTAATTCCGCCGATATTATTTGAAATATTAAGCGCACCAACTGCCAATCCTCCATAACTACCACTCATTGAATTTACAATAACTTTACCAAGTGAAAAAGCCATTTTTTCGATAATTACAGGAAATGAAAGTCTTAACATCGGACCAATGACTGGCTTTTTTAATTCGATGCTTGAGAAGGAAAATCCGAACGCATTGTCTTTTTTATTCAAACTAATAATTGCAGCAATTAAAATAAATGATTGGGAGATTACATTTGCAATCGCTATCATTTGAATACCACTTTTTAATACATATACAAATATTGCTGTTAGTGACAATTTAAGTACGATAATACCAAAATTTAAATAAAGAATGCGTTTTGTATTCCCTCTTGCACGTTCAATTGCTAAATACACATTATTAAAAAATGTAATAACGATGCCAACTAATTCAATTGCAAAATACTGACTTCCCACTGCAATTAAATCTGCTGGAGTGTTCGCTAATTTTAAAATCCTTTGACTAAATGGAACCATGCATAATAAGACTGCCCCTAAAAGTGCACATATTGATACCAAACTACTTACACGCTTTTTTACTAATTCGTAATTTCCTGCACCATAAGCCTTACTAATTTCTAAACTACTTCCCACTGCAAGTCCACCACCAATTGCACTAATCATATTATTTAATTGAGATAGATATGCAACTGCAGATACCGATTCCGCACTTATATGGGAAGCCATCATTGTATCAATAAGACGGAAAACCAAATTTAATGTTTGGTAAAAAGCAAGTGGTAATCCGACACTAAGAACAACCTTCCACAAGTTTCCATTTAAAGCAAACTCTCTAAAATACTTATCTTTTTTTGATAAAACAACCTTTGACATTTTGTCTCCTTTTCTTGCATGTAAGTATTGCATTTATATAATGAATATCTATTACTAAACATCATAGGACAAATTTTTAATGTTTTCCATCGATTATTACTCATCAAAACTCATAATACAGTTTAATTGCTTTTAACTGAAACAAGTAAAAATGCCAGCATCATTAAAACATAGTGTTTTAATAGATTACTGGCATGTTTATTCATTACTTTTGAATCTAATAAAATTCAAATTATAGAACTTAAAAGATTATTTTTTATGTGATCCCATATTTAATTCTTCATTTTTAATTTCCCAATGAATTAAAAACGTTAATGCTGCTCTTAACAAAATAATACCGCCAACTAGAATAATTTCTTGGTAATCTCTAACAACAACGGTTCTTAATATTTCGCTTCCAAGTTTAAACTCTAGTCCCATGGACATCCCTCTAGCTAGATTTAATCTTGTATAGGGACTACGTTTTAAATGCTGATAAAGACCTTGTATTCCTGTAATTATTAATATAAAAACTCCAATATATTCAAATAATAAAATAGAACCCTCGACAATTCTTTCAAGTATGAAATGAAGTAATTCCATATTCTCCTCCACGGTAGTATTTTTTATAAGCACATATTAAAAATTTCCACTACATCATCTTTTGATAATGGAACGTATGCATCGGCTAGTCCGCCAAACTTAACAGCCTTTTCCGCCATGATTTCAAACTTTGAAGCATCGATTCCTAATTCAGTTAAAGTCATAGGAATCTTACACTCTTTAAAGAACTGCTCTGTTTTATCAATCGCCTCATTGGCTATAGCATACTTATCCTTACTTGCATCTAAGTTCCAGACATTCACTGCATATTCCACAAATTTATCAACTGTTGTCTCACTTAAAATATAGTGCATCCAACGTGGAGTTAATATAGCAAGACCTACTCCATGTGTAATATCATAAAATGCACTTAGCTCATGTTCAATTGGATGGCATGTCCAAGATCCAGATTTACCTGCACCAGTCAAGCCATTCAGTGCCATACTACTTGCCCACATTAAATTAGCCCTTGCTTCATAATCGTCCGGTTTTTCAAGTGCTATTTTACAATATTTAATACAAGCTTTTAAAATTCCTTCTGCAAATCGGTCCTGAATATAAGCACTTGTATCTGCTTTAAAATAGTTCTCAAATATATGAGACATAATATCAGCAGTACCCGCTGCGGTTTGAATTGCCGGTAAACTATAAAGATACGTTGGATCTAATATACTTGCTTTTGGAATCATATTCATTGAAGATGTTCCAAACTTTTCATTTGTTTCCATATTAGAAATTACTGCATTTTTGTTCATTTCTGAACCAGTTGCCGCCAACGTTAAAACAGTTACAATTGGAAGTACCTTATCAATCTTACTTGGATCAAGTACAATATCCCAAGTCTTACCTTCATAATAATACCCTGCAGCAATTACCTTACTACAATCGATTGTACTTCCTCCACCAACAGCTAATACAACATCTATATTATGTTCCCTACATAAAGCAACACCTTTTTCTACCGTAGTAATTCGTGGGTTAGGTTCAACTCCTGATAATTCTACTACATTATAATCTTTTAACAATTCCATTACTTTATCGTAAATACCAATTTTTTTAATACTGCCGCCACCATAAACAAGCAACACATTTTTTCCATATTCAGCGACAAGGCTTGGTAAGTTTTCTATTTGATCTTTACCAAATAACATATTCGTATACGCATGAAATCTAAAATTCTCCATATTTCCTCCATTTTCGCCGACAAAGACAGCCTAAATTTTATAAAATCTTTATTTCGGTTTCAATTCTTACATTGATACAATCATTTTACCTGTTTTCATTACGAATAGCAACCAAATATGAAAGGCTTTTGTAAACATTCGTGTACGTACCGTTTTTTAAACGTTATATAGTACGTATCACTTAGTTTTCAAAAGCCTTATTATTTCATATTAAATTAGTTATTCATTGATTCAATTTTTTCTTATAGATACACTTTGTTTCTATAGTTCCTATAATTCTATTATTGATAATATTTAGATTCTAAAAAATTACGAATCGATATATTTTTCAATTTAATTAATGGCTTAAATAGTTCTTCATATTCTTCAATGCGTTTTTCTCTAAACGACTCACCTGGGCTTGGGAAATATGAATTTCATCTGCAACTTCCATCTGAGTCTTTCCTTGGAAAAATCGGAGGTTAATAATATTATTTTCTCTTGGCGATAATCTTGACATCGCTTCTTTTAACGAAATTTCTTCAATCCAGTTATCTTCTTTGTTTTTCTTATCACTTACTTGATCCATTATATATAAAGTATCTCCACCTTCAGAATAAACTGGTTCATAAAGAGATACAGGACTTTGTATTGCATCTAATGCAGCCACGATGTCTTCCTGATTAATGCCAACTTCTGCAGCAATTTCAGAAACAGTTGGTTCCTTATCATTCCTACGTAGAAGTGCTTCTTTTGCATAAATTGCTTTATATGCAGTATCACGAAGTGATCTAGAAACACGTATTGAGTTATTATCTCTTAAGTAACGTCTGATTTCACCGATAATCATTGGAACAGCATAAGTGGAAAATTTAACACCTTGTGTAATGTCAAAATTATCGATTGCTTTCATCAACCCAATGCAACCAATCTGAAATAAATCATCTACGTTTTCATTACTATTAGAAAAACGTTGGATAATACTAAGTACTAGTCTTAAGTTTCCTTTGATATAAAGCTCTCTAGCCTCTTTATCCCCCTGCTTAATTCGAGTAAATAAAGCTTCCTTCTCCTCACCTTTTAATAAAGGCAATTTGGATGTATTAACGCCGCAAATCTCAACTTTATAAAGAGCCATACTGAAACCTCCGAATCATCTTCTTCATTCAAATTCCATCTTTGGAATTTCAATGTCTAGAATTAATGATTTACGTTTTCATCGCTCTTTATACTGAAAAAGTACATGTAATTATTTCCTATTTTTTATCCAGCAGTAAATAAATCATGACATTTCAAAATTCTAAATTTTATACATCCTTAGTACATAAATTAATTAAATTTTTCTGGTCATTTTAATTGTTCAAGGCACATAAAGTCACCTATACTTTTTAATCATTCACATCGTAACATTTCTTTCTTTAAACGCTTAATAATTTTTTTCTCTAACCTTGAAATATACGACTGTGAAATACCTAACATATCCGCTACTTCTTTTTGAGTTCTTTCATTTCCATCTTCGGTATTTAAACCAAAGCGTAGTTGAACAATGATTTTTTCACGATCATTTAATTTAGACAAGGCTCTACTTAGTAATTTTTTATCCACCTCATCTTCTATATTTTTATAAATAACATCTTCTTCTGTTCCTAAAATGTCGGATAATAACAATTCATTACCATCCCAATCAACATTTAACGGTTCATCGATGGAAACTTCTAATTTTGTTTTACTATTTCTTCTTAAATACATCAAAATTTCATTTTCAATACACCTGGAAGCATAGGTTGCAAGTTTAATGTTCTTATCTGGATTAAATGTATTAATCGCCTTAATAAGCCCGATTGTACCAATGGATATTAAATCCTCAACACCTACTCCAGTATTATCAAATTTCTTAGCTATGTAAACAACCAATCTCAAATTATGTTCTACTAATAAGGATTTAGCATTGGTATCTTCATCGGTTCCAAGCCTCCCAATTGCATCTGCCTCTCGTTCTGCATCTAAGGGTGCTGGTAAAACTTCTGCTCCTCCAATATAATGAATCTCTCCACGCTTTCTAAAAAATAAGTCCTTGAAGTTTGGTATCATGCGAAATTGGAACTTATTAGTTATAGATATCTTTAAAAGCATTCGATTCTCCTCCTATTCATTGCATTCATTTTATAAATTGCCTAATAACCTACTATGAAGTAACACTTGATAATCCTTACTATTTTTAAATTCATACTCCGACAATGCCGCAGTAATTTGACTTCTAGTAAAGGAATCTTGCTCATTCTCAATGGTAACCTCATCTATGCGAATTCCTTCTAGAAGTCCGTTTTCTTTACCAATGCACCGATAAGGAACCAACCTAATTTTTTCAGGATGATTCATTTTCACCTCTTCATATATGCTATGAAGTAAAACTCTATCTACTAAAATAACCGGTTTTCCATTTGTAGGATCATACAAAGAATTACCGGTATCCAAAAATCCTATACACGGTATACATTTTTCATCTATTTTAAGTATCACCCTATAATAACATTTTTCATCCTTAGTGTTTTTCTTAGCATTCAAAAGAATGATTGTCATTAGAGGAATTATTATTATAAGTAAAACGATCATCATTGTTCCTGATATGTTCTGATTTAATATAGAGTTAAATACCCTAGATAAAAGATTCATTGACTTTAATGAACTAAGGAAGGATTGTAGCATTCCTCCGAAAATAAATGTTACTATTAAAAAATATAAATAGTTATTCATCATTCCCCTTTTATTCTTCTTCCCAAAAACAATCAAAACCATAATAATTCCTGTGAATCCATAACTAATCATCAGATTTGCTACACTTGGCAAACTTAAAAATACCGTTATGAGGCATGAGATAAAAGCACCAAAAATAGCACCTAATATAATTCTAGCGCATGAAGTTTTCTGTCTTCTTAATAACTTCGTTATGTATAATAGTATTAGATTCATTAAGACATTCCAGAAAAATAGAACGTCAACATATACTTCAAGTTGCAATTCACCTCGCCTCCAATTGATACTTAACATTATAGCCTGTAGGAATGGAATATTTTGTAATACTGTAGTATATAATAAAGATTTTTAATAGTTTTTTTTCAGCATGAACCGATGGAAAGGCTTTAACTTTGACAAGCCATCTAAGAATTCGAGTTTTTAACCGAAAATATGGACATAATAGGGACAAGAATATGCGTATTGCATTCTCATTGTAAATACGCCTAACAAACAATTTAATTATCTAATCAGAAATCCAACTTAACCAATTAATTATGTATATTAAGATTCAAGGAAAACTTTTTAAATTTATTTGTCAAATGAAAAAAGGAGGGTTAATTCTTCCCTCCATACTTTTAATATCTATTTAATTCCTAATATCTATTTAATTTTTACTACCTTCCCATACCTTCGCAGTGGGTATTCTCCGTCATGAGGATCTCCTTGATATTCAGTTGACATATCCCCAGCATTTCGTATACGTGTTACGCCAGCTCGAATCAGCGTAAAACTTAGTTCCTCATATTCTGATTCCTCGCATATAAGACCTACCGTTTGCAGGTACCCACGATTTTCTTTTAATACATCAATAATATCCTTTCTAGGTAAGGCTTTCACCCACACATTACCATAAAGTAAGGAATTTTCTAAACTCGGCTCATACAATCGAATTAAACTAACATTATTTTCTTTATAAAGTTTCATTTTCCTATCATTATGTTCAATCTCATAATTATAAAGTTTTAACGTATTTTGCGCACGAATACCAATATCAAAACCATGATACTTCTTTGCTGTTGATTCTAAGATAGGTAAAAACCGCAAACAAAAATCATCAACTTCTTCTCCTTCTTCACAATCAATATAAATCCCCTGACATGAGCTGCATAGTAATTGCTTCGTCTTAATGATGTGCTCAGCTAAATCAAACATTTGCTCCTCATGCAAGCCTTCCTTCGTAATATAAGCAAAACTCATTTTATGTCCCCACTCTATTAATTTCGTGTTTGCAGGGACAACACTACGATAAAACGTAATAGCCTCATCACTTCCCCATACTACAACACCATCTGCGAGTTCACAAAGACGCTTAAGCTTATTTATTTTATTAGAAGGGATGCTAAACATATATATGTACTCTTTTAATAAAGGCTCCAAACGAATTAGCTCCTTTAATATTAGAACTGATATTGGATCATGATTGGAAGGAAGTTTCAAGATATTAATATTTCCCATTAAAAGTCCTTCAATGACACTAAAGGCAGAGATCCCGTCTAAATTGCCTGCACCAATATGCAGCAATACCCCCAGTGGAAAATATTTTACTTCATCCGGTCCAAGCTCTGTAGCAATCTTATTTCTTAAATAAGCTTCACTTAGCATTTCATAGGCTTCTTTGAGCTTATCCTTTGTAATCATTTCATAAAGGCCCATATTTTTCATAAGGTTATCATAGGTGCCAGTTGCTATTGCTACAGATAATTTATTACATGCTTGTAATACAATTTCCTTATTCAATAAAGGTTGTTTTAGCGTTCTTAATATGTTGTTTTTTAGATCATCATATCTCATATTTCTATTTTCCATACCTCTCAAAATGTTCACAATAGAATGCTACATGTAAGATTATAGTAATTCACTAGCCCCAGCTGCACATGTCTTGATTTCTTTTACTCCTACTCTACCAAGGATCTCAAAATAGGGAGATTTGATACCACAGCCACATTCTTTACCATCACGGAGGATACCAAGGTCATCGGTCATTATACTAACAAGTGGCATACTTTTTGCAAGTGGAGTGATTAAATTAATAAGTCCTACCTTCCCATTCGTAACAGGCTTTAAAGTATCAACATCTCGAATAATAACTCTACTAAATATCGGTACATGAAAATGATTATTTTTACAAGAGCAATATAAGGAAGGATGCTCTACTGCTCCAAAGAATTCTCTACAATTATGTCCTTCTATTCCAAAAACTTCATTTGCCAATTGGTACAACTCTTCCTTTTCCACCTTCTCTTTATAAAAACCTTTCCATCCTCCACCTAACATAAGCATTGAGTCTTTGGGTAACTGATACGAAAGCCCCTCGCTCTTTAACCACTGTAGAAGGAATAATGTATAAGAAGGAAATCCAACAATTCTCACTGGATAATTCATTTTCACATAACGATCCAATGCCTTTTTAATCCCTTTAAAATCAACTTCATAACCACCATTCCTATATTTAATTGCATATTTACGGTTCATTGGAGGTGCAAATAAGGTTGACACAAATTGTGTTTTTGTAATTACCGTTTGATTACTTTTATGTGGCTCATATCCTAAAACGATATAATTTGTTCTTTTTTTTGATAATAATTTGTGATATTTACTCATCCTCATAGCCATAATACCTGCATATAATAAGCTATTTAAATCAAATCCAATCTTACTTCTTTTTCCAGTGGTTCCAGAAGACGTTGCCTTTACTAGCATCTTATAATCTTTCATGGAAGCAATTTTATGTTTTTTAAAATAAATCGTTGGTAGAAATGGTATTTTGTATAAGTCTTGATAAGTCGCCAAATCACCAACTCTAAAATTCTTTTTCTTAAGTATCGCCTGGTATTTCTTATTGTGTTTTCTATGATAAGTAATATTTTCTTTCACTGCATTTAAAAACAATTGATTTGTTCCTTGATAATCATAAATGTCCTTATAAAAATATAATTTCCTTCGATAATTCATATCTATCCCCTAATAAATGCTTATTTTATATATGCAAAAAAGATTGAGCTCATCTGAACTAAATCATAATGTTCTCAATCTTTGTATGCAAAATTATATTATTTATTTCTATTCTTTTGTAAGAACTCAGGTATCTTAATTCCACCAGTTTCTTGATTACTTGCTCCGCTTCCATAAGTTGGCATGGAGAAGTTTGAAGGTTGTGGCTTTGTAAAGCCCTGAGTAACATTCGTATTTACACTTGGCTTTGGTTGTATGGTCTGTGAATTACTTGCTGGATTGTTGTATGTAGGTAAAGTTCCAGAACCAAGGCCAATTTTACCAGTTGTATTTCCTTTTAGGAAATCAGCTGTTTTTACAACATTTTGAGATGATCCATCCTCAAGACCTGTAGCAATAACTGTTATGATTGCTTGATCAGGTGTAGTCTCATCGTACATAGCACCGAAAATAATATTTGCAGAATCTCCTGCAAGCTCTTGTACAAATGTAGCTGCTTCATTCGCTTCAATTAAGCTGATATCACCTGAAATATTAATGATAACATGACTTGCACCTTGAATTGTTGTTTCAAGTAATGGACTTGTAATCGCTTGTTTTACAGCCTCTGTACATTTATCATCACCAGTACCAAAACCAATTCCGATATGTGCAACTCCCTTGTCCTTCATTACTGTCTGAACATCTGCGAAGTCTAGGTTAATTAAACCAGGAACATTAATTAAATCCGTGATACCTTGTACACCTTGTTGAAGAACTTCATCTGCTTTTCTTAAAGCATCTGGCATTGTAGTTCTACGATCAACAATTTCAAGTAATTTATCATTAGGGATTACAATTAATGTATCAACGTTTTCTTTTAATTTTTCAATTCCATTGATTGCATTATTCATTCTTTGCTTTGCTTCAAACTTAAAAGGCTTTGTAACGATTCCAACAGTTAGAATACCCATGCTTTTTGCAATGTTAGCAACTACAGGTGCTGCACCAGTTCCAGTACCGCCGCCCATTCCACATGTGACAAATACCATATCAGAACCTTTAATGATTTCTGTCAGCTCTTCACGACTTTCTTCAGCAGCTTTTTCTCCAATATCAGGTCTCGCTCCTGCTCCTAGACCTTTCGTTAATTTTTCTCCAATTTGTACCACCTGTGGCGCTTTACAATTCTTTAAATGTTGCTTGTCCGTATTCACACAAACAAAATCAACACCTAATATATTCTCCTCAATCATGCGGTTTACCGCATTATTCCCTGCTCCACCAACTCCAACTACAAGAATTTTAGCAGCAGAATCTGATTCATTCATTCTTATCTCAAGCAAGGTACTTCCTCCTTTTTATTACAATGGCTACTCTAAGCCCATTTGTTATTTCCTTCTAAACGCATATTATACCCCTCTTATAAAGTACAACATATAGTGCATTTTTACAAATTAATTTATTATTCTATACTATATAATATAATCTATTATAGAAATAATCAAGTGTAATTTACATTTTTTATAGATTTTTGTTCAATTAATGCTATTTCTAATTGCCCTATTTTAAAGGTTTTGCTGGTACCGTTGTATTATCTTTCGAATAATTTCTCAAATCAAATGTATATTTTTTTGTTCCTGCAAAATTAACCATAGATGCTAGAGCTGCAAGTTGTTCATCATACACTTCTCTATTCCCTAATAATACAATATTTCCATCACATTCTAACGTTACTTCATAACTAGAATTAAACTGAATTGTTTGTACTGGTAACTCATGTGATAGTATCAATTTTGTTAAATTCAAAATGGTATTAAATAAAGTACTCTTTTGTACCTCTAGTGGTTTGTGTAACATGACCTGGTTATATTTTAAACCAAGAATCAGTGGGACAGTCTCAATTCTTTCATTGGAACTTTCAACAATGATACCATCCTTGTCAAAATACATATAACCACCCATGACCTCAACACAACCAATCACAAGCTTTTCATATACCTTTATCTTAATTGTGTGTTTATCAACCATTTCAAAATCCATTTTCTGAATAAAGGGGATTTCTTTTCCTTTAGTTAATTTTTGTCTTAGATAAAATAACAATGTTATATTGTCAGTTGGTTTATCAAAAAGCATTTGCTTTATTTCTTCTTCTGTATAATGGCTTGAGCCCTCAACCACAACATTTTTTAGTCTACCATTTAAAATTAGGATAAGACAAATAAAGACTACCAAAAGACATACTATTGCTACTTTTGTTAGGAAATTCATGGGACGTTTTTTATCAATCCTTTGTATGGGCCTTACCATGTCCTATCAATTCCTCCTTAGAAAACGTTTTAATTTGGGCGCCTAATTGTCTTAGATCCTTGCATATATCTTCGTAGCCACGGTATATATAATCCGTGTTCTCAACAATTGTACTACCCATCGCTGTTAATCCTGCAATAACCAAAGCAGCACCACCGCGTAATTCTTTTGCAGTAATATTTGCACCTGTTAATTTTTCAACACCGGTTATTATAGCACGATTTTCATAGACAGTTATTTTTGCCCCTAGCTTTTTTAATTCATCAATAATTAAAAATCTTGCTTCGAAAATATTTTCTATTAGTGTACTTTCTCCATCTGCTGTGCATAACATAGCCATAAATTGAGATTGCATATCCGTTGGAAATGCTGGGAATGGTTTTGTTTCAATCTGCAATGGTTTTAAACGCTCAGTACGTTCAATGTAGCAATGATCTTCCACTAGCCTTAACTTTAATCCTGCTTTTTTAAGCTCGAATAAAACAGCAGCTAGCTCATTTTCTTTTACTCCATGTAGTAAAACTTTACCACCCGTTGATGCAACAAGTGTTAAATAGGTTCCTGCAACGATACGATCTTTTGGAACATGATAGCTTGTATCGTTTAATTGCTTTACTCCTATAACTTTAATCCTACTAGTTCCAATTCCTTCAATTTTTGCTCCAGCAGATACTAAAAAATCACACAATGCAACAATTTCTGGTTCCATTGCAGCACCGTGAATCACAGTTGTTCCAGATGCTAGTACAGCAGCTAATATAATATTTTCAGTAGCTCCAACACTTGGAAAGTTCAAGTAAATTTCATTACCTTTTAATTCACTAGTTTCACAAATAAGTTTTTCATCTTCACTAAATTTTTCTTCGACTCCCATTTCTTTTAATGCTTTTAAATGTAAATCGATTGGCCTCTTTCCAATGGAACAGCCTCCAGGATATGCAACAACTGCTCGATTATTTCTTCCTAATAGCGCTCCTAAGAACAATATAGATGCTCTTGTTTTTTTCGCAATCTCTTCTGAAATTTCTTCTTGCGCTAGCGTTGTTGCATCCACAACTAATGAATTTTCATTCCACGTTATATTACAACCAAGTGCCTGTAGCACTTCTGTCATATGAAAAACATCAGAGATTTTAGGGCATCCGGTAAGTACGCTTATGCCTTTATTAAGTATCGTTGCCGCAAGTATCGGTAATACTGCATTTTTCGACCCCTGTATCTCTAATTCTCCATATAACGGTTTACCACCCGTAAGTTCTATGGAAGACATATATGCACCTCAAAATAGGAATATAGTATTATACTATGCCATCCGTTAGAAATCGTGCCTAATCAGGTACCTTCATGCCTTTCTAACGAATTTTATTATCTTTCGTGTTGAATCTGGTTTGAAACACTAAGAACAATTCCCATTTCGATTAAAAGTACCATAAGAGAACTACCTCCATAACTAATAAATGGTAGTGGAATACCAGTGGATGGTATGGAATTTGTTACTACTGCTATATTAATTAATACTTGAACTGCAATATGTGCTAAAACACCAGTTGCAATTAATCCACCATACAAATCAGGAGCATTAATGGCAATGACAAATAATCTCCAAATAACTAATAAAAATAATATAATTACTGCAATTGCTCCAAACATTCCTAGCTCTTCACAAATTACAGAAAATATCATATCGTTATGCGCCTCAGGAATAAATCCAAGTTTTTGCATACTATTTCCTAAGCCTTTACCAAAAAGTCCTCCAGATGCAATTGCATATAAACCTTGTAGGATTTGATAACCATATGGATGATTTTCAACATCTCGCCAAACATCGATACGCTGACTTCGGTAAGAAACTCCAAAAACCAAAATCGCACCTAATACTGCAAAGATTCCTCCAGACACGAAAAAATAAGCCTTTTTTCTACTAGCTACAAAACAAATAGCAACCATGATAGAGAGAATAATTAAAGCTGTACTAAAGTTTTCTGCAACTACTAATGCTAACAAAGGGCCTACAAATACAACAACCCTCATAAATCCAATAAAATTATCAAGTCTCTTTGGAGCAAGCTGAACAACATATGCAGCAAAAAGCACAACACATACTTTAGTAAGTTCTGATGGTTGGAATGTAATACCGGCTACATTAATCCAACGCTGCGAACCCTGTGTTACATCACCAACTACAAGTACAATTGCTTGTAATGCCAAACAGATAAAGTATAACAAAATTACTGGTCTCATTTTTATGATTGGTAGTTTACTTATGTAGAAATGATAGTCTATTTTAGAAATAACTATCATTAAAGGAATTCCTGCAATAACGAACATTCCTTGCTTTCTTAAGAATAAGGAGGGATCATCGTAGTACTTCGCAGCATTATAAGAGCTTGTGCTATAGATCATTACCAAGCCGAAGCACACCAAAAATATGATTAAGAAAAGTAAGCTGTAATCATAATATTTACGCCCTTTTCTTCTTTTCCCTTGTTCCATCTCTTCTCTGGTCAAATGCTTCACCTCTTCTTACATATAATTAATCTTTAAGAGCATGCACATACTCTTTGAACATATTTCCGCGTTCTTCGTAGTTTTTAAACATGCCCCAACTTGCACAACAAGGTGATAATAAAACCGATTCCCCTGCATTTGCATGTATTGCACAAAATTCAACCGCTTCTTTCATACTTTCCACCATGATAATATCATGGAATCCTAATTTTCTCGCTGTATTTGCTATCTTTTCTTTTGTTTGACCCATGAGCACTAAATACTTTACTTTTCCATCAAATGCGCGTATCCATTCATCATATTCTGAATCTTTGTCATATCCGCCACCAATTAATAATGTCTTTGTTCTCATAGCTTTAACTGCTTGAATAGAAGCATCAGGATTTGTTCCCTTAGAATCGTTATAGTATTGCACACCTTGTTTGGTTGCTACATACTCAATTCTATGTTCTACACCCTTAAATTCTACCAACGCTTTATAAATGAAAGACATAGGTATTCCCATTGCAATGGACATACCTACAGCTGCCATTACATTTTCATAATTATGTCTGCCAAATATCTTTAAATCGTGAATATTGCAAACTGTGGTTTCAGAATTATCATTCTTATAAATAATATTATCGTTTAATAAATAAATTCCTTTTTCAAGCTTTCTTTGACTGGAAAACCACAAAATATTTGCTTTTGCTAACTCACCTATTTTACGTAATTCTTTATCTTCATAATTTAATACACAAGTTTCATTTTCACCTTGATTCATCATTATGTTTGCTTTTGCATTGATATAAGCTTCCATCGTATGATGACGGTCTAAATGATCTGGAGTTATATTAAGTATTGCACTTACATTCGGTACAAAATTATGAATGGTTTCTAATTGGAAACTACTCATTTCTGCTACTGTTACACTATCCTTTGTGGTCTTTTTAACCATACTCGTATACGGTATGCCAATGTTACCGACTACAAAAACATCCTCAAAATATGTTTTCATAATCTCTCCCACAAGTGTAGTAGTCGTTGTCTTACCATTGGTACCTGTAATTGCAACTATTTTCCCTTTTGAAAATTGATATCCTAATTCAATTTCTCCCCAGATTGGAACTCCATTTTCACGCAATTCATTTATGTAGTCTAGGTCTGTTGGTACTCCAGGACTTAAAACTACTAATTCAATTGTCTTCATTACTTCTTTCGGTAATTCACCTAATATAATCTGTCCGTTAAATTCTTTTGGTAGCTTTTCTCTTAATGCTGCCTCTCCTTGGCCTTCTTTGGAATCGTATAAGATGATATTTGCTCTCTCGCTGATCAATAAATTCACAGCTGAAATCCCACTGATTCCTGTGCCGACTACCAAGATGTTTACACCTTCTAATTCCATACTAACCTCCATGGCCTATAACTTTTTATAGGTTCCAATTTTACATCTTTCTAATTATAGGTCATTCCAAATATAAAATCAAGCTACTGTTATTCTCAATTACCTCACCTGCTAGCGGAAATTGCTCTTTTACTACAGTTCCTTCACCTAGGTAATATATACCATCAAAAGGATATAATTTTACTTGTTTTATAACTTCTGACTTTTCTAAGTTTGTAAAATCTGGAACTTCAAATGTTCCGATATTATTATCTTTTATCTCTTTTTCCGTATAAACTGGCTCTATACCTAAATAAGGTAAAATATTATCAAAGACTTCTGCAATTACTGGCGCTGCAATTGTTCCACCATAGTAAATTCCAACTGGCTCATCAATCAATACAATCGCCATAACTTGAGGATCATCCGCTGGTGCAAATCCAATAAAAGATGAGATATATTTCCCAGAACGTCTAGGTAATTTTTCCGATGTAGCAGTCTTACCACCAATACGAAATCCTGGAAGATATGCTCTCTTACCTGTACCATCGGAAACAACTGCCTCTAATAAAGATTTCATAGTCTCTGAAGTGGCTTTTGACACTACATTAGGAGTAGTTTCATAATTTAATGTCTTAATCGTAGTTCCTTCTGCATTGTTAATTTTCACTCCGAAATGTGGAGTAACTAAGGTTCCGCCATTAACGACAGCACTAGCTGAAACTAGAAGCTGAAGTGGTGTGATTTGAAAGGATTGCCCAAATGTCATTGTTGCAAGCTCTACAGCACCCACATTCTCTAACTTATGCTTTATAGAATTTGCTTCTCCAGGTAAATCAACTCCTGTTCTTTTAGATAAGCCAAGTTTATCAAAATAGGAATAGAACTTTGTAGCTCCAACTCTAGCTCCTATTTCCATAAATACTGGGTTACATGAGTTTTTAATACCATCAATGAAATTTTCACTTCCATGACCGCCCGCTTTATGACACCTGATTTTTCTATCCTCTACAATTTTATATCCTGGACAATAAAAAGTATCATTTAAGGAAACAACACCTTCTTCAAAAGCTGCTGTCGCAGTTATTATTTTAAAGGTAGAACCAGGTTCGTAAGTATCACTGATTGCAGGATTTCTCCACATATTATTTAAAAGATCATTTTTTTCTTTATCCGTAAGTGTGATACCCTCATATTTTTGTGTTAGATACGAATTTAATTGATAAGGCTGATTTAAATCAAATTCTGGTACACTGGCAATCGCATAAAGTTCACCATTTTGTGGATTCATAACAATGATAGTAGCACTATTCGCTCCTTTTGCCTCCATTACCTTGGTTGCTGCTTGTTCAGCATACATCTGAATATTAACATCAAGACTCGTATAAAGGCTATTTCCAGGGATCGGTTCTATTCTATTCTCTGCAGCATTCTCAATTTCAATTCCATGAGCAGTTGCTAAAGTTAAAATTGTTCCATTGACACCCTGAAGATAAGAATCGTACTCCACTTCAAGGCCAATAATACCCTGATTATCACTTCCAGTGAATCCTAATACCTTAGAGGCAAGACTTCCATATGGATAAAATCTCTTATAATCTTCATCTACCATAACGCCTTCCAAAGATAAATTTCGTATATAATCCGCAGTTTCTTTATCTACGTTAGATTTAATACGTTCAATGGAGGAATATTTCTCGACTCTCTTTCTTACGGTTTCCTCACTAAGATTTAACGCTTCTGAAAGTGCAGATATGACTCCTTCTGGATCTTTAATTTGATTGTGAATAACAGAAATGGTTGATACCGGTTTATTCGTCGCTATCACTGTACCATTTCTATCATATATAGTTCCACGCTCTGCCTTTATACTTCGTTCTCTTTCGTGCAGTTCTTGTGCTCTTACCGCGTATTCATCCGATGCAATTACCATTAGGTAAAATAATCTTCCTACTAAATAAATTGCAACAATAGCGATGACAGTAACTACTATCATTAAATTTTTACGATTATACGATTTATATCGAAACATAGTTTTTCCTTTTAAGGTAAGCTTTGTTTCATTTTATTATTAAATGTGCAAGGTTATGATTGCTTTTCACAAAGTGTTCATAAATTCCGACAACATTTAAGTACTACCCTAGTTTGCTTCATCTGAAAGAGCATCTGGATTTTCTTCATCTTGAGTAGGATCATAGATAAAATCTTCTAAACTTGAACTTTCATCCTCACCATCTGCTTGATTGGTACCAGACTGGTTATTAGGATCTACCGATTGATCTTTATTTACTGGTAAATCAACTTTATAATCAATTTCTCCATCTGGATAGATGCCTAAGAAAGGTAGTACGTCACTTAAGATTTCACTTGTTAATTGAGTAGCAACGGAACTTGATGCTTTTTTCTCTTCATCATGAACCTCATCAATAACCGTATAGATAACTACTTCTGGATTATCTGCTGGCACACCACCAATAAAGGAAACAATATATTTTTTCGCACTTCTTGGTAGTTTTTGCGCTGTTCCTGTTTTTCCACCAACTTTGTATCCTTCCACCTGTGCAGCCTTTGCTGTACCTTGATCAACCGTAAGAAACATTGCTTCTTTAATAAATTCAGAGGTAGAAGTAGAAACTGTTTCTGATACCAATTGATTATCATAGGATTCAATGGTTGCACCACTTGCATCTCTAACTTCTTTTACAACATGAGGCTTATAATAGTAACCACCATTTACTAGTGAACTATAAGCAGCCACCATTTGTGGCATAGTTACAGTAAAACCTTGTCCAAAACTATTCGTAGCAAGTTCTGTAACATTTAATTGATTAAGGCTATATAAAGTTCCTTCTGCTTCTGCTGGTAAGTCAATTCCTGTTTTCTTACCTAAACCAAAATGTTCCTGATAATAATGGAAGATTTCTCTACCTTCTAAATCTCCAATTTCCATAAGTGCAGGGTTACATGATTTCATTAATGCTTGCGCTAAAGTAACGTAACCATGACCACTCTTATTATTACAATGGATTGTCCAACCACCAACAACCTTATGTCCTGTACAAAGAAACGTTGATTCTGGTGTTACTAAATCTTCTTCTAATCCCGCAGCTACCGTAAAAGGTTTTGCTGTAGAACCTGGTTCATAAGAGTCACTAACTGCAAAGTTTCTCCACATTTTATAAAGGGCATCTAACTTTTCTTCTTCTGTCATCGCCTTTACTTCAGCATCTGTATAATATTTTGACAAATCATATGGATCATTTAAATCATAACCTTCGTTTGAAGCCATTGCGATAATCCCACCAGTGTTAGGATCCATTAATATAACAGCAATGTTCTCACTACCTATTTCATCTTGGAATTTCTTAATATGTTCTTCAACAAGTCGTTGTACATTAACATTAATTGTTGTTACTAAGGTATTCCCATCTTTTGCTTCTTTTACAGTTCTCTTTAGATTAAGTTCGGAATCAAAATATCCGTAAGTACGTCCATTTACACCATTTAATGTGGAGTTATAATACTGTTCAATTCCCCCTGTACCAACGTTTTCTGTATTAGAAAAACCAATGACATGAGAGGCTAAGCTTCCATATGGATAATTACGAACATATTCTTCTTCAAACCAAATTCCCTTTATATTTTTATCCTTTTTTGATAATGCTTCAAAAGCAGAAACCAACTCATAATCTTGTCCCTTTAAAATCTTTTCATAAGAGCTTGTTTCCTTTTTCTCGCTAATTAATGTTTTAAGTGTTTCTATATCAACACCAAACACTTCATTTAATGCCTTTAAAGTTGGGTCAATATAATCTTCATCCATTGAAATAATCTTAGGATCAAGAATTACATTATATACTTTATCGCTGGAAGCTAAAATAGTTCCATTGGAGTCAACGATACTTCCACGTTTAAAAGGTTTCGTTGAACTTACATAGCTTTGCTGGGAAAGTACTCGTTTTTCATAACGAGCACCATCTTTATGATTTAGATATATCAATCTACCGATTAAAGTCACCATAAGTGCTAATAAAACACAAAAAACAAGCAATAACTTTGCTTGCATTCGTGAGGTGAATTTTTTAATTTTCTTTTTCTTAGGTTGTCTGCTCATAATAACTCCTTATAATTTCTCATCTATGGCAGCAATTTATCCAATAGAGATTCTTTATCTACTTCTGGAATATCACTAAATTGTCTAACATAACCCGCATCATTCTTATCATAAGTGATGATCTTATTTTTATTTGGAAATACCATTCCTAACTCACCGACTGCTACATTATAAATTTTTTCTAAATCAAGCGCTGCCGCTAACGAATTTTTCATTGCGTTATTGGTATCTTTTAACTCAGTTAAGGAATTTTCCAATTTTACTATTTGTTTGTCTAGTTGTGTCACTCCTGATTGCACCTTTAAGTATTCTACACAAACTGCAAGAGTACAAATAATAGCTGCAGTCAAAATAACCATTGAGAAAAAGTCTATTCCCGAATCAATGGCTGGTTTACGTTGTGGTTTATTCTGTTGAGTACGATTTGGCTGTCTGGTGATTTGCTCGTCATAACCATATCTCTCTCGTTCAGGTACCACCGCCAATTTTCTAGCTGTATTACCTGATACATACAATGATTGATTTGTACGATACTTTCTTTGATTCGCGTCCATGCTTTTAATCCTCACTTCCCTCTTTTACTTAATTCCTTTCCGGGTGTACTATCTTCTTTCGAATACTCTTAGCTTTGAGCTTTTTGATCTAGTATTAAATTCCATCTCTTCATCCGATGGGATAATTGGTTTTCTTGTTATATTAATTCCTTTTGACTTGTTCCCACACACACATACTGGAAATGTAGGTGGACATGTACAAGGATTTTCGTTCTTTTTAAAATTGACTTTTACAATTCTATCTTCAAGTGAATGAAATGTTATGATACTAAGTCTTCCACCTGGATTTAATAAGTCAATCATATCATCGAGTGAATTGCTAAGAACTTCAAGTTCTTTATTTAACTCAATTCGTATTGCCTGGAATGTTTTCTTTGCTGGATGACCAGTATTCATTCGAATCTTCATAGGTATTGCTGCTTTAATCGCTTCTACTAATTGAAATGTAGTTTCAATTGGATGTTCATTTCTCATGCGAACAATGTGTTTTGCAATGTTTTTAGCAAATTTATCTTCCCCATAGTCCCTTATGATTCGATATAAATCAAATTCACTGTAATTATTTACAATATCTTTTGCTGTCATTTCATTTCTTGTGTCCATTCTCATATCAAGTGGTGCGTCTTCTTTATAAGAAAAACCACGCTCTTTTGTATCAAGTTGGTAGGAAGACACTCCTAAATCAAGTAAAATACCATCGACTTTATCGATATTTAAATTCTGTAATACATTCTTAATATTACAATAGTTACTACGTACAAATGTAACTTTATCTCCATACACAGCTAAGCGCTTTCCAGCAGCTCGTAGTGCATCTTCGTCTTGATCGATTCCAATATATCTTCCATTCTCGCCTAAACGTTTGCATACTTCAAATGCATGTCCACCGCCACCTAGTGTCCCATCGACATAGATGCCATCTAGCTTTACATTTAGACTATCCACTGTTTCCTGTAAAAGTACTGATACGTGTTTAAATTCCCCCGAGGATTTTTCATTCTTTTCTGTCATTGTTATACCTATTTCATGCCACTTTAAAATTTGAAAGAATCATTAGTTAACACAAGTTAAACTGTTATGGCAGGCCTTTCTAATATTATTTTCTTCCACTTTTAAAATATAATACCAACATTAGTATTCGAAATTATATGGAAAGTGATTCTAGAAGCTAAGTCCAAATTCAGACATATGATCTGCAATATCGTCCATATTATCATAACTGTTGTTTTCCCAACGTTCTTTGCTCCATATTTCTATTTTGCTAAGAACCCCTACAAATACAACATCTTTATCAAGACTAGCGTGTTCCCTTAATTTACTTGGTATTAATATTCTACCCTGCTTGTCCACTTCGCAATCAGCAGCACCAGCCATAAAATATCGTTGTAACTGTCTCGCTTCTTTATTTCCCGGAAGGTTTTTAAGTTGATTTACGAAGGTAAGCCATTCTTCATTTGGATATACAAACAAACAACCATCAAGGCCTAATGTAACTACAAAGTTTTCGCCTAATGCTTCACGAAACTTAGATGGTATTATTATTCTGCCTTTAGCATCAATCGTATGATTGTATTCCCCCATAAACATAAGCTTCACCTACCGTTTTTTACTCCACTTTTAACCACTTCTAACTACTTTTCACCACTTTTCACCACTTATAGTTCTATAATACTCTACTTTTTATAAAAAATCAAGCAATAATAGAATAAAAAAAAGTGATGAAAACTACTGAATATTAAGTGTTTTCACCACTTTACTACATATAGTATAAGGATAATTTCCTATACTATATTTACCATATTATTTATAAATATTTACTTTTTTTGCATTGCAACTTACAAATTATAGGTATAAATTACTAGCAACCTCTATCATTTGTTTCTACAAAGAAAAAAAACTGCTTACGCAGTTTTTTTCTTTAAACGTATTCTTATTATTGCAATAATTAAAATCGATACAATTACTAATAAAGCAGATAAAAGCTGTGATACCGCAATTGGTGAATTCCATAAGAACAATTGATCCGTTCTAAGTCCTTCAATCCATACTCTGCCTAGTCCATAACCAGCTAAATATAATAATAATATCTCACCGTTGAATTTCTTATGTTTTGAATAAAAAATCAAACATATTAGTAAAATCAAATTCCAAACAGATTCATATAAAAAAGTAGGATGTACTTGTATATACGTAATACCGTCAATTAGCTTTGTATTATTTCTAATTTCAATAATGCGTTCTAATGCATCTGGTCTATCCGCATAACGATTTGTAAGTGTTGCCAAAGAACAAGTATAATCGCTACTTACTGCATTAATATCAAGTTGCATTGCAAATAATCCATCTGTATATTTTCCAAACGCTTCTTTATTAAAGAAATTTCCCCATCGACCAATAATTTGTCCCACTAGCATACCAAGCATACCAGTATCCCCTAGTAAACCAAAGGAAACCTTTTTTATTCTACAGTAAACAAGTCCTGTAATCACAGCCGTAATCACACCACCATAGATTGCTAGGCCGCCAGTTCTAAGGTTGATTATTTGAATTGGGTCAGCTTTAAATTCATCCCAAGCAAACGCAACATAATATATTCTTGCTCCAATTACTGAAAGTATAATTGCGTAAAGAGCAAAGTCAAGATACAATTCTGGATTTTGACCTGTTCTTTTTGCTTGCCATTGAGCCATTAGCACGCCTAGTATCATACCAGTTGCAATAACTACTCCGTAAAAAGCAATATAGAATCCAAATACAGTGAATCCGCTTGGTACATTATTTAATTCCAAGCCTAAGTTTGGAAAGTTTATATTAGAACTCATTGCTAGAAACATTAATCCGTCACCACTTTTCTTTTATACATTGAATCTAAATAAAACAACATCACCATCTTGTACAACATACTCTTTTCCTTCAGAACGAACGAGTCCTTTGTCTTTTGCAGCATTAAAACTTCCACAATCAACGAGATTTTGATAGCTTACGATTTCTGCACGAATAAATCCTCTTTCGAAATCGGAATGGATTTTTCCAGCAGCACCAGGTGCCTTTGTTCCTTTTGTAATAGTCCATGCTCTTGTTTCTTTTGGTCCAGCAGTTAGATAACTAATTAAACCAAGAATAGAATAACTAGCACGTATTAATTTTTCTAATCCAGATTCTTTTAGACCTAATTCTTCTAAAAACATCTTTTTCTCTTCATCATCTAATTCAGCAATTTCTTGCTCAATCTGAGCACAGATAACAAATACTTCACTAGATTCTTGTTTAGCAAATTCTCTTACTGCATTTACATGTGGATTATTAATTGCATCGTCTGCTAATTCATCATCATTTACATTTGCAGCATAGATTACTGGTTTATAAGTAAGAAGATTTAAGCTTGCAATGATTTCAATTTCTTCTTCATCATCGGTAGGAAAACCTTTTGCTAATTTGCCTTCCTCAAGGAATGCTTTTAATTTTGTAAGCACCTCAACTTCTTTTGCAAGAGATTTATCATTTTTAGAACCTTTGATTGATTTTGATAATCTTCTTTCAATAATCTCAATATCAGAGAAGATTAACTCTAAATTTATAGTTTCAATATCTCTTAGTGGATCAATGGAACCTTCCACGTGAATAATATTGGAATCTTCAAAACAACGTACTACATGAACGATTGCATCTACTTCACGAATATTAGAAAGGAACTGATTACCAAGTCCTTCACCCTTAGATGCTCCTTTAACCAAACCTGCAATATCTACAAATTCAATTGCTGCTGGAATAATCTTTTCTGTATTATATAAGTCTCCAAGCACCTTTAATCTTTCATCCGGAACTGGAACAATACCGATATTTGGATCAATTGTACAGAATGGATAATTTGCTGATTCTGCTCCTGCCTTTGTTAGTGAATTAAATAATGTACTTTTACCGACATTCGGCAATCCAACGATACCTAATTTCATTAAAATACCCATGGCATATCGTAATTACAACGAGCTGCCTTACCTTTCTTTCGTTTTAATCCTGTGCTTCTATAACAAGTATGGTTCCACTTGTCATAGAAATTCTTGCTACATCCTCAATAATTTCATTGCTGATGCCAAGACTTTCTTCTTTCACTAATTTGTGATTATTTAAAGGATACTTAAATCCTTTAAGTGTAACACCCATTACAATGTCTGTGATCGGAATAAGTGATATATATTCACCGTATAGTTTTTCTTTTTCTATAACGGTTTCTTTATTAATTAAATATAATTTATTATTTTTATCAATGATATATGCTGCAATGTCTTTTTGTAAAAACTTAATTAAAAGACCTATATTGGCAAGCATGTGGTCAATACGGCTACCAGTTGCCCCTAAAATCACAACTTCTGTACTACCAATTTCAATTGCTAAATCAACTGCAATTTCAGTATCTGTATAATCTTTTTCTGGTTTAAAAGAACGTATATAGATATTATCATCGTTTTTATACTGTTCTAATATACTCGCATCCGCTGAATCAAAATCGCCCACGATTGCATTTGGTGTTATTAAAAGACTATTAGCAGCTACTAATCCATGGTCCGCACATATGATATAATCAAATTTATAATCATTTATAAATTGCTTAGCAAATGTGAAGTCTATATGTCCACCAGTTATAATTAAGGTTTTCTTTGACAAATTGAACACCTTCCTAAGATACGACTTTTCAATGAATTTTGCAACTAAAATTTTTAATTATTTATTAAAAATTTCTTTGAAGGCTTTCACGTTTTCTTCTATATCACCTTTAAATACAGAAGTACCTGCAACAAAGACATTCGCTCCTGCTTCCATTACCTCTTCTACATTACTTAAGGTAATACCACCATCCACTTCAATCTCAGCAACGCTACCTACTTCATTCATTAATTCTTTTAATTCTTTTATTTTATCTAGTGTAAATGGTAAGAATTTTTGACCACCAAACCCTGGATTTACTGACATGATAAGTACCATATCAAGTTCGCTTATCACATGTTTTAAAACAGAAACCGGTGTTGCAGGATTTAATGAAACTCCAACTTTAATTCCTTTTTCTTTTACTGCCATTACTGTTCGATGAAGATGTTTACATGCTTCTGCATGAATTGTAATAATATCTGCACCAGCTGATACAAAATCATCAATGTATCTTATTGGTTCATCTATCATTAAATGAACATCAAATATCATTTTCGTATTTTTTCTAATAGACTGTATTACTGGCATTCCAAATGATATACTTGGAACAAAGCTACCATCCATAACATCAATGTGTAGATAGTCTGCTCCTGCCGTTTCTACTTTATGGATGCATTCGCCTAATTTGCTAAAATCTGAAGCTAAAATTGATGGGGAAAGTTTGTACATCTTTGTTTCTTACCTTTCTTTAACGTCTAATATCTCTTTTGGTTTTTTAATTCTTCATATAATAATTTGTAATTTAAATAGCGTGTTTCGCTTATTTTACCATTTTGTACATTTTCTTTAATTACGCAATTTGGCTCATTAATATGCACACAGCCAAGAAATCTACATGGTTCATCAAACATATAAAATTCAGGATAACATTCTTTTAAATCTTCTTTTTCCATATCAAAAAGAGCGAGGGAACTAAATCCTGGTGTATCCATAATATAAGTTTCTTCACCCAAGTAGATTAATTCAGAATGTCTTGTAGTATGCTTCCCTCGTTTAATCTTTTCACTAATAGCTCCAGTTTCCATTTCTGCCTCTGGATTTATCTTATTAACAAAGGAAGACTTGCCAACCCCAGAAGGTCCTGCAAGTACAGTAGTTTTATTTTTTAAAAGTTCTTTTACTTCTTCTAAACCTTTATCAAATCTAACACTAATAAATTTAACTTTAGAACCAGAATCCTTATAAATCGCCTCTATAGCATCTTTCTCTTCTTCAGAAATTTTATCTATCTTGTTGAAACAGATAATTGTTTCTATATTCTGATTTTGCATCATGACTAAAAAACGGTCTAGCAAATTTAAATTCGGAGCCGGGTCGGCTGCCGCAAAGATCACAATTGCTTGATCTACATTGGCAACCGCCGGACGAATTAACTCACTTTTCCGCTCTATTACATCTGTTATATTTCCTACTTTTTTGTCTTCATCGATAATATCAATCTCAACATTATCTCCAACTAGGGGCTTTATTTTTTTGTTACGAAAAACTCCTTTTGCCTTACATTCATATAAGCCTAAAGATTCTAAATTAACATAATAAAACCCCGCAATACCCTTCATTATCTTTCCATGCATTATTGTACTAACTCCCGTACTAATTCAACTGACCAACTATTATATAGTGTATTATCAACATACATTCGAAGAATTCCGACGCCTTCTTTTGTACCTTCAATATTTAAAGGATATCCATTTACAAAGTCATCATAACCTAATGTAAGAGTCGCTACTTCTGTTGCTTCGCCATCTTGCTCAAGTTCAAAATATACTTGACCAGAATCACCTTCTGTAAATGGGTTTTCATTTATCTTAACTCTTCCAGTGTAACGATATTGTTCTGGAGCACTTGTTGGTTCTATCGTTGGTTCAGGCGTAGGAGTTGCAGTTGGTGTAGGTGTTACATCTGGACCTGTACTAATTGTAACATCAATAGTTGAACCAATTGCTACCTTTAATCCAGGTGTTGTTGATTGATAAGAAACTAAACCTTCCGCGTACTTATTACTTGCCTCTGGAGTTACATTGCCAAGAATTAAACCATAACGTTCTAATTCTTTTCTTGCATCTTTTTCTGACATACCAAGTATATCTGGTACAGCTACCATGCTTGATTGATCTGGTCCACTGCTAACATAAAGAATAACTGTAGATCCTTTTTTAACCATAACTGGATTATCATCAGAATCACTTCTTGCAGGGTTTGTACGAATAACCATACCAACACTCAAATCATTATTTGCTTCTTCTTTTACTTCAACTTCAAGACCTAAATCTTTTAATGTTTTCGTAGCTAATTCTTGTGATAGATTATATACATTTGGTAACTTAACCATCTCTGTGCCAGCACTAAGAGTTAAAATAATCTCACTATTTGGAGCAACTTCAGTATTTTCAGGTGGATATTGTTTCATAACAAGATCTTTATCATATTCATCTGAATACTCAGCTTCTTCAGCATATCGAATTTGGAAATTCTCAGATCTCTCTTTTAACGCTTTATATGCATCCTCAGTAGTTAATCCTACTACTCTTGGAACAGTTACTAAATCTGTAACGTCACTACCAGAGATTTCTGGTGTTGGTGATGGTGAAGCTGTAATTGTAACTTCTGGTGCAGGTGTAACATCATCTGGCTTCTTACCAAAAATATCAAATAAACCAAAGAATTTAAAAACAAAATACAATACTACTAAACCTAGAGCAACCGCAGTCACTACAGTTCCTACGACTAAAACTTTTTCTACTCTAGAATCTACGCTATCAAGCTCTTCCTCTTCTTCTTTTTGGACTTTACTTGACGCTTGTTCTTTAACAGATGCATCATATAGCGTAACTGGTGTTTTTGCAGCACTCTTAATGTGATTCATCTCATCATCTGTTAAATTTATTGTTGGAGAGTCTGTAATCGTACTTGTTGCTAAGACAACAAAATCTCCATCTGGATTTACTAAAGATCTCTTTAAGTCTTTGATTAAATCAGAAGCAGTTAAATATCTGCGTTCTGGTTTTTTCTGCATACATTTTTGTACAATTTTATTCAAACTAATAGGGACTTCTGGATTAAGTTCTCTTACTGGAACTGCCTCTCCTTGAATATGAAGGAGTGCAACAGAAACTGTATTATCGCCTGCGAATGGAACTTTTCCAGTAAGCATTTCATATAAAGTTACACCAAGAGAATAGATATCACTTTTTTCATCACTATATCCTCCTCTTGCCTGTTCTGGTGATAAATAATGTACAGAACCAATTGCATTCTGAGTTACCGTATTTGAAGTTGCAGCTTTTGCAATTCCAAAGTCAGTAACCTTTACTTTTCCATCTCTAGAAATAATTATGTTTTGAGGTTTAATATCCCTGTGAATTATGTGATTATCATGAGCTGCTTCCATACCTTGTGCAATCTGAATTGCGATACCAACAGCTTCTTTAATTTCAAGTTTACCTTTACGCTCAATAAATTTCTTAAGAGTAATACCCTCTACTAGCTCCATAACTATATAATATAGTCCGTCATCATCACCTACATCATATACATTAACAATGTTAGGATGAGATAACCCAGCTGCAGATTGTGCTTCTCCACGAAATTTAGTGACAAAATTTTTATCATTTGAGTATTCCGGTTTTAAAATTTTGATAGCAACATAGCGATTTAATCTATGACACTTTGCTTTGTATACATCAGCCATGCCACCAGATCCAACCTTATCTATTATCTCATACCTGTCACTAATAAACATTCCCGGTTTAATCATTCTACTACCTTATACCTTTCCGGCCTATATATTAACGCCTCTTTTCTCATACTATTATAAATACCTAAATTCGAATCATGACAATTGCTATATTATCTTTTCCACCATTTTGATTGGCTTTATCTACCAATGTCCTAGAGGCAGTTTCAATATCATCTCTATAAGTATTTACAATATCATATATCTCTGAATCACCTAACATATTGGATAATCCATCAGAACACAAAAGAATAATGTCTCCTGCATTAATATTAATTTCAAAATAATCAGCTACAACTGTACTACTTGCACCTAATGCTCTAGTTATAATGTTTTTATTCGGATGAAATCTTGCTTCTTCTCGTTTGATTTCACCGTTTTTTACCATCTCTTCAACCAAAGAATGGTCTTCTGTAACCTGTCTTATCTTATCATCAATAACATAAAGACGACTATCTCCAATGTTCGCTACATATGCAGTGTCCTCAAATATAGAGGCCATAACAAATGTCGTTCCCATACCTTCAAGTTCGCTTTGTTCTTTTGCTTTTTCAATCAGTAATTCATTTGTTTCACGAACTGCATCTTCAATATTTCCTATGACTGTCTTCGCAGATTTTGTCTCAATGAAATGAACAAAATTCTCCACACAAAATTTCGAAGCAAAGTCTCCCGCCTTGTGTCCACCCATACCATCCGCAACGATAAATAGATTTGGAAATGAACCAACAGGGTTTTCATTACAGTATACAAAGTCCTGATTTACAACACGTTTTTGTCCAATATCTGTAATAGAAAAAGTATTCACGATTGATTCTCCACCCCCTGCACTTTACAGCATTCTGTATAGCTCTTTCGCAATTGCCCACAGGCGGCATTTATATCAGCGCCCATTTCTCTTCTTATAGTAACATTAATTCTGTTTTTTTCAAGTATATTTTTGAAATTTTGTATATTTTTACTCGTTGAACGTTTAAAATCTCGCTCTTTTATTGGGTTAACTGGAATAAGATTTATATGGCAATTTTTTGCCTTTAAGAGCCTTGAAAGTTCTCTTGCTTGCTCTGGTGTATCGTTCACACCCTCCACTAAACTATACTCAAAACTTACTCGTCGACCTGTTTTTTCATAGTAATAGTCACATGCTTCTAATACCGTATGTAATTCATAACGGTTCGCAATTGGCATAATCTTTTTACGATCCTCATTATTCGGTGCATGAAGTGATAATGCAAGTGTAATTGATAAATCTTCTTCTGCAAGCTGTTTAATCTTTTCAACAATTCCACAGGTGGATACTGTAATATTTCGTTGACTTATATTTAATCCAGATTCATCTGTCAACATACGTATAAATTTAACTAAATTATCATAATTATCCATTGGCTCGCCAGTTCCCATTACTACTACATTAGAAACTCTCTCACCAGAAATTCTTTGAATCTGATAAATTTCATCAAGCATCTCTGAAGGCATAAGATTTCTCTCTAACCCTCCAATTGTGGATGCACAGAACTTACAACCCATTCGACACCCTACTTGTGAGGAAATACAAACAGAATTCCCGTGATGATATTTCATCAATACACTTTCGATAATATTTCCATCTGGAAGTTCAAATAAAAACTTGCATGTACCATCAATTGCAGATTCTAAACATTGTACTTCTTTTAATGTCACTAAGGTATATTGATCTTTTAATTTTTCTCTAAGATCTTTTGATAGATTTGTCATTTCATCAAAGCTTTGTGCAAGTTTCACATGTAACCATTCATATATTTGAGTAGCTCGAAATGGTTTTTCACCAAAAGACTTTAATTCCTCTTTTAATTCTTCTAATGTAAATGACTTAATATCTTTTTTTTCCATATTTTCTCCATTTGCTTCTTCAATTTCCAACCTATAAAACAAATAATTTATTCGCTCTTTCTTCTTAATCTAGATATAAAAAAACCGTCGGTACTGTGAACACCTGGTATTAATTGAATATATCCATTCTTTGTAGTTTCGCCTATAAGATTCTTAGGTAAGTATTCATCTAAGCTTTCTACCTCAAATGGAAAATTATCTAAAATATATTTTAAATTTTCTTCATTTTCTTCCCGATTTATTGTACATGTACTGTAAAGTAGCGTACCACCTTTTTTTGCATACTTCGTAACTACATTAAGAATCTGTCGTTGTAATTTCACTAGATCTTTTTGTTGATCTGGTTTCATCTTATATTTAATATCAGGTTTCTTACCAAAAACACCAAGTCCTGAACAAGGTAAATCCGCAATGACAATATCAGCAGATTCGATGCTATCCTCATCAAGTAAACTTGCATCCATTACTTTTGCTGTTAGATTACTTGCATGATTACGCTGGATATTTTCTTTAATTAGAGCTACCTTTTTATCCGTAAGATCTCTGGCTTCAACACTACCTTTAGCGTCAGTTCCCTTTTCTACTACTGTTAGTAACTCCGCAACGTGCAATGATTTACCGCCAGGTGCAGCACAAACATCAATAATTTTATCTCCTGGCTTTACTCCCGCTACCATACCAACAATCATAGAGCTTTCATCTTGTACTTGATAATACCCTTTTTGAAAGGACTGTAAACGTTCTAAAGAATCATAATTCTTAATTTTAAGAGCAAGTGGATAATAATCCCCTTCTTCTACACTTACGCCTTCCTCTATAAGAGTTTGAATTAATTCTTTTTTTGATATCTTACTTTCATTAACTCTTATGCTTGTTGTCTTTTCTTCAAAAGATGAAGCCAAGATTGCTTCCATTGTATCGTAATTAAATTGTTCGGTTAGTGTTTCTATGATCCAAAGTGGTGTTGAATATACAAGACTAAGACGTTCTGAGGTTGGTATCTCTTTTGGATACTCATATAAAGATTCTTTGTTTCGGATGGCATTTCTTAAAATACCATTAACAAATCCACTTAGACTTTGAAACCCTCTCTTTTTCGCTATCTTTACTGCTTCATTACATGCTGCAGAATCTGGAACCTGATCCATGTACTTAATTTGATACATGCCCATACGAAGCAGATTTCGAATCAGAGGTTTCATTTTATTTATCTTAATTTTAGAAAAACGTTCTATATCATAATCTAGTGTTATTAATCGTTCTATGGTGCCATTTAATAACCTAGTAATAAAACTACGTTCTTTCTTATCTAAATCATTTAATTCTCCTAAAGTACGAGAAAGAACTAAATGACTATGTTTGTCCTTTTCAATTACTTCAATCAGCATATCAAGCACAATTTCTCTTGCATTCATATATTGCTCCTGTCCGTGCTTTAATGCACTTATTTTTGTAGAAACTTTCATTTCCCACTCTAATAAAGTATTAAAACTTCTAGAAGAATTAATTAAATAAAATCATAATCAATTTCTTATGACATATGTGTCTTAAAATCATTGATGTGATTCCTTTTATAATACATTTCTTCTAGAAGTTTAAGATTAGTTATCTCGATTTCTGTTCCCGAATAGTAAAATAAGACGAAGAAGTTGTAAGATCGAGCTTGCAGCACCAGCGACATAAGTAAGTGCAGCTGCCGTTAAGACTTTTTTAGTATGAGAAATTTCATCACCATATAAAATTCCTGTATCTCCCAATACTCTAACTGCTCGTCTTGATGCATCAAATTCTACCGGGAGTGTAACTAATTGAAATAGTACTGCAAGCGAAAACAGTACAATTCCCAAAGTAATAAGTGGTTGCACCCAACCAATAATGACGCCTATAATAATCATAGGCCATGCTAAGTTAGCTCCAATATTAGCTACTGGCACTAATGCACCTCTAAGTTTTAATGGCGCATAACCAAGATTATGCTGTATGGCATGACCACATTCATGTGCAGCTACACCAATTGCAGCTACGGAACTGTCATTATAAACCGAGTCTGATAATCTTAAAGTTTTCGTTCTTGGATCGTAATGATCCGTTAAATTACCAGATACTCTTTGTATGCTTACGTCATAAATACCAGCATTACGGAGAACTCGCTCCGCTGCTTGTGCACCTGTTAATCCCGATAAACTTCTTACCCTTTGATACTTTGCATATGTTGATCTCATTTTAGCCGATGCGATCAAACAAATGACAGCACCAAGAATTACTAGCATATACGTAGGATCAAACATAAACGGATATCCATAATATAATAACATAATCTGCTCCCTTCTGCGTAAAATACGCGAATAATAAAGAGGGATTATTAAATTTTCCCTTCATGATCTTTTAACTTCAATCAGCATCTTAAGGTTATATTTAAGTAAACGTTTCGATACTTCTTTCCGTCTTTACTATAATACCACAAATTTAAGTCAAACCTTTGAAGAAACTATTAAATTTTTATGAAACATAAAGGGAAAAACTTGTTATTTTTGAAACGTATATCCTACTTCAATCGGATATCCACGAAGAAATTCTGCTGTGGTTACACGTTTTTTACCTTCTAATTGCAATTCAAGTATTTCTAATAGGCCACTAGATGTTTTTATGAAAAAACTGTTCTTTCCAACGCTAGTGATTTGACCATTTTGATATTGCTTAGATTCATCCTCTCTTTCTGGATCATTACAAACGGCTGCTCGCCAAATTTTTAAAGTTTTACCTTCAAAGTGAGTATATGCACTTGGCCAAGGATTTAAACCACGGATCAATCGTTCTAATTCAATCGCTGATTTATTAAAATCCAAATTTCCCATGGATTTATCTAACATTTTAGCATAGGTAAATAAAGAATCATCTTGTTTTTCTCTCTTCATCGTACCTTCTTTTATCTGATCAATTACTTTCATTAAAGCAGTTCCACCAGCAATTGCTAATTTATCATGTAAACTTCCAGCAGTTTCCTCTTTATCTATGGTTACTTCTTCTTTTAATATCATATCGCCAGTGTCACAGCCTGCATCCATTTGCATAATTGTTACACCTGTTACTTCTTCTCCATTAATGATCGCCCATTGATAAGGAGCTGCACCACGATATTTTGGAAGTAAAGATGCATGAACATTAATACAGCCATACTTAGGAATATCTAGTAATCGTTGGGATAAAATTTGTCCAAAGGCTGCAACAATAATAATATCTGGATTTAATTCTTCTATTATTTTTATAAATTCTTCATCTTTTACTCTATTTGGTTGATAAACAGGGATATTATTTTTAATAGCCAATTCTTTTACTGGAGGAAACGCCATCTCTTTTCCTCTTCCCTTTGGCTTATCTGGTTGAGTAACAACTGCAATAATATCTTGCTTATGTTCAATTAATGTATTTAAAATCACAGCCGCAATTTCCGGTGTGCCCATAAATATTGTTCTCATGATTAACTCCAATCTTATATAATATAACTTTCATTTGAACTTTCATTTGAACTATCCATGACCAGTGAACTTATTCATGCTTTTACTTAAGCCATTCATAATCATTTGAATTATTCATACTTTTACTTAAACTATTTATACATTCGCTTAAACTACGCAAATTTCATTTAAATATTTTTTATGCTTCTTCCTCTTCTTCCTCATATACAGTAGAATCATGAAGCTCGCCTTCTACTTTTTCAACATACAATACACCATTTAAGTGATCAATTTCATGGCATAATGCACGTGCTAAAAGTTCTTCTCCCTCTACCACGATTTCTTGCATATTGCGGTCGAATCCCTTCGCTTTTACATGGTTTGGTCTAGTTACCTTTCCTGCTTTTCCAGGAACGCTTAAACAACCTTCATCTCCTGTTTGTGTACCTGATGTTTCAATAATTTCAGGGTTAATTAATACGATAGGCTCGTTCCCCTCATAGGAAACATCAATTACGATAATACGTTTTAAAATTCCTACCTGAGGAGCTGCTAAACCAACACCGTTTGCATCATACATTGTCTCTAACATATCATCAATTAATGCTGAAATTTTTGGTGTCATTTCCTTAACTTCTTTTGCTTGTTTGTTTAAAATGGAATCTCCCATTACTCGTATATTTCTAATTGCCATTTTTATCATCCTTTCTTATAACAATATAATTTTATTTTAAATTGTTTTATATAAACTGTTTTAATAACTACTCATTGGATTAAAATCAAACTGAACGCTTACAGCTTCAAAATATTCCGAATTTTCTATATATCCTTCAAGGAAATCTTTTAAGAGAACTAGGCTCTCATAATTCTCATATTTAAAATATATAACTCTACGATAAATATCGTTTGCCTTTGCTAGGCTTGCATCGGTAGGCCCAACAATAATAGAATTAACAATCAGTTCATTCTCTTCTTTTGATTGGTTCATTGCAGCCAAACTTGATTCTAAATATACTCTTGCAGCACCTGCAAATAGCTCAGACGCCTTTTTAACCTTTGCCTCGTCTTTGGATAACAACAATCCCACTAGTATATGAGCTGCTGGAGGATATTTTAATAGTTTACGATAATTCATTTCATTCTCATAAAAACTAGTATAATCCTCTTTTGCTGCTGATACAATACTATAGTGCTCTGGTTGATAGGTCTGAATCACTACTTCACCTAAAAGTTCACCACGTCCAGCTCTACCAGCTGCTTGCGCTAGCAATTGAAAGGTTCTCTCAGCTGCTCTGTAATCTCCTGCATAAAGTGACATATCTGCTGCAAGTATTCCAACAAGAGTAACACCGCTAAAATCATGACCTTTTACTATCATTTGAGTACCAATTAGTATGTCGGCATCTCCACTTGCAAAGGTAGCCAAAATTTCTTCGTGGCTATTTTTTTGTTTGGTTGTATCTGCATCCATACGTAGCACCCTAGCAGTCGGGAATTCTCGCTTCACCATCTCCTCCACCTTTTGTGTTCCCGTTCCAAATGCTGCAATATAACGTGAACCACATACTGGGCAAAGTTTTGGCATTGTTTCTTCATAACCACAATAATGACATCTCAAACTCCCGTTGTTATGAGATGTCAAGGATATATCACAATGTGGGCATTTTAACACATGTCCACAACTTCTACACGAAACAAATCCTGCATAGCCTCTTCGATTAATAAAAAGCATTATTTGTTGTCTTTTTTCTAAGCGATCTTTGATTAACTCTCTTAACAAATTACTAAACATAGATTTGTTTTTATTTTTTAACTCTTCACGTAAATCTATAATATGAACTGTAGGTAATTTTGCTTCTTTTGCACGAGAATGCAACTTAAAAAGTCCAAACTCTTCATTTATTGCCTTGGAATAGGATTCTAGTGAAGGTGTTGCTGATCCAAGGATCACAGAAGCATTGGATAATTCCGCTCTTTTGATTGCCACTTCTCTTGCATGATATTTTGGTGGCATTTCACTTTTATAACTCGCTTCATGTTCTTCATCGATAATAATCAATCCTAGATTTTTAAATGGTGTAAACAATGCAGAACGTGGTCCTATAATAATGTCTACTTCTCCATTTTTAGCACGAAGACTTTGGTCATACTTTTCACCTTGGGATAATCTTGAATTCATAATAGAGATGCGGTCTCCAAACCTTCCATAAAAACGCATTACTGTTTGGTAGGTCAGTGCAATTTCAGGAATTAACATAATTACTTGTTTTCCAGCCGCTATAACACCTTCAATTATATCTAAGTAGACCTCTGTTTTCCCACTTCCAGTCTTACCATGAATTAGATAAGTCTTTCTGATTCCTTCCTTATAATCCTTTAATATTTCAGAAACTATATGCTTTTGTTCTTCATTTAAAATAATATTTTTTTTATGATTATTTTCTCGAATCACAGGATTTCGATACAAAGTTTTTGTTTCTACCTTAATAATACCAGACTTTTGTAAGCTTTCTATGGTAGATCTAGATATATTTAGCTTATTCACAACGATTTCATGGTCTAATTCCATTTTATCAATTAATTCTTGTAGTAATCTAGCTTTTGCTTTGTGACTTTTACTACTTGCTATCTTATATGACTCAATTGCTTCTTCCCTAGAAACTGCTAGTGTAACCGTTTTTTTCTCAACATGCTTAACACTTTTTTTAACTGGTATTACTGTTCTTAGAGCATCATTCATTGTACCGCCAAATTGTTCTTTAATATAATAAGCAAGTGCTATTAATTGACTTTCAATTCGAATTCCTTTTTCCTCAACCGCTGCAATCGGTTTAATATATTCTATTGAAATTTTAGGAGTTTCTGATAAAGATACGATGTAACCCTTTATTGTTCGGTTTCCTTTTCCAAAGGGAATAATTACAGGTGCGCCAATCACTGCAACACTTTTTAATTCCTCTGGAATACTATATTGGTAAGTCTTATCCAGATGTTCACTCGAGATATCAACAATAATATCCGCATATTGCAATGACCTCACCACCTTTTCTTCTTGTTGTATCATCTATATTTAAAATTTTTCTTTTATTTTATGCACGATTTCATCCAAATGCATCCCACGAGAACCTTTTAAAATAATAGAATCTCCCGTTTTTAACTCAGATAATAAATAATTCGCTGCACTTTCATTATCCGTAAAGTTAATTGTTGTTATTCTATTATTGTTTTCTTTGATTGCATCGGTTATATAGCGTGCCTCACCACCAACAGTAACTACTACATCTACGGATGTTTTCGCTAGGTATGTACCCACTTCATAATGGCAAGAATGAGACATTTCACCTAATTCTAAAATATCAGCAAATACTGCAATTCTACGATTTGCCTCAGGTAATGCTAAAAGTACATCCACTGCACTCTTCATGGAATCTGGACTAGCATTATACGTATCATCCACTAAGGTAATTCCATTTAATTTTTCAATTTCACCACGCATTGATATTGGACGATACTCTTCCAATCCTTTTTTTGCTTCCTTAGGATGAATTCCATAAGTATAAGCAACGGATAACGCAACTACTGCATTTAGCACATTATGCGTACCAAGAACATTTAATTTAATTTCTTCTTCTATCATTTTACCACGAGAATCCATAAAACAGAAGTTAAAAAATGTCTGTTCTCCTAAATTTCGAATATTTTTTGCGAAATATGCAAATTCATTTTGAAGACCAAATGCTTCTACAGTCGCATTTTCAAGGGCCTTTTTTGTTTCAAAGGATGTTTTTATTTTCGATTGTTTTTGTGTAGAATCTATATTTTTTGTATCTTTTTTATACGCATCATAAACTTCATATAATAATTCATCT
Source organism: Clostridium sp. Marseille-P299 (assembly GCF_900078195.1). Taxonomy (NCBI): domain Bacteria; kingdom Bacillati; phylum Bacillota; class Clostridia; order Eubacteriales; family Clostridiaceae; genus Clostridium; species Clostridium sp. Marseille-P299. The sequence continues at coordinate 1,514,214 of NZ_FJVE01000007.1, read as the reverse complement.
TCACCATTTACAAATAGTGTTGCATCTTTGCTAAACTCATTTATTATATTTAATTTAGCTTCTCTTATATTTTCTTTACTTCCTAATTGTCCAATATGGGATACCCCTATATTTGTGATTACTGCAAGGTTTGGCTTCACTATTTTTGCTAGTCTTTCCATTTCACCTGGCAGACTCATTCCCATTTCAATAACGGCAATATCATGTTCTTTTGCTATTTTTAGCATCATCTGTGGCAATCCCACTTGACTGTTCATATTTCCAAGGGTTTTTAAAACATTGTATTTCACAGATAAAGCAGCCGCTATCATTTCTTTCGTCGTTGTCTTACCAACACTTCCTGTAATGCCAATGATAGGAAGTGTAAATTGTTCTCTATAATAAGTTGCTAATTGCTGTAGAGCATCAAGGGTGTGTTCTACTTTAATGTATGTCATATCATTCGTATCTTCTTCAATCTTATCACGCATTGTAAATGTAACACGCATCCCGCTGTTATATGCATCCTTTATAAAATTATGTGCGTCTACACGTTCTCCTATAATAGGAACAAACAACGTAGTTTCATTTCCTTCTTTGGAGTTTGTTGAGACAGCAGATATTAATTTACTGCCGTCTCCATAAAGAATACTTCCTCCAACGATTTCTGCTATTTTTAAAGCGCTAAATGTTTCCATGATCTTTATAACATTTCAAGTTATCCTTTGAAATGTTCCTTTCTTCTTATTTTTACATACATTATTCTTTAAATTCTTACTGTACATTCCATGCTAGTTGTAATACTTCACGCTTTTCTACTGGCATTTCATCTAAGATTTCCTTAATTAAATCACGTTCATCCATATGGTACTTTACTCCGCAAATTTCTTGATAATCTTCATGTCCCTTGCCCGCGAGTATGATAACATCTCCATCTTGTGCATTTTCAATACAGTATTTAATAGCATCCTTACGATTTATAATTGAAACGTACTTACCGTTTCCACGTTTTACACCTACGATAATATCTTCAATAATTGCTTCTGGCTCTTCATATCTTGGATTATCTGAAGTTACAACTGTGAGATCTGCAATATTGGAAGAAATTTCACCCATTTCAAATCTTCGATCTTTTGAACGATTCCCTCCACAACCAAACATACATACCAAACGTTTTGGCTGATATTCTTTTAATGTAGATAATACGCTTTCTAAACTCATTGCATTATGAGCATAATCAATCATTAAAGTAAAACGTTTAGAAATTGGCACCATTTCAACTCTTCCCTTAACTTTTACATCAAGCATTGCTTGTTTTATTGTTTCTACTGGAATATTAAAATGTCTACAGATAGCAATTGCTGTCAAAGAATTGTACACACTAAATTTCCCTGGAATGTTTACATGAATGTTAAAGTCCATCAAGCCTTTTACATCATATTTTACACCAAGGTTACCTAAACTGCTGTGTAAATCTACATTCTCTGCTCTTAAATCTGCTTTTTCAGAGAGCCCAAAAGTTTCAAGTGTACATGTATGACCTTTTAAAACCGTTTCCATATGTTCATCGTCTATATTTGCAATACCAACCTTACAATTCTTAAACAAGATTCCTTTGCAAGCCATATATTCTTCAAAACTACTATGTTCATTTGGTCCAATATGATCTGGTTCCATATTTGTAAAAATGCCAAAATCAAAAGTAAACCCAGAAACACGATGAAGCATTAGTCCTTGTGATGATACCTCCATTACAACGCTTTCACAACCGCACTTTACCATTTCACTAAAATATTGTTGAACAAGGTATGACTCTGGTGTCGTATTGTCTGCTGGGATTACTTTATCGCCAATAATCGTTTCAATCGTACCAATTAAACCAGTTTTAATTCCTGCTTTTTGTAGAATAGAATATACCATATAAGTTGTTGTCGTTTTTCCCTTTGTACCAGTGATACCGATTGTTTTTAATTTTTCTGCAGGATAATCAAAATAAGCAGCTGATAAAAATGCAAGTGCTTCTCTTGTATTTTCAACCTTAATTACTGTTACATCTTTTGATACTGTAACATCTTTTTCAACAACAATCGCTGTTGCACCTTTTTCCACTACTTCTTCGACATAATCATGGCCATCATATTTCGCACCTGAAATACACACAAACAAACTGTTATTTGTAACTTTTCTTGAATCGTATATAAGGCTTTCTACCTCAGTAGAAACATCACCCTGTACGCATGTATAATTCATTCTCTCCAATAACTTACTTAATTTCATAAAAAGTCCTCTCTTCGTTTCTTATTTTAAATACTTATTTTATTGCTAAATCTATTAATGCTTACTCCTATGTTTATATAAAATAAAATTATATGTATGGCTTGTTTTAATTGTCTATCAAGACACACCACACCATGTTATAATTATATAAAATTTTCTAAAAAAAATACACTTCATATAGTGGTGTAAATATTGCAAATTATGCTTTCCTTAAATATTGTACACACAAAAATGAGAATGTCAAAAAAATCTGTCTATATTTCTGCTAAAATTCAGCTTAAATCTTCTTTATTTAAAAATAATACATCTTCTAACAAAAATTTTCTTAAATAACAAATGAGAGTGCCAAAAAACATCAATTCTATGTAAGCCACATACACATTGATATTTCTTGACACCCTCTGCCTGATTATAAATTATTATATAGTTTTTCGTACTTATTTGCTGAGTTCCCCCATGAAAAATTTTGGTTCATTCCCCGATCTATTAATTTATTCCATTCTCTCTTTTTATTATAAAAAACGTTTTTTGCATAACGTATTGTATCTAACATTTCATGTGCATTGTAATTTTTAAAACGAAATCCTGTGCCAAGACTATTGTATTCATCGTATGGCATTACGGTATCTCTCAACCCCCCGGTTTCACGCACAATTGGCACCGTACCATAGCGAAGACTTATTAATTGACTTAATCCACAAGGTTCAAATAAAGATGGCATTAAGAAGGCATCACTTGCGGCGTAGATTTTGTGGGAACGTTCATCTGAATAAAAAATATTAGCGGAAACTCGTTTCTCATACTTCCAAGCAAAATGTCGAAACAAATTTTCATATTTCTCTTCACCAGTTCCCAAAACCACAAGTTGCGTATCCTCTGCACAAATTTCCTCCATCATATAGTCAATTAAATCTAAGCCCTTTTGATCCGTTAATCTTGAAACAATTCCGATCATAAAAACATTGTCTTTTTCATCCAAACCAAGCTCTGCTTGCAATGCACGTTTATTTTTAACCTTTTCCTTACGGAAATTTATTGGATTATAATTTTTAAAAATCAATGAATCCGTAAAAGGATTGTACTCTTCATAATCAATACCATTCACAATACCTATTAACGAATTCGATCTTGCTCTTAAAAGTCCATCAAGACCTTCTCCGTAAAATGGCATCTTAATTTCTTCCGCATAAGAATCGCTTACCGTAGTTATAAAATCTGAAAATACAATTCCACCCTTCAAATAATTTGCATCACCATATGCCTCTAATTTATCCATTGAGAAATAATTCTCTGGCAAGCCTGTGATATCTTTTATAGTCTTTTTATCCCAAACTCCTTGGAATTTCAAATTATGAATGGTTATTATCGTTTTTATATTACGGTAAAACGGATTATTTATAAATTCATCGTGTAGAAAAACTGGTATAAGACCTGTTTGCCAATCATGGCAGTGTATAATATCTGGCTGAAAATCGACTGCCTGAAGACATGAAAGTGTTGCCTTACAAAAGAATGCAAACTTTTCGATATCTTCATAAATATTTCCATAGGGCTTTACCCCTGTAAAATAAAATTCATTATCAATAAAGTAAAAAATAATTCCTTCATACTCCATCTCCATTATACCAACGTATTGATTTCTCCATGCTAAGTCCATATAAAAATGAGTCTTAGGAATCATCTTCTGTTTATAGACTTCAGGTATGGCTAAATAATTCGGAATTATTACTCGAACATCAAACTTCTCTTTATCTATGTATCTTGGTAAAGTTCCAACTACATCTGCTAAACCACCCGTTTTTATAAATGGTACACACTCCGATGCTGCAAATAATATTTTCTTCATTGTATACGCCTCCAATCAATTGGTAGTTGTATAATTTTATTTCATTATACATGAAACAATAATAATAAAAAGAGGAAACGAATACATTACAATATTTACATTGATATTACATTCTTAATTTATACTCTAATCGAATTTTATCTGCAATTAATGCTACAAACTCCGAATTTGTAGGTTTTCCTTTTCCATTACTTACAGTATATCCAAATAAATCGTCAATTGTATCCATCTTTCCTCTACTCCATGCCACTTCTATTGCATGTCTAATTGCACGTTCTACACGACTTGGTGTAGTTTTATGGCGTTTTGCTATCGAAGGATATAATTGTTTCGTAATGGAATTAAGCATCTCATTGTCATCCACTGACATCATAATTGCATCTCTAAGATATTGATATCCTTTAATATGAGCTGGAACTCCAATTTCATGAATGATGTTTGTTACATCAGATTCTAAATTTCTTTCTTTATAGGAATTTGTATTTTCATAAGTCACCATTTTGTGATTATCTATTAATCTGGAATGTGAATCACCTTTTACTTGCTTTATTCTACTAAGAACCATATTATTATCAAATGGTTTCATAATATAATAACTAGCACCAAGTTCAAATGCATTTTCCGTTACTCGTTCTTGTCCGATCGCTGTTATAACGATAAAAGAAGGGGTACGCTTAAACTCACTACTCTTCTTAATCTTCTCCATAACGCCAAGTCCATCAAGTTTTGGCATAATCAAATCTAGTAAAACGACGTCTGGATTTTTCTCTTTTATTAATTCAAGAGCATCTACTCCATTTTCAGCTCTCCCTATAACTTCAATTTCATTGTCTTCTTTTAAAATGTCTTCTAATAAATTTAACATTCTGACATTATCGTCTACAATAGCTACTGAAATCTTACCCATTAAAAAATACCTCCCAAAAACGATTCAATTTTACACTTTTCGACACATCTTTTGCTTCCCGTTGAATTTGTACAAAATTGGCGCCTAATTCTGCAAATTCTCTTCTTCTACTTTATATACAAACAATTGTAAATAAATGTAATTCTGTTTACAAATGAATTATATCCATTAATTCCCATATTTTCAATTCTATTTTAACGCATAATTCGACATATTGCAATAACTAATTAATAAAAAAATGGAAAAACTTTATATAAAACCAAGATTTTCTAGCAGTCGAATTAAAGGGGATACTTTTTGTTTTATTTTAATTTTTTATTTCTACTCTTGTAGAACTTGTATCATATTCTCGATAAATGTTCCATATCCTCTTGCTGGGTCTCGAACAAATACATGTGTCACAGCTCCAATTAATTTCCCATTTTGTATAATAGGGCTACCACTCATACCTTGAACAATTCCACCAGTTGTCGCAATTAAGTCAGGATCTGTTATCTTTATTACTAAACCTTTACTCAAATTACTACTATTTAAATCAACTTCTTCAATACGAATGGAATATTCTTTTATTTTACCTTCTACATAGCAAAGTATCGATGCATTACCAATTTGAACCTCTTGTTTTAAACCAATTGGCATAGGAACAGAATAATTATTATCAGACGCACTCTTATATATATCAGAGTTCGAATTTACTGTACCAAAAATTCCTTGATGGGTATTCTTAAAAAGTGTTCCAATTTTTCCAGTTTCATTCTGATGGATTACACCTGATAATTCGCCTGGAGCACCTGATTGCCCTTTTACAATTGAAATAATATCAGCATGGTAAATCGCACCTTCTCCTACTTCTAATAAAACTCCTGTATCAACATCCGTAATTCCATGTCCTAATGCACCAAAATCACCATTACTGCTGATAAAAGTTAAAGTACCAATACCTTGTGTATCATCTCGAATCCAAGTACCTATTTTATATTCTCCCGACGAAGTTTTTACTGGCTTTATTGAAACTGTAAGCTCATTTTTCTTTCTTCTAATATTAAAATTAACAATTTCACCGTTGGTCGCTTGTATCAATTTTATTAATTCTTCTTTTGACTTAACAGTTTTCCCATTGACAGCTGTTATATAATCACCTGTTTTTAAAATATTAATTGCAGGTTCGTAATTCATGCCATCTTCTCCCGTTATTGGAGCAGTTCCAAGAACCAAAATACCATTTGTACGAAGGGTGATACCAATAGGCATACCACTTGGAATCAATTCCATTGATTCTATAACATCCAAAGATATTTTTTTTAACTCAAGAAATCCAAATAACTTAAGTATTACCGTATAGCTTCCTGTCTTAGATGACTGAATTGAGAACGGTTCATTGAAATTGATATGAATCTGATTGGATGGAACTTTGGATTCATTTACTTGAAGTACACCAACATCTTCGGTAATTATATCTGCTTCAATTGGTAATTTGAAATCGAAATTCTGTGATTTATCTACTAAAATCCTTATCTTATCAGGTATAATGTTATTAAATCTATAATAAGTAAACCATATGATACCAATGATATTTAAAATAAAGAAAAGTATAAGTATCATTCGATATCTTCTCATGAATGGACTATCTGCTTTCCCTCTTGATAAACTCGTACGCATACTTTTTTCTCCTGCCTTTCTTTCTGTCGTTGTAAGCGGAATTTAAAAAACGCCAATAAGAAAAGGATATACACTCAAGTATATCCTTGCATTATTAGATTCTTCAATTAGTATGCGTATTTGTTTGATTTTCAAACTAGGATTTTTAGTAAATCGCCCCACTTAATGGTTTATTATTTTCGATTTTTATTTTTTTAGCCAAAGCTTTCATTTCTTTTGCATTATTCGTCACATTCTCTGTAATTTCAGCACCACCTAATATTCGGGCAAGCTCTTCTACAGATGCTTCTTCTGACAATTTTCGTATCGAAGTGGTTGTTGTTATACCATTGGTAATCTTCTCAATGACGTAATGTTGATCTGACATTGCTGCAATTTGAGGTAAATGCGTAATACAAAGAATCTGATGATTTCTTGCTATTACTGATAGTTTTTCAGAAACTTTTTGAGCAGTTCTTCCACTTACACCAACATCAATTTCATCAAAGATAAGTGTTCCCACTACATCTTTTTCTGCTAGTACTGATTTTAATGCAAGCATGATTCTTGATAATTCACCACCGGAAGCTACTTTTGATAATGGTTTTAATGGTTCTCCAGGATTTGTTGAAATCATAAATTCCGCATCATCAAATCCATTCATAGTAAAGTGTCCAAGTCGATTAAATTCCATTTCGAACTTTACATCTAAAAAATTCAAATCAACTAAAGCTTGTTTCATCTTAATGGTTAGTTCTATCGCTTTTCTTTTACGTATCTCTGAAATAGCACTACATAAGTTATTGATTTCATTTTCTTTTACTAAAAGCTTTTGCTTTAAGCCATTCATATATTCATCATAATCGAGATATTTTTGTTTTTTTATTTTTAAATTTTCTAAATAAGTAAAAATATCAGTTAACGTAATTCCATACTTTGATTTAAGATGATTGATTAAGTCTAGGCGTTTTTCCACTCCTTCTAATTCATCTTTATAATCCTCAAAATCAGTCATGTAATCTGAAACATCACGATTAAAGTCATTTAACAAACTTTCTATTTCTGTTATTTGGTTTAAATAACTAGATACCTTATTATCATATTCAGCAATCTTAGTTAATTGTCTTACTGCTCTACTTACTGCATCCGCTGCAGATTCTGTTCCTTCCCCTGTATAGTGATAAGCGCCAGATAATCCATCTGCAATTGCACTTGCATTCGATAAGCGTTTATATTCCGTTTGTAATTCTTCATCTTCATGAAGTTTTAAATTTGCTGCGATAATCTCATTTAATTCATATTCGATAAATGATAATTCTCGTAATCTTTTATCTTCATCTATATTAGAAGCATCATATTCTTCTTTTAGTTTACTATATGTATTATATTCCTGATGTAAACTTGCTTTTAAATCACTAATTTCATCTTTTGCAAAATGGTCAACAAATTCTAAATGTTTTTGTTTATATAAAAGGGACTGATGTTCGTGCTGTCCATGAATATCTAATAGTAAAGAAGAAATCTCCTTTATTATGGCAGTAGTTACATTTTCTCCATTGATTTTGCAAATGCTTCTTCCATTTGTCATGATTTTTCTCGAGATTAAAATCATATCATCTTCACAAGGTAAATCCAATTCCCTTAACTTGTCCATAACTTGTTTCTGGTTTGATTGGAATACAAGTTCAACAAGTGCATAATCTGTGTTTTGACGTATAATATCTTTGGATACTTTTCCTCCAAGCGCAACGTTAATCGATCCTATGATAATGGATTTACCAGCACCTGTTTCACCAGTAAGTATGTTCAAATGATCTTTAAAATAAACTTCAATTTCATCAATAATTGCAAAATTCTTAACATGAAGACTAAGTAACATATTTCCTCCTAACCTTCTCTCCAAAATCTATCTTTTTAAAATTACCTTTATTTACCACAAAACATATGTTCGTTATCATTGTATCACAGAGTATTTTTATTTTCAATCCTATTCATAAATATTTTTATAATTATTATTTTTCATTTTTATAAATTTATAACCTCTCTATATCAAATCCTAATTATGCACAATAAAGTGTATTTGCATTTTCAAATAACTACAAAGACTGTGCAAATCACATTCTAGTGCTGACGCTCCATCACTAAATGACTAACTACCTTAATACGTTATGTGCATCCTTAGCGGAGCGTTTCTAAACGATAGGACGTAATTTTCTAACATTGAACAAAAAACGTCCAATGCATATTCTCGTCGTTATTTACGACTGATGAGCACAGTCGTTTTAGGGATATATTTCATTTTAAGCGAGTGCATATTCTTAACGGAGCGATTTTTAAATGATAGGACAAAGCACTTATGCTTATATTTCCTAACATAAAAAAGAATTACCACAAAAAGTTATAAATCACTTTTTATGGTAACCTCTTTTATTTAATCTATAAGTTCTTATAGAAACAATTTTATTTCATAGAAGCTTTATTTAATCTTAGTCACTGTAACCTTGCAAGCAAGTCTACGGCCATTAACAACTGCGTATACATAGGTTGTACCAATTGCCTTACCTGTTACTCTTCCGTTTACAACCGTTGCTATCTCTTGGTTATCAACATCCCAGCGAACTTTAACATCATTCTTACCTGCTCCGTCTACTTCAAGATTTAGTAATAAGCTTGTATATTGTTGTAATGAAACTTCACTTCGACTAAGCCCAACAACATATACTGTTATTGTTGCACGGCGTCCAGATTCTGTCATTACTGTAATATTAGCTGTTCCAATGGCTTTTGCAGTAATTTTACCCGTCTTTTTATCGACCTTTGCTACCAATTCATTATCGCTACTCCATGAATAGCTATCGGTTGAATTGTTAGGAACAATGGAAATTGCCACTGTCTTAGCTTCCCCTGGGGACATTACAACTTCTGATTCAGAAACAGTGATTCCTGTACTTGCTACTGGTGCAATTACTTTAACATAACAAATGGATGATACTCCACTACTGTCATTTGCTTTTGCAGTAATAATCGCATTTCCTGGGCTAAGCGCTGTTACAACACCATTTTTATTAACAATAGCGATATCTTTTTGATTGGAGGACCATAATGGCACTTTATAGGTTGCATTTGTAGGTCGTACCTTAGCAGTAATCTTTTTTGATTTTCCTTGTACGATTGTTAGATAGTTAACATCAAGTGAAATACTAGTTACTAATCTAGTTACACGAACCGTACAAGTTGCATAAGCACCTGATCCATCAAGGGCTCTAACAGTAATCTTTGCCGTTCCTAAAGCGATTCCTTTGATACGTCCTTTGGAATCTACTGTAACAATCTTTTTATTACTAGATGTCCATTTTAACTTTTGATTGGATGCATTTGGGCTATTAATTTTTGCTACTAATTGATACGTCTTATTAAGACCTAATTTATAATAGGATTTATTCAGTGTAATCGTTGTAATAAATTCTTTCACCGTAACTACACAATGAGCTACATATCCACCGTCATTTGAAGTTACTGTGATAATGGAAACTCCACCCGCAACACCTTTTACTAAACCACTTTTATCAACAGTAGCAACTTTAGGGTTTGAACTCTTCCAAGTAACGCCCTTATCAGTTGCACCCTCTGGTGTAATCTTTGCCGTCAACTCCAATTTACCACCTACATAAATTGTAGCTGTCGTTTGGCTAATGGTAATCCCTGAACTTCCCTGTAAAACAGTCAAATTACAGTAAGCAGAAGATCCACTACTTGTTTTCACCATAATAATACAAGTTCCAGATTTCTTAGCAGTAACTCTACCAGTTTTACTAACTACTGCTATTGATTTATCACTAGACTCCCATGTAAGAGCCGCATTTGTGCTATCTGCTGGGGTTAAAGTTACTTTAAAATCATAGTAATCCCCGACATTTAAAGTTAATTTTGTTACATCTAATTTAACCGCAGTTGCTGTTCTACCAACTGTAATATTACATGTTGCTAAGTAGCCACCATCTACCGTACGTACAATAATTGTCGCTTGTCCTACTGCTTTTGCACTTACTACTCCTTCTGCATTTACAGATGCAACCGATGAATTTGTTGAAGTCCAAGTTACTGCTACGTTATTTGCATCCGTAGGTTTTACGGAATATGTTAAACGAAATGTTTCGCCTACAAACATATTTTTTGTCGATTGGTCTAATGTAATTCCACTGATTGATTTAGTAACAATAACATTACAAATAGCCATAATCGTAGAATTTACCTTTGATGTAACTACAATTGCTGCTTTACCAGCCTTCTTTAATGTAACCTTACCATTTTGATCCACAGTAATTACTGAAGTATCTGTAGAAGACCAAATTACATCTTGATCTTTGGCTGTATCTGGTGTAATCGTAGCATATAGTTGAAATGATCCTGCTGATAGTGGTGCTGTTACAAGCGTATCAGATAGTGTTATCTTTTGAATTGCTTGATATACATTAATAAGACAGGAGCCTACAACAACATTATTCTGATTAATTGCTGTAATAACTGCTGTGCCACCTTTAACACCACTTACTGTTGCTGATAAATTACCTGTTTGTGTAATCTTTACGATATTAGCATCGGAAGTAACCCATTTTAAAGAAACATTATTTAACTTTGGTGTAACCTCAGCATTAATCGTAAGGAAATCACCAACAGCAATGCTTGTATTGGATGGGTTTAATTTGATACTAGTTACCGATTGTTTTACTAATATCTTACAGGTAGCTGTTTTTGTAACACCGTTGATTGTCTGTGAAACGATAATCTCAGTCTCTCCTACTGCAACACCAGTAACCAAACCTTCTTTATCAACAGTCGCAACCGAAGGATTCGTCGATTTCCAAGTAACCGGCTCATAATTATTGGAAGTATTTAAAACTAATTGCAAGGTAGAACCTGTATATATTGAGGCATTTGATGTATTTAAAGAAATACCATCGATTACGTAAACTTCAAGGGTTTCATCTTTTGCGTATTCTGACTCAATCGGATATAAACTGCTAAATAAACCGCCTTTATAATGCATAATAATTTTAGTCTCACCATTTGCTTTACCAGTGATAACACCAGTTGAACTAGTTACAGATGCGATATTATTATTTTCACTTGTGAAACTAAAGTAATCTTGCGAAGGAAGATTTCCAATCTCAAGTATATTATAAATATCTCCAACATTCATATAGATAGGTCCTTTTGGAAGAGATACAGGAACAATCAAGGTAATATGCAAAGTCTGAGTCTTAGAGTTAATTTCTTCATATTTATCAGATTGTCTTGCAGTAATATAATAAATACCTGCCTTTACATTAGAAAGTGTTGCCGTACCACTAACATTACTTAGATATACATCCATAAATTTGTTATCTTTAATGTTAAGTTTATCTCCAGTGATGGAGTTTTTATGTATTGTCCAAACTAGGTTATCCGCTCTTTCAGCATTTGTTTGAATAATTATTGTTGAACCTTTACTTACATAAGTAAATTTATTTTGATAATTTTCAGCTTCGTCTTTTATATATCCTGTTGCGGAAACTAAAACACTAAACATAAGGGTTGCTGGTTTTCCAGTTTCAGATAACGTAGTTGTAGTAACTGTTACTTCTGCATAACCCGCTCCAGCTGCAGTTACTATACCATTATTATCAACGGTAACAACACTTGTATTGCTACTTTCCCATTTTAAGGCCGGCGGTTTCTCAGTGAAGATGTTATCACCCTTTAAAACAGTGTCATTAGTCACGTCATCTTTATAACTCACATATTTTAATTTAACTAAATAATGATTTAAATCCGTGGCTTCTTTGCCTTTTAACTGTAGAGTTCTCTTATCTTGATCCGTAACTTGCACCTGCGTCTGCATACCATATAAACCAGTTGCGCTATTTGCAGTATCGTGCAATTCTAGTGGAACATAAATTTGACAATATACCTGATATTCAATACCATTATACCTTACTATCGCTCCTAACTGTGCGTATCCTGGACTAACTGCATATACAGTTGCTTCGTACTTACTTATATAATCTACATGAAGGATATTCTCATCATAAGCTAGCCACTCAATATCTGCATCTACAGGAACTGTATTATTGCCAGATGTGATACTTAGTGACATTGAATTATTTTTCATCTGAATTTGTGATCCAGATGGATATCGATTCGAGTCTACAACCATAAAATATTGGTCAACTATTGTTGTAGGTGTTGGAGTTGGGGTAGTGGTTGCTGCCGCTGCACTTTCAACCATTGGTGTAATAATTACATCCCCTTCTCCATCCGAGACGGGAAATAAATTCACGATCAGTAGTGTTATTGAAAGAAGTATCGCAAATATTCTTCTTAATTTAAAATTCATCATTTTCCTCCTTGAACTTACATGCCATCCTAGTATAAGATTGTGCTTTTTTATTTATTACCTATTACCATAACTTTAGATAAGCTCAATCTTTGGCATCTAATTAAAGAACGTATCCTAAGTATGAGTTTTCATGATAGGATTATATCCTCGATAATAGATATAAACATCTATACATGATATCGACAATTTTATAAATTTGTTTAGCTGTTTTTTCATTATTCTAGTTTTTTTTCATTTAAAATTCCTATAAGTAGTATAAATAAGAATTAAATAGTAAAATCAATACAAGCTCTAGTTTCACGAACCTTGCCGATAAACTCTGATACTTTTTTATGTTCTGGATGAATTTGATAAGCATTTAAACCTTCGATATCTTCATATTCACAAACTAATACCAAGTCATAATTCTCTTTACTTGCATACTCATGATTTAATGCAACATACAAAGACTTCAATGTTGGGACTACACCATCTAAGGATTCCAGCATTTCTTTTGCGATTTCTAAATTTTCTTTCTTTGTTCTACCATCAGCACTCTCTTTAAATTGAAACATTACGATATGTCTTATCACTTTTACTACCAACCTTTCATTTATAATCTATTCTCCCAAGGAATAGATTTTTATCCATTTATTTGTTTTCTTTCATTATTATAGCATAATTGATATAATATTGCGTTTTTTTATATTAGATATACCTCTCATAATTTATTACGTAAATAACATTGAATTTGATACTCTTAATTAAATTTCTTAATTCATTGATACTCTAATTAAATAAATCGATAATTTAATTAATTTCTCGATAAATTTAAATTTTACTCAATAAAAATAGGCTGTCTTAATTTTTTGACAGCCTCATCTTTCATTTCTTAATTTTATATTGATATCGGTATTTTACAAAAATAAAAATTTCTTAAAATTCATCCTCAGCTTAAATTTGCTGAATTCTTTTGATATTCAAATATCGGTTTTCCTTCCTCACTCCATGTTATTTCCATTAACATAGCATGGCGATTTGGATCCTTTAACGGATCCCCTACAATTTCTTCATATTGTCTTGCATGAAATACCATGATATCCTTTCCATCTAAGGATTTTGTAAAACTATTATGACCTGGACCAAAGATTCCTTTCTCCGAATCCGTTTTTAACACAGGATATCTTTCTTTCACCCAAGAAGAAGGATCTAAAAGGTCAGAGTCTTCATTGGCAGTTAACAATCCCATACAATAGCATGCACCTGTTGCACTTGCTGAATACGTTAAGAATATCTTGCCATTCCTTTTAAGCACTGCTGGACCTTCATTTACCCAAAATCCAATACGTTCCCAATCATAATCTGGGGTCGTTAATAAAACCTGTGTCGTTTTTAATTTCACTGGGGATTCCATTTCAGCAATATATAAGTTGGAGATAGCTTTTCCGACTCCAGTTTTTTCAGCCCATATATAATAGTATCTCCCTAGATGCTCAAATACGGTTGCATCCAAAGAAAAGGAATGAAACGAGAACTCATCATCATCCGCTGCCTTCATAATACCTTTTTCTATCCATGCATCGTGCATAGGGTCATTACCTGTGCATTCCAATACATATGGCCGTATATTCCATATATTCTCAGCTTCTCCTGCTGCAAAATAGATATACCATTTTCCAAACAAATAATGTATTTCTGGAGCCCAAATATGATGCCCCATAATTCCAGTTGTATGTTTCTCCCATATGATAATCTCATCTGCTTCAGGCATTTCAGATAAACTTTTTGCCCTTCTTAAAATAATTTTATCAAAGGTTGGTACAGATGCTGTAAAATAATAATAGCCGTCACTATGTTTATATACGAAGGGATCTGCCCGCTTTTCGATCCATATGTCGTTATATTCTGTCAAAATTTCATTCATCTTGTTATCCTCCAATTACAATAAAACCTTCAATTAAAATAATTCTAACTCAAGATGTAATACACTACATGAAGGAATCTTAAATTGTAATCCACTCTCTGTAATTACGTAATCTTTAAATTCTGTTGGCTGTACAAGATTTGGTTCTTCGAATGTATTATGTGCTTTCATATCATTTGACAATATTGTTCCATTTACGGATTTCACTTTTGCCTCTGTTAAAATAGTATCTATATTATAACTTTCATCCAAAGATAAATTGTTAAGGGTTATATGAATCTTTCCATCCAAAGATTGAGAAACAGACTCACTTAAATTAGGTACCATATGCTTTTCTTCTAATCCAATTTGTTTTGTATCTATGTAACTCTCAAGCAGTTCTGCTTCCTGGTGTGCTTGATACATATGAAATACATGATAAGTTGGAGTTAATAGCATCTTATCACCTTCTGTTAAAATTACAGACTGTAGTACATTCACAAGTTGTGCAATATTCGCCATTTTCACACGGTCACAATGTTTATTAAATAAGTTTAAATTAATTCCAGCTACCAATGCGTCACGCATCGTACTCTGTTGATATAAAAATCCAGGATTGGTACCAGGTTCACAATCAAACCAAGTTCCCCATTCATCAACGATCATGCCAATTTTTTTGTCTGGATCAAATTCATCCATAATAGCACCATGACGAGTTATTAAGGTTTCCATGTATAATGTTTTACTCAAAGTTTTATACCATGTGAAATCATCAAACTCAGTGGCACTACCTTTCTTCTCCCATCCACCTGGATGTGTATAATAATGTAAAGATAGTCCGTCCATAAAACCGTGTAAATGTTTTGGTGCATGAGAAAATGTTGTTTCTAATACCTTACGTGTCCATTCATAATCATCTACATTTGCCCCACATGCGATCTTATAAATTGGTTTTGAGTGATCGTAAGTTCTTACATACGTTTGATATCTGCGATATTCATTCCCGTAATACTCAGGAGTCATATTACCACCGCAACCCCAATTTTCATTACCAACTGCAAAATAATCAACCTTCCATGGTTCTTTATGACCATTTTCAGCTCGTAAATCAGCCATTGGTGAAACTCCATCAAATGTTAAGTACTCAACCCATTCTGACATTTCACGTACTGTTCCACTACCAAGATTTCCGTTAATATAAGCCTTACAATCAAGCTGTCTACATAATTCCATGAATTCATGTGTACCAAAGCTATTATCTTCTACCACACCACCCCAATGGGTATTTATCATCTTTTTACGATTTTCCTTAGGACCAATTCCATCCATCCAGTGATATTCATCAGCAAAGCATCCACCTGGCCAACGAAGCACAGGTATCTTCATATCTTTTAATGCATTCACTACATCATTTCTCATCCCATTTGTATTTGGAATGGTAGAGTCTTCACCAACATAAATACCTTCATAAATACATCTTCCAAGATGTTCTGAGAAGTGTCCATAAATTTCTTTATTAATATGTCCTTTTTTAATACTTGGATTTATATATAATTTTGTCATTTTAATCCCCATTCTTGCACACATTCTTCTCCAATAACAAATTTGTGGTGCGCAATCACAAACTTGCGTGTGAATGATTTTTTATTTTTCACACTATTACCATGCATAATAATCTTGACTACCTCATATCCAATCCCATTAATACGCTCTATATGAAGTATAGATAAATGTAATAGATAAACATAATTGGTTGAAAGATAAATTCGTTAACGGCTCCTCCTTTTTTTGATTTTTTTTAACCTAGGTTCCCTTAAATAAATGAGTAACATAAAATCTTTAGGATACTGTTTGTTTCTATTAAATTACTTTCACTTTATACATTTTATAGTTTCACTATATAATGAAGTATTTAATTTATTAATTAACTTAAAATAACAATACTATTAAATTTTACAATCGTCAAGCATTTATATGAATTATTTTTGTCATTTTGACTATATATTTAAGCAATAGAATTAAAAGATTGACTTTAAAAACAAAGAATTTTATAATTACGTGTAATAAATTATGGAGGTAGCAAGGTAATATGTTATATTTAAAGTCAATACAAGAAGCTGAGGAAGTTTTTAAAGCATTAAGTGCTCCAATGCGTTTAAAAATCATGGAAATGATTTTTTTGGATGAAGAACTAAGCATGAATGATTTAGCAGAATCACTGCAACTTACAAACAGTGCTATTTCCATGCATGTAAGCAAATTAGAAAAGGCTGGTTTAGTTGATATACAAACAACTGCTGGAAAACGTGGAAATATGAAAATCATAAAACCACGTCATGACCGCCTCATGATAGATTTAGCACCTGTCAAAGAATCGAGAAAATGCTATCAGGATGATATTAGAGTTGGATACTTTACTAATTTTAAAGTTACTCCTACTTGTGGTATTGCTACTTCTAAAAAAATTGTTGGTTCCTTTGATGATCCTAGATATTTTACTTTCCCAGAAAGATTTGATGCTGGAATCTTATGGTTTGGAAGTGGCTTTATCGAATACAATATTCCAAATCATTTAATCGCTGGACAAACAATTACAGAGTTACAAATATCCTTTGAAATTTGTTCTGAATATCCAGACTATAAAGAAGACTATCCATCTGATATTTATTTTTCTATCAATAATACCCCTCTTGGAATGTGGGTTAGCCCGGGTGATTTTGGTGCTAGAAAGGGATTTGTAACACCACAATGGTGGCCAAATGAGCTAAATCAATATGGACTTTTAAAGACACTGATCATCAATGCTAACGGTACTTTTATAGACGGAGGAAATCAGATTTCTTCTGTTACAATCAATGATTTAAAAATTGATTATCTAAGTACTATTACTTTGAGATTTGAAGTTCCAAAAGATACTGCAAATTGTGGTGGATTTACACTGTTTGGTGAAGACTTTGGTGACCATAACCAAGCGATTCGCGTAAAGACATTTTATGAAGAAATGTGATTAAATTACTTTTTTTGAATACTACAAAGAAGACTGTTACCAAACAATATCACTTATTGTGATACTTTTATATGTAACAGTCTTTTTATATTTGAAACATTGAGTGATGATATGGTTGATATGGTTGATATGCTCTTTACTGATTATTTTTCACCTGCGTATCCGGATCAATCGGAGCTTCAACGTTTCCAACGATTTCATCCGGTAGCCCTTCTAATCTTAAAAAGCTGCTTTTCGCAAGATCTTCTGCGTTTGTATCTTTTCGAATTAAACCTAACTCTTTCATCTCTAAAATATTTCTAGTAAGTGCAGTTTCTACTCCGCTTACCGACGGCAAATACTTATAGGTCTTTAAAACTTGTCGATCGATTTCTAAATCACCTACAAGCCACTCGTTATCTAATTGAATCTTTGCTGCTAAATCTGTATTTTGATCCACCCATGCAGAAGCTTTTTGAATTGCTGAAACAACCTTCGTCACCTCATCTGGATATTTTTCTAACGCTTCATTTCGAACCCATAAAGAACAGCAATATTCATCTTTTAATAAATCATCGGTGGCTGAATTAAAAAGTTCAACAGCAGCGCCTTCATTAATTAAAATCGTTGCTTGTGGATCACCAATTGCAATAGCATCCACTGCGCCTTCTTTTAATGCAATTGGTAAGTCATCCTTTCCATAGGTTACAAATTCCACCTCCATATTTTCAACCGTCGAACCAATACCTTCACTTGCAAGAACCCGTTGGGCTACGATATGAGCAGAGGATGCCAATTGCTGAACTCCAATCTTTTTACCTTTTAATTCTGCAACAGAGGTAATCCCCGTATCTGTTCCCGCTAATAATAAAATACACCCTGTATGAATTCCTAATACGGTTTTTGCTTCTAGTCCGTTATCAAGTGGTGCTAGCATAGCTGCTACCAGTCCAAAACTAACATCGGCCTGACCCGTTGTAAGCATCTCAACACCAGATAAACTAGAAGTTACATATTCATAATCCACTCCTTCTACCAAGCCTTCTGCTTCAAAAAACTCAAGTTGTTTTGCTATATGTAATGGAATTCCACAAAGTCCTGAACTATAGAGTACTTTTATTAGGTTTTTATTTTCATTGCCTTTCGCTTCTTGAGCATTCGTTTTATCCTCACTAATGTCTTTTGAAGAAGCATTTGTAGTACCATTTGAAGTTTCATTTGAAGTTTCTTTTGAAGTACCATTAGCTTCCTTTGTATCTTTAGAGATATCCTTAGAAGCATCTTCATTTTTTCCAGCAGTTGATTCATTTTCCTTTAAAGCCTCATTCGCTGGACTAGCCTTACAAGCTGAAAGCGAAAATGTTAGTAATACAATTGTTAATAAGATACTGATACGCTTTTTTAATGATTTCATATTCCACCTCTTCTACAAATAATATTCCGGTTGTTGCGCTTTTCCAGTAAAATCAAGAATTTGAAGTATCTTAGACCGCAATTTCAAGAAATCTACACTATCTCTCTTTCTACCTAACGTTTCATTTCTACCAATCTCAACTTCAATGATCTGTTCAATCTTTGCTGGTCTTGGTGTCATAACAAAAATTCGATCACTTAAATAAATTGCTTCGTCCACATCATGAGTCACCATTACCATTGTCGTTCCTCTCTCTTTCCAAATACGCAATATTTCATCCTGCATATTCATCCTTGTAAATGCATCCAACGCTCCTAGAGGTTCATCCAATAACAATACCTTCGGATGGTTCACTAAGGCTCTAGCTAAACTTGCTCTTTGCGCCATCCCACCAGAGAGTTGATGTGGGAATGATTTTTCAAACCCTTTTAATCCTACAAGTTCAAGAAACTCCTCTACTTGCCGTTTATTTTCCTTATAGATGTGTCGAATCTTTAAACCATAGGATATGTTGTCATAAATCGTAAGCCAAGGAAATAAAGTTGGATCTTGAAATACTAACCCTCTCTCATGCCCTGGACCAACAATCTCCTTGTCATCCAAGGTTAAATCACCACTACTTGGAGTAATTAATCCAGCAATTAAACGTAACAAGGTAGACTTTCCACAACCGGATGGTCCAATGAGACATACAAACTCCCCAGCATTAATTTCAATATCTAAATTATTTAAGGCAACCGTCTTTTCCCCATCCAAACGCTCAAATTCTTTACATACTTGAACGGCTTTAATCCCTCCTTCTTTATTTTGCAAACCTTTATCCTCTTGATACCGTTTTATCACTGCATCTAAAAAATCTACCATTTAATAACCCCCTTTTGCCAACCTAATAATCGATCTCTTATTTTAAACTGTAAGGTTATAAACAAATAACAAAAACCTGCAATAATAAATAACCCCGCATAAACATTAGGATAAGCAACCATTTCTCTCTGCCAATTAATATACCAACCGATCCCTGATTTTGAACCTATCATTTCTGCTGCCATTAAAGCCACAAAGGAGCTACATGTAGCATTGAAAATACCCAAAAACATAGAGGGCAATGCATCCGGAATAGCGATACGAAACAAATTTTGAAGGTTTGTAGCTCCTAATGTGGATGAAACTTCAAAATAGGATTGTTTTACACTTTGTATCCCTGAACTAGTCAGAATTGTTAGTTGAAACCACGCTCCAAAAGCAATTAAGAACGCAGCTGCAAAACGAGGTGTTGGAAAAGCAATTAAAGCAAGTGGAATCCAAGTAGAGGATGGAATCGGTCCTAATATACGAATAATTGGATAAATCCAATAACTCCATTTTTTGCTCCACCCAACTAAAATCCCCGTGATAATACCAATCATTGCACCTACAATAAGGCCTTCTACTAGCAGACTAAAAGAACCTACCAAACATTTAATTAAAAACTTATAATCCGTTACATATACATTTAAAATACGATTCAAACTAGGAAAATAAATCTGTGGCAATAGAAGAAGTTTTACAGTGATAATATTTAAAATATTAAAGAATATAAAGACCCCTCCTACAAACCACGATTTATGCGCATATCTAATTCTAAAATTCTCATGAAATAGTGAAATTATAAACAGAATAACTGTAATGATCACTCCCGCTGTAAGTACACTGCGAAAATTGGTTAAGTCCCTATATTTTGCCTCTATATGATTTGGCACAAAAATATCGACAAGTAAAGCAGCTACTATAGTTACGATAGGAATGACCGTACGGTAGTCTAAGCTTATCTTTACATTTCTTTTATTCATTAAATTTATAGTCATACGTGACATCCTTTCTATAAAATATTTGTTTTAAATAATATTTCTCAATCTTTTTTAATGCATCTTCAATCCTTCCTTGATATTGCAGTGGGATAATATCATTATGTATTAGAAGTTTTTCCGTCTGACCTCCCATTTGCTTTACCAAAACAATTTGACAATCATGCAACGACTTGATTTTATCTAATATCGCTTCATTTTGATGTACACCACAGGAAAGTGAATGGGCAGTTTCTCTTTTTTCAATAACAATATACCCTTCTTCTTTTTGATCTATTTCAATAATAAAAAAACAACGACATTGCCCAAAATGTTCTGTTACATTTATCAAATCCGTGGTTCCTATTGCGACTCTATATTTCATGCTACCCCCATAACTATTCATCCTTTCACTCATCTACCTTCTAATCTATCATTCTCTAATCCATCGCCTACTAATCCATCGTCTACTAACCCATAATTCTCATATATACCCAATTTTTAATGACCTTCTTTCTAATCTAGCAACCTCTTGCATCCAAACTGAATCCATAAAAAAACAAACAACACGAATGGAAGTTTCTTAATACCAAAACTTACTTTTCTCATTGACTTCCTTTTTAAATAAATCCGTGGAAAGATAACGTTCCCCGGTATCCGGTAAAATGGCTACAATCGTCTTTCCAATGTTTTCAGGTCGATTAGAAATCTTTGCCGCTGCAAAAGCTGCTGCACCTGAGGAAATTCCAACAAGTAGGCCCTCTTCTCTTGCTAAAACTCTTGACGTATCGATTGCTTCCTCATTCCACACTTTATAAACTTCATCAATAACATCTAACTCGTAAATTTCAGGCACAAACCCCGCACCAATGCCTTGGATTTGATGCGGACCAGGATTTCCACCAGATAATACTGGGGAAGCGGCAGGTTCTACTGCGATTACTTTTAAGCTAGGATTTTTTTCTTTCAAATAGCTACCTGCACCAGAAACTGTCCCACCTGTTCCTACTCCTGCTACTAAAATATCTACCGCTCCATTTGTCGCTTCCCATATCTCAGGTCCAGTCGTCTTTCTATGTATTTCTGGATTTGCAGAGTTACTAAATTGCCCAAGTATAATACCATTTGGTATTTGAACGCTTAATTCCTCAGCCTTTCTAATTGCACCTTTCATCCCAAGAGCTCCAGGTGTTAATACTAGTTCAGCTCCCAGTGCTGTTAAAAGGGTCCTTCTTTCAAGACTCATAGAATCTGGCATAGTTACAACTAAGTGATATCCTTTTGCCGCAGCAACAAATGCTAGCCCTACTCCAGTGTTTCCACTGGAGGGCTCAATGATAACTGAGTTTTTATTTAATAACCCCTTCTCCTCAGCATCTGTTATCATTGCAAAAGCAATTCGATCTTTTACACTCCCTAGAGGGTTAAAATATTCAAGCTTAAACAATAAATCCACTTCTTTTATTTTTGCTAACTGCTTAAAAGTATTTGGTCGAAGTAATGGTGTATTTCCGATTAATTCCGTGAGATTATTTACAATAACGCTCATATGTTGACCTCCAAGTCATTCTAATAAATTTCACTCTCTTTGATATTATTTTTAGGGTCCTCCTCATACCAATGTGCACTCAGTGGTAGGTCTAAATTTGCTGAAATATTTTTTACAAAGTTCGTATTTTTTAATACTTTTGCAGCTTTTCTTGCTAACTCAAAAGCTCCTGAGTATCCCATGTAATTAAACACCTGACCAAACAGCGGTATATTGGGTATTCCTAATTTACTAACCCAACCATTTGCCCCCATATGACCTACATATAAATCCGGTTTTAAACGTCTAAGAAGATTTAATTCTTCTGCTGGCTGACCTGCTGCCACTTCGATCAGTAGTTCCGGACTTTCCAAACTATCTATAATATCTTCCACAAAGAAATCTACATTGTGCGATTTTACACCCAACAATTCCATACCTAAGGATGCAAAAAATTCAGCAGTTGTTAGGATTCTTGTTTCTCCTCCTCCAACAAATATTCGTTTTCCTGCTAATACTTTTCGATATGGCTCTAAGGCTTCTTTTAGTTGTTTATTTTCCAATTGAATCAAGCGTTCCGCTTCTTCCTCTAATTGAAACCTCTTCGCAATCAAGCGTATCCACCGATTTGTATTACGAATACCAATTGGTAACGTATCAATTAAATAATCCGTTCCAAACCTTTCTTTTAAATGCCCAAGTAAGTAGTCATCATGGGTTGCACAGATACTTACATTTAGTGCTGCATTACCTATATTCGATAAGTCTTCAAGAGAAGCATGCAATGGTAAAACACGTGGAATCAAACCGAGTGCTGATACAAGTCTTGATAATTCCACTTCATCACCATTACTATTGGAACCTACATTAAAAATGTTTACAGTTCTACTGTTGTTATATTTTTCTTTTTCATCCTTTTCATCACTTGAAATTACTCTATCGTATCGTTCTACAGGATTGATCAAATGCCTTAGGACACCATGGTATGCTGAGTCATAACCAGATGCAACGAACTTACTTTTAAAACCTTCACAATGAATAGGAACAATTTTTGCAGATGTTTGACTAGATAATTCCGTAACTAAGGAATCAATATCATCTCCTATAATTCCAGGAACACAACCATTGGCTATAATGATTGCTTCTGGATGATACTCTCTTTCTGCATAAAGAATAGCCCTTCGCAATTTATCAATACCGCCTATTACTACATCCATTTCATCCATGTTGGTATGTAACCATACAAAGTCTTCGTCCTTTTTACCCTTAGAAGCACGCATTGTCTTTCTTAGACCACCAGAACCAACGAAACCTGAGCAGCACCCTAACGGTGAATGAATAATCATTACAACATTAGTAAAACTGCTTACAATTCCAACCGCCAGATTCAGTTGACATCCAGTGCTTTGAGAAAACTTACGGTTCTGTAGTTGTGCACACCCAGAGGACATTCCATCTTTTAGATTCCTACAAGAACCGCAAAATGCGGAACATGATCCTATTCTTTCTTCTCTTGTTGGTGGTGCGTCTGCTGACAAATATCCATAGGTTAATGTATCTGTATAATTTGACATATTTACCTCTCATTCTGCCTCTCATTCTGGCATTAATTTATATTATAAATCCCGTCACGGGTTCTTATAGATTGAAAATTTTCATTCACTCATAACATCTTAAAAACTGCCACTTCGAAATTAATTTAGTGAATTCTTATTAGAACGTAATTAATTCTCATCCCTATTACTTAATGCTAACGAGCCGAAACTAACGATGAAATCAAATCTTCCACAAGTGAAACTCCTCCATAAAATCCCACATAAGTTTTATTTAAAACCACACGATTACTTACTGGAAATGCAACTGCTAAAAAACCTGCTCCAAGTTTTTCTGCCAGACTACGTTCAATACCACTGCCTATTACAAAGGCTGGTGAAAGGGAATCATAATACTTTTGATTATTATTTTTTGGCCAACTATTTCTTATATCTTTAATAACATCTCCTGCATTTTCACGAAAATAAACAAAAGGTGTAATTTCAGAGGTAATGTCAGAAAACTTTTTGTAATATTCTTCTTGATCTTTTATTTCAGAGATATCATTAATCGATACTAAATGTGGTATCCAACCTAAGTCATTTGCAAGGAATCTAGTAAGCGAATATGCGTAATAACTGTCAGCCACAACAATTGCATATCTTTGAAAATCAATGTCGGAATAAATATCTACAATTCTTTCAAGATAGGAGTAGTAAGTTTTCTTTTCATGTTCAATCACCTCTTCTATGACTTTCTCCTCCACCTGTAATAGACTTCCTATGTTTCTTAAGAATTTTTCCGTGCCACTCGGACCGATTGGAATATCTTCTAATACATAGGGAATGTGATGTAAATCTTCAAAGGTAATTGCAGGTAATACCCCTGCTTGCGTGGATAACACAATATTTAAGGAGGCTTTTCCATAGGTTTTAATGGTTTCAATACTTTCATTCTCGCCAAAAAAAGTATTTGCCTTGATTCCTACTAGACTTAGCAAACGCCTTAACTCTTCTAAATTTCCTCGATAAAATACATCATGCCCAGGAACAATACCTAAAAGATTGACCGTTTTCTCTTCTTTTTCTCTTACTGGCTCAATTACTTCTTTAATAATTGCATTTAAAACCGCATCATAACCTTTAAAGGTATTTCCCAAAAACCCCGGAGTACTTGCACCAATCACATTTTTATCCCGAAACTTACCTGCAATTCCAACTGCATCATCACCAATAATTTCAACTTGACATCCAGTTACTACGATATACAAATCTGCGTCGATTGCTATAATTGTTTCTTCTATCTGCTCCTCTAACCTTTTTTCTCCACCAAAAACAATATTATTTTCTGTCACATTACTTGTAGGGATCATAGAGCCTCCACAATATCCAGTTCCACGGTAACCCGAAGCTAAATTATATGTATTTGATAATGCAGCTGCACAGCCCCCTGAGGCATGAACAATCGGTACTGCTTTTGGTAATCCTGCTATGGTTGTTAATGCTCCCCCTAAAGCACATGAAAATTTTGCACGGTCAATAAAATTTGCCAAAATACTTCCTCCATTCTAAATTAGAATTTTTATTAGTAATCAAATATAAAATCTACAAATCCATTTCTTAAATACAATTTTTCACTTACTACATTTCTCTACTGTTATTTTTTATTGTTCTTTTACTGTTATTTTCTTCTTCACTTTTATTTTCTCTTTCATATTTACTGATATTTTTCTATTTCTACTGTGTTTTATCTCCTCTAACATAGATCAATCAAAGATCTAACTAATAATTTGATTACTCTAATTATTTTCACTGCTATGTTATATACCAGCTTGATTTCCGCCTACAACAACACCTGTTTCTAATTCAAGTAATTGATTTCCCCATTCCGCTGCCCATTCACGTAATTCAGTTACTTCCATCGGTGATGGAACCGTGGAATGTTCATGTTCTGCAATACGCTCTGCTAGCTCCATATAAATCTTTGCTTGTTGTGAATCAGGTGCTGCTTCTATTGTTGTTTTTCCTTGTAATTCACTTTGTGTTACAGTTACGGAACGAGGAACATATTGCATGATTTGTGTCTTTGTACGTTTCGCAAAATCATCTATAATATCTTTTGCATAAGCCTTATTAATAGAATTTGCTATGACACCACCAAGAAGTGCTCCACCAGCATTGGAATACTTTGTGATCCCTCGAAATAAATTATTGGAAGCGTATACACTCATAAAATCAGCCGAGGAAACGGTAAATACATGTTCTGCAATTCCTTCTCGAATTGGTACAGCAAATCCCCCACACACAACGTCACCTAAAACGTCGTAAATCACTACATCTAAATCTAATTCCTCAAATACTCGCTGTTGTTTAAATAATTGAACTGCCGTTATAATCCCTCTACCTGCGCAACCTACACCTGGTGCTGGACCACCTGCTTCTACACAATAGATTCCGTTAAATCCTTGATAAAGCACTTCATTAGCTTTTACTGTATTTTTTTCTCGTAAGGTATCAAGGACCGTTGGAATATATTCACCATTTCGTAATGTGTTCGTAGAATCACTTTTAGGATCACAGCCAAACTGCATTACCTTATAGCCGAGTTTTGATAAGGCTGCACTTATATTAGATGTAGTTGTAGATTTTCCGATTCCCCCTTTTCCATAGATTGCAATTTGTTTGATTTTCTTTGCCATAATTCCCTCCTTATTAACGCTAGGTAGTTTTATTCATAAGCTAAATTCTCTGTGCTTTTAGCCAGTTAAGATACTCATGTCAACTTACTCTTCTACCTTTTTTTAAGTTGTTATAAAACTATTTAAATAATCAATAATAAATCCCTTATGTAATCTCACTTCAAGCTGATTATCATTTAAAACTCGTTCCGCTCCATATCCGATTTGACTAACAATTACGAGCTTACAATCCGAAAGAATTTTCGCTACTTTTTCAATTGCATCTATGTGTGAATTACTTGAATCTTTAGAATATGTACAGCCAACCCCTGTACATGCAGGCACAACCTCTCTTACTTCAATAACCTTCCAAGCATTTTGATCAATACTTACAATACAAAATTTCTTACTATACCCAAAATGCTCAGATACTACCTTTCCATCCTTTGTTGCAATTGCTATCTTATAACTCATAATCACCCTCATTGCATTTGATTGTTAATGCTTGTTTATAAATATAGATTTCTTACTAATAAGCCTTTATATTTTTAACCATGTGAAAACGTTTCTTTTATAATAAAATCCTTTCTATATATTTGATCGCCAATCTCTAGCTTTCCTGGAATTCCAATTGCATCTGCTCTACAACGCATACAATGGCGAAATACTTCAATATATTCACTTGCCTCTCTCCTTGTACTGTCAATATCATTACAAGGAGGTTCTTCACAGTAAGCTAATTTATTTTGAGGAATCAATGGAATAATGTTATATATCGTTGCTCCTGCTTCACTTACTGTTTTTGCAATTTCTTTTATATGTTCTTTATTAATTTCATTAATCAATACTGTATTGACCTTGATCGTAACCCCTGCTTTAGAAAGTACTCTTATTCCTTCCAATTGGTTTTGAATTAAAATATTAGCTGCCTCAAGGCCTACAAACGTTTGGCCATGGTATATAATCGCTGGTACAATTCGCTGTAAAATTTCTGGATCCACAGCATTCACCGTAACTGTTAACGTATCTATGCCAACCTCTATTAACTCTAAAGCTTTTTCAGGTAACAACAGTCCATTCGTACTCATACACTTTAATAATTGAGGAAACTTGCTCCCAATTAAGCGGAACGTTTCTATCGCATTGTCTGATGCTAAAGTATCTCCAGGCCCAGCAATTCCAACTACTGTTATGTCAGGGCACATATGTATGGCTTTTTCCACTACCTCTATCGCTTCTTCAGGATCTAAAATAGTAGAAGAAACACCTGGACGGTTTTCATAATCATTAATCTTTCTATCACAAAAGTTACATTGAATATTGCAAGATGGACAGACAGGTAAATGAATTCTACCTTTATTACCTACACTTCCAAAACAGGGGTGGAGTGCTTTTACTTTTTCATAATTACTCATATTTTCTCATTCCTTTCATGTTTGATTTACAGATCCTTTCATTTTTAATTTTCAAATCCTTCTATATTTGCATTTCAGATCCTTCTTTACTTGATTTTCAAATCCTTCTATATTTATTTGAAATCATTGCGTAAGAAATAATCTGAATGTACCTCATGTATTAAGAATGTGATTTTCTAAGGTTAAGAATTACATGCTTTAATTTTCTACAAAGAAAAAAGAGGCCTTATTATGTTGATACATAATAAAACCTCTATTTTTTATAGTCAGTTTTAATATTCATTTATAATCCATTCCTTATTGCTTAGCTCTATAATTTACTTTTAACATCACCAATTTCATTTCTTCTTTTCACATTTGCTGTCTCATTACTTTACTTTGTTTTTCTTAAATTCTTTCCTTTTATTTAACTCTTATCTTCTCATTTTTTTCAATTTGAAGTATCTTACCATCCTGTACAATAATTGTTACAGAACCATATTGGATTGTCTGTAGAATTTCAATAATCTTATTTAAATCCTTTCCTAAGATAACATTCTTTTGCTGCTCCCCCTTATCCATTGAATCCTCCTAATTAATTTCATACTATTCTTATATGAATATAATGTATTTTATATAAGATAACCTTTTTTTGGTTATTTGTCAATCATTTTTTGTTTCAATTTTTATTTATTTTACGACATTTTAATGACAGAAGTGAAAAAATGCCATAAAAAAACTGCCACAAAAGAATTTCAATCCACAATCTAGCTTAGATCAAGCTATTTGATAATTGATTCTTTTTGTGACAGTTTATATTACTTTAAGTGTGATATTTCTATCTTACTTGTTATCTTAGATAAATCTTACCTAATATCTTACTTAAAAATTACTTTTTACTAATTGCTCTTTGAATCAACTTAACAATTTCAACAATTGGAATTACTAAGAATGCTAATCCAAGGGCAACTGCATACTCAGGTATAGAAATATGAGCAAATCCAAATGCATCTGAAATACCTGGTAAGTAAATAACTGCTGTTGTTAATACTAAACTTAATGCCATACCACCAAGTAACCAGAAGTTTAAGGACTTCATTTTAAATAATGTACCTCTTTGGCTTCTTAAGTTAAAGGAGTGGAAAATCTCTGCCATAGACATTGTAAGGAATGCCATTGTCATACCATCTTCGCTGTTTGCAATTTCCCAAACACCAGCTTCCATATAATGACCAATAAAATAAGCTGCTAATGTAATAATAGTAACTAAAGCACCTTGATATAACGCATCCCCACCAAGACCACCAGCAAAAATACCGTCTTTTGTACTTCTTGGTTTACGTTCCATTAAGTCGCTTTCCCCTTTTTCTACACCAAGTGCAAGAGCAGGGAAACAGTCTGTAATTAAGTTAATCCATAATAAGTGTACTGGTTTTAAGATTGTAAAGCCCATAATAGTTGCTATAAAAATACTTAAAACTTCACTTAAGTTACTGGACAATAAGAACTGAATTGCTTTACGAATGTTATCATAAATACGACGTCCTTCACCAACTGCACTAACAATTGTAGCAAAGTTATCATCTGCAAGAACCATATCTGCAACATTTTTAGTAACGTCTGTACCAGTGATACCCATACCAATACCGATATCCGCGGACTTGATACTTGGAGCATCATTAACACCGTCACCAGTCATCGCTGTAATCTTGCCTTTTTCACGCCATGTATTTACAATACGAACTTTATGTTCTGGTTGAACACGTGCGTAAACAGAGTACTTTTCAATTTCATTTTTAAAGTCAGCATCTGAAATATCATTTAATTGAGCTCCAGTGATTGCTTCACTCGCATCTTTAATGATACCAAGTTGTTTAGCAATCGCTACTGCGGTGTCTCTATGATCACCTGTAATCATAATTGGCTTAATTCCAGCTTTCTTACATTCTGCAATAGCATCAACAACTTCTGGACGAATTGGATCAATCATACCAGTTAATCCAATGAATACAAGATCCTTTTCTAAGTTTTGTGGTTCATAATTACTTGGTTCTTGATCATATTCTTTATATGCAGCTGCTAATACACGAAGTGCTTTGCCAGCCATTTCTTTGTTGTTAGTTAAGATTGCATTCTTAATCTTATCATCTAAAGCAACAACTTTACCATTTACTAATGCTTTTGTACAACATTTTAATATTTCATCAGGAGCACCTTTTGTATATTGAATAATGCCCTTATCTGTTTTATGTACAGTACTCATCATCTTACGCACAGAATCAAAAGGAGCTTCTCCAACACGTGGTTGTTCTTCTTTTAATTTATCTTTGCTTAAAGATAATTTAGTTGCATAGTTTACAAGTGCACATTCTGTAGGTTCACCAACTGCATCTCCATTTTCACCAACTTGAGCATCACTACAAAGTGACATAGCAGTTGCTAATAAGTTTTCATCTTCACCATAGTGTTCTACAACAGTCATCTTGTTTTGTGTTAAAGTTCCTGTTTTATCACTACAAATGATTTCTGCACAACCTAAGGTTTCTACTGCTGTAAGCTTTCTTATTACAGCATTCTTCTTACTCATATTGGTAACACCAATACTAAGAACGATTGTAACAACGGTTGCAAGACCTTCTGGAATCGCTGCAACTGCAAGGCTTACTGCAACCATGAATGTATCAAGAGCAGTTTCACCAGTGATTTCACCTGCTTTTAATAAACTAAAGGCAAAGATAAAAATACAGATACCAATTACAAGTACACTTAATGTCTTACTTAACTGAGCTAATTTAATTTGAAGAGGTGTACGACCTTCTTTTGCATTTGCAAGAGCATCTGCAATTTTACCCATTTCAGTGTCCATACCAGTAGCAGTAATAACTGCACTACCACGTCCATAAACTACTGTGCTACCCATGTAGATCATATTTTTACGATCACCTAATGGGATATCTTTTTCATTTCCAAGAGTAAGTTTGTCAACTTTCTTATTAACAGGAACACTTTCACCTGTTAACGCTGCTTCTTCAATTTTTAAACTTGCAGATTCTAAAATTCTAGCATCGGCTGGTACTGCATCACCAGCTTCAAGTAAAATAATATCACCTACTACTAAATCTTCACTTTTAATCGTTTGTTGAACGCCATCACGAAGAACTTTACTTGTAGCAGCCGCCATTTGTTGTAAAGCCTCAATAGCTTTCTCAGCTTTACTCTCCTGTGTAACACCTAAAATTGCATTGATGATAACAACAGCTAAAATAATAAATACGTCTGCAAAAGACTCATGAGCATATGCTGCAGTAATACCAGATACGGTAGCTGCACATAATAAGATAATTGTCATAGGGTCTTGCATTTGTGATAAGAATTTAATAAATAATGGAGTCTTTTTACCTTCCGCTAACTTATTCTTACCATTTTTCAAAAGACGTTCTTCACTGTCTTTTGAGGATAGTCCTGTCAATTGGCTTTTCGTGTCTTTTAACACTTCATCCGTTGACTTCAAATAAAAGTTCATTTTACTCTTCCTTTCCCTCTTATAAAAGATATCTTTTCCAACCATGCGAGAAGCATCCAACAACATACCTCATATTCCGTGTGGTGCGCACAAAAAAAGACCCAAGTATAACTTATAAAACAAATTTTCTAAGTTATACATGAGTCTCACTCTTTAAGACAAAACCAGGCTATTATCGGCCATGATGTTGGCGTTGTCACGCAAATTGATGCGTGAGTTACTCCCTCATATATGTATTGTTAAGAAATTTTAACACAATTTACTTTTTTGGTCAATACTTTCCTAACTATTTGTTGATTTAACTAAAAAGTAGATAAACATGAGCAGATTTTTTTGCCAGTATAATGTGATACCTGAAATCAAATACTTTATTATGTATCAATATGTTTCGATATTTTTAATTAGAAAGGATATCTCTATGCAAAATAGCAGAAATAAAACAACTAGTACGAATGTATCAAACTCCAAAGCAACACCTAGTAAAACTACCAATTCAGATGATGTAGCACATTCTTTTACTACAGATGTTTCAGACAAATCACAAAATTGCTGTAGTAATTCCTTCTCTCCAGATGATTCAGAACGTCGCGATGGTCCTGGTGGGGAATAAATTTAACTTAAGAATATAATCTTTTATAAATAAGCTGTTGAACAAGTAAGAAGCATGTATGTTCAGAATCATGTATGTTCAGCAGCTTATAGTTTCATGTTATCATATCAGCTTAATTCACTTAGTATCCAATTGAAGAATCCTTATATCCAGCCCAAATATCAATAATTCTGATTTCTTTTCCATTTAAGTCAATTAAATTATAATCGATCAGTAATTCATTCTCTACTATAATTCTTTCATCATCCAAATATGCTCGCAAAATTCATCATAATATACTTCGCCAACCATTCTATATCCTTGATTTACGTAGAATTTACTCACTCTTAATTGTGCTGATAAATAAATACTACTTCCTCCAAGTTCTTTGATGCTTTTTTCAGCCTCTCTTAAAATCATTTCACCTAGCTTTTTCCCTCTATGTTGTTTTCGTACCGCTATCCGTCCTACGATATATGATTTTTTAATTTCATCCCAAAAATAACGGCAGGTAGCCACAGGTAGTGCATCATCAAATAGCACTAAATGTGTTGAAATATCATCAATTGAATCAAACTCATTTTCAAATCCTTGTTCCTGTACAAAAACTTCATTTCTTATTAAGACTGCTTCTGGTTGTAGTTCTCTAAATTGCTTTATTTCCATTTCTTCCTCCTATAAAATAAAACATTCAAAAGCAAACCTTTACCTCTAGTCTACTTTTGAATGCCTTACGGACTGTAGTTTATTAAATAAACTACAATTAATAAACTTATATAATTATTTACCATAATTATTCAACAACATTATTTATCTCTACTAATCTTTCTCCATCAAACATAATAATAGGTTTAGTAAGCGCTTCGTAAAATCCTTCAATATCACTTTTTAAATCTTCATAATTTTCACAACAAAGTGAATCAAGTTCAACCCAAGTAACAGGTTCATGGTCTGCGTTAAAATATACTTCTCCTATTTTATAAGTATCGTTCTCTTGCTTATGTATTATTCTATAATCCCAATATTCGATATCTATTTCTTCGGCTGATTCATCTACTTCAAATAAATCTATATCATCAATTTCATCTAGAGTTGATGATAAATTTTTTATGTACTTATCTGTTTCACTTGACATTTTACATACCCTCCATAAATTTAATGATAATTTGCTGTAATCGTCCAATGAATAATTTTTCCAAGTTTATTATATCATAATAAATTTGGAAATCAATGTTGGTTTGAGAATTAAAAAGACCTTCCTAGCATTAGTTAAATGCTAAGAAGGTCTTTATTGTAGTGTGCCCAGCATGGGCGCAATCTAATGGGTTAAAGTCCCTAACACAGCCTAGTAGTGGCAAGTGTATAGCCTAAGACAAGGGTGTCGTTCGTGAGGGCGAATCTGAAGGAAGTCCGTGGGCAAATCTCTGGTCTGACGAACAGAAATCACATACAAGGCATTAATTAAGGATAAGATTGCTATACAAATCGAAGTCCAATAACTACTCGAAATTAATTAATGTAAATGTGGCAGATAGATGGAGAGGAAGATTGCGTTCTTACCTGGGGAGGTCTTAGTGATACGTCATGGAAGTGAACTCTGAAATGACAACCCATGCAGTGATGTATGGCTGAACACTAAGAAGTCAGCAGAGGTCATAGTACCGGAGGTAGTCGACGACCTATGGGAAGGACTGAACAATAGGAGGTTTTGAAAGTTTGAAAGAAACAAAGAAATGTGATGACAGCAGACAACTGAATACAGAATCAGGTCATTTGCAAAAGGATAGAGTGGAACTCGAAAGCTATGCAAAGGCGCCGAGCATTTCTATGACGTCGGATAACAGACAGAACGCCCGAAGAGAATATCACTATGGATTGCTAGAGAAAATCATTAGTAATGAAAATCTAAATGAAGCCTTTAAACGTGTAAAGAAGAATAAAGGAAGTCATGGAATCGACAAGATGGGAGTAGATGAACTTCTACCATATCTAAGAAGTCATGGCGAAGAGCTTAAGCAATCCATAGCAGATGGAAGTTATAAACCGAATCCCGTAAGAAGGGTAGAGATACCAAAGGATAACGGGAAAACAAGACCATTAGGGATACCAACTGTAGTAGACCGAGTGATACAACAGGCAGTATCACAAGTACTAACGCCAATCTTTGAGAAGAAATTTTCAGAGAATAGTTATGGATTTAGACCAAATCGAAACGCGCATCAAGCAATTCTAAAATGTAAAGAATACATGGATGAAGGCTATAAATGGGCGGTAGATATAGATTTAGAAAAGTACTTTGATACTGTCAACCACGATAGGTTAATTGGGCTGATTTATAAAGAAGTCAAGGATATACGAGTAATCGGACTGATAAGGAAGTATCTAAATGCAGGAGTGATGGAAAAGGGATTAGTAAGTGCTACTGTAGAAGGAGTGCCTCAAGGTGGGAACTTATCTCCACTATTAAGTAATATCATGTTGCATGAACTAGATATGGAATTAGAACGAAGAGGACTTAAGTTCTGCCGTTATGCAGATGATTGCAATGTATACGTGAAATCAAAGAAATCAGCAGAGCGAGTTATGAAAAGTATCACGGAGTTTATAGAAAAGGACTTGAAGCTTAAAGTTAACAAAGAGAAAAGTAAGGTAGACCGACCATGGAAACTAAAATATTTAGGATATACCTTTTACAATAAGAAAGGTGAAATGGGAATAAGAGTACATCAAGTTTCTGTTAAGAAGTTAAAAGGAAAACTTAAGAGTATCACTGGAAGAAGTAATGCAATGAGTATGGAACTCAGAGCTATTAAACTAAAACAATTAATTGTTGGCTGGATAAGTTACTTCAAACTAGCAGATATGAAAGGTACCTTACGAGAACTTGATGAGTGGCTAAGAAGACGTTTACGTCTTTGTTACTGGAAACAGTGGAAAAAGATTAAAACGAAACATGATAACTTAGTTAAACTAGGGGTAGAGAATTGGAAAGCATGGGAACATGCGAATACAAGGAAAGGCTACTGGAGAATCTCCAATAGCCCAATCTTAAATTCAACTCTTACCAATAAATATCTTAGAGAACAAGGTTTTATAACACTTAGTGAAAGATATTCGCAAATAAGGTAATCTTATTGAACCGCCGTATACCGAACGGTACGTACGGTGGTGTGAGAGGACGGAAATTCAATTAATG
The DNA here is from genome assembly GCF_900078195.1 of Clostridium sp. Marseille-P299. NCBI lineage: Bacteria > Bacillati > Bacillota > Clostridia > Eubacteriales > Clostridiaceae > Clostridium > Clostridium sp. Marseille-P299. The sequence goes on along the minus strand of NZ_FJVE01000007.1, from coordinate 1,478,643 downwards.
AATTTCCTCCTACTCGATTATTCATCACTGAATATTTTATTCTTCTTCATCTGGCTCATCCCAGTTGTGATATACTTCTTGTACATCATCATCTTCATCTAATAAAGCAAGCGTACGATTGATGTTTTTAAGATCTTGTTCATCTGTTAAAGTAACATATGTTTGAGGAATCATAGTAACATCTGCAGATGCCATAGGAACACCAGCATTTTCAAGTGTTTCACGAACTGCACTAAAGCTTTCTGGATCAGTAACGATTTCAAAGCTGTCTTCTTCTTCGCTGAAATCTTCTGCTCCAGCATCAAGTGCTATCATCATAAGTTCGTCTGCATCTAATTTACATTCTTCCTTATCGATTAAAATCTGACCTTTTTTATCAAACATATAAGAAACACAACCTTGAGTTCCAACATTACCATTTCCCTTTGTAAATGCATTTCTTACATTGGCTGCAGTTCTATTCTTGTTGTCAGTTAAAGCTTCAACAATAATAGCAGTACCGCTTGGTCCATAACCTTCATAAGTAACAAATTCATAATCTACGCCGCCATTGTCACCAGCAGCTTTTTTGATACTACGTTCAATTGTATCATTCGGCATATTATTAGATTTCGCTTTAGCAATAATATCTTTTAATTTACTATTGTTATTTGGATCTGGTCCACCTTCTTTAACTGCAACGGCAATTTCACGACCGATTCTTGTGAAAATCTTACCTTTTACAGCATCGTTCTTTTCTTTTTTATGTTTAATGTTTGCAAATTTAGAATGTCCTGACATGTTAAACTCCTTCTATTGTTTTCTAATGATTCTATTCTTCTGTCTGTATCTTTGAAGTTCTTTTAAAAATCACCCAAAGTATATTTTAACACGATTTATCATGTGAATCAAGATTTATACTTCAAGGTTACTATTCTTTACCATTCACGATCTTTGATAACTTTTCCATTACCGTTACTGTTTCTTCTACGGAACGTATTGCGCACATAATAGTGTCATCACCTGCAATACAACCAACAATACCATCAAAATGAAGATTATCTAATGCTGCCGCTACAGCCATAGCCATTCCTGAAACGGTTTTAACTACCATAATATTTTGTGCCATATCCATAGAAACAAATCCATCGCGAAGTACTCTAATATATTTATCAGTAATACCTACTTCTTGGTTTTGTAGCGCAACATACTTTTGACGTCCTCCATCTGTTGCAACCTTCGTTAATTTCAATTCACGAATATCTCTAGAAATAGTAGCCTGAGTTACATTATATCCCGCGTTCAATAATAATTCCGCTAGTTCTTCCTGAGTTTCTATATTGTACTTTTGTGTTAGTTCGATTATTTTACTTTGTCTCCCTATTTTCATCGTCTGCTCCTATCTATCTCATTTACAGATTTAATATTTAGGGGGATAATTAATTGTTGGCATCCCCAAGTTTCGTTCTTAAAATATGAAAAAAATTAGCTTTTCCCACACGTATTAGCTTCGTAACTTCTACTGCTTTACCAATTTCTATACTATCTCCTGCCTTTAATTGAATAGCTCTACAACCATCAATTGTAGCAATTGCTTCTTCCTCTTGTGTCTTTTTACTTTCACGTATTTTAATTGTAACTTTATCATTACTTGTAACAACAATGCTTCTCGCATTTAACGAATGTGGACAAATCGGTGTTATAATAGTAAGTTCAGCTTCTGGAGTGACTACTGGTCCACCTGCTGATAAATTGTATCCTGTAGATCCCGTAGGGGTTGATATAATGACACCATCTCCACGAAAATCATTCACAAATGCTCCATTCACATAAATTCTTACTCCAATAATTCTTGAAAATCCACTTCTTGTTATAACGATATCATTTAATGCAGAAGTACAGTTTTTATCTGAATAAATCTCGTTTGAACTTTGTAAAACACAAGCATTTAGCATCATACGCTCTTCAATAACATAATCGCCATCAAATAAAGCATCCAATGCCTGCCAAACATTTTGTAACTCTGTTTCAGCCATGAATCCTAAGGTACCCAAATTAATACCTAATATTGGTATGTTATAACCTAACAAATCGTGAGCCGCTTGTAAAATGGTTCCATCACCGCCAAGAACAATTGCACATTCCGTATTCTTTGGTATTGTGGCAGCATCCGTGTAAAAACCACTTTCTTTATCTTGTTCTTTTGCAAGAAAGACTTCCTTCTTTTTTGATGTAAGATACGCTATAATCTTATTCGTTATTTCCAAATTCGTATCTTTATCCCGATTTGTAATAATGCAAAAGTGTCTCATCTTTCCTCTTTCTGCATACTCAATCTGCACATCTTCCTACAAATTGAATACTGCTTAATCAGTTGTTATATCTACCCAATACCTTCCCTTTATGTTTTACACCGAGTGCATTCTTGCACCACTTATCTAATGATAAGATAGCATATATTTATATTTCTATCAATACTACAATTGTAGTGTTCCATGTGCCATTTCTACTACATTACCAACTAACTCTAGAATAGCTGCGACATCTGTTCTTGCCTTTATTATATCAGTGATAGAATCTTCAATTACAGCTTCTGTAGTATTATGATCGTTGTCTAACTCCTGATCATCTTCTAAATCCTGTTCTTCCTCATCTACTTCATCGGATGCAAACTTTGTTTGCTTTCTCATATAAAGTAAATACTCAATATTGCCCTCAGGTCCCTTAATAGGAGAAAAATCAAGAGCTAACATTTCAAAACCTAGTTGTGCGGCAAAAAGAATAACCTTTCGAATTACCTCATCATGGACACTTTTTTCTCTAACAACACCTTTTTTCCCAACCTTTTCTCGACCCGCTTCAAATTGAGGTTTGATAAGGCAAACGATTTCACCATGCTCTTTCATAAGTTTAAACACTGGTCCTAAAACCTTAGTTAAAGAAATAAATGCTACATCAATTGAAACAAAATCTACATATTCCTTGATATCATCAATTGTAACATAACGAATATTTGTTTTTTCCATTGAAACCACTCTAGGATCTTGACGTAATTTCCAAGCAAGTTGGTTTGTCCCAACATCAACTGCAAATACCTTTGTAGCTCCATTTTGTAACATGCAATCAGTGAATCCACCAGTAGAAGAACCAACATCCATACATACTTTATCGATTAGATTTACCCCATGTTCCTCGATTGCTTTTTCTAATTTATAACCACCTCGGCTGACATACTTCATTGAAGCACCCTTAACTTCAATATTCACCTCAGGTGGAAACATACTTCCAGCCTTATCTTCTCTTTGCCCTTCAACAAATACGTTTCCAGACATGATAATAGCCTTTGCTTTTTCTCTTGACTCTACTAGGTTTCGTTGTACTAATAGCACATCAAGACGTTCTTTCATACTTTTACCCATTGTATCTCACAAGACCTTTCTATATTAGATTACGTTCAATAAATCATGTAAAGCAATGGTTCCTTCACATTTCCTTTCAGACGTTAAAGATCAAATGCGATACTAATTCTTTATAGAACTTTCAATCTTTTTTACAATACTAATGGCATCTAAGCCACTCTTTTCTCTTAAAATTCCTTGGTCTCCATGCTCTAAAAATTCATTCGGTAGTGATATATTAATATGTTTTACCCCTTGAATTCCTTCTTCAAATAAGAAGACGGATACACTTTCACCAAAGCCACCACGTTTTACATTCTCTTCCATTGTTACAATTACTTTATGAGTACTTGCAATCTCTTTAATCATTTCATGATCAATTGGCATAATAAAACGAACATTAACAAGAGATGCTTTCATTCCATGTTCTTTTAATAATGAAACCACATCAACTGCTGTTTGTACCATGCTACCAACTGCTAAAATAGCAATTTCTCCATCATTTGATATTATCTCACTTTTCCCATAAACAATAGGCTCTCTATGTTCAGAGAGTCCAAGATAAGCTCGTCCTCTTGGATAACGTATCGCAATCGGTCCATCATGCTTAACAGCAAACTGAATCATATCTATAAATTCATCGCCATTCTTAGGCGCAATAATAGTCATAGTTGGTATATGAGAAAGAAATGAAATATCAAATATACCTTGGTGTGTTTCACCATCGTTCCCAACAATACCAGCTCGATCAATTGCAAAAACCACTGGCAATTTACTTACGCAAACATCATGTACAATTTGATCGTATGCACGTTGTAAAAATGTTGAGTAAATAGCTACCACAGGACGATATCCCCCAGCTGCTAAACCTGCAGCAAAAGTTACTGCATGCTCTTCTGCGATTCCTACATCAAAAAATCGTTTCGGATATTCTTTACTAAATGGTATTAAACCAGTTCCAGCTGGCATTGCTGCTGAAATAGCCACTACATTTTCCTGTGTTTTACCAAGCTCTAACATTGCTTCAGAAAAAATATCTGTATAATTTTTTCCTTCTTTCTTTGATAAATTCTTTCCCGTTTTTATGTCAAATGGCTCTACGCCATGATACTTCCAAGGTTCTTTTTCTGCCTTTTCATAGCCTTTTCCTTTTTTGGTGACCACATGTACTAATACGCCACCTTTTACTCGACTTGCAGACTGTAAAGCAGTCATCATTTGCGTAATATTATGTCCATCAATTGGACCAATATAAGTCAAACCCATATCCTCAAATAACATTCCTGGAATCATTAAATGTTTTATTGAATCTTTTGAACGTTTTAATTTAGAAACAAGAGCATTACCTACTTTAGGTACTTTTTTAAGTGCAACTTCTAATCCACCCTTAAAATCCGTATACGTAGTATTGGTACGTACTTTACCTAAATAACTAGCTACTCCACCTACATTTTCAGATATAGACATGTTATTATCATTTAAAATTATTGTTAAATTAGTTTTTAGTCTACCCGCATTATTAAGTGCTTCATAAGCCATACCACCAGATAATGCACCATCACCAATGACAGCTACGATATTTTGCTTACTCTTACTTAAATCTCTTGCTTTTACAAGACCCATAGCAACAGAAATAGATGTGGAACTATGACCAGTATCAAATGCATCACAGTCGCTTTCTTTTCTTTTTGGAAAACCGCTCATTCCTTCAAATTGACGAAGTGTTTTAAATTCTTCTTTACGCCCCGTCAATAACTTATGGACATAGGCTTGATGACCTACATCCCAAATTAATTTATCTTCCGGTAAATTTAAGCATAAATGCAACGCCATAGTAAGTTCAACAACTCCTAAATTTGATGCAAGATGCCCTCCAGTTTTACTTACTTCTGAAATAAGAAACTGTCGTATCTCTGTAGCTAATTTTCCATAAAATTTTTCATCTACTTTTTTTATATCGTTGGGTTCATTAATTTGATCAAGAATTTTAGGCATTCTAACCTCCATTCTAAGACTCAATATATAAAATATTTAGAGTTATTTTTCCCTATTAATTAAATATTGAATCAGCTGTATTACAAATTTATCATCTTTATTAAGCTTTGTAAGATGTTCAATTGCTTGATTGGACAGACGTTTTACTTCATCATGACAAAAATCAATTCCACACAATGAAACATATGTGGATTTTTCATTCTTCTCATCACTTTTAATAGGTTTACCTAGAACTTCCTGGGTACTTGTCACATCGAGTATATCATCTTGAATTTGAAATGCCATTCCAACATCTTTTGCTACTGATTCAAGGCAATCTAATTCTTCTTTTGTAGCTCCAGCAAGAATTCCTCCAATTAACATTGCAGCTTTTAATAATGCACCAGTTTTTAGCTCATAGACAAATTGAAGCATTGGTAAATCCAAAGCATTACCACTTTGTTCAACGTCAACTACCTGTCCGCCTACCATACCGTATATACCAGCATAATTAGCTAAGGTGCTCATAGCTTTTGTTGCTCTTTTGTAGTAAGTTAATTGTTCTTTTTCTGGCATTTCTTCGATGATATCAAATACCTTAGAGCTTACTTCAAAAGCATAATTTAACAAACCATCTCCAGCTAAAATACCCATAGCATGCCCAAATGCTGCATGTGTTGTCAACTTTCCTCTACGATATTCATCATTATCCATTGCTGGTAAATCATCATGTACTAAAGAATACGTATGTATTAGTTCCAATGCTGTTAAAAATGGCGCAACCAATGCTTCATTTTTCTCCTCTTTGTCTGCAACCATCATACGATAAGTCTCTAATAAAAGAAGAGGACGTATTCTTTTTCCACCCGCAAGCACACTGTAATTCATTGCTTTAAAAATCGTTTGTTGGTAGCCCTCTTCCTTTAATAAATATTCACTTATTATTGTTTCAATTTCTTTGACCTTAAAATCAAGCAAATTTTCAAAATTCATTTAAAACCTCCATGTGCTTTTTAAAACACGAAGTGATAATTGTTATTCATCCATTCCATTCTCTTCAAGAATCATTAACTCTTTCTCAACTTTGTCAATTGAGTCATTGCAGTACTTTAATAACTGCATTCCTTTATGATAAAGACCAAAGGAATCTTCCAAGCTAATGTCCTCTTTTTCTAGACTATCTATAATTGAATTTAACTCTTCAAATGAGCTTTCTAATGTCTTTTCTTTTTTTCCCAAAACGCTACCTGCCTTTCTATTCATTCTTCTTCGTTTGATCTACAGATGCAATAATAGTACCATCTGTTACTGTAATATGAAGTTTACTTCCTACCGTAACCTTATCAACACTATTGATTACATGCCCTTCTTCATCCGAAGTATAAGAATAACCCTTTGATAGTTTTTCTAACGGGGAAAGTGCCTTTAATTTTTCTATATATAATTCGAGCTTATGACGATTCTTTTGTAGATTTAAATTCATGTATCTAGTCAATTTATCCTGCATATCTAATGCCAACTGTCTTTTTTGACGAATCTGATAAATTGGATTGCCATAGCTTAAACGTAATTTAAGTTGCTCTACTTGCTTGCGATAATTACTTATCTTACGTAGCATCCCTTGCGTTAACATGCTATGATAATCTACCAATGTTGCATTTAATAATGAAATATCATTCACTGCAAGTTCAGCTGCTGCCGAAGGAGTAGGTGCTCGTAAATCGGAAACAAAATCAGCAATTGTGATATCAGTTTCATGGCCAACCGCTGAAATAATCGGTGTTTTACAAGCATAAATAGCTCTAGCTACGACTTCCTCATTAAATGCCCATAAATCTTCTATGGAACCACCACCACGCCCAACGATTATCGTATCAACGCCTAGTGCATCTAATTTTTTGATACCACGAACGATTGTTGCCGCAGCCCCATCGCCTTGAACCTGTGCAGGATAAAGAATTAACTGTACATAAGGATTTCTTCTCGTAGCAATGTTAATGATATCTTGTATCGCCGCACCAGTTTTCGCAGTTACAATACCAATCTTTTTAGGGAAGGCAGGTATTTCTTTTTTTATTGAAGGATCAAATAACCCTTCTGCTTCTAAACGTTTTTTTAATTGATCAAAACGCTCATAAAGAACACCGACGCCATCAAGGGTAATCTCCCTTGCATACATTTGGTATTTACCATCTCGCTCATAAACGCTTATACTTCCGTGAACAATTACTAATTGTCCTTCCTCTAACCGAAAATGAAGACCAGTACGCTGGCCTGCGAACATAACGCAAGCCATCTGACCCGTCTCATCCTTTAGTGTAAAATAGATATGACCTGAAGTATGATATTTACAATTGGATACTTCTCCTTTCATGTAAATACGATTCAGGACATAATCTCTAACAAATAAATTCTTAATATAATTATTGACCTGTGAAACTGAATATACTTGTTCCATACTAGACTACCTTTGCTAGGACTCCATTTACAAAACTTGCTGAGGATTCCCCACCATATTTTTTCGCAAGTTCAACGGCTTCATTGATTGCTACCTTAGTAGGTATTTCTTCATCAAATTTAATCTCATAGGTTGCCAATCGCATAATATTTAAGTCGACTTTTCCCATTCGGTTAAGTTTCCAACCACTGGTAGCTTCGGACAACATAACATCGATTTCACCTAACTTGTCCGTTATATTTTTAAAACGACTCTCAATATATTCTAACTCTACTTCACTCGCATCTTCCAAAGTTTCAAAATAAAATTCCACTTGTTCATTTAGTTCAGAAGGCTCATGAAACTCCTTGCGAAACAGCATACGGAATAAATGCTCTCTAATTTCTCTTCTTGTCATCTAAATCCTCCTAAGATTATCCCTATCGTAATAACGTAACACTCATTAATAAAGGCTGAGGTAATAAAGATTCTAACACAAATCACGTGTTAGAATCCCTTACCCCACCCCTAAAATTTCTACTTAGTATTCTCTATGTCTACACCAACAATTCGAATATTAACTTCTGAAACGGTAAGTCCAGTCATATTCTCAATTGCTGTCTTAACTTTGTCTTGTACAGACTTTGAAGTCTTAGGAATACTATATCCATACTTCATTGTTATTGATAATTCCGCAGTCACAGCTTTATCAATTACTTCAATCTTTACTCCCTTAGAAAGATTTTTCATGCCAAGCTTACCAACGATTTCATTCGTTAGATTTCCTGACATAGCAGCAACTCCCTCTACTTCTGTGGCAGCAAGACCTGCGATTGTTGCAACAACGTCATCTGCTATCTTAACTTCTCCGATCTTACCAGAAGTCTCCATTGTATATGAGTGATTCTGAAGTTCCTTATTCATCGGTGTTACCTCCTGTATTTCATGCGCATGTGCGCGTTTAATCAAAACAATTGATTTGCTTCTTAAAATCATATTGTATAATTCTTTGATTCTATTATAGCAAACTAATAGTGATTTGCAAAGTGTTTTCTTTTCTATCATTATTGACGAAACTTCCTCCTTTATTCACCATTTATTGTGCAGAAGAATCATTCCCTCTTAAATAGTTTTATCATCCCTATTCTTCAGCGATAACAGGAGTAATAACGATATCTTTTATATCTGCTCCAGTCTTTCTAGTTACGATATCTTCAATCTGTGCAACTTGAGCGTCTGTAATACTCTCACAATTAACGATAACATCTACGGTGCCTTCACCAATATTAACAACAACGCCATCAAATCCTTTTGCTTCTAGTAAAATTTCAGCAGCATTTTCTTTTTCAGAAATATTTGCAATTTCAGTATAATCTTCTAGAGCAGCTTTTTTATCTTCTTCGTTTACATCTGCACTTGTGATAATACTCCAAAGTAATTCTTTATTTTTTGAACGAACTTGCTCTCTTTTAAGTCTTGCAGTTGAAAAGTAACTACTATCTAGTGTTGTACTTGCAAGGATAGCTTCACCTGGAGAACTTACTTTATCTTCTCCTGCAACTTCTGCGTTTTCACCGGTAGCGTCTGTCGCTGCTACATCGTCCTTATTCACTGAGCCATCTGCAGTTTCGGCGTCTGCATTCTCATTGAGTACTAAACTACCATCATCCGATACATTAAGTTGTTGACCAGCATCTGCAATATCTTCATCACTGATATCTCCATATAAGTCATTCTCATCTGTTAATGCTAGATCGTCATTTACGTTAGTAGAATTAACAACTTGATCTTTGCCTTTATCTGCACTATCCTTGGTAAAATTCAAATATCCCGCAACAGCTATCATAATAGCAAGTGCAGTGATGATAACTTGATTTTTCTTAAAGATATTCTTCATTTATGTAACCTCCATTTTTATAATGATTCCTTTTAAACGATTCAAATAGCTAGGTTTTTCACTTACTCTTCATTGGTAATACTTTAATCTTATGCGCGGGAACATTAAAAAGTACCTCAACAGCTTCTACAATGTCTACTTCCAATTTGCTGTTACCACCGCCTTCTGCTACAACTACAACACCTTCGATCAAGGCTTCTAGCTCTTTTGTTACGTAAGGATTTGCTTGCCCGTTTCCGTTTGTTATTAACACTGTCTCCTCATCGTTTTTAAGACTTGAACTAATTCTACTCCCGCCTGCCTCATCCGTTTCATTTAGATTCTCTTGTTCATATGGACTGTCTTTTAAAACGACTTGTTCCTTAGAACTTTTTAATGTAATCATAACTTCTACGTCTCCAACACCTTCCACTTTCTTAAGTGTCTTCTTTAACCTAGATTCAAATTCTGCAACTACTGAATCAATGGTACCACTTTCTTGTGTCTGTGTACTTGTTATAGCCGTATTTACCTTATTATCTTCCGTTTTACTTTTGCTGCCGAAAAGGTCGGGAACGGATAGCACAACTAAACATATCCCTGCTAAGAATAAAATGACGAGCTTAGGAACACCTATCTCCTTAATCGATATTTTTTTCTTATCCATTGTGGTCCTCCCGTATACTAATATTTATATTAGACGAATCTATATTATAGAAGTCAGCTAATACATTTTTTATATTTATTTCCATCGGTGAATATATTTTCACTTCTTTTTCCTCTTTTTTCTCCTTTTCCTCTCCTATTTTAATACGATCAATCGTAATAGGATTTATTGCTACTTCCTCATTTTCATTTTTATAGTAAGAAGCCTCTACATTCATTCTTATAATCGTGCCATATGTTTCACTTTGTATATCATCATCAATTTCAATATTTAAACTCGTTACATATAATCCTTTATTTTTAAGCAATTTATTTGTCTGCTCCATTAACATATTTTTATACTCTGATGCGATTGCATCATTACTACTTTCTTCCATTTCTAAAATTTTATTCGTCATATCTTCCGACTGAATCTTATAATTATATGACCCAAAGGCAAAATTAAAAAAATCACTATCCCCAGCGATCGCAATAATTGGTTTTATTACATACAACACTAAGATAAGTCCAGTTATTATTCCAATGTACTTTTTAAATGAGCTTTTTCCTAATAAATTCATTATGATTGTTACAAAAATCATGAAAATAATAATATCTTTCATCCATACGTATAAACTTTGCAATTTTATCCCTCCTTATACAATCCCCCTTGTTGAAATCGCTATTATTGTAATTACTATTTCAAACAATACAGCGCCAACAAAGACCGTTTGCAGCAATAATGAAGTAGCTTCCGCAGAGGCACTAACACAGTTTAAGATACGCTTGTCTGAAATTGGTTGTATCACTGCACTTGCAAGCTTATAGATAAAAACATAGATAACCAGCTTTATTAAAGGAATTGCGCAAATAATAATAACTGCTACCATGCCTGCTACTCCAATTGAGTTTTTTAATAAAACTCCAGCGCCAAGGACTGTTTCTGTGACCCCTGACAATAATCCACCAATCGCTGGTATACTACCTGTTGCTTTAATCACTGCTGATCGTTTCATCTGATCAATTGCAGGTGCTAACAAAGATTGAATCGTTCCAATCCCAATTACAACTGCAAGCAAGGTTTTTAAAACCCAGCGAATTGCGGTAGATAATAAGTCAGCCAATTTTGATAGCAAATCCTCTTTGGATAAATTGTTTGCAAGTATTGCCATCATATATAAATTAATCAATGGTATAATTATTTTAATTAAAATAATATCAACTAAGGTTATTAAAACTAAAATCCCTTGGTATACAAGTGTAGAGGTACTTGCACCAGTACAAAAGGCAACTGACATACAATAGGCGGGTACCAATGCTTTCATAAAATCTAATATCTTGTCCAATGTATTTGCTGCAAGGGAAGTAGCTGTCATAAACGTCGCAGCAAGTATTCCAAACATCAAAAGATATGTAACATAAAATCCCGTTTCTGCTACTTGTGAATTTTGAAAGGTATGTGAAAAATTAGTAAATATTGCTGCTATCACTGCTATTGTAATCAACTTAGTTAAACTTCTAAAGTTACCAAGGATTTCGGATGTAATTACTTGCTTTATCTTTCCTAAAATCCCACCAAAAGAAATTGATTCTTTACCGCTTACAAGTTCACTTACATAGGTTCCAAAGTTCATGCTTTCATCATCTGATAAAACATCATCTAGCACGGATTGTATTTCTGTATAGTCCAAATCTTCTGGCGCTAATTCATTTGCAGCAACTGTTTTGACTTCTGTTAAAAATAAGCTAAGATAAATAAAGAGAATCAATTGTATGCATCTTTTTAGAAATCTTCTTTTTCTCACTGTTTTTTTACACACCCTTCTAACCATCGACGTTTGTATGAAATGTTTAAATATTCCGCTTTTATAATCTTTCTCTACGCTGTTAAAAAACGATCAATGGTATCAAGTAACGCTAAAAGTATTGGCATACTAAGTGCCATAATACTAAGTTTCCCTGCAAGTTCTATTTGATTACCAATCGCAGCGTAACCAGCATCTTTACAAAGATTTGATGAAAATTCTGCGATATATGTGATTCCAATTATTTTTAATAAAATTGATAAATACTCTGAATTAACAGATAAATATCCTCGAATCTGATTAATGGAATCCACTATAGTAGATAACTTTCCTGCGCTAAAATAAAAAATTAAGACACATCCTGTAAGACTAATTAAAATACCATATTCCGACTTTCCACTTTTAAATTGTATTGCTGCTAATACGGAGACAATACCGATTAGGGCTATCTTAATCATTATTTATACACTCTCCTTTATTAGTTTAAGTTTATATATGTAAGCTTGTTCCATTCTTTCTCTAACGAATTCCAGCTATCCAATCATGTTTTCGTTACATTTTATAACGAGAATAGCTGTTGTATATAACCAAACAATTCTGCTATATATGGTACAACCCAAAACAATACCAAAATCAAGCCAGCTAAACTTGCCAAAAAGGCTTGATCATCCCTTCCTGTTTGTTTTAAAATTTGATTAAGGACCGATATTAAAATACCAACCGCAGCTATTTTGAATATTAGATTTATAGTCATGTGTTCCTCCCACTAAAGTATTAATATAATGACAAACAATCCAAACAAAACGCCTAGACTTTGGTATAATCGCATTTTTTGTTTCGATTCTGCCGTAATATCTTTCATGATTTCGTCCAATTGTGTGATATACCAATCAATCGTATTCATTTGCATATCTTTATCGAGATACCCTAAATGATCTCCTAATTGCACTAAACATTCTTTATCCTTTTTTGAGAGGGCGGTATGTGATAATTCTTCTTTCACTGCCTTTCTCCATATTTCTTTTAAACTTGTTCCAGAATATTGCTTTAACTCACCAGATACTCGTTTAAGAAAAGGTGCCAATCTTCCCTCATGACGTCTTGCTGCATTATCAAGTGCCTCTGGTAATGCTGTTTGTGCATACCGAATGTCACCTCTTAATAATATTGCCATGGATTTTGCAGCCTTTAAATCTTCTAGACGGCGTTGTAATTCGCTTGCTAACAAAAATCCTGTTCCAGCGCAAGAGCTTATAATTAAAATACACCCGACTATTTTAAGTGCAATCATTTTCAAATTCTCCTTTCTATAAGTTTCTATGCTAAATAAAGTCTAGTTCCAAATTCATCGTAAATTTCCTCAACTCTTCCAACTTCTTTTTGATTGCTTAAAATAATATATCTCTCAAACATATGCTTCTGTATTAAATCTCCTAGCAAAGGTTTTTCTCTCACTTCGTCAATGGAACCGCCATGAACCGTTGCAATCATTTTACAACCGCACCCCATTGCATAATGAATGGAACTAATATCTTCTCCTACACCAATTTCATCCACTGCTATAATTTGAGGTGCCATAGAACGGATAAGTAGCATCATACCTACTGCTTTGGGACAGCAATCTAATACATCGGTTCTAATTCCAAGTTCATTTTGTGGCATTCCCATATAACATGCAGCAATTTCGGAACGTTCATCAACAACACCAATTTGAAGCCCCAACATTCGATTTCCATTGATATGAAAACCATCGGAAAGTTGACGAATCATATCACGTAATAAGGTTGTCTTCCCACACCCTGGAGGTGAAATAATTAAGGTATGGAAAATGCTATTTCCTTTTAATATGTAAGGTAGGACAACATTTGCACATCCTTTTACTTGGTGAGATAACCGCACATTGATAAACGATATGTATTTCATACTTTTTATCTTGCCCTCTTCAATAATTACTTTCCCGGCAATACCGATTCGATGCCCTCCTACAATTGTTATAAATCCTTGCTTTACTTCTTCTTCAAATGCGTACAGTGAATAATTGCTAATATACTCCATAGTTTCTTTTATTTCTGCCTTTGTAATAAGAAAAGAGTCTTCGCTATTATTGGTAAGCCTTGATTGATTATTTATAAAATACTCTTTGTTTTTATAACGTAGCATCAAAGGGGCATCGACTCGTAATCTTATTTCTTGTATTTGTTCATAATCAAGAGGTGTCTGTGCTAAGACGGTTCGCAATCTTAACGAAAATATCTTAAGTAAATCATCCTTTTTACTCATACTAACCTCCAACCACTGCCATAGCTTTTTATTAATAAGCATTTAAATTTTGACTTTGATAAATATCTAATTGAATTTGATAATCATCTAAGTAAATTTGATATTCATCTAAGTAAATTTGATATTCATCTAATTTACTTTGATAATTCTCTAATTGAAATCGATTCTTTTATTTTCAATCAGGTTGTCTGTTTTTTACAATATATGAATGAGTGGCTAAATTATGATATAGAAATAATTAAATTTTAGACAAGCTGATATTTGATTAATTTCTCTTATTGTAGTAAGATATTGTTTAATAAATTTCAGCTTTAGAATTAAACTGCCTAACGGCATCTTGGAGGTTATTATGGAATACGGATTAATTGGTGAAAAATTATCACATAGCTTTTCAAAACCTATACATGAAAAGCTTGCAGACTATACATATGAAATTACTCCTTTAAATCATGATGAGTTCATTGAATTTATGGAGAAAAAAGATTTCAAAGCTATTAATGTGACAATCCCATATAAATGTGATGTTATCCCTTATTTGTATGCTATGGATGAAAGAGCAAAGTCCATTGGCGCAGTGAATACGATTGTTAATAAATCTGGTAAATTATATGGATATAACACAGATTTCTTTGGATTTTTATATATGATTCAACACAACAATGTTGAGATAGAAGGTAAGAAAGTTTTAGTCCTAGGAAATGGTGGTGCTGCTAAAGCAGTTTTTGCTGTCTTAGATTTCTTAAAAGCGAAAGAAGTATATGTTGTTAAATATAAAAGCGAACCGAATGTATTAACTTATGAAGAAGCTGCGAGATTACATTTTGATGCAGATGTTATTGTGAATACAAGTCCAATTGGTATGTATCCAAATGTGGATGCTTCTCCGATTGATCTAACACCATATAAAAATTTAAGTGCTGTTCTTGATTTGATATATAACCCATTAACGACTCGTTTCATGGAACAAGCGATAAATCGTTCCATTAAAGCAGTAAATGGTTTAGAAATGTTAGTTGCTCAGGCCAAATATGCGGTTGAATATTTCTTAGATAAGAAAATTGATGATTCTGTCATTGAACCGATTTATTTAGATATTTTAGAAATGATGAAGAATAAATAATGCCCGCTTATGCATTCCAAAACTAATTTGCGGATTTAATCATTGCCATAAACAGAAAGTAAATATATGAAACATTAGAAAAGGCTTTGTTACACAAACACTTTAACCTGTTTGTTAACAAAGCCTTTCTATTATGTAAACCACCAATCATTCATTACTTTTGTAAATTTAATATTACATTCCAATTATAAAAGAATCTAAATCTAGATTTTAAAGACACTAATTGCCTCTGCTAATTCATGGGATTGCTTCGTTAATTCTTCCGCTTCTTTGCTAAGGCTGATGGCAGCTCCTAATTGCTTATTTGCCGCCTCATTCACTTCTTCGGTTGCTGCTGCCGTTTCTTCTGATACCGCGGAAATGCTTTCAATTGCAATTAATGTATCTTGTTTTGTACGTTCAATATTTTTCACACCATCCGTTATTTGTTCTAAGTTACTTGTTAGTGTAGTAACATGTTGCTCAATGCTATTAAATATATCAACCGTCTTACGTAAGGATTCTCCCTGAGATAATACAATATCTTCTGCTCTTTTTGTGGTAATTACAGTTTCCTTCGTTTGATTTTTAATATTGTCCACAATAATTTTTATCTCATTGACAAAAGTTACTGATTGCTCCGCTAATTTACGAATTTCATCTGCAACTACTGCAAATCCTCTTCCAGAATCCCCTGCTCTAGCCGCTTCGATGGAAGCATTTAAGGATAGCAAGTTTGTTTGATCTGCAATATCATTAATTCCACCCACTATTTTATCAATAGAATTCGAGGAAATTTCTAATTGCTCGATATTTTTAATAATGATACGGGTAATATCCGTTGTGTCTTTTGATTTAACATCTAAGTCATCGATTGTGTTAATTCCTTGTTTTACTATTTTTTGTGTTCCCTCAGCAATGGATGCGATATTATTCGAGTTCTCAGAAACGATGTTAATTTTTTCTGATAACTGATCCATTTGCAATAAACATTTTTCAGAATCTTGTGCTTGCTGCATAATTCCTTGTTCAATTTCGCTAATTGACTGGGTAATACCTTTGGTTGCAGTTAGAAGCAGTTGTGAGTTTTTAGCTACTTTTTCAGAAGAGCTATTCACTTCATATGTAACATGCATTGACTTCTTTAATATTTCTTTTACGCTTGATAACATGCTCATAATACCGCCACCAAGAGCACCTAATTCATCTTTACGCTTTGTTTTTATTTCAATTGTTAAATCACCCTCAGACACTTTTCCGATTCCACTCATAAATCGCTGTATGGTTGAACCTATGGAGGAGGATAAAACTATAGCTATAATAAGTACTACGATTACTGAAAATCCAACAATAAAAAATGTCATCATTGCAAGGCTTGTGGCTTCTTTTACTATAACGCTTTGAGGAACTAAGGCACAAGTCATAAAGCCTTCCTCATTTAATTTCTTATATATAAAACGATATGGTTTACCTTCATAATCAACATAAACAGCATTGGATTCCTCGTTACTATCGATTGCATTTTTATAAAATTCTTGTTCGGTGATATATGGAGTATCCCTTTCTTTTCTTATAGTTTCTATGCTAGTTGTTTCACTAGTCGTGTCATTTTCTTCATTTCTAACATAAGATATTTCGCGACCATCCGGTGTTATAAGCGCTAAAATACTATGTTCTCCCACATCAATATCTTTTAATACGTTCTCAAGAGCACTTAATTTAACATCTACATAAACATATCCAACCTTCTTATATCCTGTAGATAAAAGCTGTCTTGCAACGGTTAATCCATATTTTTTGGGACTCGTTTTTGAATTCTCATCTAAGTATTTGTGGTATCCTAACCATTGAACTCCTTTTTCATCAATGGAACGAGCTTCTTCTGTATCATTAAATTTGCTGTATAAGTCATTTGGTATCATTGTACTGCCATAGAGGGAGTTCCCGTATTGTCCGAAAACAGCAATATCTTGAACATAATTATTCGTCATTATCGTAGCTTGGATATTCTTCTTGTTATTTGAAGAAACCGTTACTTCTTGAAATGTATCATTATTATAATACTTAGAATAATACTTTTGTATTTGTTCATCCATTACAATTTCAAAAGAGGTAGACTTAACACTATTTAAAATCAAATCATAATAATTAGCTGCCATATCAATCGTAGACATTGTTGAATTTTCATAGCTTTTTATCATTGCTTTCGATGATTTTGAATAGGATAGAATGCCTATCCCAACCATAAATGAAATTGGAATTAAAAAACCTACAATTAACTTTAGTCGTATACTTGATAAATTACGAACTCTCTTGGTTTTAACCTTTGCTAGTTTTACCTTTTTTTCTTTAATATTACGTTTTTTAAGATTCCTCATTTTGTTTACCTTCCCTTTTTCGCCCATAAGTATCCCCATATTTCATAATATTTTCTTTGGTTTCCAATAGATTACCACGCAACTTCCTATTTTTTAATGTATTTTCTATTTTTTGCCTTATATTCTTTATTATACCAAAATATGATATATTTTTACAATGGCTTTTCAGCTTTATTTTGTCTATTCTTGCAATTTAGAAATTTTGGTTTTTTAATCTTATTTTTTATAATAATAGCTAAAGCATTTCTTAATATAATTTATGTTGACCACCCTATCCTTTTGAAGTAATCTATCCTATGAGGACGAATATTAAAAAAAATACATATGTGTATTAGGAGGTTTCTTATGCTTTATGGTGCTTTAGAAGCTGGTGGAACAAAAATGGTTTGTGCGATTGGTACAGACTCTGGGAAAATTATTGAGCAAATCTCAATACCAACCAGTACTCCATCAGAAACAATGCCAAAAATAATAGATTATTTTAAAGAGAAAGAAATTGTTGCTTTAGGAGTTGGTTCTTTTGGACCTATTGATTTAAATCAATCCTCTCCTACTTTTGGCTATATATTATCAACACCAAAACTAGCATGGGCAAACTATAATTTACTTGGCACATTAAAAAACGCTTTGCAACTACCAATCGGGTTCGATACCGATGTAAATGCTTCCGCTTTAGGAGAAGCTACATTTGGATGTACAAAAGGTCTTAATTCAAGTATTTATATTACAATCGGTACTGGAATTGGAGTTGGAGTTTATTTAAATAACTCTCTTTTACATGGGATGTTACATCCAGAGGCTGGTCATATTTTACTTTCAAGAGCATCTAATGATACATATCGCAGTTGTTGTCCTTATCATAACGATTGCTTTGAAGGTTTTGCATGTGGAATTGCTATTGAGACTCGTTTTGGAAAGAAAGCCTATGAATTAACTGATAATGAAGAAGTTTTGGAATTTGAATCTTATTATATTGCACAAGCTTTGATGAATTATGCATTAACACTTTCACCTCATCGCATCGTACTTGGTGGTGGAGTAATGCATCAAACACAACTCTATCCTTTGATTCGGAAAAAGTTCTTAGAATTGTTAAATGGTTATATCATGACAAACGAATTAAAAGATATTGATAATTATATTGTTGCTCCATCATTATATGGAGATCAAGGGATCATGGGTTGTATTCAGTTAGCGATTAATGAATATTTATCAACACATCAAAAAGGAGCTATTGCAAAATAGCTCCTTTTTGATAACTTGTTATTACCACTTGTTATTACAATTTTTGTATCACTCTTAAACTAATTTTTCACTGATTATTTACTATTAGAATCTTCAAATTTCTGCGTTCACTCTTTATTTGCTAGCAAATTTTCGCAATAATCTTTTATCCCCTCATATACAAATGTAGCAATTATTTGATATCCCTCTATATCAGGATGAATCGTATCAGGAAAAAAGTCTTTCATATCGTTCGTGTAATTATGAATATCAATTAAGCCGCATTCAAATTTTTTCGCCATTTCTCTTTGAATCACAACTACCTTTTCATCAACAATTTCTGGGATGATTGTATTGTCATCTAAAATACCATAATCTCTCCATGCTGTTGGTGAAGTTGCAATAAATATATACGGATTTGATTCCATACCTTTATATTTATTAATAAGTTTCTCATAATCTAAAATGAAATTAGTTTCATTCTTTGCCCAATTACCAAGCTTTGCATCATTCGTTCCTAGCATTAATATAACTATATCTGCATTGGATTCTAAACTCTGTAAGTATTGAACGGTTTGCGTATATGGAGTTTCCGTGTTACTAAGCACAGTCATGGCATTTACTCCATAATTATTTACAATGAAGTTATCCCCTAATAATTCTTGTAATCTAGCAGGGTAACTTTCATTTTCAATGTTATTAGTACCATAACCATAGGTAATACTATCGCCAACACAGGCTATTCTAATTTTCTGATTCATACTAATTTAGCTCTCCTGTACTTAATTCTCTTTTTCTATCTCAGCTAATAGAATATCTTTCGCAAGGGATATCGCTCTTTTTACGCTACCTTCCTCAAATGGGATCGACAAGTTTGCAAGTTTTAAAAGTTCTAAATAGCTCCTACTAGAACCTGCTTTACAAAGATTTAAATAATCTCTCCAAGCTTCTTCGCGGTTTTCTATGAAACGCTTTTTAAATTCCATTGCGCCCATCGTTGTAAGCGTGTAATTAATATAATAAAATGGATACAAGAAAATATGTATCTTATGATACCAGTATCCGCCTCTTTCCATAAATTCATCATCTTCATACTTGCGCCATGGCATATACTTCTTTTCTAATTTATGCCACTCCAAGGTTCTTTCCTTTGGTGTAAGTTCTGGATGTTCGTACATAATATGTTGAAATTCATCCACAGCAACACCAAATGGAACAAATGTAACTGCTTCTTGTAAATGAGCAAAACGGAATTTATCAGCATCTTTTCCGAAAAACTGCTCTGCATACGGATACGAAAATTGTTCCATTGCCATAGAATGAATTTCAGCAATATCTGTTCCACCCATATAATAGGCCGATGTTTTTTGATTTCTCATGGACATAAATCCTGCAAATGCATGGCCAAGTTCGTGTGTTAATACTTGCATATCATAAATGGTATGATTAAAGCATGAAAATACATATGGCGCCTTATATGAACTTAAAACAGTCATATATCCAGTAGATGCCTTATTTGGCTTATTCTTTAAATCCATTAAATCATGTTCAATCATAAAATCTATAAATTCAGCGGTTTCAGGGCTTAAATCATGATACATCTTTTGAGCTTCTAAAACTAAGTAATCATCATCTCCAATAGGTTCTGCATTCCCATCCGTAAACATAAATTTCTCATCATAAACTTTTAATTCATCTACCCCAATTCGCTTTGCTTGAGCTTCATATAATTTTTGACACAAAGGTACAATTTCACGATGAACTTGATCTCTAAAAGAAGCAACTTCTTTTACACCATAATCACTTCGTTTTTGCTGCATATAAGCAAGTGGTATGAAATTATCATATCCCAGAGCTTTTCCCATTTCATTACGTATTTTAATAAGCTCAGAGAAAATCTCTTCCATCTCCTCTTCATTCTTATGATAAAAATCAGAGTAAGCCTTAAACGCTCCTTTTCTTATCTCTCGATCTGGATGTTCGAAATATTTTTGAATTCCATGTATATTTAAAATTTGGTCATTAAATGGAATTTGTGCTGTAGCAATTAATTTTTGATATCTTTGAGTTAATTTCGCCTCTTGTTGTATAAACGGAATCAATTCCTCTTTAAACTGATCTACTTCTCTTTGTAGAATAACAAGCAATTCTTTCCCATAATCATTTGAAATTTCATCAGTAAATTTACAATTTAATATAGCTTTATAAAATTCGGCTGAAGTTGTTGCAGCCACTGCCTGACGCTCTGCTATAAATTCGTATTCTTTTTCATAAAACTCATCCGTCGTATTTAAGGTATTTCTTATCATAGCAACCGTTGTCATTGTATCAACGGCATTCATGTATTCATCGGCTTTTTCTAATATTTCTTTGATTTCGCTATAGCTATTTGCATCCTTTACTTTCTCTGTTAAATCCTTTAAGTAAGCCTCGAATTGATCGAAGTCTGGTCGTTCGTATTGAATCGTCTCAAATTTAAAGTCTTCCATGTTTTCTCCTTTACACTTTAATGTTATGTCCATATTTTAACAATATAATTAATAGAATACAAGGAAAATAACCGATAGAAACTTAGAACTGTAACAAAATCATAAGCACTAAAGAAAGAATATGAAATAAGCATAAGAGATACAATTTTTTTTCTTGTTTCCTAGCACCAAAAATAATTAACGCATATAATAAAGATATCGTAATTATATAAGCATCAAAAAATTTGTAGTATGAAATATCCAAAATATTAACAATAACCACTTTAGCAATAAAAGAAATTATTAATACAATGATTCCAATAATCACTTGATCTTTCACTGTTATATCCCTTGAAAATTTCATAATTTATCTCCTTAACTATTTCATATTACAAATAAACTACCAAATAGGTATTTCTTAGTCAAGTTCGTAATATGTAGCCACTATAATATACTCAACGAATTAAATTCAGAATCTAGCTTTCATCATTGCTTATATAATACATAAGAACATTCATGTTCTATTACTCCCATATGTGTTGTGAATTCTCCTTCACAGAAAAATTGGAAGCCACACTTCTTAATAACACTTTTTGATTGCTTATTCCATTTAAAGTGTCCTACTGTAAGAAAATCCAAAGATAATTGCTCAAAGCAATAAGAAATTACACTCTTTACTGCCTCTGGCATTAATCCCATTCCCCAATAGGATTTACTTAGAACATAACCTAGTTCCCTGCCCCTCTTTTGATTAAAGTCACCATTGAACTTATTTTCATTATATTTTTCGATACCAATGGAGCCAATAACCTTACCATTTTCTTTTAATTCAAGTGCAAAGGTTTTCTTTCCCTCAATAAATTCATTTAAAATAAGTCTGGAGATTTCTTTATTGTCATGTGGCTTCCAACCTGCCATCTGTCCAACTCCATCAACAGAAGCGTATTCATAAAAATCTTCCAAATCATTAATTCTAAAAGGCCGTATTAATAAACGTGGTGTCTCAATAATTATATCTGTTATATCAATTTCTGCATTCATATATATCCTCCATATTACGGTAGGTTCTTAATCAGCGATATGCATCCCTTATGTTTACACGACAAATAGGATACAAACAAACGCTCACCGTAATCTCCTTATGTAATTATATAATTCTACTTTCGAAAAGTTACTCATCGCATAATATTGTTAAACAGTGTAACAAAACTAGCTGATATTATTCCTATTATTATTCCTATAACACCCCCCTTAAAGGCACCTTTTATATGATGTATCGAATTTTTATACTCTAATCATATCCTCTGTACCTTTATTATCACTTTTTTACTATGACAAAAAAAACCTATATTTAATGTTATTTTCTATTTTTAAAAAACACAAATACACTACAAAGTATATAAAAAATCACAATAATAATCCCCATCGGAGTTTCATTAATGATTTGTCCTGTATCCTTTGTCCCCATATAGATAAAGTGAATTCCTGGTAATGCGCCAAGAAAACCACCCCAAAATTTACCTTTGCTTAATAGAATGGCACTTACTACAAACAATGCAATCCATACCACTACCACTGGGGAAATCGCGCTAAAACCAATTGAAGTTGCCACTGTCCAAAAAATAGCAATAAAAAAAACGGCTGGTATATAAAATACAGCTTTTTTCATAATGACCTTCCTCCATCCTTCATCAAAAATAACTCTTCTTTATTTTATAAAGAATGCATACATAGCCTTACCTTGTGGATAGTTAGCTTCTACAATATATACATAACCCGTTTTAGCTATAAAACTACGACTTTTGATATCAGACATAACTCCTCCTTACTTAATGTACATCTTTAGTATGAGTATATCCAAAATATGCCATATGTCAATCTTTAGTTTATTATCATATGAATTTTTAAAACTGTGTCCTTTTCGATACATTTTTATACTTTATAATACGAAGTATCTTCGCTTATACTTCGTATAAACTAAAAAAACACTGTAAATCCAGTGCTTTTTTAGCATTTCTGAATCTACAGTGTTTTTTATAAAAAATTGTAAAAATTATACTCTCTTCATGTATTCGCCAGTTCTAGTATCGATAGAAATCTTATCTCCCTGGTTAACAAATAAAGGTACGTATACAGTAGCACCAGTTTCAACAACTGCTGGCTTAGTAGCACCCTGAGCAGTATCACCTTTGAAACCTGGTTCTGTTTCAGTAATTACAAGTTCTACAAATAGAGGTGGCTCGATTGCGAAAACTTGTCCAGCATGAGATAACATTTTAACCATGTCATTTTCTTTAACGAATTTTAAAGTATCACCAATTGCATCTTCATTTAAAGCAATTTGATCGAAAGTTTCAGTATTCATAAAGTGATATAATTCACCATCTGTGTAAAGATATTGCATGTCGCTTCTTTCAATATGAGCCTGTGGATATCTTTCAGTAGGTCGAAATGTCTTTTCAGTAACGCCCCCATCCTTGATATTTCTTAATTTTGTTCTTACAAAAGCTGCACCTTTTCCTGGTTTTACGTGTTGAAATTCAATAACTTGATATACGGCATTATCTATTTCTAGTGTTAATCCATTTCTAAAATCGCCTGCTGATATCATAAAAAATCCTCCTTAAAATTAACTACATAATAGTGTATAATACTTGCACAATTTTTTCAACTATTTTTTTATCAGTATAACTCAAAATTTATATTTTTATAGTTCAATTAATTTTTTCTCTGAATGTGTAAAGTTTTCACAACCATCTTTTGTTACAACTACAAGGTCTTCAATACGAACTCCACCAAAGTTTCTTACATAGATTCCTGGTTCAACAGTCATAGTCATATTTTCTAATACTAAAGCTTCTGCTTTCATCGATGCTCTAGGATTTTCATGAATAAACAAACCTACGCTATGTCCAAGGCCATGACCAAAGCAACCTTCATATCCTGCAGAGTAGATAATATCTCTTGCAATCTTATCAATTGCAACGCCAGTCATACCAGCTTTTATTTGATCTAATACTGCTAATTGAGCTTTTAAAACAGTATTATAGATTTCAAGTTGCTTTTCATTTGCTTTACCAACAACAACTGTTCTAGTCATATCAGAGCAGTATCCATTATAAAGACAACCAAAATCCAATGTAACAAAATCACCATGCTCAATTTTTTTACGGCTTGGTACCGCATGTGGCATGGAAGAATTAATTCCAGATGCTACGATTGGGTCAAAGGAAATACCTTCTGCACCATTTGTTTTCATATAATATTCAAGCTTTGCTGCTATTTCAAGTTCTGTTACACCTGGCTTAATATCCTCAAGAATCTTTGTAAATGCAATGTCTCCAATGTGTTCTGCCATTTTAATATTATCAAGTTCTTCTCTAGTTTTTACCATACGAAGATCTGATAATTCATCCTTCATAGGAACAAATTGAATTTCTTCTAAGTTTTTAACATATGCTTTATATTCTGCATAATTTAATTCAACTTCTTCAAATCCAACTGCTTTTACCTGGTCATTCTTTGCAACTTCAGCGATGGAAGCAGCGTAGCCTTTATCAGTAATATCAATAACTTCAAATCCAGTTGCTTCTGCTTCTGCCTGATAAATATAACGAAAATCTGTAAAGATAATTTTTTTATTCTTACTAATATATGCTACCCCAGTATCACCACAATATCCAGTAAGATATCTCCTATTATAACGATTTAAAATGATAATAGCATCTACAGATACTTTATCCATAATTTCATATACTTGAGCTTCTTTTCTCATAAATATACCCTTTTCTTGTCATAAATTAATGATATAAATCACCTATGACGAACCTTTCTATTTTATTTCTTCAACTAATTATTGTTAGCTGCTAACTCTAAAATTGCATCAACTGCTAATAAATAACCTTGTAATCCAAGACCTACTATCTGCCCTGTACAAACAGGTGCAGTCACAGAAGTATGACGAAACTCCTCTCTTTTATGTACATTAGAGATGTGAACTTCTATAATTGGTACTTCGATAGAAGCAAGTGCGTCTCTAATTGCGTAGCTATAATGAGTGTAAGCTCCTGGATTAATAATAATTCCATCTACCTTATCATAATACGCTTTTTGAATTCGGTCAATAATTGCACCTTCACAATTGCTTTGATATGTTTCAATTGAAATTCCTGTTTCATTCGCTTTATTTTCAAGCATTTCAAGCAAAGAATTAAAATCTTTCGTTCCGTAAATTCCCTTTTCACGAATTCCTAGGAAATTAATATTTGGTCCATTAATTACTAATAAATTCATTTAATCCTTGTACGATGTATTTAGACTAAAATACGTCGATACACTCCTTTCTTTTTTACTTCGTTATAATCAATAATAATTAAATTAAGAGCCTTATTATTACTTTAGATTCAAATAAAATCTTGAAAATCTCTTATTCAACTTCTAATTATTCTTACACCACTTTAAACGAATTATCCATGCATTGCTCAATTTCGTTAATGACATCATAAAATGATTTATCAGATGTATCAATTACCGTATGGGCACAAGATTTATAAAATGGAAGACGTATTGAAAGTAATTCTTGGATTCGCTCTTCTTTATTCTCATAAGCCAATAAAGGACGTTTTGTATCTCCTTCAACCCTCTTTAAGATTGCATCTTTTGATGCATCTAAAAAGATAACATGTCCTAAAGAACGAAGTAATTCTTTATTTTCTTCTCTCATTGGCATTCCACCGCCAGTAGAAATAACAGCCCGATCAGTCTTTACATTTAATTCTTTTAGTATATCCGTTTCAAGATTTCTAAAATATTCTTCTCCATCGGATTCAAAAATCTCTGAAATAGATTGCCCTGCCTTTTCAATAATCAATGCATCCGTATCAAGAAAAGTATATGAAAGCTTTTTTGCCAGCCTTGTTCCAATACTAGTTTTTCCACAACCCATAAAACCAATTAAGATAATGTTATTTTTCATCTTTTGATACCGTGCCTTTCATTTTTTTAAGCTTCGATTATAAAAAAATAAAACTATGCGTTCAAAATATCTCTTAATAACGATTTGAATTTCTTCTTTCTTTCCAATGGGTTTTACGAGAAATGTTTTCATACCAATTCTATTCGCACCATACACATCCGTAAACAATTGGTCTCCGATAAATACGGTATTCTTAATTGTAGTCCCCATTAACTTCATTGCTTGTTGATATCCCTTTTTGGATGGTTTATTTGCTTTAAATATATAGAGACCATTAATATCTTTATTAAATCGTTTCACTCTTTCTTCATTATTGTTTGATAAAAAGCATACTTTAAATCCTATCTCTTTTAGCTCTTTCATTAAAGCAAGTGCTTCTTTGGATGCATCTGCGCCGTGTTCAACCAATGTATTATCTACATCAAAGATTAAACCTCGGTATCCTTCTTTATAAAGATTCTTATAATTTATTTCAAATGAAGAATTTACATATTCACTGGGATAAAATTTCTGAAACATGACAACCTCTTTCATATATTAATTTACAAAGCTAGTGTATCACTTTTTTTACATTCAATAAAGTGATTTCTTATATATTTGCATATTATAAACAATATTATATCATTATTCAAGGATATCAAAAAGGCGCTATATGAATTAAATGTATTAGTGACTAATTGATACCTTTATTTCCCTATATAATATGAATTCTGTCGATATATGTTCAATTTGTAAGTGCTTACATCCTAATGTTTACAGTTTAATTACTATATTACTTGATTTTTCAAACCCATTGAGATATAATTATTAAAGTAATTACTAGTGACATAACAAATAAATGTAAGTGCTTAATTTGCCGCATTTTACATAGTTTCAAGTAATTCTAATATTTTATGGAGGTATTCATATGGATTTCACAAAAAACTTTTCACTTGAAGGTAAAGTAGCATTAGTTACTGGTGCTTCTTACGGTATTGGATTTGCAATTGCAAGCAGTTATGCAGCTGCTGGTGCAACCATTTGTTTTAATGATATTAAACAAGAATTAGTAGATAAAGGACTTGAAGCATACAAAGAAGCTGGTATTAACGCTCATGGTTATGTTTGTGACGTAACTAACGAAGAGCAAGTAGCAGCTATGGTTGCTCAAATCGAAAAAGAAGTAGGTGTTATTGACATTTTAGTTAATAATGCAGGAATCATTAAACGTATCCCTATGTGTGATATGACTGCAGCTGAATTTAGACAAGTTATCGACGTTGATTTAAATGCACCATTCATCATGGCAAAAGCTGTTATTCCTAGCATGATTAAAAAAGGTCACGGTAAAATCATTAACATCTGCTCTATGATGAGTGAATTAGGTCGTGAGACTGTATCCGCTTATGCTGCTGCTAAGGGTGGTTTAAAAATGTTAACTAAGAACATCGCATCTGAGTACGGTGAATTCAACATCCAATGTAATGGCCTTGGACCTGGTTACATCGCAACTCCTCAGACTGCACCATTAAGAGAAGAAGGACATCCTTTCAATAACTTTATTATTGCAAAGACTCCTGCTGCTCGTTGGGGAACACCTGAAGATCTTGCAGGTCCTGCTGTATTCTTAGCATCCGAAGCATCTAACTTCGTAAATGGACATGTTCTTTATGTTGATGGTGGTATCTTAGCTTATATTGGTAAACAACCACAATAATATAGCTTTTAATAACACATAAATTAGGGATGATACAAAATAGATTGTTAGCATAACACTATTTTGTATCATCCCCTTTTTTATTAATAATTAACTAAAGCTCTTCAAATATTTAAGCTCTTTTTTTTAATTTTGGCTCTAAAATGTTTAGGTGCAAACTCCAAGATTTTGTTTTACAATAAAAAAAAGACCTCCTCGTGCCAGTCTGCCCAACAAATCACAAGGAGGTTGCAATAATGCATAACTATTTTATCAAAAAATCAATAAATTTAAAAGAGGTAAAATTAAAAAATATCATTTATTCGAATTCTTATCGATTCTAAATGTGATTTTTTATACCCTGTTCCAATATCTTACTTTTAACAGCCAAAATAAATTGAATAACAGGCATTAAAGATGTTATTTGCTTCTAGCACATTCAAATACTCTTTTTCCTCTAAATCCCCACGAAAATCAACCTTATCGCATCTTCCATACCAAGGCTCAATACATACAAAAGGTACCGCTTTTTTAGCAGG
The DNA here is from genome assembly GCF_900078195.1 of Clostridium sp. Marseille-P299. Lineage (NCBI taxonomy): Bacteria > Bacillati > Bacillota > Clostridia > Eubacteriales > Clostridiaceae > Clostridium > Clostridium sp. Marseille-P299. The sequence goes on along the minus strand of NZ_FJVE01000007.1, from coordinate 1,449,891 downwards.
TGACCATACTCCAAATAAAGGTGTATCAAAACTTACTGTAACATATGGTGTTTTATCGGGCTTACATAATTGTACGAAAGTACATTGTTTATCTTCAATAACAAGGGCATCATTCTTAAACAACGATTCTGTTATCCGTAAATATCCCTTATCTTCTATCACTTCATTCATAGGCATACCTATAGTTTCATTCTTAGCTAGCCCTGTATTCATATCAATGGTACGAACTTTCAATTCCTTAACCCCATCAAAAGCGATAAAATAATTCGATTCTTCCTCTTCCATAACCGCCTGAGTATTAAAAGCAGGATGTGCTCCTATTTGAAAGTACATCGTATTATCACCTTTATTTTTTACCATCCAAATTACATCCAACTTCTTCTCTCTTAAAATATATGTAACTTCTAACACAAATTGAAATGGATAATTTTTTTCTGTAACACTACTTGATTCTAACCGAAATACAGCCTTCTCATCTTCTTTTTCTACTAGAACATACTCCATATCTCTTGCAAAACCATGTTGTGCCATAGGGTATTTCTTCCCTTTATAGCTGTATTTCTTTCCTTTCTGATTTCCTACAAAAGGAAATAGAATTGGTGAATGTCGATTCCAATAAGCTGGGTTTCCCTCCCATATGTACTCTTGACCTGACTTCTTACACTGTACAGAAGTAACTTCTGCACCAAAATCCTCGATTTTAACAATTAAATCCTGATTTTCTAACGTATGAAATGCCATGTTGATACCTGTCCCTTCTCCGTTTCATTTTGTAACATAAAAACCCTCAATACTAGTATTATATAATTAATAATAAAACTCTATATAATAAATGATTCAGGTGATGAAACTTACTAAATATAGTAGTTTTATCACTTGAATCAGTTACCTTTTGTCTTTATTTATTTCACTTTTTATATATTTTATTTCATTTTATATATATATGGTTTATTCCAGTTTTTATATACTTCGTCTATTTCAATTTATACAATTTATTTCAATTTATAAAATTGGTTTACTATTTATTTTAAAACTATTTTTTTCTTTTTGTTTTTTAATGATCGAATTTTTCCCTTATTGGATGGTTTTGTACCAGATTCACTTCTAGTTCCTTTCCCTGAGGACTTTTTCACATCATTACCATTTCTACGATTCGAAGATTTAGATGAATAACTTCCTTTTGATGGGTTTCCACCAAACTTGTCCTTATCTTGATAACTTGGGCGAATCAAGCACTTCTTATCATACCCTATCAAATCCGTTCTACCAGCAACTGTTAAAGCCTCCACCACCAATCGATAGTTTTTAGGGTTACGATATTGAATCAATGCTCTTTGCATTGCTTTTTCATGTGGATTCTTTGGTACATAAACAGGTTTCATTGTTCTTGGATCAATTTCTGTATAGTACATACAAGTAGAAATAGTACTTGGTGTAGGATAAAAATCTTGTACCTGCTCTGGCATATATCCTAAATCTCTTAAATACTCGGCAAGTTCTACCGCCTCTTTCATCGTAGAACCCGGATGTGAAGACATAAGATATGGAACAACAAATTGCTTCATACCAAGTTTTTCATTGGTTGCACGATATTTTTTAATAAACTTTTCGTATACCGCATTCTCTGGTTTTCCCATCATAGTAAGAACATTATCACTAATATGTTCTGGTGCAACCTTTAATTGACCACTTACGTGATTTTGACATAACTCTTCAATAAAAGTATCATCTGGATCATTAATTAAATAATCAAAACGAATACCAGAACGTATAAACACCTTTTTAACCTTTGGTAATTCTCTTAATTTCTTTAATAAGCTTAGATAATCTTTATGGTCAATCTTCATATTCTTACATGGTTTAGGGAAAAGACATTGTTTATTAAGACAAACACCCTTCGTAAGCTGCTTTTCACATGCCGCACTACGGAAATTTGCCGTTGGCCCACCAACGTCGTTAATATATCCTTTAAACTCAGGATCCCAGGTAAGAATAGTAGCTTCGTGTATAATAGATTCGTGACTTCTTGTCTGAACTATTCTTCCTTGATGAAATGTAAGTGCACAGAAATTACATCCTCCAAAACATCCACGATTGCTAGTTAAGCTAAATTTTAACTCTTCAATTGCTGGTACCCCACCAAGCTCTTTATAAGATGGATGATAATCACGCATATATGGAAGTGAATATACTCGATCCATTTCAGATTGTGTTAATGGTTTCGCTGGTGGATTTTGTACTACAAACTCATTCTCTTTATACTGTTCCACAAGTACCTTTGCTGTATATGGATCTGTGTTTTGATATTGAAGATAAAAACTCTTTGCAAAAACCTTCTTACTATCTAAAATTTCTTGAAAGGTTGGTAATTGTATTGCATCATAAACTGAATCTAAGTTTTTTGCTTTATATACCGTTCCAGGAATGAAGGTAATATCTTTTACATCAATTCCACTATTTAATGCATCTGCTATTTCAACAATGGACTTTTCTCCCATACCATATGAAATAATATCTGCTTGAGAATCTAATAAAATAGATCTCTTTACTTTATCACTCCAATAATCATAATGCGCAAGTCTTCTAAGAGATGCTTCAATCCCTCCTATAATAATAGGAGCATTTTTATATTTTTTTCGTATTAAATTACAGTATACAATTGTTGCTCGATCTGGACGTTTTCCAATGACACCTCCAGGTGTGTAAGCATCATTGTGTCTTCTTTTTTTAGCAACTGAATAATGGTTTACCATGGTATCCATATTACCGCCAGATACTAAAAATCCTAGTCTTGGCTCCCCAAGGGCCGCAATGCTTGATTCATCTTTCCAATCTGGTTGAGCTATAATTCCAACCTTATAACCTTCGCTCTCTAAAATACGGCTAATAATCGCAGGTCCAAAAGAAGGATGATCCACATATGCATCACCAATAACATAGACAAAATCACATTGCTCCCACCCTCGTTTTAACATATCTTCTTTATTTAAAGGTAAATAATCTTTTACCATATTATTTCGCACCAAACCTTTCATACATTAACTTATAGGTATTTATAAACTAACTTGTATTATCATTCGAATTCTATACTTTTTTAAACCACACCTAATATAACATGTTTTTATTATTTCCACAAGAAAAACAATTTGGTTTATACAAACTAATAAGGCCTTTATAAAAGTAGCTTAAGCTTACTTTTACAAAAGCCTTATATAATTATCTTATTGCACTAATTCACCATTATAATAAACTTTAACAACAGCATTTGTAAATTCGCCATACACTGACCAATCTGGTTTTGCAAATCGAAGGTCTAGGGTTAGCTTACCTTCCCCTTGGGCAAGTGTGTTCCCTTTCGTAATAGTAAGCGTTAATTCCTTGTTACTAATTATTCCAGATATATTTCCATTCATAGATACGTACCACGGAGAAACGCTTAATTGCAATGCTGCATTATCAAACCATAGATTTTGAGCTACTGAACTCATTCCATCTGCCGTATAAACGATTGTAACTTTTGATAAATCAATGGTACCCGATAATGCGCTAACCGTATATTGTTGACTTATATAATTACCATTATGTTTCGTAGTTACTGCTACAACAGGTTTTCCCTCCACTGGTATAGTCGTTGGTGTTGGAGTTAATGAAGGGGTTACCGTTGGAGTAATCGTCGGTATTACAGTTGGGGTTACGCTTGGCGTAATCGTTGGAATTACCGTTGGTGTTATTGTCGGCGTAATCGTTGGTACTACCGTTGGTGTTACTGTCGGCGTAATCGTCGGTACTACCGTTGGTGTTATTGTCGGAATAATCGTTGGTACTACCGTCGGTGTTACTGTTGGCGTTACTGTCGGCATTGGAGTAACACCCTCGATTATCGAATAATATGCTGGCTTTGCCTTATAATTTCCATCAAATAATAATGGATATCCACCAAGCCAACTTGTTTTGTCTGTAACTCCCCAGAAAATTACGTTCGTAATATTAATTCCTTCTTTTTTCAATGAAAGTACTTTATTCATTAAAAGCTTATAACGACTCGCCTGAGCTGCTAATGCAGAAGTACTGTTATCTGGTTGTTTTATATCAAGCTCTGTTAACTGAATCTCAATACCTAAAGAATTGTATTTACGAACGGAGGATTCAAACATGCTAATACTTGGATATTCCATAACCCAATGGGATTGCATGCCCATGCCATCCACTAAACCTTTATCCTTTAAATTCTTTAAGATATTAAAGATAAATGTACTCTTCTTATCTTCGTACTCATTATAATCATTATAGAAAAGTTTACAACCTTCTGGCGCATATTTTCTGGCATATTCAAAGGCTTTTTCTATAAATTCTACTCCAATTGTTTGCATCCATAGTGAATTACCTGCAGTAACATTATTAGAACCAGGGTTTCTCATACCGGTAGAAGTATTCGGATCCACCGCTTCATTTACAACGTCCCACGCATAAAATTCTACCGTTGGATAGCTTGTCTTAATGAGTTCCATTAGATTCTTTATGTAATTTTCAAGTCGTTGTAACATGACTTCTTTAGAAACCCATGCTGCACTTGAATCCATAGAATAATTTTCTTTAAAAAACCAATCTGGCGTTTGACTATGCCAAACCAATGTGTGTCCCCGGACAGGAATATTGTTATCTCTTGCAAATTCAAGTAAAGTTTTTGCTGCTCTTAAATTCACTTGTGGATTCACCTGATTTCCACCATTTGCTTCCATATAAGCTATTGTAGCTGCATGATCTAAAACTGCGTCTGGTTTTAATTCATTTCCAAACGTTAAATTATTATAATGCTTTCGTACCAAATCTTTTGCAGGTAATGGTGCTATCTCACTTGCGGTTGCTGCACCTCCAATATTAAAATAACCCGCAAATACATCTTGTAAACTTGCGATATTTTTCTCAATCTCTGGTAAAACCGCTGGTGTTGCTGTAAAGTCATCAATGTAAAAGTCCATAAAATCTTGTGCTGATGGAGAGGATTTATACTCTGTCTCAACATAGACGTAAACATTAGTTGCATCCGTAGGAATTGTATATTCTCCTTGCAATAATGTCCACTGACCTTTTGTTACGGCCGCTGATTTTATCGTCTTGTATTGATCATTCACACCATCATTATACTGCAACTGCAAACTAAATTTTTGTGTACTAGAATAAGAACTTCCAGTATACTTAAACATCATTCCAAATACGTAAGTCTCCCCAAGTGTTAGTTCATTCGTCATGTCACATGTAGCACCATGCCATGTCTTGCTGCGATTGCTAATCTTTACGCTATTCAATCCTGAATAAGCTTCTTCTGTACTTATAGCAACAACTTCTGCATCAATTCCTCTTGGAACCCAACCATTTAGTCCTGATTCAAAATCCTGATAGATTAGATTTCCATAAGTAGTAGCGGAATCTGCTGCCACAGCTTTACTCTTTGGTATGTTAGAAACTGTCGTAGGTACTACAAGAGCAAGGGCTAATACAAGTGCAATTAGCTTTTTTTGGAACATAAACACACCTCCTATTTGTAAATGAATAGTAATATTACATTAGGCCTAGCTTTTAATAAAAGCTTATCCACTTTGGTAATATCTATATTTTACTACAAATAGGAGGTGATATATAGTGATTTTAAACTATCAGATTCCAAACTTTTTGATTATTTTTGTGCACATTGTCTTTGTATTAAAAATTTCTATCGTTTTAACTAATTAATTGCTTACTTTTTATAAAAAGGATCTAAATCTTTAATTGCATCTTTTCCTAAATTAGTATCAATCGTAGTTAATTTAAATAGTTTATCATTTAAAAATGGGAATGCTTTATCAGCTATCTTATCAAAGGTTTCATCCATATCCCCTGTAAGATCAACAACGATTAAATGACTTTGCACATTGCCCTGTAACATTAATCTGTAATATGCAGCATTCACATTTGGTAATTCTTTAAGATAATCTGAAATTGCTGTTAACAATTCAGTTGGTTGTTCCTTTGGTTCTCCAAGATAAATCTTAGCATTCATACGCTCTTGTTTTTGTTGTTTTAAAGAAGCTACTAACTCTTTTTTAAATATTAAGTTTTCTCCATAAGGATTAATTACAAAACCTTTAAATCCAAACTCATCGTTTAGAACTAACTCAGCATAATTATCAAATGTTGAAAGGACTGCTTCTTGATTATCACCGTTATTCCATTTTCTTAATTCAGACCAATCTGTAAATGCTAAACAGTATTTATCACCATTTTTGTCCTTTATATAGCGATAGTTTACTTCTGTTTTATCATCAATTGCATTATATCCTGCGTCATCACCAGATTTTGTAACAAATGCTGGCATTAAAAATTGAGCCTTCATGACTTCATCGATCATCTGGCTTATGGACTCATCTGTTCCTCGTTTTCTCATAATCTTTATTGCGTTCAAAAGATCTTGATTATTTGTATCACTCATATGTCTATCCTCTTCTTTTTATATCGTACTCAAAACATCCAAAACTTTTGATGCTTTATATACCAATATAAAACATTCTTTATCATAATGTCAATAAATTTCCGATAATTCTGTATATTATTTGTGAAATTTTAATAATATTTTAATATGTAGGATTTTCCATCTAACTTATAATGCTTGAACAAAATACCAAATGATACAACAAATTATTTAAATACTACAAATTCTCTGAGGTAGAAAAAGATGTAGTAAGAAATCAACGTTTACACGTTTTCTTACTACATCTTTTAATTACTAAATTTAAATTCCCAAGCTTTCACAAGTAGGAATCGTACTTGATATGATTAAATTATTCGTTATCTTCTTGGGATTTTTGTGCTGCTTCTTCAATAACTTTTGATTGTACATCAGAAGGTGCTGGCTCATATCTTGCAAACTCATAGGAATAATCCCCTACACCACCTGTCATGGAGCGCAAATCTGTTGCATAACCAAATGTCTCGGACATTGGTATATCTGCTACAATTTCCTGCTTACCATTGTAATGTGGATTCATTCCAAGCACTCTACCACGTCTCTTATTCAAGTCTCCCATGATATCTCCTGTGAATTTATCAGGTACTACAACTTTTAATGAAACGATTGGCTCTAATAGAATTGGGCTAGCTTCTAAGACACCTTGTTTAAAGGCTTGAATCGTAGCCATCTTAAATGCCATTTCAGAAGAGTCAACAGGGTGATAGGAGCCATCTACTAAGGTAGCCTTTATTCCCACTACTGGGTAGCCCGCTAGTGGTCCTCTTAAAACACTTTCTGCAATTCCTTTCTCAACTGCTGGGAAGAAGTTTCTAGGAACGGATCCTCCAAAGACCTTCTCCTCAAATTCATAAGATTTATCGGTATCTCCAAGTGGTTCAAATTCCATATGCACATCGCCGTACTGGCCATGACCACCGGATTGCTTTTTATACTTTCCTTGTACCCTAACTTTTTTACGAATTGTTTCACGATAAGCTACTCTTGGTTTCTTTAGCTCAATATCTACTTTGTAGCGATTGAGTAATTTACTTACAACCACTTCAAGCTGTTGTTCTCCGATACCATAGATTAATGCTTGGCGATTCTCCACATCATTAACAATTTTAAGTGTTAAATCTTCTTCCATTAATTTAGCCATTGCTTGTGAAACCTTATCATCGTCACCTTTATTCTTTGTCTTATATCTAAGATAAGCATACGGAGTTGAAATTTTAGGTCGATCATATACAATCGGAGTTGCCTTTGTGGAGAGTGTATCTCCTGTTAAGGTATTGGATAATTTACCAATCGCACCGATATCACCAGCATAAAGTTCTTTTACTTCAATCTGTTCTTTTCCGCGAAGAATATATAAACGACTTAATTTTTCCTCGGTATCTCTTTCTGCGTTGTATACCACCGCATCTGATTTTAGGACTCCTGAACAAATCTTAATTAAAGAAAACTTACCAATAAACGGATCTGCAATTGTTTTAAATACTCTAGCTGTCATCGGCTTATTTGCATCATAATCTGCAGCAAAGGTTGAATCCGTCTTTAAATTTCTACCCGTTATCACCTGTTTGTTTGGCGATGGGAAATACTTTTCAATTGCTTGCAATAGCATATTCGAGCCTTGTGCATTCAGCCCTGATCCCATTAATACTGGTACTATGCTACAATCAATTACACTGCTACGTAATGCAGTTGAAATCTCCTGTGGAGTAAACTCCTCTCCTTCAAAATATTTTTCCATAAGCTCCTCAGATGTTTCTGCAACTGCATCCAATAAAGCTTCTCTATATTTATCCACATATTCCTTCGAATAATCAGGAATCGGACACTCTGTATATTCACTTAATTTTGTAAATCTTCTACCTGCCATTTTAACAACATTAACAAAACCAACAAATTTTTCATTTTCACGAATCGGAGAATGAAATGGAGCAATTTTTTTGCCATACAATTCTTGCAATTTTTCTACGACTGCTCGAAAACTAGCATTATCATCATCCATATCAGTTACAAAAAACATTCGAGGAAGTTTATATTTTTCACAGTATTCCCATGCTTTTAACGTTCCTACTTCCACTCCTGCCTTTGCAGAGACAACGATAACAGCAGCATCACAAGCACTTAATGCTTCTTCTACTTCTCCAACAAAATCAAAGTAACCCGGAGTATCTAGGATATTAATTTTGGTATCTTCCCAAATAATTGGCACCAATGTTGTACTAATTGAAAAAAGACGTTTAATTTCTTCTTTATCAAAATCACTAATGGTATTACCTTCTTCGATCTTGCCCTGTCGGTTTATAATTCCTGTAGTATACGCCATTGCTTCTACCAATGTTGTTTTTCCACACCCACCATGTCCTAACATTGCAACGTTTCGAATTTTTTCGTATTTGTAAGTTTCCATGTCTGTTGTCCTCCAATACTTAATAGTCAAGGAGTGATACAAGTAAACTTTCTGCACGTAAGGCTATGAATTACCTTGCCTCTTTATTTAGTTGTTACGTAACACCCTCTTGCCAAAATAATAATTACCTTGTCAGCTACTTAAAAAATCCTTTCTTTAGATTGATTTTGCATGTTATTCCTTATGAAATAGATTCATTACTTCATGTACTTATTTTACTAAATTTACATTTAATTTACAACTGTTTTATGTATTTATCACAAATCTTTTTTGATTTATGCTTAACTATCTTAATTTATCACGAAATATATTCTATATTTTCACATTTCGACATTTTTCTCCTTAAATTCATGTATAATCGTATTTTCCTCTTTATTTTATTTACATTTTAGATTGCATTTTTACTAATCTGCTTTACAGCGTTACGCTGTAATGTATTACAGTATTGACATTATAATTATATTGCGTTACAATTACAAAAACGTTAGAATAAATATTGGCTAAGTGAGTGGTGTACAAACTCATCTTCCAAAAGCAATTGTTGCAGAACGAACACAAACTTTTTTTGGTTCATGTTACAATGAAAGTGTAAGGAGCCAGCTAAGGCTTATTTGCAAAATTAGAAATAGCAAGAAATGAAACCAAATATTTGTAGAAAGTAAGGTAATATTATGATTATAGTAATGAAACAAGGAGCAAAAGAATCTTCCATTGAGAATATTCTTCGAATTATAAAAGAAAACGGATTAGAAGCCCATCTTTCCACTGGAAAGCAAGTAACTATCATTGGTGTAGTTGGTGATAAATCTAGATTAAGTGATAAAAACCTAGAAGTGGAAGAAGATGTAGAACGTATTGTAGCTGTAACCGAAAGTTACAAGTTAGCTAACAAAAAATTTCATCCAGAACCATCCGTAATTAAAGTTGGAAATACAAGCATCGGTGGCAATAAATTAGTTATTATGTCCGGCCCATGTGCTGTAGAAACGAGGGAACAATTACTTGAAACAGCATTTGCTATTAAAAAAGCTGGTGCACAAATTTTAAGAGGTGGTGCTTATAAACCAAGAACCTCCCCATACTCTTTCCAAGGACTTGAAGTAGATGGTCTTAGATACATGAAAGAAGCGAGTGAGGCAACCGGTTTAGCAACGATTTGTGAAGTAACAAGTTTAGAGGCCATTGAAGCTGCTGTGAAATATGTAGATATGCTACAAATCGGCGCTCGTAACATGCAAAACTTCTATCTATTAAAAGAAGTTGGTAAAACTGGTATGCCAGTTCTTTTAAAACGTGGACTTGCTGCAACCATCGATGATTGGTTAAATGCAAGTGAATATATTATGGCAGAAGGTAATCCTAATGTAGTGCTATGTGAAAGAGGAATTAGAACCTTTGAGACTTCTACAAGAAATACATTAGATTTAAGTGCAATTCCTGTAATAAAAGAAAAGAGTCATCTACCAATTATCGTAGATCCAAGTCATGCGACTGGTGTTAGAAATTATGTAGAACCTCTTGCCAAAGCAGCGATTGCAGCTGGTGCAGATGGTCTTATGATTGAAACTCATCCAAATCCTGCTACTGCATTATCTGATGGTCCTCAATCCTTAACATTCCCTCAATTTGAAACTTTGTGTGAAAAATTGCGTCCATATGCTAAGCTTGAAAATAAATTCTTCTAAGAAAGGTAGGTTTACTATGGATACTACAATCGTTGGCTTTATTGGTTTTGGACTCATTGGAGGTTCCATTGCAAGAGCTTTAAAAGAAATTGATGGAACCATTCCTTCCTCATTAACAAAAAAGAATGAGAATCCGTCTGAAACATTTTATAATATTGCTTATGATTATCACACAACTGGAGTCAATGGTGGACTCTCTCTTGCCTTAGAAGATGGTACCATTGATAAAATATCTAAAAATTTATCCGAAGATTTTAAAGATTGCGATATCATTTTTTTATGCGCTCCTGTCTTAATGAATATTGAGTATTTGAAGCACTTAAAGGAAATTATAAAACCTACCTGTATTATCACTGATGTTGGAAGTGTAAAGGGAAATATTCATGAAGCCGTGAATGAACTTTCACTCACAAAGAATTTTATAGGTGGCCACCCAATGACTGGATCAGAACGTACTGGATATGCAAACTCAAATTCATTATTACTTGAAAATGCATACTATATTTTGACACCAACTAAGGATACCGATCAAGGTGTCCTTAGCTATTTCACAAATTTAATTAAGAAAATGAATGCAATTCCTTTGGTTATCGATTATAATGAGCATGATAACATTACAGCAGCAATCAGTCACGTTCCACATATCATTGCTGCTCAACTCGTAAATCTGGTTCGCACTTCGGATGATTCGGAAGAAAAAATGCGTACATTAGCTGCAGGCGGTTTTAAAGATATTACAAGAATAGCTTCCTCCTCTCCTATTATGTGGCAAAATATTTGTTTGACAAATACTTCAAGTATCAAACATTTCTTAAAACAATACATTGATTCCCTAAATCATGTTGTGGATGCCCTTGAAAAAGAGGATGAACAATATCTTTATGAAATCTTTGATACTGCCAATACATATCGAAGTCTAATTCCAAACAGTCGTGGCATGATGAATCGCATTCATGAAATCTATATTGATATTACAGATGAAGTTGGTGCGATTGCTATTATTGCAACCCTTCTTGGAAGTAATACGATTAATATTAAAAATATTGGAATTGTTCATAACAGAGAATTTGAACAAGGTGTATTGCGTATCGAATTTTATAATGAAGATGATTTGACAAAAGCCGTAGCTTTGTTAAAAGGACATAATTACACTTTGTATGAACGCAGTTAATGAATCCAAACGATTTGCGAAGCAACCAAATTGGAAAAGGAGTTTAGATTACTATGCAATTTGAAAAAGTACATCAATTATCTGGTCGCTTATCCGTACCAGGTGACAAATCCATCTCTCATCGTGCAGTGATGTTTGGTGCTATTTCCGAGGGAAAAACTGAAGTTTCAAACTTTTTACAAGGAGCAGATTGCTTATCAACCATACGCTGCTTTTCACAAATGGGTATTGAAATTGATAATAACAAAGAAAAAGGTACCGTAACAATACAAGGAAAAGGACTCTACGGGTTAAGTAAACCTAACGATATCCTTGATGTGGGTAATAGTGGTACGACACTACGTTTAATTTCTGGTATTTTATCTGGGCAAAAATTTGAAACTAGACTTAGTGGGGATTCCTCCATCCAAAAACGTCCTATGGAACGTGTCATTACTCCACTTAGTATGATGGGTGCTGATATTTTAAGTATTAACTCAAATGGTTGTGCACCTCTTCGAATCAATGGTACACTTTCCTCTAGACTTCGCAATGTTGGTGGTTATGAAAAGCAACTACATGGAATACACTATAACTCCCCTGTTGCTTCTGCACAGATAAAGTCATCTATTTTACTTGCAGGTCTTTATGCAACGGATAAAACTTCAGTTACTGAGCCTTATGTTTCAAGAAATCACACTGAAATTATGTTGCGTCAATTTGGTGCAAGTGTTCATACTGAAAATACAACTGCTACCATTGAGCCAAATGCAAAATTAACTGCATCTAAGATCATGGTACCTGGAGATATTTCTTCTGCAACTTATTTTATCGCTGCTGCACTTTTAATACCAGACTCTGAGATTCTAATTGAAAACGTTGGTGTCAACCCAACAAGAGATGGTATCCTTGAAGTTTGCAAACAAATGGGTGCAGATGTAACAATTGAAAACTTAAGAAATACTGAATTTGAAGCGACTTGCGATCTTCGTGTACGCTCTAGCAAGCTACATGGTACAACCATTGGTGGTTCTTTAATTCCTCGTTTAATCGATGAAATACCAATGATTGCTGTTATGGCTTGTTTTGCAGAAGGTGAAACAATTATTAAAGATGCTGCTGAATTAAAAGTAAAAGAAAGTAACCGAATCGATGTTATGGTTACCCAGTTAAAGATGATGGGCGCTGATGTAGAGGCTACTGAGGATGGAATGATCATTCGTGGGCAAACTCCTATTAACGGAAAATCACCACTTACCGGTACTGAAATTGATAGTAAGGAAGATCACAGAATTGCAATGTCCTTTGCCATTGCTGGAATTGCATCAGAAGGTACTACTAAAATTAAGGGCGCTGAATGTGTTAATATCTCCTACCCTAGTTTCTATGAGGATTTAAAGAAATTAGTTGTGAGATAATATATCATCAAAAAGTTATAAAAGAAAAAAGAGGGTGTTACCAAATGTTTTATTGACATTTAGTAACGCCCTTTTTTCATATCAGTTATTCAATTACATCTCGCTTCCATGTTGTTTTTATTAAATCATAAAGTCGTAATGTAACCCTTCCTTTTGCTTCTGCAATTTTATCTTTAAGCAAGACTTCGTCTTTTTCTTTTTCATTGTTATCTACTGTAAATAAATAAAAACCAAATATATCACCGTCTTTATATTTCAATGAATCAAATGTACTTAGGCTACATGCATAAGGCATTCCATCCAAAAGAACCTGCATTTTACCAACAATAACGTCACTAATATTTTCTTCTTTTATTGGCTTTTCCTGAGCTGTAAAACCGCTATATGATGTACCATCAATTAAATGATACTCAACTATAGAATATTTAGTATCATTTAATGAGCTTTTATATATTGGAGTAACAAGGGTTCCACCATGTCTATTATATCGTCCATGGGTACGAAAAAAAACATTATAAACACCATTATTTTCTTTCACAATATGATCAATATCTATTATACACTGTCCATCATCATAGATTACTTTACCAATATTACTTTCAAGATTGCTAAGGTCTACTTCAACTTCATAAAATGTGCTAGTATTTTCAAACTCGACGTTATAATCGTTATTTTGTACCATAAAAGCTAATCCGTTTTTTAAAACACCTATCGTTCCATTTAACGATAATTTGTTATAGATCATCACTCCAATAATTCCAAAACACAATATACCAATAGCTACTCGGTACTTCATTACCGTTTTCCGTTTTTTATTTATTCGTATTTTTTTCTCATGAGGAAGGCCCTCCGATATCTTTTTACAAAAACTTTCTATATCATCACCATAAATACTTTCTGGTACCCGACTCTCTTTCTGTGCATCGTATAGCAATACCAAGATATCTTGCATTACATCATTTAACTTATCCTCTTCTACCCTTTCTTTCAGAAAAGCACACAACTTTAAATACTCCAAGGCATATTCACTCTTTAGATATTTTTCAACATTCTGATTGTTTTGTACTGTATCTTGCCTATCTTTTATCATAAACTGTATATACCCCCATTATGTTATCAATGATGATACGCAAATTACTCCAAACAGCTTGATAATCATTTAATTGTAATTTTCCCTTTTCACTAAGAGAATAATATTTACGGATTGGTCCTTCATCTGGATCCATTTTATGGATTTTAAATAGTCCTTCTACCTCTAATTTTAAAAGTACTGGATATAAAATACCTTCATTCACATCTTTCAATCCGTATTCTCTTAATTCATTCATAATCTCTTTTAAATTTAATGATTTATCATTTAGAAGCATTAGAATGCAACCATCTAATACATTGTTTAACTTGTTTGTAATACTCATCACATTTTCACTCTCCTTTTTAGTAAGACATGTTGTCATATCTATTATTATATTACAAAATATTTCCATTTTCAAATATTGGAATTTATTTTGTTATTTAAAAAGTAAGAATAAATTATAGACACCTAATAATGGATTTAAAAAGAATATGAAAATAATATACTTTTATAGAAGATAGCGTATTCTAGAGAAAGTTTTTACAGAATCGATGAATCCTTATATAAAGAAAATAGGACAATGAAAACTAGCTCTTGCCCTGTTTTCATTGTCCTGTAAATACTAATAAAATCCGTTATAATACGATCCGCTCATATTTCCTGAATTAAACTTTCCGTTTGCCCCATAAAGTTTATTTCCATTAACACCAGCCAATGCTTGGTTGCTAATCTCGAATGCCTTGATATAAACCTTACTAACATAAGAATTATTTCCTTGAAACAAGGTCTTAATATCACTAATATCAGCATCTTTAAATTTCGTTTCATCCAGTGATAATTTATTATCACCGCTTACTGAAATACCTATTTTATCTAGTAATTTAGAATTCGCAGTGGTTGCTCCTGTCATGAACGTAGCTTTTCGTAAAATGTTCACATTATCTGTATTACTTGCAGAATCTAAAACTGAATTATAGGCTTTAATATAGTTCTTAAGCGCACCTTTAATCGAATCCATATCATATTCTAATGTAGTTGTCTCTACTAGTGTTGTTTCATCTGTTACGGTAGTTTCTTTCTTGTTAAATAAAGAATCCTTACCTTTTGCCAAAAGCTTGTTGGCTGCCTTCATTAAACTATCCGCATCTTGCTTTGCAGTAACATACTCTGCTTTTGTTGTGGTATCATTTCCTAAGATACCACTGGTGTCACTTCCTAATATACTGCTGGTATCATTTCCTTCTGCTTCTTGCTTTTCATAATAAGCTCTTAATAATTTTTTATAGCTACCATTTTTAATACTTAGATAGTCTCCCAATATATTGTTTGGTTTTGATGAACTTTGATTGTTCGTTGAAAATAGTGAATTAGAAAAGTTATAATACCCCGAATTGATATTCATAAAATCACTCCTTTGTATGGAATAACATTACTGTTACTTCTGACATCCTTGTCAAATATTTATGCATCTAAACATTATATCGGAGTTTTTTATAAAAATATTATAGGAGCATATTTAAGTCCTTTAAAAATCTAATCCTAGACTACAGCGAAAAAAATCTTTTTCATTTGTCAACAACGAAAAGATAATTAGGTTATTAGAAAAAACCTTTCTTAAAATTTCTTTCTCCATAAATTTGGTGATAATAACATCAAAAATGGAAAGATTTCTAATCTTCCAATTAGCATATCAAGACAGAGTACCACTTTAGATAAAACAGAAAATTGAGAAAAATTTCCTGATGGTCCTACCTTAGATATTCCTAATCCACCATTATTAATCGCAGATAATACCCCACTAAAAGATGTGGCGAAATCGAAATTATCCAATGATACAATCAGCACTGATATAATTAAAATAAATACATACGCAATCATATACATATAAACACCATGAATTGTTTCCTCATTTATCTTTTTCCCATTTATCTTTATAATACGAATCGATTTTGGATGTATCATTTTTGCAATTTCTTTTTTTATACTTTTTAGTAAAATTAAAAATCTCGCTACTTTAATCCCTCCGCCAGTAGAACCTGCACAAGAACCGATGAATCCTACAATTAATATCATACTTTTAGAAAATTCAGGCCATAAATTAAAATCGTCTGTAGCAAATCCTGTGGTTGTAATCGTAGACGCTACCTGAAATAATGCATATCGCAAGGACTGAAAAACAGTACCATATATATCAAAAATATTCATAGCAATTAAAACAGTAGCTACGATAATTACTATAAAATATGCCCTTACTTCTTCATCTTTCCATACATTTTTCACCTTTTTAAAGAGAAATAAATAATATAAATTAAAATTAATTCCAAATAGAATCATAAATACAGTAATAACAATTTCTATATAAATGCTATTATAAAAAGCAATACTATTGGTTCGATTATTAAATCCACCAGTTCCCGCTGTACTAAATGCATGAGTAATGCTGTCATATAAATCCATTCCTCCTGCAAGAAGGAATACTACCATAATAACTGTTAGTGCAAAATACATTCCATATAAAATCTTTGCAGTTGTACGTGCCTTTGGCACTAACTTACTAAGCTCTGGACCAGGTACTTCCGCTCTCATTAAATGCATTGAATTTTTATCATGTAAAGAAGTGATAACCATTACAAAAATTAATACTCCCATACCACCGATCCATAGTGTTAAGCATCTCCAAAAATTTATTCCTTTTGATATTTTTGAAACGTCCCCAATTACGGTTGATCCTGTGGCAGTAAAACCTGAAACTGTCTCAAAAAATGCATCTATGTAATTGGGAATGCTACCAGAAATATAAAAAGGTAGTGCACCAAATACAGACCATAACACCCATGCAGCCGATACAATTATTAATCCGTCTTTGGTATAAATTGTTGTATTCTCTGGCTTCTTTCTTCCAAAACATAAATAAATAAGCAATAAAATTGCACTGGATATTAAAAATGAATATCCACTTTCTTCTTTATAAATCCATGATACAATTGCGGGAAGTAAAATAATAATAGCTTCTACACCAAACATTTTTCCAAGTATATATCTTGTCATTTTATAATTCATGATATGCCTCCAACTATATGAAAATTTCCGCTATATCTTGAATTCTTCGCTCTTTTGTAATAACAACAACACTATCACCTATATGTATTGAGTCATCACCACTTGGAATAATAATCTTACCTTTTCTTCCAATGCAGGCAATTAATATATTTTGCTTTATTGAAAGATTTTTAATTGGAATATTTGTGTATTCTGTTTCCTTATGAATTAAAAACTCTAATGCTTCAACTTTTCCATCTACTAACAAATACATCGTTTCTACATTTGCACTTTTAATGGAGTTGTGACGTGCCCTTACATAGCTAGTAATTGCATCCGCAGTTACATCTTTTGTGGACACGGTACTATCTATTCCTAGATTTTCTACCATTTGTACTCTCATATCTTCATTTACTTTAGCAACAATTTTATCAATTAGATCGTGGTCTGTTGCATCCCCATGTATTATGGTAGCTTTAGGAAGCATCTCACATAGCTTTTCACATTGTTGATAGTCTTTTTCAATAATTTTTACTTGCATACCTAGCTGACATAATTGTTTTGACAAATAGTAACCAACTCTTCCACCACCACAAATAATTACTTTATTAATTTTACGCTCATAATTTCCAATAGACTTAAAAAATGCTTCCATTTTTGCATGGGCTGCTGCAATATGAAGTCTATCTCCCTTTTCCAGTACAAAATCACCTGTAGGAATGATAACTTCTCCATTTCTCTTTACTGCACAGACAAGTATTTTAATTCGATATTTTTTATATATTTGTAAAAGACTCATTCCGATTACCGGATTTCCATCTTTAATAGAGTACTCTACTAACTCCATTCTACCTTTTACGAATGTTTCTATTTTACTTGCTACTGGAAAAATTAGAATTCGTTCAATTTCTCTGGCAACTGCAAGCTCTGGATTTACTGCCATACTCAGTCTTAGTTCATCCTTTAAGATATCCATTTGTTGAAAATAGATAGGATTTCGCACTCTGGCTATGGTATGTTTTGCTCCAATTTTCCTAGCAATCAGGCAAATAAGCATATTTAATTCATCCATTGATGTACACGCAATTACTAAATCTGCGTCTGGTACGTCTGCTTCCTTTTGTACTTCTACACTAGCTCCATCACCAATGATACAGCTAATATCTAATTTATCCGTTGCTTCTTTTAATTTAATGGGATTTTTATCTATTAATATAACATCATAATTTTCTTCGGAGAGTTGCTTTGCTAATTTATAGCCAACTTTTCCATCTCCAATAATTACAATTTTCATAGTATCTCCTTAGTCTTATGTTCGATTGTGTAACGTTTATCACAAGTTTTTTACTATAAACTTATATGTTCTAGAAAATATAAATTTATATGTTTAAATAAATATAAATTAAAGATATTCAATACAATAAAAAAACAATGACCTCCCTTTTTTATGGTATAATTTCTATTCCAAAAAAACTTATACGAAAGGAGCCATTGCTCATGGGTAACATTATACTATAATTACTTATTAATATCAATCTCAACAAATTATCTACTTTTTGAACTATATTTGCAAATTGTAATTACTTTTTCAACTCACTGAATTTTATTTGCAGATACATTCCTGTAAAATAGAAAACCTCCAAGTTACCTCCTTATTGAACTGCCCTCATAAGTTAAATCCAAAGATTTAATAAGCCCCTTGCCAAGTAGACAAGGGGCTTATCATATCAAACTTATGGGGGTCAGTTCTTATTTTTATAATCTTGAAGGTTTTGATTATTGAAATCTACAATGCACAGCATATATAAATTACTCTAATTCAATTACAATCTAACGCTCCCTTAAATCATAACATACTATTTAACCGCAGATTCTCCTGCAATAACAGATACCAGATTGAAATCCTTCTCTCCACTTTCTATAATACGTATCTCTACAGTATGTTTTGTATTTTCACCATTCATGAGAAGATTATGCATATAAATCCAATCACCCCATCCATTTACAAAGTTACCATCCAAGGCGATTGCTTTCTCTTCCTTACCATCAAGTATTGCGATAGCTTTTGGTGCACCTAGGGTATTGGTTCTCTTATACTGAATGGAAATATTACCACCAGTCACCTCAAACGTTATACTATCTCCAACATTCTTTGCAGTAAATCCACGTTTAAATACATCTGTAATACCATTTTGTTCTCTCGTATCTGCTACAAATCCTTTTAATACCGGTGAACTATTTGTATTATTATATCTTGTTAATGTCATACCTACACATACACTAATTTTATCAGGAATATCATAATCCTCAGTTGTAGAATAAGTTCCTTGCTTCACCTTTTCTAAGAAGTTGGTTACAATTTTTGCACCATACCTATGCCCAGTATCATTTGGATGAAGGTTATCCCCTGATACATCTGACGCTTTCAACTTCCCTAATAAGATTTCTTCAAATACACTCTCCTTCATACTAACAATCGGTAACTCATATGCCTTTGCTATTTCATTATGCATAATTTGCACGTTATTCCCAGTATCATAGCTAACCATGTTAAGAACCATAACCGCAGGTTGATTCTTTGCACTAAGTATCATTCGCAAAAGGCTCTCATAGCTATCTTTAGAAATATCTCCAGATTCATCATTTACACTAAATTCAACAACAACAAAATCTGGTTCATATTGAAGTAAATCTTCCTCTACTCTTGCACAAGCAAATTGAGAGGTCGTTGCTCCAATACCCGCATTTACAAAGGTAATATTAGCATTTGGATACTTCTTACACCACCAGTCATACACTAATTTCGCATAGCAGTGATCATTATTTGATGCTCCGGACCCCATTGTAATAGAGCCACCGATGAAACCAATGGTAATATCCTCGCCATTCTCTGCTCTTGACATAACATCTTGAATTCTTTTCGTATTTCCTACATTTAATATTGCTCTTTCTTCTAATGGAATCATGTCTTTCGTCACCCTCTTTACACTATAAATTTCACCAGCGGTACCAAATCCTAAAATATGAAAGTTCTTTTGAATCGAATCTTCACTTACCCGAATTTCTACGACATGCTCGCCTTCTTCTACCTCATTTAGTAATAATGCTACTTCAGGATTATTCCAACCAGATGGTGAATTACCATAGACCGTCTCTTTTTTCTTACCATCGATATAAACCTCGATATTCCCCATGTTATCACTATTGTCCTCTTTATAAAGAAGAAAAAGATTTCTACCCTTCATGGTAAATTTAAAAGAACCTGCATCTTCTTTGCTCCAAACCCAACCATTTAGAAAATGAACAATATTAGAGTTCCCTTCTAAAAACCCACCAAGTGACTCTGGATATAAATTCTGATTGTTATAAAACTTTAGGGAAGAATATATTGGTCCATATGCTCTAACCTCTGTATAATCTAAATCTGTGGCATCCACTTGACTTACAATTGCATTTTCAAAATAATAAACGAGGTAATCCTTAATCATCCCATGGCCTTCTTTGGTTGGATGTGCCTCATCCTGTGCGTAGGTACTCCAGGAAAGTGTTGCGTCCTCTATGTCCTTTGTAATTGCTTGTTTTACACTGATCATAGGGAGTTGATACACTTCTCCTACTTTTTTCATCTCCTCTTCACAAGAATATCCATTCTCAAGAACTGTAAATAACAAGATTACCGCAGGGCTATTTTCTTGCTCTAAACATCGTTTCACTAAACTTTCGTATACCATACTGCTAGTGGTATCATTTGCATCATTTACTGCAAATTCTATCACAATAATATCAGGATTCTCATCTAGAACATCCTGCTCTACTCTTAATAATCCAATGGTGGAGGATGTACCGCTTAGACCTGCATTTATACTTTCAATGTTCTTATTTTGAAATTTCTCTTGCAACCACTTAGTCGTTTGAGTTACATAATTTTGATTCTTATTCACTAAATACCCTTCCGTAATAGAACCACCGAGAAAAGCAATTTTTGTTTTCTCTCCTTGCTTCATTTTATTAATTGCTTGATGAATTCGATATGTATTTCCAATATTTAAAAGAGAACGCTTCACGGTTTCTGTTGCTTCTATTTCGACGTTTGCTTCTATCTTGACGTTTTCTTTTGTTCCGACGTTTTCATTTAGCACATTACTTACCTGCTCATTTGAATCATGGTTCATCTCATTCCCACCATTGTCCGCTCCCTTTTTTATAAAAAAAATTACCACAACTAGAATTAAAACAATGAATAAACCACCAATATAATATTTTATTTTTTTGTCCTTCATCTTCACACCCTTTGATAAACTTTCATTTAAATCCGTATAAGAAAATTGAATACTATATGAACTCTTCTCACAATTATACAGATTTTAATATATAAAAAGCCGCTAAACATATGCGTAACAACTACACATATTCAGCGGCTTTGTCAAAGTTTTTTTGTCGTTATTTTATTCTGCTAGTTTTAACAATGGCGCTCTTAAGCTTTCAAGCTTTTTACTTGCATCTTCAAAATTGCTTCCTTTTACACCAATGTAGAATTTAATTTTTGGTTCCGTACCTGAAGGTCTTACGCAAACCCAAGCATCGTCTGTTAATTCAAAATATAAAACATTTGACTTAGGTAGACTTGTACTTGAAACATCAAAAGTCTTTAAGTTAAGTACTTGGTCTTTTTCGTAATCACGGAATGCTACGACTTCATAATCTCCCAATACTTTTGGAGGATTATTTCTGATTGTCTCCATCATCTCGTTAATCTTTGCAGCACCTTCTACTCCCTTTAACGTAATGGTCTCAAGTCCTTCTTTAAAATATCCATACTTCTCATATAGATTTAACATCTGATCCCATAGAGTAAGTCCTTTTGTCATATAGTATGCAGCTGCCTCACAAAGAGCCATAACTGCTACAATTGCATCCTTATCTCTTGCATGAGTTCCAATGAGACATCCATAGCTTTCTTCAAAACCGAACTCGTAAGTACCAGTTCCGTTTTCTTCAAATAATTTAATTTGTTCACCAATATATTTAAATCCAGTTAATACTTCAATCAATTTGATGTTATATTCTTCTGCAACTTTATCAGCCATATTGGTAGAAACGATTGTCTTAATTAATGCACCGTCTTTTGCTATTGTACCCATTTCTTTTTTCTGACTTAATAGGTATTCACAGATTAATAAACCGGACATATTACCGGTAAAGGATACATACTCTCCTGTTTTAGAATCTTTCGCATAAACACCTAAACGGTCTGCATCTGGATCCGTTGCCAAAACTAAATCAGCATCTTTTTCCTTAGCAAGCTTTAAAGCTAAAGTAAATGCGTTTGGATCTTCTGGGTTTGGTGATTTTACTGTAGAGAAATTACCGTCTGGTTTTTCTTGCTCTGCTACTACATAAACATTCTTAAAACCAAGCTCATCTAATACTCGACGAACTAAAACATTTCCAGTACCATGAAGTGGTGTATAAACAATTTTTAATTTTTGACCAACTTCTTCAATAATTTCTTTATGAAGTACTAGTTTCTTTAATTCTGCTACATATAAATCATCAATATCTTTACCAATTGTATGATAAAGGCCTGCTTTGATCGCATCTTCTTTTGACATTGTCTTAACATCGTTAAAATCAGTAACCTTATTCACTTCACTGATGATTGCTTCATCCTTTGGATATGTGATTTGTGCGCCATCTTCCCAGTAAACTTTATATCCATTATATTCTGCTGGATTATGGCTTGCTGTAATTACAATACCTGAAATACATCCTAATGTACGTAGGGCAAAGGATAATTCAGGAGTAGGTCGAAGTGACTCAAAACGATATGCTTTAATGCCATTTGCACAAAGGCAAAGTGCAACTTCTTCACTAAACTCAATTGACATATTTCTAGAATCATATGCAATTGCAACGCCCTTATCTTGGCCGCCTTCTTTAATAATAAAATTTGCAAGCCCTTGGGTTGCTTTTCTAACTGTGTACAAATTCATACGATTTGTTCCAGCTCCTACGATTCCTCTAAGTCCACCAGTACCAAATTCTAAATCCTTATAAAAACGATCTTTAATTTCTATATCATTACCAACTAATGATTTCAATTCTGTTTTAGTTTGTTCATCAAAGTAAGGATTTTCACACCAGTCATTAAACTTATCTAAGTATTCCATGATTGTTGCCTCGCTTTCCATATTTTAAGTTCCAATGATTGCCTATTACATAACGTATTTAGTTTATATCTCTTTGCAGAAAATATCAAGATTTTTCTAGATAAAAACTAATTATAATCAATCATATTAAGTTTGACTTGTATTTTACTTCTTTATTATAATCCCAAACTTCGCAGATTCAAAATCTTTACTATACTTGATTAATTCAGCAAAAGCATAAATGACTTACCATGATTAAAACTTTTACATCGACGTGACTATGATGATTTAGCTTAAATTATGCCTATCGTAGCATCATCTGCAATGTCTAAATGATTTTCAATCACAAAATTTACAATCTCATGAACCGTAGTAAATGCTAGTCCAACATAGCTATCTGCTGCTCCATAATAGATTGCAATTCTTCCAGTATCGGCATCTGTTAATGCAGCGCATGGAAATACAACATTTCCAACAAATCCACGTTCTTCATACCACGTTTCAGGTGTTAAGATTAATTTTTCAGAACGATATTTTACCTTTGATGGATTCTCAATATCAAGAATTGCTGCACCCATACTGTATACATAACCATTACATGTGCCAGTAACGCCGTGATAAATTAATAGCCAGCCCTCACTGGTTTCAATTGGAGCTGATCCACCACCTATTTTTAGTGACTGCCACCACTGACCATGTCCCTTTGTCATTACATGTCTATGTTTTCCCCAATACACTAAATCTTTACTTTCACTGATAAAGATATCACCAAATGGAGTGTGTCCACTATCGCTTGGTCTGGATAACAATGCGAAATTGCCATTTAGCTTTCTAGGGAATAATACACCGTTTCGATTAAATGGTAGAAATGGATTATCCAAGCGTACAAATGTTTTAAAATCCGTAGTCTTTGCTAAACCAAGCGCTGCCCCATAAAAATCGGTACACCAAATGATATAATATGTATCTTCCACTTTAATAAGCCTTGGATCGTACGCATAACGAGGCATAAAAGGTTCTCCTTGCTCGTTTACGAATGAAATCTTTTCTTGCTCATACGTCCAATGAATGCCATCTTTACTATATCCAAGATAAAGATGTGGAACTCCATTCGTTTGCTCTGCACGAAACACTCCAATGAATTCTCCCTGATATGGCACTACTGCACTATTAAATATTCGTGCTACTCCAGGTAGGGGATTCCGATCAATAATAGGGTTTTCTGAATATCTCCATACTGGACCAACACCGTTTTCTGGTTTTTCTTGCCATGGGATATTTGGTAAAGAATCTGTTAGCATTTTTACATTAATCATAATTACCTCCATGATGTCGCTATGCGTATTTTTTATAAGAACAATTGAAAGATTCATTCAATTATCACCTTAAGGTTCTTTATGAGGGGGTGTTGCATCTTTTCACGTTATTTTGCAACACCCTCTCTTTATTAAACTTTATAAATCTTTATTTAAAATAAGAATCGAGTGCGTCTTGAATAACTAATTTACTTTCTTCTGCTAATTGTGATGCTGTTTTTTCTCCATTTAAAAGTGGAACTAATGAGAAATTATCGCCTAAACCTAAGCTTCCCCATATATCAAATTGCTCTTTGGTTCCCATGTCTTTTAAATAGTTAAAGTTTCTTTCCGTAATCATCTGATTTTCAAACCACTCTGTATCATCCCTTAACTCTGTATCTCCATCATACCAATTCGTCCAGTCATAAAATACATTGTAAACTAACTCAGGATCTTTAATTCCTTTTGGAATAAAATAGTAACTACCAGCTGTGATGTTATGTTTGTTATTTTCAAAACTTCCACTTGGTCCCACTGGCCATGGAACAACACCTATTTCAAAACTCAAATCAGATCCACCATACTCTGCCATAACCCATGCAGCAGTTGGCCAAAATGCGATTAATCCTTCGGCATAAATCGTTGTATTAATACCCCAATCATCTTGATTCCATGGTTTTGCAACTTTATCTACGTTATACATATTGTAAATAAAGTCTAATACTTCAATTGTTGCTGGGCTATCAATTCCTGTTGTTGTAGAACCTGCAATATGAGTACCGTTAGACATTAACATCTGATTTAACAGATTGGTCCACCAACCGCCATATCCATATACATCTGTAACACTATCTCCATCTTTATCTTTGGTTAAAGCAAGGAGATATTCTCTAAACTTAGCCCAAGTCCACTCACCTCTATCGTATAAATCTTGAGGATTTTCAAGATTTGCCTCTTCTATCATATCCATATTAAAAGCAAGCGGATAAGGATTTAAATTCACTGCTGTTTGTTTAAAAAGATAAACGCCTTCTTTTCCCATGTCGCTTAAATCCATTGAAGATAACACAGTCTGATCATTAAAGATATCATTATCTCCACCAATTACTGTACTTAAATCAGTTGCGTACCCATTTAAAACAGCTGGAATACCAAATTGAAGATCAACTTCATAGATATCACACTCAGGTACCCCTGCCATAATGGAGGTATTAATACTTTCAATTGTTCCATCCCATGTTAAATTCACAAACTTAAGTTCAATATTGTATTTTTCTTCGATAGCCCTTATGTTATCTAATTGCATTTGAGCAAGCTCTTGATCCGTAACATTTGGATTATCAGTTATTGCTTTATGATCACTTGTATAATAATGGTCATACCAAGTACCTACAGTTATCACTCTTTTTTCTCCACTTTTAACTTCCTGAGTTGGAGTTGGATCAGCTGCTTTTGTAACATTGTTAGTTTCTTCTTTTATTGTCTCTTCTGTTCCACCTTTACCACATGCACTTAGTGAAAATACCATTACAAGGACAAGCATAAGTGCCATAAGCTTACGATATCTTAATTTACCCATAAACAATCCCTCCTATAATCGATTATTGTATCGTTACCTTTGTAACTTCTAATGCTGCACCACAATCTCCAACATTAAAAGCATCTAAGTAAGTGGCTAAATCAGTCGTACCAAACGCAGCTGCCATATCTTCATAGGTATAAGTAGCAACCGTTCCAGTATCTGCACTTGCAGCAACTTTTGCCCATCCAGCAGCTTCTGGTTTACCATCAGTCCAACTTTGTAGTATAAGTTCTGGGCAAATCTCCGAATTATAATAAACTGAAACAATACAACCTTCTTTTAATAAAGATGGATCAAAAGTACCGCCGTCATTTTTAATGGTTTGCATTACAACTGCCTGCCCCCAACCGCCAGCTGAGCTACCAGTGGCACCTTGTAATTCTACTTCTTCTCCAGTACTTTCTGCTCCATATGAAATTTTTGCAACAGATAACGCATTACCAGTATCTCCAACGATAAAATTATCTAAGTATGTAATAAAATCGTCAGTGCCAAAGGCCGCTACCATATCATCATACTTATATTGAGCAATTGATATAGAATCATTTATTGCAAAAGGAGCTACCTTAGCCCAACCAGCAGCATCTGGTTTTCCATCCGTCCAGCTTTGTAATACTAATTCAGGAGCAGAAGCAGATGAGAACCAAATTGTTATAATAGTACCAGGTTTTAAGATAGAAGGATCAAATACACCACCGTCATTTTTAAGGGTATTTAGTTGAACTGCTTGCCCCCAACCACCTGTAGATGAGCCTGTTCCTCCATCAATTACTGCTTCGCCAACAACCTTTGTTAAATTCGAAAGATCGTCTGCACCAAAGCCCGCAGGTTTATTGAAACTAACGGAAGTATCCACTGGAATTGGATTTCCATTCACATCTCGTATAATGATATTGTCAATATACAAATCACAACCTTCTACTCCTTTTGTGATGCCATTATCCGTTTCTTTTGTAAAAACAAAGAAATTGTATGCGTTTGCTACAAATGCTTCGCCTTTATTTTCAAGAACACCTTTTGCTAAATTTGGATTCTTTGTTTCAAGATAAACCGACCAAGCATCTCTTGATTCGGTACGATTCTCCCCACTATATGCATAAAGAAATCCGGAGGAAGCGTAGAATTTACCATCTGGATATTCTGTTGAAACAGTCATTTCAATGGAATATACGTCTGTAATCTTATCCCCAACTAAGCTACTAACATCAATAGCTACATAAGGAATTTTATTCTCTTTCACATCAACTTTTAATGCCTTACTACCATTAAAATCAACGATGGATATTTCCGATTTGTCTGCATTACCTGGTGCAGTATTAAGCATGATAAAATCGTATTTACCATCTTCAAATGTAACCCCTTGCCCCTCTGTTACAATCACTGGCTCTTCCTTCTCAACCACAGGCGCTTCCGTAGGTGTTGCCTCAGCTTGTGTTGGTGCAACCGTTGCAGGTGCATCCGTTGGTTCATCCTTACTCTTGCATGCGGATAGAGAGATTATCATAATAATTGTCATGATAATAGAAAGAAACTTTTTCTTTTTTAACATACTACTACTCCTCCTTAATTTTTTCGTAAAATTAACATAGCTTTTCAACTCTTCTGTATTCTCTCTTCTTTTTGTTTCTTTCTTTCGTATAGCGGCTTGCATAAGATGCTTTTCCTAATAATCCTTTAACCAACAATACCGCTTCGTTCAACACCTTCAATAAACTTCTTTTGCAACACTATATAGATAAGGATGACTGGTAAAATAACTAAAATAATACCAGCATTCACATATAGAGTCTGAATTGAAATATCAAGTATTCGATCTGCATTTGCAATCGTGTCCTGTAAAGATACGATTTTTCTACTTAATAATTGATTCGCATCTATAACAAATAACCTAGAGAAAAAAGTATCGTTATATTGCCATACAAGTGAGAATATAGCTACCGTAATAACAGAAGGAATTGCATTTACTAACATGATACGAAAATAAGTCGTCCACATTCCTGCTCCATCCACAAATGCAGCTTCCTCAATTTCTTTTGGTAATCCTCTAAAAAATTGGTTGAAAATATAAATATACAAGCCAGAACGTAAACCACACCCAAACAAAGTCATTATTATCATTGGTTTCGAAGATTTTAATAAATTCACAGCTTCTCCATTGACAGCTTTTATAATGCCAAAAATATCGAACTGTTGAAATGTAAGATAAAGAGGTAACATAATCGTATGGGTAGGCATGATGATCATAATAATAACTAAGCTAAATAAAAATTTTTTAAATGGAAATTGAAATCTAGCAAATCCATAGCCCACCATAGAACAAACTAGGACTTGAATAATCATTAATCCTATATCATAAGCAAGTGTGTTAATAAGCACCTTTATGTAATCTAATCTAAGAAATGCAAGTCGATATCTTTCAAGCGTTGGATTTGAAGGTATTAAATATACCATTGGGTTATATTGATCCTCATCTGAGAAGAAGGAACTACTTAACATTCCAATTAAAGGACCTATAATGACATAACAGATTCCTATAATTACAGCAAATCGGAATAAAGTAACTACTAAACTTTTCGCTTTTGATATCCAACGGCTACGATCATTTGCGAATTGTTTATCATTTTTTATTTTATAAACTGTATCTTTATACTTTGTAATTATATTCATGCCCTCTCCTTTCCTAGTTATGATAAAATGTTCGCTTGGATATCAAACCACATGATACGATAAGTATTGTACATACACACAAGGTACTTATGATACTAAAGGCTGAACTAAGTCCATAGTTCATATTCGTCATTGCAGTATCATAAGATAACTGCACCACATCACTGGTTATAAAGGCATCTACCACCGTATAGACAACGTTGGTAATTATAAGTGGGGATACCATTGGGAGCGTAACCTTCCAAAAAATTTCATAGGCAGTGGCACCTTCTATCTTAGCCACCTCATAAAGTGATGGGGATATCGACTGTAACGCAGCTATAAATATAACAATTTGCACTCCAGAAGCTGTAATAACATAACTGATTCTACTAACTGAAAGTATGACATAATCTAAGAGAAATTCAGGCATGCCAAATGAATCAAATAAATAAAGGTAATACTCAATATTTACAGTTGAAGATTCTGCCATCTCTGCCGATACCGCGCTCACACCACCAACCATTACTTCCCTTGCATGCTGAATCGCTACCCAAATTGCTTCCGAATTCATGATTACTGGAAGGAAAAAAATTGCACGTACCAAGGTTCTTCCTTTAAACTTTTTATTTAAAAGTAATGCCATAAATAAACTAAAAAATATAATTAAGGGCACATTTAGCAGCATATTACCAATGGACTCCACTAGTATTTTTTTAAACGATCCATGTACAGTAAATGCATATTTAAAGTTATCAAAACCTATAAATTGTGTTATATATCCTGTTCCTTCTCCAACAATAATATTGGATAAACTAAACTGGATAGTCATAAATATACTTCTAACATAGAACATTAAAAATCCAATGAGCCATGGTGAAATGAAGAGTAAGCCAACAATTGCACGCTTAGTCGCAAGCGTTAATTTTTTCTTTTTCATTCGCCTAATCCCTCCATTTCGTAACTTTTTGCTGTGACAGTGATACCTTCATACGTAAGGTCCTTACTTGATTGATTGATATAAAATACAACTCCATTATCATAAGAAACCTTCTTAAATCCATCACTGATGATTTCATGATTTATGATTTTTGCGTTGGTTACATATTTTAGAGCTTCATTTACTTTTTGATATACCTCAATCGCATCCTCTTTCCAAATAGAAAACTGCGTGCTATGAAGCATGTTTAATCCAGTATATTTCATTTCAGATGAATCTTTAGACGTAAAGGTATAATGAGGGGATGCCCCATACTCAATTAATCTCAATATAAAGTCATCTTTTTTATAAGTATCCATCAAATTAATTGCACTACCTGAGTAATTCACCAAGCCATGGATTACCATTTCATAAAATGGAACTTCTTCATCTACAATTGGATAAGAATTATGCCCGATTGGTGCATTAATAACATCGTCACTATAGGTAAGTGAATAGAAATTACCGCCATTAACCATGATATTCTTATTTGTAGTCTCAAGCTTTTCAAATTGATCCATTACTACGTGTTTTGCTTGTTCTCTGTTGATACCTTCCGTTCTCTTCTTATCCGATTGCAGGTAATCTCCTAAATCTTTTAAGGTAACACCTGAAATATTATATTTCGTTATCTTATTCGTGAATTTATTTATATAACGAGGTAGATATTTTGGAGATAATACAAAATATTTCGTTTCAATATATCCTAAGGATGAGGATTGATAATAGGTCATAGGATTTACCTGACCAAAATTAACAACATAACCACTACCGTAATATTTAGAGCTTTCCACATCATATTTATATCTATCTGAGGTAAATGGTACTTTTTGAAATGCCACCTCTCCATAGACTGAGCCCCCAAGGGATTCTACTTTATTCGTTAAGGCATTCAAGCCTGATTTACCGCCTAATTTGCGTAGTACCTTTATCTTTGAAGCTACATCATGATAATACCCACCATTAAACCATCCTTGGTAATTCATAATAAGATTCGTTACCCCGTTGTTATGTAAATCTTCTACGATGTTTCCAGCTTCCTTAAACGTTGTCATAGGATAAATCTCACCATATTGTTTACCAAGAAAAAATCCAGTCCTTCCAACCCCACCCACAACATCCATATAAAATGGAATAGATTCAGTTTTATCAACCGTTTGTAATACTCCTTCTCTTTCAAGTCGTTCTCTAAAATAGCGCGCCATACCTGAATAATCTGCATAATTTTTATCTAAAAATGTGTATTTTACAGTTAAGTTAACATCATAAAATTTCTTTTCTAGAATTGGTAATTCTGCTGCTGCGCCCGTTTGCCCAAACATGGATAACGTATCATATCCTCGTATTTGAAATTCAGAATACGCATAATTATAGGAATTAATTTTTCCAGCAACACTTGCATAAATTGCAGCTAAAGATTCTCCTTCTTCAATCGTTGCTAAAATACCACTATTTTTTCTGCTGATTCCAAACAAAGGAAGTCTTGCATTTTCTGTGTTTTCAAGTACTAAATATTGCGATAAGAGTGGATCAAGTCCATATACAAATTGGGAATAATCCTGTGTCTTTGTTTTGCCATTATTAAAGTGAATCAAAGAACCAGAGCCATTTGGTACTAGAAAGTATCCTTCTTCCTCGGTACCTGCTGCAGCAAAATAACGCAATACTTGGATTCGAAATATAAATCCCCCTCCGTGCTCTTCTACCTTACATGTAGGAATTGAAACATCAATACCATCCTCAGACAGTCTATATTCTAGGGGGACTACAAAAGATATTGGCATTTCTGCCTCAGCACCTGCTGCCACCATATCCATTTCATAATCTTCAATTGTATAGCCTGCAGCTGTTAGATATTCATTTATCTTTCTTAAAGTAGATGCACCAGTCTTTGCAGCTTCATTTAATTCTAGAAATCCATCTACCTTCCCAGATTGTGAATACCGTTTTGCTATATATTTTGCAGACTTTTCATCTAGGTTTGACAAAAATGATTCTAGACGCTCCTCTGTAATAAACATTGGAGCAATACCAGTAGCACTCGACAAGTCACCAATGGTGTAAGTATAGCGAAATCCATTATGAATAGCTTCTAATTCAAATTGCCCTAATGTGGTAGAATAATCATAAGAATTGTATGACCCACCAACTCTACTAGCATTAAAATAGTCTATGATAATTTGTGATTTTAACATTGACTTATTTACACTACTAGCAACAGAGTCTTCGTCTGCCTTCTGAGGATTTGAATACGTAATCTCATCCG
Organism: Clostridium sp. Marseille-P299; assembly: GCF_900078195.1. Taxonomy (NCBI): domain Bacteria; kingdom Bacillati; phylum Bacillota; class Clostridia; order Eubacteriales; family Clostridiaceae; genus Clostridium; species Clostridium sp. Marseille-P299. The sequence goes on along the minus strand of NZ_FJVE01000007.1, from coordinate 1,417,701 downwards.
TTCGCTTATCATAAACAGCAATTTCAGCTGTTTTAACATTGGTATATAATTTCAGATATTCATTTTCAGCCCCTAAGACCATCCCAGATACTGAAGGGTTACTATCTTCTAATGATTTAAACTCTTTTCCTTCTTCATAATCATAACTTGTAAACGATTCCTTATATTCATCATATAGTACATAGTGAAACAAGTAATATGCTCCATATGAAACACCTATGATGAGTGCAAAACAAATACCGAAAAGAATGAATTTTTTGTATCTCTTCATATGCATCCCTCCTAGGTTCTAAAAACTAGTTCTATATAAATATTACGGAAGAAACCAATTACCTGCGACACCAAATCACTTAACATAACTAAAATAAATACGATAATCAACATAGCTATAAACGTTAAAAATAAAGTAACTATCGTTTTTGCTAAGGTATAATTATGTACTGTCATAATACCGATTAAAATCATAATCGCAGTCCAAGCAACTCCAACAATTAAAAAGACATAGTAAAAAGCCTCTTCATCCGCTGCTATAAACCTAGAAAGTATGGTAGCTGGAACAAACGTAAGTACGAGAGGTAACATTCCATATCCTACGGCAATAACAATATCTTTAAATCTCCCCTCTCCTTGCATTAAACAAGTAATGGACCAATTGCCAATACAAAATAAAAAGAAAAAAAGAAAAAGGGCTTTTAGTTCATAGTAACTATCTACTTCTCTTGGATCCGTATTATTTACAACGAAACTAGCTAAAATACGATTCATGGAAAAAGAAAAGCTAAATAGTGCTGCGATAATGAGTGCAATAGGAACACTGCCACGTTCTCTATGCCTTATTTCATAAAATCCGTCCATTGGATGTGTTAATACATAAAACGGATATAGGAATTTTTCTTTTGAGAAATACTTGCCCATTGATATCAACCTAACCCTTCTTCGTAATCTTTTTTACCATGTTTCTTTCTTTTTATCCGTACAACTACTTGGTAAGTGATTAATAAAACAATAGCACCTGTAAATACATATCCTAAATTATCTTTTAAAATAGCATTTCGATAACGTTTATATGCAATGGAATAGTACTGTCTATCCATTCCCTTTTTTAAGTACTCTAATGCCAATTTATTATTTCCAGCAGTTAGATAGGCTTTCCCAATTCCGATATAAGCAAGCTCAAAATTTTCATCAATTTGTAAAACTCTCTCCCAAAGCTCAACGGCTTCTTTCTCATTACCATCAAAGCGCAATCCAACCGCTTCATTGATAAGACTTCCATATTCGGAAGCTTGAAAACTGATTAATTCAGCTCGGTAAGAGTCTAGTACAATCATCCGGTCTTTCGTTGACTCAATCGCAACAGGAAGAGTAAAGGTTCCTGATTGAGTCCCTAATCCTCCAAAGATATATAAGAGGTTTCCTTCATGGTCATAGGTAAAAATTCGTCCTCTTCTAGAATCTAGTAAGGAATAAATACCATTCTCGCGATAAACAACATCTACAATATAAGAAGGGCCACTATACCTTGTGATACCACCAATAAAAATATCCCCTCCAAGATTTTCATTTTTACCTTTTTTAATTACATCTTCTCCTTTTGGATTCAGTCTTCGCACTGCTTGCACACCCTCAGTATCAATATTAGAAGCATAAACAAAGCCACCTGGATCTACATCAGCACCAGTAAATTCCGTTGGTACATAGAGTAATTGTTTTTTACGCTGTTCTTTCGTTGATAGCCGTTTCCAAATCTTTTCCCACAAGGTGATTTTTACTTTAATCGTTCCGAAAAACCCTGTGAAGGTTCCATTATCCTCAAACATCATGATGCCTTCAAACATTCCCTTAGCTATACAATAAACACGATCTGCATAATCAACAGTTATCTTTAATGGAGTGAATACAAAATCATCTGCAAGAATTTCAGACGTTGGCTTATCAATGATTTTGACCAATTGATCCTTATCATTAAGTACAACGATACGCTTATTCTCTGAATCGGCTATGTATAATAAATTCTTCTCCGATACACACACGCCATAAGGAGCATTAAAGGTATCAGTCTTTCCCTCATTCTCAAAGGAAGTTATAATTTTCACTACTTGATTCATATCTGCATTCATAACTACAATCCGGTGGTTTCCTGTATCTGCTACATAAACATTTCCTTCTTCATCCATACAGATATCTTGCGGATTTAAAAAGGCATCGATTCCAAGGGAAGTCCCTGAAATGGTTTTCTCTGGTAGATATGCAGCTGGAGTTCGTATTGTATATTTTCGGTAGTCAAAATTGTATGTATCATATGGCACATTCGTACCGCTTGCATAGACTAAGCTGTTATTAGAAAGGAGGCAAAACAAAAGAATAAGGGCAAATACACTTCGGATTTTTAGGTTTATTGTTATCTTCTTAATCTCTATTTTACCTAAGGGTAGCTCGATGTTTAAGCGATACACACCCTTTCGGCTTTTTGCTCGCTGAAATGCTTTATTCAACCAATCTCCCCCCTATTCCTTTATTCCAGATGTCGTCATTGTTTCTAATATGTTGCTTTGACAAATTAAGAAAAATATAATTGGTACTGCTGCAATGATAAAAGTAACAGCTGCCGAAGCCCCTGCTCTACCAGCACCACCTGCTGTAATTTGTTGAAGAGCAGCTTGCAAAGGTTTTAGCTGTTCACTTCTTAAAAAAGCATATCCGGTATTTCCCCACATCTGTTGAAATTGAAATATTGCAAGTGTCAACCAGGCAGGCTTTACATTTGGCATTATAATTTTTCGATAAGTTTGAAACTCAGATGCACCATCAATTCTTGCGGATTCAATTAAAGAATCTGGAATTTGTTCCATAAACTGTTTCATCAAATATAATCCCATACCAAATCCCCAAGCAGGTAAGATAAGTGCGAAAAATGTATTGTTTAACCCTAAGAAAGAAATAATCATGTAGTTTGGTATCTGTGTTACTGTCCAAGAAAACATCATTGATAGTATTACTAGTTTGAAAATAAGATCTCTTCCTGGGAACTTATGCTTGGAAAGTGGGTAAGCTGCTAAAGAAGCAATCAAAACATGCCCTACCGTTCCACTACCTGTAATAATAATCGTATTTAAGATGTACCTTGTAAATGGAACCCAAGACCCTGTCATAACAATAAATAAGTCCTTAAAATTATCAAGAGAGGGGTTTCTTACAAAAATCTTTGGTGGATATTGAAACAATTCATCAAGGGGCTTTAATGCATTATTTATGATCATAACAATTGGTAAAACCATAAAAAGTCCACAGATAAACATTATGGTGAATAATAATCCATTACCGGCAGCGGAACGATTCAGCCGTTTCTCTCGATGAAATAAGCGCCTTCTTGGTTTAAAATAGTCTCTTGCCAACTTATTCCCCCACCCTTCGTATAATTCTTTGAACTAGCTTATTCGTACCAACCATCATGAAAAACAATACAGTCGCTATTGCTGATGCATAGCCCATTTCAAATCTTGTGTTTCCATAGTCTAAGAGGTGAGTTACTACAGTTGCACCTGCGTAATTAATCGATGGGTTTCCCGCTAGATTAATTGAAATATCAGCTACTGCAAAAGATTGTGTAATCTGCATAACCGCACCAAACATAAGCTGTGGTTTCATCGCTGGCAGTGTTACATGCCATAATTCCTGCCACCTGTTTTTCACACCATCCATTGCAGCCGCTTCATAAAGAGTTTTATCAACGGTTTGAAGGCCTGCGATAAAGGAAAGAAATCCCGTACCTAGACTAAGCCAAAGCTGTACAACAACTAGTATTGGTAGAATATATTTTTCTGTTTGCATCCATAGTTTTGGCTCATTGATAATACCAAGTTTTAATGCAATACCATTTAAGTATCCATATCGATCCCCGGTAAGAATAATATTCCATATTAAGTAAGCATTTCCACATATGGATGGAGCGTAAAATATCAATGTTAAAAATGCTCTTAATTTCCCTTTAAATTCATTAATAATCCAAGCAAACAATAAGCAAAGTAAGTAGCTTACTGGACCTGTGATTACTGCAAATAAAAAGGTGTTTTTTAATGCGATTAAAAAAATGTCATCCTCTAATAAAAGTTTCGTGTAATTTTTCCACCCTACAAAGGTTGGTGGTTCTAATATATTAAAGTAGGTAAAACTCAAAACAACTGAGGAAAGTATTGGTAGTATGGTAAAGAAGAAAAATAAAATTAGATAAGGTGCCATCATTATGTAGGATGTTTTACTTTTTTTCATTCTCTCCCATAGTGTTGATTCTTTTTTAACTTTTTCTAACACTGCCGTTTGATCCATGAAACCGCTCCCTTCCTCCGTTAATTTTCACTTGCTAGAGGTAACTTAAATTCACGCCTCTTATAGGTTATCTCATCATTGATATAGATAACTTTTTCCATCAATTCCTCTCTTGGAGTAGCAGCTTTTGTATCTGTTGTAACTTTGAAAAAGGCATTGTTTACATTTCTCCAAGAAAAATATCCTCCAGGTACTTGTGGAATTCCTTTTACCTGCTCTAATTGCTCAGTTAACGCTTCATAGATATCATAAGACCACGGAAGGCTATCAAAAGCATCGATGTTTGCCATTGGAACTCTAGCAGCGGAACCCATTAAGCTCTCCATCTCTTTTCCATAGGTGATTTGCGTTTCTGCTGAATTCCACCACTTTAAAAATTCCCAAGCAGATTCTTTATCTTCGCTGGATTCCATAATCATAGAGGCAAGACCTGAACTTGCAACAGAGTGGTCAATCGTTCCATCTTCCTTTTGTATTCCAGGAACAGGTGCCATTCCCCATAACCCTTTAATATCCGGTGCCGATACTTGTAAATTGTTAAATATCGTATAATCTGCAAGTATAATCGGACATTCACCAGTACGAAATCTTTCTTCTACACTGGTCCATTTGTCTAATTTATAATCGGTATATAATTCACAGTATTCTTTAAACGCAAGAATTGCTTCATCGCTATCAAGACCAGAACGTGTTGCATCCTCATTGTAATAAGAACCACCATGTTGATATAAGAGCATTGCATAAATTGCTTCATTTGGTAAGACACCAAATTCCATCTGGTTTTTACTTAACACAGAAGTAATTACTTTTACTTCATCCCAGGTCTTAGGAACTTCAAGGCCAATTTCATTTAATATATCTTTTCTATAAAACATCATTGGGAATGTTTGTGTCTCTGGTAGTGCATAAATATGGCCATCGAAAGTAAACGCTGTTAACGCACTTTCTCTAAATTGTTTGGTAACTTCATCAATGTCTGAGAATTGACTTAAATCTGCCACTGCATGCCTGAGTCCATAGTTCATTGGGACATCATTTGAGATCTGGGCAGTATTTGAGCCAGCCATGGCTCCTACTTGAATTGCTACATCTGGTCCTTGCCCTGCTAATGTTGCTTGCAATAATGTACTCATATCGACTAGCATTACATTGACATTAATTCCATTTTTATTCGTAAAGGTTTCATCAATCAACGATTTAATTACGTTCGCTTGATCTCTACCAGTTCCTACCCAAAGAGTTATTGTCTTTTGCTCCTCACTTTTTTCAGTGACATTACCAATCTGGTTGTAATTAATAATAAAGGAATAAAACAACCTTGCTAGCTCATAAAATAGCTTAGCAAAAAAAGAATCATGTTCCACTGTAACTTTTACATCAGGAGAAGAAATATAAATTGTATCTAACTGTAATGGTTGCGCTAGTACTTGCGTAATCCATTTTCCACAGGCACGAACATTAATTTTGTAAGATTTAATCAACTTCGTAAAACGCTCCTGATCCGTAATTAAGGAATTTAATTGATCACGCATTGTGATTAAAACTGCTTCCTTATCACTACCATTGCCTGCAACTTCTTTTAGCCTATTAATTGCTCTATCCAATTGATCTCGTACTTCAATTAATTCGCCTTCTAGTTCCGGTAGACTTGCTTCAATTTGATAGTCTCGAAAAGTATCTGGGTCTACTCCAATGATTCGAATTACTTTTCTATAAATTGCATTTAATTTTGTCATGGAGTCTTGTACTTCACTAACGATATCAGAAAAATCACCAAGTACTACTTGCATTCGTAAGGTATGACTTCCCTTTTCAAGATATATCTTATACGGCTCATCATCTTTACTCAAAGTTTCTAAGCGCCAATTCTGACTATGTGTAAAGCCGTAATCATTCCATTCATCAAATAAAACTTCATTATCAATAAAGATTTTTCTAGAAACATAAATTCCTTTTTGAAAGTTTTGCTTTAAATATGCCGTGATATTGTAATATCCACTTTCTTCCACTTCAAAATCCCATTCCATCCATTGTCCCGTCAGTCGCCAGGAGTTGCCACCAATTGTATTGTTTAGAAGCTCTTTGGTACTAGAAGGATGAACCGCTGGCGAGGACTGATCTTGTTGTGGGTATAACATCTGAGAAGAAGTTTTGGTTACATTCTCAGCTTCAATACGTATCTTTTGTCCACTAGAATCCTTATAACCTAAGGCATCCCATTCCCCTTTCACTATCTCGTAACTTTTCGTTGGCTCTGTATTATCTAATTGAAGTTCTTTTAAAATCATAGGCTCTCTTAAGGAAACCATTGTTATCCTATGAACCCCTTCAGATAAATAAATTGATAGTTTTTCTGTTATATACCCTTCACTATCATAAAGATAGCTCTTGGTCCACTCTGGATTTTCCCTCATAGATGGTTTTAAATCATTGCCTTGATTATCTTTCTCCCACACTTTACTCTCAATTCCATTTTTATCAATACGTGTTTCAGTAATCTCGTTTTTCCAAATTCTTGAGAACTGGATAAGGGAAAATTCCTTAAATGGAAGATTACCATCTACAAAAAAGCTTCTTTCAATGTCTGAACTTTTCCCTTCAATTGGATAATAAAGAATTGATAAATTATAAAGTCCTGGAGTTTTTATATTTACCTCATATTCAATGAATCCACGTTCTTCGGAATAAACAGAACCTCCGCTCATTCCTTCATAATCCATATAGATTTCTGGTGTTGCTTCTACTTCATTCCCACTTTTATCGTATTCGCCAGTTGAATATCTTACATAATCGGTTGCTTCTATTTTATAAGTTTCATTTGGCCTAATCTGTTCATTTTTCTCTTTATAATCGATGTATTTTGGTATCGAATTATCGATTGAGTAAGTTTCCACTATTTCCTCGTATTCCTCTGTTGAAAGCTCTGTTATAGCACTTGCTTTCATCTTAGAACCAAGGCTTAAAACAATCGACATTATAAGTAAAAGTGCAATGGCTCTCACTGGAAATCTTTTATGAATCATACGTTATCCTCTTTCTGCAATCTAGTCATGCCTATTTTGACACATCATTGCCTGCAAATTTAATACAATTTATGAGCTAAAAAATTAACGTAAGTTTTTAAATGTTTACTGATAAAACCATAATTCTTCCCCATCAATTGGCTTTGCCATATAAAATTTAAGAACCTTTTCTATAAGAAAAGAAGAAATATAGCACCAAAATCCTGGAATCAGTAAGGTCATAAAAATCGGTAGAAACCAGATTGCAATCATACATAAAAACGTTCCAGCGATTAATAACAACGTGATTGGTAAGTTCCGAAATGCCATATGTAAGGACATTTTTATTAGTTCTAAGTTTTTTAATTTAAATCTTGATAAATTGGGGAATAAGTAAACTGCCATTCCAATGGTAATTGCAATTAACACATCATAAATTAAAATGAAATAACTACTTTTAAGCGTGCCCTCATGCCCTACATACCCTCGATTAAGATAAAGTATCAGCCCCCAAATAATGAATCCTATGGTAAAAATGCACCCATTTTTTACATTTCTTTTAAAAGCCTTCATATATTCCTTATGTAAATAGCCGTGCTCTCTACGTATTACTTTAACCACAGTGTAGTACATTGCACTGCAAGCTGTACCTATGGTGATAATCGGTAAGCATGAAATTAACCATAGTACTGTCACGATAATAAGTTGCCCGATTTTATTAATAAATGAGAGGATGGATTCTTCTCCTTTTAATATCCAGTTCATAGTAACCCCCAATCTAGTCATGGATTTCATAGGTTTTTAAATCTGGTAGTTCGTCTAAGGTTAAAACTTTTTCATGGCTATATACTTTTTTCACCATATCTATCTCTGTATATTTTTCTGATAAGAAGTTAAGCGTTGAAGATTTTGTTACAAATTCTCCACCCCATGTTGCAAAAAATCCCCACATTGCACCATCTCTAATTGCTATATCCGGATCAAATAAGCAGCCATTTTCCGATAGAACTATCATTTTTTTAGAATCTGTATAAGATAAAGCTTTTAGATATCTTGGCATCTGAGATGTATACACTCTTTCCCCTGGATAGATATCTTCTCCAATGATGTCAACATATTCATCCCCTGGATACCATTCTTTATCCTGTCCATTCCATAACCAAATTAAATTATTTAATTCATGATAATTTGTTAAACGATCATAAAGCATTATGTACAATTTCTTATAAGCATCCGCTCCTGCATCTCCCCACCAAAACCATCCGCCACTTGCTTCATGTAATGGTCTCCATAGAATCGGAACTCCTGCATCTTGTAATTTCTTTAATTCAACCGCAATGGCATCAATATCGGAAACCAATAAATCATAACCTTCCTTATCCTCACCATTCATAATAGCCGCTAAGTCAATGTTCGTAGCATTTGTATAAAATCCCTTCCACCAGGTATCTGTTAAATACTTTTCTGGCGAATTCCAGTGCCAACAAAATGTAACAATTCCACCTTTGTTCCAAAATTCTATTGCATATTCCGTCGCTTTTGAAGTACTACCATTCGCAACTCTAGAAGGTGAATACTCGATAAAATCAAGACCTAAAACTGCTGGAAATTTACCATCGGTTGTATTCCATATTGCAGCTACTTCATTCCCATACATTCCAGTATCGCAATATTGGCCAGATAAAAAATATTCGCCATATATATCTGTTAAATAACTCATTAATCGTTTTGCATTCTCATCTGCCTTTGGATTAACTAATGTTGCAGGCACTTCATAAATTGCCTTATCTATTGGTTTAGATGCTGTAATTTTTAATGAATCGATACCAATCCACCCCCAAGATTTTTTAATCGATACCTCATGTGATCCTTCTTCTAAATAAATCCGTTCAATGAAAGAATCTGTAAACGTATCACTTTCTACTGATATAACACCCATATTTTGCTCATCAACATAAACCAAATTTTCTTTATAACCACCAAGGCTTAATGTGATAAAGTTAAAATCATAGAAGCCTTCTTTCTCAATTTTAATTTGAAAGGTACAAGTATCCGCTTCACTTTCAATTCCAGTCACATAACCAGTACCTGTAAATCCGCTTTTACTTTTTTCTACTTTTGCATTGCCTTGCATGATTGCCTCTTCCGCCTCATAAGTCATCACCAAAGTCGTTGGTTCTTCCTTATTCTTGCAAGAAGTCATTGATAACATTAGTAACATAAGTACAATTCCTATATGTAGACGTTTCATAACATCCTCCATCCTGCTGCTGACAGTTCTCTTGGTACTTGAACTGCATTCTATGCTTAAACGTTATTTTTAAAAAGATCATTGGTTTTTACATCATAGTGCAATATGATGCATTTAATAATGCATTTATATTACATGAGATATATTATTTAATTGCATTATATCATGCAGCTTTAAAATTCACAAGCATTTTTTGGTTTTTATGTACAATTTCTTCCAGTCTATTTTTAAATATTTAGGATATTTTATAATATATGTATATATTTGTAATTTGATTATAGCATTTTTAATAGTGCACTTACTTTATTTTTTGCACTATTCATATATTTTATAATACATATTCTTTTTGCATATTACGCACAAAACGTGTAAATCTTATATTTTTTTCATAATTTTTATAGTGATAGGATTGATGACGTGCTGCCACGAAAAATAACTATCTTAGCGCATCATGCACATCCTTAGCTAAGCGTTTTTAATATAGGACGAAGTATTTGTGTTTTAAATAAATAAAGAAATAAAGAAAGAAACAAAGAACGCATGACACAGTGCTATTTTAATCACTGTTATCATGCGTTCTTTTAAGTTATTTTATCATTTTAAGTTACATTATTATTACAAGTTATCTTATTATTCTAAGTTATATTACCATTCTAAGTTAATTTATCATTCCAAGTTATATTATCATTCCAAGTTATATTGTCATTCCAAGTTATATTGTCATTCCAAGTTATATTGTCATTCCAAGTTATTTTGTCATTCTAAGTCATATTGACATTGTGATATGCACTATTTTATTAATTAAGACTTACTTACAGAGGAACTTCGAAAAATTGGTTTTGTTTCAATGTATAAAGTTTCTCTTGGAAAATCAGGATTTTCTATACGCCAAAGCAACTGCTGTAGCAAGCGTTTTCCTATTTTCTGATTGTTCACTTTCACTGTTGTAAGCACAGGTTCTGCCTGTGTCATAGACTCTACATTATCAAAGCCAGTGATAACAACATCGTTTGGTACTGATAATCCACGCTTTTTAAGGCAGCGAATCACATCTAAGGCAATATCATCATTGGCACAAACGATGCCTTTTGGAATATGTGAAAAACTTGTTAGTGCTTGTTCCACTTCCTCCGTTTTATAGTAACGATTGCTTTTATGTCCTGTGGCAATAATTGATGTATCAATTGGTAAATTCCCATTATTCAATGCGTCCAAGTATCCTTCATATCTTTCTTTTACAGAGGTACAATATGAGGTATCACCAATAAATCCAATATCATTGATCCCTTGTTCTATTAAACTTTCCGTAAGTATGCGTGTACTATTTCTACTTTCACAAATGATATAATCCCCATTGGAAAACATCTCATTATTCTCAGCAGGGGCATCTAAATATACAATTGGTAAATCCATCTTAACTAGCTGTTCTACATATTGCTGTGAAAAGACACAGATAAAAATAACTCCATCAACATCTTCCATAAATTCGATTGGAAGTACAAGATTTTTTTCATCTTCATCACTCACAAAGCTAAGACGTAGTCTACAACCATTTTTACTTGCTTCATCGGATATTCCCATAATGATACTATTCCAAAACATTGATAATTCCCTACGGATTATTACAACGATTGTTTTGTAATCATTTATGTTGTTTTTTAACTTAAATTCATTAAGAACTGCTGGAGCTAGCTTTTGATATCCCATCTCACAAGCTTTCTTAATTACCATGTATCTAGTTTCATATGCTACGGTATCACTATTGTTTAATGCTTTTGCTACTGTATTTCTAGATAATTTAAGTTCTTTCGCTACATCTTGAATTGTAACTTTCTTCATAACACGCATCCCTTTGCATTAATTTTACACTATTGTGCATTCTTCTCATAGTTTACTATATTTATCCATTTTTTACAAGATATATTTCATTTATTTTTGCATTTTATATTAAAAATGCATCATCAATGTTGCATTATTCAAAATGAATTGAACAATGTGTAATTGATGATGCACTAAGTTATTTTAAAGATAAAATGATTAATTATATTTGGACAGAGAATCAAATCTCTGCTATGAATACAGTGTTCTTTAATCTACTCAATAAAACTATGATATAAACATTGCATCTCCAAATGAGAAGAAACGATACTTTTCTCTTACTGCCTCTTCATAAGCAGCTAAGATATGTTCTCTACCAGCTAAAGCAGAAACCAACATAACAAGTGTTGACTCTGGTAAATGGAAGTTTGTAATAAGACAATCTAATACTTTAAACTCATAACCTGGGTAAATGAAAATGCTTGTATCACCACTTCCTGCTTTCACTAGTCCATTTTCATCTACAGAAGATTCTACTGTTCTACAACTTGTAGTTCCAACACAGATTACTCTTCCTCCATTTTGCTTTGTTCTATTTATTTTTTCTGCCTCTTCAGGTAACACTTGATAAGTTTCAGAATGCATGTGATGATTTAAAACATCATCTTCTTTTACAGGTCGAAATGTTCCAAGTCCAACATGAAGTGTAACTCTTGCAATTTCAATACCTTTTTTCTGAATTTCTTCTAGTAATTCTTTTGTAAAATGAAGACCAGCGGTAGGTGCTGCTGCTGAACCCTCGTATTTTGCATAAACAGTTTGATATCTATTTTTGTCTTCTAGTCGATGAGTAATATATGGTGGTAATGGCATTTGTCCCAATGCGTCTAAAATTTCTTCAAAAATTCCTTGGTAAGTAAACTTTACCAAGCGATTTCCTTCTTCAATGATATCAACGATTTCACCAATTAATAATCCATCGCCAAAGCTTATTTTTGTTCCGATTCTAGCTTTCTTTCCTGGTTTAACTAAGGTTTCCCAGATGTCATTTTCTCTTCTTTTAAGAAGTAGTAACTCTATTTTCGCTCCTTCAATAGAACCACTTTCCTTCTGCTTCTCTGTTTTTTCATTCATTCTATGTCCGATTAATCTTGCAGGAATTACCTTGGTATCATTAATTACCAAGCAATCGCCAGGCTTTAGATAATCTATAATATCTCTAAAATGTTTATGTTCAATTTCACCGGTCTTTTTATCAAGCACTAACAAACGTGATCCACTTCTATCTTCTAGTGGGTCTTGTGCAATTAACTCTTCCGGTAAATCAAAGTAAAAATCTTGTTTTCTCATCATTTTCTCCTATTCATTCTCTCACAAACCATTTACTATTTCTATGTCATAGTATTGACACTATGAACCGCTAGGTAACATATCTTCTTTCATTTTCACTTGTTTGAAAAGAAATCCTAGTACATTATAGCGCCTTTTCTGATAAAAATCTACACAAGCTGTTGTATAATTTGAAAAATCCATTATAATAGTACTTATAAATAAAAGGTGTGTCCTTTGACCATCAATATGATTATAAATTAGTCTTTATTAATTGTAAGTAAAATGACAGAAAGGTTTTTACATGAAGAAAGAAATCAAATTAAATTCATTCGTTTTGTATCCCATTTGGTTATTAATTTTATTACCAAATTATTGGTTGATACTAGCAGCCTCAATCTTTATTATTCAAAGTATCGTATTAATTGGAGCACTCAAACATCTTCAGTTTGATGATGTCCCATCAGTATGGCGTAAAAGTATCCTATGGAACACGTTTTATGGATTCCTTTCCTATATAGTGGCTTCCGGACTTTTTGCTATCACACTTTTTGTAAAATCAGACAATAGTGTTGGCCAATGGTTTATAGCAAATGTTTCTGATCCATTAGTTAAAAATCCATTTTCCAATGTATTCGCATTGTTATACGCTTTGATTGTACTTTTCATAACTGGATTTTTAATTTTTATTGCCAATCGTGCAATTTCATTCCGTAGAACAAGTTTAAATGCACTAGGAGTTAAGAAAGTATCTCTTTACTTAGCAATTTTTACAACTCCTTATCTTTTACTTCTCCCAAGTACAAGATTTTATAGTAGCGTTATCGGTATGATTCAATACCTTTTTATACATTAAACAAAAGCAGAAGAAGGTAGTATTTCCTCAATGGAATATACTACCTTCTACTCTTTTGTTCGGTTATATAATAAGCCAAACTACTAATTAATTCTTTACTCTAGATCCTATACTAGGTTCTTCACTATATTATCAACTTTTTCTATGTTGATGTTTCGAAGTCTGTATTTTATGCTCCAAACACAAGACAATATTTTCAGGAATAAATTTAGCTGTCTGTCTAAGCAAACGATTTGTAAATCCAGGAATAATTACTTCCTTTCCTTTTAGCATTTCTGATACTGCATATTCGGCACATTCTTTTGCAGATTGTCGAAATAATACACGGAATTTAAATTTATTAACACCATTATCAAATTCAGTATCCACTGGACCAGGACAAAGGATAGCAATACGCACTTTACTTTTCTGGCGTTTTAACTCATAGCCCATTGCTCTACTAAATTGATAAATATAAGATTTTGTAGCTCCATAAACTGCCATACCCGGGCCTGGTTGAAATCCTGCCATACTGGAAACATTTAAAATAATTCCCCTCTTCATATGCCTTGCAAATAACTTTGTGAGAAGGTGAACTGCAACCAAGTTCGTTTTAATCATTTCAGAATCTTTTGATAAATTCATTCTTGTTACATAGTCAGGATGGCCTACTCCAGCGTTATTGACAAAAATCTTCACAGGTTTGTTCTTGCAATATTCAAATAATTTATAACATTCTTTTGTCTTTTTTAAATCGCAAACAAAGACTTCTGCATTTACCTTATAACGTTTCTTAATCTCTCTTTGCAAATTTAATAAACGTTCTTCTCTTCTAGCGACAAGAATAACATCAAACCCTCTTTTTGCCAATGCTCTTGCCATTTCTTTTCCTATGCCACTTGAAGCACCTGTAACTACTGCAACCATAATACCTCCTATTCTATAAAGCTTAGGTTAGGTTTGTATCGAAACCATGCTTTACCAAGTATCTTATCCTTATGTACAAATGGATTCATCCAGTATCTCGAATCATCTGAAATATTACGATTATCTCCCATCATAAAATATGAATTCTCTGGTACTGTAAAAGTTAGTACTCCTTCCGTATACATCTCTTCTTTTAAATACGGCTCATCTAGTGGTCCTTCTATTAAAGTTCCATCTTCATCGTAAATGTATACACACTCATCTTTAATTTCAACGGTTTCTCCAGGTAATCCAATAATACGCTTGATATAATCCTGCGTTTCATCATCTGGGAACTTAAATATTACTATGTCCCCACGTTTTGGTGATGTAAATAAATATGCCAATCTGTTACCTATGATCTTATCTCCAGTCATAATTGTAGTTTCCATAGAATTTGATGGAATCACTGCTTTGATAATAACACAGGAAGTAATAAAATTTGCTAGAAGATATGCTATAACCGCAATGGCAATCCAACTAAATATTTCTTTCTTTAGATTCATTGGCTTTTTCATATCGACTTCTTGATTATTTGTTTTCTTATCTTCATGATTCATTTCATTCAATATACAAGTCTCCTATCTTTCTAAATAGTAAAACCGCTGTTATCACTAGTTTAGTGAACAGCGGTTTTGATGTCAAGTAGTTTGTTATATTTCTAGTATTTAAGAAATTCGTTTATCTTATGATCTATCATTTATCATTTGATTCTTAAGATTTTAAAATATTATAAAGTCTCATAACCATTTTTGTGAGTAGAATGCCACTTCCATGCAGATGCGATAATTTCTTCTAAATCTGCATGTGCTGGCTTCCATCCTAAAACTTCTTTTGCCTTTTCACTTGAAGCAATTAAAGTTGCTGGGTCTCCAGCTCTTCGATCACTAAGAATGGCAGGAATCTCATGTCCAGTCACTTTTCTTGCGCACTCAATTACTTCATTTACCGTGAAGCCGACACCATTTCCAAGGTTAAAGATATTACTCTCATTACCTTTTCTTAAATATTCAACTGCTAAAATATGAGCACTTGCAAGATCTGTTACGTGGATATAGTCACGAACGCATGTGCCATCTTTCGTGTCATAATCATTACCATAAACCATAATCGCATCTCTTTTTCCATTTGGGACCTGTAAAATAAGCGGAATCAAATGTGTTTCTGGTTGATGGGCCTCACCAATATTTCCACTCTCATGTGCGCCACAAGCGTTAAAATAACGTAAAGATACGAAACGTAAATTATGAGCTACACTAGTCCAATGGAACATCTTTTCCATAGAAAGCTTTGTTTCACCGTAAGTATTTGTAGGACAAGTACGGTCTGTCTCTAAGATTGGAACAGATTCAGGTTCCCCATAGGTAGCTGCTGTTGAGGAAAATACAATTTTATCGATTCCATGTGCAACCATAGACTCTAACAATACTTTTGTACCGCATAAATTGTTATCATAATATTTCAAAGGATTCGTCATACTCTCGCCAACTAAAGAATTTGCAGCGAAATGTATTACAGCCTCAATTTCTTCTTTTTCAAACACACTATCAATAAAGGAACGATTTCTAATATCCCCCTCATAAAAACGTGCTTTCTCATGAACAGCCTCTTTATGTCCTGTTTCTAAATTATCGACAACGACAACGTCTTCTCCTTTGTCAATCAATTCATAAACTGTGTGGGAACCAATATATCCCGCTCCTCCTAGTACTAAAATAGCCATGTTACTATTCCTCCTTAAATAATCCTTGGGCCGTCGCCAACTTCTACGACATAAAAGTCGGCAGCATAACCAATTCTTTCTTTATATTTTGTTCCGACGTTTATTATAAAGTCGTCAACAAAAATATCTTCTACAATACTTACCGTGCATCCACCAAAACCTGCACCGGTCATACGAGAACCTATAACACCTACTTGTTCCCATGCTACTTCAACTAATGTATCTAATTCAACTCCAGTCACCTCATAATCGTCACGAAGTGATATATGGGATTGATTCATTAATTTACCAAATAGCTTAATATCATTATCTTTTAATGCCTTTACCGCTTTTATTGTTCTTTGATTTTCATAAATCGCATGCTTTGCACGTTTTCTTCTTATTTCATCTGGAATAACTGCTTTGATTTCTTCAAATGCCTCTTCTGTTAAATCACCAAGGTTTTTAATATCTGCTTTGGTCTGAAGAAACTGAAGTGCTTCTTCACATTCTCTTCTTCTTTCATTATACTTTGAATCACCAAGTCCACGTTTTTTATTGCTACATGCGATTACAATTTTCTTACCCTCTAATATAATTGGGGCATACTCATACTCTAAGGTGGCAGTATCTAAAAAGATTGCATGATCTTTTTTCCCCATAGCGATTGCAAACTGGTCCATGATTCCACAATTAACACCGATAAATGTATTCTCGGCCTTTTGCGCAAGTAATGCTATATTTATATTATGTAATTCCAATCCAAATAATTCTTTACAAAGATATGCTGTCAATACCTCTAAGGAAGCTGAGGAAGATAAGCCAGAGGAATTTGGGATATTTCCATAATATAAAACATCCATTCCCTCATCAATCAAAAAGTTCTCATCCTTTAAAATCTTAATCATACCTTTGGGATAATTCGCCCAATCGTGATTTTTTTCATTCTTAAGATCATTTACATCTGCCTCAATAATTCCTAAGTTTTCAAAATTCATTGAGTAAAAACGTAAGGTAGTACCACTATTTTTCCTTGCAACTGCATATGTACCTATAGTTAGAGCACACGGAAAAACATGACCTCCATTGTAATCCGTATGTTCACCAATTAAGTTCACTCTTCCTGGTGCAAAAAAAACTTGTGCACGATCAGTATCTCCAAAAATACGCCCAAATTCCTTTAATAACACATCCTTCATCATTATACCATGCCTTTCAATTTTAATAACTGTTCTTGTTAATCAAGTATAAATATAATGCTAGTATATATAATGCATTTATTCTTCTTAGAAATTAAATCTGTTACACTGGTATTTCAATACTTTATTGGAATTATAAAGTTTGATTTTAACTAAGTTCGTTTCTAACTGAGTTTGTTTCTAACTAAGTTTGTTTCTAACTAAGTTCGTTTCTAAGCAAATTTATTTAAAAACAAATCTAAATAAAATTTAAAACAAAACTATATAATGATTTTAATACCAAACTATATAATTTATTTTAAAAAAACTTTATAATTTATTTAAAACAAAACTATATAATTTATTTATAACATAATTTCTGTTATAAATCATATTTTCTGTTTCAATTATACAATAGCTCTATGCCGAAGTAAAGCAAAAGAGAACGTTACAATTAAATTTGTAACATTCTCCTAATGTTTCAGTGTTATTAAGTCAATGACCTCTCATTAAAAGAGAATCTCTTTTTTCCTATGTAGTAATCTTGCACCATTTGTAATAATTAAAGCACCAGCTAAACAGCCAAAGACTGTAACACAGATTCCAATTACCAAGTCGAAAACTCCGACGGATTTCATTGTTCTATAAACTCTTTCCATATTCATCCCCATGCCTTTCTAATTGTAATGGTTATATTTCTACTTATCTTATGCACCGTATTGTTCATAATAAGCGTCAATGGCATTCTTTATCGTATCGTCAATAATGATATTACCATTATAAGGCTTATTGTATAAATGTTCAACTACTTCTTTCATTGTAACAATCGCAGTTGTTTTAATACCATACACTTCTTCAATCTCTTTTAACGCACTCTTTTCGCCTTTTCCACGTTCCATACGATCCACAGAAACAACAAGTCCTAATACACTAACATCGCCTTGTGCATTTAAAATAGGCATTGTTTCACCAATGGAAGTTCCAGCTGTTGTTACATCTTCAATAATTACAACCTTATCTCCATCATTGATTGGGCTACCAAGTAAAATACCAGTATCACCGTGATCTTTTACTTCTTTACGGTTGGAACAATATTTGATTTCCTTATCATAAAATTCACTAATTGCCATGGAAGTAGCAACGCTTAGTGGAATTCCTTTATATGCTGGTCCAAATAAAATATCAAAATCAAAACCATATGCATCTGCAATTGCTCTTGCATAATATTCACCAAGTTTTCTTAATTGCTTTCCAGTTCTATAAAATCCTGTATTTACAAAGAAAGGTGTTTTTCTTCCACTTTTAGTAACGAAATCTCCAAACTTTAAAACTCCACAGTCTACCATAAATTCGATAAAATCTTTTTTATATTGCTCCATAATAAGCTCCTTTCATTTTAACCAGTTTCTTACCAGAATATACCTATTCTCTCACCTATATTTAGGCAAAAAAAATTAAACTATTTCACGCAACCAATTAATTCATTGATATCGTTGATTTGATTTAATTTCATATATTCATTAATTCCCTTAATTACATCTACTGTTGCATAAGGATTGATAAAGTTTGCTGTACCAACCGCAACTGCAGTCGCACCTGCCATAATAAACTCTAATGCATCTTCTGCTGTAGCAATACCGCCCATACCGATGATTGGTAATTTTACTGCATTAGCAGTTTGGTAAACCATACGGATTGCAATTGGTTTCACCGCTGGGCCAGATAATCCACCTGTTTTATTGGCTAAAACAAAATTACGTTTGTTAATATCAATCTTCATACCAGTTAAAGTATTAATGAGTGATAAAGCGTCTGCTCCACCTGCTTCTGCTGCCTTTGCAGTTTCTGTAATATCCGTTACGTTTGGACTAAGTTTCATGATAATTGGCTGTTTTGCTCTCTTTTTAATTTCAGAGGTAATTGCTTCTACCATCTTAGGGTTTTGTCCGAAAGCAATTCCGCCTTCTTTTACGTTTGGACAAGAGATATTAATTTCAAGCATATCCACGTCACAGTTTCCTAATCGTTCTACAACTTCGATATAGTCTTCTGTTGTCTTACCACAAACATTTACGATAATTTTTGTATCAAATTGTTTTAAAAATGGGATATCTCTTTGTTCAAACACATCGATGCCTGGATTTTGTAAACCGATTGCATTTAACATACCACCGTAAGTTTCTGCAATTCTAGGAGTTGCATTTCCTGGCCATGGAATGTTGGCAACACCCTTAGTTACAACTGCTCCAAGTTCACTTAAATTAACAAAATCACTATATTCTGCACCTGATCCAAAGGTACCAGAGGCTGTCATAACTGGATTTTTAAAGGTTACTCCTGCAATATTAACTGCTGTATTCATTCGCTATGCCACTCCCCTTCTAAAGTTCTATATCATCTGCAAGAAATACTGGTCCATCTTTACAGATACGTTTATTGTTCACATTGGTATGATGGTCTTTTTCTTTGCTCTTACATACACATGCAAGACAAGCACCAATTCCACATGCCATTCTCTCTTCTAAAGAAAGCCAAGCGGTAATACCATGCTCCTTCGCATACTGCTTAACTCCACGAAGCATTGGAGTAGGCCCACATGCAAAAATAACATCCGCATTAAGCTGATGTTCTTTCATAGCATCAATTACATTTCCCTTAGTTCCTACACTACCATCTTCTGTTGCAACATAAACATCCGCATAGTCTAAAAACTCTTTGTCAAGAAATGTAACATCTCGATATCCTAACACCACTTGCTTTTCACATTTTAATTGTTTCGCTAATTCTAGCATAGGAGGAATACCAATACCTCCACCAATTAATATCGCACGCTTTCCTTCTGTAAGAGGAAATCCGTTACCAAGTGGTCCCATTACTTCTATAAATTCACCCGCCTGATAGGTAGCAATTTCTTTAGTACCTGCTCCCATCGCACGAAATACAAGGCGTATCTTGCCTTCCTTAATCTCACACACACTGATTGGTCTAGGTAATAACTTAGCCCCATCTTTGCAATATAACGATAGAAATTGTCCTGGTCTTGTAGCACTCGCTATTTTCTCTTCGTTAATCCACATACTGTATATTCCATCACTAATTTCTGTGATGCTATCAATCTTTGCCGCGCACTTAACAGTCGTCGCCATGCTTACCACCAAGCCTTTCTTTTGTTTTCTTGTACCATTTTATATGAAGTGTTCGAAAAAGGCAATAACTGATTTACTAAAATTGCGATTTATTAAACTTTGGTAGGTCTTAGAATGAACTTTGGTAGGTTTTTCATTCATTTTATACATATCTTGTTCTAAATCATAAGTTTCCCTGTATCTTGATAATTCATTAGCAACTCATTTCTAGCCTGATCATATTGCTTGAAGATAGTTTTTGCATCATCCTCTTGATCATACACCTTCCAATAGCCACAAAGTTTGCAGTTTTTACCGCCTTGTCTTATAAATTCTTGAATATCATACAAAGGATATTCAAGAAATACTCCCAATTCGTGTGGAAATACTTTTCTCCTATTATGATAATCATACATTTTGCTACGAAGCTGATTAAAACATTCCTCTACATTTAACGGACGATAACCAAGCTGTAGCAAATATGCACAATAAGCGACTTGATTCATTACCTTCAACATTTGATTTCTACGATAAAATAAGACAACTGCAACGGAATTATTTTGATACAGTGTTTTCGTATGAACTTCTGTATCTTTAATCACTTGATTCACTTTATCTAAATCAGAATGTAATAAAGTAATCGTATTCCCAGCTTTAAGCCCTTTTAAGACTGGCGCACAATGTAATATTAACTGCATTTCCACTGAATTTTCATAGTGTAACATTACCTCTGCACCAATCATGTTCCCTCCAAACTTGTAATTAATTAAAATTTTCGTTACGATATGTAGTTTTTCCACCCATAACCGTCATTAAAACATTAACATTTCGAATTTCTTCATTCTCTATCTGTAATAAATCTTTATCCAATACAACAAAGTCTGCATACTTACCTTTTTCTAAACTTCCCTTTACCTGTTCTTCTCTTGATGCGTATGCACCTTCCATTGTAAACGCTTGCAAGGCTTGTCTCATAGTCAAAGCTTCTTCAGTATGAAATCCTTCCACAGGTTGTCCAAACAAATCCTTTCTAGCAACTCCACAATAAATATTGTTCATTATATTAAAATGCTCCACTGGACAATCAGAACCACCAGACGTATGCACTCCACTATCCATCAAAGTATTAAAGGCATAACTTGTAGAAGCTAACTCTTTTCCTACCCTATCTTCAACCATATGCAAATCATATTCTAAGAAAATAGGCTGTATATACGCAAGGATATTCTGTTTATTAAATCGTTCTAATAACTCTTTATCGGTAATCTGACAGTGAACAATTCCATGTCTTAAAGGATTTCGATAATTATTCTTAGCATCTAATTCTTGAAAACAATCTAATATCGCTTCAATTGCGCCGTCTCCAATTGCGTGAACCGCAATTTGCATACCATTATCATCTGCTAATTTCATTCGTTCCAGCAATTGCTCTTTCGTTTCAACAAAAACTCCTCTCGTACTTGGTTCATCATGATAAGGATTTCTTAAGTACGCAGTTCTTGCCCCCAAAGAACCATCGGATAAGATTTTTAGAGCACCTAAGGAATAGTAAGGATTGAAGACCTTACTAGCATATCCTTTATGGATAAATTCTAAGAGTTCCTTAGAATCTTTTATAAGGCATTGTTGATTCACTCGAACCTTTAATAAATTCTCCTCACCCAACTCACGATATGCAGTAATTACATCTTCAAAATGCTCCACCGAAGCAAAGTCATCACTATGAGCCGAGGTAATTCCATGGGCAGCCATTTCATTTGTTGTTTTTAGTATCAATTCTTTAACCTTAGATACACTAGGCTTAGACAAAGTATTGTAAATAAGTTGTAATGCATTTTCAGTTAAAATTCCATTAGGTTTCCCATCTTTACCAAGAAGAAATTCTCCACCCTCTACCGCGGGAAGAACACCATTCGAACTTAATAATTCAAGAGCCTTATCATTTACAACGGCAATATGATGGCAAACACGAAGAATTACAATGGGAATTGTTGTTGAAATCTTATTTAAATCGTCTTTTGTTGGCATTCTTTTATCTTTAAAATGATCTTGGTTCATGCATCTACCAATCAACCACTGTATATCAGTACTATTTGAATCAGCATTATTAGTACCTCTATAATTAGTATCAATATTATTAGTTTCAATATTACTAGTTTCAATATTAGTAGTTACAATATTACTAGTTTCAATATTATTAGTAGTAGCATTACTAATCTCATTATTACTATGCTCATTTAATGCGGATTTCATAACTAAAATAAGTTCATCAATCGATTTTACATGAGATAAATCGATTCGCTCGGCTTGTATAGCGTATTCTAAAATATGCATATGACTATCATTAAATCCAGGAAACACGACTTGATTATGTAAATCATAAATTTTTGTTGTATCCGTTTTTAATTTTAATATATCCTCATTACTTCCAAGTTCACAAATCAAACCATCTTTGATGGCCATAGCCTCATAATCATTGTTTTCGTGGTCTAAGCTATGTATAATTCCATTCACATATATTTTATCCATTTTACCTCCGTATACCTTTATGCAGACTCACTAACTAGTGCTACTCCATATTCTTCTTATAATATTCTACTGCTGGATCAAGCATATCATATACACGTTTAAATTCATTCGTATCTTCATCTCTTTTTGTTAAAGAACGATTCCGATATAAAAACCGAGTCAAATCATAACAATCAACCCAAATCTCATTATACCCCTCTTTTTGCGATTCATCAAAGATTAATTGCAATCCAAAATGAAGATGGGAAGTAGAAATATTATTGGTATTCTCTTTTGCACTATAACCAGTTCTACCAAGATACCCAATTACTTCCCCTGCTGTTACAATACTCCCCTCACCAAGAGAGGAATTATAAGGCATATCCTTTCTTAAATGCGCATAATAATAGTACCTTTTACCATCAAAGCTTCGGATACCAATTCTCCAACCACCATACTGATTCCATCCAATCGCCTCAACATACCCTGACTCAACAGCAATAATCGGCGTACCTATCTGTCCCATCATGTCATGTCCAAGGTGCCTCCTTTTATATCCATAGGACCTCGACACCCCAAAATCATCATAATGATAAAAATAATAATCCTTTGCAATCGGTGAGTAACCTTTCAATCCATAGCGTTTCTCCCAAACCAAGTCAGATTTATCATCCGTTAACACTTGAATCTCAAACTCCCCTACCAAGCCACCTAAAACAGCCGAATACGCCTCATAATAATAAGGATAGTATTTCATATCCTCCGTCATAGTACCCATAGTTTCATCACCACTAAGCAATAAATCTGCTAGCTTTTTCATATCCGCACTCTTATACCTTGAAAAATCGCCACCAAACTTTGCCCCAAAATAAGCAAGAAGTTCAATCCAATGCAATTCTATCTCATTATCATGAGTCTCCAAATCATAATGATAAGCATCATCCATCGCCTCATAAGTAACCGTAAAATCCACCCATTTGATATAATTTTTAGTTCCTTTTTCAGAAGCAACCAATAGCGTATCCATTTTATTATTTTCAAGAGTTCTAACTAAAAACATAGCACCCAAAATCAAAAGCGCAATGCATTCAAACCCTATAATTAATACAGAACGATATTTCCTCATTTTCATGAAAGCACTCCAAAACAAACTTAATAGTATTTTATGATATAAAATACTTTCGTAGTACATCAAAAGAAAAGCAATTAATATAAAGCCCATATCCCCTAAGCCAATAAAATAATCTAATAAAATATAATCACAACCAAATCAGAACCAAAATTTTATACCACAATCTAATACCAAAACCATATAATAAAAACAATAAAAAACAAAAAACAGTTTAAATCCAAAAAATGTACAGGCAATTGGAGCAAAACAGAAAGAACGAATGCGCCTATGGAGATGCATTAGTAGTACTTATGCATCGTAATCGAAGCATGAGTCTTTCTGTTTTGCTCCAATTGCCTCACAACCCAAATTTTTTTATAAATTTTCTTTTGTGGAAAGGCACTGAAACTGTCCAACAGTCATAGAGTAATAGTAAACCCTAAGCGTTGAGGTGCCCTCTTGAAATCATTCCCAAAACCGTTAAGCGCAAAGGAAGAAAATGAAATGCTTTTACAATGTCGTTCTGGCAACCGGGTTGCGAGAGATATATTGATCGAGCGTAATCTTCGTTTAGTAGCACACATTGTTAAGAAATATAACACGCAAGACCGAGAAACTGATGATTTAATTTCAATAGGAACCATTGGATTAATTAAATCGATTGACACCTTTGATACCGAAAAAGGAATAAGACTTGCAACTTATGCTTCTAGATGTATTGATAACGAGCTATTAATGATGTTACGAAGTGGTAAAAAACAGTCCCGAGAAGTATATCTATATGAACCAATTGGTTCGGACAAAGAAGGTAATGAGATTAATTTACTGGATATTATTGAAAGCATGGACGAAGATATTGTTGATGTAATGGAGTTAAAGAGCAATGTAAAAAAACTCTATTCTTTTGTTGACTCCGCACTTACAGACCGTGAAAAAGAGATCATAGAAATGAGATATGGTTTAAACGGACATAAGGAAATCACTCAAAGAGAAATCGCAGATAAACTTGGAATCAGCCGTAGTTATGTTAGCCGTATTGAAAAAAAGGCGTTAAAAAAGCTCAGAGATCAGTTTGTTTCTTAATTCATTAAACATTACTTATTGTAGGTGTAAATAGCAAAAGCAGCCAAATTAAGGCTGCTTTTGTTGTTTATATTACATTATTCACTTTTCTCTTCTTTTCTACGAATAATATCGTACTGTTCAAGCTTGATTCCAAAATCAACAAAGATTTTTTGCTTTGGATGTGGACAACTTTCCATTTCATTGCCTTCTTCATCAAGAATCTTTTTCACAGTAACTAAAATATTCTCACCGTTTGGCTTCATAACTTCAACTTCATCGCCAACGCTAAACTTATTTCTTTGTTCTAATTCGCAAAGGTTATTCTCATCCACGGAACCTACAGTACCAAGATAAGTATACTCTTTTACATATACATTGTTATCATAAATCTGAGCATCTGCCTTAGGCTTATCGAAGAAGAAACCTGTTGTAAACTGACGATAGGTGCATTTTGCAATTTCTTGTCTGTAGTACTCTAAATTCTCTTTATAAAGCTCTGGAGATTCAAAGAAATCATCAATTGCTTTACGATAAGTTCTTGCAACAGTTGCAACATAAAGAGCTGTCTTCATACGACCTTCTACCTTTAAACTGTTGATTCCTGCTGCAACGATCTCAGGAATATATTCAATCATACATAAATCTTTTGAGTTAAAGATATAAGTACCTCTATCATTTTCAAACACTGGTAAATACTCACCAGGACGGTTTTCTTCCACAACATGATACTTCCATCTGCAAGGATGTGTACAAGCACCTAAATTCGCATCTCTTCCTGTAAAATAGTTACTTAATAAGCAACGTCCAGAATGAGCAATACACATAGCGCCATGAACGAAGGTTTCGATTTCTAAATCGGCAGGAATGTTCTTTCTTAAATCTGCGATTTCATCAAGGGAAAGTTCTCTTGCGGATACTACTCTTGTAGCACCCATCTTATGCCAGAAACGATATGTTCTATAGTTTACGTTGTTTGCTTGTGTACTAATATGAATATCAATCTCAGGTGCTACCTCCTGTGCGATATCAAACACACCAGGATCAGAAATAATAATCGCATCTGGTTTAATTTCTCTTAACTCTTCAAAATATTTAGCAACACCATCTAAATCACGGTTATGAGCCGTAATATTTGCTGTTACGTAAACTTTTTTACCATATTTATGAGCAAAAGCGATACCTTCCTTCATATCTTCTGCAGAAAAATTCTTAGCTTTCGCTCTTAATCCATACATTTCTCCGCCAATATATACTGCATCAGCTCCATACATAATTGCTGTTTTTAATACTTCTAAATTGCTTGCTGGAATTAATAATTCCGGTTTCTTAATATATTCCATTTTAATCCTCCAAGTAAATATTCAATTTTCCATAGTTTGTATCATACAATTTCTTTCTATGTTTATCTGATGAAAGTATAAACCCTCATCAAAAATCTACATAATTTATATTATACAATATCCTTCTATGCTCATCTGATGAAATCATAAACTTTCATCTAAAAATTGAATACTGTCTAAATGCGTTAATTGTTTACTTTATCGTTATTTAAATGTTTACTTTATCAATATTTAAATGTTTAATTCTTTTTTGCTTTTTAACTATGTTTAATTCTTTACTAATTTTATTACTATCTTGATTACATAAAACTTATTACTTTTAATTACTTATAAATTATTGCTCTTCTAATTATTTAAAAATTATTGCTCTTCTAATTATTTAAAACTTATTACTCTTTTAATTACTTAAAACTATTACTCTTTTGATTACTTAAAACTATTACTCTTTTGATTACTTAAAATTTATCTCTCAATACTTACTTAACCCTAGTACTAAGAGTCATCCCATCTCCCACAGGAAGAATAACAGTATCTAATTCCTCCATATGAGTCAACGCATAAAGATATTCTCTCATACGCACATGAATGGTTCTATCTCTTCTGACAATACTATATTTTGAATCCGCTATGCTTCCCTCTTGAAGAACATTATCTGTAATTAATAGACCGTCCAATGGTAACAGATCCATAATTTCAGGTAAGAAGTTCATATATTGACCCTTTGCAGCGTCCATAAAAATAAAATCATACGGTTCACTTAATGATTTATTAAGTTCCGCAATCTTATCAGAGTTTACATCATCTATTTCAAAATAAGATTTATTATCATAAGGTGTATAAATCTCACTAATATTTCCCTCTTTTTTGCCATTCAAAGCTTGTAAAACATCCATTGCGTCCCCTATTAAAAGTACCATATCTTTGGACCTTTTTGCAAGGGACAAATTTTTCTTTGCCTCTTCCACTCGTTTTGGAAATTTTTCAATGGTAGTAATTGTACAATCGCTAGGCATATACTCTGCTAATAAAGAGCAGGAAAAGCCTACTGCTGTCCCGACTTCTAAAATTCTCTTTGGCTTTTTTACCTTTAAAAGAAAACGAAGTAAGGATTGTGCATCTTTTCGAATGATCGGAACAAAATCTTTGAGTGCTTGCTGCTCTAAGGCTTGTAAATTCTCAGGTAATTCCCCCTCAAGTGAATTAATATAGGCGGCAATACGTTCATTTACAATCATATCTATCTCCTAACATCTTATCATTGAAAAGAGGTCGTCACATAACTATTGATAAGCATAAGCCTACAAAGAGTTATATGACAACCTCTAACTATTGTCAACGCGGATACTTAAATCCACTTACGCTACTACTACGGAGTCGTTGTTTCTGTATCCACTGCTTCTTCCTCCGCAATGGAATTCGTCGCATCCGTAATTATTTCTAATACATCATCATAATCCATGGATGTATTAAGAATAAAAGTCCCCGGCATAATATTGTATTCTTTTAACTTTGTCTTTAAATAGAACGAATACTTATTTACTGCAAGTTTACTTACTTCAAGTCTATTTGCTATATCCATAGTAGACTCGCCCTTTTTAATTTGAAATTCAACATCTCTACCAGGCTGCGCTTCCACTGCTACGGAACCAAATACTTGATATGCCATGTTATAAGTGTATGTTCCAACTTTTACAATAAGCATAATCACGATAAGGTAAAATAAAATATTTAAAAACATGCGTACTAGTGAACTAGTAATTTTATAAACTAATTTAGCTGTCGTGGTATTTGAATTTTCCATAATTATCTCCCTCGACAAAGCATACTTTCTTTGCCTTCAACTTTCTAAAGAGTCATGCTAAGCAAATACTTTATACTTCCATAATGATTGGAAGTATCATAGGATTTCTCTTCATCTTCTTCCATAAGTAATCGCTTAGGGAATCCTTAATTTCATTCTTAATTTTTCCCCAATCACTCATGTTCTTGCTTAAACACTTATCAAGAGCATCGTTTACAACAATTCTAGCTTCTTCCATCAAGTTTTCAGATTCTCTTACATAAACAAATCCTCTAGACACAATATCTGGTCCAGATAACACTTGATTGCTGAATTTTTCTAAAGTAACAACTACAATGATAAGACCATTCTCGGATAAATGCTGTCTATCGCGAAGAACGATATTACCAACATCACCAACACCAAGACCATCTACTAAGATGCCTTGAGCTGGTACTTCGCCAACAATTTTAGCGCTATCTTCCGATAATTCTAAAACATCACCAGAAGAAATTAAAACGATATTATCTTTGTGAATGCCCATTCCTTCTGCTAACTCAGCATGAGCTTTTAAATGACGATACTCACCATGAATTGGAATCGCAAATTTAGGTTTTGTAAGAGCATAAATTAACTTAATCTCTTCTTGACATGCGTGACCAGAAACATGAGTATCTTGGAATATTACTTTTGCACCCTTCATTGATAATTCGTTGATTATCTTAGATACATTCTTTTCATTTCCTGGAATTGGTGTAGAACTAAAAATTACAGTATCTCCAGGTTTAATGAATACTTTTTTATGAATAGAAGCAGCAATTCTTGATAATGCTGCCATTGCTTCGCCTTGGCTACCAGTCGTAATTAAAACAATCTGATCATCAGTATAATTCTTCATCTGCTCAATATCAATTAAAATATTATCAGGCATAGTAATATAACCTAAATCAGAAGCTGTAGAAATAATATTCACCATACTTCTACCTTCAATTACAACTTTTCTTCCGTATTTTGCTGCTGAATTGATTATCTGTTGAACACGGTCAACATTAGAGGCAAAGGTAGCAACGATAATACGGCTCTTTGAGTTCTCAGCAAAAATATTATCAAAGGTTTTACCAACAGTACGTTCAGACATTGTATAACCAGGTCTCATTACATTCGTACTATCTGCCATTAAGGCTAAAACACCTTTTTTACCAAGTTCTCCAAACTTTTGTAAATCTATTGTTTCACCAAATACTGGTGTGTAATCTACTTTAAAATCGCCTGTGTGTACAATAATACCAGCTGGCGTATGAATTGCTAATGCAGCTGCATCTGCAATACTGTGGTTTGTTCGAATAAATTCAATACGGAAACAACCTAAATTAATTGATTGTCCATATTTGATTACTTTTCTCTTGGTTGTTTTTAAAAGATTGTGTTCTTTTAATTTATTCTCAATGATACCAACTGTTAGCTTAGTAGCATAAATTGGTACATTAATGTCTTTTAATACATATGGTAAGGAGCCTATGTGGTCTTCATGACCATGTGTAATGACAAATCCCTTAACTTTACTAATATTATCCTTTAAATAAGTAATATCAGGGATTACTAAATCAATACCAAGCATCTCATCTTCTGGGAAAGCTAATCCGCAGTCTACAACAATGATGGTATCTTCATATTCAAATGCGGTAATATTCATACCGATTTGTTCAAGACCACCTAATGGAATAATCTTTACCGCAGGTTTTGCTGGTTTTCCTTTTTCCTTGTTCTCAACAACAACCTCTGGTTCCATCTTCACTGTAAGTTCAGCTTTTGTAGAAGCAGCAACTTTCTCAACTCTGTTTTGTCTTGATTGTTGGTATCCTTTCTTGGAATAATTATAATTTCTTTTCTTATAATTACCCGTATTTGCTCCTTTTGTTATTTCATTTTCTTTCAAAATTGCACCTCCAAAAATAAATTGATATGTAAATTTCGAAGTGCATTCGTATGTCAGCAGTTACTGCTGAATATGTTAGAGCTATTTATTTTCATCCGATTGTTTCTTTTTCATGCAATCATTGCATCTTCCAAATAATTTCACTTCATGATCAAGCACCTCAAAGTTCATCGTCTCATGAATTCTTTGTTCCAGTGCCTCCAATAAATCATCTTGAAATGTAAACACTTGACCACAGTCAAGACAAATCAAATGATGATGATGATGTCCACAATGTTTTTCATTTTGCTTTCCTATTTCATAACGTACATATCCATCATCTAAATTCAATTTATCGATTAGATTGAGATCAGATAACACTTGTATCGTCCGATAAACGGTTGCTAAACCAATATCCGGATACATATTTCTAACACAATCATAAATCTCCTCCGCGGTCAGGTGTTCATCCGGCCTTGAGCTTAACACCTCTAGGATTGCAATTCGTTGCGTCGTTATTTTTAATCCGTTTTGCCTTAGCATTAACTTAAACTTCTCCTGCATATCATCCATATCATCACCTACTGTTCTAACATTTTACCATAACGTATGCATTCCTTAATTATTGACTAAATCTATAAATTCAATCCTTATTGACTAAATAAAACATTGAATTTCATACTACTTAAATTCACATTAGTATGTATTATTATTCCGATATAATATCAGTATCTTCTAATAATTCTTCAAAAATCGATGCAATAAGGTTAATCTCTTTCTCATCTTCAACGATATCATATATCGCTTCACTATCATCTTGTTTTGAAATATCTTTTAAAATATAAGCTTCTTCTTCATCTTCAGAATCTTCTGTAACTAATAAATAACTAACTCCATTTAACTTAGTTTCTTCAATTACACGAAATTTAACCTCTTCATTATCCTCTGTGAAAAAACTTACAATATTATCGTTCTTATTCTCCATGAATACCCTTTCCTACTATAACAGACCAAGTCTATACTATATTATCATGTCCCTGATTTGAAAGATAGTCAAGATAGCTTTGTAATATAAACACTGCTGCTATCTTATCCACAACTTCCATCCTCTTTTTTAAACCAACGTTACCCTGATCTAAAATCTGATGTGCAGATACGGTTGTTAAACGTTCATCCCATAATTGTACAGGAAGTCCAGTTCTTCTCGTTAAATGTTCTGCAAATTCTTCTGATTTTAGTGCACGTTCACCAATGGTATTATTCATGTTCTTAGGATATCCAAGAACAATTTTTTCTACTTGGTATTCTTTAATTAACTCCTCAATACGAGCTAAGGTCTGCCTTAACTTTGTTTCTTGTTTCCTTCTTATGGTCTCTATTCCTTGAGCAGTAATTAACAATTCATCGCTAATTGCAACTCCAACGGTCATAGAGCCATAATCCAATCCCATAATTCTCATAAATTTAAACTTCCAACCTTTACATGATTACTTTAAATGGTTCTCGATATAATCCTTTAATAGTTCCTCAATTATTTCGTCACGTTCTACTTTCATAATTAAGCTTCTAGCACCTCTATGGTTCGTTATGTATGTCGGATCTCCAGACATTACATATCCTACAATCTGATTTACTGGATTGTATCCTTTTTCCGTTAAGGCAAGATAGACAAGGTCAAGCACTTCTTTAATAAATATCTCAGGTTCTTTCGCTAC
Source organism: Clostridium sp. Marseille-P299 (assembly GCF_900078195.1). Lineage (NCBI taxonomy): Bacteria > Bacillati > Bacillota > Clostridia > Eubacteriales > Clostridiaceae > Clostridium > Clostridium sp. Marseille-P299. Next base: position 1,385,735 of record NZ_FJVE01000007.1, on the reverse strand, counting down.
CTTGAAATACTGTGTATTGTTCATCTCTTGCATATACTCTCACGCCCTTCTTACTTTACAGTCTAAGAATCTAGCAAGGCTGTACATAAGAATTCCTCTTTGTTCAGTTCGCTAGATTCTCTCAACTTAACATTAATATTAGATGTATCTACGACTTCTACCTCTTACCTATATAATAATACAAATGTTTTGAAATATCAATCTAATATTTCTGTTAGCATAGTATCTTTGTCATATTGACCAATTATTTTAACTTTTATAATTTGGTTTGTTAAATCTTTTGATGTCTTAATAATACATCTTATATAGCGTTTATTATGCCCAACAGAATAAGTTTCACCATCAATAGTAATTTGTTCTTCTACTAAAATTTCATCACTTTGACCAATAAATTGTTCGCGGTAATTTCTTCTCATTTCTTCTTCTAAATGAATTAACTCTTCGCTACGTTTGCTCTTATCCTGGTCAGCAACCTGATTTGGCATGGATTCTGCATTTGTACCCTTACGTTTAGAGTATTTAAACACATGCATTTGTGCAAAAGCAACCTTTTTTAAGAAAGACTTAGTTTCTTCAAACTCTTCTACTGTTTCACCAGGAAAACCAACAATTACATCAGTAGTAATTGCAGGATCTTTAAAATACTTACGTAATAAAGTACATTTTTCATAATACTGATCTGGTGTGTATTTACGATTCATTCTCTTTAGAGTTTCTAAACAACCACTTTGTAAGGAAAGATGGAAATGAGGACAAATTTTTGATTGCTCTGCTAAAGTCTTCACAAAATCTTCTGTAATTATTCTTGGTTCTAAGGAGCCAAAGCGAATTCTTTCTAATCCTTCAATTTGATTTAATGAAATAATAAGTTCAAGCAATGGTGATTTTCCATCATCCGCTTGTAAAGAAGCTTGTTCTTTTACTGATTTTGTTTCAAAGCCATAAGAAGATAGATGAATTCCTGTAAGTACAATTTCTTTGTATCCTTTTTCAGTAAGGCGTGTAACTTCCGCTACAATATCTTCTTTCGCTCTGCTGCGGATACGACCTCTAGCATATGGGATAATGCAATAACTACAAAATTGGTTACAACCATCTTGTATTTTAATATAAGCACGTGTTTTTTCAGATACCGTAGCTAAGGATAAAGTTTCATATTCATTCTCTGCTGCAATATCAACAACAGAAGCGATTTCTGTTTCATTATAAAATGAATTTACAATGGAAACAATTTCACTCTTTCTGTTATTTCCAATGACAATATCAATGCTATTATCACTTTCTAGCTCATCTTTTGCAGCTTGTACATAACAGCCAACTGCAACAACAATTGCTTCTTCATTCATGTGTTTAGCTTTATGAAGCATTTGTCTGGATTTACGATCTGCAATGTTTGTTACGGTACATGTGTTTACAACGTAAATATCTGCTGGATCGCTAAAGTTTACAACCGTTGCACCTGCATCTACAAACAATTGTTGCATCGCTTCTGTTTCGTAGGAGTTAACCTTACAACCAAGGGTTAAAAAAGCGACTCTTTTATTTGAAATTTGATTATAATTGATGTTATTTTGGGCATTGATATTACCATCTATATTTTTTTGTTCCACGTCTATCATCCTTTCTCTTAAAATTCAACAAAAAGTGCTGAATTTTCGTGAATCATGTAAATTTGTGTTAACATAATTTATATACTTTGTATATTGACTTTTAATTCACTAAATTGTAGTATATACATGTAAGTGGGTGTCCTATATCTTGTCATTTAAGAAGTATAAAAAGGTACCCCATCTAGAAAAGCAAAATAAGGAGGAATTCCATATGAAAACAGTCAAAATATCATTAAATTCCATTGATAAGGTTAAATCTTTCGTTAACGATGTAACTAGATTTGATGCTGACTTTGATTTAGTGTCTGGCAGATACGTAATTGATGCAAAATCCATTATGGGTATATTCAGTTTAGATTTATCCAAATCTATTGACTTAAATATACATAGTGAAGATGATATCGATAGTATTCTTAACACATTAAAACCTTACATTGTAGAATAGTATTTGTTACTTTGGGGGATACATTTTGTATCCTCTATCTTTTACTTTTCTATAAGTAAAAGCGCTTGTTCTGTCGCTGTTTGTGACATAACAAACGCTTTTTTATTGTCTTAACTCTCTTATTTAACTAAGATAGTTTCTTTTGTTTCTAATGCTTCTTTTAATAAAGCGTCGATGTTTTCACTTAAATTTTCTTCCGATTTTTCAATTACACTAAGAATTGGTCTTGTTGTTGGATGTTTCGCAACAAAGATAGTGCAACAATCTTCGTAAGGTAAAATGGACGTCTCATAAGTTTTAATCTTTTCAGATACATCGATGATTTCTTGCTTATCAAAGCCGATTAATGGACGATATACTGGCATTGTACATACAGCATTTGTAGCCGCTAGGGAATGCATTGTTTGGCTTGCTACTTGTCCGATGCTCTCTCCTGTAATTAAACCAAGACAATTGTTCTTTTCAGCGATTTTTTCAGCAATTTTCATCATGTAACGACGCATAATAATTGTTAATTCCTCATGTGGGCATTTTTCATAGATATAAAGCTGAATATCTGTAAAATTAACAATATGAAGCTTAATTGGTCCTGTATATGCAGAAATAATTCTTGCTAAATCTACAACCTTTTGTTTTGCACGTTCAGAAGTATATGGTGGCGCATGGAAGTATGTTGCTTCTAAGCTAACTCCACGTTTGGAAATCATATATCCAGCAACTGGGCTATCGATACCACCGGATAAGAGTAACATAGCCTTACCATTTGTACCAACTGGCATTCCTCCTGGTCCTGGAATGATATGTGAGTATACATATGCTTTATTTCTAACCTCTACTGTGATTCTTGCCTGTGGGTTATGAACGTCTACTTTCATAGTAGGGAATTTATTTAATAAATAAGAACCCATTTCCACACAGATTTCAGGGGAAGTCATTGGATATTGCTTGTTGGAACGTTTTGCTTCCACCTTAAATGTAATGTTTTTATCTTCATAAAATTGGTCTACATATTCACCAACTTTAGTAGTTATTGTTTCCCAATCTGTTTCATCAATTACTACAACTGGACAGATTCCCCATACACCAAATACTTTTTTAAGTGCTTCTACGGTCTCTTCATAATCATAATCGTCTGGGCATTCAACAAAGATTCGACCAGATTCTTTGCTTACGTGATATTCTCCAAGTTTATCTAGATTGAACTTAATTTGATCACGTAATGCATTTTCAAATACATAGCGATTCTTTCCCTTAATACCAATTTCAGCATATTTTATTAAAAACGCCTTATACATGTTTTCCTCCTAATATGACGCAATCTTTTTTAATCTCTTGCGTAACTGTTTCATTTTATTTTCTTTTGTTGCTTGTGTACAAAGTACACGCAATGAATCCTGCAATCTATCATGGATTTTCCTGTTATTCTTATAGCTATAAATATTTAATGTAATTAAATATTCGAATTATTACTTTCTTGTGTAACGTCTTAATTTTGGCACTACATCCTTTAATACCGTAATGGCATAATCGATTTCTTCCATCGTTGTATTGATAGAAAAGCTAAAACGTAACGTTGATTCTAATAAAGTGCCTTCTAATCCAATTGCTTGTAAGCTTCCGCTAAGGCTTGGATGGTTTGACGCACATGCAGAACCAGCAGATACATAAACGCCTTTATCTTCCAGTGCATGAAGCAATACTTCGCTTCGAATTCCTGCAAAACTTACACTTACAACATGAGGTGCTGTCTTACGGATTCGCTCTTCTAAACTTAGGTCACTTTGATCTGCAAAGATTGCATTTACCGTTGTATCTTCAATACTACTTACTTCTTCTATAAAATGTTGCTTTAACTCATATAGTTTTGCAACTTTTTCATCATGATTTTCATAGATTTCTTTTACTGCTTGTGCTAAGCCAGCGATGGCAGGTACATTTTCAGTTCCTGAACGATAGCCTTTTTGTTGTCCACCACCATGAATAATTGGCTTGATTTTTAATTTGTCTTTGATATATAAAAATCCACTTCCCTTAGGTCCATGAATTTTATGGCCACTTACTGACATCATATCAATGTTTTCACGTTTTGGATATATTTTAAATTTACCAAATCCCTGAATTGCATCTACATGGAATATGATATCCGATTTTTTATTTTTAATTTGCTTTGCAATTGAAGCAATGTCTTGGATTGCACCCACTTCATTATTTACATACATAATAGAGACAATAATTGTCTCATCACAAATTTCATTTAATAAGTATTCCATATCGATTAAACCATTGTGATCAACAGGAATAAAACTAATGCGAAATCCCATATCCTCTAGTGCTAATAAAGGATTATGAACCGATGGATGTTCAAATCTTGTGGTAATAATATGCTTCCCGGCTCTTGCATTTGCTAGTGCAGCTCCAATTAAAGCAAAGTTATTGGACTCTGTTCCACCAGATGTAAATATAATTTCTTTTGGGTCAACTTTAATTGTTTTTGCAATTATATCTTTTGCTTCTTTTATATAGTTTTCAGCTTCTATGCCTTTACGATGCATAGAAGATGGATTTCCATAATTTATTTCTAATGCTTCTACCATAATGTCTTTTACAGAACTAGATACTTTTGTAGTAGCCGCATTATCTAAATAAGCTTCCATTCTATTACCGTACCTTTCATTTCAACCAATGTTTCTGGTTATTTGTGATGCTTGTGTTCTTCGTAGTATTCGTTATGAATACTTGATAAATTCAGAATTTAGATTTTCAATATTACCATGATTAAATTTTTTCATCTCTGTTCCGATTCCTTATTTGGAAGCTACTAATGGTTTATAACTCTGACAAAAGCAGATATAAAAAGTTCAAACTCCTCACTTTGTTTGTCAAACAGTGAACTTTTTATATCTAAATCAAAGTTTTAAACCATAACTAGCTTCACAAATTCGTCATAGTCACGTCGATGTAAAAGTTTTAATCTTGGTAATTAATATACTTTATCGACTGAATTTATCAAGTATCGTTTAGGCTTTGAAACTGCGAGGTTTAAGTTAATTATCTTCCTCAAGTTCATACATAAGGATAGACAATATCGCAAGTCCTGCTGTTTCCGTGCGAAGAATACGCTTTCCAAGCGTAATAGGTGCGATTCCTTCTGAAATAGCATTTTCTATCTCTTCATCTTCAAATCCACCTTCAGGACCAATGAAAATACCAACCGATTGTTTGCCTTTCATTTGCTTTATGAGACTTTTTGTCGCCTCCATCCCCTCTGCATGTTCAAATGGAATGACGGAAGCGTCTAAGCTCTTTGCATATTTTAAGGCTTCTTTATAGCTCATTGGCTCTTTTATCGTTGGGATTAATCCACGCATCGACTGTTTTGCCGCACTTAAAGAGATGGATTGCCAACGTTCCATCTTCTTTTGCTCTTTTTTCTTATCTTCTATTTTAACGATGGTTCTCTTCGTTATCACCGGGATAATTTCATATACGCCAAGTTCTACTGCTTTTTGGATGATTAATTCCATCTTGTCCTTTTTTGGTAGTCCTTGAAATAAATACAATTTTGTCTTAAGTTCCGATGCAGTCTCTTCTTCACCTTGTATCTCAACACGTATACAATCAGAAGACATATCAGCTATTATACAATAAAAATCTTTTCCTTGTCCATTACAAATTACTAGCTTCTCTCCGATACGCATACGTAGTACATTTTTTATATGATTCACATCACTACCTGTGATAAGAATTTCTTTTTCTTTTATATTCTCATTTTCTACATAAAATCGATACATAGACGGAATCCTTTCTCTCATAGCATTATTTTATTCCGACGAATCATTTTTAATCTCAATCATTGATTATAACACCTTAAATGTATTTTGACTATAGCTTTTTATCGAGTAATTGTATCGTTAAAGCAATTTCATGTAATGAACCGAAAAAAGTTTATGTCATATAGAATACCATCAAGCTGGTATATAAATGCATATTTAGATATAACACAATAAAAAGCAGTCAATCATATAGACTAACTGCTTATCATAAATGAATATTAAGTTTTTTAAATGGCTATATGTAATTATTATAATTCATACATAAATCAATCGTTAACTCTCCCATCCTCACTTTTCTCATAGAAGGCGGCATGAAGAGCTTGAGAACGTTTCTCAATCATCTTCTTTGTTATATCAGTATTCAAGAATACATCATAACCATGGAAAACACCTTTTACATCTTCTAGCTGAACTTTTACTCCTGCTCCCATTAAAGATTTTGCATAAGCCACACCCTCATCATGAAGAGAATCAAATTGAGAAGTCTCTATGTAGGCAGGTGGTAACCTCGAAAAATCTTCTGCAAGCATTGGACTTGCATACTCTTTCTTCTTAGTAACACCGTTTCTTAAGTATAAATCCCACATTTTTTTTGATAAAGAAGCGTTCCATAGCGGACTATCTACATACCTTTTCATCGTTTCAGTTTCCATACGTGAGTCAGTTACTGGATAAATAAGCATTTGATAGCATATCTGTATGTCAGTTTCGTCTCTACACCATAAGGTACATGCCCCTGTTAAGGCACCACCTGCACTATCTCCACCTAATGCAATTTTTTTGTTATTCACCCCAAGCTGTTTCGCGTGTTTCCATACATACTGAATGGCACTACAACAATCATCAAAAGGAATTGGAAATGGGTATTCATCAGAGGTTCTATAATGGACAAATACCACCATACATTTTGCTTTTCTAGCATATTCACAAACATGCCTATAAATATATCCCGCATCTTTGAGAAGAAAGCCACCGCCATGAAAATAAATAAGGCAAGGCATGTTCTCATTCATATCTTTTGGTTTATAAATGCATAAAGGTATCTTTTCTTCGCCTTCGGTACTAATATAGTGTATCTCTCTATGAATATCCTTCGGTGTTTTTGGTAACCCACCTTTCGATAATATTTTATTAGCCAATTTGGTGTTGGATAGTGTTAATAATTTTCCTGGTATACTGAACTTATTTAAAAGATAATAACCTTTTGCCAAGGGATATTTCTTATCACGATGATGAAACCACATTCCTAGTGCTCCAGCAATTCCTGCTACTATGATAGCTTTCCGTTTCACTGCGTTTGCTCCTTTCTAGTAATACCTCTGAAATCCCTGTTGTAACACATGAATTTCATACGAAGCGCAATTCTGTTTGAATTATAACATTTTCAAGTAGCTATCACAATAAAAACAACTAACTGCAAGTTTTCATAAAACTATCCTGCTTTCCCAAGCCGAAACTTATCTGTTCTTTAGTTTACAAATCCCCTGTGTCATCGTTCCCATCGGGCAATAAACACACCAGGAACGAGGTTTATATAAGAACATAGTAATCAGACCTAATACGGTAGAGGTTAACATAACACTATAAAATCCAAACGCAAATTGCGCCACCCAAGGAGCAAAGACTGTTCCATGATAAGCAAAATGCCATGGCATTTTAAAGGTCCACAATAATTTTACGACTTCGCTCACCCCGTTTTGCCCTGCGAAAACCAAATAGGTAGTAAACAGCATATTGATAAACATAGTAAGGAAGAAAATCAAGAATCCATAACGAAACCAGTGACTCTTTAAAAAGCCTGGAATATCTTTTTTTCTTGATAGCTTTAATTTGTTCCCAAGTAGATCAAATAACTGCCCTCTTCCGCAGTATTTGTTGCAATAGGATTTGTTACCTTTTACAATTGAAATACCTAGTGGTACAAAAAAGCAAATGAGTCCAATCCACGCAAAAAGGATATTTACAAAGCCTAAAATCAAATAAATCGTAGACAAAATCCATAAATAGTCATACCATTTCTTCTTAGTTTTCATGCGCTTCCTCGCTTTCCACCGATGTTGTAATAATACTGATTACCGAAGCTGGACATGCCTTAGCACATAACCCACAACCAATGCACTTACTCGTATCAATGTCCGCATAAATTCCTTTTGGAACCGTGATTGCGTTTCTTGGACAAACTTTAATACAACTTCCACATGCTACGCATTGTTTTATATTTACAGTTGCGTATCTTTTCCTTTTTTGTACTGTCATAAGTACCTCCACATTGTTTTTCTTTATAGTAACAAATATGAAGTTGGTTATCTGTGACAAAATCACAGAATAGATTAATGTGAAGCATTCTTCAAGTGTAACAAAATCAAATCCAGAGCAATATAGTTCATTCGTTAATTGTAACAGCATGAAATATAAAATCAATTTGGTGCATTTATTTACTAAATACAATCATATATAAACAAAAAAGAGGCTGCCTCAAAATAGTATTTTACACGCATAAAATAGATCTATTTTGAGACAGTCTCTTATATAATTAATTCTATTTTCTAACCTTTGCTACAATAGATACCCAGTCACCCATTTTAGTAACTTCTACTATATCAAAGCCATTTTTATCAAGGGCTTGCTTAACTTCTTCTTCCTTCATATCAATGATACCAGAGCTAATCCATACCCCATCTGGCTTCATGAATTCAGCTACAACATCGGAAAGAGGAATGATTACATCTGCAAGAATGTTAGATACTACAACATCATAACAGTTTTGCCCGATGTTCTTTCTTAAGTTCGCATCATCAATGACATTACCATCTAAAAGTTCGAGTAAACCTTCATTTCTTAGAACCGTATCTGATTCTTCTAATCTCTTAACGTTTAAGTGATTTACTTCTGCATTCTCTACCGAAGCATTGACTGCATTTTCATCGATATCTGTTGCCACTGCAAGTTTAGCTCCAAGTTTCATACCAATGATTGATAAAATACCAGAGCCACAGCCAAGGTCTAATAGGTTATCTCCTGGCTTCATATATTTCTTCATATTTAAAATACAAAGTTTCGTTGTTTCATGTGAACCAGTACCAAATGCAGTTCCTGGATCTATTTCAATCACTAAATCAGTATCTTTTACTTCAGAAAGTGTCTCCCATGTAGGTTTGATCACAATTGTATCATCTACACGGAAAGGCTTGAAGAATTCTTTCCAGTTATTCATCCAGTCTTTATCTTCTGTTTCTGAAGCTTTAATTTCACCAGAACCAATGTTAACAAAGGCAGATAATTCTTCTAAACCTTCTTTTACCTTTAAAATGATTTCGTTCTCATCTTCTTCTACATCAAGATAAAAGTTTACATTGGCAACACCATCATCTGGTCCAAGCTCTGGTAGAATATCAATAAACATACGTTGCTTTTCTTCCTCAGTAATCGGTACCTTGTCTTCTATCTCTATTCCTTGAATACCGATTTCATCTAGCATACTGCTGACAAGATCGACTGCCTCGGTGGTTGTTTCAAGCGTAAGTTTTTTCCACTTCATGTTTTACCCGTACCTTTCAAATTTTTTGCTCATTTTCCGAAGAATTTTTTCTTCTTTCCTTCTTCGTTCTCATCATGCTTTTTATCGGAATCTTTCTTTCCTGTAAAGGATTCATCCAATTTCTTAATTAAGTCTTTTTGTTCACTTGTTAACTTAGTAGGTACCTGTACCACTAATGTTACATAATGGTCACCACGTACATTTTTATTACGTAGCGTTGGAACACCTTTACCACGTAAGCGAACCTTAGTATCTGTTTGAGTTCCTGGTTTTACTTCATATAAAACGTCACCGTCTACTGTACTAATTTTAACATCGCCACCTAATGCAGCCTGAGCAAATGACATTGGAGCAGTTGAATAAATATCATATTCTTGTCTTTGGAAGATTGGGTGTCTTGATACACTTACTTCTACTAATAAGTCACCACGTTCGCCTCCGTTAGTACCAGGTTCTCCTTTACCACGAATACGAATGCTTTGACCATTATCAATACCTGCTGGAATGGATACTTGAATTTTCTTTCGATTGCTTACATATCCAGTACCATAACAGTCGGAACACTTCTCTTTTATGATCTTACCAGTACCTTGACAGTCTGGACAAGTTTGTACGTTTCTAACCATACCAAATAAAGATTGTTGTGTAAATACAACTTGACCTTTACCACCACACTTGCTACAAGTTTCTGGATGGCTTCCTGGTTTTGCACCTGTTCCATGACATGTATTACACTCATCTTTTAATGTTAAATCTAGTTCTTTTTCGCAGCCAAATACTGCTTCTTCAAAAGTAATACGAACTCCTGTACGAAGGTTAGCACCTTTCATAGGACCATTATTCGCACGTCTTGTTCTTCCACCGCCGAATAAATCGCCAAAGATATCTCCAAAGATATCTCCCATATCTCCTGAGAAATCAAATCCGCCTGCGCCGCCGCCTTGTTCAAATGCTGCGTGACCGAATTGATCGTATTGTCTCTTCTTATCCGCATCACTTAACACTGCATATGCTTCGGAAGCTTCTTTAAATTTTGCTTCTGCTTCTTTATCTCCTGGATTTGCATCTGGGTGATATTTTTTAGCGAGCTTACGGTATGCTTTTTTAATATCATCATCTGAGGCACTTTTTGGAACTCCAAGGACCTCATAGTAATCTCTTTTATCTGCCATACTTTCCTCCTACTCTCCATATTAAACTTTTGGGAGTACTATTTTACATGTTTTGAGTGTCAAAGTTTACGCTTTGGAATGAATCATGCTGTACAAATATTCGCCGCTACTCGATTCCGAATTTAAGTATATCTAAGTCGAATGGAGAGTTTTTCTTAGTGTTCGTGACCGATACCAATTCGCCATCCTGGCTCAGTGGCATCTTGATTCGCCGTCCATGGCGAATCATCACTAGTTTTTTCACATTTGACTAAGATATACTAAAATTCTCCATAGATTCGCTCTGAATATTTGTACATCATTATTCATTGGTAAGTTTTTTGATATTCGATTCAATTTTTTAATTTGAATAATTTATTTATTTCTAATCCACAAATAGGCAGTCTATGAAAGACCGCCTATTCATTGCTGCTATGGTACGGACCCATAAGCACTATATTACTGAATATTATAAACTTCGTCAAGATTTTTGTTCTTGGTGAAGTATTACTTCATCAAAAAGTTTTGATCCTTCTTGAAGTTTTACTTCCGTAAGAAGTTTTGATTTTTCTAGACGTTCTTTTTAAGATTAATCATACTTCTTTGAAGTTTTTAATATTACACTTCTTTATAGTCACCATCAACTACATCATCGCCAGCATAGCTTGTATCCTGTGCTCCAGACATATCTGGGCCAGCGCCTGCTGCACCTTGAGCTTGCTCATAAAGCTTGCTAAATAATGCTTGAGAACTGTTCATTAATTTCTCTTTTGCTGCCTTTAAGTCTTCTACTTCTCCATCAGACATTACTTCTGGATTTGCTTTTTCTACTAATTCTTTTAAGTGAGCTAAGTCAGCTTCTACTGCAGATTTTTCAGAAGCATCAAGTTTGTCACCAACTTCTGATAAAGCTTTTTCAGTTTGGAATACGATTGAATCAGCGTCGTTTCTTGTATCTACTGCTTCTTTACGTTTCTTATCCTGAGCTTCGTATTCAGCTGCTTCTTTAACTGCCTTTTCGATATCAGAATCGGACATGTTAGATCCAGCTGTAATTGTGATGTGTTGTTCTTTTCCTGTTCCAAGATCTTTTGCGGATACATTTACGATACCATTTGCATCGATATCAAATGTAACTTCGATTTGTGGAACACCTCTTCTTGCTGGTGGAATTCCATCTAAACGGAATTGTCCAAGAGACTTGTTGTCTTTCGCAAACTGTCTTTCACCTTGAACTACGTTAATATCAACTGCTGTTTGGTTATCAGCTGCTGTAGAGAAGATCTGGCTCTTTCTTGTAGGAATTGTAGTATTTCTTTCAATTAATCTTGTAGCTACACCACCCATTGTTTCGATGGATAAGGATAATGGAGTAACGTCAAGTAATAAGATATCGCCTGCGCCTGCATCACCAGCTAATTTACCACCTTGAACGGATGCACCGATAGCAACACATTCATCTGGGTTTAAGGATTTGCTTGGTTCATGTCCAGTTAATTGTTTAACTTTTTCTTGAACTGCTGGTACACGAGTAGATCCACCAACTAATAATACTTTGCTAAGTTCAGAAGCTGTTAAACCAGCATCTTTTAATGCATTTTGAACTGGAATTGCAGTTCTTTCAACTAAGTCATGAGTTAATTCATCGAATTTAGCACGAGTTAAGTTAAGGTCAAAGTGTTTTGGACCTTCAGCTGTAGCTGTGATAAATGGAAGGTTAACGTTAGTTGTTGTAGAAGCAGATAATTCTTTCTTAGCTTTTTCTGCTGCTTCTTTTAATCTTTGAAGAGCCATCTTATCTGTAGATAAGTCAACACCTTCTGTTTTCTTAAATTCATCAATAAAGTAACGAGTGATTCTTTCATCGAAATCATCACCACCAAGTCTATTATCACCAGATGTAGCTAATACTTCGATAACACCATCACCGATTTCGATAATGGAAACGTCGAATGTACCACCACCTAAGTCATAAACCATGATTTTTTGTTCATGTTCATTATCAAGACCATAAGCTAAAGCTGCTGCTGTTGGCTCGTTGATAATTCTCTTAACATCAAGACCAGCGATCTTACCAGCATCTTTTGTTGCCTGTCTTTGAGCATCGTTAAAGTAAGCAGGTACTGTAATAACAGCTTCTGTTACCTTTTCTCCAAGATAGCTTTCTGCGTCAGCTTTTAATTTTTGAAGAATCATTGCAGAAATTTCTTGTGGAGAGTATTTCTTATCATCAATGCTTACTTTATAATCTGTACCCATATGTCTTTTAATGGATGAGATTGTCTTGTCAGCGTTTGTTACTGCCTGACGTTTTGCTGGTTCACCAACGATTCTTTCTCCTGTTTTAGTAAAAGCAACTACGGATGGAGTTGTTCTAGCGCCTTCTGTGTTTGCGATTACGACTGGTTTTCCACCTTCCATAACGGCAACACATGAGTTAGTTGTACCTAAATCAATACCAATTATTTTTCCCATGTTTTTGTCCTCCTATTTATATTATAACAATTAATCAAAAAATTAATTAAAACCTAATCTTTTGGTATAAACTTATTTAATTCACTACTTTTACCATGCTATGTCTTACAACAGAGTCACGGTACATATAGCCTTTTAAGAATTCTTCAGCTATAATATTTTCACCTAATTCTTCATCTTCTGTATGCATTACTGCATTATGGAAATTAGGATCAAATTCTTTTCCTACTGCTTCAATGGTTTTTACACCCGCAGCTTCTAGGACGTCAAGTAATTGTTTGTATATTTTCTCAATTCCTTGAACAAAAGCGCTTGATTTTTCTTCTTCAGTAACAACGCTTAGTCCTCTTTCAAAATTATCAACAACTGGCAAAATCTTTTCGATAATGTCTTTTGCTCCAACTTCAAACATCTGAGATTTTTCTTTTTCAGAACGTTTTCTAAAGTTATCAAACTCAGCCATAGTACGGATCAAACGGTCGTTTAATTCTTCGATTTTTTCATCCTTTTTATCTTTCTTATCTTTTTTCTTGAAAAAGGATTTTTTATCTTTACCGTTTTCTTCATCTGTGCTTTCTTCTACTTCTTCTGTAGCTTCTTCAGTAACTTCTTCAGTTGTTTCAGAAGTATCATCGCTATTATTTGTACTGTCAGCGATATCTTTTTCTATCATATCTTCCAGTTCATCTTTTTCTAACTCGTTAAAATCTATTGTATCTGACAACTATCTTCACCATTCCTTCCCATCGTAACTACATCTTATTTTTTATCACCTTTAAAAATGTCATCCAATTGGCTCATAAGACTTTGTAAGGTGCTAACAACTTTTTCATAATCCATTCGTTTTGGACCAATAATACCAATTTTTCCATAAACGCCTTCTTCGATTTGGTAAGTAGCTGTAACTACTGCGCAATCTTTCATGGATTCTACTGGTGTTTCATTCCCAATATATACTTGGATGCCTCGGTTTTCACCGTTTTCTGCTTCGCTACTCATGAGATTCGTAAGTTGCTTTTTCTCTTCTATTGTATAAAGCAGCTCGCTGGCTTTTTCTGTATCACTTAATTCAGGATACTTAAGAATATTGGTTGCTCCACTTGTGAAGATTTGTACATCTTCTTCTTCACTAATTGCTTGTGCAACCGCATCGAGTATGTCACTAACAACATTAGTATACCCAGCAGTCTGTGCTTTCATTTTCTGAATTAAGGATAAATTAATCTCCGATAAATCTAAGCCTTGTAAAAATGTGTTCAGCACAATATTAAGTTTTAAAACAATTTCTTTTTCAAGTGGTTCATCCACTGAAATTATTTTATTCTTAACAATATTACCTTCTAAAACAATTACTGCTAGAATCTGTGTACTATCTACATCAGTGATTTGTATGAACTTAACTTTACGGCTACGATACTGTGGTGCAGTAATCATTGTCGTATAATTTGTATTAACTGCTAAAAGCTTTGCTACTTGTTTTAAAAGTGTTTCCATCTTATCTGCTTTTTCAAGTAACATGCCTCGCATCTCTTCTACCTCTGTTGTCTTTTCCGCCATCAGCATATCGACATAGAATCGATATCCCTTATCCGATGGAATTCTTCCAGCAGATGTATGAGGTTGCACTATATATCCAAATTCCTCTAAATCAGCCATTTCATTTCGAATTGTTGCAGAACTTAAATTTAAGTCCGTATCCTTCGAAATAGTTCTTGAACCAACTGGTTCCCCTGTTTCTAGGTAATTGCGAATAATAGCTTGTAAAATTTTTATCTTCCTATCATCTAATTCCATCATACCCTCTTTCTCAGATGATTCATCTGTACTATGAAATGTTTGAGCTAACATATGATGTTGATGTTGTTAGCACTCATTCGATTAGAGTGCTAATATCTTTAAACATAAGATATCACTATCAAATTATTTTGTCAATATGTATTATGGATTTTTTTTAATTTTTTTATTAAAACATATAATTAACACACTTAACCATTTAACCCAAATTATAAACATAGAATTAATAGAATGATATTCATATATTTAACAACTAAAAAAAGTGACTGATGTGATAACTGACACACCAGCCATTATTCATGCAATAATAAAAATGATAATTGGAATAACAAAAAATCTTCTTAATATTAGCTCCTGCAAAATCTGTCTTTAATTTAGCTGTTGCTAATTTTACGAATCAAAACAATAATTTACATTATTTTACCAATCCCATAAACAAATGTCAATAATTGCGATTTCTAATACATAATAATATAAGTAATAGCAATTATGGCTACTCCAAGTCCTGCCCAAAGATCTGATGCATATTGCTATGGCGTTGCAGCGAATTCATCCCTTCCTCAATAAAGTCCCATGTATCTTGATATGAACCCACAACTGCAAGGTTTTCACTGGATATAAAATCAATAAACTCTTCACAACACCCTTCGTATCGATCCGCAAAGGCATCTGACATCTCTTCTTTTTCCTCATCGCTAAAATCTTTAAGCTCATCAAAAAGCACATGCTCTAAATTACAAGAATTAAAATAAATACGATACGGTATCTTTTTTACCTTTCCTGTATTTCTTAATTTAAATAAAATATCTGCTTTTCTATGGTTTCGTTCTAGGGTCGAAGAAACCGAAGGGGCCACCACACGGTCTTCATAATAGGTAATCTCAGGAACTTTCGCCTTTGTCACCTTATCATCGGAGATAAATACACCATCGGTATCTGTAATATGAATGATTTTAAGAAAATCCGAAGTTTTATAACGATATCGTTCCTTCACAGTGTCCAGAACTTTATTAATCTTTAGTAATATCTTGTCCACGCTTACGTAATCATGAAGAGTAATATCACCATGAACGATGAAAAACTGCACTTCCTCATTTACAAAAAACTCTTTCATAATGGTCCCAAGCGCTGCTTCTTCACTCATCCCCTCTACAATAAAGACAATAACCTTCTTCTCATTTTTTATCATATCTCATGCTCCTACCTGCCTTACGGAATGCTCTGGCAATCTTTAAGCTATCTGTTTGCGCATAAATTTCCTCATTATGACCACCAAGGGTAATGCCTCTCAGATAAACGTCACGAAGGTTATTGGAACTTTTAATGTTCTTCATATGAATATAACGATTCACTGGATTCACCGTTGAAAACATGATGCTCTCCTTATCAAGCATTTCAAGGGCTCTTAAATTATGGGAAGTAAAAATCAACTGTCCCCTAGCACTTTTCTTAAAAATATCAAGAAGCTCACCAAGCATGTACTCAAACACTCCAGCATCCAACTCATCAATGACAAGGCAGATGGAGGCATCTGAAAAGGCTTGTATTAATGCATTTAAAATAGAAATAATTTTTATAATTCCCTCGGATTCCATACGAATTGGAATCTTAACGCCTCCCCTGACGGATAGTAGTTCGATTTTTACTCCTTCTCTACCGTTATCAAGCATCTGCATACCATACTCTTTTACTTCCATCTGCAATCCTGGAATGATCGTGCAAAGAACGGTATTGATTTCATTTACAATCACATGAAGCATATCTTTTTGTTCATATGATAGCACCGTGGGCTTATTTAACGAAACTGCAAAATCCCCTTTAAAACCTCCACCTGGCTGATCCGTATCTTCTATTTTAAATGCCATGGGTAGAACAAAATTCGCTGAGATTACGCCGGAATGGGTGTTACGTATGACAAAAAGGTCGGTTAGGGCAAAACGATGTAAGGAGGTAATTAACATAGCGTACTCTTTGAAGGAATGTTCAAAGGGCTTTTTATAGATTTCTAAACTGTTCTCACCAAAGATAAACGAACAATTGCTTTTTTCTGCTATTTTCTTCGCAACAAGCAAGTCCATCTTATATTCCTTGTTCTCTAAGATAAGTTCATCAAAACGCTTCTTCGGTGAAAATACAGTTTTGCTATCACCGTGGTTATAATCCATAAAAACCGTCTTGCTACTTCTACCCTCTGGAGTGATTTTCGTACTTGTTAGCGTTTCACGGGATATCATAGCGCCATGCTTTCCTACCTTTTGTAAACAAATCTTATAGCCAACCTCATACACACTCTCTTCTATATAAATAGAAAACTCTGCGCTAATTTCTGCTTCGTCTTCACTGGCATCCATATAATCAGCAAGTTCTATCGGTAAGTTCTCCCCAATCATAATGCGCTGTATAAAATAAAGTGTATCCACGACTGCTGTCTTACCCGAACCATTCTGCCCGTAAATTCCTAGTACTTCTGCATTCTTATAACTTGGGTGTTTCTTATATGTGTTTGGCATCACGATTTTGCCGTATTTCACGTTCTTTATATTATGAAGACTTAGAGCCTGTAGACGTACAATGGTTTCCATGAGATTCCCTCCTTTTATACATTTATTGTAATTTAAAATGATGTTAATCGCAATAGTTTTTCCTAAAATGGAATTTTTTATACCGATTTTAAATATATCGTTTATTCAACCCAAGTACTTGAGATTGCGGATTTATATTTCAATTATACAGATCAAATTATTTAAGCCATTTGATTTAGATAAACATTTATATAAATCAAATCAATTTAATTTTGGGTTTCTATATTCTATCTATCTTACATTTGCCCAAAATGGAACTTTCCATTATAATGGAACTATCTTAAGAAAGGAAACGATACCATGAAACTACCTGGCTATTATTCTTCTGGTGAATTTGCCCGTATGGCACATATTACGAAGAAGACCATTCGATATTATGATGAGCACAATGTATTAAAACCATCCTATGTCAATCCAAATGGTGCTCGTTTTTATACAGATTCTGACTTTGCACGACTTCAGCAAATATTGCTGTTAAAATATCTTGGCTTTTCACTGGACGATATCAAGGAGATGACCATACACGATACCGACTATCATTTTATGGCAGATTCCTTGAATCTACAGTTAAAACTTGTGGAGGACCGCATTGAACAAATGCAGTTGGTGGCACAGACGATTAAAGATACCACGAAGGCAATTGAAAATGAGCATAGCATCGATTGGAGTCAGATGTTAAACCTAATCCATTTAACTGCGATGGAAAAAAGTCTGAAAAACCAGTACCAGAATGCCTCCAACATATCTGCTCGTATCCAGTTGCATCGACTTTATTCAAAAAATCAACAAGGATGGTTTCCGTGGATCTATGAACAATGCAAGATAAATGATGGAATGAAGGTACTTGAACTCGGATGTGGTGACGGAACACTGTGGAGAGACCACCGAAGCCTGCTTCCAAAAAACGTACACATTACGCTATCGGATGTATCCGAAGGTATGCTTCGTGATACTCGTCGTGCCATTGGAGCTACGGATTCTCGATTTACCTTTAAATCCTTTGATTGCCATCAGATTCCTTATGAGGATCAAAGCTTTGACTTAGTTATCGCCAATCACCTCCTCTTTTATTGTGACGATATCTCTAAGGTGTGCAGCGAAGTAAAGCGTGTTCTAAAACCTGGCGGGACTTTTCTTTGCAGTACCTATGGAAGCCATCATATGAAAGAAGTCAGTCAACTGGTCTCTGATTTTGATGAACGAATTGTATTATCGGCTGGGAAACTTTACGAACGATTCGGAAGAGAAAATGGCAACGAGCTGTTGAAACCATACTTTACGCAGACACAGTGGATACAATATGAAGATTCGCTTTTCGTAACCGAACCTGAGGCACTGATTTCTTACGTTCTCTCCTGTCACGGAAATCAGAATCAGTTTCTCTTAGATCGTTATAAGGAGTTTCGTACCTATGTAAAGAAAAAGACAGCCCAGGGATTTTATATTACGAAGGATGCTGGGATATTTGTTTGTAAGAATTAATTAAGTCAATGAATGAATCTATAGTGCTATAGTATAAATTTAAGAGAATTAAGAAAAAGAACAATCAACAGGAAACCCTTAATTTTCCTACTGATTGTTCTTTTTAATTCACTTATTAAGACTCTTGTATTCATTACTACTTCACACTAATTTCTTTAAAACAGATACCAAAATTCGTATGTCTCTCTAAAGAATGAAGTCCTTCTTTAATATATTTCCAAGATTCCTTAAAATCCTCCGAAACTGAAAAATCCGAATTTGTAATATATTCTATGAACCCAGGTATGTTATTTTTATATCGTTTCGCAAATGCAAAAGCATCATCTTCTTTCTCATCATCAGTGCTATTAAGCTTTCCATAAAGCACATGGTCCAAATTTGATGACATGTAATAAGCGCTATATGGAATCGTCCAAATTTTAGGGCAACAACATATTTTTTCTATATTTTCACGTTTACGAGCATTTCGTAGCATTATCCCTCTAGGATTGGCAGTTCGAATATCTGTCAAACTATAAACTGGCTTTTCCGCACTACTGTCTTCTAAAATATTTTCATCTGGTATATATGCTCCATCCATGTCAATTAAATGAATAATTTCTTTAAAATGAATTTGCTCATAATGGTTCGCCTCTGCATATGCCTTAACAACGTCCCCAATATATGCAACAATATTCGAAGAATTTACCGATAAATCACTTGTGATATCTCCGTGCATAATTTCAATATGAACCATATTACTATCATAAATTCTATTAAGGAGAACGCCAATTGCTGTGTCATCCGATGGACCTTCCACAATAACAAAGACAATCTTCTTACGAGCCAATCAACTCACCTGCCTCTCTAAATACAAGGGCTATTTCTGAGTTGTTGGTTGTATCATATACTTCTTCACTTTGCTCCCCAAGAACAATATCTCTATAATAAAAATCCCTCAGATTATTATTATCTTTAACTTTACTCATCCTAATATATCTGTTAAGAGGATTTGTTGTAGTAAATGCGATAAATCCCCTGTCTATAGTCTCTAAAGGCCTTAAATTATGTGATGTGAAAATGAGTTGACCCTTTCCTTTTTCAGAAATAATACGAAGAATCTCACCCAACAAGTACTCAAAAACACCTGCATCCAACTCATCAATTGCAACTGTAATTGAAGGTTGATTGTATACTACAATTAATAATTGAAGAATAGATACAATCTTTTTAATACCTTCTGATTCATATTGCAAAGGAATCTCTTTCTTGTTTTTGAGAGACATTAGCTGAATTCTGCTGCCAACTTTACCGTTTTCTAGCACCTGCGTTCCTAAATCTCGTATACTGATTGTTAGTCCAGGAATGAGTTGTTCTAAAACAATATTCATATTTGAAATAACTTTTTGTACGACCTCAAAAGCTTCCTGTGGAATAGTAGCTGCTTCATTTAATGGAAGCATAAAATTCCCTACTGCTCCAATACTTTTCTCTTGGTACTTAAAAGAAATTGGCAGAGCATTCATACTAATAAGACCAGAGTTCGTTGTATTAATAACAAATAGTTCATAGTTTCCAAATCTAACAAGAGCCTCTAACAAAGCTTTGTAACGCTGAAATTCAAGTAAATCCTCATCTTTATTTTTATCATTTTGGCTCATAGCCATCATTAGCTTCTTTGAAAACACAAAAGATCTGCTAGTCACAGCTGTCATCTTTTTATCAACCAAAAGGTCAGTAAAAGTATTCTTGTCATTCCCTATAATAATATTGTATTTCGTTTTTGGTAAAAACACTTCATCTGTTTGAGTATTAATTAATGTACTCATACGACACTTAGCTTCCGGTGCCACATAGGAACAACTTAATACCTCATTAAAAATTGTTGTTATATATTTGGAGTTTTCTGAATCTTGAAAAACTAGATTTTGCGTAGACATATCTAATTCTTTTTTTATACTGAATTCATAAATTGCCTCATAAATTGTCTGCAATATTTCAACCTTGAATTCATAACGAACCGTTGCAAATTCAGCATCTACATTGATATAATCTGCAAACTGAACTGGAACCGGTTGACCTGTAAGCGTGAGCTTCAGTAATTGCATTGCATCGATTAATGCTGTCTTTCCAGAACCATTTTGCCCATATAAACCAACAATACTTGCTTTATATGGCTTTCTGCTATTTTCAAAACTTAATTCCCCATGAGTTACATTTTTGAAATTTGTAATTGATATACTTTTTATTCTCACAACTGAGCGATTCATACTTAATACCTCCAATATGATATAATAATATCACAAAACTCAGAAATAAGCAAATCGAATTTAGTTTTTCTCACAAAATGTTCTATTTTTAAATTTCGATATTATTTTCTGATTACATTCATTTTGTCTCATTTTATGATAATCCTACAATCACAAACATCTTCTTTTTTACTTTATTATTTACCACACACATACTTTTATTTATAGAATTTTATATCCACTCATTTATTCAATAAATCTTCAAAAAACTTAATCAAAGAATTTAATGAGTTTAAAATAAGATTGGTTAAACCAATTGCTAGTATTAGATCAAGTCCTTTATTTAAATAATATTTGAATGTTTTTAACATATCTTCACCTCATATGCCAATAGGAAACTATAGAGTTGCCTACCCTATATTTATTTCAATATATTTTGAGTTCAGCTAGGTTATGTAGAAATCAAAAAACGGTGATAAAGATTGGTAAAAATAACAGCTTTTTAAAAAATCTTAACTTTTTTTCAAAAAAGACTTGCATGTGCCCTAAGGGCACCTTTTATAATGTAAGTAACATAATAACTAAAAGATAAAATAACAAATGAAACATAACAAAAAAGAATTTACATAATGAAAAAAGGAGATTTAACAATGAAAGGAATCATTTTAGCTGGAGGCTCAGGTACACGCTTATATCCTCTTACGATGGTAACCTCCAAACAGTTGTTACCAATTTATGATAAGCCGATGATCTATTACCCAATGTCGGTTCTCATGAATGCAGGAATCCGTGATATCTTAATTATTTCTACCCCACAGGATACCCCTCGTTTTAAAGAATTGTTAGGAGACGGGCATCAATTTGGAGTAAATCTAACGTATGCCGTACAACCAAGCCCAGACGGACTTGCCCAAGCATTTATCATTGGAGAAGAATTCATCGGCGATGATACCGTAGCAATGGTACTAGGTGATAATATCTTTGCAGGACATGGACTAAAAGAACGCTTAAAACAAGCAGTAGAAAATGCAGAAACTGGTAAGGGTGCAACGGTATTTGGATATTACGTAGATGATCCAGAACGATTTGGTATTGTAGAATTTAATGAAGAAGGTCGTGCAGTATCCATCGAAGAAAAGCCTGCAAAACCTAAGAGCAATTACTGTGTAACTGGCCTCTATTTTTATGATAATAAGGTTGTAGAATATGCAAAACAGTTAAAACCAAGTGCCAGAGGTGAACTTGAAATCACCGATTTAAACCGTATCTATCTTGAACAAGGAAACTTAAATGTAGAACTTCTTGGTCAGGGATTTACCTGGTTAGATACTGGAACTCACGAGAGCTTAGTCGAAGCAACTAATTTTGTGTGTACAATTGAGACACACCAACATCGTAAAATCGCATGTCTTGAGGAAATTGCATATCTTAATGGTTGGATTACCAAGGAAGACGTCCTTAAGGTATATGAAATACTAAAAAAGAACCAATATGGGCAATATTTAAAAGACGTATTGGAAGGCAAATATATCGATGCACTTCGATAATGAAATGTATAAGAATGAATGAGAATACATGAAGATTAATAAGAATGTAGAATTATGTAGAATTTTGAGTGAAAGATTTTAAATCTTTACTCTACAAGTTTGTGTCGGCGCTGCACCCACAAACTTGATTCGTTTAAAAAGCAGCGCAGAAATGAGGATAATTATGAATATTATTGTAACTGGCGGTGCCGGCTTTATCGGAAGCAACTTTATCTTCCATATGTTAAACAAATACCCAGACTATCGTATCGTATGTCTTGACTGCCTCACTTATGCAGGCAATTTATCCACACTTGAACCAGTGATGGATAATCCAAACTTTCGCTTTGTGAAAATAAGCATTACCGATCGTGATGCAGTTTATAAATTATTTGAAGAAGAACATCCAGATGTAATCGTTAACTTTGCAGCGGAAAGCCATGTAGATCGCTCCATTGACAATCCACAGGTATTCTTAGATACAAACATCATTGGAACTTCTGTACTTATGGATGCTTGTCGCAAATATGGCATTAAACGTTATCACCAAGTATCTACAGACGAAGTCTATGGTGACCTACCACTAGATCGCCCTGACTTATTCTTTACCGAAGAAACACCGATACACACAAGCAGCCCATATAGTTCTTCAAAAGCTGCTGCTGACCTTTTGGTACTGTCCTATCACCGTACTTACGGCTTACCAGTGACTATCAGCCGTTGTTCTAACAACTACGGACCATATCATTTTCCAGAAAAGCTAATTCCACTCATGATTGCCAATGCACTTCATGACAAGCCACTTCCAGTGTATGGTAAGGGTGAAAATGTACGTGACTGGCTTTATGTGGAAGATCACTGTAAAGCCATTGATTTAATTATTCATAATGGTAAGGTTGGCGAAGTGTATAACGTAGGTGGACATAATGAAATGACAAACATCGACATCGTTAAGATCATCTGTAAGGCACTTGGTAAACCAGAAAGTCTTATTACTTATGTTGCTGATCGTAAAGGCCATGATATGCGCTATGCTATTGATCCAACGAAGATTCATAATGAACTTGGTTGGTTACCTGAAACGAAGTTTGAAGATGGAATACAAAAGACAATTCAGTGGTATTTGGATAATAAGGAATGGTGGGAAACAATTATCTCTGGAGAATATCAGAATTATTATGAGAAGATGTATGGAGATAGATAGGCTCCTCATTTTATAGAAGAAAAGCGGCGACTTTGATCTCTAATTTCAAAGTCGCCGCCAATTAAATGCACAAATCCATACAAACCAAGCAATATTAAAATAGGCGAGGTTAACAGTACTTCCCCCTTTTATTCTTAAACCCTCTTCGTTTCTACTATATTCTGTATCCATATACCTTTCTTCACTAAAGTAAATCCTATGAAACATTTAATTAACTCTAAAGACTGGCAAATAAAATAAACCATAACAATATGTAAGTCCGTATATCTTGTTAACAGAAAGGCAGTAGGTATACTCACCACCCATGTAAATACACTGTCAAATAAAAATGTAACGATTGTTTTACCTCCAGATCGAAGAGTAAAATAGGAGGCATGATTAAAGGCATGTAAAGGCATACATAACGCAACAATTTTAATAAAATCCGTTGCAAGACTTCTAACTTCTTCTGTTGTATTATAAATCAATGGGAATACTGGTGCTATTAACATCAAAAGAATTCCAATAAAAATACAGCTTACTACTGAAAAGAATATTAGCTTCGTATCGGTATCCTTCGCTTCTTCCTTTTTATCAGCGCCTAATAACTGTCCAACGATGATAGCTACCGAGCTTCCAAGGGCTATAAATACTATATTAAACACATTAGATATGGTGGATGATATGTTAATACCAGCAACTACTGCTAAGCCTCTGACAGAATAACATTGAGTCATAATTGCCATACCTGCTGACCAAAAGGCTTCGTTTAACATAAGTGGAAATCCTTTTAATACGATTTGATTTATTAAATGCCTTGGAATTCGAAAATGTCGATATACTTCTACAATAAATTTATTCTTTTCCTTATGTCGGTGGGTCCAAATAACTACAATCAAGCATTCAATAATTCTAGAAATTACAGTTGCAATCGCAGCACCCTTTACTCCAAGAGTAGGCGCTCCAAATTTACCGAAGATCAAAATATAATTAAATATAAGGTTAACAAAGACTGCTGTGATACCTGCCTTCATTGGTAGAAGCGTTTCCCCTGTTTCTCTTAAGGTACTTGCATACGCCTGCATGATTGCAAATGGAATCATGCCCAAGAGCATGACTTTTAGATACTCCCTACCATAATAAAGAGTTTGCCCTATATCTCCCACCTCACCGCCATCATGAAGAAACTGGGATATAAGTTGTGGTCCAAAGTTTAAAAAAGCACTGATTCCAATGAGTGCCATTACTCCGCATACAATAAGTTTAAAACGAAAGGCATTTCTAACTCCTTCATGATTTCCATTTCCATAAAACTGCGCTCCAAAAATACCTGCTCCTGAAATAGCACCAAAAATGCATATGTTGAAAACAAACATCAATTGATTTACAATCGCAACACCTGACATCTGTTCTGTTCCAATTTGCCCAACCATTATATTGTCAAGCATACTAACAAAATTGGTTATACCATTCTGTATCATAATCGGTATCGCCACTATAAGTACCATTCTATAAAATTTTTTGTCCCCAATAAATTTGTTTGCCTTCATGTTTTCCTCAGTTCGTTTATTTTTTCTATACATCTTTAAATGTTGATGCAATCCAAGCACATAACAGCTCTTAAATGCAATAAAACCCAATAACAAAAAAAGCATTCGATTTCTATCTGTGAAATAAAAAATCGAACCCATTTAAAAAAGTTTAGTTGTAGATATTATATATCACTAGTGAAGTAAATTACAAGAAAATATTTCCTTTAATTTCATTTGTAGTTTTGGTTGTATTCCTGTCGAAAAGATGGTACTATAGGCGATGTTGTTTCGATTTAAAAAAGAATGAAAGTGAAAGGAAGTTTATTACAAAATGTCGACACAAGGAAATCAATCAAATATTGCAAATCCAGCACCTCTTGGTCTTTTGGGATTTGGAATGACAACATGTTTATTAAATTTACACAATGCAGGAATTATCCCTCTTTCTATTGTTATAGTAGCAATGGGATTTGCACTCGGCGGAGCTGCTCAAATAATCGCTGGTATCATGGAATTCAAGAAAAATAATACCTTCGGTGCAACCGCTTTTACTGCCTATGGATTCTTCTGGTGGTCATTAATTTTAATCTGGATCAATCCTTTCAAAGGAATCGAGTCCGCAGATTCTAAGAGCATGGGATATTATCTAGGATTTTGGTGTATCTTCACTGCATTTATGTTCATTGGAACATTAAAACATAACCGTGCCTCTCAAATTGTATTTGGTTCCCTAACACTATTATTCTTATTACTTGCTGTATCTGATTTTACAGGTTCTGAACAGATACACACTATGGCAGGATATATTGGTATCTTTTGTGGTCTCTCTGCTATTTACAACGCAATGGCACAAATTATCAACCATGAGTTTGGAAAAAACATTATGCCTTTATAATTTTACTTTTCAATCGAGTGTTAACAGTGCATATAATTATATTACTGGTTCTATGTGAAGTCAGTTGCTAAAAGAAAAGAGGCCATCCCAATTATAATCACCAATGGGATGGCCTCTTTTACAAAACATTTTAATTAATCTCTTTCTAATAAGGGAAATCGTTTATAATTATATTCCATTAGCCTCCATAAAAGAAAACCAATCATACACCCTAAAGTATTCATAATAACATCGTCTAATTGACAAAATCCTCGTTTGGTAAGTAACTGAGTCACTTCAATACAGATGCTCAGTAAAAATCCTATGGGAATACAACGCCAAAACGTCCTTATCTTATTAAATACCAATGGTACTAAAAAGCCTAACGGTATAAATAGGAATATATTTTCTATAACATATGAATTTCCTCTTGCATCGCCTGTAATGGTTCCAAAAATCTGCAAATCAATACCATCTCTTGACCCTGGTTCTCTTGAGAGAAATACTATTTGAAAAAGACTGACGAGGTAAACAACTAAAATAAACATTGGGACAATCGTTTTTATCCCAATTGGCTTATTCTTTATAAATTTATTAAACACAATATATAAAACGACTAAAAATGATGCTATAACAATTGAAAGTTTTAAATATTTTAAACTTTCTAATATATCTTCTGCAATTAAATTCCACATAAATGATCTTCTTTCATATTTTAGTGTAGTATCGACGAATTAAATTAATATATTTCCTTGTAGAAATGTCTAGTTTATCTTTCCACAATTTACTTTCAATATATTAATATTCAGATTCTCGGTTACAGTCACGCTTAAATCATGTTTTTATATTTCATGATTTGAAAAACATCGCTAGTCTACACATTTCTCCTATGCCTTTTCAATAATCTCATAGTCCTATTAAAGTTTATCCAAATCTCACTTCTTAATACACAGGGGTACCCTCCAATGTAGATAACAAGTGCTTTACGGTACATATATAATTTACAGGATTTTTACTTAAAATGCAATAATTGTCATAAATAAAATTTTTAGCGTATATTTAATCTCTTCGAAACAAATCTCTTGTATAAACTTTTTCTTCTACATCATCTAATAGTGTATCATATCTATTAGCCACAATAACGTCACATAAAGTCTTAAACTTATCTATATCATTCACCACAATGCTACCAAAGAATGTTTCACCATCGTTTAGTGTAGGCTCATATATAACCACAGTGGCTCCTTTCGCTTTTACTCGTTTCATAATACCTTGTATGGATGACTGACGAAAGTTATCGCTATTCGCCTTCATAGTTAGTCGATAGACTCCAACCGTCACCGGCTTTTCGGCAGCACTGCTGTAGGCGTTATTTTCACCATAAGAGTAATAACAAGCTTTTTGAAGTACGCGATCTGCCATAAAATCTTTTCTTGTTCTGTTTGCTTCAACGATGGCTGTCATGATATTTTGTGGTACATCATTATAATTTGCTAATAATTGACGAGTATCTTTTGGAAGACAATAACCACCGTATCCAAACGAAGGATTATTGTAATGTGTTCCTATTCTTGGATCTAAGCCAATACCTTCGATAATCTGCCTAGTATTTAAACCACGCATTTCTGCATACGTGTCTAGCTCATTTAAATAAGAAACACGCATAGCAAGATATGTATTCGCAAATAACTTCACGGCTTCTGCTTCTGTTAAATCTGTAAATAGCACTGGGATTTCTTTTTTAATCGCACCTTCTTGTAATAATAACGCAAGCTCCTTGGCCTTTTGTTTCAAGCCTTCATCATCCTGGGGTACTCCCACAATGATTCTACTTGGATATAAGTTGTCATATAAAGCGTATCCTTCTCTTAAGAATTCGGGACTGAATAAAATATTTTTTAAACCAAGTTTCTCTCGAATCTCCTTTGTATATCCAACTGGTACGGTTGATTTGATGACCATAATCGCATTAGGGTTTACTTGCATTACTTGATTTATTACGCTTTCAACGGAAGAAGTGTCAAAGTAGTTCTTAATAGGATCATAATTTGTTGGAGTGCAAATAATAACATAGTCTGCATCTTTATATGTGTTATCCCCATCTGTGGTAGCTTTTAAATTCAATTTACGATTTACAAGGAAATCTTCGATTTCTTTATCGGTAATTGGAGATACTTTGTTGTTGATTTTTTCAACCTTCTTTTCTGATATATCAACAGCAATTACTTCATTATTTACTGCTAATAAACATGAAAGGGATAAACCTACATAACCCGTTCCAGCGACGGCAATTCTTGGCATATGAGTTCCTCACAATTATCTTATAATACAACATTCATATTAACAGGTAATACTGTTTTTCCTTTAATCTGTCTATTAAACTGTTATATTCATAATTTTATTTATATTTTATTCGGGAAACTCTATTCTATGATTTTAAAATTAGTGAAGGGAAAGGATATTATTTTCTATTATATTGGATATTTATATTCTAACTACCATAAGGTATTTTTATAATATTGCCATTACCAGGCGAAAGTATGGAATTTTTAAAGTTTAACTAGAAAAAGTCCAATAACCATAATAGCCCATATAAAAACCTGTGCTAACACCAAAAGATGCAAAGAGGAATTCCGCACAGAGAAGTACTTCTTTGAAAAATTATTTAAAAAAATCAATGATGACAAAATCAATTATGGAATAATTTATTAAAAATATTAAACAAAAATAATGATAATACTTTCATCCTATGGTAGTTAAATAGATTACTCTGGTGTTATTTTCCGCAATAAAAAAAACAGCATAAATAACACTACAGCTCCTGAAAGAAACTGTCCAAAAAAGATACTCATATTTTTGCATCTTCAATAGAAACAGTATGTTATTAATTATTCTTAAATAAACAATTCATCTATAAATGGACATGACAGCAGAACGTTCAAGGATTTACATAACAAGATAAATGATATTGGTATAGAAACAATAGTTGCAAACGCAGGATACAAGATACCAGCAATCGCAAAATTATTGATAGATGATGTAATCAACGCTTTGTTTCCAGTATCTTAAAAACATTTTACCATTATAAAAAACCCAATTCTTGTATCAAGATACGAAGCGGAGTTTACTCATCCGCTTGTAAAATGACACCTGACCATATGAAGATAGCCTTTAGGTATCTAGTATCAAAATAGTGATTTTATTCGGCCCATTCAATAATATTGCAATTTCCTTTCCCAACTAACATAATATCCAATATTTTTTGAGTAGTTATCCTAATAGCATACCTATTGCTTATGATTATCAAGACATTTTAAACGATAATACTGTTTCCATAAAATTAACACTTCTATGGCGTATTACTCCCAAAAGCAACTTTATAATTGCGTTGTACATTGAAGTAAATCTATCCCATAGAAGATATATCTAAGTTCCTTTGTTTTAAACAGTCTATATATTTGCTACAAGCTCCACTTTTCTCAATAAGTAGCATTAATTTAATTTATTTCTTAACTTTTTTTGCATATTTATTATTAATGGATCTTTTTCTAATACCAGATAAACTAAACTTAAACCTGAAAAAATTATTGCTCCACCCAAAACTTGAACGATTACAGTAAGAATGTGGCTACCAAAGAGTTTTCCTATTATTCGACAATAAATAAACATAATTTCCCCAAAAAAGATAAATGGAATTAATGTTCTTATATAGCTTATAATTGGTAGTTCCTTTCTAACGCTAATGCTCTGATAAAATGCGGCCGAAAATTGTGCTCCAGCTGTACCTATTACTGCGCCAAGGGCACCTAATTTAGGAATAAATATACTATTCAAAATCAAATTTGTTATTGCTGCATAAATTGTTCCTTTTACAAATATATTATCTCTACACCCTGGCAATAAATATTGGGTTCGCAAAATGTTCTCCCAAGAATAAAACATAATTGCAACTGAAATAACTATTAATGAAGTTCCACATGCTGCAAATTCTTTACCAAAAAATACAATTGCAAATTCTTTACCGATTCCGGCAATTCCAAAAGACATTGCAATAGAGATAAGCATTATGTATTTCATAGACTTCGCCAAGTACATATAAATATTAGTATCATCTTTTTTTCCCATTAAATAAGATATTCTTGGAAGCATGACCGCACCTATAGCTCCGGTAATACTATTACACATGTTTAATATTTTTTCAGTATTTTCATAATAGCCTACTTCAGACCGTGTACTCAAAAGTTCTATCATAATTTTGTCCATTAATGTGTAAATACTTACTGCCACTACAGAAACAAAAAGAATACAATTAGGTTTAAAATGACCTTTTATAATTTCCCAATTTGGTTTTACAAAATTAGTATTTTTTAATAGAAATGGCCAAATTAGCACTTGTCCCGCAAGCGTACTTATAGCATTTATCAAAGTGTATATCCACACATCATTTTGTGTTCGAACCAAAGCAAAAATTAAAATTGTTGTTACCACTTTAATTATTGCATTTCTAATAACCATAAAACGAAATTGTTCCGTTCCGTAAAAAAACCAACTAATTTCAAAAAACGCTGACAACACGTAGGGTATCTGACAGATGGAAATTATGTTGTATGCTTTATATCCAATTTTGACAACATATATTAAATATGCAATAAATATAATAGTTGATATTATAGCTTGAAAATAAAATAAATTCCAGAATGTTTTTGATACATCATCCTTATTTTTTCGTGAAATAGAAATTGTTCTGTTTCCATAATTTGCCATCCCTAGTAATGCAAACAGCCAAAAATACTTTGCTATTGCACTTGTAACTGAATATGTTCCTAGTCCATCAGCTAAAAAGACTCTTGATACATATGGAGTTGTTATAAATGGTACTATTAAAATTAAAATCTGATAAATAACATTATAAAACAGATTCTTTTTTAATCTATTCAAAATTCAAGTCACCTCCATTCGGAAAATTAATATAAATTTATATTAATTTTTCTATTTTATATATTTAGCTAGTCCCCCTACCATACTATATGTAACAACTGCCCATCTCCAAAACACCCTTTATATAGTAGTATCTCTCCCATAATCTATGAATCATAATCAATACAAAGGTTATTATCAACTATAACATCTTTTTCAAGCTCTCTCTGCTTAATTATGAGAAAGCAAACCCATCCTCCATACTCGTATGCAGGGCTCTGCCCTAGTGGATGAAATACAATTTAATTGTCCTTCATTTTCAGCATCTAGTTAGATGTTACCACTTTTATTCAGAGATGCTTTTATATCAGTTTTCTTGTATTGAATCTATTTTCATACTATTGCTTAAAGGAAAATTCCTCACATCAAATATTCTTGATAGCGCTAATATAATCCATAAGATGTAATTCAATGAGCCTGGATCTGCAAAAGAATTTGACATTCCACCAATCACTAGATAACTTATTAACATCCCATTTATAATGCGTCTAATATCTAGATTCTGATATTTTTTTATCATACTTTTTTTATAAAAAGATAACATAGAAACAACCCAGAGGGTAAACCCTAGTAACCCATTTTCCAAAAGAATTGAAAAATACGATATTTCAAAATTTCCAATCCCAAATTTTGAGGTTACTTTTGTAACATTATTGTATCCTACACCAAGTAACAAATTCTTTAGTGAAATCTTTAAGAAACTACTTAAAGCAATTAAGCGGACTGAAATTGAGCTTCCAGTAATATCTCGTGCGAACAATTGTGAATATACTGATTGAAAATCAACAAAAAAGAATCCTATTATTGCAGCACTAATAAAAATAACAGTATCTTTTATTTTTTTCTGTATTAATAAATGTATTGCTGTATAGACTATAAATACTAGCAATGCACTTCTGGCATTCGTGGTTATAATTGCGCACGTCAATAATAACCACTGTAAAGTACGTCCCTTCTTCGTCTTTCTTCGCTCATCATGATACAAATATACAACTGCTAAGTTATAATACAATCCATTAGTCAATGGATGCCCTAAACATGCTGTACATCTAAATGGAACTCCCCACTTCACCGAATTATAAATATTAGGATACCAGCCTACAGTTGACAAATAATATGAATGAAAGAACAAACTTCTTCCAACAACATATTCTGCACACGCAATTCCAGCATTCACCAATATGCACAAATATATTACCTTCAAAAGCTTTGCCACATATTCTTTACGCAAATAAGATGCAACAAATAATGCTGCCATAAATGGTAATAAAAAGTTATCTAACATTTTATTGCTAAAAGCACCTATTCCATCTACCATCATACGCAAAATAATCATTCCACTAAAACATCCAATACAAACAATCAAATCATTTTTGCTTATATTCTTAATACTAAAACGCTTTTTGCTCGCTGTCACTAACCACATAATCACTATGTCATATCCTACAAGACTTAAATTTAATGCTCCTGAGGTACTATAGGGTTTACCACTTAGAATCCCCATTGCATCAGTGGGCACGAAAAATAAAAGGATTACCATTAATACAGTACTTTGATAATATTTATGTTTATAAATAAAATATATATTGATAAAAAGTAGCAGTATTAAGACATAGATTAGCTGCAATGATATTGCCAATTTATCCACCTCCCGGCCAAATATATTCAAGCTAATTAGCTAAATTTTTTAAAATCTAATCCATAATATTCAAAGAATTTTTTTAATGCCTCATCATTTGCATTAGTTGTATCTACATTGTAAGATTTCAAACTTATGCGCTGAGTTCCTTTAATAGTAAACCACTCTTTTGAGTTCTTATCAACTTTCACAACAGAATAATTATTAATTATACCAATAACCTTTAACCAAATATCATCAGTTGTCGGAGCAAGCTTCATAATCATTGTATCGTTAAATTCAACATTTGAAAAATAATATGGTGGATATAACACTCCCCCAACTCCTACTGGCATTAAATTCAGCGATGGTCCTTTTACATTTTTTGCCATCCCATTCCATTTTCTATATGGCAAAATTGTTCCTTTATCAAACAGCATTTCATGCGCTCTAAAGCAAACAACACATTCTGGATATTCTCTATACGTATTATATAATTTTTCTATCCAGTATTCTGGATACAATACATCATCATCAGCAGTTATTATTATGGAATCTTTATAATCTTGCGCCGTATAAAAAATTTTTTTATACGATCTCAAATCTTTACAGAATCTAATATCCAATCCATATTGTTTTAAATTTTTTATTTCATTAGGCACATCTCTTTCTCTATTTGGAAACTGTTCCTCAGCTAGCCATAAAATAATAATATCTGCTCTTTTTGTCTGTCGAATAAGCGAGTTTAAACAATAATAAACCTCTTTTAAGCGTAACGGATATGTTGTTAATGACACTACAATCTTAATTTTCTTTTTTTCAGTTACAGTCTTCTGTATTCGATTATATTTGCAATATACCGGATATGTATAATTAGCCAATCTTCCAATGATGCGGTTTTTCAATATTTGTTTTTTATTAGAAATAGCCCATGGCGTCACTAATCCATATAGTTTATCTAGCATATCGGTCTCCTGCCTAAATTCATTTTTGTTTTACTTTTTTTCCAATAATAGTTAAATAGAAATTTCATTTTATTTAGTATGCAAAATACCTTTTTTATTTCTCCAATGTTATCAACTACATATCCAGGTGCTACAAAGAAAAAGTGTTTTTTGTTTTTTGAAAGCATTATCAATGGTCTCTTTTGAAAATGTACATAAATTGTTTCCTTCTTTACTCCATTACTGCAAGCGAATAACTGCCCACTATCAAATTCAAAAATTAAGTCTTTACTCAATCTTTCCCATCTATTTACTTTAAAATAATTTTTTGAAATATCCAAATCAGCCATATCTGGTTCGTCATATTGCTCAATATTATTTGCAGAAATAATCTGAGACAAGCCTCCTCCACAATGTCCAGCCCATTCATCAAAGCAACAGCCTGTTTCTTGCATGAACACATCTTTATAAAATTGAAATTCACAACGAGGTAAATTACGATACCACCCATTAACTTCTGCCTCATTTTTATATAAACAACAATGACCACGTGTATATATACGATTATATTTTTGCAAAATTTCTTCCGTTATAAAATTCCTAATATTCCCAAAAAATAAATCAATATCACAATGTCCCCAAAAATCATAACCTTTTAAATATTCAGAAAATATTTCACCATATGCAGGTTTAAAATCACAAAATTTGTAAGGTTTTTCTAAGTTGATTTCAAAATCAAAGTTCTTTTGAAATAACTCTTTTAGAAACTCAAATGTCACATAATGTATCTTAGTATTCTTCGGATAATCATATACTGTTTTATCATCTGTGAATATTAAAAAATCGATTGTTGGATTATAACGGCATGTTTCCAACCACAACTGAAAATAATTCGGTAACTGTTTTCCCTTGCAAATATATGGCACAATAAAAGCTATCGTTTTCAAATTCTCTCCTCCAAAATCCATACATATTTACATCTGTTTTAAAACTTCGATAATATGTTTTGTCATCACTTCCCATGTAAAATTTTTCTCGATTGTTCTATGTGCTTCCATTGAGATATTTCTTCGTTTCTCTGCATTATTGATAATTAAATTAATTTTCTTTGCCCATATTAGTGCATCTTCATTCTTCAATATAATACCATTACTGTCTGTTATCATCGTGCTAGAACCACCGTTGTATGTGGTAAAAACTGGTAATCCAAAATACATCGCCTCTAACAAGACCATCCCATAAATTTCATATTGTGTTGGAAATAAGAAAAAATCAGCGCGGTTATAAACACATTTTAAATATGCTTGTTCTACTTTTTTTATAAGTAACACATTTTTTTCTAGCCCTTTGTTAACAATATATTCCTGGCATTTTCTTTCATATTCATCTGAACCCTTCCCGATAATCAACAACTTGTAATAAGGGGCGATCCTTTTCAATTCTTTCATGCAATCAAGCATAAATAATATATTCCTTCGTTCTTCGAGAACTCCTATATATAATCCCAAAATACCATTATTCTTGAATTTTTCTATCACAGAGATAATTTCATCCATTTTTTTTCTATCAATATTACCATTTGTCAAACTATCAGTATTCAGCCCTACTCCAACAACATCTATGTTTGTAAAACCTTTTTGAGTCAAAAAATCTTTAGCTAACCCACTTTTCGTCATAATATGTATGCTATTCTTATCAATAAAACTATAAAACAACTTGTCTATTATTTTGGTCTTTCTCACATAATTTTTAGTGTATTTTGAAGGGTACGGGCCTTGATAAATAATGCATTTTGCAGGTATCTTCTTTATCGCCCACAAAGATGTAATTGCATTATAACTATCAAAAATAATCTTATCATATTGAGAAACCAACTTCTTCAATGATGGCATAATTCCATCACGAAAAATTGAATATCCCCTAAGCCAAAATACCTTAACACAAACGTTATCTTCAAATGTTAGAACCTGTTCTTTGTCTTTATTTTTACCATTGTAATATACAATATCACATATATGTCCCTGTTTGACCAATCCCTTTGCCATTCCAATTTCTTGTAAATTGTATGTCTTCAAATTTACTATCTGGGCAAACGAACGAACAATTAATATCTTCATTTACAATTCTCCTTTAATTAGAGTCTTCTGTAGCTATAGTTTTTATTTATAATCACATGACTGCTTTTATAAACCATGCTACACTTTTTCCATAATTCAAAATTTACCTTCAAAAAACTTTCATCAAGTCTTCTTAACACAATATCTTGAAAATAAATATCTTTATCTTCAAGATTCTCCCTATATTGTTTAATATTATCACACGCTATGATAAAACTTGATTTCTGTATGTATTCCGGAAAAGTTTGAATTCTGTAATAAAGGTGAGTGCTACATTGTAACAGTAAATATGCATAATAATCTATCGTATTTTCAAGTCCCAATCTTTTTGATACATCTAAAGAATAAAGAATGCTCCAAACAGCATCCAATAGTCTAATATCACCCTTCAATTTATCTATCGTATTATTACCGTGAATTCGATAGTGATATATAGTATCGTTAGAGATTGCCATTACTTTGCATTTCCGAAATATTATATTAGATATAATTGTATCTTCAAACATCATTCCCTCAGGGAACTGTACATAATCCCACAATTCTCTTTTGTAGATTTTCCCCCAAGGTGTACCATCAATCTCAACATATTCAAAAAAATCACGTCGAATATTTGTTTTGTACTTATATCTAAATAATTTTTCTGAATTACTATTGCATTTTTCATAACTACTTTGAACTATATCTGCATTGGTTATATTTGCTACATTAAGTAGTTCCTCAATATAATTATTTGAAACAAAGTCATCTGAATCAACAAATGTAATATATTTACCTCGTACCAATGGCAACGCAGTATTTCTTGCTCCTGAGTGTCCTTTATTCTTTTGAGTTATAATAACAAATTTTGTATCTGATTTATATTTCTCCAATATTTTTCTTGAATTATCAGTTGATCCATCGTCTACACATATTATTTCAAATGTATAGTTTGTTTTTTGATTCGCTAATGATTGCAAACATATATCTAAATATTTTTCAACATTATATATTGGAACAATCACAGACAAATCAATATACTCTTGGCACTGTGCTAAATCTCTTAGCATTACTGGCCATGATGCTTTTCTGATGCTACTAATATTATTTTGAGCTTCAATAACTCCTACTTCAGAACTAATAGTGGTATGCTTACAATCATACGATAAGAGCTTTATTTTTTTTGCAAAAATAGATATATCTACATATACCGCATACACTTTATAAAACAATCTATACTTTTTAGCAGTTTTCTTTATTTTTTCAATCATTTTTATATTTCCACTTATCTATTCTATAATTTATTTATGTTCCTACTATTATAAATTTCAATTTCTTTCCATGTTCTAATCTATATGTGATTTAGTAATGTTGCTGAACACTTTTTTTGACTGCTTGTCCCAAACGAAGAATGTACAATCAATATATAGCACTCCACCTAGTAAAAGTTCCATAGTGATAACAGGTACATTCTTAGCAGATATATAATTTAAAACTTTACCACATACATCCAAAATTCCAATATAATTTAACCATATATAGACATAGACTTTTTACCCGAGAGTTTACCTATATTCGATTTCGTATAAAACGATAGCTATAACACGCAAAATACGGCATTATAAAGCCAATATTTTCAGACGTAATAGGAATGTAAAAAAGTCATATTTAAAACATTACTAATTATGTATAATATCCGTGAACAAATCAAAATGTTTTTCTTCGACTTTGCAATTCTATAAAATATAGCATACACACATACTCACAAGAATACTATTCCAAATAACAACAACCAACATAAATCTAATTCACAGTAAAAATTAACGACTCTATATACTTTGAGAAGCAGTCTAGTACTCAACTTTGCATCTTAATAATTCTATAAATTACTTATTTTTCAACTGTAATGTTATATCTGCGTCAACAATTTCTTCACCAGTCTTATACTTAAGTTGCTCTTTTGACGCTTCACTTAGACCATTATTAACTATACAATTCATATCACATGTACTGCACTTATCTAATTGTTCTTTCGTTACCTTTCCGTCTCGATAATCACGAACAATCGGGAGTTCATACATGCTGTACTTTTTCTTTTTCCAGAAGAACAGGAACTTATGCTTAAAAACCCACCACGCTGGTTTCCAAATGTACTTATGCATCGCTGGAGAAACAGAGCCAATCATCCAACAATCACGATCACAGCGACGTACTTTTGCTCGAACATTTTCTGCCTCAGGACTAGTCCAAAGCTCGTTCCAAGACTGAGTCTTCAGGTTACCCATAACTTCCTTGTCTTTGGTTCCGTTACAAGGCATAACATCACCATAAGGATCAATGAAGAAAGTATCAAAGCTCATGTCGCAAGGAAGTAAACGTTTCTGACCGTAGATATAGTTGATAAGACCATGATTGAAATACGCACGAAACCATTTTTTCGGACTGTTGGATCTCAGTAATTCATTGACCAAGTTTTCAAAGTTCTGTGCAACCATAGGGCGGTCATGAATGATGTTCTTAGCCTCTACAAAATAGAAACTGTTGTGTAAGGATGCCGTAGCAAATTCCATTTCCATTTCAGCAGAAAGTTTGTATAACGGAACAAGGTCAGATGCATTCGTGTCCTGAACAGTCATGCCGAAGCCGACATCATTCATACCCATTTCGCGGAGCTTTTTCAATGTGCCATAGCCACGCTGGAAACCATTATCTAGCCCACGTATTTCATTGTTTGTCTTTTCCAGACCTTCAATAGAAATACGGATACCAATCTGGGGAAATTCTTTACAGAGATCCACAATACGATCCGTAAAGAAGCCATTTGTGGAAATAACAATACGTTCACTCTTCTTGTAGAGTTCACGAACAATTTCCTTCAAATCAGTACGGATGAACGGCTCACCACCGGTTATATTGGTAAAATACATCGGTGGCAATTTTTTAATCGTTTCGATAGAGATCTCTTCTTCCGGCCTAGACGGAGCTTTATATCTGTTACACATAGAGCAACGTGCGTTGCAACGATAAGTCACAATAACAGTACCATTTAATTTTTTTTCAGCCATTTTTCTTTACCTCTTCCCTTTATTTGCCTTGATAAATCTTTATTAGTTTTACGCAATAATCCGAAATCGTATCAAGGTTTATTCCAGAACAATTCATACTATATTCGTTCAGCTTTTCTTTATCGGACCACAGACTATCTACTTTATTCTTTAAGTCAACCTTGTCTCCACTTATAAACAATTCTCCAGTTTTACCAACAGAAATAAGCTCTGGGATACCTCCAATATTGGCTCCTAACACAGGTGTTCCGTACATCTGACTTTCCATCACTGAAAATGGACAATTTTCATACCATTCAGAAGGATAAATAGACAACCTAGCTTCCCGAATCAAATTTTCCAATGCCTCACCCTTCTGAAATCCAACATTTTTAATGTTTTTCACACCATTAATACTCTCCTCTAGCGGGCCAGTACCAGCAAATACAAACTGTATCTCTGGCAACTCTTTACAGACATCTATTAATGTGCCGATTCCTTTTTCCTCTGAAAAACGTCCAAAGTAAAGAACATAATCTTTCTTCTCTGTCTTTTCTCGTTCAACACGATCCACAAAGTTATGCATAGCTACTGTTTTAGTTTTAAACAACGGATTACTATCCATTTTGCTTTTCATAAACTCAGAGCAGCAAATCATGGTATCAATATATTTATAGACACCATTAAATTTCCAAAAATATGCTTCCATAGTTCCAATCGCACTTTTAGCCGTGGAGCCGTGTATACATTTACCCTTTATGCAGTTCAGAAAATGTCCACCCAAGCATTTTTCACAATTCTGGTGTCTGTTTGGATTGTTAAGCATATGATTCGGGCATACCAAATTGTAGTCATGTGCAGTGAATACAATTCTACAAGCATGGTCTGACTGATCCTTCCATTTCTGGATTTCTAAAATTATGGAAGGCGTAAGCTGATAAGTAAAATTGTTCAGATGAACAACATCAGGTTGAAAATCATCAAGAACCTTACGAATTTTTTTCCGTGCTTCCAAAGAATATATTGTCTTCAATGGATATGTCATCTTTACCAGCTTACTTCTAGTGTGAAAGTCCATATCTGACGTATATGCATTCACATGATTTCCTACGCAACGGCCTTCATGCTCCATTCCAAAATATTGTACTTCATGACCTTGCGAAATCAAATATTCCCCTAATTTGAATATGTACGTTTCCGAACCTCCATTTGGATACAGAAACTTGTTTACCATTAAAATTTTCATACTTTCTGCTCCCCACTGTTAATCTCTACGGAAAATATCTCTAGTATATACCTTATCTCTAACATCATCTAGACAATTATCATAACGATTAGCAATAATTGCATCACAACGTTTTTTAAATATTTCAAGACTGTTTATAACTTCACTTTCAAAAAAGGTTGTTCTATTTTCAAGTGTAGGTTCATAAATGACTACCGTTACCCCTTTTGCCTTGATTCGCTTCATGACACCCTGAATAGAGCTATGGCGGAAGTTATCACTATCACTCTTCATAGTCAAGCGATATACACCAACAACTGTAGGCTTTTCCATACTCTTGCTATACTGATTATCATCTTCGTAGCTATAGTAACCAGCTAGCTTCAATACACGCTCAGCAATAAAATCTTTTCTTGTTCTGTTACTTTCCACAATAGCTTCGATAAGATTCTCTGGAACATCCTGATAGTTGGCCAAAAGCTGCTTAGTGTCTTTTGGTAGGCAATATCCACCATATCCAAAGCTAGGATTGTTATAATGCATACCAATTCGTGGATCAAGGCAAACTCCCTGAATAATTTGTTGTGTATTTAAACCTTTCATTTCTGCATAAGTATCAAGTTCATTAAAGTAAGACACTCTTAAAGCCAAATAGGTATTTGCAAATAACTTAACTGCTTCCGCCTCTGTAAAACCCATAAAAAGTGTATCTACATTTTCCTTAATAGCTCCTTCTTGGAGCAAATCAGCAAATATATGAGCTGCTTTAACTAAATATTCATCTTCCATATCAGTACCAACAATAATACGGCTAGGATACAGGTTATCATACAACGCTTTGGATTCTCTTAAAAACTCGGGACTGAACAAAATGTTTTTACTTCCAGTCTTTTCACGAATAGAAGCTGTGTAGCCTACAGGAATAGTGGACTTAATAACCATGATAGCATTAGGATTGTACTGCATAACCAATTTGATAACATACTCCACAGACGATGTATCAAAATAATTTTTCTGGATATCGTGATTGGTTGGTACCGCTATCACGACATAATCAGCATTAGTATATGCTTCTTTAGCATCCAGTGTTGCGATAAGATTCAATTCTTTCTCATTTAAATATTTTTCAATATAATCATCCTGAATTGGTGATTTTTTGTTATTAATCATCTCAACTTTCTCAGGAATAATGTCTACCGCATACACTTGATGATGCTGAGCCAACAGACACCCCAGACTCAGCCCAACATATCCAGTACCCGCAACGGCAATTTTAAACTTTCTTTCCATAATCAATTTTCAACCTCCGATTTAAACATTTTCCTTTTGCTGACTCTTACATGCTTAGAGTGAATAGCCAATATCCTGAATAATTCTGTTTTCCATCAAAATATTCATTTCCTGTATAACTTCAGTGTCTGTTTCACGACATCATCCCAATTATACTTTTCGCAAATGGAATCTGCCGCCTTTTCTTTATACTTCTGTACAGTTTGCTCGTTATTGCACAGTTCCTGCAGTTTATCTTTTAAATCAGACACATCGCTTTTTTTGAAGACTACAGCCTTGTCCTCAACTACTTCTGTACACTCTGCAATATCAGA
Source organism: Clostridium sp. Marseille-P299 (assembly GCF_900078195.1). Classification (NCBI taxonomy): domain Bacteria; kingdom Bacillati; phylum Bacillota; class Clostridia; order Eubacteriales; family Clostridiaceae; genus Clostridium; species Clostridium sp. Marseille-P299. The sequence goes on along the minus strand of NZ_FJVE01000007.1, from coordinate 1,343,977 downwards.
CACCAGACAGCAATTTCCATAACTCATCGCTTCCAAAAGGCTTAACGGCATTCCTTCTAAATCAGATGGAAGAATATATACATAGGCGTTACTGTAAAGTTCTTCAAGGAGTTTTCCTCGAACAAATCCGGTAAAAAGTATCCTATGGTCATCTTTAGCCATCGCTTTCAATTCATTAACAAAAATATCTGTGTCAGAAGACCCCCCAGCTATTACCAACTTTTTATTCGTATTTACTTGTTTAAAGGCTTCAATGAGATATTTCAATCCCTTTTCTGGTACCAATCTTCCTAAAAAAAGAAAATAACCATCCTTTTCAAGACCAAAGTTCTGTCGTATTATATTTGCTTCTCTAATAGTCGGACGGTTTACTCCATTTGGAACAAACTTCGTCTCACGTCCATAAGTATTTATAAAATAATCCTGAACACCTTGACTGAGCACAATAATTTCATCCGCATACTTCACGGCACATTTTTCGCTCATCATTATATATGTACTTGCAAGTCGTCCCCACTTCGCACGTTGATGATCCAATCCATGGATTGTACAAATGCATTTTTTTCCAAATAATTTCGGAAGCCACAACATTGCACAAGATCCTTCTGCATGGAAGTGAACTACATCATAATTTCCAAACGCAGCTTTAATCGTTGCAAGCACTGATGAACTCATCGCTGCAAATCCACGGCGATTTATAGTCGGAACTGTTTTAAGTGTTATGCCGTTATACTCCTTTAAGTTTTTAGCTGCACCCTGCCGTCCACCTCGGTTAAAACATGTCACGCTGCACCCAAGTTGAACCATACGGGTACTTAGTTCTTCTACAACTACTTCAATACCACCCTGCCCTATAGCAGGGCAGAATTTCATTCCTAAAACTGCAACCCGGAGACAATCGGTATTTGTTGTTTTTTGTTTTCTCTTTTCATTTATAGAACTTTCATCCACAATTTTCTGCCTCCCCCTGTTAATCTATTTGACAGAAGTCACCATTTACTCTTCTTTCCAAAACACTAGTATTCCGCCCTAGGTGTGACATAAGCCCGTGTAGATTACAATTTTCGTAATCCAACACAGGCTAAGTCGATACTCCTAATTCAGTTTCCATGCTCTTTTTATGGTTTAAATTGAGCAATTAGAATACTTTCAGCCTATTCCTTTTCATGTCAACCACATCTTTTCATGAAAACTAGCGAAGAGGCTTAACTCAAGCAATGAAAACTGACAAATCATTGGTCTTTCATGGTTGATCCTATTATACTTCTAGCCCCAGTTCCAGCTACTAAAGTTTTATATTAAAATTACTCCCCTGTAATTTAAATTCCTTATTAATTATTCAGTTTTGCATATATGACTGAATTCCTTAACTTACAGATTTACTCTGCTCCATCCATCCTAAGAACAGCTTTCACCGTTTTAAGTATAATCTTAACATCTGTCTTAAAACTCATCTGATTTATATACTTAATATCCATATCGACCCATTCATCAAACCCTACATTACTTCTACCACCACACTGCCAGAAGCATGTAAGTCCCCCTTTGACCATAAGTCTTTGTCTTTGATATTCCGTATATTCCACCACTTCTCTAGGTAGTGGTGGTCTTGGACCAACTATACTCATATCTCCCTTGATGATATTCACCAACTGTGGTAATTCATCAAGGGATGTTTTTCTTAAAAACTTCCCGATTTTTGTAATTCTCGGATCATTCTTCATCTTAAAGGCAGGCCCATCCATCTCATTTTGCGCTTTTAGCTGTTCTAGTATAGCCTCTGCATCCACACACATCGAACGAAACTTATAGAATCTAAATTCTCTACCATCTTTACCCACGCGTGTTTGTGAGAAGATAGGGCTGCCCTTTGGATCATCTATAAAGATTGCGATTGCTATTATCAACATAACTGGTGATAACACAACAAGTGCTAAAGTTGATAATACGACATCAAAGCCTCGTTTTACCACAAGAAACCTCTTCTTACTCGCAATCATATTTTCTGTTATAATAGATGATTTTATCGGGAACTGTATTACCTTTGCATCTCTTTGTACGATTTCATTTGCTTCACATATGTATTCTGATGAATTTAAACGATAAGTATCGTCTTTAAACGCTTGTGTTACATCCATTCCCGCACTCCCTCTCATTATGGAGGTATCTTGCCAATGTTGCTAATTAATCCAGTCCATACTCACCATAATGTCCATAATATTTTCCATAATAATTACCATAGTATTTACCGTATTTTCCTCTCGTATCGGTTGAGACTTTATTAAGTACAGCGCCAAGTATTCTACAATTACTCTTCTCCAATTGTTTTTTTACATCTAAAACAAACTTACGACTGATTGCATTATTTTCAATTACAATAATGGCTCCATCCGCAACCCTTGCAACGACTGCACTGTCAATAATGACACCTAACGGTGGGGTATCAATAAATACATAGTCATACTCTTCTTTAGCCCATTTTACAAGGTCTGTAAAATATTGATTTCCTAATAACTCTGCTGGATTTGGTGGTACATGTCCAGAGAAGATAACGTTTAGATTTTCGTGATTTGTTTCACATAATACTTCATCTAAACTTTTTTGACCTGATAGATATTCAGATAATCCAAAGACTTCTTGATTTACTCGGTAACGTCCAATTAATACAGATTTTCTAAGGTCTGCATCAATTAACAATACCTTTTTGCCCATTTGTGCAAAACTATCTGCCAAGTTAAAAGTTACTCGGCTCTTTCCTTCATTTTGCGTACAACTTGTAGAAAGTATTACCTTAATATCATTGCCACAAAATTGTATATTCGTACGTAATGATTTATATGACTCATTGGAGCGATAATCCAATTCTTCAAACTTAGTTAACTCAATTTTTTGCATAATTATCTCTCCTCCTTAGTCATTTTCTTACTCTTACGTTGTCTTCTTTTCTTTTCTTGTTCTAATTCTTTTTTAGTCATTTCTAATGGAATGATACCAATTGTATTAAGTCCAATGTACTTTTCAATATCCTCTGGAGATTTAATTGTATCATCAAGTAAGTGTCTAACAGTGATGATTGCACAACATATAAATGCTGCTACTAATCCTCCAATTGCTATATTACGTTTTACATGAGGTCCCGTTTTTTGCGTAGCTACGACACCTTCTTCAACGACTCTTGGTTCTTTGATATCCATAATCTCAGAGATACGCTTTGATGAAACACTGGCAATTTCATCTACAATTTGTTTTGCCATGTAAGCATCTTCATACTCTATGGATATTTCAAGGATACGTGTATCACTTGGATTGTTTATTGTCATGATACCAAGTAGATCCTGGTATTCCATAGGTAAATTTAAGTTATCGATTACCTGTTCCATTACTGGTCTACTTTTAATTAAAACCATATAATCTTTTGTTAACTGAGAACCTAATTGCAAATCACTTAATGATAACGAGGTTAGTGATGTTTCTTTATTAACTATGTACAAGCTGCTTGTAGACGTATATGTTGGTTTCAGAAAATAAAGATTAACGACTCCTGTAAGTACTGCTACTAATAATGTTGTAACAATAATTACACCAATCTTATTCATTAGAACATAAAATAGTTCTAGTAAGTCAATTTCAATTTCGTCTTGTTGTTGATTTGTTTCCATTTGTCCTCCTAATTGCCTATTTTATTATAATACTTGGTTGTTTATAATATAGCTTGGATGATTTATCGTTAACCGGCAAAGTTCGTAGTCATCCTTTCTTTTTTCAAATCGATTTATGCAATCTCCTAGCATTGGCGGTCTTTCCGTTTCATTATGACAATCACTTGCTATAAAGTGCACATATCCATTTTTTACAAGATGTTTACACCAAGAAGAGAACTTATTGAATGGTCCACCCATTAGGCTTTTCCCATTCATTTGTATGTAGCAACCTAACTCAATTAAATCGTTAATATAATTTTCTTTTTTACGAAGTGCACTATAACGTTCTACATGTGCAATTATTGGTAAATATCCCGCTTGAATAAATTGTTGCATTCCTCGGTATATTGTTTTATAGCTGACCTCATAGCCAAACTCTATTAAGACATAACGACTTCCTGCTAATGTAAGAGCACTCCCATCTTTTACTGCTTCCAGGCAGCCCTCTTGATACATAATCTCATTTCCTAGGTAAAGGTTTATATCAAGACCTAAAGCTTCAATTTCTTGCTGCACTTTTTTATATGCAACGGTAAGGTCTTCTTTTGTCACCTTTTTTCCTAATTGAAAATGAGGTGTTGCAATGATACTTCTTACTCCCTGTTCATACGCAATTTGTAGCATTTTAGACGTCATATCAATATCTTTTGCTCCATCGTCAACTCCGGGAAGAATATGCGTATGTATATCGATATACCCTGATTTTAATTCGTTCATATTTACCCCTTGTACTCATTAATTATTATTGTTTTTCGCAATCAATTGGTTTCTCATTTGTCGAATCATTAGAGATATGAACACTGCTAAGAGTATTCCAGCACTAAAAATTAAAAAAAATGGTACTACGCTATCTCTATAATATAATTCTAGAAACGCTTGATACCTAACATTGTCTGAATGAATCAATTGATCTTTTAACTTAAGTAAATAAACACCGAATACCAATGTTACAATATCTGAACCAATTACCGCATATAATATATAGCGCAATGCTCTATGTTTATATTTGGTCGTTACAAATAGTGTGAACGCAATGACAGCGACACATAGTAATTCGATTGGCAATGCAATTTTAAGAAAGCTTATGTATTTTTCTTTATATACCGCAATATCTTTTATAAATGGAAAATCAATACTATCTTTATATAGTGTTGCTATTTCTGTTGCACATAAATCAATATTTTGGCTTTCTTCTAAGGTTACATTTCCATGTTTTTCTTTAATTTCTTCATTCCACAGTCTTACAACGTTATCTAGTTCCATATCAATGGCAATATCAATTGCCTTTGTATCCGCATTCTTGGATGCATAAGTTAAGTAATTATTGGATTTGATATGATAGTTTGCTAACGTAATATTCTCGGAAATGACATTCTCTGATAGGCCAAAGCTACTAGCGATTGCTTTTGCCTGTTGTATAAAATCTTCATATCCACTATGATAATAATTCATTTTTTTCAGATCATTGTTAATTACATTATTGTTTAATCCTCCTAGTAGCAATGCTACAGAAAGAAAGATTAATGTGATTAAAAATGACAAGAAAAATGACACAAAAATACTTAATTTAGAACGTATTTCTTTATATGTTTTCATATTCTATATACCCTTCTTTTAGAGAATAACTCTTATTTCACCCTTTATTAACTAAAATAAGCGCTTACAGTAAACAAGATATCGCTCTGTTCTATCCTTTGATATCTCACCAAAAGGATAACAAGTATATAGAATAAGCCTATCTTCACTTGTTAATATTTCGTCGGTTATAGAATCTGCATCTACAATTTCAATGCCCTCAACTTGAAATTGATATTCTTTTTGATTCGTTCTTATTAAAACAATATCTTCTTCTTTGATATCTTCTAGTGATGCAAAATACGTGGTATCATGCCCCCCAAGTAATATAGCACCTTGATTCCATGGAAATACTCCATTTGCATACTGTCCGATACCATTTTTAAATTCCGCTCCAGAATCCCCGTAGTATACTTCTGCTTTTAACCCAATTCTCTCACAAAGTAACATAGCGTAACTAGTTCCTAAATCAGGATTAATCTCCTCTTTTACAGTTCCATCCCCCTGATTCGGTTGATTCATAACGTAGGTAGTTATGTCATTTGGTGTATTTTGTTTTATCATAGCAAAAGCTGTTTCTTTGTACGTTTTTATTAATGGTGCTCCTAATACAAAAATACATAATAAGGACAGGATGCTATACAACAAAGGAATTATTATATAACTTACTATTCTTTTATTTTTTCGTTTCATTAGACACCTCAATATAATTAATTACATACATGCTTAGTATTCCAAACAACATTAATATCAGAAATCCAGCTGCAAGATATGGTATTGTTTTAATCGAATATCCAGTGTTTTTTAATGGAGTTGTAACTTTCTCATTCTTATCTTCTTGATTTAATTCTCCATCTAAGTTGCCACCATTTGAATCATTCGATGAATTATTTTCATTTGGAACTGAATTTCCTTGGTTACTTGTCTCTGTTTCCTTACCGCTTGTTTCTGTTTCTTGTTTTACTTCTGTCTCACTACTATTGGTACCTGTCTCCGTAGTATTTGCATCTGTTTCTGTACCATTCGTTTCTGTTTCGGTGGTATTGGTTTCTGTTTCAGTTCCTTTTGAAGGCTCTACAGTCTCCTGCGTGGATTCGTCTGTAGTTGGAATTTCAGTTGCGATTGGAGCTTTTGTTGGCTCATTTATTAAAACAAGATAACCACTCTCTACTCCCGTTGCCACATTATTGTTAATCTCACCAATTATCATTTCAACATCGCCAGCTGTTAGATCGATGTCATCTTGCATAAGTTTATCTCTTAACTTTGCTTTATAGGATGAATTAACTTTGTAAGATAATCCATCTTGCTCAAATGTTCGATTCACATATTCTAATAATCTTGATTCTTCTGAATTTAAGTTGCCTGCATGAACTTCATTGATTTGACCAAATGAAATACAGGTGAATAGAAGGATAATTCCAGATAAAATCTTGAGCAAACGACTAAGATACATAGATAATTCCTTTCTGATAAGCTCCACTTCGTTATAATGGGACTGCTACAGTTTGTAACAGTCCCAGTTACAATGTTTAATTAATATTAATATCCTACATAGAAGGAAACTTTACTTAAGTTTGCAGGTGCATCTGTAGATTGAATCTTCAATACATTTGTACCTTCTTTACTTAAAGTATAAGTATTCTTTCCATCTTTTTTCTGTAATGTAACACTTGAATCTTCTTTGTTAAGAGTTACTACATAAGTAACGCCATCAAATGTCACATCTTTAGTTAATCCTTTACCTTCTACTTTAATAGTAGATCCGTTAACTGTATAACCTGTAGTTTCAAAGGATTCAAGACCTTCCCATAAATCAATATAATGGGATTCTTTGTCTAGTAAGGATGCTACATAGTTAATCACTTTTCCACTAACTGTGTAGTCTTTAACGCCTTCAACCTTAACTACTGCAGATACTAATTTGTCAAAAGATACCGGTAAAGTATATGTAGCTGTTGAGCCACTTACAGAAGCAGTAACTGTTTTATAAGCAGTTGTTGAACCACTGTTACCGCCTGAAGAAGAACCGCTGCCAGTACCTGGTGTAGTTGTAGGTGCTGGTGTTGGTGTTACATCTGTAGCTACAGAAGTAGTTTCTCCAGCTTTAACTTCTGTCTTAACTCCATTCGCATTAGTAACTGTAACTACTCCAGCTGTATTATTAGTAACTTTAAGAGTTGCATCCTCATTAAGGTTATTAGTAATAGTAGAGCCTTCAGCACCAGCTGCTAAAGTAACTTCAACAGAACCAGTTTTACCAAGAATGCTAAGATCTGTCTTTGCATTTAAGTTTACTGTACCAAGTGTGCTATTTGCTACAAGGTTAAGTGCATTATTAGCACCGCTTACTGTTAATGCTTGAACTGGTCCATTAGCGATTAATTTTAATGTACCGTTATCAGCTTTTACGTTAAGTGCTTTTACGGAAGCCTTATCAGTAACAACAAGTCTTGTATTCTTATCGAATAAATGGATTGTGTTACCTTTTGCGTTTTCATAGTATGTATTATCTTTAACATCGTAAACGCTTACACTTTTGAAAACACCATTGTTTACAAGGTCTCCATAAGGTAAATTTGCAACAAGGTATTTGTTGTCGAAATTACCTGCTGGTGTAGTAATCTTAACTGCCTTTTTCGTGCTAATTTTTACTGTACCACTGCTTGGGGAAGTAATTAAAGTCTTTGCCCAAGAATTTGTAGTTGCATAGTTACTAACTACCTTAACTACTACAGAATCTTTTACGTTTGCTTTGTCACTGTTCTTAGTTGCTTTTGTTGCTTTTGAAATTACTGTTACTGTAGCTGTTCCGGATTTGATAGCTTTCATTTTACCAGTGTAAAGATTAACCTGTACTACAGATGGATCACTAGATACATATCTTAAGTAATCTGTAGAGTTTGCTGGTGTAATCTTTGGTGCAAATGTATAGTATCCACCTTTTAAAACAGTAATTTGAGAGCCGTCATAAATACTAATTGTTTTTGTTCTAGTAGTAGCGGCCTCAGCTTTTGTGCTCCACCCAAAAGCGATGGATGTAACGAATACAGCCACTGCTAAAAGTAGAGACAGTTTCTTCATGAAACCTTTCTTCATTTCTTTTCCTCCTATTCTTTAACTTTTTGATAATTTTGTCTTTTAGTTAATTGATTAACAATATCATTCTAACATTTTTGACAAAATTATTATTAAGACCACTTTTTTACTTTCCATAAATGTATAAATTCCAAGTTTTTAATACATAAAATGTATTTTTTCTAAGAATTTTATCCATAAAAAGTAAAATAAGCACCCTTAAGCATCATCTACTTTAATATAAATTTTGGATAATGTCAATATAATCCATGGAACATTTTATGCAAAATTCCTTATTTTTCATGGATTTTATTTTCTATGGAATTTAATATTGTTTTTTGATACCATTTTTTACATATTGTGAAATACAAAAAAACCATAAATTCTACAAAGGAATTTATGGTTGTATATTCATTATTTTGTATGTTATTATCTTTATTTTCCTATTATTCGTCCTCATCCAATAAAAACTCAGTAAATACTTGGTTGCTTAAGTCAAATCCTAACTCTGTTAAGTATATTTTTTCCTTATCAACTTCAATTAAATTTTCATCCGATAATTTACTGATTTCATTTTGATATATGTCCTCTATTTTTTCATGGAATATATTGTTGAATTCTGACTTTTTTATTCCCTCCACAAGTCTTAATCCAAGAAACATAAATTCTTCAATTTCTTCCTTTTTTGTCAATCGCTGTATATCCTTGCGTAAGCCCAGTGGATTCCTACATCCTTCCAAATAGTTCGTTAATTCATTATCAATATGATAGCGTTCACCATTTATTAAGGAAGAAGCACCCAATCCAATTCCTAGATATTCTCTTCTCTTCCAATATCCAACATTATGCCTACAAGCATATCCCTCTTTCGCATAATTTGAAATCTCATATCTTTCATAGCCAGCAGCCTTTAATAATCGTTTCGTTTCATGATACATAAGGCGATCCACTTCTTCGCTTGGAATTAAATCTTTATATTTTCCATCTTCTCCATACATTTTATAAAAAGGGGTATCCTCTTCTAGGATTAAACTATAGGCTGAAATATGTTCTGGATTTATTTGTATGATTTCATTTAGAGTTTTACAGTAACTTTCTAATGTCTGACCTGGTAAAGCTGACATGATATCAACATTTATATTGTTAAATCCAAGTTCTCTCGCTAGATGAAAGTTATTTAAAAACTCCTCATAGGTATGAATTCTTCCTAGCTTCTTTAACTCTTCATTATCCGTTGACTGTAATCCGAAACTCAATCGATTGATTCCTAAGCTTTTATAGGTAGATAATTTTTGTTTTGTTACTGTGCCTGGATTGCATTCAATGGTTATTTCAGCCTCTTGTTTTATCTCAAATACGTTACGTATCGAAGTTATAATTTGAGTTATTTGTGTTTCTTCTAATATAGAAGGAGTACCACCACCAAAGAAGATGCTATCTACAAGGTATTCCTTTGACATTTCCTGATATGATTCGATTTCCATACATAATGCATTTACGTATTCTATGATTTCTTCGTCCTTTGCTGGACCTGATAAAAAATCACAATAGGCACATTTTTTTACACAGAATGGTATGTGTATATATAACATTAGTTCTTTCTTCAACTTATCTTCACCTTTCCCTTATTATCTAGCACTGTCTGCTTGCTCATCTAGCATAGTTGTAATTGCATTATCCCTTGATGCAATTATAGGCGCACCGTTTATAAACAATAGCAACAGGGTTGCCGCAAAATAGTGTTTCATGAACAAATGCTATTTTGTGACAACCCCATTTTTTAATTCTCGTCTAATTTTAATACACTCATGAATGCCTTTTGTGGAATTTCTACATTTCCAATCTGGCGCATTCTCTTCTTACCTTCTTTTTGTTTCTCTAAAAGTTTTCTCTTACGAGAGATATCGCCACCGTAACATTTTGCAAGTACGTCTTTACGCATTGCTTTTACAGTTTCTCTAGCAATAACTTTACTTCCAATTGCTGCTTGAATTGGAACTTCAAACATATGTCTTGGAATTTCATCTTTTAATTTTTCACACATTCTTCTTCCACGTTCATAAGCGGATTCGCCATGTACGATGAAGGAAAGTGCATCGACTTCTTCCTTATTAATGAGAATGTCTAATTTAACTAGCTCTGAAGGCACATAACCTTTCATTTCATAGTCAAAGGAAGCATATCCTCTGGATCTTGATTTAAGTGCATCAAAGAAATCATAGATAATTTCATTCAGTGGAAGGTCATATTTTAAAAGAGCTCTTGTCTCTTCCATATATTCCATTCCAAGATAGATACCTCTTCTTTCTTGGCAAAGGTTCATGATAGCTCCAACAAATTCTGTTGTTACCATAATTTCTGCGCTTACCATCGGTTCTTCCATATGTTCGATCTCGGATGGATCTGGAAGGTTAGATGGATTTGTTATTTCAAGCATTTCACCATTTGTTTTAAATACTTTATAGATAACGCCTGGTGCAGTGGTTACGATATCAAGATTATATTCACGTTCTAGACGTTCTTGGATAATTTCAAGATGCAATAATCCTAAGAAGCCACAACGGAAACCAAATCCTAATGCAACGGAAGTCTCTGCTTCAAACTGCAAAGCAGCATCGTTTAATTGAAGCTTTTCTAATGCATCACGTAAGTCTGGATACTTTGCTCCATCCGCTGGATACATTCCGCAGTAAACCATAGGATTTACTTTTTTATATCCTGGTAAGGCTTGCTTACATGGATTCTGAGCATCGGTTACGGTATCACCTACTCTTGTATCCTTTACATTCTTTAAAGATGCAGTAATGTAACCAACCATACCTGCAGTAAGCTCTTCACATGGAATGAATTGGCCTGGTCCAAAGATACCAAGTTCAACAACATCTGCTGTTGCTCCTGTCGCCATCATTTTAATTTCAGTTCCTTTACGAACGGTTCCTTCCATGATTCTACAAAAGATAATAACACCCTTATAGGAATCATAAATAGAGTCAAAGATTAATGCTTGTAGTGGTGCGTTCTTATCACCCTTTGGAGCAGGAATTTTGGCTACGATTTGTTCTAATACGTCTTCAATATTAAGTCCGTTTTTCGCAGAAATTAAAGGTGCATCTTGTGCTTCTAAACCAATTACATCTTCGATTTCATTAATTACACGTTCTGGATCTGCACTTGGTAAGTCGATTTTATTGATAACTGGTACAATATCCAAGTTATGATCAAGTGCTAAATATACATTTGCTAATGTCTGTGCTTCAATTCCCTGTGCAGCATCTACAACTAAGATAGCTCCTTCACAGGCTGCTAAACTTCTTGATACTTCGTAGTTAAAATCCACATGTCCTGGTGTATCGATTAAGTTAAAGATATATTCTTCGCCATCTTTTGCTTTATATACGGTACGAACGGTTTGTGCTTTGATTGTGATTCCACGTTCTCTTTCTAATTCCATGTTATCAAGAACTTGTGACTGCATCTCTCTACTAGTTAGTAAGCCAGTCTTTTCAATGATACGGTCTGCAAGTGTTGATTTCCCGTGATCTATATGCGCAATGATACAAAAATTTCTAATTTTGCTTTGGTCAATTGACATTGTATTCCTCCCAAGTACTTCCTAAATTCAATGGATGTATTATATCATACCAAATGTTTCATGGCAAGGTACTTCTATTCTAGTGTTTTAAAGGTAGATTGATATGTTAAGTATATGGATCTCTATGGAATAATTTTGGTTTATTATTTGATTTATTATTCCGTTTATTATTTGGTTTCTTATTTGCTTAATTATTTGATTTATTATACTATTTATTATAAGGAATGTTTCTATAATATTATTAACGATTGGTAAGTACTTGATTTAATACCGCTGCAAATGGTTCCATAGCATTGTAAGCTTCTTGCACCGTATTTTGATCGGTTCCTAGTTCTACTAATAAAGTTCGTTCTGCTAGATGCTGATTATAGCGATAATTTTTTAAGAATATACGATGCATTAAGCCAGGAAACAACGAACGTCCTACTAGATTCATTTGCAAACTGAAGGCTAAGTTTGATTCAAGGTTGACATTTTGTAAACGTTCAATTGGTCCATTTTGATTTCTGCATAACCCATTAAATAACATGATCTTTGCGGTAGGTTTATCATTTATGGTAGTAACTCTTTTTGGAGCACTATCCCTATGTAAGTCAATAATTACTTGAATACTTGGATTTTCCTCAAGAATTTTCTCTATGTTAGGAAGTGCCGTACTATAAGCATAATTCCGATTACCAACTCCATCCTTCATATCATATGCTGTTTTATCATGATATACAACATAACCATATTTTTCTTCTAAAAGTTTTGCTAAGTAATTTCCTGGTCCCACTACGGTATCCTCTTGCACACCTTCTCGACTGTCAATATATGTTTCTGACGCATGGGTGTGATAAATTAAAATCTGAGGAGCTGCATTATTTTTCTTAATTGTTAAGTTCATACCCAATAGTTTGTCGGTATCAAATAGGCTACTAGTAGGTTTGGTAGATTCATCCACAATATAATAATTTTGTATGAGATAATCTAATTGTTTTAACTTATCTAATGAATATTGACTCTTTATTAAATTACTTACGGAAACTGCAAAATCATTCGTATTATCAATTACAAAATTATTTACATAAGAAGAAGTATCATAATTCTCGATATGACTAACCTTTCCTTCTTTAAATACGATTTCTAATCGTTTCCCATTGGATTTTTCATCAGTTGTATATTCATTTTCTTCCATCACTTTATTTGCTAAATCATTTCCAACACTTACATAATGTTCAGTATCTTCATCGAAATTCTCTAAAACACTTGGATCATCACTTAAATCTTCTGAGTACCAAATTCCATCTGGTGAAAGTATCTCCATGTTGTTTTCTTTTATATACGTACTATTTGAGTTCTGATGTGCTGCATAGTAATTAATCGCAAAGCGGTCTGCAAAATTCGTAATCACATTACTGTCGTTTGTTTCATTCGTTACTACATATTTGTAATACGAATTTTTATCTGCCATTGAATTCACGTAGATGGACTGCATTGCATAAACTCCTGCCTTCTTAAAGGCATAAGTGATTTCATCTGATGCAAAAACAACCAATCCTTTAATCAAAATACAGATTGTAACAAAGAGCATAATACAAAATGTAATTCGATAAAGGAGAAGTTCTCTTCTACGATAAAATCGTCTCATAATTCCCCTCATTCCGCCGCTCATGACGGCACATATTTTAATGAAAGAAACCGCAATCGGTTTCTTTTAGAATGTAAGTGAATGTATATTCACTTGTGATTTTCTTTTCGTGAAAAGATTTTCCTTTCAGTGAAATTGTTTCCTTATTGCGAAAAGCCTTCCTTTCAGTGAAAATGTTTTCTTTCAATGAAAGGTTTTCACTTTCACTTTTTATCCTTTTCCACAAAAACATGAATTGAGTGCTTCTGAAATCGTATAGCTAATACATTTCATAGACTCATCAATATCTTTAGGTGTTACAAACATATTATGAACCGTTTGTTGATCGGTTACTTCTAAGATAAATTTTTGGATTTCATCTGGTGTAAAATCTTGCTTACTTAATGCTTGCTCTAAAGAATCCCTTACAATTGTAAATGCATCCACTACGGTTGGTACCCCTAATGCCACTACTTTTGTTCCAAGGCTTTCTTCGTTTAGAGCCTGTCTGTTATTACCTATGCCTGCACCAGGGCTTATTCCAGTATCAGTAATCTGCACCGTTGTATTCAAACGTTCCACACTTCTTGCTGCAAGTGCATCGATTGCAATAACTACACCTGGTTTTGTCTCTTTGATAAGCCCCTTTAAAATCTCTACAACCTCCATTCCTGTTTGTGCCATAACTCCTGGTGCTAGTGCACTAACCGATTGTAGGTGATTTTTCTCACCAAATTCTTTTCCGTATTCACGGATTAAATGTCTTGTTACAAATAAATTATCTACAACCCAAGGGCCCAAGGCATCTGGTGTTACCTCTCGATTGCCAAGGCCTACTATAAGCACTCCTTGTTGATAGGAGTCCCCTACCAATTGCATAATATAGGAACTAATTTCTTCACTGATGGAAGAATGATATTCATCATCTTTTTCTTGTAGTTTCCTTGCTTCTATTGTAATATACGTACCAATTGGTTTTTGCATTGCTTTGGCACCTTGTTCATCTTTGATTTCAACGGTTGTGATTTTAACTTCCTTTTCCTCAATATATTTCTCATCTAAAATGACGCCTTTGATTTCCACATCGTCATCTTCAAAGCTTTCTCTTACCTCTAATGCTAAGTCCGTTCTTACTTGATTTGTATTTTTCATAAGTTACTCCTTCTTTCTATTTTATGCAGACCTTTATGACTTCATTCCAACCGATTCTTTACTCTATTTTTTTCCAAATAAAAACATAAATATTAGTTTATCCATATAATTATAAAACTTTATAAAAATTTACTTTTATGAGTATATCTTTCGCAAATAAATTTAAAATATGTATTGACAAGTTGTAATGATTATAATAAAATATGGTAGTATGTTTTCTACAGAACGTCCGTGTCCGGATCTGTTTAAAACAATCATGCGATTATAATAATAGAATGCATTTTGGAGGTGTACAGATTGGCTAATATTAAATCTGCAAAAAAAAGAATCAAAGTTATCGAAACTAAAACATTAAGAAATAAAGCAATCAAATCTAAGGTAAAAACTTTAGTAAAGAAAGTGGAATCTGCTGTGGCTGCCAGCGATAAAGCTCTTGCTACTACAAGTTTAAAAGATGCTGTTGTTGCTATCGATAAGGCTTGTGCTAAAGGAATTTACCACAAGAACACAGCTGCTAGAAAAATTTCTAGATTAACAAAAGCTGTTAACAACATTGCTTAATAAATAGATCCATTTTAAAGACTGTTTTAAGTTTTTCTTCGAATTTTCGAGTCAAAACTTGAAACAGTCTTTTTTATGTGCTCATATGTCAAGATTTAGAGTATGATTATACTCAATCATACTCCATTGCTGGATATATACCTTAAAAGAGTAGTTAGAAAATGTCAGTTCTCATCTTCTAACTACTCTTTATTTCTCTAGCGTAAATTTATATTATTCTTCTCGTAAACCCTTATTTAGAAGCTTCTAAAAAACGATCATATTGTGCTTGTCTAATTTTTAATATTTCACCTAAGTTCATAGAATCGAGTGTTGAAAGATAATTATCAAAATTATCTAAACTCTCAGTACCTGTTATAAATTCAACATTCTTCTCTGCTGCATATGTAGTAATATCAACAAGATATTGAGAAATTACTTCTGCTTCTTCTGGTGTAGCATAGATAAATGGCCATGGTGCTTTCACGTATTGCATTAATTCTTTATCAACTTTTACATGCCATTCAGGTAATAACACATCGGTTCCTTCAACGGATTGTTGAGATGGGTAACAAACAGGGTTTACACCATATGCTTGGAACCACATATTATCTTTCGCTTGCTCTGTATATTCTCTAGTACCATCTGCTGCTACTGTATATGTTTCTCCTTCAATACCCCAAACATATAAATCTTGACATTCTTCTCCCATTGAGTAGTCTAAAAACTTCACTGCTAAAATAATATTATCACTATCTGCTGTTACACCAAAAATATTACTAATTGCATTTCTACCAACATAGTAGCCCTCATATTCTCCAGATAAAGGAGCTACACCACAAAAGATAGGTGTTGTACCATCATATTCTGGATACTGTGCACTATAAAGATTTGACATCTGCCAGCTAAAATCAAATGTTACACCTGTAAGATCTTGTGCACAACGTTCTGTAATTTGATCTCTTGTTAAAGATGTAAATTCAACTTCAAGTAAACCTTCTTCATATAAACTGTTTAAGAATTCAAGGTACGCTTTGTAGTTTTCTGACTCAGCATATGCATAATGAACGGTACCATCTTCATCTGCATAGAAACCACTTACTAAATCAAGGCCAAATGCTGGACCAAACATATATGGTAAGTATTCACTTGTAACACTCATAGGGATTTCATCGTTTGGATCACCATTTCCATTCATATCATTATCACGGAATAGGCGAAGCATTTCTACGAAATCATCCAAAGTAGTTGGTTGCTCAATTCCTAATTTTTCAATCCAAGGTAAATTATACATCATACAAGGTTGATAATTATCAGTTACTACGGTAAGAGGTACATAATAAATATGTCCGTCTTGCGCAGTTAAACTTGATTTGATAATTGGATTCTCATTTAAAAACTTTTCAAAGTTAGGCATATACTCCATATACTCATCCAATTTTACAAATAAACCAGAATTGATGTATGTCATATTCGGATCGAGATCTGGAAGAAGTACAATATCTGCTAAATCTTTTCCAGCTGCTAACATTGGACTTACTGTATCTACATAGTTCGTTGGTGAAATTAAAGTCCAGTCTACATTGACGCCAGCACGTTTTTGCACCTCTTTTACAATGGTTGCTTCTTTTAAATCTACTGTTGTGTACCAAGAGTTCGTGGCCAAGATACTTACCGTTGCATTTTCTGTATCAGTAATCGGTGCTGATCCAGTGTAATTAAACTCTTTTTCTGCTTCATTAGCATTTGTACTATTATCTGACTTTTTACAGCCACTAAACATACTTCCTATTAATGTAACCATTAGTAACATTGTAGCTAATTTTTTTATTTTTCTCATAATACTTCTCCTTTTTATGTATAATCTAGGTCCAGTCATATAACTTCCTAAACTTTAATTTTAAGTGACCCCTCTTTTGTAGAATTCTGCTTAAGAAGATATATGACATGGGACCCGCCATAATAAAATGAAATAGCGCTAGCTCTATCTCATATTATTAACCCTTCACTGCACCAAGCATCGTTCCCTTTACTAAATACTTCTGAATGAACGGACAAAGTAAGATGATTGGTATTGTAGCTATTACGATGCACACATAACGTATTTGAATGGTTGATTGTGCAATCGCATCCTGTGCTACTCCTCCACCGGCATTTTGCATAATTTCCGTGGAAGCCATTAATAAGATACGTCTTAAAAATAATTGTAGGGGTTGTAACTTTTCTTTTCCTAAGTATAGTAAACCACTAAAGAAATCATTATAACGTGCAACCGCGTAATAAAGTGTTAACACTGCAAGGGTTGGTTTTATTAGCGGAATCGCAATTTTGGTTAACATCGTAAAATCATTCGCCCCTTCTAAGGAAGCATTTTCAAATAACTCTTCTGATATACTCTCAAAGGCTGAACGACAAATCATGACATTATATGCGCTAACCAAAACTGGTAATATCATTGCAAGTCTTGAGTTGTATAAACCAATCCCTGTTACAACCATATAGGTTGGTATTAATCCGCCTGAAAAATACATTGTAAATGCTAACATAAAATTCAGTTTTCTTCTTAAGAAAAACCTTTTTCTTGAAAGCGGATATGCTGCAAGACAGGTGAATATAATGTTGGCAAAGGTTCCAGTAACTGTGTAAATGATTGTATTATAGTAAGAGGTCCATAGCTCTTTATACTGCATTACCATTTTATAGGCAGAAATATCAAAATCCACTGGGAATAATTTTACCAACCCTTTATTCACTGCTGTTCCTGAACTTAAAGATACACTTGTTACATATACAAATGGATACAAGGTTACTATAACTGCTATAAACACTAGCAGATACACACAG
Organism: Clostridium sp. Marseille-P299; assembly: GCF_900078195.1. Taxonomy (NCBI): domain Bacteria; kingdom Bacillati; phylum Bacillota; class Clostridia; order Eubacteriales; family Clostridiaceae; genus Clostridium; species Clostridium sp. Marseille-P299. Next base: position 1,325,886 of record NZ_FJVE01000007.1, on the reverse strand, counting down.
ATGTCAAAAAACTTATCCCCTATCGTTTCATTGCGAAACTCTTTTAAAAACTTTTTACTAGTCATATCTGCCTCCTACCAAACTGATGTATCAGAAATTTTTCTACTTAGACGATTTGCAGCAAATACGATAATAAAGCCAATGAGGGAGTTAAACAATCCTACTGCAGTTGCATAACTGTAATTCTGGCTCTCAATACCTTGACGGTATACATAAGTAGAAATAACGTCTGCGGTTTCATAAATTCCAGAGTTATACAATAAGTATACTTTTTCAAAACCTACATTAAGTAAATTTCCTAAAGACATAATCAGTAATAAGATTATCGTAGGTTTAATACTTGGTAAGACAAGATGCCATATGATTTGAAGTTTATTTCCTCCATCTACTTTCATTGCCTCATATAATTCAGGTGAAATACCCATAATTGCTGCAACGAATATAATAGAATTGAATCCAAAGGTCTGCCAAGATCCAGAAATTACATAGATGGCTCTAAAGTATTGCTTCTCTCCCATAAAATTAATTGGATCTTTTCCAAGGGCTTGAATGAATTGATTAATGATACCGTTAGATGGCGATAAAAAGTTTGTTATCATACCACATACAACAACCGTTGATATAAAATATGGTAAGTATGTAATTACCTGTGACCCTCTTTGTATCCATTTCTTCTTAATTTGAGTAATACATAATGCAAATATAATCGGAATTGGAAATCCAAAGATCAAAGAATAAAATGATAGTAAAAATGTATTTCTAATTAAACGAAAAAAATACGGTGATTCAAAAAATTGCTTAAACCATTTCAATCCAACAAAATCTCCGGTATACAACCCTAAAAAGCCTTTTCCGGGAGTAAATTTCTGAAATGCCATTACGATTCCAGTCATTGGCACATAACAAAATATAATATAGTAGATAATAACCGGCAAAAACATAAGCAACAAATATTTGTCTCTTTTTATATTTTTCTTAAATATTGCACTTTTTTCTTGCCTCGTTAATTTTCTAGATACATGTTTATTTTTACTCCCCCTCTCTTTTTCTGCATGTTTGTTATTGAACTTCATCCACAACACCGCCTTCTCACTCCCCAATTTTGTTTGTACATTTTGGATATCTTTTTGTTATTTATTACACTTTTATTGTACTATTTATACATTTTATTGTATAGATTCATTTTTTTCCTTCATTATTTTTGATTTATTCGGGAAAATTTTGAGACTATTTTACAAAAGCATCAAAAAAGGAACGAAGGTAAATTACAACCTCCATTCCATTTTTGATGCTTACTCATTCCTATAATCACTTGGATTCATGCCTGTAATTGATTTAAAGTTACGTCTAAACGTTAATAGATTCGAATAGCCACATAATTCTGCTATTTGTTCTAATGACAATTTTCCTTCATCCAAAAGTCTTTTTGAGTATGCAATTCGTTTCTCTTGGATGTATTGTAAATAGGTTACTCCTAGATTCTGTTTGCAACATTGTGTAATATATTTATTACTCACACCAAATTTTTCTGTTATTGTAGCAAGTGAAATATCAGGATTTCTATAATTCTCATCAATATATTCGATAATTTCTTTTCCTAATTTTTCAACATCTTTTTTATCATTGGTAATTAACTGCAGCTGATTACATATTGTTTCATATACCGCATAATAATACTGAAAACTTTCTTCTAAGGTAGAAGCAAATTTTATTTTATCTATATTAATATGGGTAATATTATGAGAATTGATTCCCTTTAATACTTTTAACGTGGATATATGCAATTCATCGATTAGGCATTGAATTGCTGTGACTGAGCAATCATATTCCGCCATATTTTTTTCGTATATTTCATCCAATAGTTGCTTCGCTTCCACTAGATTTTGTTCTCTTAATATTTTATCTAAACGTTTTACAAAATCTTTTGGGAAATAGTATTCTTGCTTACCTTTCGTATTTTCTTCCTCATAAAAGTATACACTGCCTCTACCACCAACTAGCATTCCATCCAAAGCCTTGATTGCGTTATTGCAGGCTTCCTGTAAAAGACTGATATCATCTCTTACTTGATCTACTCCCATAGTTATTACATAATCTTTATTATCTATAATACTTACTACTTTTTCATGAATTTGATAAAATAATTCATCTTTTAGATCTGCAGTATCACTGTTTACAACCATATAGATATGATTCATATCTTTTATATAACAATATACTTGCATCTCTTCTGTATAGAATATTTTACACGTTGATTGTATTAGATTTGCTATATTGGCTAAGTCATTTGATTTTATATAATCCGTTCCAACGTAAGCAATGTTAAACACAGAAATACTAAAATATGGGCGTTTTAGGTCAATGTATTCTTCTTGCCAAAGTACACTTAACTTCTCATCTTGAACATTTCCAGTTAGGATTCCATGTAACATCCCTTGTTCTGCATAAGGTGCAATGGTTATCATTTTCTCCCGGTATCCATTGCGTTCACCAATTAAGCCTTCAATCCCTTTAATAATATTATCAAGTTCATCCTTTTCATCATTTTCCATTTCGTTATTCATTATTTTTTCGATGCTTCCAATTGGTAGATAATATTTATTTGCAAAATAGTACGCTAAAATAGCAAATAGGATACATCCACTAAATCCTAATAATATCATAAGAGTTAGTCCAAGATTTCCTGTAAAATCAAATTCATTTTCATCGATAATGAGTTCATATGTCACTCCATAATTTACCTTGGAGTTTTGTTGAATTGTAATTCCTGTTACGTCTGATGTTTCAAAAATGGTTTTATCATTTAATATTAATCGAAAGCTTGTACTTTCATTCATTATTGATTCTAAATTATCCATTAATCCTTCATAGTCAAATAGTACACAAATAAGTCCTTTGCTTCGGCTTAATAGATTTGTTTGATATGTATAATCTTCACAAAATATTAGATACTCCTTGGTAAATGTGAGTATCTCAATATCATTAATATGTAGTAAATTCTTAACTGAGTCTTTTTTGATTATGCTTCCTTGCTCTAATGTATTTTCAAATGGTTCTTTCATCCAAACAATTCCAGAGCTTGCATTCACTCTCTTGCTATCGTTAAGAAATAACATAACTTCAGTTACATTTAAATTTCTTGATGAAGTTTTTGCAGTAGTAATTGCATTTTTTACTTGATAAGCAGTATAAGAATCCGTATATTCATTCTCGCTACCCACGTCCATACACATTTTCTTGATATATGTATTACTATTCAATCTAGATGTAATTGTTTTTGCCGTGGACAATTGGTCATCCCAAAATCTAGAGATTTCGTTTGCCATAACTTCATAATATGCATTCTTTCTTTCCTTATTCAATACCGCCGTTTCATAAATAGCCATTACAGAATATATACAAAAACATAAAGAGATAATTATAAGATAAGAAAAAAAGAGTCTTTTAAAAACCTTGCTTTTAAAATAATTGTTTTGAAACATGACTTTCTCCCAACTGTCTTATTCATATGTATTTTTTATTATTATAACAATATTTTCATTATTATAACAAATTTTTTATTTTCTCACAACAACTTAAATTTTTCAGAAATGTGCAACATTTTATAAGCAGGTTAAAATATGCACTTAAAAGCTTAGGAAAATAACTCTCATAAAGGAACTGTAGAGAAAGTCCCATACTTTCATCTGGAACTTTCTCTACAGCTATTATCTATACTCTACGCTCTTTTTCTTTTATAATTAATCTTTCCTGTTTTACGTTAAAATTATTTTTTTTATTTTTCATATTATTTGCTTTAAAATTATTCTTTCGTATTTTTACTTTATAAAATTACTCTTTGTGCTTTTTACTTTCAATAAATAGTTTTAGAAACTCTTCTACAATATTATCATTACTTCCCTCTCCTGTTAATGTAGCTCCCATGGTACTACTACGAACCTTAGCTAATAATTCATTAAACTTTGGAATTAAAGTTTCTGGAACTTTTGCAGTTGCTACAGCTGCGGTGTCAAGTGCTTTATTAAATGCTGCTGCCCCCAATGTTTTTGTAACATTAGAACTACCAATTGATTTAGCTATATCGAATAGACTTGTTTTATCAGTCTTTGTCTCCTTCTCCATATTTTTTTCCTCCATTTTTGGATTCTCCTCGACTTTTGCCTCATGCTCTACTGTTAAATCTTTCTCATTATTTATATCTTCCTCTATTTTTACATCTTCTTCTGCTTTTATATCTTCCTCTGCTTTTATATCTTCTTCTGCTTTTATATCTTCCTCTATTTCTTTATATTCATCTGTTTTTGTGTCTTTCTCTACTTTTGTATCTTTCCGTCCTTCTGCTGCTTCTGATTGTGCTGGTTTTACCGTTGCTCTTTTAGCTTTTTCTTTTTCTAATAACTCCGATAGATTTAAACTTTCTACTATCTTTGACAAATTTGTTGACTCCATTATTTTACTTAAACCTGATTTCTCCAAAATTGTTTGCATTCCTTCCTCTTTAAATATATTTGACATCTCATCACCTTTAAATAGCTTTGACATCTCATCATTTTCAAATAGCTTCGATACATCATTACCTTCAAATAACTTCGATATCTCATCACTTTCAAATATTTTCGGCATTTCATTACCTTCAAATATCTTTGACATCTCATCATTTTTAAATAACTTTGACATCTCATTACCTTCAAATAACTTCGATACATCATTATCTTCAAATAACTTCGATACGTCATTATCTTCAAATAGCTTCGATACATCATTCTCTTCAAATAACTTCGACACATCATTTTCTTCAAATAGCTTCGACATATCATTTTTCTCAAATAACTTTGACACATCATTTTCTTCAAATAACTTCGATACGTCATTATCTTCAAATAGCTTCGATACATCATTTTCTTTAAATATCTTCGACATTTCATCACTTCCAAATGGATTTGACATCTCATCACTTCCAAAAAGATTCGATATCTCGTCGGACTCAAATGCTTTTGATATCTCATCAATATCAAATTCTTGTTCTATATCGTCCGTGTTAAACATACTTGAAAAATCATCCGTATCTAAACTAGTTGCTGAAACACCCGATTCACACTCGTTTGTTTTTACTTTGTCATCACAAGGTAAATTTATGTTTGCAAATACAAGTGCTATAGTTGGTGCATAAGTCGGTGCAATTGTTGGAGCTAGCGTTGGGGCTAATGTTGATTCAAGAGTAGGTGCATAGGTCTTTTCACATGTTTTTTCTAAAGTTGGCGCATAAGTCTTTTCACATGTCTCCTCTAAGGTTGGTGCGTAGGTCTTTTCATGTGTCTTCTCTAAGGTTGGCGCATAGGTTTTTTCAAGTGTCTTCTCTGTAGTTGGTGCATAAGTCTTTTCACATGTTTTCTCTAAAGTTGGTGCGTAGGTCTTTTCTAATGTCTTCTCTAAAGTTGGCGCGTAAGTCTTTTCTAATGTCTTCTCTAAGGTTGGTGCGTAGGTCTTATCTAAGGTTGGTGAATAGGTCTTTGCTAGAGTTGGTGCAAATGTCCTTTCAAGAGTTGGTGCGAATGTTGGTGCATAGGTTTCTTCTTCGGTTGGCGCTAACGTAGGTGCGTAGGTTTCTTCTTCCGTTGGCGCTAATGTTGGCGCAAATGTCAATTCAAGAGTCGGTGCTAACGTTGGTGCTAGGGTTGCTTCAAAGGTTGGTGCTAGTGTTGGGGCAAATGTTCCTTCTAAAGTTGGCGCTAGGGTTGGCGCAAATGTTCCTTCTAGGGTTGGCGCTAGCGTTGGTGCCAAGGATGCTTCAAAGGTTGGTGCTAACGTTGGCGCGAATGTTGGGGCAAATGTTGGATCGGTCGGTGGATCCGATGGGGGATCGGAAGGCTTTTCACAATGATGATCATGATCATGGTCTTTGCAGTCATTATGATCTGGTTTACAGTCATTATGATCTGGCTCACAATCATTATGATCTGGCTTACAGTCATTATGATCTTCCTCACAATCGCATTCATCTTTATGACAATCCCATGGATGCTCTCTATCTGAGTGGCATTTGCATCTACATGGACGGCATCTGCAAAAGCAAAAACATGGAAAACAACAACATCTGTTAAATCGGCATCTCATATTACTACCTCCCATATACTATCAATTAATTACTATGAATAATTTTACTCTTATTTTTTATTCGTAAAACTTCTTTACAATGCTAATATATGTCGATTTTTGTATATGTGTGACGGATGTTGTTAAAATATTAAAGATACAACCTATCCTGCAATCCTTATATAAAATAAATAATTCATATATATATTTTTAATTTTTTGCAAAGAAAAAGGATCATCTTAATGACAATCCTTTTCCAAAACCCTATTTTATTTAATTTTATGTGTACAAGTTATTCAAGATATTCAAGTTAAATTACTTATTATCCAATCTGATAATTTACTGCTTGTGACTGGAATAATTGATAGTATAAACTATCTTTTTTCTGCATTAGATTCTTATGAGTATCAAAGTCCGAAATACTTCCTTTATCAATAATTAGAATCTTATCGCAAAATACACTACTAGACATGCGGTGAGAGATATAAATTGCTGTCTTATCTCCTACTAATTGATTAAAATGCTCATAAATTTCTGCTTCCGCTAACGGGTCAAGGGCACTCGTTGGCTCATCTAATATAATAAGTCCAGCGTCTTTATAAAGTGCTCTAGCAATCGCTATTTTTTGTCCTTCACCACCAGACATCTCAATACCAGACTCATCATATGCTTTACCGAACATAGATTCAATACCATTTGGAAGTTTCTCAACTTTCCCCCTCATATCAATGGAATCTAGTAATTCAAGCACCCTTTGACTCTCTGTAGTTGTCTCACTACAATTAGCAATTTTAGAATCTGCATTCTTGTTACAGCTGACATTCTCACGGATTGAGAAAGCAAATAATTTATAGTCTTGAAAAATTGCAGCAATTCCTTTCATATATGATTCATGCTCATAATCAAAGATATCATGACCATTGATATAAATCTTACCTTCATCTGGATGATACAAACGACAAATCAATTTAATCAACGTAGTTTTTCCAGCGCCATTTAAACCAACAATTGAAATTTTTTCGCCTTTTTTAATTTCAAAGCTAATATCATTTAAAACTTTATGCTCACTATTTGGATAGGAAAAAGATACATGCTCAAAACGTATTGTTTCAATTTCACCAGAAAACACCTCAGTTCCTGTGATACTTTCTTCATCCGGAAGTGACATGAATTCCATAAAAGGATCCAGATAACTAAGCAATTGCATCACTGTTATCACATTCTTACCAATATCCATAATTGCCTTTGAAAAATTAACTGCAGATGAAACGTACATCGTAAAAGATCCAATACCGATTCGTTTACCAAACACATTGGTAATTACGCGAAGTCCAACATATCCATATATAATTGCAGCCTGTAAATCATTGACGATTCCAAATAACCCAAGTATCCTTCCTTGCTTTATATGAAACTCATTAAACCATGAATTGATTTCTTCATTGTATTCTATAACACGATCCGTTAGCATGTTATTCATTCCATATAAACGAATATCTTTTTGTATTTTATCGTCGTACGCTAAGCCAACATAATAACCATACTTACGATTTACTGGAATGATACTATTGAAAAATTTCACTTGATAATTATTAAAATTTTTCTGTATTAATAAAATAATTACAATTGTCAATAGTAACAGCAAGATTAAAATAGGACTTAATGTAAAAATAATAGCAGTCAAACCTATGATTGTAATAGCATTTTGCAATGTGGTTGCTATACTTTTAATCAGTTCTCCCATCGCGCCCTGATTCACACAAGCAAATACCGCACGTTCTTTTAAATCCAAGTAATATGGGTTTTCCAAATATGAAAATTCAACTTTCATAATTTTTTCTGCCATTGCCTGACTTAATTTCTCTTGCATATAGATTTGCTTGATATCCATAACTCTTTTTAATACCATGTTGAATAAAGTAATAATAGCATTGACTGCTACTACGAGAATCGTTAACTTGAATAATTCTACCTTATCACCTCTACCTAATAATTCATCGATTAGAAGTTTTGGTATTATTACATTGACAAAAATTTGTCCACTAGAAGCAATTGTACTTAAAAATAATAATATGATATACGATGGAGATATTTGAAATGAAAGCTTTATAAACATTTTAAGACTTTTCCATTTATTCATTTGCATAGGCTCCTTCCGTATAATATTTTCCTTGTACACTAAACATATGATAATAATCTCCCTCTAATTTCATAAGCTCATCATGGTTTCCATATTCTTTTAATCCAGTACCATCAAATAAAGCAATTTTATCACAAAACTTAGTACTAGCTAATCGATGCGATATATAAACAGAGGTTTTTCCTTTTACAAGTTCGCTAAAATTCTCATAGATTTCAGCCTCTGCAAGTGCATCTAGAGCTGCTGTCGGCTCATCCATAATTACCATATTGCCACCTTTATATAAAGCTCTTGCAATTGATAGCTTTTGACTTTCTCCTCCAGATAACTCAGCACCATCTTCTTCGATGATTTTTAACATCATCTGTTCCATTCCTTTTGGAAGCTTTTCTATCTTTTCCTTTAATCCCACACGTTGTAGTGCATCGTTTACACGTTCTTCATCAATATCAACCGATGAACATGCTACGTTTTCTTTCACCGTAAATGCTAGTATATTTACATCTTGGAAAACAACCGAAAACATGGAGAACAATTGTTTTTTATCAAACTCTTTAATTGGAATTCCGTTGATTCGTATTTCACCTTCCGTAACATCAAACAGTCCCACCATTAATTTTACAAGTGTACTTTTTCCTGCACCATTGATTCCAACGATTGCTAGACGTTCCCCTTTATGTATTGTAAAATTTAGATTTTTAAATATATATTTGTCGGTTCCAGGATAACAAAAGCTTACATTATCAAATACCACCTCTAAGGTATCATCTTTTATCGCCTCACGTGTTCCGCCTTTTTCACCTAAATCTTTTTCTATAAAATTAAAATAATCGTATACATATTGTCCTTCATTAATAATAAAGGCAATATCCCCTGCAACGGTTTTTAACATTAAAGATAATCCCGCTACAGCTGCTAAATACATTGAAAAGTCTGCAATTGACATGCCATTTAATGTTTTTATAATTAAAACGCCATATGTGATTGCATCACTAAGGATTAACGTGATCAGAGATAAGATTCCTAAAAGAAACTCTCTGTTTTTTATTAACTTATGAATATTTAAATACTTTTCTATCTCCTTATTATAATTTGATAGAATTCTCTCTTTTAACTGGTACAATCTGATATCTTTTCCATAAGTAAAATCATGAGTCGTTTTATAATAGTAACCTTTTCTTCTCTCAGCATGCGCTAACTCTTCTTTTTTCTTATATTGAAAATTATGTACACTTCTTTGTATAAATATAGTAACACCTATATTCATAATCAATCCCAATAATACAAATAGATTCAAGCGACCTATAAAAAATGTTAGTACGGTAATCGTAAGAAGTGTAGCTGGAATTCCAAAAAGTTTATGGTAGATACCTTCAATTCCATTATTATTTGAACTCGTAGCTGAAAATGCACGTTCATTCTTATCAAAAAATGTAGAATCCTCCATATGCTTATAATCTACACTTATAATCTTATCAAATACATCTTTGATGTAGATTAAACGAAGTTTCGTTAGTCTTGGATATGTGCATCCATTTATATAGGTGCGGATAAATCCAAAGATTGAAGTCAGTATAAAATAACCTCCGATGATTCCAACCACATAAACAAGGTCCGCACGCTCCCCAAGGGATAATTCAGTTATTAAGAGCTTTGGCAATACAATTGCAAAAAATGGATAGATGGCAGCTGCTATCGTATAAATAGCGAAGTACAGATAAATCTTCTTGTCTTGATTCGTAATGTTATCAAGCAAGCGTTTGAGTGTAGGTAGTATTGGATAACTTTGTTTTTCTGTCATAATTTAATTGACCCATTCCCTTCTTATTTATTCGTAATGTAATAAATGATAACCCTATTCCTTTGTGTCCCTAACCTATTCTTTTGTGTCCTTAACTTATTCTTTTGTGTCCTTAACCGCTTCTTTTGTCTTGTTAACTGATTCCAATATATCCATGATTCTTTTGTCTCCTTAACCTATTTTATTTCATTTGTACCTTAGATTGTCTTTGTATCGTTAACGATGTTTTTTACCCCCTCCGCTAATTCCTCAAAACGAACCTTATTTACCTCATATGTAATTTTTTTCGATTTTTCTGTACCTATAGAAATACTTACAAGCCTTGACTGCAGTAAAATATTAATATGGTGAGAAACCGTTGCTGGTGTAAGGTTTAAAGCATCTGCAAGTTCTTGTATATACATCTTTTGTTCGCATAATAATCGAATGATTCTTAGTCTTGTATCATCCCCTACTGCTTTTAAATCTGTTATTAAATGCTTATCATTCATTCGATTGTTCTTTTTTCTTTCAATGAATTGCAAGGTATAAATTCCAATGTAGCATTCATACTCATCGTCTGAAATGTCATCTATTGTTAGCATATTGTAGCAAAAAATTAATGGAGTTATTTTTGTGAACTTATCAATTTGAAAGGATAGAATCTCACTTTTACTAATTAAATCCTCTAAGAATTTGGATTGCTCTAATTGCTCTATCGCTTCTTCAAATTCTTTTTGAATGATATAAAAATATTTTTCACAAATTCCTTCGCTTTCCCTGAAAAATTTTGCTAATTCAATCCATACCTCATAACGCTCACTATACAGTTCAATCATTTGCATTTTAAAATCTGCATCTAGCCTCATGCTTGAAAAGTAACCAATAAGGTCTATGACATTAGACACGGTTCTTACAGACGAATTCTCCTCTGATGAATATTCATTGACAACTGTTGTAAAATGTTTATTAAAAATATCATCTATTCTCTCTTTTGTTTGCTCTTCTAGAGATTTATTACTATTTCTAGTTACCAATGTTAAAAGTTCTGATAACGTTTCTTTCTCAATTTCTGTTTTTTTAGAATACTTAAGTATTCTTTCATATTTTGAGGCGATTGGTATAATCTCTTCTAATACATGTTTTTTATAGTTAATCAGCGGTGATAAGAAGCTTTCCATTTCAGCGTTATCCATGCCAAGCTTTTCACTGTTCGTTATAAATTTTTGTTCTTGATTGGAAGAGGCTTGAATTAAACAAGAAATTGTTTCAATAATCCAATTTGGTTGTTTCATTAGTTCATATTTGACCATATCTATACTCCATTTTTTTCCTGGTGAATTTTATAAATATTACCATTATATTAGATATCTGTCAATGATTAAATATAATCATCTAATATGAATTACACCCTTCTAATATCATCTCCTTTTCGTAACTATATTTTTAGCAATTATTTGTAACTATTTTTTAAGCATTTTTTTGTAATATTTTTCGTTACAATTTTTTATAACATTTTTACGTAACAATGTTTTATCAGAGTTTAGCATAACATTATTACATTGGTCAATTAGAGAATGATTAAAAATTTCTAATAGATTGGTACTGATTTATTTTATACGCAAAAATGAAGAGACAAAATCCAATCATTTATGGAATCTTGACTCTTCATTTATATTCACGATATTTAATTATTAAAAAACTTCCTATTGTCTTTTATACTCAATATCCAGATTAGCAATAACTTTATTCGCTACTTTCTCATCCTTTTGAAACGAGATAGTAACGCTACATGGAATTGTATATCCCCCAACGGTTATATCCTTTGTCAATTTCATCTTATCATTCGCTAGACTATTCATAAACTCGTCCTTATTATAAGTAGCTATTGTCATAATTTGATTTAAATAGTTTGTATAGTATTCTGCTGCTTTAAGATACACATCATTATAATCATTATTCATCATTGATAAAGAATTATTTTCTGTTGCCTGTACATCCTCAATGGATTCTGTACTCTCACCGAATCGTTCACCATCATCATCATTTGATAATGTACTACTATCATTGGACTTCGTAGTATCAATGGTTAAGGTTGTATAATAACGAAAATCAGAAATAGAATAATCTCCTACATTATTATCCATTGTCACTAAAATTATAGTAGACTCTCCATTCATGTCATATCCATCGAACTCAGCAGTATAAATTGTGTTCTTTTTTTCTTTTTCACTTGTTTGCTTTGTAAATTTAACACCTGTAAACTTGTGATAAGGATCTAATGGCAAAAAGAAATTAGTAAAATCCAAAGGAAATTCTTTGAATTTCTCATCCTGAAGAACTAATCCATCACGATAAGCCGAATATAGTAATCCAGAACGGCCCGTTGTGGCAGACAGCTGTATACTTGGCTTAATGTCGCTACCAGCTTGATTGCTAGGTGTCACTTCCTTACGATAAAAATCAATATAAAATGGTGTGTTTTTATAAACTGCCTTTTTTGTCATTTCATTCGTTATATTATTACCACTGCTTATATTAAGCTTAGTATAGTCTGATTGCAGTAAGAGTTTTATATAACTATCAGGAATTGTATTTGAAAGTAATTGCTGTAAAATCTTTTTACCTTCTTCTATGGTTTGAAAACCATCTCTTAATGTTATTTTTATTGCCCCAGGCTCATTACTAATTTCAGAATTATTACTGTAACTTACCTCATATATATTCTCATCTCTCGCATTTTTACCTTCGCTACTTATATAACTAGATATATTCACCACCGGTATATTATCGGTTGTATTGTAATAATTCCATTCATAACTTTCGTAATCGACTCTCGTATACACTCCTAAACCTGGAACTAACTTTAGAAGGTTTTGAGTTAATTCTACTTGATTCTTCTGCAAATTCAAAGGGTTCTTTATTAATTGCGATTTTATTGATGAACCTATATTACTTCCTGTTATCTCTAAAAGTGTTGCATCTCCTAATTCTAAGGATTCTGGAATTGTAGTTGGTTTCGGCGCTGTAGTGATTGCAGCCCCCTTAGTTGGAATTGGTGTTGTGGGACTTATAACCACGGTAGGCTCTGGCATTTTTGTAGGCTCTGGTTCTTCTGTAATGCCCGGTGTAACCTTCGGTATGTCCGGTGTTACCACTGGTGTAATCTCTGGTTCAATACTTGGTATTGGTGTTATATCAACAATAGGAGTTGGACTAATTTCTACCACCTGTGTTGGATATACCCCTTCGGTTGGAATTGGCTCTATTCCATTTGTTGGTACTGGAATAGACGTAGGCACTACGGTTGGCGTCACTATAGGTGATACTATGACTTCTTTTGGATCATCTTTATGTTTACATGCGCTACCAAATAGCATGACCATTATCATCAAACCAATAAAACATGTCGACTTTCTCATACATACCTCCTTGACAAATAAATCACTACACATCCAAAACTTTACTTTTTTCCCAAATATTTTTCTAAGTAGTTCTATTATATCTGTTTTATGTAATGGATACAAGCACTACAAATCTTAAGATAATCTTACAAAAAAACTCCTCCTTTTATAAGCAAAGGAGAAGTTTTATTGAAACGATTTTAATTTAATTATTTGTTGCTAATTTTTATATGTATTCCATTATTTTATCCATTGTAAATTTTAAAGCATATTTATTATTTTTACTTAAGTAAGCAATCAATCCGCTATTCTTCCAATAAATTATTTATCTTACTACGCAATGTATCTTCCTCATCGATAAATCCTTCTACATACTCGACAATTTCACCATCACGATTTATAAAATAAGTAACTGGTATGGAATATATCGTATAGTTATATGCAGCTTCAAGACTCGTATCATAATATACTGGGAATGTATAGTTGTTTTTCTCCACGTATTCACTTCCACTTTCTACTGTTTCTTGATATCCATCTGCAAGATTAACCATTAAAAATTGAACATCTTCACCAAGTTCTTCGTATAATGTTTGAAAATGAGGCATTTCATATTTACAAGGGCTACACCAACTAGCCCAGAAATTTAAAACAATTGGTCTTCCAATGAAATCTGATAATTTCACTTCATTACCATCTATATCAGTAACTGTGAAATCCTTTGCTTTTTCTAACTGTTCTGCATTGTTGCCATTATTAGCACCATTGTTTAAATCGTTGCCTGTTTCATTGTTTGATCCATCAGCGAGTTGATTTTCTTGATTACTTCCGTTATTCTCTTCTTTTGTTATTTTTTCCTTTTCTTGTTGCTTATATATTTCACTAAGCTTGTTATATGAAAAATAAGCAACTACCATAAGTAAAATTAATCCTACAGCTAATACAATCGGTTTTGTTTTCTTCATTCAAATCCCCATTCTTGCGCATGATTTTTGTACATGTCTTTGCGCATATACTTTGCACATTATCCTCGTATCATTTTAAAGGAATACTCTGTTCCTATCTACTTAACATAGATATTAAGATACCCAAGCGTCCCGTCATCATTAAAATACCAATAACAATTAATAATCCACCGGAAATCGTCTGTACCGTTTTATAATTTCGTTTTATAAATCCAAATATACCTTTAAAATATTCAATTAATACAGCAGATAGAACAAAAGGTATCCCAAGTCCAATGGAATACAGCAATAACATTATAATCCCTTTTGTTGCTCCACCACTTTGTGTTGCAAGCATAAGCGCTGAACCTAAAAATGCTCCTACACATGGTGTCCATCCAATGGAAAATATAATCCCAAAAAGAACAGAGGATAAAAATCCTTGCCCCAATTTGTTCATACTGATTTGTTTCCCATGAAAATTAGGAATTCGAATCACGTTCATGAAATTAAGCCCAAATAGTATCATAATAATACCAAGGACCACATTGACTATGGATTGATATTCCCATAATACTTTTCCTGCAAAACCTGCAAATGCACCTAAACATATAAAAACTATTGTAAAGCCAAGTACAAATCCAAATGCGTTACGAAGCGTTTTCTTCTTTGTTTCTGATTCTTTTTGACCAGCAAAGTAAGAAATGTAAATTGGTAGCATTGGTAATAAGCAAGGGGAGATAAATGTTATGATTCCCTCTAAAAATACAATAATGTATTCCATTCTCTTCTCCTTCTCTAAAATATTCGTTTTACCATTATAACCTTTCTATTACAAGCTGACTGTAACTTAGTCACAAAAGGTTTATTGTAGTCTAACATCTAGTTTTTAAAAAATCAATGATTCGGGTATAAAATCCCTGCTTACTTTGTGAAAACGGTAATTTACACAAAGTTAAAAGACTCCTGCTTCGATTTTAATGCGTAAGATATTCTAAAATTAATCTATTAAAATCTTGTAGTATAATGTATTATTTGTATTGTAAGTATTTCATATTTGTTTTCGATACCAAAGTAAGATGTTCAATACGTAACATCGATAAAATAAAAATTATAGGAGGCATACCAGTGGAAGGAGTAGAAAGATATAAAGTAAAGTTACTTCCTCATAATAAGGAGTGGAGAAATGAGTTTCTTCAAGTCAAAAATGAAATTGAAGCAATTTGGAGCAACAATATCTTAGATATTCAGCATGTGGGAAGTACTGCGATTCATAATATTTGTGCGAAACCTATATTAGATATAGCGGTGCGTTTGAAATCAATAAAAGAGATGGATATTGATTCTATGAAAGGATTAGGATACGATTACTGTGGTCCACAGCACGGAAGTGATACCTATCATTTATATGTATTACGAGGCGTAAATCAAGTGTCTTTAAGGCACATCCACTGTTATGATTCCCTTGATAATGAGTATTTTCAGTTGGTTGGATTTCGTGACTATCTGAATTCACATTCTGATGTAGCACAGAAATACGCTGAACTAAAGGAAATTCTTGCAGCTGAGTATCCTGATAACAGGGTTGCCTACACAAAAGGTAAGCATGACTTTATTCAAAATATTTATTCCTTATTGGATGAAACATAAATTGTGATAGAGCCATAATTTTAAAGAGCCATCGTAGATTAAGTTAAATTTACAACTCTACTTACGATGGCTCTTTGCTTATATTTTGATTTATCTAAATCAGTATCTTAATTCAATATTTTAATTCAATATTTAGAACTTATCTCAATGTGTCAATTCAATATCTTATTTCAAAATCTTAATTCAAATCTTATTTCATTATATCAATTCAGTATTTGAATACAAATCGAAATTAATATACTAACTCAATATCTCGTTTCAATATTTCTTATCTAAAATTCTCAACTGCTGCGCGTTCGATATTCAAACCTTTTTTATATCTTTGCATAAACACAGAAACACCTGCTACATCTTTTTCATCTGGTGCGATTGTAGTTCCTGTCATACCGGCAAATATCTTATCAGAAAGAAATTCATCCAACGTTTCTCCATCTTCCTTATTCACAAGATATGCTGCCAATAACGCCATTCCCCATGCGCCACCTTCACCTGCGGTATCCATAACTGTAACAGGAGATTCCATCACTGCTGCCATAATCTTTTGTCCAACGACAGGAGTTTTAAATAACCCACCATGACCAAGAATCTGATCAAGACCAACTCCCTCTTCTTTAAGCAAAATATCTAAGCCAACTTTCATTGCCCCTAATGCAGTAAGTAAATGTACACGCATGAAATTTGCTAAATTAAATTTGCTATCTGGCATACGAACAAATAGAGGTCTTCCTTCTTCAAAACCAGTGATATGCTCACCAGATAAGTAACCGTAGGATAATAAACCTCCACAGTCAGCGTCACCTTCTAATGCTTTGTTATACAAAGTTGCAAATAACTGATTCATATCAACTTGCATTCCCATTGCTTCACTGAATTCTTTTAATAAATTCACCCAAGCATTTAAATCCGAAGTACAATTGTTGCTATGCACCATTGCTACAGGGTCGCCAGCTGGTGTAGTAACGATATCAATTTCTTTATGTAATTTAGTTAGTGCTTTTTCTAAAACAATCATTGCAAATACTGAGGTACCTGCAGAAACGTTTCCTGTTCTTACTTTAACACTGTTGGTTGCAACCATGCCTGTTCCAGCATCCCCTTCTGGTGGACACATTGGAATACCAGCTGTTAATGTCCCAGTAGGATCTAAAAGCTTCGCACCCTCTTGGGTTAGACTTCCTGCATTCTCACCTGCAACTAGTGCTTTAGGTAAAATCTCTTCTAACTTCCATGTATAATTTCTATCTTTAATTCTTTCATTGAATAACTGAATCTTTTCTAAATCGTAATCTCTCTTCGCAGCATCTACTGGAAACATACCAGCAACATCACCGATACCTAACACCTTTTCACCAGTTAATTTCCAATGTACATACCCTTCTAAGGTTGTCATGTAATCAATGTTTGCAACATGTTCCTCACCATTTAAAATGGCTTGATACAAGTGCGCAATACTCCATCTTTGAGGAATATTATATTGAAATAGTTCGGTTAGCTCTTCTGCTGCCTGTTCCGTAATTGTATTTCTCCAGGTACGGAATGGAACCAAGAGCTCTCCATCCTTATCAAATGGCATATACCCATGCATCATTGCACTTATTCCAATGGCACCAACGCATGTTAACTCAATGTCATACTTATTCTTAACATCAAGTGCTAAATTTTTGTAACTATCCTGTATTCCTGACCAGATTGCCTCTAGCGAATAGGTCCAAATTCCATTCACAAGTTGGTTTTCCCAATCGTGTCCGCCTAAAGCAATTGGTTCATAATCCTCACCAATTAAAACTGCCTTAATACGTGTAGAACCAAGCTCAATACCTAACGCTGTTTTCCCATTTTTAATACTACTTACTATTCTTTCCTTATTCATGGACGCCCTCCTAAAGTCTTCCTTTATTTTTTCTTTTCTTTTGCCTTTGCAAATAAGCTCTGTAAAATAATAAAGAATGCGAGTAGAGTAGCAATCGTAATCCTAGTCCACCACGAGGATAAGGTGCCTTGGAAGGTAATAAAGGTTTCTATCGTACCTTTAATTAATACCCCAAACAAACTTCCAAAGACATTTCCAACACCACCCGTTAGCAAGGTACCTCCAATGACTGAAGATGCGATAGCTTCCATTTCAAGTCCTTTTGCTTGTTCAACAAAACCAGCACAGGTATTTAAACTAAATAAGAAGCCACCTAATGTGCACAAAAATCCATTCATCCCATAGACAAATAGTTTCGTTCTTTTCACATTTAATCCCATCATTAAGGCAGATTGCTCATTACCTCCTACAGCATAAATAGTACGTCCAATTTTAGTAAATTTCAATAGCAAAAACACAAATAGTAATATTAAAATTGCAATTATAACACTTGGATAGATAAATGGGTAAATTGTAACACCCTTTTTGTTAACTGTTCCACCTAAAAAAGGTAGGTTAACTTTATATTTTGCCCAGCTTAAAAATGTTTCATTTTTTATACTAATCATTTCCTGACTTATCATCGCAGTCATGCCTCTAGCAAAAAACATTCCCGCTAACGTTACTATAAATGGCTGTATTTTTAGATATGAGATGAAAAATCCTTGCACGAAACCAAAGCTTACGCCAACAATCAATACGACAATTAAGGCAGGTACTGCACCAATTCCTTTTTGCTCCATCATCCAAGCTAATAGCATACAGGTAAGGGCTACGACGGAGCCTACGGAAATGTCAATTCCACCAGTAATCATAACCATTGTCATGCCCGCAGCGATTACAATTAAGCCAGCGTTTGATATAAATAAATTTAAAAACACCTGTGGTTTTGTAAATCCATCCTCTTTAAATAGGATCATTCCTGCAATATACATTGTTACAAAGAGGCCTACAGTGATGAATAGTAAGAATGTATTACCACTTATTTTACGTTGTTTCTTCATCTATGCCACCTCACTTTTTGTGTTCCACTTAGCAGAAATTTTTCTCATGAACTTGTGAAATTCGTGAGATTGTAATGTTACAATGATAACAACAACGATTGCCTTATACACTGGTATCTGATCTGGTGAAACGCTCATTGCATATAAGGTTGTACTTAGTGCCTGAATCGTATAGGCACCGATGACACTTCCTATAAGTGAAAACTTTCCACCACTAAGACTATTTCCACCAAGGGCAACTGCTAGAATAGCATCCAGTTCTAAATTTAAACCTATGTTATTTGCATCTGCAGAATAAATTCTTGAAGAGGCTACAAGACCTGCAACTCCCGCGCATAAACCACAGAATACATATGCAAAAAAGATTATTTTATTTGAATTAATACCTACAAGTCTGGAAGCTTTTGGATTAATTCCTACGGATTGTATGTATAAACCTAGCGTTGTTTTCTTTAAAAGTACAGTGGTGATAATTACTACAAAAATAGCTACAAATATAGGTGTTGGGATTGGAATTTTCGGGATACTTGAACCTAACATTTTATAGGAATCTACACGGATATATGTAATTTGACCTTTGGTTATTAACTGTGCAATTCCTCTCCCTGCCGTAAATAAAATTAAAGTTGCCACCATTGGTTGTATCTTCATTTTAGCTACTAAAAATCCATTGAAACTACCACACAATATTCCTGCAAGTACCGCAGCTAATATCCCTAGCAAATATGGATTCTGGAATGCATTCACGGTTTGTTGTCCACCCGCTAAAATATAACAACAAACGGCTCCTGCTACAGACATAACTGCTCCAACTGAAATATCCGTCCCTCCAGATGCTGCTGCTACTAATGTCATACCCACAGAAAGAATGACCAAATCGCTTGAACGATTAATTACATCAATAATATAACCATAAAGAACGCCATTTTTAATACTCACTTCAAAAAATCCAGGTGTTTTAAGAAGATTCGATAACAGTACCAACACGAGGCAAAATATCGGTAAAAATAGTCGATATGAGGTTGTTTTTTTAATAAATACTCCTACCTTATTCATCCTTTTCCCCTCCTGCAATAGCCTTCATTATATTGTTCTGGTTTAAGTCCTCTTCTTTTAATTCTCCAACTTTTTGCCCATCACGAAGTACAGCCATTCGATTACAAGTACGTAACATTTCTTCTATCTCTGAAGAAATAAATAAAATCGACATTCCCTCATTTGCTAATTTAACAACTAATTTTTGAATCTCTGTTTTGGTTCCAACATCGATCCCCCTTGTGGGTTCATCAAGAATCAAAAAATCTGGATTTGTTAAAAGCCACCTACCAAGTACTACTTTTTGTTGATTTCCTCCACTCAACTGTTTTACTGGAGTATCTCGATCCGCGGTTTTTATCTGTAAAAGTGCAATGTATTCATCTGCAAATTTTTCTTGTTCCCTCTTACTTAGCGGATGCATCATTCCTTTCTTTGCTTGCAATGCTAGAATTATATTTTCACGAACCGATAAGTCAGCAATAATTCCTTCTTCCTTCCGATTTTCTGGAAGATATGCCATTCCTACCTTCATGGCCTCTAACGGTGTATCTATTGTTACTTTTTGCTGCTTTACAATCAATTCTCCTGAATCCGATTTATCTGCACCATATAAGCTTCTTGCCAACTCAGAGCGTCCTGAGCCTAGTAGGCCAGTAAGTCCAATCACTTCTCCCTTTTGAATGTGCAAATCATAAGGTTTGATTTTCCCACTATGACCAATTCCCTTTGCATCTATAATTGTCTCTTTCTCTTGCTTTATTTCCCCCGAAGTCTTTTTTATTTCAGCTAAATCATCAAAATCCTTCCCCATCATCTTTGCTACCAGTTGTACTCTAGAAAGACTTGTAACTTCGTACTCGCCTACCAAAGCACCATTTCTAAGTACTGTAATTCTGTCACATATCTCATAAACCTGTTCTAAAAAATGTGTTACGAATATGATACCGACTCCTTCTGCCTTTAAAAATTTCATCAGCGAAAACAGTTTTTCGACTTCATTTTCATCCAGAGATGAAGTCGGTTCATCTAGTATTAAAACCTTTGCTGACATGTCGACTGCTCTTGCAATTGCTAACATTTGTTGAATTGCAATGGAATAATTTTCGACTGGCTTTGTAACATCAATCTCTATTTTTAAGCTTTTTAAAAGTTCTTTTGCCCTTTGGTTCATAACTTTCCAATCAATTAGCCCTGCTTTTTTTGGTTCTCTTCCAATATATAAATTTTCTGCTACCGATAAATTTGGACACAAATTAACTTCTTGATATACTGTACTAATCCCATTTTTTTGTGCTTCTTGTGGGGAGCGATTCACAATACTACTTTCATTCCCTGCTATTTTTATTTCTCCTAATTCAAATTCTTCTACCCCAGTTAGTACTTTAATTAAGGTTGATTTACCCGCACCATTTTCACCCATTAGGGCGTGAATCTCTCCTTTTCTTAAAGTAAAGTTTACATCCTCCAAAGCCTTTACACCGGGAAATGTCTTGGAGATATGACGCATGCTTAATACGATTTCTTCTGACATATTCATCCCTCTCTTTATGATTCATTTACTTTTAATTTTCTTCTAATTATGGTTTTAATACGAAAGGGGTGTTGCAGTCGGACATTTCAATCCTTCTGTTCTCAACACCCCTTTCTCCGGTCTTATTAAATATCTATATGTAATTTTTAATCCTAAATCTGTACGCTAACATTTTCTTTATTCAGATGTACAAGAATTATTAATATGCACGGGATGGTTTAATTTCTGCTGCAGTTTCCGCTGGATAAACGCCTTCTTCTACATATGCAATCTTATCAACAGTTTCACCCTTTTCAAGTTTTTGAATAATCTCTGATACACGAGGTCCATGAAGTGGGTTACATTCTACCGATACGTTCATATCTCCTGCGATCATTGAATCAAATGCAGCTGCTACCGCATCAAAAGATATAATTGTAATATCACCATTCGGTCCACATGTTTTTCCTGCAGCTTTAATCGCATCAATTGCACCAAATGCCATATTGTCATTTTCTGCAATCACTACATCAATATCATCATAAGTCTTTAGGAAAGATTCCATAACTTCTTGCCCCTTTGCTTGCGTAAATTCACCAGTCTGTCTTGCAAGCATCGTCCAATTTGTATGTGCTGCCATTTTTTCAGTAACACCATCGGTACGTCCTATCTGTGCAGATGATCCAATGGTACCTTGTAATGTAACGATATTAATAGCCTCACTCTCACGTCCTTTTTCTTTTAAATAACCTTCTAGCCAAGCAACTGCGTCATAACCTTCTTTCAGGAAGTTTGATCCTACCCATGCTGTGTATAAGGAATCATCGGATACATCCAGCATACGATCAACAATAATAACTGGTATTTCAGCATCTTTTGCTTCCTGTAATACGGTATCCCATCCTGTTTCTGTGATAGGTGCGATTACTATATAATCTACATCCTGTTGTATAAAGTTACGTACTGCCTTTAACTGATTTTCCTGCTTTTGTTGCGCATCATCAAATATAAGTGAATAGCCATTTGCCTCAGTAAACGTATTCTTCATAGATTCCGTATTTGCTGTTCTCCAATCCGATTCCGCACCAACCTGTGAAAAACCTACAACAATCTTCCCCCCATCGCCAGAACCACCTGTCTTTGATGCTCCTTTTGAGTCATTGCCACAACCAGTTAGTAGCATTGATACCACCATCGTTGTAACCATTAGCATAGCAACTAATTTCTTTTTCATTGTTTACCCTCCAATATGATATAGTTTGTGTAACGATTTCTACACATTGCCTCCTCACGATTACCATATTTCTTTGATAAACATCATGTGTAATACCTTCACGTCCATATCCCCACTAATTAACTGCTACACACGATAACTTTGGTAATCTTGCACCCTTTGGTGCTTGTTGTAACTTTATCATACATTTTTTTCCATGCTCGCTCAATTCACTATTTTCTTTAAAATGTGGATTTTATTCCGTATCTTAAATATAAGCTTATAAAACGTTTGATATTTTATGAAAATGGTTGGTTTATTTATGAATTTAATTTTTGTACTTTAATCTTTAAAAATTTTTTATTGTAAATGGATTTTTTTAACAAATCTTTTTAGCTTATAACTACTACATATTTAATTTTATGTAAAATATTTAATCCTCGTAAAAGGTTCTACATAGGCTCTACATAGAATAATAGAATAGGTTCTACATAGCTTATACATACACTTTTATACTATCTTTTGATAAGCAGGAATTCTAACAGTTACCACTGTACCAATTCCATATTCACTCTCAATCGTCACCCCATATTCCTTACCATAGTTTAAGCGAATTCTTTCTGCCACATTGGCAATTCCAAAACCTTCTCTTGAATCGATATCATCTCCGCCCATATGAACCAATTTTTTCATCCTTCTTAATTCCTCTGGCTTCATACCGATTCCGTTATCCTCTACTTGCATAAATATTGTATGATCTGCCATCCAACCTTTTATTTTAAGAAATCCTTTTTCACGCTTATTTTTAATGCCATGGTATAAAGCATTTTCAACAATAGGTTGCAAGGTTAATTTCAAAGTTGTATATTCCTTAATTTCCTCTTCAAACTCAATCTCATAATCCATAATATCTTCATAACGAAAGTGCTGAATCTGTAAATAACTCCTTACATGATCTGCTTCTTCCTTGATGCTAATAAAATCATTTCCTTTATTTAAACCAATCCTTAAGAAAGAGGATAGTGCAGTAATCATATCAACTACTTCCCTATGTCTCTTTCCTTCTGCCAACCAAACAATCGTATCTAAGGTATTGTAAAGAAAATGTGGATTAATCTGTGATTGTAATAATTTTAATTCTGTCTTTCGTTGCCTTTCTTGTTCATCACGAATATGAGAGATCAATTCTTCGATGCGAATGACCATTTGATCGTATTGCTCACTAAGCATTCTTATTTCTTCTATGTTACTTTTAGGTGCATGTACCTTAAGTCCACCCTTTGCAATCTCCATCGTATATTGATATAGTTCCTCGATTGGATTTGCTATTTTATTAGCGAAGGAGGAAAATGATACTATTAAAAATGTTATAATGAACATTGATACTATAATACTTATAATAATAAGGTTTCTTATTTGATCGTCCAATTTTAAACGTACCGATTCTAATATTTTAGTCTCACTATAGATATAATTAGACATCGCCTCTTCAATTAAATCCGTAATGATATAAATATCATTGTCCAATCGTTCCATGTTCACATCATAGTCGCCAAATATATTACTTTTTTCAATATCCTTAATTCTTTCCTCTAAAATATCAATTAGAATCAGTATCCCATCCAGACCTTTTTTACTGCTTTCATGCTGTGTCGAATTTCTTAGCTGCGAAAACAACTCCTTGGAATCCGTAATGTCCGTATAGGGATCAAGAGTTTTAAATTTCGCTGCACCAATTACAATCCGGTACATTTTATAATCAATATTGGATTTAAAATCAAAATTAAACTCCGTTGCCATCGTTAAGTTATGTATGCTTTGACGATACTGAGAACTTTGCCAGCCCATCATATATAGTAATATCCCAATCATAAGTATGACTGGGATAAATACCATAGCCTGCATATAATGAATATTTGTCTTAATTGATGTGTTTTTACGCCCCATGAAACTATCTCCTTTAATCTAACCCTGTTACCTTAAGAATTTTCTCTAACACTTATCTCCGCTACGAAACATCTTAGGCGTAATTCCCTGTGTTTTCTTAAACAAATAGCTAAAATAATGTGGATCCTTATATCCCACAAGATATGCGATTTCAAAGGTTCTCTTCTCTGAGCCTAATAAAAATTCCTTTGCCGCATCCATCCTTACCATTGTTAGATATTCGATAAAGGTTATCCCTAATTCCTGGCTAAAAATTGTACTAAAATGATTTGGACTGATATTTACACTTGCTGCTACAGCATTTAACGAGATATCTTCATCTTGATAATGCTTTTCTATGTATTCTTTCGCTTTATCTAAAACCAAACGGTATTTTTTCTGTGAAAATGTATTTCTAAGTTCGATTGCTTTTATTAATAAATTTTCTGTATATTGAATGGCCATTTGCTCCGATGTGGTACTGGACTGAATCTCTTGAGCATCTCCAAACAATGCAATCGCTTGCTCTGATTCCATTCCAAGCTGAGTTACAAAATTCATGACAATTAGATAAAAATCCATAAGTATATATTGGCGAAACATAAAAGATTCAAAATTCTCTCCACACCAACTTAAATATTTTTCAATAAAATAATTAGCATCCACAATTGATCCATTCTTTAAAAAATTGTTCACCATATCTTTGTTCCATTTTGATACATCCATGCTCCTTAAGCTTAACTTTTCTTTTTTATGTAATTGTATCGATGTATCCCCGGTAATAATTTGGTTGTATTCCATCATATACCGATAAGCATAGGATTTACTAGCAGCAGTAAAACATTCCTTTAGCTCGCTTGGTCTATAAACAGGTATTCCTACACCAGCAAAGTACTCTAATCCTGTGCAATTATTTACTATATCAATTAAAAGTTTGGTACATTCTTTCACATTCTTTTCTAGGTCTTTTTCGCATGTCCCAGTAATTAAAAATCCATATCCTTCTGAAAGTCGATGAAATCCAATCATTTCTTTATGCTCTTTTAGCTTATCTTTCACTTTGATATCAAAAGCATTCATTTCCCCCATATACTGCTCGTGATGTTTCAAAACTCTTACATGAAATAGAATAATATTATATGCTGGTGCACTTAGTGCTATATTAAATTCCTTACCTTTTGTGATTAGATCCGTTAAGCTCATTGTTCCTGAGACAATGACATCAAACAACCGCTCTCTTTCAATCATTTTTCTTTCATCTTGCTGTTTATGAAACTCTTCTTTATATAAATTTTCTCTACGCTCTTTTTGAATACTATCACTCATTCGCTCTAATGCTTCTAATAATTGCGTACTACTTACTGGCTTTAATAAATAATCCGAAGCTCCTAACGTAATAGCCCGTTTTGCATATTCAAAATCATCATAACCACTAAAAAACATGATTCGAATGTCTGGTATTACATGCTTTACCATCTCTGCTAATTCCAGCCCATCCATGAAAGGCATTCGAATATCTGTAATCAAAATGTCCGGCCTCGCTTGTATAATTAAGGGATATGCAAGTTCTCCATCGGATGCTTCTCCCACAAATTCAAATCCATGCTTTTCCCAAGCAATTCCATTTTTAATACCTTCTCGAACTATCTTTTCATCTTCCACTAAAAAAATCTTTAGCATGATTTCACCCCCACAAAGCAACGATTTAAAATCAGTCAATAGTTAGCCTTTATGTCAATTATAGTAAACTTTATATGGAAATGAAATACAATATTTTCAGTATGTAAAAGAATGTGCGTAAAAAAATGAACTTTCAATAGATAAATCCATTGAAAGTCCTATTTTACTCATTAATAAGAACTGAAACATAATCCCCGCCATTTTGATGAATTGATTTTAATGCTCGCTTCAACACAGATGCCGTTTTCACCTGAAATGCAATATGATCAGAAACTTTCATCTCATAATTGCCCAACTCAATCTCTTCCTTTAATTTCTCAATTGTATTAACCGAATTATCGAACTCATTATAAATACAACCATATTGAAATGACTGATGCGTATCACTTCCCGCAACAAAAGGCTTCTCAAGTTGTTTACTAAACTCTTTTATTTTATCTAAATTCATCTCCCCATCTATAGCCATATCCTTCCCATTACAATCAATAAAATCAAATTTTTCTAACTGCTCTATGGATAACGTAGGAATATTACTTCCTTCCCTAAATGGATGTGCCGCTCCAATCAACACCTCTTTCGTTCTAAGAAGAGCAATCAATTCTTTAAACTCCATAAAGCTCTCCTTTTCCTTAAAAGGCTCTAGGGCTGTATTTAATTCCAAGATATCTTCCATTTTACCAAGGACAAGAATATGTCCTCTTTCTTTGATATCAACTTCCATCCCTGGAAATATCCGAACACCATTTGCTATAAATGTGTCCCCATCCCTTTCATAGTTACTTGCAATATATTCATATACATCATGAAAACCCAATGTATTAAAATGCTCTGTTAGGCATAAGGCATCTAGCCCAGAAACCTTCGCCTCACCAAATAACCAATCCGTATATTCTTTAGAAAATGGCAGTTTCTTCGCCAACTTGCCATGGGTATGAAAATCAATCTTCATATTTACCTCACATTCCACCGCTTGTTGCGGCATTCTTTATATAATATTTGTCATAAGTATGCTTCCAATCACCCAAACAATAGAGATACTAGCAAAAATAATATCACCTTTTTTAATGACTAAACTCTGAAGCTTGATTCTTCTAACTGCTGGGTTATTTGTAGCATAGCGATATCCCTTTAATTCCAAAGCTTCCACTGTAGTTCTTGAACGCTTTGCTGTATTTAACATAAGCGGATAAAATGAAAGAATAATTACTTTAACCTGATAAATCAGGTACTTTATCTTTCCTAAAAATGTATCATGGGCAGGTGTTTTACCTCTTAATTTATAAGAAAGAAGTATATTTTGAAATTCCTCCATCAAGATAGGAAGAATTCGATATCCAAAAGAAATACTAAAAGATAACTGTTCAGGACAACCAAACCATAAAAGACCATTTGCCAATCGGTCTGGATCAAGTCCTGAAAATACCGTAATTGATGCCAATGAAATGATTGCTACTTTTAACGTCATAATTAATACGGGGATTAGCGTTGATAAGTTCCCTCCAAAAAATAATGCTACGATAAACAAGTATCCCGTTTGTGAAAATACCCCGATACAAAATAAGAATAACACTAACGGTGCAATTTTTGCTAGTTTCGTTGTTACAACAACAAATAAAAATAATGCTAGTAACATAGGAACATCATTTAAAAACCATGGAACTATACCAAAGAAACAATACCAGATTATTAAAACCCTAGGGTCTAACTTTGCAATTGGCGTATCATCATTTCCGTATGCATTTTTTAACACCTGATTTCTAAGATAACCAATGGATACCTTATCTAAGATATTCTCTGAAAGTTTACTTATCATTGTCTCCTCCTATAAAATGATTACAAAATTCTTCAACGGTATAGCACTGCGCCTCTTTATGAAGCTTTTGTCCCATACAATATATTTCTGGTGGACGAATTCCTACTCTTTGTGATACGACAGGATTTTTAAAGACTTGATTTCTTGTTCCGTCATCAATTACATTTCCTTGGCACAAGACGATAATACGGTCTGCCCAGTCACAAACAAGCTGCATATCATGGGTTGCAATCATTACCGTTTCTGTAATATCACGCATATCATTTAAGGTTTTAATAATCTCTTTTCTCGTTGCAATATCTAGATTCGCCGTTGGCTCATCCAATAAAAGAATCGATGGATTTAGTGCAATTCCAATTGCTAAGGATGCACGCCTCATTTGTCCTCCAGATAAAAGACGTCCATCTCTGTCTTTAATATTCGTTAAATGGAACCTCTCTAATAGTTCTTTGGTCTTTTGCTCATAATCTGCTACATCACGAACCTTCATAGCATACTCTATGTCTGCACGAATTGAGTCCTTAATAAACATTTCTTCTGGGTTCTGGTATACTAGTGACACGATACGGGATAGCTCCTCTGCTGGAATCGCTCTTGTTTCTCTACCTTCTACTGTAATTTTACCACTGCTTGGTTTTAAGAGCCCAATGATTAATTTCATCAGTGTTGATTTACCTGCTCCATTGGAACCGATTAAGGCGATTTTCTCTCCTCGATGTATTTTAAGTGAAAGATCCTTCATAACTGAAACTGCAGCTCCTTTTACTGCTTGGTATTCTACAGAGACATTTTGGAAGGATATGGATGTATTTTTATCAATTAATTCATTGATACCTATATTATTATATGTTTCATCAATACCTGCATGATTATATAATCCATTGATACCTACATAATCATGTAAATTAATGATACATTCATTCGTTACCTCTTCTTTTGTAACCACTATTTCATCATATGGATAAAATTTAAGATTTCCAAAGAACTCTACTCCCTCATCTATTGTCGTAGGTAGTTCCTTATCTTCTGCAATCCCCTTCTTTTTAAGTAAATCCGCTGCCACTGTAATCTGTGGTGGAAAGATATTGCTCTCTTGCAATTCCTCTACTCTTTGGAGTGCTTCTTTGGCTCTTTGTTTCCAGACTACTCTGCCCTCCTTCATAAGAACGACATTTTTACAATAATCCGCAATAAACTCTGTATGATGTTCAATGACTATAATGGTTTTTCCATGCTTCTCGTTTAAGTCCTTTAAAACATCATAGATTTGCCTTGCATGTGCAGGGTCAAGTTGCGCTATTGGTTCATCTAAAATTAGTACCTCTGGGCTTAATGCTGTAACGCCCGCTAAAGCAAGCAAATGCTTTTGTCCACCAGACAACTGCCAGATATAATCATTTACTTTATGTTCCAAACCACATAGATTTAAAGCTCTTTTCCCTCTTTCTTTATAGTCTTCAAACGCATAGTTTAGACAGGCAAAAGATGCATCATCAAGCACTGTAGGTCTTACAATTTGATTTTCAAAATCCTGATAAA
This sequence comes from Clostridium sp. Marseille-P299, assembly GCF_900078195.1. Taxonomy (NCBI): domain Bacteria; kingdom Bacillati; phylum Bacillota; class Clostridia; order Eubacteriales; family Clostridiaceae; genus Clostridium; species Clostridium sp. Marseille-P299. Next base: position 1,296,246 of record NZ_FJVE01000007.1, on the reverse strand, counting down.
CATAGCCAACCTTTTGCGCTATATGACCTACATCTACTGTTTTTGTATCCACACCATCGATGACTACACTTCCTAACATATCTCCTGCTATAAAATGTGGTATCAATCCATTCAATGTTTTACATAAGGTGGACTTCCCACATCCATTGTTTCCAATGATAGCAAGGAAGTCTCCACGTTCAATTGAAAGATTGATATTATTAAGATTTGCTTTATCTGCACCTGGATAAGTAAATGTTAAATCCTTAATCTCTATCATCTTTTCACCATTCCATTTCGTAACTTTTAATAACCATATATGACTTTACCTTATTTTCTATAATATTGTGAAACCTTTGTATCATAGATGTTTTTCTATCAAACTCAATGATAGTTTTCTATTTCCATCCTTCTACAGTACTGCTCTTTCGATTTCGTATCATACCTACAATAATTAATGCTATAATTCCTGCTACCACCATTGCAATAATAAGTGCTGGCATACTTTCTGCCCATTCTGCTTCCCACTCAATCAAAGAAATGCCTTGTTCTGATAGAAATTCTCCCGAAATTGCAATTAAAAATGCCAGAATACTAAGTGCTACAACTTTAAAAGATAATATCCCCTCACCTCTTAAAATAGTATCTTCAGTTCTTGGTTTTGCCCCAAGTAAAGGCTCGATTTTACCATAAAGCCTTGGTACTAAAAAAATGGTTGGTATCATACAAAATAAGATACCTGAGAACACGATATCATTTAAACAAGCAAAACCTTCTGTAATGAATACACTCTGTGGAAGACCTGCAACTGCTTCAAAATCTTCGACTGCAAACTGTACCTTTAAGATATCTACAATACATCCAAGGATTTGCTGAATTGCAACACCTGAAATCGATGCAATGGCCACCATCTTCTTATTAAGCGGATTTTTAACCATCCTACCAGCAATATAAATTCCAATAACTAAAGTAATGAATTTTTCTAATTCTCCAAGACCACCAAACTGTCCAAGCATGATCTCACTAAATACGATTTCTCCAGTTGCCGCTCCAAGTGCCGCTGCCATGGGTTGAAATAACATTGCTAACGTTAGTGGAATAAACAAGAAGTATTCCACCGAAAATTCTACAATACCTACTTGAAATTTTGGAATTAACTCTGTAAATAAAGTAGCTAATCCGTAAAGTGACATTGAAAGTACAAATACCATTAATTTTTGAGACTGAGACACACTCGTCTTGCTATTCATAACTTACCTCCATATTTGCTTCGTTAGTGATGTTTGCATTATAATAATAATTTGTAAATTCTACCAACAGGACGAAGTAAAATGGATATAAAATTTCATAATGATATTAATAAACTCTAATCAATCTCGATTCTCCTCATAAATAATGCTTATGAATGTGGAAATGTAACTAATTTAAAACAAAAATATGAAAAATAAAAAAGTGCAACTCCTATACTAGAAATTGCACTTTTTTCATCTTTTAACTGTTACACTTTATTACTTCTTTTAACTGTTTCAATTTTTAGTTCTTTTAAATTTTAATTTGTTATTTCATTTAATTATTTTCCAGGGATCATTCGATTGATACGTCCTGCAAACTCATTGAAATTCTGAGTCTGAAGAATTACTTTTCCAGGTCCAACTAACCTAGTTAGGAATAATCCTTCTCCACCAAGAAATATATTTTTAATTCCTTTTACAGTTTCTATCTCATAAGAAACTGATTTTTCAAAAGCGACAACATTTCCTGTGTCAACCTTTAAAACTTCACCAGGTGCTAAGTGTTTTATTACCTTATCACCGTCAATTTCAATAAATGCCATACCTCTACCTGATATTTCTTGCAGGATAAATCCTTCTCCTCCAAATAATCCAGCAGTGAACTTTTTACTAAAGGTTACCGATAAATTAACACTCTCTTCTGCACACAAGAATGCGCCTTTTTGGCATATTAGTCCTCTAGTTTCTTCAATTCGGATAGGAAAAATCTCTCCTGCAACCGTAGATGCAAAAGCGATGACTGCTCCTTCTTTTTCAGCTTTGTAGGTAGCCATGAACATGGATTCGCCAGCAAACATTCTACCTATGCTTTTACCAAATCCACCTCTCATATTGGTATCCATCAAGATTCCCTCTGTCATCCAAGCCATACCGCCAGATTGTGTATAGATTGACTCACCTCGTCTATCAAACGTAATCTCAACTGCTGGCATTGTATCTCCTAAAATCTTATATTGCATTTTAATATCCTCCACGAACCCTGTTTTTTCTATACTATGTATTTGATTAAAAACCTAGTCCAATTTCTTAAGCATTTTACATAACTTAAATTAAGGATTGAACTTAGCGATACATCAAGTTTGATACTCTGAAATTCTGGTACTTAAATACGATGGAGCATGTGATATTTAAATGTTCTGAGGTATAAAAACAGATATGAACTATTTTACATAGATGACATAATCGTCTTTTCTTGGTGCAGCTTTTGGTTGTTCCATTGCTTTATATCCTAGTAAACAATTAGCAATACCAACGTATTTTTCATCCACTCCCCATTCTTTTAATAGGGCTTTACCTTCTTCGCTTTCAAATACTTCTTTTGCACGATGTACCCAACAAGATCCTAAACCAATTGCATGTGCTGCATTCATTAGATTTCCCATAACAAGACTGCCATCTTCAATATATGTACCAATTGTACTATCTGCAAAAACGATGATTACTGTAGGTGCTCCATAGAAAGGATTTGCTTCTCTCCCCATAACTTTTGCATTCAATTTCGCCACTTTTTCAATGGTCTCTTTATTTTGTAGTACAACCATAATAGGTGATTGTCGGTTCATAGCAGTTGGAGCATACATACCTGCTTTAAGTACTGTATTTAACTCATCTTCTGTGATTTGCTCTGGTTTAAATTTACGTATACTTCTACGTTCTAAAATATCTTTTACTGTTGAATTCATATGATGACCTCCTACTTTACAATGAAATACATGTATGTATTACACGAATTCACTGTATTCTTATATGTTATATAGGATATCTCAAATATTATGTCATTGTCAATAGACTTATTAGGATATCTTTATTGCTATAATATCTGTACAATGAGGGAATAATAAACTATAATATTAAGATAAATATATTTTATTAGAATCAATAATTGATAGAAAAAGGTGAGTTTTACAAATGAATAATGAAGAAAATTTAATATCAAAAACAGTAAATGATTCCTTAACGGAACAAACATACATTGTAATGCAAGGACATATCAACGGTTCTGGCCGCTTGTTTGGTGGACAGTTACTTGCATGGATTGATGAACTTGCAGGAATCGTTGCAATGCGCCACTCGGGTAGCACTGTAATCACTGCTTCCATTGATAACCTACAATTCAAACGTGGTGCACATATTAATGATATTGTTGTATTGATTGGTAAAATTACTTATGTAGGGAATTCTTCTATGGAAGTACGTATCGACACATATGTAGAAGAACGAGATGGTTCTAGACATCCAATCAACCGTGCTTACTTTGTGATGGTTGCTTTAGATGAAAATGAACGACCAAAAAAGGTTCCAAGACTTGTGGTTCAAACAATTGAACAACAAGCAGAATGGGAAGCTGCTGTTAAAAGAAATACCCTAAGAAAGCAACGAAAGCTAGAAGGGTTTTAATATTGTAAACGAAGAATGTTCTACAAAAAAGAATAAATATCTGCTCAAAGCTTTGATAGAGCCATTTAAAAAAGGCGTTTTGAATTTAATCCAAAGCGCCCTTTCATTATACTACATACAAGTTTCTAAATAACTTATGCCAACAATGATCTTTGTTCCTCTTTTACAATTGCTTTACTCATATAAAGTACTTGTTCTGCATTACTAAATCCATTTTTAATGTAAAATTCAGGTGCTAGTGATGTACGGTATGTTATTAATGTCATTCCTGCTAAATTTTTCTTTCTAATATGTTTCTCAACTGCTTTTATAAGCTCTGTTCCATGACCTTTTCTTTGATACTCTGGTAGAATGAACATTTCATCAATAAATATTTCATCATTATTCCACCAAGTTTTTTCATGTGTAAATATTGCACCTATTAATTTTTCTTTTTCCCATAGCGTAAATCCAACGAATCTCTTCTGCTCCACGATTTCCTGTAAATATTTTTGAGCAGTCTGTGCTGTCCAATGGCATTTACATAATTCATTATTGTAGACAGTCATTAAAATATAAGAACATAATAACAAATCATTATCTTGATACTTTCTTATCATACCAATCTCCTTCTACCATACACATAAGATAAAAAAACTGTATCATCACACATCGATTGTACTATATTTCCCTAAATAACTCAACCAATTTTCGTAAATATATGGTAATTTGTTATAGTAGTTCAAATTATTTGAAACGCTAAGTGTTCAAACTCCATAAGATTCCTTACTTTATAAGCTTCTCTCACATCCAATCATAAAACTTTTCTTCTTTAAATTGAGGATAATGAGCAGACGTAGGTCTTAATATTTCACATATAAGGTATTTCCGAACAGCCTGGTCCTCCATGAACAAAGGTTATAACAGGATTGTTTTTATCCTAGCCACGAATCATAATTTCATGATCCGTACCATTGATATTAACCTACCCCCTTTTTTAGTGTCTTTTTAACTTTTTAATAAGGGTTAAAGCGTCGTCATATTTTTTTGCTGGTGCGACAATAAACGTGTTGTCATCTTCATTCATTGATTGGGAATCTTGATTCTTAGAGTCATATTTAATAATTACTACTTCTTTAAAACCTTTTCCAAAGTGTAACGCCCCAAAGTGAACCAAGCTTGCACCATCAGCTATCTTTAGGTAGGTCAATCGTGCATAATTATCTAAAAAAGTCAAACTCACCATACCTTCACTCTCATCATATCCATCTATCTTGATATAACCTACAAAACTATCCTTTTTAAAGAGATAATTTGTATACTTTCCTTTAATATGAATCAACTTGTTTTCAACATTCTCAGGATCCCCAATTTTACCTTCGATTCCATTTAATGTAACATCGATATTTTGACGCAACGGTATAAAATATAGCCCTCCACAGATAATTACTATTACAACAAATATAAATAAAAAATCTATCTTTTTCATTCCTAACCTCTTTCATTTGTATTCTAATTCAAATAGTTCTTATTCAAATAATATGTAAGCTTTAAAATTATTCCAATAAACAGAAATATTATCCTTTATGATAACTTGTTTTTCCAATTTCTTCAATCTTTATCTCATTAATTTTACTCTATCTAAAACTATATTCCTTTATTTTCTCTTCTCCATATAATATTTAAAAAGACTGTGATGTACATTTATGCTTGGTGGTTGGACATATTCAAAAGATATTTCCCCATATGACGCTCATGTATTTTATAGTTCTATTTGTACTCATGATGACTATTTTTATATTCCTGTTGCAGTAGCCAAACAGTTGGTAAATGGAACAAATATAAGAAAATTAACTACTTCTCAATGCTCTTTCTTTTAATTATTCCATTTTTTATTATTTGTCTTCTTATCTTTTTTAAATCGCTTTTCGTCAAGTTGTTTAATTCAGAAAGTTTCATTTCTCAGCTTCATTTCACATTTAACCTGTTTAGATGTCAGTTTCACCGTTTTTTTAAGTGTGAATTAAGCTTACTATAAACTTTTTGGCTAATTGCTACACTTATAATCAAACTAAAAATAATTAAAAATATACCCAAAACTGCATTAATGAAATCTGATTTCCCCCACAAAGCACTACTTATAAATTTACTAACTTTAAACAAGATAAATAATGATATCAAACCATAAATAGCTGCTATTAATTTTTCTTTCAATTTTATAATTCCTCCTTTGTGATATGTTCTCGTTCATCTTTTAGTTCTCTTTCATGATATAAATAATATATTTTATTATAAAAATGGAAAAATACTCTCCTGCATCAATTGCTACAATATCTGTCCAATCGGAGACCTCCAAGGCTCCATACGAATTCTTACCCGTAGCAATAACGGTACCATCTCTTTTTAATCCTAATGTATATGTTCTAGATCAGTTTACTCTTTAAACCTATAGTATAGTAATTTTTCCCATATTACAATACTCAATATAAATTACAAAATAACTTAATTTTGATTAAAAATAAGGACCACTGAATTTATCAGTGATCCTTTAAACATTGTCATTTGTATTTCTATGTATATATTGAATGTTTCTCTATTTGTTTCTCTATCTGTATATTTCTTTATAAAACTACATCTTATCTGTCGAAATTCTACTTCTTACTCAACCCAAAATAGTTCGCAATTCCAATCGCATCTGCCTTAGCTAATGCACGTAAATCCTCATCGCTATCAATAAATTGCTGATCATTTGAATGATCCATAAAACAATGCTCAACGATAATTCCTGGAATATTTATCGCCGCGCAATGACGATTGATGGCATAATAATCCAGTGGTTTTCCATTCTCATCAACCATATCATTACTATTTCTTTTCTGCGTTCCACGATTGGTTAGTCCAAGAGCTTCTAGTTCAACTAGAATCTTCTCTCCTAAATTCTTAGAAGCTTCAGTTACATGATCTTGATTCGATATAAAAACCATAGCACCGCTTTGGTCGTGTGCATCGGATGCGTTAAAATGTAAGCTTACTAATGCATCTGCATTTACATCACTAGCAAACTTTGCACGTAATTCTAAATCCTCTTTTACATCTCCAGATAATGCAGCGTCTTTTTCTCTCACCAAATAGATTTCTGCACCTGTGTAGTTTTCTTCAATGTATTCCTTCACATAAAAAGCAATCTGTAGTGCTAGATCTTTTTCATTTCTACCATCATATGAAGCACCACCAAATCCACCACCGTGTCCTGCATCTAAAGCGATAATTACTGAGTCCGCTAAATCACCTTCTGGTCCTGTTAACGATGAGTTATCATTCTCATCGGTGTTTGTATCTTCGTTTTTTCCCTCAGAATTTTGTTCTTCACTCACACTGTTTGTTGGAGCTACTTCATTTGGTCCATTATTTACTTGTCCCCTAGAACAACCGGTCAATGCTAGTATTATGAAACTGATTATACCGATTTTAAACATTTCTCTTAACATGTCTTCTCTCCCAATTTTTTCTCTTTTGTCATCAAAACAGATGATAAAGGTATTATATTGCTACGACGTCAACGTATAGCAGTATCTATTATAATTGAGAGAATTCTAATGTACAAGATGAAAATTACAATCTTAAACAGTTTTAAACAAACTTAAGGAAACCTTAATAATAAGAAAATTGTTCTTCAACGTTCTTATTTTACTCTTGAACGACTTGCAAATAATATGGAACGCTCCTTAATGCACCTGTTGCACTATAATAAGGAATAACATAATAGGTACCAGCCTCAAACTCTTTCTCTGTATAATACCAATAATAATCACCCATTTGACCGTAATCATTGACACAAATTAATTTGTCATCCGTTTTACTATATACTCCGAAGGAGAATTTCATAAAATCAGTAATTTGTGATTTGTCGATTAAACAAATAATCCCTACAGTCCCCTTCTTTGTTACCGTGAATTGATAATAATCCACAGCATCTGGTTCGATATGTCCATACATTAAAATATTATTTTCTATGTCCTGGCATCCTTCTTTGGACTTACTAAGCAAAGTATCCTCATAAACAATGGTAGGCTCTGTATCTTCTGATGGATTTTTTTCTACATTTCCTTCTTCACTCACATCTTCTTCCACAGTATTGCCATTCATGTCATCGATACTAAAACCATGGAATATGGTCATATAGTAAAGTTCCTCTATAGAAATAGCAAAGTTAATATTCTGCCCATTAACATACTGCCATGTATTAATTCCAATAACTTCACCATATTCATTTAATAAAGGTCCACCACTATTTCCATTGGTTATAGCTGCATTCGTTTGTATATAATGAATATCATCTACATAACGATTCGCATTTGTTACAATACCATTTGTAAAGGTATCTGTTAATACACCCAAGGAACTACCGATTGCATATACAGTATCACCTGAACTAACTTCTTTTTGATTCAGTTTTAATGGTGTTACTGAAACCGGTACACTAAGCACAGCTAAATCAACATACTCATTCAAAGATAGAATATTTTTCACCTCATAAGAAGTCCCGTCTGTAAAATTAACCGTAATCTTTTTTGCTCCTTTTATAACATGATAATTCGTAACCACTTTTCCTGTATCATAGAAGAATCCCGTACCTACGCCAACATCTGTTACAATTTGAACCGTAGCCTTAGAACAACTTTTATATACCTCTTTTGCAGTTAAAACTTTCGCCTTCTTTTTAGCATCAACAACAGTAACCGTAATCTCAAGCTTACTGTTATCTGTAGAAGTGGTGAACGTAATTACTGAGGTTCCAACCTTCTTTGGAACGATACGCAAGAAAAAGTAATCTCCACTTCCTGTTTCCGTATCGTAAACCTCGATGTTATCATTATTGGTAGTGTAATTGATTAGCTCATCATCACCCCAATTTTCTAGCAATACTGCTGTTATAATTTCATCATAGCAAGTAATTTTATTCATAGATGTATAAAAACGGCTTCCACCAACCGTTACTTTACAAGAATACTTTTTCCCATCTACTGTTCCAGTAATTGTTGCTGAACCTAATCCTTTTGCTTCCACCAAGCCGTCTTTATTTACACTAACCACAGTGTTCTTAGAACTTTTCCATGTTACTTTTTTGCTATTACCAATAATTTTTAATATTTGAGATTCACCGATTTTTAATTCAGCTTTTGTCTGATTCAATTTAGGATCTTTGACCGTTACCGTACAGGTATATTTTTTATTTCCTACTGTAGCTGTAACTTTCGCTGTACCTTTTTTAACCGCCTTCACTACACCCGTGGACGAAACAGTAGCAACACCCTTGTTGTTCGATACCCACGTTATCTTAGACTTGACTCCAGAAAGTTTAAGTGTATAAGATTCTCCAACATAAAGAGAAACTTTACTACTATTTAGTTTTACTGTAGTAGCTGCAATCGCTACCTCTGCATTCATACCAGTTAGAATCATTGGTGTTAGCATAAATGCAAAAACCATAATCTGGCGTAATACCCACTTCTTAATTGATTTCATTTGTAATACCATCCTCAACTTAATTTATATGCCAATAAAAGGCAATCTTACACATTCTACCTTATTGTTCCGTAAAAATCAACAAATTTTTCACAAAATATGGACTAAAGAATAACCTTTAAACAGCTTCATATCAGCTTTTCTTTCGTATAATATAAAAAACGAGCAAAGAAAATGTGCACACTTTACTTTGCTCGTTTTATTCATATCAGTATAGTTCTAAGCCATTACTGAATTATAATTATTTCGTAAATTTCTTATTCTTCTGTCTACCAAAGGATGGCTTGTCCTTTTGATATCCAAACTTTTCTTTATGAAATCTTCCTTTACTTTTAGGATTGACTGGCTTACCACTTAGGGAAACGTCTTTTACTTTTGTTAATTCAAAAACTTCCTCAGTGATCTTTGCTTTTTTAGGTGGTTTCACTGTTTTTTGAAAAATTTTCATTGGCCATTCAGATTTAAGTTCTGTCATTTTTTTACCTATATGATTTTCAATAAAGGTAAGATTTTCTTTCTCATCAATACAACAAAGATTTATAGCAATTCCATCTAATCCAGCTCTTCCTGTTCGTCCAATACGATGGATATAACTCTCCGGATTTTCTGGAATGTCATAGTTAATAACATGCGAAAGCTTTGTTATATCAATACCACGAGCAGCTACATCCGTTGCCACAAGGGCTTTGATTTTTCCCTTTTGAAATTGTATCAATGCATCCTGTCTTGCATTTTGGCTCTTATCTCCATGGATTGCAAGAGTTCGCACTGCATTTTTAAGTAAATGTTTCATTACTAGATCCGCGGTCTGCCTTGTATTCGTAAAAACAATCGCATTTTTAACATCATTGCCTCGAAGTAGTGAAGTTAATAATGCTAGTTTATTTTCAGCATCCACAAAATAAACAAACTCTTCCACGGAATCCACCGTACTACTTACTTCATCCACCATAACTGTTTTTGGATTACTTAAGATTGTATCTGCTAATCGCTCAATTGGTTTTGGCATCGTCGCACTAAACATTAGTATTTGTTTTTCTGGGATTTGTCTCTCTATCATTTTAATTTCTTTTATAAATCCCATATCAAGCATACGATCTGCTTCATCTAATACAAGCATTTTCACTTGATTAAGTTTTATATATTCTTGGTGAATCAAATCAAGTAAGCGTCCTGGTGTTGCTACCAAGATATCAATTCCTTGTTCTAGCATTTCAATTTGGGTACTTTGGTCAACACCACCATAGATTGCCCCTATTTCAAGATCGGTATTCTTTGCAATTTTCTTTGTTTGCTCACAAATCTGAAGTGCTAATTCTCGCGTTGGTGTTAATATCAGCGCTCCTATGCAAGCATATTGTTTTGAATCTTTTTGTTGTTTGGCTTCGTTATATTGTTCTTTGTGTTTTAACAACGATTGTAAGACTGGGATAACATATGCTGCGGTTTTTCCACTTCCAGTTTGTGCACATCCTAATATATCATTTCCTTCAAGTGCAAGGGGTATCGTCTTTTCTTGAATTGGTGAAGGTGTTACATAATTTAAGCCATCCAGTGCAATTAAAATAGGTTCTATTACATTTAGTTCTTTAAAATTCATCTAATATCCATTCCAAAATTCACGCAGTATTGCAAATGAACTTTTATTTTTATTCGGATACAAGTATACCATAGATTTTGGACATTGGTAAAATAGATTTTTTTATCAAAATATTTTTCTGAATTATACCACCCCAAGGATATATGAAATAAATAAAATTCAAAAAGGAGCTATGTACCAATTCCTTAGTACGTAGCTCCTTGAATTTTATTTTACTAAATCATCTAAACGACCAAATGTATATCCCATCTCTTCCCACTTGGTTAGCAATTCATCCAGTATCTCCGAATTTGTTTTTGAAGTACTATGTAATAAAACCACTGCCCCTGGGTGAATACGACCAAGTAATTTTTTAAAAGCCTCTTCTTTGGTTGGTTGTTTATCAACATACCAATCAACATAAGCAAGACTCCAAAAGAAGGTATGATATCCTAATTCCTGAGCCATTTTTAAATTACTTTCGCTATACTTTCCTTGTGGTGGTCGATAGAATTTTGTTAAAGTTTTCCCTGTAATCTCTTTAAAAAGAACTTCCAAATCCTGAATTTCCTTTTTAAAAGAATCTAAGGATGATATTTTAGACATGTCTGGATGATGATATGTATGATTCGCTACATTGTGACCCTCATCGACCATTCTTTTTACAAGCTCTGGACTTGTTTCCATATAATTTCCTACAATAAAAAATGTAGCTGGTACATTATGTTTCTTTAATGCATCAAGAATCGCAGGCGTATAGCCATTTTCATAACCTGCATCAAAGGTTAAATATATCACCTTCTCATTCGTATCACCGATGTAATAAGCTCCAAATTTTTTAAGCTCATCAGGGGTTGCATTTGCAGTAGGTGGCTGCCCTTCTTGTGAAAATCCAAGTCCCCAATTATCACCCGCATTTTGTAAGGACTTATCTTTTGTATTCGCTTGCACCAATAGCGATATACCTCCACCTATAAAATATGAGCACACAAATATAAGAAGGACGACAAAAAACCTACTATATTTTAGTTTATGCATAACTTCACCACAAAATAATCTTTATTGCATTATATTTCATAGTGCCGTTAGTCATTCCTATTTTAGAAATATATCTTATGAAATCCTTTAAAAATCTAATATAAGTATATTATAAATTCAGAAAACAAAGGCATTTATTCCACTTTTTCCTTCGTGATTTGCTTTCTTTGTGTTTCTGAAATCCATCCTTTTTCCACTGCAATCGTTAAAACATCTGTATTCCCAGTGTTTTTATAAATCCTTGTAATTATTTTAAGCATCTTAACACCTCCAAACCAAAACTTATTCATTCTACTTTGAAAATGCTTCAATTACTTTTTATTTAGTTAAATAATAACTTTCCTCTATCATCTTATGAATATCTTTTTCAGGGACTTCACCATTTAAAATGATTGAATTCCAATGCGTCTTATTCAAATGATATGCTGGAACTACAGACGAGTAGGCATTGCGCCAAAAGTCTCTCCATTCAGGATCACATTTTACATTTACCCAAATATGAGTATTTTTTTCAAAAATCCATGCAAATATTTTTTGATTCTTTTTATGTCTCATAACAGTCCAATTTAAATCATGAAAAGGATAATCTTCATAAACCTCATCAAATTTATTGCAATATGCGATTACTTCAGCTCGTTTTTGCACCTTTTCACCTACTTTTTTGTTAATCCATATATATCATAAATCCCTAACATTTGTGTATACATAAGTTTTCTTGCCATCAATTGTTTATAAGTCACAGACTTTACTTTATCTTGTGCCTTTAGTTGTTCCATCTTTAAAATAATATCCGCATATTCATTTTGAATTGCCCTTAGCATCTTTTCAAAGGCTTCTAGCCGACTTTCTTCTTCCAATCAACCAACCCCTTTCATTTATTAAAAAAAGCGTTGTATGTTTTATATAGAGGAAGTACAACACTTTTTGTTTACCAATTAATATATGAATCAATATACTGCAATTACAGTCCTATTTGGCATTGCATATATCTTATCACTTACCTTGATTATATCTTACTTTATTATTTTGTCAAATTATCCTTATAGAAGAAGGTCTGCCCCCTATAAATTTCATTTAATTCCCTGCACTCTCATACTTTTTGCATCCAAAACAAAAATACTTATATGCGATTAAAAAGGCTAATATTGCAATAACAATTTCTGCTCCTATGGTTGCATATACCGAACTTGCTTTTAAAAAGTAGCTCGCTGGTATAAATGCTGTAAACCCAAATGGTATAATGTAATTTAAAATGACTCTAGCAGGTTTCGCATAAATTTCTAGAGGATACTTCACAAAATCAGAGGTATTATACGCTAGATACAATAAACTATATGCATCTTTCATAAAAAAAGCATTGGTTGCAAAAAATAGCTTAATTGAAGTAAAAATAACTGCTCCTACAACTACTGATATAATAAATAATAAAATATTAATTATTGAAAACTGTAGGCTCAAATTCTTTGCGGAGTATATGACAAGCAATATCCCCACTAATATTTCACCGATACCATCTGGCTGACACCGTTCAATTATGATTTGATACACTGGATTAATTGGTCGTAATAAATAGCGGTCAAAACTTCCATCACGCACTGTCTTTCTTGTAAAAACCCATAAATAATCTGCGATAAAATGATCGATTCCACGTGGGATTTGAGCATAACCGTAAATAAAAATCATTTGGTCAAAGCTCCATCCCCGCAAATTCGGGATTTTTTCAAATACTAAATAAATGAACACAATTCCTAAAATCTGATTTAAGAAGAATGAAAAGAATCCCATTATAAAATCAAGTTTTGACTGCATTTGTGCTTTCATATATTGTTTTAAAAATATAATATATAATTTAAGATATCGCTTCATTTTCCCCTCTCTAACCTCCAAGAATTGTTAGCCTTTTAATCGCATGCTTCCATAACAATTTATTTATGAAATAAAATAAGATTAACCAAATAAGCTGTAAGACAATTGCTTCTATTAATGCACTCCCTGTTATTTTACCCAGATAAATCATCGTTGGAGTGTAGTTCATTGTTGCAAATGGTAGAAACGTAAAAATACGTTCTAGCATTGGTGAAAAAAATGTTAACGGAATGATACTGCCAGAAAAAAATCTCGTTACCACCGTTTTTGCCATATCTAATCCAAAATAATACGTTGTATGAAATGCTACCACCGCAAAGCAACTTCCAAATAAAAAATTATTAAGGAAGCTAACGAAAAGACTAATGATATAAAGAATACTGTTTGAGACCGTTGGTGCATCAATCCACCCTGTAGCACAAAAGATAATTGCAAATGGTAATACTAGTGTTAAAAAATTAAGAAGCAATCTTCCAATCCCTATCGCAAGTATCGTCAATTGATAATTGATTGGTTTTATTAAATTTGCAGCGATACTTCCATCCATTACATCATAAGCAATGGAATTGCTCGACTCACTATTTACAATGACTGAAGTGAAGAAACTAATTATAATATAGGTAATCATCTCATAAAATGAAAACCCTCCTAAGACCGTATCGGTGCTTGAGGAATAGATTGCTTTCCATAAATAATATGTAACGATAATCGTAAAAAACCTACTTAGTATTGTTATAAAGAATGATAACCGATAAGCTAAATTTATTTTTATTGAATTCTCTATAAATGGAATGTAAACCTTTAATTTCGTTAAATATTTCATAGTACCCCCATTACGCCTATTTTAAACTAGCGCATTATCACATACTTCGATGTATAGAGCTATTTTTTTCATATATTTTCTTAATAATACTAGCTAAATCTACATCCGCTGTTGTCAGATCTGAGATATTTGTAAACTTCATGATATATGCCATAATGTCAGTTACGGATATATCATTTTTATAAAATATAACTTCAATTTTATTTCCGTTGATATCTAACTTCATACGTTCTTTTCCCAGCTTAAAATTGGATAATAAATCTGTTGCCGATATCATTTCAGGGGAATCGACTTTTAAAGTTAACTTAGTGGCGGCCTCATACGCCTCTTTTAAATCCTCTTGGGTCCCATCATAAATCTTTCTTCCATCGTCAATGATAATAATATGCTGGCAAAGTGTTTCAATATCCTGCATATCATGAGTTGTTAATAAAACTGTCGTTTTATATTCTTTATTCATTTCTAAAATAGCTCTTCTAATTTTATCTTTAACAACAACATCCAAACCAATTGTTGGTTCATCAAGGTATAACACCTTGGGATTATGTATTAATGCTGCTCCAAGATCAGCACGCATACGCTGACCAAGTGACAAAGTCCTAACCGTATTGTTTTCAAACTCTTTGATTCCTAGCACATCATTAATAAAACTCATACGCATTTTAAAATCAGCGTCATTTACTTGATAGATTTCTTTTAAAACAGAAAAGGTTTCGGTAAGCGGTAAATCCCACCACAATTGTGTTCGCTGACCAAATACTGCACCTATGTGCTTTGCATTTTCCGTTCTATTTTTATAAGGTTCGATTCCACCTACTAGACATTTACCAGAGGTTGGTACCAAAATACCAGTCATCATCTTTATCGTGGTTGATTTTCCTGCCCCGTTACTTCCAATATAACCAACAATTTCACCCTCGTTGATATGAAAGCTTACATCTTGAACCGCCTTTTTTATAACAGTTTCTGTCGTGAATAATGATTTCACGGCACCTCTTAATCCAGGATATTTCTTTGAGGATTTAAATTCTTTGCATAAATTTTGAACGTCAATCATTATATTTTCGCTTCCCATGCTTGTACCCTATGCTTCCTCTCTTATGATTTTTGTATATACAAGAGTTCTGTTTCTATTTCGTAACTTTGTGCCTAAGTAATTGCTTGTACGTCACGATTTTTACTTCTCCTATAAGCTTTAGAGAATCTTAAATATTTTGTATTTACATACTTCTGGTTAAATATGGATAAATATGTCTTTTTATCATATCTTAATTTTACATTTTTGTCCATATCAATTTAGGATATTACCTATTTCAACTCCTTTATGCTTGTGCGGTATCTTAAGGCAATACAACTTTCATAATAACAATCGTTAAAATCATATTTAATAAAACCCAGAGGAATTTGTTACAGAAGTTTGTTATCCTGTAAAGAAAAAATAGACGTATAATCAGAATAAAGAGGCTATTGCATAATAGGTTTGTTTAAAACTCTATTTTGCAATAGCCTCTTATTTTATACATTATCAATTATTGATGACCATATTGTATCTTTTTTAATTCATCTACAGTAACGTTATGAGTCTCTTTTATTTCTCCACCATAAATATTCGTATCATCTAACATAGATTCTTTTGATACTCCATTTGGTGTTTCATATTGAAAGGAGACATACTTGCCCTTCTCTTTATCATAAACACTACTATAATCGGTAATGAACTGATCCATTAACACTTTTCCACCATACATTGTAATATCTGTGCCAATTCCACTACCTAATAAATGCGTATTAATGATTCCACCAGTGATAAAAAACTTAGTAAATATCATACGATTACTTACATTTACTTGACCATTTGTAATCGTGAAATTTTGATTGCTTAAATCAGTCACTTCTTCCAGACAACCAATTGTATCCGCGTTTAGAGTTCCACCATGTACAATCACATTTGTATAATTTGAACCAGCAAGTACGCTATTTTCACTATTACCATTACAAATACCATTATACAACGTAAACACGCCACGATTTCCAAGGTAAATACCAAAACTATTCTGTTCTGCTTTTATAGAAATCGTACCTCCATATTGATTAATACGGCCATTACTAGTATAAATACTATTGGAATTTTCCTTACTTTCTAACATAAGACTATCTTCTATCGAAGATGCTGTAAAGGATAGTTCTGCATTTTGGCCTACATAAAACGCGATGGAATCATTCCCTGTTTTAATCATGTTTTTATTTTTCAAATGAACAAGCACTTTTGCCCTTGGACTTATGACAAAGAAATCTTTATCACTTTGCTTTGTATAATCAACGTTAAGATTATTAAATTCTATACGATGATTTCCACTATGTACAATAATCTGATGATTTGAAGTTGTTCCTGTGACTTCGATCGTTGTATTTTTATCCATAATATCATAAATTTTATTTTTGTATATGCATAAATTACTATATAGATCTATATCACTAACACTTAAATCAAAGTTCATATTTTTTGGCAACTCGGTATATTTGTTATAATCCGCTTTGCTTATTTTCGTTTTACTACCAGAAACAAACTCTACGTCTAAAAAGGTATTCGTTTTTACAGTTGGTAACCATAAACTTAAAATGCCTTCGGACTCCATGTCTTTTATTCCATATGTCGTTTCGTTTACTAATATTCTTTTAATCTTACCTGATTTGCTTTGATATATTTTATGACGAAGGCTTTCACCAGAGGCATTCTTTGGCTCTGAAGAACATGAATCAAAAAAGGTCATACCTCCAGTAATTATTATGTTATCTGCTGCAACATCATAACTATCATTAAGACTTGGATAGTAATTGCTATCATACAATACCTTGCCACGATCAGAAATTGCAGTTATCGTTCCACCACTAATTTTAACTGTGGTATTTTTAGCACTTATTGTATTTCCAATCCCAGCACTATATGCATTACCAATCGCAGTCACATTACCACCACTAATAATAATATCATTGCCCGCATCCAAAGCATAACCTCCGATTCCGGCACTTCCTGAGGTTGCATAAACAGTACCCCCGGTGATTGTTATTTTACCCTTCGTTTTCGTACTTGAGTATCCAATCCCTGCCGAGGCATTTTTACCACCAATTGCAGTAACATCACCACCGCTAATCGTTATTGAACCAGCTTTCTTATCACTATTTTCCCACAATGATTTTGATGAAATTCCAAAACCAATGCCGTTTCCATACAAACCGCCTATGGCTTTTATTGTTCCGCCTTTAATATTGATGCTGCCGCTTCCACCAATACCTGCTCCTTCAATACCACCGGTAGCTGTTAAGGTGCCTGTACTTGAACTAGCTATCGTTAATTTACCACCACTTAATACATTGATAGCATGGTTATTATTATTTTTTAATTTATTATCACCTTTTAAAATAATATTAGCGTTTGCACCATCTTCTATTTTTAGCGGATATATATTATCTTCTGAAGTCGTTATCTCAACACTCTGAAAAGTAATATTTGCCGTTACGCCTTTTTTCACTAAAATCGTGTATTTATTTGTGACTCCACTAATAACATAATTTCCAGATTTACTTATCACGATATTGCCTTTGCTGACATCCTTTGAAATACTTGTCGCAGCGTTTGCAATGTTCATTGGCATTAACACGCATAATAAAAGCATAACAACAAAATAAGAAATTATTTTTAAACCTTTTTTAAGTTTCATGACAATCCCTTCCTCTTTCTCTTAACTCTTTACCTTTTCTTTTTGTTCTTTACTTTTCTTTTGTTCTGTACATGTCTTTTGCACTTTACACTTCTTTTGTTCTTTACCTTTCTTTTGTTCTTCAACTATTACTTGTTTCTCTTTTTATAAAAAAAAGATATCAGAACTTTCTTTCAGTCTAGTTTTTTCACTTGTCAATTTTATGGCATTTTTTAACACAATTTATTAAGAATTTTAGTCAGAAATGAAGTTTTTAAAACTTTATAATAAAAGGGATATCGAAAACCAACATTCGATATCCCTTCTTGTATTAACTTATTTTATAAATCTTCCTATTTCTCTCCATCTAATAGCTTTAACATATCCATAGGATTCTCTTTCGCCTTGACTTTTGTTGCGGCATTTATAATAATTCCTTCTTCATCAATCAGATAAGTAGTACGTACAACCCCCATGGTCTTCTTTCCATACATGTTTTTCTCTTTCCAAACATCATATGCTTGAATTGCTTCTAGCTCTGGGTCTGAAAGTAAAATAAATGGTAAATTATATTTATCAGCAAATTTTCTGTGAGATTCCACAGAGTCCTTACTAATTCCGATGACAACTGCTCCTTGCTCCATAAAATCAGGATAATGCTCTGCAAAACCACAAGCCTGCGCTGTACAGCCTGGTGTATTATCCTTCGGATAAAAATATAATACTACCTTTTTCCCTCTATAATCTACTAATGATATATCGCTACCTTCTTGATTTTTTAATGTAAAATCCGGTGCTTTCATTCCAACTTCTAACATATGTGCTCCTTTCTATGATTGTAGAATTCGTATAAGTAGTTCCTTGAATCACAATCCTCACTATATTTTTTTATATAAATATCATTTTTTCATAACCATTATATTAACTACATACTACATTAATATACTTATAGTTTAGCACAAATTGCTTAGATATTCTAGTCATGGTGTTATTTGTTTTGTTGTAAAATAAATGTAACAGTTAAGTAAATTGACAAAATTGCCGACCTTTTAGGGCGGCAATCTTTATTTTAATCTATGACCTTAACCTAATTTTACCTAGTAAGGAAGTTTTATTTAAAACTATTCTATCTGAGACAACATCTGAGTTTCGATAAACCGATAATAACAATCCTGCTACCGCGTATGAATAAACGATATTACTCCCCCCACTTGATAGGAAAGGAAGTACTTGTTGACTTACCACATCATTGATTTGAAAGAATCCTAAATTTGATATAAAATAAAACATTGTTTGCACAAGGAAAGATAACGCACAAAACATTCCAACCATATAGCCTAAAACACTTCTTTGCTTTCTTGCAATCCCAAAAGCTTTATACAATAAAAATAATACTAATCCAACCGTAATTAATCCCATAATCAGACCAAACATATTAAAAATAAATACCAGAATATAATCGCTACCAATCCAAGAATTGTTCTTTAAAAGTTCTGTATTGCTACCAATGATTTTTGTATTAGTCATTGCTTGTCTTGCAAAATTTGATCTATAAAAAATATTATTATTGCTTAATGTTAGAAAAATTTCTTGCCAGCGTATTTTTTGATATTCATTTATTAAAGGCATTCCCGATACATAACATGCAACGAAGAATACAAGAGGTATTCCAATCATTCCAGTCCATACAATTAAATATCCAAGTCTTTTTTTAATACCAAACCAACGCTTTCCTACTGCAATATTCATAATAATAAATAAAATAATGCAATAATGAACCATTGCTGAAAAGCTACTTCCTTTCATTGCGAGCAATATAGGCATTCCGCCAATAATCCCAGATATAATTAATCCTTTAATTTTCATATTACGTAAACGAAACAATACACCTGCAAATAAGGGGATAAATAAATACAGCAAAGTAAATATCCCGCCCACTTTACCAAAATAACGATGTCCATATAACACTCTATAAATACCAAATAGATAAAAAATACTCCAAATCAGAAATGGATATTTTCCAATAATGGTATAGTCAAAAAAATAAATCAGAACCATAATTATAATTCCTATAATAGTAAATCCTAGTTGGTCAATAAAATAATTCGGATTGTTTAACCCTACACATATACGCCCTACAAAATACTGTAGGATAAGACTAAAAACACTAAAAATTATAACCATCATAAGTAGCTTTTTTTCGAGCTTCGGACGATGGATACGATTTAACTCTGTTCCCACTTCAATTGGGTCACCCATATCAAGTACTGCCATTTTCTCAGCTTCTTCATAACTAACTCCATCCTCTTGATATGCCTTTATCTGCTCTTCAATATGATCTTTTAGTTCATCTTCAATCAGTAATTTTGCCTTTTTATTACGTATCTGTTCTTTCACCGTTGTAATGTAGTCAGACCATGCCATAGCAATTACCTCCTAGTACACTACTCACAGCATCTGAATATTCTTTCCACTCCTCTTTCTTTTGCTTTAAGTATTTCTTACCTTCTTTTGAAATCTGATAATACTTACGTACCTTACCGTTCACCTCTTCTTCATAGGAAGATAAGAGATTCTTCTCTTCTAAAGAATGAAGCAAGGGGTATAGGGTTCCAGCTTTTAGTTCAAATACATTATTGGAACGCTTTCGTAAGATATCAATCATCTCGTATCCGTACATATTCTTTTCTTCCAATAACCTAAGAAGTAACATAGTAGTACTTCCGGAAAGTAAACTTTTTTCAATCATTATAAACACCTCCATTGCATAATCGATGCTACGTACAAAGCATAATTAATTTATTGATTAATTCCCCTTAGATATTATCCTCGTGAAAAATTTCTAATATGATTTAATATTTAATTATATATAGATTATCTATACATCATATTATATCGACTATCTATATATGTCAAGAAATTTTTGGAAATTATTCTCATTATTACATACACTTTAACATTTGTATCCTTTTTGCTTTCCTATTGAATTCTACAGATATTTAAATATATTTAAATATCAAAATACAAAACAATAAAAAATAACAGCATGAAACATTTTAATACTGCTCCATACTGCTTAATTTTACACTCTTATCTTTAATTTTTGTTTGATCACCACGATTTATCTCATCGAAACTAAACCATCCTCATTGTTGTAGTTGAATTCCTTAAGATAATAATTAAAGAAATCCAGATAGTTTTGATTGAGTATTTGCATGCATTTCTCTACATCAAGAAACATATTTTGCCCAAACATTAGACAAAGAGGTGGCATTGAAAATGCAAGATCGGTAAGTGTCATGTGTCCAGCATTTTTAACATATAAATCATAAGTTGTACTTTTGTTATCATTCAGTATCTGATAGTTTTTTTCATATTGTGTAGAATTTTTAAGGTTATTCCAAGATGAGTCTGTATACACGTTTAACAATGGAATTGGGTACTCCGTATTATCCCATATAAAATTTCCATCTTTAATTCCTTTTACATCAAACATAAATGGCGCCTCAAGCGCAATGATTGCTTTAACATCACTTCGTATACGCCCGATTCCAAGCGCTGCTGATCCGCCAAGAGAATGCCCCATGACACCAATCTTAGTGGTATCTGTTAGCATATATACGCCATTGGTGCTATTGTCATTAGAATTAGCATAAGAAATAATTGTATCAAGAACAAAGTTTATATCCCCCATACGTATTTCCATCCATTCGCTGAAAAATTGATAAAGCTCCTCCCGCTTATTAGCATCAGAATCACTTGCCATAATTACCTGTTTTCTATATACCGAGCTCATTCTAACTTCCTTGCCATCAGTATTCTTAGTACTTAGGCATTGATAAGTGTGATCAATTGCACACACAACATAACCATTGCTCGCCAGCTCTCGGTACAGCGTTTCATTACTTTCTTTTATGCCAAAGGCTCCATGAGAAAAAAGAATAAGTGGACATGTGTGATTCTCACCAGTATAATTTTCAGGGTACCAAAACTTAACATTAAGCCATCGATTAGAACCATTCTCCTCATATGTCTCAATACGGTTATTATCCATATATGTACTAGATACGGAAGCTACATTAAACTTCCCTGAGGTTTTTGGATATTCCCAAGATGGATGAAACCATGTATATATTACTATTACAAGTAAAATAACAGAACTAATTACAAAAGCAGCTTTCGCTTTTTTCTTAACTTTAAAGATGCTATATATAAGGAATAATAATATTAGAATTATAATAATTATAGCAAATAAATTTTTCATGCATCACTCCTTTATTTATGAATATGATTATTTCTTTAATACAAGACGATATCTAAACTTTGGGTTATTATAAACTGAAATCTAATATGCTAAATGTAATAACTAAATGTATTATTTTAGATGTGTTATTCTAAATGTATAATTTGTATTACTCTTCTATATTAATACTATTGGATATTTATGTAAATATATAAATAAGAAAGAATAATTTATCCATAAAGTACACATAAATTAAAATCTTATAGTTAAAAATGAGAATTTAAATAATATTTCGCACTTTATTCATTGAAAGTTGAAAAAGGAGACCACCAGATAGTGATCTCCTTTTATTTATATTATTGTTTTTGCTTTGAATTATTTAACAGTAATTTCAGTCTTTACAGTAACATCACCGTATTTTGCTGTTACTACTGCGCTGCCAGCCTTCACTGCTTTAATCTTACCATCAACTAACTCTAATACCCCATTATTTTGAACAGAAACCTCAACCTTATCTGTTGGGTAACCTAAACCTTTTACACTATAATCAATCGTTTCATTTGTTTTCAATGTAGTTTTTGCTATATTGAAACGAACGCTTGGTTCTTTTACAACGATTGTACGTTTCATTGTCTTTACTTTTCCTGAAGCAAAGGTTACTTTAGTAACAATTACAGCTTTTCCATTTGATTTTGCTGTAATTACTCCATCTTTTGATACCGTAGCTACTGCTGTATTGGATGAAAAATAATCTACTTTTGCAACAGTCATTGCTTTTGAGGATGGTTTTGCATTTAAAGAATTAACAATCTCTACTGTTTCTGGAAGATGTAATTTTAATTCTCTAGTAGCACCAATTTCACCATCTAAATATAATACACTATAATCCATGCTTGACCAAACTTGTGCAGGTATACTTCGAATTACTGAATTGCTTGGAGCATTTTCAAGGATTACATATTCACCTTCTGTTGCTAGTGTTAAGTCTACCTTACCATTCGCAGAAACCTTATATCCATATCCACCTGGGATGCTTAAAAGTTTACCAGTCTTACTGTCAACACGGAATACATAAACACGTTCTCCGCTCTTTAATTCTTTATTAGAGCTTACATCAACAGAAACGGATATTTTACCTTTTTCTCCACCAGTTACTACTGCAATGATAGCTGTAGAATTATTTTTATCCTTCTTTAAAATAGATTGTACTGTTTCATTCTTATCAACAGAAACTATTTCAACCTTTTCTGGTTGTGGTGTAGGAGAAACTGTAGATTCATTATCTGAATCGGATCCTGTACTTGGTGTACTTGTTGGTCTTGGTGTACTTGTTGGTTCTGGTGTAGTTGATGGTTCTGTAGGTTCTCCATTTTGTACAAAGTTAACTTCTGGATATACAGATTTTGCATCATCACTAGTTACATCAAGTCTACCACCAGATGTTTGTGGTGCAGATTCATTAAGTTCTAATAAACCATGCATGTTAATTGTACCATCTTCATTTCTCGTTGGTTTAACTGTAACGTCAGTGCTTACAAACCAATCTTCTACTGCCATTTCACCAAGGCTATTATAAGATGCTGTTCCATTATAAATATAGTTTGTTGGGCTTGATAATGAGAATGGAATTAAATCTGCTGTACTTGTTGTAGTACTATAAGAAATTAAACCATCTACTTTCCATTCCATTAAATTGGATGGTTTCTTATTTAATCCAACATTGTAGCCAATTCCTTCCGCAATGTTATTATTAAAAGATGTAGAATTTATAATAACATTATCAGGGCAGCTATTACTTGTGATACCTTTTGCAGCATTATTAAATGAAATAGAATTAATTAAAGTGTGACCGCCTTTTAAGTCATTTCCACCTAATTTAAATCCGTTACCTTCACCATAGCTATATCCAGGTGCACTTGTATCTTCTGTTGTTAACCAACCATTGTCATATGCAACACAGTTAATGATTGTTACTTTACCAATGTTTCCTGAAATTGCTTTCGCAAATAAATCCCAACCATCATCAATATTGTTATGTCCGATACATCCGTAGAATACGTTTCCTTCACCACTTGTTAATTTAGCAGCGAAACCATCGGCGTCATTTCTACCTGGATCACAGTTGTCAAAAGATTCTACGTTCTTAACTAAGTTGTAAGATGGCCATAATAAATATTTTAAACCATTCTCACGTTCAGCACCACCATCACGGCTAATCTGAACACCTGTATTTTGTGAACCTTCTACGGTACACATTTCAATTGTATTGTAATTACCACTGATTTGAATACCTACTGCAGATGGGTAATGCACATAGATACCATAAATATGCCAGTAGCTACCTACTAATCGAATTCCTTGTCCTTCAAAAATTACTTTTCCTGGAGTTTCGGCAACCATAGTAATAGGATTTTCTTTTGTACCAGATACACTACGTGCAATTGTTACTCCATTACCTGTATATGTACCATTTAATAAGTAAATATACTGTCCTGGTTGAGCATATTTTACTGCTGTATTAATATCAAGTGGACTTTCTTTTGTTCCTAAATTTTCAGAACTTCCATTTGGAGATACGTAAATTACTTCTCCTTCTTCAAAATATCTCTTAACTTCAACAGTTGTTTTAGATGAAATTACATCGTAATTTGTATAAGTCTTAGATTTATCTGGTGTAAGTGTAGTTTTAATTTCATTTTTTCCAACTGAAACAGGAATCATGATTTTAACTACTTCATTTTCTTCTACATATTTATTGTATGCTTCGCTACCATCTGCTCCAAGAATGATTAAATCACCAGCAGCTGATGTTTCTACGATATATTCATATTCTTTTGCACCTGTAGTACCTGTTGAATATACTCTTAATGAAGGTTTAATTGTTTCATCCTTATCTGCACCACTGCCAACACCTTGGCTTTCGGATGTAGTGAACTTAACATCTGATATCTCACAAGTTACTTTTCTAGATACCATTAAACCTACACAGATAGAACCGTCTTCTTGTACAGAAAGAACGGATAAATCATCATATTTGATCTCTTCTCCATTTAAAAGTGCATAAAATCCATCATCTGTTTTTCTTAATGTGAATGTATATGTAGTTCCAAGGTCAAAGTTTCCTGTTGTCTCCTTGAATCTTACTTCATGAGTTGTTCTTGTTACATCTTCATTACTTGAAGTATCAAAGGAATTATACCCTGTAATCACGCGAAGGCCTAACATTTTACCTTTTGCACTATATAACTGATTTGATATAGAGTTGAAATATTTGTGACCGTAGTCAGGACTTCCATAATAGTTAATACCTAACATGTCAGTTGCAATTAGACCAAAACCAGTTTGGTTGTCTGGAGTTAAACTAGTATCTGTAATTTTATAAGTTGCAGTAAGTTCAAAGTTTGTTGTGTTAGGGTCAATCATTGTATAATAATATGAAAAACCTTCTTCACCATCTGAAATCTTACCACTTGTAGATCCATTCATTACAATTGTCATGTCTGTATTCGTTACATCAGTTGCATCAACTACATTTTTCTTTTCAGCAGCAGTATCCTTTGAAGATAATTCCACTGTCTCTAATACAGTATCGCCATCTTTGATTTCCGCATTTGTTTCTTGTGCAGAACCAATCGTTGCAAAATGCCATTGATACTCTTTTGATACTTCATAAGTATTCTCATAAACTGCTACAAAATTGTCTGCTTCTCTTATTGCAGAAACCTTAATATCATAGGAACCTGATTCATGATTTCCTGCAATTGTTGCATGTCCATCTGTTGTTTCTTCTACAGCTACTGTATAATCAGCATCTGTAGTTTTCTTATATTCTACTTTATACTTATTAGCATCAGGAATGTTCATCCAATCAACATAGATTGATCCATCTTCATTTCCTTGTACTAATTCGATTACTGGTTTACGAACTGCTAGTACGTAACCTGGATAATTAAAACTTTCACTCTTCTTGTCTGGGTAACCTGCTCTTTGCGCTGTTGCATAGAATGTATAGTCACCATTACTTAATGGAGTCATAACAACTTCGTCATTTTGGAAAGTTAAATCAACTGTTGTTACTTCAAGTCCATTACAAAGCATTGTGATCTTAAGATTTTCAGCACCTTTTGCACTATCAATTACAGCTGTAAAATCTACCACAAAGTTTCCTTCATCATTTACAGTAACGTCATTGATTACTGGTGTAGCTACTTCATCCCAAGGAGTTACTGGTTGCACATCTTTAAAAATTGCTTTCCAAAATTGCGCTGTAGACTCTGCTTGATAGAAATAATATGTCACTCCTGCTGTAACAGGAATCTCAACGATTTCATATGCACTTGCACCTGTATTATTTGGAATATCTTTACTAGAACCATCGTTTCCAACAGCCCAAAATGTTTTATCTTTGTTTATTTTAGTATATACAGCAAATGTACCATCTTTGCTTGCAGTATATTCTAAATAGCATCCTCCATTTGGAATGCTTCCTTTTGCATTTGAACCATCTGTTTGAGCCTTTTTACTACCAGCTTTTGCATTAGGTCCTGCTACAGGAAATCCATCCGCAAAACTTAAAGCGTCTGAAGCATCGTTTTGTGACCAGCCTTCTCCACGGATAATTAATCCATTATCATCCTGACCACCATTGTTGATTAAATCTTGTGCTGACCATTCTGTTTTTTGAGCTTTTTCAAATATTACTTGCCAAACTTGAGCTGTTCCAGCCCCAAGATAAGCATAATAGGTCACACCTGCTTTTACATCAACAGTCACTATATCATATGTACTTACTTTTGTTTCGTTTTTTAATACTTCTACTGTACCATCGCTACCAACGATATAAAAAGTTTTACCACTACCAGTTTTTTCATAAAATGATAACTTTCCATCTTCTGTAGCTTCATAGGAAATATAGCAACCTGAATCTGGAATAGTTTTATCTGCATTTATTCCATCAGTTTTTGCTTTATCACTACCTGCCTTAGCATTTGGTCCTTTTACTGGATAATTATCCGTAAAAAATAGATCATCCTTAGCTTCATTTACAGTCCAACCTGAACCATGAAGTGTTAATCCATTGTCTTTTTCACTTGCAGCTACAATAGCGCTAGCATCCCAAGTAGTAAGGTTTCCATTAATGATAGCACCCCCAGATGCAACCTTTACTTCCACTTCTTCCACTTCAACGCTTTGAATATCTCCTGTATTCTCAGTTGTTGTTTCTTCTGTTGCAACATCTTCTTCCGTTACAACCTCTTCTACATCTTCGTTCGTTACAACATCTTCTTCTGTTGCATCTTCATTTGTAGATTGTGTTTCATTTTCACTCTCTAGTAAATCATCTACCATAATTAATGATTCGTCGGATGCTGCCTGCACAAACCGTACATTGCTGACAGAAACTGAACTAAATAATAGAAATACAATCATTAATATGGAAATGATTCGCTTTTTTGAAATCGCTTTCATATTAGTCTCCTCCTTGTTGTCTTCTTTTGTTCATTTTCAATGTAACTACATTAAAAATTATAACATTGACGAAAATCTAATACAATAATTCTTTATCAAAAACATATTTTTTGTTAAAAATGTATATTTGTATATATTCTGAACTAATTAAAAGACTATCTATTTTGTGCATTTTGATTTTCCTTTCAATTTATCCCAGGGTATATATGTTAATACTTTGTAAGCATTTACAATTTTAGTTAGTATTGCATTTTTACAGTCATTGTTTATACTAAAAGTGTAAATCAATTTTAATGTGAGGTTATCAATGAAAGGAAAATGGAATTTAACTAAATACTTTATCATACTATCTTTATTTATTTTAACGGGATGCCAATCTAAAATGACTGATTCTAAAATAGAGCCTACTATAGTTACCGAAGAGAAGAGTTCATTACAAACACCCGAATCAAATGAATTAACTGAGCCGAGTAATGATAAAAATTCGAACAATAATTTGAATTCTAATACTGATTCAAATTCTAGTGCCAATCAGAATGAAGAAAATGAAATAAGCTCTGATATCATTACAAGCACGGACGAAAATACTACTTCTAATGTACATAATAATACTGATAATAAAAACAACACGAGTTCAAATACTACTGAAACTTCAAAGGATAGTGGAACTTCAATGAATAATACAGAATCTAAAAATAATTCAGCTTCAAAAAATAAAACTAAGACTTCCACTCTAGATTATTACGGACAATTGCATGTAAACGGAACTAATCTATGTGACGAAAATAATAATCCGATACAATTAAAAGGTCTAAGCTCTCACGGACTTGGTTGGTTTCCAGAATACATCAACATGGATGCATTTAAATCCTTTAAAAATGACTGGAATATGAATGTTCTTCGTCTAGCCATGTATACAGAAGAATATAATGGATACTGTTCAAGCAATGAAGCACAGAAAAAGAATCTAAAATCAATTGTTAATAAAGGGATTGAAATCGCACAAGATTTAGACCTTTATGTAATAGTTGACTGGCATATTTTAAGTGATGGAAATCCATTAACCCACGTAAAGGATGCGATTGAGTTTTTTGATGAAATCTCATCGAAATATAAAAATGATCCGCATATTTTATATGAAATATGTAATGAACCAAATGGTAGCACTACTTGGGCGGACATTAAATCTTATGCAAAACAAGTCATTCCTGCCATCCGTAAAAATGCTCCTGATGCCATTATAATAGTTGGTACCCCAACATGGTCACAAGATGTTGACATAGCTGCACAATCACCAATAACGGAGTATGATAATATAATGTATGCCTTACATTTTTACGCAGATACACATCGTGATAATTTGAGAAACAAAATGGTTTCGGCAATTGAAAGTGGTCTTCCTGTCTTTGTTAGCGAGTACGGTATATGCGATGCCTCGGGAAACGGATTAATTAATACAGAGGAAGCAAATAAATGGGTCGCTTTGATGGATCAACATAAGGTAAGTTACATTGCGTGGAACCTTTCGAACAAAAGTGAAAGCTCTGCAATTATAAAAAGTTCTTGTAAAAAAACATCAGGCTTTTTGGATGAAGATCTTTCTGATAGTGGAAAATGGTTAAAATCTATGCTTAGCGGAACGGATAATCTTGGTTCTAATGCAAATCAAGATAATAATTCTTCTGATAATACAACCGCAAATAAAAATACATCTTCCATTAAAGTAACGCCAACTCCTACCGATATTCCTAAAAATAATTCATCTACTTCTACAACTGAATCAGCGGATATAGATGATTTCATTAAAAAAATAACTGTTAGTGATTCTATTCAACCTTCGATCTTACTTGATACATCCTGGGAAGAATCAGGAAGCAAGTGTTATTTGTACCGAATTACGCTTAAAAATATTACCTCAATACCGATTGAGAATTGGACCCTTAAATTAGAATTTCAAAGTAATGCTGAGATTAAGGATAACTGGAATTGCACAGCAAAAATGAAACAAAACAAAATCACTATTACACCAGTGGATTATAATCAAACAATTCAAGCTAACAGCAGTATTTCCGATTTAGGCATTATCGTTAAAGTAAAGTCAAATTAATGTTATATAAATAATATAATCACATGCAGCTGTATTGTCATAAAGTGACTCACTTCCTTAGTGTATCATGGGAATCCTTAGCGGAACATCTTTCACTTTACATCTTTCACTTTACATCTTGTACTTTGCATCTTGTACTTTGACTATAACTGAAAAACGGAACAGTATACTTGATATGAAAATTATCAATTATACTGTTCCATTTCATTTTATCGTCCTAATATAACTATCATTTCTTTATAACTCACCACTTCGATACCAATCATGGCTAATATCCGTTATTTCTGCATCTGATGCGGTTTCTAAAAATGATATTATATTTTCGTATATACTATCTGCTTGTGCATTATCTGCTGCAATGTATGCAATTCCAAGCACTATTATCTTATGGTTATCCTGATGTTTGACTTCGGCAATTGAAATATTAAATTTATTCTTTGCTTTACTCATCAAACTTTTTAAAATCATTCTCTTCTCTTTTAAAGATTGCACCCACGGGGCATAAAATGTAATAATAATTGTATTTACTAACATAGCACCTTTTAACATACAAGGTTGAATTTTATTTAAGAAAAGAGTAACTACCAACTACATTTTTGATCCTTATGTGTATAATTTTTAAGTGTCGATGCGTACTGATTCTTTAGATTGCAGTAATACATATAATCTTTTTCTTTCAATGAACCTTGGCTTTTAAGCTCTTCTAGACGTTTTGAAAACTTTTGAAAATCTTCCTGAGCCGCATCTTTATAATTATTTTCTTGGTTCATTTTCAATTGCTGTAATAATGCATCCAATTCTTTCAAATATTTCGACTTAAAAAACATAGTTTCCCTTCTCTCTAATAATACTTGTAATGGTTATATTATACAATTTCACTTAGAAATTATCAAATAGTTACTAAATCTAATATGGGGATTCACAAGAATTTCTATTCATTATACCATTTCTGATTGAAAACTTTATTTAACCCCACAGTTAATGACTCTGAAATTAACGAAACAACTAAAATACTCTCGATCTTAAGGAGTATACACTTCGTAAATTAGATAAACCAAATTATCTTTAACAAATATTGATACCAATAATTTTTCATCTATTTTAGGAAACTTAGAATATTCTGTGTAATCCGTTCTACTATGTCGTAGTATTATTCTAACATCATCAGCTAACTTGTAAGTTGTTGTATCTTCAGATTCCGTGTAAATATAGTATTCATAATCCCATATACCTTCAGGTACCTTATTTAAATCAAGAAGTTCTCGTATTCGTGACTCATCCTCCTTAGACCAGGGTGTAAGCCATTCTAAACTTTGAGTTTTAATTGTATTATCTTCTTCACTATAATCTATGAGATAAACATCTCTTTCTTCATCCATTTCACCGTAAGTTTGATATAGTTTTTCAATCACATCCATTTTTATAATAGCAACTTCCTGCGTGGGAATGATTGTTGGCGAGATAATTTCTGTTGGTAATGTGGCAGTAGTTGGTGTTATCTCTTCTTTAGGAATTACTGGAATCATAGTCACTTCAGTATTTATGGTTGGTGTTATATTATGGTTTATGACCGTTTTTTCTTCCGTTTGTTTCATACTGCAGGCAGTAAGACTAACACTCTGTATAATTAAGTAAGTCAAAAATTTCATTCTCAACATTAATTTCTTTCTCACAATTAATTTTCCTCTCATAATGAAAGCCTTTTTCATAACAAAACCTTTCTCTCTAAAAACTCATGATATCCTATACTTATCTACGTTCTAGCAACAAAAACTTATTAAAAATCTACTATCATCTAAAAAGCGGTATGAAAAATAAAACTAAAGTTTCGATGAAATGTGAATTTTAAACTTTTACTTTTTTCCATTATATTACATTCCATTATTTCTTTCAATCATCTACATATCGTATAAATTTAAAAAGCAGAAACACTTCTTAAAAGTATCTCTGCTAATTATTTAAACCCATATATACGAAAAGAACTTTAAATCTAAGCTGTTTATCAATAGTAACTATCTAAATAAAACTTGCTTCCTTCGTCCGCTCTTTCTTATCTTTTTCCTTAAACACCCCAATAGCATCTTCTTTAGTTTTAACGTTCTTTGTAATTTAATCTTCTATCATATTTTCGTTTCTTATCTATATACATCTTTTCATCTGCTAATTGAATGAGTTCATCAGCCGTAAATAAAGTATCTTTCATCATTTGTATACCATATGAAATTGAAAAATGTAAGTTTTCTATACCAAGTAAACTAGGAATTTTATCTATCTCGCTTCTTATATGTTCCATAATATTAGTTGCCTCTTCCTCACTTGCATTATTAAAACACAGAACAAATTCATCTCCTCCAAACCTGGATGCCCAGTCAAGTTCGGGACGTATACATTTTCTAAAAACAGCGCTAACAGCTTTTATAAACTTATCACCAACTTCATGACCATATGTATCATTTAATCTTTTAAAATTATCTAAGTCAATAAAACATAAAGATAAAGGTTGTCGATTGATTGTAGCATGAATTATATCTACTGGTAGACGATCTTTAAGAAATCGCCTGTTATAAAGATTGGATAAACTATCCTTAATCACCATATCGTTTAAGTTATTTACGAAACTGTGAAGTGACTCTCCAGTTTTATAATCTCCAGATCCCATAAATATACTGCTAGTACCATCGCGCATCAATTCCAACGTAACTGGACTAGTTGTATTTTCTAGTGGAATAGCTGTGATCATTAAAATTTCTTTTTCAGTTCTTTCTAATTTAACAAATACCTTATTTTCCATATAAGCACGTACAGAGATACAATTATCGCAAATCACACCATTGGACCAATAGTTATAACAAATCTCGTTCGTTGATTTTATCGCGCTTCCTCTATAATCAATTACCCTTTTATGTATCGGATCAACCAACCGAACTACATCGTACATTCTATGAAAAAAATCTAACTGTTCCCCAAGTTGGTTCAGCGTGATGTGTTCCTTCATTTCTTCACCATACCTTTCCGTTAATGGCGACCTATTAAAATAAATAAGTCAAAAATGTGAGGCTATCTTCTAGGGATAACTTTATTATGATATTCCATTAACTCAAAAATATTATACATTATTTTACTAATAATACAATCATTTCCTATCTTTAGGGCTCGTTGTATTATACTTATTTCATTAAAACAGATATAACTTTTATAACTTTTTCCTGTTTTGATAAAAAAAGGATTGATAAAACTGGATTTTTATATTATATTTTGGATTGCAATCGTATTCCTTCTTTTTATGTTCAAACAAATTAAGCTCAGTCCTATTGCAATAAAATGTGCTACATAGTTATTCCACTTATTTACTATTGCTTGAATATTACACATTTATTACAATATTGTTACACGGTACATCAAAGGGGTTCCCCCTTTACAAAGCGATGACCGTGACTACAGAAAGCTACTCTGTAGTTGTAACATGAACAAAGTTAGTATGAAAAGAGGTATTTATGACAAAAGAAAAGAAGCAACTGATGAAACGAATGATTATAATGTTTGGTCTTGCATTTTTACTTGTTTGTCTTAAATCAGAAATATTTACAATGGCAGCAAGTAAGTCAAAACCAAACGTAGGAGTCAGTACTACGAAAGAGACAGCACTAAATATCCGTGCGTCAGCAAGCACATCATCTAAAGTAGTGTCCTCTTTAAAGCCAAATGCTCCAATACAGGTAATTGGAAGTTCTGGCGACTTTTATCAAGTAATCTACAATACGAGTGGAAGTGTTGGCTATGCACACAAATCTTACATTAAGATTTCATCTACAAAATATGGTACTGTAACTACCAATGGAGGAAATCTAAATTTCCGTTCCTCCGCATCCACTTCATCTAAGGTTATTGGTTCAATTCCAAATAAAACAGTTCTACCAATTATCAGCGCACAAGATGGTTGGTACAAAGTTGTATGGGGTAAAACCGTTGGTTATGTAAGTGGTTCCTATTTTAAATCTACTTCTTCTGGAAGTTCAAGTTCAGGAAACTCTAATTCGGGAAGTTTAGGTAGTTCTAGTGTAACTTCTGCTACAAGAAGTCAGATTGTAGATTATGCCAAAACATTCCTTGGTGTTTACTATCAATGGGGAGGTAATTATCCAGAAGGTAGCAGTTACGGTTTAGACTGTTCTCATTTTACCTACCAAGTATTCAAGAAATTTGGATTGATGAATTCTTATATGGTCTCTGCTGACCAAGCGAATTATGTTACAAGAATTTCACGAAGCGAGTTACAACCAGGAGATCTTGTATTTTATAAATCCAAATCTAGTGGTAAAGTTGTACACGTTGCAATCTATATTGGTAATGACCAAGTTATTGGAGCGAACGGTGGAGATTCTAGTGTAACTACAATCGATATTGCAAAGAAAAAGGATGCAAAGGTAAAAATTCAATCCCTCGATTACGATTCAAGAGAAAAATTTTATGGACGTGTTCCTGGGTTGAACTAAATTGATGAAAGAAGGATAAAACGTTGTCGATAGTCGGATTTGTTTTCAATAGGAAGAAAATTACGAATGACCAAGCAATTCAATTAATACGCTAATCAATTATAGGATTTCTACTAAAACAGCATTTGGAGACTGTATATGTTTTTAAATGCTGTTTTTATTTAATAAACTATATATTTTTTTATTTAACAAACCATATATTTCAATATTTTCTTGTAAATACTAAAAAAGAATGTGTGGCGGTATCCAAGCAAAGTTTATTGATTTATAGTCAAAGCATATATGCTTTGACTTTCTGCAAAATATAAAAGACTCAAGTCCTAAGACTTGAGTCTGATTTTATAAAGTCGATGGCGAATTGAACACCAACTATTAATACAAAATGCAAAAACTATGGATTAATAGTTCTCTTTTCTTACTTCGAAGTAGCTTTGAGAATATTTACATACTGGACATACTTCAGGTGCTTTTTTACCCATTACAAGATGTCCACAAACGCGGCATTCCCACATAGTCTCTTCACCTTTTTCGAATACTTTTTGCATTTCAACGTTATTTAATAACTTACGATATCTTTCTTCATGAGATTTTTCAATTGCAGCTACTCTACGGAAACGTTCTGCTAATTCAGTGAATCCTTCTTCTTCTGCGTCTTTTGCAAATCTATCATACATATCTGTCCATTCATAGTTTTCACCTTCAGCTGCATGTAATAGATTTTCTGCAGTACTTCCAAGATTTCCAAGTTCTTGATA
The DNA here is from genome assembly GCF_900078195.1 of Clostridium sp. Marseille-P299. Classification (NCBI taxonomy): domain Bacteria; kingdom Bacillati; phylum Bacillota; class Clostridia; order Eubacteriales; family Clostridiaceae; genus Clostridium; species Clostridium sp. Marseille-P299. The sequence continues at coordinate 1,261,002 of NZ_FJVE01000007.1, read as the reverse complement.
CCAAACTCTTGCATGTTCTTGCTCATTTCTTGCTGTCTTTAAGAAAATTTCAGATAATTGGTCATATCCTTCTTGTGCTGCAATCTTTGCAAAGTATGTATATTTATTTCTTGCCTGGCTTTCTCCAGCAAATGCTTCCATTAAGTTCTTCTCAGTTTTTGTTCCAGCATAGATATTGCCATTGGATTGCTTTTCTTCTACTTTCTCAAACATAGAAGCTGGTTGCTTACATATAGGACATGTAAAACCTTCTGGTAACTCTCCTTCATGAATATATCCACAAATTGTACAACGGTATTTTACTGCTTCACTCATTTTATTTTTTCCTCCTAATAATTCACTTTTATCTTGATAATATGTATGTAACATTTGCTCCGCTAATTCTGATAGCGGTTTTTTATAAAACTCTTTATATAATTGTTTTATTTCTTCATTTTTATGACTAGAACGAACTTGCATTGATTGATCTTTTTGGTACAATCCTTTCACACGTTCCTCTCTAGCACTTTGTTCCTCGCCAAATGCTGGCTTTGGTTGACCACCACCACCGATACAACCACCTGGACAGGTCATTACTTCGATGAAATGATATTGTTTTTCACTATTTTTTAATTTTTCAATTAATTTTGATGCATTCGCTGTTCCAAATACAACTGCTACATTAAGGTGTAAGTCTCCAATATCTACAGTTGCTTCACGAATATCTTCCATACCTCTGACTGGCTTTAGTTCAAACAAACTAGCTGGTGCTTCTTTTCCAAGAATAAATTCATAGGCAGTTCGTAATGCAGCTTCCATTACACCACCTGTGTTTCCAAAGATAACTCCTGCACCAGATGCAGCTCCCATAAGTGGATCATATTCGGATTCTGCTAGCCCAAGGAAATCGATATTTTCTTCTTTTGCCCATTTTGCTAATTCTCTTGTGGTAATGACATAATCCATATCCTTAAGATCTTCAATACCAAGATAATCAGCTGCCCCATGCATCTCTTCTCTTCGAATTTCATACTTCTTAGCTGTACAAGGGGTTACTGCCACATTGACGATTTTTTCTGGATTAAGATTCATTTTTTTAGCAAAATAAGTTTTAACCGTTGGGCCTTGCATTCCAATTGGACTTTTTGCTGTTGATATGTGGTCTAACATATCTGGGTGATACATTTCAGCGTATTTTACCCAGGATGGACAACAACTTGTAAATTGTGGCAATGGTTTTGTCCCTTTGGTTACTCTCTCAATTAATTCACTTGCTTCTTCCATAATGGTAAGGTCAGCGGAAAAATTCGTATCTAGTACATAATCTGCACCTAATTTACGAAGTAATGCTACCATCTTTCCTTGAACAAAACTTCCTTTTTCTAATCCGAATTCTTCACCTAATGCTACACGTACCGATGGAGATGTGTTAAAGATGACAATCTTTTCTGGATCATGGATGGCAGCTTTTACTTGCTGATATTCCATTTTCTCAGTTATACTAGCAACCGGACAGACATTAGCACATTGTCCACAATGGATGCAAACTGCAATATCATTGGTTTGTTCTAATGTATAAGTATTATGTACACCAATGTAATCTGTACAGACTTGCTTACATTGTCCACATTTAATGCATAGAGCTTCATTACGCTCTATTGATGGATTATCTAGTTCTATTGGAACTCGAATTTCTTTTGATAAGTGTTTACTCATAATCCCTCCTATATTCCAACATTGATTATCATTACTAATATATTATCTTTTCATAGTTTAGTCAATACATTGACTAGCTAAAAATGCCCTTCATTGGTCACTACTGAACCAATTTAGGGCATTTCTATATATGTCCTTACTTTCTTTTTTCAAAGGTTATTTGCTTCTTATCCTGTAATTACTGCTTCTTACCCAATACCGATTGTTTTCTAGCTTGGTCAGATTTTATCTTTTTAATAGATGAGAATTTTTTATTTTTCTCTTCTCTTTTCTTCTCTATAAATGAGTTATTTTTACTCTTCTCTTCTTTTTTCTTCTCTATAGATGAGTACTTTTTACTTTTCTCATCTTTTTTCTTCTCTATCGTTAAGTTCTTTTTACTTTTCTCATCTTTTTTCTTCTCTATAGATGAGTACTTTTTACTTTTCTCATCTTTTTTCTTCTCTATCGTTAAGTTCTTTTTACTTTTCTCATCTTTTTTCTTCTCTATAGATGAGTACTTTTTACTATTCTCTTCTTTTTTCGTATCTATATATGGGCTTTTTATACTTTTCACTTCATTTTTCTTCTCTATAGATAAGCCCTTTTCACTTTTCTCTTCCTTTTTAGATATCGTCTTCTTATGAGCATCTGATTTTTTTGTTCCTCTACCTGTCCAATCTTTTGCATCACACTTAATTTCTTTGCTATCAGCCTTAGACGAATCGTTAACATCAGCCTTAACCGAATCTTTAGTTATATTCTTAGTAGAATTACCTGTTTTTTGACCTCTGACTGGTTTTTCCGTCTTTTCAAGTATTAACATTGGCCACTTGGAAGTAACTTCTGGAATAATCTTACCAATATGTTTTTCTATTTCTCTTAAATAATCCAAATCATCAATATTACATAAATTAATTGCATTTCCACCTAATCCGGCACGGCCAGTTCTTCCGATACGATGTATATAAGTTTCCGCTTGATTTGGAATATCATAATTTACCACAAAAGATAATTCCGAAATATCGATTCCCCTTGCTGCAATATCAGTTGCTACTAAAACTCTTATTCTTCCTTCTTTAAAATCACTAAGAGCACTCTGCCTTGCATTCTGACCCTTATCGCCATGTATTGCTAGTGCCTTTACTTTTGCTTTATTAAGCTTGTCTGCCACACGATCTGCTCCATGTTTTGTTTTAGTAAATACAAGAACGCTTGACATCTTTTGCTCTTTGATTAAGGAGGTCAATAATGGAAGTTTATTTAAACGGTCAACAAAATAAACACTTTGTTCAATGGAATCAACAGTACTTGTTACTGCACTTATTTTAACGATTTCAGGATTGTGTAATAACCCAGTTGCTAGTGCTTCAATTTCCTTTGGCATTGTCGCACTAAACAATAAGGTCTGACGTTTCTTCGGTAATAATTTGATTACTTTTTTTATATCATTTAAAAATCCCATATCAAGCATTTGATCCGCTTCATCCAGTACAAACATCTCAATTGAATCTAACGTAATATAGCCTTGTCCAATCAAATCATTAAGGCGTCCAGGCGTTGCGATTAATATATCCACTCCCGATTTTAAGGAATTAACTTGCGCACTTTGCCCTACTCCACCGTAAATTACACTTTGCTTTAGCTTCGTATACTTGCCAAAACATTCAAAACTTTCATATACTTGAATTGCCAATTCCCTCGTTGGTGTAATAATAAGTGCTCTTACTCCACTCTCCTTAACTGTTGATAATCTCTGTAAAATAGGTAAGGCAAAGGCTGCCGTCTTTCCTGTTCCTGTCTGGGCACATCCAAGGATATCTTTACCTTCAAGTACTAGTGGAATCGTCTTTTCTTGAATGGGAGACGGCTCCACAAAACCTTCCTCCTTAATGGCTTGCAACAATGGCATTATTAAATTCATTTCTTTAAATTTCATTCTACTTCCAATTCTAAATATAACACTTTTTTCATCCGCTGGCAGATTCTATTTTTTATTATATTTTCTCTTTTATTTTTTTGTCAGGCTCTAGTATAACACACAGTTTTATAATTTAGCTATTTATTTATAAAATTAATTATATATTGGCGTATTCCAAAATTCTTTCATAAATTAAGTACAATAAAAAAACTGAGGTTAAAGTGAAGAATCTCTAATCTCAGTTTTTTATAAATTATCTTTTCAATTATTTCTTTACAGCTTTTTTATTTTTTCTACTGATTAAAACGCTTCTTCACGCCCAAATTTACTATACACCTCTCTCCCCTTCGCCTTCAGATATCTACTGCCTTCTTCTATTATAACAGTCTTCAAGTACGCATTCACTGGAACCTTAGGAGTGTATCTTCCTCCTGAAACGGCAAATAAATATTTCACCGTCTTTGGAATAGTGATTGTTTCCTTCATCGAATTTCCAGGATAAAAAATCATCGTAGTAAGTTCCTTATCATACAAGATTCCATCTAATGTTGTATATTTTGCATTCGATGCATCCACTACCACTTCTTGTAAGGATGGCAACAACAAAGAACTTTGGGTATAATCATCATTCCATTGTAAACTGATATCTTTAACAGCCTTTCCAAGTACTAGCTTTTTCATATGAGTATTCACCACGAGGCCAGAAAGTTCTGTCACAGTATCCGGCACAATATATTCCTCCAAATCTGCTCCCGCTGGATAACAGATAAGCTCTGTTTTATCCTTATTATATAAAATCCCTTGGATAGACGTATAATATTGGCTGTTTTCACCTACTAAAATCTCTTTTAGAGCATATTCTTTTTTAACATCTGAATAATACGAACGATACTGTGCATAATTAAACTCTTTAAAACCATCCGATAAGGTTATACTTCTTACATATGGATTACGCAATAAGGATGACACATTTCCTTCAACAACATCCTTTGGCATCATAAATGTCTCATCTGTCTTTTTGCTCGGATAATGAAGTAACTTTTTTAGCTCCTTTGTATATAGCACACCCTCTTTGCTCTCATACATGGAATTTCCCGCATTTACTACGATTTCTTTAAGATTTGGCAAATCCATATTCCAGTTAATCTCAGACTCTTTCTGGATAAATGATGATGGCAACACAATTCGTTCTATTTTTTTATTATTAAGTACAAGATTCGTGTTGATTGTCTGAATTCCCTCAGGAAGATTTAAATCTTTCAAAGTTCGGTCAGCATCATATACATAAGTACGTTCCTTATTCATAAGTAGTCCATTTTCAAAGCAATACTTTTGATTTCCATCTTCCACTATAAGCTTTTCTAACGTAGGGATATCAAATAGTCCATTAAGATATCCTAATTCAATCTCACTTACATTGCTTGAAATATGTATTTCTTTTATTTTCCCAGAATAAATTCCATATAAGCTAAGCTTCTTTAATTCCTTTGGAAATGTGGCAATCTCTCCACCCCCATAGATGATAAGTTCTGTTTTTGACTTATTATAAAGTGAACCCTCATACATGCTAAAATATGTATTTTTCGAGGAAAGAGTGATTTTCTCAAACACATTTCCCAAATTATAATCTTTATAACCAGTGATTTGTTTTATATTATTAGAAAGAACTAGCTGGTTTATATTTGCATTACGAAGAGTTAAATCAATGCTTTGAACAGAATCCGGATATCGTAATACTTTGTTCTTACAAGCCAAAGGATAATGTAAAATCATAGTAAGTTTCTTATCGTATAAAATACCATCATAAGAGGCATAATTTTTATTCTTTGCTGCAACTGTAATTTCCTGTAAGTAATATAACTCCGAAAGCGAATCTTCTAAACTAGTTAAAGTACTTGGAATACTGATTTTAACAATCGATGCCTCTCCAAATACTGCGCTGCCCAACTTTATTACGCCTTCTAAAATAATTAAATTCTTTACTTTGGATTGATAAAAAGCAAAATCTCCAATTGTTTTAGTACCTTTGGGAATCACATATTTCCCACCCTTTCCTAATGGAAACACTAAAAGGCTATCTCCTGTTTTATTAAATATGACTCCCTGTTTTACACAGATATAAGGATTTTTCACTGCAACACTATATTTGGTAACATTTCGTAAATTTAAGCAAATTCTCCCTAAATTATTCGTAGTAATCTTTTCACCAAAGCTAACTTTTTTTAGCTTCAATGCATTACTAAAAGCATTCTCATTGATTGTTTTTACGGAATTAGGTACCGTATATATGGTGTTAGTTGCAGATGGTGGATAAGCATACAATATCGTTTTTTCTTTGTTATATAAGACCCCATTTTCTGATGTAAAATATGAATTGCTTTTTGCTACTTCAAATTTAATGATTGTAGGATTGATAATCCAAGGCGAAACTGTTTGATCCAAATTCTTTACCGTTTCAGAAAAATAAATTTCCTCAAGGTTTGGAAAACAATTTGCAATAAAATTCGTATCTACCTTTGTAACTCCCTTCGCTAATATCAGTTTCTTAGCTTGATCAAATTTTATCAGCCCTTCCGATAGCAAGGGGTCTGAATATGTATAGTCTTCTTCTGTAATATTCTCACTTATTACTACTACTTCTTCTCCGCAATAGATTACTTTATTTGCTTTTCTTGTTAAATAATACGTGCTTTCTTCCGCTGCATGAATACTTACCACTGGTTGTAGTAATAAAATTAATAAAATAAAACCTACTGCAAAATAGATTCTTTGATTCAGTACTTTCATAAACACCTCCAAACGGATATATGGAACAAATCTTATCGTTTATAATGTTAATGCAATTATATTACCTATTGTAAATTATTTCAATTTAAAAGTAAGTTCCTTCCATTTTATCACTCACGTATAATCCACTCCAGCTTTATGTATAAATTTAAAAAATATATTAAAAATGCACTCTAGCACGTATATTAGTTAAAATCAACCACGTACTAAAGTGCATTTATTTAATTCCTTTATCCACGAATTTTAATATCACCAGAAGTTGTGCTAGCTTCAATCTTACATCCACCATTTCCAAAAACATAACTTCCATTGCGATATAGTTTGCTACTACTTCCTTCAAAAGTAAGGCTACGCATACCACTTACGGTTCGAATATTAGCCTCATACCCATTCCCTTGATTTTGTAACTGCAAACTTACATCACCACTAACAGAATTAACTTTTATTGTTGCGTCGTTTTCCGCTGTTATAGATACTCCTCCACTAATAGAGGATGCTTTCCACTCCTTTGATTCAGCCGTTGCACGTACATCTCCACTTTTACTGGAGAGATTTATAACATCACTCTTAATCCTTGACGTCATCACATCTCCACTGGTACTTTGGAGCAAGATTTGAGATATCGTTGATCCTTCCGCTTTTACATCACCGCTGGTACTTTGCATATAAGAATAATCTGCTAATACATTTAAAATAGTAACATCACCGCTTGAAGTCTTTAAATCCATACGATTCATTTTACAATCTCGAAATGAAATCCCACCCGATTTACTTCTACTGGTAATATTATCTCCTTCTGCTCTATGAACTTGAATCTCTCCGCTACTGGACTCTAAATTAAAGTTTTTAAAGTTTACTTCCATGAATCGTAAGTCACCACTTGTACTATTGCAACTTAGTGAATCACCATTGCTGTTTTGCATATTTACATCACCACTTTGGGATTGTAACTGCATTGTTTTCGTATGGAAGTTTAGTACTTCTATATCACCACTCATTGTATTCACAGCTACCTCATTACTTTTTGCTCCATTCAACCTCATATCACCACTTGTTGAAGTTAAATGTAAATTAGGAAAATAATCTGGTATTTTAATTTCTATTTTCATTTGTGGTGTCTTAAAATAAGTGAAGAATCCAGAAATTGATTCTTTACTTATAATCTTTGCATAAATTTTATCTCCCTCTTGCCAAGACTTCAATTCATACATCATCTTTTGTTTTAAATTCCCATAATTCTCAAAATTGATAGTTATCTTATTATTTCCTGAAGGCAAAACAATAACATCTGCAGATAATGCATCTACAATTATATCCTTTAATTTAACTTCTTCTGTCCTCTCTTGCTTCCATTCCGTATCTGGAGATGTGATTAATTCTGTATTTTGAGCTGTTTTTATTTCATGAGTGGCATTTGATGATTTGATTTGTTTCTCTAATCCCTCTAATTCCTTAGCAATTTCATTAATATCCCCCAGTTCTTCACAGACTTGCTCTTCTGTTTTTCCCTTTTTTAGCCCCATTTCAAAATGTTCTTCATAATCTTCTACTATTTCTCTTGCAAGATCAGTTTCAATACCAGTTAAGATTTCTTTTAACTTTTCCAAATATTCATTCTTTGTCATGTTAAAATCTCCTCTTCAAATTTTTAATTTTATAGATTGCAAATCCCCGTACAATTTTATATACGATCTAATGGTCCACGAAACGTTTATCTACCTCATACACTGAATTTGGATGTTCCCTTAATAACTCTTTTGCTACATCTCGTATTTCATTTTCATATGGAATCCATACGGACTCATTTTCCTCATATTCCTTTTTTAATATCTTTTTCGATAGTTTATTTATGATAAGATAAGAAGCATAACTATGTGAATTCATTGGATTTTCTTTATTTGCCTCTAATAAAAAATCAAAAAACTTGCTGATATCTGGATAGTAAATAAGTTCCACTAATTTTGCTCTATATTCCAATACTACCGAATCTAAGGTTACGTAGTTCATCTTATCTACCGCATGTTGTGCCTCGTGCTTTAGATAAGAAATCTGAAAGGAAGGTGTATCTATCTCATCTATGTAACATTTTTTAACACAATATAATTGTCCCTCTTCTTTTGCCCAGCCACCAGTGCCAACCTTACCAAAGGATAAATAATCAAGCCAACTTCTTGATACAAACCCCTCCATCATGTTTACAGTCATTTCATAGGTTTGATCTGGTAATTCAACATGATAAAGGGTTGGAATAGTTTCTTTCCATATATATGGACCATACCAAGCTCCAGTTGTATCACCTAAATATTGATAGCCTTCTCTTTCTACGATGTTTTTTATTTTACACTCGATTTGATTTATAGCTTGAATCATTTCTTCTCTGGTTTTTAACGTTTGTATCGGATCGCCAAGCATATTAGAGAAAGTTTCATATAAATATCGTAGAGTAAAATCTTCAGACTTCTCTTTCCAAAATACGAATCGATAATACTCTTGATAAATAGCATCAATTTTTTGTAGTACTTCATTGTCAGATCGTATGATATCCTTCTTTTGCTGGAAAACCTCTTGATACTTTTCAACTAAAGCCTTGTTTTCTTCAAATTCTGATAAATACTTAACCGCTTCTCTTAATTTTCCTTGAATTAATAAAGAATTAAAATATTGTTTTTTATATTCCATAAGACACCTCCAAGTATCAATTTACTAATTCACTAACAGCTATTACAAATTCGTCCCATTCTGACTTGAGTTTATGAAAGTACTCAATTCCCTTTTCTGTTATGTGGTAGTATTTTCTTGCTGGACCTTCCGCTGATTCTACCAAATATGTCTCTACGTAATCTTCAACTTTAAATCGTTTTAAAATCAAATATAATGTCCCAGATGCGATAGACATCTTTGTAGAGATAGCTTCTATCAGCTCATATCCGTATTGGTCTTTCGACATTAGTTGAGCCAATACACATAATTCTAAAGCTCCTTTTTTTAATTGTGTATTCAAACTTATCCTTCCCCCCTTTGCTTTATTGTTATTGTTAAACTTCATGTGTCAATTGATTACTGCTACGTATATCGCCAAGAGAACTTATTCCATATGGTTAGGCGACTGTATATAACTATAATTACTCTAAAATTATCATTGCTATCTTGCTTTGTTTCCTATATATTAACACTTGCTATTCTACAATACAATATAGTAAGTTAAGAAATATATTAAAAAATTATTAGAATAACCTTTGCTATAACTTTTTACATACAACTTCCATATCATTTGTATCAAGCAGCTGAATCATATATTCATGAACAAAGACGGTTCATAATCTTGTTAACTTCAATCGGCTGCATACAAGTTATCAGGTGCCTCATTCCCTTTTATTATTCATAATCATGACATAAAAAACTCTTTGTCCTATTTTTTAAAAATGATTCAAAGGAATCCTATCTAATATAACAAAGAGTTTTATATATACAATTAAGTATTTAATTGTATTGAATATCTCACATTTTCCATTCTACTCAATTACTAGTTTCATATGCTCTACTTTTTTAATTATCTTTAAAACTAATTCTCTACACTTCTATTTTATTATATTTAAAACAAATTCTCTACTTTTCTGTAGCCTATTCACAGCATCTTCATCATCTACAATTTTGTTTCTAAGCTTATTTTCAAAATCAAACTCTAAGGTTAATAACCCCTTATATTGAATTTGAGTTAAATATTTCAAAAACTCAATTATATTAATATCGCCCTCCTCTAAAAGTTTATGTTCATTTCCATCGCTATAATTACTCAAATGAATATTTTTAACTAAGTGCTTAACTTTATCAAAGGCCTCTATGATACTACCAGTACCCGTGGCATAATGTGTAATATCAAATGTGATCGGTATATTTTCTTTCAAACAAAAGTCACTAAATTCTTCATACCTTCCAAGAAAAGTTTCTTTACAGTACGCAGGCATATTTTCTGTAGTCAAAATAATGCCACTGCCTAATGATCGTGATAAAAGATTCTTTTTATGAATTTCATCCATCGTTAAATCTGTTGATTCAAAATTTTTTCCTAATACCATATGCGTATTTATCAATTCTGAATTTAATCTTATAGCAAGTTTACAACTTTTATTAATCCAATATTCTTCATTTTGCTTTCTCTCAAATACAATAAATTCTAGTGGTGTATGAATACTCACTGCATTTAAACTATGATTTAAAATAGAATCCACAATGATATTCTCTTCTAAATCTACAAATGATTGATTCATAAACAACTCAATATTTTCAAATCCCGATTTTTTAATTATTTCTAATATTTCATTATGATCTTTCCTATAGTACATTCCTGTAGAGATTGATAATTTCATAATTTTCCTCCAATCATTACTGCATTTTTGCAATAAATATTCCTTGTGATTTATGTATATAAAAGTATCCTTTTTCATTAATTATTTTATCGATTGCCTTTTTAAATACCTTTTCTTTTTTACTTAATAACTCCTCTGCATTACCAGGGTATGAAATTACATACTCATAGATATCGTCTACATTATCAACCATTAAATCATTTTCTTGAACTTCCATTTGTACATTCACAAAATGTTTTAATAATTGTTCTCTGCCGTTTTCTAATTGAAAACCCTTGAGAGCATTTTCAGATGGAATATAAATATTAGGATCAAATTTTGTAACAAAATCATTTAATTCTTTCATATGTTTACAGCCAATGGTGGAACAATAAAATGTACCTTTTTCTTTTAATCCATTTCTTATTTTTTCAAACAAACGATCTCTATTATTTACATGAAAAAGCATGTGATTTGCAATTACTACATCATAAGTCTTTTCTTTAATATCGATTTGATCTGCATCTATTTGCAAAAACTCATATTTGATATTTCTTCTTTCAAGACTTTCTTTATTCTGCGAAAAAACTTGTTTTACTTTCTCCAGCATTCCTTCTGAGTTGTCGGTTAGCATAATCGTTATATTTTCTGGAAGATATTCAATATTTTCTTTCCACAAGAGTCCATTCCCACATCCAATTTCTAATATCTTCATGTTAGATTTAAAATTTAATTTCTTGTAAATCCATCTCATCCAATGCTCAGATGCGGTGCTATAATTATGAATGTTAATTCGTTTTTGCAAGTTCTCGTCATTTTGATATTGTCTATCCATAATCTCTTTTTCAGTTGTTAGGTTAATAACTTTAATCAACATTTCCCATACCGCATCATTTTCTGCTTTTTCAGTATTTTCTATTGCTTCTATCATACGTTCCATATGCTTTATTTTCTTTACCAGAAGTTCTTTCTGAATAGCTAAAGAATCTTTTAAGTTAGAGTCATTATTGGCGAATTCACTCTTCATTAGTTGTTCAATCTGTTCTAATGAAAATCCTACATACTTTAACATTAATATCTTTTGTAAGTTTTCTACAGATTTATTATCATAAAGTCTATACTTAGCTTCTGAATACTCAACTGGCTTTAGAATCCCCTTACTATCATAATAGCGGATTGTCCTAACAGATACTCCTGCTAACTGCGCTAATTCTCCCGTTTTATATAGTTTTTTTTCCATGAATGTATAACCCCTTTCATATATATTGTTTATAACCTTTTTTTGTTATCTTCATTTTAAACCATTCCCTTACGTAATGGTCAATATATATTTTAAGCATAATAAAAGGAATGCTAATTAGCATTCCTTTCTAAATATTTTTATTAGATTTAAACTTTTAATTTCATCCATCTCTTTTTCGTCATTGCGCCAATCACCCTGTCATAGCGATATGCCGAAATAATCAGACAAAATTAAACCAACTTTTCCTTATACCCACACATCCAATCTGCTTTTTTATAATAAATAATAAAAATAACAGAACTTAAAAACCAAGTAAGTGGATATGCCCAGAATATCACTCTAATATCTGGTATTAAATTTACCATAGTAACGATGTAAGTAATACGTATTCCACACCAACAAATAAGCATTACAAACATCGGTATTGTTGATTTTCCAGCACCTCGTAAAATACCAGATAAGCAGTGGGATAATGCCAATAAACAGTAAAATAGACCTTCTGTTCTTGATTGCATTACTCCAATTTCAATAACTTCTGGTTGATTATTAAATAATCGAATCAATACCGGTGCAAATATCCATAATAGTGCACCAACCGATTCCGCTAACAATACACCTGTCCAAATTCCAAAGCGAGCACCTTTTTTTGCACGTTCATAATTTTTAGCTCCAAGATTTTGCCCAATAAAAGTAGTTAAGGCAACACTAAAGCTTGTAATCGGTAAAAATGCAAAACCTTCTAGTTTTGAGTAGCTTCCACTTCCTGCCATAGCAATTGAACCAAAGGCATTAATATTGGATTGAACGATAACATTGGCAAAACCAATCACGGAGTTTTGAACTCCCGTTGGAATCCCCATTTTCAATATTTTAACAAGCATTTTTTTATGAATACGAATTTTATCTATTTCTACTTTATGTACTCCATCTACCTTCATAAGTTTAATAAATGATAGAATAGCACTAACAAACTGTGAAATTACAGTAGCCACCGCTGCACCAGCGATTCCAAAATCAAAAACAGCTACAAATAATAAATCTAATACAACATTGGTAATAGCCGATATAATAAGATAATATAGTGGATGTTTACTATCTCCGATTGCTTGAAAGATTCCCATACACGTATTGTACATTACAATACCGATACCGCCAGCAAAATATAATCGAAAATACATAATGGAATCTGGCAATACGTCCGCTGGCGTCCCCATCATTTTAAGCATATATGGCGTTAAACCCATTCCAGCGACGGTTACGACTATACCCGCCAATAGTCCAAAAGCAATCGTAGTATGTACTGCTATTTTTAAGTCTTTAATATTTTTCTCACCAAAATAACGGGCAATAACTACACCTGCTCCAACAAAAATACCATTAATAAAGCCTACTATTAAAAATATTAAACTTCCTGATGAACTAACCGCAGCAAGTGCATTTTTACCAAGAACATTCCCTACAACCAAGGAATCGACTACATTATAAAGTTGTTGAAATAAATTGCCTAAAAATATTGGCATTGCAAATAAAACTATTTTTTTAGATATTCTTCCTTCTGTCAAAACTATTACCTTCCTGTCTGTGATTTTATAAATTTATCTTTCGGTAAATTTTTTCTTTCATGCTTGTTTGAACCTAGAATTTTCTTTAGAAGCTACTCCATTCCCCTCCTATTGTTTAAACTTTTTTCTATATTCAACACCTCTCTTTGATTTATTCACTTTTCACATGCAAAAAGCTCACACATTCTGTGTGAACTTTTGCTACTTAATATTCCTTTTCTAATTTACCATAAAAAAGTGCTTACGCCTACCCCTTTTATAATCTTTAATGTATTTTCAATTAAAACAATCTAAAACATAATGAAATTAATATTGGTACTGCACTTGAACATATTATTCCATTTAACACTGATAAGACAACCGTTTCTTCATTGGTATACTTTATCATCATCGGCAAAGTAGTATCTTCACTTGTAGCCCCTGCAGGCGCAATACAACTAAAGTAATTTAGTTTTTTCGAGATAATTGGAATGCTAAAAAATGAAAATATTTCTCTCATTAAGCTACTCAAAAATGCGATACTCCCTAATTGAGCACTAACCAAATTACCGATCGTAACTCCTGCAAGACTATACCAACCTAGGCCACTTGCCACAGCCGTACTTTCATTCATTGAATACTCTGTGATAAAACTGCAAATAACTCCTCCTACAAGAGAACCTACTATAATACCCGCTGGAATAATGAATATCTTAAAATGATATTCTTTTATTTTCTTTAAGATTCCCTCATGTAGTCCGATGCTTATTCCTACTAAAAACATCAATATGTATAACACAACATCTGTATTACTAGTAATAAACGTTATAAAAGTATTATCTATTATTAAACCACATAAGATACCGGAAATTAATGCAACTAATGCTAAAATTACCATAATAAATTAAACCCCTTTTTTCCCTTTATTCTCCATAAAAATTTTAGTCAATATATACACAAATATCGTTGAAAATACAGTAGGGAAAAGGAAGAAAATAAAACTCTGAAAACCTAATGTCGATAATTCATGCAAAAAATTATCTCGTTTTCCCAGCACAACTCCCATAGAGAAAATTAGAACCACAGTACAAACTACTTGTAATTGTTCATTCCTCTTTTTTAACTTTTTAGGAAAAAATTTGTGACCTACAAATATCCCTAGACACATAACTAATATAATGTCCATCTTTTATCCTCCTTGTTCTCACAAAAAAACATTTGAACACAATCCATATGGACATTGTTCAAATGTTTAATCTTTCTGCCTATTTGAGAAATATTAGTATTTAAATTATTAATATATTACTACAATATCGTCATAAAAGTCAATGAAATGTCCTTAATATAAATAAAGACTATATTTCCCTTTTTTATACGAAACGTGTGCATATTTATATGGTAATATGATTTATTGTCAGCACTCTCAATTGTGTGCATATTTATATAATAATATGTTTTATTGTCAACACTCTCAATTCTATGTCTCTTAGCAACCATCCCCTAGACAAAAAAGGCCCAAGTCATAAGACTTGAGCCATATATTCAAAACGGAGATGAAGGGATTTGAACCCCTGCGCCGGAAAACCGACCTATCGGATTTCGAATCCGAACCCTTCAGCCTCTTGGGTACATCTCCAAACGTGTGACTGCCACACGAGAATATATTATACTACAAAGTGGAAGATTTGACAATAACTAATTCGACACCAATTTGATCATTTAGTCTTCCGCTTTTGACTGCTTCTTCTATTTCAATGCCATAAGCAATATTACTTTTAATCACATCTGATTTAAAATTCTTTGCCTGCCCTACATATTTCGTTACTGCAAATGGAGGTACCCCCACTTTACTTGCTATTACTTGATTCGTAACAGAACGACTATTTAAATCTTTCACCTGAAGCATTATATTAAAATGTCTTATGATCAGATACAAAATTGACATTGGCTTTTCTTTTAAACTAAGCAAATCATAATATAATTCCAGCGCCTTTTTTTGATTTCCAGCTGCTATTGCATCAATCATTACGAAGATTTTACCAGTTAATTGCTCGGTGCACACAGCATCTACATCTTCAATCGTAATTACATCTCGGTCATAGGCATAACAGATCAGTTTCTCTAGCTCAGTTCTAAGATTCTCCATATCAAAACCAACTTTACCAACCAAATAAGTCATTGTTGCGTCGGTAATCTTTTTCTTATCCTTGTTAAGAATACCAGCTGCCCAAAGTTTAATCTGCCCTTCATCTAGTCCGTTCATTTCACTGATGTGCCCAATATCTTTTACCGCTTTAAATAAACGATTTCGTTTGTCTACTTCTTGTTCCACAAATATAACGTGAGTAGTATCTGGCATTTCTTTAATATAATCAGCGAAATCACTTTGAGACTTAAACCAACCACAATTTTCAATTAAGATAAGTCTTCGATCACTAAAAAATGGCATTGTTTCAGCGATACGAATAATTTCATTTACATCCGCCGTTTTTCCTTCAAAATAAGAAAAATTCATGGAATCACCATCTCCCATGATTCCTTCTTTCAGCTTATCTTTATATAATTTTTTCAAATAATCTTCACTACCATAAAGTAGATAAACAGGTTTATAAGTGTTATTCTTTATGTGTTCTTTTATTGCTTTCATGAAATCTCGTGCCCTTCCTTAACTTATTCATTCTACAGAGTTCAAAGAATGTGAAAAGCACACTCTCACCACACATTACGCCTGGCCTCGTTATCACATTTGCGAATTAAATATTGGAATATAATTTAATATACTAATAGATTGCCTCGCCGATACTCTCTCCCATTTTAACGATTGTTTCATAACCGTCTCTTGTATTCTTTAAAATATCTTGATGAACTGCAACCTCATCTCTTTGAAGGAGTAAGACAATGGTAGAACCGCCAAACTCAAACTTTCCTTTTTCTTGTCCTCGTTTTACAATAGCTGCACGATGATAATTATTTATCTTACCAACCATTAAAGCTCCCACTTCCATTTGAACAACTTTCCCAAAGTTTTTCGTATTTAAAACGCAGTAAGAACGGCTATTCTCTTTGTATATATTTATGTGGTCAAGAGCCACAGGATTTACAGTATAAAGTTTTCCCTTTATGAAATGATTTCTTTCCTTACTTGCATCATCCACATAACAGTATCTATGATAATTATCAACCGTTAAACGTATGACTACAATCGTACCACCTACAAATTCTTTTGCAAGTTCTTTATTCCTTAATAAAGATTCTACTGTATAATAGGAATTTTTAATGCGAAACTTTGAATTTAAACCTATTTTATAAGCACTTACTTTTCCATCCGATGGAGAAATTAAATTAGCATCGACATGGTCAATTGGCCTTTTTCCATTCCTTATCTTTCTTGTAAAAAATTCATTATAAGAACGATATCTCCGAGGGACGTACTCATTCATTTTAATATTATTTTTCTTAACAAAAGGATCTATTAAAAAAGTAGATGGCCAAGTATTAAGAATAGAACCAGCCATTCTTGAAATACTTGGAGCTGATAATATTTTTAACCCTAATCTACCAATTACATTTGAATACAACATCTTTAATAAGTCATCCTGCTTAGTTGACTTATTAAATTCGTTTCCCTCTCTATCCCTATATTTCATATGACACCTATACCTTTCAATCCTATCCTATTGCATTATTATCGCAAAGTATTTTTACTTTAGCAGCCAAAGCATATGCGCTTGTATTTATATAAAGTAAAAAAGATTGAAAGAATCAATTTAAAAAACATTCTAAACCTTTTCTTTCAACCTTATACTATATGTTTTATTATTTTTGATTCTTATTAATCTTAACAAGAATTCTACATTCTATCAAGAACCTTTTTATTTTTATGTGATTCTAATTCTTATATGAATTTGCAATTTATCATATCAATCCTATAAATTTCATCCAGTCTCTAATGAGTCACTAAATCTTCTTATGTATAAGATTGATTTAATCCAACATCTTATCTCTCAATATTACATAGTAACCGATAACAATGCCACTACAACCAAAATTCCAAACGCTGTCATAAGACAGACTCCTAGATTCCCTGGCTTTTTCACTTTAAAGTCAAGTACAAATAAAAATGAAACAATAATCATAATGATTGAAAATGCAGTTGGAAAATTTGGTCTATTTAGTAAACTTCCTACAATATAAACAGCAGGTAAAATAATTGCAACCGTCGTAACAGGAAGTCCTTGATAGTACTCTCTATGTTCTGTTGTTATCTGTTGACGTTCCTGCTCCATAACATTAAAGTAACCTAATCGTATCACGGCACCTAGTACAAATAAGACAGATGCTACTCCACCAAGTTTTTTATTCTCGCTCATCGCATACCCAATCATTGCAGGTAACATACCAAAACAAATCAAATCACATAAGGAATCAATTTGTATACCAAATACTTTTTCTTGGTCTGTACGATTTTTCATAGCCCTTGCTATTTTACCATCAAACATATCACATGTTCCAGAAATCATTAAACAGAAAAACGCCCAAGTAAAATTCCCTGCAAACACTTGCGTCATCCCAAAAATTGACGCACCTAATCCAATATACGTTAAAATTACTGAGTAATTATAAAAACCTATCATATTACTACCTACCACTCCCTATAATTTTCTTACGGCCACTCATTAATTGGCTCACTAACATCACGGCTGCACTCATAATTATTAGTGCATAATATGTAATTCCTCTACTTAATAGCATTCCTGGAAGTACAAACTCTTCCGTAAACACACCTGCAAATAAAATCAAAAAGCTACTCTCAGTTGCACCAATTCCACCTGGCAATGGTAATGAATCTGCTGCTAATGCAATAAATGCTTGTAATGAGATAATCTGAAATACGCTATAACCTCTCAAAGAAAATGCCTTATATACTAAAAATGTTACAGCGAATAATAAAATTCTCTGTATCAAAGTAATAAAAAAGCAATTCACTAATACTCTTTTGTTCTCTTTAATATAGCCTGCACTAAGTTCATACCTTTTTAATGCATGAAATGCTTTTTTAAGTATTTTATTATGATTCTTTATCATCCGTTTTTTTCCAAGCCATAAGATTGTTTTCCCAATCAATTTTCGTGCAAAGGATTGCTTATAAATAGCAACAAATAAAAATCCAATAAATACGCCATTTGCTACCACTCCAAATAAAACTAAAAACCAAATACTATCAATACGAGCGCTAACAAAGGTCCAATTTGCAATTCCTAGAATTAGGCATAGGAAAATAAGTACGAGCTTATACATTGCAGTTACTATAATCAGAACTACAGATGATATAGCAACTTCAATGTTATCTTTATTCATATAGTAAATTTGCATTGGCTGCCCACCCGATGCTGATGGTGTTATCGCACTAAAAAAGAACCCGATAAATGAGTATTTTATGCAATAAATCATTGGGATTCTTCTTTTTACAGCCTTCATCAAATAGTAAATAATATACGATTCACTACATACAAATCCAATGACAAACACAATGCCTAGAATTAAATAGCTATTCTTCGCTAGGATAAGAGAATCTAATATTTCAGAAAACTCTTGCCCCCTAAAAAGTAAATAATACGTTATTCCTATTAATGCAAATAAAATAAATATATTTGCAATATATTTCCCATATTTTTTTGACAAAGTTCATTCCTCCATGCAATACTTTAACGGCTCTTGATCTGCTTCCATTCATAATGTATTGCATCTTATCCCTATATACACATTACTTAACATATCTAAAAGTATACTCTTTCCATATTGTCCTTGTCAATGATTTCGGTATTTTCTAAGCTATTTCTAATAATTCTTTTTATATTTCTTAAATTATTCTTTAATATACTTCAAATTGTTCGTTTATATTTTTTAGAATTTATTTCTAATGTTTAATTTTATTTTATTCTGTTGAACTATTTTAGATACCTTTATAAAAAAATTATAAAAATCCACCGCTATAACATGTGCTATAAGCGGCGGAGATATGGTTATATATATGTATCTTGTATTCTTATTTTGTGTTAATCTTATTTTATATTTATCTTATTTTGTGTTTATCTTAATCAGAAATTCTAGCATCTTCCCACTCTTTCCAGAGTTGTTCAAAGTACCATTTAGGAATTACACACGTCATATTTTCATACCAATTAAGCACATCCTTTGCTTGATTAAGCATCGTATTAACTTCCTCTTGCCCAAATGGAATCGCCCAACAGACAGACGAAAGGGTATTACATGCGATATAAAGGGCAAGCAGTTGCCAAAATTCTATTGGTGGCTTACCCTCAAAATATCCGTTAACCATTCCACTAGCAAAAATCGGACTTTTCTGCGCACACCAAACAATACGATTAAATTCTTCCCACGGATCACCAAAGTCATATCGATTAAAATCTATGATTTGCAGTTTCCCTTGGTTATCAATCATCATATTTCCAATATGGTAATCTCCATGTTGGAAACATTGGGGTCTGCCAATAAGTAAGTGACGATTTTCATTTATGTAACGAATCATTCTCTCCCCACCGTCAAACTTTATTTCACAGTCCTGATAAGCGGCAAGCTTTCGGTCAATCTTTCTACCAAATCGTTCTTCCCATTTCGGATAGGTGTCTGGAGCAGGGATTGAGTGTATTTTACGCAGATATTCTCCTGCACGAAGGCCATACACGTATTGCTCTGAATCTGAAAGTAATGGTACTATCTCTTCTGCATCTTTGCCATCAATCCAGCTTTGAAATGAAAACACATATTCTCCATACCTACCAAATTCGATAGGGATACACATAGGTATTTTAATCGCTGCAAGCTCTTTCATTAACTCGAATTCGTTTTTTTTCATTTCGTACTTATCTACTGATGAAATACGTAGCAATACCTTGGTTTCATCAGCCTTTGTTGCACTATACTTTTTATCATTTGACCAGCCTTTATTTATAGGATCAATTTTACTTAAGTGAAATTGATCCATAAAGTAACTTATAAGTGTATCTTTCATTTTACTCCACCACCTTAATTAATATCATCAAGTTTTGTATTGATTTTATTGATAATTTAACACTTACGTTCCATTCATTAAGTTTTATATCTATTCCTTTACAAGTCTACCTATTATATCATTATTTTTTATTTAATTCTATTTAACTAAACTCATTCCTCTCTTTTAAAATAGTGTCTAATTCTCATATAAGCTCCATCACTATAAATTGTGATTGCCCCATCTAAACTCGTTTGATGAATACTAGTTGAAACCTCATTCAAGGAATCAATCGCTTCCTTGTGTGGATGTCCATATGTATTATACTTACCACTAGAAATAATTGAATGCACTGGTACAAGATAAGATAAAAACTCTATATTAGAAGAATATTTTGACCCATGATGGCTAATTTTTAATAACTCAAAACCCCCTTTATCAAGCAAATAATCTTCTAGCAACTCTTCTGCCTTTTCTAAGGTTTCTGCCTTCTTTAACCCTTCTGTCTTACCTAATTCTTCTATATTTCCTACCTCTTCTGTCTTCTCTAACTCTTCTATCACCACTAACTTTTCTCTCTTCCCTACTCCTCCAACCATCTCTAACTCCTGAAGGTTCTTCATAACTCGCAGCTCCCCTGCTGCATCGATATCACCAGTAAACAATGCATCAAACTCGCCATACCTAAGCCAAAATACTAGGGAATGTGAATTCGTATCAGAAAGGTCTAACTCCTCTTCTGGTGCTAAGCATAAAAGTTTCAATCGTCCATCAACCATTCCTTCTCTATTCTTATAAAATCGTACCTCAACACCTTTACTATTGGATAACTCAACGATTTCCTTATATTTGTCATTATAATCAGATAACTCCGGCAAACAAATGGATTCTATAAAGATATCTCCACTATAACTAGATTTGTTACCTTTTATATCACCTTTTATATCACCTTTTATATCACCTTTCATATCACTTTCTAAATCATCTTCCATTGCAGTTAAAATTTCCATTACCCCATTGATATGATCTGCGTCTGAATGGGTTAAAAAGGCACATTTGATGCGATTTACTCCAAGAGATTTTAAATACGGTATGATACGTTTTTCACCAACACCTTTGATATCTGTACTTCCACCATCAATCATATAGACATTTCCATTTTCATTTTGAATTACGATGCACTCCCCTTGCCCAACATCTAACATTGTAATCTGGAACTCTGATTTTCTTATAAAAAACAACAATGGGCATAACAAAAACAATAATGCTATCCTCTTTTTTTGAAATTTAATACTCAAAATGCCAATAACAAGAACAAGAAAATAAAAGAATAACATTTGAAACATACTTGGCTGCCCAAATAAATACAGATGATACGGCAATTGCTGCGCAAACGTACACAGTTTTTCATAAAAAATTAAAATATAATAAGAAGAACCAATACATATATTTGCAATTGGTAAACTAATTAAAGAAATTATCCCTCCAAGAACAGCCATCGGGAATAAAATAGATAATAAGGGAACAACAAACAAATTGATGACTATAGAATAACTAGAGAATTCATAAAAGAAATAAGTTATGATAGGAAATGTTATAATCTGAGCGCTTATACTTAAAAATAAACCTTCTGTTATACCTTTTAAGATTGGCTTCTTGCTAATTAGCCCACTGGAGCGAAACACCTGATAAATCACTGCAATACCAATCATTGCTCCATAGGATAATAAAAAACTGACGTGAAAAACTTGCATGGGTGATTGTAACAACGTAATTAGTGCACTAAATGAAAGGGCTGATAAAACATCATAAGTTTTACCTAAAATCGTAGCTAAGAGTAATAAAATCAACATCCATATGGCTCGATTTGCTGATACGCTATTATTCGTTAATACTCCATATAGAATTAATAAAACAAAGACTACCATGGTCGCAGTTACCAGTCTGCATTTTAACTTGCGAAGTAAATGATAGATAGTTAATCCAAAGAAGGACATATGTAATCCTGAAATAGAAATGATGTGAGAAATTCCATTCTCCTGATATGTTTCTTGAATATCTTCGCCAAGAAGTGCTTTATCACCTAGTAACATAGCCGTTAATACACCTGCTTCTTTTTTCGGTAACATAGTCTCATAAGAGGTTTTAAATCTTTCTTTGACCTCATAAAGTGTCTGCTTAATGTTATCTTTTTTATCATCTAACACTTTGATTTCTGTTGCATAAGCTCTGATACTTATATCTTTTGCTTTATAAAACAAATATTGATCGAATTGTCCTTGATTGCTTGCTCGCGTAAGTGGGTAGATACTTCCCTGAATTGATAGAATATTACCATATTGAATGGAGGTTTCATTAGATACATATACAATTGCCTTCTTACAGTTGTATATGTCATTTGACGTTTCTAATAGAATTTTGACATTTTTTAACACAATTGCATTGCTGGTTTCATAACATTGAATTTGATCAACGGATCCAATCATCGTTGCTTTCATTTTTTTATCTACTACAGTCTCGATTTGCGATGGTTGCAGCTGATTGTTCATGCGAAGGTTGCCTAATAGAAAAAGAAAGGGGAGTAATAATAGAATGAAAGAAAGATATTTTTCCTTTTTTAATTTCCAAAATTCACAGCGAAAGAAAAGAAATAGCAATGTATAACTAAGGGCTATTAGTGGAATGAATGCAACTATTTTATATTTATAGCTGATAATTCCTAGTACATACGCGGCCATAATCCATACCAATGGTCGTTTCATAATTCCTCCTTATTTGTTATTTTATTATATCTAGAATTTTATATAAAAATATAGAACTGATACTAAAAGAATAGATTACAGAAAATAGAATATAGAAAATAGAATGTTAATTATCAAATACCATAACATGCACCTTTAATAAAAAAGCACCTGCTATGGTATTCCATGATATTAACAACTGAATTATTTCTCACCTTCGATAATATCTAAGTTACGATCAAATAATTCATCAAGTTCTTCCGTTTTATACAACTTAACTATTTTGTTATTAATTAATATTTGCACTTTATTCACATTGGTTAATTCAACAAGAGAATTTACAACAGAATAAATTGTTACTTTCTCAGAAACTCCATTTAAATTTTCTAGAAACTTTTCATTAAAATCAACATAACAAATTCCATCTTTCGTAGTGACTGAATTTAATTTCGTTTCAGGATTTAGCGTTGGGATCATACCATACTCTCGCTCCACAGGCCCAGCAATTAACTGATTTATGATTAACTGCTCTACAGAAATCACACTGTCATAATCAACCTCTCTTCGGGATTCAATCAATGCATTTCCTTCCTTATTTGAGAAATATAAGGTGACATAAGCATTTTGAGTGACTCCAGTTGTTTCAACAAAGTCGGATGCTTTCATCATACTAATCGTCATTTCACCTAAAGTTAAAGATTTGCCCATTACATTAAATTCTACAAACTCGATACCTTCAATTTGGCATAAGGTCTTAACAATCGCAGCTCTAGCTAGTATTTCCCTTATTCCAGTTAATGATGTTGGATAGGTAGCTGAAAAATCAAGAATTAGCTGATCTGCTTCCCCATAACTATATCCTAAAATTTCGACATCTGCTGGTAATGCTCTCTCATAATTGTCGTTCTTAGGTTCCAAAGTTAACGCTGATATAAATTCTTTGACCATATCATCCTTATTACCTTTGGTTTCGGGTTCAAAGCTTTCACTAACAACTTTGTTTGCTGCTTTATTTACATAATATATTTTATATTCACTGATATCTTCTTTAGCCTTTTTGGAGCAGGCAGTCAACACTATTAAAAGAAAACAAAATAAAATACCATATTTTTTCTTCATAACTCCACCATCTCCTACGCTATATAACTTAAAGGAACTCGAATCGTAAATGTTGTTCCCTCATTTTCTTTACTGTAAACTTTTACAGCACCATTATGCATTAAAATAACATTCTTAGTAATCGATAATCCCAATCCAGTGCCTCCAGTTTGTCTTGTTCTTGCCTTATCTACACGATAAAAGCGATCAAAAATATTGTTTATCGCACTTTCAGGAATACCAATTCCAGAATCGGAAACTTTAATGTAGAAATACTTGTGGTCTGCATTTAAAGAAACACGAACCCATCCATCATCTACATTATATTTAATCGCATTTTCAATTAGATTAGAAATTGCTAAGGACAATTTCACTTCATCCACTTCTGCTAATACGGGACGAAAACTTTCAAATATTAATTCAACATTTCGCTTCATCGCAATTGGTTTTAAGCGTTTTAAAATAATCTCTAGCAATTCATTAATGTTGACTTCTGCAATATGCATCTCGCCTGTTTTTTTATCAAGCTTTACTAAAGAAAGTAAATCGTTGATAATTTTATTCTCACGCTCAATCTCATCGTTGATGTCAGTCATAAATTCTCGATAAATCTCAACTGGTGCATCTTCTTGCATTAACAAAGAGTCTGCAAGTACTTTAATTGAGGTGATTGGTGTTTTTAATTCATGGGATACGTTAGAAACAAATTCTTGTCTTGACTCTTCTAACGTCTTTATTCTACCAAGCATGGCATTAAACGAATCGGATATTTGTTCAATTTCATAAAACCCTTTGATTGATACTTCATCATCCATATAACCTTCAGTAACATGATTGATGGAAGCAATAATAGCCTTTAGTGGTTTTACCAAGCTTTTAGAATACATAAATGCTGCAATAACTAAAACTATTAATATAAATGTTATTATAATAGATAGCTTTTGGTCAAGAGCGGAAAGAATTTGAAATTCTCTCTCCAATGAAATATTAAATATAATAACTCCGACTATTTTTTCATTATCTCCTTGAATAGGAATCGTCATTTCTGCAAACCTACCACGCTCATTCCTATTTACTCGATTATTTCCACGAAGACACTCTATAACATCATCAGAAATCAGTACTTTGCCAACCTCACGTTCAAAGGTGTCCGATAAAACTTTAAGATTGGAATCAACAATGATTACTCTTCCATTGTATATGTTTGCAATTAATTTAGTTTCTGTATTAATATTGGTACCACTTGAATTTGTTAAGTAGCCACTATAAATAATCTGATTTGCAAGTCTAGATGCGTAGTTTTGTGCATCTGAAATCTTTAATGAAATGCTCTCTTCAATATAAGAGCTCTTTACAATCCACCCAGCGCCTATTGCAGGAATCATCCCAATACATATTAGCGCTATAAAAACGTGAAATCGCATACTTGTCATAAATTTTAACTTTTGTTTTACCTTAACGAGAATCTCCCACACCTCCAAGCTTATCTTTAATCAGAAAAATTGCTCCAAAATTATAAACATACGCTTATGATTCCGAAGCAATCTGATAAGTGATTCTAATTTTTAAAATAATATCCAACGCCCCATTTTGTATGTACATATTTTGGTTCACTTGGATTATCCTCAATTTTCTCACGTAAGCGACGAATGTGCACATCCACGGTTCGAACATCCCCTGGATAGTCATATCCCCAAACTATATTGAGCAAATTCTCTCTACTATAAACCTTATTTGGATTAAGAATAAGAAGCTCTAGTACATCAAACTCCTTCGCAGTAAGATTAACTTCCTTACCTGCTATAAATGCTCTACGTCCTTCGCTATCGATCTGCATATCTCCATAGGTTATCGTCTTGGATTCATTCTCATTCGCTTTTCGACCATTTCTTCGCATAATAGCTTTAATTCTTGCTTTTACCTCTAAAATATTAAATGGCTTCGTAATATAATCATCTGCCCCATATTCTAGACCAAGAATTTTATCCATATCATCGCCTTTGGCCGTTAACATGATGATTGGCATGTTCGAAAACTCTCTTATTTGTTGGCACACTTCAAACCCAGTTAGTTTTGGTAACATGACGTCTAATAATACAACATCATATTCTTTCGACTTAGCTGCTGCCACCGCTTCTTCCCCATCATAAGCACAATCAACTTCCATTCCATCCTGTTCCAATGAAAAACGGATTCCTTTTACTATCAATTTTTCATCATCAACAACAAATACTTTCTTGCTCAATGAATCCACCTCTTTCTAATCGGTTGTATAAGTACATACAGATTCTACTCTGTCACAGTGATATAATCCTTGATTTTATTAAATACAGCTTCTTTAATCCCGCTTATCTTTTGTATATCGCTAATGGTCTTAAATGCACCATTCTTCTCTCGATAAGTTATGATACTTTGTGCTTTTGATTCACCAATCCCTGGTAAGTTCATTAATGTATTTTTGTCCGCTGTATTAATGTTAACTTTCCCATCTAAAGTTTTATCTCCACTAGAGGATACGTTATCTGGATTTCCTGTAACTACTGGATATTCATCCTGTATTATATTAGTATTCTCTATGTCTTCTAACGTGGGAATATATAATCTTACACCATCCGTTAGTTTTTGTGCTTGATTTATCGCATCCATTGCTGCGTTTTCCTTAAATCCACCAGCAAACGTAACTGCATCAATTACTCGGCTACCAACTGTTAGTTCATATACACCTGGATCGATAACTGCACCACAAACATGGATATACATGATTTCATCTTTTGTTTCGACCTCTGAATCAACATCGGTTTGTTGCGATTTTTCTTCATTGCCTAAACCCATGGCTTGTTCAGCTAAAACAGTATTAACATCTGCTGTTTTTTCAAAAAAGAGCGCAGATGCTTCTTCCGTCGTGTCTTTAACATTATTTTTATAATAAAATATACCTATAATAACGACAAATACACCAAGTACAAAATATTTCCATATTTTCTTATCTTTCATAAAATCACCTTTAATTTGTATAAGATGACCCTAATGCATGTACCCTCAATACACGTCTATTAATATTGTACCTAATTCATACGTTGATTACAAGAGTTAAAAGTCAAATATTCCTTACAATCCTATTAAATTTTTTAAGTATTTGTGAACTGCAGAATTGCATTTTATCTATCCGTTATTTCTTTACTCCCACTTAAAAATAATTATTCCAACAATTGTTATAACCAGACCGATCGCTTTTCTCCATTCAAAGGAAGCCTTTTCCATTCCAAATAACCCAAAGAGTTCTATTACATAGGCAATTACTAATTGTGACGTAACTATTAACATCGCTGCTTTTGCAGGTCCTAAACTAGTAACACTTTGTATCACTGTAAACGTAATAAATGCTCCGATTGCTCCTCCAAGCAACATATATTTCCCATCGATTCGAAACAATGACCCAAAGGTTCCTTCTTTTCCTGTAACAAACCATGCGATCAAACATACGATTAATGCCGTAAACTGTACAAATGAGGATGCCACCCATACACTTGTCTGCTTCGTTACCCCTGTATTAAATACTCCTTGTATACTCATCAAAGCACCAGATATCAGTGCTATAATCCATCCCATCATGTTTAATCCACCTTTCAATTCTTCAACTTATGTTTATTTTATAGTTTTGCCGAAGAACTGGGTTCTATACCAAATTTGTGCTGTGGAGGCAAATTGGAGAAAACAGAAAGACTCATGCTTCGATTCCAATGCATAAGAAGTCCTAATTCTCTGAGCTTTTTGTGTTAAGCATAGCATCAAACAGATAACTCGCTCATCGCTCAAACAAATCTGTTTGATGCTATAACACAAAAAGCTCAGAGAAAAGGACTTCTAATGCATTTCCATAGGCGCATTCGTTCTTTCTGTTTTCTCCAATTTGCCAGCGACGGTTTCACATAACTTATTAGATATGGCACTTCTTTTAACACATAAATAGTTTGTTAGTTGTTGACATTTATATGGCGTCTCAAAATGGAAGTTTTTTACTCGAGGACTTAAATGGAAAGATAAAAGATAATGCGTTGCCTTGAGGATTATGAAGTTATATGATTGATTTTCCTTTTTAGCTTAATATTTTTTAGCCATTAATAAAAACATTTTCCGAATTACTCTTAAATGATATGCGCAAATTACATGACAAGGGTATAGTAAACTTTTTGTATTATAGAAATACTCCCCTCCAAACTTATGAGCTTGGAGGGGAGGGAGGTTAACAGCAGTGGATTAAATGCACTCTTTTAAGATTGTTATCATTTCATCTACATGTTGTTTTGTAATAATAAGAGGTGGTACAAATCGTATTACATTGGTACCTGCTGAGAATACAATGAGATTATGTTTCATGGCATTTTCTATGATATCTTTTACAGGTTTTGTGAATTCAAGTCCTTGCATTAGGCCAAGTCCACGTCGTTCTTTGATACAATCGTATTTTTGTACGAGTTTATCTAGCTCAGTTACTAAATAGGTTCCTACTTCGTTTACGTTTGCAAGAACTTGTTCTTTTTCATATATTTCAAAGACTTTATTTATTGCTGCACATACAAATGGATTTCCACCATAGGTTGTTCCATGATCTCCTGGTTCAAATGCTTCTGCTACCGTATTGGTTGCTGCAAAAGCTCCTACTGGGACTCCACAGCCAAGGGCTTTGGCACTTGTCATAATATCTGGCTTTATTCCGTATTGTTCATAGGCAAACATGGTTCCGCATCTTCCCATGCCACATTGTATTTCGTCTAGGATTAGGAGAATTCCTTTTTCATCACATAATTTTCTTATATCGGTTATAAAGGATGCATTGGCAGGATAAAGTCCTCCTTCACCTTGTACTGTTTCCATGATTATGGCTGCTGTTTTATTTGATATCTTTGATTTTACGTCCTCTAGATTATTGTATTCTGCAAACACGGTTCCACCGATTAAGGGTTCGAATGCTTCTCTGTATTTTTTAGTTCCTGTTACTGATAAGGCACCCATGCTTCTTCCATGAAAAGAATGATTCATAGAGATGATTTCGCTATCTGCTACTCCATGTTTCTTATAGTAGTATTTTCTTGCAAGTTTTAGTGCACCCTCAATCGCTTCTGTACCACTACTTGTGAAAAATACTCGGTCCATTTTAGATGCTGCTAAAAATTTTGTTGCTGCATTTATTGCTGGTTCGTTATAAAAGTAGTTCGATGTATGTAATAATTTATCGATTTGTCCTTTTAATGCATCGTTATATTCTTTATTTCCATATCCGAGGGCAAACACTGCTATTCCAGCACCAAAATCTAAGTATTTATTTCCATTTATATCATAAAGATAAACGCCTTCTCCATGGTCAAGTACAATCTGATAACGATTATATGTATGCATCAAATGTTCTTCTGCTGCTTTGATCAGTTCCAATTGTTCCATCTTAGCCTTGTATGATGTATCTACTTGAAATACATCAATACACTCCTTTCTAGATTAATTTCATTCTACACAATAACTGCTGTTTAACTGCTTCTTAACTTTCGCTAGAATCCGTACTTTGAAACAGAATAATACATTAATTAATTGGTTCATTTTCGTGCTCAAATAAAATCGATTCATCATTGATGATTGCAGTTCCAATTCCTTTGTTGGTAAAGAACTCAAGTAGCAAACAATGCTCCATTCTTCCATCTAAAATATGTACTCTTGATACTCCATTTAATACTGCATCTATGCAATTTTTTAATTTAGGTAGCATTCCACCGCCAATAAAACCGTCACCTATTAACTCTTCTGCTTTTTCAAGAGTTAAAACAGAGATTAAAGATTCTTTATCGCTGGGATCTTTGTATACCCCTTCGATATCCGTTAGAAATGCCAATTTTTCTGCTCCTACTGCTCTTGCAATTGCGCAGGCTGCATCGTCTGCGTTTATGTTATAAGCCTGGAAATCCTTATCTAAACCGATTGGTGCTATTACAGGGATAAAATCGTTTTCGATTAATGTATCGATTAAGTCTGTATTTACATCAATAATATTTCCAACGAATCCGATGTCTTGACCATTGGCTAATTTTTTCTCAACTCGTAGTGTAGCCCCGTCTTTTCCGCTAATACCAGCCGCCTTTACACCTAGTTGCTCTACCATTTGTACAAGATGCTTATTCACCTTGCCAAGCACCATTTCTGCTACTTCCATTGTTGTTTCATCGGTTACTCGTAAGCCTTCAACAAATTTGGATTCATGACCAAGAAGTTCTACCCACTTGCTGATTTCTTTTCCGCCACCGTGTACAATGATTGGTTGCATTCCTACTAGTTTTAAGAGTGCTACATCTTTAATAACATTCATTTGTAATTCTGGATCAAGCATCGCACTTCCACCATATTTTACTACTACTTTTTTATGATTAAATTTTTGTATGTACGGCAATGCTTCAATTAATATCTGGGCCTTTAGTAAACTTTGTTCCATATGCTCCATGTTATCCTCCATGCTGTCTTACTACAGCTATACTCCTATCTTACAATCATGTTAAATACGATATTTTCTAAGAACGATAGTCTGCATTAATTTTTACATAATCATAGGTAAAGTCACATCCCCATGCAGTTGCACTTTCATTTCCCATCTTGATGTCTGCAATTGCAGTTACTTCTTTTGCAGATAATATTTTAGTAGCTATTTCTTCGGAATAATCGGTAGCCATTCCATTTTCAACGAGTTTTAACTTGCCTTCTTCACTTTCAATATATAAATCAACTGCTTCTGGATCAAATTCTACTCCCGCATATCCCATGGCACATAGGATTCGTCCCCAGTTTGCGTCATTTCCAAACACCGCAGTTTTTACTAGATTTGATGTTATAATGGATTTGCTTAAAATTGTCGCTTGCTCTTTTGTACTTGCACCTTTTACGGTAACTTCTAATAATTTTGTTGCTCCTTCACCATCACCAGCCATCATCTTAGCTAATGTTTTCGTTACGTAGTTTAGAGCTTTCACAAAGTTATCGTAATCAGCGCCTTTTTCCGTTATTAAAGTATTTCCTGCAAGACCATTTGCTAATACCATTAAGGAATCGTTGGTTGAAGTATCACGGTCAATGGAAATCATATTAAAGGTTTCTTTTACATCTTCACTTATAGCTTCTTGTAAAAGTTCTTTGCTAATAGCAATATCCGTAGTAACAACGCCAAGCATCGTTGCCATGTTTGGATGAATCATACCAGAACCCTTACTCATTCCACCAACAGTTACTTTTTTATCTCCTATCATAAAGCTTACCGCTGCTTCTTTTGAAATGGTATCAGTCGTCATAATTGCTTCTGCTGCTAACAAACCTGCTTCTCTTGTATCGGAAAGTTCCGCCTGTAGCAATTTTGCACCTTCACAGATTACATCGATTGGTAGTTGTTTCCCGATGACACCCGTGGACGCGGTTAAAACAGTATCCGCTGGTATGTTTAGAGCTTCTGCTACAGCCTTTGCCATTTTTTCATTGTTTTCATCACCTACACTGCCAGTACAGGCATTGGCTACTCCACTATTTAATACGACAGCTTGGATTTTCTTATTTTCCTTTAAAAGTTTCATATCCCATTTTACAGGTGCTGCTTTTACAACGTTGGTTGTAAATGTTCCAGCCGCCACTGCTGGAACAGTAGAATAAACCAGTGCCATATCTTTTCTTTTCTTCTTAATTCCTGCATATACACCAGCTGCTAAAAAACCACTTGCTGCTGTTACTCCACCATTTATTATCTCCATAATACCTCACATTCTGCCGCTTAAATTCGGCTTACACATTATGATAAAGGTCCGTAATGAACTCTTACATTGCATTTTTATATTTTTTATCTCTAAGGAAACATTGGAACAAGTTTTAATCCCTCATCCTCTGACAAACCAAACATAAGATTCATGTTCTGAATTGCCTGACCTGCTGCTCCTTTTACTAGATTATCCATCGCACCCATCATAATAATGCGATTTGTTCTAGCATCAATTTGAAAGTTAACATCTACGAAATTGCTACCTTCCACCCATCTTGTTTCTGGTGAAATGCCTTTTTCAAGAACTCTTACGAAATATTCATTTTTATAGTACTTATCATAAACTGCTTTTACTTCCTCATAAGAAACTTTTTCTTTCAGATTTGCGTAAGCTGTTACTAGAATTCCTCGGTTCATTGGTACTAAATGAGGAGTAAAATTTAATGCTATTTTTTCACCAGCTGCGATAGCTAGCTGTTCTTCTATTTCAGGTGTATGTCGATGTGTCGTAACACCATATGCTTTGATATTTTCGTTTACTTCACAATATAAGTTATCAACTTTTGCGCCTCTTCCTGCACCCGATGTCCCTGATTTTGCATCAATTATAATACTTTGTGGATCAATCAAGCCTTCTTTTATCAATGGATAAATAGAAAGGATTGAGCAGGTTGGATAACATCCTGGATTAGCTATGAGTCTAGCTTTTTTTATCTCTTCACGATTTATTTCACAAAGACCATAAACGGCCTCACTTATGTAATTAGGGCTTGCATGCTTAATTCCATACCATGACTCATATGTATTAACATCTTTAATTCGGTAATCCGCACTTAAATCAATCACTTTTACTTTTGATAAAATAGTTTCATTCATTAGGGATGCACATAAACCCTGTGGCGTCGCAGTAAAAATAACATCTACTTGATTACTTAATTCGTCCATATTGTCATCCATGCATGTTGCATCAACAATCTGAAACATATTGTGAAATACGTCCGAATACTTTTTATCGATATAACTCTTTGAGCCAAACCATACAATTTCGGCTTCTTTGTGTTGTACCAGTAATCGAACGAGTTCTTGGCCTGCATAACCAGTCGAACCTATAATTCCAACTTTAATCATATACACCTCTTTCTAGTAATCCATTCTTCATTCTGTTAATGATTACTGTCTTTTTTCTTTACCAAGTAAACATACAAACATTTACTTGGTAAATTTATGGGTTATTGAAATTTTCATAATTATACATCCTAATGTAATTTTATTCAAGTACTTTTTTAAATATTTTTTCTAGTAAATAAATCGATACCGTTTTTATAAAGGTTTTGATAAATTGCAGAGATTGGCAAACCAACGATATTATAGTAATCTCCCTCGATTCCTAAAATATAAGGAGCAAACTTGCCCTGAATTGCATAAGCTCCTGCTTTATCCATAGGTTCGTTCGTATCTATATAAGCTTCAATCTGTGATTCATTTAATGGTGCAACCATAACTTTAGAGGCTTGGGCAAATGATATTTCACGGGTAGTTCCATCCTCTTCTTTAATTAAAATACATACACCGGTATACACTTTATGTGTATTATTTTGCATTTTTTTCAGCATTTCTTTTGCATGTTCTTTATTCTTTGGCTTACCAAATATTACTCCATCTAAAGCCACTACAGTATCTGCTCCAATAATAATCGCTGGTGCCAAAATGCTAGCTGCAACGTCTTTGGCTTTCATCATGGATAATTCTTTTACAAGTAATTCTGGATTTGTTTGATCCATTGGTTCTTCTTTATCACTTACCTTTATCGTAAAGCTAACTCCTACCTGTTCTAAAATTTCTTTTCTTCTTGGTGATCCTGATGCTAATATAATTTGATACATAATTATCCTCCTGTTTTTAAAAGAATGAATATTTATCTTTTTTATTCATTCTTTTCTTAATTTAAATTTTCATTTATTTAAGCTTTTATTTTAAGTTTTATTTTAAACCTTTATTCTAAGCTTTTATTCTTCACATTTTTTCCAAATGTGCTGTTTGGTATTCTAGCACAATGCTTTTTTCTTGTAAATATAGAAAAAAGGTGGCTCCAAATTATCTGGAGACCACCATCTTACACTCATTCATACTAGATGCCTATTTTATTTTTAATATCTATTTCATTATTAGATACCCATTTCATTATTGAATAGCTATCTCATTATTGAATACCTATCTCATTATTGAATAC
Organism: Clostridium sp. Marseille-P299; assembly: GCF_900078195.1. Taxonomy (NCBI): domain Bacteria; kingdom Bacillati; phylum Bacillota; class Clostridia; order Eubacteriales; family Clostridiaceae; genus Clostridium; species Clostridium sp. Marseille-P299. Next base: position 1,226,632 of record NZ_FJVE01000007.1, on the reverse strand, counting down.
CTATCTCATTATTGAATACCTATCTCATAATTAGATACCTATTTCATTATCAGATCCATATTACATTATTCGATACCTATTTTATTATGCGATACCTATTTCATTATGCGATACCTATTTATTAAAAGTATTATTTATCTATTGTTTTTGGCTCACTTAGAAAATACTTGCTTTACTTTCAACCACACTTTTTTATAATCAGGTACATAAACAATAACATACATAACAGCCGCTAAAAGAATCGCCATATATACATCAAATATGGAATGTTGTTTTACAAAAACAGTCGATAAGCAAATGGATACCGATAAAAGAAATGCTCCTATTCTTATCCATTTATGGGCTTTCATTTTTTCGCTTTTATGTAATGCAATGTAGACACCAATGGAATTGAAACTATGTATACTTGGGCACACATTTGTACCTGGATCAACATTATATATAAGTCGAGTCATTTTAATAAAAATATTATCTCTGCCAAGGCTATCTAAATCCGGTCTAAAATAAACTCCATTGGGATAAACTGAATAAATAATAAGACAAATTGTCATACCAATAAATAAAAATGCGGTGCATTGATAAAATTCCTTCTTTGAATTTAAAAAGAAATAAAGTATGACAATAGGTATGTAGGCAAACCAAATATAATACGGTATGATAAAGGCTTCAATAAATGGGATACTCGCATCAAGGGGAACTTCGATGGGATGAAAACTATCTGCACTTATTTGATTTAGATAAAAAAACCAAATTAAATAAATAAAAAAATAGAGTAATACCCATGCATGCTTGTATTTTTTAATAATTTCTCTCATGTATTTTTCCTCTCTTTATTTACGTTTCTTCATTTTACTATTCTTTCGCTTTAAATTTCTTGTACTTTAACTTTCATTCACTTTTCTTTCAATCTACATTTCTTGCACTTTAACTTTCATTCACTTTTCTTTCAATTTACTTTTCTTTCAATTCACTTTTCATTCAATTTACTTTTCATTCAATTTACTTCTCTACAACTTTTCTTTTCTATTACTTTTCTTCCTATCATCTATAATATAACATAAATAAATAAAAGTTAACATAATTTACCATATTTTTATATTAATTTATTTTATTTTTACTTTTTGGCTATTACTGAATGTTTGCAAAATAGATACCATATATTCAATCACTATAAAGATTAAGCTTCAATCTCTATAATTCTTATATTTATTTAATTATTCCGACATATAATACTTATACATATAAATCCTACTCTTAATAAAATATAAATCTTAATCATAATAAAATAAAAATAAAAACGAAAAAGGGCTTGCATAAATTTTAATAATGATGTATATTTATTTAAAACTTCTGTATTTATATACATATTAATTAAAAATAAATGAAAAATTTTATCTAGGAGGCTTATTATAATGAAAGAAAAAGTAATTCTCGCTTACTCCGGTGGTCTTGATACTACTGCAATTATTCCATGGTTAAAAGAAAATTATGATTATGAAGTTATTTGCTGCTGCATCGATGTTGGTCAAGGAAATGAATTAGATGGTTTGGAAGAACGCGCTAAATTATCTGGCGCATCAAAATTGTACATAGAACATATTACTGATGAATTCGTGGATGAATATGTAATGCCATGTGTGAAAGCTGGCGCTGTTTATGAAAATAAATACTTATTAGGTACATCTATGGCTCGTCCTGTTATCGCTAAGAAATTAGTTGAAGTTGCTAAAAAAGAAGGCGCTGTTGCGATTTGTCATGGTGCTACTGGTAAAGGTAATGATCAGGTACGCTTTGAGTTAGGTATTAAAGCCCTTGCTCCTGAATTAAAGATTATTGCTCCATGGAGATGCAACGAAACTTGGAAAATGCAATCTCGTGAAGATGAAATCGAATATTGCAAGGCTCATGGAATTGATTTACCATTCGATGCAAGCCACAGCTACAGCCGTGATCGCAACTTATGGCATATCAGTCATGAAGGTTTAGAACTTGAAGATCCAGCCAATGCACCTAATTATGATCATTTATTAGTACTTGGGGTTTCTCCTGAAAAGGCACCTGATGAAGCAGAAACACTATCCTTAACATTTGAAAAAGGAATCCCTGTTGCATTAAATGGTAAGAAAATGAAAGCTTCTGATATCATCACAGAGCTTAATACACTTGGTGGTAAGCATGGTGTTGGTATTGTTGATATCGTTGAAAACCGTGTGGTTGGTATGAAATCTCGTGGTGTTTATGAAACCCCTGGCGGAACTATTTTAATGGAAGCTCATACTGCATTAGAGGAATTAATTCTTGACCGTGCAACCCTTACTTGCAAAAAGGAAATTGGCAATAAATTTGCAGACGTTGTTTATGAAGGAAAATGGTTTACACCACTTCGTGAAGCATTTCAAGCATTTGTTGATGTTACACAAGAATATGTAACTGGCGAAGTAAAATTAAAGCTTTATAAAGGTAACATTATAAAACAAGGCACTACTTCTCCTTACTCTTTATACAATGAAAGTATTGCATCCTTTACTACAGGTGATTTATACGATCACCATGATGCAGAAGGCTTCATCAATCTTTTTGGTTTATCCTTAAAGGTTCGTGCTATGAAAATGGCTGAGGCTGAGAAAAACAACAAGTAATTTAAGATAGAAAACCTAATAAAACATTAATAATATTATTTAAAACTGTCGCACATGCACATACCATTTGATATTTAACCTGTCTACTTAGCAGGTATCATATCTTTCGTATGCTCCATGTGTGACAGTTTTTTTTGCTTTGTCACCTACCCTCATGCAACTTATCATAGTTATATTGTAACTTACCACGTATCTTCTTCCACTTATAACTCGTGTTCTTGCATAATTTAAAATGATTATGTATATTTTCAACATAATATTTTATCAAAATGCTAGTTTTAGAAAGAGGTGTTATATGGACGCAATACAAGTTCATCATATGGTTAAGCAATTTAAAGAAAATTATGCTGTAAATGATATTAGCTTTCATGTAAAAAAAGGAGAACTCTTTGGATTCTTAGGCGTAAATGGTGCGGGTAAGTCAACTACAATTAATATTCTGTGCACACTTTATCCGATGACCTTAGGTTCCGCAAGTATCTGTGGTCTTGATTTAAATGCACAAAAAGATAAAATTCGCAAACACATCGGTGTTGTGTTTCAAGAAAACTCCCTAGATGATAGGTTAAGCGTGAAAGAAAATTTATTATATCGATCTTATCTTTATAGTAGTGATTCAAATCTTATAAAAAAGCGGCTTTCAAACGTATGCGAACTTCTCGAGTTATCAGACCTTTTAAAGAAAAGATATAAAAAATTATCTGGTGGTCAAAAAAGACGTTGTGAAATTGCTAGAGCTTTACTACATCAACCAGAAATCTTATTTCTAGACGAACCAACAACAGGGCTTGACCCTAGAACAAGAAGTCTTGTTTGGGATCAAATCTCATACCTAAAAAATGAGCTTGGTATGACAATTTTTTTAACCACTCATAATATGGAAGAAGCTGCAAAAGCTGAACATATCGTTGTAATTGATCATGGAAAAATCGTTGCAGATGCCTCTCCTTTTACCTTAAAGGAAAAATATTCTTTTGATAAATTACGCCTTCATACAAATGAGACTGCTACTGTTTTAGAAATTGTAAATACATTTGGTTTTCGTGCAAACATAGATACGAATTGTATTACTGTTCAACTGCCAAATACTTTAGTATCCATTCCTTTATTACAAGCTTTAGAAAATCACATTCAAGCATATGAAGTCCTGCAAGGGACTATGGAGGATGCATTTTTAACATTGACTTATAATACAAATTATGAGTATAAAAATGGAGGTTACAATGAAAACAGTTCAAATGTTAACGAAACGAAATATGAAACTTTATTTTAGAGATCGCACTACTGTCTTTTTTTCTATGCTTACAATCCTCATCATTATTCTTTTAAACGTCATTTTTTTAGGTAAAATGAATGTGGATACTATCGTCTCTCAATACCCGAATTTAGAGGAAGAAGCTAGATACTTCGTAAACACATGGGTCCTTGCTGGAATCATATATACTTCCACGCTTACAGTTCCTTTAGCTGTTATTGGGGTAATGATTGAGGATGAAGAGCAAAAGCGTATGAAAGCTTTCTCTACATCTCCTGTAAAAAGAATAAATCTAACACTTGGTTATATCTTTTCTGCTTTTTTTACAGGTGTTTTTATGAGTATTTTTACGCTATTCTTATCGCAGCTATATATCTTTTTTACTGGAAATGAAATATTAAATATTCAAGCCTTAATAAAAGTAATTTTAATCATCATTTTAAATGTATTTTGCAATGCTAGTATCATGTTCTTTTTTGTTAGCTTTATAAAAACAGCCAGCAGTTTTTCTGCACTTAATATTATTTTAGGTACGTTAATTGGTTTTTTAGCTGCAATTTATCTTCCGTTTGGAGCTTTGGCTACTTCCATACAAAAACTTTTAGCCTTTCTACCTTTTTTACACGGTGCTTCTTTAATACGAAGTTTCTATACAAGTACTTCTTTATTTCATCTCTTTCAAGGTGCTCCGGACACACTTAGGGATGAATATTCTGATACTATGGGAATTACTATAAACCTAGGGCATGGACAGATAAGTTTTATTCACCAGTGTTCTTTTCTTATAATTTGTGCTATACTATGCATAGTTTTATCGGCATTTGTTCTGAGTAAAAAAAATGGCAGTGATCGATAGTATAAACCATTCATCGAGGTATTCATTATGAAAATTATAATAGAGGAACCATCCTCTAACGAGGAAGATCAAATCATTATTCGGTGTAAAGAATTAGATGAACGCTTGTTAAATCTTATCTATGGATTAAAGATGTATGACAAAAAGCTAATTGGTATCTTAAACGGAAATACACATTTTATTGATCCTAGTCAAATATTTTATTTTGAAGCTGTTGAAAATAAGGTTTTTATTTATTGTAAGGATGCGGTATTTGAATCAAAACAAAAGCTGTATGAAATTGAAAAATTGTATACGAATACTAATTTTTTTCGAGCTTCAAAATCTATAATCCTAAATATATCAAAAATTGCTCATGTTTCTACTGCGTTTAATGGTCGTTTGGAAACCACACTAAAAAACGGTGAAAAAGTTATTATTTCAAGACAATATGTCCCTGAGTTAAAGAAAAAATTAGGATTATAAATTCGCCTATATAAATCTTTTTAAGGCAGATTGGAGCAACTTAATATGAAAGAAATTATAAAATTAGTTACAAGAACATTTTTTTTAGTTTGCACTTGTATTTTATTTGCTGCTGCGATATACATATCAATCTTTTATAAAGATGCAACACTTACGGTATCAATATTATGGCAAATTATTATCATCTCTTTTATAGCTTCTATTTTAAGTATAGTATTTTATTCAAAAACACCATTTTCCAAGCATGGAATGCTAATACGTCAATGTGTTCATTTTATTTTACTATTAGCATCTCAATTAATTTGTGCATGGAAATTTGACTGGGTTCATATAGATAGCATAATGGAGGTCACCGTTTTTATTCTCATGGTCGTTGTTGTTTACATTGGCGTTTGTGTTATTCTTTATCGTTATGATATTAAAACAGCAGATCAAATTAATCAACGAATTCAAGAGCTACAAAAAAACGATATTAATGAACTAGATTAGGAGGTGCACAATGTTATTTAAGAAAGGAGCGACACATATGTGGATATTATTCGCATTGGGATCTGCATTTTTTGCGGCACTAACCTCGATTTTAGCAAAATTAGGTATGAAGGGGATTAATTCAAATTTAGCAACAGCAATTCGTACTATCGTTGTGCTAGTTATGGCTTGGGGCATTGTTTACATTACAGGTGCTCAACATGGTATCTCTGATATCAAAGCAAGGGGTTGGATTTTTCTAATCCTCTCTGGTATATCCACTGGTCTTTCGTGGTTATTCTACTTTAAAGCCTTACAAATTGGTGATGCCTCTAAAGTTGTACCAATTGACAAATTTAGTGTTGTTATTACTATGGTTTTAGCCTTTTTCATTCTAAAGGAAGCGTTTACAGTACAAACATTAGTTGGTGGACTTTTTATCACGATTGGTACTTTTATTTTAATATTATAAGTAAGTAATGTAAGTACAGCCGCACTTTTTATTTTGTGGACTGAAGTATTTATGAAATAAAAGAGATAACTTAGATTCACAAGGATTTTAGTGATGAATTCTAAGTTATCTCTTTTTTATTATTAATTTTATTTCTTATTTTATAACCTGTGACTAGCACACAAATTCTATCGAAGGACAATGACTACATTTGGATGTGTAATTGCCGGTATACTTCTTGTTGATCTATCATATAAAACAATCATAAATTTATTTGATATATTCCCACAATAAGGCGTTCCTTGCATTTCACTTATGATATACGTGTTATTTGTAATTTCGAGACGAAGTTGATTATCATAACTAACTAAAAAACAATTAAAAAAGTCAGCCTTCACCAATCTGTTTGGTAAATCCAATGCAATAACTCTAATTTGATATTGTGGTGGGTAAATAAGAAGCATTGGCAGTGATGTATCATAAAAACCAACAATTTTCATACCAACTTCATAATAAAAACAGTCAACAAAGTACGTATATCCACTTAAAATAAAATGAGCCTCACTATTGGTATTCGTAAGTACGCTAAGATCGTAATAATCAATACACGCTGGATCTGTTTCAGAATATACTACATTTACATTAGTTACGGTTCCATAGATTGCTTGAAATCCAAATACCTGACTTTTAATAGCACTTTGACTTTCCTCTGCTGTTTGAGTATAGTCACATTCTTCAAACTCTTTTGTATTATTATAAACATCATCCCTACTACAAAACTCTTCTCGATTTTCCATACAAAAAACAATCCTATTTTATTCCTTCATTTAACATATGCTTTATGGTTCATATTGTTTCTAGGTATTGTTAAAATGCTCTTGCATAAACACTTGAAACACTTGAATTACGTACTTTTATACAAGTTCCTGAAACTAAAGTAATGGTAACTTTATAATTTAATCTAAAATTTAATCTGAAATATAAACTGAATATTTTAAGTTAAAATAAGGTAATTTTTAGCTAATTTAGTCTTTTTTAAGCTATGTTTTTCATTGTTTAGTTAAGCTCAATATGGTATAATATTCCATATGCAAAATTTGTAATTTGTGAAGTTTTATCTGTTTTAATTATTTACCACTTTATGAAATTTGTGCGTATATGTATGCGGACCGGTATTTTTATCAATTGTTAGGTAAATTTATATTGAAAAGGAGAAAAGCTATGAATTATGGTTACTTTGATGAAGCAAACAGAGAATATGTAATTACAAAACCCAATACTCCAGCACCTTGGGCTAACTATTTAGGATCGCCAGAATATGGTGCTATCATATCAAACAATGCTGGAGGTTATAGTTTTGTTAAGAGCGGTGCAAATGGTAGAATCTCTCGATATGTTTTTAACGGAGAAGATAAGCCTGGTAGATACATTTATTTACGTGATGATGAAACGGGCGATTATTGGTCAAACTCTTGGCAACCAGTTAGTAAAGATCTTAGTACATATCATAGTGAATGTCGCCATGGTACAGCTTATACAGTGATCAAATCAGACTACAGCAACATTAGTACCGAAGCCCTTTATTATGTTCCCCTTAACAAAACTCATGAGGTATGGCGTGTCAAAGTAACAAATAACGATATCAAACAACGCACAATTTCTGCGTTTGGTTTTATCGAATTTACAAATGAAAGCTTTTATGAAAACGATCAAGTAAATTTACAATATACTTTATTTATTACAAAAACTTATTTTAAACGTAATAAAATCCTTCAAACCATTAATGAAAACAGCGGAAAAGATGCAGAAGGAAGCAACCATCAAGAACGATTTTTTGGTTTAGTAGGCCAAGAAATAGTATCTTATAATGGAGATAAGACTGCATTCCTCGGTCGCTATCATGGTTATCACAATCCAATCGCTGTTGAAAAAGGAATGTGTGACAATGTACTTAACTACAATTCAAATGCATGTGGAGCTTTACATACAATTCTAGAATTACAGCCGGGAGAAACCAAGGAATTTGTATTGGTTCTTGGTCGCAAAACAAATAAAGAAGCCGATCTTTTATTAAAACAGTACGAAGATACTTCTATTGTAGAAAATGAATTAGAAGAATTAAAGACGTATTGGCATTCAAAATTAAGTAATTTTGTTGTTAATACACCAGATATTAACTTCAATAATATGGTAAATACTTGGAATGCGTACCAATGCTTCATCACATTTATTTGGTCAAGAGCGGCTTCCTTTATTTATTGCGGATTGCGAAACGGTTATGGATACCGTGATACTGTTCAAGATATTCAAGGCATTATTCACCTTGATCCTGAATTGGCAGCGGAAAAGATACGTTTTATGTTATCGGCACAGGTGAATAATGGTGGTGGTTTGCCATTGGTTAAATTTACTCACAATGCAGGTCATGAGGATACCCCTGATGATATGTCTTATGTACAAGCAACTGGCCATCCTGCCTATCGTGCCGACGACGCTTTATGGCTGTTCCCTACTATTCTAAAATACATCGGCGAAACAGGAAATAAAGCATTTCTTGATGAAGTGATACCATACGCGAATAAAGAAGAAGGAACTGTATATGATCACTTAAAGAGAGCGATTCAATTCTCTATGGAACGCAGTGGTAACCATGGTATGCCTGCTGGCCTTCATGCGGACTGGAATGATTGTTTGCGACTTGGTAAAAAAGGAGAATCTACCTTTGTAGCCTTACAACTTTATTATGCTATGAGCATTTTACGTGATTTTGCAGTAGACAAAAATGATACAGCATATATTGAATTTTTAAATAAAGCCCAAAAAGAGTTGGGGGATAAAATTCAAACCCTTTGCTGGGAAGATGATCGCTTTATTCGTGGTTATAAAGAAGATGGCCAAGTGATTGGTTCAAAACATGATCTAGAAGCTAGCATGTGGGTAAATCCTCAGTCATGGGCTGTAATTAGTGGTTTTGCTAGTGAAGAACAAGCAGAAAAAGCGCTAGAATCCGTACATAGAGAATTAAATACCAAATACGGTGTTAGAATCATGGCTCCATCTTACCGTGACCATGCATTTGAAGGAGCTATGGCTATCCTATTTAACCCATCAACCAAAGAAAATGGTGGTATATTTTCACAACCACAGGGTTGGATTATTTTAGCGGAAGCCTTGATGGGTCACGGAAATCGTGCTTATGAGTATTTTACCGAAAGCTCACCAGCCACTCAAAATGATAATGCAGATGTACGTGTTTTAGAGCCTTATGTTCACGGACAATTTACAGAATCCGTAGAAAGTCCATTTGAAGGCCGATCACATGTTCATTGGCTTACTGGTACAGCTTCAACAGTTATGGTGGGTTGTATAGAAGGAATTCTTGGTATGCGCCCAGACCCAGATGGTTTGCTAATTGCTCCTGCTATACCAAGTGAATGGCCAGAAGTTACAATTACCAAACAATTCCGTGGAAAAGAATTAAACATAACAATCAAGAATCCAGACGGATTGCAAAGTTCCTATAAAGAATGTTTTCTCAACGGAGAAAAACTTGATAAGAACTATGTAAGAGCTGATCAATTAAAGGATAAAAACGATATTTTATTAGTTTTGTAATAGGAATTTATAGGATTATAGTTATTAATTGAAAACAAACGCATAAAATATAATAAACTTGTACAGGAGTTTATCAATGAATTTAGATGCGATTTCTTTAGACGATTGTCTACTTAATTATGAAGTAAACAGTCAGGTAGCTATAATCAATGATGGCCACATCATCAAATTTGAAGACGAAGAAAGTATCCCATTATACATGATTTATTATTTAAACAATAATTAGCTTATTTAGAATAGTTAATGTAGCCCTACCCTATCAATAAGTGATTTCATGAATGGATGAAAAAATTATTTTAAACTTATCTCTAAAAACATAATCATCAGTTATTCCCCATAATAAGGCACTTATTTACGAAATCCATACATAAGACCTCGTCTGGACATGTAAAATCGTAAAGTGCCTTATTATAATATCTTAAACAACTCTTTATACAATCCCGTCTCAATCTTACCAAACAAAAAGCACATCCACACTTGTATCTTACTCACTAAAAACATCAATTATATCGCCTTTTAATAATATAATCCAAAGATTCATGGTTTCTCCAATTAAAAACGACAGCAACAACCTAACGAAAGAAGAAAGCTACCTAAATATTCTCGAGATATTATCTGGAGAAAGTTAGCATATCTTAGTCGAATATAGAAAACCTGAGTGATGATTCGCCATGGACGGCGAATCAAGATGGCACTGAGCCATGGATGGCGAATTGCCATCGGTCACGGACACTCTAGATAACAATATATTCGACTTAGATATACTTACTTTCGTAATCTAATACTCGAGAGAATATTTAGGTAGCTTTCTTCATCAATAGCCTTCTTCAATATTCCAACAATCATTCCAACAACAGCAACTCTTCTTTTGGCAATGAAATATACCTCGGCAATTCTTCCTTCAATTGAGACTTTAAAACTGCTTTTGGTAAATACCATCGCAAGCTTGCTTCTTCATTGTCTTCTTTATCGGCATCATTCATATTCTTATTGGATATCTTATACTGCATTTCAAAAGGTGTTTCAAAAATTGCATCCATCTGTATTTCCATGCTATTTTCTTGTTCCATGGATGTGCATGGAACAAAACTGTGAGCACGAATACCAACGTATCGTATTGCATCACTAATTTCTTGTTCTGTAACTAACTCTACACCCCATGACTCTGCATAAAGGCGATTGGATGCTAGTTTTTTAATTCTTGAAATATTTTTACATCCCGTTAGCTTTGCTGCTTCTGCATATTTAGGATACTTAAAAATCTGTTTCGTACTGCCATAATGAATGGACCTTCCAGATGAAACTACTACTAATTTTTCACAGAATTTATATATTTCATCACGGTTGTGAGATACTACGATAATATCGCCAGCATAACCTTCAAGCATTTCTAGTAATTGATCTTGAAGAGCATCTTTTAAAAAGCTATCCAAAGCAGAAAACGGTTCATCTAACATGATGACCTCTGGTTGGTATGCAAGAATTCTTGCTAACGCTACTCTTTGCTGCTGCCCGCCAGAAAGTTGTCTTGGATAGCGTTTCTCCAAACCTTTCAGTTTAAAACGTTTCATACAGTCTGCAACGATATCTGCTTTTTCTTCTCTTTTTAGTTTTAAACCAACTGCCACGTTCTCTTCCACTGTCATATTCGGAAACAATGCATAATTTTGAAACAAATAACCTACATTTCTATCTTGAGGTTTTAAATTTATCTTTTTATTTGAATCAAATAAAACACGATTATTTAAGACGATAGTTCCAGAATCGGGTGTTTCAATACCTGCAATGCACTTTAAAGTCATGCTTTTTCCACCACCAGAGGCTCCTAGAATTCCTAATCTTTCATCGCCCTTTTGGAAATTAACATCTAAGGAAAATCCTTTTAATTTCTTTTTGATATCAACGTTTATCGCCATGAACTTTCCCCTCCAATGCCTTTCATACCCTTACCTGAAATCACATTCATTAGAAAGATAACCAAGAAGGATAGAATCATAATTACTGCTACCCAAAATCCTGCCCTATCATAGTTTCCAGCAGCTACTTCTGAGGCGATAGCCACAGCAATTGTACGAGTTTTTCCTAATATATTTCCCGCTAACATGCTTGTTGCTCCATATTCTCCAAGAGCTCTTGCAAAAGCTAGAATTGTTCCTGATGCAATTCCTGGGCCAGCAAGTGGTATAATTATTTTCCAAAATATTTTTGTTTCAGACATTCCAAGGGTTCTACCAGCATAAATTAATTGAATATCCACCTGTTCAAATGCTGCCCTAGTGTTACGATACATTAGCGGAAATGCAATAACACATGCCGCAACAACACAGCCTGGCCAAGTTTGTACCAATTTTATATCAAAATTCTCATATAAGTACATACCAAAAGGTCTTTTTAAACTAAAAAGTAGCAATAAGAAAAAACCAGCAACGGTTGGTGGTAATACTAGCGGCAGTGTAAAAATACCATCTAATATCCATTTTATACGCTGATTCACTCGCATGACTTTTGATGCCGCAAAAATACCCATGAAAAAGGCAATGATGGTGGCAACAAATCCAGTCTTAAGTGATATGAACAACGGACTCCAATTTATCTCAGCCAAAAACTCTCCCATGGGTAATCTCCTTATGTTGTTCTGTGTAAGAATTTATCGAACTTATTCATTATATCCTACAAAACCATATTCTTCAAATACTTTTATAGCTTCATCTGTTTTAAGGAATTCTAAGAAGTCCTTTGCTGCATTTTTTTGATTAGCATCTGCTTCTTTATTTGTAACCATTCCTACTGGATAAATAACAGGTGTCTTTAAGTATTCTGAAGGTGCACTTGTCATAATTTCTACAGAATCTAATGCAGAATACGCATCTGTTTTATAAACGATACCAACTTCATTGCTTGCTTCACTAACAGCAGCTAAAACAGCAGACACGTTAGCACATTCGTTAATTTCCATCGCCATAACAGAATCAAGAATTCCCATGTTTGTGAAAATCTCTCTTGCATAAGCTCCTACTGGAACATCTTCTCCAGCCAAAGCTAAGTTTTTAGCGTTTGTAATATTATCAAAACCAGTTACTGTTGTTTCACTTCCCTTTGGTTTGATTAATACAACCTGATTTTCAAGTAATTTTATTATAGAATCATTTTCTATGTATCCAGCTTCATTTAACTCATTCATCTGTTTCATTGCTGCGGAAAAGAAGATATCACATTCTGCACCTTCTTCAATTTGTGTCTTTAGAGTTCCTGAACTATCCGCGTTAAAAATAAGTTCAACATTTGGCTGAATTTCATTATATTTTTTTTGAATAGTTTCCATTGCATTGCTTAAACTAGCTGCTATAAATACATAAACCTTCGCACTTTCTAACGTACCATCATTGGAAGTATTATCTCCTTCCGTTGTTATATTGTTCTCCTCGCTTGTTGCATTATCTCCCTGGTTTGCTCCTTTGGTACTACAAGCGGTTAACATAACTACACTCATAAAAAATACCAAAAACTTTGTTAATATACTTTTTTTCATAAAATGCTCCTTTCACGCTAAGTTAACTTTAATTAGACCTAGCTTTTACCTTGACCATTTTAGCAACGAAAATAAGAAATGTCAACCTATTATGTTCATTATTATTCATTTTCGTTTATTATTGTTCGTTTTGTTTTGTTTAGTTTTGTGTTTCATTATTTTAAATCAGTATTATTACTCAATATGAAATTGGAACTCACATGTAGCATGAGATGCCACTTTGTAAACTGAGATGCCATTTTTGTAACTGACAATTAAATATTTGTAAACGAAACGCCACTTTTGTAACCTAAATGCAGGTTTTGTAAACGAGATGCAGTTTTTGTAATCCAAATGCAGTTTGATTTTTAGCTTTTATTGAAGTATTATAATAATTACAAGCATGCTAAAAGGAGGTCGACTCCCTCTCGATTAAATTTGTAATCGGAGAATCCACCCCTACATTCCATAGACAGATGAGTGGTTGGCGGCATGCATAATAATTATTTTTTGAGAAGAGCAGGTTTTAGCATGATGTCACTGGCTGCAACCGGTATACATCCAAGTTTATGTAAAACTTCTTCTCCGTGATAAAAGCTGAATGTTTCGTAGGGACTACGATTGTTTAGCTTTTTTCTTTTGTAAGAATTGATATGGTCCATCATTAAGTTTATATCTTCTTGTGTAAGATGATTGAAACTTGTGCCCTTGGGTAGAATTCTTCGGATCAGCTCATGGTTTACTTCAATTGCTCCTTTTGATAAGGACTCCCCGCATCACAGTAAAATACATTAGTTCGCAAAGATAGTATTGTTTCACGGTATTCAATCGCTCTTGGATTAGAAAACTCACTTCCATTATCGGTAAGAATTACGGGAAACAGTTTGCTAAACAGACTATTCCCAAGAGTTTGATCGAGATGGTTGAATACATCAATAACTGATTTTGAAGTGTTTGCATCTCTTAAAAATGCAAGCATAAGACTAGACTCCACTGCCAACATTTATAGGATATATGAATTTTTTACTTATGGAAACAAAAAAGACTGGTATCAACCAATCTTTTTGTAAGCCAAGGTGCAAACACTTGGTATAGATATTTTATTTAAGTATTATTACTCAATATGAAATTGGAAGGATTGCATTTCGATTTACAATTGAGTCATTATTTTAAATTCGTAATAACGTTTTGTAATGTTTTGTAATGATATCAAATTAGTTAAGTATTGATGGAAGAATTGACGGATATTCCAATAACGTTTATAATCGAACATAAGAAACAAAGATTGGAGAATTGCAATGGAACAAGACGTATTCACCCCACAAGAGGTAGCTGATTTACTAAAAATAAAGAAAACAACTGTTTATGAAATGATAAAACGTGGGGATATCCCTGCCACAAAACTTGGAAAGCAATTACGTATTCAAAAACGTGATATAACTCATTTACTACAAAATAATCAGACTCCTGCTCCTGCACAAAAATTAAACGATGAATCCAATCCATCCTTTCAGCAAACTTTTATGGAACTTCCCCAAAATAAGCATAATACTTCTTATATAAAAGAAAGTGACTCATCTTCCATTATTTTATGTGGACAAGATATGTTGCTTGATATCCTTGCTAATAAAATTAATACAAATACATTCCGGCCAAATATTTTACGTTCTTATCTTGGCAGTTATAATGGTTTATACGCTATGTATCAAGGTCAAGTGCATATTGCTACCGCCCATCTTTGGGATGCAGAAACGGATTCCTATAACGTTACATATGCCTCAAAACTCTTACCTGGGATTAAAGTACGAATTTATCATCTTGTTAAAAGAATGCAGGGTTTTTATGTGTTGAAAGGAAATCCAAAGAAAATCTCAGGATTTGAGGATTTATCAAGAAGAGATATTCGATATGTTAATCGTGAAAAAGGAAGTGGTACCCGAATCTTACTAGACAGTATGCTTAATAAACTAGGTATTTTACCAACCAACCTTCCAGGATATAATAAAGAGGTAAACTCTCATCTTGCTGTAGCATCGCTTATTGCAAGAAATGAAGGCGATTTTGGTCTAGGAACCGCTAAGGCATGCAAAGACCTAGATTCCATTGAATTTTTGCCACTGAAAGAAGAAAGCTATGATTTAATAATCCGAGAAACTGATGCTGAGCATCCGATAATTAAACTTATTATTTCCACGATTCAAAGCGAAGAATTTCGTAGAGAAATCGATTTACTTGGAAACTTTAATACAAAAGAGATGGGAAAGCAAATATTATAATAAAACTAAAAAAGGGCTGTTACAAAATAGATTTGATTCATATGTAAATTACATATAAAACTCTATTTTGTAACAACCCTTTCTATCTACCTAAGCTACAGTGAACGTTGCACACTCTGTCCTTTCAGAATTACTAGCACCGGCTCCACTTATTGTTATTTGCTCTGCATAACATTTTAAATTTTTATTGTACTTACATGCTTCTGCACTACATTCAATATTTGTTTCAGGAGCTGCGTCACCTATACTATTTCTTGTTGTGTTACCATTGTCATCATGGAAAGTTGAACAACAAGTTGACTCTGAGTTATTTGCGCTACGCCCTTTTACTTCAATTGTATTCATCTCGCATAAATGATCACAGTTGTGAACACAATTCACTACACTACATTTTAGATCAGTCATAACAAATCTCCTATCTTTCTATAGTCTACAAAGATAGTGTTCTCAGTTATGAAAAAAATATTACATTAAATTATTTCATTGGTACTACTGCACCATTATAAGTTTCTTCAATAAAAGTTCTAATTTCATCACTCTTTAATACTTCTACTAAAGCTTTAATAGATTCTTTGTCTTGATTTCCATCTTTTACTGCTAAGATATTACCATAAGTTTTAGCACTGATAGAATCTTCATCTTCAATTGCGATAGCATCTGTTTTTACATCTAAGCCAGCATCAATTGCATAATTACCATTGATAACAGCCATATCAACATCTTGTAAAGAACGTGGAAGTTGTTCTGCTGCAATTTCTAGAATTTCTAAATTCTTAGGATTTTCTGCAATATCTTTCACTGTAGCTTCAAAACCAACGCCCTCTTTTAACTTGATTAAACCTTGTGCCTCTAATAAAATCAAAGCTCTTGCTTCATTGGAGGAATCATTCGGAACTGCGATTTGTGCTTTATCTGCTAATTGATCAATCGTAGCTGTTTTTCCTGGATAAAGACCAAAAGGCTCATAATGAATTACACCAGCTGCTACTAAGTCTGCAGATTGCTCTTTGTTAAACTTATCTAAGTATGGTTGATGTTGAAAATAGTTTGCATCAATATCACCGTTATTTAAAGCGATGTTTGGTTGAACATAATCCGTAAATTCAATTATTTCAAGTTCATAACCTTTATCTTTTAATAGTTCTGCTGCTTTCTTCAAGATTTCTGCGTGTGGTGCAGGACTTGCTCCAACAACAATTTTCTTTGAATCTTCTGTACTTTTACCAGCATCATTGGACTTTAAACCACATCCTGTTAATAATGAAATACTAAGTACAACTGCTAATCCTTTTACAAATAAACTCTTTTTCATAAAAATCCTCCCTGATTACCTCTTTTATTTTAATTTTTATAACTTACTAATTACTTATTAATTCTTTTATCCCCTGTTTTCGCTAAACGAATACCAAACTCTTGGAATATTTGAACTAAGATTACTAAAATCACAACAGTAACCATCATAATGTCAGTTTGATAACGTTGATATCCATAACGAATTGCGATATCACCTAAACCGCCACCGCCTACGAAACCGGCCATCGCTGTATATCCAAGAATTGTTGTAATTGCAATTGCTGCCCCAACAATTAAAGATGGTTTCGCTTCTGGTACTAAAACCTTACACACAATCTGAAATGGTGTTGAACCCATAGACTGTGCCGCTTCTATCACACCAGCATCTACTTCCTTAATGGAAGACTCTACAAGTCGTGCGATATATGGTGAAGCAGAAACTACCAAGGCTACTATTGTTGCATTGGTGCCTAATGTTGTTCCAACAATCATACGTGTAAATGGAGAGATTGCTAGTAATAGAATAATAAATGGTACCGAACGTAGTATATTAACAATAAAACCAAGAACTTTGTTTATTATTGGCATTGGTCTGATTCCTTGTTTATCAGTAACAACTAAAATTACACCAAGTGGTAATCCGATTACATAAGATAGGAATGTGGAAAAGAAAATCATATATAATGATTCGCCTAATCCTTTCACTAACATTTGAATTGTTGCACTATCAAACATCTTCTTCCACCTCCTCAAATTTTACATTGTGTTCATTTAAATAATTAAGTACTCGATTTGTAATTACCTCTTCATCTGGTACTTGTATTATCATCTGACCAACGGCGTTTCCTTCGATATTTCTAGTTTCTGCAAACAATATATTTACTGCTGTTTTACATTCAAGTACCAAGTTTGATAGGACAGGTTCAAAAGAAGAACGTCCATCAAAAATGATACGATATTTATTTCCATGTACAATTTCTGCCTTTTTCGAAGCATTGGAAAATACTAGTTTCTTTGCAATCTCAGACTTAGGTCTTGTAAAGATTTCAAGTACACTTCCAACTTCTGCAATATGACTTTGATCAATAATTGCAACGCGGTCACAAATTTCTTCAATAACAGCCATTTCATGTGTAATTACAATAACGGTAATTCCTAATTTCTTATTGATGTCTTTTAGCAATTGTAAGATTGATCTAGTTGTTGTTGGATCTAATGCACTGGTTGCTTCATCACAAAGAAGTACTTTTGGATTATTAGCAAGTGCTCTAGCAATCGCTATTCTTTGTTTTTGTCCACCAGATAATTGGGATGGATAAGCTTTTGCTTTATCTGCCAAACCAACCATTTCAAGAAGTTCATGAGCTCTTTTTCTGGCTTCTGATTTTTTCACTCCTGAAATTTCAAGTGGATAACAAATATTATCAAGAGCGGTTCTTTGCATTAAAAGGTTAAACTGTTGAAAGATCATTCCAATGCTTTTTCTTTCCTTAAGCAATGCTCTTGCAGATAACTTTGTTAAATCTTTTTCTTCAAAAAATACAGAACCTGCCGTTGGTTTTTCAAGTAAATTAATACATCGTACTAATGTACTTTTACCAGCTCCGCTAAGACCTATAATTCCAAAGATTTCTCCTTCATAAATTTCAAGATTTATATTCTCTAGAGCTTTGACTGAATTGGTTTTTGTTCGATATATTTTCTCTAAATTTTCGAGTCGAATTATCGGACTTCTCATACTTTTCTTTTCCTCCAATACTTTTTTGTATTATCGGCCACTTTCATTTACTAAATATCGAAAAAAAAGCAGGTAATCTAAAAGCAGCTAGCTAAAAATAGCTATGCTTTTCATCTCCTGCATCCGGCTTAAATCTAGTATGTACCAAATAGTTAGAATCTGTCTATAAAGCGACTACTTGGCTTTCTA
Source organism: Clostridium sp. Marseille-P299 (assembly GCF_900078195.1). Classification (NCBI taxonomy): domain Bacteria; kingdom Bacillati; phylum Bacillota; class Clostridia; order Eubacteriales; family Clostridiaceae; genus Clostridium; species Clostridium sp. Marseille-P299. The sequence goes on along the minus strand of NZ_FJVE01000007.1, from coordinate 1,207,879 downwards.
AAGCATGCATTCGACATTTCACACAGCTAAGCTTATTCATCATTTTCATACAGCAACACATGACTAATCGATACATACTTATTCTCCTTAATTCCTACTATTTAGATATGATTAAGATATTTATTGATGAAAGTATAGCCTACCCTGTTCTTGTTGTCAAGAATTATTTTATATAAATTTAATATTTTATCCAAATGTGTTCATCCAATCACATAAAATAGAGAAACACATTCTAGTAATGAATGATATGCAATTATCGTTTTTGCTTCATCTGGCGAACAATTTCTCTTGCTTTTGGTGTTGCAGCAAGCCCCCCAAATCCAGTTTCTCGTAAGGACGCATCCATACTTTCCCCAACGGAGCGCATGGCATCAATAACTTGATCTACTGGTATTGCACTTTTGATTCCTGCAAGCGCCATATCTGCTGCGGCTAAAGCATTTACTGCCCCTATTACATTACGTTTTACACATGGAACTTCAACCAAGCCTCCAACGGGATCACAAACAAGACCAAGTAGATTTTTTAAAGCCATGGCACTTGCATTCGCGATTTGTTCATTGTCACCGCCTTTTAAAGAGACCAAAGCTGCTGCTGCCATAGCAGATGCACTTCCAATCTCAGCTTGGCATCCACCAGCCGCGCCTGAAATAAACGCTCGTGATGCAATCACTTGTCCCATTCCAGCACTAACATATAATGCATCCAACATTTGTTCTATCTCTAAGTTTTTATCCTCATATAGACTAGTTAAAACTGCTGGAAGCACTCCGCATGCACCTGCTGTAGGAGCTGCAACAATACGTTTCATACATGCATTGGAGCCACCCATTTGCAAGGCTCTTGATATAACTTTGGAAACAAAATCACCGCAAAGGCTCTCTTCACGAGTTCGATATTCCTCCATTAATCCGCCTTCTTTACCTACTAGACCACTTGCTGACAAAGATTCTTTATCATAAGAAGCCGTAGCCTCTAACATTGCTTGCCATAGAAGTTTCATCTTTTCTTTTGAATCTTTTTCATCTACTCCTCTTTCTTCACAATCATCCTTTCGAATTGCTTGTGCAAAATGGATATTTTCTTTTTTACATACTTTTAAGATGGATTCTACTGAATTAAAAGACACGCTAGTTCTCCTTTTTCACCTAGTCGGTAAGTAAATACGTTACTTTCTTAACTCCTTGTAAGCCCTCTAAGTAACTAAGGGATTCCTCTGCTATTTGCTGATCCATTTCTATTACCATAATGACATCTCCACCTCGTTTTTCCCGATAAAGCTGCATGGTTGCAATATTTATTTCATTATCTGAAATCGTTTTTGTTACTCCTGCTAAACATCCTTTTTGGTCAATCGATTGAATAATTAGTGTTGGTTTTTCTCCAGTAAAATTAACCAGCAAACGATCGATTCTCGTTACTGCAATTCTTCCACCACCTAAAGAAGAAGCTTGAAGTGATAGTTTCTCTTTTTCTTCATTTTCAACTTCCAAAATAGTTGTATTGGGATGTGCATCTTTTATGGTTTTTTGCTCAAAAACATATTGCATTCCTTGCTTTTTTGCAATCTCAAAACTATTTGGTATATTCATATCATCTGGTAACATCCCTAACAATCCTGCAATCAAAGCTTTATCGGTCCCGTGACCAACACCTGTTGCTGCAAATGATCCATGTAGATAAATATACGCTTTTTTCGGTTGTGTACCAAGCAATTTTCTTGTTATTAAGCCAATTTTAACCGCACCTGCAGTGTGTGAACTTGAAGGCCCTACCATAACAGGACCTAAGATTTCAAATATGTTCATAACACTTAGCTCCTATTCTTTTTGGTTATATACCTCTTTATTCACAAGATTTTCACGATGGGCCACAATGGTCGTACATATTGCATCACCTGTTACATTGACTGCGGTCCTTGTCATATCTAGTATACGATCAATTCCCATAATTAAAGCGATTGCTTCAATTGGAAGTCCAACGGAATTAAATACCATTGAAAGAGTTATTAGACCAACACCAGGGACACCTGCAGTTCCAATGGATGCTAAAGTCGCTGTTGAAATAACGGTCAAATAATCTGTCGGCGTTAACGTAATATTAAAGGCCTGAGAAGCAAATATTACCGCTACCCCTTGCATGATTGCTGTACCGTCCATATTAATGGTTGCACCAAGTGGAACAGTAAAGGAAGATATCTTTTTCGATACACCTAGTTTTTTTGATAGGGTATCAATGGATAATGGAATGGTAGCGTTTGATGTAGCAGTCGAAAAGGCAAACCCCATAACTGGCAAGAATTTTTTTATAAATATAAACGGATTAAGCCCTGTAAATCCTTTCAAGAACAACAAATACACGCCAAAACATTGTACACCTAATGCAACGATTACTGCAATTGCATATTTTAATAATGGTAAAATTGCTTCAAAACCAATCGTACTAAATGTTCTTGCAATTAAACAAAATACACCATATGGAGCAACCTTCATAACCATTGTTGTCATTTGCATCATGATATCATTAAATTGACTGAAGAAATTGCCTACCGTAGCTACGCTCTCTCCTAGTTTTGCTAGAATAATTCCTATAATAATTGCAAATAAAATAATTTGCAACATATTCCCCTCAGCAAGTGCCTGTATTGGGTTTTGAGGAATAAAATTTAAGATAGTATCTGGTAAACTTTGTTTACTTGAAGTATCCACACTTGTCGTTTCTGTTATTTGCATATTAAGCCCTACTCCGGGATTAATGATTTTACCTATCAATAAAGCAATCGTTATTGCAAATGCTGTTGTTACAATAAAAAACAGCACTGTTTTTACACCGATCGTGCCTATCTTTTTTGAGTCACCCATAGACATGCTTCCGCAGATTAATGAGGTAAATACTAATGGAACCACTAGCATTTGCATTAATCTAAGAAAGCCATTACCAATTACATAAAATACTCCATTTAATAAAATCCTGTTCTTTATTATAGAATCTGGAATGTAATAATGCAACACAATTCCAACAATTCCACCTAATATTAAACTAATAAATATTTTTGAAGTTAATCCTAATCTCTTTTTTTTCATTTTTATACCCTTAGCATACTAATCTTAGGCCTTTCTATATTTATAGTTACTATTTTTTTATAGCTTGAATATATTCTTTTAGCGCTTCTTGCCAAGGCGGAAGTAATGGTATACCTAATAAACGAAGCATTAAATTATCAAGCACAGAATAAGTCGGTCGATAATTTGTTAACTTATCCTTTTCCGTTGTAACGGGATGTAGTCTAGCCTTAGTTTCTGATAAACGTAATACTTCATTGGCAAATTCATACCTACTGCAAACTCCTTGACACGTAACATGAAATAACCCATATTCACCAAAATCCATTAAATAAAGTATCATGTGTGCTAAGAGCTTTGCACTGGTTGGAGAGGCAAATTGATCTTTTGCAACACTAATATTGTAATTTTGATTTGCTTCCTCTAATAAATTCTTTACATAATTTTCACCACTACCAAAAATCCAGGAGCTACGTATTATAATGTGCTTTGTAGTTAATTCTCTTACATAGTTTTCTCCTGCAAGTTTTGATTTTCCATAAACAGTCCTTGGATTTGGGGTATCAAATTCTGTATATGGCTGATCTGTTTGTCCATCAAATACATCATCTGTTGAAAGCTGAATCATACGTGCTCCCACTTTTCTCGCTGCAATGCTTAGGTTCCTGGCACCAATTGCATTTACTTTATATGCAGCATCCATATTATTTTCACAAGCGGTTACATCTGTCATACCTGCGCAATTGATAATATCATGTGGACGGTTCATATCGGCATAGTTAATGACATCCTCCATCTTTACTATATCTATTTCATCCTCATCGGTATAAAATACCTCAATTTCTTTTTCCATGAATAATTTTAATAATTCATGCCCAACTCTACCATTGGCTCCAACAATCCATACTTTCTGTAAACTATTCACAAAGAATCCTCCAATTTCAAACTTACTCTTTTATGTAGTGTTCCAAAAAGTACAAAATTCATAACATCAGATTGATAATTAAATTTTTTCATTTATTGAACAATATATTTATGCTTATATTACCTATAAATAAAAAAACTACACTATTTGAACTAGATTAGAAAGAATTCTTCTTCCTCTAATTCAAATAGTGCTGTTCGAATAAAAAATAAATTTACAAACTACATTATTTCATCATGCTTTTCCTTATTTCAGGCATTTCATAAAATTCGTAGTCTCCTTTCGCCTCCAACTGTTCAACAAGAGTTAATATCTCTTTTAAATCTTGCTTTCCATCGGTATTACCTTTGAATTTTCCTTTAAAATAATAATTCATTACATATCCAAACTCTTTATTATACAAATAATCATAAACTAGAAAAACAGGAGCTTTATCATGAGTAACATATGCTTGCAACGGAGTACTTTCACCGTTCGAATTAACCGTACTATAATCAAGATAAATAGTATTAGCATTATAATAAATATTGTTTATAGTTAATGAATCTGGATTTTCTAACTCTTTCTTAATCAACATTATTCCATATGCTGCAAAATATTTTAGGTACTCTGCTTTGGAATACTGTGGTTGTAGTACAGTAACCTTACCCTGTGCATCTACTGTTACACCGTAAGTGTTATTATCATAAGCTACGCCCATAATTAATTTTGAATCATTATCGACATAGTAATCAAAAACATAATCGTAATAGCCGTCACCAAGTGACAAAGTAATAGTTTCGCCAGATTTTATTAATTCATCATCAATATTATGATCGTAATTATAATTATCAAATGATTGTTCTCTATATATTAGAGCTGTACATTTGTTTTTTTCAACATTTAGTAAACTAACAAAATAACCAATTCCAATTGTTTTTTTAGTATTATTCGTTATCGTTAGCTTTATATGTTCAGGATCATCTGGTGTAATAATGAAAGATGCACTTATTCCATCATCAGGAAATCTTGGTGAAATAGTACTTTTCACAGTTACTACTCTAGTGTATTTCTTTTTTCCAACCGTTGCTGTAATCGTTGCTTTCCCTTCTGCAACTCCTGTTACTGTTCCCCATTTGCTTACTGTTGCAATTTTTTTATTATTACTTGACCATTTTACTTCTGATCCCTTAGCTAATCCTTTCATTGATAGCTTTTGTGTTGCTCCTACATTAATAGAAACCGTCCAAGGTGATATATAAGGATTTTTTGCATTCGCTTTTGCACTTGTTTCATATAATAATGGTGATAATGCTATTAGTACAACCATAAGTAAAATTAAAACCTTATTTAATTTCTTCATCTCCGTTCTCCTATTATTTATATTTTTTGTCTGTATTTTAATTCAAGCTTTATATTTAATACTTTGTCTATTGCCTTGATAATACAGAACAAGAATATTATATCATAACCTATAATTTATTTCTATATTTTTCCATTTAATATAAAGCCATATTTAACTCTTTTTTTATTGATATTGTCATTCAAAAGTGAAGTATAAATATAGAAAAAAGGTTTCTTCTTTGCTTTAATGTAGTAATCATAACGAATACCGCAAAGTAGAAACCTTTTCTTTTATATTAACCTTTAATGTAATTGCATTTTAAAACAATATAAATTTTATTCTTCATCATACGTATCTAAGAAATGATGACGTTCTCCATCCTTTTGATACGCAATAACTGTATTTAAATTAACATTATACACGCTCTTAAAGATATTCATTTCAATTGCTTCATTGGTCTGTCTAAATTTCTTAATAAGGCTCTTCATCTCCTGTCTCTTAGAACCGCCGCCACCATTATCACATAATGTGCAGTTTTCAGTGAAACGACAAGCACATTGAATGAATTGTAAATCATGGTAATCTTTCCAAGCAATGATATCTGCTTCTTTGATTAAATACATTGGACGGATTAACTCCATTCCTTCATGATTTGTGCTCTTTAATTTTGGCATCATTGTCTGGATTTGAGCTCCATATAACATACTCATTAAGATTGTTTCAATAACATCATCAAAGTGATGTCCAAGTGCAATTTTATTACAGCCAAGGGATTGTGCATGCTTATATAGATATCCTCTACGCATTCTTGCACATAAATAACATGGACTCTCATCGATATCTGCAACGATATCAAATATTTCTGTGTTAAATATATGAATTGGTATATTTAATAATTTTGCATTGTTAATGATTGTTTGACGGTTAATATCATTATAACCTGGGTCCATTACAACGAATTCAAGGTCAAAGTGAATACGACCATGACGCTGTAATTCTTGCATACACTTAGCAAGTAACATTGAATCCTTACCGCCAGAGATACATACTGCAATCTTATCCCCTTCTTTGATCAAATCATATTCTTTCACACCTTGTGTGAATTTTCTCCAAATTGGTTTTCTATATTTCTTTATAATACTTCTTTCAATTTCTTCATAACGTTCCATACTGTTACCTCTATTTTAAAATCTCGCGAAACCATATTCGTTTATGTTTCGCATCTATTGTTTCGTAAGTTGTTCATAACAAACATTAAAAATTTGCAGGAATTCTTTCATTTCTTCCATTGTGGTTACATGGCTTAAACTAATTCGAAAAGATGATAAGGCTCTTTTTCTATCTTTCGTAATCGCATAGACTGGTCTTGATGGTGTATTAACTACCGAACAAGCTGACTTTATTGAAACACATACACCATGCTTTTCTAATTCTTCTTTAAACAAAGTAGCTTTCACACCTTTTACACCAAGGTTTAAGATATAAGGTGAACTACCTTTTGGACTATTGATTTGAACCAATGGTAATTTCTTTAACTCTTCCATCAAATAGTTTTTACAATCCGTAACATAGGAAAATCTCTGTTCGTATTGTTCATTTGCAAGAGATAATGCTTTTAATAGTGCCATGGCCTGTGATAATACTGGTGTTCCACTTCGATAAATTGTTGTACTTGCACCACCATGAATCAGTGGCTCTAATACAATACCTTCTTTTTTAATCAATACTCCAGTACCATTTAGTCCAAAGAATTTATGTGGTGTAAAGGTTAATAAATCAACACCTTCTAAATTTACAGGTATTTTACCCACTGCTTGGGTGGCATCGGTATGAAAAAAACAGTTTGGATATTCTGAAACGATTTTAGCAATCTCTTCAATTGGTTGAATTACTCCTAATTCACTATCCACGTAACCAATACTAACTAATACGGTATCTTTTCTCATTAACTCTTTTAAATGCTCTAAATCAACCGTTCCATCCGGTAAAATATTAACTAAATCTATTTCATAAGAGTGACTTTGTAAATAGGTTAAACTACCGCTCACCGATGAATGCTCTAAACATGTTGAAATGATATGCTTTCCATTTTCACGATAACTTCTAGCAATTCCTTTGATTGCTAAGTTATTAGCTTCACTTGCTCCTGATGTATATATGATCTGATCATTTAGTGGACTATCCGTTTTTAGTCCCATTACAGTAGCAATCTCTTTTGTTACTTCATTCATTTTCTCATGTGCTTCTTTCCCTAACGGATGCGTTGAATTAGGATTTGCGATATACGTAGTTGTTGCTGAGACAAACTCATCAAGAACGAGCGCATCCACCGGAGTATTTGCTGCATAATCAAGATAAATCATTGTAACCTCCTTCTTGCGCAGGCTTTATAAGAACTTTAACTTTTAAGTCTTAATAAGAACTTAAAGGCTTTATAAGAACTTAAAGTTTTTTAAGGCTTTATAGACATAAATTTTATGGATGAAAATATTTTGGTATCATCCTATTAACTCCATTGTGTACATTATAAGAACGCACCTTAAATACCCATGTATGAAAGATACGTTCTAGATAAGAAGAGGGGCAACCCCTCGTATTATTATGTTTAATCCCTATCATTTTAGTATGTTATATACTATCACTTCTTTAATAAAATGTCAATGAACTCTATTGTTAGTTTGTTTTTTTACGATTTACGATTTAAGTGACTTATAGGCTTTTTAATTAACTAAATTTATACGCATATGAAATTTTAAAAAAGTTCGATTCTTGTGGATAATTTAATGGAAATCTGAAATGACTTGTCCATTGAAAAAATCTGAAGTTTTTGAATTGTTTTATATATAAAAATATTGCTATCAATTCTGCCTACCTTTTTGAGTACAAAAAGAATTAAGAAACAGTTGCAAACAAAATACTTATCTATATGTATTTTGTTTGCAACTGTCTAAATAATTTACTTATCTATACAATATTAAATAAAGCATTTACTAGCAACCAATTCTGTCTAAAAAATCGCATAAGTTGCCAATATCCCACACCACGGAAACCATATTCAGGTATTAATTTTAGTTTTGCTAAAATACTTCTTACATCCTCAAACCATACAATATGTTCTACTCCTTCTCTATTGTATGTGAAAAACGGAGATTGCGCTACCTCATCATATTGAATTACCGCATTGTTAGCCGCTGCTATTTGTATTGCTTCTACATTACCTATACTTCTAGCGGCTGTTACTCCCTTTTCAAATGGTAATGGCCAATCATAACCATAGTTTGGAATTCCCATATCTATTTTTTCAGGAGGTATTGCTGTTACGGCATAATCAAGTACTTCTCTAACTTTATTAATTGGTGCTACTGCCATGGGTGGTCCATATGTATACCCCCACTCATACGTCATTAAAAGCACGCTATTTGCAATTTCACCAAGTAGCGCATAATCCACACCTTCATATAATAATCCTGGTTGATCTGCAGAAACTTTAGGTGCAAGGGCAACAGAAACCGTATATCCTTCTGCATTCATGCGTGTCGTTAAATTACGAATAAATCCAGCGTAAGGCTCACGGTCTTCTGCACGTATAAATTCAAAATCAACATCAACACCAGTATAGCCTTTTTCACGAACTGTAACGAGTAAATTATTAATGAGGTTTTCTTGGACCACTGGGTCCGTTGAAACAACATGAACTAATTCATTATTAAATGAACCATAAACAGAAAAAGGAGTTAATACTAAAATTGGATTCACTCTCATTTCTAATGTTTGTGCAATTAGTGCTTCATCATCAATTGGGATTAGTTCTCCCTCCATAGTAAACCCGTATGAAAAAATGGATAAAGAAGTTAAATAAGGCAAAGTTTCAGTAAGTACGTAATTTTCAACAAAAGGATATACATAACCATTCGTCTCCATCGTACCGATAACCTCATCCTCGTATCTAATAATAATGTTTTGCCCTGGTAATAATGTACTCTCCCCTACTAGATAAGGATTATTACGTATTAAATCAAGGGTTGTTACCCCATACTCATTTGCAATAGTATAAAGCGTATCCCCTGCTTCTACTTGATGTGTTATCTCTGGATAAAGGATTAAGAGTGCTTGACCAACCACTAGCTTAGTTATATCCACTATTTGATTATCAAATATCAGTCGTTCAATACCAACCCCATACTGTTGTGCTATAGTAGCTACCGTTTCATTTGGTTGTACTACATGAATATCCATACTTATATACCGTTTTTATTTATCATATGGCAACTATGGATAAAAGATTCTATCATTTCCTAAATTTTATATAATAATTCGCCCACAAAAGACCTTTTCTTGTTTAATGCTTTTATTTCCTCTCATTTTAAAAAACAGAAAGAATCATGCATCTAGTCAAAGCATGACTCTTTCTGTTCCCTATAACCCACTACGCTATCAACAATTCCTATGATTTGTTAATACCTAACTTATCACTGGATTACTATTTGAGATTATTCCCACTGTTTCCATACATCTGGCTGATAACCAATTGTTGCTTTTTTCCCATTTCTAACAATAGGCGTTTTAAATAATTTTGGATGTTCTAATAATTTTTCTTCTTTATCCTCATCTGAAATAAATTTCATAAAACAATTCTCATATTCTTTTGACTTTTCATCAATGAGAGGTAAAAACCCACCTACCGCTTGTTTTACATTTGTATATTCGCCTTTGCTCATACCATAGGTAGCTACATCAATAAATTGGTATTTCACTCCTCTTTCTTTAAAATAACGTTCTGCTTTTTTTGTATCAAAACATTTTGACTTTCCAAATATCTGTATATTCAAACTGTTATCTCCCTTCAATTAATGTCTCTAGTTTTTTATAATCTTCAATTTTTATCCCACCGCGAAATAAAGATATCATATTTTCTGACTGAAAGTATTTAAGCATTCTAGAAACTACTTCTCTCGCACTGCCTAAATGTTTTGCTATTTCCTCATGTGTTATACGAATTGTATCACTTTCTTCTATTCTGCTTTGTTCTATTATAAATAATGCTAACCTGTTATCAAAATTTCTAAATAATATTTGTTCCATTAACCACATGACATCTGAAAACCTTGAAGTTATTAATTGGTTTGTAAAATTAGATATTGTTACAGATTCATTCAAAAGCTTTTTATAAACTGCTGTTGGGATAACATATGTTTTAGTATCCTTTTCCGCTTCAATATGAACTTCAAACTGAATATTATTAAAGATACAGGATGCGGAAAGTAGGCAGATATCTCGTTCAAACAAACGGTAAAGTGTAATCTCTTTTCCCTGTTCTGAAATCATATAAATACGTAACTGTCCTTCTTTTATAATATATAGCCCTGTACAGTCCATAAAACCACGGTGGAGCATTTTCCCCTTTTCAAAGGTTTCTTCTTTTAGCTCATGACTAAGTGTCTCTTGCTCTTTATCAGAAAGCTGATTCCAAATTGGTAAAATATCATTTAAATAACCTTCTATATCGATATGAATCTCCTCACTTTCAAACTGATAATAGGCGTGTATGATACGCCATCCCCCTAAGTTCCTTTCCATATGTTGGTTACTGTCATATTAGGCAGAATGATTCCGTAACTTTATCACAGAAACATTTGCCTTAAATGCATATAATGTATCATAAATGAACGTTCCCTTAGGAGGTATGATTAATGTCAATATTAACATTAACAAAGCATAATTTTAAGAGTGAAGTTTTATCTTCAAAAGTTCCAGTTTTAATAGATTTTTGGGCACCATGGTGCGGCCCTTGCCGTATGATTGCTCCACTGGTTGAAGAAATCTCAAAAGAAAAAGGAGAAGAAATAAAAGTAGGCAAAATAAACATTGATGAGCATCCAGATCTTGCTCAAATGTTTAAAGTAATGAGCATTCCAACACTTATTGTAGTGAATGAAGGAAAAGTAACTGCAAGCTCCGTTGGACTTAAGCCAAAGGAATCTATCTTAGAATTATTAAATGCTTAAAAACATAACCATAACAATTATACATCTAATGGGGTGTTGGGATTTTCAATCAGCACCCCTTTTGAGTGTTATATCATTGTTACGTATGCATCAAACTGAGTAAGGCGGCTTATACCAAGCCTTGTTACCTACTCAGAGTTATATGTGATTAATAACTGAATCCTACCTAGTATTATAAAGACCTAGCTCTATAATCAGTTGACGATATTTATCTGATACAAGATGTCCTTCGCCGTTATTCATGTATTGAATGGCTGTCTTTAAAATATCTGGTCTAACCCAATCTGGAAGTTGTTTCTTTGACTCAAGACTCATAGCTCTTTGTTGCAACTCACTACCTTGCTTTTCTAATTCCTTTAGCCTTATTGACTCACGATATTTTTGATACCGAATGGCTTCCCTTTCTTTCGCCTCTCTTAATTCTCTTTCTTGCCTTATTCTGGCCTCTCTTAACTCTCTTTGTTCTTTTAACTGTCGCTCTCTTACTTCTCTTAGTTCTCTCTCTAACTTTTTAATACGATCCTCTAATTGTTTCTGAAATTCATTACATTCTTCTTCAAAATCACAATTAAAATTGCCCTCTTGATCCATCTTTAGTTCTTGTATTTTATATTCCTTACTAAATATCTCAATTCTTCTACTTCCATTGATAGCATATTCAAAGCTCTTTTTAAAAAGAAGTGTTTCCTTAAAAACATTAAGAAACAATGCATAATTCATTGATTTATGTATCAAATCTTGATACCAGGATAATTGTTTTTCATCCTTGTCTAATTCATTTGCAAGTACGAAGATGGAGATTATATTTTGCTCTTTATAATAGGACTCTCTTATTTTATATTGTTCTACCGAAAGAGTTTGTCGACGATACTCAAAAGCAATATCCCTTCCATTTGGTTGAATCACATAAAGAGTTGAATATAAACCATTTCGTAATTTATATCTTGCATGTATCTCATGATTTGGAAAACTCTCTTTTAAAAGTAGATAAAGTAAGCGTTTTGCTTTCCTAGATTCTTCTGATTCTATTGTATTCCCGTAAGAACATTCCTTTTTATCATAATGCGCAAAGTATGGCTCAACAATTTGTCCAGCCGCAAGTCTTACTTTAGCGCCGCATTCTGGACATAGTAGTTTTTTATCATGTGCAAGTTCTTTCCATGAAATCACAAGGTCATTATCATAATAACCTAGATTATCTTTTAGCTCAAATACACACAATTCCTTACCATCAAACAAACAGTCTTCCATATGAAAATATCACTGCTCCTTATTCATCCAATCGTCTTAAATAGCACTACTTACTAGCTAATATCATAACATATTTTTAATAAGGCGCATACTATATTTTGAACAAACATTGAATCTCCTATAAGACAAAGCACTTATGATTTTATTTCTTATAATGAAAAAAAGATGCCATCTCACAGACAACTTTCATACAGTGTTTTTCATGGATGAAACATGAACACCTATAAAATATTGTATGTAAGACAGCACCTCATAAACTCAAACAACTAACTTTATGCAGCTATGCCTTGTTTCGTTTCTTTGCGTTTTGTAATAAACTTTCTCCAAGATACCCATAAGGTACCAGCGATACAGATGGTTGAATAGCATCCCGTAATCAAACCAAATAACATTGGTAATGAGAATACTACAATTGACTGTATTCCATAGAGATAAGAGAAAATAAATACTAATAATATACACACAACCGTTGCTAAGGAAGTATTAATTGAACGTCCTATTGTCTGCGTAACACTATTATTTAATAATTCTACCAAAGATAATTTCTCATTCTTTTGATTTTCTCTGATACGGTCATAAATAACAATGGTATCATTAATGGAATAACCTATAATGGTTAAGGTTACCGCGACGAAAGCATCATTTAGCGGAATACCAAACACCGCAAATACAAATAGTACAATTGCGTTATCATGAATAAGGGCGATTAACGCCATAATACCTGCGGAAATTCCTGATATGGTTGAGAAACGAATTGCTACGTATACCACAATAAATACAGATGCAAGTATAATCGCCTTTGCTGAATTCATTAAAGCTTGTCTACCAATATAAGGCTCTACAATGTAAGATTCCGATAATTCCATACTTACATCTGGATTAACTTTTGCTAATTCATCTGCTAATATGGTTTGATCCTCTGGAGACAAGCCTTCATTTCCTGCAAGTGTAACTACCATCTTTTGTTCTTTGGTAATCAAATCCGTTGTTACTTGGATGGATGCAGGGCGGTTTAATGCCTCAGTTGCCGCTTGTTCACTCTTTGTAATATCTACTTCACCAGTGTAGCTATATTTTAACATTGCTCCACCGACAAAACTTGTATCAAGATTAACTCCCTTAAAGATACAAATTAAAATACCACCAATAATTAGAACACAAGAAATTATATATGGTATATATCTCTTTTCATAAAAGTGAATTGTCTTCTTCTCTTTTTTAATTCTGAAATATTTCTCATCATATAACTTTCGAAAGCCTAAAATACTATTTAAAAGCTTCTTTGTAATAGCAACTACTAAAAAGTTAAGTATAACACCTGTTAATAAGGAATATCCAAAACTTAGCATTGTACCAGAACCAAATATCATTAATATAATAGCAACAATACCAGTTGTCATATTACCATCAAAAACGGAACTGAATGCATTTTGATATCCTTCTTTTATTGCCGAACGTATACTCTTTCCTTTATTTAATTCTTCACCGATACGTTCAGAAATAATGATGTTCGCATCCACTGCCATTCCAAGAGAAAGGATTAAACCAGCAATACCTGGCAATGTAAGTGTAAATTGAGGTACAGATAACAACAGCAATTGACAAGCCGTCTGAAATACCAAGGCAATACAAGTAATAGCACCTGGTAATTTATAATAAAACATCATGAATAAGCATATGAAAATAAAAGCAATTACTCCTGCTTTTATCATGACATTCAAAGCCCCGCTTCCCAAGCTTGGACTGATTGTACTATGATTGGTGGTTTTCATGGAAAATGGTAGAGCACCTGCATTAATTTTCGTTGACAAATCTTTTGCTTCATCCATGGTACCAATTCCTTCTATTACGGATTGACCATTTTTGATTACTGCAGATACTTGAGCAGTAAATATTTTTTCTTCATCCATATAGATACTCATTGGTTTGTTTAGTAATTCTTTTGTTACGTTTGCAAATATCTTACTACCTTCGCTATCAAACTCTAAAGTAACCATTGGTGCATTGGTCTGAGGATTTCTTCTGACCTCACTATTTTTAACGTAAGAACCATCAATCATTACATTACCGTTTGAATCACGGAACGTAAGTTTTGCCGTCTCACCAAGTTCAGCGATTGCTTTTTCTGGATTAAAATCTGTTTCATCCGACTTCCAAGGAAATCGAACGATGATAGTTCCATCTTCATTATCGCTTGTTACTTCACGATCTAATATGTTATTTGCATCAAGACGTGTTTCTATAATACTTTTTGCTGATTCTAATTCTGCTTCTGTTGGTTTTCTATCTAAATCTACTGGCTCATAAACAGCCTCTACACCACCACGGATATCGATACCAAAACGCATGTTATTGGCACCTTTTATACTGCCCAATCCAAATATTGAAACAAAGGCAAGCATTATTACAAGTATAGTTCCTATAAAAAATGGTCTAACTTCTTTATTCACAATGAAATCCCCCGTTTATTTTATTATATTATTTTGTTTTTAATTAAATATAATAAGGGGACCACGTTTCTTACCATCCCGTTTATGTATATAAGTAATTACTAATTCAATAAGAAATGATAAGCAAAAAACATTACTCGTAAACCATTTTCGTACCATATGAAATATATAGTAAAAACTTGTTGTGAAAACAGCCGGCATAAAGACTACTCTTACGAAACCATCATCATCGTTATTGGAAGAATGTAATCGATTCTCCGTAATCCGATCGGTTATTACAAAGCTATGGGAGGCATTCCGTACATTTAATTCATATACTATGATATTTTTCGTGAACTTTTGTGTGCTTGCAAACAGATATCCATCGATACTGGATGCATTCTCATCTATATTGGATGTGTTCCCATATTCATTGATATATTGCTGCATGACTAATATATTTTCTTCATTCTCATTAAAAGATATATCATTCATACAAAAGGTCACAAAGGTCATGACAAAAAGAATGATAATAAAGGATGTTATAACTTTTACTTTTAAAGATTTGTATCGATTCATTATCTTCTTCCTGCCCTTTCATTCAGTTTAATTACTACGCTTCCGATTCTGGCATACGATATCCAATTCCTACTTCTGTAAAAATATACATAGGCTCAGCTGGATTTTTTTCAAATTTTCTTCGGATATTTGCCATATTTACTCTTAAAATCTTATTATCCTCACCATTTTGAAATCCCCATATATGATGAATAATATGAGAATGTGTTAAAACTTTCCCTGCATTTTCAGCAAGTAAAGTTACAATTTTATATTCATTTTGCGTTAGATGTATGTAATTACCATCTAACTGAATGCTATGCTTTTCAAAATCTATAACTAGCCCGCGATGGCGATATGGTCTTTGATTTACCTTGATGTGATTTTTACGTATACTGTGTCTAACCTCTGTTCGCATCCTAGCAAGCAGTTCATTCGTACCAAAGGGTTTGCTTAAATAATCATCCGCGCCTAAATCAAGAGCTTTTACTTTCTCTTCTTCTTTTCCTCTCGCTGATATCACGATAATTGGTAGGTCAGAGGTTTTACGGACCATTTCTAAAATCTTAGTTCCATCCATATCTGGAAGACCTAAATCCAGTAAAATCATATCTGGTACCTGTTTTTTTATTTGCTGAATTGCCTCTGTACCAGTCATTGCCGTTCTCGTTATGTACCCATTATTCGTTAAAATCGTTGATAGGAAATTACAAATCGATTTTTCGTCCTCAATAATTAAAACACTCCACTCTTTCATACGAATCACTCCATTCAAAATGATTTTTTTCATTCATGTCATCTATTCTTCTATTGGCAAATAAAATGTAAATACAGCTCCTCCATCTTTAGCATTCTGCGCTGTTATCTCACCTTTATGAGCCTTTATAATAGAATGACAAATCGTTAATCCAATCCCCATTCCTCGCTTGTTATCTGTATCATCATTAAAATCCATGGTGCTATGGAACATGCTTTTCAGTAATTTATCACTAAGTCCAATCCCATGATCTCTTACTTCAAAGGATACTTGGTTATCTAATTTACTCACAGTAATCATAACATTACCATTATCCTTTGAATATTTAATTGAATTTTCTATTAAATTAAATAAAACTTGTTCTATTAACGTAAACTCCATTGGCAGCAAAATAATTTCATCCGGAACTAAAATCTTTAATTTCGCTTCTGGATAGCTGCTCTTGATACGCGAACAAGCCTCAGACACCACTTCTTCTACTAATTCTTCTGTCTTAGTTAAAATCTGATTTGTATCACTAATTTTAGTTATTGCTAGTAGATTCTCTACCATATGAATCAGCCAATTGCAATCCTCTTTAATACTTGTAGCCATACGATTAATCACCGCTTTATCCATTGTATTCATACCTAAAATTGCTGAAGCAGAACCTGAAATTGTAGTTAATGGTGTTCTCAAATCATGAGAAATAGCACGAAGTAGGTTGCTTCTAATTAGTTCTCGTTCGGTAGCAAGTATTATATGATGTTGATTTTGTGCCATTTCTTTTGCTATTTTCTCATTTTCATATGCTACAAAAGCCTTTTCCCTTAGTTTCTTCACATAATTGCTTAAAATAATTGAAATTAGTAACATAATAATAATTGTGAATGGCTCACATTTTATTTTTAAATATAACGCCTGCATTATAAAACTTATGCTTGCAATAATTCCATAAGTATATCCCTTTGTTTTTAAACAAATAATTACGATTGCAAATATGTAAAGAGCTATAACATTATTATCACTTACCTCTAAATAATTAGAGATTACTGCAATTAAGGTGCTTATAAGGTAAATGCTAATAGCAAAAAAGGTATCTTTGAAAGAAATCTCTAGTTTTTTGATATTCCCACCACACCTTTCCAAACAATAAAATAAAGTATTGCACACAAGCGTGCGATACCACATTTTGCTTTCATTATACCACATAATATACAGAAAAATAGAAAATTCGTAAAATTAGGCATATATATCTATTTTCGTTTCTCTTAATGTCTTAATAAGATTTTATCAAAATGTTTACTTAAATACAATATATTAATGGTTTCCTTAATTTTAATTATGATGTGTCAAAATTCGACATTACGAATATATTATATTAGAGAGCAATATTTACTCTCTAGCATCTGTAGAAAGGAGCAACATTTGTCATACAGTAACCTGAATTCCAGGTAAAACAACATCTCTCACATTACTCTCATATTATAAAGGGGATTATTCACCATATCTTACGTGAAAATCCCCTTTTGTCGTGCATGTTTTCTTGTTAATAAGTGGATACTAAGGTATGATTAAAAAAGGAGGTGATGTTATGACTAATTCAAGTAAAATACCCAATAGATTAATTGATGAAAAATCTCCGTATTTATTGCAACATGCATATAATCCAGTAAAATGGTATCCATGGGGCAACGAAGCTTTTCAGAAAGCAAAGGCTGAAAATAAGCCTATTTTTTTATCTATTGGGTATAGCTGAATTGGTATTATCTAAGTACTTGCCACTGGTGCCACGTTATGGAACGTGAATCCTTTGAAGATGAAGAAGTCGCTGCTCTTTTAAATAATACTTTTGTTTCCATTAAAGTAGACCGTGAAGAAAGACCCGACATCGATGCTGTTTACATGGCTGTATGTCAGGCAATGCATGGACATGGTGGTTGGCCTCTTACAATTCTTATGACTGCAGATCAATTACCTTTTTATTCGGGCACTTATCTACCTAAGAATACGAGAAATGGATTATTAGGATTAATGGAACTTATCCAAAGAGTTTCTGAAGTATGGAGGACTGATAAAACGCAGTTATTGAGTTTTGGAAACGATATGTTACGTTATTTACAGCAAAAGGAGGTCATTAATAACGAAGCTCCAACAGAGGATTTACTTCATGAAGCCGTAACAATGTTTAAACATTCCTATGACCCTATTTACGGTGGATTTTCATCAGCTCCAAAATTTCCAACTCCCCATAATCTCTTATTTCTTTTACGTTATTCACAAATGCACGAAAACAATCAAGTCCTTCCGATGGTTGAAAACACATTGAAGAAAATGTATCAAGGGGGTATTTTTGACCATATTGGAGGTGGATTTTCAAGATATTCCACTGATAATGCATGGCTTGTACCTCATTTTGAAAAAATGCTGTATGATAATGCCCTTTTACTATACACCTATGTTGAATGCTATCAAAAAACCAATGAACCTTTGTACCAGTATATTGGTGAACGTATTATAAAATACATCCTTGCAGAATTAACAGATAAGCAAGGTGGTTTTTATTGTGGTCAAGATGCGGACAGCGAAGGAATTGAGGGTAAATACTATGTGTTTACACCAGAAGAAATTATGAAGGTGTTAGGAAAACAAGATGCGAACTATTTTAATGAACAATTCGATATTACAGAGGAAGGTAATTTTGAAGGAAAAAGTATTCCGAACTTGTTAAAAAACTCAAATCCTTTTCTATATACCTTTGATGACATTTTTCAAATCCTTTATGATTATCGATTGAAACGAACTAAGTTGCACAAAGATGATAAAATATTAACATCATGGAACGGTCTTATGATTGCTGCCCTTGCTAAAGCTGCTCGCATTTGGCATGATGAAAGATGCCTTTTAGCAGCAAAAAAAGCGGATTCTTTTATTAAAACAAAACTTACAACTAGGAAGGGTACTCTTTATGTGCGATATCGTGATAACGAGTCTGCTGGCGAAGGTAAAATAGATGATTATGCCTTTTATGCTTGGGCTTTATTAGAACTTTATGAAAGTACATTTGATATTTCCTATTTAGAGGATTGTATTAAAATTGTAAATAACATTATTACTAATTTTTTTGATGAAAAAGATGGAGGATGTTATTTATATTCAAAGGAAGGTGAAGTATTAATACAACGTCCAAAGGAAGTATATGACGGTGCAATTCCTTCTGGAAACTCAGTATTTGCATTAGTTTTAACACAGCTTTATCGAATCAGTGGTGAGCCAAAATGGAATGATATTAATACAAAACAACTTGCTTTCTTAACTGGGCATATCAAAGATTATCCAGCCGCATATAGTTTCTCCTTAATTGCAATACAACATGTTTTAGCACCTTCTAAGGAATTGATTTGTGTAACGAAAGATATAAAAGATGCAGAGCCTCTCATTTGTTTCCTGTCTGAAATCTACCAACCAAATTTAACGGTTATTATTAAAACACAGGAGAATGCTGATAAATTAAAAACAATTGCCCCTTATACAAACGACTATCCCATTCCAGATGAAGGGATTGTTTATTATCTTTGTCAAAATAATGCCTGCTCTGCTCCAATGAATAGTATGAAAGAATTACGTGCAATATTATTATCTTAGGTTGATAATTAAACAATTAATACATCTGCGTTTCAAAAAGAACTTGACAACGATTACTTTCTTTACTATATTATTTTTGTAGTATTATGCTAATTTTGAAATTATTTTTAGCTAATATCAAATATAATATGTAAAAACTACTAACTAACATGCAAAAAAACTTCGCTGATGCGAAGTTTTTTTATCGGTCAACCATTTACTATTTTATCTTCCTTTTCCTCAGACATTTCAAGCGCTTCTATCCTACTGCGTGTTTCTCTTATCATACAATATTGAACCAAATCAAAGTGCTTTTCAATTCTTCCAAATGTTCGAAAACCAAAATGTTCGTAAAAAGAGACATTATGCTTATTATGTGTCTCTAGCGATACCATCAAGTCATTTTCATCTGCATAATCAAGAACCGTCTGAATTAATTTTCTTGATATACCATGATGTTGCATTGTTGGCGAAACCGCTAAATATATAATATGCAACCTATCATCTTCGTTCAGTTTATCTGTCCATTTAGAATTCAAATAATTTCTGCCAACGGAGAAATTCCATAATGTCTTTAAGGATGGATCTTCTTTTATAAGATAATGATCTGTCTTTAACTCTGCAACAATCTCATCCCAAAAATACTTAATTACATTATAAGGTTCTGATTCATCGGATACTACAATAATGCCATTCAATTCTTTACTATCTGCATAAATTTCACAACTGTTAAAAAGTTCTTCTAAATCACATTTAAATAATTCAGGTAACAACTTTTTTCTTGTTTCTTCATTGGGTATAAACTTACAATACAATGGATCATTGAGAAAACATCTAGTTAATAATTCTTCTAATTTTTTAATATCCTTTTTCTCTACTTGGTACAACCTATCGGTTTCCAAAAAACCACTCTCTTTTCTTAGTTTGTTATTAGCATTAAAGTTATAACCATCCGCTTGAATCTACCATGAACAAAAGCAGTTCATGGTCTTGTTGCTCCAATCGCCATTCTCAAGCAAGCTTGGAATGGCTCATTCCGCTTTCATTATATCATTATTTTTTTTAGTTGCAACTATTATTTTGACGATTTGGGATGGGATTTTTTCGATATTTTGTGCACATTGTTAGGGATTAAAAAAAGTCATTTCCTTTGATTTTTATATATTTAAATCATATTGTTTATATTCTTTTTTTACTATTAGATGTAACGATACTTGTCCACTTGCTAAGACAGGTCCTAAGACCTGCTTACTCACTTTGTGGGAAATAGGATGCATTTATTGATTCACTGGTGATAAACATGTATGGATAGTTTAAATTTTCTCTTACTTTAAACATTATTCTACCTAATGCGTTATAATAGTCCTCTCCAGAAGGAGATTGTGCTGAATTACGAATTGCCTGAACGATAAAACATGTTTCAGTTTCTTTACAATCCACACATGCTAAAGAGCGCTCGTCAATAATTGCATTAACATATGTGCCCGACATTTGAAATTCTTCACGTATTGCGAAACTCCATACCAAAGTTACATACTCCTTATTTGGCGGTACTTTCCCAACAAAAGCAATAATGATTTCATATTTTTCTGTAGCTTCCATGAAAAACCTCTTTTTACTTTATCATATGACATTTCAAACAATGTGTTATTGATTATAAATACAAAAGATAGTTTCGCAAAATAAAAAGAAGAGATGATTTCAACTTACATCCCTTCCAAACAAAAGTACATATTTTAATTATTTATAGATACAACACAATTCAATCTAAAATAGGCTTAACACCATAATATTCTACATAAGCAATGCTACTATAACTCCTAAAATGCCACCAACTAGTACTTGTAATGGCGTATGTCCAACAAGTTCTTTTAATTTTACAACTGGTTCAACCTTTTGATCTGTAAGAAGTTCAAATAGTTGATTAATCGCCTCTGCTTGTTTTCCAGTTTCCAATCGCACTCCTCTAGCATCATACATCACTATGATTGCGAAAACTCCTGCAATGGCAAACTCAAAAGAAGAAGTGCCATATTGTAAAATAGTTGCGGTAACTAATGCACAAACAGTCGCAGAATGAGAACTAGGCATACCACCTGATCCTACAAACCGCTCCAGCTTAAATTCACGGTTTATAATGGCATAAATGATTACCTTTAATACTTGTGCAGTTAACCAGCCCATTACAGCACTCATAAAAATTTTATTATTTATTAAACCCTCCAATAGTTCCAAGTCAAATACCTCCTGTCTGTCTCGCTTACTTAGATATTAAGTACTCACATTAATAAATATTAATGCTTATGTAAGATAAGCATGTAGAATTAATAACCTCTTGCGGACCCACACTCATAAATCTTTGTATCCACATGGGATGCTTCTATTGTTTAAACTGCTTTAAAATCCAATAAAGTTTATAATTTTTCTTCTTTCCTTTTGCCCAGTTCATTTGATAAAGTTCAAATGCATTAAAAAATGGAATCGTTTCGACATAACCTCTATTTTATGATTTAATACGACATTTTTCATAGCGATAATAGATATCATATTCTCCATTAATCTTTTTGTGCTATCAAAGACATATCTATAGATATTAATCTATGGTAATCACAAAATAAAACTTATGTTTCTTCTAATGCAATTACCATTACAAGTATTTTATCTATTTTAGCGCAAGAAAAAACAAAAACAACAGAATTACTTTTCCAAGTATATTATAACAAACACATAAAAGCAAGCCATGATTATATAAAACGAAAGGGAATTGAATAATAAAATTTAATCTAAAGAAGGCCATGATAAACAATGAAAAATTGCTACCATGGCAAGTTATTACGACATCTACAAAATGAGATATTTTAAATTTATAAATGCTATGATTCTTTTTTCGTAAGTAATATTCCGGCTACAATGGCTGTAAAAGGTGCTACCGTAACAAGACCAAAACTTCCGACAATCGTATGTAGAATTTCAGCAGCAACATATTTATAATTAAGAATATGTAAGGTAGGAGTACCTTGAGCCATAAACACCATTAGAAGTGCAATATAGCCACCAGAATAAGCAAAAAGTAACGTTGTCGTCATTGTTCCCATAGCAGCTCTTCCAACATTCATCCCTGATTTTATTGCTTCTTTTTTGCTTATCTCTGGACAATTTGCGACTACTTCATAAATTGCACTTGTAATATCTACTGCCAAATCCATCATAGCTCCTGATGATCCTATAAATATACTTGCCATAAATATTTGTGTTAAATTAAGATGTGCAAAGCCACTATATAAAAGACTCTCAGAATATGACATCACTGCTCCATGAATTTTAAAAACATCTGTAAATAATATCCCCAAGATGCAAGTTACTAATACCCCTAGAATCGACCCTAGCGTTGCCGCTGCTGTTCTTTTATCAAATCCATATACCAAAGATATGATAACAATAATTAAAAATACTGTCAGCATCAAGCCAATATAAATTGGATTATTTCCATTTAAGCACCACGGAACCAGAACTTTCCAAATACAAAGTACTGTTAAAACAAAGGATAAAACCGCACGAAGCCCAGTTCTTCCTGCAAATAAAACTAAAAACAACACAAAAATTCCAGCCAATATAAGCTCAACATTAATTCGATAATGATCCACCATATTTACATATAAAATATCTTCTCCCTGATAATCCACGGTGGCTAACGCAATATCGCCAACTTGAAATAATTTATCCGACTCTAAAGACCCCTGTAACTGATTCGTCCCCCATACTGTTTTCCCTTTAAATTTTCCATTCAGCAACTTTACCTTGCACTCTTGTTCTCCAGAACGTACTAGCCCCGTATCAATAATTGAATCATTATCTACCCGCAATACTTCTACTCTACAATGGTCACTTGTTCTGTAATTTTGTGCTTCTTCATATCCCGTTGGTAAGAAAAGTAATATAAAAATCAGCACAAGACAAACAAATAAGGGGCTCTCTTTTTTTAATTCTTCTCTCCATTGGATCGGAGTGGCTTTTATTTTAAATATTCGTTGAATAAATTTCTTCATATTCTACATGCTCCATTTACTTAAAATGAAGAGGTTATTGCTTAGGTTCACAACAACCTCTTCTTTCTTCTTAATATTTTCTTGACATCTTCTTTAATATCTTCCAAATATCTTATTGATATCTACTTTGATATCTTACTTTAACATCTTATATTGATATCTTATTTTGACATCCCACTTTAAACTAGTGCTTACTATTTAACCCCAGTAAGTGTAGCAAGTTTTTTAAATATTTCAGTATTATCATAATATCCATTGAATAATTCTGCACCTGCTCCATTCGCCAAAACTGCTACAGGAAGGCCCGTATGAGCATATGAACTAAAGTTCACACCAGACTTATTGTTTAAAATATGTGTAATTGTCACTGTCAGTGGCTCATAAGTACCATAAAGAACATACTCTTCTTGGTCACTTACATTACTTGTAGTTTTGCCCATTGTCTTATTATAGGCAGCTTCTAGCCGTTTTAATTCATAATCCGTAAGCACAAGTTTTGGACTTTTTTCTGCATCTGCATCCTCTTTTGTTATTAATCCAAATAGTTTTTTAACATCCTTTAATACATCTGCAAATGAAGTCTTTTCCTCTTTATACTTACTTACATAATCACTGTCATATTTCGCATATGAAATTTTTTGATTATCAAGGTTTGTAAGGAATGTATCATAATTTGTTCCTGCAAATCCAATGGTAAGCCCACCTGTTTCATGGTCACCAGTTACAATAATTAATGTTTCATCCTTATGTTCTTCATAAAAGGCAATCGCCTCATCCACCGCATCTGCAAGGGCAACTGTATCCTGTATTGTTGAACCAGCATCATTTGCATGACATGCCCAGTCGATTTTACCACCTTCAACCATCATGAAAAATCCAGTTTCATTGTCAAGCATTTCAATTCCCTTTTTAACATAATCGGATAATGCCAATTCATTGTTCTTACGATCAATCTCGTAAGATAGAGACCCGCTATCTGCAATCTTTTCTCCAATTACAATTGCTTTTCCATCAGAAGCCTTAAGATTCTTAACACCAGTATTGGTTGTTACTACTTTATATCCAGCTTTATAGGCAAGATCATAAATATTACCCTTCTCACCATCTGGCTTTAGAAATTCTCCACCAGCAAAATAATCAAAATTACTATTTACTAGTTCAAGTGCCAATTCATAGTAGTTTCCACGACTTGCTTGATGACCATAAAAAGCGGCAGGTGTTGCATGATTTAGATTTACACTTGTAATAATTCCGATTTTATATCCTAACTGTTTCTTTAATTTTTCAGTAATCGTCTCGTAAGCAATGGTCTTTTCTTCATTCATATTTATAACACCACTGTAAGTTTTATGGCCCGTTGAAAGTGATGTCGCTGTGGATGCTGAGTCTGGACAAAATGAACTGGAATCATAAGTTACTGCAGAACCTGCTGCCTCAAAATTCATAAAATTAAGTGCTTCATTCCCGGTAAGCACTTTGCTATTTTTACTTTGTTTCATAGCTCCCAAATAATCAGATGTTATCTGTATTTGCGGATAGCTCATACCATCGCCTATAAATAAAAATATGTATTTTGGTGTTTTTGTGTTTCCTACGATTGCCGTTGTATTAGTTGTATTGGCTGCATTTACTGGAACTGCATTGTTTTTATTTTGGAACCCAAATGCTCCTATGATAACTGTTACAATTAATAACACTCCTGGTATAATAAAGTCATAGCAAAAAGCTATGCTAATTCTATTAAAATCTATATCTTAAGTTGGAGAAGGAGTTCTTCCTTTATATCATTCATTCCAACTATTGATACGTGTATAAAGTTTCTTTTTTCTTGTATAGGTATACAGTTCCTCGACTTTTCTTAAAGCATAAGGTATCATATTTTCTTGGATAGGTAGATAGACGTTCACCTCCTAGGGAGCTGCCTTTCTTGCAGTGATACCCGTAACTTTAGACAGTCATTCCATTCAATGAAGATTTATGTTTTAGCTGGTTGGGAGCTCTATAAGCCATACCCGTATCACCTCGCCAGGTTGTGTACTCATTGTTATTTATGGAAACCTATAAGGATTTTAGTCCGCTATGAAAGGAACTTTACATCATGAACAAACATAATTATCTTTCCGTAGGCATTGATGTTGGCTCTGCTTTTAGCTTTATGTCCATCGTTGATCCTCAGGAACGTGTGATTTTAAAACCTTTTAAAATCATTCATAACAACCCAGATTCCCTTGCTCGTGCTGTTTTAGCAATAAAAAAAGCAGAAGAGTCGAACTCCATGAAATCTCGCACATTTCTGGAATCCACCGGAATCTATCATTTTCCGCTCTTCTGCCACCTGAAAGAATCAGGATTTGAGGTTTTTGTAATTAACCCTCTTATCACACATTCTATCAAAAATATGGGCATTCGAAAAGTAAAAAATGATAAACTTGATTCCATTAGCATCGCAAAGCTTGGTTTGAAGCCTGATTTAAAGACTTCTCTTATGCCAACAGAGCTTGTTTTGGAACTTCGTTCGCTTACACGTCATTACTACCATTTGATGGACGAACGTGCTTCTCACGTAACTGCAATCAAAACTGCATTACACACTGTTTTTCCACAATATCTGGATATTTTCAGCGATATTATCGGAACTACCTCTAAGATGATTCTTAGACAGTATCCAACACCTGATAAAATCCTACGTGGTCACAGAAAAACAATGATTGAGAAGATATCGAATGCGTCTAGAAAAGGACTTGCCAAAGCTACTGAACGTTATGAAAAACTCGTTCACGCTGCAATCTGTGCCCAATCTTTTGGGTGTAGATTAGATAGCGAATACTTTAACATTCAACTAAAACTTGACCTAATTGAATGCCTAGATGCAAGTATTTCAAAAACAATGGAACGAATCCAACTTCTGTTAGAAGAGAATGCAACTCATACCTTTGTAAATCAGATACGATTGCTTGATACCATTCCTGGTGTTGGTTTATTAACTGCTGTCACAATCATGTGCGAACTAGGTGATTTTTCAGCATTTAGCTCTCCGAAGCAACTATTTGCGTATTTTGGCATGGATCCAAATGTCAATGAGTCTGGTAAATTCAAAGCGATCGAAGTTCATATGTCCAAGCGTGGATCACGTATTGCACGACGTGCAATCTTTGCTGTTGCTTTAGCTTGCATTCGTACGAAACGTAATGGTGAGGCATTAAATCCTTATCTTTATGAGTACTACAATAAAAAGAAAGAATCCAAGCCAAAGATGGTGGCACTTGGTGCAATCATGCACAAAGTTACTAATATCATCTTTGCTGTCTTGCGAAATAGCTCAGCATTCGAATTACGTTCGCCTGAAGAGCATCGGCTTTCTTATAGACAACAGCCTATTCATATGGCTGCATAAACATTCAACAACTCTTGAAATAAGTGTACTACAGCAAAATCGATTCACGATTTTGTTTATTAAATGCACCCTTTTTTAGAAAAACAACTACCAAACGACAAAGTAACTATTTTTCCATAAAACCATTGACTTTAACTAGCTGGTCTATGATACGTTTTACTGTTTTCGTCATTTTTTACTTCCCAACCTTTCTAGATTTCATTAAACTTATCCCCTTCATAGTTCATTTCCATGTAACTTGGACATATTTCTTTAAAAATTCTACCCTATTACACCTCCTGTTTTTTTATACAACTTTACAATAGCAAAGACTTGTAAAATCAAAAATCAGTCCATGGTAAAATATTAGTAAAAATGAAATAACACAATAAAAAAGGCATGTCAGAAAACTTTAATTTACAGAGTTTTCTTAATATACCTTTTCTATTTTAGGTTCTATAATATTTCTCAGGGTATGTGAAAAAATTGATATGATTCCCTTATTGTAGACATATATAGTTGGATACGTAATTATAAAGGATTAGGCAAGGACGGGCTAATTAATAAATCTATTAACTCTATATATCCTATTTCTTTAAAGCTCCATGCGGTAACAGATTATCTTGAGAGAATTTTCTCACAAGCAGATATATGCATAAAATATAGCATACGAGGAAAATATCAGAATAAAGTTCTTAAAGCGAAAAACCGTAGAAAACAGATGGAGATAGATTTATTAAAAAACTCAACGAAATAGAAAGGAGGCGTTCTTAAGCCAGGTTAGATATGAAACCATATATCTTTCAATACAGGCATTAAATAATACAAAAGCATATCCTATATCAGAAATGTGTGATCTCATGGGAATACAACGTTCTTCTTATTATAAATGGATTTACCCATGTGACTGAAATAAAGTATGGTTTAGGTCGCAAAGTTTATCTCA
The DNA here is from genome assembly GCF_900078195.1 of Clostridium sp. Marseille-P299. Taxonomy (NCBI): domain Bacteria; kingdom Bacillati; phylum Bacillota; class Clostridia; order Eubacteriales; family Clostridiaceae; genus Clostridium; species Clostridium sp. Marseille-P299. The sequence continues at coordinate 1,179,600 of NZ_FJVE01000007.1, read as the reverse complement.
GTGCAATTCTTGATTTCAGTGATAAAAGTATTGTATCCTTTGTTCCTGGAAACTCAAACAATAATGCATTAGCATTTAAAACATTTAACATTGCTTACCAAGAATATCCTGGTACAACCCCCCTTTTCCATAGTGACAGAGGTTATCAGTATACATCAAAGAGTTGTAAGAAGAAACTGAATGATGCAAGAATTGTTCAAATCATGTCACTAGTATCCCGCTGCATTATCAGAAGAGGCTTAACTGTATGACGCCAGTGGGATACAGGGAACATCTGACAAAACAGGTGGCATGAAAATACTGCCAACCGTTATAAATGATTGATAGTATTAAACTTTTATATTTCACCTGTCTACTTGACAGGGTGCACTTCAAATTAATTCACTACTACAATAATTAATTAATTAATAATAAAAAATCCTCCAGTGCCATAAATCGTAGTGAACAACACTGAGTAAAGTATTTCGTATGTGATATGTTTACGACCTTATGTTGAATTGGGCTCGTCGCTTTTTTCCTAACGCTCAAGTAATTATCGATAGATATCACTTCGTTCGCCAAGTTACATGGTCATCTAAAATGTACGTAAAAGTCTATAAAAAAGTATGACAGCCACAATGAGGAAATACTATGAACGCAGTCATTGTCTAATATTAGCAAGGTATAATCAATTAAAGGATAAGGATAAAAAGGCATGTGACATTATGCTTCTTTACAATGATGCTTTAAGAAAAGCGTATATGCTTAAAGAATGGCTTTATGATATTTGTCAAAATATAACTCAATCCAAAGAACTGAGTTTTATGAATAGATTCGCAATGCTGAAGGACCAGGTATTTAAGAGTTTGAAAAGTGCGCTGTTACATATCGGCATTGGTCACAAGAAATATTAAATACTTTTAAATACGGACTTTCAATCGAACCTACAGGGGGCTTTAATAACAAAATCAAAGTTCTCAAACGTACCTCATATGGTATTCGTAACTTTGAACGTTTACGTACCCGTATTTTACCTTCTTCTAACTAAATAAGGTTTATTTATCACGCCCAGAAACAGATGTATAAGAACTAATACATAAAATTAGCTATGAATCTAGTAAAGCAGCTCTAGCAGAACCCGCCCAAAACTTTGTACAGTATAAGAGTAAGATTATAGTCATTGGCTACAATTCCTACTCTTATTTTTGTTATAATAAGTAGACCTTAATGGTTGGCGTCCCCAACAGTGGATTTTTACATCCGTGTGTAAAAGTGTCAGCAATCTACTTATTTTAAATATTCGATTTAGCTGGTTGAAAACATTCATTGTCTTTCGTGTTACGAGCAAAGATGAATAGTAATAAGATTAGTACAATTTTGTAGTTCTAATAGAAGAATTTCTAAAAGAGGCTCAAAGTCTTTAAGAAAAGTTGGCTATGAGATAATGGCATACTATATTATATAGAGACTTCCAAAAACATCGCATTATCAGGAAATTCAATTGCATAAAAAACATTATAAGGCAATTCTCTAATTTCAATCTTATCCCTTTTACTTTTAGATATATCACGAAAATAATCATCTAGCATAATATGTGTTGAATTAATCACAAGAGTCCTATATATTATACAAGGCTCATTAGTTGAATATCTTAAAATGCATTGTTCTATAATATATTCCTCGTTAACTTTAAATTCCTTTATGTATTTTTTTTCAATAAATTCTAATTGATCATTATAAAATAATATTTTAAGAATCTTCATGTAATCTCCCTAAGAAACACATAACGCCTTATTTCATATAATATTTAGAAAAAATCAATAATATAATTATAGGATGTTATAAATAATTATTATTATAAAAAATATTACATTTATAAGTTTTATATATTTCATTTTATTTACTAAAAAATTTGATACTTCAAAAGTATCTCTAAGCTTAAATATAGCAAAAACACTTATCATCAATGGTAATATAAATGCTAAATTATAAATAATAAAGTAAAAAATAGCTTTCTGTTTATAAATATTATTATTAATCATAGTTAATATTGTTGATAAGTATATTTGTCCAGTACAAAGAAACTCCCCACAACTTATTAAAAGTCCTAATATCAAATAGAACACTACTAACAACTTGTTTTTATTCTTTTTCTCTATATATTTTATTAGATTATGATTTAACGATATAATCTTATTTGGAAGTGGTAGTGTCAATAATTTTGTGTAAATAGTTTATGCGTACCTTTCGGTAAACATATCCTGAAGTTTATCTGATGAACAAGCAAAGCCTCTAAGCTTTCTTGTAGACCATGATTCATTATAAGAAATCACTTTATAATAAACGAGTTTACTACATGCGTCTTCTGTGGGTAGTGCATCCTTAGTTTTTACAAGACGACGTACTTCTTTATTAAAGCGCTCGATCCAATTCGTTGTATAGATGGATTTTCGCATAGAAACAGGGTGTCCTGGTATAATTAAGTTGTAACACCTTAGTATAAAATTTTGATATAATAATACAAAACTAAGGAGAGATTACAGCATGGCTACTTATAATAAATATGAACCTGAACTAAAAGAAAAAATATTGCGTCTTTATCTGGAAGAAGGACGTACAAAAAAGAGTTTAACTGAAGAGTACAACTTAGGAAGTGGTACGATCACATACTGGCTACAACAACGACGTAAAGAATGCAAAACAAATCCTATCATCAAACAAGAGACCGATTCCTACGAGGAGAACAAACGTCTTCGACGTCAACTTGAAGAATTGAAAAAGGAGAATGAGTTCTTAAAAAAGGCGGCAGCATTCTTTGCGAAGGAAATCGATTAGTTGTTTACCAGTTTATCCAGAAAAATTGCAACACGTTTGGCCTACGTTGGCTTTTACGGAAATTCAACCTATCACCAAATGCTTACTATAATTACTTAAAGAATCGTAAGTCTACTTATCATGCTCAAAAAGCTGAAACGCAACGTAAAATCGTTGAAATTTACCATGAAGCAAACGGTGCTCCAGGCTACAGAATGATGCGTGATTTGTTAGAACAACGTAAATATAAGTATAGTGATTCAACCATCCATAAATATATGAAAGAGCTCGGTCTACGTTCTATTACAAGACGTAAAAAGCCTGATTATAAGAAAGGAAAAGCTCATAAAGTTTATCCTAATCTCTTAAATCAAAACTTTGTCGTTGGAGCCAAAAATAAGGTTTGGTGTACAGATTTCACCTATCTTTTTTTAGAAAATGGTACAGTTCGTTATAATTGTACGATTCTTGACTTATTTGATCGTTCAGTGATTGCTAGTTTAAATGGGGATCATATAACATCTGAATTAGCGATTGCAACACTTAAAATTGCTATTCAGCGTCATAAGCCAAAGAGAGGATTAATCCTTCATAGCGACCAAGGAACCCAATTCACTTCACAAGAATTCAATGTATTCTGTGAAAAGGCTCATATACAACAAAGTATGAGCCGAGCAGGATGTCCTTATGATAATGCTCCTATGGAGCGTTATTATAATACGTTAAAATCAGAACGTATGAATCATTTTTCATATAAAACGAAAGAGGACTTAGATGCTGCAGTAAATGAATTTGCTTATATTTGGTATAATCATGTAAGACCACACAAGTATAATAAAGGGAAAACACCAGCTCAGGCTAGAGCTGCTTAAATTTTATACACTAGTGTTACAATTTTGCTTGACTAGAACAGGGTATTTATAGTATGTGAATAAGTCCTCGTCATTTAACCAGGATTCCACTACACGTTTATAAGATTTACTCCATTTAACAGCAAATTCGTCTAAAGCTGCTCTACACTGCTCTAGGTTTGGAGATTCGTATACAACTTTTAAATCAGCTGTAAAATCGTTGATATCTTTCTTACGAACACTACGAATTGCATTACGAACTTTATGGACAATACATCGTTGAATATCCGCTTTTGGATATACTCTATGAACAGCATCGTCAAGTCCAGAGAGACCGTCCATGACGAAGAGGAGAACTTCATCTACGCCTCGTTCTTTTATCTGGCGAAGATTATCCTCCCAAACATAAGCGCTTTCATTTACACCGATAAAGAAGTCTAATACTTCACGGTATCCATCTTCATCGACACCTAAAATGAAGTAAACGGCGTCACTTGATACTGTATCTCTTCTTAATTTAAGATGTAAAGCATCAATATAAATGACACTGTACCTCTTCTTTAGAGGACGCTTATGCCACTGTTCAATTTCTTCAAGAGCAACATCAGTGATATTACTTACTGTAGCCGCACTATAAGAATTTCCATAAAGTTTTTCAATGATGTTAGCAATTTCACGTGTAGATACTCCACTTGCATACATGCGGATGATCATGGTTTCTAGCCAATCATCTCTTCTTGCATATGGTGGAATGAGTTGTTGTTCAAACTCATTATTACGGTCACGAGGAATTTTAAGATTCTCAATCAGACCGTATTTGGTTTCATAATTACGGGTATAGTATCCGTTGCGTGAATTGCCAGTACCATGTCCTTCGTAGCTATATTTACTGTACTGGAGAATGTTAGTGAGTTCTTCCTTCATCAAGGTTTCCATGGTTTGTTTTAATAGACCAAGAATATACTCTTCAAAAAAAGAGTTTAAGTCTAGATTTTCTTTTTGATTTTTGTTATTATTAGTCATAGGGAAGTCCTTCTTTCTTGGTTATGTTTTTCTTCGTCGTTAAACATTTTACCATGTCAGATGGAACTTCTCTATTTTTATTTACACAAAATATTTTACACTATCTTGGAAGTTTTAATTTAATTTTTTCGTATTTATTTTTTTTAATTACAATATAATCATATATATTTAAAATTATAAATAATAAACAAAATATAACAATAATATATTTAGTAATAACACTTATTAACATAAAATTAATACTATTTAGCATATTAAAGAATACAACACCAAGTAACAAAAATCCGATAAATTTACCTAAAATAAACGATATTCCTACTTTTACAATCTTTTCTTTTTTACTCGATGATAACGATAATAAAAATATTAACATTGATAAAGAGCAGGGATTAAGTCCATTAACTATTCCAGCTATAACTATAGTTACTGCATTTATACTTTCAAACGTTTTAATATCATGATTATAATTACCTTCTTTTAACAATGGCGTATTTATAGAGTATTTATTTTCTAAAATATCAATTAATTTTTCTTCAATTTCCTCTCTACCAAATAAATATCCTTCGCTCACAAACACTATGGGTACAACGCCAAATTTTCCTTCAGCAACCTTATAATATTCACAATAGGAATTTAATAGTGCCTTATTATTATTTTCAGTAATATCGTAAGATATAATATTGATATCATCATTTAAACCCTTAAAGTAATTTTTAACATCAATACAAGAACTACATGTAGGTGAATAAAAGTATATTATTGTTTTTTCAATCCCATTACTTGCAGCTTCAGAGACATTGCTATTGCAAATTATTAATATGAATGACAAAAGTATGATTACATTACTTAGACGCTTTTGCAAACTGTTTTCCCCCCTCGTAATTCTACTATATAATCCGCATATTCAGCAATTAATATATCATGTGTTACCATAATAATTGTAACTTTTTCCTCTTTATTTAATTTTTTTAAGTATTCCATTATTTGAAATCCGCTTTTTTCATCTAAATTTCCTGTTGGTTCATCAGCTAGTAAGACTTTAGGACGATTCGCTAATGCCCTAGCAATGGCCACTCTTTGTTGCTGACCCCCTGATAGCTCTGCCGGCTTATGATGAGCTTTTTCCTTTAAACCAACTTCTTTAAGTAGCTCTAATGCTCTTTCCCTTCTTTCATTTTTTTCAATTTTTGCCAGCCCCAATGGTAACTCAACATTATCAATTGAATTTAGATCTTGAATTAAATTAAAAGATTGAAAAATGAAACCTATATTTTGGTTACGAAACTTAGCTAATTGATTGCTATTTAATTCTAGTAGATTTTTACCATTAAAATAATATTCTCCGCTATCAAAACTATCCATACAACCAATAATATTTAAAAGAGTAGTTTTGCCTGTTCCTGAACGTCCCATAACAGCAACAAAATCACCATCATTTACTTTGAAACTAAGTTTACTTATTGCTTCCGTATAAATATTTTTTCCTCTGTAAGTTTTAGAAATTTCTCTCAATTTTATCATTTTTACCTCACTCAACTCTTAATATTTCCATAGGTGTTAACATAGTTACTGTTTTAATTACTGGAATCATTGAAATCATAACTATCCCACATATAATTATCAGTTGAACTATTATTACATATGGATTTGGTCGTAATGATACATTAATGTAGTTTAAATCCTTAATCCCAAATATTATATTAGAGGATAGTCCTAAGGTACATCCTGTTAGAGCTAGCATCATTAACTCAATATAACACTCAATACAGACTCTTTTTTTGCTAGAGCCTAATGCTAAATTAATGGCAACCTCTTTTTTTCTTTCATTTATAATCAAAATAAATACACCAGTTAAACCAATCGTTGTGATGATAAGTAAAATATAGGATATAAATCTTATAACTGTATTCTCCTCCGCTACACTATGAAGACTTCTTAACATGTCATAAAATTCATTGTTTAAATAATATATAAAATTACTATTAGAGGAAAGTAGAGTCTGTGCTTTAATTAAGATATCTCCGTTATCAAAACTAAAGTCCTTTAATACAATCGTTAAGCGAGTATCAAATAGATGACTTGGATTATAAAGTTTATAATATAACTCGTAAGGAAGGTAAATATTTGAGTCATTGCTATTCTGAATATTTACTTGATACTCTTTACCATCTAAGGCAACCAATTTATCTTCTTTTATTTCATATGGGAAATCATTAATATTTATTGTCTTAATTACATTACATAATATATTATATGTATTCTCATTCATAAAGACTTCCTTAGTACCTGTAGTATAAACTGCACCAATTGATTCTATTGTATTATCTTTTAATAAAAAGTTTATATTTAAAACAACCTCTATTTTCCAATCTATATTAGATAGAACTTTAGATAACTCATCTAAATCCTCAGTAGAAAATGGAATCGCCTCGTAATTACTTTCAGTGAAATTATCATCAATTGAGTTTTCACTATAATCATATAACGAAGCATTCATGTCTTTTACTAATATATGAAATTCTTCATTTTTATTTTCTTCCAATAAACGTTCTAATTTTTTATCTGAATTTACCGAAAGTATTAAACTTACATTCAAAATTAAAATGGCAATAGCAATCTGCAATACAATTAAACTGTATATTCTAAAATTACTTCTTAACTTTTGAAATATCCTTTTAAACATGAACTCCATATAATTTAATCCTTTCAAACTAAAATATAGTTCTAATTGATTGTTTTTGTAAAGACCTTGTGTTTATCCACGAGTAAATCAATGAATAAATTTGCCCAGCTAAAAATATAGTTGCAAAAACATATAAATCAACTCTCATTGAAACTCTATAATTTATTCTGGATATACTTAAAAGATAGACCCCTATAAAGAGTATGACGGATGATAATAACGTTATAATACCACTCTCGAAATAAATAGCTGTAAATAGTTGTTTTTTTGTAGCGCCATGAGCAAGTAAAATACCATATGTTTTTTTTCTTTTAATATAATAAAATTTTTCAATATTATGTATATTAATAACACCATAGAAGATGGATACAATAGATAAGATAATAGACATCCCCCAACCACTGTACAACTGATTTTTCTCATCAATCATTAGGTTACGACCCTTAATAAAATTACCTGACTTATATTTTTTTATTATATAATTCTGTATAGTATGCATATTATCATCTGTCACTTTCTCATTCAAATAAACATAATAATATTGAGGTTTTTGCATATTATTAAAACCTGCTTTATAGGTTGAACTATCAAATATACTCGTACTATCATATCTAATTGAGCCCGCTGTATCATCAATGAATATTATTTCACTATATTTCATAATATTATTAATACCAACTACCTTATAACTATAATTATTTATAATTATAGTATCTCCAATACTAATCTTAGATCGATTTGCTATTTTTTCACCAATAACACATTCTTTATCAGAATTAAACCATCTTCCTACAATGTATTCATAATCATTAAACATGTTATAAAATGCAGTATTTGTACCTATTACAGATACACCTATCATAATTTCTTGATTAAATGTAATTAAATCTGTGACATAATATCTATACGGAGCAACATTATTAATAAACTTTATACTTTCATATATGTCAGCATCTTCACTTAGTTTAATTAAATTGTCCTCTGTTTGTACAATGATTATCTGATCATAAGCTATGCTTTCTTCGTAATCAAAATAACTATACCATGCCTCATATGCTTGACACACAAACATAGTACCTATTAGCATTCCAAGTGCTAGACAAAGGCTTAACGATATAAATTTCAATTTGTCATGTCTCAGAAAACGCACCATAATTGTAAGAATATACATTCTGTTAATCTCCTTGTGGTTTAAACATATATATTACATTCTTTTTGCTATCTGTCATATAAAAACAGTCTTTATACATATCCATATGTGTCATCCCATCATTCTCATCGGAAGGGTTTTCCCTAAATAATGTACTAACATAACTTCCATCGAATAAAAATTCGTCAATTTGCTTCATATAATTAGAAAATAAATAGATTCTATCTTCTGTAAGATGTATTGATGTAGGTGTATACTTGGTTGTTAAATCAAACTTTTTTTCTACAGAATTATTTATTATACTAACAAAACTTTTTCCACTCCGATATCCTAGCTGTTCTTTCGTCTCAAACACTTCATAAGTTGGTGTGAAAAAAATTTCATCATCTGTTGATCTGTCCATAACACCAATAAGTTCTTTCCCTATTTTTTTAATATCACCATCGGAATTAATTTTGTATATCTTTAATAATTTCGGTATTACCCCCTCTACCGTTAGATATATATTCCCCTGATTATCTACTTCTAAATCTAATGCATGAACATCATTCGAGTTTTTCAATGAATCTATTATTATCTCTTTAATAAAGTTATATTTCTTATCAAAAACTTGTATTCTACAACTATCTCTATCTACTACAAATATATTTTCATCATTTATTGATATTGCTTGTGGGTTAGTGAATTCTGAGTTACCTTGTCCATATTTCCCAAAACTATCAATTAACTCACCCTTGAGATCAAAAGTTAAGATATTACTATTACCTTGATTCACTACATATATTAACTGTTCTGTACAAACAATATCCGTCGGATAATTTAATTCATCATTATCAATAAACACCGTTTTCTCCAAATATTCTGAGTTAATGTAATTAATTTTAAGACTAGAACTTACTTCACCATCACTGTTAATTTTACATCCAGTACATACTAGAACTATAACAATCAATTCCAATATTATCCTTCTCTTCATAATCTCCTCCATTATAGTTTCTACACTAATATAATAGTTTTTTTATTTTTTTATTGATTAATTATCCTGAATTATTCATGCTGACCTTGTTAGCATGATACAATACCTTTTTAATACTGAGTTTCATACATTTATTACTTTCACCTAAAAAGTGAAATCTAGATATAGAAAAAAGGCCTCTTCTTTGTTAAAATTTAAGTGCGACCCAAAATCAAACAAAGGAGAAACCTTATATGTCTAGTTTACAGGATTTACACTTAGAATGCAATAACCGTATTAAAATAAATTTTAATGGAGGAGAACTTTCCTCCGATTCTGGATTACTTTTACTCTATGAATATATAAATAAACTAAAGATCCCCTCTATCATTGCTGAGAATTTTAGTACTGATACAAAACAGCGTATTCATTCTGATTCATCCATACTCATGCAACGTATCTTTCAAAACATCGCTGGGTACTTTCAAGATGATGATGCGGATGAATTGGCTTTTGATCCTATATTTACTCAAATTCTTTCGAAAGAAAGATTGGCATCTCAACCTACAATAAGCCGTTTTATGAATCGTCTTGATGACATCTGTATTGTGCAGATGGATGTTCTTCATCAACTATTACGTGAGAAGATTTATTCTTATGAACAACCACAACAGATCATTCTTGATGTCGACTCTACTTCATTTACTACGTATGGTTCGCAAGAAGGTAGTAGCTATAATACTCATTATCAAAACGTTGGATATCATCCATTATTAGTATTTGATGGGTTAACTAAGGATTTATTAAAGGCTGAGTTAAGACCAGGAAATACTTACACTTCAAAGGACGCACATAATTTTTTGTATCCTCTCCTATTGGAATATATGGATAATTATCCAGATACTCAACTATTCTTAAGAGGTGATAGTGGTTTCGCAGACGTTATGCTTTATGAAAAGTTAGAGACCAATGGTGTGAGTTTTGCTATTCGTATGAAGGAATCAGCACGCTTACGTAAGATGGTTGAAGGTGATGTTTATGATTTTATGGAATCATTAAACAATAATCTTGTTGATTACGCTTGCACTTATACTGAATTCATGTATGCTGCTGATAGCTGGGCATATCCTCGTAGAATTGTTTGCAAGATTGAAAAACCATATGGAGTAATGGTAGCTAATTATACATTCATCGTTACAAATATGGAGATTCCTGCCCAGGATATTTTACGTTTTTATTGTAATCGAGGGACTATGGAAAACATGATTAAAGAAGCAAAACTAGGCTTTCATATGAATGCTATGCCAAATCATGATTTCATAACTAATCAAAATCGACTCCAAATCAATATGTTAACATATAACATATTCAATTGGTTTCGTCGAATGGTTTTACCAAAGAAGATGAGACATCTTCAAGTTGATACAATTCGTTTAAAACTTATAAAAATAGCAGCAAGGCTAACGAAGAAATCACGCTATCTAATCTTTAAGTTATGCAGTAGTTGCCCTTATAAAAATGAATTTAATGAGGTTTTATCAAAAATACATTCACTAAGACCACTACAAAGGTTATTAGAGTAGATAGTGAGTTGCACATTGGCAGTTAAAAAAAGAGAGTAATAATACCTTAGTTAAATTCCTTTCTTTTTGACTGTTAAAAAAAGTAAAATCATAAAATCAAAGTAAAAAACAACGGGCTGATATAAAGATCAGTAAATTAACTTTGTTATTTACTTACATGAATAATTCAGGTTATTATGTTCTTTTATTAATTTGAACCAATACTCTAAATTAGCAACATCCATTTTTACTTACAACGGTCTGGTATTCTTTAGTAATAGTTACAGTACCATTATCCGAACTAGTTTCTGAACAAATTCTGCTTTGATATTTAGTTGTCTTACTAGTATCCTGAAGCCAAAATGCTCCGCATCCATCACTCGTATCACAATATGTACTTGAACTATAAGTATCCCAATTACCACAAGATTTTGCAGCTTGTGCGACAGTTCCTGCTTGCATAAAAGTCATCAACCCAACCAAAGATAAAACAATACCTGCTTTTTTAAAATTTATCATAAAATATAACCTCCTTAAAAATTATATTAGTGTAGACTATTCCAATCAATTTCTGTAACAGTACTATCTTTAAGTGCATAAATACTCGGATAGAGCTTAACTTCAAATATCTGATTATATACATTAAAACTATCATTAATAAATTTATCTTCTTCATAATTATCATAATTAGTAATAAATATAAAATTCATATATTTATCTTTAATAGTCTCTATATAAGAATTAATATCTAAACATGATTCGCAGTTTTCTGTCAAAAAAATTAAAGCGGTTTCATTTGGTATACAATTATATTTATTGCTAATATCTTTAAATGTTAAAGCCTTAATATTAGGAGAAACGGCATTGTTTAATATTAGTTTAATAATATCTTCTGCTTTGCTTGTCTCAAATATAACTATGTTATCTTTTATCACATAAATATATGGAGTATAACCTACAAATTGTGTTTTTCCTTTTAAAGTATAGTTGGTAACATTTTTAAAATTATAATTATTAATTTTTTTAGTAGGTATCTCATCTATCCACACTAAACTTATGGAATATTCAGATAATGACTCCATAGTATCAATACTCGAAATAAATCTCAGGAGTTCCATACAAGGTTGGCAACTATCAGACAAATAAAATACTAGATTAGTTTTGTCATTATTTAATCCTTTTATTTTTTCACCCTCTTCGGTATATAGTTTAACATCGGAAAAATCATCTCCATATTCAAGATATATGTTTTTACCACGTCTAAATTGGCTATACATAATACCCGAAGCTATTATTAATAATACAAGCATAAACACTATATATTTTATATGTATTTTTTTCCCACTACTTAACCCTCCACTTTATAAACAGTTTTTATCAGATATTTTCCAGCTCTTCTCTATCAACCTTAACAGTTCAATGTAAATATACATGAACTCTATTGATTTATATCTTAATTGTACATTGTTTTTATATCAAGATAGCAAAAATTCGATATTCATATATATTTATAGCGAAATTCACAATTAACACCTGTTAATCTATAAATAATATGTATCATACTCTCATTTATAGATACAATCGAGTAGGAGGAAATTCATTAATTGAATTTCCGTCCTCTCACACCACCGTACGTACCGCTCGGTATACGCGGTTCAATAAGATTACCTTACTTGCGAATATCTTTCACTAAGTGTTATAAAACCTTGTTCTCTAAGATAATTATTGGTAAGAGTTGAATTTAAGATTGGGCTATTGGAGATTCTCCAGTAGCCTTTCCTAGTATTCGCATGTTCCCATGCTTTCCAATTCTTTCCCCCTAGTTTAACTAAGTTATCATGTTTCGTTTTAATCTTTTTCCACTGTTTCCAGTAACAAAGACGTAAACGTCTTCTTAGCCACTCATCAAGTTCTCGTAAAGTACCTTTCATATCTGCTAGTTTGAAGTAGCTTATCCAGCCAACAATTAATTGTTTAAGTTTAATGGCTCTGAGTTCCATACTCATTGCGTTACTTCTTCCAGTGATACTCTTAAGTTTTCCTTTTAACTTCTTAACAGAAACTTGATGTACTCTTATTCCCATTTCACCTTTCTTATTGTAAAAGGTATATCCTAGATATTTTAGTTTCCATGATCGGTCTACCTTACTTTTCTCTTTGTTAACTTTAAGCTTCAAGTCCTTTTCTATAAACTTCGTGATACTTTTCATAACTCGCTCTGCTGATTTCTTTGATTTCACGTATACATTGCAGTAAGTAGACCTAGGGAACCTCCCCCTAAGTCTCTCTCAGAACCGTACGTGAACCTCTCAGCTCATACGGCTCCCATTATCCAACCGATGGTAGTATACCAAATTTCCAGTGTGCAAACAAAGTTCTATCACGTTTCGCTATCTCTCCAAGCCAGTATTCTGCTCTTCGTCTTGCATTACGTTTCTTATATTTCCTACGTACCCAATACACCAACCGTTGATTGATGTATCGCAAGACATCATATATTTCCGACTTATAGAAATGGGTGTAGTAGTTAATCCAACCCTGTATTTGGCTATTAAACATATTTGCTAAATCCCGTAGCTCCTTATCTGGCTTATGTTGCAACTTCCACTTTCTAACCGTTTTCCGTATGGATTTCTTCGCTTTCTCACTCATTGCTGGTAGAAAGTTTGTAAAGAACTTTCCATACTTATTCATTGCGTGCCTTGGCCGAAAGGTATATCCTAGAAAATCAAAGGACGTATATTCATGATTTCCTTTACGGTCATCATCCTTACAGTATACTATCCTTGTCTTATCTAGGTTTAACTCCAATCCAAAGCGCATGAAACGTTCTTCTAGTCTACGTTGCAAATATTTTGCCTGTTTGAGCGATGCACAGTGTGCTATTCCATCATCTGCATACCTCGCCCAAGGAATTGAAGGAAACTCTTTTGCCATAAAATCATCAAATACATAATGAAGAAATAGATTCGCTAGTACTGGACTAATCACTCCACCTTGAGGTGTTCCCGAAGTTCTTGGAACTAGTGTTCCGTCCTCCATCTGGAATGGTGCAACTAGCCATCGTTCAATATAGAGAGGAATCCACTCCTCTTTTGTATGTCGCTTCACCATTTCCATAAGATAATCATGTCTGATATGGTCAAAGAGACCTTTTATATCAAACTCCAGTACCCAATCTTTTCTCCAACATCTCGTTCTTGTTACATCAAGTGCTTGTATTGCAGATTTGTTTGGTCTATAACCATAGGAATCTTCGTAAAATATGGACTCAACATTTGGTTCAAAATACAACTTTACAACCATTTGTGCAATTCTGTCCTCTACTGTCGGAATTCCTAGTAGTCTAGTTCCTCCATTTTTCTTTGGAATTGCTACTGCCTTTACAGGTTTTGGAAAGTAACTTCCCGATGACATTCTGTTCCAAATCTTATAAAGATTATTGTTAAGTTTTCTCTCAAAGTCTTGGATAGATTGGTCATCTACTCCGTACGTTCCTTTGTTTGCTTTTACTCTTTCATAAGCAGCAATTACTGCTCGTTTTGAAATACTATATGGTTTTGTTTCTTGCATAAGTTCCTCCTCCTTTCAAAGTTGACTTATTCTTGAAACGGAATAATTCGGGTTCTTCGCTCCATTCCCATTACAGAAACTTCCTCACTACTACAACCCAATCTGCCCCCATGACTGCATTGGTACTCTTATCTTACGGTTCTTCCGCTTGATATACTCCCTTAACATCAGCCCGTGGGTTCCCACGTTCCGTACAGACGCCTGTATTAAGTTCATGCCACCTTTATGCCGTCCACCATCTAGACAGTAAACAGGTTTCCTCTAGACTTATCCCAGGTTAACGACTACCCCCTGGTTTTGATGGAATCTGTACGCTTACGACATTTTCGTAAGTGGTTCACTTTTCCTTCATCTCCTTAATACACACTTGACAGTTTATTACTGCCTTTTCCTTAACGCTCAATACCATAGCTTTTGACTACAGCACCTTAAGGTAGTTTGAAACCTCCACCTGTATGGCGATTTCGGTGGGCCTACCACCATCATCTGCACAGCATAGCTGTCTTCAAGTAGCTACGCTACTTTGACACGCCTTCGTGGCGCACAATCATCTGCATAACGGCAGAACTTAAGTCCTCTTCGTTCTAATTCCATATCTAGTTCATGCAACATGATATTACTTAATAGTGGAGATAAGTTCCCATCCATAGTGATATTCACTTTGGGCGTTTTGTCCATCTTCTGACGTCATAGAAATGCTCGGCGCCTTTGCATAGCTTTCGAGTTCCACTCTATCCTTTTGCAAATGACCTGTTTGTTTATTCAGTTGTCTGCTTTCATTACATTTCTTTGTTTCTTTCAAACTTTCAAAACCTCCTATTGTTCAGTCCTTCCCAAAGGTCGTCGGCTACCTCCGGTACTATAACCTCTGCTGACTTCTTAACGCTCAGCCATACATCGCTGTATGGGTTGTTGTTTCAAAGTTCATTTCCACAACTTACCGCTAAGACCTCCCCAGGTAAGAACACAATCTTCCTTTCCATCTATCCGCCACATTTACATGGAATGATTTCGAGTAGTTATTGGACTTTAACTTGTTCGGCAGTCTTATCCTCACTCCATGCCTTATATGTGATTTCTATTCATCGGACCAGAGATTTGCCCACGAACTTCCTTCAGATTCGTCCTCACGGACGACACCCTTGTCTTAGGCTATACACTTCCCACTACTAGGACGTGTTAGGGACTTTAACCCATTAGATTGCGCCCGAGGGCACTGAAAAAGTCCTCTAAATAAAGAAAACAATTTTAGTATTGAAAATGTTGAAAAATCCAGCATTTTCAATACTTTTTTGATATAATAGGAATATTAAATACAGGTGGTGATTTTATGTTAGAGCAGCAACAAAAATTAATCTTAAGCCCTTTTATGGCTATATACGATTTAGTGGTTCCAAAAGATAATCTATTAAGAAAAATAAACGAACTTATAGACTTTGATTTCGTATATCAGGAACTTACAGCTAAATATTGTATTGATAATAGCAGAAATGCTATAAATCCGATAAGAATGTTTAAGTATCTTCTACTTAAGTCTATTTTTGATTTGTCAGATGTTGATATAGTAGAACGCTCTAAGTATGATATGTCATTTAAATACTTTCTAGATATGGCTCCTGAAGAAGGTGTTATCAATCCAAGTTCTCTTACAAAATTCAGAAAACTGCGTTTAAAAGATATTAACTTATTGGATATGTTGATTAATAAAACAGTTTCAATCGCATTAGAAAAAGGAATTATAAATTCAAAATCTATTATAGTAGATTCAACGCATACGAAATCAAAATACAATCAAAAATCACCTCGTGAGATATTACAAGAACGCTCTAAACAATTAAGGAAAGCTGTTTATGAAATAGATGAATCTATAAAAAAATCCTTTCCAGCAAAGAATACCGAGGATTCTTTAGAACAAGAATTAGTTTATTGTGAAGAATTAATAAATGTAATAAAGGAAAATGAAGTTATTAGTAACTATCCTAAAGTTACCGAAAAAATAAATTTATTAGTGGAAACAGTTAATGATGATATTGAACATATACAATGTCCAAAAGATGAGGATGCTCGAATGGTCACAAAACAGCAGATACCGCTTTTTTTGGTTATAAGACTCATATCGCAATGACAGAAGAAAGAATAATTACAGCTGCTATAATAACAAGTGGAGAAAAAACAGATAGAAAACAACTAGAAGAACTAATTAATAAAAGTAAAAATACAGGTATGGAAATAAAAAATATTATTGGTGATAAAGCCTATTCAGAAAAGAAAAACATTGAGTATACTACAACAAATGATTTAAATTTAATTGCACAATTAAATTCGTCTATAACATAAGGACGTAGGACCAAAGAAGATGAATTTGAATTTAATAAAGATGCAGGAATGTACGTATGCAAAGCTGGTCATATGGCTTTTAGAAAAAGTTATCAAAATAGAGAGAAAAAACTTAAAAATCCAAGAGTATTATACGATTTTGATATAAATAAGTGTAAGATATGTCCATACCGTGAGGGATGTTATAAAGAAGGAGCCAAAAGAAAAACATATTCTGAAACTATGATATCAAACGTTCACAGTAAACAGGAAGAATTTCAAAATAGTGATTTTTTCAAAGAAAAAGCAAAGGAAATATATAATATTGAAGCTAAAAATAGTGAGTTAAAATATAGACTTGGATATGATACCGCATCTTATTCAGGTCTTTTTGGTATGGAAATACAAGGTGCGTTATCCATATTTGCAGTAAATATGAAGCGAATTATAAAATTAATGAATGAAAACTAAAATATATATGAAGTTATATGGACACTAAAAAACGATTCTTTCAAAAATAAATCCAAAATTGAAAGAGTCGTTTTTTTATTTCTAAAGTAGCGGTAATAAGTTATTAAAAAGCAGACTTTTTCAGTGCCCTCATTGCGCCCATGCTGGGCGCACCAAAAAAACTGCTAGACCTTTATATCATATCTAGCAGGCTTTAAATCTATATTATTCTTTCGGTTTGTTTTCTTTCATAACAACTCTACTTATACAAAATATCCTTAATAAGAAAAAAATTTGTTTACTGCTCTAACGATACGCTGTTTTTAGAGCAGTCAAAAGAACCTTTGGATCCTTTTTATATGGTGTTACTGGACATATTTTTTTATTTTTTACGCCCATTAAGGTATAGACTGCAATTCTTGCAGCCCTAACCGAATATTCTTCTGTAAATACCATATCTTCCGGTATTTCAACGAACTGGCTAATCATCGCAAAGTTTGTAGACCCTTCTGGTACCACTTTCGGGCGGTCTGTCATTTTACGTGGTTGGAACTGTGCGTCAACATATGGCATCATACATGGAATCACATTCACTACACTCTCCATAATTTCATCCATATGTTCTTCCATATGAAGATGGTGGAGTAATTCGGTCAAAATTTCTTCACCGGTACAATCACGCATTGATTTCTTTACATAATTACCGAGACGATCGGTATATAAACCATAGCCCCAAAAGATTGTAGTGTCCATTGGCTGATTTTTAAAATGAGGTTGCGCTGCAACTACAATGCTCATTAACCAATTGGAATCTTTAAATGTCATAAGTGCTCCACTACCTGGGATATTTCCAGAGAATTCTTCGATTAATTTTAATAATTTATTTCCTTTCATTGTTACTGTAAAGCTCTCCCAATTCGTTTCATCAGGATGTCCAAAAAACGGCTCAGGATTTCCAAGCCCCTCTTTCTTCTTTGCAACTTTACTCCAAAGTTCACCTGAAATTGGTCGATTTGCTTCATAGGTTGCTGGTGTGTACAAATCACCTAAAGATGCGCTATCTGTCATACAAGCATTGGTCATAAAACAAAGATCACCTTCATTTAGTACAAGGACTTCTTCATTTCCATCCCTTTCAAGATGAATGGCTGTTGCTGTTATCGTATCGTCATCAGCAAAATCAATATCTGTGACCGTTGCATTTATACTAAAATCAACTCCATGAGAATCTAAATAGCTCTTTAATGGTAGAATTACTGACTCATATTGGTTATATGGAGTACGTGTTACACCTTCCAGTGTTTCAATCCGTGAAAATTCAAATATCATACGTTCCATATAACGTTTGAATTCAAATAAACTAGACCATTTTTGAAAAGCAAATGTTGTTTGCCACATATACCAGAAATTTGTTTCAAAAAAGTGTGGTGTTTTCGCAAACCAATCTTCAATCGTCATATCATCTAGTTTTTCTTCTGGCGTAATCATTAATTTTCCAAGGGCCAAACGATCTGCGGTATTAAATCCCATGCTCTTTACATCTAAAATTTTACCATTTTTATCAACCAAACGAGCTTGTGCATGGGTTGGATGTAGATGATCAAAATTCAAAATTTCTTCTGTTACGCTCTTTCCTTTAACATCTAAAGATGGTATGGAAGAGAAAAGTTCCCAAAAGTTTTCATAAGTTTCTTCATTTAACATTCTACCACCGCGGCATATAAATCCTTGATCAACGTTACCTGCACCGTCGTTGCTACCGCCAAGAATTTTCATCCCTTCAAGAATATGAATGTTCTTACCCTCTACACCACAATCTCTTACTAGATATGCTGCACCTGCCAAAGAAGCTAATCCGCCTCCAACAAAATAAAATTGACGATTACTTTTATCCTTTGAACTACCATTTCCTAAATTCGTATAAGTTCTCTTATTTGATATTTTTGAGTTCTTACATTTTTGAGTCTTACACTTATTCATCTTCTTATTCGCATAAACGGTTGCTGCGGTAACTGCTCCTACCATTGCACCTAGTATTAAAACATTTCTCTTTTTATAACTTCTACACATTTTTTTATACTTCTTTTTTAAATACTTTTTATTCATAGTGATTTACCTCCAGATACATCCATCTCTTATTTTAAAATCTATTATTTCTTTTATTTTACCAGGTGAATCAATTACTTGATGCTTGTAGTATACCCAAATTTATATACTTTGTAATTAAACAAACTTTTTTCTCTGTCATAAAATTTGACATTCTTTAAAATATATTAAAAAAATAGACAAATCGCCAAGTTTGTCTATTTCGATATCCGAAAGATATTGTTAATATAATAATATTATTATAATGTTAATTTAAAATTACTGAAGCAATACCTGCGATTCCAAGACTTTAAATTGCATAGATAAAGAATTCGGTTAAAAAAATGTTCAACCTTAATTTAATTACCTACAGGAAACATGGGAGGGTTACTATGTCATTAGATAAAAAATTAAAACAAGCGGCGTTTGATACTGTCTTTTCCTTTTTCTTAAAGAATAAAGACCGTTCTACAAAATATGCAGCAAAAGGTATTATTGACGCAGCAAATACAATTAGCAAAGATAAAATATCAGAGCAAAGCATTACTACAATTAATAAAGAGTTCTTAACTCTTATGGAAGAATTAAAAGAAGATAAAATCAATGAATCCGATTTAAAAAATTGGGTAATTCATCGATTTCATCTATTCTAAAAATCCTGTCCATTTATCCTTTTTATAATAAAAATCGTTCATAAGCTAACTTTTCACAACTAGTCGCCAAATATTTCAAACGTTTGGCTAATTGTTCGGGTTGCTCTTTCATTCCTTTTTCAACCCATGAAATAACGGTACCGCAAATTCCATATGCAAAATAAGAAGCAAAAAATTTCTGATCTTCTGGTTTTAATACACGCTCTACATCCACTGCCTCAATTGCCTCTTCAAACAAAGTGACAGTAATATTAAATAGATAGTCTTTAAAACAAGTCTCATCCGCCTTTATCGTATTACTAAAAAAGGTTTGTTCTTCTTTCATATGTGTAAATAAAATTGATAATTTTTCATGCCAGTTTTCAAGAGTTATCCCTTCAATAACAGGCAAAAATCCTTCATTATAATAAATCCAATTTAGTAATTCATATTTATCTTGAAAATGATAATAAAAAGTTTGACGATTTAAACCACAGCTGTTCGTTATATCGGAAACTGTTATTTTACTAAATGACTTTGACTTTGTTAATTCTTTTAATCCTTGGGCTATCGCCTTTTTAGTAATCAGTGCTTCTGACATTAATTATCATACTCCCCTAACTTTTATCAATTCTATACGTTGAAGTCATCGAACAAAAATCTACCAATCAAAACTTCATAATTTATAGAAATAGTATAACCTATGATATTTTCTGTCGCAAGTAATTACTTCTTTTTTTATACTTTTTATCAATTGATTACAAAAGATTTACAATTTCATAAGCAGTTGATATAATAGCATTCTCTTTACTATTTTTCAAATTATTACTTTCTCAACTGGTATCTTTCTTGTTTTTAATATTAGCGTTTGGAATTGAAGATACTGCAATGTTAATGCTACATAATGACTCTGCTAACGGATGATAAGAACTAAAACTATTCTTTTACTGAATAGAAAAAATCCGTAAAACCTACTGACCCACCAACTGTTTTCGTTGAGTACAAGAAAAGGCCCACACGACAACCTGTAAAATGATCCAACTTAAAGTATAACTTAACTGTTGGTCCAAGTTTCACGAAGGATTCCCCTTCTTTATAATAAAACTCAACTTCATCAATATTATCATAAAAATTAGCCTTTAGTTGAAATGTAACTTTGCTTTGGGGGAATGGTATCCTTTCATATTCTTTTCCTGACTGTTTATCACTCCCCTTAATACCCCAGATGCTCTCACTTTCCTTTGGTTCTTTCCCAATCATTGCAAGATAAAATTTTTCATCTTCTTTGGTTAGAGCGATTAGTCCATAACAGCCCTGCAATGCACAGAGTCCAGCAAAATCTCCATTTTTCAACTGTCTTCCATCCACTGTGACAGTGGCTGTTGTGACTGGTCCTACCATTCTTTGTGTAAGAGTATTGGTTGCTAATGTTACATCGCCACTGATTTTACCCGAAATAATTCTCAATGCTTGAGGCTGTTTCGTTATGCACCATAAGTTATGTTCCGGAGTATGGTTCCATTGCCATACTTTTTTTAATTGAATTCGACCTTTTTCATCTGGTATGTAATTAAAATTATCACTATCATATAAGGGTGGATACACATGCTCTGGATAAGTGCTTGGAATTGTGATATAATGTGGCACCTTATTCTCTATGCCAAACACTGGGAAGTCATTGATAAATTGAACGGGAATTAGGACCGGAATCCGTCCAATTGCACCATGGTCTTGAAAACACATAGCGAACCAATCCCCCCAAGGAGTATCCACAATACCACCTTGAGCAACTCCTTGATTGAGATATCCCATATCATCATCTAATACATCTTTTCCAACAAATTCACTTTCAATTGAATTAGCTACGTAACAAGCCTCTGTTCTTCTACCAAAACCATCCTTTGGCCAATGTATTAAGAACAAATAATATTTACCATTGATTTTATAAAAATGAGCTCCCTCATAGCCAAGTGTTACATTTCCTTTTTCTTCAACAATTACTCGTGAAATACCGCCAACTTTTGGTTCAGTTAATTCTTTATTTAGTTCAACTAAATGAATCTTACTATTTCCATATACGATAAATACTCGACCATCATCATCGAACAATAGCGAGCAATCATGATAAAATCCCTCAATTATCTGTTTTTCCCAAGGTCCCATGATATTATTTGAGTGGTATAAATACGTTTTACCGGTATCATTACAAACAAAGCAAACATAAAATTTACTATTATGGTATCGAATTGACGCTGCCCACATGCCTTTTCCATAAATAGTTTCATCTCCGACAAGGCACTGAGCTGGAGTGCGATCCAATTCTTCATAAACATAAGTTATAATTTCCCAATGAATCAAGTCATAAGAACGTAAAATCACTCCCCCAGGCATAAAATGCATAGTCGTGCTTATCATATAATAAGTATCTTCAACTCTTATAACATCTGGGTCCGGATAATCAGACCAAATGATTGGATTATTCTTCATATATATGTCCATGCCTCTTATTGCACAAATCTCCATGAAATTGCTGGCATGGACTCGGTCCCCCCCCCTTTATTCATTCATGTTATAACTTTAAACCTTTTCACCTTTTACTTATTAAATATTAATTGTACATAATTATAAAAACCTAGGTACCACACCTTAAAATCATGCACACCACCTTCGATTTCTTGCCATTTAAAATTCTCATCTTCACGTAATCTTTCTGATAAAGATGTGATGTTTAGTACAGCATTTGTTGCATGTGGCCAAGCAATTCCATCTGCAGTTCCACAGATGTTATAAAAATAATTAATATCATAATCTTTAAAATTATCCAGCGCACTTACAATCTTTGCAGATGTATTTGTCGTCGGGCAAGCTGAAAATGCACCAAAATAACTAATAATATCAAGTGATTCACACAAGCCAATATTAATTGTTTGCATCGCTCCCATAGAAAGGCCACCCATCGCACGATGTTCTCTCGCCAATGTTAAGTCATAACCTTGTTCGTTATATTCTGCAAACGTTGCAAAATTTGCATCGATATATGGAATTAAGTCATTGCGTAACTCATTTCCAAACTTATAAAATGAGTTATGGTCTGAATTTGTATTGGCATAGTTGACACTGGATCTTCCATTTGGTACCACTACAATAAATGGTTCGATGTCTCCGTAATAAACTAAATTATCCATAATTGCTTTTAGGGTAGATGCATTGTGATACATTCCCCATTCCTTCTCATTTCCACCAATGCCATGCATTAAATATAAAACGTTATACTGCTTTTCCTCATCGTAGCCATAAGGAAGATACACATAAGCCGGTTTCTTTAACGGAGCATTATCTCCAAAATAGTCAAATGTATCATAATAGATTAGTTGAATGCTTCCACTATATTCCGAACGTATTGCGGAATATTTCTCTGGGATTTCATAGCTAATTTCTGCAGTAGGATCAAAATTCTCAGGTGATAAGGTTGGAACTAGGGCCGCTTGACCTAATGATTTCGATGGTTCCACTTTAAAAACAGTATCCTCTTTTTTTGTTGACTGCTCTGTTTTAGTTTCTTCCCCTGTAATCTTTTGTTCCTCAGCTTTCGTTGGTACTACTGTAGATAATAATTCCTCATTTGTTGATGTATCAGTGCTATTTTGTATTGTATTTGTTTCATCCATTCCAGCAACCTCCGTATTCATCGATGTTTCTATCAACTTTGATGGTACCTCTTGGTTCGAACAGGAAACCATCAATAGATTTAGTACACAAATAACCACAACTAAAAAGAACTTCATGCAACAAATTTGTATGATTTCATTTGTTCATCATACTCTCCTTCCAATCACATACGAATCAAGCGTTTAAATTGTTATACATGTATAATACAGTAAGTACTTCTAACTATTTGTTATTCATTTATATTTCAGTAAGTACTTCTAACTATTTGTTATTCATATATAATACAGTAAGTACTTTTAACTATTTGTTATTCATATATATTTCAGTAAATACTTCTATCTATTTGCTTAAAAATCCATGATACGATAGTATGCTTCTTTAGGTCTATGCTCCTCATCAAATAACAATGGCCAATTTTTACGATCCCTTACAGGGAAATTATCCAACCAAGTGACATCGTCTGCAACTCCCCACAAGGTAACACAGTCAATATAATCTTTATATTCTCGGAATATACGAAATGCAGTTTCATATGTCTTTGCCTGCTTTTTAAGTAATTCAACGGAAGGTTTTAATAATCTAGTATGATCATTGTACTCAAAAAGGGAGACATCCATTTCTGTAATA
Organism: Clostridium sp. Marseille-P299; assembly: GCF_900078195.1. Classification (NCBI taxonomy): domain Bacteria; kingdom Bacillati; phylum Bacillota; class Clostridia; order Eubacteriales; family Clostridiaceae; genus Clostridium; species Clostridium sp. Marseille-P299. The sequence goes on along the minus strand of NZ_FJVE01000007.1, from coordinate 1,155,231 downwards.
TGTATTTTCATATTCAAATCAGCATAGGCTTCAATTGTACGTTTTAGATCTTCCTCTGATGGAAAATAAATGTTGTGATGACATTGTAAACCTACACCATCAATAGGAACACCTCTTTCCTTCATCCCTTTTATCACCTGAATTGTTTTTGCTTGTTTTTCAATATTGCACTCATTATAATCGTTATAAAACAATTCCGTATTCGGCAGTTGTTCCTTCACCATGTGAAATATGGTATCCATAAAATTTTCACCAAGTATCTCTACCCATTTGGATTGACGCATAACTAATCCAGTTTTATCCTCAATCGCTTCATTTACTACATCCCAGCAATAGACCTGTTCCTTATATCTCTCCCCTAGAATAGCAAAGTGGCTTTTGATACGATTTAATAGTTGCTCTTTACTACCTTCAAATACCCAATCTGGTGTCTGATTATGCCAAGCAAACGTATGTCCACGAACAGGAATGTTGTTTTCTGCTGCAAATTCAACAATTTTATCTGCTTTATGAAAGTCATAAATTCCTTCCTGCTTCGTAACACTGGAATACTTCATCTCATTTTCACATGTAATACTGTTAAAATGTTCTTTTATTATTTCAGCATGACTTTCTATTGTTTTATCACTAACTGCTACCCCAACCTTAAAAAAATTCTTATACTTCTCTTTCAGCATAATACTCCTCCATGCACCAAACCTTTGATTATAAAATACGTAGTTTATTTTCATTCATATTGATTTATTCGTTACTTTCATATGACTTTTTATATTAATAAATGCGATACCTTCCAGCTAACATTAAAAGGCAAAAGAAATATAGACAATTATCATAATACCTGCGATCACCTTTTCTAAGAGGCGTATTTAAAAATAAATTCACCCATTCTAGACGATATTTACCTGTAGCAGCTAATGATCCCGCTGCATTGGTAGCGATTATGGCGATAGGATGTAATGCAAATTGATCCAATGCTGTTCCATCGATTAAGTAATTGTTAAAATCTATTAAATTCGTTTTTTCCGAGAAAAATGTTTGTAATTTATCAACAATTACTCCAAGAGTCGCATCTTTATGAAACCAAGCTGCATCTAAACCAATGTTCATTGCCACACGGTATGCATCAGAATAAAATTGTCCATCATGGAACAAACGCTTAGGTAAACCACTATATTCCGCATATTCTGGAGCCATACCCGTAACGTCATCACAGGTAATATGTAAGAATTCTCGACTTGCTATAGCTGCCGTTTTCCAGAAACTTCGGTCTTCCTCTTTTGCCCAAAGTGAAAATAATTCATAAAAATGAGGCAAATGATAGGATGGATCGGTATAATCCACCTCGGGAACGAACCTGATATAGTGATTGCTCTGATCCCACATAGCACGGCCATCCACTACCAATTCATTCTGATGTAGGCAGTGCCATAGAATGTCTTTTGCTTGTTCACTATAATTAAACGGTGGTATGCCATCGCCCCAGCGGTGACTTGCAAACATTAACGCCATAGCAAAATATTCTTCACCATCTGGTGCAGGCCCTTGTGAATTCTTTGTTCCATCTGGAGATACCGACCATGCAAAATATCCCTCGTATTTACCACTAGATTGGTACATGTATGTTTTAGAAAATAGCCACAGACGATCAAATATATCTTTACGATCCATTTGAACCGCCATCATCATACCATAACTCATTCCTTCTGATCTTACATCAAGGTTACCTGTATCCAGTAGGTACCCCATATTCTCTCCAGATTCAAAGTAAAACTTTTCTTCATTATCAAAAAATATCGTTTGAAAAACATCTTGTATTCTTTTCTCAATTTCTTCTTCCGAAATCCCAAACTCACTGATAAGATTAGGATATGTTCCAGTATAAAATGCACCATCCATCCTTTTATTACTCCTTTTTATCTTACTTTGAATAACCAAACGCTAGAATCGTAAAACTTTTATCTAAACTATCCTTTGACATTTTAATCTTGACACAATGATTATCTGCAATTTTTTCGTTTATTAAAGATACCGTGATTGGATTATTCCATCCCCCACTTTGGTAACCATCAATACTCATTACTAATTTGGAATCCACGTATATCTCTGCAGTTCCATACGAAGTATCTGAACTTGCCTTATAGACGATTAGAAGGTTTTTGCAATTTAAATTCATTATTAATTTCTCATCTTCTTGCTCCTTATCCTTCATCCAATTCTCTGGAAATGTTGGTTTATTGCCCATAAATCTTCCTATCTTTTCATCAAATGCAGAAAAACCACCAGGAATAATCTCAATCTCATCCCCTTTATAAGAACGATCAACCATTTGGATTTTTTCATAAGCTTTACCAATCTTAGCTTCCAATGGAATTGTAATATCTTCACTATGTTTCTCCATTTCATCAATTGCATTAAAGTAATTCTTTATACAATTGGCCATTATCGTATGCCCATAGGTCGTTGGGTGATATTGATCTGCAAAAAATAATGCATCCGTCATTCTCCCTTCTTCTAATTCAGGAACAACTGCATCTTTTATACTAATCATTGGAAGCTCATAATACTCCCCTACTGGAATATAAAGATTCTGCATATTCCACTTTGATTGAAACACACTAAACATTAGGACCACAGCAGGTCTGTTTTTTGATGAAAGTACTTTTCTAACCAAACTTTCATAAGCCTCACCATTCGTTGGTTCTTGATAATCATTTACTGCAAACTCAATAAAAACGATGTCTGGTTCAATGTTTCCATATTCAGTAACATCTCTATCATACCTTAAAATTCCAAGGGTAGATGGCGTACCCCCCATACCAGCATTTACAAATGAAACATTGCTACCATCGCCCTGCCCGTAGGTATCTTTAAAATATTCATATGTCTGATATGCATAACTTTTACTAGCACTGGATGCACCTGCGCCCTCGGTTATCGATCCCCCAATATATGCAATCGTAACTTTCTCTCCTTGTTTCGCTTTTTCAATTGCCGTTTTCATGCGATAAGTATTTCCCGTAGATACCAATGATCGTTTCAACATTGTATTATAAACCTCTTTTTTTTCAGTCTTCTTATTTTCATCCTTCTTACCTACTGATTGTGGTAATGCTTCCTGATTCTTATCTTTCTGTTCTAAATCTATCTGATCTATTTCTTCCTGTTTCGCTTCTTCCTGAATCGTGTCTTCCTGATCCTTGACTAACTCACTTTTTAAGTCTTTACTTTTTTCGTTTTTACCCAAATCATTCTCTACTATATTTAAATCATATTGGTTTGTCTTATCTTGTACTGTTTCACCTAACTTCCTTTTACTACACCCAGAAAAAGAAAGAATGACTAGTATAAAGCTTAAGAGTATAATTCCCCAATTATATTTCATTCCAATACCTCTAATTCATACTCGATATGAAAATCTTTAACTTCTAATGTATTTTTTGTTTTCCGCCCACATGAGCTTGCGTAAACTCCTATTGTATTACCAACAAATCCACCAGCTACTTCTGTGCTCATTTCATGAATGTCTACATCCTTTAGCACCTGATAATCCACTTGATTATATTGAAAAATAAAATCAGCCCTTTGACCGTGTCCTATTATTTTAAATCCAATGATATGATCCTGTGAATCTGTCATAAAATCGGATAATAATCGTTCCGCTAAAAGTTGCTCTTTTTCTTTTATACATTTTACAAGTTGAATCCTACAATGATTAAATTCACACTCTTCACATTGCTTTATTCGAAACAAGATGTAGTATTCATTACTCTGTAATATTGCAATCCCTGCCTCTTCCTCAGCAAGCAACCTATCTAACTCAATCGTCAGATTCGCACTATAAAAGTATTCCAGTTGACGAAATCCAAGATACGCTGGGCTTTTCAGTTCTTTTAACGTCTCAGGAAGTAATTTCATCATAATCTTATCTTTTTCCAGTGTATAAAAATCACTACTTGGATTCCGTAGCATTAGCACATCCTGCTTATTAGTTAAGGATTCTAGTAAAGATTGTTTTTTAATCTTTTCTTTTTCGTTACATGGATAAGGTAGGGAAACCCAATCTTCTAGTTTACCAATTCCTGGGTTTACCACTGGCCATCCGTCCTCCCACACTACCTTAGCAAGGAATGTTTCTCTACCCAAGCCTATGTAGCCCTCGCAACGTCTGCTTGCTAACATAACCACATACCAATTGCCATCAGCATCATCTACGAGATCTCCGTGTCCTACATATACAACAGGATAATCTTTTCCTAAGTGTCTATGTGTTAGAATTGGATTCTTCGGATTGTTTTCATATGGTCCTAAAATATGTCTACTACGTGCAACTGTAACTGCATGATCTGGTCCCGTACCACCTTCTGCATTTAATACATAATAATAACCATCTTTATGATAAATGTGGGGACCTTCCGGCCATATCACATCTTTTAATGCACCTTTCCAAATCGCGTAGCTCTCACCTACCAATTGCATGTGATTCAAATCAAGCTCTTGCACCCATATTTCCCAATCTCCATTGTATTGAACTCCAGTAGGATTTGGTCTAGTACCAACATAATAACAAGTTCCATCTTCGTCAAAGAATAAGCTAGGATCGATGCCAATCGCCTTCTCACCTAAATAATAAGGTTCTGACCATGGTCCCCTTGGATTTGTTGCTGTAACAATAAAATTACCACCACCTGAAACATTCGTTGTAATCATATAGTAGGTATTCTCATGATAACGTATTGTTGGTGCAAAAATACCACCTGAGTGCTTACTGTTTTTTAATGGAAGCTGTGATTTGCGATTTAATATATTTCCTATTTGCGTCCAATCCGCTAAGTTTTTACTATGAAAAATAGGAACACCTGGAAAATAAGCGAAGCTTGAGTGAACCAGATAAAAATCATTTTCTACTCTGCAAATCGATGGATCTGGGTAAAAACCAGATAATATTGGATTCTTTACAACGTTCATATGGATTACCTCTCTATCATACATGTAGTTTTTTCAAGAAACATTTTACATTAACTTTAAAATTTTATCCCATAATTCCTATTGATGAAATGTCCAGGAATGAATTCGATATCCAGAACCAGAAAAAACAAAATAAAGATCATGAACTCCTGTTAACTCTGCTACTGAAACCGTTACTTCCATCACCTTATCAAAGCTTCCCGTTTCACTAATCTTTGCGAAAGTTATTGCTTTGCCATTTAGTTTATCTGCGCAAACCTTCACGGCACCAGAACCTTCACTTGCAAAGCGTATGGTTAATTCTTTTGCTCCCTTATCTCCAAAATCCAGACCACTAATCTTTAACCAGTCACCACTATCAATGTCAGAAACCGTAACTTTCGTAGTTTCTTTGAAGCTTTTTTTCTTTTCTTCTGCTATAGATATTCCAGAAGAATTTGACATCGTCGTAGCTAATATTTCCTCATAAGGATTTAGTGTTGACAATTGTTTTACTCCATTTTTATCTGCTTGAACTGGACTTATTGTTCCATCTTCATTCAAAGTGACTGCATTAACACTTGTACTACGATAACCACCGGTTAGTTTTTGTGAATCTTGTAATATCTGAGTGTGATAAAATATATACCACTGACCTTTAAACTCAACCATACTATGATGATTATTTCCCCCCGTTCCAAAAAAATGTCCCGGGTTCTTTAATATAGACCCTTGATAATCCCATGGGCCAAGTGGCGATTTGCTTGTCATATAAATAATTTCACCAGCAATAGGAATATGTTCGCCCGTTGCGTTTGCCCTGCTACTAAAATTCGAACAATAGGAATAATAATAAGTATCACCTATCTTGTTAATGCCCGAGTCCTCAAATAAAAATGGGGCATCGATTACAACAGCATCACCAACCGTGCTTATCATATCCTCTCCTAATTCAATAACTCTCGCTGTTTTTGGTGACTCCTCAAGACCTTCTGGTACTCCACCTCCAAAATATAAATAGGAGCTTCCATCGTCATCATTTAATACTGCTGGATCAAACATCCATGCTACTCCTTCACAGTTTGGAGTTTCTCTCGTTATGAAAGGTTTTCCAATTGGGTCTCGAAACGGACCGATTGGACTATCTGCCGTTAATACACCAATACCCCTTGCACTATCTGCAAAATAAACAAAAAATTGTTCTTTTCCATCAATTACTTTCCAGGTTGCAGCAGGTGCCCATGAATTTTTCGCCCATGTGCTCACACCTTGTATACCACCAATATGGATCCAACCATGATCTGTCCAATTTACTAAATCAGCAGAGGATATACACCGCAAACTATTGATATTAGCATACGTGTTTTGAGAAAGATTTCCTGCAGCATCGTACATGTACACATCTTGAGTCATATATACATACACGCGGTCATTGTAAACCATTGCAAATGGATCTGCTCCATAATCCTGTGCAATCAATGGGTTATTCTCCCATAATTGTTTGATCGCCTCTTTAACTTCTACATCATGAAATAATACTTCTAAATCTTCTTGAATCATATCTTCTTTTTCCTCTCCATTATTTTCTTCCTGTGTTGTTCCGTCTTGATTAAATTCCTTTGCATCTGAATTCTCCTCTATAACCTTTATCCCTTCCGTAGTTTTTAATTCGTTTTTATTACTACATCCAATTAAAATAATTGCTATAAAAAAGCTTATGAATAAAAACGATCGTTGGAACAAATGTGAATGACTCATAATTTGTTCATGCCTACTACACAAATTATCTCTAACGTGTCGGCATGGATTTAGGCCCCCTTTGTTCATTTATTTTTAAACTGTAATGGCTATCCCGTTATCCCTATTCTGGATGAATTACCTATTAATATTTCTTAACTGATGGATCTAACAATGCACCGAAAAATGCTCTCTTAGGTTTTAAATTTTTATCAAATAGCAAAGGGTAACTAGGTTTATCCGGTTTATTAATCCAAGAACGATCGTCAGATAATCCCCATACCGTAACACCTGTTATATTTGCTTTTCCTTTATTTAAGCAATTAAGCAATATTGAAAATATAGTGCGATATCTAGTAGCTAATTTCTCCTGTGCTTCCTCCGTATCTTCCGGACATGCAATATCAAGCTCTGTAATCTGTATCTCTAAACCTAGTTCTGAATATTTATTAATTGCATACTGGTAATCAAGAGTCGTTGGATAGTCAATTTGTATGTGATCTTGCAAACCAACACCATCAATGATTCCTTTTTCTTTTAATTTATTTACTAATTCACATATTGCGAAGAGTTTACTTTTTTCATAAGTTCCATAATCGTTATAGAACAATTTCTGATTCTTATCCGTATATTTCCTAGCAAAAGTAAAGGCCTGTTCAATATAATCATCACCAATTACTTCATACCAATAATTGTTTTTTATACGAATACCATCTTTATGGCCATCCCCAATTTCAATAGCCTCATTCACTACATCCCATGCGTAAACAACGCCCTCATAATTTGTATTGACATACTCCATCTCTTGCTTAATATAATTTTCCATTCTTGCTAACATTACTTCTCTTGTTACAAACGGAGCATCTTCACTCTTATCAAAACCTTCTGTAAATAACCACCTTGGAGTCTGGGAATGCCAAACTAAAGTATGAGCACGCATTTTAATATCATTTTCTTTTGCAAAATTTAATGCAACAACAGCGTTTTTCATATTTACAACCGGATATTCCTCATCACCTTGTTCCAGTGTTGCAGCATAATCCAATGTAAAGTCTGCCTTCATTTCATTTTCACATGTTATACTACTAAACTGAGATGTAACGAAATCGGCTTTTATCTTGTTTTCAATATCCGGTTTCGCTAATGCTACTCCAATATGAAACTTGTCTTTATATACATCTTTTATACTTGCTAAGGCCCCTGTCTTAGTATAATTTTCATAGTAAGCGTTATCTTCCATTGTAGAGGCTACGTTATCTTTCTCTTTCTCCTTCCCATCCTCAGGGGCGGCTGTAATCCCTTGACTTACGGCTTGTGTAGGCTCAACGGAAGTATCCTTTGTATTTTGTTCCTTTTTATCACATGACATGAATACAAAACCACAACATAACACGGAATATAACAGTATTAGGTTTCTATATTTTAAAAAAAGTTTCATTTCCCCCTCCTAGCAGTTGAAATCACTTATATTTAGATAAAACAGGGGAGTTATAGCTATCTCCCCTGTTTTCTTAGGAATTCCTATGTAATACTTTTATTTATTTGCATCGTTTAATAACGCTTCCCATGTTCCGGATATTTCTTCCGCTTTTTCAGCAGGAGTCTTACCTAATGCATAAACATCGTATGCAATATCTCCGAAGCTAGTACCGTAAACAAACTGCAAGTAATCATTATTTATAATTGCACCATCATACATCATAGCTAATGTTTCATCAACTGCTCTTTCATCACGGAATCTAGTATAATAATAGTCTTTCCAGGAATCTGCATCCTCTTCATATCCTGGTGTAGGATTCGTCCATAAATTATAAGCAAATGCTATCTTTTCAGCAGTTTCTTTATCATAGCAGGATGGAATCACTGCTATATTATCACTAAAGTATGCAGCGTATCCTTCACTCTTAGGTCCCTTTGGAAATAATACAAAACCGAAATCGTCTGTCATGTCTTCCCATGTTCCAGTTCTATATTGCTCACCAACTTGCATAGCTACCTTAGCATCGTGGAATGCTGAAATGAACCAGTCCCAGTTTGCATCTGGTGATGGTACAGGCATTTCATAACCTTTTTGAATCAATCCTACCGCCCATTGCATTGCTTCTACCCAGTTCGGTTCTAATGTTCCATTGTAGAATTTACCTTGTGCATCTTTACCGATGAAACGAGCATCGTTACTAGTTACCGCTCCTCTAAAGAAGTCTACTGAGAAACTTACCATTGCATAACTATCCATAATACCATCGTTATTGTTATCAATTGTTAACTTCTTGCAAAGTTCTTCAAACTTTTCCCAAGTCCAATCACCACTTGCTTGCAAATCATAAGGAAGATTTGGATCTAAACCTGCTTCTTCGAATAATCTCTTATTCCAATATACACCAAGTTTTGGCTCTGCTCTTCCTGAAGCCATACCATAAATTGAATTACCATATGTCATGGTACTAATAACTGATGGATTCCACTTACTTTCCTTAAAATCAAAGCTCTCAAGTGTTGCTAAGTCATATAATAATCCGTTTGAAAGTGGTTGAGCAATCCAGTTTGGTGCCATAATAAATACATCCGCTGCAGGATCTTCTGCCATAATAGAGGTTGTAAGTACTTCTTGGTAAGTATCCCAATCACCAACCGCGATTTGAGTCATTTTGAAGTTATACTTTTTCTGAATCATTTCACGGTATTCTTGAGTCGCTTCTTCTTGAGCAGTTGTTGGTGGTGTTGCTTCCCCAGTAGACCACCAATCACCAATTGTTATTTCCATACCTCCAAGATCCATTTCTGGTTCTGGTTCACTGGTTGGAGTAACTTCTTGCGTCGGTGTAGCTTCAGCAGCTGCTTCCGTTGGTGTTACATTTGAATTTGTTTTCTCAACTTCTTTTCCCCCACAAGCAGTTAACATAGCCATACTCAAAGCTGCAACTAATGTTATGGCTACTTTTTTCTTTAACTTTTTCATCATAATACGTATCCTCCTTTAAATAATCTTTCTATAGAAAGTGTCGTACACTTTGCTATCTTGCTACATCTTAATTCCCGTTTGACTTAAACTTTCAACGAATCCCTTTTGTGCAACAATATAAATTAATAAAAGTGGTATAATCGCCATAATCATTCCTGTTGATATCATCATCTGTCCATAAGCAATGGATGGTTTAGTTCCTGTTCCATTAATTGCTGTTAAATAGTCCGATAATAGCCCAGTAATGGCTGTTAGTTTACTTGATAATAATGATATTTTTCCTAAAAACATCTTCGAATAGAATGAGTCAGTCCATTGCCAAACAAATGCAAATAAAAAGCAGGAAGTTAATATTGGAGTTGCATCTGGCAACATGATACGTACGAACGTTGAAAAATTACCACAACCATCTACATAAGCTGCTTCTTCCAATTCTTTTGGAACCCCTCTAAAATATTGACGTATTAAAAATATGTACAATCCACTCTTTAGCCCCATACAAGTCATACATAATAAAATATAAGGGATCATGGAATTTTGTAAGTTCATAGTCTTTCCAGTCGTTGCTTTCATCACTCCAAAGAAATCAAAGAATCTGAAATTTAAGTAAAGTGAGGACATAATTGTCTGTGGTGGAACAATGATTACCAACAACACACAGGCAAACCAAAATCTTTTTAAAGGGAACTGGAATCTTGCAAACCCGTATCCAACAAGTGTACAAAATGTAACTTGTAATAAGCTTGACATAACTGATACACCCAGTGAATTTCTCAAAGCCTTCCAGTAACCAATCAGTGAATTCACTAATTTATAGTTCTCTGTTGTGAAATTCCTAGGTATTACTATGATCGTCGGATCATATAAGTCCTTCTCTTGCATAAAACTCAAAGAGATCTTATTGAAAATTGGCTGTAAGATTAAAAAGCATAAGCCAAATAATAATATTGCCCGAATTAGTTTATACGCTTTATTCGCTATTACTTTTTTCAGGAGATAACCACCGGATTGTTGATTTCGCCTTTTAAAATCGTTCCATTTTTCTTTTTGGTTTTTATTCATAATAATACACCCACCTTGAAGTAATGGCACTGAAAATACCAATGATTAGCATGACTGATACAAAATAGATCCATGCCATAGCAGAGCTAAATCCATAATCCATTTTTGATATCATAGTTTCTGAGATTTTACTCATAACCTCGCTGTCAGTCCTTGTAAAGAAATCAACAATTGTATAGATTACATTTACAAGAATAACAGGACTTACAAGTGGTAATGTAATCTTCCAAAAACTTTCCCATGAAGTACATCCTTCAATGGTTGCTGCTTCATACATACTTTTTGATATCGTTTGAAGCCCTGAAAGGAATATGATAATTTGGATACCAGAAGCAATAACAACATCATAAACATTGTTTACAACATTATAAACGGTCTCCAAAAATCGATCTCCAAAACCACTGTTCGCTAAGATGTCTTCTAGTACTGCGGTTATATTCGAAGTTTGTGAATTTGCTTGTATGTATTCCTGCATTCCGGATAATAAGCTATTATTAAACTCTAGTCCAACTAAAACCCCCGAGGAGAGTATAACTGGAAGGAAAAATATAGCACGAACAACTCCTCTCCCTTTAAATGTTTGATTTAATAATAAAGCCATGAAAAAACTAACAATCAATGTAGTGGGAACCTGAGTTGCCATACGTGTTAACTCTTCTGTTAAAAATCTAGTATATTCAGGATCAACCGTTAAGGCTTTTTTAATATTTGCTAAACCGGTAAACTCCAATAAAAATCCACCATTTCCTACACCTATTACTACGTTACTAAAACTCATCCTTAGTGACTCAAACAATGGAACAACCATAAAGGCTAAAAAACCTATGATAAATGGAGAGATGAATAAATATCCTGCAATTGCTTTTCTTTTACGCATATTTTTTTGTTTCTTTTTTGCCATGTTACTACCTCCTCTCCACTTTATAGTCTCTTGCTGGTATACTTAGGTCATCAACTTTATAAGCATCATAGTTATAATTCGTATATACTTTTGTACCATCTTCATAAGTAGTAACGAATACTCCTGGAGATAAGATCTCGTGTGTTGTTATAAACTGATTAAAACAATGCCCTAGTTCTTCATTGTATCTACTATATAATCGATAAGCCTCTTCTTTCCACTTGCTATAATCGCAACCAAACAAGTAGGTATATAGTGTATCTTGTAATACATTGGAGCTCTCCTTCATAAATGTAAAGGAAAGGCCTGCTCCCGTTTCCGCACTTTTTAAAATCTGCTCCTCATAATCTCCAGAAAGGTTAATGGATGAACCAGTATAATTTACTAAACCATGGATTGCTATGGAATAGAACGGAACCATCGAATCAATGATTTGGAATTGGTTACCCTTTAACTCCATGTCTGTTACCAGAGTTGCATATGGAAGTGCATAATCATTTCCATATTTTATCATTACATTAACATTTTCTTGTTGTATCTCACTTAATTTTTCCTGTTGCATATGGATTACTTCTTCTCTCGTAGTAAGGTTTTTCGGATTATAATCCGCACTTACTACATAACCAATATCAGAAAATGCTACATTCGTTCCATATTCCTTTGCCTTTGTTTTTAAATTCTCCATGTAAGTAATTATTCTCTGTGGTTTCAGTAAATAAAAGGCATCTTTCCAATCCTCAATTCCATAATAAACAGGTGAAAACGAATATAGTTTTATCACTTCACGACTTGAATATTTTGCAACATCTTTACTGATGCTAAAACCATTGAATCCACTCTGTGGAAAAGCATAGGTAACAGTGCCTTCTAAGTAAAGATCAACTCCCTGTTCTTTAGAGAAATTTATTAACTTCTTTAAATCCTTCTCACTTCCAAGCTGCGAAATTGTTTTAACATTATCGAGAACTTTTTGCTTAATTCCATTATTCGTCCATCCACTATAACGTATGGAGAGATTCTTATATCCTCTACTTATAAAATCTTTCACCATTTCTTGTGCTTCCGTATAGGAAGTTAAGGATGTTGGTACCGAGACTGGAAATCCAAGACGTTGTTTAATGGTGTCAATCGCTCCAATCAACGTTATATTTACTGGTGTATTACTATCGTCACGTTTTACTAATTGGTTGTGTTTGCTCATTAAATACTCTCGATATGCAACTGCCATATCTGTGTAAGTATCTGACTCTAAAAAGCAATATCTTTGTTTGATGGATCCAGTTGGTTTTTTTGCTTCAAATACCATTACGGATTTGTCTGTTTTTGCTGATACATTCAGTGAAGATGCATGCAGTACAGTATACGTAGCTCCAATGTAGTTATAGCTATGAGAACGTCCACTAATGTCTGCTTCTATGGATGCAACTGATGCGTAATCTTCTAAAATACCAATCATTGAACTACCATTTTGGGAGATACCAAATACCGGGAAAGAGCTTCGTCTCTCATCAATGACTGCATCTCTTTTAATTCCTTCATCCCATCCATATACTTCATTGTAGTAGGAACTTTGTTCTACTTTCCCATTATTAAACTGAATAATTCCACCATTACCTTCTGGAACCAATAAAAATCCTTGATCTACTGTACTTCCTGCACCAAAATAAGGTAGTAATTTTACTTTCGTTAATGGAAATGTTTTGGTCCACATCATATCTTCAAATGGTAACTCAATTACTAATTCATTGTCTTCCAAACGATAAACAATGGACAAATTAAAATATGGTTTGTTTTCTCCACTTTCACCAGAGTACCTTTTGTTGTCAGCTTCAAAATCTTCTCTCGTATATCCAGCCGCAGCAAAGATTTCTTCTATTTTAACCTTCAAATACTCCTGTATTCCTTCTCTTATAACATAAACATTTTCCTGCTCTAAATCGGGATATAATTCTAAAAGCTCCGCTTTGTTGTCGGTAGGACGTAAATTATTGATGTCTAATTTACGATAGTAAGAATTTATTTTCTTTTTCGCACTTGCATCCATTTTATCCATAAATGTTGTTATTCTAGATTCTGAAATTGCTTGTGGAAATATGTACTCTTTCTGAACATCACCAATAGTGTAATTTACCTTTACATAATCCTGCTCTTGAATTATCTGAAAATTATTCTTACTGATGCTATACTCAAAATTATTAAACAATGTATTTATACCAGCATCATTGCTATATTCTAATAGCAGTGTAGACTGTAGATATTTTTTACTCTTGGCATCTGCGCTAGGATCATTTTCAGCATCCACTGGATTCGAATTCCATACAGAATTATCCTTCTTGTTTCGTACTTCAAAATACGTAGTGTTGGGATCTAGCGTAAATACTAACGAATCATTTTCAAGTACATAAGTACTATTATCCTCTACATAACTATAGGTATCCATGATATCATCTTGCGCAATTTCTTTTGTACAACCGACCAATAGCACCGATGATATCAGGATTAATCCTATTTTAATAAAATGTTTCATCACTTGCCTCCTAATCAGTAAAATCGAAAAACTACTTCCTTGTACAAAGAAATAAAGTAAGCTGCAGCATCTGTTACTAAACTAAAGAATAAAAGGAACACAAAGATAATTACCATAATACCAATTGCCGTTGCAATTAAAGTTAACACCGTCTTTCCTAAAGTGTAATCATGTATCATCATGGTAGCGCAAACAATTAAAAATGCACACCAGATATTAGAAAACGATGTTAGATAAAAATAAAATGCCCCTTCCTGAACTGTCATCAAATTACTGATAAAAATCATTGGTAATTGTATAATTACATATGGTGTTAACGCATAGCCAATCGCCATATATATTTGTTTCATTGTACCTTTTCCATTAAAAAGTGTAGTCAATGCCCAATTTGCTACGCATCCTAAAATTATTGGTAATATAAATCCTAAGATTATTTCAATTATGTTAACATATTCCCATATTACTTTATTGAATATAAAACTTGTAAATTGAAGTTTAAAGACTGTTGTTAATAATGAAACAGCAATTATTATATTGGCAGCTGCAACAGATCCTCTCTTTTCATGAGTTAAATCCCAAAAACCATCCAGTGGATGAGTTATTACATATAAGGAATAACGCAATGTTTTTCCTACATGTGTTACCTTGTTTTTATCGAATACACTATTTAATTTCACGCCTCATCCACCTCTCTCTTTATTTTTTTCAACTTTCCTATAAGAGGAGGAATTGCAATGATTGCAAAGAATCCACATGCAATCCAAGCGATATGCTCTTCAATCCACTCTTTTCGGTATAATTGGAATGCTTTCGAATAATTTTCATCGTCTAATTTTATTTTAAAATATTCCATTGCTTCCTTATAATTTTCTTGTCTTAACAACGCTCTTCCTATTCCAATATAGGCAAGATCATAATTACCATTTTGCATTAATACCTGTCTCCAATAATCCGCAGAGATATCGTAATTCCCTTTTTCATACTCTGCCAATGCATCATAAATTAATTGACCATATTGAGTCATTTTTAGAATTGTAATACCAGCAGATTTAGAGTCTAGAACGACTAAATCATTGCCCATATGATCAATCGCAGTTGGATACTGAAAATATCCCTGTTTATTACCTAAACTACCAAATGCATATAGTAAATTTCCTTGAGAATCATATCCAAAAATTCTACCTCTTGTACGATCAATTGCATAATAT
Source organism: Clostridium sp. Marseille-P299 (assembly GCF_900078195.1). Lineage (NCBI taxonomy): Bacteria > Bacillati > Bacillota > Clostridia > Eubacteriales > Clostridiaceae > Clostridium > Clostridium sp. Marseille-P299. Next base: position 1,139,890 of record NZ_FJVE01000007.1, on the reverse strand, counting down.
GTACCATTGTCAAGGGCTGTAATATCGATTAATTTTGAAGCACCAGAGATGCCAGCTGCATTTCCCCACCAAAGGTCACCAATTGGAGGATACTCACCGTTTTTGATTAAAATATCCGCTCCCATCGCATTCAATTTACGAATAGGCTTCGCTTTATCATTTTTCAATTGATATTCTTCAAAAACGGATGTTGTGCAATAAATAAAATCTTCTTTATCAAGAGCGAGATTGTTATATTCTGTAGGAACAAATTGCTGCAATTGTTCTCTTTGTTTCTTCGTAGAAATCATTTTCCACAAATAATCTCTGATATTGAACTTCACTTCATTCGCTCCAATGTAGCCACCAAATTCTCCATTGTTTTTATAGGTAACGAAACCTTTATTATAATTTTTAACTAGTACGATTGCTCTACCGGACCCATCAGTAACAACTTTCATTGGAAGAAAGTCTGAGGAAGTAGCCACCGTTTCATCCACTGGTCTCTCCATCTGTTTCACAAATTGCAGGTCTTTCGTTATATGTACTACTCTTTGATTATTCGTGTCGCAAATGTACATGTCACCATTTAGCGAAACGTATATATCTTGAGGACCAGAAAATGTTAATATATTGCTATCTCCGGAAAACTCACTAAACTCATTCTCTAAGTTTATCTGATCTCCTTGTCGTTCTAATATAACGATTCTGTTATTTCCAGTATCACACACATAAATACGATTATCTCGAACAAAAATTCCTTGTGGATCTTTAAAATCACCGACTCCAAAGTCGCTCCCTGTCAGTAAACGCTCTGCGGTATAAGCATCTGGAGATTCTCTATTTTCTCCCCAGTAATCATAGGTATAGGTATATGTAGTGCCTGCTGCATGTACTGTGATTGTTGGAAACAACAGTAATGCAACGCATAGTAGTATGAATGCAAAACTTTTTTTCTTCATTGTTTCCTCCTTAATCTTTAATTCCAGAACTAGCCATTGTTTCTATAATATTACTTTCAGATATAATAAAGATTGCAATCGGTACAATCATCATAACCAAAGTAACCGCAGCACCAACACCAGCTCTTGAAACACCACCATTGATAATTTGTTGTAATGCATATGGTAGGGTTTTTAACTCCTCCGAGTAAATAAAGTTGGATGCCTTTGTATTCCACAAATTTTGAACAGAAAGTATTAATAATGTTAACCAAGCTGGCTTCACCATTGGTATTACAATTCTTGTAAACACTCTCCATTCCTTAGCACCATCGATCTTTGCAGCCTCTAACAGTGCATCTGGTATCCCCTCCATATATTGTTTCATAAGGAATAATCCCATAGGAGCTGCAAATGCAGGTATGACAACTGCCCATACCGTATCTACCCATCCTATCTTTGACATTATTAAATAATTTGGAATAGCAGTTACATACCCATTAAACATAAGGGCTGTTATTACTATATTAAAGAACGTCTTTCCTCCTGGTATATCATATTTTGCAAGTACATAAGCTCCCATAGAAGCTATAAGTAAGTGTCCCCCTGTACCAACTGTAGTAATAAATACCGTATTAAATAAGTATCTTGTAAAAGGAATCCAAGATTTTCCCATAATTACAAACAAATCTTGAAAATTATCCATGGTAGGATTTTTCACAAATAATCTTGGAGGAAAGACAAATATTTCATCCAACGGTTTAAACGCACTGTTGATTGCATATACCAATGGAAATGCCATAAATAAGCCAAAAAGTATTAATATGAACCAGATACCGATATCTCCTGCAAGTGATCGATTCGGCTTATTCCGTTTTAAATGTTTTCTACTTTTCATACCTTTATCTCCATCTTCTACGAACTTAAGTTCCTACTCGTCTTAACATCGCTTGTATTAGCTTATTGCAAAGTATCATAGTAATAAATAGCAACGTCGCTATCGCCGATGCATACCCCATTTCAAATCGTATTGAGCCATAGTCAATCAAGTGCGTTACTACTGTTTGTGTTGCATAATCTGTACTTGGAAAACCTGTCAAAGCAATCGGCACATCCGCAATTCCAAAAGATTGTGTTATGGTCATTACAGCACCAAACAAAAGCATTGGTTTCATACTTGGTAACGTAATATACCACAATTCCTGCCATCTGTTTTTTACTCCATCAATATATCCAGCCTCATATTGTTCTCGATCAACGCCCTGCAAACCTGCAACGAAAGCGAGGAAGCCTGTTCCCAAACTCATCCATAAAGTAACTATTAAAACTACTTGTAACATGTAAGCAGGATTCGTCAACCATAAGATTGGTGCATTCGTGATACCAAATTTCATCAGAAATGCATTAATATACCCATAGGCATCCCCTGAAAACATGATCGCCCATATCAAATATACCTGACCTGATATTGTGGGTGCATAAAAGATAACAACTGCAAATGCACGTAACATTTTTGGTAATTCATTAATAAACCATGCAAATAAAAATGCGGCCATATATCCAATCGGTCCTGTAATTGCTGCAAGTATAAATGTATTTTTTACAGCAGTTAAAAACACATCGTCTGCCAGAATTAAATTAATATAATTTTGAAGTCCAATAAATTTAGGAGGTTCTAAAACATTGAAATATGTAAAACTTAAAATTAAGGAGGTGAGTACTGGAATTACATAAAACAGGGTAAATAAAACGGCATAGGGCGCTAAGAACAAATAATATGTTTTACACTTCTTCGCTTTTTTCCATGCAATGATTGCATTTTTCTTTTTTAACATAAAATATTTCTTAATAAACTGAACCAACTCAATCCCCCCTATCTCTCATCCAGTCCAAATTCTAAACGCTTTTTACTTATTTCTTCGTTGATTGTTCTAGCATAATCTAGAAGTGTTTCTCTCGTATCTTCCTTTTTATTAATGATTCTACGTATTGCATTGGTGATATGCCTTCCAGTGTAATAACCTCCAGCTATCTCTCTAATGCCTACGGTGTATGTTCTTTGCTCTTTTAATACTTCTTGCTGTTCTTTGCTCCATGATAATTGCTCAAACGCATTCACATTCGCAGTTGCATATCTAGCAGAAGCTCCCATTACGCTTTCCATTTCTTGACCAAAACGAACCTGTGTTTCGGTACTTACCCACCACTTCATAAACTCCCATGCATTTGCTTTTTTAATCTCATTCTCCTGAGCCAGCATCATAGTTCCACTTCCGCTGGTATGACAAGAGCGGTCAATTGTACCATCTTCTTTTAATGTTCCTGGTATTAGTGTAAAATCCCAAAGGCCCCTGATTTCAGGTGCAAAAACAACAAGGGTGTTAAATGCACTATAGTCTTGAATTCCAATTGGCATTTCACCAGATCGAAATCGATTTACAAAATCATAAATGGTTGGTAATTTATAATGTGTAAAGAATTTTGTAAATGTACTAAATGCTTGAACCCCACTTTCTTCATCAATTAATGTAGAACGTCCATCCTTACTATATAAGGCCCCTCCATTTTGATATAACAACGCAAAAAAGCTTGATAAATCAGGAGAAGAAGTGTTACCGATGACACGCTCAGTTGTAGGTATTGCTACCGACATATTATTCTGCTGAATGATTGGAAGTATAGCGATTAATTCATCCCAGGTATTAGGTACATCTATCTTTAATTCTTTTAATATATCTTTTCGGTAAAACATAACGTTAAAATTCTGTGTTTCTGGTAACGCATAAATACCGTCTTCAAACTTAAATGGTTCATATGCACTTTTATAGAAATTCTCTAACACTTCTTCATAATCAGAAAACTGAGTTAGATCCTCTACTGCATTTCTTAAAGCATAATTTACTGGTTCTCCCTGACCAACAGATAATACGACGTCAGGTCCTGTACCTGCGATTACGGCATTGAGTAATGTTCCCGCTTCTACAAGTTTTACGTTTACTTTAATATCTGTTTTTGGTATAAATGTATCATCAATCATTGCCTTTAAAATAGTACTTTGATCACGCCCCGATAATATCCATACCTCAATTGCCTCATCTTTCTCATAAACATCACCAACCGCATTGTAGTCCTCGGTAAAGGACGCTACAAATGATCGAACTTCATGAATTACCTTATCAAACAAGTTCTCTTTTACGACGTTTGGTTCTGCATCTAATCCAGTGATTGTGATATAGTCAATATCAAGTGGCGCTTCACTCATAGTTAATATAGAAGTTCCTAGCGCACTAATGTTGTCTCTAAAGTTAGTAAAACTTTTTGGTATTTTATCGGGATTCTTAACAAACCGTTCTAATTGTTGCGCTAAGGTAAGTGCCGCTGCAACCTGACTTGCCTTCTGCCCAGTGTAATTAACGATTTCATCCACTATTTTGTATAAACGTTTGCTTTCTAATTCCATTGCTTCGATAATTTCTGGGTATACCTGATCAATTTTATAATCTCTATATTTATCTGGAGTAGTTCCTGTTAGTATCAATATTTTTCGATACATTTCATTCAGACGATACACAGACTCTTCCATCTGATTTAATATAAGCCCAAGATCACCAAGCGTAACTTCTAATTTTATAGAATGCTTACCTTGTGTTAAATAAAATTGATATGGAATGCCATCTTTATCTTCCAAGTTTAATGACTCCCATTTATTATTGTAACGAAAACTAATTTCGTTTAACTCTGAAAAAGGTATCTCCCCATCAATATAAATCGATCGATTGGATACAAATCCACGATTATAATTCTGTCGTCCTTTTAGGGCTATATTGTAGTAACCTTCTTGTGGTACTTCAAATTCCCACTCTATCCATTGTCCAGCAACTCTCCAAGCATTGCCTCCAATCATATTTAATTTTATCTTTGAAACGCTATATGGTACTGTATTAGAGGAAGAACGATCATAGATCGCGTAAAGGGATGGTGAAGATCGAAGTGTAGCAGTCTCTCCCTGTACCACTTGAATATAATTTTTTGCTTCTTCTGATTCAGCAACCGTAGGTAAACTTTGTTTATATGCTTCATAGTTTTTATTCTGATCTACACTTTTTAATGTTAATGACTTAATAATCACCGGTTCATTTACTGATTCTAATCCAATAGTATTATTACCTTCGTTAAAATAAAAAGTATAAGGTTCCGCGTAATATCCTGAGTGATCTTTAAAAAATCCTCCAATCCAATTTGGAACATCTACCTGACTTGGACGAATATCATTTCCTTGATTATCCTGTTTGACTTCATTTTTATCTGTCCATAGTCTTGTAAAACTAAGAGTATCTGCACCTAAGAATGGAACTTCTCCATTTATATATAACTTTCTTTCAATATCTACGCCTCTTGATTGTACTGGATAATATTCCATATATATTTGATAAAATCCTGCCTGTGGTACCTCAACTTCCCACTCCACATAAGATTCATCAGAAGTCGAGATAACATTCGTTACCCCTTCAAAATTATCTAGTATTTCTACATCGTTTCCTTTTACATAATCCTTAATAGTTACAGAAACATCCGTATCTGGGTAAGATATCCCCTCATACACCTGTAGGTATTTTAAGTATGTATTTTCACGTCCAATTCCTTCAATATCGCTACTTAAATTTACTTCATTTGCATACTTGTGTTGATAGTTTACATCTCGCTCTTGTGAAAAAATGATAAATAGAATTGCTATTGTGATTACGATTAATAAAGCAAATAAATATTTTTTCTTCGACTTCATACCTACCTCTCCTGTTAATTAAATTGTTAGTTACGTGCTAACTTAAGTTCTTTCGTGTTTTCCAATAAAAATCAATTAACTTTTTTGTCTTTTATATATATATTTTACGTATATTTTCCTTTATTTTCTTATTGAGTATTGCTAAATATTGACCAGATATTGCTATATTAAAAATTAATTAGAAAATCCATTGCATTTTATCCATATTTACTCCAATTTTTTTAATATATTGTCATTTATATTTTAATATGATATCATCATTTATAACAACATGCTGTGCTTAACGTAATTTTTCGTGATTTTATTGTGCATTTTCTATACTTTATACAAATTCACTTTACTTTACATTAGCAATAAAAGTGTCTATCTTCAAACTTAGCAATCTGCACTCAGCAAGTTGTATTCTTTAAATGTGTACCTTCAAAAGCATATCTTATGAAAGGAGGCTATAATGGAAGCTAATCTTCACCATATCTTAGACGATGATTTACTTATAAGATATCGACAACAACCAGTACCCGAAGAATTTTTGCGAGTGGTCGAAGGCGACTACGAAGTTGTAAACTACCTTCCTGGTTCTACCATCCGCTTTTGGGTGAATAAAGAAGTTGCCAATTTCTCAACTCATTGGCATCCAGCACTTGAAATTATTATGCCTTTGGAAAATGGCTATACCGTAATCGTTGGGCAAAATGAATATATTCTTAAACCAGGCGATATTTTTATAATTCCAGCAGGAGAACTTCATCATTTAATAGCTCCATCTTCAGGAACTAGACTCATATTTTTGTTTGACGTTTCCATGCTTACTAAAATAAAGGGATTTTCTTACCTTACACCATATTTATCACAAGCTATCATTATTAATAAACAAGATTATGGTTCTATTTATGACAAAGAGGCATTTTTACTGACACAGATGTGTAATGATTATTTTAGCCAAGATAGCTTTCGAGAGTTACTTATATACTCCCACTTATTAGAATTTTTTGTTTATTTAGGAAATTTTAAGATATCAATAGAAAATATCAATAATATCCAAGGCCTTAATATGTTTAAGCAAAAATACCTTATAGAAAGATTAAATAAGGTATTTGATTTCCTTGATGAACATTATATGGACCCTATTACACTTGAAATGGTTTCTGACATTGCTGGTTTTTCAAAGTATCACTTTTCCAGACTCTTTAAGCAATGTTCTGGATATAATTTCTATGATTATCTATGTTACCTAAGGATTAAATCTGCTGAAAACTTACTTATTCACCCTGGAGTTACAATTACTGAAATTGCTTTACAATCTGGTTTTTCAAGCCTATCAACATTTAATCGTATCTTTAAAAAGATCAAAAATTGTACACCATCGGAATATAGGAATCTTTATAATATAAGCCTGCACTCTCAATAAAGCGCAGGCTTATGTTATTTAAATATTCATCCAGTGTGAGTTGATTGGCTTTTGGTACTTGCTTTCCCATTTCGTATGAGCCAAATTAAAGTTTTTTTAGACCTGTTTGAACTCCTTTTTGATTTAAAAGTTTGTATCTATCTCTTATATATTTCATTATATAAGTTTGCTAACTGATCACACATTAAGTTCTTACAACTACTTACATAAGCATCCCAGTCCGCTTCAATATCTTTTTGTCCTGTTGCAAACTGTAAGCTCCAACTATTAACGTTGTCAATTAACGGAGTTTTCCAAAGATTCATTTGTTCATTTTCATCCTCTGTTCCAGCAAATGTAGGATCAAGTGGCTTTAACTCTCTGTATTCATTGCTTCTTCTAAAATAATCTTGTAATACAGGGTTATAAGCATCTGAAATCTGAGCTACTGTTCCTCCGTAATAGAATACGCCGCCTGCATAACCAAGTTCAATTCTCATATCTTTTTGATCATCTGAAGTTTGCGCAATTGCTAAACCACCACAATACCATTGTGGTAATAGTTTCTTAATATTCTTACCAGTAGTTTCATCCTTAACTACCTCATAAGTTTCTCCTTCTACACCCCATTTTCTAAGGTCATAGGAAACCTCTGAGTAGAATAACCAATCCACAAATCGAATGAATTTTATAAATCCTTCTTCTCCAAGATCCTTAAGTGCTTTCGATGCAATCATAACACCATTTTCAAGACGATAATTTTCAGAAGTATATGGCTTATTTCCCATTGGATAAACTGTAATATATAATTCGTACTTACCTTCACCCAAAGTACTATTTAAGTTTGCAATATAATCCGTATACACTGCTTTATTCGTTCCAAAGATAACTGTTTCGCCACGATAGAATTTTTGACAAGCCTGCTCATCTGTCTGAGTAAAGGATTCTGGATCTAAAAGTCCACCTTTAATGAATTTATTTAACATCGTAATAAATTCTTTATAATCCTCTGAAATAGAAGCAAAATACCATTCATCTTTTTCTGCGTTATATGCCATACCATTGCCAACTGCCCAACCTGCTGGTACTCCGTAGGAAGATCCCATTAGTTTTAGTAAGTTGCCACCAGAACCATCATCACCAGGCCATCTTTCTGACCAGATATAATCGCCTGCAGCACACATTCCCTTTGAAACCATATATTCTTTTACTTTAACTAACGCATCGTATAAATCATTCCATTTCCAATCTTTCTCTATAGCAGCAACATCAACACCCGCTGCATCAAAAATATCTTTCCTTATAATTAGAGTATAATCCTGTTCTGGTGCTTCTTTTAAACCAGGCAATCTATAATACTTTCCATCTGCCTTTTTTAATGTATCCAAATCTGGCTGTAGATTATATTTCTCAACAAAGGCTGTATAATTAGGCATATACTGAGTCCATTCAGAAACTGCCACAACTGCACCACCATCAACAAATGCAGACTCATCATAAGTTTTTGGGATAATATAAGCTGATTGCCCTGAATTAATCATCAAAGCTTTCTTTGCGTCATAATCGGTACGTGCAATAGAGTAATCTTTAAAATCTAAGGTTACATTTGTAACTTCCTTAATTTTATCAAAGATTTCCCAGGAATCCTGATAAGGATACATCTCATGGTCACTCCAAAACATTGTATAGCTTACTGGATCATCCGAATGAAAGTTTTCGCCAAAGGTATATCCGAGTTTCTCTTCTGTAGGCGTAACACTATTATCCACTTTTTCAACTGTAGAAGTATTACCACTATCCACTTTTTTACCTGTGTCATTTGACTTTCCTCCACAGCTTACAAGGGAAATCACCATAATAGCACATAGTAGCATACACAAAAACTTATTTTTCATCATACATCCTCCTTCTCTTATTACCATTCTCTTTATATTTCACCGGTCCCCACCGGAAATATAACAATATTATTTATTCCTTAACTCCACCAAGCATCATTCCTTGTACGAAGTATTTCTGTATAAATGGATATATACAGATGATAGGTAGTACCATTAGTACCATCGAGGTAGAACGTATATTAGCTGCGACCTGTGCCGCTCCTGCATCATTTGCACCAATTTCACTTGTTGTAGTTGCACCTTGTATGATTTGACGTATGTAATAAGCAACTGGCCATTTGGTTCTGTTTTCTAAGTATAAAAAGGCATTAAACCAGTTACTCCAATAGCTAGCTGCATAAAATAAGAGCATTGTTGCTGTTATTGGTTTTGATAGTGGAAAAATAATCTTAAAAAACACTCCAAATTTCGTTAACCCATCAATTTCTGCTGCTTCCTCTAATTCACGTGGAAGACCGATATAAAAAGAACGAATCAATAACACATAATAGGTTCCAATCATTCCTGGAAGAATAAATGCAGCCGTTGTATTTCGTAAACCAAGAGCATTCATTAATACGTAGTTTGGAATTAAACCTCCACCGAAATACATCGTAAATATAATAAATGGTCCGAAAAATTTATTTAACCGCAATTCTGGCTTAGATAAAGGATAAGCCAGCATGGAGGAAAGTAATACAGAAAGTGTAGTTCCTACCAAGGTATAAAGAATGGTATTGCCGTAATATTTTATAAAGTCTCCCTTTGATACCACGGATAGATAAGTAGCTATTGTAAAATCCACCGGATAAAAAGTAATTTTACCTGAGTATATTGCAGCCTCTGATGAGAACGATTGTGCTACTAAATAAAGAAACGGATAAAAAGTCATAATCGCAATTAAGGCTAAGATAATCGTATTACATACGGTGAAAACCTTATATCCAGTAGACATCTTAAGCTTAGGTGCTGATGACATTAGATCAGCTTTTGATTCTTTTGCTCTTTTAAACATACGCACCCCTCCTTACCATAATCCACTGTCGGATACTTTTTTAGATGCTATATTAGCAATTGTCAGTAGCGTTAGACTTATTAATCCTTCAAACAAACCAACCGCTGTTGCATAACTATAATTTCCTGAACCTACACCCATTCGATAAACATATGTAGACACAATATCAGCACTTTCATAAATCATTGAATTATATAATAAAAATACCTTTTCAAATGCACCGCCTGAACCAACAAGTCCACCAATATCAAGAATTAATAAGGTTGTAATGGTAGGCATAATACAAGGTAATGTGATATGCCAAACTCGTTTAAAACGATTTGCTCCATCGATCTGTGCTGCCTCATAAAGATTCGGATTAATATTTGAAATGGCAGCCAAATAAAGGATTGTTCCCCATCCAAGTCCTTGCCAGATTCCAGATGTTACAAATATTGCTGGAAACCACTTTGGAATTGAGATAAAAGAGATTGTGTCCTTCCCTATTGCTTTAAGAAAAGCATTGATTGGACCATTGGCTGAAATAATTTCTTTTACCATACCTGCAACAACAACCATTGATATAAAATGTGGTAAATAAGAAACTGTTTGAACAAACTTTTTCCATGGTAAACGCCTTACCTCATTTAGCAAAAGTGCAAATATTAAAGTAGCTGGAAAGCGAACTAATAGGTAGGAAAAATTTAACGTTAATGTGTTCTTAAATGCTCTCCAAAAACTAAAATCTTTCAAAAATTGTCTAAAATACTTTAAACCACTCCATTCATCACCAAAAATATTACTTCCAGCGCGATATCTTCGAAATGCTATGATATTCCCAAACATAGGTATGTAACGAAAGACAATGTAATAAATAACTGGTATCACTAAAAATGCATAGAGACGCCAATTTTTCTTGATATGACGCACCAAAGGTTCTTGTTTTCTTTTTGGCATTTTCGTTCTATCTTTTTTGCTCATATTATGTACCTCCTCCTGTTTATTCCTGATAAAACGTTTGTTATTACTTTCATTATAATACCAGCCCAAATTATCTGCCTATCATATATTGCTATATCGTTTTACACTTTTTGCTATTTTTAAAACGTGAACTAATTATTTTTTCAACATATTGCCATTTAATTTTATTTATGCTATCATTGCTTATAAACAACATGTTGCAGTTACTATCATTTTTTACGTCATACTTGTGCATATTTTATATACTACTACATTTTACCATTTTTTATAATAGCAATAATGGTGTAGTATTTTATATGCTTACAACGAATAGTTTTTTTAGTTTAATATTAAAAAGGTCACCTCAGAAATTTTCTTTGGAGGGAGAAATTATGGAAGCTATTTTACAACATATTTTAGATGATGATTTACTTATTAGATATCGCCAACAACAAGAATACGAAGAATTTTTACGAGTAGTAGACGGTAATTATGAAGTTGTAAATTATCTTCCTGGATCTACAATCCGCTTTTGGGTGAACAAAGAAGCCCTTGATTACTCAACTCACTGGCACCCTGCAATAGAAATCATAATGCCACTAGAAAATGGATATACTGTTATCGTTGGCCAGAATACATATGTTCTAAAATCCGGAGATATTTTTATAATTCCAGCAGGAGAATTACATCATTTAATCGCACCATCTTATGGAACTAGACTCATATTTTTGTTTGACTTTTCTATACTTTCCAAAATAAAAGGCTTTTCCTACCTAACACCTTATTTATCGCAACCTATTATTATTAATAAAAATAACTATGGTTCTATTTACGATAAAGAGGCCTTTTTATTGGCACAGATGTGTAACGATTATTTTAGTCAAGACAGTCTGAGAGAGTTACTAATCTACTCAAATCTTTTAAACTTTTTTGCTTACCTAGGAAAATTTCGAATGTCAATGGAGGATACCAAAGCCTATGCAGGACTTAATACTAGTAAGCAAAAATATCTAATTGAAAAATTAAATAAGGTATTTGATTACTTAGATGAGCATTATATGGACCCTATTACACTTGAAATGGTTTCTGATATTGCTGGCTTTTCAAAGTTTCACTTTTCCAGACTCTTTAAACAATGTTCTGGTTATAACTTTTATGATTATCTATGTTATCTAAGGATTAAATCCGCAGAAAACTTACTCCTTAATCCTGAGATAACAATTACAGAAATCGCATTACAATCTGGCTTTTCTAGTCTATCTACATTTAACCGTACCTTTAAAAAAATTAAAAACTGTACTCCTTCCGAATACAGGAATCTCTATAACATAAGCCTGCACTCACTATAAAGTGCAGGCTATTATTAAACCTTATAAATCAGATGACATGGACGATTATTTACTACCTGATAACCAAAAAATAGGATGAGTTTTACTACCTGATAAACAAAAACGATGGATGAGCTTTTACTACCTGATAAATTGAAAGGAATTAAAGTCAAAATTACTTCCTGGTAAGAATACAAATGCTACCGTTCCTTTTCCTTCTAATTTATCGATTTCAAACAACTGACTTACATAATCAAGGTTTGTAGAATTTTCATTCCTCTTATCAAATTCTACGATGCAATTTTGTTTTGTTCCATCCTCTTTCGTGAAATGAATATGTATTGTATTTACGGATAGAGGTGTTCTTCCAGTAATCTCAATTTTACTTACTCCTTCGCTTCCAAAATCCATATTCTCATATTCTAATGTAACGTTATTTCCAATACCTGTGACTGCCTCTGATTCAATGATAAAGTCATCTCCATATACTCGGTTGCATTCTGCTGCATTAACTTTGCTAATTGCCTTATTCAGCTTACGAAACTTAAATCCTTTTATATGTACTTTTTCCTTTAACATAAATGCAATCGTAGCGATTCCTTTGATTCTACGAGGTAACAAATAAGTCTCTTCTTGATAGGTATTCCAAATAGACTCTTTTTGATAAGTTACTGTCGTTAATTTTTCACTACCTAACTCATTCGGGCTTCCTTGCCATATCTCGATTTCATATTCATCGCTAGTTAAAGCAAAAATTGGTATGGTGATTTCATCAGATCCATAATCCCCAAAATCGAGGTTTTTATATATGACACCACTTATCCCGTCTCTAGAAGTTGAAATTCCTTTTTCATTCCCATTTCCAATGTCACCAATTGTATCTGTACATAGTCCTGCATAAATAAATTCGTAAGGATTTAAGAACGCTCGCCCTATCCCTTTTGCATGAAAATTCATGGAAGATATAATTCTTATCTTATCCGTTCCGCTTTTTGACATACATCTTACATAAAAATCTCCATCTCCAATCGCTTTCACCTTTGCTATATGAACGTTACCCTCATTTTTAATTTCTTCTACTTGTGCATAGGATATTTCTATTCCAGAGTCATTTACTACTTTCCAAATCAAGTTTGTATCAGAAGCATCCTCCGGATAAATATATGCTTTGCACATCAGCTCTTTTACATTTTCATTTAGTTCATTTCCTTCTTTAAGAGATAGTTCTATTTTTCTAACAGGGATAATCGGATGCCCTTTTTCACTTCTATCATAACTCCGAAAATCCTCCCTTGCACAGATTTCTTCCCTTATCTTAGATTCTACCAAAGTAAGAGTAATGGTGCTACTTTTTAGGCCTTCTCCTGATAAAGTAACTTTGATTTCTCCAGCTTTACATGTTGTTCCAATCACTGCCAGTAACTTTCCATTAAAAAGTTTTCTTACATTACTTTTATATTCGTCATAATCTGTACTGTCTCCATTGTCTAATCCCAGCAATCTACCTGGTCCATCAAGGGTTACCGTTACATAATTCATTGCATTTTCCACAGGATTCATGAATTCATCTTCCACTGCGATTGTAAGGAAACATAAATCTTCTCCATTAGCTAGCAATTTTGTTTTATCCGCAGACAGAGTAATCTGTTTTGCGTCTAGGAATGAATTTCTCACTTCTTCTGCAATTGGTTCTCCATCAATGTCATAGGCAATTGCCTTTATAGTTCCAGGGGAATAAGGAACCTTCCATTCACCTAATAATTTTTTACCAGTTTCATGATTAATTGCCTGACATCCATATGAAATATCATTTACAAAAAGCTCAACTGCTGCCCCGTTGGTACATGCACGCACATCAATTAACTGCCCCTCATTAAAATCCCAATACGGAAATACATGTACCATTGGGTTCTTCTTTGCATCCGTCCACTCTGCTTTAAAAATATAATACGCATCTTTTGGAAATCCAGCCGTATCTAGCTGACCAAAATAAGAGTTTTTCGTGTGATATGGTGTCGGCTCACCGATGTAATCAAATCCAGTCCATATAAATTGACCAAAACAAAATTTAGCATCACGGTCATCTATAATGCATTGCTCTGCATTTTTTGTCCCCCAACTCGTGGTGGAATTTCCCAATGCTGAACATTGCTCATCTTCATCTGATAAAATTGGTTTTGACAATGGAAATTTATATACTCCTCTGCTTTGTACAAGTGATGCAGTTTCACTTCCATAAATCACCCAATCCTTGTACTCCTTATGATGAGCCTCATAATATTTTTCCGCATAATTATAACCTGCAATTTTAACAATATCGGCACACTTTCTTGCATTTTCCCAAGGCATATAATTTGAACCAATTGTTATTAATGCATTTTCTTTCGGATCATGTTCACGTACTAGCCAGACTAGCCTTTCCGTTATTTCCTGGCCATGCTCATCCACATGTGTATCATAGATTTCATTTCCAATGGACCATAACATTAAACTTGGATGATTTCTGTCACGGCGAATCCAACTCTTCACATCTTCCTTTGCCCATTCTATAAAGAAACGTGCATAATCGTATTCTGTTTTATTTCTCTCCCACATATCAAAAGCTTCATTTACAATTAAAAAACCCATTTCATCGGCTAATTCCATAACTTCTTTTGCAGGCATATTATGACTTGTTCTAAGAGCATTTACGCCCATTTCACGAAGTATTTTAAACTTCCTTCGCATTGCTTCTTTATAAAATGCCGCTCCAAGGCATCCAAAATCATGGTGCTCACATACCCCATGAACTTTTAATTGTCGTCCATTTAAGATAAATCCTAGTTCTGGATTAAATTTCATTGATCGAAATCCTATGGTAATCCTCTCAGAATCTAGACATTCATTGCAGGATGTATCATATAATTCCACTTGTAGTTCATAACATTGGGGAGAATCAACATCCCAAATTCTCGGATTTTTTATTATCTCCTTTAATGACGCAAATTTACTACCATTTATATTACTACTGTCCTTCAATGACGCAGATTCACTGCCATTAACTTCACTACTTTCCTTTAATACTGCAGAATTACTATCATTAACATTGCTACTTTCCTTTAACATAGACACTTTCTGCATCCCAAAGTCCTGAATCATTTCATTCTCAAACCATAAAGAATAGTGACACATAATGTCTTCAGTGATTTGTCCCTCTACTTCGGTTTCAACCTCTAAGAGATAATCCTCTCCTTGCTCATTGATAGAGATATACGTTCCATCCAATGGTAGAAATGCTCTGCTACATTCTTTGATATAAACATTACGAAAAATACCTGCACCAGAATACCATCGACTGTTTGGCGATTGAAATCTAACCTGTACAAGTACCTCATTTTCACCATTTCTTAACGCTTTGGTGATATCATGTGTAATAGCAGAATACCCGTATTTCCAATCACCGACTTTTTGATTGTTGACATATACCGTTGAGTCCATATAAACCCCATCAAATCGAAGAAAAACACTTCCCAATGACTCTAATGTAGAACTTAAATTAAATTTTTTATAATACCAACCACAACTATCTTCATACAAATTATGTACATTATAAATCAGCCAATCATGAGGAATATCAACTTGTCTAAATTGCTCCAAATTAGCAAGTGCCTCTTCTTTCGTGACATCAAGTTTCGTCTTTAAAAAAGTCCATTCGTCATTAAATAATCTTATACTTCCCATAAGTACCTCCTTTTGATTTAGATATAAAAAGTTCACTGTTTGAAGAACAAAGTGAGGATTTTGAACTTTTTATATCTGTTTTTGTCAAAGTTATAAGTCATTAGTAGCTTCCAAATGAGGAATCGGAACAAAAATGAAAAAGTTTTAATCATGGTAATATAGATAAATTAAATTCTGAATTTATCAAATATTCATTTACTAATTGCAAAGTTTAAGTTAATAAATCTTTCTACCTTTTTCATCAGCAATTCCACTCTTTCGATAAAAATAGGAATTTACCTGATCTCTCCATTCTTTTGCATTATCTAATTGTTTCATAAAACGATTACTTACAAGCTCATAAATCGGTTGAGGTAATTTCTCCTTTAATTTCTCCCAGGAAGCAATCATTGCTTCTACTTCATTTACTCCATCAAAATGACTATCATAAATATGCTGTATTAAAGTCTTTCCACTAGATAATTGATAGGTATAAGGAACATGATGAAAGAATAACAACAATTCTTCTGGACAAGTCTTAATGTCATTATACATAGAAGCATTTGGCTCATAATACTGACTCACATAATCAGTTCCATTTATCGTTCTATCAACCCCAATACCAAGGTGATCCGCTCTATGATAGGTACCCCATCTAGAATACTCATAACCGTCCACACTTGGTCCGTAATGTGTATGAGGTGTCACCATCCATCCAATACCTAATGGTGCCGTATAACTTTCATATACTTCCCTAGACTTCAATAAAATTTCCTTAATTGTGTTTACGACCTCTTCATCATTGGATATTAACATCCTTATAAATTCCTCAGCAATTTCTTCTGCTGTTAATGATGTCTGAAACGCTAGACGACCAAATCCATATAGATTTGCTGCTGCCAAATCATTTCCTGTCCAGTTTTCATCATTGCCTGTATTCGTCACTGCTGCAATTCCAGTATTTAATTTTCCAAAGGTTCTTCCACTAATTATGTCTGCAACTGTATCCTCCGTATCTTTGCAATACGTCTTAAAATCTAATACTTCTTTAAACATAGGTATCAGATAACAAATATCGATTTGATGACCAGTATACTCTTGTGCCACTTGTACCTCTAGCATTTGATTCGTATTCTTAAGCCCTCCAAGTAACGGAGAAACTGGTTCTCTTACCTGAAAATCCATTGGTCCATTTTTTATTTGTAATATAACATTCTTATGATAATCTCCATCCATTTTAATAAAATTATCATAGCCAGCTCTTGCTCGATCCGTTTTATAATCTCTCCAGTCTTGTGTGCAATTGTAAACAAAACATCTCCATATAATGATGGCTCCATATTCGTCTACGATATCCGCAAGCATATTGGCTCCATCTGCCTGTGTTCTACCATAGGTAAAGGGTCCAGGTCTACCTTCGGAATCTGCCTTCACTAAAAAACCACCTAGATTCGGAATGTTTTTAAACACCTCCGCCATCTTTTCTTTCCACCAAAGAATTACCTTTTGATCAAGTGGATCTGCACTCCCCACATCCCCTAACTCAATTGGAGATGCAAAGTTTAGACTAAGAAAAAGTCGAATTCCATAGCCAGAAAAAATTTCAGATAGTTTCGCAAGTTGGTTAAAATACTTTGAAGTAATTAGTTTTGTTGCTGCATCCTTTACATTGACATTATTAATAACAACGCCATTGATTCCTACACTTGCTGCCATCCTTGCATAATCTAACACTCGCTCATCAACTAGAATTTCATTATTTTTAAAGAAAAAAGAGTGTCCCGAATATCCTCGTTCAATGCTTCCATCCATATTGTCCCAATGATTAAACATACGTAACGGATTATCGGGGCTTTGATTTTCCTTAATGCCCTTAAGATTTTTCTCCATGGCTATGTATCGTAATATATAAAAAACACCATATAATAATCCATTTTCATCCGTAGCCTCTAAATTCAAAACCCCATCTACTTCTTTTAACGTAAAACACTCTTTCTTAGAAGCTTCGTTATTACGGATTATCTTAATTCCTTCCTGAAGCATATCAAAATCTACTTCTACAGGATTAATATGTAACATTTTACATGCTCCAACTTTAAGTTCTCTGATCGCATTTTTAACAATTGGATGTTCCCGATCAAACCCACGAATCGCTATACTTGAAATATATGTACTATTCCCGCAATCATTTCTTTTCTCATAATTAAGCCACAACTGTGTCCACATAAATACCCTCCTTATAACAGCGAAAACTCTTGCATTTATAAAAAGGAAAGGCTGCCATGGGAAGATCTTCTTCCACTAGCAGCTCCCCTCTTTTATTGTATATCATTTCCAATCATTAATTCAATGGTTTTTACTTTCTTTCCTGTCAATTGTTCACTTCTACTATCTGGCGCTTGGCCACCAATATATACGCAAACTTTCCCCTGCTTGATTCGGAATTTTCCATCCTCATCGTACAATCCGAATGCTTCTACAGGGAGATGAATTACGATTTCTTTTTCTTCTCCAGGCTTTAGTTCTACTTTCTTAATACCTTTTAGTTGAGCATTTGGAGTGTTCTCTTCACACACTTTGACATAGGCTTGAACCGTCTCTACTCCCTGCATTGAGCCAACATTTTTTATGATAGCCCTAATATCGATTCCATCCATTTTGATATCTGTTTGATTTGCTTCAACATTACTAATTTCAAAATTCGTATAAGATAAGCCATAACCAAATGGGTATAATGCCTCCTGTTTCATATAACGATAAGTTCTTCCTGCCATGTTATAATCAGTAAAATCCGGAAGTTCCTCACTGGAATGATAGAAGGTTACTGGAAGTCTACCTTCTGGGCTCTTTTCTCCAAATAGAATCTCTGCGATAGCTCTTCCACCTTGTGCCCCAGGGTACCATCCCTGTAAAATAGCTGGGATATGCTCCTGTGCCCAATTAACCGCTAATGCACTACCAGAAAGTAGCACTAATACTACAGGCTTTCCAGATTGATTAATCGTCTCTAATACCTCTTGTTGAATTCCTGGAAGATTTAAGTTTGGTTTATCACCACTGGCAAATTCATTGCCACGATCACCTTCTTCTCCTTCCAAGCTAGAATCCAGTCCCATACATGCGATAATAACATCACTATCTTCACAAATCCCCTTAACTTCTGCGATACGGTCATTTGGTTTTCCTAAGCCTTGGATTCTATTATGACATAAATGACATCCATCCGATGCCATAACTCTAACTTCATCACCTAAATATTCTTGAATTCCTTCAAGAATTGTCCAATATCTAGAAGCGGTTCCTTCGTAATTTCCAACCAATGCTTTACGATTATTTGCGTTTGGTCCAATTACCCCAAGGGTTTTAATCTTACTTTTATTCAGTGGTAAAAGATTATGTTCATTTCTTAACAATACGACACATTTTGAAGCAGCTTCAAGGTTCAGCTCTTGCATCTGCTTACTATCTACAACAGAATACGGAATCTTATCAAATGGATTTACTCCTTTTTCATCAAACACTCCTAATTTCATTCTGGTTGTAAATAAATTAATTAATGCCTCATCAAGACGCTCTTCTTTTACCTTACCCTCCAAAACTGCTTGCTTTAGATAATAAAATAAATTTCCACAATTTAAATCGCAACCATTATTCATTGCCATAGAAACAGATTCCACTGGTGTATTTGTCACCTGGTGTCCTTCATGAAAATCTTTTATCGCCCAGCAATCACTAACTACATGACCTTCAAATCCCCATTCTTTTCTTAAAATATCAATAAGAAGCGCCTTACTTCCACAACAAGGCTCTCCATTGGTTCTGTTATAGGCACCCATCACTGCCTCAACTTTTGCTTCCTGTACACAAGCTTTAAAGGCTGGTAAATATGTTTCATATAGATCCTGTTTATTAACAACAGCGTTAAAACTATGTCTTACATCCTCAGGCCCACTATGAACTGCGAAATGCTTTGCACAGGCCGCTGCTTTTAAATAATTTTCATCATGACCTTGTAACCCCTTAACAAAGCGTACTCCTAATCGTGAGGTTAAATATGGGTCTTCACCAAACGTTTCATGACCTCTTCCCCATCTAGGATCGCGAAATATATTTACATTTGGAGACCAGAAAGTCAAACCTTTATATATGTCAGTATCTTCAAACCTTTGCTGCATATTGAATTTTGCTCTACCTTCTGTAGAAATTGCATCTGCTACTTTTTCTATAAAATCCTCATCAAATGTTGCAGCTAATCCTATTGCTTGAGGAAATACAGTGGCAACTCCTGCTCTTGCTACCCCATGCAAAGCTTCACTCCACCAATTATATGCCTTTATACCTAAGCGTTCTATTGCTGGTGCACTATGTAATGTTTGATCCACTTTTTCTTCTAGGCTCATTTTAGCCACTAGCTCTTTTGCACGCTCCTGATACTGCTTAATCTTAACTATGTTATTTGTAATATCCATAAAGACCTCCTCATCACGAAGTATTTCAATTTTAGTTCATACTAGCTGATTCTTATTATATTTCTCTTTTTCTTTCTACGCTCCCTATTCGTTGCGTTTATATAGTCATTTCTTGCTATTTTCATCAATATTCATAATTTAAAAATCATATATTATAATCCATTTACAAATATAGTTAATCATTCTACAATGGAATTAAACTTTGAAATAACTGTAAAAGGAGGAGCTGTAATGTCAATTTCTATTTACCAAAACCCAATCCTTCCCGGATTTCATCCCGACCCATCCATTTGTAGGGTTGGTGAAGATTACTATTTAGTTAATTCAACCTTTTCATACTTCCCTGGTGTTCCTATCTTTCATAGCAAAGATTTAATTCACTGGACGCAGATTGGTAATATTCTTGACCGTGAAGAACAGCTTAACCTATCAGAAACAGAACATAGTGGAGGAATCTTTGCTCCTACCATACGCTACTATCAAGGTACATATTATATGATTACTACAAATGTAACCCATGGAGGAAATTTTATTGTAACAGCTCAAAAACCTACTGGTCCTTGGTCGAATCCGTATTTTCTTGAGGATGCGGACGGAATCGATCCTTCTCTCTTTTTTGATGATGATGGACGTTGTTATTATTGCGGTACAAAAGGAAGAAGGGAAGGCGGTGCTTTTTAGGGAGATAATGAAATATATATTCAGGAATTAGATTTAAAAACGATGAAACTGATTGGACCTTCCTATGCAGCTTGGCATGGAGCTCTTAGAGACGGTGAATGGCAAGAAGGGCCTCATATCTATAAAAAAGATGGTTATTATTATTTGATGATTGCAGAGGGTGGCACTGGTCTAAACCACGCAGTAACAATCGCTAGAAGCAAAAGTCTAACAACACCTTTTGAAGGTTGTAAGAGAAATCCTATTCTTACCCATAGACATCTTGGTAAGAATTATCCAATTATCAATACTGGGCATGCAGATCTTGTAGAAACTTCAACAGGGGAATGGTTTATGGTTCTTCTTGCTTCAAGACCTTGTGACGGCTTTTGTAATCTTGGACGGGAAACGTTTCTTGTACCTGTTACTTGGGAGGACGGTTGGCCTGTTGTTAATTATGGAATTGGATTAGTGGAGGAAAAATCCTTCGATGATTCCGTAAAACGCCATTCTATTGTTGAACATTTTGAAACAGATGAATTACCACCTTATTTTTTATACCTTCGTAACCCAATAAAAGAAAACTATAGTTTAAAAGACAATCCTAGTCATTTAAGGCTATATTCTTCACCAATAAGACTCGTAGATAAAAATAGTCCAACCGCCGTTTTCATTCGTCAAACGAACTTTTGTTATTCCTTAGAAGCCAAGCTATTACTCTCTCCATTTGCAGATTCTGTAGAAACGGGCATTGTTTTAATGCAAAGTAATGAATTTCACTATCGCTTTTTTATAACTCCTTTAAAAGAGAATGAGAAAAATCATCTTAGTCTTCAACTCATAGAGTGTAAAAATGGTATCGAAACGATAATTGCGAAAGAAAATATTATAACTTTTAATAATCCAAACTCAGGCGAGAGAACTAATAAAGATTATATCTATTTAAAGGTTTTATCCCAAAGACAACAATTAAGCTTTTCATACTCTTTTAACGAAACGGAATATCATTACTTAACGCAGAATATTGATGCAAGTATATTAAGTACAGAACGTGCTGGAGGATTTGTAGGTACTTGTCTCGGTGTATATATTGGGGATGTTCACAAGGAAGATGGTAAAACAGAGTTTAGAAGTTTTGACTCACAAAAAGAAAATAATTATGCAGATTTCGATTGGATTTCTTATGAAAGTTATTTATAAATTTAAAAAAGGCTGTCGCAAAATAAAATTGTTTCATATGTTTGTTCCATGATTTTCTGTTACGTAACAAACTTGTATTATATACGATGACTTAAAGGCAAAATGACCAATTCTTGACCTTTTCTTTCGTATAAAATACAAGTTTGTTTCTTCTTCGAAAAACATTTGGATGTACATAGTAAAACTTTATTTTGTGATACCCCCTTTATTCTAAGAATAATTACTCCAATTTTTTACCTTACAAAGAATTTTATAACATACACATAAAACTATACGTAACAGACCTTCCATACTATATTTTATTAACATTCCGATAATCTCTTGGACTACAGCCGCATATTTTTTTAAATTCTCGATTAAAAGTTCTTGGAGTTTCATAACCACAAGTCATACTAATACTAAGTATGCTATCCTGTGTTCCTCGTAGCAAACTTTTAGCAAAATCAATCCTTAGCATATTCACATAGTCGCTTAAACTAACTTTAAGCTTTTCATTAAAAATTCTTGATACACTATACTTACTGATTCCCAAATATTCTGCTAATAAATCAAGAGATATCATTTCTGTAAAATGTTCAGATAAATACATAATTAATCGTTCCATTCTCCCAGGTGGCTGGATATCTGTATTCTTAACTAATTTTAAATATGGCAACACCAATGCTAAAATTAATTGAATATATGCTTTCATAAGTGATACATTCTCTGCTGAAACATTTAACGCCATAATGGAATTAATTAAATACGGTACATCCTTATGTACTATCTCTGAATGTAGCAATGGTACCTCTGGATGACTTTTTATTAAAACAGAATGATAATCCCCCGCCATTTCTAACGGACACAATATAAGAATTGCTTTAGAAGCATCAAAGGTTTCATAGCTATGAATTCTATTTGGAAACACAATAGCAAAATCACCCTTCCTTAACTGATATTCTCTCCCATCAATGCCAACGAAAAGTCCATTTCCAATACCATAAATAATTTCAATGTAGGTGTGCAAGTGTGATGGAAATGTTAAATTCTCAATGTTAAAAGCGCTAAATAACTCCGAACGATTTTCATAATTAAGCATAGTCCCTCCTATTTAACGTAATGGCTGCTCATAGTCCGAGAAAAAACACATGTACGGTACCATATAAATATGATTTTACTTATATAGTCCCAAATCACTAATAGTGCAAGAAATGTCCAATTTTATATATCTTATGTCACGTATTATATATTAACTCGTGCTACAATACAATTATGAATGTTAAATAAATCCAGAAAGTGTAAAGTCAAGCTAGTAACAACTAACTAAGGTAGTGTGAAAATCAAAAAAAATTTCACATACAAGTTTGTGTTTGCGCACCACAAACTTTTTATACACAATACACGTGCGCAAGAATGGGGATTCGTATGAAACATTATATGGCTATTATTGGATATGGTGGCATGGGAGCATGGCATGTTAAGAATGTCTTATCTAGAATACCAGAAATTCATGTAAAAGGAGTCTTTGATATTCGAGAGGAAGCCTTAGAAAAAGCGAAAGAAAACGGATTACATATTTATTCAAATGTAAATGAATTGTTGAATGATGATGAGTTAGACATTGTTACAATCGCAACCCCAAACAATTTTCACAAAGATTATGTGATTCGTTGTTTAAAAGCCCAAAAACATGTGGTATGCGAAAAGCCAGTCACAATGAATGTAGCAGAATTAGAGGAAATTTTAGAAGTGGCAAATGCTGAAGATAGAGTTTTCTCCGTTCATCAAAACCGTAGATGGGATAAAGATTATGTTATAGTGAAGCAACTATTGTCTGAAAATCAACTTGGAAAACCTTATTTTATAGAAAGTCGAGTTCAAGGTTCTAGACGGGCTATGCATGGTTGGCGAGGTCACAAAATCAATGGCGGTGGCATGGTTCTAGACTGGGGTGTTCATTTAATTGATCAAATTTTAAATTTAATTGATTCAAAGGTAGTTTCCATTACAGCTCATTTATTTAATTTATATTCCGACGAAGTTGATGATAATATTAAAATTCTACTTCGTTTTGAAAATGGAGTTTCTGCCTTGTGCGAAATGTCCACCAATTGTCTGATTAATTTACCAAGATGGCATGTTACCTGTACCGATGGTACTTTCGTTATAGATGATTGGAGTTGCAATGGTAAGGTTGTAAAATTAAATACAGATACCAATATGGAGTGGTCCGATGATATTGTTTATACGAAAGCCGGCCCAACCAGAACCATGGCTCCACGTCCAGTGCATACAACCGATGTATTAGAGCTACCAGAAGTAACAACTGACTGGTCGGATTATTATAAAAATTTTGTAAATGTAATTGAGGGAAAGGAAGAACTCATTGTTAAGCCAGAACAATCACTTCGAGTAATGAAAGTAATTGAACAAGTATATTTATCTGAAGAAGAAAAACGTGGTGTTTCATGCTTTATATAATTTTGATAATGGATTATTAGTTTCCTTTACTATTAATCCCTATTAGGGGGGTATTGTTGCTTGTAAGGCTAGTGCTTTTTAAGGTGGTTTTCTTAGTTTCCTGTAATGTTAATTCCTATAAAGGAGGATTTATCAATGAGTAAAAAAGCTCTTATTTTTCAAGGCGGTTGGGATGGTCATGAGCCTAAATTAACCTCAAAGCGATTTGCAAACATGCTAATAAAAAATGGTTATGAAGTTACTATTTCAGATACTTTAGATTGTCTTTCAGATGTCAATGAACTAAAAAAGCTAGAGTTAATTGTTGCTTGTTGGACAATGGACCAAATTAATCATGAATATGTAAAAAATGTTTCAGAAGCAGTTGGAACTGGTGTTGGTCTTGCTGGTTGCCATGGTGGAATGTGTGATTCCTTCCGTCAAGATACAGAATGGCAGTTTATAACTGGTGGACAATGGGTCAGCCATCCAGGAGGCGATGGAATTAAATATACAGTAAACATTTGTCATAACTCAAGCGTAATTACAGAAGGGCTTTCAGATTTTGAAGTTTGCAGCGAGCACTATTATTTACATATCGATCCTGCGATTGAAGTTCTTGCTACCACCCGTTTCCCATCTATAAATTACTATCATATCTCAAATAAACCAATCGATATGCCTGTTGCCTGGACAAAATACTGGGGAAATGGTCGAGTATTTTATACCTCTCTTGGTCATCATGATGATGTATTTGATCATTCGCCAAACGCAGCAATAATCATGGAACGTGGAATGCTATGGGCTGGGGAAGGAAAGCAATTTGCGATAGAGCACAACTTAACAACCGATTGTTTTATAAACGATGCAAAGATGTATTAGGAGGATGTTTCTATGATAAAGATTGGTATGGTTGGCGTTGGTGATATTAGTGGCATTTATCTTAAGAATTTTAAGAAAAAATTTCATAATATGAAACTGATCGCTGTTTGTGACCTTATACGTGAGAAGGCAGAAAAGGCAAAAGAAATCTATGACATTCCAAAAATCTATGACACAATGCATGAGATGTTTGCTGATAAGGAAATAGATATTATCCTTAATTTAACTAGACCCTATGAACATTTTGAAGTAAGTAAAGCAGCACTTTTAGCTGGTAAGCATGTATACTCTGAAAAACCTCTCGCTGCTTCTTATGAAGAAGGTTTAAAACTTGTGGAATTAGCAAAAGAAAAAAAGTTAATGCTTGGTGGCGCTCCAGATACCTTTTTAGGCTCAGGAATACAAACCTGTAAAAAATTAATTGAAGATGATTTCATTGGTCAGCCAATTGGTGCAGCTGCATTTATGATTTGTCGCGGGCATGAAAGCTGGCATCCAGATCCAGAATTTTATTATAAATATGGTGGTGGACCTATGATGGATATGGGGCCATATTATATTACTGCTCTCATAAATTTACTAGGTGGGATAAAAAGCGTAACTGGGATTGCAAGAACTCCTTTCAAACAAAGAACAATCACCAGTACCCCAAAGAAAGGACAAATAATTGATGTTGACGTTTCCACCTATGTTTCAGGTCTAATGGAATTTGAAAGTGGAGCAATTGGAACATTATTTACAACCTTTGATGTTTATTATCCTGGACAGGCGAGATTTGAAATCTATGGCTCCAAAGGTACATTATTCGTACCTGATCCAAATACCTTTAGTGGACCAATTAAGTTACTACGTCCAGAAGATGGTGAAATTAAGGAAATGCCTTTATTGTTTGACTACTCAGATAATAGTAGAGGATTAGGATTGATGGATATGGTTACAGCAATAGAAACTGCTACCCCATTTCGTGCTTCATATAACCAAACACTGCATGTTCTTGAAGTAATGAACGCTTTTCAAAAAAGTAGCGAGGCGAAAAGTGCAATACAGATTAAAAATAAATTTACATTATTTCCACCAAGATAAATTCAAATTTAGTCTATTCATCAAATTTATGTATGTCCCAAAATTCTCATTTAATCAAATTAATTTGCGCAAGAAAGAGACATTATAACTCTCTTACTTGCGCTCTTATTCTTATTTACAGCCCTGATCATTTTTTTGATACCCTGCATTGTAATATCTATGCCTATTTTTCGTCTTATTCTTATATTCAATTGCAACTTTTGGGCATCTACATATGCAAGCCATACAATGTGTACAATCATTCCCCCACTTCGGTCTTTTATCAACAATCTTAATATTGTTAATAGGGCATACAGCTTCGCATTTTCCACAACCAATACAGTCATTTGTTGAATAAAATCCCTTTGATTTAACAAAGAAGGAGTAAAACATCGGATTCACAAATCCACTTTTTACTTTATCAAGAAAAACGCCTTTTCCATTTGGCAACAATTGCCCCTTTTTAATGTATTCTGAAATCTCATACAAAGTCTCATCTGCTTTTTCCATTAGCTTCTTTGCTGTTTCATCATCCTGTACCTCATACATGACAATATAATTATCAGGCATAACCACACCTGCAATTCCTTGAAACTTCATTTTTCTATCATTACAAATCTTCTTTACATGCTCAATGGAATTTCCTATATCAGCACCACAAGTTAATACAAAATATACTTTATTACTCCCACTAAACTGGGTTTCATTCATAAATGTTTCAACGATTCTAGGTACTCTCCATGCATATGTTGGACAGACAATGACAAATGGTTTATCCGAATGTAGCTTCTCTTGCTTTGATTTTTTTATTAACGCGTTCATAGAAACAATTTCATCCCCAATTACACTTCCAATTAGTTGCGCTGCATAGCGGCTATTCCCCGTTCCACTAAAATATAAAATCATATCCTATTCTCTACCTTTCTAACTTCATTTTTATATCAGCTATTTCTAATTCATTACAACATAAGTTATGCTCTTAATATTCTTTAACACAAGCATTATTTCAAATTATACCATATAAGCAGTTTAATATAATAGCGCATTATTTACATGGGAATCCTTACAATAAAATTTTTTAAAAAAGTATTTGACAAATTAAAATAAAGGGTATATGATTAAGGCAAATAAAACGACTACATTTGTAGACGATATAAGGAGGCAGTAATATGATAAACTAATGATTTATGTACATCCTAATATACATAGCCAATGCGATTCTATTTTATTTACATATTGGCTAAAAACAATATTGTTTTAATCAAAGTTACGGACTTTAATATATCATCGTTCGTTTATTATAAATGATATGTTTGACGTATTAATTTAAAGGAGTTGGTACTATGGAGGATCAAGGCAAAAAAAGAAACATTACCCCAACGGAATGGGAAGTTATGAGAGTCGTTTGGGCGCAAGGGGAAACAACAAGTAAAGATGTCTTTACTGTATTAAATGAAAAAAATGACTGGAAATCAACTACAGTAAAAACTTTATTGGGGCGCTTGGTTGATAAAGGAATGCTTTCCACAAAAAAAGTTGGAAATAAATTTCTTTATACTCCTTTGGTGGAACAAAGAAAAAGTGTTCAATACATTGCCGATGACTTATTATCAAGAATTTGTTCTACTAAAGTAGGAAGTTTAATTGAAACCATAATTACAGAGAGTGAATTAAGCTTTGATGATATCGATCGATTAGAGGCAATGCTAAAAGAAAAAAGAAAGACAGCAGTTGACGAAGTTAAGTGCAATTGCACCCCTGGACAATGTCAATGCCATATGGTTGACGAGGTGCACTAGCACTATGCAATTGCACCCCTGGACAGTGTCAATGTCATATGGTTGACGAGGTGCAGAAGCATTATGCAATTGCACCCCCGGACAATGACAATGTCATATGGTTGACGAGGTGCCGTTGCAAAATGCAACTGCACTATGCAATTGCACCCCCGGACATTGTCAATGCCATATGGTTGATGAGGTGCACTTTAAATAATAAGTAAGGAGATGATTTTATGGAAAATAAAGTATTTAATATCGAAGGTATGTCCTGCGCTTCTTGCGCTGCGGCTGTCGAAAAAGCTACTTCGAAATTATCTGGTGTCTCGAAGGCTTCTGTTAACTTAGCGACTGAAAAGTTAACGGTAGAATTTGATAAAAGCCAAACATCCGAAAAGGATATTCAAAAAGCTGTTGCAGACGCTGGCTTTAAGGCAATTATAAATGTACAACATAAAACTTTTTCTATCGATGGTATGTCTTGTGCTTCTTGTTCTCAGGCAGTTGAAAAAGCAGTCAATAAGTTATCTGGTATTACAACTGCAAGTGTAAACTTAGCAACGGAAAAGATGTTTGTAGAATATGATCCATCTGTACTAAATGTAGCTGATATTACAAAGGCAGTTACTGATGCTGGTTATACAGCAACTGAAGAAATTGATTCCACAAGCACAGTAGATAAGGATAGGGAAAAGAAACAACAGCATATCAAAGAAATGTGGAACCGTTTCTGGCTATCTGCAGTCTTTGCAATTCCATTACTCTATGTTGCAATGGGACATATGATTGGTTTACCACTACCTAGCATTATCGATCCTATGATGCATTCTAGTAATTTTGCATTATTACAATTGGCATTAACAATTCCTATTATATATTTAGGTAGAAGTTTCTTTATCGTTGGATATAAATCACTATTTAGAGGACATCCAAATATGGATTCCTTAGTTGCATTAGGAACAAGTGCAGCCGTAGTTTATAGTTTGTATGGTACAATTATGGTAGTAAGTGGTGACCATCATTTTTCAATGGAACTTTACTATGAATCTGCTGGTGTTATCTTAACTCTTATTACTTTAGGTAAATATTTTGAAGCAGTTTCCAAAGGTAAAACCTCTGAAGCCATTAAAAAATTAATGGGCCTTACTCCAAAAAACGCTATTGTTATTCGTAATAATGAAGAAGTTGAAATACCAGTGGATGCGGTTTTAGTAGATGATATTATTGTTGTTCGACCTGGTGAGAAAATTCCAGTAGATGGTGTTATAACAGAAGGAAGTACCTCCATTGATGAATCTATGTTAACTGGTGAAAGTATTCCAGTGGAGAAAAAGATAGGCGATAATGTAATTGGCGCAAGTATTAATAAAAATGGTAGTTTTAAATTTAGAGCAACTAAAATAGGTAAAGATACTACTTTATCTCAGATTATTAAATTAGTTGAAGATGCTCAAGGTTCCAAAGCTCCAATCGCTAAAATGGCAGATAAAATTTCAGGAGTATTTGTACCAATCGTAATTGTTTTAGCAATCCTTTCTGGTCTTGCATGGTTCTTCATTGGTGGAGAATCTTGGATTTTCGCACTTACCATTACTATTTCAGTATTAGTAATTGCTTGCCCTTGTGCTCTTGGTTTAGCTACTCCTACTGCTATCATGGTTGGTACAGGAAAAGGTGCTGAAAACGGTGTTTTAATTAAGAGTGGTGACGCATTAGAAACTACTCATAAAATTAAAACAATTGTATTTGATAAAACAGGTACAATCACAGAAGGTAAACCAAAGGTAACCGATATTATTACTTCACAAAATATTTCACAGGATGAATTACTAAGATTGGCTGCTTCTGCAGAAAAAGGCTCTGAACATCCTCTTGGAGAAGCAATTGTAAATGGTGCAGTTGAAAGAAATCTAGACCTTTCTAAAACAGATTCATTTGAAGCAATTCCTGGTCATGGAATTGAAGTTTCCATTGAAGGAAGTACTCTTTTACTTGGAAATAAAAAATTAATGGATGATAAAAAAATAGATTTAGGAAATCTTGCATCCGTTTCAGATAACCTTGCTGAACAAGGTAAAACTCCAATGTACATTGCAAAAGATGGTCAAATCGCAGGTATTATAGCCGTTGCAGATACAATCAAACAAAGTAGTGCGATGGCAATTAAAAAACTTCACAAGATGGGTATTGAAGTTGCAATGATTACAGGTGATAATAAACGTACTGCGGATGCAATTGCAAAACAAGTTGGAATTGATAGAGTCCTTAGTGAAGTTTTACCAGAAGACAAAGCTTCTGAAGTTAAAAAACTGCAAGCAGAAGGCAAAAAAGTTGCCATGGTTGGTGATGGTATCAACGATGCTCCTGCTCTTGCACAAGCAGACATTGGTATCGCCATTGGTTCTGGAACAGATGTTGCCATGGAATCTGCGGATATCGTATTAATGAGAAGTGATTTAATGGATGTTCCAACTGCTGTTGAATTAAGTAAGTCAACCATTAAAAATATTAAAGAAAACTTATTCTGGGCATTTGCTTATAATACCTTAGGTATCCCAGTAGCAATGGGTGTATTACATTTATTTGGTGGCCCATTATTAAACCCAATGATCGCCGGTGCAGCAATGAGTTTTAGTTCTGTATCCGTATTATTAAATGCATTACGTTTAAAGAGATTTAAACCTTCTTCTATTAAATAACAGTTGAAGTTTAAAAATAAATTATAAAGGAGATTTTATTATGAATAAAACAGTTTTTATTGAAGGCATGAAATGCCAAGGATGTGTAGATTCCATTAAGGAAAGATTTGAAGCGATCGCAGGAGTTGATGCTGCAGAAGTTGATTTAGCAAATAAGAAAGCTACTATCACTGGTAGTAAAGACGTATCTCTTGATGAATTAAGAAAATCATTAGAGGGAACAAAGTTTACTATATCTGAATAATTAACAAAAATGTATCTAATGCAGTCAAATTTATAGTTTAATAAAAGAAACTGCAACTAGACAACTTCAAATTTAAATTAAAAGAGACTGTCTTATAATAGTAATTTAAAATGATCAATATTGGATCCTTTCTCTACTTTACTATTCTAAGGCAGTCTTTTAGTAATCTACTGTTTTAGGTGCAATCCATAAATACTATTTGCTAACCGTAGAGCTTGGCTTAAAAACATATCGCTCTTATCTAGAGTGGTGTGAAGAAGCTAAAAAACTTTTAGAAAATAATGGAGAGTAAGCAGATGTTGGGACATATTGGTTTTTCATATATAGGATTAATATTTCTGTTGTTGCTGTTCATCCCAAACCTAATTTGGACGAAAAAAACACCGAAAGGATATACCTCTGAAAATGAAAATAAAGTACTTCTGATTTTTGAGAGGGCCGGTGAAGTATTAACTAGTGGTTGTGCTTTGTTATTTACTGATTTCAATCTACATAAGTGGTCAAGTTGGTCTTGGTGGCTGATTACAGCTTTTATACTAATGATAATGTATGAATTTTGGTGGGTACGCTATTTTGGTAGTAATCGAGAATTAGTAGATTTTTATAGCAGTTTTTTAGGTATCCCTGTTGCGGGAGCAACATTGCCTGTGCTTGCCTTTTTCCTACTTGGCATATATGGTAAAGTTGTCTGGATGCTAATTGCAACTATAGTCTTGGGGATTGGACATATAGGAATACATAAGCAGCATTATAATGAAATAAGCGCTTTAAAGTAAAAAGAGGTGCCAAAGGATATACAGACAAAGAGCCGATAACTTGCTATTTAAATGCGGTTATCGGCTCTTTCCCTTTTAACAAAACATTCTTCCTATGCGATTGTTGAAAGATAAAAGCAACTACTACATAGCTATTTCGTGCTATTGTGCTGAATACGGTTCCCATAGGATTACTTCTTTTTCGATAATAAAGCTTGGATTTTTATATGTGGATCTAAAATATTTGAAATTGATTTTCCTGAATTTACACAATATATGTAATAAGCAATATATTTTGAGATGTCTACTCCTTTATACCAAGGTGCATTCAACACTTCCTCACTACGATATGTTGCATTGGTAATAAAGACTGCTTCGATTACCCCTTCATCATAGGCTTTATTATATTGACTAACCCCTTCAGTAAATAATCCAAAGGTTACTGCAATAAAAATACGATTAGCTCCAAGCTCTTTCATTCTTTTTGCTACATCTAAAATTGTTTCCCCCGAAGCAATAATGTCATCTGCAATTAGTATGTCTTTATTACTTACATCTGGTCCAATATATTTATGCTCCTTTACTGGGTATTTACCATGTACCATTTTACGAGATCTTCTCTTATAAAATAATCCCATATCTAAACCCAATTCATTTGCATACAAAAGATTACGGTTTGTACCTCCAAGGTCTGGGCTAACAACTAACATGTTTTCTTCATTTAAGAAAATGTCAGGATAATGTTTATTCATTGCTTTAATCACTTGATATACAGGCATGAGATTATCAAACCCCATAAATGGAACGGCGTTTTGAACTCTATCATCGTGCATGTCAAATGCCATAATATTCTTAACACCAATAGATTCTAGTTCTTTTAAAGCAACTGCACAATCCAAAGATTCCCTTGATATTCTTCGATCTTGCCTTGCTGCATATAACATAGGGGAAATAACAGAAATACGATTTGCTTTACCACCAATGGCAGAGATTACTCTTTTTAGGTTTTGAAAATGTTCATCTGGAGACATAATAACTTCTCTTCCATACATATTGAATTTACAACTATAATTGCCTACATCCATGATAATATAGACATCCATGCCTCTAACTGTACTTTCAAGAATTGCTTTTGCATCCCCAGTTGCAAAGCGTAAAAGCTTCGTATCTATAATCCGACTATCACTAGAATTATAAATACTTTCCAAATAGTAACTAATCTTTTGTGTAAGTTCTTCTGTTCCATACAATGGAATAATAGCTATTGGGACTGTTTCATTATACTTATCGCACATTTAAAACACCTCCTATATTTTCCATTATATATTACTTATTAAATAATTCAATCCGTATGTAAATTTTATACATAATTAAACTATACACTACCCCTCTCTTCAGCTACTTCTCTACAAACTCTTTTTAATCACTTATTTAATAGCTTCTTAATAAATATTATTTTCTATAAGAAAAAAAGTATGAATTTGAATATAAAGATAAAACACCTAAAAAATACCTCGGCTAAAAGTATTTTTAGGTGTTTTATAAATAATGTAATAAATGAACTTAATATACTTATTAATTAATGATCTTTAATAACCGACTAAATTTTTTTATAATTAGATCTATGATTTGATTTTATGTGCAGTTATTATCGTGTAACTGTAAGCATTTACTGTAATTTCACAATTATCTAAAACGATATACCAGTTTTTGCCCCGCCTAATTATGGATGCATCTGGATTTTTTATTATTTCTTTACACCATATAACAACATCATCCACTACCAAAGATAGATTCCTTTTAATTCGTTCTATTCCTAAAACAGTTGTATGCAACTGATCTATATTTAATATCAGTTCACATTCATGGTTATTATAGCTCATAAATTCTTGTAAATTTCTCCTTTAAATAATCAACATAATATGTTGGGTTAAAGGATTCATTCATAATTTCCATTAAGAAATCATCCGTTTTCTTTAACTTACCATATTGATGGATATGCTCTCTTAAGAAAGCAACAATCTTAGAAACTTCACCTTTACGTAAAATTTCATCAATATCCATTTGTTTATCCATATATGCGTAAAGTTGCGCAGCAATTGCATTACCAAGTGCATAAGATGGGAAATAACCAAAGCTACCACCAGACCAGTGAGTATCTTGTAAAATACCTTCCGCATCTGTCTTTGGGCGGATTCCTAAGTACTCTTCATATTTTGCATTCCATAATTCTGGTAATTCTTTTGTTGTAACTTTACCTTCAAAAATAAGCTTTTCAATTTCATAACGAACCATAATATGAAGACAATAGGTTAATTCATCTGCTTCTGTACGGATAAGCCCTGGCTCAACTTTATTAATACCTTTGATAAAATTATCAAGTGATAAATCTTTTAATTCTTCAAAAAATGTTGCTTTTAATCTACCAAAGATAGGTCTCCAAAAAGCTTCACTACGACCAATTACATTTTCAAAAAATCTAGATTGAGATTCGTGCATTCCCATAGAAGCACCACCACCAGCTAATGTTTGAGTAAGTTCATCGGATACACCCATTTCATAAAGTGCATGGCCAGTCTCATGAATAGTGGAAAACATAGCGCTTTCTAAATTATTTTCATAATAATGAGTTGTGATACGAACATCATGATTATGTAATTCTGTTGTAAATGGATGTTCACTCTCTGCAATTACACCTTTATTAAAATCAAATCCTAAGTATGCAGCAATCCATCGATTAAAAGAATCTTGTTTCTTCGTATCAAATGATCTATAGTTATAGCTCTTATCAATCATGTTATTCTTTACAACAACTGCTTTTAATAATGGAACAATTTCTTCCTTTAATTTAGCAAAGAATTCATCTAGTTTTTCAGTTGTAAAGCCTTCTTCAAAATCATCAAGCAATACATCATATAATTTCTGACCTTCTTTTGCTCGATATCCAGCAAAACGTTTGTTAAAATCTATTAATTTATCAAGGTATGGCTCAAACATACTGTAATCATTGGCAGCTTTTGCTTTCTGCCATATCATACCGGATTTAGCTGTTAATTCAGAATACTCTTGATATTCATCTTTTGGAATCTTTTCTAAAGACTGGAATTCTTTTGACCAAATCTTTACGATTCCCTTTTCTTTCTCTGATAAATCAGTTTCACTTTCTAATTCCTTTAAAATTGCTCTTACATCATCGTTCATGATTGTGCCATATAATTCACCAGATAGGCTTCCCATAGCCTTTGCTGTATTGTCGACACCACCCTTTGGCGCTAATGTTTCAAGATCCCAATTTAAAATAGTTAAGGCAGTTGATAACCCCGTTATCTTATCCATATATGGTTGTAGTTTCTGAAAAGTTTCGTTCATAAATACCTCCTTCATATTGTTTCATTTCCTTGTATACTAATTTTAAAAACCTTAATACACAATGATTTGCCATTCCATTCTCATTATATCATGAACAAAGGCAGTTCATGATCTTGTTGCTCCAATCGGTACCCGCAAGCGAGCTTGCGTCTACCTCACTCCGTTCTCATTATATCATGAACAAAAAACGTTCATGATCTTGTCACTCCGATCGGCATCCACAAGCGAGCTTGTGTCTGCCTCACTCCGTTCTCATTATATCATAAAAGCTAATACTCTGAAATAATATATGTAGAAGCTTCATTAAATTTTTATATTTTAGGTTCTAAGCCATTTTTAAATACGTCTATCATTTCATTTGACAAACTGATTTTTATAGGGTTTTCAGGTATCTCTTCCCTTGTTACCCAAACAGCTTCTGCCAATTCATTTTCATCTAATCTTACTTCTGAAGAGCCATCTAAATCTGCAAAGAAACCAACTAGCAAGGAAGAAGAAAATGCCCAAGGCTGATTTTTATAATAACGAATATTTTTAACTTTTAATCCGACCTCTTCCATTACTTCTCTCTCAATCGTTTGCTCTAATGTCTCCCCGATTTCAACAAATCCGGCGACCAAACCATATCTTTTATAAATACCCTTAGAATATTTCGTTAATAAAATTTTATCTCCATCTGTAATAGCAACCATTATTGCTGGTGAAATCTTAGGATACACAATATTATGACAAGAGTCACAGCATAATGCGCGTTCTTTCTGACTTTTTCTCATTTCTTTTCCACAACGTCCACAATATCGATTGTCCTGATAGAAGTGGAAAAGATGCTTACCAGTAATCGCTGCAAATGCTAACCACATTGGTTCAAATGTACGTAGTATTTGTGTATCATACATCTGATAAGAGCTTGATTCCTTTATATCCAAATTCCTAACTAAAAAGAAACAGTTTCCATCAATATGAAAAAGATAATCACTCTTTTCATAAATTAAAGCATCTAATTTTTCAAGATCATGGAATGTTGGTATGCTAGGTTCCTCATCGTTTTTTAACAGGATTTCATTATTTTTATAATATAAAACATAGTCAGTGCTTTTTGGTGCACGGATCTCAAATTCATTTCTAAATCTTAATGGTGTTATATCTTGTATCATTTTAAAAGACCTTTCTAACTTTTTTCTCATTTTATTTCTTCGGCGCACTGGTAGAACTTAATCTTATTCGAATTTCTTCTGCCATCTTTCTATCATGTTCCATTATGTGCATAAAAACATGATTTTGAATCATATCCTTGATTTTAGACAACTCTTCATATGGATGCTTTGATAAATTAGGAACATCTATGCTAAGAACTTCACTTCGAAAAGTTGCATGTTCCTTAACATGTTCCTCTAATTGTGAATACTGCGTTAATTCCATTAGCTTTTCTTCTTCATAAAAATGATAAGCTGTATAATCTCTTAAATCACCCACAATTTTTAAAAGTTGTTCCGATTTAACACCAATACAATGAATCATTAATAGTTGTTCTATATCTCGTCCAATACGAAATAGTTCCTTGTGTTGTTCATCAATATCATTAATATGGATTCGTAATTCATCATTCCAATCAAACTTAAAATCAAACATTTTTATCTCCCCGTTTACTACATTTTATCTTTTGCATTGTTAATTAAACTCGCTTTGATCTCTAATTAACGTTTCATATTTCTAATCATCTGCTTTGTTTCTTTATCAACTCGTAGCGATTCAGTGATTTTTTGTAAAGCTTTATTATAAGTAAAATCATCCAGTGAATTATATTTTAGATACTCCAATGTACGTTCTGGTAATTTGATATAATAAATCGATATTGCCCATGCCACAGCCATTTTTACATAGTATGCATCATGTTTTATTTGATCTAGGGCTTGTAGTGCTTCTGCAATATGCTCTTCATCAACATAGTAATTTAATAACATAACTACTGCAAATCGAATAAAATATTCCCTATCATCTTTTAAATAAGGCTGTATAAATTGCCACATTTCCTTTGGATACTTTTTAGAAATCTTAAGTCCCGCGCAAAAGCTATCACATACAGACCAATTATTGATTTTAGGAAGAAACTCTTCAATATAATGAAACACTAAATCAATATCTTTTAAACCACCAATGACCATGCCCTGCAACATAATTTCTTCAAAGGAATCCTCTGTTGCATTCTCCAAATATTCCATAGGATTATCTTTTAAAATATCCTTCGCAAGCTTGCGTAATGCCGGTAGTCGAACCCCTAAAATATTATCAATTCCCGGTAATAGCTTACTAGTAAATTCTTGATATTTTGGTTCTGCAAGTTCCAATAAATCTTGTTTTATTGATTGTACCATTTAACCCTCTTTCATTATATTTTATATTTGTAGTTCTCTTATTTCAAAATTCTCTTATCTCATGATTCTCTAGCTAAGCAACTGCTCAATATTTGCTTTTGTTCCATGTAAGGATCCTTGCACCATTTCAGGCTTACCGCCACCTTTTCCACTAAAAGCTTCATTTAACATTTTTGCAGTATCTCGCACATCAATTGTTTTACTTCCAAGAATGTATCGATATCCCTCTAAATCATTTCCAACAAAGGCTCCGCAAAGTCCCTTGCACTTTTCCATTGCTCCATTTACAAATTTACGCATTGCATTATTATCAAGTTCTTCATCGAAAAGTATCGCTAATGTAGCATCTTCTTTAATTTGATTTATTGCCTCTGCTACTTGTTTTTCTTGTAATGCAAAGATGCGACCTTTTAAAATACTAATCTCATTCTTTAAGTTCTCAACTGACACGGATATTTTTTCTGGTTTTGCAGATAATAATACTGAGATTTTATTTACGTTTTGTTCTTTCATGTTGTAATCTTCAAGAGCGCGAAAACCACATAACATGCTTACACGAATACCGCCTTTGTATTTTTCAGAATCAATTATTTTAATAATGCCAATTTCACCAGTGTATTTCACGTGTGGAGCACAACATGCACAGCAATCAATCCCTGGAATTTCAACAATACGAACTTGTCCCTCAATCTCTATTTTGCTGCGATACTGGATATTCTTAAGTTCTTCTTTGCTTGGATATAAGACTTCAATTTTAAGATTTCTCGCAACAACTTCATTGGCCTCTAATTCTATCTTTCTTAAATCTTCAGAAGTTAAATCTCCATTAAAATCCATCGTCACTTTTTCTTTTCCCAAATGGAAGCCTACATTGTCATACCCAAAATAGCGATTCACAAGTCCAGATATAATGTGTTCTCCTGTATGCTGTTGCATCTTAGAGAATCGCTCTTTATAATCTATAACTCCTACCACACTTTGTCCTACGATAAGAGGTTCTTTTGTATAATGATAAATAACATCATCTTTTTCACGAACATCATATACTTCTATATCCAAAATTCGTCCAGTATCACTTGTCTGTCCACCACCTTCTGGGAAAAAAGCGGTTTGATCTAATATAATTTGATAAGCATCGTTATCTTTAATACAATCTATCACTTTTGCCTCAAATTCTTTTATATGGCTATCTTCATAGAATAATTTTCTTGTCATTATACTCTCCATTCTTACGCTCACTTTTTGCGTTTGTTGAAGTTTTATTCCTAATGGATCTAGGATATAAGCCTTGTCTGGTTAAGGCTTATCTAGCTTAAGACTTATCTGATTTATTTCTTACCTGGATTAAGACTTATCGTGTTTAAGACTTATCGTGTTTAAGTCTTATCGTGTTTAAGTCTTATCGTGTTTAAGTCTTATCGTGTTTAAGTCTTATCGTATCTAAGTCTTATCGTATCTAAGTCTTATATACTAACTTTATAATATTACCACGAAATTTCAAACATGAGAAGTTTTTTAAATAATTCGTATACACTTCTTAGAAAATAAATAAAAACAAAAGGTACTGTTTCAAAAGGAACTGACTACCTTAATATGTCATACACTAAAAACTCCTACAAAAAAACGAGAAAGACTCCTACTAATAGTAGAGTATCTTTCTCGCTTTATTATTTCACATAATTATACTTATTCAGTTACACCATCTTTAAAGATAGCCATTTCATGAATTCCATTTTTCTCATTGTTTGTAAGCTCACCATTTGCAACACTTACAATGTATTCAAAGAATTCTGCACACAATTCATCCATTGGCTTATCATCCAATAATTGACCAGCATTAAAATCCATCCATCTTGGTTTCTTCTTAAAGATATTATCATTGGTAGCAATTTTAATGGTTGGAACAAGGCTACCAAAAGGAGTTCCTCTACCTGTTGAGAATAACACTAACTGGCAACCAGCAGAACCAAGTGCAGTTGTAGATACTAAATCGTTACCAGGTGCTTGTAACAAATGGAATCCATTATGCTGTAAGCGGTCTCCATATCCTAAAACTCCACTTACCTTACTATGTCCACCTTTTTGTGTACAACCAAGGGATTTTTCCTCTAATGTACTAATACCACCCTCTTTATTTCCTGGTGATGGATTTTCATAAATTGGTTGATTATACTGTTCAAAATAATCTTTAAAGTTATTAATTAAATGTACCACATCTTCAAATGTTGCTTCATCTTTCGCACGGCCCATTAAAATAGTTTCTGCACCAAACAT
This sequence comes from Clostridium sp. Marseille-P299, assembly GCF_900078195.1. Taxonomy (NCBI): domain Bacteria; kingdom Bacillati; phylum Bacillota; class Clostridia; order Eubacteriales; family Clostridiaceae; genus Clostridium; species Clostridium sp. Marseille-P299. The sequence goes on along the minus strand of NZ_FJVE01000007.1, from coordinate 1,099,739 downwards.
TTCAGGTACTTCTGTTAAAATTGTTGTACCACCATTGGATACTAAATAATCTGAGAACTTACCGATTAATGGATTTGCTGTTATTCCTGAGAATCCATCAGATCCGCCACATTTTAAACCAACTCTTAATTCAGAAATTGGAACTTCTTCTCTAACATCCTTCTTCATTACTTCATAAATTTCTTTTAAAAGATTTTTACCAATCTCAACTTCATCGCCTACTTGCTGAGTTACAAGGAATTTGACTCTTTCCTCATCTATTTCACCAAGAACTTCTTTAAAAGAATCCATTGTATTGTTTTCACAACCTAATCCAAGTACAAGAATACCACCTGCATTTGGATGTTTTACTAAATCCGCTAAAATTTTTCTTGTATTATGTAAGTCATCACCTAATTGTGAGCAACCATAATTATGCTTAAATACACCTACATGATCAATTTTTAAATCTCCAACTTCTGCTTTAAATTCATTGATAATAATATCAGCAATTCCGTTTACACATCCAACTGTAGGTACTATCCATAATTCATTACGAACACCTACCTCACCATTTTTTCTGCGAAATCCACGGAAACTCTTTGGTCCATTGATTGTATTGATATCATGGAATTTTGGAGAATATGTATATTCTAATTTTTCAGAAAGATTTGTCTGAATGTTATGTGTATGTACCCAAGCTCCTTTTTTAATATCCATAATCGCATTACCAATTGGATATCCATATTTTATTACATTCTCACTTTTCTTAATCTCAGTAAGGGCAATTTTATGGCCAGCTTTTATGTCTTCTAATAATGTTAATTGATTGCCATCTACGTCAAGTGTCTTACCAGCTGGCAAACTTTTTAATGCTACTACAACATTATCGTTTTGATTAATTCTTAAAAATTCATTCATAATCAAACTTCATCCTTTCTATTCTTATGTATAATCATCCAATATACATCTTTTATAATAAAGTTCTATTTTTATTACTCTTTTAATATTCATCGAATTTTATTATTAATATATAATATTCTAGTATTATTATATATATTTGTCAATCTTTCTAAACATTTTACAAAATTGCAATATAATTTCAGGCGATTAAAATAGTTATAGGACAAAGCAATTAGGATAAATAAAAAATCAGCATATTTTGAAACATAAATGCTGATTTTTATTTCTCTATTCTTTTTTGTTAGGGCTTTTAAATAAAACTCTACATACCAAAGCAAGACCGCCGAAAATAAAAACTAAGTATAATAACCACTCATATAAAGTTATGCTTGATAAACGCATTGTTGTAGACGAAATTATTGAAACAATAATTAAAAGGAAGCCTAAACACGCTACAAGTTTTGATAGAAATGATTCTGGTTTTATAAATATCATAATGATTCCAATAATAAAAGGAACAACTATTAGTCCTGTATTCACATGAATTCCACCTAAATTAAAACTTCCTTGAAAGAATCCAGTTGAAACTGTTACTTTTTGCATAAACAAATACAAACCAACCACAAGCATTGCCAAACCGACTACAAACTCAGCTAATTCATTTCTTGCCTTTTTCATAGAGCCCCCCAATATTCTTTTATTCAAATCATTCACATATTTCGTACATTACAGATAATAGCTTTATTATATCTTGAAATGTAAATATTTTCAAGGAGAACTATATTTCCTATTACGATCATTATCTTTCCAGAATATCCTTCCCATCAAGGTAAGCTTGAACTAAATTATTACCTTCGTATTTTAGTTTTAAAGAAAAGAACGGACTTTCCTCTTTCAAAAGTTTTAAAAATATCTTATCTCCTTCCCAAAGATTTAACTCTAAAATCTTATCTTTATCTACCCATTCTAGAACTCCTTCATCACAAGGAATCATTTCACCAGTAAACTCATCTGCAGTATAAAGGCACATGTATTCGGTTTCCCAGCCTTCTGCTATAAATGTTACCAATCCGCGGAAACGATATGAAGTTAAATCTAACCCTGTCTCTTCTTTTACTTCTCTAAGTAAACATTCTTCTGGACTTTCATCTTTTTCAAAATGCCCACCAACACCAATCCATTTATCTTTATTTACATCATTTTTCTTGATGATTCGATGTAACATCAAGTACTGATTCTCTTTTTCTATATAGCATAATGTTGAAAGTTTCATAACTACCTCCATGCCACCGAAAAGAGTGGCTTATCTCATTTGATTTTATCTTAAAATGATAACAAAGGAATGCTAAGATATCAAGTCTAAGGTTATTGTAATTATATCACCGAATCTGTCTTGCATTTTAAGAAAGTTACTCTATAATAGTAGTTGATTCTAAAAATATATATAACAATACGAATTTAGAACTTTTTAAAATTAACCACATTCAATATCCCATTACCATAGAGATTTGAATGAATGAAAATTAGGATAAAAAAGCATAACAAGAATCCATTATCACATTCGATGCTTTTTACACATAAAATGATTCGCCTTTCGGCAACATGGAGGTAACAAAATGGAGAATAAAAATAAAATACAAACACCAAGATATCAAAAAATTGCAGTTGATATCGCATCCAAAATAGCAAATGGAAAATATAACATTGGTGATAAAATATATGCAAGATCTTCACTTGCGAGTCAATATGGTGTTTCTTCTGAAACAGCGAGAAGGGCTATCTGTGTTCTATCGGATCTTGACATTGTTACCTCCGAAAAAGGTAGTGGTGTAACTATTAAATCTTACGAAAATGCTGTTCGTTTTGTAAAACAGTATCAAGATGTACAAACCATACATGATATTAAGAAGAATATCCTTGATAGCGTCGATCGACAGAAAAAAGAACTGGAATTCTTCGACCACTGTCTCACCGAATTGATTGCTAAGACAGATCGATTCCGTTCGTTAAACCCTTTTATGCCTTATCAAATTACAATCACTTCTGAAACCCCATTTTTAAATAAAAATATTTCAGATTTAAATTTTTGGCAAAATACAGGGGCTACTGTTATCGGTATTAAGCGCAACGATGAATTATTAATTTCACCTGGTCCATATGCTAGTATGCACGAACGAGATGTGTTGTACTTTATAGGTGAAGATATTTGTTTAGAGCGAGTTACAAACTTTTTATATCCCGAAAAATAACGCATATTCCACTGGTTTTATACTAGTTTTTTAAGAGATAATTTGATTCAGATTATCTCTTTTTTTTATTTTTTTCTTGACTAAGTAACAACTTTGTAATATTATTGGATTGTTACTTCTGACAACTTCAAATCTTAAACAAGTTGTTATTAACCAATAATTAGGAGGTTGTTATGATAAAATTTGAACATATTTCTAAAAAATTTAAGGGTAATGTCATCCTTAAGGACCTATCATTTGAAATTGAAAGTGGCAAGCTTGTTGCTATTATCGGTGCCAGTGGCTGTGGAAAAACTACTACGCTTAAGATGATTAATCGATTAATAAAGCCAAGCTCTGGAACTATTTCTATTGATGGAATTAATATAGAGCAAACTGATGAAATCGAATTACGAAGAAAAATAGGTTATGTTATTCAACAAACAGGACTATTTCCACATATGACAATACGTGAGAATATTGAACTTATACCAAAGGTTGAAAAATTAGAGAAAGAAAAGATCGCACAAAATACAATTCGTTTAATGAAAATGGTTGGTCTTGACCCAGATGCTTACCTTGATCGCTATCCAACTGAATTAAGTGGTGGTCAACAACAACGTATTGGTGTTGCAAGAGCCTTCGCAAATGACCCTGATATTATTTTAATGGACGAGCCTTTTTCAGCACTTGACCCTATCACAAGATCTGATTTACAAGAAGAACTTATTAATTTACAAGCTAAAATGAACAAAACTATCGTATTTGTTACCCATGATATGAGTGAGGCAATTAAGATTGCAGATATGATTTGTATCATGAAAGATGGTGAAATCGTGCAATACGATACACCTGAGAATATCTTAAAAAATCCAATCAACGATTTTGTTTCTAACTTTGTTGGAAAAGATCGTATCTGGTCATCTCCTGAATATATCAAAGTTTCTGATATTATGATTGAAAAACCAATTACCTGCACAAAAGAATTATCTATTATAAGATGTATGGAAAAGATGCGTAGTAACAAAGTTGATAGCTTACTTGTCATTGATTCTATCACTAGAAAACTAGAAGGCATTATTAAAGCCAAAGAACTTAGAAATGTTGAAGATAAAACACAATCGGTTGGAAATGTTATGAGAACAACTTTCTTTAAACTTCATCCTGACCAAACAATCATTGATGCTTTATCCATTGTAAATGAAAATCACATTTCAACCGTGCCTGTCGTTGATGACGATGGTGCCTTAAAGGGTCTTGTAACAAATAGTAGTTTAGTTACAACTTTAAGTCAGCAATATATAGACATGGAAGAATAAAGCCAGAAGGGAATTTCATTCATTTTAAATTGAACTTCCTTTCGACAAATGGAGATAAGTGTGGAAAATAAAAATGAATTTCACACGCAAGTTTGTGCTCGCGCACCACAAATTTGTAATGCATAAAGAACGTGCGCAGGAATGGGGATTAATATGAAAATAATTGAATTTTTTGAATATATAATTAACAATCAACAACAAATTTTAAGTTTGTTGCTAGAGCACATTAAACTAACGGTAATATCCGTTGGCCTAGCCATTTTAATTGGTGTTCCTCTAGGTATATTTATAAGCTATATGAAGAAGTTAAACAAACCAATCTTAGGAATTGCTAGTGTTGTTCAAGCCATCCCAAGTATGGCACTACTAGGATTTTTGATACCACTATTGGGTATCGGTTCCGTACCAGCTGTTGTTACAGTAATTTTATATTCTTTACTACCAATCATTAAAAATACGTATACAGGGATTGATAACATCAACCCTCAAACGCTGGAAGCAGCCAAGGGTATTGGCCTTACTAAATTTCAAGTATTAACAAAAGTACAGATTCCTCTAGCACTTCCAGTTATCATGGCGGGTGTTCGTATCTCAGCCGTAACTGCTGTTGGTCTTATGACAATGGCTGCTTTTATAGGTGCTGGCGGTCTTGGATATCTAGTGTTTTCTGGTATTCGTACCGTTAACAATTTTCAAATTTTAGCTGGTGCAATTCCTGCCTGTTTACTTGCTCTTCTCGTAGACTTTTTAGCAGCAACCATTGAAACATTAGTAACTCCAGTAAGTCTTCAAAAAGGCGGTCTAACTGCTAACCGTAAAAAAAGAACAGGGAAAAAAATAGCCTTATCTATTGTTTCATTTGTTATTATCATATCTTTTATTTTCTCTTATTTTAGTGGTGTAAACAAAAGTGATAAGGTGATAACTGTTGGTTCTAAAGACTACACTGAACAAGCGATTCTTGGTAATATGGTTGCCGATATGATTGAAGCACATACCGATATCTCGGTAAATAGACAATTGGAACTTGGTGGTACACAGGTATGTTTTTCCGCTTTAAATTCTGGAGAAATTGACATGTACGTAGAATATAGTGGTACCGCATACGGCGATACGTTAAAATATGCACCAATCAGTGATGTAAAAAAAGTCTATGATACTGTTAAGAAAGATTTTAAAGAAAAGTATGGTATCGAGACATTAAAACAAATGAGTTTTAATAACACCTACACTCTTGCTGTTACAAAAGAGACCAGCGAGAAATATAACTTAAAAACAATTAGTGATCTTGCTAAAGTTGCATCTAAATTTGTATCCGGTACTACATTTGAATTCTTAAACCGTGGCGATGGTTTACCTGGAGTTGAAAAGACATATGGATTTAAATTCAAAGATTCGAAAGCCCTTGATAGCTCTCCAAGATATGTTGCTCTTAATAATGGAGATGTTCAAGTAATTGATGCCTTTTTAACCGATGGCTTATTGAAGAAATATGACCTTGTAACTTTAGAAGATGATAAGGGATTTTTCCCACCTTACTATGCGATCCCAATCGTAAATGAGAAAGTCCTTGAGAAATACCCAGAGATTGAACCTCTTATGGATGAGCTAGGTGCGGTTCTTACTAATGATGTAATGGCAGAATTAAATTATAAGGTAGATGAATTACAAGAAAAACCAAGCGATGTTGCTCATGAATTTTTAGTTGAACAAGGATTAATTGGTTAGTAGTTTAAAATATAATCATCTTTGTTAGCTACTAAAAATTACGAAGCACAGTGTCCGTTTTGTGATACTGTGCTTTTTCTTACTAAAATTATCCAGATTATTCTTTCTTGTTAATTTAATTATTCCATGATGAATTTACTTACTTTAATTATTCCATGATGAATTTACTGCTTTACCCATACAATGTCCATCCGATATCCTCACTTTATTGATTTTATTCCTTTCAAATTTACCCTATAATTTGGAAATTTCTTATTTACTTACCTAAGGTTATATGTTAAACTTACAATAAGTTTGCTCTCAGCATTCGCTGAATCTTTATTCCTCACATTCAATGAATGGAGGATTATAATGTCATACATAAAAAAATTTTTATATTCTTTCTTATTATGTTCTGTAATGCTGTTTTTTTCTATCCCAAGTCAAGCAATATCAGTAAAAGCATCCAATCCCATTGAATTTGTTTTACTTACTAAATATGAAGCTAATGCCAACATTGGAGATGAATTCTATATTATTGCGATTACCACCAATGGAAAACTACCTACCTGGAAAAGTAACAATTCTAAAGTTGCTTCTGTAAGTACCTTTGGAAAAGTAACTGCAAAAAGCTCTGGTTCTGCTACCATTACTGCAAAAATAAAAGGTGCAGAAGCTTCTTGTAAAGTCACAGTAAATAAAACAAAAGTTACAATTAGTAATTCAAGCGCCAGAATTGAACGTGGTGAAACATTAACACTTACAGCTACTTGCTCAACTGGTTCAAATATCACTTGGAAAAGTAGCAAGAAAAGTGTTGCTACAATTGATGAGAATGGTGTCATTACTGCTATTAAGCCTGGTGAAACTATAATCACTGCGACAGCCGATAAAGTTAGCGCTACCTGTAAACTTACGGTCAAATCTCCTACTGTCAAATTAAGCAGTACAAAAATCAAATTGTATCGTGGTCAAAGTGCAACGCTTACTGCTACGGTCTCTTCTAATATTAATCCCACTTGGAAAACGAATAAAAAAAGTGTAGCTACAGTAGATTCTAACGGCATAATTACCGCACAAAAACACGGTACGGCCACGATTACTGCAACGATAGATGGCGTATCAAAAACATGTGAAGTTACCGTCGAGCAACCCGTAATAAAGTTAAGTGCATCGGAACTAAGCATTAAAAAAGGAGATACCGCTACTATTACTGCAACGGTATCTTCTGGAAATGTTCCTGTATGGACTACTAGTAATCCAAATATTCTTTCCATTGATTCCAATGGAACAATAACTGCTTTACAAAAAGGAACCGCATATGTTTATGCCTCTGAAGATGGTATAAAAATGCGATGTACAATTCGTGTAACTGAATAATGATTCTGTGAGGGATAAGGAGAGCAAACTTTATTTTCTTTAAACATAACTAACATTTACTAGATCCAATTAAAAGTTCTTTCACTGGACAAGGATTGGATTCTCCATTACAATAATACTATTGTAGAAACAGGAGAAATGCTATGGAAATTACAATTGATAATAAAACAATATACTTTCAAGTGCAGTATGCTAAAAGAAAGAAAACCACTTTAGAAATAACACCTGAGGGATTAATAACTGTAAAAGCTCCAAAACATACAGAAGAACAAGAAATTCTAAAATTTGTTCAATCACATGCTAAAACCTTATTAGCGCATCAAGCTCAACTTGAGAATCGAAAATACATTTCCAATAAAAAAAGCTATAACGAAGACGAAAACTTCTTATACCTTGGAAAAGTGGTAACGTTAAATGACATATTAGAGGTTATTCCTGAAACAGAAGAAGAAATTCAAGCAGAACTCAAGAAATTCTATACAAATAAAACGAAAAAGATAGTAAAAGAACGAGTACAACATTATGAAAAAATCATTGGAGTAAATGCCAAAGGAATTACAGTGGTAGACTCAACAAAAACGTGGGGAACCTGTAATTCCTTAAAGCAACTTACTTTTAATTATAGACTATCTATGGCGCCAATGAGTTCCATTGATTACGTGGTAATACATGAACTTTGCCATATACTGCATCTTAATCATGATCGTTCCTTTTGGAGAAAAGTTGGCATGTATGATCCAGATTTTAAGAAGCATCAAGAGTATTTGGATCGGTTTGGTTTTTTTATGACGATTTAAGTAAAGTACTCAAAGTTCGCACTTTCAAAATCTATACTATTCTTAATTAATTCAGGCGAAAGAGTGTAATTACCATGATTAAAACTTTTATATCGACGTGAATCAAACTTATTTTAATCCGTTACACACCCTAAGTCCGGTTTAGATAGCAGAGAAATCGAATCCGCCACCTTTCCTTCCGTTTCAAATACAATGATCTCATTCTCCCCAATATGTAATAATGGGCCTGGGATATAGAGCCTTCGTTGAGGCCCTACTTCCCAGAACCTTCCGATATTAAATCCATTTACAAAAATACAACCTTTACCCCAGCCAGTAAAATCAAGGAAGGTATCACCTATTTCAGAAACATCAAATGCAAACCGATAAAATGCAGGCCTACCTTCTTTATAACCCCTGGTATAATTTAATCTTTCTAAATTATCAAGGGGCAGTGTATATAAAGACCATCCCACATGCTGATATTGATTTACTTGAACCATACGATGAATGCCCTTTTGTTGCTTTTCTAGCATCGGTCCAAAATTAACACGCCCCATGTTTTCAACTAATATATCTAGTTTACCTTCTACAAACGGAATGCTAGGTTCAAATTTTTTAGTAGAAAGCAATTCACGATCATACAATGTTGCTACTAACTCTTCATCTACAAATATGTGTGCCCGATCGTTCGCCTCCCATAAACGAATTTCAGCTAAATCTTTTGAGTGATTCATTTGAGTACGATATAAAATATATCCATAATTCTGACCGAGTTTTTCCATTGACTTTGGAAAACTAGAATTTTCCTCCTGGGAGATGTCTGGTAATGCCTCAAATAGCCCTACCTTCTCTTTTACAAAAATTCTACCATAGTCTTTCTTTTTAATTACTGTTGAAAACTTCACCTCTGGGAGTTTAATAAACTGCTTAATCACTTCTTGAAATGCAAAATACTTTGCTGTGCACTCCCCATCTTCTGTTAACAATGCATCATAATCATATGAAGTAACATCGGGTGAAAGTTTATCATAATAATTTGATCCATTCATAAAACCGAAATTCGTCCCACCATGGAACATATAAATGTTTACATGTCCATGTTGTAAAATATATTCTAAATCCTTAGCGTGTTCTTTAATATCACCTGTTTGATGATTTTCCGAACCCCAACTATCAAACCAACCTACCCAAAACTCCATGCACATCAATGGTCCACCATTGGTGTGCTTTTTTAATACTTCAAACTGTTCTTCCCCACGTGAACCAAAATTAGCAGTTGGTAAAACTCCCTCTAAACTTCCAACAGCAAGGGCATCTCCCCAAGGTCCATCCGAAGTTACCATTGGTATCGTACATCCATTTAAAAGCATGATATTTCTTAATTCTTCTAAATATTTCTTATCATCGCAGTAGTATCCATATTCATTTTCAACTTGATATAAAATAATTGGTCCACCATTGGTAATCTGTAATGGTGTAAGAATTTGAAATAATTTAGTATAATATTCTTTTAAATGCTTCATAAAAAGCTCATCGCTTGTCCGAAGTTTCATAGACTCGTCTGCCAAAAGCCAAGCTGGAAGCCCTCCAAATTCCCACTCCGCACATATGTATGGGGATGGACGAATAATCACCCAAAGTTCTAGTTCCTGTGCAAGCTTGATAAATGCCTCTAAATCTAGTATTCCACCAAAACAAAACTTTCCCTTTTCAGGTTCATGCATATTCCAAGGTACATAAGTTTCAACTGTGTTGCAACCAAGTGCCTTTAATTTTTCTAATCGGTCCCTCCAGTATTCTGGAACGGTACGAAAATAATGCATTCCACCTGAAATAATTTTAAATTCCTTATCATTTAAATAAAAGTTATCCTTAACCTTAAACGACCCCATAAACGTTTCCTTACCCTTTCCTCTTTCGACTTTTTGCCAATCATTCAATATAGCTTTTATAATACGCTTAAGTTATGTTATATATAGTAACTTGTTTTAAGTATATATTTACGTATCAATAGCATCAATGGATTTTTCTATACTAGAAAAGCATTATCTATTATTTCTTCCTTCGCTTATATTATAAACGAAAAAAGGCTATCACAAAATCTCTTCATTCCTCATGAAGCATATTTTGTAACAGCCCTTTTTCATCAAAAATATGATGAAGTTACTCTTCACATTTATCTACTTATTAAATAGTTTCTAAATCTCTGAAATATAGAACCTGGATTTTTCTTAAATTCTTTCATTTCTTCATAATCATCAAGTTCATTATATGTAGAATCATTATTAAACCCTTGAAAATAACCCCATTTATCTTCTTTGTGTTCTTCTAAAAACATAACAAAATCATTCAATGGTAATGTACGATCGAACTTAAGAGGTATTCTATATTGGAAACAATAACTTGTTATTAAAGAATCAAGTATCGCCCACTGTATAGGTATAAATGGTTTATATTGATGCCTAAGTTCCTCAATAACCTCATAATTTCTCGTATCATTTAAATATCCAGCAATAATTAAATAATCAATTGGTTGTGACTCTGTTGTTTTTAAAACTTGTTGCTTATTCTCCACCACTCCAACTACAGAAATCCCTGCAGTAATCAAAAAATTAGATAATGCTTTTGCACAATCTATTAAACGGTCCGATATAATTAGGACCCTGGTCAATTCGCTCAAACCTTCTTCTTTCATCATAATATTCTCCCCTTTCAATATTATTTAATGACAAAATTCGTTTATAGTCAAGGACCTATTCATAATATTTTATGACTAGTTATCAAGTGTGCTACTTCATTGTAGCATAGATAATATCAAAAAGCTATTATAAATAGCATTTTAACAATTATCTTTTTTTGCTTCGTTTTATATATGTAAATTTGCATATATTTCTTTGTTTCTGACATGCTAATTTGTAACTACTATATAAAATTTTCTTGAAATTTGTAGAAGAATATGCGATAATATTTCCACAAATTATTATTGAAAATTAAACTTATATTTAACGTAAGGAGGCACTGTTATAAGCGTCGAAAATAAAAAAGAAAAATCTCTTGGTTATACCTTAGTTCCTAATAAAACAAGGTATATCGTATTAACTTCCTTTTCTTTAGTATTCCTACTAATCGGAATTCTTTCGGATTCATTTTCCAATATTCTTTCAGGTTTATATAAAATTATTATTGAACCAGATATTTTAATTACTGATTACTTTGAAGTCGGAGGCATTGGTGCTGCATTTGTCAACTCAGGTTTATTAATGCTTATATCTGTATTGATTTTATTTATATTAAAGGTTGAAATAACTGGAATCACAATTGCTTCTGTATTTTTAATGGGTAGCTTTGCTTTGTTTGGTAAAAATATCGTCAATGTTTGGCCAATTATTTTAGGTGTTTACCTATATTCAAAAGTATGCAAAGAAAAATTTGCAGACCATATTTATGCTGCTTTTTTTTCAACCAGCATCTCCCCTATTGTTACGGAATTATTGTTTGTGTCTAATTATCCTTTGTGGATTCGAATTATTAAGACACTTGTAATTGGTATAAGTATCGGTTTTTGTGTACCTCCAGTTTCAAAACACTTATTTCATGTACACAAAGGTTTTAGTCTTTATAATACAGGTTTTGCAGTTGGTATCATCGGTACTGTGTTCGTTTCATTTTTTAAATCCATCGGTTATGATCCAAGAAATAGGCTTTTATGGAGTTCTGGCAATGATGTCTATTTAGGAACTTGGCTCATTATTATCTTTACTTGCTTATTTATTGCAGGTTATTTTTTGAGTGGTAAATCACTTGAAAATTTAAAAAATATCTTTACATATTCCGGACAGCTTAGCAGCGATTTTGTAGCATTGGAGGGTTTTGGATCTGTTCTAATGAATATGGGGTTGAACGGTTTCCTAGCAATGGCATATGTACTTATAGTTGGTGGTCCATTAAACGGACCTACAATTGGTGGTATTTTAACGGTTGTAGGTTTTGGAAGTTTTGGAAAGCACTGTAGAAACATATTTCCAATATTCCTTGGTGTCTTACTGGGTGGCATCCTAAACCTATGGGAATTAAATAATCCATCCATATTATTAGCTGCTTTATTTGGTACATCACTTGCACCAATTGCTGGACGCTTTGGATTTATATGGGGTATTGTTGCAGTTATCATTAATTCTGCTGTTGTATTAAACTTAAGTGTCCTTCATGGTGGAATGAATTTATATAATACTGGTTTTTCTGCTGGCATTGTATCTGCTTTCATGGTACCTATATTAAATACTTTTTATGAAAAAAACATAGTAAGCAAAAATAATTTGATATAATCATCAAAAAACAATAAATAAAATATTAAATTGCTATTCAAATTGCGCTATTTAACTATAGCATATGAACTCTCATATTGCTATTTTAAATAGCCTTTTTTATAACAAAATTACTTATACTCTACTTAGATTGGATGGTGATTTCGTGAATAATGAGCTACTAGCAAAACGCTTAAGAGAATTGAGAAAATTGCATAATTACACGCAAGAATATATTGCTTCCTATTTAAATATAATTCGTCAAACATATTCCCACTATGAAACTGGGCGTAATACGCCTAGCACTGAGGTTTTATATAAACTTGCTACACTTTATAGCATTCCTGTGAATGATTTGTTGCAATTAACAATTGAATTAAATTCCAATATTTATCATGATGCTCCCACTGTTGCACCATCGGTGAATGAATTGTCCAATTATTTAAATTATACAACAGATCCAAACAACGAAAAGAAACTAAAACATTTAAATAGAAAAGAAAAAGAACTATTATATTATTTTGAAAAATTAAACGTCAAAGATCAAGAAGACATACTAGATTTTATTCGCATCAAAGCGAAGAAGAGGTAAATGAGATAAAAAAAGCATCCATATGATAAGTCTCCAAATTAAGCTTGCTTAATGTAGAGTATTTTCATATGAGATGCTTTTTAATTGTACAAACATGCAATTGTCTATAATTAAGTTTGCTTATTTCAACCTTAGTTAATAACTATTATAAAACTTTTTTAATCTTGCTTGCATATTAGCTTATAAAGCCTTTTTTAGCCTAACTTGCAAACTGGCTATTATAAAGCTTTTCATAGAACCCTTTTCGAGCTAATAACTCCTCGTGTGTTCCCTGCTCTATAATTGTACCTTGTTGCATTACAAGGATTAAATCTGCATCGCGAATTGTAGAGAGCTTATGAGCAATAATAAAGCTAGTTCTACCTTTCATTAAATTGTTCATTGCCTTTTGTATTTCAACTTCAGTTCTAGTATCAACACTTGAAGTTGCTTCATCTAAAATTAATATCTTTGGATCTGCCAATAATGCTCTTGCAATTGTAAGCAGCTGCTTTTGACCTTGTGATACATTGGCACCATCTTCCGTAAGAATTGTGTTATAACCCTCTGGAAGTGTTCGTATAAAATGATCTGCTCTTGCAGACTTTGCTGCTGCAATTATTTCTTCGTCACTTACATCAAAATTACTGTATGCGATGTTATCTCTTATACTTCCACCAAATAACCAAGTATCTTGCAATACCATACCAAACATACTTCGCAGCTCTGCACGTGTCATAGATTTAATATCCATGCCATCAATCGTGATTCTACCACCTTGTATTTCATAGAATCTCATTAATAGATTCACTAGTGTTGTCTTACCTGCACCCGTTGGACCTACTATAGCTACTCTATCCCCTGCATTTAACTTAATATTTACGTCTTTCATTAAAATATGATCGTCGCTATAACCAAATCTCACATGCTCAAATGATACTTCACCTTTTGGTGCAGAAAGAACATTAGGACTTGCGTTATCTGGCACTTCATCTAGTTGATCCATGATTTCAAAGAAACGTGCGGAAGCTGCAAATGCTGCCTGCATAGAGCTAATAATCTGAGAACATTCAATTACTGGCTCTGATGCTTTATCCGTATATTGAATAAACGCCTGTACTGTACCAATTGATAATCTACCATTTAAAATAGATAGTCCACTCATTACTGCAACAACAATATAACCAAGATTGTTGATTACACGAACAGAAGGTGCAACAATATATTGCGCAATTTGTGAATTATTACTTGCTTCATATAAATTTTGATTTATCTTTCTAAATTCATTAATCGCATTCTCTTCCTGATTAAATGCCTTTAATACTAATTGACCAGTAAACGCTTCTTCAATATTCGCATTTAATTCACCAAGTGAGGATTGATAATTGTGAAAATATCTTCTAGATTTTTTGGCAATTAACATCGTAACCAAAGTCGCTGTTCCGATTGTTAAAAAAGCAATCACTGACAAGGAAGGACTAATTACAATCATCATAATAACTGCACCTGAAATAATAACTGCACAGCCGATTAATCGGTTAAAACCTTCTCGCAACGTATCCGCTACCTTTTCAAGATCATTGGTAGCACGGCTTAAGATTTCACCACGTTCTGTCGAATCATAAAAACGAAGTGGGAGGCGGTGAAGTTTTTCACTTAACGCGTTACGCATATTTAAGGACACTGTTTCAGAAACAGATGACATCAAATAATTTGCAATGTAATTTGTAATAAAACTAAAAACATAAAGCATTAAGAGGATTAAAAATATTCCACCCATAGTATGAACATTTACTTGAAAGCGAGTGCCATTTTTAACAGCATTTTTAATTCCCTCAGCGAGTTGATCTGTCGCTTTCCCTAAGAAAATTGGTGTGGCAATAAATAACCCATTACTTAATACTGCAGCTATAAAAATGAATAACAGTTTTAATCTTAACCCATGAAAATAAGGAAGTAGTCTTCGAATTGTGCCTTTCTTTTTCTTTTCCATACTATTTAACCTCCTTCCCTTCTAATTCAGATTCACTTAACTGTGAAGCTGCTATCTGCTGGTACACTGGACATGACTTCATGAGTTCTTCATGACGCCCGATGCCCACCATTTTTCCTTCATCTAATACAATAATTTGATCTGCATCTAAAATAGTACTAATTCGTTGAGCAACGATCACAACCGCAGACTCTTTTACTTCACTACGTAATGCTTTTCTAAGCATTGCATCTGTTTTAAAGTCAAGGGCAGAAAAACTATCATCAAACACATACACTTCTGGCTTTTTCACTAATGCTCGCGCAATAGCCACTCTTTGTTTTTGTCCACCAGAAAGGTTTGTACCGGCTTGGGCAACAAAAGATTGATATCCATTTTCTAAGCCTTTTATGAAATCATGGGCTTGAGCAACCTTTGCAGCATGCTCTATTTCTTCCATCGTTGCATCATCTTTTCCAAAGCGTATGTTACTTTCAATTGTACCTCTAAATAGAAATGCTTTTTGAGGAATAAAGCCAATTTTATCTCGTAATAACTTTTGAGGGTATTTTTCAATATTCGTGCCATTTAGAAGGATTTCACCTTCTTTAATATTGAAAAAATGGGGAATTAAATTCGCAATGGTAGATTTTCCCGAACCAGTACCACCAATAATTGCTGTAGTTTCTCCTGGTTTTGCCGTAAATGAAATATGACTTAGCACAGGCTCTTCCGCATTGGAATATTGAAATGTCACATCACGAAATTCTAAAGTACCTCTTTGTTTGCTATCTATGATTTCGGTATTCGTATCTTGAATTTCTGGAGTTAAGTTTAAAACTTCATTTAATCTGGCTGCACTACTTAGCGCACGTGGAATCTCCATAAATCCCATAACCGCCATAACGCCACAGAATAAAATAATTGTTAAATACTCAATCAATGCGAAGATACTACCTATTTCCATGAAGCCATTGGATACTTGGATTCCTCCAAACCATACAATAGAGGCTACACTTAAATCTAACACTAGAAAAAGAGTAGGTAATAAAATTGCAAAAATTTTATTTGTATGCACCGCAACATCACGGTAATCGTTACAGGAATCCTTAAATCTCTTTTTTTCAAATTCTTCACGATTAAACGCACGAATTACTCGTACTCCTGTAATACTCTCACGTAGTACGTATGTTAATCGATCCATTTTAATTTGTAATTGTTTAAATAATGGAACTGCCTTTCTACCAATGAAATATGCCAAAACACCAAATATCACTATAACTGCAACAAAGAAAAGTGCCATTTTTGCATCTGTGGCAAATGCTAAAGAAAGACCAACGATTGTCATCACTGGTGCTGGTAAGATTACACGTAAGAACATCATTCCAGATTTTTGTATAATCGTGATATCATTTGTACAACGGGTAATCATTGAAGCAGTTCCAATTGTTTTAAAATCATTCATAGAGTATTGCTGTGCTTTTACAAAGACAGCTTCTCTTAAATCTCTACAAAAGGCTGCCGTAACTTTTGATGAAAATATTGCTGATATAATTGAACTCACACCACCAAGTACTGCTACTGCAAGCATAAGTGCACTTATTCGGTAAATGTAGTCTAAATCTCCATTCGCAACCCCAATATTGATAATTTTTGCTGTTAATGTTGGCAAAAACATCGCTGTGAAGTTATTTAAGAACAAAAATAAAACGGCTCCTATCAGTAATTTTTTGTGTGGTTTTAAGTAATGTAGTAATTTACTCATAGATATCCTCCTAAATTATATGGAAAACATAAAATTATTGGTTCCCTCATACCAATCATTCTGCTTTCTGTTACATCCTTGACGCTAGGACGCAATTATGTCATTATAAAGTATAGTGTTACCCGAAAGTCAAGAAGGAGATAAAAAAATGTCAAGCCAAAACATGCAGTACTTTACAACAAGTGAATTTGCTAAAATCTGCGGAGTTACAAAGCATACTTTGTTTCATTATGATGAAATTGGAATATTAAAACCAGAGATTGTAAAACAGAATGGTTATCGGTATTACTCAATAAAGCAGTTTTATACCTTTGATATGATTTCAATTCTTAAACAGGCAGGGACCTCGTTAAGTGATATAAAAAAATATATAAATGATCAAAATCCGTATCATTTTCTTTCTATTTTAATGGAAAAAGAAAAGCAACTGACAGAAGAAATAAGAAAAACTACATTAATGAGAAACCAAGTAAAAGCAACAATAGACATGACGAAGAAGGCGTTAAGCTCCATTTATGGAACTCCTTCTATTGAGAATTGCGAGGAAGAATATTTTATTATTGTCAAAATGTCTAGTAAAGACAGTGACCGTGAGGTACTTCAAAAGATTCGTGAACATTTTGAATATTGTGGAATGCAAAACGATTATTGTGAACTCTTACTCGGTACTATCATAAATAAAGAAAATCTTGTGAAAGGCTTATACGAACATCCCGATTACTACAGTAATAAAATCGCTCATAAAGTCAAAAGTGACCGCCTTCATATTAAACCCAAAGGAACTTATGCTGTCATCATACACAAGGGAGCATATAGCGAGTTACCACGGTCTTATGAGCTACTTAAAAAATTTATAAACGACAAGAATATGATTATCGATGGGAATGCTTATGAAAATGACATGCTTGGTTATTTAGCTGCGGGAGATCCTAATGAATTTGTCGTTAAAATATCCATTCCAATAAAAGAAAAAGACGAAAACAAATAATTTTTTTCAAGAAAGCTAAAATATTTTTAACATTGTTCAGGGTGACAGAATACAATATATTACGACAATATGAAAGGAGAATCGACATGCTTACTTTAAGTGCTATTAAATTAAGTAATGTATTCACTCTGATAACTACTGTTAATCCAATATTTATAAAGCTTTACTGCACTATTTGTTTTTACATCATATTTACTGGCCTTATTTCTACAGTAGTTTTAAAATTAATTAAAAAAATAAGAAAATCCAACTGCAATGAATCTAGTTTAATGTGTTGTAGCCTTGATTCTAATTATTCTTTTAATAATAATGTTCAGGATGATGACCCAGAAATAAATTCATTTTCACTACAAAACGCAAGACAAAATAATTGGAATGGGAATCCATGTTTTAGGCGTTCAAGATGCAATAATAACGCTATGATAAACAGAAGAAGATGCTGTAATCCTTTATTTAACTGTAGAAGAAATACTTGTAACAACACATCATGTCGTCAAATGAGATATGATAAAACAGGAGCACTAATTTTTGACTCCGATGATCGTAGAAGAAATCAATCTGAAAATAATCTACGCAAGAATTCTAGAATGTACAATTATACTGGATATGATCCTGATTCCTATAGCCGATTTGATGGTTACAACTATAATGATAATAATGGCTATAGCAATGATAATAAGTATAGTGATAATAATGACTATAGTGATAATGATAAGTATAACGATAATAATGACTATAGTGATAATAGTCAGTATAGCGATAATAATGACTATAGTGATAATGATAAGTATATCGATAATAATGACTATAGTGATAATGATAAGTATAACGATAATAATGGCTATAATGATAAGAATGACTATAATACTGTTACAGGAGATACCGATATAAGAGAACGTGATACTGATTCTCATCACATGAAATCTAATAAAAATGAACGACGCCATACAAAAAAATTAAAAAAGGCCAATAAGAAAATTAAAAGGGCACCTAGAATTAATCGAAAAACAAATTTAAATGAAATTTTGAAGAATCACTTTACACAAGATAAGCATTTAAATTTCCGTAACGATGATAATTATACGACACCTATATATCAAGATCCCGATGATACACGTATTGCATCGAATAGATTTAAGTTAAACAATATTAATTTAATTCCGATAAAAGACACTATTTTAAAACCAATACAAGGAGTCTTAATTAATAATAATGCCCAATCGCAACCACCACTTACGGTAGACGAACTTAATAAAGATTTAGAGCCGTATGGCTTTGCATATGATCCTAATAAAGATTTATTCTATTCCAATATGAATTGCTGGCAACGAGAGTTTGGATACTGCAGACTATATGACGAAGGATGTGCTACCTTAAGTATGATTGTTGATTCCGAACCAATATATTTCAACTATGATGGTAGGAGCTGGCTTATTGAATTATGGAAAGGACAATATGGCCTTAATACAGGCTGCGAGATGGGGGTCTATAATTCATCAAATATTATTGATGCAGACGATGTGCAAGGTGCTTTTTATAATACGGTAACCGATGATGAACTTTTAGATTTTGAATTTACTTTATACAAAAATAAAAAGTTCTTACTATCAAGAAAAGAAACACATTGGTGGTTAACTGCATTTAAACTTGGTGAATTTAGTCAACCAAGTGAATTAACACTAGACTCTAAAATTACATTTAAAAATGAAGAGATGTTAAAAGCATTCCTTGGTGGATTAAAGTCAGCTGGCTATGCAAAAAACGATTATAGTGTTGATGACTTAACCGTACACATTATATTCGATAAGCCAAAAACCCAGCAACCACGGACACGTACCCCAGTGATTGAATTTATAATGCAATTAAATAATAGATTAAATTGTAACACTTATCAAACAATAACAAAAGATTATGATTATACCTTAGATAAAATAAGCTATTTAAGACAAAAAGCTCCGGGACTTTACCGTAAGCTAATGGATTTAGGTAAGTCAACAGCAATTATTAAAAGCTATCAAAGTATAGCAAATAAAAAGAAAAATGAACATAGAGAAAAAAATGATGATCATAAAGAAGAGAATAAAGAACACAAAGAAAAAAATGATAATCATAAAGAAGGGAATAAAGAACACAAAGAAAAAAATGATGATCACAAAGAAGAAAATAAGGAACACAAATAATTGAACGTTGATTACAAAAATGAGAATAAGAAACACAAATAATAGAACCTTAATCACAAAAAAGACGAATGAAACATATGTGAAGTAAACAAGGATGAATAACTTTTCATTTCCCTTTATCTCTCAATAAAAACAAGGGGTGGTCCTTTCAACCATCCCTTGCTTTTATTTTGGTTCTATAATAAATGTTGGGGTGCAAACTCCAACATTTTATATTACAATAAAAAAAGACCTCCTCGTGCCAGTCTGACAAACAAATCACAAGGAGGTTGCAATAATGCATAATTATTGTATCAATAAATTATTAGATTTAAAAGGGGTAAAAATAAAAAATATCACTCATGCTGATACTTTTGTTAAAATATATCTCGAAACTAATCCTTCTGAACATATTTGCCCTAATTGTGGTAAACAAACAAAACGTGTTCATGACTATCGAGATCAAAAAATAAAGGATTTACCTTTTCAATTTAAAAACTGTTTCCTTGTTCTTAGAAAACGGCGTTATATCTGCACCTGTGGCAAACGGTTTTATGAAAAATACTCTTTTCTAGCAAGATACCAACAGCGCACAACTCGTCTTACACATATTATTGCTCATATGCTTCGTGAGCTTGTAAGCATGAAATCTATCGCTAAGCGTACTAATGTATCCCCCTCAACGGTTGCTAGAATTCTTGATACGCTCAGTTATTCCTGTCCGAAGCTTAAAAATTCTATTTCTATTGACGAATTCAAAGGCGATACAGATGCAGGAAAGTATCAATGTATTATAGTAAATCCAAACTTACCTTCTGTTATGGATATTCTCCCTAATCGATCACAGGCTCACTTATCATCTTACTTCTCTGGACTAAATCGCGCAGAAAGATATCGAGTGAAATTCTTTGTTTGTGATATGTGGCAGCCTTATGTTGAATTAGCTAAAATTTATTTTCCCAATGCTGCCATTATTATTGATAAATATCATTTCATTCGCCAAGTAACTTGGGCTACTGAAAAGGTACGCAAACGTCTTCAAAAGACAATGCCTGTAGCATTACGGAAATACTATAAACGTAGTCGAAAGTTGATTCTTACACGATATTATAAGCTCAAAGAAGAAAAAAAGCATGCATGTGATTTAATGTTACAATACAATGATGATCTTCGCTTAGCTCATAAATTAAAAGAATGGTTTTATGCGATATGCCAAAATAAGAAATACTCAGAACAAAGAAAACAATTCTTTGAATGGATTAAATGGGCTGAAACATCCGGCTTAGAGGAGTTTGAGAAATGCGCAGCTACTTATCGTAATTGGTCGGAAGGAATTTTAAATGCATTTAAATACGGATTAACCAATGGCCCTACAGAAGGGTATAATAACAAAATTAAAATTCTAAAACGTGTATCATTTGGTATGAAAAACTTCCCACGTTTCAGAACCAGAATATTGCATAGTATGAATTAAATAAAGCTAGACTGGCACGAGGTTTATTTGTCATGTCCAAAAACAGACATTATAGAAAATAACATAAAAACAGCTCTGATTCTAGTAAAGAAGCGGGTTCCACAAGAACCCGCCCCAACACTTGACACAGAGCCTTTATTTTCACGATATTTAATTATGGCTCTACACCTAATACAAGATTACCATCATAATATACCAGTATATGTGCGCTATCGCCGTACGAATAGTCGTTTTCCTGGTTATATAAACTCCAGTCACTCTTGGATATTCTAGTATTGATCATTAAGGTAGCCCCTGCAGACAGCTTATCTGTTGTATTAAATGCTATATTAATATAAGAATCTGCGTTTGCTATTGGTGTTACCATAGAATAAAATGTTCCTTTTACTG
Source organism: Clostridium sp. Marseille-P299 (assembly GCF_900078195.1). NCBI lineage: Bacteria > Bacillati > Bacillota > Clostridia > Eubacteriales > Clostridiaceae > Clostridium > Clostridium sp. Marseille-P299. The sequence goes on along the minus strand of NZ_FJVE01000007.1, from coordinate 1,077,821 downwards.
CCGAATTATATGTTACATACCAAGGAGCTTTATTTAACTGCATTGCAGAAGTATCACAATAAAAGTTTTCTGTAGCAGCTCCTTCTTTTGTATAATAATAACGGATGCTAAGCTTGGATAAATCAATATCGCTTCCATTTTCATGCTTAATTTTTAAATTATTATTTATCGTATTCGATACCACTGTTGCATTTCCGCTATTCGTTAATGATAATGTGAATTCACCTGGGGTAGGTGTTACTGTTGGTATCATAGTAGGTATCACTGTAGGTGTAATCGTTGGTATTACCGTTGGCGTTATTGTTGGCGTTATTGTTGGCGTTACCGTTGGTGTTACTGTCGGAATTACCGTTGGCGTTACTACTGGTGTTACTGTCGGTATTATTGTCGGAATTGCTGTTGGTATTGCTGTTGGTATTGCTGTCGGTATTATCGTAGGAATCGGTGTTGGTAGTGTCCCATCAAAGTCAGGTAATTCATCTAAAGTAATTACTTTCTCACTATTATATACTTTTTTAACCATAGATGCTTCTGTATATACTCCGTTTAAATTACCAGAATAGTCAATTAGGAAATCGCCATACCATACTGCAAACCACAGCCAAAATGTATTATCTCTAGACATTAAATCTGGATCTAACATAACACCATTTTCACTTAGTGCAGTCATTTTATTTCCATTTGCATAATTTAGTGTTTTCATAAATTGCGCAGTCTGAGCATTATAATTGTGTTTATCCGCATAAATATCTGTACTAACAATATCACAATATTCATCTCCTGGATACCAATCTTGACCTTGTCCATTCCATACCCAAATTAAATTATTTAGTTGATGATAATATGTTTGACGATCAAACATCAACTTATATAGCCATAAATAAGCATCCGACCCAGCAGCTCCCCACCAAAACCATCCGCCACTTGCTTCATGAAGTGGTCTCCAAAGTATAGTGATTCCTGCATCTTGTAATTGATCAATATAACCAGAAATAGCATCAATATCTCTCACCATAAGATAACATTCTTCTGAAATCTTACCAGCTTCATACATAGCTTTTACTTCCGATAAAGGCTTTCTGCTAATATCTTCTGTTGTGACTGCTTTTGCTAAATCAAATGTAGTTTTTTCAGTATAAAAAGATGCCCCTCCTTTTGGTGCATGCCAATGCCATTGAAAAGTAGTTAAACCACCTTTTGCTTCCCAATCAAGAGCTAAATCTACTTCACCAGTAGAATGCCAATCACTTGCTGGAGAACAAAAAATAAAATCTAGCATACGTATCGCTGGATATTTACCAGTCGTTTTATAAAGGGTTTCAATTTCTGTACTCGCATTAAGTGTAGCAGACTGTCCAGATAAGGTTTGCTTCCCATAAATGCTCTTTAAATACCCCATTATATTTTTTGTTTTCTCATTTGCATTGGGATTTACAAGGGTTGCTGTCGCTCCTTGATAAACAGAAGCATCCACACCAGAGCCAGCTTCAATAAAAATATAATCTAAATCGAACCAACCCCAAAATTCTTTCACGGATAAAGTCAGAGTTCCCGCTTGTAAATATACGCTTTCGATAACGGTATCACCCCATATACCATCACCTGTACTGTAAATTGTGCCAGCTTGTGCACCATCGATAAAAAGATAATTTTCTTTATAACTATCAGATGCACTTCGGATCGTAAAAGTATAATGCCCTGTTACTGGAATAGTTACAGCGATTGACCAAGAATTATTATTGCTTTGCGTAAATCCTGTCGCATATCCTGTTCCACTATACCCTTCTCTTGTGTCAGAAACTTGAATCGTTCCGGTCATTGTTGCATCTTCAGCTTCCAACTTTGTAGAAAATTTCTCAGCAGCTTGTGCACTTACACTGCTGTTTGTACCTGCCATAACCCCTAATGGCCCAGATACATTTGTAATTAGCATAGACGCGACTAATAATAATGTTAGCGCCGATGCAATTACTTTGTTTTTGCCTCTTATCATTCTTAATACCTCCCATAAAATATTTACACTCGGAAAATAAAAATTCACAGATATTGGCCCATATGTAAAACATTTATATTTAGAGAAAAGTTATATAAGCAGATATCTTTCTGTTTAATACTTTTCCGAGAGTACAAAATAAGATGAATGGGTTGTAGGGTCTAATATGAGTGTTAAGTTAAATGAGTATTAAGTTAAATGAGTGTTAAGCAAAATAAGAGGTTATATAAATCAAACTGACATATTATCTATATTAAGTAGTTTAATATTTGTTTTCTTTCATTATATAATAAATGTAATTATTTTACAATATTTTAGATAATCTATGAATGACTAAAATTATGCTGTATTTTAAGCATTTTTACTAATTATAAACTAATATGTATATAAATATCGCACAATTATTTTGAAGAAAATTGTATCTCACAATAATATAGTAAATTAATACCATGCCAATAGAGATAAAAGCAGCAAGGGTAATGATGTGATCCCTTAAAGTTAGATTTATGTCTAACTTTAAGAGGTCGGCTCATCTTCCCTTGCTGCTTTTTTATTGATTAAATTTTTATTATTAATTCTTTACAATTTTTCTACTATCTAGTCAAAGATTCTCCATGCAACGATAAATCTTGAACTCCACCAAGAATTGATATCACGATATACAATTCTTCCTTGTGAAGAAGATGCATCGATAACCATACCATTACCAGCTGCAATACCAACATGGCCTTTTACTACAATAATATCTCCGGCTCTAACATCTGATAAACTAGAAATTCTCTTATATTTACCAACATTTCTCCAGCCACTTGATGTTAAGTAACTTTGTTTAATACCAACCTGATTTAAGCACCAGTAGATAAATCCAGAACAGTCAAATGCGTTTGGACCTTTTGCACCAAGTACATAAGGCGTTCCAACCTTTGATTTAGCTATACTAATCAATGCGCTAACGGATGAATTGCTAGTGCTTGAAGAGCTGCTTGAGGAACTACTGGAAGAACTACTTGAGCTTCCAGAATTACTGCTGGAGTTACTTGAGCTGTTTGAACTGCTTGAACTGCTTGAACTATTTGTGTTACTTGCGTTACTATTAGAGGAACTTGAACTTGAGGAGCTAGATGAAGAGCTACTAGCTGGAGTGGCATCACCTGATGTCAACTTGTTCATTGTCATAACGCCAACGTTACCATCTGCAGTAAGTCCATTATTTTTCTGGAATGCCTTTACTGCATCTTCAGTTACCTCACCAAAATATCCTGTCATATTACTAGAGGATATATATCCATATTTATTTAATAATTCTTGAACACGTTTAACTGCATCACTGTTATCACCTAATGATAAACCATTAGGAACTGCAGAAGAACTATTTAATACTTGTCTTGTGGATGGTCCTAAGAAACCATCAACAATAAGGTCATTTCTTGATTGAAATTGCTTAACTGCAATTAAGGTATCATTTCCATATGTACCATCTGGAGTAGTTGTTAAATAACCTAATTCTTTCAATCTATTTTGAGCTTCAAGCACAATATCTGATTTTTCTCCATAAACAATTAGGTTTGGTTTTGCTGCTTCACTATATAAAAGTTCAACTGTTTGAACACCTACTTTACCATCAGCAGATAAACCATTGTTTTCTTGCATTTTTTTAACAGCTGCTTCTGTAACATCCCCGAAATGACCAGTTACCATATCCGCAGATGTAAGGTAACCCATTTCATAAAGTCTTTGTTGAATACGTTTGATGTCATTACCATCCATACCCAACTTTGCTGCATAATGTTTCGCATCATCTGATAATAATGTTGCATATGTCTCTGGTCCAAGAATTCCATCTTGCTTTAAGTCTTGCTGACGTTGAAACATCATAACTGCTTCGGATGTAATTGTACCATAATAATCGGTTGGTTCTGCATACTCCATAAAACCAAGATCCATTAATCGTTCTTGAATAGCTATTACGCTGCTATGCTTTACACCAATTGTATAAAACATTGGAGCTGGGTCTTCTTCTACTGTAGTTTCAGCATCAGTTTCACCATCTTCTGCATCATCTACTACATCTTCACCTGCATCCTCTTGATCTTCTGTTGATAATGTAGATACTACATTTTCTTCATCTGTTGATTCATTGGTGTCTGCTGATTTATCAGTTTCAGCTTCGTTTGCATCTGCACTAGCTGTTACATCATCTGCATTCTCGTTGTTCGCCAACGCATCAACATTACTATCTGAATCATTCGCTTTATATGTAATATTATTTTCTGTATTATTAGAATCTCTTAATACATTATTTAAAGTATAATCACTAATATTGGTAGCACCTAAAACATTACTAGCCAAACTAAGTGCACTATCATTATCTTCGATCAAATCATGCTGCTGTGAAACGATTGCAGCTTTCTTACTAGCCTCTACTGTATTCTCCTTAATTAAAAAATTAGGAGCTACTACTGATGAACTTAATCCTACCACTGCACCAACTACTGCAATGCGTAATCTGTTCTTTCTTGTAAATGGTAACATGAGTACTATTCCTTTCTCGACTCCATGAAGCCTTCTATCTATTTAATTTTGTTATAGTCATTTCTCAATTGCTTATCGTAAAACTCATTGTTTTACATCGCCTTTTACAATTATACGACAAAAATGTGTCTAAATTGTGACATAAATGTTAAATTTTCAAATTAAATGTTATTTTTTTGACCCAAAAGCAAATAAACTGTAAGATTATTGTAATATCATACAAATAATTCATACAAAAAAGAGTATAAGAATCCCTTTATTTCATATTTGAAATAAAGGGATTCTTATACTCCTTCTAAAATTTATTATTAACTTATTACTTCTTTATATATGCCTCTCATTACTCTGTGTTACTTTTCAATATGTAGCATAATCATGAAACAATATATTAGAAGCTAATATTTTAAATTATAAATTTATCCAACCATTCAGCAAAACCATTTGCAATATTTTGCATATACTTAATTGTTCTTTCACTGGAAATATTTCCTTGTTCATCAAGACTATCTGTAATACTAGATAGATATGCTTCTGGCTGTTGCATTGTATAAACATTTAAAAAGGAAAGCACTTGACGCAAATGATGATTTGCACCAAACCCACCTAAATTACCAGGTGAAACACTAATGATAGCTCCGGGCTTACCTGACCATACATTTTGCCCATATGGTCTTGAAGCAATGTCCAATGCATTTTTAAGTACTGGAGGAATGGAGCGGTTATATTCTGGTGTTACAAACAAAAAACCATCCAACTCTTTTACCACTTTACGGAATGCATCCCATTCCTTTGGTGTATTCCCATCATCATCAAAATCTTGATTATAAATTTGCAAATTGCCTATCTCAATTATTTTCATTTCATACTTTTCTGGCATAAGAGAATTAAACGTTTCCGCTACCTTTTTGCTAAAGGAATCTCTTCTTAAACTGCCAACAAAAACACCAATTTTAATGCTCATTTTATTACCTCCTTTAAGTTATGTATATCATTCACTGATAACTCTATTATAAAGAGATACTTAAGTTAGGTCAAGCTTACTTAAAATGTTTCGTAGTTTAAATTCTCTTTTTCGTAAATTGCCTTCTTTGCCATTATTACATAAATCCCTATTATTCTTTATCAAATAATTTTCTAGGATTATAATTTGCGATAATAGTACTGGATAGCAATGTTGCAACTAAAACTACAACCAGATAGATTACGCTTGCATACAGCAGCGATTGAACAGAAAATGCATGTTCCAAAACTTTACTTTCCATAGCATTGTCAAGAAATTTTGAATTAGTAAATCTTAGAGCTAAATTTAGTAACTGGTTTCTATATGTATACACCACGCTACGTCCAATTAATATAGATACAATAAGGGAGCTTACTGCAATTGTTAGTATCTCTAGCACAAAATATAATACTATTTTATACTTTTCTGTTCCTAACGCAATATAGATTCCAGCCTCATAATAATGATCCCTCATCCACAAGAGAGTCATTAAAAATAAGATAAAAAGGGACGTAATATATGTAAATTCAAGTAAACTAGAAGTCGTATTCTTTAAAGTAAGTATAACTTTTCCATAATAGCTTAGAGTACTCTCAAGGCAATTAATTACTCCGTACCCTTCAGGCAAAACAATTTCTTCGATTTTTTTATACGTTGGTAATATATTGTCGTACTCATTAACATAAAATATCAAGGATGTTATAGACGAATTTCTGTCAGATACTTTGAAATATGAATCATAGTCACAAAAAATATAACTATTTGCGGATACCGTATAATGTGTACCCAAATCATTACTCACCTTTGAATTCGGTGCTTCTAATGTTTTATATATGCCAATTATATTAAAATCAACTACTTTATCATATACTTTGCTGTATAGTTTTATACTTTTTCCAATACTGAGTTCATTCTTTTTTGCAAGCTTTTCATCAATAAGGACACCTTTATTTTTAGAATCAGGATAAGTTCCCTCAATAAGTATCATCTCATTATTTCGAAAGCTTCCATATAATGACGTATTAATATTGGCATATAATATAACATCTACTGCCTCTTCATTTCCTTCTTGGTCATTCCCATCATACGGAATATTTATAAAATCAACTGGCCTAAAATAATCATACAAATTACTATTATTATTGCAGCCTATTATATAATCTAATGCTAAAATCTCATCACTTATTTCATTTGGTATAGACTCCTGATTATTATTCTCAATGGCGATACTATACCCCTCTATTTTAATATATTCCTGATACGCAGTTTTTACTATGTCGTGTAAAAATACTCCCACCAAGGATGCTAATGACAATACTAATATCATAAATGCTATAGTCACCGCTCTAAATGGCCTTCTTATAATCTCCATAAATATCCGCTTATATAATCCCATCCTAATCCTCCAGAGAGTAACATATATCACATTGTTCTTTCAAACGTTCTGAATGAGTAACTGCTATCACACATTTTCCCTGCTCTTTTACTAATTTTTTAAAAATGTCGATTATATTTTGCGTATTATCTTTATCAAGATTCCCCGTCGGTTCATCTGCAAGTATATATTTTGCATCGGTTGAAAGTGCCCTAGCAATTGCTACTCTTTGCTGTTGTCCACCCGATAATTTTGTTACTCGTCTATTCATCTCCTGTGTATCTAGCCCCAAGGAAGTAAGCAATTCAACTGCTTTTTCTTTTGCTAACTTATTATTTTTTATTTTACCTGTAATATCAATTGCTAACATGACATTTTCAATCGCTGACATATAATTAAAAAGATGGAAATCTTGAAATACATAGGAGACGTAATTTTTTCTGAGGTTATTATATCCAATTTCCTTTATATCCTTGCCATCCAAGGATATCGTCCCTTTTAATGGGCTTTCCAATCCTCCAAGCAATGACAAACAAGTAGTCTTACCACTTCCGGAGGCACCATACACTGAATAAAATAAACCTGCTTTAAAATCAATGCTTACATTATTAAGAACAAGAATATCAACTTTATTTTTATTTCTGTAACCATAACTTACATTTTTCATTGAAAGCATTTTCTTTCCTCCTACTTTTTATTTAATAAAAAATGAGGTTTTGTAACCATAATACTATAAATTGGTATCACCATAGATAACAATAAAAAAGCCACACCAATCATAAGAATCTTTATATAATTCCACAGACTAATCATTTCATTAATATTAATTTCCATTGAAAATCCTTGCCCTAACTGGGGTGTTTTATAAGGTGTTAATAAAGAAGCAGATACGTAATTTTTAGAAATAACTAGTTTCGCGCTATCATCTAAACTATAAACCACCTGTTCAGCTGTAAAATGAAATATAATACCAGATATGAAAAATGCTATCACTATAATTACTAACATTGATAAAAAGTACTGTAAAATAACCCTTGCCTTTTTACCCCCAAGGGCTAGGAATATACCACATTCCTGCTGATATTGACTAGCATAAAAGGTTAGTAGAAGTAACATGATAATACCACCAATTATAGTTACATAACCTAAAATCGTAAGTGAATAATTTTTCATTAAAACAACTACACCTCGTTCATTATTTAAATATCCATTAGCAGTATTATATATTTCAGCATCCTTACCTAATAAATTACGTAAGTCTACCCCAACTTTCTCTATTGATTCATATTTATCTACATAAACTTCACATCCTTTTGGAGCATAGGATTCAAAGCCAATTGTCTCTGAAGCATATTCATAATCAATATAAGCAACATTATATGGACTGTATTTAAAGACACCTTCTCCATAGGGATTATATTCTGTTATTTCAAATTCGGAATCTACCTTAAATATTCCACACACATTATATGTACACTCTTTATCACTACCCTGCAATGCATATGTAATTTCATCTCCCAAGGAAAGATTATTTTGCTCTGCAAATCTACTTTCAATTATAACTCCCTTATTCTTTGAATCTGGATAAGTACCTGCGATCAGTGAAACTGATTTTTCCCACCTGAACCACGAATATAATTTTGTATCCATTAATGCCACTAAAATTACTGAATTTTTACTCCAATCAACTTTTTCAGTTTCTACTCCTGGATTGATTCCGGTGTATTCTTTTACATTATCCATTCCTACTGGTTCAGCTAAAATTCCTTTCCAATTATTAACTCCAACTACATGTTCGATAGAAGTAATCTGTTTATATATATCTGGAGTAAGATTCAAATTTTCCCCTTCTATAATAAAATCCGAACCGTGATAAATAAATGCATCTTCTTCTCCATTTTTAGCTATTGAATATACACATATACCAATTAATTCACCCAAAAATATGATGATTAAAATCATGCATAAAATTATATTCTTAGTGGGTTTACGCATAATATTTATCAAAACACATTTAAACATACTCATTTATTAATTCTCCCATATTCAATAGAACATTCTCAATTAGCTTCAACTTAAAATTACTGTTTTAAATGATTTGGTGATAATGGTAACACTCAGAGTCTTCATTTTTTAAATTTATTTATCCTCCATATACATTGATTCTAAAATCGATTTCATTTCATCAAAAGAAACATCTCCTTGAACATCACACTCATTCATTCCGATTGTCCAAGTGACCATTGTTTTATCAACGTTAGAAAAGATATAATGGTCAATACCATTGTATGAGAAAATAAATGGTGTCCCCTCACTCTTTTCAAAGGACCTTGTTTGCCCACTGGGTATTTCAGAATATTTTATGACAGTAACCGTTATTGATTTTTCTTCATTTTTATAAATTGATGCTATAATGTCATATTCTGAAGTGTCACTCACTTGTACACCCACAAACTGATAATTACTTGGAAGCCAAGTCGGCTCTTTTACTTCACTAATTCCATATACATCCAATGCATCTTGAAATGACTCATAAGTACTTGACTCTATTTTCTCAGGCAGAACACTTAAGTGGGTAATCTCTTCATTCTCCATTGAAACAAATGTCTTATGAAATACATTATCCGTAAAACCAGCTATTGTCTGTAGAATATTAAAATTGAATGCATATGCAGAAATAGTATTACCCATTAATAACAACAGAATAACTGCGGCTACAGCTGCAAATCGTCTAAATTTAACCCTATGTAGAACTTCACTGTAATTCCACCCTAAATATTCTTGCTTAGTAGTCGTTACATTCCTTCTCTTCACTACATCATCAAGTCGGATAGGCAACTTATCTCCATGGTTGATAAGTAACCTTGCCCAAAATGCAATTCGTTCTGTTTCACGTTGATCGTCAGTCTTGTTTTCTTTTTTTATTATCACCTCTGTAATTTTAAGAATTAAATCGCTATTTAAAACATCGTCCAATGGTAATATATTTTCATCAGCTAGCATTTCACGAAGTTCTTCAACAGTTTTCTTCTCAAGTTCGGTGACAGATATCTGACTAGACATTAAAAAGCCTCCTTCTACATGATATATCCCTTTTTTACTTAAAAATCTTGCATTAAAAAATTATTTAATTTTCATTGATTTTTAAAAAATTAATAATCTTATTTTTTATACGAAATACCTTAGAATCTATCGTTCCTGGCCTTACCACCATTAATTCAGCAATCTCGTGATGCTTATATCCCTGTTCCTTTAGCCTAATAATACGAACTTCATCCGGTGATAATATAGATGTAAATGTGATTTCGTTTTCTAAATCAGGAATATATGTTTCTGCCTTTACATCAGTCATTAAAGCGTCCATAACTCTTTTTTCGCTTGCTAGTTCATCATAGAATTTATGTATGTGATTCTTTAGCGCGTTCATTAGCCAGCCTCCTGGGTTTAATGAATTCATAACACTATCAATATTCTCCCAGGCTGTACAGCATGCATCTTGAACTAAATCATATGCTTTTGAAGTATCCGTTACTCTCATACGAGCATATACAAGTAATTTATCATATGTTGAATCAATAAGCTCTGCATAAAATTTTTTCTTCTCATTTGAGCCTAACATCATCCCTTTTATTCCTCCTTATTATTTACCTCCGTGACAATCATAATTTTTATTTCATGATAAATAAAACATTATATTTTAGCTTAGAAAATATTTAGCCACTCCCCTCTAGTTTTAGTTTTAGATTAATCCATTATAACATCGAGCATTCCAATTTTCACCTAATTATTTACAATAAATACTTAATTATTGTTTTTATTTACAATTAAAACTTAAGAAGTTGACTTGAAATCATTATCTTTATTATTTCTATACAAAAAAAAGCCCTCTTTTACAATAATTGCAAAGAGGACAGGGAAAGTTATTCCTAATAAAAACTCAATATATGACTTGGATAGTACCAATAAAAAAGATGGCATAAAAGCATTGAATTCGTTTTCTCTTCATTTAACACCTGCGTTTATGGATTGCTAGGGCCAAATGGTGCAGGAAAAACTTTAATACATGTTTAATGTAACCCCCTTCTATTTGGCAAGAGACCTAATGGAAGGAGTCCTTCTTAATATTCCGGTCAAAAGCAATAAGCTTCTCTTTTCTTTTTTCACAATTCCCATCTTTAATCGCTTCTACTACTTCTTCCCAAAGATGCCTTAACGTTACATCATCCCCTATTATATCTAATCTTTTTACACACTTTCGCATAATTGCTTTCGACCAAAAAAGAAGCTCACTATCATTTTCACTCAGAATAATGGTTCTCGATATTTGATATAGCATTGGGATTTCATTTATCTTCAAATCCGGTACTAACTCGCTCAAGTTTTTTAATGCTTCTTCTCTATACTGGCATTTATCTTCGCAACAATACTCTAGTATGTCTTCTAGATACTTTCTCTTCTTTGTATGAATATATAGATATTTGGCTAGATTAGGGGTATCCATAGTATGTTTTTGTAATGCCTCATATTGCTCTGCTACAATTGAAATACCATCAAACGTAGTTAAATGTTGCATAAACTTTAAAACACTTATATCTTGTTGTTTTAATAAAGAAACTAGGTGGGTTTCAACCTCTGTTCGCTCCTCAGGGTATATTGATTGTAACAAATCGTCCCGATACCCTTCCCTTTTGAGTGCATAGTCGATTGAATCTTTTTGTTTCATAAATAATTGAAATGCTTCGCTATGTTCCATTTCATGCTCCTTTATTCTTTACATTTTTATTTACGTTACCACACAGCAATAAAGGTTGTGAAAATTCCTCTAGCTCCTCAGCTTTAATTATATGATAATCCTCTCTAATAGCATAAAAGCGAAGAGTAATTGATGATTCAACATCTTCATCTCCAACATCAACACTTAATAAAATATCAAATAGCATATTATTATAATCATTATGCATTTGTCTTTCTAATTGATTTAGTACTAATAAAGCTTCATACATTAACTCATTTATTTCACGGGAAGACGATATGTATATTTCATTACCATCCCATTCTAGTTCCGTTAATTCAATTCCTCTGGCCACTATTCTTTTATTGGGTAAACAAAAACCTTCTTTTAAACGATAATATTCTTCTCCATTTTCGCTCTTTCTTTTTTCTATTACCTTATTATTACAACTTGTACACTGCGACAAATTAATATTCTCTAGTAATTTTTTCATTTCTAAATTATAAACCATACATCCCTCCATTCTATATCTATCTCCTGATATAATCTTACCCCCTATTACTTTACTTAAAATGTGACCTACACATAAGTTACACAATAATAATCTATTTACATTAACCCTTGGAGGCCTGCTTCCTAACAAAAATTAAACCAATGATATTTCGGATTGTCTTTAAATATCCTGATCACAAATATGTTTTACAGTAATTTCTGGAGGGAAAGTAGTTGCGATATCTACAATATCATCAATCACTTGTAAGTAAAAAGCTTACTTCAATTTGTGATACCTCTTCCATATTTATTCCTTTCAATTTTTATATTTATCAAGTCTTCTTAATACCTATAATGTGATTTATTAATCACCCTCTATAATATAGCATACGTTAAATAGTATTTCTTTCTTATCCAGCATACTTATAAATTTTTTAAACTTAATAACACCAACTATTATTTCATCATCACCACCCTGATATCTCGATTGGAACATTATTGTTCTATTTGGTGAACTTACAAGTAAAAATTCAACTATTTTAATAAAATCATCATAAACCTCAGCTCTTATAATTAGTGGTGTTAAATTATCTTCATTATGATTTAAAATCCAACCTGGTGGTAATTTTTTTGAAATTATCGAATCAAAATCAGAATCACATAAAGAAAATGAACTATAAAATTCCTCATTTACTTCCTTAACCAAAGTATATAAAATCCCCGTAGTTTGCGAAAAGAAAGGCCAAATATCTGCATATCTACTCACTTCAGGATTAGTTACTTCATTTCGTAAAATAATTTCAGAAGTAAACGGAAGCTGAACTTCTTTCTTTTGATTTATCGATACTATATTTATTTCATATGACATTACTAACTCCAATCCGTTTTACATTTACCGTTTTCCATTTACTTTTTAGATTTCATTAATAACATTTCCGTTTTTCACTTGATGTATTTCCGTGCTATTCCTCATTACAATACAAAATTCCTGGCTTTTGTATTGAATTAAACTCTTGTATGAGTCTTTTCATGTCCAATAAATTTTTCACACTATAATTACATTTTTTTAAGTTAATAACCAAAACTTCCAATAACTTTTTCCATTCTTCCATAAACGAAGTCTTATCTACCCTAATACTATTAGATTCATTTAGTAAATCTTCTGTATGTCCTAAAACCATATTCCAATTTGTATTAATTAATAACTTATTTTCTTCCCATTGTAACTCCCATTTTGATGAAAAAGTATTGGATGCCCAGTTGATACTCATATTGCCTTGTTTTTTCGCCCTTAAATTATTCAACATTATTAAGATATCTTCAATCATTACACTTATATCATACTTGTAATTTAAAGGAATATAAATTGTATTCCACACAAGAAGTGCTTCTTCTGTCATCATTGGAAATATTGTTTCTATTGCTTCTGATATTTTCTCATCTTCACTACAAAAACAACCATTATTACGTGGGTTACTTGCTTGAATTCTAAACTCCATTTTTTGCTCCCTTACTATATACCTCTAACCATATTTTCCTTAAGCAGAACCTTAATCATATTTATTGTAAATTCTATTTTCTCTTATTCCATTCAGCAATTGTAGTTTTTGCATTAAATCCCACACCTTCTGGTTTTCCCTTACATTTTTTTAGAGTTTTTATACCTATGGTAGAATCAAAAGGTAAAAAATGATAAGCGACACTACACCGTACAAAATTACTATCGTGCTTTAAAAGTTCTTTCAAAGCATTCTTTCCTTCAACCCCATATTTACATATATCAATAAAATAATTTGTATACACTTTATAATAAGTATTAGCTTTTTTATAGTCTCCTGCCCAACTCTCTTTCCCATGAATCATCACAGCTTCAACATATTTCTGAATTAACTTGTCGAGCTTATCCATTCTTGACCTCCTCACTTCATGAATATAATCGTTGCTCCTAATTCCTTAGCATACACCTCACGGTGGGCCCCCTACTATATGATCCCAATAAAAAGACACATACAAGCTTTCATTCGGATGATATCGCTATGCATAGAAAAAAATATCACCAAACTTTAGTTACAATGTAACAGTAGTATCACTCAATACATCTTTTCTAACACCATGATTTTGCAGCATCTTTTCATAATGATTTTTCTTATTGGATACACTACTGCCTTTCCTATTGATCTATACTTATTCAACCATATATGGAGACCTAATATTTTCAATGAAAAGTCCACTGTTTTCTATACTGCTTCTACATTTAACTAATGATTTTCTAGATCCAATATACATATAATAGTCATATCCAAAATGTACAAAAAAGTTAGTATTATTTAATTTGCCCCACAACTTTTCTCTTAGCACCAATTTCATAAATATGATAATCTGATTAGTCGCTAATTCTATACCATCTTCCATAGAATTGAAAGTTTCTTCCATGTTTTTATCTACATAATCATAATCCTTAATATCATTCTCTCTCTCTAAATTTTCTATTTTTAGTGATGTTATATTTAATTCATCAAGTATAGTTAATATAGCTTCTATATAAGTATTTTCTACTTCTAAATATGCCTCGAAAGTTAATTCTATCTTATTAAAAACATTACCTATATCACAAATTGAGGTCCATTCATCATTTTCAAATCTCCCAAATGAATCACGATATTTAGGATCATACTTTGATATTCTCCAACAATACATTATAATCTCCTATTCTTTTTAATATATTATCAAAGGTTCCACTACTAAGACGTGCTAGAGACTAGCCTTCCCTACCAATAGCATGCATCTCCCACTTAACATCCATTTTATCCTTCCACCCTTTTCTTTTATAAGTATATATGTTTGTAAGGACATATAATAAATTATCGTCTGCTAAAGCGGCTGATATAATAAATCCTTTCATTTCATAAGTCCATAGCTTTTCACCTTTCACAGAAAATGCTTCAATCCATGAATCATATTGAGGATATTCTTGCATAAAGCTTTGCTGAAAAAGTCTCCCATTGCTTCCTACAATTGGCGCCTTTAGAGTAGCACCTGCTATCTCATTCTTCCATAATTCCTTTCCATTACTATCTAATGCCACTAGCCAATAAGGTGTCGTATTAAGATAAAGATTTCCTTCATTATCTATTGCAGGTGTATTTATTACGCTCCCTTCACTAGGTTTATATTTCCAGTTAATGCTTCCGTCAGAATTAATTGAATATAAAATACCTCCTTGGCATAAATAGATTGTCCCATCATTTCTTAAATTTAGTGTCTCAGATGATGGTTCATGTGTCATTGGTAATTGCCATAATTTATTGCCCTCTTTATTAAAAGCAGTTAATGTTTTACTAATATTTAATCCTATATAAATAATCCCTTCTTGTGAAATAATAGGATCACTCCAATTAACGTCTGTAAGCTCATATTTCCAATTTAAAGTTCCTTTGTTTGAAATACTAAATATAGTGCCATTACCAGCCAAAAAAGTGAATAAATATATATTTCCTTCAGCGTCCAAAACAGGATTTGAATTTGCCATATGGTTAATATCATATTCCCACATTAGATTACCATCTGAATTTAAACAGAACAATTTATGTCCTATAGAATCAGAATGTCCATCTGTGGAAAGGTATATCAGTCCATTCTTACCAATAATGGGTGATTTTAGAGTTCTTTTATAATGAAATATTTCCTTTATTTCACCTTTATAACTTATCTTTAGTAATCTTCCTGTTCTAATATCACCATCCAAATTATTATCATTTTCAACAACTAGAACTTCATTGTTTTTATTAATTACAAATGATGCTCCCTCACACATTTCACCCAAATACCCATTGTTCAAGCCAGTCTTCCATAATAAAGACGGTGTATCAGGTATACAAAATCGTGAATTTCTAGTCCAGCATGTGTTAATTGGATATTTTGCCTCCAAATCATAGTTTCCTTGTTCAAAACCACCCAGACCCTCGTTTGCACTAAACAGAGTGACTTCTTTTTTCATATTGTACCTCCAACTAAATAATACCGAGTTATGAAATAAACAATTCGTTTTAAAATACTATGCTTACATTCTATCTTGTTCTCTAATATTATTATATGCCTTATATAGGCTTGGATCTGCCGCAAACCAAGTATATAAATCTTGTTCTTCAATATCACTCATTGTCATCCATGCAATACCAAATATTATTTCTTTAATTTGTGTTTTTGACAAAATAGAAATCCTTAGCCCTTCCTCTTGATAACCACAAACAATACCCGGCAACTCATCTTCAACCCCAATGCTTACTTTTCTATCATCAGAATAAAAACTAAGCATCGCCACTCTCTCTCCAGACTCTACACATTTTTCAAGCATATTTTTTCCATTTTGTATTAATACACACTCAACAATAATCTTTTTATATTTTTCTTTACAATATTCACTAGTGTTAACAATTATTTTATAACGCTTATCAACCTTAAAATTTACTTCTTCATTAGACAGTTCTATTGATTGATAATCAATACTTTGTCCATTGATCATTATCTTAACTTGCCCAAATATAGTGTTTATCATAATAGCCCTCCACTTTTTAATTATCTCTGAAACTGCCTATCAGGCTTTCCGCTCGTTTAAACTCATATAATTAAAATTGTTCCACTTTGATTGCGGGCTATATGCAGTAAAAAAGGGCTCTTCAGAATTTATCGGAGTAAAACTCCGTTTTCATAACCATATTTTGCTACATTAAAAAAGGCCACAACAGCTGAAACTGCGTAGCCTAATAATTAAACACTATTCTTCTTTTTCAACAAAAACAAAATGCTCGCTTTAATTTCCACAAAGTTATCGCTCAACAGACAATTCATCATAACAGTCCAAAAGATAATCATCAGTCGCTTCAATATCTCTCCAACTATATACAATATCGTGCAATGGTAAGCACGTATTAGTTCTATTATTACTATTAAGTATAATAATGCAAATGTTTAATTTTTCATCCCACTTCCACTCACCGTTAAACTCGTTAATAAGGGAATTGCCATAGTATGCAGCCATCTCTAAAAGTAATCCTTGCATTTCTTCATATTCTTCATCTTGCTTTTCTTTCATTAGTTGTAGTATTTGATGTATACCATCCTTTGTATTATCAATTGAAACTTTATACTTTTCAATAAAACGATTACATAAACTATCATGATTTACAAAAAGCTTAGTTTGCATTTCCAAGGTCAAATCAATTCTTGACTCCCTTGTTGGTATGCTAAGTTCATCTAATGCATCTAGTCCATAATCAATGATTATTTGTGCAAAATCATTTAAAATATGAATAAATGAGTCTTCATCTGCATAGTCCCAAAAATATATAGTTCCATATTTCTTCTCCCATTTAGGATAAAAATCTCTTATTTCCATAATTCTAAAAACGTCTACTGACGTAAAGATTTCTAATCGTATTGACTTTGAAAAATTGCTTTCAAAAACACTAACGAACTGCTCTACATCATGGCATTTACGACTAAAAATCCATGTATTAGGCTCTGATCTATAGTATTTAAATCCATACTTCTTTAATCTATTACCAATTGTTCTTTTTATTAAAGCTATTTTTTTCACTTTACTCCCCACTAGCTGTTATCTTTCATTTATTTATATGACGCTATATTTTGTTACAATAAAGCTTTACGGCTTCTCAACGCAAACTCGTAATCGTCACTTTTTAACTAGCACTTCTAAACTATAAGGCATATTAGTTACTCCGTTTTTTATTAAATATTTTGTGTAATATTATCTTACACTCATTAATTATTATCAGAAATAGTCGTAACTACTATATCGGGTAAATCAATCTCCCACTCCTTATTCCAGTCTCTATAGTGTGTATGACATTCACTATCAGTTTTTAAATAGGACTCATGCCGTTCTTTAACTATTTCTAAAAAAGTTATCAATTCTTGTATCTCTTCCAAATTACAATTAAATATGACTTCCTTTAATTGTATCGTTTCCCCATCATCTTCTCTACTACCATATACTCTCATTTCTAATCCACCTTACATCCATGTTCTTTAGGACACTTTTTAGTATTTTGGATGGATCTGGTTCTCCACCTTTTTAGTCAAACTGAAGCTATCACTATTGCTTCTTTATATTCGTCAATATCTTCACTTAACCATCTCTTTTCATTATGACGCAAACAATGGAAACGGATTTCTGTTTCATTGGCTGTTACACTATTCTTCTCATTATTTCTATAATACCTAATTTTACCATCCATTTCAACACTTACTTGTTCGTTACCAAAGATAAATTCCGAGTTACAATATATTCATTATGCCAAATCAATTTTTACATTTTTCCTACCCAATCTATTATCTCAGATACTTTGTTCTTGAGTTTATTACTATTAGTTATTTAATCATCTGCTTTACCAAATCAACTTGTCTGGAACTTACATATTCTAAAAAGAAAGAGCTCAAAGGCTTATACCTAATAACTCATTCTTTTCTGTCTCTTTCTTTATATGTATTAAAAAAATAATTAAATCACTTGTCTGTATCATTCATTTTCCGTAAAATTTCGCTTGTTACTTGTAAATTTTGTCCTCTAATATATATTTCTCTATACAACATACCACAAGTATAATTATAGAGTTTTACAAGAATAATATCATAACTATTAATACTTCCCACTTCGATAGAAGTTATTTCTGATTCTAAGTAATCACTATCTTCATGACATATATAATCAATTCCTGTCACTCTTACTTCAATCTCAACTTGATCATCGATACTAAGATCTTTGATATTGTAATTATCAACATTCAGTTCACTTAACAATTGTACAATAACTATCTTTAGAATTCCTTTTGCATCATAACAAATATTTGAAATATAGCTGTCATGAAATGAATTTTTTTCAAAATACTCTTTTACTGTCATAGATTTTTTTCCTCCACTCCTATTGCGGATATATATCTAAACCTTATAAATCTACCAATCTTAGCATCAAACTCTGCTGATTAAAGGCTAATATCAAAGGTTGGATTAATCATAAAAAATCCCAACTGACATAAGCCAGTCGGATAATTAATCTTGCATTGGAATAAAATACAAATCAATTATATTTTTCCAGTGATAATATTTTTAAACATTTCTGGAATGATGGAATAATCCAAGTCCAATGAGTTAATTTCATGAGTACTTCTATCGATAATTAAGTTAAAGTATTCATTTAATTTATCAATTTTCTTTTGGACTTCAATATTTTCTTTACTTGGTGACCATGTAGTATGTATTTGTCCCCAATCAAACAGCCTCTTTACCTCTAGGTCTTTCCATTTCCATGTAGGATTATCATTTAACTTCAATAAAATCCCATTTCCAATTATTTCGTCAAACTCTGATATCTGTTTTACCAATTCCGTAGTTTCTTTTGAATCAATAAAAATATTTTTAGTGTAAATGGATGGCCATGAATCACTCATTTGCTGTTTAGCATTCGGTGAGCATTTTTTTATTTTATCAATGTCGGCTTTCATGTCCCATATTACTTGTCGAACAATCAAACCATCAATAATATCTTGGTCATCATTTCCATTTTCATTCCATTCTCTTCGCTGAGAATAGATACACCAAGAATAAGATTTTGTATTCATTCCCCATTTTCTTATTCGCAATATTTGTTGAAGCTTATAACTATCTTCATCTTGATTTAACTGCACATTAACCAAATAAGGTTCTTCTGAGTAAAAATCGAATATGGCTTCATATCTCAGCATACTCAATTTTAACATTGGAGAACAAATCTCATTAATAGTTCTAGCATTACCTGTGTTTATTGGTTTTAAATCTTTCATCTAAAGCCTGCTTTCTAATAAAATACCTCACTTTGCTTCGGGCTGACATTTAACTTAGGATTTAACAATCCTCATATAATGAGTTACTTCCTCTACTGGTTATCCAACTCTTTAATACACTATACCACCTTAACGCTACATTTAGAGTAACTTATCTTTTATAAAAAAAATAATATTCTCTAGTTTAATTTCTCGAATATCGGACTTTTCCTTTATTAATTCAATAAAATAATCGTACTTAGGATATTCTAGCTCTTCTTGTGATATAAATTTCTCAAAATTTCGTTATCTTATCATAATATATTATACTTATCTTTTGATGTAATAATAACGGTCATAAAATAAATTTCCTTTTACACTTTAACTTATTGAAACGGTGTTCCTGGTATAAAATTTCTCTTAAATACTTAGCTTGACATTTTTTACAAACAAGTATAATCTCACCCGTTTCCGTCATTCCAGAAGAAACTTTTGTTTCGTTAATCATATTTTAAAAGGCCACAGCAGTTGAAACTGTGTGACCATTAAAATTATTAATTTTGATTCTATTTAAATTATTGATACTCTCCAGTAGTGGAACTCCTTGATCTTGCAGTCCTGAAAGATTATTACATTACAGGCCTTTTAATACTTCTCTTGAATAGGTCTCATTCTCCACTATCATTGCATTGAAATAATCCCTATCATCTTCTTCAAGATGCCTTATTTCCTCCTGTAGCTCTTGGATTGCTTCATATCTTTCATGCAAAATTTCTTTCGTCATATTGCTGTTATCTTTCATTGATTTATATGACTCAATGTTTTGTTCCAATAAAGCTTTACGACTTTTCAAAGCATACTCATAATCGCCACTTTTTAATGCCATAAAATACTTGGAGCTATCTAAAAGATTAAGTCCTGCACCTTCCAAAGCCCCATCTTCAATCCCATCAGCTTTTAATCCAGCGATACGATTCTGATTAAAATGCTTTTCTAATTTTATTAGTTTTGGCAAAGCAGTCTTACAAGAGCATGCATTCTCGAAGAGTGGAATTAAGTAACTTGTTAGGTATCGTAGAATTTCGTTAATACAAGCCTCCATACTTTCATCTGACTTAGAGTTATACACCCATTCATCCCAATGTGTCCAACGTGCTGGTTCAAACCTTCTCAAGTTATATGAATACACACCACCTAATATATAATTTTTCTCAATGCGCAAGCTAAGAGGAATTATTGCAAACTCCAACCTAATCCTACCAGACCCAAGCTTTTCAATTGCAAAATTTTGCATTACATCATTTATGACGCGTACAAAAGCTTTGTTTTTTTTCTTGAAACCATATTGTGAAAACATAACTTTACAGGCTTCATAATAATTCTTTAGAAAATAATTCATGCTTTATCTCCTCTTACTTAACCAATATTGGAACTAACGCAGGGGCTGCCATACCTCCCGTTGAGTAAATCAAGACTGTTGATCCTGCAATAATGACAAGACTTGTAACTACCTCGGTAACTTCTTCGCAATCAGTTACTTTATCATAATCATACGCTATAACTCCGCCTCCTGCATAATAGTAAGAAATATTATAAGTGTCAACGTTTAATTTAACAGTTAATGAATCTGGAGCGATATATCCGCCAACGGAAAGTGTTTTATCCGGAAATCGCTTCCATTTGTTTTTTACATATTTCAATACTTGCGCGACACCTTTTTCTATTTGTTTAGGCTTATCTCTTTTTACATCCCAAACGTTTCCAAAAACACTAATTAAATCAGCTCTCCCCCATCCAAAGTCATAATCTATTGTTTGCTCTTTGTAGAAACCGTGCTTGAGAGCGATATAGTTTACAACCAAATTATGTATCTGGCCCGGAAATGCTAATTCTCCTGTTGGGTCAATATACCGAATAGGATTGTTCATTACATAAATATATAAATTTAATCTAACTGACTCACTTTGCTCCCCACGATAACTATCCTCACTAATAAATCTACCAATCTTAGCATCATAGTATCTTGCCTTCGCATAGTAAAGGCCAGTACTCTCATCATATACATGTCCGGTATAGGAGAATAAATTCTCCGAGAATATATTCCCATTCGTCCCAACAGCTTCTGGATTCAGCATCACTCCATACTCATCATACTGAATGCTTGCTTGTACCTTCCCTGCCCCATCCAGTATCTCAGTGACACTATTCTTCTCATCGTTTCTATAATAGCTAATTTTACCATCCGTTTCAACACTTACTTGTTCATTAACAAAGGTAAATGCAGAAACTTTACCAGTCACCGTATCCTTAGCCATAACAATATTCTGATAGGTTGTCATCGTATCAACGACATAACTCGTGTTACTAATCACAGAACCATACTTGGTTACCTTAACATTTACACGGTTTCCATTGCCATCATAATCATAAACTGTTGTCGTATCTTCTCCAACAACTTTCGTTAACTTATTCGTGGAATCAAATGTATATACTTGCTTTGTATTACCATTCTCTTCTACCGTTGATAAGTTACCTCGCTTATCATAGCTATATGTAGTAAGATCTCCACCCCTAAATTCATATACCAACTGATTTAAGTTATTGTAAATATATTGAGTAGATAACTTGCCACTTTCCTCTTTGAAAATTCTGTTATTAAACTCATCAAATCCATAGGATCGAGTGCCATTCTTATCCGTCACGTCGGTCAACTGATTTAATACATCGTACGTATAACGAGTGATTTCCGTCATTCCAGAAGACACTTTTGTTTCTTTGATACGGTTACCATTCTTATCGTACTCGTATGTATACGTATCTTTAAGAACTCCACCATTCTTTTCTTTACGCTCCGTTAACTGTCCAATGGAATCGTAGGTATATGCGGATTCTGCACTGTTTGGAAGTTTTCTAGTCTTTACTTGATTTAGTGCATCGTAGGTATACGTTGTAACCGCATTATTTGTATCTGTCACCTTGCTTAGATTGCCGTTATTATCATACACATAACTTACGACTTCACCATTTGGATCGATTATGGATTTCTTCTGGCCAAGTTTTGTCCATGTGTATTCCATTACCTGATTCTTTGGATCGGTTATTTTAATGGTTTGACCATTGGCATCGTATTCGTAAGTCGTAGTACCGTTCCAGTCTTTCATTGATTTGAGCTGATTGATACTATCATAGGTATACGTAATGCTTCTATTATCACTATAGGTGATTTTCTTAACATTACCAACCTTATCGTATTGATATCCAGTGGTTGTTCCATCTTTTTGCGTTTCCTTCGTGATTTGACCATTCCCATTGTAAACATAGGAAATGCTCTCACCCAGTGGATCCGTAAGCTTTGTTAAACGACCATTTTTATCGTACTCATATTTTGTTGTCTGGTTGTTTGTAGAACTAAGCCCCACACGAGTTTCTTCGGTTAAATTACCAAGCTTATCATAAGTATAGTTTGTTACATGACCTAGGGCATCGGTTACTTTCGTAAGGTTATTACTAGAGTCATATTCATAGTAAGTTCGATTTCCTCTTGCATCGGTTTTTCTGTTTAGATTTCCAAGGGCATCATACTTATATGAAATCACGTTTCCTTTTGCGTCTTTTTCTTCTAGTAACTGATTCTTAGCATCGTATGTGTAGCTTGTGATTGCACCTAGCGCATTTGTAACTTTTTCTTGGTTTCCATTCTTATCATAGCTATAAGAGGTAACCTTCCCCTTTGCATCGGTTTCTTTAATTAACTGACCCTTTGCATTGTATTCGTATTTTGTAACTTTGTTCAATGCATTTGTAATCTGCGTTACGTTATTTGCTGCATCGTAAGCATATTTCGTTGTATTACCAAGTGCATCTTTTTCTACTACTTTATTACCAGCAGCATTGTATTCATAAGATGTAATTCAACGTAAAACACCTCATTTGCTATAACAGCAAATGGAGGTGTTTCAATCAATTACATTTCATTTAATCAGGGAAAATTAGGAATATGCATTACATTTTTCCCAAAAACATTATATTTCTCTTAGAAATCGTCTTCTCCTTCTAGAATAAGTAATTTTTATGTCAATTCATATGTTAATACTTTATCACCACACGAATATAAATTATTAATTATCAAATTTTTAACTTCATTTAAGTTATAAGCTTGAAAAAAAATATCCATATGATCAGAAGGAGATATTATTAATTTAGAATCTTTAAATACTATTTGAATAAAGCTATTGTATTTAAAAACAGACTCAATGAATAATTCAACAATTTTATCATTTTTATTGACCAATAGACCGCCTTTCAATTTATTTGTCACAGAATTATTTGCTAAAATATTTGCTAATTCCGGTGCTTCTTCTTTGTTAACAACCCATTTCTCATTGTATTTAACTATTATGCAATTATCTTCAGATACTTTATTAATTATCTTTTTTATGAATTCAATAAGTATCTTCTTTTTGAATTCATACATCTCACAACCGTTGTTTAACATTAAGTCACTATACGTTACTGTATCAATATAATTATGAAATTTAACTATTAATTTAGTATTATCCTCTGAACATAACTCATCAAAATTATAAAATTTAATCTTCTTTTTAATATTATTCATTTGTTTACTACTTATTTTATGCAACCATTTCAACTCCTTATAATTAATTATATTGTATTATTTTGGTGCTTTGTTTTTATTTTTAGGCCCATTAGGCCATATCTCATTCCCATCATAATCAACTTCACGGATTTTCTGGCCTTTTTTATTACTGATATCCCAATGATCTTTGTGTAATTGATCTTTTTTCCATGTATTTCCGTCTTTATCTTTATATCCTTGATTTCCTTTTAATTTTGTAAAATCCTTTGGATTTGAGGATGGTGTCTTAATTTTATCAGACTTATTCACTCCCTTATTAGTGTCTGATTTATCCGCACTAGCTCCGTTACTCCGTAATATAAACGTAGTTTGATCTACATTAGATAACGTAAAATAATTTGGAAACGTCTTTGGTTTAATTCCAAATAAAGAGCCTATTATATCCTTAGCTTTATCTACAAATTTGAAATTATATTCAACATACTTTTTGCCTAACCAAACAGTTCCTGCAACTTGAAGTTTACCAGCTACAACTACTCCATCTTTAATAGCAGTGGCGCCCCTATTAATTGCGTCTTTGCCCTCAGGAGAATGGATGTATCTCTCATAAGTACTAATTGCATATGTTCCAACAACTAGAATAATTACGGCGGCTGCATACATAAGTGGAATAGCAATATTCCCACTCGGATCCGAATACTTAACTGGATTATTATGAACATAAACATATAAATTTAAGCTAACTGACTCACTTCGCTCTCCACGATAACTATCCTCACTAATAAATCTACCAATCTTAGCTTCATAGTATCTTGCTTTCGCATAGTAAAGTCCAGTACTCTCTTCATACACATGTCCCGTATAGGAGAATAAATTCTCCGAGAATATATTTCCATTCGTCCCAACAACTTCTGGATTTAATATCACTCCATACTCATCATACTGAATGCTTGCCTGTACCTTCCCTGCACCATCCAGTATCTCAGTGACACTATTCTTCTCATCGTTTCTATAATAGCTAATTTTACCATCCGTTTCAACACTTACTTGTTCATTACCAAAGGTAAATGCAGATACTTTACCAGTCACCGTATCCTTAGCCATAATAATATTCTGATACGCTGTCATCGTATCAACGGCATAATTCGTGTTACTAATCACAGAACCATTCTTCGTTACCTTAGTATTTACACGGTTTCCATCTCCATCATAGCTATAAACTGTTGTCGTATCTTCTCCAACAACTTTCGTTAACTTATTCGTGGAATCAAATGTATATACTTGCTTTGTATTACCATTCTCTTCTACCGTTGATAAGTTACCGCGCTTATCATAGCTATATGTAGTAAAATCTCCACCCTTAAATTCATATACCAGCTGATTTAAGTTATTGTAAATATATTGAGTCGATAACTTGCCACTTTCCTCTTTGGTGATTCTGTTATTAAACTCATCAAACCCATAGGTTCTAGTGCCATTCTTATCTGTTACGTCGGTCAACTGATTTAATACATCGTACGTATAGCGGGTGATTTCCGTCATTCCAGAAGAAACTTTTGTTTCTTTGATACGGTTACCATTCTTATCATACTCGTACGTATACGTATCCTTTAGAACTCCACCATTCTTTTCTTTACGTTCCGTTAACTGACCAATGGAATCGTAGGTATATGCGGATTCTGCACTGTTTGGAAGTTTTCTTGTCTTTACTTGATTGAGTGCATCGTAGGTATACGTTGTAACAGCATTATTTGTATCTGTCACCCTACTTAGATTACCATTGTTATCATACACGTAGCTTACGACTTCACCATTTGGATAGGTTATGGATTTCTTCTGGCCAAGTTTCGTCCATATGTATTTTATTACTTGATTCTTTGGATCGATTATTTTAACCGTTTGACCATTGGCATCGTATTCGTACGTCGTAGTACCGTTCCAGTCTTTCATTGATTTGAGCTGATTGATACTATCATAGGTATACGTAACGCTTCTATTATCACTATAGGTGATTTTCTTAACATTACCAACCTTATCGTATTGATATCCAGTGGTTGATCCATCTTTTTGTGTTTCCTTCGTGATTTGACCATTCCCATTGTATTCATAGGAAATGCTCTCACCCAGTGGATCCGTAAGCTTTGTTAAACGACCATTTTTATCGTACTCATATTTTGTTGTCTGGTTGTTTGTAGAACTAAGCCCCACACGAGTTTCTTCGGTTAAATTACCAAGCTTATCATAAGTATAGTTTGTTACATGACCTAGGGCATCGGTTACTTTCGTAAGGTTATTACTAGAGTCATATTCATAGTAAGTTCGATTTCCTCTTGCATCGGTTTTGCTGTTTAGATTTCCAAGGGCATCATACTTATATGAAATCACGTTTCCTTTTGCGTCTTTTTCTTCTAGTAACTGATTCTTAGCATCGTATGTGTAGCTTGTGATTGCACCTAGCGCATTTGTAACTTTTTCTTGGTTTCCATTCTTATCATAGCTATAAGAGGTAACCTTCCCCTTTGCATCGGTTTCTTTAATTAACTGACCCTTTGCATTGTATTCGTATTTTGTAACTTTGTTCAATGCATTTGTAATCTGCGTTACGTTATTTGCTGCATCGTAAGCATATTTTGTTGTATTGCCAAGTGCATCTTTTTCTACTACTTTATTACCAGCAGCATCGTATTCATATGTAACTTTATGGCCTAAGGCATCGGTAATGGAGGTTACTTGATTTTCTTTATCATAGGTATACATTGTACTATTACCGTTGGCATCGGTTACTTTTGTAAGGTTATCGTTTTTATCATACTCCCAAAGAGTAATATTACCAATTGCATCGGTTTCTTTCGTCTGTCTTCCTTCTTTGTCATACTCATAACGGATTTTATTCCCTAAGGCATCGGTGGTACTCTTTAATAACCCTACGGAGTTGTATTCATTTTTCGTAACATTCCCTAAGGCATCCGTTGTTTCAATTACATTACCGACTTTATCGTATTTATACTTCGTAATACCACCAGAAGCATCAATTTCTTTTATTGCTCTTCCAAGTTCATCGTATTCATAAGTTGTTGTACGATTTAAGGCATCGGTTTGTGCGATGACACGGTTTAACTTATCATAGGTATTCTTTGTTACATTTCCTAACTCATCAACTTCTTCGGTTATATTTCCATTGACATCATAGGTATAGGTAGTTTTACCACCCAATGCATCCGTTAGCGTTTCAAGTCTACCTAATAAATCATAGTTATAACTTGTAATTCCACCATCTGCTGCTGTAACGGAGGATATATTGCCCATGACATCATACTGATATTTCTCGATATTTGATAAGGCATCGGTAGTTTGGCTTAATAACCCAGTCTTTTTATCATAAAGATAAGAAATTGCATTCCCATTGTTATCGGTTTCTTTTAGGATTTTTCCATCTTTATTATATTCTGCTGTGCTAGAAAATCCGAGTGCATCCGTTATCTTTGTTGTATTGCCATTTGGTGAATACTCATATTTTGTGATATAACCATTGGCATCCGTATATTTTGTTACACAGTTTAAGATATCATAATCCAGAGTTATGGTATTTCCATTTCCATCGGTAGCTGTTAATAAATTTCCTCTGCTATCGTAAGTACCAGTCTCATAACTTCCATCTGGTCTTGTGATCTTTGTTAAATACCCCTTCGAATTATAGGCATATTCTGTTTTATTTCCAAGTGCATCCGTTACCGACGTTAAATTGCCCTTAGCATCATAATCATAAACCGTTTTGTTTCCAAGTGCATCGGTTACGCTTGTGATTTGATTTAATTCGTTAAAGGTATTTGTTGTCTTATTGCCCATGGCATCCACAGAGGAGGTTATGTTTCCATTATCATCATAGGTATAATCGGTTGAATTCCCTGACTTATCTGTATTGGAACCAAAAGAATCTTTGGAATCTACTGGGTATTCTATTTCTACCTCTGGGTCTGGATCAACGATTTCTGCATAAGACAATGGCATACTACCAAATGCCCATTTACCTGCTACAAATATGGCTATTTTATTCCATTCTTCGTAGGTAGTACTTTCCGTATTTAAAGAATAATCATTGGTTTGTACGTATTTTGTCCAGTCCGGTCTATGGATTCTTATATTAAGTTCTACATATTCTCCTGGATTTAAGGAGATATCACTTCTTGTAAATCCAATGTCAGCTACACAATTGGTTTTTAGATTCTCATCACCAACCTCTGTAAACTCAGCGGTTACGTCCTTACTACTAAGGTTTGATTGAAACCTACTTCCGATACCTACCCAGTCAACGTTAAAGACTTGTGTCTGTGGTCCGTCAGCTGTGTAAAAATAGTTAATCTTTAAATCCGATAGTTTGATTGCTTCGTTCGAAGTATTATATACTCGAAATCTTGGTGAAACCGTATTACTTCGACTCTCTCTATTTGCATTATACATTTCCCCACGAACAGGTGTATAGGTACTGTCCGCATAATCAATATGTTCTAGTTCTAACTCTTCTAATTCTCCAGGTGTTAGGTCCTCTCCCCAAACTTTCACACCTTTTATAAATACATCAACTTTCTTCCAGTCTTTAAAGCTTTCTGATGGATTTATAGAGTGGTCATTTGTAATATCGTAATTGCCCCAATCATCCTTTGCAATGCGCATATGGATGCTTATGGTTGAGCCAATATCAATATAACCAGAGCCTTCTTTAAATCCAACCTCAAGGTACGTATCTGCTCCTTCAAATAATTCATCTAGATAATGGAAGGTTCCGGTCACATTTTCTGTACCAGCACTTGACCAGTCACACCAGAAATTCTGTGGCTTATCGTCATCTCTTGTATAGTAATAGCGAATCTTTACATCACTTAGCTTCACCATATTGGTTCCAGTATTTACAAGGCGCATCATAGGATGAATCGAATTCGTATAGGAACCACCATTCCCTGTGTTAAACATCTGGATTTTTAGTTTGTCTGTTCCTTTTGGTTCAAACTCTTCTTCCTCCGTATAGCTACCGTTTCCAGAATTGTTTCCAGTGTTCCCATTATTCCCTGTATTTCCAGAATTGCCATTATCACTTCCATCCGCTGGTCCATTGCTGCCTTCTCCAGAGATAGAACCTTTTCCCCAGATGAGATCACCCTTATAAAACATATCTACTTTATCAAAATAAGATAAACTTGTAGAATAATTTTGAGAATAATCATCTCCTGGGATGAAATCATACCAGCCAACCTTTCCAATTCTAGTATGCAGATCAATATAATTTCCTGGACTTAATTTTCCTGCACCACTACGAAAGCCTACTTCTAAGTAGTAGTCCGCACCTGTTACTGGCGTATTTAATTTTACAAACTTACCAGTTACATTCGCCGCTCCAATGCTTGACCAGTCACACCAGAAGTTTTGTGGCATTTCACCATCAATGGTATAGTAATAACGTAAGGTTACATCCGATAAATTGATATCCCCATCACTGGTATTGAATATACGAAATTGTGGATATAAGGTATTATTTACAGCACTACCAGAGCATACATTCATGTTAAAAGTTTGAAGCTCTAGTATATTATCAATGCTTTTAAGTTCATTGTTTCCATTTAATGAAAATACAGTTAATTCTTGTCCATCTTTCACAGCGGACAGCTCAGCTGTATATGCTGCCTTATCCCGTCCTATATTTGATGAATTATTAGTTGTATTCTTTACGAAATCTACATTACTAACCTCTGAACTCGTAATCGTATTGGATGATACTATGTTTGTATCGCTCTCATAATTTATATCATCGTTATTGGTAATTTCACTATTTGTAATTTCACTATTCGTGCCATTACCCTGTTTTCTTAAATTCTCAGACTTTCCGCTACTCTCTTTGTAATAATACTTAATCGTTCCATCGGAATATTCTTCTGATTCAATTCGATAATCCGAAGTGTACTTAAAGGTTATCTTATTACCATTTGGCTCCGTACACTCGATGGTTCTTGATTTGTCATTATAACTATAGGTGTATGTGCTTCCTTGAACTGTTTTTGATATTACACGATCGGACGTATCATATTCGATTGCATACAAAGTAATTTTTTCTGGGCTAACTACTTTGTTTAATCGATTGTAAGAATCGTAAGAATAAGTTGTCTTATTCCCTTCTGCGTCCGTGAAACTTGTTACTAATCCATTGGTATACCCATAACTTATACTACGATTTCCACTATCCTTTACCGACCCAATCGTACCGTCTGTGTTATAGGTAAATTCCATATGTCCACTGGGATTTGATACTTTCGTAAGCATTCCATCATAGTAAGTGAAGGTTGTTTTATTTCCATTTAAATCAGAGATTGTCTTAATTCTACCACTTGCTGTAAAATCATAAATTTCCAAACCTTCCACCGTTAAGGTATAAGTTCCGTTGGCATTCTTGATCAATTTTCTTGCCATTCCATCTGGTGAAGCATAAGTACCATCGCTATTTTTCGTATAGTACTCAATATGACCATCACTAAACTGAATTGCTATGGTACTTCCTAAGTCCTGCAATAGATAAGAATAAGAATCCGACCAATTGATACCAAATTCATGGAAACTCTCACTCATTGAATTATACATTCTTGTAAAGGATAATGGTGTATATCCATCGATTACGAGATCCTCATTGGAATAAAAATTATTTCCCATGGTAAGACTGACTGGATTCATTGACGCAGTTCTTTGTAATTGGTCAACCACACCTAGATGCTGATTGGTTAAGGTATTATTACTTGTAATCTCTTGTTTAATGTCTTTTGATGGGTCAATGATAAGAATACTTGATCCCACCAATTCACCACTATTGGTATAGGTTCCATAAAGCCCATTATCGCGGATAATTGCAGCATCTTTTTTATAATCACCATAATAAGCAGATGCTAAATATTCCAGCCGGTCGGTTACACGAAACGTATGGCGTACCGCTGTAATTGATTTTGTACTATTTCCACTGGAACTTGATACCGATGCTTTAATGTTATAAAGTTTATAACTTGTCATCGGAAGTTCCGCATACCATAAGTTATCACTTATTGTAGCACTGATACTTTTTACAGCTTCCCCATCTGCAGTTACAGAGAGGTTAACCTTATTTACCCCCTGCTTTTTACCACCTTTTCCATAAACTTTAAAAATGGTTCCATTTACATTCGGTGAAATATAAAGTTCACTATTGTTATCACCTATGACAGCAATATTGGTAATGGACTTATACTTTTTATACTTATCTTGTGGCTCTACAACTACCTTATAAGTTCCACTTTTTACGTAGCTTCCACTCTCGTCCTTACCATCCCATTGCAATTCATGGGTTTCATAGCCACCTTTGTACTCCCTGTTTTTCGCAAGGTAAGCGACTACTTTTTTCCCGTCCATAATCATGACATTGACAACATGCTTATTTTCTAAATTAAATGTTATCGTTGCCTTTTCACCACTGGATGGTACGAATACTTGCGGTTCTGCTTTGATAAACTTTTTAGTAGATGCCGCATTCGCTGAAAATGGAATGCTGGTCATAACCATAGTTACACAAAGAAGTAAACATAAAACCCTGTTAAAAATACTTTTCTTCCTTCTTAGTACTTCCATACTTTCCTCCTACTTTGATTTAATCTTTGGCATCAAAGCATATTTAAGGACTCCAAAAACCGCATAAAAAGTAAAAAAGGGCAACAAAAAAAAATGCCGGTTGCACCACTTGCTCCCTATAGCCCAAAGTGCCCAGATATTGACTATAGTTCAACGCATCATTTTTTTACATTCGTATTTAGTTGTATTTATCCATTAAATCGCCTGATATATGGAGCTTCATTTAAATTCTAATAAATATTCAATATAATTGATTTTTTTTATTTAGCCCATATTAATTATATATCGGTAATATTTGTATGAAATATAATATATTTTCCTTTTTATTGTATAGTATAAAAGTCCTAGGTATAAATGGATTTTAGTAATATTGTCGCATATTTTCAAATCATTCAATCAATTTAACTATGGATAGAAATAGTATATCTAATGCATATTCTTGGGATTTTTGATGATAATTATAATAATTAACGAAAGTTCCCAACGAATCAAAAAATAAATAAATTTTACAAGGATGGGCTGAAAATAGGCATATCCGTCATAAATGAGCACAGAAAATTCTTTACGCACAATAATTTTGCTGCCAGTAGCAGCATGGAGGAAATTATGAAGAAATCCCATGACGAAAATAATGTTGTTACCTTACCTTTGACAAAAAAGCTAGATGAAAATATAAAAACCCTTGAAACTTTATTTGTATCTTGCAGTGATGTTATTAAACGTAAATTAACCATTGGTGGTTCGCAAAAAGTAAATATCTATCTTTCCTATGTTGATCTTATGATAGATAGAAAGTCACTGGAGCAGAACATTATTGATAATTTATTATACAGGATGGACGACCTACCATCAGAACATCAATTTGATTATATCAAAGCCCATGCATTACAGACAGCAGATATCAAAGAACTAACCACGATGGATGAAATAACACAAGCAATTATGTCTGGTGATGTTGTCTTGTTAATTGACGGTTTTAATAAAGCTCTTATGATATCTTTAAAGAGCTATCCTAGTCGGGGTGTGTCAGAAGTCAAAACAGAAGTCACAATTAGAGGAGCAAAGGATAGTTTTACCGAAAGTGTCGCTATCAATAAGGCTTTAATACGACGACGCATTCGTGATACTAAACTTAAAATGGATCCCCTTAAAGTTGGAATCAGAAGTCGTACAGATATAACCATAGTTTATATATCTGACCTTGCACATGAAGACATAATAAACGAAATAAAAGAAAGAATTGATCAATTTGTAATTGATGGTATCTTTGATATTGGTATGCTAGAGCATCTTACCGAACATGCCTGGTACTCTCCTTTCCCACAATTTCAGTCGACAGAACGACCAGATAAAGTAGCATCTGCTTTGTTAGAAGGTAGAGTTGCCATATTGGTAGATAACTCACCAATGGCAATGCTCTTCCCAGTCACACTAAGCTCATTTTTTCAAGCCTCTGATGACTATTATAATAGATGGGAAGTGGTATCTTTTATAAGAATATTAAGATATCTCGCATCCATCATAGCGATTGGAGCTCCTGGATTATACATCGCCATTACCAATTACCAACCTGAAATGATTCCTACCTCCTTAGCTCTCTCATTTGCTGCTGCAAGACGGGGTGTCCCGTTTTCCATTGTCTTAGAAGTTATTATCTTGCAGATAGCCTTTGAATTATTATCTGAAGCCGGGATACGGCTTCCTAGTCCACTGGGGAATACCATTGGTATTGTCGGAGGATTAATTATCGGCGAGGCAGCGGTAAGTGCTAACTTAGTAAGTTCTATGGTAGTAATTGTTGTAGCCTTTACTGCGATTGCTTCTTTTACTATACCAAATGAAACCTTTTCCTCTGCGTTTCGTTTAATTCGATATATGATTATTATCTTATCTGCTATATTGGGTTTGTTTGGATTTATAATTGGTTTAATGCTTGTCTTTATCCACCTAGCAAGTTTAGAAAGTTTTGGAGTACCTTATCTCTCTCCATTTGTTGCAGTGAATCACAAGAAAGAAAGTACGATTGGCGATTCTATCTTGAAATACCCAATTTTCAAGCAAAAGAAACGTCCATTTTATGCAAATGAAGATCAAAAAGTCCGTTTAAAAGAACGTGATAAAAAAAGAAATGGTAAGTAGGTGAATCGCTATGTTTCCGAGGAATTTTAAAATTTCAAGCTCACAATTTAGAAAAATGCTCGTATTAGATATTCTAAGTATATCTATTATGATTGTGCCACAGATAGCCTCTGTGGGCGCTGGCAAAGATGGAATCCTAGCAATTATATTAGGATCTGTCCTTGCACTTCTTTATAGTTTACTCATGTTATATTTTACAAGGAGGGTAAATAGCGACTACTTCACCTATAGTAAAGATACCGTTGGTAAATTTATTACTTTTATTTTTGGCATTTTATATATCATAAAATTTTTAATTCTATGTATCTTCGTTTTTAATCTTTTCTCAAATATTATAAATGAAACTTTATTGCCGAATACTAATTATAAAATTATTTTACTATTTCTTATCGTTTTAACCTTATATTTGGCTTCAAAAGAAATTGAAGTTCGTGCAAGATTAACTGAATTCCTTTATCTTGTTGTCTTAATCCCTCTTGTTCTTTTGTTACTTTTAGGAGTTCCAAAGGTTGATATTCCTAATTTACTTCCTATATTAACAACAGATGGTGGTTCTATTTTACGTACAGGATTTTCGATTTTTTTAACGTATTCTGCTGCTGAATTTATATTATTCGAATCTGCTGCTATAAAACAAGACGATAAACGTAGTCAAAAAAATGTGATACACGCAATTATAACATCAACTGTCATAAATATATTTTTCTTTATTATGGTAGTTGGCTTACTTGGTATTTATAGTACGAATCAAAAAATATGGTCAACGATTATAGTAATGCAACTCTTAGAAGTTCCCGGAGGTTTCATACAAAGACTCGATGCAATTGTTCTCGCCTTTTGGATGATAAGTATTTTTTTCATTTCAAGCACCTTACTGTACCATATTAGTAACATTGCAAAAAGTATTACGAATGCTAAAAAACGTGAATATTATCTTATCATTTTTGCAATATTGATTTTCTTAATTTGTATGAAGCCAATTAAAATAGATATTATTCTCGCCAATTTAAATAAATATCTAATATATATTGGAGTACCTCAATCGATTCTTATGCCACTTATAGTGTTTGGTATTGATAAAATTAAATCTGGGAAAGGAATACGCCATGAATAAAGTAACGTTATTTAAAAAAATAAAAGTTATTTCTTTGATTTTAATCATATTCCTTATCTCCTTTACAGTCACTGGTTGCTCTGACATGGTTGAAATACAAGATAGAGATTTTGTGCTCGCGTTAGGAATTTCTTATACCGATAAATACAACGTAACATTTGCACTCCCCGATTTAGATGCAATTACTGGTCAATCAAACGAAGCAGCAAAAGAACGTTTGTTACGCAATTTTAGTGCTGAAACACTTCCAGAAATTGAAGTTCTTTATAATTTAAACTCTGAGAAACGCCTTGATTATAGGCATTTAAAAGCAATTGTTTTAGACGGCTCTATCTTCTTAGACCAAGAAAAGCTAAAAGAATTTTTAAGATACATTGATAATCAATATATGTTGTCACGAAATGTTTTATTATTTTACTATCCCGATGGCGCAAACAACTTATTGGATATGAATAGTAAAATTGGCGGTAGTATCGGAGATTATTTAAAAAAGCTAAATAAGAACAACTTAAACATGAAAGATAATGCAACCCTTGGTAGTATAATGAATTGTTTGGATTATACGAAATCTCTTCTAATTCCAATGCTTAAAGAGGAAGAATCTTCTATCGCTTTAAATGGTGGCGTGATCTTTTATAAGGATTCTGAACTTAAAATAATCACGGAAGAACAACGTAAAATCTATGAAATTCTTCAAGGAAAAGGTACCGATTATGTCTTTCGAATCGGTGATGATGTTATTCGGTTAAAGGATGTAAAATGCAAAACCAAATATGAATATACGAATCATGTGCCATATGTGCAATTTAATATCAACGGGATATCAGAAAATTTACAATCGGATTCCAGTATGGATACTTCCTTACCAAATAAATTAAAGCTATACCTTGAAGAGCAAATTAAGGGAGAGTTGAATACTCTTTTAAAACAAGATCACATTGATTTTTTAAATCTTTATGAAACGAGTAGCTATAAAAATCGTGATATTTGGGTGAATTATGAAGGTAGGATAAATGAATTTATTGATGATTTACAAATTGGACTAAATATTGAAATAAAATAAGAACTTAGGGAATTTAATTTATCTGTATTTCCATATTATTAAAAAATCCGGCTGTTTCGACTACAGCCGGATTTTTTTAACACAAGAAATTAGAAATTATAGAGTTCTGCTATAAATCCTGTTTTTTTAATGCTGTCTTTTTAATGCCTTTTTACTATCTTTACTAGAATTTTCAAGAAAAGGATTATGTATAATACTGAGCCTGGGCATTCCAAAGGTTAGAATAAGCTCCATCCTCTTCCATTAATTGCTCATGACTACCACGTTCGATGATTTTACCATGCTCAAATACAATAATATCATCACAAAATCTACAGCTACTCATGCGATGGGATATATAAATACTAGTTTTATCTTTCACTAGCTCGTCAAATCTTGAATATATCTCATATTCACTAATAGGATCTAATGCTGCCGTCGGTTCATCTAGTACTACAAATGGTGCATCCTTATAAATTGCTCTGGCAATTGCAAGTTTTTGCGCCTCACCGCCACTTACTTCCATACCACCCTCATCGTATTTATAAAGTGGTGTAGAAAGTTTCATCGGCATTGCTTCAATACGTTCTTTTATCCCTGCTTTTTGTAGACTATCCCAAATTTTCCCTTCATCCACCTCTTTACTTGCAGCTATATTTTCCCGAATTGGAAACGCAAACAAGGAAAAGTCCTGAAATACTACACCAAAAAGCTTTATATAGGATTCATAATCATATTTTTTGATATCAATACCATTTAATGTGATTACTCCTTCTGTTGGATCATATAACCTACAAAGCAATTTTATAAACGTCGTTTTACCAGCGCCATTGCAGCCTACTACTGCTATTTTATCTTTTAATGTTACTTTACAGGACACACGGTCTAATACTTTTTCACTGCTACCAGGGTAAGAAAAGCTTACATCATGAAATTCAATCTCATATTCATTGTCAAGACGCTTCTCAATAGGTATTGTCCCAGTTTCCCTCTTATTTTCAAGTTTCATAAAATCAATAAAACTACTAAGATAACTACATATCTTACGAATTTCAGTATTTTTGCTCTGCATATCCATAATGGATTGATTAAATTGTGAAAATGCGCCTGTATATTTTGTAAATGATCCCACGCTAACTGCACCAGCTAAAATTTTAATCAAAACAAGCATGTAAGTATAGATGGTAAACACTCCACCAATGATACTGTCTAGTAATAAAGAATTCTTTTCATACTCACACATATTTTCATATACTTTTCGTGTTGGCTTTTTCCAATAATCAAAGATATCTAAAAGCATTTCTTTCATTCCAAAGATACGAATGTATTTTCCTTTTGTATAGTCAAAGAAAACATCCATCACCATATATTGAATTTGTTGCTCTGCTTTTATATGGGAATTAAAATTAGTTTCTTGCTTTTTTCCATAATATAAATTTTTCTTATTTGTTATCATAAATAAGAACGCAAAAAAGATAATAAATGAAATAATAGAAAAAGGAAGGCTTGCTAATTTCATAAAAGCAACTGTCTTTAATGGCTTTGAGATACAAAGATTTATAACTAACACAATTGCTGTGATTGCAGATAATAACGCTCCTAGCATTTCTTTATACTTGATTATTAAGTAGCCAACGCCTCCATACATGCTCATCGTAAATTCGGTTGAACTTATTTTTTGAAGAACATCCGCCTTTTCCATTGTTTCATAATCAAGTTCAAATGCTTTCTTTCGAATCAATATCTTCATATTGTTTAGAGATTCTTTTGATTTGTAATCACAGATTTGCTTTAACAAATCAACGAGCAACCCTACAAGAAAATCTAAGCTTATCATTAATATTGTTAGAAAAATTGCAGTCTTAAATTCCTTACTTAATAAATGATCAATAATAGCAGCTGAAAAAAACAATCCAATATAAGGATATATTGCTTCGACGACTGCACTTAGCATAGCAAGAGGAATTGTGGATGAATCTGTTTTATGAACCATTGCCATTAGTTCAAATCCTTTTTTATGAAATCCTAACTTTTCTTTTAGTTTATCCTTCATAACACAGTTCCTCCTCATTGTTTTCTAGATTTTTTTGATAATAATGTGATTGAACCGCAAACATTTTTGCATATTCTCCATGCTTGTCCATCAACTCGTCATGAGTGCCTTCTTCCATGATTCTTCCATCTTTTACAAAGATAATGCGATCACAAAAGCGGGTAGAACTTAATCGATGTGAAATAAAAATACTTGTTTTATCTTCTGTTAATGATTGATATTTCTCATATAAGTTACTTTCTGCAATCGGATCAAGGGCTGCTGTTGGCTCATCTAAAATTATGACTGGAGCATCTTTATAAAGTGCCCTTGCAAGCATAAGCTTTTGCATTTCACCTCCTGAAAATTCAACCCCTTCTTCATCTAATTTTTTCAACATCATAGTATCCATCTTCTTAGGTAATTCCTGAATTTTTTCTGTAAGGTCAGCCTTTTTCACCGCCTGTGTTAATCGCTCCTCGTTAATCTCTGAACGCTTTACGCAAACGATATTTTCATCCAAATGAAATGCAAATGCAAATACTTCTTGGAACACAACTGCAAACTCTTTAAAGTAATCCTCCTTACGAAATGTCTGTATATCAATGCCATCAAGATAAATTTTTCCTTCGGTAGGTGTATACAAACCACTGATTAACTTGATTAATGTTGATTTTCCTGCACCATTCATACCGACTACTGCAAGTTTTTCACCTGCACGAATTGTAAGATTGATATCTCTAAGAGTATACTCTTCATTTCCTGGGTACTTAAAAGAAACATGTTCTAATACTATTTCATGTGATTTGGAATTTTTTGGTGTTAGCTCTCTATTTTTATCTTGATTTTGTATTTGGTTTTGTATTGGTTCTTGTATTTGTTTTTGCTTCTGTATTTGTTTCTGTT
This sequence comes from Clostridium sp. Marseille-P299, assembly GCF_900078195.1. Taxonomy (NCBI): domain Bacteria; kingdom Bacillati; phylum Bacillota; class Clostridia; order Eubacteriales; family Clostridiaceae; genus Clostridium; species Clostridium sp. Marseille-P299. The sequence goes on along the minus strand of NZ_FJVE01000007.1, from coordinate 1,038,415 downwards.
TTTGCTTTTTATTCTGTTTTAGCTTCTGTTCTTGTTTTTGTTCTTGTTCTTGCTTTTGTTCTTGTTTTTGTTTTTGTTTTTGTTTTTGTTTTTGTTTCTGTTTCTGTTCTTGATTTTCTACAATTCCATACTCCATAAAACTTCTATAATCATTTAGATAATCGGAATCCACCTGCATACCATGGTATTTCTGAAAGATTTCTTTCATCCAAGTTCCAAAACCTGCTGCAACACCAATGTATAGTAAAAATTGATCCAAAGGCATTCCATGTATCATTTGATAAATCAAGTAAGCATACACTACGCCATCACGTACTAAGTTCATGATTCGCTCTGCCGCATTTACAAGATAATACCTTCTATATTCTTTCTTGTACCAGTAAAATCTTTTTTCAGTGTATTCTTTAAAGGAATCTAAAAACCAATTCTTAAGTTGATATAGTCGAATATCCTTACCATTCTTTGTGTCGATTGCTTGATTTTGCAGATAATCTAACTTTTTATCATAAGGAGTCCAATCTTCCTTATGTTTTTGTATAAAAGAACGGTTTTTATGGTTTAAAATAACTATGATTAGAGTGGTAATAATAAGTGTTATTAATATAAATATACTCATATTAGCCGATATCATAGCATATAAAATAAATCCTCCAATTTGTGCAATTAAAGCACTGGTTTTATTTGCTAGTGCTTCGATACCAACATCATTTCCTGCATACACTGCAAATCTTGCCTTAGTCAGCATGTCTTGACCTTTTGGACATTCTAATTTTTCGTAGTCCATTTCAGTGGTATGAACTAACATTTCTCTCATAAAATCAATTCGAAATAAAAATGTTTTGCTGGTAGTTGTTTGTTTTAGAAAAGTCAAACCAATTCTTACAACCATTAATAATACTACATAAAATAGAACTTTTAGAATGGATGTCTCTACCCTATTTTCTAATGTTATTGCGGCAATGACCACACTTGGCAATGCCATTGTTAAAAACGGTGCTGCTATTTCAAATAGTATTTGAAACATTGCATAAGCAAAATAGGAGATACCAACATAATCATATACTTTTTTAAAGGTGTATCTTATATTTTGCCATAGTGTATAATTTTTCTGCATACTTACCTCCCGTAGAATATTTACTCTTATCATACTTATTTTTTATTGTATGAGGAGTAATCAGCACGAATTGTAAAAATACACGCACGAATTGCAAAACACATGCAAGAATTGTAAATACACACAGGAATTGCGCTTTATCTATAAGGGAATGGTTACTTCTGAGGCAAATATCCCTGGTTCATTTTGTAAATTAAGATAACCATCGTATTTTTCAGTTAGTATTTTAACACGTTTTAAACCAAGTCCATGATTCCCACGTTTTGTCGTAATATAATTTTTATCATTCACCGATAAATCTTCTTTCGCTGAATTTTGAATTGATAGATAGAGCTGCTTCTTAATAATTGCAATATAAACTCGAATAAAACGCTTATCCTCCTCAATCCTTTCGCATGATTCAATTGCATTATCCAGTAAATTTCCTAGTATGACACACAAATCAATTTCACTGACAGATAAATCTTCCTTAACCTCAGCCTTACAATTAATTTTAATATTCTTTTTCTCAGCCAAAGACAACTTACTATTAAGTATCGCATCAATCATAAGATTTCCTGATTTTACGAAGGTATCTACATGTGATAGTTCTTGCTCAAGCTTATCAAGGTATGTATTTACTTCCTCTATTTGCATAAGAGCAATGTGGGCTTTTATTACCTGAATATGATTATGATAGTCATGACGCCAGCCTCGCATATCTAAATATATATTCTTAATTTCTTCGTATTGATGCTGTAACAAATTCTGTTGGAAACTTCTCATACTCTTTTCAAAACCAGTTTTATAAAACCTAAGAGTTAACTCTAACATAATAAAAATTAGTAATGATAAGCCAGATAGCCACAACTGAGTAATTCTAAGATAAGTATCATTCCTAAAAATTTCACTACCGTTTTTATTTATAAGGAATGTAATCATAATTATACAAGCATATACAACGGTAACAATAAATGCATTAAATATACGTAAATAAGACCGTTTCCAAGAAAATATAAAGAATAAAAACAAACATAGAAATTCCATAAGTATTTGTTTAGTAAAAATTGGATGAATACCCTCTAGCAATTGATAAACTAAAATGATTCCACCATATAAAACGATATATTTCCACTGAAATTGAAATATTTCTTCATCAAAGAACAAATCATATAGCACAAAAAATAACGTAACCAACAACCATCCAACAAAACTATAGCCAAGTACGTTTGCAACAACAACGGAACTTACGGAAAGAAAGCAAAGGATACTTAATTTTCCTTTGCCCTTTTCAATTTCGCCCATCTGATATAAAAAATATGTATACCCTACGATAAAAAGCAATTGATATACAATGTTTAATGCATTCATAGCAACCTTAAATGATGTATTTTAGTACAATACGTACACTACACCAATATGCTCCTTTCCTCTCAACTTTATTATATTAACTCAAACTTCGCATTATAAAAGTTAAATGAATACTTGATACATTCAGAAATTAGTTTATCTATATTACCATGATTATAATTCTCTTCGATAATATTCTAAAAAGGCCTGATTTAAAGACTCCCACTTCCCTCTTGCAATGGGAATTTTATCGCCAGAATCAACAACAAGCTCTGTCTTTCCAATACGTTCAATTTTTGAAATATTCACAAGATAGGAACGGTGCGTACGGTAAAACCCGAAAGAGCTTAGCTCCTCACTAAGTTTTTGTATTCCTGTTCTACTTTTATACTCCATGCTTTTTGAATAAATAATAGAATCATGTCCCGCACTTTCTATGTATAAAATATCTGAAATCCTCACCTTACTTAAGGTACCCTTTTCTTCACAAATCAAACATTGTGGAGCTGTCTGAATTTTTTGATATGCCTTATCTAAGCATTCTTTTAATATATCTTCTTTCACAGGTTTCATCAAATAAAATAATGCATTCACCTCATACCCAGAAAATACATAATCCGAGATACCAGTAATAAATATAATTGGAATCTCATCGTTTTTCGCTCTAAGTTTTTTTGCTAGTTCCATTCCATTCATATCTTTCATTTGAATATCTAACAAAAGCAAATCGTAATCATTTTTATCTTCATAAGAAAACAAAAAGTTTTCTGAACTTATAAATGTATGTATTTCACAAATTTCTTTACGGTCATAACACCATTTCGTTATGTATTTTGATAAAAGCTCTAATTCTACATTTTCATCATCACAAATTGCAAATTTCATATACTTAATTTCCTTTGCTTCTTATTCAATCATAAAGTACTATTGCTAGTGAACTTCCTTATAAGTTTACTGCAAAATAACAAAATAAGCCAGAATGTTTTTATAACATCCTGGCTTGTTTTGATAGATAAAGCTTCTACATAGATTAAAAGGATTTAAGTAATACTTAGAATTATGCTATTATTCAGCACGACTTTAAAATACAACAACTAAGAACATCTTAAATTTCTCTGTTGCATAAACAGCATGTGGATGACCGGATGGCATTACAATTGTTTCACCAGCTTTTAATACATAATCCTGTCCATCAATTGTAATCTTTCCTTCGCCCTCTAAAGCTAATACAAGCGCATCACCTTCCGATTGGTGAGTACTAATTTCCTCATCTTTATCAAAAGCAAATAAAGTTAAACTAACCGCTTTATTTTGAACCAAGGTTTTACTAACTACTTGACCTGGTAAATAAGAAGTTTGCTCAGCCATATTAAGTACCGTTGAAAATTCAATATTTTTTAATATTTCTTTCATTAACATCCCTCTTTTCTTTTATCCAAAGATTATGTTGCATCCGTATTACATTTATAGAATAGCCTAATTGAATAGGATGCATTGTATCTGTAGCAACATTTTGTATTTTTTAGGAGTTTCGTGTTTATTAGAGTTTCGTGTTTATTGGAGTTTCCTGATTTATTAAGAAAAATATTAAATATTCAAATCAGTTTTCTAAACTTTCATTTACTTCTTTCGTTATTTTCACCCCGCCTCGTTCCTTCCACAAGCCTACGAATGTGTCAAAACTTTCAATTGGTTGTACCCCTGTAATAATCTTTAAAAATGCATCTTTTTCTAATTGTTCAAGCATCCACCACTGGGATTGAATCGTTTTCGTTTGTCCATTTAAAACATCTTCCTCATAATGAACAGTACCTTTTTTTAATTCACTTGCGGCAACGATACGTGACATATACGCTGCCCATTGTTCTGGATTTGGTTTATCACTTTCTAGATATTCCACACACATATCGTAGTAAGATTTTTCAAGCACACTGAGATTCTCTCTCTTCCTAGTACCATCAAGAGCCTCTTTAATATGTTCACTACTTCTAAAATAAGCATCATGATAATCTACATTTATTGCAATTGGCCTAGCAGTTGGATCTACATTAGCAGCATAATATCCCTGTATTTCTGTGACATTATCATTATTTGTTCTCTCACTATCAAACAACGCACTAACTAGTTTAACTGCAATTTCAGGATGTTCAAATCCTTTTCTAACTACTACATATTTACCGCTAGCTTTTTGACTGTAAGTAGTACAACTACCATCTTCTGAAGTTTTTATAAAGCAAGGAACCCAATTTGCTTCTGGATCCTTTTGATAAGCTTCCATTAAAGGATTATTTGGTGCCCACCACGGTCCAAAAAATGCACCACTCTTACCTTCAATAATAAGCTCATGATTATTTTCATTATTCCTCATTAAGAATTGATTATCTAAAATACCTTCTTGATACAGCCTACTTAAATATTCAAGTGCTTTTCTTGTTTCTTTTATTATTGAACCATAAACCGCATTCCCGTCCCCGTCCAATACCCACTTTTTAGGAAACGCTTCAAATGAGGCGAAAATAATATCCATTTGATACTCTAAATCATAATTCCCACTGATATCTTGATCACATAATAATCCGATTGTTTTCCCTTCTCCATTGCCTCCTGGGTCTTTCTCAATAAATTGACGAATTACATATTCCATATCCTCAAGACTCTCTGGAAGTTCTAACCCAAGTTTATCTAACCAATCTTTTCTTATCCACAATAAATTAGGTCCATAACTAATATTCACATCTGGAATTGCCATGATCTTTCCATCAAATGTAACGGCATCTAAAGCTTTCCCTTGATAACTATCATATATCTCTTTAATTCGGTCACTTACACAATTTTCATACGCTGTTGTCAAATCTTCGATTGCTCCAGAATACACTAAGTTTTTTAGTATCGTTAAATCACTAACGACCATGATATCTGGTATATCCTGATCTGAGATTGCCATTGATACAATATTATCATAATAGATACCTTCTGCTTCAAATTTATTCATGTTTTGAATATTCAAAAGATTATAAATATAGCGAGTATACGCATTATTCTCATAGGTATCCCCTTCTGGCATATTGGAGCGATTTGTCCCTGTCATCTTCCCTAAGGTGTATGTTATTAACTCAGGATACTTACCAAAAGGAGTAGTCATAGCAATCTCCATTTGTTCTGATACCCTTTGTTCTTCTGCTTCGGATTTTAAAATACCCGTTTCCCCAAAATCTGTTTGATCTGAGTTTACTTGTTTTATTGTATTTACTGGTATTGTTTTGTCATTCAATCCAAGCAAGTTTTTTAGATAGTTCTGATTTTTAAAATACACTGCAATACTAATACCAATTAAACATATTATAATTCCAAATATTATCCTACGATGTTTCATTGTCACCCTCACACATCTTATTCTCAAAGATTGTACACTAATATTTCATCGAATCTTTTTCTGCAAATTTTTTAAGTTATCACTGCTTTAATTCTTTATTTGAATTGTTATAATAGTTCCAACTCCTAGTGAACTTTTTATATTTAAACTTGCTCGATCACCATATAAAAGCCGAATACGGTCATAAACATTTTTAACACCGTATCCAGACGTATTCCGAGTAAGCAGTTCCTGACAAGTTTCTTCTTCCATTCCGTTACCATTATCTTGCACTTGTAATATTAAACCATTCTCATCATGGTAACCACGGATTATCAATATTCCTTTCCCTTCTTCTTTTAAATCAATGCCATGGTTAATTGCATTTTCAACGATTGGCTGTAATATTAGGTTCGGCATCTTGTCCATTAATATATCGTTAGAAACCTCCCAATTTACATCAAAACTTCGGTCATGCATAAAAAGTTGTATTTCTAAATAGTCCTGTATATTTTGTAATTCGTCCTTTACAATCGTTATATTTCGCCCTTTATTTAAGGTTGTTCGATAAAAGGATGCCAAACGTAATGCTATTTTACTAATATCCTTTTCTCCAGCCTGTAACGCTTTCCAATTAATCATAGAAAGTGTATTATATAAAAAATGTGGATTAATCTGCGCTTGCAAAGCTTTCATTTCAAATTCTTTTAAATCAATTTTATTTTTATAATTTTCATCAATTAGTTTATGTATTCGCTGTACCATCTTTCCAAAACTACGGATCATGATTCCAACTTCATCTCTAGCATCACTTGTAACCGTTACGTCCATTTTTCCATCATCGGCAAACTGTCTCATATTTTCTGTCAAACGTTCAATTGGTTTAACAATAAGATGTGAAGCAATCACTCCTACCCCGTACATAATAATTAGACTAACAAATATAATAATGCATACGGTGAAAAGAATATTATTCGAATATTTAGGAAAGGTTTCAATTGGTTTATATAAGAATATATTCCAGTCGAACCCTTCAATACTTTCCATAGATACATAATAGTTCCCGGTCTGTTGATGAATCTCCCCTGCTCTTAACCCTTCACTGCTGGTTATTTTAAAATCCTTATAATCGTTAATCAAAGTATCATAGTCATATATAATTCTATCTTGGGCATCTGTTACTATTACGCCGATATTTTCCTCACCAAGTACTTGCAATGGCAGAAATAATTCTTCATACTTAAATTCTATTAATAAAATACTATTCGCATCTTCATACATTTTTGATAGCATATTTCTTACTAGAAACACGGAAGTATCCTTTTTTACAAACCACTGAATCTCGGTACTATACCCCATATTCTTGTACCAATATTCTTCTTTTACAGAATCTAATGGTAAAACACTAGCACCGTAAGCATCTGTAACATGATCTGTATAGATTACAATCTGTGACATGTCCGTATGTAAATACCGCATAGAATCTAAGATTGGATTCACCAGCGAGCTATACTTTGCATAACTATCATAATAATTTTGATATGGGTAGTTAATCACTTGGTAGATTGTCTCATTAAAAGCAATGTAATCTGCTAAATTCTCAAATATATTTAACTGGTTCTCCATACTAAACGTAATTTGAAGTAAAAAATCATTCATCTTTCCTTTTTCCGTATGTTGCACCAGTTTACTTGACTGTTTATACGCATAAATACCTACAATTAAAATAGGTATAATACATACTAGCAAATATGTGTAAGTAATTTTTTGTTGTAAATTAAATTGTCTTTTCTTTTTCATTTACTTCTCCGGACTGTCTGTATTTCTCAGGACTTACCCCAAAACTATCCTTGAAATTTTGACAAAAATACGAAACATTCGTATACCCTACAAGCTCACATATATGAACAATCTTCATCTGTGTACATTTTAATAATTCTTTCGCCTTATCCATTCGATAGGCTTTTATAAATTTATTTAAGTTACATCCCGTCTCTTTTTTGAATATATAACTTAAGTAACTAGGCGTTAAACAAACCTGTTCCGCTAATAATTGAATGCTAATGTCTTCTTGATAATTCTCATAAATATAACTTTTGATGGCTTGTATTTCCGTTCTCATCCCTGGGTTATTAAAGGATTTTATAAACCTTTCAATATAACGATTCGTAATTTCAATAACATCCTGCATTTTTGTACTCTTATATAATTCCTCTATCTCTTTTTCTAATTTATTTTCATTGTTAAAAGCAAGTACAGCACTAACTTCTTTCATAATATTTGAAAAAATAAATTTAATAAAAATTTGTGAAAAGGAAGTCTGTTCTTGATATTTATTACATAAGGTTTCATAATTCTTTTTAAGACCTTCAATATTTTTATTCCGAATATCCTTATGGATTAAATTTATAAGTTCATCCTCTGACTTAGTTTTTGTAAAGACAGAGCTATTTTTTCCTACCATAAACACATGATCATCTGGCTGATAAAATTTTTCCTCCATTAATTCTTCTAATTTCAGAAAAACTTCTCCAATCTCACTAATATTCTTAAATGACCTGCTAACCGCAACATAGCAAGACTCTTGGTAATTTTCCTTTATAAATTTATAAATATTTTGTGCTAATAATTCGTAATCAACACTCAAGGTTTTCTTAAATAAAAGAATACTCTGTTGCATATTAAGATTTAGATAATCAAATTGTAACTGCAAATTTGTCTTAAGCTCATAAGAAAAAATTTCATTCACACGTTCAAAAAAATTATGGTTTGACTCAATTAATATCATACGATGATACATCGTAAATGAATTTTTATCTAACATAAAGTCTGTACGATCCTGAATCGCTTCTAATGAAATACCATTAACCAGTTGATAAAGAATATGATCCCACAGATAACTATTCTTCTTTTGACGAATTTTTTCTTGTAAATCTTGTTTGTTTAACTCATTAAATACTTCTTTTATTGTTTTAGTAAATTCATCGGGATCCACTGGTTTTAATATATAATTATTTACTCCCATACGAATTGCTTCTTTGGCATATTCAAACTCACTAAATCCACTAAACACAACGCATTTTAAATCTGGGTAGAGTAATATTGCCTCCTGAATTAGCTGTAGTCCATCCATAAAAGGCATTTTTATATCGGTAAATAAAATATCCACTTTATTATGTTTTAGATATTCAAGGGCTGCCTTTCCATGTACAGCTTCTATTACCTGTAACTCAAAACCGCTTTCCTTTAATAGAAATTTAATTCCTTCTCTTTCGATTCTTTCATCGTCTGCAATTAAAATAGTTCTCATAATGGTATTCACTCCTCAAAGCTACTACTAACTTTTCATTGATACAGTACCTCTTAATTTACATGTTTTTCCTACCTTATTTTACCATATAACTTTCATTTGCTCAATTTTAATTCATAAAATGATAGAATTAAAAAAGCTCAGTCAAGGGCCTACCACAATCAAGTAGTCGAAGTATTCCTTGATTGAGCTTTTTACTTTTCTATATGTAGTAAATCCTTCAGAAATTTGGTTTAAGTTTTATTTTAAATATTTTCCACTTACTCCTATTTTCCCTGGTGCTGGATTACCAGGTAGATCAAGAACATAAACTCTCATATTTCCTTTTTCAGTGCTTGGTATTGATAATGAATTACTTGTAACAACCCTTATATCTCCTGTAATCGCATCCTTATAAGTTCCATTTGGTATTCCATTAAAGGTTGCAGCATTGGTAATTGAAACTAAAACAAAGCTATCAACACCTGTTTTTTCGTCGGTATAACGTCTCTTAAATGCCATTTCACCAGATACACCTTCTGTAGAATATTGTCCTTTTCTTAGTGCCGGAATTGCTCTACGAATCTTATTCAATCTTTGAATATGTAAGGACAGTGGATGGTTTAAAGTAGACGCAATAGGACCAGTTGCATTGGTATATTCTGCATAATCGGTTACTGTAAGCGTCCCTTCAATGTTATTTCCAAAATACGCTCTTCCTGTCTCACTCAGAGGCTTTGTTGGTCCTGGATCAATGACTGCACCTTTCATAAATTCAATTTCGCTTCCATAGTAAATACAAGGAATTCCCCGGAACGTAAACATAAGATTAAGATTCTCTGCCCAAGTGTCTTGTGTCCCTGCAAATCTTTGATTTTCAGGAGCGCCATCTGGTGCATAATCATGAGAATCTACATATGTTACATTCCAAGTAGCATCGCTATAATTCTTATCCCCTTCTACACCAATTCGAAAGGCATCTCTTGCTACTGAAAAGTTCCAATGCATAGGAAAGTCAATAACACCCAAGCCAGAGGAAATACTATTATCTGGTACATGGTATGCATTTCCATTTAATAAATGATTATTACTAGTAGGTTGTTCATTCACATTTTGATTATCATTCCAGTGCTTAAATGTGCTATTCATATTTGTTATTGTATCTCCCCATGCATATGACTTACTTTCAGCCCAAGTATAAAATGGGGTAGATATTGCTGGAATATTACTATTCCAAACTTGTCGGTATCTCGTAGCAACCTCCCCAAATATGAAGAAATCTTCTCCTCCCGCGGCTTTAAAAGCTGGAATGTATTCTTTATTAAAGGTTAGCCTAGAAATATGTTTTACCGTATCGATGCGAAAAGAATCTACACCCATATCTATGTATTTTTTATACGCTTCTGTTAGGTAGTTTACTACAATAGGATTTTCCGTATTTAAATCTACGCAATCACCAGCAATTTGCCCAGTTTGCACAGTATAGCCTTCCCAACTTAAACTCTTTTCATGATGGTATATATTTAGAATATCATTCGCATCTTCTTTCATTGCACTAATTCTAGCTTGATATTGTAAAGCTGGAGACAAGACATTATAATTTGCTGGTAACCTACCTTCGTCAATTCTAATAATATTAGCCGCTGTATCTTCCTTAGTTTCATCTTTAGTGAACATCGGAAATAGATTCTCTTCTCCAAAATTACCTGTATGGTTTAATACGATGTCTTGTATAACTTTTAGACCTTTTGCATGTGCTGCATCAATGAAATCTTGATAGGTTATTCCTTCTGATTCATATCTTGGATCAACTTCTGTAAAATCGATTGCATGATATCCATGATAATCATAACCACTCATATTTTTAACAACTGGTGTAATCCAGATTGCTGAAAATCCTAGCGCTTTAATATAATCTAGTTTTTCTATTAACCCTTTAAAATCACCTCTCCATGCCGCATCATCACTATTTTTCATTGCTGCTACTTCGTCCCAACAATGTACATTATTGCTTGGATCCCCGTCATAAAATCTTGTTATCATTACAAAATAAATGGTCTCATCGCGAAAATCAACACCAGTATCTACCCCCGGAGTTGGTGTAATCGATGGTGTAACAACTGGTGTAGATGTAATACTTGGCGTTGGTGTTACACTTGGCGTTGGTGTTTGGGTCACAATCGGTGTTGGTGTTAAGGTTGGTGCTGTACTTGGTGTAGGTGTTATTGTTACTTCTGGATTATTTGAATACCAAGTATTGTTTTTAAACCACCATTCTCCTTTCGTACGGGACAAATCGGCTGTTTGACTTCCACTATAATTAAAGATTAAATTTGTTGAAGTGGTATTATTAAAAACATATTTATACCATCCATCCTCTTCTTTTAACATCGTCGTTCCTGGCCAAGTTATTGTAGAAGCTGAGGGCTGTGTATTCCAATAGTAAATATTTGCTCCACTCCAAGGGCTTTTAAAATGAACCGTAATCAAATCTTCGGTTACTACACTCTCTGGATTATAATCATACCACTGGGAGTCTTTATACCACCATTCTCCTGAGGTTCGAAATAAATCAGCTGTCTGTGATCCATTCTGATTAAAAATAAGGTTAACACTCTTAGTATCGCTAAACGAGTAACCAAACCAGTTATTACTTTCAGCATTCATTTTAACGCCTGGCCATGAAACTGGATTATTACTTTCTCCATTCAGATTCCAGTAATAAATATTTGGTGCAGTATAGCTTCCCTTGTAATGCACTATAACTGAGGTGGTTGCTGCTTGAGCATTTGTTGCTATTGATATTTCTGATACTCTAATCCCCGTAACAAGTAATACAACTAGTAGTAAATATGCAGTCAGTTTTCTAAATAAATTATTTTTCATACCAACCCCTGCCTTTCAATCATTATTACTTACCCCGTAATTTTCACATTGATCTTTTTTTACTTTCTTTCTCTTTTGATTCTGCTTCTTTTCGTTCCTTCCTCTTTTGAACTTGCTTTTCTTCCTTTCTCTTTTGATTCTCTCTCTTATAAAATTCTGCTCTCTTTCATCCCTCCTTTCAAACTATAAATGGCCTGTAAAACTTACTTAAGTGTTAAAAAAGTCCACAGGCCACATAATTAATTCAATTTATTTTACAGTAATCGTTGTTTTAAAGCGTTTCATTGTTCCATTTTTTAAAGTTACAGTTGTCGTAATTTCTGCTTTACCAGGTGCAATACCCGTTACTTTTCCAGTCTTTTTATTCACGATTGCTATCTTACTGTTAGAAGACTTATAAACTACGGTTGCTGCCATTTCTGATGGTGCAACTTTTTTGAGTGCTTCTTTATCGAAGGAATTAATAATATTGATAATTTCTGGTACCGTAATTGTTATCGTTTTACTATCTCCTTTCGCTATCGTCTCTTTTCCTATTACTGTAATTTGACTTATTAAAGCAGTTTTAACTTTTGCACCTGCAAGAACAGGAAGTACCACGTATTCATTACCATACTTCGGACTGATTTCGATGCATCCATCCTTATCAACTTGATATTCATATGTTGGCATTGTCTCTAGTTTCTGAGTTTTTGGGTTATAATGATATAAATACACGGTATCGCCTTCTTTAACATCCATGCTATCTTTTACCCTAATTGTTACTTTTGTACCGTCTGGAATATTTTTTATTTCTCCAAAACGTACAACACAACCTGCGCTTCCTCTTTTATATGATTTTAATATCTTATAAATATCTGCATTATCTTTTACTTTTGTTACATTTAATGCAAGATTTAAATCTCTTACTTCTTGCTCAAATTGAACGAATGCAGCTCCGCTAAGACTAAAGCGATATAGCATTCGACCGTTTTCATTTACCACCGTAACATTAATATTTGCACTAGTTTCTTTAATTGTTGCAATAAATTCCTTCTCGAGTTTGAGGGCTAACTTAATCTTATTATTATTGATTAATTTACTATCCATTATTATTGTGATATCTGCTTCTAAAACTTCTTTTCCCTTTAGAAGTGTCATCAACTTTTCGGAAGATACTGTAATTACAAGTTCTGCTACATCTTTTATTTCTTTCTCTGCAAATTCTAATATTTTATCGGCAGGTAGTTTAAAAGAAACCACAGCTTTTTTATCCTTGATTAATGTTTCCATTGTAATTGGAAGAGTGATCGTTGAATCCTTCCCTTTTACCTTAACTTCAATGGTCTCAATATAATTAACATTATTTGAAGAAGTTCCTGCACTAGATTCTGTATTAGTATTAGTACCATTTCCATTTCCATTGCCGCTACCATTACCATTACCGTTTCCGTTTCCATTTTCAGAACCTGAGGATGTAACTGCTAACAATACACATCCACCATCCTGTGCTGCTGGAATCGTTACCAATAACGAGCCGTCATCCCCTGCCTTATATGTCTTTCCACTATATTCATCAATTACTGTGGCATTTTTAGCAAACGGAAGTGTAATCGTTACAGATTTCGCTTCATCTGTAACATTTAAACCTACTACAAGGTTTTGGGTTAGATAGCTTCGATTAAACATCATGTAACCAAGCTCATCACTTCCTGCAACCGCTTTACGTTCCCCTTTTGCAAATACTTCGGAGTACTTATTTCTTGCCGCAAGTAGTGTTTTGTAATGAGTTAACATTGAATTCTCATCATTTACCAAAGACCAATCAAAATCATATCGATTTGTTTGATATGGATAATCATTTGCTCCACTAAGGCCAATCTCTTCACCATAATAAATAACTGGTTGCCCTTTTGCAGTGATTTGTAGTGCTGCAGCTACCATCATTTTTGCTTTTGCTTCATCCTCAGAGTAGGTTTGTTTTAATCGATAGTAAAGACCATCTTCATCATGACTACTTAAAAATCCGCCTAAGTTTTCTACATTATTAATTGCACTATTTCTTGTTTCAAAAAATGCTTCAACACTCTCTAAGTTGCCTTTTACAAAGTTCTCTGCATTATCGTTAAAATCAAAATCTAATAAAGAATCCATCGTTCCGGAACCAAGATAATCAAAATTATTTGCATATCCTGCTCCGTAATATTCTCCAATCATTTTAAATTCAGGATTTATCTTTGTTAATTCATTCTTTAATTGCATCCAGGTAGTCATATCCACATGTTTTACCGTATCAACACGGAAGAAATCAATTCCAAAGCCTTCCACCCATGCAGTTTGCCACTCAATCAGCTTATCCCTAACTTCTTTCTTTTCTGTTGCAAAGTCTGGAAGTCCACTTAAGGAATCTAAGATCAAGTCACCGGATGTGTTATCTTCTGAAGCACGTAACATATCTTGAAATATATCTTCTGTTCCATAGCCAGCATGATTTAAAACGATATCTACCATAATCTTAATGCCTTTGCTATGTGCGGTTGTTATTAAGGTACGAAGTTCTTCTTCTGTTCCAAAGTTAGGATTTAATGCTTCAAAATTCTTAGCCCAATAACCATGATAAGCTGAATTATAAGGCACATCGTTACTTCCAGAAACCTCACTACCTACCGATGTTCCCTTGATATTCTCAACAATCGGTGAAATCCAAATTGTGTTCACACCAAGATCTTTTAAATAATCAAGTTTTTCTGTGACACCAGCAAAATCACCACCATGATAAAGACCTGGATTGTCTCCATATGCATCTTCACCATTCGCTATGTTATTGGATTCATTTCCATCAAAAAAACGATCTGTAAGCATGAAATAAATGATTGCCTCATCCCAATCAAAGTCACCGTTTGCTTCTCTTTTTACTACTGTTATAGAGGTATTTGTTGTATATTTATTCCCATATTGGTCGATTACAGTAACCGGAATTGTCTTTACTCCATCTGAAATTGTATCTCTTACACCAATCGATAATTCCATCAACTGTGGGTCAATACTTACTTTATCCTTACCCCCTAGTGAAGTTAAATCTGCAAAAGCATCTTTTACCTTTAACTCACTTAGGTCAGAACCATCCACTTCTTGAATGTCCACTGCCAATATAGCATTTTCATTATAATTTATACTAGTATTAGAAATAGTAGCATTAACGATAGCATCAAACTTTGCATAGGAATAGCTGGAGCATTCTACGCCATCATAAATTTCTTTTACTGTATTATATTTGTCTAAAATGATTTTCCCATTTACAATGTAATAATAATAGTGTTGCCCTATTGTTAATGGTAAATGAATACTAAATCTTTGATTTACTGAATCATAGGTCATTTCTTCTATCTTGCCATCATGATAGAGCTGAATACTTTCAATCTCTTGAAGTGTTTCCTCTAAATATGCCGTATCATCTCGGTAATAAAAATCCACCTTATCATTCTCAGTATCAATTTCGTATCCTGTATTATATGGATATAATAATTTAGGTTCGCTTCCTGCAGTCATAACCGATTTTATTACGGTCTGGTTTAATGGCACTGCAATCATATGGTCACCGCCATCTTTAGCTCCCCATACATCATTTCCAACGGTCTTTCTTACGCAAAATGAAAGAGTATTTACCGTTGGCATGATTGGTACTATCGCTACCCATCTACCATCTTTTGTTTCTTTAAAATCCACACTGACCTCAGAGCCATATCCACTGTTCCAAGTGTAAATATTCCATCCATCATATTGTCCATCTGGTCGTATATATTCTATCGTAACATATCGTTTCTCCGTTTGGATAACCACTGGCTTTTCTGTTGTTATACCTTTTCCATGGATATACCAAAGGGTAGCCGTATTACCATCTAGCTGATTATAATATTGATTGCTATCCTGACCACTCCAACTACCTGCGATTGGTCTACCAATAATACCAAGCTTATTATATGGAAGTGTGATTGTTCCCTTTAGCCATGTAATCCCATTATCATTATCTTGATATGCTTCATCTAGTGAGACTATGGCATTTTTCCCTCCACCATTTTCAAATATGTAGACATCTGAAGCACCTTCTACCATTTCAGTATACTGGTTATAGTAGTAAAATGTATATGTATACATACGTTCAACAACATCAACTTTTACTTTAGTAGTAAGCGAACTACCAGATGCTACGATAGCTCCTCCTGATGTTATCACTGGAGCATTTGTCGCGGTAAGATTTACTTCTGTTCCAGAAAATCCTTTATCTACGTTTAATTTATACCCATCTAAATTAACTGCATCATCATATGTATCTAATGTGTAAGTAACATCTACGGTTTTTCCTTGTCCATTCATATCATAATGAATTCCAGTAGTATCAAGCATGACAAAAGATCCCTTTTCTACTTGCTTATTCTTTACTACTAAACTTTCATTATTGGATAAAGATACTTCAATGTTAGAACCAACATTAGCGGAATCAATGGTTAATGTCACATTGGCAGGTGCGGTTAGTTTTAAAACATAATTTCCACCAGAACTTCCCCAGGATTTGTCCCATCCAAAGGTAGCAGGATCTTGGAGTATCTTAAATTCATAAGTCCCTGCTGCTACATTGTCTAATGTTACTGAGTATTTGCTTGAATTATCCACTTGGCTTAGGTAGGTTGTCGATGCTAAATGCTCCCATTTCGTATCAACAAGTTCACCTACTACAACATAAATATCTGCTGCCTCAGGTGCTTTTAGCTCGTTTGTACAATCAATATCTGTATACCATATTTTATTCTTACAATATAAATCTGCTGGTGTATCCCCATTAAATTGAGTCATAGAAGGATTATAAACAGAACCACTTGTATTCTTTGAACCATCTGAATTTAGAAATTGGATTCCGCCTACGGAACCTTTCAAGGTTAAATACCACCAACCACTTTCCTCATCGGTTAGTTTGTGTACATCCACCCCCCAACTCTCTAACCTTTTACTTTCAGGTGAATTTGCAAGAGTTGGTGAACCGCCCCAATACTGTAACCAAACTTCATCATACTTCTCACTGCCGTTATAGAAATGAAGATTTACATTCATTTCATCAGCTGCTGCTGTTGCCACTTTCCCATTCATTGGCAACATGGTTAAAGTCATAGCAAGTATTAACACAAAACTTACTATTCTTGACCAAACTTTTGATATTTTCATAACCTTTCTCCTTTCTTGTAGTGACTTTCTTCTTAAAGTTTTAAAATAAGAGTATTCACCACTTTTATTATAGAATAGAAAGGTTTTGACTATCTATATCAATATTCTTTGAAACATGTTGTTATTTTACGAAAACAAAGAACATAAAATAAGCCAGAACGTTTATATGAACATTCTGGCTATTTCTATATATAAACACGATAAAGTTAAATGCACACTATTATGATTTACAAAGATTAGTTCTCACATTAAACGCTCTACTTTACATTCACTTTATCCTCTATAAACTTCATAATACAGGTAGAAGCATCTCCGCTGACATTCTGGCCCTGCGATTTTTTCATTCGTTCTATCATTTCAGGTGAATTTAATAATTTTATACCTTTTAACACCTGTCCTTTTATAGTCTTTGAAGATACCGACATTTTATGTTTCCTAAAAAATTCACGATTGGCGGTTTCACACCCTGGAATCGGAGACGTGTGTATTAATGGTTTCCCTAATACGGCAACCTCGGTAGATGTTAAGCCTCCTGGTTTTGTATAAACAATATCACATGCCTGCATATATAGATGCATTTTCTTAGTATGACCTACGATAATTACATTAGGTATATTCTTATATTGCTTTTTCAACTTATAAAATACTTTTTTATTATTACCACATATGACTACAACGCAAATCTTATGCTGATTCATACTCCACACGGTTGAAGTTAGTTTTATAATATTTCCTGCTCCCATACTTCCACCAATAAGCAAGTGTATTTTTTTATCGGAAGGTAATCCAAGCTCTTCTCTAGCATTTTTACTACATCTTTTATCAGATTCTAATTCTAAGTATTCCAAAAACTTAAGACTTACTGGTATTCCTATCGGAATCAATTTTTCTTTTGGAATGCCACGGCTACTAAATTCATCAAGAAGATCCTTATGAGGGATGATATAATAATCGCAATTTGTTTCTTCCCAAAAGGGAATACAGGTATAATCTGTTGCCACCCCTATCGTAAGGGGAAGTGAAATTCCTTTATTTTTCATGTAAGTAATGGTTTCAGCTGGATATAGATGTGGCATAACAATAGCATCAAAGTGATTTTCATTCAGATATTCCTTAAGGTATTTTCCCATTTTAGCATTTACGTAATATACAGGTGATCTCTTAACCCTCTTACTCACGAACATTCCAAGCTGATAGACCTTCCCGAATAATTTCGGCATATATTTAACAACATCTACATATAACTTTTCGACCCACTTTGAAACTCTACCACCGGCCAATGTAAGATAGTCGAACATAACCGCCTCATGGCCTTCCTTCTCAAATCTTTCTTTTATTGCTATGCCAGCTGCATCATGACCACCGCCAGTTTTACATGATAATATAAGCACTCTCATAACCTAACTCCTTTTAAATAGAATCCTTATCTGCCTTTCCTCATTACTTTTTAGTTCCTGCATATGTTTGCTAATTACTACTGCCGTAATTAAAATAGAGCCTGTAATAATTCCTATGTCACTCTTTATGAATATTTCACTCATTACCCAAAATACAAATGTTACAGCCGTTCGAAAGCTATGGGGTTTTATATTACATATTACGGAGAAAAAGATATACCAAAATGCAAGTAACAAAACACTAGAGAACTCAGGAAGCAATCCAATTAAAACTCCAAAGGATACTGCGATGCCTTTCCCTCCATATTTAAATTTAGTGTATATCGGATATGCATGTCCAAGCACTGGAGCCAAGAGAATAAGTGAAAAATAAATATGATTCGTGTCCAATGCCTGTTTTGCTATATAAACTGGAATTCCACCTTTTAGCAGATCACAGATTAATACCAGTATCCCACACCCAATACCTGCATATGAAAAAGCATTTGTGGTACCTGGATTTCCATCTCTGCTGACTTTTCTTACATCAATTCCCTTTAATTCTTTTGGAATAATATACCCAAATAATATACTTCCCATTAAATATCCTAGAATAGAATATAATAAAAATTTCATGCTAATCATACTTCTTTCTTATCATTATCTTTCCTATCATTAATTTCTTCTTGTTACTTTTCTTTTTCTTACTGTTTCTTATTCTTACCGTTTCTTATTCTTATTCTTACTGTTCTTTTCTTTACTGTTTATTTTCCTTCAATCCTTTACTATCTAACTTATAGATTTAATCATTCCATGTTTGCTTCATTCTATAAAACTCTGGTATATATAAGAGGAAGGTAATAAACATAATTATCATTTCACCTATTATTAAGAGATTCGCCGCACTGATTGAAATCTCTGGCAAGAAAACAAGTACCATCAATACTAAAAACAAACTTGCTGTACAAACTTTACCAAACCATTTTGCCCCATCTAGTTTTGTTCCATGTCTGAGATTGATAATCCCCATGACAGCCATAAATCCCTCTTTTATAAGCATTAACAAAACCAAGTATTTCATGTAATGATATCGAAACATTAAACAAATAGCAATTGCTCCATGGGTTATTTTATCCGCCACTGGATCTAAGAACTTACCAAATTCCGTTGTCATGTTAAATCTTCTAGCGATTTGCCCATCTAAAAAATCTGTAATCGTTGAGACTAATAAAATACCTGCTGCAATATAATAGTCCTTTAACGAATCTGCTCTCAAATAAACAAAACAAAAAACTGGGATTAATAAAATTCTAAAGTAGCCCATAAGATTGGGGATTGACCATAGTTCTTTTTTATTTATTTTTTTCATTTTGATTCCATCCTTATACGTATTAGATTTCTGTATCTATTTCAAGTATGCGTTTTAAAATCCTGAAAAATTCTCTTGCATCCTTCTCTCCGATTTCTCGAAGCACTCTTTCAACTTTTTCTATGGTTTCCTCATAAAGTTTTTGTGCACAACTTCTACCACTCTCTGTTAATGTTACAATAATTCGCCTTCTATCATTTTTATCAATCTGACGATGGATATAATTTTTATTTTCTAAGCTTTTCAAAGCAGCTGCCACCCTACCCGTACTTATTTCTTGAATTGCGCTTAATTCTCCTGGAGTAAGCATTTCTCCTCCACTTTTCTCATTAATTAAAAGTGATTGTAATATTCCGTTTTCTCCTTTTTCAAATTCTCTAAAATCATTTATTGGACGCTTTTTCTTACGCATCATTTCCATTAATTCATAAGTTAACTCTCTGTAATCCATACCTCTATCACCTTCTCTTCTAGTATAAATATCTTCTACTATAAGATAATTTATCATGAATACTCTGTCTGGTCAAGTCATGGGCTTTTCAATGTTGTATTGAAGGAAGTATGTAACTTGTATTTCAACTCTAATAGTAACAAAGAATGTGCATAGCACATTCTCATCGTTATTTACGACTGACGTGCTTAGACGCTATAGAAATATTTCATTTTAAGCGGCTATGCAGCCATAGCTTCCTATCATAAAAAAGCCACCTCACTCGTATCAGGTTAACCTAATATCAGTGAAGTAGCTTTTATATTGATTCATTGTATTATAGATAAGCTATATCATAGGAACTAAATTCTTGTTCCTATAATCAGATTTACGGTGCAAAATACGCACCTTTTATCAGAAGTTTAATAGCAACTTCTGATAAGCTATATTATAGGAACTTAAATCTTGTTCCTATAATCAGATTTACGGTGCAAAATACGCACCTTTTATCAGAAGTTTAATAGCAACTTCTGATAAGCTATATTATAGAAACTTAAATCTTGTTCCTATAATCAGATTTACGGTGCAAAATACGCACCTTTTATCAGAAGTTTAATGGCAACTTCTGATAAGCTATAATATCTGCACACGAAATGCGGTTGTTTGAGGTGGTATACTAGCTGTTTGGAAGGTTGCATGTTCAACTCTTACATTCTGTCCAACAGATAAATCTGCCATGCAAATTTTTCTTCCGCGTTGATTGGTAATAATCGTATCTTCTGTAATAACCAATCTTAAAAGATCATTTTCTCTATTTTTATTATCAATAAATACAAAATTATTTTCTGCATCAATTTCTGTGATACATCCTTCTCTTGTAACAAAGTTAGTAGATCGATTCACAACAGAAATTTTAATTGCTTGTGCTCTAGGTGGCATACTACGATTCATATTTCTAATACATTCTACATCTATGTTCATGCCAACTCTTAAATGTCTTAAAAACATTCTTTGTCCTCTATGATTTCTTATAATTGTATTATTATCAATCACTAAAATCATTTTTCTTGTTATAATCAAATTACCACGGCCTGGTACACCAAAAGATATTGTAACGAGACCTAATTGATTTTCTCTTGTTATTTGTTCAATTAATGCATTTTCAATATGCCTAGTGCTATTGTTATTATTATTACTATTTCTTGTTCTATTATTTCTATTTCCTAGATTAAAATTAAACACATTTGCACCCATTAATCCATTTTATATATCATATGTTTGCAAATTATAAATGTTAATCATTAGCTCTTTTATCTAACTAGATAAATAGATTGCATAGATGAATTTACTTTAAATGTTCATTTAATTCTTAATATTTATTTTAGAAAAGTCCTGTCCAGATGGACTTTGATAAATTTGTAGTCCAAATTCTTTCACTACAGCAAATAAATGATCAAAAATATCACTTTGAATATTTTCATAATCTGCCCAAACCGTTCCATTAGAAAATGCATATATTTCTAACGGCAATCCTTCTGAGGTTGGTGATAACTGACGAACCATTAAGGTCATATCCTTACGTAATCCTGGGTGATTTCTTAAATAATTTGTTACATAAACTCGGAAAACACCTATATTCGTAAGTCTTCTACCGTTGGACAACTCTGTCATATCCAGTTGTTTGTTGCGGTTATATTCTATTATCTCAGCTTGTTTTGTAGTAATATAATCTTTGATATATTCAATCTTTTTAAAATGCTCTAACATTTCATCGGTACAAAATCGAATACTATTTACATCAATATTGATTGCACGCATAATTCTGCGACCGCCACAATCTTGCATTCCACGCCAATTTTTAAAAGAATCTGAGGTTAGTATATTGGCTGGTATACTTGTTATGGTATAATCAAAATTCTGTACTTTAACAGTTAACAAAGATAATTCAATCACTGTTCCATTGGCATCATACTTAGGTACTTCAATCCAGTCACCAATTCGTATCATGTCATTTGATGTAAGTTGAATTCCAGCAACAAAACCAAGTATTGTGTTTTGAAACACCAACATAAATACAGCTGTTAATGCACTGATTCCACCAAGAATAATAACTGGGCTTTCACCGATTAGCGCTGCCATTGATATTATTCCACCGATAATAAATACTACAATCTTTGTAACTTGAATAATACCTTTCATCGGTTTAGTCTTCGAAATTTCATAATTCACGTAAATATCATCTATCGCTGATAACACTGCATCTACAATAAGTATCATTACTAATACAACGTAAACTTGAATTCCTCGATTTACTAACGCTTTATAACTTGGAAAATATTCAACAAAAAAGCTTACAATTAATGGTGAGATAAGATATGCCAAACGGTGAAATACCTTATTATCAAGCATATGGTTTAACCAACTAATTTTTTGATTTTTAGGATTTTTATTGTTTTTAATAACTTTAGCTACAAAATTTAATACCGTTTTACGTGCGACTACATTTCCTAAGATACATAGTAGTACTACAAATATAACTAATAGAAATCTTGATAAATTTTCGGATGTCTGTTGTTTCATTCCAAAGTCTTGGAAAAATTCAATCATTATTTTAAGCATATAAAACTCCTGACTATTCCTGCTTTTAGACGGCTCACTCCTCTTCCATTATACCATGATCAAAGGGTTCAAGTCTTGTTACTCCAATCGGCATCAACAAGCAAGCTTGTAGATACCACACTCCGCTTTCATTATACCACATCAAGTATTTCCCTCAAGTGGTAATCGGTAGCAAATTCTTTCACGCTTCCTCTTTATTTTATCCTAGATTGGTAATTTAGAAAAGGCCAACATAGGTATACTTCATATGTTGACCTCCAAATATTATGTTTTATAATTATCTTCAATTTTAATTGTTATGCTGATTTTTACATATGATCATAACATCTGCTGATTTTGAGCGAATTGATACCTTCTTTTTATTATCCTTATCCATTCCAGCAAAAGCATTCTCTGTTTGACCCTTCTCATTTTCCACCGTAAAATCTAATGGTGCATCTGCTGATTGAATCCATTTAACAATTCCAGAATTACTTGTAACTACTCCTTCAATCTCATTCTCTTGATTCACAACTATACGGCTACTGTCGCTATTGATTCTTAGTTTATTTTGAAGGTCCCTTACAATGATTTCCCCCTGCAATGAGTCAATAATTGTACTTCCAATTTGATTCTCTATCACAGTATTTCCAATTTCATTATTTATAATAAACTCTTTTATTGCGGTATTTTGTATATCAATTTTTCCATGTATGCTTTTGATGTTCGCCTGATTCGAAGTGATATTTTCAACATTAATATAACCTTTTTCAGACACTAAGTTTAAATTTCCTTCACCACTTTTTATAATCGTCTTGCCAAGCCTATTATGAATATCAAAGACAGAATAATACTCATTAACTATTATATCGGCTTTTTTGGTTTGAACAGTTATCTTATTCGCATTTATATCTATTACATGAAATTCACCTTTTTCAATGAAAACATCTAAATTATCTGCATCAAGATGAACTATTTTTATGGTACCATCTTTTATATCTAAACGAAAATCTTTTACCTTTTTATCTTCTGGAAGATATAAAACTAATTCTGCCTTCTCCATTCTTGTAAATATATCAAATATGCTATTGGTACCCAAATTTAAATTCACTGTATGATCTTGGTCTTGTCTATTTTCAATTTCTTCATTTAGGTGTCGAATACTAGATGACTTAAAATATCCCTTCACTTCCATCCTAGCCTCTTGCCCTTTTGTAACTTGTACAGTTACTACACGAATCGGATAATCCGTATGTATCTTCATAGTAAATTCATTATTTGTTGGTAAACCAATTGTTTTATTATACTTAATCCCTTGATAAAACCAACGATTGGTTGCCGTTAACCAAGTGAAACCTATAATTCCAAACCAAAAAAAGACCTTCCCTACGTTTAGAATATTCTCCTTTCTTAATAAAGATACAATAATTCCAATTAACAGACTTGTGATTAAGATAGGTGTAAACGCTGCATGCTTTTCCACAATAGCTTCATATATTACATATACTATAAAATATACAATTAATATAGAAATTAATGTGATTGCAATATTTTTCAAAGTCCTTATAACAAATTTAAAATATTTTTTTCTGATCCTTGCTCTTTCATTTTTATAAATTCGTCTTACGTCTTCTAAAGGTATTACGTCTTTCTTAGCATTTAAAGCTGTTTGTATTCTTTGTTCCTCGTAAAACTCATCTACTATTTCATGGGGTGTTCCCAAGGATTCTAGAATTTCATCCTCACTTTTTCCGCTTTCTTGTTGAACTCGGATATGTTCTAAAAGATCTTCTTTCATCTCATAAAATGCCTCTATATCAAGCGGGAGAAAAAGGGCTTCCATCTCAAGAAAAAACTCCTCAATTTTGCTCATTATCTTCTTCCTCTCTTATCTTAGCAACATCTTTAATAAATATTTTTTATCTCTCTTGTACGATCCCTTTGCATCTATTTCATTGTAACCTATCTTCGATATTTTTTCTACCAATTATCTACATCTTTATACTCGTTTCGACTAAAAAAAGCCGTTACTAGCAGCATTTTATACTATTTCATATAAAATACCATCCCATAACAGCTTCTTTCTTATATTCTTTATTTTATATATAACTCTTACATCTTAAATTCGATTTCTTTTCCATCGGAATAAGTTGCTTTAAACTGAAATTCTTTATATCCCTTATCTAAGTTTAATTTCGTTAAAATATGGTTAATAATCGTTGTTTGATTATTTTCTTTTATATCTAAGCCTTCAAGTATTCCTTCAATTTTTTCCTTTGCAGCTTTTCCTTGTATCTCTTCTTTTGTAAAATCATTTTGATACTCAGCCTTTATACTACCATCTAATTTAACGCTATATTCAAGTTCAACACTTCCGTTTTTATAATCAATGTTTATCTCTAATTCTTTTAAATTGGATTGTGTTACTTCTGGTGTTGTTGTAACCACTACATTCATATTTCCTTCTTGGTCTAAGCTTGGTTTTGAAGTTTCTGTATTTCCATTGTATCCGGATACACCAATGTAAGCATTTTGATATGTAGGTTTATTAAGCACTACAACTTTAAGGTTTAATTTGCTATTCTTTGCTAGTTTTTTTAATATGCCAACTGCTTGGTTGTAGTTATTATTAAAACGAGCTGCAATTAATTTTGCATCATTAGCACTATACCCAGCTGCTTCCCAAATTGTAGATTTTTTTAATTGTTTGTAAACGGATGAAGTGTTCTTATATGTTAGCTCAATTCCTGTTAATTCCTTTATGTCAGCCTTGGTTATTAAAGTAACCACTTTATACTTTGTAGAGGATACCACAATTGGTGTTACTTTTGATGTAGTTTCTTCTATTCCCGTAGTAGGTTTAACATTTTCTACTGAAGTTGATACGGTAATTGCTTTTGCAGGCGTTGTCGCTGTTACACCTACGTTTTCAGTTGATTTTACAGTGCTTGTTTCTTTTTGTTTTTCTGAGGATGGAGCAGCTTTTACTGCCACAACTCCGATTGATAATACAAGGACTGATGCCAGTACTGCACCTTTTAATTTATTTAATCTCATAGTTATTCTCCTTTGTGATGTTACTAATATCTGTATGTCCGTATTATATATTGAATAGTTGCGTAAGTCAACTTAGTGTGCTATCGTTGCATATGCAATATTGAGATTCCCTTTTTTTGTTCAATAGAGTTATTTATAAATATAATAAAATGTATCTCCTAAGCTAGGAGCAACTTGTATTCGATAATTCTCTATACTTCTTTATCAAAATTTCAATCCACGCGCATGCGTAAGGAGCGACTTGTCTGAGTGCCCTAAATCCGTTCAGTTTTGTATTTCAATCCACGCTCCTGCGTAAGGAACGACGAAGTTCTGGTATCACGTAATCTGCATCCATACCTATTTCAATCCATGCTCCTGCGTAAGGAGCGACAAAGACTATGTACCAAATGCAGCGCAAACAGATAATTTCAATCCACGCTCCTGCGTAAGGAGCGACTAGCTATGGTTTGATGCAAAGTTATATAAAACAAGGATTTCAATCCACGCTCCTGCGTAAGGAGCGACAACAACTGCAAATAAGTTTATGGTTTATCGTTGTAATTTCAATCCACGCTCCTGCGTAAGGAGCGACAAAAGAAAATTTGCTATTGCTTATGACCCAGCTAATTTCAATCCACGCTCCTGCGTAAGGAGCGACAATACAAGTATAACAAAGATATAAAAAAATACATTTCAATCCACGCTCCTGCGTAAGGAGCGACTATACATAATTAACAGCACTTAAAGTTTTTCCAATTTCAATCCACGCTCCTGCGTAAGGAGCGACTATAGTCACACACCATGCACGACCATAACCATCAATTTCAATCCACGCTCCTGCGTAAGGAGCGACCTGCACGTTTCTGTTTTTCAGCATAATAAACAATATTTCAATCCACGCTCCTGCGTAAGGAGCGACTAGCCCTTACCCTTACAAATACGTGTAAGGGTCTTATTTCAATCCACGCTCCTGCGTAAGGAGCGACGTTGTACTAGTTGTTTTAGAATTTTATAAGCTGTCTATTTCAATCCACGCTCCTGCGTAAGGAGCGACAATGAAGAGCATGACGAATTTATGAAAAGGTATAATATTTCAATCCACGCTCCTGCGTAAGGAGCGACGCTGCATTTATGGCAGCAAGCTTATATGAATTAAATTTCAATCCACGCTCCTGCGTAAGGAGCGACCTCCATCCTCTTTCTTGTATAAAGCATCATAAACTTATTTCAATCCACGCTCCTGCGTAAGGAGCGACAGTATATTGGTAAAAATCCAGTTGCAAAAGTAAAATTTCAATCCACGCTCCTGCGTAAGGAGCGACCATCAATGGAGTGTCTATGGCTTTTGGATCTTCGTGATTTCAATCCACGCTCCTGCGTAAGGAGCGACGTGCCCTCCCCTATAGACGGGGCTTGGGATGATGATTTCAATCCACGCTCCTGCGTAAGGAGCGACATAATAGTCAATGTGATATGCCTACACGCACAAATATTTCAATCCACGCTCCTGCGTAAGGAGCGACCATAACAGTTTTCTATCTCTTCTGCGCACTCTTCAAATTTCAATCCACGCTCCTGCGTAAGGAGCGACCCATCCGGTGCTCCTATCATTACATACTCTCTAAAATTTCAATCCACGCTCCTGCGTAAGGAGCGACATATTTGATAAACAAAATACACAACGATGCGTTATTTCAATCCACGCTCCTGCGTAAGGAGCGACAGAATAAGTGAAAAATTCTATGAAGGCAATTCGAAAATTTCAATCCACGCTCCTGCGTAAGGAGCGACTATGACAAAGTCAGAATTAGACACTCTCATTAAATTTCAATCCACGCTCCTGCGTAAGGAGCGACCTGACTCACTCATGATTTTATTATATTGTGCATATTTCAATCCACGCTCCTGCGTAAGGAGCGACTAACTCACCACAATAGTCAAAATCATTTCTTTTTATTTCAATCCACGCTCCTGCGTAAGGAGCGACATTTTTATGTTTATCCATTTTCCAGTACATGCTAATTTCAATCCACGCTCCTGCGTAAGGAGCGACGCACTCTATCCCATTCATCCATCAACGATTGTGGATTTCAATCCACGCTCCTGCGTAAGGAGCGACTCACATGCTTCTAACCATAGTTCTTCATCATTACTTAATTTCAATCCACGCTCCTGCGTAAGGAGCGACGTCCTGTCCGATTCCTGTCTTGTAAAACTTGCTTAATTTCAATCCACGCTCCTGCGTAAGGAGCGACAATTAAGTCCTCCATTTTACAATTCAATACCTTAATTTCAATCCACGCTCCTGCGTAAGGAGCGACTTGTTAGGACATGCTGACATTTCAGTAACAGAAAAATTTCAATCCACGCTCCTGCGTAAGGAGCGACTAGTCCGTCCCAATCCTCATCTTTTAAATACTCTTATTTCAATCCACGCTCCTGCGTAAGGAGCGACAGCAAATAACAACAAAAAATATCTAGAATTCTATATCATTTATATATTTTTTGCATAAAAATCTAAAAATAATATTAAAATAAAATATAATAACCATTTAAATAACACGCAAAGCAGTATAGAAATTGGTGCGAATCTCCAAGGAATTTATGATCACTTCTGGTTCGCACTAAAATAATAATGTACCTTCAATATCAAATGTTTCTTTAGCACCAATATGTTCAACTTTTCTTTTATAATTTTCACCTAAATAGTAAAATCGTAAGCTATCCTTTTCTTTATCTATAATTCCTTCAAGTATAGCCTTAACCTGACGACATTTGGCAGCATCCATAATACATTCAAATACCGAATTCTGTACTCTTTGACCATAATTTTTACATTGCTTTGCCACCATTCTCAAACGTTTTCTACCAGCTGCTGTTTCTGTATTTACATCATATGTAATAAGAACTAACATAAACACCTACTTCCACATAAACGGTGGGTACTCGTCAATATCACCTCTTAAGAAACGACTTAATAACATAGCCTGAACATAAGGTACAAGTCCCCATTCAACTTTTTCTTCTAAAAAAGGATGCAGTATCTTTTCTTGTTTTTTTGTTTGCCAAGCTGTTAATACAGTTTTCTTACAATCATCCGTCATTATAACAGCTCCGTTTTCCTTTTTTACAAAACCTTTTTCATTTACAATTCTCTTATTTATTAAAGATAAAACAAAACGGTCTGCAAATACTGATCTTAACTCTTCCATTAAATCTAGTGCCAACGAAATTCTTCCCGGTCTATCCCTATGTAAAAAACCTACATAGGGATCAAGACCAACTACTTCTAAAGCTGAAGCAGTCATATTAGCAAGCATGGTATAACAAAAAGATAATAAAGCATTTACATTATCTAACGGTGGACGTTTATTCCTATTTTTAAAATAGAATTTTTCTTTTTGTTGCAAAATTAAATCATCAAATACTGAAAAATAAACACTTGCAGCTTCACCCTCATACCCTCTAATAGCATCCAAACTATCACAAGTTGATATATAACTCATAGAATTCTTCAAATAAGCAGATGCCTTCTTTAACTTTTCAACATCAAGCCTTAAAGCATGATCTCTTGTGGCGCGCTCAATAATCCATCTAGAATTATAAATCTTACCAATGATAAAGTTTTTTGCAATCTTTGCACTATCGATTTCATTATCAGAAAAACGATACTGTGTTTTTCTAAGAGTAACATTACCTCTTACTTCTCCAGTAACTCTTGCAAGAAAACGCCCATTACTTGTCATAAAACATAACATAATGTTATTCCTTGCGCAAGCTCCCATGAGTGCTGGACTAGCTCCTGTATATCCAAATGTCACAATGCCTTCTAAATTATGTAGTGGCAGTCTTCCAATCTCTTGATTCTCACATATAATAACAACATTCTCACCATCTAATGCAAGATACCTATCAGGAGAGGTTACATATAATGTATTTAATAATTTTTTCATCCAACAATCTCCTCTGAAATTTTTGATTCAATATATTTCTTAGCAGATTTATTTTTACATAACTTAGGTATACATATATCCTTTAAAGAACAAGCATTACATGATTTCGTTAATTTAACCTTAGGCGTATAGCGTCTCTCATATATTTCATGCATCTCTTTAAAAGTCTTTACCACCTTTTCTCGCAATGTATTATCTATCTTCACTTCAATCCTATGTCTTGTTTCTCCATAATATAGATATCCCATATTAATTTCGCAACAAAGCATTTCTTCAAGACAAATTACCTGCGCTACAAGTTGAAGAATATCCACATCGTTTTCCTTAGGCTCACCCTTTTTGTATTCAACTGGATACACTTTATACAACCCTCTTTTTCCATGAAGTTTGATACCATTTTCATCTTTATGAAATTCAACCACATCACAGACTCCGTTGATACCTAAACTTCTTGAATATACTGCCATACCCCTTGAAATAATAATATCTCCACGTTTTTCTGTAATATTTCCATTATGCGCTCGGTTGTGAAATAAGTCTCCTTCTACCGTTCGAAGATTCTCTGCCCATTGTTGTTCAATATGTATTAGTGCCCATTGCCTTCTACAGAATTCAAAATGTTGTATACCAGATAAATTTAAATAATCATCCTCTTCATACATCATAGCATTTGTATTAACTCAACACCGTCTGGAATGTTATTCTCATTTATAATTACATTGTAATCACTGTATTTTCTAGGTGTTGCAACTTCATCATTTTTAGCTACTGAAATAGATTCAAACAATTTATGTGCTGGACAACATCCAAGTTCACTATTATGCTTAAATACAATTAAACTTCTAACTGACATTTTACCTCTCGCTGCTGAATGATCTATTTCAAACATATTTATTATTGCATCCCATAATAATTCTAAATCTTCTTCATTAAATTTTGTCGTTTTTCTTGCTAAATTCGCAGATACATATCCATCGGCACGATAAAGAGCATATGGAATAATGTGCTTACGCCCCATTTCTGTTTCTTTTTTCTTAGCATCTGCTTCTGTTGTAATTGCAACTCTAGTTATTGTAACTTCCTGTGGTATAATAGGATCTATACTTTTAGCAAAGCCAAGTTGAACAGGTCCCCTAACTTGTCCACAGTTTAACTTTGCTTTTACAAAAGTAGTCATTACAGCCCCAAAGGTTCTTATATCATAAAAATTTTGGCACATAAAATCTGCTATCTTTTCATCGATTTCACCCTTACTCTTATTTGCTTCTTTTTCATCAATTCCAAGATATGTATAAGCTTCTTTATCACTTTGATTTAAAGGTACTCCTTCTTTTATATAAATACGATATCCTTCGCTGTCCTCTTTCACTGTTTCTACATAATTACGAATTTTTCGTTTCAAGCAAACATCCGTCACAATCCCATATCCAGTTTCAGGATCAACTCTTGGCATATTTCCAGCATCAGGATCCCCATTTGGATTTCCATTTTCAACATCAAATAACACAGTAAATTCATATCTATTTTTAATTACATTACTCATTTTAAGCCTCCTCCTTCTTATAAAATGCATTTTTTTGATGATAATATCCTAATACGAAAATCCCCTGTTCTTCCAATGGTAATTGTTTTGGAAATGGATTCTCATTTACTGATAATAAGTCCATTACTCCCCTTATACGATTTTCACTATTCTTTCCATACTCGGCTTTTGAAATATGATGATTCGATAACTTTAATAGAATAGGAAAAACATTTGCTGGTGTTGCACAAGCTGATGTAAAATATCTATCTTTTATTGTTGTATTTATTCCTGGATTCGCATCCTGCTGAACTTTTTCCAAAATAGCAAATAATCTTCCCAATACATATGCTTTATTTGTACTTTCGTTATTTAGTGACAAAGTCAATACCTCCTTATATTTATTATAATTCTTACAGCGTGTTAGATAAGCCTTAATAATCCCAGCTTTATTATAGTTAATATTTCCTTCCGCCCGTATGCGAATCATCACCGCATGAAAAAGTTCAGTTGGATAAGAGCTACCTTCTAATATGGCACGCATAACAGATCCTGATAGTAATGGCGAGGCTGATTTATCTCTTGAGTTAGGCGATACTGTTTCATTTAGAATCCCCCATATAGATAGCCAATTCTTATCACTTTCGTATTGCTTTTCTATTGCCAAATTCTCATAATGCTTAATTATATTTTCTGTTACTTTTCCAAATGAATTTTGTATAAAAAATCTTACAGAAATTCTTGCAGCATTTGGTGATAATCCAAGAATATAAAATTGAACATTCTTATCAATACAAAGAGAATCAATATCAATTTTCTTACCTTCTGAAATTCTTTCTAAAATACCTCTTACTTCTTTCGCTGCACTTAAATCTACTATGTATTCTTCATCATCTGAATCTATCTTTTCTTTACTATGTGGTTCCAGCATAAAAGACATCATATCCTGAAAAATGGACTTCGGAGATTCTGCCCAGTATACAACAGTTGAATCACCAATCGTTAAACGATGAGCCTTATCCTCTAATAAATGATTAAGTACCGTTCCATAAGCAAAAGCAGCATATTCCGACACTGGTGAATTGAATCCTTGACTATCTTCATTCCCATAAGATTCATACGCTTTTGCATTGAAGGACACTAGAGAGTTTCCCATTGCTTGCCCTCCATTAATCCCTTTAATAATTGGGTGAAGCCTTGCAATAGCTGACTTTTTTCCAGTGACAAGACAGTTTTTTATAACCGATTCTGTAGAATTTTTATATTTCATCCAAGCTCTTTTAATCTCTTCATTTTGATGTACATAGTGGCTCATATTATCTACTATAAAAACAAAATTAGCACCACCATATATGTCATCTAAATATTCTCTTACGATTCCATTATCTACAGAATATCTTACATCCCAATTATTTAAAAAATTGATAACTGCTCTTGCTTCAATGCAATCTACATTTCCCAAGATATCCATATGTAACTTTTTAAACGCTTCAAAACATTCTATGGAACGTTTTGGCTTCCCTTTGTTGTCAAACCCAAATACATAACTTGAGTTATCACACAAAAAATTAGGCGACACTCCACTTGATCTTGTAACTGGCTCCGGAACAATCATGTTTTGTGCTACCAATTTTTTAGTAGTCTTACTCGGCACTTTAAGGGGTACCATATTTAACAATTCCCCTTCTTTTGAAATATTAAGAGCAAATGAGACTTTCACATTACCAAATCCTTGCTGTGGAATGTTATAGTCCTCATCCTCCGATAAAATTTCATAGTATTTTACCAATGACTGTAGTAACATCCACCTCACCTCACAATATCTACATCTGTTAAATCTACTACTCCGTTTTTCCAATATGCACGAAAAAACATTGGTGTAATATTTTCAGACTCACTAAAATTCATGTCGTAAAGCATAAAACCTAGATCTCTTTCACCAACAATATTACTTTTCGGTATTTCATCATCTTCTATGATTCTAAAATTCGCTGGAAATTCTCTACATCCGAAATAAGGTTGATAAAACATCTGTCCTTTTCTCAAACGACGAAGCAATATGTTATAATGTTTTTCTGGCGTATCTTCTTCCCCTGCTTTCTTTGTCATTTCAAAATGAGCTTCAATAACGTAACGCACATTCGTTAAAATCATAGATGCTCGCTGCTGTATTGTATCTTTTGTGTTAATATAAGCTCTAGAAACTTCTATACCACTCATTAATTTTTTCATATCCGAAGCCAAGATTTTAGCACTTACTTCATTTCTTCTTATATTTTTAAACTTTGGTTCATTGATTACATGTATTTTATCTATAACATAATGAATCGCTGGTTTCCAATAAATTGCCTCTAATATCCCTCTTGCAGCAGAAGGAGTTATAATATCATAACTTACACGTTCCACCTTAAATTCTGGCCTGCTAAACAGTGCATAATCACCAAACAATTCCACCTTAAATCCATAACCCATGTTATCACCTCCTTTCAATGATTTAAAGTAAGTTCATTTAATAAAACAATCCAACTCCAGATTTGATTTCTATGTTTATCCCCATCTCTTCGCTATAATCTTCCATACTCCTAAGTACTGCAATATCTTTTTGCACTAATTCTATCTTACCTGCCCCATACAAATTGTTATATTCACGTTCATAAATATTAACCGTATAACCCTGTAATGATTTTAATATCTCACCGATAAAGTCAACATATCTTAATTCATTAATCTTCCTAACCGCAAGGCAATCAAATGGAATAATAACAGAAACTGTATTCTCTTCCATTAATTTGAAGTCTCTAGCAATATCCTCAAATGGATAAGTAAATGCTTCATCAAAACTTTTAACCTTTTTAGGACATGCTTCATTTATACGCTTTATTATATCTTTATTATCCAAAGATTCTTCCCCATTATAAAAATATAGTTTATCAAAATACGATTCAATTGCTTCTGGTGAAGTAATATCTTTGTAATCGCGTATAATCTTTTTCGTTATCTCTATTGGAGCTTTAAAATTTAAAGGCTGATTTTTTGTATATTCATCATCTGCTTCAAAAATATGTATTTCACCTTGAGTCAAATTACCATTTTTATCTCTTAACTTTCCTTCTCTATTTCCTCTTCCTGCTGACTGGATAATAGAATCAAGCCCCGCAAAAGCCCTGTAAACCCTCGGAAAATCTACATCAACACCAGCTTCAATTAGTCTCGTTGAAACTACCTTACACGGTTTATTTTCTCTCAATCTCATTCTAATCTCATCAATTACTTGCTTTCGATGCTCTGGACACATTAGTGTAGATAAGTGAAATACACCCTCACCTTTTAACATTGAAAATAAGCTCTTTGCATGTCTTCTTGTATTAACAATAGTTAGACATTGATATAATTCATTCATTTCATTTGCTAACTCTTTTGTTGTAAGTAATCCTCTATTAATTATAGTTGTACGTTTAAATAATTCATATAATTCTTTCGTATTCTTACATATTTCAATCGGTCGTATCTCTCTTGGAAACATATTTGTAAGAGAAGGCTGTGTAGCAGTACATAATACAGCAGTACAGTTATAATTAATAACCAATTCTGAAATTGCTTTCGTACATGCTTTTATATATTCCAACGGTAGCATTTGTGCCTCATCAAATATAATTAAACTGTTCGTAATATTATGTAATTTTCTTGATCGAGTTGTTTTATTTGAATAAATGGACTCAAAAAATTGAACGTTCGTTGTTATAACAATTGGCATATCCCAATTTTGCGATGCTAATTTCTTAACATTATAAAAATCATCATCTTCTGAATTAAAATCATAATTAGAATGATGTTCTAATATAACATCAGGCCCAAAAATATCAGAAAAAACTTTTGCTGTTTGTTCAATAATATTAGTATAGGGGATCACATAAATAATACGATTCATTTGATTTTTAATCAGATGATTTAACGAAAAAGCCATGGAAGAAAGTGTTTTTCCTCCCCCAGTTGGTACCGTAAGAGTATATAAACCTCGTGGTAAATAAGCTTTTTCTATACAATCCTGTAAAATCTCCTGTCGTTTTACATTTATAATACCATCATTTTTTTGAAGATGTTTTAAGCATAAATTCAATTTATCAAGCATTTCTTCAAAATCATAATTGACAGTTCTATTGATGTTCCCATTGTACATAAATGCTTCGGTATCTAAATAATCAGCATCTGTCAAACAAGAATGTAGCATCTTTATAAACATATAAAAGGTCATACCAAAATCATTGGAATCATAAATCTTTAAGTTGGGCGGTGTGTCATATCTTAAATCCTCTATTTCAATTTCTTTCATGAATGCATCAAAATTCGGAATTTTATAATCCTTAGATAACCTTGAACAAAGTGTTCTTTCTCTATCTATATCAGAATAAGTGCCATGATTTAGAAGTCCCCCATGATGTCCAGTAATACAAAAAGACAATATCTTACCAAAACGAGATAAATCTTTAACAACTCTGGCTCCAGCAGTAGAATGGTCACAACGCTTACCATCATTACGAATCCTTTTTTGAAATGCTTCTGAATACTTACCTATATCATGGAATAAACCACATAAATACGCATAGTCACTATTATTAAAATCCTCAGCAAATTTTTTTGCAATTTCTGCAGTATTTTTAAGATGTACTATTAAATCTTGTTCCGTACCATCTTCTCTTACATGAGCTAGATAGTTCATTAAAAACTCCTTTATTTTATATTTTTTCTTAAAAAATTACTTAAGTTTAAATTGGTTGTTTATATTCTATAATAGTTCAAACATTCTATTTATTCAACAATATTTTACATTGTTTTGGAACTTAATTACAATAAACACAATTATTTTCTATATTTAAAACTATTATTTTTTTAATCTGGAAACTAAATATTTCATTTCATTTTCCATTTTCCACCTGTTAATAATCAATATGATTCCAAAATTAACCTTGCCAGAAACAAATTCTACAGATTATAATAAAAATAAATTACATATTTAATAAAAAACTTTCATTTTATTTTAATCATTGGCAATTATAATTCTATATAAGGAGGTGTTAAAATTGCGAATATTAGTAGTTGAAGATGAAAAAGATTTAAATAATGTAATTACAAAAAAATTAGAAGCAGTACACTACAGCGTGGATGCTTGTTTTGATGGTAAACAAGCACTAGAGTATATCGAGTTAGCAGAATATGATGCAATTATTTTAGATATCATGATGCCTTTGGTAGATGGTATTCAAGTACTTAAAAAAATGCGATTAGCAAAGAATAATACTCCTGTTCTTCTGTTAACCGCAAAAGATAGTATCGAGGACCGAGTGGTAGGACTTGATGCTGGCGCTGATGATTATTTAGTGAAACCATTCTCATTTGAAGAGCTCTTAGCAAGGCTTCGTGCAATGTTACGACGTGCTTCAAATAATACAAGTAATTGCTATACCCTTGCCAATTTAACAGTAGATTGCGATACCAGAACGGTATTTCGCGATGATGTTGAGATATCTTTATCCAGTAAGGAATTCTCTATTTTAGAGTACATGATTCGAAATAGCGGAATTGTTCTCTCTAGAGATAAAATAGAACAACATATTTGGAATTACGATTATGAAGGTGGTTCTAACGTTGTTGATGTTTATATAAGATATCTTCGCAAGAAAATTGACGATAATTATTCTCCAAAATTAATTCATACCTTACGTGGTACTGGATATGTATTGAGGGTGAATGAATGAAGCGATTATCAATTAAATTTAAGGTAACCTTATGGTACACCATTTTTATGACGATATTAGCGATTCTTGTAATCTCGCTTTTATTTAAAATGAGTAATAATCAAATCTCATCACTATCCCAGAGAAATCTAACAGAAGTGGTTTTAGATAGTTTAGAGGATATTAGATATGATGAAAAAAACAATAAATTAGTTTTTGATATAGATTTCTTTGAAGATGAAGTTTATCTGTCAGTATATGATATGAATCAATCTCTTATCTATGGACGGGTTCCCCGTGACTTTCTTAACAATGTTGATTTTACATCAGAGCATATACAGACAGTAAATGATATGGGTATGGAATGGTATGTATACGATATTTTAGTTGAAGTAAATGGTTATGGTAATGTTTGGGTTCGTGGTATTACTTCTATATCTTCCGCCGGATCCGCAATGAATACTATGATTCATTTATCTGTGATTGTATTTCCATTTCTTGTGTTATTCATCGCTGTTGGCGGTTATTTCATTACAAAAAAAGCATTTCGCCCTGTAATGCAAATTAATGATACTGCAAAAAAAATCAGTGATGGAAATGATTTATCTAAACGCATTCAATTAGGAAATGGGACAGATGAAATTCATCAACTTGCGCACACCTTTGATGGTATGTTAGATCGTTTACAAACGTCTTTTGAAAGTGAAAAGCAATTCACTTCCGATGTATCCCATGAATTACGCACACCGACATCCGTTATTATTTCACAGTGTGAATATGCACTAGAAAACGCAACTTCACTAGATGAAGCTAAGGAAAGCTTATCTATAATACTTGGACAATCTAAAAAGATGGCTGGACTTATATCGCAATTACTCACGCTGGCAAGAACGGATAAGGGAACACAAGCATTACACTTTGAAGAGGTAAACTTAAGTGATATTTTAGAGGTTGTTGTTGAGGACCAAAAAGACTTGGCAAAAGGAAAAGAGATTTCTATAAAAACAGAGATAGAACCTGATATTATGTATACTTCTGATGAAACAATGATAATGCGATTATTTATTAATCTCATTTCAAACGCCATAACTTATGGAAAACACGGAGGGAACATTTGGGTAGGCTTGTCCTTAAAAGGCTCGACCATCATCGGATATGTCAAAGACGATGGCATTGGTATTCCCAAAGATAAAATTTCGAAAATATGGGATCGTTTTTATCAAGTTGACCCATCACGTACTTCAAATAAAGAAGGTGGCATCGGACTAGGCCTTTCTATGGTCAAATGGATTGTGAATGCTCATGGTGGTACCATCGAAGTAGACAGTGTTTTAAATGAAGGTTCGACATTTACATTTAAATTCTTTAAATAAGAAGTTTATCTTATGCTTGATGTTAATCATGATTTTAAAATTTTTTTTCGTTTTAATTTTATTTTAATTTAAGGCAGTTATGATAGATTCATAATCAAAAAGGAGGAATTTAAAAATGAAAAACAAATTATTAATGACAGCACTAACATTTGCAACCGTATCTGCAGCTCTTGTAGGATGCAATGGTTTAAACGATAATGTAGCTACTTCTAATAACAATCAAACTGTAAAAAATACAGTTACAGATAACACAAATAATAATGGAACTACAACTGATTCTAACAATCTTATCACTGAAGATGAAGCTAAGAAAATTGCGCTAGAACATTCAGGTATACAGGAATCAGACATCACTAATTTTAGAATTAAACTAGATACCGATGATGGCATTAAGGAATATGAAGTGGAGTTTCTTTCAGGAAATACTGAGTATGATTACGATATAAACGCTATTTCTGGCGAAATTATTAGTTTTGATAACGATGTTGAAAATGATTTTAATAGCAATTCTAATGATACTTCAAATAGCAATAACACTTCAGGGGATGCTAGTAACGTAATCACTGAGGATGAGGCTAAGAAAATCGCTTTAGAGCATGCAGGTCTTAAAGAGTCAGACATTACTAATTTTAGAATTAAACTAGATACAGATGATGGTATGAAAGAATATGAAATAGAATTCTACTCTGGTAATACAGAATATGATTACGATATAAACGCTATTTCTGGTGAAGTTATCAGCTTTGATAACGATATTGAAAATGATTTTAATAACAATTCCAATAACACTGCTGATAATTCTAATGAATTAATCACTGAGGATGAGGCTATGGCAATTGCTCTTAAAGATGCAGGTATTAACGAAGCTGATGCTACATCCCTTAGAATTAAGCTAGATACAGATGATGGTGTTAAAGAATATGAAATAGAATTTTATACTGCAGATAAAGAATATGATTATGAAATTAATGCAAGCACTGGGAATATTATTAGTAAGGATGTAGAGAACCTTAAGAATAATTAGAAGATTATATTCTAAATAATTTAGCAAATACAAATCCCAAAATGCTGTAAAGGACTCTTCCGCCCTTTATGGTATTTTGGGATTATCTATAACTTTTCTAACTTATTTTGATATTATCTTCTTTATCATTGAATGTAAGATAAGATAATGAGTTAATTTAAAGAGATAGTCACATATTCCCCACCAGGATAAAGTGTAGAGGAATATAATCTTTTTATCTGAGGGATTGCTACTCCAGATGGTTTATCGCTTAAATCATACTCTGTACCAGAAAATATATATGCCTTTTCTGGCGTATACACAATAACATCCTCTTTATTTCTACCAAACAAATCCCCATGCAAAACATATCCATCCGCACCAAACTCAACAACTATATTACCATCGCCATCATAAAGTGCAGGATTAACTCCTCCCCCTCTACGATATGCTAATATATAATCGTCTCCATCACCGTTCCAATTTCTAAGGGTATCAACAATGGTTAGCCATCCTTTTGTTTTTCTATCCTCTTTCCAAACTTCCCTTCCCTTAAAATCAATTAAAAACATTCCATCTTTGCCATCCCATTGCCCTTTATATCCATCACCACGAACGATTCGATCTAGTCCAGCAATCATTAATCCTGGCTCATTTTTTTTAAATTTACCTAAGGCAATGTGCTGAGATTCAATGGATCCTTCATATCTCCAAAGTTCATTTCCATCAATATCATATAAACAAGTAACGCTACCACCAACTGCAATCTCTAATTTACCGTCACCATTTACATCCCCAACCCATAAACAATCCGCATGGTCATCCAAATCTTTGCAAGACCATAATATTTTTCCATTATGATCAAGTAAATCATAGCCTGCCATTACTTCATCAAAACCATCGCCATTTACATCATACACCCATGGAAAATGTCCTAAGTTTCCATCATGAGTCCATAAGAGATTAAAATCCTCATCAAGGGCCCACATTTTATGGTATCGATCCTTTAAAATAATATCAGATGGACGTTCTTTTCCTTGTAAATTAGCTATGATGATACAGTCATGTGCCTCTTCTCCTGGTAAATCAAAACTCTTTTTTACCGTTCCATCCATTCCATCAAGGATAAGGAATTTCTTGTTCATAACACATAAAATTTCTAATTTTCCATCCCCATCAATATCATAAATCTGTATCGGGAAATCAGAACCAAAACCACCTGGCGTCTCCTCTGGCGTACCTGTTTGCCATAAAAGAATTCCGTTTAAATTATAGGCAGTTACACAGGTAATCTGGTGGGGCACATATCTATCATCTATATTAGAATCTGCCTGCCCAAAGATAAGCTCCATTCTACCATCGCCGTTGATATCACCTAATAAACCTTTTCCATTGCCAGCAGCCGTAATATCGATAGTTCCAATTAATTTTGCCTCCATAAAATACCTCCAATATTTATAAAATACGCGATTTCCATAAATCAAATCAATTAACTTTATGCCAACCATAATTCTATAACAATTATGTTTTATGAAAATCTTGTTCTATGGCAATCTTGTTCATGTCAACCATGTTTATGCCAACCATGGCAACACATAGCGAAAATCCATATCGGAAGCATAATAAAACGATGGATACGCAGGTTGATTATAGCAATTGTTTTGCCATGCGATTCCCGTACGATACTGAATATCATGCATGAAGGTAAATAATTTATGATTCGTTATTACTGCATTTGTATAAATGCGAAGATATTTACTATCTATTGTACGTAACACCAACTCTTCGCGAAAATCACCAAACAAATCTGCTACTAAGCAAGGATTTCCTTTCGTTCCATTATTGGTCATTGTTCCTTCTGGTTTTAACATAATTCCGTGGATATTATCATTAATAATACCTGTGTGCTTACCTCCTACATAATCGACTCCATCGGTTACCTGTGTAGTCAAATCTGGTGCCCAACGTATGGATTGATTGGTACCAAGTAAAGGAACGGAAAGTTTTTCTCCTGTACAAGAGTAGGTTTCTCTTACCCAAACTTCTAGTCCTCTCTTTGTTGGGTCGATATCTCCAATCATACATCTACCTAAATCTTCTTCTGCATACTCACCAAAAATGGCTTCTCCAGTTGCCGCATCTCTTAATGCAAATCCATAAGGAGCCGCGCTTCCACCTTCAAATACATTGAAAATTTCAAGACCTGGTCGATCCGGATCAATATCTGCAACATGCATCGCATCACCATGACCAAATTTAGCATATGTACCGTCTGGTAAGTATCCATAACTACTATATAAAAGACTTCCATCGTGATCAATTACTGCTCCGCCATAAATGATTTCATGGCATCCATCACCGTCTACATCCGCTGTGGATAAGCTATGATTTCCCTGTCCCGCCAAAGTTCCATATACAGGATCACTTCCTTCATATTCATGTGGATTCCCATGAAATGGATTTGACATAGGAACAAAACCTGTATCTACTTTAAAATGCTCTTTAAAATGATTATCAAAAAACTGATATGCAGTTATCGCTGCTCTTGTGTAATAACCCCTACAAATAATTAGATATGGATTTTCACCATCTAAGTACGCTACTCCTGATAAGAAGCGATCCACACGGTTGCATGGTTCAATTCTAGGCATTGCATAATCTCCCCATAATAGTCCATCATCTACACGTGGAGTTGGAAATGGAATCGTTTCAATCTCACTGCCATCCCCTGCAAACATCGTAAGATATTCTGGCCCTTTCATAATAAAGCCTTCGCATTTCTCTAAATGGTTTTTCTCGCTTCTCATTGGTGCATAAACATGAATAAAATATTCTGCAAGTTCTTTCGCGTCTTCTTCCTTTAGTGGGTATGAGTATTTTTTTTCTATACCAAAACATGCTTCTAAAGTATCTGGCCATTGTCCTTTTATTACCTCAGGATGTTTATGCCAATTTAAAAACAAGTCTATTATATAATTTTTGTAATCATCACTGGAACAAACATAATTATCCTCGTGTCCATAACCAGCCTTAATATCTTCCTCTGGCATGGTAATAAATCTTTCACTCCCCAAATCACCCGACTCATTGTAACTTATCATTTTCGTTCCAGGCGCAGTTTTTACAGCAATTTCAGCCTTCCCATCATTATTAAAATCATAGACCATAAATTGCGTGTAATGTGCACCAGCTCGAATATTAACCCCCATATCTAGACGCCAAAGTTTTTTACCATCTAATTTATAACAATCAATATAACACTTTCCTGTGTAACCTTTAATGGAGACATCATGAGAATTGGAAGGGTCCCATTTCACTATGTATTCATACTCTCCATCACCGTCCACATCACCAACACTAATGTCGTTTGCAGAATATGTATACGCCTCCCCTGCAGGTGTAACTCCACCCTCTGGTCTATCTAAAGGAATTTCTAAATAATTCACACCGCTAGAAAATGCTTTTTTCCCCTCGCAAGGAGCAAACTCCTTGCCGTTCAAATAAGGAGCCACTGCATACAAATCATTCATCGTACCTGTTTTATCTAAATAG
Source organism: Clostridium sp. Marseille-P299 (assembly GCF_900078195.1). Taxonomy (NCBI): domain Bacteria; kingdom Bacillati; phylum Bacillota; class Clostridia; order Eubacteriales; family Clostridiaceae; genus Clostridium; species Clostridium sp. Marseille-P299. Next base: position 995,302 of record NZ_FJVE01000007.1, on the reverse strand, counting down.
TTTGTACTATCAGCTACAGTTGAAATTTTTTCTCCATTCTTATACACTACAAAATCCATACCAGACAATCCAGTATCTGTATAACCATTTACCTCATTTAAGAACAATCTCCAACTTAAGAATATTCCTTCCTTTGTTTTAACAACGATAAGTCCCCTGTTAAGTTTCTCTAATTTGGGTTCAAATACTTTTTTTACAGGAGTCTTTAATACCTCACTTAATAATTGTTCTTTATCATTGATCACTGCTGAAACTTTTATATAATGAGGCACATGGGTAGCTTTTTCTAAAGTAAAAACACACTCTGATGTTGATGCAATCTTTTGATACTTTACCGTTTTCGTATCTTTATCTGCATAATAAATGTTATATGTCTTAGCATCACTAACTTTATTCCAAGTAATAGTTACAAAATTATCTTCTAATTGTTTTATTATTGGTTTTATCATTATAACCTCCATGCTACTACAAGCAGCTTAATCATTGAGTGTAAAGTACTCTTTATGCTTTAAACTTTTATCCGCAAGGTTTATCAATACTAATCAAATACAGAAAAGAAGCTGTCTTTGACAGCCTCTTTCTATATCAATTATACCCTGAAAAAGTTTCAAAGCGTTATTATAAAAATTACTTATTTAAATCTGCATGGTAAAGTTCGTTTACTTCCTTAATTACTTCTGTTCCACCTAAGCTCTCCCAGTTCTTCCATGCTTTTTGTAATCCTGCTTCATCAATTTCACCACAGATATATTGTGTTCTCGCTGCTTGAAGCTCTTGATCTAAGGATGCACCATTTAATGAATATGTAGGTGAATTTACTAAGTAACCGGATGCTGGATTAAATACTGCTTTCTCTACATTCTCTTCTTTAATTCTTAACTCAATATCTTGTCTTTCCGTTGTAACTGTTTTAATACTTGTTGGTGTTAGATTTGGAATATATGCAACTACTTGATTTAATGGAGCATAATCTTTCGCTTTTACAGGATCTTGAGTATCTAAATCAACTAAATTTCCATTTTCATCTTTTTCCCAATGTACACCTTCTAATCCATAAGAAGAAAGAATTAACATTTCATCATCGCACATTTTATCTAGAAATTTTAAACATGCCTCTACTTTTTCTTTCGTATCTGCAGCCTTAGTTATAACAAAGAAACCACCATAACCTGTTGTTGCTAATGTTTTATCATTAATAGTACCAACTAAATTCATTGACGCATTTTTACTAGAATCAGTAACGGATGGGATGCTATTTGTCTCAAAATAATCCCATATTCTTCTAGCACCATCTAGCACGTCGATGTAGATACCACATTCACCATTTTTAACAGAATCAGACCAAGTTGCAGTATCTCTAACTGCCCAATCTTTATATACTAAGCCATCATCATACATCTTTTTGAACCAATTAAGTGCTTCCATATATTCTGCTGTCTGATGAACTGGCACTAAATCACCATCTTTTTCTACCCACCCATTGCCTACACCAAACCATGTCTGCATAATATCAAATGGTCCAGTATATTTACATAATGCAACTCCATAAGTGTCATCCTTACCATTTCCATCTGGATCATTATAAGTGAATTTATACATCATATCATAAAATTCATCGAGGGTTTTAGGCTCACTAATTCCTAATTTGTCTGCCCAGTCTTTACGATATCCAAAACCATTTCTTCCGATTGGTCTTGCTCTATATAATCCTATAAGTTTTCCACCAACAGTAAGTGATTTATTTACATTTTCATTTGCTTGGGATAAATTTGGATAGGATTCTGAATCATTTATAAACTCACTTAAATCCCAGAATGCACCTGCTTCTGCAGAGCTAACAATAACACCAGTCATACTTCCTACTGCCATTATCATAGGCATACTATCTGGATCTGCTAATGCAAGGGTCAATTTTTCCTCATAATTATCACTTGGTACCCAATCAAACTTAACTTTTGTATTTGTATAATCTTCCATTTTCTGAACAACTTCTGCAGCATATTCCCCAGATAAAGGACTGCCTTCATAGTCAAATGTCATCATCGTAATTTCTGTTTTTTTGTCCCCATTACTTCCAACTTCATTGGATGCGCTCTTACTTTTACAACCACTAAATGTGGCTCCTACCATAGTAGTAATCATAAGTAATGCTACTACCTTTTTTAAGCTTCTTTTTCTCATAATACATCCTCCTTAAAAATGATTTATTTTTGACTCATTGCAATATACCTTGCAGCTGAGATATTGCTAACTATGTAATTGGGTATGTAACGATAATTTTTTTATCAACCTTTTACAGCTCCAACCATAACACCTTGAGCAAAATATTTTTGAACAAATGGATAGACCATTAATATTGGAACTGTTGCAACAACTGTTGCTGCCATCTTAACTGCTTTATCCGGTGGTGCTCCCATTGCATCAAAATTAATTAAATCTGTTTGTATTCCTTGTGCCAACAAAATAATTCGGCGTAGTACAATTTGTACTGTTTCTTTGTGTGGCTTTAAATAAATCATTGCATTAAAATAATCGTTCCAATGGCCCACTCCATAAAACAAGGAAATCGAAGCAAGTACTGGTTTTGATAATGGTAGTGCTATCTTTGCGAAAATACGAATCTCGGAGCATCCATCGATTCTTGCTGCTTCATCAAGTTCTCTTGGTAGCTCTTGAAAGAAATTCTTAACAATGATCATATTAAATGGGCTAATTGCACCCATTAACACCAAACCGAAAAATGAATCCTTTAATTTTAAAGTTCCCATTAAAATGTAAGTGGGTATCATACCACCTGAAAATAGCATCGTGATAATTACAAAGTTCAATATTGCATTTCTTCCTCTTAGTTGTGATTTTGAAAGTGGATATGCAAAGGTTGTTGTGAAAAACATATTAACGAACGTACCTAATATCGTAAGAATTAAAGAATTTTTAAGTCCTCGAAAAATTTCACCTGTTTGTGCAATGTATTGGTAAGCATTGAATGAAATTTCTCTTGGTATGATAAAAAACGCTCGCTCTGTTAACTCTTTTTCCGTTGCAAAGGAACCTGCTACTACATATAAAAAGGGTAACAATGTAGCCAATGCTATCAAACCAATGATAATATAAATTAGTACTTGTGTTGCTTGATCGCTGGCGCTTCTTTTAATTTTGTTATGTGCCGCCGTCATATAGCTCATCCCCCTTCTAATAGATTCCTTGTTCACCAAATTTTTTCGCTAACTTATTAGAGCCTAAAACCATGATCAGACCTACAATGGACTTAAATAACCCCGCCGCCGTACTGAATGAATATTGCGCGTTAATGATACCTTTTTTGTAAATGTAAGTATCGAACACTTCTGCTGCTGAACGATTTAAATCATTTTCCATTAAGAAAATTTGTTCATAACCAGTATTTAAAAGTGAACCTACGCGAAGGATTAACATCATGATAATAGTACCTTTGATTGCAGGTAATGTGATATGCCACATAAGTCTCCATCTTCCTGCACCATCAACTCTTGCAGCCTCATACAATTGAGTATCAACACCAGCCAAAGCTGCAAGGAATATAATTGTCCCATAACCAGATTCCTTCCAGATGCTCTGCCCCAAAATTAATCCCTTAAAATATTTTGGTTTTGATAAAATATCAATTGTATTTCCAGTAATTGATTTTATAATCATATTAACAACACCATCTGATATGTTAAAAAGCTGATATGTAAGACTGGCTACGATAACCCAAGAAACAAAATGTGGTATATAGATAAAGGTTTGCGCAGTCTTTTTAAATTTTTGTGATCGCAATTCATTTAATAATAACGCTAAGATAATCGGTGCCGGAAAATAAAATACTAAATTTAAAATAGAAATCCCCAATGTATTTTTTAAAATCATCATAAAATCTTGATTTGCAAAAAATGATTTAAAATGTGTAAGCCCCACCCACTTACTTCCTGTGATTCCTTGAAATGGGCTGTACTGTTGAAACGCAATTACTATACCTCCCATTGGTATATAACGAAAAATTAAGAAGTACAGTAATCCAGGTAGCAGCATGATATATAACCATTTATGATGCATTATATATCGAAACAAACTTTCTTTTTTTATTGCTACATTTGTTGCATTTTTGTTTCGCTTTCTAAATGGAATAGGTACAAGAGCTTCTTGTTTTGCTTTTTTCATAAGCCTCCTCCTTTTATGCATTTTGTCTTTTACAAAACTTTTTTTAGTAACTTTATAGTGCAATAATACTTCTCAAATGCAATTACATCAATAATCATTTTCTATCCTTTTGTGTTAATTGCATATATAACCTATATTTTTATTGTTATTTTTGTTAATTTTGTAATTTATAATCATTTTATTGACCATATAACTAAACCGGAATTAGATGATTAGAACGAAGCTCTCTGCTTTTATTTCCTATCAGAACAAAAGTGTGCTTCGCACACTCTCGCGAGCAAATACTGATATAGCACACCTTTTGTTCCGCGCGCGCAGCTGCGTATCCTTAACGGAGCGATTTTTAAATGATAGGACAAAGCAAAAATGCTTTGTCCTATCATTTAAAAAAAGCTCCTACATATAGCTCCTTTCATGTGGTCACAAAACAAAGAACACGCGCACACACATTTTAGATTGCTATTTGTAAAAGCTTATTTTAGACAAAATGATATTCATAATCCGCTTACACTGGTTGCTCTATACCCCCGATCGTGAAAGTGAGGATAATTCTTAGTAAATTAATTCTTTTTATGTTGTTGACGATACTTTCCTGGAGTAGTTCCTTCCATTTTACTGAAAAATCGAATAAAGTTTTGAGAATTCGTATAGTTTAATTCTTCAGCAATATCTGAAATATTCTTATTGGTTTCTATTAAAAGTTTTTTCGCCTTTTCCAATTTATAATTTCCAACATAATCAGTAAAAGTGGTATTGTATTTCATCTTAGTCACCTTCCATATATAGGATGGATGGTAATTTAATTGCTGGGCACATTCTGCTAAGGTTATATTTCCGTCATTTTGTTCAATTAAATCCTCGATATCTCGCATAGTTTCTGAAGATTTACTCATTCGAATTTCATTTATTTTTACTATAACAGGCTCTATTACTTTTTTCTTTATAAAAGTCCGCATCTTAGCCATATCGTAAATTTTATTCATCTGCTGGAATATGTTATCCTTTAAATTATCTTCAAATATATCATCTAACGAAAGACCTGCATCGGTTGCTATTAATAAACCAGATATTACAAATCTTTGAATATGTAAAAAACAATCACTTTGTATAACATTTTTCTGGGTAAGTCCATTAATAAATTCATCTATAATAAGAAATGCTTCCTCAATATTATTCGTATCAATCGCTTCTTTTAATTTCTTCTCCGATAATCTGTCATAGGAATATCTACTATTATTTTCTTTGATATCCGAATAAAATAACATACTATTACAATCTGTCGCATCTTGCATTGAGCCAATAAATAAAATATTTTTCATGGCCTCTAAACTTTCATGATAAGCAACTCTATATTCTTCTAAACCACTATGAGAAAGACTGACTCCAACGTTAACATGTAAATGATACTTCTCAGTGATAAACTCTTCAATTTTTTGATATATATTTGAAACTTTATCTTCTAGTTCCTTCGACGTTTGTCCAGTGACTGAAAGTATAAAATTATTTTCATAACTAATTGGTGCAATAAAAGTTAAGTCTTTTATTTCTTTTGGCAGACTATCAATCATATCCATTCGAATTGCATCTAAATTCGTGTCTTCTGATAAATCTTTTTTATCTTTTGTAGTTAAAACTCCCAACATCAGCATATAACAATTTTGAATTTGAATATGAAACTTTTCTACATAATTATAAATTTTCCCTTTATCAATACTGCCACGAATCATACGAATCTGAAATAACTCAACCAGCTGTGGTTGCTGACTTACTACTAGATTCTCATAGAAGTTACGGTTATCTACTAAGCTTTCAATACGTTCATTGATATAATCAAATTCATTTCGTTTGTTTACATGTTTTGCCTCGTTCTTTAGTATTTTCGTTGACATACTGCCGATACGTTCTGTAAGTAGAAAAACCGGTTTATATAATTTTTTAGTTATAAATAAGGAGATACTCATCATTGCTATGATTCCAATCAAAAGCGATAACGTCAAATATATAATAGTATCTCCTTCACTACTAACCACTTCCATATCATAGCTAACTAAATATGTCCAGTTCAAAACGCCTGAATGTGCAGTTGCAATACTATATTTTTTACCATTATCCAACTTTATATTTTTTGAATCTTTAAGAAGTTCCATATGACTTTTCGCATAGGAAGCTAATGTAAGATCGGTTGTATAAACCACATCACCTTCATTATTTAGTACAGTAATATCTCCACCACCTAAATCTTCTCTTAATTTCCGTTGTAAAAAATCCATATCTATATTTATTATTAAAAGACAATTTGGATTTTTTTTAATTGTTGGTGCTTTAATCACCAAATTTAAACCATTAATTTTAATCTCTTCACGACTTAATTTTGTTTCAGGCATAAGTGAGTTATCCAACCAAAAACTCCTGGTTAAAGTTCCCTCATATTGATTGAAAATATCTTGTATTTCTTCTTGATTTTTTGCTTCAAAAAAATGATACATTCCTCGGTTACTAAGAACCCACTGGGTATCAAAATTAATGAAGGTATATCCTGATATGTAAGACAAATAATAGTTGGTTCCAGCTAAAATATCTGTCGCTCTTTTTAAATAGGAATAATCTGAATATGAAATTTCTGAATTTATTAGCCACTTAAGCTCATCTCTACCTGTTTCATAGACATAGCTTCTGCGTATGTTATCAAGTGCTGTATCTATCTTTGATTTTACTTGAGAAACAGTTGATTTTGTTGAAGAATACACCTTATCAGATACTCCTGACGTATAGGTATGGTAAGAAAAAACACCTAAAATAATCGTTGGAATTAACATAATGATCATCATGCATATAAAAACAGTTCCTTTATAGTTTAAGTGCAATAACCCCTTGCTCTTCTTCATCTTCTCCTCCTCCCATGTTTCGTAATCTCCAAATTTTATATTAGTCAAAGCAGATTCACCGTCTACTTATACTACTCATAACCTTACTTCTACTTCCTTGGATTTAACTATATTTCCATTAATTCTATAAACCTAAACTTTACAGCAACAAAAAAAGAGCTCGCTTCCTAGTAATTTTCCATTCTGCAATGCCCTCTTATTATTTGTACGTACACTCGATGTCTCTTAACAAAGTCATTTCTTATATCGTTTGTATTATCGTTACTATACAGGCTTAACAAAAAATTACACTATTTTCTACTATATCGCAATTACAAGCAAAGATTTCCTAATAACAGTATAGCAAACAGCACTAAAAGATTCAATATAAATCCCTAAAAATAGTAATAATGACCATATTTGCTCATTATTATGTGTTTTTTGATTATTGTATATATTAAAATACTTCTCGTACTTTTGGTATGTTATCGTAATTAAATTATCATTATCCTTGTATAGTTTTATTGCTTTCTTACCAATAAATGTGTACAATAGTAAGTAATTATTATACATTTTTAACAATTATGTGGAGGGAGTCATGAAACAGATAAAGAAAATCGGAGTATTTATCTCTCATATCTATGGAGAATATCAGAGCATGCTTTGCGAAGGAATTATACATAAAGCCACAGAGTACGGGTATCTAGTAGAAATCTTTTCTTCCAATGAGGGGGAAAACTTAGGCGATTATGGCCTTGGTGAATTTGGAATTCTTCATATTCCAAATGTGGATGACTATACAGGCATTATATTTGCTTCTGATACCTATCGACTAGTTTCCTTAAAAGATGAAATTACTAAGTTACTTGAAACTCAATTTACTTGCCCTATTATAGACATTGCTCAATCAACATCACCCTTTCCACGAATTATATTAGAAAACAACAATCCATTTGAAGACCTTGTGACTCATCTAGCTAAGGTACATCAGTATAGGCATATTTGTTATTTAGGAAATATTGAACAACCTAAATTAAGTAACCTACGTTATCACGCATACCAAAGAGGAATTAAAAATCTGAACTTACCACTAAGTGATCAGCATTTTTATGAATGCACGGACACTAAAAATCAAATAGCAAAAGCAGTTACTTTTTTCCTGAATACAAAACAAAGACCTGATGCCATTTTATGCTATAACGATGAATACGCTCTTTCAGTTATTGAAGAATTACGTGCTAGAGGAATGAAAGTCCCAGAAGATATCGCAGTTACAGGATGTGATACCTTAGAATTTGGTCAAAATACCATGCCTAGTCTTACATCTGTCACATTTCCAATTGAAGAATTAGGCGAAAGCGCGATGAATCAATTAATTCGCGTCTTTCATGGTGAAACGATAGAGCCTTTATTTACTGTAAATGCTTCGCCGCATATTGCTAGTTCCTGTGGTTGCAGTATTAAAAATGCAGAAAATCATTCCTACAGTCATATTTTAAAACAGCGTATCGATACATTGGAAAACCACTTAGTTAGTCATATTCATATGTCTTCCACTCTTCATAATGTTACAGATATTGATCAAGGAATGGATATATTAGCACAATTTTTAATTGATTTACCAGAGTGCAAAGAATTTTATTTATGCCTTTATGAGGGGTGGGACAGAGTTTCTAAGCATATACGTATACTCACAAATTCTGAAAAAGAACGCTTTGATACAAACACAATACTTTTAAAACTTGCTTTAAAGGATGGAAAACGTTTGCCCGAATGCACGTTTATAAAACATAATTGTTTACCGAATTATATCTATGAAAAAGATTGCACCTACATATATACTCCTCTCTTTTTTGGTGAAAATAATTTTGGATACGTTGCTCTTTCCTACCACCATGACAAAGTAGGCTATTCCTTTTCTTTTATCTCTTGGTTAATGAACATAAATAGTATGCTAAAAAATATATGCGACAATAAAAATATGGGATTATTAGTTGGACGTTTGGAGGATATCTATCTAAAAGATGAACTTACAGGACTATACAACACACAAGGCTTGCAACATATGTCACAAAAGTTAATACAAACTGCAATTTTAGAAAATCGTAATATAATGATTGCTATTTATGATTTAGATTGTTTAAAAATAATAAACGATACTTATGGACATCTGGAAGGAAACTTTGCAATTCAAGTATTAGCTCATGCGCTAGAAAACTCAATAGAAGATGGAGTTATATGCGCAAGATTAGGTGGTGATCAATTTCAAGTATTAGCAATCGATTATACGAATGAAATGGCAAAGCTTTTACGAAGTAAGGTTAGAACATATATTGATAACTACAATCGCTTAACTACTAAGGAATATGTAATTCAAATTAGCTGCGGTTTTTGTGTTCGTTCCATTTCTTCTAAAGATGAAATGGACGATTTATTAGATCAATCTTATAAGCAATTGTATCAGGAAAAAAGAAAAAAAGAAATTCATAGGCAATCGATCTCTGATTGATAAATATTTTGTTTATATAACGATTCATCCTGAATTATTCATGTAAGTAAATAACAAAGTTAATTTACTGATCTTTATATCAGCCCGTTGTTTTTTACTTTGATTTTATGATTTTACTTTTTTTAACAGTCAAAAAGAAAGGAATTTAACTAAGGTATTATTACTCTCTTTTTTTAACTGCCAATGTGCAACTCACTATCTACTCTAATAACCTTTGTAGTGGTCTTAGTGAATGTATTTTTGATAAAACCTCATTAAATTCATTTTTATAAGGGCAACTACTGCATAACTTAAAGATTAGATAGCGTGATTTCTTCGTTAGCCTTGCTGCTATTTTTATAAGTTTTAAACGAATTGTATCAACTTGAAGATGTCTCATCTTCTTTGGTAAAACCATTCGACGAAACCAATTGAATATGTTATATGTTAACATATTGATTTGGAGTCGATTTTGATTAGTTATGAAATCATGATTTGGCATAGCATTCATATGAAAGCCTAGTTTTGCTTCTTTAATCATGTTTTCCATAGTCCCTCGATTACAATAAAAACGTAAAATATCCTGGGCAGGAATCTCCATATTTGTAACGATGAATGTATAATTAGCTACCATTACTCCATATGGTTTTTCAATCTTGCAAACAATTCTACGAGGATATGCCCAGCTATCAGCAGCATACATGAATTCAGTATAAGTGCAAGCGTAATCAACAAGATTATTGTTTAATGATTCCATAAAATCATAAACATCACCTTCAACCATCTTACGTAAGCGTGCTGATTCCTTCATACGAATAGCAAAACTCACACCATTGGTCTCTAACTTTTCATAAAGCATAACGTCTGCGAAACCACTATCACCTCTTAAGAATAGTTGAGTATCTGGATAATTATCCATATATTCCAATAGGAGAGGATACAAAAAATTATGTGCGTCCTTTGAAGTGTAAGTATTTCCTGGTCTTAACTCAGCCTTTAATAAATCCTTAGTTAACCCATCAAATACTAATAATGGATGATATCCAACGTTTTGATAATGAGTATTATAGCTACTACCTTCTTGCGAACCATACGTAGTAAATGAAGTAGAGTCGACATCAAGAATGATCTGTTGTGGTTGTTCATAAGAATAAATCTTCTCACGTAATAGTTGATGAAGAACATCCATCTGCACAATACAGATGTCATCAAGACGATTCATAAAACGGCTTATTGTAGGTTGAGATGCCAATCTTTCTTTCGAAAGAATTTGAGTAAATATAGGATCAAAAGCCAATTCATCCGCATCATCATCTTGAAAGTACCCAGCGATGTTTTGAAAGATACGTTGCATGAGTATGGATGAATCAGAATGAATACGCTGTTTTGTATCAGTACTAAAATTCTCAGCAATGATAGAGGGGATCTTTAGTTTATTTATATATTCATAGAGTAAAAGTAATCCAGAATCGGAGGAAAGTTCTCCTCCATTAAAATTTATTTTAATACGGTTATTGCATTCTAAGTGTAAATCCTGTAAACTAGACATATAAGGTTTCTCCTTTGTTTGATTTTGGGTCGCACTTAAATTTTAACAAAGAAGAGGCCTTTTTTCTATATCTAGATTTCACTTTTTAGGTGAAAGTAATAAATGTATGAAACTCAGTATTAAAAAGGTATTGTATCATGCTAACAAGGTCAGCATGAATAATTCAGGTTCATTTAGAACTTAATTCGCATGGTGCTAAAGCTCAGCCATTGCAATTTAAAAATCAATGAAAGAACAAAATATTTTGTTCCAGAATTAAAAGATATATGTACCATCATAAAAAACATGAGCACATGATTTTATATGATGGTATATATATCCTTATATAGATTTTACATGTATCCCATTCCATAAAGCTGTCTTAACTAACTTTTTAAAAATTCCTTACGTTTAAATTGCATATTCTTCCGATACTCCGTAGGTGATACCCCGCAAACAGATTTAAAGGTTTTCATAAAATGTTTCTCATTTTCATAACCAATTTTCTGGCTAATATCAATAATCTTCATATCGGTTTCTTCTAACAAACGTTTCGATTCTTGTATGCGTATTTCCTTTAAAAAGTTTACAAAATTACTTCCTGTATATTGCTTAAAAACATAAGAAAATAAAGAATAATTCATAGAGATATGATTTGAAACAACGGCCATATTCAAGTCTTTATCGTAATTTTCCATAATATATTGAACTGCTTGTTGAATTTTTTGCTTATTCTTATAATCATCAAATTGACGATTTAAGTTTTTACAAAATTCCGTGATCCATAACATCATCTCTTTTTCAAATTCCTCAAAGCAATTATATTCATAAATCTTTTGAAATTGTTGCAATTCCCCATTGCTAACCTGTAATACATTCGAGTAGGTAGATTGTATTCCTTCAAATAAAATTGAAATATGCTTTTCTATATTTGTAGGCGCATATCCTCCTAATTTCGCATTCTTAAAGATACGTCCAAGTTGCCTTAATGCTTCGTCATATTTATCAGTTCCTAATAACTGAATAATTTGTTTCATTATTAAGTCATCTAATTCCATTCGATGTTCTTTATTATGTACCTCATCATAAGTTATGAGATTTTCGCCTAAAAAGTAGGCTTCTCTCCTAGCTTCTAATGCTTCCTTATAAGCAATTTGTAAGGATTCTAATCCTTGATGTTCGCTACTTACTCCAATATAGCGATTTAATAATTCCGTTTTGACCATTAAGTTTAAATTTTCTACTTCCGTAATAAATAATTCGGTATCATCAACATCACTTAAATAGATATACATATCCCCGTTATGATTCTTTTTACCGATATTATTCGTACAGCAAATTACATACTTTCCATTATAACCTGAATTATTCATGCTGACCTTGTTAGCATGATACAATACCTTTTTAATACTGAGTTTCATACATTTATTACTTTCACCTAAAAAGTGAAATCTAGATATAGAAAAAAGGCCTCTTCTTTGTTAAAATTTAAGTGCGACCCAAAATCAAACAAAGGAGAAACCTTATATGTCTAGTTTACAGGATTTACACTTAGAATGCAATAACCGTATTAAAATAAATTTTAATGGAGGAGAACTTTCCTCCGATTCTGGATTACTTTTACTCTATGAATATATAAATAAACTAAAGATCCCCTCTATCATTGCTGAGAATTTTAGTACTGATACAAAACAGCGTATTCATTCTGATTCATCCATACTCATGCAACGTATCTTTCAAAACATCGCTGGGTACTTTCAAGATGATGATGCGGATGAATTGGCTTTTGATCCTATATTTACTCAAATTCTTTCGAAAGAAAGATTGGCATCTCAACCTACAATAAGCCGTTTTATGAATCGTCTTGATGACATCTGTATTGTGCAGATGGATGTTCTTCATCAACTATTACGTGAGAAGATTTATTCTTATGAACAACCACAACAGATCATTCTTGATGTCGACTCTACTTCATTTACTACGTATGGTTCGCAAGAAGGTAGTAGCTATAATACTCATTATCAAAACGTTGGATATCATCCATTATTAGTATTTGATGGGTTAACTAAGGATTTATTAAAGGCTGAGTTAAGACCAGGAAATACTTACACTTCAAAGGACGCACATAATTTTTTGTATCCTCTCCTATTGGAATATATGGATAATTATCCAGATACTCAACTATTCTTAAGAGGTGATAGTGGTTTCGCAGACGTTATGCTTTATGAAAAGTTAGAGACCAATGGTGTGAGTTTTGCTATTCGTATGAAGGAATCAGCACGCTTACGTAAGATGGTTGAAGGTGATGTTTATGATTTTATGGAATCATTAAACAATAATCTTGTTGATTACGCTTGCACTTATACTGAATTCATGTATGCTGCTGATAGCTGGGCATATCCTCGTAGAATTGTTTGCAAGATTGAAAAACCATATGGAGTAATGGTAGCTAATTATACATTCATCGTTACAAATATGGAGATTCCTGCCCAGGATATTTTACGTTTTTATTGTAATCGAGGGACTATGGAAAACATGATTAAAGAAGCAAAACTAGGCTTTCATATGAATGCTATGCCAAATCATGATTTCATAACTAATCAAAATCGACTCCAAATCAATATGTTAACATATAACATATTCAATTGGTTTCGTCGAATGGTTTTACCAAAGAAGATGAGACATCTTCAAGTTGATACAATTCGTTTAAAACTTATAAAAATAGCAGCAAGGCTAACGAAGAAATCACGCTATCTAATCTTTAAGTTATGCAGTAGTTGCCCTTATAAAAATGAATTTAATGAGGTTTTATCAAAAATACATTCACTAAGACCACTACAAAGGTTATTAGAGTAGATAGTGAGTTGCACATTGGCAGTTAAAAAAAGAGAGTAATAATACCTTAGTTAAATTCCTTTCTTTTTGACTGTTAAAAAAAGTAAAATCATAAAATCAAAGTAAAAAACAACGGGCTGATATAAAGATCAGTAAATTAACTTTGTTATTTACTTACATGAATAATTCAGGTATAAAATTGATTACTATACTGTTTAAATAACAACTCTTTTTCTTGCTGGGTGATATTTTCATTTAAAATGAAATATTTTAATTGCTGATAGCCTAAGGTTCTATCTTGCTTTAATAATTCCTTGCTCTCTATAATTTCAGCATTTAATTTTTCTAAAACCTCTCGAATCTTTTCCCTATCAATCGGCTTTAATATATAATCTTTCGCCCCCATGCGCATCATTTCTACTGCATACGAAAAATCATCATATCCACTGATTGCAACCGTTAAAGGAACATGAGGTAGCTTTTGCATTTCTTTTACTAATTCGATTCCGTCCATCTTTGGCATGCGTATATCTGTAAACATAACATCAATCTCTTGCATTTTTAAGATTTCTAATGCCATCTGTCCATTATTACACTCGATAATATTATCTACCGTTACACCTGATCTTTGGATCATCGACTTAATACCAAGACGAATCATTTTTTCATCTTCAACGATTAATAAAGTATGCATTTGTTCCTCCCTCTTTTTTTATGAATATCAAAACTATTGCTACATCTAATTTAGATAATCTATTTCCTCTTGCATTGGAATACGTACTCTAATCTTCGTAAAACACTCTAATTTTGAAGCGATTTCAATTCCATACTTGTCTCCAAAATTCATTTTAATTCGGTCCTGTACGTTCTTTAACCCAATACCATTTCCTGAACCACCCGAAGTTTCTATTTCACCAGATATCTTTTTTAACAATCGATCAACTTCTTCTTCACTCATACCCTTTCCTGCATCTGTAATCTCAATGATACAATCTTCCTTTTCTACAAATCCTTTTATGTAAATATTCGTATCTTCCGCCATTTGCTCTATTCCATGGTAGATCGCATTTTCAACAATGGGCTGTAATGACATTTTAGGAATCTTTTGCGTAAGTATCTCAGGCGGTATGTTTACAGACAGATAGATTTCATAGTCAAAACGAAGATTTATCAATGTCATATAGTTACGGACATACTCCATTTCATCCATAACTGTTACAAGGTTAGAACTCCATTTCATACTGTAGCGAAGAAGTTTTCCCAATGTAGTTATAGCATCTGAAATAGCATACTTTTCTTCAATTTCAGCCATCATCTTTATAGATTCCAACACGTTATAAATAAAATGTGCATTGATTTGATTCTGTAGTGCCCGAATCTGTGTATTTTTAACTAGTAATTCATGCTTAAAATTATCATAGGTTAATTGTTTGATACTACTTAACATTTTATTGATTTGGTTACCCAATTCCCCCATTTCATCGGAACCACAATTTTCAATAACAACGTTTAAATCTCCTTTTTGCACTTCTCGAATGGAATGAAGGATTTCATAAAAACGTTTTAAGACCCCCTTTACCACTGAATTAATACAAACTACTAATATTGCAATTACTAAAATAGCGGCAAAAATAAACCAACTGCGTTGATTATATATTGAACCAACATCGGAACTTATGTCATCCATACTAATTAAAATTCCCGATAATTCCTTAACCCATTGATAACCAACTACTACAAATCTTTTATCTAATTTCATTAGATATACTTGATTATCCTTCGGATTTGCTATATGAGATTTTATTATCTGGTCTATAAGTTCATATGATTCTTCTGATTCTTCGCCGTCACCTAAATAATAATTTTCATCACTATCGACAAAACAACTCCACTCCGTATCTGTTGTATCATATAAAGAAGGAAACATCGTTTCCATTTCCATTGCAACTTCAAGAGTTGCGATTTGTCCAAGCCCATATGCCTCAATGGGTGTAACTAAAGACATGATTTTCTTATTTTGATTTAGTACAAAGGATTCAAATATGGTATCTACATAGTTATACTTCCAACCATTTAGATTTACATCATGAGCCCAAGATAATTTATCCATTCGCGTCTTACGATAAAGAATTGGCATCATCTCTTGCATTGTATTGCTTTCTACATACACCCTTATTTGATACAAATATGGATTGTTATTCACCATACGTTCTAACGAGGCTATATCCTTATTGTAGATTTCCATTAAGGTTTCGATGCTATAACTTTCACCTTCCCTTATTCCAATTAAATAATCATTTAAGGTCTGATCACTTATGAAAAACTGAGTAGACATATTAATGGAATCAATATTTTTTAGTATTTGATCATAATCTTTGCTTAATTTGTAAGTCACCGCATTTTGTTTTTCTTTAATTACATTATCCTCCATATTTTTAAATAACCAAGCGGATAATGCAACGATTGGCAATAGGACGAAGAACAAAATAATAATCGTGAACTTGACATTAAGCTTTAATCCTAGGAATCTTTGTTTCATTCTATTCATTATTTAATCCCCAATTTTTTTTTCGTCTCCTTGATTTGCTTTGTACTTTCTTCTTTCACAATATTAAATCCTAGCTTCTCTCTTTTATCAACAAACTCCTTTAGTATAGAATCAAATTCTTCTTCTGAAGATGCTAGTAATAATTTCGGTAAGGTAATACTCCATAGTTTTTTTATATTTATATCTGTATTTCCTGCTTCTGTATTACTATCAAATCTAATTTCGTATTGTCCAAGGTAATGACTATAGGGATAAGTCCATTCCTCTAATTGACTGTTTGGTTCCTCTAATTTAGGTTTCCAAGCTAGTTGCATTACATTATCCTGAAACATCCAGTAAGTATTATCCGCTCCATATAATCGATCGTATTCACTGCGATTTGAATTAATTAGCTTTTTTACCTCTGGCTTAATGACAGCTTTTCCATCTACCATATCATATGTTTTACCTTCTACACCAAGATACGTAATCTTTTGTCCATGTTCACTCATTAAATATGAAAAAAGTGCGATTGCTCTTTCTGGATACTCACAATTCTTAGAAATTAAAGTTACGGTCCAACCATTAATACCTGCTCCTGGAAGTATATGATCATCACCTGCAGCATTTTTAGGTCCATCAATCGCTATGTAAATGCTATCCGGATCATTTGCATAAAGTAGTGCCTGTTGCGCACTCATATCCGTACGTTGATATAACATGCAAAAATACTGCCCTCTCGCTACTTTTTCTTCCATCTGCGTCCTCTGATCAATAAAAATATCTTCTTTTAATAGGCCCTCCGCTCCTAATTCACGAAACATTTTTAACCAAGTTATGTAATCAGCATCTGTATATCGATCATAAAACTCTCCGTCTTTTTCAAATGGAATTGCTAAAAAATTCTGAAGATATTGGTCAAAGGAATTACACCCCGTATTTG
The DNA here is from genome assembly GCF_900078195.1 of Clostridium sp. Marseille-P299. NCBI lineage: Bacteria > Bacillati > Bacillota > Clostridia > Eubacteriales > Clostridiaceae > Clostridium > Clostridium sp. Marseille-P299. The sequence goes on along the minus strand of NZ_FJVE01000007.1, from coordinate 977,938 downwards.
TAAAAATATGTGTTCCCACTGGTATTAGTGGATATCCATTTACCTCTGGATATAGCTTAGCTGCCATCTCAACCGCTTCTTTAAATCCTTTCGGTGTTGTCATATCTGGCTTTCCAATTGCTTCATAGATATCTTTTCTTACTAAAAAAGTTTGATTGGAGGCTATATTCTTATTCTCAATATAATCAGAAGGTAAATACGAAGAATTTGGATAAGAATATAAATTCCCGTCTTCTCTCGTATACCAATCAACTACTTGTGGATCCGCAACCTCCCAAAAGTAAGTATCATACTGATCCGCTAATTCATTTAAAGGATACACCATACCTTTATTTATCATTTCATCTACCTGATTGTCCCACCATCCAAGTGTTATGATATCTGGTAATGTATCTGATGAAATTAACGCATTAAATTTCTCTTCCTCGTTCCCAAGGGGTGTGATAAAATTTATGGTTACGCCAGTTTCTTCTGTTATGGTTTTTGAAACTAGATTTTCTCCCCATGGCGTGGTATACCATGAGAAATTCACGTACCAATCTAGCGTCACTTCCTCATCAGAATATACTTCCCACATTGGCCTACCGTCCGCTATCACAGGTTCTTTTTCATCGACTATTTCTTGTTTTGAGCATCCTATGAATAAAACAGACATGCTCATGGTAAATCCCAGTAACAACCTTAATACATTTCTTTGTTTTCTCATCTTTAACCCCGTTTTTTTATGATGCTTCAATTTTAAAAGAAACTCTTTTATTTTATAGCCCACTATATCATAATTCATATAACGCAATATGGAAGTTATCTAATTTCAATCTTCACATTTTCCTATATTTTTATTAATTCAAATATAGCAAATCATGTACAAAAATGCAAGAATTCTCCAGACGAGTATACTTACAAACAAAGCAGCAAAAGCCAGAAAATAACTAAGATATCTTTGCTTAACCTCTTTTAAACATTCGATATCTTAGCCATCTTTCTGGCATTTAACATATTTTATTCTTTTACACTACCTGCTGAAATACTGCTTATAATATATTTTGAACAAAAACAAAATACAATTAAAATTGGTATCACAGAAATTGCTACTGCTAAATAAATTGCTCCTTGATTGGATGCTATATCCGTGGATGAATTCAGTGAAGAAATCATAACTGGAAGAGTAAACTTTGTCGGCGTATTTAAAAGAACTAAAGGCACTAAATAAGAATTCCAATTTCCTATAAAAGATCCAATGGACATTGTTGCGATTCCTGGTGCCATGATTGGAAGAACTATTTTATGAAACATATGTATTTCTCTAGCTCCATCAATCCTTGCCGCTTCTAATAAACTCTTTGGTAATACCGACAATACATACTGTCTTAAAAAAAACACTGTCCCAGGAGCTGCAATTGCTGGGATAATTAATGGAATATAGGAGTCTACTAATCGTAATTTACTTACCAGATTATAAAATCCTAATAATCCTAGTTGCCCAGGGATCATCATAAATATAACAATCGTTGTAAATATGATATTCTTTCCTTTAAACTTATATACTGCTAATGCAAAGGCAGTTAATGCCGAAAAATATGCGGTTAAAACAGTTGCTGGAACCGCAACTTTAATACTATTAAAAAAACCTAGAAATAAATTAAAATATCCGGATACAATTCTCCAATTCTCTTTGAGGCTATCTCCTGGTTTAAATGTAAAGGAGGTCATTATTTCCCTTCCACTTCTAGTTGAATTAACCATCATTAACAAGAATGGAAGCAAACATACAATTGCAAGGCTGATTAATAGTATATAAAGGATGGACTTTTTAATTTTTGTTCCCATTTTTACCTCTCATTCCGCCGCCTACGACGGCACAAAATTAAACGAAAGAAGCCGCATCGCGGATTCTTTTAGAGTGAACATATCTTTTCTCTCACTCCTAATCCTCCTTCTTGCTATATAGAAGCTTATACTGAATTAGCGATACAACTAAAATTATGATAAACAAGGAATATGCAATTGCTCCTGCATAACCTACTTGATAGGTTTCAAATCCAAATTTATATAAATACATAACAACTGTTTGCATAGAACCAGCTGGATTACCTGCTGTTCCACCAGTGATTAAGAATGGTATATCAAAGATTTGTAAGCCACCTATTAGCGATGTAATTGCTACATACAACATAATTGGTTTTAATAATGGAAGCGTTATTTTCCCAAACACATACCATCTACCAGCCCCATCAATTGCAGCTGCCTCAAAATAATCTCTTGAAATTCCTTGTACACCAGCCATTAGTAAAATAAAAGAGTTACCAAACCACATCCAAGCACCAATGATAGACACAACATAAGGTGCTGTAGAAGTCTGCCCTAACCAATCAATTGGTTGCTTTACAAGACCGATATTCATTAGTATCTGATTTAAAGAACCAAACCTCCAGTCAAGTAAGGTTTTAAATAAAAATGAAACGGATGTTGCTGCAATTAAATTAGGCAAATAAAATAAAGCACGAAAGATACCAAGACCTTTCATCTTATATTTCATATCACTAAAAAGAATTGTTAATAAGAATGCAAGCCCTAATTGAACTACAATATTTACACCCCAAATCTTAACGGTATTAAAAAGTGCTTTCCAGAAAAATTTATCATGAACAACACGACTATAATTGTCCAATCCCACAATTGTAGCTTCTCCATAACCTTTGTAATTTGTAAAGCTTAAGTACAAGGTTCGAACCACTGGATATACATTAAATACCAAAAAAACAACAACAAACGGTAACACAAAAAGATATGCGATATTATTGTAGTTTCTCTTTTTTCCCTTACGTATTGTTTCCGTTCTAACCATATGCATTACCCCCATTGGTGGTTTTTGAGTGAAAGAGGTTGTTGCAAACCTTGCGACAACCCCTTCTATATTATAAATATGATAGATAAAATGTTTATCGTTCAATCTTAATCTCTGGATATGTGGAAGCTACAACATCATAGAATTCATTTACTGCATCTTCTTTTGATTTTTCACCAGTCTTTACTGATGTAATAGCTGCACCCCACGCATCTCCAATTGCCTTATCATATTTTGTTACTTTAGAATAATCAATACCTTTTGCTTGCTCTAACCAGAATGCATAAAGTTTTTGTCCACCATAGATTTCATTTTCATCGTCTGCATGCTTTTCTAAAGTTGGGATATAAGAAACTGTATCACCCTGAGATGCTTCGATCCACCAATCCATTGTTGATTCATTTAATGTACAGAATTTAACGAATTCCCAAGCAAGATCTTTTCTCGCAGAATTCGAGCTAATTCCAATGAAAGTACCTCCACCAAATCCATAAGAAGGACCTGAGCAAACGCCCCATAATCCAGAAGTGCCTTCAACATTATCTCTCATTGTAAGAACGCCCCAAGCAGGAAGTCCAAAAGCAAATACTTCTGTTTTTTCTGCATCTGCAGTCGCTGCTTCAAATGATTCTGCATCCCAAATATTCATATCATCAGTACCCCATTGTGTTTCAGCTGTTAAAATAGGTACTGGACCACTCATCGCTTGATACCAAGGTGCTGCCCATTGGCTTGCAAATGCAGTTAAATCATTTTGATATAATGCTACGCAAAGGTCCATATAATCATATCTTCCTTGATCAACATTTAATTTACCATCGATAACCCAAGCACTATCACCTGAGAAGTAGTTTGTCTCTGCATCTGATGCAAAGATACGATAACCTGCTGCTTTTAAAGTTTCACCTGTTTTTTGAATGGTGCTATAATCTGCAAATAACTTGCCAATCTCCACTGGATCATCGGTACCAAATACGGTCTTAGCAATATCTCTTCTATAATAGATACCAGCAGGTGTTATTTGATAAGAAATAGCTCTTTGAATACCATTTGCATCCTGTCCAACTTTCCATACATAATCAACAATCTTATCTGCATATTCTTGTGCATTGTATGGCGCTTGATTTAAATCCTCAAAAAATCCTGCTTCATACATATTCTCCAACATCTGAGGTTCGCCAACGATAACATCCGGCTCTTTTGCTCCACCTAAAATTGCAGCTTGAACTTTTGTAGGATAATCTGCTGGTGCAATTACAACCGTTTCAACTTCAATTCCATCATTTGCTTCCATGAACTTATCCGCAAACTGTTTTAAATCATCTGCTAGAGTCCATACCACTAATTTTTTATCGCCTTTACTTTCTGTACCGGTTTTTACCCCATCACCACTTACTGATTTGCCCCCTGAGTCTTTACTACTACATGCTGTTAATGAAAAAATCATTACCCCTGCTAACAAGATAGCTGTTAACTTTCTAAGCTTCATAAATATCCTCCTTTTTTAAAACAACTTGTTTCGTTTTGTAATTTCATTATAACTTCACAAGACATTTGTTATAATGTCTCTTTTTTTAAAAAGGTGTTCTTTTTTTAGGTCATATAATATTAGACAAAACCCCTGCTTTATTTGCTTATATAACAAATTGAACAAACAGAATGACTCATGCTTTATTTGCTGATGTAACGAATTGAACAAACAGAATGACTCATGCTTTACTTCCAATGCTTAGTCACTTCCATAGGCATGTGACAATAGAATGCTTCTCTACAACACACTGAATTCCATAGCCTTTCTCACGAAGTGTAACAGGTATATCCTTATCCGACTTATTTAAGATAATTAATACTCTTTCTCCGTCTGGATTTAGAAAAGCTACTGTTTCTATCTTATCTGTATAACAAGTTGTCATAATCTGTACAGCCCCTCGTTTGATATACCTACTAAAATGGCCAATATAGTAATAAGAAAGTCTTTTTTCTAATCCACCATTTCCATCACACATAATTGGAGCCGCGCAGAAATTACCAACATGATTCGGCCCGCCCTTTTCATCTAGTAATAAGTTCCAGTCAATAAAGGCTTCAATTCCTGCTTTTAAATTTCCTAGCATATCATGAGCATACATTTCAGCCTTTTCTATTTCTCCTGAATCCGCAAATCTGGAATACTCAACACATCCCTCAGTAAAGAAAACTTTCTTCTCTGGATAAGCCTTCTTAACTGCTCGAATCCCATCAAAATGATCTCCCGTATACCAATGCACCGCTACTCCGTTTACGCAGTCCCTACTTCCATCTACTAAAAAGGTACCCGTTACTCTGTCATATACTGCTTCTTTATTATGATCCCATATAAATATCTCAACTTCTGATAATCCAGCTTCCTTTAAAGCAGGTGCAAGATAATCACGTACAAAGATTCCTTCTTCTTCTGCTGTATAGATGCAAGAATCCCATGTTTGAACAGCTTCTGGTTCATTTTGAATGGTAATATATTTGATATTGATACCAACTTCATTGTAGGCATTTATATACTTAATAAAATACTCTGCCCAAAGACCATAGAACTCTTCCTTGAGTTTTCCACCGTGATTCATCTCACCATTTGTCTTCATATATGCAGGTGGTGACCATGGAGAAGCTAGAAAATGCATGTCTTGCTCATTCATTGCTTTTTTTATCAATGGAATCATATTCTTTTTATCATGGGCAATATCAAAGGATTCTAATGTTATATCACCTTCCGCAACATAAGTATAATTTCCAAGGGCAAAATCACAACTATTGATATGAACTCGCCCCATATTATAGCGAAGTCCTTCCTTTTTAAAATAAGCGGTTATAAATTCCTCCTTACCTTCCTCACTTAAATTCTCATAGTTATGAACCGTTGCTTCTGTAAATGCGCCACCAAATCCCTCGATTTGCTGTTCCATTAAATCTGGATATACATTGATTACATGCATACAATCTTTGGTGAAATCTGCATGTTTCAACTCTTCCTCCCAATACTTCCCTTGCAGTTGGTTTGTGATAATAAGCTTTATATCTTCCATCTTTTTCACTTCGTTTTTCATCCTACTTTCCTCCATCTTTTATTCCATACCTTCCATTTTGATTCAATATAACTTACCGATATAATTACGATTGATTTTCAACGTTAAATTTTTACGGTATTTATTTGAGTTTCACATGAATTTTTGCAACATTGCCATTACGCACATCTTTCGCATAGGTTCCGTATAACTTTTCTTTATTGGTTAAATACACACTACCATCAACATACTGGATTTCCATGGATGCGACTTCATAGTCTCCTGGGAAGTAATCTCTTTCTTCTTCGCACTCATAAATCACTTTTGTTGTTCCTAAAAACATTGCTTCTACCCTTTTATTTTCCCCAACGAGATATTTAGGAAGCATCGGTTGAAATTGAAGAACTAAATTATTCTCTTCCATCCGAAACGGATTTCCAAACATCATTAAAATCCACATCTTTAAAAATTCAACTGTTGATCCACTTAATCTAGCGACAAAGCCTTGCCCATGATATGCTTTATTCGGATTTTTACTGCTTGCAATAAACGAAGAATTCTCATAAATGCTTCTTCCATAAACATTCGGATCTAAAAATGGTATTCCTGCATTATGAAAATCTGCTGCAAATTCCTTAAATAACCCAGATTTTAATAATTCTAACAAGTACTTATATTCCATATGTAACCAAATGGACTCATTTTCAAGCCAGCCTGGTGTAAAGGCTTTTGCCCGACCAAGTTCATAGGACGCATCTTTAAGGGAAGCATTTACCTTATACATCTGCAATTTATTATCATACAAGTCACTTTGTTTAATCTTTTCATATAAAGCTTTCTTTGTTGTTTTCGTATGATTAAGTTTCATATAACGCACTGGACCTTCTAAAAACAATGGCAATCCTTGAACGGTAAAACGCTTTGGATAAATGCCTTCTTCTGTTTCTATATACTGATCCATTGAATATGTAAAATACGTAGGGCAAATCTCATTTCCATAGGAACATGCCTTTTGGATTCCACTTGTCACTGCGATTTGCATACTTTTTAGTATGTGAATTAACTCATCTACTGGCACCTCTTTTTTACTACCAGAGATTCCAGAGAATATCTTTTCCCAATAAGCTTCTTTCACATCGTTTCTTTCATTCCAAAATTCAATTAACTCTTCCTTGGTCTCAATGTCCTCTTTGTACTTATATGTAACGTCTCCTAATTTCAGTAAAAGTTCCGCTGTTTCATTGATAAGCTTTACATTCATCTTATACTTTTCTAAAACATCTATCGTATAATGGAGCATTCTCTTAAGTTCATAAGTTTCCGCCATAGACGAGCCAAATAATCCAGGCATACCATTGAGTGCATCATACCACCCTGGTTTTCCGCCCTCCATTTCTACACCCATACCATAGGCATCAAGTGCTGCATACTTTACCACACATAGGAGAATTAACTTTTCAATTAAAGTAGATTCAATAACATTACCATCTTGATTGCGTAATAATTTTTCGTTTTCATTTTCCTTTTTCAAATTATGAAGGAAATGATACTGCCGAACTCCATTTTCTGTTTTTACATAGCGTTTTGCTCTAGGCAATATCTGTGCCTGTGATGCATAATACGAAATTGCTGTATAAAACAATAACTCTTCTTCTTTCTCTGGATAAATACTTAGATAGCTCTCAATTAAGTCTAAATTATAAGTCCAGTGATCTGACCAATATCCTTCTCCAAAATCCGCATTGACCATACTTTCTGCTTGTTCCAATACACTTTGAAAATAAGTTTCTTCTTCTGTTAAATCTTCCACTCCAATTTCTTCTAACTTTCGAAAAAATGCCCCTGGCGTAAATGGTTGCTTAAAGAATCCTATTAATTCTTCCTTTTGTTCTTGACTTAATTGGTCAAAAATCATTTCTGCTTTCTCTTCTTCTAAGGTATAGCTCACTTTTTCTACCGCCAATGGGTTATAACCATCCAGTTGTATTAACCCATAGAACTTTTTGATATTTTCCATTCCTACATAAGGAGTAAAAAAATTATCACATCTTCTGTTTTGATTTACATCTCTAAAGTTCCCATTCCCTTGGGAATAAAACTCTGGTAACATACGAAAATAGTTATAATCTCTTTCAATATCCCCATGCTTTCTTGAATATACATAAAAAATTTTATCTCCATTTATTTTTATTGGATAACCACCGCGCAAAACATTGTCCATATACGTATACTTGCAATACGCATCAAACTCTTTTGAAGCGGTCTTTGTATCAATTACTTTACAAAGGTCTTTCGCGAGATTTTCTGCTTCTACTTTCTTTGATTCAAAATAATCACGATCCATTGCCTTAGAAACAAACTTTTTAAGTACTGATTTATTTACTACTTGACCAATCACCTGATACATGACTAAACTTTCTTTCTTTTCTAACCTTTGTTTCTGAGCAAAAAAACTGCAAGGATACTGATTTGTCGTTACTTGCTCACTTAAGAAGAGTGTATCTAACCCCTGATCTCGAAATCCAATTGCCACTGTCAATGAGGTATCGTAGCCAAATACTAACGAAGGGTCTACAACTACTGGTAATTTCGTTCCATCGGATAAACATGCAAAAGAAAAATTTCCACCTTCCACTTCTGTAACTTGAGCACTATCTTCCATGCTTGCCCTTACTCTAAAATAAGGAACCTTACTCTCTATGTCCTCTGCTTGCATCCAAGCCTTTGACGTATGACCCATATTTTTAATACTTTCCATATTTACACCATATGGTAACAAGGAAGGGATTCCATCCAATACTTCTAGCTCAATACTCTCCTCACTGGTATTCGTAATAGTGAGCTTACGCACCAATGCCCCAACTCGTTCACTTGGCATGATAAAGTACTCTACACTTGTATGTAATCCAAGCATCTTATCCTCTTCTTCGATACCAAAACTATTCATAGCAATGTGCATCTGCTTTTTCGTTTCTTCTTTTGTAAATAACTCGTTATAAACTCCATCTTTTCTTATAAAAGTTCGAAATCCAATTCTGTCTACATTTTGATACGATTGATGCGCTGGAAAAAACTCCATAATTCCATGATCCTTATCCTCAACTCCTAAACTTGTAATGCATTGCCCACGATTTACATAATAGCACCAAATTGGAATCCCATGGACACCTGCTAGCCCAGGTAAAAAGCTTGAAAACGTAGCCTTTTTATCATAATCATTAATAGTAAATGTTGTATCTGTCATAAGTCCCTCCTATATTAGCCAGACGATGATTTGGTGTTCCGATTCTTTATCAAGTAACTCAATTTGCTCTTTTTGTAATAGGATATTATTTTCCTGTAAATTAATCCTGTTACCATCCAAATAGACATCACCTATACGATATTCGCCATATTCTTTATGCGTTTCATTCACATATACTATGTTAAAAAGTCTTTCCCCAAATGGTAACGAAATCTCTGCTCTACCTTCTGCATCAAACTGTTTTGCCATTAACCTTGGCATAATACTTAATGCTCCTAAACTTCCTTTCACTCCAAATATTTGAGTTATTACCGTTAACATATACCAACTTGCTGCTCCTGTAAGGTAGTGATACATTCCTCTCCCGCGATCATTAAAATATTCAGGAATTCCAGGATAGATCTTACTCTTATTAAAATTTATGGATTGCTTATAAAGAGCATTTAGAGCTTTATATCCTTCCTTTGCAAATCCTCTATTATAAAGTGCATTCGCATACATCGTTGTCATATGCGAAAAAACAGCGCCATTTTCTTTATGTCCATATGCAAAACCAAACATTCTTCCAAGATCTGTTTTCATTTCATGAAAATTTGTATTCAGACGATATCCACCTACATCCTCTTTGTATAAATATTTATCTGCACTCGCTACAATCTCTCCAACTTGTTCCTCCGTTGCTGTTCCTGACATAATAGTAAATACCTGTCCTGTGAGCATCATTCGTATCCCATGTTCCGTTTTTCCTTCTACCTGCTGCCCGTGATTATCATAGTAGCTATTAAACCATCCAGATTCATCTACCTGAATCCATTCTGTTTTACGTATATGTTCCTGTAACCACATTGCTTTATTCTCTAATCCAGCAATTACAAGTTCGGTTTTTATGCGAACTTTTTCTCCTGAAATCGTATGCTTACAAGATTCGCAGTAGGAGTCCAATAAAGACTTTTTCATTCGTATACTCTTATATAAGGTACTTTGATCTGTAAAAAGTAGCTCCATCTCCTTTGCTACTAAGACATTTTCCATACCATAATCTTTTAACAAACATTTCAACAATCTAGCTAAAGTGAACAAATTTCCCGCATACGCTGCCGTAAATGCTACACTTTCTCCACGTTCATTTGCCATATCCAGTGCATCATTCCAATCTGCTCCTCGTATACGCATATGGTTATGCTCTCCAACTTCATAAAAGCAAGTAAGTGTTTGCACTAAAATGTGTTCTAATATTGTGCCATAATAAATATTTCCTTTTAGATCTTTTTGTATCGGTTCTCCTTGATTTAAAAAATTATCATCAATCTTAGTACCTCTGCATACTTGTTTATCTTTAAAATATGATTTCTCCTCTAATAAAACAGATACATCACCCGTTTGTTCGATATAAAGTGCTGTTGTTATCAATGGCCACAAACCGTGGTCCATCCATACACGGGTAATATTATTTCGATCTGCAACAAATTCCCCTTGCTTACTACCAATGATGGTTGCATTTGTACCATCCATACGAACTCCACCAAAATTATCAAGGAGCATTTCTTTTACTCCTTCTGGATTCATCATGAGAAGTGCCAAACAATCCTGCCACAAATCTCTCCAACCTCTACCACCTTTTCCATAATCATGATGTGGTAAAAACGAACAGCCATAAATTCGCCTTAGTATTGGTTGAAAGCTAACCCAATACATGAAATTATCAAACTCTGAATCGCCAGTACGATAAGATACATTCAATCGTTTCTTCCAATGTTTTTGCTGGACATCAAGTGCCTTTTTTACCTTATCACTGGTTCCAAAACTATTTAGAGCTTGCTTATAAGAATTTTCATCCTGCCCCATACCAAGTAAAATTACAAATTCTTTACTCTCGCCTGGCGCTAAGGCAATATCCTTAAAGCGAATACCACCCATTGCCTCATAACCTTCAAATTCCATTCCTTTTAAAATACAATATTTTTTACGAAATACCGCCTCAGGGCATTCAAAACTTCCACCTTCACCAATATAATCTTCTACGATTGGATAAAATCCCATTGGCTTTTCACATTCTCCAGTTACCCCACTGACATAGTAACTCATTTCGTTTACTTGATGACCTCTCTCATCAAAGGACAGCGTTGGTTTTACTATGATACTCTCATCTTTTGTAGCAATCCTATGTAATAAGGATGTGACATGTCTGTGATCTCGCAAATTATCTGCACTTCTTCCATAGATAGGAATCGCAGCAATTGGAGTGATTTCACATGGTATTGTTCCTATATTACGAATAGTTACGGACATAATTTCAACCTGTTCTTCACTTACAGGTACAAAAGATAGTATTTCAGAGGATAAGCTAAATTCTTTTGATGTCCTTTTCATCTTATGCCAAAGGATACCTGCTTCTAACTCTGTTACTTCTTTTTCTTCATCCATAGAATCGAAGCGTTTACTCATATTATGAGAACTCACACCAGTTGCTGACCATATCCCCTTACCCTTTATGTCACACCAGAAATTCCTAGTACTCTTATTATTATGTAAATCTTCTGCACTGACAGGTTGTAGCAGAAAATGATTTTGATCAAGTTTACAATCCCCACCTAACGTAGGAGTGATTGCACTTTTTATTCCCTGTTCTCCTGCTAAAGGAAAGTATAGATATCCCGTCTGCTCTGGATTATCTATATGAAATGTTCCATATCTATCTTTAAACTTATATCCACTCATAATCTGCTCCTTTTACCAATTCTCCCTTTACTGTTTCCATACATTTTTCCCCTTTACTATTTATCTTTTTAAACATTTCTCCTTTTCCTATTCTCTCTTTTTACATTATAAAAAAGATCCATTTCCTAAGAAATGGACCTTTTTTTAATTAGGTGTTATTTTTTTAGTATGATATAAATTTAAAGAATGAATTCACTAATCTCATTCCATCTTATCCCTTCACCGCTCCTGCAGTCAATCCATCAACGATTTGATTGCTAAAACAACAATACACAACAATGGATGGTACAACTGCAATTACAATTGCTGCAAACATCTGAACATAATTTGTTGAATATGGCCCAACAAAATAAGTTAATGTAACTGGTAACGTCTTCTTTTTAACATCTGAAATAAATACCATAGCTAATAATAGTTCGTTCCAATTGGCTACAAATGTCATTAAGCCAGTAACAAACATTCCTGTTTTAGCAAGAGGCAATGCAATTTTAAAAAAGCATTGATAAATTGAACATCCATCGATACAAGCTGCCTCAAACATATCCCTTGGCATTCCTTTAAAGAAATTTACTAAAATATAGATTGTCATAGGTAGTGAAAATGTAACGTATGGCAGGATTAAAGCTAGTAGCTTATCTGTTAAGTTCATCCTTGAAAACGATACAAATAAAGGTATTAGTAAACTATGTACTGGTATCATCATTCCGATTAAAAAGTAAGTTAGTAATGGATTTGCTAGTTTAAAACGCATTTTTCCAATGGCAAATGCTGCCATAGATCCAACTAAAATACTTATAATTAAAGCAATAACACAAATAAAAATTGAATTTAAGGTTGCACTTCCTAATTTTCCTGCACTCCAAGCAATTTTATAATTATCCCACTGTAGTATTTTAGGTAAGCTAAATGGATTTTGAAATATCTCTGCATTCGTCTTAAAGGATACTAACACCACCCATAACAGTGGTCCAATATAAATAACTGCCAATATACATAGAAAAAAATAAATAATTATTGTACTAAGTTTTATTCTTTTCATCTGTTCCCTCCTATATCTCATAGTTCTGGGCTTTGAAACATCTATTAATAATAAACGTTACAATCAAACACATGATTAACAAAACTACACCAATTGCACTTGCATATCCATATTTAAAATATTGAAAGCCATTATAATATAAATGAGTTGCTAATACTTCTGTTCTATGATTTGGTCCCCCTTGGGTCATATTGTAAACTAAGTCAAAAAACTTAAGGGATCCTATGCAATTTAAAGATAAGGATGTTGCAATCATTGGTTTAATAAGGGGCAAAGTTATATAAAAAAAGCTCTTACTTTTACTAGCACCATCAATATAAGAGGCTTCATATAGTGACTTTGAAATTCCTGTAATCTGGGCCATATAAAGCATCATCGTGGTACCTACATACTGCCATAATGCAACAAAGGCTATAACCCACATTGGAAGGACAATAAATCCCTTTGTTTCCATTAACCATAAAGGACCTTTTATGCCAAAGATTGCAAGAATCTGATTAATTCCCATCTTAGGATTAAATAAAAATGACCATAATAGACCTAATGCAGCCGAAGATAATACTGCCGGTAAATAATAGATATTCTTAAATATATTTCTACCTTTTTTAATATTCGTAAGTAATACTGCTAGAATTAACCCCATTACCTGCTGAGTAACCGAAGAAAAAATCATAAAAAATAATGAATTTTTTAAAGCAATTTTCATTGTTTTATCAGAGCTTAATAGTTGTTTAAAATTATCAAGTCCTACAAATTTCGATTCCGTCAATGCATTCCAGTCGCATAGAGAATAATATAAAGCCTGGCAAATAGGAATCAGCAATACCGCTGTAAACAATATAATTCCCGGTGCCATAAACAGCACGATAGCCACTTTATTACGAAATAACTTATCCATATGTTTCCTCCTGTTACTTTAAATACAACTCTTAGAAAAATTGTACATAACTTCCACTACCGTACCTAGCACTACAGTTATAAAATGGTTGAAACTGTCGTATCAACTGTTCTCTTAATTTATTAATACGTAAGAATCAATTGACACGACAGTTTTTCTAAGTAAATTAAAACTTATTATTTCTTATTTTTTTTATTTTTTCTTATTATATTTATCATTCTCATAAATCATTATTTCTTCCAGACATTATTCTGATAGAATTCCTGTACCTGAGCAAAGGCTTCTTCTGATGTTAAACTACCTAAAAATAGATCAACCATTGCATTATCAAATACGTCTCCTGCTTCCACCGATGCTAGAGATTCGTTATAAAATCCGAACGTACCCGTTGATTTCTCTAAGATATCCATAACATAAGCAAGCTGTGCAGGTGCCTTATTTTCATCATACTCTACATTAATTACCGGAATCTTTCCGCCAACTTCTGCTGTGTATTTTTGAGCAGTTTCATCTGTAAAGAATTTCATAAGAGCAATGCATGCCTCTTGGTTTTTCGTTGTTGAACTCATAACTAAGTTATCCGTCTTTACAATCATACGATTTGGATTTGCTCCCCCCTCAATTGCAGGAAAGCTAAATACACCACATTTTGATTCGAATTCAGGATTTGAACCATTGATTTGCCCAATTGCCCAAGAACCCTGAACTAACATAGCTGCCTCGCCATTGTAAAATGCAGCGGTTGCCTGATCGTTTGAATCTCCTGCTGCTGTTTCTTGAAAGTACTTCGATAATTCTGCTAACTTATTACCTGCAGTAATAAATGATTCACTCGTCCAATCCAGCGTTCCCTCATTTACACCTTTTAAGTTATCAGGTCCCCCAGCTCTATCACAAAGATATCCAGCAATCATCGACAAGCACCATGCTGTACCAGCGGAGCAAGAAATTGGCGTAAAACCAGCATCTTTTAATTTCTGGCAAACAGCAATCCATTCTGTAAAATTCGTTGGTACTTCCACTCCTGCTACTTGAAACATTTCCGTATTATAAAATACAAGAGACGCTGCAAAATTAGTTGGTACTGCATATATTTTTCCATCATAAGTCATACGTTCAAAAATACCTTCGGTAAAATTTCCATACCAATCTTTTTCTTTATTATTTAGGATATCTGTTAAATCTGCAGCTACCCCAGCTTCCACGTATTGCGTTAAATTAGGTCCTGGATTACAGATGAATACATCTGGACATTTTTTCGCTGCTATCAATGCATTTAACTTTGTATCATACTCTTCAAGATTCGTTGTAATTGCTGTGACATGATATTTATCCTTATATTGTTCATTAAATCGCTCAATTACCTCAGCATATCCTTTGGAAATCAAATCTTCTGTAGCCGTTAAATCATCCCAAAACATCCATTGTAATTCTACAACCCCATTACTGTTCTCATTTGTAGTTTTAGATGAATCACTGTTTTTACAACCCGTTAGTAAACTAGTTACCATAAGTGCACATAGTAATACTGCTAAAACTTTTTTCCCCATAAAAACACATCCTCCTTATATATTAAAATTTATGAAAACAACACAAATAAGCTTGTGTTATTTCCATATTTTTACTATATCAGAGGATAAGTTTTTTGTCTTATTAATTATTGCTTATTTACTGCTAATTCTTGTTATCTGTGGGATATTTTATGAGGTTAATTGATTCGAATAGATTATTTTCGACTTTTCTTAGATGTTTCTTCGAAACTTTTAATCAATTTCTGTTCAGCAACCATAAGTACTTGCTCGTATCGATTTATTTTATCATTCAAAAGCTCTAATGATTCCTGCATGTCATTGATACGATCAATTAAATGGTTTCTTTGCTCAATTAGAAGCTCTTTTCTTGCATTCGCAGTTGCATCTCCCTGCTGAAATAATGAAACGTACTCAATCAAAGCTTCTATCTGAACTCCTGCTTTTCTCATGCACTTCATGAGTTCAATCCATCGGCACGAATCCTCATCATAATCACGATTACCACTACTGTTACGAGGCACTGGCGGAATGAGCCCAATTCTCTCGTAATAACGGAGTGTATCTGCTGTGAGTCCATACTTTTTACTTACTTCTGCTATTGTCATACCGACACCTCCTAGTTATTATTCTATTACTAAACGACACCCCTATGTCAAGTATTAAAACTTAAATTAAATTCTTATTACTTATATACTTTTTCCCATTTCATAGGCTTGTTGTAACGCTCTATTATTATTAATTTCTCCTTTTTTCCATACACCTAATCCATAGATAATTCCTTTTTCCTTTGCACCACTTAGACAATCAGTAAATCCTCGAAAACCTTCTATCGTTCGTTCCAAGGCATCTTTTGTATTATCCGCTGCTGTAGCAATAAAATAAAATTCTTTGTTCTCAATTTCTGTATAACGTGAACAAGTACGGTCAATTAAAGTTTTCATCTGAGCGTTCATCGTATAAAAATAAACTGGTGTTGCCATGACGATCACATCTGCTTCTACCATTTTTTCTAGTATTTCAGCCATATCATCTTTTTGTGGACAGGCTTTTCTATGTACGGAACAAGTACCACAGCCTGTGCAATAATTTATTTTTTTATCTCCTAAAAATATCTTTTCAACTTGATTTCCGGATTCTTTGGCCCCTAACATAAATTGATCACACAAGGTATCGGAATTACCTCCTTTTCTTGGACTTCCAGATAATATTAATACTTTTTTACTCATATAAAAACCTCCTACTTTCTTTTCTATAAATAAGTCGTTTATAACGTTTAAAATAATTCATTAGAACTTGTTTTAATTGTTTTAGTGCTACTTATAATTTAACCTCCCTTTCAATGTTATCATCATCTTATCACTTGGAGTTAAATCCAAGTCAATACTTATTTATTAAACGTTTGTATTTTATCGTTTGTATTTAAAACGTGATGATATAAAACTGAACATTTAAAACACAAAAAAAGAAAAGATTTATTCCTCTATTGAAAAATAAATCTTCTCTTCTTAATTTAATCGAAATATTTAATCGAAATCTAAAATTTTATATCCGTTATTCTGCAAATGATTACTAATCTCTTGAACCGAGGTCTGCTCATCAAAATCGACATCTACATAATCTTGGCCTTCACTGAGTTTCACATTTGTGACACCGATAATTCCTTCTATTTGATTTCTAACTCTTTCTTGTGTTTCATTAAACTGTAGGCCTTCAATATTAATTCTAATACTCTGAGTCTCCATTTAGTATCCTCCTATACAATTCAATCGGTATTAATTAATAATTCTTTCAGTTATCTATCTTCATCCGATATTTTAGATGTTATATGATCACTTCTAATTTGTGTAGGGTTATTGTCATCTCTAAGTCCAAATACAGCTCTAGCACTTTCAGCCTGAGGATCGTGTTTTATATGCTTTGAGTGGAACTTTCCATCTGATTTCTTACCATTTTTTGTACTTTTCATTTTATTTCCTGCCATATAATACTCCTTTTTAGAAACAATAGTTATATATAGTATCTCAAATTTTAATAATTTCATCCTTTAAATAAAGAAGAGGAAATGATTGATTTGCATTTTATCTCTGACCTCTAAACCAATTATAAAGAACGATTTTTTTAGCGAATATATAAATGATAAATATGGGATCATAGAGGATATATTGGATTGACATTGGATTTATTGAAGAATTATAAAGGCTTTATAGAGAAGTTATAAAGGCTTTATAGAGGATATTTAAATATAAATAAATTATAAAAAGTAAAAAATCATCTTACATATTCTCTGATATGTGGTATTATATTCATCAATTGGTAAAACTTAAAGATATACAATAAGACGAAAAGGATGAACTATATGCAATATCAAATAATAAGTGACAGTTCTTGTGATTTAGACAAGTTATATGCAAAAGAAAACAATTTAGAAATCGTTCCTTTTTATGTTTCATTTGACAGTGTGAATTATAAGAAAGAAGGAATTGAAGTAGATCATGAAGAGTTTTATAGAAGAATGATTGAGGAACATATCTATCCTAAAACTTCGCTCCCATCCATTGAAGACTATCTCAATGTTTTTAAGAAATATAGCGAAGCAGATATTCCAGTTATCTGTATCTGCATCTCTTCAAAGTTAAGCGGATCTTATCAATCTGCAATAAACGCAAAGAATATTATAGAAGAATCCAATCCAAAGGCAAAAATAACCGTAATAGATTCTAAATTAGCCACAGTTCTTCAAGGTATTTATGTTAAGGAAGCTCTTCGCATGCAAAAAGATGGAAAATCCTATAATGAATGCATTGAAAATCTAGAACGCATTCGACCTTCTGGCAGAATTTTATTTACGATTGAAGATATGGATTATTTGAAAAAAGGCGGTAGAATTGGAAAATTACTTACATTTGCAAGTGATGCTTTAAAAATAAGACCGTTAATCCTATTCCAAGAGGGTGAGATTTTTCCTGCTGGTATCTGTCGTAGTAGAAAAAAAGCAAAATTGAAATTATTAGATTTAGCAAAAGATCATTTTGCTAAAAGTGGAGAAAATATAAATGACTATGAAATTGTAGTTGGAACTGGTGTTGACTATGAAGAGGCCGAAGAATTCAAGAAAGAACTTGAACTTGCGCTAAACAAAGACATTACACTCCCTGTTGGTCACATCGGAGTTACCATTGGTACTCACACTGGCCCACACCCATTTGGCCTTGGATTAATTAAAAAATATGATGCTTAATGTTGCATTTCTAAAACAATATTAAAATTCCAAAAAACGAAGAAGAGATATTCTCTTCTTCGTTTTTAATTTAATTATTTATATCATTAATTTCATGCAAATCTAAATCAATATTCCATTAGAATTTAAAATCAGAGAAAAAGTCCATAAATTTATCGCAGATATTCTTACACTTCCATCCAAAATTCTGTCTCATTACTCTAAAAATACCCCACATTCCAGACTCTACATCCCATTTCAAAGTTCCTGAACGATATAGATAATCACCAGGAGTGGATGCCCCATTCTCAAGTTCCATATCAAACCGATTTCCTATGCTAATTGCTCCCTGAAGAGGAATTACTCTAGAAAACGGATCCTTTGGTTGTTCTTTCCACATGTGTCCATGAATTGCAAATCCTACATTTCTTGGTTTATCAGCAGGCATAACTGTTCTAAAAATAACACGTTCTTTCGGACGTGCTTTAAAAATAGGCGTTGCTGGATCTCCATGAACTCTACTGCTAAATACGCTGTGAATACATCTATCCTTTTTCAAGCGATTTGCAAATCGCTCTGAACGATAATTATATCCTTTCTCACCGGTATCCTCTGCATCTACAGGTTCGCCATCATCTCCTGTCGCTGTTTGTATGATTTTCCCTTCTTTATCCAAAAGTCTGATACCATTCTGAATTAAGACTACAAATTCTCTGAAACTTTCTACTCCTGGAGCAGTAATGGTCACTTGTTCTTCATAAGTTCCTTTATTAAAGAAATCCCCATGCCATTTTGCTGCAGGTGGTTCAATGATGATGACACCAAATAATCCATGATATCTGTGATTTCTCATATCACCAAAGGACTGCAATATACAGCCTCCATACTCTTTATCTGCATGCCATAGATATTTTATACTCTCACCAGGTCCTACTGTCTGTTCTTTGTTGTTACGTCCTACATTAATACCCGAATCACCAATAGGATCGTACTGTAAAAATTGTGGATTGAGAGAAACTCGATTGGATGGTTGATGCTTAAAATCTAGTGGAACCCTTGGATAATCGAAATACGGTATTGGTTTTTCTGGCGAGAACTTATTATGAAGGGTTATTTCTATCCAATCTCCAGCATTTGCACGTAATATTAATGGTTTTGGTTTACTCTTACCACATAAAACTGAATTCATCTCCTCTAATGGTACAAATATCAGACCATCTGGATCATGATCCCCATGTTCGTTATATTTAATATCCGTTTGGATTGCTGCAATTTCATACTTACGAATTATTGCATCTTTTCCCGGGCATGCTGGTGGGAATGGAACTAATTGTGCTTTCGCCTTGCATAAAGGTTTTAGGTTATCACATTCCGTATCATATGCTCTAATAATTCCCCATAAACCTAGCCATACATCATCAATTCCACCAAAATAATAAAGATAATCCCCAGCTCTATATGGTTTCGTTATCCGCAAATTAAATGCTTCCGAAATTCCAAGTGTTTGAGATGCTGCAAACGGCGAATTAATATCTGCTATTTCCTTTTGCCAAGACATACCAGCTATATTAAAGGCATGCTGTTCTTCATGTGCGCCATCTAAAAGTCTTATAACCATTTCGTCTCCTGGATAAGTTTCAAGGATAGGCGTTGCTGGATCTCCAAAAACATCGGAACTAAAAATATGCGCTGGATCTTCATGAAGTTTCAAACGTTCTCTCATTGGTTCTGAACGATAATTTATGCCCATTACCCCCGGATCATTATGGGAACCAGGTACCTCAGGTGGATTAAGGGCTTTCCCTTCTCCATCAAATAAAAGAGCAAAATCATGAACAAATAACGCAAACTCTCTAAAAGACGTTCCATCTTTTCTTCGAATCACTGCTTTTGTACCAAACTTTAATTTATCTCCCGTTCGTATATCATGGAAAGTTGCTCCCGCTTCCTCGACGATTAACGCTCCAAACACTCCATGTTGTTGATGTGAATTTGCATACAGATGATCATGGAAAAATACGGTGCGTAGCTCGGTATTTGCAAAAAATCTCTCTACCAAAGTTTCATATTGCCTTGCACCAGCAATATTATTCCATCCATTTGCAGCACCATCGGATACAATCGTATCAAATTTAACAAGGTGAATATGATAACCTGCAATATCTGTCAATGTGAATTGCTGAAACGGAGATGCTTCCAAAAACTCTGGCAAAAGATTTGTTAACCTCACTTCAATACAGTCTCCTGCGTTTGCTCGAATTACCAAAGGTTCTGCTATAATTTCCTGATTTTCAACCTTTTTAATATAGGCTTCCAAGCCACCTTGCCGTTCTAATTCTTCTTTTAGTACGAAAAATCTGCCCTGTGGATCATTCCATCCGTAACTATTGTACGTTACCTTTGCCTGTATTAGTGCAATTTCAAAAAGCTTTACATCTTCTTTTTTACATCCATCGGTATGGCAAGGACAGGTCTCTGCATAAAGTGCTCCTCTTGCTGGATTTTCAACAAAGTTACTTTCTTCCAAAGGTGTAGGGTCTATCTTATTCGTTCCATCAGGGTTTAGAATTCCAAGTGGTGGTTGAAGTGGACGTTCTCCAAACGTTCCATTAATAAAATTTGGATATCCTGGATGATCTGGATCCTTTGGTAAAGGTTTCGTTCTATCTTTAAGCGGCTGAAGTTTTGGAATTATAGTTCCATCTGGTAATTTACCATTTCCATCTTCTAATCGGTCATGAATTCTCCATAACGTCCACATTCCTTCATGAAAATGAGGGTAAAGGTGGCAATGGAAAATTACATCTCCAATTGTTCCATTCAAGCTTCCTGCACCATGCAAAATATCAAGGGTATAACATTCCTGCGGACTAATGGAAATAGAATCAATAATGGTGGAATTCGTATTATTACCTTCTAACCTCCATTGATGATTATGAAGATGAAATACATGTGTCTCTTTTACTCCACCGTGAATCAATCTAATTTTTGATGGGTCTCCTACATATGCTTTTAAAATAGGTGGCGCAGGATCTCCATATACCCACGAACTCATTGAGATGTCTTCTCCTGAATCTCCAGGATCATGGGTAAGAGGGTGACGATTTCTCATTGGCTCTGCCCGGTAGCTAATACCTGTTGTTGCAGAAGGTAAGCCAGTGAGATGATCCTCTGGTTGTTTTCCATCTTTATTCTTCATTTCTAATTCATCGTGGAAAAATACCGCATATTCACGAAATGCTGCATTTACAGGGTGATAAATATCTGCGAATAAACCGCTTTCTAGTTCTTCTCCTGTTTCTGGATTTCTCCATGAAGATTCTGGTGCCTCAATAATTATTGCACCAAATAATCCGTGAACGTTAGTACCTTCCTCACTACTCCTTGCATCCCCCAAGTCGCTGAATAAATAAACTCCTTCCTTATCTGCAAACCAGCAATACGTTATCTCTGCCCCTCCTGTGGTACTGTCTGGATTCATTCCTACAAACGCCCCATCCGAAGTTAAAACATCATACGTAAGTCCTTGTACATGGATCGACAGATTTCTGTTTAACGAATGTCTGAAATGAACTCGTATTTCATCTCCTAGATTTGCGCGTAATACAAGGGGCTGTACCTCTTCATAAGGCTGCGGAATCTTCTGTTTAAAATTCTCAATTGCTCGTTCTTTTATCCTCTGCGCATCCTTTTTTAATACATACATCAGTCCATCTGGATCATGATCACCGTATTTATTATAAACGATCGGTAGTTGAATTGCCTCAATATCAAACTCTCTGACTATTCTTTCTATGGTGTTCTCACACGATTCCATCATACTATTAACTCCTTTCATATTCCTAAAAGATTCGATTACAATTCCATATTGAATTTCAAATAGTATGTCGTATTAAATCATGATAATTTATCAAAATCCTCAATTTACGCTTGATTTCGACAATATTATCAATATATTATATTCGTAGAATCTACAAGAGTTCCATAATTCGACAATAGTCTTTATGTTCTATAAGTTTACATTCTTATAATTTCTTATTATATAAAAAACGATGAAGGGTATATCCTCCATCGCTTTTATTTCGAACAATATCTATTTTTTCCTTGATTTTTGGCATGATATAAAGCGTTATCCGCACGTTTGACTGCTTGTTTATAATCAATATCATCTTTTTCCATGTAAGCACCACCCATAGAAAGTGTAACATTAAATTTTTCTCCATTCCCATCAAACACAATATCCGAAACCGTATTACGAATATTATTTGCAAAATAATATTGTGAATCTTGTTTAACTCCTTGTAGAATTAATAAGAATTCTTCTCCACCCCAGCGATAAAGCATATCTCCTACGCGAAGACATGTTGTTATATATTGTGTTACCTTTTGTAATACATAATCACCAATATCATGACCATAGGTATCGTTTATTCTCTTAAAATCATCTATATCTATCATAATAAGCAATGTAGAATTATCATTACTTTGCATAAGTTCGAAATGCCTTTTTAAAGATTTATCCGCTGTTTTACGATTTAATGCTCCTGTTAGTGGATCCAATTCCGTTTCTCTTCTAACATAACTATCAACATGCTCTTTATATGATTTCTGAAATTTTAAAATAATGCCTGTACCAAAGGTAAAGAGGATCAGAGTAAAAACCACAAGTATTACCAAAGTAAAACCAATGGCTTTACTATAGTAGTTTCTAAGTACATTGGTATAAGAAAACATGTCACCCAATGGTAATCCTGTTGAAATAATCCAATCAAATGGTTCATATAGTTTTGAATATGACAACTTTTCTTCTATCTTATCATCTAATTTATTCTTAAAATAGTAAGTTTGAAATATTTCACCTTTTTCTTTTATTCCTTCAAGTTCTGTAAGATATGGATAATTCCCCTCAATATCTTCTGTTAATGTTGATAATAAATCTCCTTCTGTTTCAGTAAGGTTAGGATGTATAATACGGACTGCGTAATTATCACCACCATCGTAATTTAATACTTCATTTACCCATACATAACGGTTACCCTCGTTATTGGTATTATGTAGTTCTATGTAAACCTGGTCTTTAACAATCTGATCCATATCATTTTGCTTTGCATAAAGAACCAATTGATAATTACCATTTGTTTTTTCTTTATAAAGTGAATTTTTGGATTTTTGTGCATCGATTTGCTGCTTTTGAATATTTTCTGATTGTGAAGAAATGCTTTCGTCTGAATTAAATAACACCTTACCTGTGACTTCATTTAGCAATATAAATTGAATTATTTTTCCCTTTTGTAAAGATTGATATTTATCATAATAAGTAGAAACCAAATTCTCAACGTCTTCTTCTTTAGCTTCAGAAAATAGATCCAATGATAGATCCATTAATTGACTTACTTGCTCTGAAACACTTTTCCTTTTTAAATCAATTCTTAAAACTGTATTATCAATAATTTCCTTTATATCAACTTTTGTATCTGATATAACCAACTTACGAATAAGCTCCTTATTATGTTTCGAAAAATCTTTAAAAAAAGGCGATAATAAAAGAATAATAAATAGAAAAATTATGGTTTGAGAGCCTATTAAAATCCTCAAGTATAGTTTATTTTGCTTTTCCATAAAACAAGATCCTCCCCCAATATAAGTGTTCTGACATGCAAAAACATTTTATATTGGTTTTATCTAAAGTTAAAATTATACTTTTATTTTATATATTATAGTACTTTTCGTATTATTTTCAAGATACCTTGGTATGTATTATTTGAATGTAGTTATCCAAAAACAAAAAAACTTCTGCAAAATCAATATCGTTATATATTGCATTAATTTCGCAAAAGCTCTTTTTAATTATTTACTAATATGCATTTTCCCAAATTGTTCGAATATGTTTTTTACTTCTCCTTTAAATTCTGGCTTTATAAGTGCAAGTAATTTTACACTGATATCATCTAGGTATTCTGTTGTAAAAGTTCCTTGCTCTTGTCTTTCAAAGGACTCCTTTAAAAGCATAATTCCTTCTTCTTTTCTCTCTTCCTCCATTTTATCAATCATATACTCATAAAATTTTGCCTGTCCTTCATGCATACATTTAACCTCCTAATGTTAATGTTGATAGTATACACATATTTGAAAATTTATTGCTATTTAATAAAATTCTATCTAACTCGCTGTATTTTTGCATGGTATTGTTCACTAACAGAACTTTAATAGTATTTAAAGATGTTTGTTTTACATAATCATTATTACTATATAAAAATGAAATCCGTTAAAAAGTTTATGTATCAATGCGAATCAACTCTGCAACATTTTTATTACGATATTTCAGATCCGTTCTTTCTATAAATCCTTGATTCTTCCAAAAAGAATTTCCAAGTTCATTATTTGAAAAAACAACCATTGCAACTTTATTAATTTCCTCTTGCCTTAAAGCATTCAATACACTGTCAACCATGAATGCTCCAATACCTTTTTTACGTTCTGTTTCTGCTACCGAGGTATGATATTTGGATTGTGTCTTAAAAATTTTTCTATTCCTGATTTTGAATCGTCTAGATTATTTAAACCCATACCAGCGGTATTTAACCACAAATCATATACTCCTTCATAATCATGAATCGTCATAATACGGACATTTACATCGACCATGCAATATACCCCCTTTTTTAGACAAGTTAGATTCTATTGTATTCTTTGTTTTTTACTATTATTATTCGTATCAGTATGCCATACCTTCTTTAAAATATCAACTTACCATTATACAAGTTATTTGACAATCTTTTTTGGTTAATCTATAATTAAATTGCTACATGTAAAATTTCGGAAGAAGGTGCCTGATTTATGAAGTTATTCTCCTCTGTAAAGCATATTTTTCATAATATGAGAGTCAAGAAACAGTTATATTTCATTTACTTTTCCGCAATTTTTATACCAATTTTAATTATCGGAACTTTTTTACTAGCGAATACCCTAAACCTTTTATTGACCCATTACAAGAATCAAGCAGAAGCAGATAATGTGCGAGTAAAATCCATTATGTTTGACATAACTACTACTGTTTACAATATATCAGATGACTTATTTAAGGATAAAAATCTCCAAGATCTATTAAAAACCAGGTATACATCTGTTCAGGAAGCTGTAAAACGCAGTAGCAATTATACAAAGCTCTATAACTAAATACAAAAAAATGCTTTTATTTCTTCCATTGAAATCTATACAAATAATCCAACTATATATAACAATGGTTACTATAAAGCTGTGACTGATGAAATAAAAAACATGGAATGGTATCAACAAGCAGTGAAACAAGCAGATATTCATTGGAAAAGTCTTGAACGTTTGGATAACTGGAAACATACCACTCAAGAGCTTTGTTTAATCAGGAGAATTCCTGTAATTGCAACCAATGAATATGCAGTCTTAGTAATACGTATTAGTGACAACTATCTAAAAAACAGAATTCAAAATAATCTACTGATTAATATCGTTACTGTAAATCAAGATCCAATCTTTTATAGTACGGAACGTAATACGACTGGAACAAACTTAACAATACCAATTGATTACAGTAAATCCCAATATGTCTATTCCGGAAAGCTACGCTTTCGCAATAAGGATAGCATTGCTTACATTTCTACTTTACTCTCTTATACTTCCAAAGATAAAATATATATTTCAACAATAGATTTACATGCCTATGATGATGCAAGAGGCATCATTCTTATATGTAGTGCTATTATTTTAATTGCATCCTTCTTACCCTTTATTATGATCGTGATATTTACCAATCAGTTCAGCTCTAGGATTGTAACACTTCGTGGCGAAATGCGCAAAGCAAGTGAAGGTGATTATCATATTATCGATACTTTTAAAGGAGAAGATGAATTATCTGAAGCTTTTTCTGATTTAAAAGTAATGATACAAAGCATCATCACTATGAACGCAAAGATGTATGAATCAGAGATAAAAGAACAACTTTTAAGAAATCAACAACAAAAGATGGAATTTAAAATGCTTGCAAGCCAGATTAATCCTCATTTTTTGTATAACACACTAGAGACTATACGTATGAAAGCTTTTAAAGAAGGAAATAAAGATGTTGCTAATGCTATTATGTTATTAGGAAGGTCTATGCACTATGTATTGGAGAATACCGGAAGCACCTCAACTACGTTAGATAAAGAATTAGAATACATATCTACATACCTAGCAATTCAAAAATTACGTTTTAATGACAGGGTAAATTATACTTTAACCATCCCAGATGATATGAATTTAAAAGAATATCAAATTCTTCCTCTATTATTACAACCAATTGTAGAAAATGCTATTATTCACGGTTTAGAGGGTATAGAAGAAAATGGGCAAATTTCCATTGATGTTAAAACTAGCTATGATGAATTTTTATTAATTGATATTTATGATAATGGTTTGGGCATGACTGAAGATGCATTGTCTTCTCTTATGAATAATATTAAAGTAAAAGATGAAACCAAAACTTCTAGTATTGGCATCTATAATATTAATCAGCGGATTAAATTATTTTATGGTGAAGCCTATGGAATTCAAATAAAAAGTTGTCCAAATGAAGGAACACTTGTATCTCTAACACTTCCTTTACATAATATGATGGAGGGATAATTGGATTATGAATGTATTTATAGCAGATGATGAAGAAATTATTCGCGAGGGATTAAAATGTATCATTGAGTGGGATAAACTTGGATTTACCATATGTGGTGAATCTAGCAATGGCGAAGACACTCTATCAGGTATACTAAAACTAAAACCAGATTTAGTATTGCTGGATATTCGCATGCCTAAACTTCAAGGAACAGAAATTGTAAGACTCGCTAGAGAACAAAATTTTAAAGGCCATTTTATTATATTAAGCGGTTTTTCTGATTTTAAATATGCTCAAACTGCGATACGTTATGGTGTGGATTTTTATTTAACGAAACCAATTCACGATGAGGAACTAATTCATGCAGTTACCACAGTAAAGGAAGCATTGGAAAAAGAGCAATTACATACAAATACCATGAATCAATATAAAGAAAAAGCGAAGTCTGCGATACTTCATGATATCATTTTGAATTCAAGTGATTATAATCAAATAAATTTTGAGGAAATTAACCTCTCTGCTTCTATGTATCAAATCGTTATTTATGAAAATTATAATCAGGGATTATTTAATCTTACTTATAGCTTTGCTGATTTATTAAAAGTAACAAATCAAGGGAATAATTCGTATGAACACATAAAAATTCATGATAATGATGTTGTTTTATTAAAAGGAGATTTTGCTTTAAATCGTTTTCAAGATTTTCTAAGACATTATGATAACGTTCCCCAAAAAGGTTCTCCTCTGGATTCCTTATTTATAACTTATGGAAGATTAATCTATAGAGTTGAAGACATTCACTATTCATATGATGATGCACTAGAATTGTTAAATCGACGTTTTTTCTGTGAGCAAAACCAACACACCATTGGTTATGAACAGCTGCCTGATGTAAGCTCGATGAAACAAGAACTCACTCCGGAAGATGCCAATCAGTACTGTGAAAAATTCTGTGACTATATTCAATGCTTCAACCGAAATATGATTGCTGAAACTCTACATCACCTAGAGAAGAAGTTATACAATGCTACAAGCAATTTATCTAATATTAAACTATTTTTAACAGATATATATCTACAGATCAAGCAAACTATCAGTCACATTTATAACGCTACTGGGATTCCCTTCCCAACGAATTCTTCTGTGATTGACTTAATTGAGAGAAAATATTATCTTTACGAAATTATTTTATTTTTTTCAGAACAGTTTGAAATGATCATGAACGCGATTGGAAATTCATCCAGTGATAGTATCATTGATGATATCGTCTATTATATTAATCATAACTTTTCTGATAACATAAAACTAGATACGATAGCACCATTATTCGGGTACAATAGTTCCTATTTAGGTAAAATCTTTAATAAGAAAATGAGGGAAAGTTTTAATTCCTACATAGACCAAGTCCGAATTCGCCACTCAAAAGAATTACTTCTAGAAAGAAATCTAAAAGTCTATGAAATTGCTGAGCGTGTGGGCTATAAAAACGTAGATTATTTTCATAAGAAGTTCAAAAAATATGTTGGTGAAAGTCCCGCTGAATTTCGCAAAAATAATTTAAAGTAAAATTAATTGCTTTTATATATGTATATTTCAATGATTTTTCAAGTGCATTTTTCTTGTAACCTTCTTGTTTTGCAGTGCACTCTATTTGTATTATTTTATATATACACTTAATGTTTTTAGGTGTGCTCTAAATTTTATTAAACTTAAAAAATAGAGCACACCTACTTTATATTATATATTTACAAGCCAGGTTTCAACTAAATTAATCCAAGTTTTACACTCTTCTTGAACACCATATCCATTCGGACAAGCGGTTTCCTTTGTAGCAAGTCCCAAACCATGGCCTCCAACAGGATACATATGGAATTCCGTTGGGATATTTTTTTCCTTCAATGCCATTACAAATAAAAGTGAATTTTCCACTGGTACACAATCATCTGGAAAGGTGTGCCATAGAAACGTTTTTGGAGTATCTTCCGTAACATGTTTTTCTAAAGACATTTTATCAAGCAATTCTTCATAGCGTTCTCCTAATAAATTATAAAAAGAATCACGATGAGCAAATCGTCCAGATGTGATAACTGGGTAATTAAGTATCAAACCATTTGGCTTTAATAGATCTGAGATAGTATTAAAATATTGTGCTAAAAAAGCTTCTTTCCAAAACACACCGAAGCTTGCTGCCAAGTGCCCACCTGCAGAAGAACCTTGAATAATTATTTTTTCCTTGTCAATATGCCATAAATCCGCATTATCTCTAAGTAACTTTACAACCGTTGCTAATTCAAGCAACGCTGTTGGATAAACTGCTGGTGCACAAGAATATCGTAATATAACTGCGTGATATCCCATAGACAGAAACTTCATTGCAACTGGTTCTGCTTCTCGATCGGAGGTCATTGCATAGCCACCCCCTGGACATATAACGATTACTGGCCTAACCCTGTTAGAATTAATTTCTTCAGAATTATCTAAAAAATAGGTATATAATTTTGTATTTGGCAAAGAACCTTTCACTTGAATATCAATTACTTGGTGTATCATGATATTAGTTACCTCCTATCTTTCATCCATATTGAATCACTTATTTGAAATCGCACCTAATAGAATTAACTTCTATAAATGCAGTTCGTGAATTAGTTACTCTAATAGCCACCTTCAAACGAGATTTTTGATAGTTTATTCCTCTTTTATTATACCATATTTTTCCTTCTCCATGTTGTTTTAATAACTTAAATCTTATTTATTTTTTTCTTTTTTATTTTATCTCAATAAGAATTCAAAGAATCAAAAGAACTTCCTAACTCTAGAATAACCATAATTATTCTTTTAGTTAGAAAGTTCTTTCTTTAAAATATTATTTTGATGCTGCTACTGCCTGTTCTCTTGTAGTATTTTGATCTTTTGCATTTTGCATATCAACAGCTAAGACTTTATCATAACCTAAACCAATAACTGTGTCTTGCATTTCTTTAATTAAACTATTGAATTCATTTTCATCCGAAGCAAATACTGCTTTCCAAGAATTTTCGATAATAATTGCTTTACATTGTCCTCTTAATGTAGTGATTTCAGAATCCTCTTCTGGAGCAATATAAGAAGCACCTGGTGCTACCATAAGTTTATCATTCTTTTGTAAGAATTCAATTGTTGTTTTTGCATCCATCTGAGTTTGCCAATCAGTATCAAGTGGAGTTGTATTTTTTTCTAATACAGATTCCCATAACGTATAGTTATAAGGAAATCCAGTCTTTGGATTTATATCACTTGGAATTACAGCCGGAAAGTTAAGTGCTGAAACGCCATCTTTCCATAAACCGCCACCCCATTCGTCAGGAACTTGAGTATCTCCACCTTCATAAAATGCTTTCCATCCAAATTCAGTTAATTCAGGTCTATTGTTTTTCATTTCCCAGGTTAATCCTTCTGGTCCACTTGAGCTAGAAGTCTGTGCTGCTGACATCTGTATTCCTTCTGGAGAGTATAACCAGTCAATAAAATCTGCTAATCTTTCTGGATCTTCTGCTTTACTACCGATTGCAATTGTTTGTCTGTCACCATTTGGTCTACATCCATAAGATAAATCTTTCATATCGGCAATAGAGGAAATCATAAAACCTTTTCCTACTTCTTTATTCGTTGGTGTGTTATAAGCTGCTTGCCCTAACCAAGGCCATGGAGAATATAAAATTTGTCCATCCTGGTATTTTGCATACATCGTATCATAATTTTGAGTTGTTGATTCAGGATCTACAAGTCCCATTTGATTTGCATCAAAGTAAAGTTTTAAAACTCGTACATACATAGAATCACTATCAATAATACTCTGATAATCAGAACCATCCGCTTTTGCTAATACAAATCCTAACTCATCATATCCATAGAAACAAGTTGGTTGTTTAGCTAAACACATCATGTTTCCATCCCAGTCTTTAAACAATGATATACTATAGGTTGGCTTTCCAGAGTCGCTTGTTGGAACTTTTTCTTGCATTGCCTTTAATACAGGCAGTAAATCTTCTAATGTGTTCATCTTAGGATAACCTGCTGCTTTATATGCATCCCAACGTAAATATGGTCCAAATGTTGGGTCAAGACCTTCAGAAGGATTGGTCGCTGGTTGCTCTGAAACGCTAGAAGGAAGACCCCAAATTCCATCTTCTTTCACTAAAGAATTTAACGAATCGATTGCATTTTTGTATTTTGTAACAATTTCTTTACCTTTTAGCAAATCGGTTAAATCTAATACGAGACCTGCTGTTACCATGTTCTGCAACTTACCATCATCCGCTCCATAAATAATTAAATCTCCAAGATCCCCAGCTGTAGAACGTGTCTGAAATAAAGTATCTCCACCACCTGCTACGTTTGGTGCAATGATATTAAGTTCCATGTTAAATTTGTCTTTTACAATCTTTGCAAACCATCCGGACTGAATTCCCTGATAGTTAGCCAAACCATCAAAAACGTCTACCGTTATAAACTTTGAGTACTTTGTTCCCCCAGAGTCTGTTGGTGTATCTTTCTTTCCACATCCGGCTAATATAGATGCCACTAATGCAACACAAACTAGTACACTTAACAGTTTCTTTCTCATACCTTAGTCCTCCACTAATTTTATATTAGCAAAATAAAATGAAATAATTTATTTTGTTTTGCCCAAACCAAAAAATAATAATTATAGCTACTTAAATCACTTTGTATTTTTCTCCTTAGCCTTTTACGGATCCAATCATGATCCCTTTAACAAAGTATCTTTGGAACATAGGATAGATGAATAAAATTGGTAATACTACAATGACAGTTACAGTCATACGCACTGAGGTTGGTGTTTGTTTTGTTGCTAAGGCCATTACATTTGCAGAAGAGCCAACGCTATTTTTAATCAAAGCTGCAAGGGAATTGGCTTGATTAATGTAAGTATATAGTAGATATTGCAAGGAATACAGTTTTTGGTCAGTAACATAAATTAAGGTATCATAGAAAGAATTCCATTGTCCTACTGCTGCAAAAATTGCTATGGTCGCTAAAATTGGGGTACTGGTTGGCAATATAATCTTCCGAAATACGGTAATAATGCTTGCTCCATCAATTTCTGCCGCTTCTTGAAGAGAAGAAGGGATGGATTCAACATAGGTTTTGACTAAAATAATATTAAATGGTTGCACGATTGCAGGAATAATATAAACCCAAAACGTATTGGTTAAATGTAAATTCATCATCGTTACATACATTGGAATAAGTCCTGCATTAAAATACATTGTAATTATAATAAAACGGTACCATAGACTTCTCTTCCACAATTTTTGCTGTGTAAACATAAATCCTAAAAATGCGGAGGCAAGCACTGTACACGCTGTACCAATTACTGTTCTTGCAATGGATATCCATAAGGCTGTGCCAAGACCTCTAATTTTAAGTACATTGATATAATTTTGTATATGTATTTTTTTCGATATAAAATTAATTGCTCCATTTGCACTAAGATTATTCGCACTTAAGGTGTTAATAATTAAATAATAAAACGGATAGATGCATATTAAAGCGAAGATTGCAAAAAACGAGTAATTTAATATGTTAAAGACAATATCTGAAAAAGTATATGTTTTCTTTTTTTTCATTCTCTGTTTCATATGGATTTCCTCCCTATATGATAGATTCGCCACGTGTTCGTTTAGAAACTTGGTTCACTATAAATAACAAAGTTACACTAACAATACTCTTAAGCATACCGATTGCAGTAGCCATGGATGGGCTGCGTCCTGTCATACCAACGTTATATACGTATAAATCAAGTACCTGTATGTGTTCTTTATTAAAGGAATTCTGAAATACATAATATTGATCTAAGCCATTATTAAGGAAATTTGCTATGGATAATATTAATAAAACAAAAAAGGTAGGCATTAGGGCAGGTAAGGTGATATATCTCATTAATTTAAAACGCCCTGCTCCATCTACCCTAGCTGCTTCATATAATTCTTGATCAACTCCTGCAATTGCAGCTAAGTACATAATTGCTCCCCAGCCAAGGCTTTTCCAGGTATACCATAAAATCATACTAAGCCAAGTATGAGAATCACTGTCTAAGAATTTAATTGGTGCGTCTATGATTCCAATATTTTGAAAGATTGCATTCACCATTCCTGTATTTGAAAATAAACTAAATGCAACGGAATACACCATAACCCAGCTTATAAAATTAGGAACTGTCGTAAATGTTTGCACAAAATTTTTAAACCATTTACATTTAATTTCACTAATAAAAATTGCAAAAACAACAGGTAAAAAGGAGGTGCCTATTGTTAATCCGCTCATTGCGAAGGTATTTATCATTACCTTAAAAATCTGTTTTAACTGAGTTGGATTTGCAAATAACATCTGAAACCATTTCAATCCAACAAATTGACACTGTGATAATTTAAGAGGTGGCTTGAAATCATAAAAAGCATATATCCAACCATGTAACGGAAAATAAGAAAATGCAAAGGATGACAATAAAAAGGGTAATATGTATAAAAACATTTTTTTTCCTTGCTTGCTCCCTCTCATTTTTGTTTTCTTACTGTGATACGTCTGTTCTGATACTAGTTTCTGCATGTTGTAACCTCCTAGCTTTGGTACTCCTATTTTCAAAAAAACAGTCCACGAATTAAATAAATGCTAACATTTTTCTTTTTTCTTTAATACAGTAAAAATTTTATATAGTATATAGTATTAATTACACATTTATTTTTCTAACAAAAAAATGTCTATTTTTTCGTGTATTTTACATGCTAAGTTTGATGTAGACGTGTTTATGATAAGCATTTAATCTATAGTAGAGAATATATGAAATTGGTTAAAATATCTGAATTAAATAGTAAGAGTTTTAAATCATTCGAAGAATGGTTTTGAATTTAAATAGAATTTAAGATTTAAGAAAATTTATTTCTTCTAAGTGTTTTATATGGTGATGCATATTAAGGAGGAGCGATATGAAATTTAATATAGAAAGTCCAATTTTTCAGTTTATAACTACTCTGTCTGAATTTGTTTTATTAAATATTTTATTTATAATAACCTGTCTCCCATTATTTACGATAGGCACTTCTTTATCTTCTCTTTATTATGTCACCATGCAAGAAGCTCGTCAGGAACATGGTTATATTGTTAAAAATTATTTTAAAGCTTGGAAGGAAAACTTTGCTCAGTCAACTATCCTTTGGATTTTATATCTTATCATTAGCTATATTTTAGTTACTGCTCTTATTGTCTATCAAACTCTTGATAATTTTGTTGGAAATGCAATCACAGTTTCAATTACACTGTTTTCTTTTCTACTGATTATAAGTTTTCTTTATATCTTCCCTTTATTAGCAAGATTTAAAAATAGCATGACACAAAGTATTAAAAATTCTTTTTTAATAGCACTACATAATATAAAAACAACGATTTTACTTGTTTTAATCAATTGTATTTTTATTTACTTATGCAAAATCCTTCCATGGTCTAAAATATTTATGATTCTTCTTGGATTTGCCTTTCTGGCTTATTGCAATTCCTTTTTATATATACGTGTATTTAAGAAATATGAACCGCAAGATGTAACAGATACTAAAAAATTATAGCTCTCTTTATTGTTTCTTAACTTACAATAAAAAGAGCTATATAAAATAACTTTAAGCTTCTATTAAAATTAGAATAATGATTTTGTAGCTATTCCTTACTATTTGTTATTGACTTGAGCACTCATAAATTCTGTTATTAAATCAACGCAATTTTCTTGCTGCTCTTGCCTTGTAATCGTAGCGGTTCCATCCCCTGCTTGTTCACCATAATTACCATAATACGCATGATTTCCACCTTCGATTTCTTTACGATTTGGTGATGTTGAAAGCTTTTCTCTATTTATCACTCCATCATTTGAACCATAGATTGTGATTACTGGAATATTAAGCTCGCCGGTTGCATAGGCACCAAGTAATATAACTCCAGAAAGTACATCTTCATGTTTTAATGCATATGATCTTGCCATAGCTCCGCCAAGGGAATGTCCTCCAATATACCAATCTGTAACTTCAGGAAGTAAATCAAATATATCATCAGCTCGGTCTATACCAAATACAGCAAGACGAAATGGCATTTTAACAAGTACACAGGTAATCCCCTCTTGTGCTAACTTTTCTAAAAGTGGTAGATACGAAGTTTCTTCAACCTTTCCTCCTGGATAAAAAATAAATCCAGTATCTGTAGGCTGTTTCGGTGACACAATAGTATACTCATTTTTTGTGGTGACTTTTACATCGTTTACATTTGTAACAAATTCTTCAACGTTAAAATCAGCATGATAGTAATTGGATGTATAAATAATAAATCCCCCAATAATTAATAATATAATTGCGACCAATGCAATCAATACACGCTTTAAATTCTTATACTTTTTCAAAGGTAAACCTCCCTCATTTATATTATGATATAAATCCTGCTCCCTTTCTTATCTCTTGTTCTAGAAATAAAGTCTCTACTGCCTTCTCATAATCAGAAAATCGTTCTGCTTTTCTAATCTTTTTAGCATACTTCTCATAATCCGTAAACATACAAGACCAGTAGTGCCATACTTCCTTCATTTTAAATAAAACATCTCTATCACCAGATAAGATTTTTCTATAATCTACAACAAGACGATCATGAAATTCTTTTAAAATTTCTTTCTTTAGCACAGTTCCTCCGGTTATCTCATTTATAAAACATGGATTCGCAATCAACCCACGTCCAAGCATAATGGATTTTACTTCAGGAAAAGTATTGACGAATTTTTGATAATCATCCGCTGTAAAAATATCTCCATTGTAACATATATTGTTCTTACTTAATTTAAGAGCATCTGCAAATACAGTTAAATTTGGCTTGTTTTTATAGAAATCTTTTTGAACTCTAGGGTGAATGATAAGTTCTTCCATTGGGTACCTATTATATATCTCTATTAAATCATAAAAAAGTTCAGGATCATCAATACCCAATCTTGTTTTAACCGATATCTTTGTAACTCCAGCAGAAAAAACAGTTTCTAAAAAGTTATTAAGTTCTTCTTTTTGAGAAAGAAAACCTGAGCCTTTATTTTTTGCAACTACTGTTCCTGATGGACATCCTAGATTTAAATTAATTTCATCATATCCAAATTCTTTTATTTTTTTAGAAGTTTGAATAAAGTCATTTGCATTGTTTGTAAGTATTTGAGGAACTACCTTCATTCCTTGATTATGTTCTGGCTTTATATCTTGTAGCTCTCTTGTTTTAAAACTAGTACTTTGATTCGCTACAATAAACGGCGTAAAGTACTTGTCTACTTTTGGAAAGTAAGATTGATGAATATTTCGATAAATATATCCAGTCACACCTTCCATCGGTGCGAAATAAAACTTCATATTGATTAAACTCCTTCTATTGTAAAGTAAATTCATTAAGTAGATTCGTAAAATAATTTTGTAAAATAAAGGCGCATAATAAATGTGTATAGTAAATGCGTAAAATTAATGCGTATAATAAATGTGCGTAATAAATGAGTATAGTAAATTTATATTTAAATATAAATACGTAATACTAAATCTTTAATTTAATGTCAACTATCGGCTATTATACATGGTTTTATTTAATCACGCAACCAAAATAGAGGCGTCCTTATTTTCATCTGGACGCCTCTAAAACCTACTTATTTATTTTTTCAACGGATTACTTCAAATCCTACTTATTAATCTTTCAATGGGACACCTCGAAACCAACTTATTAGTTTTTTAATGGAATCCTCAAGATTCTACTTATTAATTTCTTTCAACGATAAGTGGTCTCATCATATCGTAGTCTTCATGTTCAAGAATATGACAATGCCAAACATAATCCCCTGTGTGCTCCTTAAAATGCATTACAATGGATGTTACTTGACCAGGTTCAGTCCTTACCACATCTTTTGGTCCTTTTTCATAATCAAGTGGTGGGGTTAAATTATCTATATTAAACTTATAGTTTCCATGTTCATCGAAATCATCAGCCGTAAATTCCTTCCTGCCTAATATTTCAAAGTGAACTAGGTGAAGATGAATTGGATGTGGAAAATTAAAATGATTCACAAGATGCCAGATTTCAATGGTATCTAATTTTGGTCTTTCTGTGGCTGGGTCACTCCACATACTATCATTTAATAAATGCATAACTCTTCCGTAATGATCCGTTGTTTCATCTAAATTCATCGTTCTTTCTACCCTTGCTAATGCAGGATTTATGTTATGCTTAGGCATTAATTCATTTGGAATCGTACTTGTATCTGGTGAGGTTAATTCTTTGCATACTTTAAATTTCATAATATTCTCCATGCCTGGAGTCGGAGGCCCTTGCACTGTGTTTTCTAATAAAATCTCTTCTCCTTTATACTTTGAGAAATCAACAATAAGGTCAATTCTTTCGGCAGGTTCCAAGATAAAGGAATTAATTTCCACAGGATGGTGTAATAGGCCTAGGTCTGTTCCGATTTGATGAAATACTTCGCCATTACTCAATTTTAGGTCATACGCACGTAAATTAGATGCATTTAAAATACGAAATCTATATTTACGAGGCTCAACCTCCATATACGGCCAAATCTTACCATTTACAACAATGGTATTTCCAAAGAAAAATGAAGGTGTGGATGGAACTGGATTATCAACGGGAGGTGTAGCATTGTCAGGATAAAACAATGATCCATCTGGATTAAATTGTTTATCCTGTATCATGATTGGTATTTCATAAGGTCTCTCGGGCAAATTCAGCCGTTTCTCTAAGAAATCACGTATGAGATAGAATCCTGCCAATCCAGCATACACATTTAATCTTGTAATTCCTATTGCATGATCATGATACCATAAAGTTGCACCTGGTTGATGATTTGTATACTCATAGATTTCTCTCGTATACTTATGGCCAACAAACTTATTATCTTTTGAAAACCACGCCTCTGGATGTCCATCGCTTTCTGCATCCACATTAGCACCATGCAAATGTACGACCGTTCTGACATCTGGAGTATCCATTGTTCCATGGAGCGTGTGATCTACAGGGAATAGGTGATTTATTGGTAATTTATTTTCCCATTTTACTTTTATGTGTACATCCTTTGGAACCTCAATTGTTGGTCCAGGATAGTATCCATTATAGCCCCAAACCTTTGTTAACGGAAAGTTCTTATGAAATCTATGCTTTTTTTCTAACATTGTAATATTATACATAATTTCATTGTCTTTTGATTTGTTATATGGTAATGTTGGTTCTGCTATCTTTGGTATAGGCAATGAATCAACAAATTTAGGAATCGTATTCGGGTCTGAAGGATCTATATTAATCGTTTGTTTACTACACTCTTCACATTCTTCACATTCTTGAAAATCCCAATCTGTATAACTAAACATAAACAACACCTCTTTATTTTTAAAATCAATATTAGATATGATATTGTATGTTAGTTTTGTTGGTTTGTGTCTGTTCATGTCGATTATTAAGAAATATTGTTTATGATTCCTAGACGCTCCATATCTTTTTTAAAGAATTCTACTGGATAGCCATATTCCTCAAATCCTATTGGTGAACATATATCTTTGTTGATAATCTTACAATGTAACTGTTGATATAGATTATCTGGATCTATTGGATCTGCAATATAGTACAAAAATTCTATAGCTTTATTCAGTCCTGCCACTGGCTTTCTTCCATGTGTTTTTGTTATAACAGGAGCTCCTGCTAAATTGAAATAAGAATCAATTTGCTCTTTTGTATAGCCTTCACTTAGCATTCCTAATTCAATTGCTTCTTCTACTCGAGTGGTTAAGTCTTTCCAATCAGCGGCTTTCATTCCTACTAATAAAACTATAAATCTATTATTTGCGTTAACAGCAACCAAAGTATTTTTGCCTTGATATTTAATTACATGTATCTCCCAACAAAAAAATAGATCTATTGGTTCTCCATACGAAGGTGCCTTCATTTTCAAATGTTTTTGAAGTGGAATTGTTATTCCTAATTGCATCTTTTTTACTCCAATCTTCACAATTTTTTTCTACATTTACATTTACTTTTACTTTTACTTTTACTACACATTATAAGTAGTATATTTGCTGTTTACAACATAAAAGAAAGCATAAATTAAGCTCTCACTTAATTATGCTTTCCTTTTAGATATAAATTCTAGTTCCTTGCTTTTATTTTTTTCTTTCCTAAAACAAAACCGCTAATTCCCATTAATACCATAAAACCTCCTACAATATAAAAAATCCATGGTGAAGTCTCTCCTGTTTTCGGAAGTTCTTTATCTACTATAGCATTACCTTTTGGTACGTCCCCAACATCAATCTCAATTATAATATCTTCTCTTTGTCCATCTTCATCAGTAATTGTAATAGTAAATTTATCCTTACCAACAAAGTTTTTATCAGGTGTATACGTCCAATTTCCATCCTCATCGACGGTTATCTTTCCATTTACAGGAGATTCGTTTACTGTTGGATTTCCACCTTCGGGCACTTCTACTTTTCCATTCTTAGGACTATTCTTCGGGGTTTTCTCTTTGATACGTCCCTTTGGAGTTGGAGTAATGGTTAGTTCTGCCACTGGTGCTTCTGTAGGACTTGGTGTTGGTGTTTTTGTTGGCTCTAGCTCCGGTGCCTTGGTTGGTCCAGGTGTTGGCGTATTCGTTGTCCCTAGGTCTGGTGTTTTTGTTGGACTTGGTGTTGGTGTATTCGTTGGCCCTGGGTCCGGTGTTTCTGTTGGACTTGGTATTGGTGTATCTGTCGGTCCTGGTGTTGGCGTTTCTGTTGGTCCAGGCGTTGGTATCTCTGTTGGTTCTGGTGTTGGTTTATCTGTTGGACTTGGCGTTGGTGTCTCTGTTGGTCCTGGTGTTGGCGCCTCTGTTGGTCCCGGCGTTGGTTTATCTGTTGGTTCTGGTGTTGGTTTATCTGTTGGTTCTGGTGTTGGTATATCTGTTGGTCCCGGCGTCGGTATTTCTGTTGGTTTTGGTGTTGGGGTTACAATTTTTTTATTTGAGACACTTGATGGATTCGCGGTTACTGTCTTTCCATTATCACCCTCACCAATTGTAGCAGTTATTATTTGCTCAGATAACTGGTATCCCTCTGGAGCTAAGGTTTCTTTAATTTTATAAATGCCGTATGCAACATTTTTAAATTCAACGATTCCATCTACATCACTTATAGCTGTAGCAATTGGAGTTATAAAATTTTGATCACTCGCTGCATACAATGTAAACGCTGCACCTTTTAGTGATTGTTGTTTTTCATCTACTTTCTCAAATCGGATATTACCTTTAATTATCTCATTAACAAAGTTATAAGATATGTTTTTTGCATTATCCTTATCTTCCACTGTAAACCTATAAGGTTTATCACTAAGCACATAACCAGTTGGTGCAACTTTTTCTCTAATGGTATAAACATTACCATATTTTAATCCAGTGAATAAGGCTTTTCCATCTGTATCTGTTGCGTTAGATACTTTTATTGGATTATTATACAAATCTAATAATTCAAAAATTGCCCCAGATAAAGGTTTTTTATCTGAATCATCCAATTTATAAATTGCTATACTTCCTCTTCCTGAACCAGATGCACCACCGCTTGAATTTTGGAAGCTTACTGTAATTGCGCTTGCATGTCCTATTTGAGTACTATCAAGTCCTTTTAAGGATATTGAATTATTAAAAGTCGCCGTATTATAAGCAGGTTCTATATCTGTTCTAAAAGTCAATCGATAAGCACTTTCGATATCTCCTGTAAACTTGAATATTACTTTTCTTGTTTTCATATCATAGCTTACATCAAGTAGAGTTTTCGTTACATCTTCTTTCTCTACAAATTTTCCATCCGCCGCTGTATCAACTTTTACAAGTTTAACCGTTGCTGCATCTAATTCAAGACCATTTTGTAAGATGTCCTCAAGAATCGGAGCTGTAATTTTTATATTATTTTGATTGATATTAACTTCCCAGTCTATATAATCTTTACTATTGACATAGAAACCTTCTTTGCCGACCAAAATATTGTTAATCTTTTGACTTGCCGTAGAGTGAACATCATTCGGTATATCGTCTCCATACAGGACAGCTGTGTTTGTAAGACTTTGGTCAGCATTTGTCTTAAATATAGATAAATCCACAATCTTAGTCTTAAATGTTATTGTTTGTATTTCTGTAATTTGAGAAGGAAAATTATAAGTCAACTTCTTAGTCGCTTTATCATAATAGTAAGTACCTTTTACATCGGCATTACCTCCCAAGGTAGCTTTCATTCCATTGATCATAACAGAACCATCTACAAGTTCTTCATATTTACCAATTACATCTTCTACGTAAGAATTGTCCATTAACATCTCATTCTTATTTACTATAATCTTCCAAGATGTTTCGCGAGTTATATGATCATATCCCGCTGCTTCCTTTTTTATTACTTCGCTGGTTACTTGTTGTGTGCCTTTGGCCTCATCACCAATATTGTTACCAGTCGTAGGATGTTTTCCGGTTAAGTAAACTATATTTTCATAATATTTCGTACCATTTGTAGCATAAGCATTGTTATCAAGTACTTCTGTTTTAAAAGTAACGACATAGGTATCACTAATGTCACCAAACTTATATGTAAAATTACCAGTTTTCTTTGCATCATCTGGTAGATCAGTATAGGTAAGTCCATTTAGGTTAACTTCTCTACCATCCTTAGTAACTACCAATGAACCGTCTACATATTTCAAACCAGATGGAATATCATCACTAATCATTGCATTATTAATGGCTATTTTGTTGCTATTAACAACTATCTCCCAAGATATGATATGAGTTTTTGGGTCATATTTAACTCCCTTTTTACTAATAATATTCGTTGCTATACCTACAAGAAAACCAGCCTTAGCATTATCCGGTACCCCATCACCTATAAACTGAGCTTCATTTTTAAACTCTTTCTTATTTGTATTAAACGCGTCAGGATCTGTTACGGTTGTAGTGTAGGTTATGTCATAGGTTGCATTAATATCTTGTTCAAATTCATATGTAAATATGTCATCCTTATACTGATAACTTCCTGTAGTAAATGCTTCACCAGTTGATTTATTCACTATTTTAATTGAACTTTCATCTAAGGTTAATCCCTTTGGAATTTTATCAATAAGCTTAGCATTTTTGATGGTTAAATTATTTTTATTTATGCTAACGGTCCAATTAATCACTTGATCCTGTGCTAAATAACTACCACTTTTATCAATAAAATTAACTGTGGTTCCAACGGTAGCTTCCTTACTATCTTCTGTTTTACTCTCACCTGTAATATCGGTATAACTAATCTGTGCTTTATTATTAAATTGTACCCATTGGTCTTCTGATATGAACGCATCCGTATTCGCCTTAGTTTTAAAGGATATCACGTTCTTTTCATTTGCAGTTGTATTTATTGCACCATCAAATGTATAGGTAAGGGTCTTCGTATTTTCATCATAAATAAAATTATCGGTAGTTTCAACTCCATTTAGCGCTGTTGAATTCGGTACAAATACTTGTCCTTTCTGGATAATATCTGTGATAGCAGCCCCAGTTACAGGAATTAAGTACGGTACAGACTTAGGCTCAACTTCAATTGTCCATGTAATCTCATTGGTACTCGTATCATAGCTACCATATTTATTGATTGAAATATCTACTTTTTCATCTATCTTTTCAAACTTAACGTTGACTGGATATGAAGCATTCCCAGCGATTTCAAACAGTATATCTCTTTCTCCTTCATTTCCAATTACTTCTTTATTAAACTCACTATATATCTCAATATACCCTTCCCTATCATTCAAAAACTCTGTATCATTCACCGCGTCATAAAATTGATAGGTAATTGTATTATCCTTATATATGTGAACTTTTACTATTGCCCTGGTACCATGCATAAGATCAAATTCTTTTTCTTCAATAATTTTAATCTCATCTGGTATGGTGAGAGTATGTACCTTTGTGGTATCTACTATTTCTTCATTCGGTATTTCATAGTGATATCCTAATGTTATCTTTGAATCTGTTTTTACTGTGCCTTTAAAGTCATGTCCATCTTGATCCTTAATCTCTACTCTATTAATATAAAACGCAGAGCCTGTTGCAACTTCTGGTGTTATCGCAGACCCAGATGCTACTTGAATCAATTCAACTTCATTCTCAGCCGACTCTAAGTTATTTTCATTTAGCATTGCATACGTATTTATACTTGTCATCGGTAGAATCATTTGTATAAGTAAAGTTATTATAAGAAGATAAGTTAAGTTCCTTTTGTTCTTCATACTTTTTCCTCCTTGAAATATTGTTACTTACACTATATCAATTGATTCTCACAAAAAACTCACAAGAAATTACTTAAAATGACAGAACAAAGTGTCTACGACACTCTCAACTCCCCTGGCCCCTCAATCATGAGGGGAAGGGGTTTCTTTTTTCTTAAACTTCCTTCATAATAGTATCATGAGTAGATTAAAAGAGATTTTTAAAGAACATTATGAAGAGATACTATATATTTTACATCCACGTAAGTCTGTCATTGAAAATGTAAATAAGATGATAGACTGTGGTGATTCATCTAAGGGTGGTGCCTTTTGGGGCTGCCCTGATTGTGGTGAGCTTAAGTTTGTTCCTTATACCTGCAAAAGCCGTTTTTGTCCTTCTTGTGGAAACATGTATAATCAAAAACGATCTTTTCGCATATCATCTAAGCTTATTTCTTGTGTACACAGACATTGCGTTTTTACTATCCCCGAAGAACTGCGTGCATTCTTTCTAAACGAACGCACTCTTCTTGGTGAACTTTTTCATTCAGTCCGTGATGCAATTCTTCGTATGTTTTCTAAATTGAATAAATCTGAAAACTTTACT
Source organism: Clostridium sp. Marseille-P299 (assembly GCF_900078195.1). NCBI lineage: Bacteria > Bacillati > Bacillota > Clostridia > Eubacteriales > Clostridiaceae > Clostridium > Clostridium sp. Marseille-P299. The sequence continues at coordinate 933,860 of NZ_FJVE01000007.1, read as the reverse complement.
CCTGGTATTGTTTGTGTTCTTCATACCTTTGGTCGAGATTTGAAGTGGAATCCTCATATCCATGCTCTTATCTCTGAAGGTGGAGCTGGCAACCATACTCCCTGGCGTATTGTTAAACACTTTGATTATCACTTTCTACGGAAAGCTTTTCGAAAAGTTCTTTTGGATCGCTTAACGAATCGTATCGGTCCTTCTTTTCGTAAAATAAAAAATGAAATGTATACGCTACATTCTGATGGGTTTTACGTTCGTGCAAAGCCGAATGATTGTACTCCTGATCAGACTGTGAAATATATCACTCGCTACCTTGGCAGACCAGTAATCGCTTCCTCACGTATTGATCACTATGATGGTGAACAAGTTACTTTCCATTATAAAAAACATGAAGATAATTCTCTTGTAACCGAAACAATTCCTGCACTTGATTTCATCAAGCGCCTGATTATACATATACCTGAAAAACACTTTAAAATGGTGCGATACTACGGTATTTATGCCAAGCATCACAAGCAGGAAAAACATCTTTTTAAATATCTTTCTGATGAAAAACGTAAGTTCTTAAAATCCCTGCTTGATTGGAGACAATCAATTCTTTTAAACTTCGGATATGATCCTTTAAAATGTTCGAAGTGTGGCTCTTCTATGTTGGTTCTAGAAGTTTACCACAAAAAAACTGCACTATTTGAACAATATCGAAAGGCAATGGGATATGGATAAATCCAATCTCTAATTTCTTTCTCAAACGTCAAATAATGCAGTTCGAACCAAAAACAAAAAACATCATAATCAAAGTCATCGCGAAGTCCGCACTTCGCTCTTTTGTCATGCAATTTTTTATTTCTATTCTATTATACACTATTTTTCAGATTTGAGAAGTTTCCTAATAATTAAAAAAGCTACTCTACAAACGAATAAACGCATTATTTGTAGGGTAGCTCCATTTATATTTTTCTTAAATTATTAACTCGCATTTCTCTATAAATATTTTGTAACGATTCACTTGGTTTTACATTAAGCTCATCCTTTAAGATATCTTCTAATTGATTATAAACTTTTTTCATCTCAAATCGTTTTCCTGTAAAGTAATATGTCTTCATTAATAGCTCTACAATATCCTCATCGTATGGATCTAATTTTACACATTCAAGTAGATAAACTTCTGCCTTCTTATAATTATCACGATTCATAAAGTATGTAGCAACCTTTTTCATACTATTAATAAACTCTTTATTTATTCTTTCTTGTTCAGGCAAGGCCCACACATAATTTTCAGGTGCAAATAAATCTCCAGCGTACAAACTTAACGCTTTTTCATAGTATGATAGATTATCTTTCGTTATGATAGGATTATTTTCAATCCACTCTTTCCATTCCCAAATATCACAGGAAAACATAGACATATCAATCTTATAATTTCCCTTTACGCAAGAAATAATATTCTCAATTCCAATATTTTTTAGGGCAGCTTTTAATCTGCTAATTGTACTATGTAAATTATGTTCTGCTTTTTTTATAATCATTTCTGGAAATAGAATATCACAAAGTGTCCATTTATCTACTTCTTTCCCTCTTTGTAAAACAAAGTAAGCGAACAACTCCTTCCCCTTCGCCGTTGCCCATTGAACTTTTTCACCACTGGGATTGCCGAAAACAGTATATTCCCCTAACGTCACAATTTTATTTATTTCCTGCTGATATGAAAAATTTTGTTCTCTATAATTATAATTCTTTAAAAGACGTGTTACTGTTATATTTAATGCCTCTTCTGTAATTGGTTTTAAAATATAATTAACAGCGTTCACATCAAATGCTTTCAAAGCATATTTTTCAAAAGCAGTTACAAATATAATCTGAATGTTACTATTAAAATGCATCACCTCTGTTGCCAGTTCTACCCCTGTCATCTGCGGCATTTCAACATCAACAAAAATAACATCAGGAACGTTTTCTTTAATATATTCAAGTGCTTTTAAGGAATTTGTAAATTCTCCAATCACTTCAAGATATTCATTTTTACTCATTAACATTTTCATTAAAATAATACTTGGTAGCTCATCATCAACTATTACAACTTTCATAATACCTCTCTTTCATCGACATCGATGTCTAAACTCCCACAATTAAATTGGCATTGTGATTGTTACCATCGTCCCTTTATTAATTTCGCTTTGAATGTTTATCGTTGCGTCTTTCATTTTGGCAATTCTTCGTTTTATATTCCAAATCCCAACTCCTGTTGTCTTATATTCCTTATTCTTTAGAAGCTCTAACTTTTCCTTCGACATTCCAATACCATTGTCTTTCACTACGATAACTATCCTCTCATCAACTTTTTTAATTGAAATATAAATATATGCTATTCCTTGTACTTGGTAATATCCATGTCTAATTGCATTTTCCACTAAAGGCTGTACCATCAATGAAGGAATCTGTTCCTCAAGTAATATAGGATCAATATCATACTTAACAATAAATCGATCCCCAAATCTTGCATTCTGTATCTCAACATAAGCTTTTACTAATTCTAGCTCTTTTTGAACGGATACAAACATATTCATGTTATCGATATCAAATATAAGTCTTAAATACTTACTAAATTCAGCAAGCAACATAGCAGCCTTTTCAGAGTCTGTATAGCAAAAGGAGATAATTGTATTGATTGCATTGTATATAAAATGTGGTTTAATCTGCGCTTGTAAAAAAGCTTGCTCACTTTTTGCTGCATCTTCAAATGAAGTTTTTAGTGAAATTAAGGTTTTAACTCTTGCCCTAAGCTCTTTTTCCATATAAGGCTTTGTTATCGTATCATTTGCTTGAGCTAATAAGCCAAGGTTTACATCATTATTTACATTAATTCTTGTAGAAAGTAAGATCGGCAACTCAATTATGGAATACTTCTCTCTTATTTTTTTGCAGGTTGCTATCCCAGAAACCCCTGGCATCATCACATCTAAAATTACCAAATCAATTTTATACTTCTCAAGCATTTTAAGAGCTTCATGTCCAGAGCAAGCGGAAACAATATTGTACCCTTCACTTTCTAAGATAATAGCTGCCGTTTGTATATTAAACATCTCATCATCAACAATCAATATGGTTTTAGAATTACTTTCTGCGTTTACCGTGCTATGAGAATAAGGATTAAATTGATTGATACATCGAACTCCTATATTCTTCTCTTCCTCCGCATTAAATTCCTCACTACAAGAAGGTAATGTTAATACAAATTGACTCCCTTTTCCTAATTTAGACCATTCTAAATTAAGATTTCCATCCATATGTAGCGCTAACTGACGGGACAAATATAACCCAAGTCCAATTCCTTCGGAATGAAATGATACATAAGGTTTAAATATCTCCTCTTGCTGTTCTTTAGAAATACCACATCCATTATCTATGACTGAAATGGAAACCATCTTTCCCTTTTGAGCTCCCTTTATAATAATTTTCCCTTCTGTCATGCTATAAATGGAATTCGTTAAAAGGTTATGTAATATTTGTTGAACTCTCCCCTCATCCGCTATAACAATTAATGATTCCCCAATTTCTGAAACAATTTCAATTCTTTTATTATCAAGTAACTCTTTTATACTTTCGACTAATAATTCAATTTCTATCTTCATATCAATTGGTGTTTTTGATAGTTTCAATTGATTATTCTGCAAAAGTGTAGCATCAAAGGTTGCATTGACAATTTCAATTAAATTACTAGTAATATCTTGTATCATAATTGCATCAGAAAGTACCTCACGATACATGTTCTCATGTTCATCAATTTTGTTAATTACAGAGGTTGCAATATTTAAAATACTATGTAAAGGTGCATTTAAAACATAGGACGAATTCATATAAAACTCATCCTTTACCTTTTCCATCTCATCCATCTTTTTATAATTATCCGCATAACGGAAAGCTAGGAAAATTTGAGATAAAAATATAAATACGATTGCTACTAAAAAACTTATTATTTTAGTTGAAACAAGACTCCAATAATAAAGAATGTTATTATAATAATGGATAAAGATACAAGCTAGGCATATTAGATAAATCGTTGCTTCATTATTATAATTATTATTTTGTTTGTATTTTTGTAATACAAATCGATAGTGTAAAATATTTTGTGTAAATAAAAAAAATAGAGAAGTTCCATCTGACATGGTAGAATGTTTAACGACGAAGAAAAACACCAAACCAAGAAAGAAGGACTTCCCTATGACTTATGATAACAAAAATCACAAAGAAAATCTAGACTTAAACTCTTTTTTTCAAGAGTATATTCTTAGTCTGTTAAAACAAACCATGGAAACCTTAATGAAAGAGGAACTCACTAACGTTTTAAATTATGAAAAATACAGCCCGGAAGGTCATGGTACGGGTAACTCACGCAATGGTTACTACAGTCGTAACTATGAGACCAAATACGGTACAATTGAAGGAATCAAGATACCTCGTGATCGTAACAATGAGTTTGAGCAACAACTCATTCCTCCTTATGCAAGACGTGACGATTGGCTAGAAACAATGATTATTCGAATGTATGCCAGCGGTGCATCTACACGTGAAATTGCAGGTATTATAGAAAAGCTTTATGGTAATTCATATAGTGCTGCAACTGTAAGCAATATCACCGATGTTGCATTGGAAGAAATCGAACAATGGCATAATCGAACTCTCAAAAAACGCTACTCCGTTATATACATCGATGCACTTCATATCAAGCTAAGAAGAGATACTGTATCAAGTGATGCTGTATACTTCATCCTAGGCGTTGATGAAGATGGTTATCGTGAAGTATTAGACTTCTTCATCGGAGTAAATGAGAGTGCTTATGTCTGGGAAGATAACCTACGTCTACTTAAAAATCGCGGTGTAAATGAGGTTCTTCTCTTCGTAATGGACGGTCTCAATGGTTTAGATGATGCTGTTCACCGTGTGTATCCGAAAGCTGATATTCAACGTTGTATTGTTCATAAAGTGCGAAACTCCATCCGCAGTGTACGAAAGAAAGACATCAATGAATTTACAGCTGATCTGAAAGTAGTCTATGAATCACCAAACTATGATCAGTGTAAAGTTGCACTTGATGATTTTTCAACGAAATGGAGTAAATCTTATAAACGTTTAGTGGAATCCTGGTTAAATGATGAGGATTTATTTACGTACTACAAATATCCTGTTTCAATCCGTAAATCCATTTATACAACGAATTGGATTGAGCGATTCAATAAGGAAGTACGTCGCCTGATCAAGACCAAAGACTCTTTACCAACAGAAGATGCCTGCAGTAAGTTAGTTTACTACAAGGTCATTTCCTATAATGAATCATGGTCATCCAAGAAACTCAGAGGTTTTTCTAGCAGTTATGATTCCCTTCAGGATATGTTTACTGAGAGGTACTCATAATCTATTTACACAAAATTCTTGACACTACCTACAAATCCGATTCGAAACATCATATACAAATATAATATTAAAATCGGTATAAAAATACTTTGAATAAAATATATGTTTATTTTATATGGGGTAATTATTAATAAGATTGAATATATGTAAAATACATTACGGATGATTTTATACATCCCATCGGATACTACCTTATTTGCTACTAAATTAGCATATCCTACGATTGAATAGGGGATACAAGCAATAGAAAGATATAATATTTTTATATAAATTTCTAAATTGATATTCGGAAATGCCCAATAAATAAATTTTTCACCTGAAAATAAGAAAAACATAGTTAGACTTAAGAATTCCGAAATTGAAAACTTAATTTCTTTTGTTTTCTTCCCACCAAAATATACATAAATATAATATAAGGCGATCAAAAAGCACAATACAGCAGCACATAATTCAGTGGCATTTTTAATAATTTCACTTGAATTTAAATCCTGTTGTAATCCTAAAACCAAATAATATTCATCCAGTGAGAATGGTTGATAGAAATCTTTTACTTGCAGAATTATTTCCATGGTATCTGAGTTGTTTTGGAAGAATACTTGATATGCATTTCTGTCTAACTTTTTTATTTCTTGTTCTAAGACATCACCGCTAAAACCAATTCTCTCACCATTAATAAATAGTTTATTTGTGGCATAGATTTTCTCATTGTTTATTTTTATTCCAAAATATCGATCACAATTATCTATCTTAACGGTTACACGAAAAGTTCCATAGGTTTTATCACTATATGTTAATCTTTTTATTAGATTTTTACGTTGAGATTTCGATACATTATAACCAGTTAACTCTGGACTTTTCCCCGTTATTTCATCAAAATCCTCTGGCTCTAATAACTGTTTATCGTAATATTCCCATTCCCCTTGAAGTGTGACTACCCCATCTTTATGAAAATCCCATGATGTTAAATCAATCACCCCTTCTTCGGCAACAGGTGATTGCTTCCTATTTAATGGATCTGTATATGAAATTAAAAATGTCGTTATTAAAACGCCTAAGCAAATCATTATTACTATTTTTTTCATAACATATCCTCCGTATATTAAAGCACTTCTTAATACCTATATTACAGTCATTTTATCTACATTATATACCATTTTATGTTAATGTTAAAATACTTCCTACCATTTTTAGCAAATTTAATTTCCTATTATAAGTAGTTATCCTAAGCGGTACAATTTTAACTACAGCTTTCAATATCCCATCATGAAAAAAGTGCAGATGAATTAAATACAAAAAATTCTTATAAGGACAAAGCATTTATACTTTTATTTTCTCTCATAAAAAAAAGTTGCAGATGTTCTATTAATCCATCTGCAACTTCATATTTTTTATTTTTTTATATTTTCTTATAAGAGTTTAAATAATACTTATTTAACTATTTTGTATACTCAGTTTTTAACCAATCTTTTGGATTCATATTAACGGTATCTGCTCCAGCATATTTTTTAATCGTTGATTCTACTTTATCTAGTGGAAGTACGTTATATGTATATGCTAATTCTTCATCATAATTATATTCAAAGGTGAAAGGATCGGATGGAGGATTTGATTTATTCATAGTTTCACTTCCTACTATTTTAGAAGACCATGCCCAATTACCGATGGTTGATTTATCAAGCCATGTAAAGCCTGGTGTAAATAGATTTTCACCATTGTTATCCCAACTGCTTCCAATATAAGTACCATTTTTGTTAGTAATCTTAGAATTTACAATTAAGTTTCTGTTATACGCATTTTGAAATAAGGTATTCCAAGGAGCATTCATGTTACTCGTATCTAAGCCTTGGATTTCTGCTCCAACGATTGGTTCAGTAATTCCATTAAATACACAAGTATCTGCTGCGATAGAGGCACCATTTCTTGCGTTTAATGCACGTGATAACTTGTCATTACCATAAGTAGCGATTGCGCTAACATTCTCTAATACTTCCTCGTGGGTAGAATTATCAAAATAACAGTTAACTAAATGGCCAGCGCCTTGACGAATCATTGGGATACGCTGCCCAATGTTACTATAGCTGTTATATGCGAGTGTTAATCGTATTCTTTGATTGCCATCCTTATATTCCACTCCATTTTTATCAACGTAGTTTACATAATCTTTATCCCCTGAGCCATTTAAGTGACACTTACTATGATAAGCGGCATAAGCCATAATCTGTTCTTTCGTTGCTCCGGCATTTCGCATATTTAAATAAACGCTAGCCTCACCAAGTTCATTGGCAATATATTTTTCTTCCATAAAATTAATGGATTGATAGATGGAACTATTTTTATCTGGATGTTCAGTCGCCTCTAGTCCAAAATCACACCAGGAAAAAGTTATATTGGATGCACCATTTTCAACATCAATCATACCATCTGCTGCAATGGAAAACTTACAGTGATCAATCCAAACATTATTTGCTCCATTTACTTTAATGAAAGACCAACCTACTTCTTTATGTTTTCCTGTATCATCCCATTGCCACATTTCATCAAAATTTAAATTTCTAATCACAATATCATTAACAGATCCTTGTAATTTAATCTCAGCATGCTTAATTGTTTTACCCTTTTTTGAAAAAATAGTTAGGCCATCAATATTAGCAATACTTAATTTAGAAACGCCGGATTCTGCTAATAAAGGATTGGTAAAACCGTTCATAGGGTTAGGATATTTTGTTACAAAGCTATACTTTTTCGCTTCTTCTTTACTTAGATTTAATGCTGTCCAACCTAAATCTAAATCTTTTGCTATTTCAATTACCTTTACAGTACCATTGCTGGCATCTAAAATTGCTTGTAAAAACTCTCTTCCATCCATCACCTTACGATAATAGGACGTTCCATGATATTCACTTCGATCATTAACCCCTAATGATGCAAAACCTGTAACTGACATAAAGCTTTTGTCATAATTTTTAAATGTTCTTATTGTATTTGGTATCGAATCAAAATCTGCTGCTTTTGTTGATTTACTTCCCCCAAATAAGAATGATGACGTAAGAAATGATATAACCAGTAGCCATATAATTATTTTTTTTAATTTCATAATGCTGACCTCTCTTTTGTAATTTTTTTATTAACTGGTGTCAATTCATCTTGCTTTAACTGCTTGTTTTTTTATAACCTCCTCATTTATTTTTGTTTAAATTGCACATTATTTTAAACTCCACCTCACTTATATTTAAAATAATACAACAATTATATCATGTTTTTTCTAATTTTTTTATTCATTTTAATGGTATTTATGCACTAACGTTATTTCTACTTTATAATTCATAGTACCTATGATTTTCAAAGAACCCGTAGAAAAGCAAAAAATTAAATACATGCAAAAAAAATCATCTATTTGTAAAAAGCAGTTTACACTACTTTTTATAAATAGATGAAAATAATGATCGATAATATTCATCAAATACGCTATTTTTTCTCCATATATAATTAAATTCATGATGTATATTAAATTCAGGTATCTTAATCTTTCTAAGTTTTCCTTCTTCAATTTCCTTCCTTACTGCAATTTCATACAAAAAACTAATTCCACATCCTTGTTCCACCAATTGTTTGATTACATGAATACTGTTTATGGTTGATAAATTTGCAAAGTCAGAAAAGGAATACCCTTTTTCTGAAAGATAACGTTCTAAAATTTCTTTCGTTCCAGAACCATTTTCTCGTACAATTAATTTATGTGTTAATAGCTCTTCAATAGTAATCGTATCCTCTAACGGATAATCCTTACCGCAGACCAACACATATTCTTCATTTGATACTATTATTGACTCATATTCACTTTTCTGAAAATACCCTTCAACAATTGCAAAATCAATGATCCCATCTTCTAATAATGTTAATAATTCTTTTGTGTCTTCAATTACAAATTCAATTTGAGTATTAACATTTTCTTTTAAGTAATCGATAATTTTTAATGGTAGCATAAACTCTCCTATGGTAAGAGTCGCTCCAAATTTGATAGTGTTAATATTTGTGCTATGATCCTTGATTGTCTTTTTAAGATGCATATTATCATGATTAATCGATATCATTGCATCTCTTAAAACAATCCCTGCTTCTGTTAGCGTTAATGTTCTATTTTTGTAAGTAAAAAGCTTACCTCCATAATAGTTTTCTAAGTATTTGATATGTTGTGATACGCCTGGTTGCGTCATTCTTAGTTCTTCCGCAGCCTTGGTATAGCTCATATATTTACATACACACAAAAATGTTTCGATTCGAAAATCTAACATGATTTATACTCCTCTTTATAATCCTAAACAATTGCTTTCCTTCTTATTAAAAAGGAATTTATCTATTATTGTTCTACTTATTTTCTAATTCTATGTTTAATCATAATATTTTTTTATGTATTAATCAAGATAAATAATTTTACATTATTAATTATTTTTTGTAAGATTAGGAAAAACAAAAGAAGGAGAAACATGATGAATGTTTTAAAAAACAAAAGTAAAGGTATTTTATTATGCCTAGCGATTTCATTACCAGTATGGTTCTTGGTAAAATCTATTGATACGCTTGAAGTGGTTGGCGCTCCAGTGATAGCAATGATTATTGGTATGATTTTATCGATCCTTATAAAAGATAAATCCGCTTTTATGGATGGCATAAGCTTTACTTCAAAAAAAATCTTACAATATGCTGTTATATTACTTGGTTTTGGTTTAAACCTTGCTACTGTTAAAAAAGTTGGAATGGATTCACTTCCTATTATTCTTTCTACCATTTCAACATCTCTAATTGTAGCATATTTAATGCATAAAGCATTGAAAATCCCTAGCAAAACTGCAACTTTAATTGGGGTTGGTTCCTCCATTTGCGGTGGCTCTGCTATTGCTGCTACTGCGCCAGTGATTGATGCCGATGACGAAGAAATCGCTCAATCAATTTCAGTTATATTTTTATTTAATATAATTGCAGCAATTATTTTCCCTACCTTAGGTTCAATCCTTGGATTATCCAATACTGGTTTCGGTTTATTTGCTGGTACTGCAATCAATGATACCTCTTCTGTAACCGCTGCTGCAGCAACATGGGATACGTTGCATGGAACAGGTGGAACTGTTTTAGAGTATGCAACCATTGTAAAATTAACTAGAACTTTAGCAATCATACCAATTACATTAGTATTATCATTTATTCGAATTAATAAGGAAAAGAAACAAAATACCAATGTTGAAACAACGATTTCAATAAAGAAAATCTTTCCTATGTTTATTTTATATTTTATATTAGCCTCCGTTATTACAACTCTTATTACAAGTTTTTGTACTGGAGCAACACTTAGCTTAGCTGTAAAATCATTTAATTTCTTAAAACAATTAAGTAAATTCTTTATTGTTATGGCTATGTGTGCAATTGGATTAAATACAAATATTGTTACCTTAGTTAAAAAAGGTGGAAAACCAATTGCTATGGGCTTTTGCTGTTGGATTGCCATTGCAATGGTAAGTCTTATTTTACAAAATATACTTGGAATTTTATAATTATGTACATAAAGGGTGTAGCAATATAGATTAACTCTATTTTGCTACACCCCTTCTGATTATATTGGCTAGAAGCACTTTATTTTGATAAGTAATTATAGCTTCTACTGATTATTTCTTGAAAAATACTTCAATTTTTCAATTGGTAGATATTTGTTTACAATAATCGATACAACAATACCAATGGTAGTTTCTACTACACGATAAACAGTATAAACCAACGGATTCATATCTTCTAACTTAATTAATATGGAAAGAAATACTACACAAGACATTGAAATTGCTTCTTTTTTGTTAATCAAATTACCAAAGTATATTAATATGACGATCCCTAAGGTAATCATTACGGGGTTATCGCCAAACAATATTGTAAAGAAATATGCTAATATTCCTCCAATTATTGTTCCAAGAACTCTACCCTTACTAACTAAGAAAGAGTTCTCTATTGTATTTTGTGTACAGATAACAGCTGCAATACATGCAAACAGTGAATATGGTTGCCCTATTATATGATATAGCATCAAGCATATAAAAACAGATAACGCTGTTTTTACATTTCTTGCACCTATCCTTTTCATATTTAGTTCCTTTCCAAACGATGATTTCTTAGATTTATCTCAACCCTTTATAGTTTGAAGCACTACTATTATTACATATGCAACATTTTAAATATATTTACATTTTTAAGTGTAGTATGACGATTATATTATACCATTATAATATTAATATTCAAGATGTAAGTATTTTCCTAATCATTAATCATAAGTACAAATCTATGCTATATAACCACTTACATAATTCCTATAGAAAGATTTTTCATAGCTTAGCATTTTCACAAAGATTTTTTATTAATTTTTGTAAAAAAAGAAAGCATAGATAAATGATGTTCCTTCTTTATCAATGCTTTCTTTTTAGTTATTTGTTTATTTTCCTAAAGCAATAGCATAATACAATTTACCCAAAGCCAGCTAAAAGGCATAATTAAAACCATAGCCGGTATCATATCTGCAATCGGAAATTCTTTCACTTTTGCAATTCTAAATCCTGTAGCAATCATTAAAAATCCACCACAAGCTTTAAAATCTGCAATCATGTCTGGAGTTGTTAAAGGGAAGATAAATTTCGCCCCAAGGAACAACAAAAAGAAGATAATAAATTGAGGTATTGCAACAACAGATACAACATATCCCAAGTTACAAGCAAAAATCGCTGCAGTAAAGAAATCAAGTATGGATTTGGATATTAAAATTGTACTATCACCAGTCATTCCAGAATCTAAGGAACCATAAATTCCTGTTCCACTTGCACAGAATAATACAATAATAGTTACCAGCGTTGCTAAAAATTCATCTTCTGATAAACTTGAATTGTGATTTTTAAATAGTTTTGCTATTGGCTTTTGCATTTGGCTAGCCCCTTTATTAATTAAACCACCAAGATGAATTGCTAAGCCTAGACCGGTACCAACTACAATTGCAAAAATAACTGCAGGCATATTCTTCATAAGTCCAATTGAGCTAATACCCATACCCATGGAACAAATACCAAAAATTAATGTAAGGTCTGCTTTAAATTTTGCAGGTAACTTATTACCGATCAGTGCTCCAAAAATTCCTCCTAAAAATACAGATAGTGCATTAATGATTACTCCCGTTGGCATAATCTTTCTCCTTTTCTAAAACATATCAGGTAGCCAATGTTTTGGATCTACCTCCATAAATTTTGCACGCTCAAAACGTTCTTTTTGATCAAAAGGTACTGTGCAATCAAAGATAGCTTTGCATGCAACGCCTCTTGCACGAATACTCTTTGAATACTCTGGTTGATTGGATGGATCCAGTGGATGGCACTGTACACCTGGAATCGGAATCATATCAATATCCGCTTGGAATCTAGTAGTCATTGCCCACATAACATCTTTCATATCAAAGCAATCCACATCTTCGTCAACCAAAAAGACATGTTTTAATTCTGCAAATGCACTAAAAGCTAGTAATGCAGCCTGTCTTTGGCGTCCTTCATCGGAAGGCACTGATTTTTTAAATTGCATGATAGCAACATACTTACCACCGCCACTAGAAGCACAGTACACATTTTGTAATTTACCTGGCATTGCCTTTTCTACCATGGCTAAAATACTTGCTTCTGTAGGAATACCAGCCATGGAAACATGTTCTTCACTTGGTCCAATACAAGTCTGCATAATAGGATTCTTTCTTGTAGTTACTGCTTTTACTTTAATAATTGGAAGTTCTGGGTTGGCTGGTCCACAATAGCCAGGGAATTCTGGCATAGCCTTTCCAGTATTTGAATTGATATCTTCACGGATTCTAACATTCGGAAGAATTTCACCTTCAATTACATATTCAGCGTTTGCAATTGCCTTACCATCGATAGTTAAACATTTTACAAGTTCTACTGGCTCTTTTCTAATGGCTCCAGCTGCTTGTAATTCATCGTATCCAAGTGGTGTTGTTGGTGGCTCAAAACAGGATGCGATTTCTATCGCTGGATCCACACCGATACTAATGGAGATTGGAAGTGCTTCTCCCTTAGCTTCTGCTAATTCGCGGAAATAGCCAATATGACGAGCTCCTGGTTGTAAAAAGATTGAAATCTCATCTTTTGACTGGAAACACATACGATGAATTGTTACATCGGATTCTTTTGTCTCTGGATTCGCAGCATAGCACATACCAAGTGTAATATATGGACCAGCATCTTCTAAGGTATTGGTTGGCGCTGGTACGAGTTTACGAATATCAAAGCCTTCTTCGGATGCTAAATGTACTACTTCCTGGCATTTTGCTTTCTCATTTGGAATCACTACTGGAGGGATTGGATTGGCAACGGACTCCTTTAATAAAAAGCCTAATTTCTTAGGATCACAATCCAGTAAGTGTCCAACTCTGTTACGACTTGCTAATAAACCAATTGCTACTCTTGCACCAGGATGTCCTTTTACATTATTAAAAATCATCGCTGGTCCTTCTTGCGTTGGTCTCATAACCGTTCCGCCAGCTCCCACATGACGATAAACCCCAGATAATTCTCCCATTGGATCAACTTCTACATCAGTTTCAACCAATTGCCCTGGAATGCTTTGTAACAGTTCCAAAGCAGAACGTAAATCATTTACTTTCTTTTTTGACATATTCTTATCCTCTTTTCTCTTTCATTATTTGAGCAATGATATCCTGTAACATCTCATCTGATTTATTCACTATTTCTTTAATCATTTCTTTAGTAGCATTGTCAAAGTGAATTCCACATACTACTGTAGCTCGACAATTAAAATGCTTTGATATTGCATTCGCCCATGCCTTACTTATTTCACCCTCTTTATGATTGGGAGCTATAATAAGTCCTTCTTCTATACCATTACAGAACATGCTAACAGACCCTGTATGCCATAGACACCCTCCAGTCATAAGAACATGGATATCCTTTTCTAACAAGGTTACAGTTGCTTTTATTTCATAACCATATAGCTGTTTACTAGTTTCAATAACTTTCATTGGTAAGTCCCCTCCAACGCTTAAAATGTTCCCCTTCTATTTCAAAAGGATCTAGAATTTTACCAGCCATATGTTGTATGCAATCCTTTAGTCCATCTGGTTTTTGATAGAAACTTAAAACAAGTGGCATAATATACGCGCCCATACTACTTAGTTCATGCATATTTCGTAAGTGAATCGTTGAAAATGGGCATTCTCTTACGGCCATCACTAATTTACGTCTTTCCTTTAATGTTACATCTGCCGCACGTAGGAGGAGGTTATCGCTATAGCCGCTTACTACACCGGCAACGGTTTTCATACTACAAGGAACAATTATCATTCCATCGGTACGAAAGCTTCCGCTTGCAGGCGCTGCTCCAATGTTTTTATTATCATATACTACATCTGCCATGCTTTTAAATTCTTCTAACGAAAGCTTTGATTCTTCATGAAGTGTTATTTCTGCAGCATTTGAATAAATGAGATGCGTTTCAACATTTGGATTTTCTTTTAATTGGCGTAATACTTCAATGGCTACAGGAATACCAGAAGCACCACTAACGCCAACAATAATTCGTCGTTTCATTTAATACTCACCTCCATCTCTTTGGTCTCTTGAAAGTTAAAACTATCTTTGTAAAACTATCGTGTTACATTTTACTCGAAATTTTTTTACAATCAATTCAATTTTTGTGATATACTATTCCATATTGGAATACTTGGAGGCATTATGGATATTCAGAAAATGAAGTTTTTTATCGATTTGGCGGAAACTAAAAATTATACAGAAACAGCGGAACGACTGTTTACTACGCAAAGTAATGTATCCAAACAAATAATTTCCTTAGAAAAAGAACTCGATACTTACCTATTTGATCGTACACGAAGACATATTGAACTAACAGAAGCTGGAAGAACACTTCTTCCCTATGCACATAGAATTTTAGAAGATTATTATGCTCTTTGGAACGCTACCTCTCCGTATCGAAATTCAGAAAGTTCAATGTTAAAAATTTATGCGATACCAGTTATGGCTCAGTATAAAATCACTGGATTAATTGCTGATTTTCATAAAAAACATACGGAAATACGTTTGGATATTGAAGAAATAGAGAGTGCAAATTTAATGCACGAACTTGATGAAGGACATTGCGACATCGCTTATGCTAGAATTTTTTCTTTAGATGAGAATAAATATGAGAAAATCACTTTAGAATATGATCATTTCATCGCCGTTTTACCAAAGGACCATGCTCTTGCAAATCAAAAGATTATAGACATCGCACAGTTAAAAGATGAAAACTTTCTTCAACTGGATAAGAGCACTTGTCTATTAGATCATGTATGTTCCATATGCAAAAAATCTGGATTTCTTCCTAAGATTGGATATACGGGAACTCGCATGGATAATATCTTGGGTTTGGTTTCAAATGGAATGGGTATCTCCTTGATGATGCAGCATGCAGTGGAATCCATGCACCATTCTGGCATTAAGTTAGTTCCACTAGCAGATAATATAAAAAGTGAATTGGCTTTTATACGTTTAAAAGGAATCAAACATACGAAAGCATCTAATTTATTTTGGAATGAGTTTCAAAATCTATAAACGACGAAAAAAGTGCAGATATTATACACATATCTGCACTTTTTTTCATTTCTCTTTTCAATTTTATCTTCACTTTTTATCTTTCATTTTTACCTTTGATTTTTATCTTCACGTTTTGTCTTCACTGTTTATCTCCACGTTTTGTCTTCACGTTTTGTCTTCACTGTTTATATTCACTGTTTGTCTTCACGTTTTGTCTTTCATTTCATTTTTGTTTTTGTTTTCACTATTCTATGCTATTCATCTCTTCATGATATCAATTCAAGCAAGATCTGCTGTGCCTCTTTATTATAGCTAATCACATTGTATTCAAATCCGCCTCTTCCAACTCTCTTATCCATGGTAATACCAACAGAATAACCTTTTTCAGTAACTTCGGTTACATTTTTTTGAAGTTCTTCATCATATCGTTCATAAAGATATTCCTTTTCTTTCAGGAGTGTTGTAAAATGCTTCGTATTTATTTGTTTCATTCGTTTATCATCTCTTAGTTCGTTGAGCTGATCTACAAATTGACTTATTGTTACCAATTCCTCAAACTTAATATTCTCTCTAATCTCCTCTGTCAAGGAGAAGTCTTCCTTACCAGTTTTTGTAGAACTTCTATTACTTGATGACTTCTTTGATATTTCAAGGATCTCTTGATCTTCATAGCAAAGTCTTTCTTTTACTCCGCCTGTAAATTCTAAAATAGCATCTAGAAATGCCTGACCATATTTTTCAAACTTATTCTCACCTACTCCAGTAACGAAAAGCATCTCATCCTTGTTAAAAGGAAGTTTGATTACCATATCCGTTAACGTTTTATCGGAGAAGATAATGTATGGAGGCATTCCTTCCTCCCTAGCAATTTGCGTTCTTACTTGGCGTAAAATTTCAAATAATTCGAATCCTTTTGAAGTCAATAATTCAGATTTTTTAAGTTTTTTACTACTATTAATCTTACCTTGATTCTGACTTTCTTTCGAAGTCTTTAGAATAACCTTGGTTGTTCCCATTTCAATTTCATTGGCACTACGATTTACTTTTACAATTGCATACTTATCACTTGTTAAATATAAGTATCCATCGATAATAAGTTTATTCATAACACTTTTTAAGAAAGACTCACTTTCCATTTGATGCTTACCATAAAAACTACTCTCATTCATACGATTGGCGGTTAATTTTGCAATTTTTCTGCCTTGGAGAGTTGAAATAATAACATTTAAACCAAAGCGCTCACGACATTCCCTAATACAACCAATAATATCTTTGCTAAGGTTAGTAACATCCACTTCCTCAAATTCAGCGAGGCAATTAGAACAATTATCGCAATTTGCTTCGGTATACTGCCCGAAATATCGCAATATGTATTCTCTTAAACAATCCTTTGTAAAACAATAATAAGTCATCATTTTTAATCGTTCTTCATCACGTTCACGGATCATTTCCTTTTGATCTTCTGTCAACATTTCATTTTCATTACCATTTTCAATAAGAAATTGATTGATTCTTACATCCATTGGCGCATAAAATAAAATACATTCCGATGCCTCTCCATCTCGACCGGCTCTTCCTGCCTCCTGATAATAACTTTCAATGTTTTTAGGCATATTATAATGAATTACATACCTAACGTTGGATTTATCAATCCCCATTCCAAAGGCATTCGTTGCAACCATAACCAATTTTCTATCATAGATAAAGTCTTCTTGATTCTCATTTCTTTGATCATCATTCATACCACCATGATATTTTGCTGCGTCAATTCCATTTTTCCTAAGTAATTCCTGCACTTCCTCAACATTCTTACGGGTGGAACAGTAAATGATTCCGCACCAGGAACTATGATTTTTTATATATTCAATCAATTCTGCATCTTTATCCTTTGGTGTGCGAACTTCATAAAATAAATTTGGTCTATCATACCCAGTTACCACAATCGTTGGTTCTTCTAATCGAAGAACACATATAATATCTTCCATTACCTCTTTTGTTGCAGTTGCTGTAAATGCACTGACAATCGGGCGTTTTGGTAATTGTTCAATGAAATCTACGATATTTAAATAACTAGGTCTAAAATCCTGTCCCCACTGTGAAATACAATGAGCCTCATCAATGGTTACCATTGTGATATTGGATTGTAGTGCAAAATCAAGAAACTCTTCGGTAGAAAGGCGTTCAGGCGCTACATATATAATTTGATATCTGCCTTGCTTTGCATATTGTAGTGCAAGGCTTACTTGTTTTGTTGAAAGGGAACTGTTAATATATGCAGCGTGTATTCCTGCCTCATTTAATGCTGCAACCTGATCTTTCATCAATGAAATTAATGGTGATATAACAATAGTGATCCCATCCATTGCTAGTGCAGGCACTTGGTAGCAAATAGATTTCCCAGCACCAGTTGGCATAATCCCAAGGGTATCTCTCTTTTCTAAAATACTTTGAATCAGTTCCTCTTGTCCCTCTCGAAAATAACTATATCCAAAATATTTTTGCAAAACCTGATAGGCTTGCTTTAAATTACCATTTAAATTATCAGCTAAGTTATTATTTAAATAATCAATTAAGTTATTTTTTAAATCATCAACTAAGTTAATATTTAAATTATCGTCTAAACTATCATTTAGATCGCTACTAGAATTCTCGTTTTGTATCATATTTAATACCTTTCTTATATTTGTATATTGCTGAATTTTCATGAAAAAATAGAGCATTTACTCACAAATGCTTTCACTATTTTTATATTTGAATAAAATTATAGCTAAGCTCAGAAATGAAAAGAAACTTTTAGATATGTATCAAGTAGTTTTTTGCTTCTATATACATAGTATTCCAATTGGATACTACTGTCAATCACTTAACTTCGCAATATTCTGTTATCATATCATGTGAATTCAAACATTCCAACTGTCCCATCATTCATAATTCATAATTTATGCGAATAATGATATAACGATTAGTATTTTTCATTGGAGGTAATTATGGGATTTTATATTGAAACAAGAGATCATGTTAATATTTATGTTGAAGATCTTAATCCGAAAGGGGAAAAAACAATCCTTTTTCTTCATGGATGGCCTGGAAGTCATAAATTGTTTGAATATCAATTCGATGTACTCCCAAGGTTAGGATATCGGTGCATTGGAATAGACACCAGAGGGTTTGGAAATTCAGATAAACCTTGGACGGGGTACGATTATAATACCTTATCTGATGACGTTAGAGATATCATTGATGCCTTAGGACTTAGTGACATTACACTTGCTGGGCATTCAACTGGTGGGGCAATGGCTATTCGATATATGAGTAGACACAAAGAACATCGTGTATCAAAACTCGCTCTTTTTGATGCTGCAGCTCCTAGCCTTATTAAACGCCCTAATTTCCCATATGGATTAGATAAAGAAGTTGTTTTACAGATAATTCAAGGTACATACAACGATCGTCCGAAAATGCTACAAGATTTTGGTGATACCTTTTTCTTTCAACACATTACACAAGGCTTTTCAGAATGGTTCTTCCAGTTAGGATTGCAAGCTGCTGGTTGGGCAACTGCTGCCATCGCAAATACCTGGATAAATGAGGTGCTTTTTTCAGATTTAGAGACTATAACGGTTCCAACTTTAATCATTCATGGAATTCATGATAAGGTCGTTCCTTTTCAACTTGGGGAAATACAAAACCAAAACATTAAAACATCAGATCTACTCCCATTTTATTATAGTGGTCATGCAACATTTTATGATGAGAAAGATCGATTTAATGAGGAATTGGTAAAGTTTATTGAAGGATAAATAAAAACGTTTACGAAACAAAATCCCAGAAATGCAATAAGGCAAGTATTCTAACCTTTATAGCACTACTGGGATTTTATAAAATATTTAACAATATTTTATAATTTTGAATAGGTATTTTGTATAGGTATTTTATATTTATTATTTTGTATTGTATTTGTTATTTTGTATTTGTTATTTTGTATTTATTATATTTGTTATTTTGTATTGTTATATTGTATTTGATATTTTGAATTTGTTATTTTGTACATGTCATTTTGTATTAGTCTATTTTGTTTTACTCATCAAGTAAAGTATGTGCTTCAATACCTGCGTCTCTTTCCGCTGGAATATCATTTGCTAAAATTGCTGTTCCTGTAATATTGTCTATGTCTTTAACCGTCTCGCTATCGGAAACCCTTGTATATTCACCATCTTTATATTTTAAAATAGCATAATTACCTTCTGCTCCACCACCATAGTAAGGAACTACTAAATCATGTACACCATTTGTCATAGTATCACTTATGATAACTGGTGGATTTATTAATGTAAAATCTTGTTTGATATGCCATTTCCCTGCATTTTCTGTTAACCAAAGAGCAGAACTTCCACCTGTTCCACTTGTATATGATCCCATAACAACAGCAAAAATTTCATTTGTTCCATCGTTATCTAAATCCACATAATTATAATAATATTTAGTTTCTCCATAGTATTCTTCTGGAATTTCATAGTAATCTATTATTAAATCTCGTAGTTCTGCATTCACAGCAGTTTCAGACTTCATACCAGTAATTTTGTCTGGCAATGCAACCATTGGCACTTCTAAATTAGTGTTTTCATCTAAATTACCGGTTTCATCTGAATTATCTGTTACATTCGTATTTAAGTTATTCTTATCTCCTACATTTTCATCTTCAGTTTTTCCATTGCTTTCTGCTTGAGTAATTCCAACATTTGTATTATTGTTGTGATTTTTTGAGTTCCTTACATAGATGGCACCACCTAAAATAACAATGATTGCTAAACTTGTAATTGCAATTTTACCTTTTAAATTTTTTCTCATTTTATTCTCCTATTCTTTTACCCACTACAACTATAAAATTATGAAAAGAAGCCGCCGCGAGTTCTTTTGTATTTTCTTATAAATTTATCTTAGCAATAAAATGTATCTAATTTGTATCATCCTACTCCGCTTGCAAATAATTTTCCCATTCCTTTTGAACACTTTCTTTAAACTCATTGTTATTCCACTCATCCGACTCTAATTTTATTAGCTTTCCGGATTCTTCTTCTAGCACCACATTATATGAAATATCCTTAATCTTTACATTTCCCGACCAGACTAACATTGTCTGAGAAGGAGTTTTCGCATTTATTAATAAATATGGTCGTATGTCAATTTCTTGATAAACAGGACCATAGATATCCATTTCTAAGGATGATAATTTACTAAGCTCCTTAAAACATTGCTTTCTTGCCTCATATAAACTATAAGTGTCTCCGGTCTCAAGGCTTACACTTTCTATATCCATATTACTATTTAACATATTTATTTTTTCCTCAATCGTCATCAACAACAAATCGGAATCCTTTATATCCACAGCCGTAATATCTATGCTTTTTTCATTGCTTAATGTTTTCTTATCCTTAAAGGAAAAATATATGTGCGAGAATATCATAAAGACTAAAACAATAGATACTGTCACAACTCCACCAAATAAATATCTAATGAATGTTTTCATCCTAACACCTCCAACTAATACAAACTCTTGTCCCTTTATTCAGTTCACTATCAAATTTAATTTCTCCATGATGTAACTTAATAATCTGTTCAGTGATACTCAAACCTAGTCCTACGCCACCTTCTTTTCTAGCTCGGGATTTATCTACTCTATAAAAGGCTTCCGTAATTTTCTCTAGATCCTCTTTTGGAATTCCTCTCCCATTATCGATAATTTCAATTGTAACTTTTTCATCTGCCCTATGTGCTTCTATCGTAATAATACCATTTATATCAACTGCCTTTCTTGCATTGTCTATGACATTGATAAAAACTGTCTTCATCAGTTCCACATCTACATTTATAAGAAAATGTTCCGTGTTCATAATAACTTTTATACTTTTTTCCTCAAGAACAGGTTTTAATATTTCTACAACTTCACAAAGTAATTGGTCTACAAAAATTTCACTCATTTGTACTTTGTTATTCTTTTCAACAATCAATTCCAAAAGCTTAATTGAAATATTTTCAAGCCTTTTTCCTTCAGTAAAAATATAATTTGCAGCCATAAATGTTGTTTCAGTATCCATCTTCTTACTTCGCAAAAGATCAGCATACCCAATAATGGATGTTAGTGGAGTTTTTATTTCGTGTGCAAAACTTCCAACGAAATCTTCCTGTCTTCTTGCGGCATCTTTTAGTTCCAGTATTTTTTCATCTAAGGATTCTATCATCCCATTAAAGCAGTCTGCTAGAACACCTAACTCATCTTTATTTCTCGTACTGACTTTTACTCCGAAACTGCCTTCTTTTATTTTTTTTGTTGCAAGGGTCATCTCTCTAATTGGTTTTGATATTTTATATACAATAATCCAATTAAAAGCAGCACCAATACCTCCAATGAACAAATTCACGATAAAAGCTATCCGCAGTAATTCATCTCTATCCTCGAATAGCTCTGAAATATCACGCGTATTTATGATAAAGATATCTTCCTCCATATTCAGTCTTGTGCACATTGAAAGATAATACCTATCTTCTATTTTATTTATGTTATATTTTAAGGCCTCTTCATTCTCTGGGAATTCTTTTAGAGATATTAAATTAAAATATCTACCATTTTCTTCTCTTACATTTTTATATTGATCTAAAATCAAATATTGCCGGTTTTCATATTTCCAGCTTTTTGTAAGGGTCTTTAATACAGTTTCTAAGACCTCTCTTTCATTCCGGTATATGGATTTATTATAATTTTTTGTTAATGTTGCAATTTGCATTCGCATCATTAAGTTTTCATTTTTCCCCTGTTCTATCTCACTTCTTAGCTCTTTATTAAATGTAATTGAAAGCACTATGGTTTCACCTACACATAACGTTAGCATCACGAGCAAAAATGTACTAATAAAGATTTTCAATGAAAATTTCATGACTCCTCCAACATATAACCTATTTTATGAATGGAAATAATTTTCTTTTCCCATCCCATTTTTTTTCTTAACCGTTGAATATGTAAATCAACTGTTCTAGTGTCTCCTTTATATTCTCCTTCCCAGACTCTTTCATAAATCTGTTCCCGATACAATGCAACATTCTTATTTTGTATAAAAAAGACTAATAGATTGAATTCTTTTTCTGTTAAGTTAATCACTTTATCTGCCTTCTTAACTAGATGGCCCTTCAAATTGATAGAAACATCTTCGTATTCTATAATATCTGAACTTTTATGGCATCTTCTTAATACACTCTCTACTCTTGCTAAAAGTTCTAATATTTCAAAGGGTTTAGTTAAATAATCATCTGCCCCCAGTTTTAATCCTTTTATTCTATCCTCTAATTTTCCTTTTGCTGATATGATAATTACTGGTATATCCATTGGTTTTACAAACTCTAATACTTCATAGCCATTCACTTTTGGTAGCATTATATCAAGTAATATTAAGTCGTATCTTTTTTCTAATAATTTATCAGAAGCTTCCATACCATCATATGCTGTTTCACATTCATAACCAGCGGAACTTAAACTAAGAAAAATTAGATTTGATATAGGTTTTTCATCTTCAACAATTAGTATTTTAATCATTTCTTTCTCCTATCCAATCGAGAAACGCATAATAGTCCTGATTGTATTCATCTATATTCATAATCTTTAATATATTATCTATAACTTTACTTTACGTATTTTAGCATAAGTATGTATCATTTTTGTATCGTTAATTAAAAAACTTTCAAGACGTTATATACTATAAATTACCGCCATCATTTTCCAATATAAATTTCCATATTTTTATTAATTGTATATACATCTTCAAGTCTATACACTAATAATTCAACAAATTAACTTGACATACTAATTTAACTATTATATTATTTTATTTAATTATTGAATAGGTATCGCTGAAAAAAGAAGGAGTAGCCCTTTTAAGCTAGGCATAGAAAAGCAGAACTAAATCGCGCTATTCATCCAAGTTGGATGGATAGCTTTTTTAATTTGGAACGCTACTTCATATTACTCTCTACCTTTCATATAGACTAGAAACTAAAGGAGTTCTTAATTATGAAAAATCAGAACATATTTTTACCTAATTACAGTGTTGGAGAGGATTGCTATCAGGAAATCCCATACATTACAAGATACTTTGGAAAGAATGCAGTAGTTGTAGGCGGCAAAACTGCTATGGAAAAAGCGAAGGATGCGTTAGAAAAAGGTATTGCAGGATCACAAGTTACCATTCTTGGATACGTTTGGTATGGTGGAGATTCTACAATGGAAAACGTTGAAAACTTAAAAAATAATTCACTGGTACAACAAGCTGATATGCTCTTTGCTGTCGGTGGTGGTAGAGCCTGTGATACAGTTAAGACGCTTGGAGATATGCTTGAGAAACCAGTATTCACATTTCCAACTCTTGCATCGAATTGCGCAGCTTGTACAAATTTAAGTGTAATTTATAATGAGGATGGTTCTTTTAAAGAATATTATTATCAAAAACAGCCTGCCAACCACACATTTATAAATACAAAAATTATTGCAGAGTCCCCTTATAATATGTTTTGGGCTGGTGTGGGAGATGCTCTTTCAAAGGAATACGAAGTAGCTTTTGCGTGTCAGGAAAAGAAACTTCATCACCTTCCATTATTAGGTCTTGGAATTGCTAAAACCTGTGCCTCCCCATTGATTACACTTGGCAAAAAGGCAATTGAAGACTGCAAAAACAACCAAGTTTCTTTCGAGCTTGAGCAGGTTGCCCTTGACATCATTATGCTTACAGGTATTGTATCCAACTGTACAGTAAACCAAAACCAACCAGATCCAACGGAAAATTACTACTATAACAGTTCACTTGCTCACTGCGTATATTATGGCAGTTCACTAATACCTTCCTGTGAAAAACATCTACATGGCGAAATTGTTTCTTTTGGAGTTTTATGTCAACTTACATATGAACAAAACTTCAAAGAAAGAGATCGAATCCTTGAATTTAACCATAGTGTTGGTCTTCCTATAACCATGGCTGAAATTGGCTTAACGAATGAGCATCTTCCGATCATAGCTAAAAAGGCTTCTTCTGTTATTGAATGGAGCTATGTACCTGGCAATCCAACGGAAGAAAAATTTATTCAAGCAATCAAAGACGCCGATGCGGCTGGAAGAAAGTTGTTAGAAAATAATAAATAAGGTCTTCACGATTTACAAGCTGCCCGAAAATAATTTCATTTTCGGGCAGTTCTCACATAAATACACGCCTTATTCCATTTTTTTTATAATTATTTTATAAAAATATAATATTTTAAAATCATCTCTTGAAAAATATTTACATTCGACATAATATTTTAATAGTATGTTTAATTTATGAATAGATATAAGTAGTTATCTAGGTAATAGACATGATTTTCATCTATCTGTAGTATTTTTTACTACTTTTTTTATGTACTATTATATTAAGTGTTACATTTTATGTTGTTCCCTAATAAAATAATGTTTGCTCATATAGGTGAGATGCTCATTTGAGATTCCTATCTTAAATTTTATTTTATTACGAAGTTACATAATGACATCTTCCACTGATGTGTGTTCCATCACTTAAGTTTATCTATTACATGCAATTACATACGAAACGTTTGATCCTTGACAATATATACGGTTTATAATCTTGTTATTCTATTGACGGAATCAAACAAAAGATAAAATTATTGGAGGACTTATGTAGGATGGAGAAACTTAAGCCAAAATTATTCTCAGTGCTAAAGCACTATTCAAAGGAGCAATTACTAAAGGATATTACTGCTGGTATTATCGTTGCAATTATTGCTCTTCCGTTATCCATTGCCCTTGCAATCGCATCGGGTGTAAATCCAGAAAGAGGTCTTTATACTGCCATTATTGCTGGATTTTTTATTTCTTTCTTTGGAGGCAGTAGGGTTCAAATTGGTGGTCCAACGGCCGCTTTTGTCGTAATAATCTATGGAATAATACAAGAGCATGGAATGAATGGACTAATTATAGCAACAATCATGGCAGGTTTTTTATTAATTATTATGGGCTTGTTGCGATTCGGAACATTAATTAAATTTATTCCTTATACAATTACAACCGGATTTACTGCTGGAATCGCAGTAGGAATATTTGCTGGTCAGATAAAAGATTTTCTTGGATTATCTATGGGAAGTGTTCCTTCTGAATTTCTAGAAAAGATGAAAGCTTATGCAGAGCATATCACTACAATTAATTGGTCAGCATTACTAATTGGAGCAATTTCCTTACTCATTTTAATTCTCTGGCCAAAAGTAACAGATAAAATACCTGGTTCTTTAATTGCTGTTATAGTAAGCACTTTAATCGTTAAATTTTCAGGTATGAATGTAAGCACGATTGGAAGTGTGTATGGTGAGTTGTCCAGTAAATTCCCTACAATGCAAATTCCTGATTTAAATTTCCACACTATAAAAAGTTTATTCCAACCTGCTTTAACAATCGCGATTTTAGCTGGTATCGAATCACTATTATCCTGTGTAGTGTCCGATGGTATGATTGGAAGTAAGCATCGTTCAAACATGGAATTAATTGCACAGGGTATTGGAAACATATTCTCAAGTTTATTTGGTGGTTTGCCTGCAACCGGTGCAATTGCACGTACCGCTGCAAATGTTAAAAATGGTGGTAGAACTCCTATCGCTGGTATTGTTCACTCAATTACATTGCTACTAATATTATTAGTACTAATGCCACTCGCTGCACTTATCCCAATGCCTACTCTTGCTGCTGTATTAATTATGGTAGCGTACAACATGAGTGAATGGAGGGTATTTGTGAATTTAGTAAAGACAGCACCAAAAAGCGATATTATCGTATTGGTTACAACCTTCTTATTAACAGTCATCTTTGATTTAGTAGTTGCAATCGAAGTTGGTGTGGTTTTAACTGCCTTACTATTTATGAAACGAATGGCTGATGTTACAGATATTAAAGGATGGAAATATATTCAGGAAGAAGACAGTGATAATGAATCTGATTCTGAAAATATTAATTTAAAAGTTGTTCCAAAGCATACTTTAGTTTATGAAATTACTGGCCCTATGTTTTTTGCAGCTGCCGATAAATTTATGGAAATTACGAACGCAAATGAAGCCCATATTAAAGTAATCATTCTAAGAATGAGAAGCGTTGGAGCAATGGATGTTACTGCTCTACATACCCTAGAAAATATAGAGAGAATTTGTAGAAAGAAAAATATTACACTTCTATTCTCACATGTTCAAGAACAGCCTTTTTCCGTTATGACAAAGGCTGGATTTTATCAAAAAATTGGCCAAGAAAACTTCTGCAAGAATATTGATGAAGCATTACAAAAGGCAGAAATGTTAGCAGCTTAAAAAGTGGATTATAGATACTAACATAATATTGGCTTGGAGCATAAAAGGAATCATTTTCTATGAAAATGATTCCTTTTATGTATTTTATACCAACTCTATAAAATACTTATACTCGAAAACGTGCTACGATAGCATATCCTTCTCCGTTCCCACCTGTCACATAAAATTGTCCACTTCGAATCCACGCATGTGCAATCATCTTACCTTCATCATCCTTACCTACCCCAAGATACAAAGTAGATGAGATATTTTTACTCCTTAAAAGCCGTTGGGCCGTCCACGCCTGCACCATACACTTGCTATCCCAGGGTGAATTATGAGCAACATGTTCCACTACCCATTGAATAAGCCTTGCTTCTTTATAATTGCGATTTGATTCGTTTTGAATAGACTCCTCATTTATACTACCAAGTCTCTTCTTTAATTTATTAAAAGGAATAAGAAGTATGCATAATCGATAATATCCAGTGAGCAGATAGGTTTTTAATGTTAATTTCTTATGTCGATTATTCATCATAAATCGAATTAATTTCATAGACTACACCTACATTTAACAATATTCAATCATATTCATTACATTTAGCTTCTTTAGAAAGTCCCTTACTGAGGTATCACACATCTCCTCCTCTACCTCATACTTCGTTAATAATTCGCTAATTATATTATTGATTGAAATAAATTCTTGTTCTCCTAGCATATCCCATATATCATTAGCGATACCCTTTAGCATAAAGTACTTCCCAGTTTCAAAATCTATCATAACTTTCTCACCACATAAATCCGTAACATCTAATTTGCGAACTAATCTCACAGATGAAGAATCCATTTTTATACCACCTCTATCTATTAATTTGAATATTAAAAATTACAGCGTTGCAAGTTAAAGAATACGAAACGAATACAGCTTGTACAAAAATAATCTAGATACCATCATAGATTATTTGCCCCATCATTATCTACACAATTACAACGCCTATTCTACAATACAATTTACCATATTTTTACTTTTTCTTCAATCCTTCATCCATTCTTTCCATCGCAAATTTCTTCACATGTCTACATATCCTACATAAGATACTCTATTTGTCTATTCTTTTCGATTACTTCGATAATATAATCAGTTACTTCCTCTTGGGTGTTCAAACCCTCTGGTCGTGTTAGGTTATAAATCGGTGTTCTATTTACAATCTCTATGATCTTTTTCATAAAACTATGGGGAATTCCTAAGGTCTGTAACAATTCGTAACGAAAAATACTATGTAAGAAAAAATCCAATTTTTCGTGGCTGCTTAGTAATCGAACTTCCACTTCAGAGATTTCACTTGAGCAATTTAATATGACGATTACACCCAATCGTGCTTCTAACCGAAAACGATTTGTATTATGTAGGCGTATTGCAAACTTATCTCTCTCTTCATCCAAGTAAATCAAAGACTCCAGATCATACCCCTGACTAGTAACTGCATCTCGACATAACTTTTGTTGTGGATATGCAAGTTGCACCAGTATGTCTTCCGATTGTATATTTAAGGCACATACATCATCCGCTATAAAATCATATCCTTTTTGAAAAAGTTTCGTCGAAATTGTTGATTTTCCTGCTCCAGAATCCCCAGAGATTATAACTCCAAAGTTACTTGAGGATATACAACTTCCATGGACCGCTACTATTTCTCTTTGAATTAATAAAAATCCAAAAGCAGTGCCCAATAAATAACAGGTAATATCTTCTATCTTCGCTTCTCTTGTAATCTCTAGTATGATTTCTTTTCCTTCTTTCACACGATAGATTCCAACATTTTTTATGTAAAAGTTAAATAATTTAAAACTATATTTTAGCTGATGTGCTTTTTGATGTAACTCTTCTTCCTCTACGTAACAATACGATATTTTTACATCCGGACAAGTTCCTACAGTATCCCTGTATGCTTCTTCTATTATTAATTCAGAACTTACCTTTAATCCGTATATCCGATACTCGTACATAAGCCACCTCACTATATTTATTACAATCTATTATAGATTATTTCATAGTATTGGGCAAATACAATTTGTATAATTTTTCCATATTTGTTATAATAATTATAATTTGCTGAATAATTACATATTTCTAACTTATATTAACTAAATAATATTTAACTATATAAAAGGAAGGTTATTAACATGTCTGGTATATTTGGAGTTATCGATTTTACTAAGAAAACTATAAATCACTCATACGAAGAAGATATGAAATCACCATATTACAACTATTGCATTGATGAGTACCAAAGTACAACAAAAGAAAATCATATGATGGGTTGTGCTCTTCAACATATTACAAAAGAAGCAAAATTAGAGCAATTTCCATATTCCAATGAGGATAAAACAATATACCTTACTGCCGACTGTGTATTAGATAATAGAGACGAGTTGCTTTCTAAATTACAATTACCATCTCATATACCAGATGGAGCTCTTATTTTCCATGCCTTTTTAAAATGGGGTAGACACTGCATCCATCATCTACTTGGATGTTTTTCTTTTGTTGTTTACGATTCCAAGATTAATGAAGCATATTTATTTGCAGACCACATTTCAAGCCGTTCCCTATTTTACTATTATTCTGAAGGTAAAGTTTACTTTTCTACTTTAATTCGTTCTATATTAAAGGCCAATAATTACAATATTAATAAAAATAAACGCTGGATTCTCGATTGTATGGCCATGAAAACCCCAATTATGATAACAAACCCAGAAGAAACTCCATTTCAAGGAGTAAAAAAAGTTCTCGCTGGGTGCTATGTTACGATCGGACTAGAGAAACAATATTGTATTGAGTATTGGAGTCCAATAAAAAAAGCAAAAGAATGGAAACGTGCAAAAGACACGGAATATCAACATCGTTTACTCTCTACCTTAAATAACGCAGTACAATCTGCAATTCGGACCGATGGAGAGGTGGGAATTTATTTAAGTAGTGGCTTAGACTCTGCGTCTGTAGCATGCGTCGCTGCACCATTACTACAAAAATGCAATAAAAATCTTTATAGTTTTACTGCAATACCAGAAGAATCTTTTATTAATACACATTCTTCTTACTATATTGTAAACGAATCAAAAGGAGTTCTTGACATTTGCAAACAATATCCAAACATTATCCCTTCCTTTGAAACGTCAGAAAGCAAATCCATATTGACAGAAATTGATGAAATCATATCCATTACCGAGTTGCCTACCAAATCAGGTGAAAATGTCGTATGGTTAAACGAAATTGCGAAATCAGCTTCAAAAAAAGGATGTAAAATCCTATTGGATGGACAACATGGTAATTCCACGCTATCAAATGGTCATTTAAGAGAATATTTTAAGCATTTATTCACAAACCTACATTTCATCAAAGCGATGAAAGTAGTAGATACATATGGTAAATATCATCGTATCTCAAGAAAAAGACTCGCATTCTCGCTAACAAAATCTGTCTTTTCAGAACCATTTAGTAGATGGTTGGCAAAAAGAGATGATTTATTTCAAGATGTCCTTGTAAACAAAGAATTAGCCAAGTGCTATAAAACAAATATTCGACTTAGAAAAAATTTTTATAACAGCAATCATACCATAATTCCAAAATGGAAAGAGATTAAATCGGACATGTTCTCTAAACTTGAATTTTCACAAGTGGGCGAATTTAAAACAAAACTAGGTTTGAAATACGGTATGCTTCTTCGAGATCCTCTTGCTGATAAACATTTAATTGAATTAACTATGACATTGCCATTTTCTTGTTTTGTTAGTGAAGGATATGAACGTAGACTTGTTCGTAAATATATGAAAGGAATTATTCCGAATACAATCTTAGATGATACATATCATCGTGGATTACAAGGGGCTGACTACCTACATCGCTATAACAAACATTGGAAGGAGTATAAAGATCTTTTTCATCAAGGGATATTCTCAAAAGACTTTGTCCCTTACATTAATAAAGTAAAAACCACTGAGTATTTTAACTATTTTGATCATCAAGTTGACGCAGAGCATTCTGCTGCCTTTCGGCAATTAACGATCTTATTCGTTATGTCAAAATATTTTGATTGGACATTCCTTAATTGTCCATAAGTTATTACAGTTCTGTTAGATTTCTTGATATTATATTACTTTTATTATAAAATCATTTACAAGCATTGGAATTAAATTACACTTATTTCTAAGTTTGTTAGTTTCATGTTAATAATGATGGAGGTAAAATACTATGAAAAAATGGGAAAATCCAGAAATTGTAATGTTGGATTTTAAAGCAACTGCATCCGGTGGTAAGAATAAGGAACATGTTGACCACACTTGGACTGATTATGACGATAAAGGTAACCCAACTGATCACACTACTTATCGTTCTTAATCTATAATACATTGTTATAAAAATAGGAAGAAACAAGATAGTCTAAAACTATAACTTGTCTCTTCCTATTTAGTTTAAAAAATACCCGTACTTCTATGCGTGAAAATCAAGATTTATCTCCTTATAAATTTTTTGGATTGTTTCAATTTCTCTTGGATCTGCTACTTTTAGTAACCTTATCTTATCTTTTCCCTTACTCTCAAATACTCCACTAGCCCCCCGAATTCCCCAAGCTATTGGCAAGAAAAATGGTGCTTTTTTCAACCACGGATAATATACTTTCATATAATAAAGCGGAGGAAAATAATACCACATTCTTAACTTGATTCTTGAATATTTTGTTTTAGCGACAGATTCTTTTGCATACTGATTCCATATTCCATTTTCATCTTTTCCATAGACACCGCAGTTTAACATATATTCAAACAAATCATCTAAAAAAGGTGTTGACTCTTTTCCTTGTAACCAAGTATAGGACAACTCTTCCATATATTGAGCAAACTTGTACAAACCACATTTTATCAACTCTTGATTTAAATAATCTTTATCGATAATCTGTTTGTACTTTTCTAAAAAAACATAAATATCAACTAGATTTCTGATTCCACATCCTGTTTCATAAAAATGTTTTGCCATATGGGCAATCATATAAATATAGAAATCTTCCTTGCTAAACTCGTATGTATAACTCTTTCCCGGTATTAGCCTACTTTTTTGAAATGTACCAAAATAATTAAATTGATAGGTATCTATCCTTGCATTATAAAGAGAACGATGAATTTCCACTACCATATATGGCTTTTTTATGTAAATATCATGCTGAGCTTCTTGATACTTTAATTCATAGCCAAGCTCCGCCAAAAGTTTCTGGACTTTGCCCATATTATTTTCTTCCACTAAAATATCAATATCACTCATTTCCCTTAATTCCGCAACACTATATACTTGCTTTAATATACACCCCTTCATAGGATGATTTTTAATCCTATTTTTTTCGAAGCAATCCAAAATCTTTTTTAGTTCATTTTTTTGTGTAGCAGATTTTAATATGCAAGATAAAACCTCTTGTTTTGCCTTCTCTTTTTGTGCTTCTTCCACTTCTAGCTGCATGATAGATTTTAATAGTAAAACATTGAGATAATGACTTTTCCCTATATGAAATAACGTAGGAACAGAGATGTTATTTGGTACTGGCGCTGGTATCCTACCATCCAATTGAGCAGTAATTAATTCTGCTAAGTAATCCGCTAATTCTGTCATAAAGCACCTTCCTATTATTTATAAACTCTATTACTAATTTGATTTAAATTTTAACTTTATCTCTGTACCCAATTTCACAGGATTAACAGAAATTGACTTAGTCGTTTCTTCCTTCATATTGCCGTTTTGTATAATCTCCCAGTTTACAAACTCAATTTGTTGATTGGAGCCCACTTTAAGTTCAATTGGAAATTCTTCAAAATACCATCCGGACCATACGCTGTTTTCTGATAATTCGATTGTTTTACCATTCAATACAATGATAGCCTTATCTACTCCCTCCAGAGAAATTTTGATTTCAGCTAATTCTGATTTTATATTTAGGTAATTTTTCATATGATTCGCTATATAAAATAATCGATTTTCATAAAATTCTTGAACTTCCTTCACATACTCCTTATAAGTATACCTTGCAACAGAGTCAGGGAACCGCTTATAAAAGTTACTTACTGGTTGCTCATAAAGATAATTTAATTCCTGAATTTTATTCGCTACCACTACCTTAGAAAAATTGATATTTCCTATCTCCATAAACGTTTCTATGAACATCTCTTTGAATTCTTTATTTTTTATTAAGGATATAAAAATCGGATCATTTTCTAGTTCATTCACTAAAAATGAATTCACATGATAAGAACTTTTTTTATCAAATCCACTGGAGTTGTCCATCTGGGATAGCATATAACGCCACTTTCCATCTTCATAAGAGTTACTTGAATTGTTCGTGGAGTTAATTGAATTATTGGTAGAATTATTTAAATTATTCCTTGACTTCCATAAGTATTTATCACCAGTTAGCCAGTCATTGTTTGCCACGAATATCTCACAACTATAGCAATCTAACAAACTTTGAATATCTAGCACTTCTTCAACTTTAGATAGGCTATCAGGTAAGGACATATCAATACTTTGTATATAATTAACCAAATCAAAATATTCTTTTTGATCATTTACGCCTTTTGATATTGCTTTGCCTTTTCGTATTAAAATTACATTATCTTGAGCTACACCATATGTTTTTTCTATATATCCAGTTTTATAAGATTCAGTAATATTATAAATTCCCCAATATTCACCATCTAAAAAAACAATACATGGGTCAATCTCCTGTGTACTCACTGATCTATCTTTCATTAATTCATGTACTAAATTACTACGTATTTTTGTATTATAATCAAAAGTTCCATTACTAAGTACAAAAGAACCTTCTTTTTTCGATGCTATGTATGAAAAAAGACTAGACTCTCCAAGGCCAGCTCGATCAATTTTACTTATTTCTAAACTTTTTTGTGCATTTTGGATCATATTATCCTTATAGGTCTGAATTTCACCGCTACCCATATAAGATAAAGTACCATCTACTTCAAAAAATTCTATGTTAACTTTTTTTGACCAGTCTTCTAAAAAGTTCGCTTTATGGTATGCATCTTCATTTTTAATCAAAGCTGTATCAAACTGATTGCCCAATACATAGATCCCTGTCCAATAATCAAAAAGATTTTTAGGATCTGTTACCAAAGAAATAATCGGGAGATTTTTATAACCCGTTTTTTTGTCAAAACCAATAAAATAAGTCGCTATAGTCTCTTTACTTCTTTTCGCATTCTGATCAATCGCTACTGCTCTTACTATAGTTGCCTTATCAACAAGAAACCCTGGTGTATTAGTTCCCGAATTAGAAGTTGCCGTTATACTGGAATATTGATTTGCATTTAAACTTACATCCGTAATGGAAATTGGATCTGTGTATAGTGTCGAATTCGCCGTTGGTTCACTTCCATCCAGTGTATAATAAATTTGTAGGTCTTCATCTGCCTGCATCTCTAAAGAAAAAGATTTTTCATAAAATCCACTAGGTATACTAAATATTGGATATTCTTTTGCTATCATCTTAGCGTCATTATTTGAACTTCCCTTGGTTGGTTGTAAATAATAAAAATTTAAAGAACCATCCTCTTTTCGTCCATATGACTCCCCCTGCTGTAGGATCGGAATATAAATATAATCCGCCATTATCCCTTCTATGTTATGTAAGTAAAGATATTCGGTGCCATCTAACATTAAAGGTAAATCATAATTTTTCCCTTCCAAGTTCCCATCCAAGGAAATCGTAACAAATTGCTTTGGCTCTAAAATTATATTGTTTACTATCTGATATTGAATTTCCGTATCATGATTTAAGCTAAAATAATATCCATCCAATGAAATCTTATAAGAACTTGGATTATATAATTCAATCCAAATTGACTTGTCATTCTTACCACTACTCGTTTCTTTGCCTTCAACATATATTTCATTGATTGTAATAGAGGACATTGCATTACGTTGCTTCTCTTTGAATGCTTCTTTGCTTTCCTGTTGTTTACTACTCTCTAGTAAATTATTTTGATCAGTTTTTTGCTCATATTGTGCAATTACTAAAAAAATAATCAAAGCAACAAATGCAACAATCGACGTTATTAATGTCACTATATCTATGAAACGAAATCTTTTGTAACTAGTTTTAATACTCTTCTTTGCCATAGTCTACCTCTTTTCTACGCTGCTTTCATATACCACAAGCTGTATTGCAGCAAAATAGCAATCGTATTCTACATTGATTTTTAGTCCCTAAAATAAATATCTCTTGTATAGACTTTTTCTAGCACATCTTCTAGTTCTTCATTAAAACGATTCGCTATTATAACATCTGATAATTCTTTGAATTTTTCAATATCGTTTACTACCTCGATATCATAAAAATTATTCTCTTTATAAGTAGGTTCGTAAATAATCAATTTCCCACCGCTAGCAACTATTCTCTTCATTACTCCTTGCACACTTGATTTACGAAAGTTATCTGATCCCGATTTCATAATGAGACGATAAACACCAATAACCGGGATTGCATCTTGCTTTTTACTATGTGTTCTCGCCTTTTCTAAAATTCTTTGCGTAATAAAATCTTTTCTTGTTTGATTCGATACTACAATAGCTTTAATAATATTTTGTGGAACATCAGAATAATTAGACAGTAGCTGCTTTGTATCCTTTGGAAGACAATATCCCCCATAACCAAAGGATGGATTATTGTAATACTGCCCAATTCTAGGGTCTAATCCTATTCCTTCAATAATCTGTCTTGTATTTAGACCGCGTAACTCTGCATATGTGTCTAATTCATTGAAAAAAGTAACTCGTAATGCTAGATATGTATTGGAAAATAATTTAATAGCTTCTGCCTCTGTCGGATTCATTATAATCGATGGAATCTGTTCCTTAATTGCCCCCTGCTTTAACAAACTTACAAATTCTTCTGCTTTTTTTCTGATATCTGGCTCATTATAAGCTCCAATAATAATTCTAGAAGGGGATAAATTATCTTCCAGAGCATGTCCTTCTCTTAAGAATTCAGGTGAAAACATTATATTTTTCGTTTCATGCTTTTTCTGCATCATTTCCGTGAAGCCGATCGGTATTGTACTTTTAATGATTATGCTAGCTTCGGGATTTACCATACATACTTCTTTAATAATTTCTTCCACTGAAGAGGTATCAAAAAAATTTAATTTAGTATCGTAATTTGTGGGCGTACAAATTATTACATAATCCGTATCTTTGTATAGATCAGGATTCCCTTTACAAGCCTTCAGGTTTAACTCTTTCTTTGTTAAGTAATTTTCTATCTCTTGATCACAAATTGGAGAGATTCTA
This sequence comes from Clostridium sp. Marseille-P299, assembly GCF_900078195.1. Lineage (NCBI taxonomy): Bacteria > Bacillati > Bacillota > Clostridia > Eubacteriales > Clostridiaceae > Clostridium > Clostridium sp. Marseille-P299. The sequence goes on along the minus strand of NZ_FJVE01000007.1, from coordinate 897,116 downwards.
TTATTAATCTGAGATATCCTCTCCTCTAAAATATCAACTGCTACAACTTCATTATATTGAGCGAGTAAAATTGCATTCGATAATCCCACGTAACCTGTTCCTACGACTGTTATTTTCATACTTTCCTCTCATCTCACCACTAAAATAGCTATTTGTACTATTTATGGTGTCATATTATTTGTTGTTCATATATATTATTAAATATGCCATGTACTTTTTCCCATTAATCTTGCTATCTAAATTCATTACAAGGAGCATAAAATTGAAAAACGAAATTTTTATACTAATTATTATTGGAATCGTTCTTTTTTTATATCCACCAAACAGTTCCAAGAAAAATGATACATCAGCTTCCAAAATGCTAATAACTCAAGGTACAAACGATATTAGTATCATCCCTGATAAATTTAATACTGGAATTGATGAATCCATTTCTCTATATATAATCACAGAATTTACAACTTACCAAAACATTGTTTATACGGATAACGGTATCAGTATCGTACTTGATCTTTTTTATAGAAATAAAGATCTCGGCGAATTCACAATTATTGAAAATATTGACTTTAGTGAAAAACCGTTTGCAATTTATAACGATGATAAAGTGACAACTAAGAAAACTATAATATTCCGTAACTGTAAATTTTCAAAAATGAGTACCAATCCCAAAGTTACAAATGTAACTTATCAATTTAAAAATTGCACTTTTACCAATTTTAATGGGAGTAATGCTACCTTTAATAAATGTTACTTTGGAGGTACAAGTGCCGATGGTATAAATCCTTATAAAAATGTTACTGTAAAGAATAGCTATATTGCCGATTTGGCTCATATACAGTATGATAAAGTGGTCCATTCTGATGGTGTCCAAATCTATGGATATAAAGATATGGATGCTACGGATATCCATTTTAAAAATTGTCGTTTTGAAATACCAATTATTCCATTTATCAATAGTTCCTCAGCAATCAATGCCTGTTTGTTTGTAGGACTTGAATATAGTAATGCAAACAACATCTCATTTACTGATTGTATTATAAATGGTGGTGGATTTACGATAAGTGTAATTGCAAAACCACCCTTTAAAGTATCTAATATTGTCTTTAAAAATTTAAAATTGGGAGCTGCAAAAAAATTTAAAAATATTTATCCTAATTCCAAAAAATTAGCGACTTTTAAAAACGTTCAAGAGATATCCAAACTATATGTTTCTTCTGTATGGAGGGAAAATGGTACTATCCATCTAAGTGTTACCAATGATACTTCTGTAGAGAAAAAACTTATCGTTATAACTAAGCATGGTAGCTATGAATTTTTAGTACCTGCATGCTATAAGTCTTCCAAACTGACTACTGATGATAAGTTAACTTTTCAGGATTATCCTTTTGATATAGAATATATTGTAATGAGCTCTGATTGGGTCGTTTGTTATGACACTTCTATAACATCGGAAAATCAAATACGTTTTGTGAATTGGGGAACCAAGCCTGTATATATTACCAAACCTAAAACGGTTCAAAAACTTAAATGAAAAACTGTTAAATCTGTTCTCTGATCCAGCTTTGGTTTCTTTTTATAACCTTAGCTGGATTTCCAGCAATAATACAATTTTCCTCTGAAAACTTTTTCGTTAATAATGCATTGGCCCCTATGATACAATGATTAGGTATCTCAACGTCTTTCAGGCAAACAACTCTTGTCCCAACCCACACATGATCACCAATGACAACCTTCTTAGGATAATTAACTCTTTTACCACTTTCATCTAAAATAGAATGACTGTCTCCTGTTCTTACATCAATATCTGAAGAAAACATACAGTCTTCTCCAATTTGCAAGCTTGTTGATTCAATGGCAGCAAGATGTACTCTCGCATTAAAACTTGAATTACTCCCAATTGATATTTCATTGTTATTGTTTTCGATACGTATATCTGTTTTGTTCATATAAACGCTATCACCAAAGGTAATTCGATTATTATTACCATAGATATAAATAGTACATTTCTTTAAGTTACATAACGCTCCCATACTAATTCTATTACCGGTTCCAAATATTCTAATTTTTACATCGTTAAATAGGCAACTTGTATATGTGAGTTGGTTATATCTTCCTATTTTATAGCGGTTTTTAAAATAAAATAAATTATATATATGGAATAAGAAGTTATATCGTCCTGGATTTTTCATTACCCTTTCCTTCAAATTGGGCATAATCTTATCGTCCTTTCCCTTAAACTCTTCCCATAAGGATTCGCTTTACAGTTCCACCAAAGATTCTTCCTTTTCTTTTCATAGAACTTGCTTTACTATATTTTTTTAAAATAGCTTTGGAATATGACGGTCTTATTTTAAATAAAAGGTCGAAGGCCTTTACCTTCACATGCATCGTTGTTCTGCGGTCAAACTGATACGTTTGCATCCTATAAAGAGCGTTAAAATCAGTGAATTTTTCAGCATATAGATATCCTTCTAACATAGCTCTTTCAAATAGTTCTCTTCCTTTTATGCTTCTTGCAAAAACAACATTTCTACCCTCATGTTCAGAAAAATCTGGTGAAAGTTCCTCTGTTAAAAACCAAGCATCTCCACATGAAATATCTGCTCTCTCTCCAATACCGTCCATACAAAAACGACAAAACTTATGAACATCTCGGCCAAGAATTTTTCCCCATGCCGTGACATAATCCATAGCATGCTCTTTTCCCTCTTGATTTACTGCTACTGTATAACCTGGCCAACCGTTTCCACGATAATTTAGGTACCTACATTCTGTATGACAGCCTAGTTGATGTAATAAACTTTCATTTGCCACCTTACTTGGGATACCAGCACAAAAAAATGATAAAGTATAGGGTATTTTATTCTTAATTTCTTCGTTGATATCAAAATAATTTTGCAACGCAGTCACATCGCAAGGTTTGCCTATAAACGCATATTTTTTGTTCTCTTCCAATCGATTCAAACAATCAAAAAACGGAGAAGATATGGAATATCTAGAACCACAGCGCGCAAGCACTTCCTCTCTTGTATTACTAATACAAGTTTTTGTCTCAATGGGATTTTCTTCTGAAACACAGGTATGTATAATACTATCAACCTTGCCACTTTCAAGTAAATAAAGTGCCAGAGATGTCAATACACCTCCACTTGATGCTTTATGTCGAATCTCGCTATCTCTTGAGTAAGAAAGATATACCTCTTCTCTTTTACCCCAAATGTTTCCTATTTCTAGTTTTTTTAAAGAATTATTATGGACAGGGCATACCTGTTCAAACAAATCCAACACACCATCTTTTAAATTTTTAACATCTGGCCTTTTAAAACCTTTATCATCTGTAATGAAATCTTGCCCTTTTACCGCACTACATAAGCCACATCCAATACAGTACTCTTTAAAGTAATCCACATTTATCAATCCTGCACCTCCCTTTCATCGTTTCCCATTGTAATTTCATTTCTGTTTCTCCTCACTTATGAAACATATCTTTGTAGTTCGTTTCTTTTTCGAAGCTTACTTGTTAAAATCTGAACAAAATATAAAACATTATCCTTGTAAAAAATAATATCTAAAAGAATAATAATGACCGTATAACAAACTAGGCCTACAATAGAATTTAATAATTTAACACAAATAAAATAAGTTATTAAAAATAAGAGTAAGTAAGCATAATCTCTGATCTGTAGTTTTATTTCTTCAAAGTCTCGTTGTGAGTAAATCAGCCAAACATAGTAAACACACATTGTAGCTACAGATATCCCAACAGTATGGCTATTAAGGGCAACTGAAATTGAATTCATAACAAAGGCTACGATTAAAATCCCAATTAATGTTGCAATATATTTTTTAAATTGCCTAGTGATTTTATATAAGTTTATGTACAATACATTAATAACAGCAATTGCCGGAAATGCAGCAAAGAAAACACTTACGATCTGTAAACTATCCGTATATTTCCCTATAAAAGTTTTAACAAGAAATGCAACTACAAAATAAGCACAACCTGACATAGCTCCTAGCATAAATAACAACTCTTTTAATCTATTTAACAAATCTTTTTCAATATCCCCTCTTGCTAACCTTGGGTAAATCGGATTCGCTAGTGCAGTTATTAATACAGTCATAATTCCTTGAGTGGACATAGCAAAAGAATACATTGCAAATGAATGTCTTGAATAAATAGTATTTACAAATTGCTTGTCGATTGCATGTAAAAGAACATTAATATAATTACCAATAAGCAATAAAAATCCGCTTTGCATCGTCCGCTTATTTTTTTTTGACCATAGTTTTTTAGTTCTAAATCCTTTGGTATCGGAATAATATTTAATAAGGAGATTGCATGTTATAACATACTGTATGACAAGGTATGATGTTATAATCATATTAGACTCTACACGTTTAAAAACAAGGAAACTAACAAGTAAGACTACAGTAAATGCTACTGTTGACACTGCATTGTATATTGCATAATCGGTAAACTGATCCCATGCTTGAAAAAGAGCCTTGTACGTACCTATAATTCCAATAGGCAAAATAGATAGAACGACTGCTAAAAACATTTTATTCATTATAAAAACATATAATATCATTCCTACTATGGTAAACATGGTTAATATGAATAGCAGTAATAATATTTCACTCTTATACTGCGACTTATCAATTTCTTTATACTTTTTTCCTCCATAATTGATAAAGAGACCAGAGGATAAACCTAACTGGCATATAAAGATATACGATACATAGAGAAGAAATTCTTGATAGTCCGCATATCCGTTTATGCTTAAAATGAACGGGAAAATAATGCTATTTACTAGGCCCACTAAAGTAATTAGACCATTTGAGAACAATACTTTTAAAATATTCGTTACCATCTCATACCTCTATGCTAGATAATATATTTTGTAATTCATGATGAAAAATTTCCTGCTTCTTATGTACCAAATGCAAGGATTTGTTCACTTGCCTTTTTAAAGTCTGGTATTGATTAATCCACCCTATTGTGTCATTAATTGCATTTTGTGTTGTTGTCGTTCGTGCACTGATGACATAAGGATAACCAAGACTTTTGTACAATCCCTCAAACTTTCGGCTATAAGAAAATGGTATGGTCGCCACTCCTGATGAAAAAGCTGCTATGGTTGCATGCATACGGGCTCCAATAAAGATGTCCATAGAAGAGATATATGACTTTACATCCATTGGAGTTTTCATATTACTAATAACAACCGCATCTGGGTATCTTTCCTTTAATTGAATGCATATACTTAAATCATTCTCTAAATCTTCCATACATTCTCCCCAAACATGAGGTATTAAATATAATTTATATTTTTTTTCCTTTGTAAGCATGGATATTAATTTATGACAATATTCTTGATAATCTACCAATAATCCAAATTGGTTTTTTCCATTATAGCCACCTGCCCATAACAGTGCTGATGGGTTAAATCCAATATGAATAAATTCATCCTCCCTCTGCGCCTTTTCAATGTATGGAAGAGCAAATGCCACATCTGTAGTTAATGTTATGTCTTTACCACTTAATTTCTTTACATACTCCTGTGAAAGTACATCCCTTGTAAATATGTATTTTGTATCATTCAAAATACGTTTTGCCCACCATGTAGAAAATTTTTTTTCAAATGGACCAAAGGTCTGCGGTCCAAGAATGAATACCTTTTTAGACCAAACAGCTAACTGTTTCATCATAGTCATTAACATAAATCTTTTTTGTCCATAAATATCAGTAAAACTATCTCCCATTGTAAAATCAAAGATTACATCACTCTCCTTCATGATCTCCCAACATTTTTTCCAAAAACTTGGTGACTTCATACGGATTTTGATACACTCCACCTTTTGATCACCAAAAGGTAAGTTAATTTGTGATTCCGGTTGAAAGACAATCGCTTTTAATTCAAGATTTTTCTTTAATTTTCTCGTTTGCTCAATCAGCTCAGCTGCAAAAGAATATGTTAACGCTTCACATCCTTTATTCTCCATATAGAATTCTAGGCCAATGAAAACTACTTTCAAAATAATTCTCCTTTCACATCTGTTTTTAAACGTATCTTTGGAAAGACATATACGAACATAAGAAATAAAATACTACCCAATATTCCTCCGGCTGTATTACAAATTAAATCTTCCGTTTCAAAATATCCACGTGAGGTTATTAATTGTGTTATCTCTATAAGAGCACTTAAAAGAAAGCTTTTTGAGGTGACTAATAATAGCATAAGCTCCCAACGATAGTGTGACTTTAAAAAAGAAATGATAAATCCATAGGGAACAAATAATAAACAATTTAGTAACGCGTATAAAAGTCTTGATTCGTTTAACTCACCTGTCCAATGATAGATATTTAAAAAAGGTATTATACTAATACTATCTCTGCTCCCAGTTTCTCGATTACATAACGTTATCTGAAATATAAAACATAGATATATCAGATAAAAAATCCTTCCTAATTTATAATTTAAAGGTATATGAATTCCCATATACTTACTTCTTAGTAACCATATTAACTGTAAGCAAATATATCCCAAAAGAACCATAAGTAAAAATAAGATTGGATGAATTCCATCCATTTGTCCTAGTACTAAGTCTTTTATCCGCAATTTATTTACCTTATTACCCTTTCTAAAGTAAAATTCTATCACTGAAAATATCGTGATTTTTTTGTATTATTATGTACGCCTTGATTCAATTCCTTATAAATTACATAAAAGATTGCAAATAGTATATAAACATATTTTAAGGTCATCAAAGAATCTAGCCACCAAAGATTAATAAAATAACACAAACTACCGATAAACATACTTTTTACTATTCCAGATTTATGGTCTCTAGCTGTTCGATGCATCGACTTAAGTACACAAAGCATAAATACTACAAAAGTAATCAAGCCTGGATAAGCAAATCGAATATAATGAGCCACATAGAAATTATCAATCGACTTGATATAAATCGATCCAATTTTAACACTTAGCACATAGGTGGAGCCTCTTCCAATCAAAGGATTAAGCCAGTCAAGTGTAAAAATATAGGGTAACATTTTCCTATAATTTGAACTATCCTGCAAGCGGATTACTTCTGCACCAAACTTAACGGCATATTCAGTCCCCGCTAACTCATCATATAAGCTAGTCACTTGCAACATAATATACCTCGCCAATGGGGTATTATAAAAAGCTATTACAAAAAGTGTAACTCCTGTTATGATTCCAAAAAAATAGAATAGGGTTTTCTTCCTATCATATTTATTACTATAGATAAGCAATAAAAATAGCTCTAAACATAATAGCGCTAAAGTCGACCTAGAGCCTGTTAGAAATATATTTATTATAAGTAAAATCAGCAAAAGCTTGTTCTGCAAAATATTAATCACACTCTTTTTTACATCGATACATGTAATTGGAACAACCGTTAATAATAGTAATCCGTAACCTAATGCATGATTGCATGGTCCCATAATTCGATACGATCCAGATCTTATATAAGAACCTGTGTATAACGATGGTATTGTGGCTAGGTACCTAAACAAAGTATATCCAACACCATATTCAATTAGTCCCTGTATGCAAAGAATATATGTAAGTTTTATAATTATTGAAACAAATTTCTCTATTCCAAATACGTCCTTAATAATATAAATGAGTAAATAAAAACACAGGAACTCAATAAAAGAATATAAGAATGTATTTACATTAAAGCGAAATACTGCTGTATAAAATAATACTGCCATAAATGCCAGGATATGGATTGAAAACTTACATGTTTTTATTATCTCTATGAAATCAAGCCATCTTCTTTGCTTCCCCATGATAAAAATCATTAAAATTATCATAGTCATGCGCTGTGCGGTGATATCAAACCCAGCAATCTGAAACCCAAAATATTGTGGTAATACAAATAATGCAAAAACAAATAGAACAGAAAGTTTATAAAAGCATCTTTCCTCCACGTCAGTTTTTATATAAGACATTCTTTGAGATACTCTTATTACTCCTTCTTGTATCATAATGTTTTTACCTCCATTGTTCCTATCTTAATTTTATATCCGAAATGCCATCATGAGTTCGACAGGTATCGATTTTCTACTGTGATAATTATTCCAATAAAAAAGAATTAATCGTAACGTATTGCTTATCTTCCTATTTTCTAATAATTCAATTCGAAGTCTTACTGAACGTATATTTTTTTCTATTAATTCAATATAAATATCCTTCATTTTTCTATCTTTTGCATAAACCAGCATACTTTCATGGCTCTTTTCTAAACTTCCTAAAAATTTTAATCTCTTATTTAAATCCCTCATTTTTTGTTTTGAAACGTTATTTCCGTGAATTCTTCTATTCATCATAGATTGATGAAACACATAACATCCGTTTTGACATAATGCTAACTTCCAGACAAATTCATCATGTGCCCACCCTTTAAACCAATATGACATAATAGAATCAAGTAAGGATTTTCTTATACACATCGTGCAACCTTCGCAGCCTATAAAAATTGACTTATGATCTAATGAAATCTTTTCTAGAGAACCATCGTCTTTTTGTTGTTTTAAAAGATGTTTTGATATTTTGAGAACACCCTCCCCACTATAAAAAGGAGTGTATTCTGAACCTAGTAACTGTATATCATCATTTGACTCCATGATATGAATCATCGTTTCGATTTTATTCAGCTCCCAAATATCATCTTGATCGCAGAAAAAGATAAATTCACCTGATGCTTTTTTAATAAGTTCCATAAAGTTATTAGCATAGCCAAGGTTCATATCATTTTGATAGAAATGCCACGTAGTAGAAAGCTTATTCTCTACTATATATTTCTTTATTAATTCAACTGTAAAATCCGTAGAACAATCGTCTTGTATTAATACTTCACCAATCTCAAAATTTTGATTTCTAATTGAATCTAATTGTTCTAAAAGATATGCCTCTCCATTATAAGTTGCCATTAAAACTGATACTTTCATTTTTCCTCCATATAGTACGTATCACAAACATTCACTAAATTATCCTCACTCGATTCGAAGCTTTTGATGTAGATAAAATAAATTACAAAACAAGTGAATATTTTTCTTTGTAATACTTTTCATATATTTACTTTTTAAACCCTGCTGAAGATAGGGGTTCTTCTTATACTCTGAAAACTGTGTCGACAACATCTTACTCGTCTGCTCAATCAAAAAACTTCTTAATTCCTTATTTCTTACTAAAGAAATTCTTCGCATAGAACTGCATAATAGAATTTTCGAACAAAAATACTCAACTTCTGCTTGATATTCACTCCAAAAATTATTTTCCTTATAAAAAGTAACAATGTCATCTAAAACAGAGAATATATCTGCTACCTTTTTACTCTTATTTGTATTCATCGTTGATGTCTCACGGTACATATGATAAACGAATACCTTATCTATAAACTCTGATTTCTTAATAAAGGGAATCATTTTTATATAAAATGAAGTGTCCTCATATATATAACCTTCTGGAAATAAAACTCCTGAATTCTTTAATACACTACTTTTATATAAGTCATTCCAAGGTGCTACCATAGGATCTAAAAACATATCCGCTTGGTTTAAAAACTTTCTTGTTTTTCCTCTTTTTTTCAATGGAATTAATTTATTATTTTTAATTTTTAAGAACTCGAAATCGCACTCAACAAAATCACAATCAGACGCTACGGCTACATCATACATTTCTTGATACATATCAGGGTGTACAAAATCATCAGAATCCACAAATCCAATATACTCCCCCGTTGCATACTGTATACCTAAATTTCTCGCTGTAGCTTGTCCACCATTTTCTTTTGTTAAAACTACAAATTTATCTGGATAATCCATAGCGAAACTTTCTATAATCTCTAAGGAATTATCAGTAGAACCATCATTTACGACAATGATCTCTATCTCATTTAACGATTGCATTACTAAGGATAATAGGCAATCCCTTAAATATTCCTGTGTATTATAAACGGGTACAATTACACTGACCTTAACTACTCTACCTTCCATAACCTGCTCTTTCCTTCTATATACTTTTACTAGGTGACTCATAATGACTTTTAAAAACCGACTTAATATACTGATCTATACTTTCAATAATCACATGTGTATTTGACTTATACTTTATGAAAGACATTCCCTCAATTTCTTCAATATAGCGACCTAAATCCTTGGGATCATAACAAGCGCAGATAATATTCATCTCTTCGAACTGCTTTAATATCTGTAGCTGATGATCATCAACATGCTCTCCATACAGAGAATTTCTTGGTACAGCAATTACTTTCTTACCATAATTCACTGCACTCATAATAGCTCCTGTTCCACTATGAGTAATCACAAAATTGCTTTCTTTCATTCGCTTGTCAAATTCCTCTCGGTCTAAAAACTTTTCATAGTCATAATTCCTTGGAATATAATCGCTATATCCAATCTGTGCTATAACTTTTTCTTTAATTACTTCTTTCTCTACTAACTCGTCCACTGCTACAAGTAAACGATTAAACTGAAACTTTTGAGAGCCTAACGTTACAAAAATCATAATATCCTCCTCATATCAATCTTAATATAGCCCTCCTTTGTATATTGCATTTGGAAACAGATTAAGCATTTCTGACCATTGAACATAAAAACGATCAGAAAATCGATATAATAATTTACCACTTTGTGTTGCTTTCGTAACCATCGCAAAGGATTCTATAAAAATCACTTTTTTACGAAATAGTTTAGCTAAAATACAAATCGGAATCGTTGCTAATACACCTGTGCTTATAACCACGTCAGGTTTCTCTTTTCTCATTATATTTAGAGTTAAAAATATATCCTCAATAAACCTTAGGATAAATAAAGGTTCTTTTCGATTAATTTGTTTTAAGTAATATGTTTTGTAATCACTAATTTCTGTATTATAATTTGTTTTTTCAGTCAGTATAAAACTATTGTAACGGTCCATTAATGGTTTTAACCTGACTAGTTGTTCATAATGTCCACCCGTAGATGCAGCAAAACATACTTTTATTTTTTTATCCATATATTTCTTTTTTTGCAATCTCACCATCTCCTTTTAATATTTTTTCTGTACGAGCCATAATAATATGAGCTGTTTTTCCAAGAATCTTTAATGCTTTTGCATAATTTTTATACGCATTACTTAGCCCATGGACATCGCTGCCTAATGCAACGATATTTTCTGAAGCTACCAAATCTTTTAGACGTTTATACTTTATAAAAGTACAAACTGCATTGGTATTTATCTGCATATTTAAATTCAAATCTTGAATTTGCTTGATTATCTCTAAGGAATAACGATCTACATGTGCAATTACTATATTGAAATATCTCTTCTCTTTCAGTGCTTTTAAGGTTTTTAGTAACTCTAAATCCCAATAAGCGAACGGCAATTCAATTAGCAAGCAGTTTGTATTCCTAATGCATAGTTCTTCTAACCTAGGATGCTTTTCCAATCCCGGAAACAATAAAACTTCAGCTCCTAAATCAATTTGAATGGGTAATCCGTCTTTGTGTTCTAATAATTTTAAGTAACCTTCTTCTCGTCTATTAAGAAAGGAATCTAACGTTTCCAGATGAGGATAATAATGAGAGGTAGCGATAATATGATCAATCCCCACATCCATTGCCATCTTTAACTGCATGATAGCCATCGAAACATCATCACATCCATGATCAACACCTGGTAGTATATGTGCATGAAAATCTATATTCATACTAAAATTCCTTTCCTTTACTTAAGTAACTAAGCTTCCATCCCTTTTCCTTCTGGTATATAGTAATTTTTATATGCTTTATAATTTTTGGAACCGTATTCACTACTTTTTGGATTGGTTGCATTAAATATAAAACCACAGATTTCGGTATCTACTTGGTCTAATAATTCTACAATATGTTTTTCCTTCGTCATCTTACTAACATTAGAACGCACTACTAAGATATATCCAGTGATACGTGGTGCTAATAAAATTGGATCTGAAACAATGCCTACTGGGGACATATCAATAAAGATATATTCAAATTCCTCTCTCATCATCGCTAGCAGATTATCTAGTCTAGAGGATGCAATTAATTTCGTTGGATTTGGTGGTATAATACCCGCTGGCAAAATGTATAAATCTTGAATTTTTGTCTCTACGTAATTAATGTCATCGGTCATCCCTGCAAGATATTGACTTAGCCCAATGGAATTTTCCTCAATTTGAAATTGTTGATGCACCGACGGATTTCTTAAATCCGCATCAATCAGCAATGTTTTTTTACCAAGTTGAGCAAAGCTTACTGCCAGATTAATACAATTGACGGTTTTTCCATCACCTTGATCTGCACTAGTTACAGCGAAGCATGGGCATGCTTCTCCTTTCCCTGTAAACATTAAATTCGTCCGTATGTGATTGTAAGACTCCATAAAGGCGAATGGGGTATCTGAACCAAGTATTTTATTTGCTTTCACTCTTCTTGTGGGATCGTATATCATTGGAACATCACCTAGAATTGGAATTGTAAATACTTCTGAAATCTCACTCTTTTTCCTTATTGTTGTATCTAATAATCCAAAGAACAAGAATAAACCAGCAGAAAGTACGAAACCACCAAGAATTCCAACGAGTGTATACTTTAATATATTCGTTGAGTAGTATGGACTTGTTGGCATGGTTGCATGGTCGATAACTTCTACTCCTCCAGATTTCACAACACGTGATATCTCTGATGGAGCTATCTCTGCTATTTCATTCGCTATTTCAGTTGCTGTATAAGGATTTTCATTATAAACATGAATATAGAATACAGATGTGTTTTCAACCGAACTTGCATTTATCGCATTTTTTAACTGATTTACAGAATAATTAATATTTAATCTTTCTATAACTTTTTCTAATACTGTATTACTTTTTAGTACTAACATATAACTTTCTACTAAGTTCTTGGCTGTTGTAAACTCTGCATTTGTAACATTAACATTTGATGAAGATATGTAAGAGGGGTCACTATATACATACATGGATACCTTTGCTGCATATATTGTTTGGCTTGTCCGATAGCTATAATAACCTACAGCTACACCACCAATTGTTGTAATTAATAAAATAAAAAACAATTTTCTTTTTAAAATTCCAAAAATTTTCTCCAATGTAAAATTGCATAATAATGTATCTATCATAACTCTTTCCTCCATCCACATTTTAAAACATTTTCTTATGTCCTTTTATTTTTATCCATTATATAACTGTCAATAATTGGTAATCAATACTACTTTGACAACTTATGTAAGATTCGATTGACATAAAGTTCCTTTTCACAAAAAATATTTGGAAAAATAGATGTTATTTTTTGGTAATTTGGTGTATATTATATTTATATGTATTTACATATATTTCCATGGAGGTGTTTTAATGAACTATATACTGATGATAGATGATGATATAGAATTGCTCGAAGTAAATGCTAAGTTTTTAAGAAATGAAGGTTATAAAGTTATCACAGCTACGAATGCTATTGATGGAATTAACCTTTTATCCAACTACAATCCATCCTGCATTCTATTAGATATCATGCTTCCTAAATTAAATGGTTTTGATGCTTGCAAAATAATACGTCAAACTACCAACGCACCAATTATTTTTTTATCAGGTAAGGTAGGGGAAGAGGATAAAGTGAAAGGATTATTTTTAGGTGCGGATGACTATGTCACAAAACCATATAGTTTACGTGAACTGTCTGCGAGAATTCATGTTAATATCAAGAGACACCAGAGTTCATTACCCCCGTCCCATCTATTAGCTTTCCCGCCATTAATAATTAATCTCATCGAACATAAGGCTTATTATGATAATGAAGAAATCATCTTATCAAATCGAGAGTTTGAATTACTACTTCTTCTAACTTCTAAGGTGAATCAAACCATTACCTTTGAAGAAATCGGTTTAAAAATGTGGGGGACTTACACAGATAACGACAGAAAAAATATTATGGTCACTGCAAGCAGGCTTAGAAAAAAATTAGAATCTTACGTAGGATTACAGAATAAAATACAAACAGTTTGGTCAAAGGGTTATCAGTTTATATATAAAGTAAGAAAATAGATAACTTATTATAAGTAAATATTTTTGAAGGTAAAAAAATATATGAGGTAAATTATGGATAGAGAAGAACGAATCAATACCACGAAAAGAAAAAATTATAAGCGCAATACTGTTACAAGTACAAAAAGTGATAATAAAAAATCCTTATACATAAAGCCTGATATTACAGTAGCTGAATTAACGACTGCTCTTTATCATGTTACTGAACAGCTTAATAAGGCAAATAAGACTCTAAAGCTACAAGAAGAACTTCGCATGGAGATGTTTTCAAATATCTCTCATGATTTACGCTCGCCTATCGCTACCTTAAAAAGTAGTTTAGAATATCTATTATCTATAGATTCTATTGATCCTGATGAACTAAAAGATATGTTAACAAGTATGACTCAAAGAATTATATTACTTGAAAAAATGATTGACGATATTTTCTTACTTACAATATTAGATAATGAGACGATACCTTTTCAATGTACTAAGGTAGATGTCTGTATGTTATTAGAAGATTTTTATTATACTTGTTTAGCTGATAACAAATATAAAAATCGTCACCTGATTCTTTACGTTCCTGAAACCTTACGTGTTAACGCTTTTATTGACCCGGAAAAAATAATTCGAGTATTGGACAACCTTTTTACAAATTCATTAAAATACTCCCTGGATGGCAGCACAATTACTCTCGAATCTTACCAAAATTTCAATGATATTATTATCAAGGTAAGTGATACAGGTCAAGGAATCAGTAAAGAGAACATTACACATATATTTGATCGATGTTTTACAGAATCAAAATCTAGAACTCCAAGTCCAATCATTGGATGTGGCCTTGGTCTTTCTATTGCAAAATCAATTATTGAGCGTCATAACGGAACAATTTGGTGTAACAGTGAATTGGGAATTGGAAGTGATTTTTACTTTTCCCTCCCTATTATTTCATAATAAATAATTTAGTATATCCTAATATGGAGGTTATTTCATGTCTGATATTAAAGATTTTTTCAAGAACTTTCGTACTCAAAGTACCTATGGAAAATGGTTATTTTATTACACCAAACCGTATATTCCTTCCTTACTACTTATTATATTTTTTTCTATTACTAGCCCACTTATTTCCGTAAGCATTGCTGTTATTAGCCAAAGAATAATTGATTCAGCAACACTTGGACAAAATGTTTCAACTGAACTAATGATGTATGTTGGAATTATTATTGTTAGTCTAATTATCGGTAGTTGTTCCATGTTTTTTTCCACCGTAATAAATGAAAGGTTTTCCTTCTCTATTCGTAAACAAGTTTATGATAAAGTGTTACACTCCTGCTGGCTTAATATTTCAAAATATCATACAGGCGACTTAATGACCCGCTTAACCACTGATACAAATACTATTGCAAATGGTATTTCTTCTAATATTCCTACTATTATAGCATTAGTATTCGAGATATTAGCTACTTTCTTTACACTGCTTTACTATCAACCAGCTTTGGCCTTTTTTGCAATTCTAATTGCTCCTCTAGGTGCACTATCTAGTATATGGCTTGGCAGAAAGCTAAAAAGAATGCAAGTGAAAGTACAAGAATCTGAATCAAAATATCGTTCCTTTTTGCAGGAAAGTTTAAATAATATATTAATCGTAAAAACATTTTGTGAGGAGGAGAATTATTTACATCAACTTAGTGAATTACGAAATGAGCGCCTTTATTGGATTATGAAAAAAAGTAAAATGTCATTAATTGCTTCTACTATAATTAGCTTTGCTTTCCAATCAGGATACATTATAGCTTTTGCCTGGGGTTCCTACATGCTTTCTGATAATGCAATTACTTTTGGTGTTATGACTGTATTTCTAACCCTTGTAGGCCGAATTCAATCACCGTTAATGGGATTAGCCAATCAGATACCACAGATTGTATCTGTTCTTGCCTCCACTGGAAGAATTATTGAACTACAAGATATTCCTTCCGAACATAAGAATGAGCCACAACTTAATACAAATTCTATTGGGGTACATATAAAGAACTTGTCCTTTGGATATTCTGAAGAAGATGTTTTAACAAATACAAATTTAACGATATTACCTGGTGAATTCGTAGCTATTGTGGGAGAATCGGGAATCGGTAAAACCACATTAATTCGGTTAATTATGTCTTTTGTCACCGCTACTCAAGGTCAGTTACTTTTTTATAATTTACAAGGAGAATATGAAGCATTATCCGCAGGCTGTAGAGAATTTATATCGTATGTTCCGCAGGGTAATACCTTATTTAGTGGAACGATATCCGATAATGTTCGTATGGGAAATCGAAATGCTACAGATTCTGATGTTATAAAAGCTTTAAAAGATGCTGCTGCATATTCTTTCGTTTCGGAATTGCCTGATGGCATCCATACTTTTATAGGGGAACATGGTCATGGATTATCTGAAGGACAAGCTCAACGAATCTCCATTGCAAGAGCATTAATACGAAATGCTCCTTTTCTTATCTTAGATGAAGCAACCTCTGCACTGGATGAAGCTACTGAATTAGCCGTACTAAAAAATATAAGAGATGTTACACCAAATCTAACTTGTTTATTAATAACTCATAGACGGTCTGTGATTCAATATTGTAGTCGTGAAATAAAAATTGAAAACAAGCAACTCTTTGAATATGAGGCACTTTAAACGCCTCAATAAAAATAACTGTAGCAGAACTAACTTAGTCAATTAGTTTTGCTACAGTCCTTTATAATTTCAGAATTTCTAGAGATAAATCTTAACTTACCCCATTTCTATCAAAGAATCGCACAAATTTTTAGTTTAATACGCACCATCTCCTCCTAGTACTTTCCATATCGTCTTAAATATAATCTTAAAATCCACAAAAATATTCCAGCAATCAATATATTCTGTATCCATATCAACAACCGATTGAAAATCTGTTACTGAACTTCGACCACTTACTTGCCACATGCCAGTAATCCCTGGCTTTATACTCATTCTTCTCCAATGATTTGGTTGATATTGCAAAACCTCATCTATTGTTGGTGGCCTTGTTCCTACTAAACTCATATCCCCTTTTAAAACATTAAAAAATTGAGGCAATTCATCCAAACTAGTTTTTCTTATAAATTTTCCTACAGGAGTAATTCTTGGATCATTTTGCATTTTAAACATAATTCCCCCCTGCATCTCATTTTGATCTAATAACTTAAGCTTTTGCTCCTCCGCATCGTTACACATACTTCGGAACTTATACATGTAAAAATATCTGCCATTAAGTCCTACTCTCTTTTGTTTAAATATAATAGGTCCTTTTGAATCTATTTTTATTGCAATAGCAGTTATCAATAGAAAAGGTGTGGAAAGAATAATCCCCACTATGCTTCCAATGATATCAATGCATCTCTTTAAGACTCTAGCAGAAGTATTCAAAGATACGGTATGATATGTTATTACAGGATAAGTTCCAACACTACTTACATAGCTATGGGCTATTTCATTTTTATACATATCCATTATAACCTTAGCAGTTACTCCCATCTCAACACACAAATCAATATGGGATTGTATATCAAATCCATTGGATTCCGTATGCATAAAGTATACCTGGTCGATGGCATTTGCGTGGACAATCCTCTCCAAATCTTGAATTGTTCCTAAATAACCTTCCCCACCTTCTTCTTTGCTAACATATCCTATGATATCAATATTTAAATTACATTTACCTACATAACGTTCAAAATCAGAAAAAGAATTGTTATCCCCTACTAAGATTGTTCGATACATATACAATTTTTTCTTTTTGACTAATATTCTAACGCAAATTGCGCTTATCATCATGTATAGGTATATAAAAAATAAATACTGTAGATAGAATTTATATATTAAGCTTGTCCTAGCTACATAGAAAAACATTGTTGCTGTAATAACGGTAGCTATTAAGAATGACTTAGAAATGTATTTTAAGACCCTATCTTTGTAGAAGAATGTTGTAACATTATACATGCGTGAATCTTTGTTGCTCAAAACGTAGATTGTTAAGAATACTGCACATATAGCAATGCATGTTCCTAAATTATTCTTTATAATTTCTTTATCTGACAAAACGATTGAAGTTAATAAAGCGAATATACCAAACAAACAGTCACTTATTATATGTAACATATTTGTACTCGCACCACGGTTAAATTGACTCATCTCTAAACGCTAGCCTCCTATTTAATTCATAATTTAATTTCATCCTTTTTTCTATTTATTCTTATTTACTAAAACATCAACAATAAAAAACTTTCTCTGTTGCTATGATAGCTAGTATATCATTCGATATTTTTAGTGTAAATATATAACAGGTAATATTTGTAAATTTTCTTAGTATCGCTATAGCTTATTTCCTTTTATTATGTAACAATATGTCTTTCGTCTTTGAAATGTATCTAATTATATAAAATCTCACCTATTTCATTTGTAGAACAAAGAACCTGAGAAACGTATTCTTACCGTAACTACGACTAAGAAATGCTGTTACTTTAGGGATAGCGTTTCATTTTTGGCTAGGATACATGATTAAAGTAGCGTTATTGAATGAAAGAACGTGATTTTCTAGTTAAAAAAAGATAGAGGCCATTTATTTTGCCTCTACCTTTTGTTCTGTTTCTATTTCATATCATAATCTTAGTCCTTTGATATCTTTAATCCTTGAGAGTATTACATTACATTCTAATGACAAAACCCCCGGTAATTTATAAATAACATTATTTATAAATGCTTCCATACCTTCATGATCTTCAGCTACTGCATGGACATGAAGTTTGTTTTTCCCAGATACTTGATATATTTGTGTTACTGTATCGTTCTTTTCTAAAATATCAATCACCTCTTGATATTTTTTGGGTTCTATCTCTATATCATAATAAGAGGATATTGCACTATTTATTTTTTGTGGATTTATAATGGTAGTGTATTCTTCAATGATTCCTCTCTCCTCTAAATTACTGATTCTTGTTTTAACTGCAACTCGTGAAAGACCAACTGCCTCTCCAATATCTACATAACTCATTCTCGCATTCTTAGTTAACAGTGTAATAATTGTTCTATCAATCTCATCCAATCCCTTTAAATACATAAGCTTTCCCCCTTATAACGAAATGGTTAACGTTATAATAACATTTTTTACACTTTCAAACAAGAATTTCCTGATTATGTGAATTTCAAATTGACAAAATTAGATTGAAATGATACCCTTAGTATATTACATAAGGAAAGTTTTATATTACATAATGTAACATCTAGGCTATTTATTATCTTATTCTATCAAAAGATCAAAAAAGAAAGATATTGAGAGGTATCGTATGAAAACATCAAGAGATCTGCTAAATGGTAATGAGACAAAAGCTATAATAAGTTTTGCTATCCCCATGATAATAGGCAATATATTTCAACAATTATATAATGTTGCCGATACTATTATCGTTGGTAAGTTTATTGGTCCGAATGCCCTTGCTGCTGTAGGTAGTTCGTTCTCGGTTATGGTTCTATTAACATCTATCATCATCGGTTTTTGTATGGGAAGTGGCGCAGTTTTCTCTTTATTATTTGGCGCAGATCAAATTGAGAAATTAAAAAATAGTTTCTTTACCTCGTTTATTTTTATTGGTATTGTCACTGTTATCATCAACATATGTTCCATTCTTTTTATTGATGAGATTTTAGTATTTATTAATATCCCTCCTGAAGTTTTTAGTGATTCAAAAATCTACTTACAAATTATCTTTTACGGAATCATTTTTACATATATCTATAATTTTTTTAGCGCAATTATGCGAAGTATGGGAAATTCTATCGTACCTCTAATATTTCTTATTTTATCTGCTATTATAAATATTGTATTGGATATAATTTTTGTTGTACCACTTAAAATGGGTATTGCAGGTGCAGCATATGCAACAATTATAGCACAGGGATTTTCTGCTGTTGGTATCGCTATTTTTTGTATAGTCCGTGTACCTATTATTCGCCTAAAACGCGAACATTTATTTTTAAATAAAAGCATCGTAAAGATGATTGCTAATTATTCTACACTTTCAAGCGTACAGTACTCCATTATGAATTTTGGCATTTTATTGATACAAGGCTTAGTTAATAGCTTCGGTGTTACTGTAATGGCAGCCTTTGCAGCCGTTGTTAAAATTGAAAGTTTTGCTTATATGCCTGTCCAAGATTTTGGTAACGCATTCTCTACTTTTATTGCTCAGTGCTTGGGCGCAAAAAAACAAGAGCGTATTCGCACTGGAATACGCTCTGCAATTAAAATAATAACAATTTATTGCGTTATCATATCAGCTTTAATTATTCTATTTGCAAAACCTCTAATGTATATATTTATAGAAAAACATGAAATAGAAATATTAAAAACCGGAGTTATGTATCTTTATATTGTTGCAGGATTTTACTGCTTAATTGGATATTTATTTATGTTCTATGGTTTATTTAGAGGTCTTGGTAAGCCAGAAGTATCAATCATTCTTACAATCGTAAGTCTTGGTACACGCGTTACATTAGCTTATATACTTTCTTCTATTTCATTTATTGGTGTTGTAGGTATCTGGTGGTCCATTCCTATTGGATGGGCTTTGGCAGATATCCTAGGAGTTTTCTTAATTAAAAATCATTATAAACATAATAAAGTTTAATGGCTAATGGGCTCACAAGTATGTGAGTCCATTAGCCATTTTTAGTAAGCGCCTATCGAAATTCATGTTATTCTTACTATAAACTAAATTTTAAATTGTGAAATCATTTGCGTTAACTTCTCCGCAATTCGAGCCTGTTGTTGGGCTGTACCTGCAATCTCGTCCATAGCAACTGATAGATTTTCTATACTACTTAAAATTTCTCCAGAACTATTTGACGTATTTTCTATGCTCGCTGATATTGCTTCTGTTACATTTGCAATTTCATCCGTAGAAGCACTTAATTCTTCTGACATGGTTGCAATGCTTGTAGATAAATTGCCCACATAGATGGAGTCGTCTTCATAACTTACACCTGTGTCTATTAATAACTGATAATCCTCTCTAACCTGAGTGTTGATAAAGTCTAATAAATCTTTCGAGTGTATGGTTAGATTAGTCACTGAATTTCTAACATTTGTAACAATATTTTGAATATTACTTACATCACTGGTTGACTTTTCAGCAAGAGTTCGGATTTCTTCTGCCACTACTGCAAATCCTCTTCCATGCTCCCCAGCCCTTGCTGCCTCTATCGCAGCATTTAGTGCAATTAAATTTGTTCGATTCGCTATTTCAGCTATTGAGTCTGTAAAACCAATAATTTGTTCTACAACTTTGCTTTGTTCTATTGCTTCTAAAATCTTTTTATTTTTTTCAGTGCTCAACTTCTCTGCTAATTCTTTCGATTTCTCACCTCTATTTTTAATTTGCACCGCTCTCTCTTTGATCTTTAGTGATTCACTATTGCTTTCCGAAGAATCCGATGCTAATTGAGTGATTCCTGAATCTACCTGTTCAACACTTGTATATAATTCTTGTGTTGTGACATTGATTTCTTGAATTTTACCTACAATTGTAGAAACATTTTGATCTATTTGGCTAAATGTGCTTGAGAGCTCTTCAAACGTAGCCGATAACTCTTCACTTGAAGCTGAAACATCTTGTGTCTGTTCTGAAATATTGGCTACTAAACTTCTTAATTTTTCTCTTGCCACGTTAAGAGAATTTGAAAGTTGGGCAAGTTCATCTTCACCTTTGACATATGTATTAAATGTAAAATCTCCTTCGCCAAGAGCTTTTGCAAATAAAAGCATATTCTTAATCTTTTTTGCAATAGATAAAGAGATACCCACACTTATAACTATTGCAAGCACTGCTCCAATAACGATTATAATAACAATATTATTTCTACTTGTATAATATAAATTTTTATTTACTTCATTTTTTGTAATTGCATTATTTTGTGTTTCATCTATTAGAGAATTTATTGCTTCATCTATCTTCGTTCTTATTTCTGTAATACGAGGCAGATTTTTTTTGGCTTTTATGTAATCTCCATTATTTGCAAGATTCAAAACTGTATCTCTTACTTTTCGATACTCATTAATCATTGTTAATAATTGTTCAAAACTATCTCTAACATCAGAAGAATGATTCAAATCTTCATATTCGCTTAATAAAGTATCCATTTCTAAATCGAAAGAATCGATATTTTCTATAGAAGTTATTGTTTTTTCCTTTTCTTCATAAAGTACCGCATTGTCTATCTCAGCTCTAATGTATAGTAGTTTTTCTTCAATCTTATGAAGATATGTTACGCTTTTGAAATCATAATGAAAGATCTCTTTTGCATTATCATTTAACGTCTTCATACCAAACGCTCCGAGAAACCCTACAAGCATCAATAGGATCACACAAAATAAAAAACTAGATAATAATTTTGCCTTTACAGACATTTTCTGAAATATATTCATTTTATCCCCCCACGCTACCTAAAGGTAGCTTAAATTAAGTTGAAATTTTTATAAACTTTCCAATGTTTTGGTGAATGTGTCCCCTTTTTTACATTATAAATATTTAAATATATTACCACTGGATTCGACTTTTTTCAACATTATTCTATTTTGCAATACAATATACCTTTCACATACGCGTATGAATATAAGGTTAAAATAAAAATATATAATGCATTAACAAAGCATTTTTTACTGTAACACAAAAAAACATCCAGGAATGATCAAGGGCACTGAAAAACTTTCTATTTTTCAGTGCTCTCAAATTCACCTGAATGTTTTCATTTCTTCTATTAAATAGCTAATCTTCTACTGCTTATTATGGTTCTACTATATGAAATATTCTACTATTTTAAACAATAGCATAATTAAACAAACAATAAAAGACTTAACGCCATTACAGCCATACCGGCAATTAAACCGTAAATCGATAAATGATGTTCTCCATATTCTCTTGCAGAAGGAAGGAGTTCATCAAGGCTAATATATACCATAATCCCTGCTACAGAAGCAAAGATAAAACCGAACACAGCATCGTTAAAGAATCTATATAGTAATAAATATCCAATTATTGCACCTAGAGGTTCAGACAGTCCTGATAAAAAAGATAATTTAAATGCTTTTTTTCTGCTTCCAGTCGCATAAAATATTGGGACCGCAACTGCTATACCTTCTGGAATATTGTGTATGGCTATCGCTGCTGCTATAGGAATACCAAGACTTGGATCACTTATAGCTGCAGTGAATGTGGCTAAACCTTCGGGAAAATTATGGATTGCTATTGCCAATGCTGTAAATACTCCCATTCGCATTAAGTTTGATTTATGTTCCTCACTTTCCCCGTCCATTTCTTCTACCAAATGTACTTCATGAGGATTTTCTGAAGAAGGGATTAGTTTATCAATAATAGTTATAATTAAAATACCAAAGAAAAACCCTCCAACAGTTGCCCACGTTCCACCCTTGACACCAAGAACAGAGATTAGAGAATCCTTAGCTTTTACAAATATCTCAACAAATGAAACATAAATCATTACCCCCGCAGAAAATCCTAATGCAATGGATAAAAACTTAGTACTGGTCTTTTTTGTTAGTAGTGAAAGTGCACTTCCGATTCCTGTTGATAGACCAGCAAAAAGTGTCAGTAAAAATGCAAATAAAACATTCGATAACTCCATTAAATTCCTCCCTCAATTTATTCTACTGTTACTTATATTATAAAGGAGAAATTCAAAATAACAACTTTATTTTCCAAATATCTAATTTATATAAACTCTCCAGAAACAAGTTGACCCTTAAATAAAACAACTCTTTCAGGACAAACTCTTCCAACTAAGTGGGCGGAGCATTCGGCCTTTGTGAATAAGATGTCTGCTTTATCTCCTACCTTAGGCCATACCTGATTTCCTTCTTTATCAAGTGGAGTCACACCATTTGTTACAAGCCCTAAAGCATTTGATAATGAAACTTCATCAGTTAAAGAAAATACTTCTGCTGCACGGCTGGCACGTTCAATTAAATCGCCAGATCCAAATGGACTCCAGTGGTCATTGATATTATCATTAATAACATTTACCTTTACTCCCTGACTTTGTAACACTGGAATTGATAATGCAGTCATTCCTAATGGAACAGTTGTATTTATAGCAATATCCGCTTCTTTTAATCGTTTTGCAATACGGATTAAATTCTCACCTTTAATATCTCCTAAGGCAAATGCATGGCTTATTTGTACTTTTCCCTGTAGATTTGAAGCGATTGTATAATCAATGATGTGATTTATTTCATAAATACCTAACGTACCACCGTCATGTAAATGTACATCAACATTTTTGTTATATTTCTTTGCTAAATCAAATGTAATTTTTAATGACTTTTCAATATCACCATCAATGGTTGCTGGATCAACTCCACCGATTGCAGTTACGGCCTCATCTTCTAAGGCTTTACTTAATAAACCTATTTCTTCTGTAATCACTGTTCCATGTTGTGGGAATACTACAATTTCATAATCTAACTTATTTTTATTCTTTTCAAGAACTTCTTTGATTAGCTCTAGATTTTCTAATCCAATGACTGGATCCACATTAACTTGTACACGTAAAAAAGTTGCTCCCCTACCTGTAATTAAATCAATTAATGCCTGTGCTTTTTTCGGTGTGTCTACTAAAAAGTCTCTTAAAAATCCCTGCTCTTCTACAATTCTTTCTGCTACACTATGCATTGGTACAACTGCATGCCATTTACCACCAAAATGCCCTTTATCCAAATGAATATGATTATCTGCCAAAGATGGTAAAGCTAAATATCCTTTTGCATCAATGATATCTTGTGCATCCTCTGGTACAGTATCTGTAATTTCTTTTATCATACCATCCTGAATAAATAGACAAACTTCTTTAGTTTTTGTTACAATATTATTTTTAGAGATTTCTTCTCTACCTACCTCTAATAGAACGTTCTTAATCCAACTCATAAATCTTACCTCCAAATTCATCCTTTTTAAGTTTAATACTTATACATTTTAAAGTTCTAACCTTAAAACATTATAAAGCTTTATACTTTTATCCTTTTTTGCATATTTCCATAAAAGCATTTGATTAAAGTTAATTTTTAATTATCTGTATTATGAAGTATGGAGTGACTCTATAGTCAAGCAAAAAAATAAACTGGATGTAATATTGAAAATAAATATAAAAAGCGAATGATATTGGAACGAATTGCTACAAGAATCTTTTAATTTTTATTGCAGTCTTATACAAAAATATGTATTATAAAGGATAGAGTAACTCCATAGTTAAAGAAATGAACGTTATGTTCAATAATACTGTAATGAAAAATGTAATGGACAAGAACTCTATGGGGAAGAATGCTATGAAGAAAAATGTAATAGAAAAATATAATGGAAAAAATGCTATGCAGAATGATGCTAAGTATAATAAACTATGCAAAATAACGCAATAAAGAACAATTTAATAAAGAACAATGCTATAAAGAACAATACTATAAAGAACAATACTATAAAGAATAATACTATGGAGAAGAATATAATGGAGAATAACATAAAAACCTTCACCACTGGTGAATTTGCACAACGATTTGGCATAAAAAAAGATACCTTGTTCTATTACGATAAAATCGGATTATTTCAACCAGCTGGGGTAAGCGACAATGGGTATCGTTATTATACAGTTCCACAACTGGATATCTTTTGGATGCTTCAATCTTTAAAGGAACTTAATTTCCCTTTAAAGACTTTGGAGCACTACCTCAAGGCACCCTCGCCAGAAGAGTTAATTACATTATCAAAGGATCAAATTGAGCGAGTAAATCAAGAAATTAAAAAACTAGAACAAATACATTGGTTGTTAAGTAATATGGTAACCTATACCGAAGAAGCAATTAATGCACCCCTTGATGAAATTATTTTCGCAGAGCTACCAAAAGAACGTGTATTATATAGTGAAGCTTTTCCTTACACAAATGAATTCTCTGATAAAGATTGGTTTGACTTTACAGATAGTTTTCTAAAAAAAGCTGATATAAAAGGCCCTGCTTTTGTTGGTTCTGTAATTAATCAAAAGGATCTTATGGATGGGATTTACGGAAAAATTGACCGTTTGTTTTTACGTAGAAATTGTGCCAAGGCCAAAATAAAGCCTTCTGGTCTTTATGCGATTATATATCATAAAGGCCCATATGCATCTGCGCAAGATGCCTATGAGCCATTTCTAAAATCACTTAAAGAGCAAGGACTTACCATATGTGGAGATGCATACGAAGAATATCTCCTTGATAAATTAACCGTTCAAAATACTACTGATTTTATGATTAAAATCAGCATCCCTGTAAAATATCAGGATTAATTTTAATGTAAATTTTAAAAAACGGAGGATGAATTATTCCTAGCAAAACTAGTTTATTCATTCAAGCATCCTATGCTAATCACACTGAGTCATGATACGAATAATTTCCTCATCCGTTTCACTCATTCCTCTAGCGGCTAGACGATAAATATTTTGAATGGTTTTTTCCACTCCCTTTGATACAATTCCATCTTCTGCATAAAACTGTTGACCTTCTTTGTACATTAAATATCCTAAAATACCCGCATCCACTGATACAGCAATCTTACCAGCGCAGGAGGCCTTTGCTCCATCACAAATTATACCTGAAACTATTGCTAATGCATTTACCAATGCATGTGATATAACCTCTGTTCTATCACCCATTAAATAAGCAATTCCACATCCAGCAGCACAACCTGCGCTTACTGCACCACAAAAAGCAGATAAAGATCCGATTCCATTTTTAATGTGTACTGCAATTAGGTTAGAGACAACGAGTGCACGATACATCTCCTCCTTTGCCACATTCAACTCTTTTGCATACACAATAATTGGTACGGACACGGTAATCCCTTGATTTCCACTACCAGAGTTTATTACTACTGGTAATTCACATCCACTCATTCTAGCATCAGAACCTGCTGCTGCCATAGCCTTAGCTCTTGTACGAATATCATTGCCTTGTGTATTTAATAGGACACTGCCTAGATTAGCTCCCCAATCTTTTGCCATCCCTTCCTCGGCAATTTTATAATTATACTCTACCTGTCGTTCTAATACTTCTTCTACATCAGATAAAGTTACCTCTTGTGCAAATAGGATGATATCTTCAACAGATAGGAGACTTCGGTCTGCTTTATCCGTTGTAATCGTTGTATCTTCTTGCGCTTGCCACATTACTTCTGAATTTTTTTCTATTCTTACAAGATTGGTGTGATGTTTTGCGATTCTAACTACCGTAGTATCTTCTCCGCTAGATACTGTAATTCGGATATCTAGTTTATCTCCGCCCTCCAATGGCATCACTTTAAACTGTGTATTTTCTAGATAATTACGAATTTCTTCTTTTTTCTCATCTGATACATGAGAAATAACCTCTAATTCTTTCGATGCATCTCCAGCCACAATCCCTGCTGCTGTTGCTGCAGGAATCCCCTTTAATCCTCCAGTGTTTGGAACTATTACGCTTTTTACATTCTTAATAATATTGCTGCTTGCTTCAATCACTACTTGGTCTGGATATTTTCCTAAAATTTCTCTAGCTTTTGCAGCACAATATGCAATAGCAATTGGTTCTGTACACCCAAAGGCTGGAACTAATTCTTCCTTTAAAATCTTTACATATGTGTCATACTTTTCCTTTGTTAATACCATATCTATTTTATTCCTTTGCTTTAATTATGCTTTAATTGCCCATCTCATTTTAGTTGAGCGTGCACGACCATTCATCGCACATTCTTCTGCGGAAGGGCGGATAACTTCCGTTGAAATTTCACTATATACTCCTTCACGCAACAATTGTTTAAACGACTTTTTAACCAATCGATCCTCTCCAGAATGGAATGTTAAAATAGCAATACGTCCTCCTTTTGCCATAACATTAGGGAGTTTATCTAAGAAATCATATAGTACTTCGAATTCACTATTCACATCGATTCGTAATGCTTGGAATGTTCTTTGACACGATTTCTTTATCGCTTCTTTGCGTTCCTTCTCTGGAATAAAATTAAGAACATCTTCTATGATTCCTCTCAATTTTGTAGTTGTAGAAATATCATTTCCCTTTTTGATTTCTGAAATAATAGCTTTTGATATTTCCTCCGAATAAGGTTCATCTGAATTCTCTATTAACATTCCCTGTAATTCTTCTTGAGTAACATTTCTTAATAACTCTGCTACTGACATTCCTTTTTCAGGATTAAGACGTAAATCCAATGGACCGTCTGTTTTAAATGAAAAACCTCTCTCAGGATTATCAATTTGCATTGATGAAACACCTAAATCTGCCAAAACAAAATCAAACTTTCCTGCTTCTTCTGCAACTTGGTCTATATTAGCAAAGTTTAGCTGCTTAATAGTTAAGATATCAGGACCATAGCCTAGACCTGCTAAACGTTCTTTCGTCTTAACAATTTCTATTGGGTCTACATCAAGAGCATAAATATGACCCTTTGATTCTAAACATTTTAACATTGCAGATGTATGTCCACCGTATCCTAGCGTCGCATCCAACCCGATTTGACCTGGTTCTATTTGCAAAAATTCAATGATTTCATTTACACATATAGATATGTGCATACCAACTGGCGTACTTCCTTTACGAATTACCTTCGCTACTGTTTCTGGATATTTATCAGGGTTTAGTTCTTTATATTTCTCTTTATAATTTTTAGGATGAGTTCCTTTATATCGAACTCGTCTCTTGTGTGTTTTTTCTTGATTCTCCATTATATACCTCTCCAATTTCTCTTTATTAGCTTTGTTAACATTAAACATCTATATTTCTATTGGTATCGTTTTAAATAATGCTTAATGTTCAAACATATGCAACTATCATTGTTACTTTTATCGCACTTAATATTTTAGTAGCATATAAAATTTTCTTGATAAATTAGCATACCCCTATATTCTATCACAATTAAGCAGTTCAGACCATCTCTATATTTCTATAGCACCTACTAAAAATGGTACCTATTTATGAACTCAATATTTATTAACCTTAAAGCAAATCTATTTTGTAATTTTGAATATGCACTATCGTAATTTTCAAATTCTCCTTTTGTAATTCAGAATATATACTTTTTTAATTTTGAACATGTACTTTTGTGCTTCTGAATATATTTTTTTAATTTTGAACATGTACTTTTGTGCTTCTGAATATGTACTTTTACAATTCTGATCTTACTTTTATATTTTGATTTACGATAATCAAAAAAGTCGAGAAGTTTGTGGAAAAAAATGTTATACTGAACTTACTTCCGGAAGTAACAATAACATAGCATTAAAACTCAATATTTTTTATGTCGTTAGTTATATTATTTTTTATATTGTTAATTACAACAGTAAAAATACTATA
Organism: Clostridium sp. Marseille-P299; assembly: GCF_900078195.1. Classification (NCBI taxonomy): domain Bacteria; kingdom Bacillati; phylum Bacillota; class Clostridia; order Eubacteriales; family Clostridiaceae; genus Clostridium; species Clostridium sp. Marseille-P299. The sequence goes on along the minus strand of NZ_FJVE01000007.1, from coordinate 867,573 downwards.
AAAATTGGAGTTGTGGAGATGGATTATTCAATATTGATTTTATCAGTATGCACCTACGTTGAAAACCGAGTGAAGTCTGAAATCAATCCTATTGATTTAGAAAATGCGGTAGGTTATTCTTATTCCCATGTCAGAAAAGCATTTAAAGAGAATATGCAAATTTCAATTGGCAGGTACATTCTTTTAAGAAAACTTAATTATGCAGCGTTTGACCTGATTCATACAGATCATAGTCTACTTAGTATTGCTTCAGAATATGGATTCGAGCAATATGATGCTTTCACTCGTGCATTTAAAAGAGAAATCGGTTTACTTCCCCGTGAGTTTCGCAGACAAAGATTACGGGCGGGTAGACGTCTAATAGCCTCAGGTGTGTATGCACCCGCAATACTTGAACTTCCATCTCCTTTACAAACAAAATCGGAGGTAGTTATGAAACAAATTGAAAAAGATAGTTGTATTCTTCTAGGAATACCTAAAGTTGAGTATAAATGGGAAGAATGTACTCCTTTTCCATCATGTTTAAAATCGTGTTTAAACTATATGGGCCAGGACATCAATTACGGATACTTAATGGCAGCTTCTGGAGCGGCATTTCGCCTACGCTTTAATAAAAAATTCTGGGATGGTGGTAATGTTGATATCGTTTATATTTATGAGGATGGGACAGAAGCGTTTAAACGTTCTTTTCAAGCGGCTGGACGCAATTATAAATTCTTAATGCGGAAAGATAGTAATAAACAAGGCTTTATCGATTTTATAAAAGAAGAAATTAATCAAGGTCGTCCTGTAATATCCCTTGGAATTATAGGCCCTCCTGAAGCTTGCATTATCGCAGGTTATCAAGAGAATGGAGAAATCTTATTAGGCTGGAATTTTTTCCAACACCGCTCTGAATATAACAATGGGGTTTCTTTTCATGAAACTGGATATTTTATGTTCGATAAATGGTGGGAAAATACATGCACTTCTATGCTTATGTCCATTGGGGAAACCGAAAGTGCAATGATAAATGATAAAAGTATCTTGCAAAATGCGATTGATATTGAAAATAGAACATCAATTGATTGGAAAGATGATGCCTTGGGAAGTGAAATTGCATGTGGTCAAGAAGCTTATGAAATATGGGGCAAATGGACGACCGATGATAAACAGTTTGATAAGAATATCACCTTACCTTTACTAACAGAACGTTTTATGTGCCAAATGGATGCCCAAACCATGACCGGAGAAGGTCGTTTCTATGCTGCAGAATATTTAAAATCCGTTGGAAAGAGACAACAAAATGTAATTGATTTATGCCTTGAAGCAGCAGATTATTTTTCTAAAGTAAGTTACATCGGTTCTAGGAAAATGAATGAAGTTTTAGGTAGACACGAGAATCAAGAAATCCTATTAAGACACTATGCAAAACCTGAAACTCGAAAAGAGCTGGTTAAACTAATTGATGAGGCAGCAAAAAACGAAGCAAAAGCTATGGAAATTATAGAACGTATCATTGAAAATTTATCGGAATAATATTTGGAACTATAAAATTAAAGGGGCTGAAGCAAAATAAAGTTTTATTAATGTAAAACTCTATTTTGCAACAGCCTTTTTTAATAAGATGTCGATTTTTTCATATATCTATTTTTTAAGATGTCTATTTTTTTCAGACTTCTATTTTTTTGAGATGTCTATTTTTTGAGATATCTATTTTTTGAGATATCTATTTTTTGAGATATCTATTTTGAAGATGTCTATTTTTGTATTTTTTATAGAAAGTCCATTTTAATAGGAACCTTACTTCTTAGTTAATTTTAAAATCACATAAAAAACCCTTTTTATTATATACTGCTTTGACAGCACTGTAATTCGTAATTGCATTGCCCGACAGATATAACTCATTTAGATTTACAAGCCCCTTTAAAGAGGCAATACTTTTAACTTTATTATCCTTTAAATAAAGCTTTTCTAAAAGAGTAAGTTTTGCCAAAGGTTTCAGATCTGAAATATTATTTCCATTCAGTGATAATGATTTTAACTTTTTAAAAGCTGAAACCGTACTAATATCACTGATTGTATTTCTTTGCAAATATAAACTCTCAAGTCCACTTAGACTTTTTATCGCCTTTATAGACGAAATTTTATTGTTTGATAAGTCTAGATACGTTATATTCGTCAAGGCCTTTAAAGCTGAAAGATCAGAAACTTGATTGTTATCCAGTGCTAAGTACTTCAGGTTTTTTAATTTTTTCAAACTATCTATTTTCTGTATGCTGTTTTTCCCAAGTTCCAAAGTTTCTAAGTTAGTTAGTTTATTTAAAGCAGTTATATTTATAATCTTATTTTCACGTAGATATAATTTTTGTAACTTAGTTAAAGAAGTTAGTGTATTGATATAAACTAACTGATTCCCGTTTAGTGATAGTACCTCTAAATCTTTTAAATTTTTTAAGGCAGTTATATTTGAAATTGCATTTCGCTGAAGGTAAAGTACTCTTAGTTTAGTAAGCTTACCTATCGCTGTTATGTCTTTTATGTTTAATCCGCTAGCATCCAAATATTCTAGGTTTGTAAGCTTACTTAAATCTTTTAGACTCTTAACTCCCGTAGATAACTTAAGTCGATAAATGTTTTGTAACTCATATGTTGATATTTTACCAGATGCTTTACCAAGTTTTTCTCGTATTGCCTTTTCTACTGTAGCATCCGTAAAACTTACATATTTACTGCTTCCCGTTGGTAATTTATCATAAGAAATCATTTTAGAGATTATTGTATCCCATCCATTTAGATAGAACTTCTTCCCTGTTGTATCATTATAATCTGGTAGATTTGAAAGACTCCAAAGTGAGATACCACCAAGGTTATAAGTTCTTGCTAAATCAATTTTTGCGCTGATACTATTACTATCCTCATAGATTATCACATTATACGACTTATCTGCTTTATTATAATACTGAATATATGGGCTTTGTAATTCATTATTGTACCCATAACTTATATTCACTCCATTACCATCCGTATTGTCCACACGTTCCTTAATTGATTTATATAATGGCGTAAGTCTTTTACTTCTACTTAAGGTCGTATCTGCTAGAGTCTCCCAATCCTTTGCACTTTTAACATCAAACTGCCACTGAGCAGCGTCAAAAGTAATCTGTAACCATACCTTGGAAAGTTGCGTAGAATCTGTTGCTGCACTCTGTATTTCATTTAAAGCTTTTCTTACCATTTCTATAGGTGCTAAACTATTAATTGGTTCTAATACATCATAGCCTGTATACTGTTCAATCTGATATTTTTGAAGTTTCCCAGTTGGTTCATAATCATGAGCCATAAGAATTACACGGTCTGCGATAGTAAGGATATTTGTATAATCATAACCATCATAATACAATCCTGGATTTACTGCTACGTATAGCTTTTTCCCTATGAGGTCAAATTCATTTTTTAGTTCTCTTAAAAACTGAATATAATAATCGCTGATTGGCTTTCCATAATAAAGAATAGATTTATTATTTCCATCCGTATTACGAAGTCCTTCAAAATCAATGACTGCACCATCATAATAAAGGCCACTTCCCAGAGAAAGATCCTCCTGCATCGCATTTACTATTGCTGATACCATGGCTGAGCGGCTACTCTCTTCAGGTAGTAATTTCACACAATCGCTACCATCCATATAAATACTTAACTGGATTGATTTTCCCTGGCTCTTTGCATATTCTAACGGTTTTAAATAATCGTTCGGATAATAAAAACCATAGTTTCCATTCTTTCCTTTTACAGTATTTAAACTACTTGAATCTTTAGCATCTATCCTGCTCCATGCAAAACTTATGGAGTCTAAATTATCTATGTATGTTTGCATCTTCTCAGAAAATGTTGCATTTGCAGGGTAAAATGCATGAAGCACACCTTGATTCTTAGTTCTCACTGTGCTCTTAGCTGCTGCATTGTCATTTGAGGTGCTTTCATCTGCTAGAACAGGTAATGGCTGCATGATGCATGTTGCTATTAATATCATACAAATGCACAATGTGACTAAGCTTTTCATCGGCTGCTTTAAACTATTATTTTTAAATCGTTTAAAATAATTCCTATTCATCGAATCCCTCCTTATATAATTACACTCGGCACTATGGTATAGAATTTAAAATCCGAGATATTTTACCTATTTTTACTATAATTCTTTTATATTAAAAAGTAAATAGAAAATGTACTTGATATCATGGCAAATCATTTTTCACCTTAAATGGCAAAGCATTTATACTTATTACCTAAAAATCTAAAATTAAAGTTTCGTCCTAAAAAAGGGCAATCTGCACAACTTCTAAAGACTCCTGCTTCGATTTCAATGCATAAGGTGTTCTAACATCTAACGCATTTCCACAGACGCATTCGTTCTTTTGCTTTGTGCAAATTGCCATTATAGTTTTAAAAAGGGCTTTGCCCGAATCTTTATTAAAACAAAGGAACTGTAACATGTACTTCCTATTATTCTTATTACTCTTATTACTCCTATTATTCTAATTATTCTTTTTATTCTTTATAAATCTATTTACTAGTTATCTTAAATTAATGTTTTCCATCAATTCTACAAGCTGCTGCCTGGTTTTTAAATTCAGGAGAAATTACATCAACATATTTTTCTTCATTTTTATGAAACCAGCCATTTGCATAAGAACAAGAAGCCGTTGCCTTTAATTTCTGTTCTCTTAAATACCCTACTACCGTTAACATCGTCTTACCTGCAACTCCCTGTCCTCTATATTCAGGGCTGACATAAACGTGCTCAATATCAATTGTATCATTATTCTTCTTAACAAAATCCACCTGAGATATTATAGTTCCATTTTCATCTACACTTACAATTTGATTTTCTTTATAGTTCCAATTCATTGTCTTATCCTTTCTCTATACAAAATAAAATTACATTATTAATAGTTACAAGTAACTATCATTTAATATTTATATGATACTCCATTTGAATTAATGTAATCATAAAAGCTACATGAATTCCCTTTATTAAATTACCTTAATTAATTTGCCTTTATTACATAACCTTAATTACTTTACCTTTATTACTAAACCTTTATTACTTTACCTTTATATTTTACTTTTATTACTTTACTTTTATTATACTACAAATCTGTATTATATAAAATCCTAATTCATTTCATATTCTAAAATAAGACACACCCACTCCCAGGCGTGTCTTGTTTATATGCTTTGTACTAAAACTATGAATCAATTGCTGGAATCGTTATAAGAATCTCATTTCCATCTATTTTTGATGAAAATGAATATACTGGTTGATAGAAACCTTTAGTATCCATTACATAATCAAGAGTTACGCCATCGATTATAATCTCACCTATATTATCACCAGAATAATAACGAAACTTTCCATCTTGTAACTCTTCATAAGCTTCTCTTTCACTTTTTATAGTTACATCCTTGGTCTTTTCATAGGTTACTAAATTATTTCTTATTTGTTTGATTGTATTATCACTATAATAAGTGCAGTCAATTTCCCCATCAATTAGATTATCACCATCTATATATTTATCAACACTAAAAGAATAATAACCGCTCTTCTCTTTTATAAATTCAGCTTCAAAAGGAACCTTAATTCCATATCCATTTAAAATTTCTAACAAGGTTGCTTCATCGATCTCTTTAGGCTCTACCCCATCATCAAAACTAGAAAAATCAGTAAAATTATAAGTCCCGCCTATATTATAAAACCATATACTATAGGTTGGCTCACCTCTTCTCCAATATAAAGCATTCTCGCTATAAGCATCAATTTCTAGCTCTGGTGCATCAATCTCCATACGTTTGAATATATCTTTTACATACTCTTTCGCCTCATCCTTGGTATAAGTAGGGGCTTTGTATACAGAAGCAATGGATTCAGTTTCATTAAGAGTCGTATTTAAAATTACATTTGTGTTTTTTAAATTCATTTTATTAATATAATTTACTGCTAAATTACCAAATTCTTTGTTTTCATAATAGACAAACATGCCTATAAAACCACATACCGTAAGAACAAAAGGTGTTAGATATCCAGCTATCTTAAGCCCTTTTTTTCTACTTGTTCCAACCCCAGTGATGAAAACCATAATGATACCATACCCTACAATACCACCTAATGTATTGTTAAAAATATCATCGATTTCAAAGATACCCTTTCCAGTTACATATTGAAACAATTCAATAAAAACAGTAAATAATAATGTAGCAATCAAAGTGTAGTGTACTTTTTGAAACCTTTTATTAAGTAAAGGTAATAAAAAGCCAAAAGGCACAAACATAAATATATTCAGTATAATAAGTTGCCAATCCCTAAAACTAAAGGAATACCATGCTTCCTTATAAGAACTAAGAAAATCAAGATTCATACTTCCTTTAAAATTTGAACCTCTACTTAAAAAAGTAACACCAAACACCATAATCATGTATATCGTCAATAGACTTCCTATTAAAACCTGTTTCTTTGAAATACTCTTTTTACCTCCAAGTATTTTTTTATATACAATAAAATAACCAAAAATACCTACAAAACCTAATACCAATAAGCCAATGACTCCTAATACCAGGTATGTCTTAAAATAATACATCACTTCGTGAATTCTCATTTTTTCCTCCGTTTTCTTCAATAAATAATTACTTATCTTTATGCAGATTATTGCCTAAGTTATTAGAATCTATAATCTTGTTCCAGTTTTTACTATATTTTATCATAATGTTAAACCATTTACTATAATATTGTAAACGAAAACCAACCATATTAAATATATGGTTGGCATCTATTTTCTTACTTTTTCATTAACTCAAACTTCATCTTCACCGGATTATGGTCTGAATACAAGAAACCGTTATCCACCGTTTGTACCTGATTTAATTTCACATTATCAGAAATAATAAAGCCGTCTACCATAGTCACAAAGGTAGTTTCTTCATTATATGGATGATCTGCATTTCGGCAAGATGGTATTAATTCACTTCTTTGCTCATCACTTAAATAATCATATACTACCTGAAATCCTTCTGGTAAAAATTCCGTAGGAAAAGCTTTTGCCCAGTTTTCTTCAATTTCTGGTGTACCAAAAATAGCTGGTGAATTTCCTAGCAAATCTTGATTAAAGTCTCCACCACAGATTACATAATTCCCTTCTTCGTAATCTTTTTTCATATCCTCACTTAACATCTTAATCTGATTCTTTACAATACTTTCATCCTTTGTGTATGCGGATAGATGGACATTATAAAGACATAGATACTTACCATCTTCTACTAATATTCTTGTTTTCGTATAGCAACGATCCAAATCTATTAGCTTATACACAGATGTATCAATTGGTAGACTACGTCTAATAGAATCAACCATCGGTAATTTTGAAATCGTAACAATACTAGACTTTGACTTCCCATGTGGCTTTAAAAATGGATACATTAAGTATGCGGAATCATAATTAATGGCAAGCACTGACGAAGAATTATGGAATGCATCAAATATCATAGTACTCTCATTTACCCCATAACTTCTTGTTGATTTAATATCTACCTCTTGTAAAAACATAAAATCTGCGTCTTGCTTTTTTAAAACATCTATACTGCCATTCATATTATCTAAAACTGCTTGCTTATTGTAAGCTCTAGAATATTTTCCTCCATCCATAAAAAAACTGTAATCTGAGGAGTATGCGCCAAACCCTATATTATAGGTTACAATGGAATATTCTGTATCCAATGCTAATGCCTCATCTTTTATCTCACCATTTGTATGAATAGAAAGCGATTGATTGTCCTCAATTCTTTTATAGGTTAGAAAAACATAGGCTACATAAATTAATATAATTATAAGAAAAAGGGCTGCCACAATCCCTAAAATTTTTCCCACTCTTTTCATTCTCATTTTTTAATCCTTTCTTATTTTTCGTTAAATATACTTTTTGCTAAACTTAAGTTTAAGTTTTCATTGCGTATTTATATTTAACCTATATTTGAGTAATGCAGTAATTTAATTTTATCAAAGTTAGCACTCTATTTCTATATCAATATAGCAATTTTAATTGAAAGTCGTAAATGTATAAAACTAATTCTATTTTATTAATTTGTTTTATGTTTTCCTAAAATATTTTGTTAATTCATTGACAATATTCCAATATATAGTATAATGAAACCAATATTTCAACACTTTACTACGCGACAGTCGCGAAACTAAAACTATAACTAAGCGAGGTATAAAAATGGAAAATAAAACTTACAATCCTTATGTTTCTGCTCAAACACAGTTTGATAATGTGGCCAGCCTAATAGATCTCGATCAAGCAACTAGAGAATTACTTAGACAGCCAAGTCGAGAATTTCATGTTACTATTCCAGTAAAAATGGATGATGGTACAACAAAGATATTTAACGGTTATCGAATCCAACATAACGATGCTAGAGGTCCAGCAAAGGGAGGTATCCGCTTCCATCCACAAGAAACTATTGATACAATTCGTGCGTTATCTTTATGGATGACTTGGAAATGTGCGGTTGTTGATATTCCTTTAGGTGGAGCTAAAGGTGGAATTATCTGTGATCCTCATAATATGTCAATGGCAGAACAAGAAAGACTATGTCGTGGGTATGTTAGACAATTGTCAAAGGTTATGGGCCCAGTTTGTGACGTTCCAGCTCCTGATGTTATGACCAATGGCCAGCACATGTTATGGATGATGGATGAATATGAGGTAATCAATGGTGGTCATTATCCTGGAACGATTACTGGAAAGCCTGTTGGAATGGGTGGTTCTTTAGGCCGTACGGAAGCTACTGGTTATGGCGTTATTTACACCTTAAGAGAAGCACTTAAAACACAAAATATTGATATTGCTACTACAACTGCTAGTATTCAAGGCTTTGGTAATGTTGCTGAGTATGCTGCCCGCCTTTATACAAAGCTTGGTGGTAAAATCATTGCAATTTCTTGTTGGGATAACGAAGACCAAAAGTCATATACATACCGCAACCTTAATGGCATTAATGTAGAGCAAATGGTATCCATAAAGAACTCCTTTGGTTCTATTAATAAACAAAAAGCTCTTAACTTAGGCTTAGAATTGTTAGACGGAGAAGAATGGATTGCACAGGATGTTGATATTTTACTACCATGTGCGTTAGAAAATCAGATAACACCTTCAACAATTGCTAAGATTAGTGATCAAGTAAAAGTAATCTGTGAAGGTGCCAATGGTCCAACCACACCAGATAGTGATGAAATTATAAAAGCGAAAAATATTTATCTTATTCCTGATTTCCTTTGCAATGCTGGTGGCGTTACATGTAGCTACTTTGAACAAGTTCAATGCAATATGAATTATTTCTGGCCAAAAGAAGAAGTTTTAGAAAAACTAGATCAAAAAATGACCAGTGCTTTCCAAGCTGTACATAAGCTTTCACAAGAAAAGAATCTATATATGCGTGATGCTGCATATGTTATAGCAATCAATCGCGTTGCCGAAGCTGTAAAACTTCGTGGCTGGATATAATAAAAAAGATTGTGCAAAGCAACATTCTTCTTTATTTACAACAAACGAGCCCAGATCCTTTTGAGGCACAGTTTCAATTTGTACCTACTAAGTGGCAAAAACTTCTGACGTAACGATATAAACATGTGAGATAAAACATGCATTTTGTTGCATGTTTTATCTCTATAAGGCTCAAAATTCTTGAGATTTTTTTTAGGACTTCATTGTTACTTTTTTATCATTCTTTTATATCATGAAAAGGTGGGTAAGCAGCATGAACCAATATAATAAAATATCTAAGGATGATTTGGTAGAAAGGGCGAAAGAATTAGAATGCCTATACTTAATTGAAGAGTCATTAACCAAAGATTCTCTACACGAAAGTCTAGAAAAAATCACGTCCATCATACCCATGGGCTTTCGAAACACAGATAGCTGCAAGGCAGTGATTCAATTTGATGATCTAATTTTCAATCAAGACTCAATAATCTTAGATGGAAATAATTTAGATACTGCTATTATCGTAAACAATAAAAAGCGAGGATACATTAAAGTAATGTACCCAATGCACACCTTTAAAGAGGATGATGTTATTTTCTTAGAACATGAAATCAGGCTTTTAAATACTATTGCTAGAAGAATTTCTGAAACTATTGAAAAAAAAGACTCCTCTCTAATTTACAATTATAGAAATCGCTGGGAAGCAATTCTTGCTTTATTGCAAAAAACAGATCTTGATATCCTACTATATGTCTGCGAGAAAATGCTTGCTCTCTTGGCTTCAATTAATCCAAATATCGTTGATACTATTTTCAAGGAAATGAATTGGGAAAAATATAATCTACAAAGTGAGATTAATTTTCCGCTAGATGCACTTCCTGAAGTTGATATCATACGCTTTAGTAAAATTTTATTTGAGAGTTCAATGAAAATTCTTGAGGATTCTCAAATTTATGACTACATTAGTTTATGGGTTTATCAAGGCAAAACCTATGAATTAATAAAAATAGTTGATAAAAGAGATTCTGATGTTAAAAAAATCTCAGGGGCACTGTCTTCTTATTTAAAAGCAGTAAATAATAATGAAATGTCAAGCGAAGCAACGAAACGGTGGTTAAAAGTAGAATTAACAAGGCGTTTTATCACAAGTAACCCAAATGTTATTGCTAGAATCCATAAACATGTTCATGTAGAAGCTTTTCTTAAACTTCTTGATAATTTTATCTGTTCCCCAAGAAGTATTGGGAGGATTGGTGGAAAAGGTTCTGGATTCTTTCTAGCAAACCAGATTATTGAAGCTCATAAAAATGAATATAAAGAATTTGAAAATATTATGATTCCAAAAACTTGGTACATCTCCTCAGATGAGTTTGGATTCCTACTAGAGGATAACGGATATGATGAATTAAATGAACACAAATACTTAGACATGATAGAAATCCGCACCAGTTATCCAAGAGTGATCCAGATGATGAAACATTCTCGAATGTCACCTTATATTTTAAACGAACTTCATAAAATACTTGATACTTGTGAAGATTTCCCTTTAATTATTCGCTCTTCTAGTCTCCTTGAAGATCAGCTTGACACCTCATTTTCTGGAAAATACAAAAGTCTTTTTATAACAAATAGTGGTACCAGAACGGAACGTTTGAAAATGTTAGTTGAAGGTATTTTAGAAGTCTATGCCTCGATTTTTAATGCGGATTCCATACAATATCGAATTAAAAATAATCTACTTGATTGCAATGAGGCAATGGGAATCATGATTCAAGAAGTTGTAGGCTATAAGGTAGGAACATACTACTTTCCACTCTTTGCTGGTGTTGCATTTAGTAATAATGAACTTCGTTGGTCCCCACGTATTAAGAGAGAAGATGGTTTATTGCGAATGGTTATGGGCTTAGGAACAAGGGCTGTCGATCGTATAGGAGAAGACTATCCGCTTCTACTCTCCCCTGGTATGGCAAATCTTCGCGTGAATAATACACCCCAGGATTTATTAAAGTACTCACCTCAGTATATGGATTTAATTGATTTGAAAAATAATCAATTTGTTACACTACCAATTCATGAGCTTATTAAAGAATATGGTGATCAAATTCCATATCTAAGCCTAGTCGCATCCGTATTAAAAAATGATATCCTTATAGACTCAAATCCTCTCACAACAGATTATAAGAATGACAATATTTTAATTACCTTCGATAAACTTATAAAAAATACTACTTTCGTTAAGCAAGTAAAATCCATTCTCACTTTACTACAAACGGAGCTTGGTTATCCTGTTGATATTGAATTTGCTAGTGATGGTAAGAATTTTTATTTACTTCAATGTAGACCCCAAAGTCAGAACTACGATAATGCTATCGTTGCTATTCCTACTAATATTTCCTTCCAAAGTACCATTTTTACCGCTAACAAATATATTTCAAATGGAAAAGTTACAGGTATAAAGACTGTAGTTTACGTTGACCCATATGAATATTCAAAATTAGAAAATCACGAGGATTATATAAACATTCGAAATATAATCCATGAGTTAAACCAATTGTTACCTCGTCGTAGCTTCATTTTAATGGGTCCTGGCCGTTGGGGAAGTAGAGGTGATATTAAACTTGGAGTTCCAGTTGCTTATTCTGACATTAATAATACTGCCATGCTAATTGAAGTTGCCAGTAAGCAATCAAAATATGAGCCCGAACTTTCCTTTGGTACCCACTTCTTCCAAGATCTTGTGGAAGAAAATATTAAATACCTACCGCTGTATCCAGAAGATAGTGATTCCATATTTAATAAAGCTTTTTTTAGAAGTTCAAAAAATGCCTTATCTAGTATTTTACCGAAATATTCTTACCTCAGCGATGTTGTAAAAATAATAAATATAGATGAAACGTATTTTGATAAAGAACTTGTTATATTAATGAATGGTGATCTACAAAAGGCGATTGCTTATCTAGAACATCCCTCTTCCATAAATGCTGTATCAAATTCTGATTATCATACAATTCCTGAAATCAGTGATTCCGATGAAGATGGATGGAAATGGCGTCATTATATGGCTGAACAAATAGCAAAGCAACTAGATATGAAAGCTTATTCTGTAAAAGGGATCTACTTATTTGGTAGCACTAATAACTGCACCGCTAGTTTAAACAGTGATATTGATTTATTAATTCACTTTGATGGAACAAGTGAAGAAAAGGAAAAGTTGAATCAGTGGCTTGATGGTTGGAGCTTGGCTTTATCTGAGATTAATTACATTAAAACTGGTTATAAAACCAATGGTTTGCTAGACATTCATTATATTACCGATCAGGACATTAAAGACAGAACTTCATATGCAATTAAGATTAATTCCATTTATGATCCTGCATATCCACTGAGACTTTGTCCGTAGTTATAATTTAAGTATTTTTCTAAGAATATTGTGAAATTAAATCATGACAAAAAAAAAGCTTACAATTGTTAGGTATATAGCCTGATTGCTAGCGTTTCAAGGTATAATACTTTTATTTTAATAAAAAAGGGAGTTAGCTATTTGTCCAAGGTCATTTACTAATTAAATGACCTTGGCTATTTATCTAACTCCTTTTTAGTACTATAAACTATTCTATCATTTCTATTATATTTCGATTTTGTATTATATTTTTATTTTTCTTATATATTTGTTTTGTATTATATATTTATTTCTATTATATTTTTATTTCTTAAATAAAATCAATACTAAGCGTTATATTTTTCAATATCTAACTCATTTTCATTCTTCGCAATAATTAATGCACTTGCCGCTGCTGCACTTACATTCGTTGCAGTACGTGCCATATCTACAATTGAACTAATTGGTGCTAGTATTACTATAATCTCAATTGGTAATCCTGCTGCAGCAAATACTGCAGTTGCAGTAATCGTAGATGTTCCTGGAACTCCAACCGTTCCAATACTAACTAATGTAGTAATTAATATTAAAAAGAAATACTGCCCAATGGAATATTCAATGTTTAATCCGTTAATTGCAAAAACTGCTAATAATGTAGGCCAGATACCTGCACAACCAGGCATACCAACATTCGCTCCCAAAGGTACAACAAAGGAAGAAATACTTTCCGATACCCCTGCTTTTCTCAAGCACTTATCAGTTGCTGGAATCGTACCAATACTACTTTGAGTCGTAAAAGCAATTACCTGTGCTGGCCAAATATGTTTAAAAAACTTTATCGGATTTAATTTAGCCAGTGCACCTATTAATATACTATTTACACCAAAAGTTTGAATGAAGCACAATAAATAAGCTACAATCAATACAAATAAAAGTGGTACTAGTTTATCTGGGCCATTATTAGATACCGCATTTGCAACCAAAGCTAATACCGCGTATGGTGTAAATTCTATAATATAGGAAATAACTGTGTTAATTATTTTCGAAGCCGAATCTATAAAATCTTTAAAAGGTTTAACACCTTGCGGATCTTTCGTAGAAAGAGATACTACCGCAATACCAATAAATAGTGAAAATATAATAACTGGTACAATTGCATTCGAAGAAGCCTGACTAAAAAAGTTTTTTGGAAATAAATCAATAACTACCTGTGAAATTTCAGGAACTTCCTTCGCTACATAATCGCTTGGTAGAGTAATACTAGTACCTTTACCAACTTTTAATAGCAATGATATTACTATCGTAATTGTTGATGCAATAAATGTTGTAAAGACTAATAAGCCTGCGCTTTTTAGACCTATGGTTTTCAATTTATTTATATTCTCTAAATTTGTTACACTAGAAATAACACTAAATAATAAAAGTGGCACTACAAAAGCCGAAATTAGATTTGCATACACTGTACCAATTGGTTTAATAAAATTTGTGTGACCTTCAAAGATGATTCCTAATACCAATCCGAATACAAGAGCTATAATCGTTCTTAGACCGAAATCCACCTTTCTTTTACTTAAAAAAACTAAAATGCCGATTAACAGAAGTGCTGCTGCTAATGCTCCTATTGCTATAAAATCGGTGCTCATATTTATCCTCCTTAAATTCTGTTGCTTTTAACATATAAATTATTAAAATAGTCTGATTCCATCCATTACAAAGAATCTTAATTATCTTTTTTGTTAAAATTAGAATCTACAACAGGAGCAACAATTTGTACTAGCCTCTCTTAAGATTTTTTTCGTAATTTCTGTCAAAGTTTTCATATGGATCCCCCTTTTATATTGTATTCATATTGGTTTAGTATGAATTAGACTTATTTTATATTATAAAGGCTTGTTTTGTCAATTACTAAATTTAAAATTAGGTAATTTTTATGAAATAATTTATTTAGTGCACATAAAAACTGGATTAAAAACCTTCTCTTGTATGAGCTAATAGTCTCCTATTCTATCTACAACAGAGACAACTATATACCAGTGCATACCAATTAACTTAAATAAAAAAGACCCGATATATCTCAATACATCTGCTCTTGACTGGCTTCCCAAAAAACTGTTATAAATGCTTAATCATAATGGGAAATCAGTTACAAATGTACTTCAATATACCGGGTCTTTAAAATTTACATATTATTTTCTTGCTCTTGTTTATATTCCTCTAACAATTGCAATATTCTAGGTGTGCATCGTCTTCCTCCACAACTTCCACTTCCTGCTGAAGTTGCCTTCTGAACCTTTTCTAAGGTATCCGCACCTTCTCTAATAATCTTTTTCATCGTACTTTTACTAATGGATTTACATATACAAATTTTTGTGTATTTATCTATAATATCTTGATTTTCTTCAGACATAACTGTTAATTACTCCTTAAATTAAAATTAAACCATTGATAACCATATATTATATACATTCTTCATATATAATTTTCAACATGGTTATCAAATATTCTAACCTTACTATAAAACTTTCGCTAAGCCATGTCAACTCCGTTTATTCTATTACAATTCACCCTCATTAATAAGCGAGGCTTCAAAATCAGCTAATTTCTTATTAAAAATCAATTTATCTGCTATAACAGCAAGTATGATTCCAAGTAATACATAAAAAACTCTCTCTAAAGCGGTTATAAGAGTACCATTAACCAATGAAACTGTTGCAACTACAGACATTGTTACACAAATCATTTTATCTCTATAATTTGTAGTATAGCTATCTAAGTATCCTCCTACTAAAACAATCAATCCTCGGATGGTATTATCCTTAATAAACATAAACAATATCAATATAATTATCGCACCGATAATTGTTCCTTGCAATCTTTGTTTTGATCTTATCTTACAATTCTCTGAATATAACTCTATTAATGAAAATATCGTATAAACAATCCATCTTCCCTGTTGCAATTCAAAATAACTTACTATAAACGCAGCAATCGCAGTTAATAAGCCAATTCTAAAGGCATATGCTGCTCTTACCTTATTTATTTTATATTTTTCAAATAATTGAATATATTCAAATGTATCGTATTGATTTCGTTCCCTTTTTTCTACTTTAGCTCTATCGTTTTTTCTATGTATTAGAAACTGAACAGCCATAATCAATACTGATCCAACACCCAGACACAATAATCTTTTTGTGTAATCAATTCCTGTCACCGGTGTATATAGCATAAATAAATATTGTAGTCCAAAAGGAACTATTATAACTTTATTCATATTTGCACTTAGAAAATAGCCGATTCCTGATAAAGCAATGAAATTTACTATAAATCCGGTCCAAATGTTAAGAATTGCTAAATATGAAAATACTCCCAAAATGATATTTATTAAGAACAATCTTGTCAAGTTTTTAGCGAAGTCTTTCGTTAAATCTTCTTGCATCAATACTAAAATAGATATGATTACTGTTACAGCAACTAGGTTATTATTGGAGCCAAAAATTCTTTCAAAAACTTTTACAAATAATAAAATTGTGCCAAACAAAATTGTATTTGATAAAATTTTCTTTCTCACATATCTTCCCCCTTCTTAAACAAATGGTAATATTATCATAGGTTTCTCATATTTACAAGATATATTTTCTTGACGAAAGGTATAATTAATGGCAACGCTCACTTAGTTTTATATTCCTTCAACATTTCATATGAAATTATATTTAATCATTCGTTACTCATGATTTCTTATCATGTATTACATTACATTTATCCTTCTATTACATATTACTTCTTGTAAGATGTTAACTTCATAACACAATTTTGGTATCTCATTTATAATAGGCAATTCCTTAGGCTGATATTGCTTTTTCTCATCAATTGCCAAAATCATTGTTCCATATACATCCACCAACGCAGAAACTTCTTTCGATGAACTATTTAAAAATCCTTTCAATAAATAAATTTGCTCTAAGAGATAGCTTATATATTCAAGAGAATATACAAATGAACTCATCTCTTCAACGCGCTCTCTATTACTTCCTATCTCTCCTAAGGCTGTTGAGTAAGTGAGCTTTAAATTTGTAAGGTTGATTTCCATCTTTTCAACAATAACTGCGAGTTTCTTAGCATCTCTTTTATTACTTACCAATTCTTCAATCACTAAGACTTGGCTATTCATTAATTTAAGCAACATATTTTTCAAACGATTTGAAGCAGAATGGCGCCCCATAATAAACGTTCCTATTAAACCTATTGCTGAACCTATACTAACATTAATAAATCGTGCACTTAGAAAAACTCCCGGATCGATAAACGGTGCTTTGCTCTCAGCAATAAGTATGGCATTTGTTGTAATGAAAATCGTTGCAATTGCATAATTTCTTAAAATTACGAATTCCGTAATTGCTGATAATAGCATAGCAAATATCATTAATTCGAAGCCCTTTGGTTCTAAACTTAATACAAGTGCTGCAAGTCCAAGTCCTATAAAAGTTCCTACACACCGTTGTATGGCACGATTCATAGTACCTATAATTGTAGCTCCTAACATGACAGATGCACAAGAGAGTGGAATCCAATACGGTTTATAAAAAGGTACCATATAAGATACTGCACTTGCTATTGCTAGTATTACTCCATAGCGAATCGCTTTATTTAATACAATTGACTCATTCTTAAATGCTTCTTTCAGCATTATTTTTTTAGAACGTTTTGATTTCTTTAATTCCAATTTAACATCTTCTAATTGAAGATTCATAATATGTTCAATCTCATAAAAAACATCAATCAAATCCTTGTATTTTAATTGGTCTTCCTTGGAGACATTCTTTAGCAACTTAGCAATATCTATATTTGAATTAAATTCAATATTTTTGATTTTAGTTCTTTTTAATTTAATTTCTTTCGCTATCATTTTAATAATTTGACTGATATTTTCAGGAATAATAAGCTCTTTATCACGGGATAAATCAAGTAATTTAATAAACAAACGGTTTGCCTGTTCATATAAAAGTAGCAGCTTATTATACAATAACGATTGTTTCCATGGTATATGAGCAGTTAGTAAAGTTTCTTCTGATTCCATCATCTGATTCACTACACGATTTCTTACAGCATGAACGTTTTTTGTTCCAATTGCAAAGCTAAAATCAGCCAAACTCATATAAGTAGTTCTAAGTATTTTAGTTTCAGGGCCATGAGAGTCAAAGGGAGCCACAACCATGCTAGCCAACCATGAAAAGCATGCACTAAAAAACACAATAAGAGCTCGCTCTAATGCAGCCCCCTGATCAAGAGGCATCGAAGTTGTCATTAAATAAACTAATACAAAAAATATTGCTGCTGGGCCTGGAATTCTTAATACACCATATAGAAACGTAGCAAGGGCACCAATTAGGCCCAATATAATTACTACAAGAGCTGGATATGGCGCAATTAAAGTTCCTAAAAACACGGTCAGTGTAAATCCGATTACCACACAGAGCATTTTCTTTGCTCGCCTGTAATAGGTTTCATTGGTAACATATAAATACGCAAAACTTCCCAAACCACCAATGGAACTCCATTGTGCCTGATCAAATATTATACCAAGAAGCATAGGCACACCCGTACAAACTGCGATACCTATAGATTTTTGCCATGGGCTTGGTATTTTTTTCATTTCAAAGAATTGCTTTAGGAAGTTGAGAATTGAATGTACTCTTTTTAAGTATGTACTATCTTTCAATCTAGATTTCTTTTTCGTTTTTATCACATTTTAATCCCCTTTCTTGCGCAGTTTCTTAGCGCATAGCAAGATTGTGTTGCATTAGCACAAACTTGCGTATAAATTTATTTTTCTTTTTCACTCATCTAAACTATGTAGACATAGTCACTGTTATATAATAAATCAACTTTCCTTACAAGAAATGATTTAATATACTTTTATTTCCAATAAAGTGTCGAAAAAAGCGGACCTTAAAAGATCCGCTTTTCAATTAATTGATTATTCAGCATCAAACTTTGGTTTTGTCTTAACAGAAAATAAGAATAAACATAATGCTACAAAAGCTAATACAATAAGCACATATAAAAGTGTTGTATAGGAGTTATTGATATTGTAAATCATTCCTGATACTAATGGACAAATTGCTGCACCTAAAGATGAGAATAAAGAAACGATACCATATTTTGCTCCATATTCTTTTTCACCATATAGGGATGCTGTTATATAAGATGGTGTAACGGTTACTGCTGTTGCACCGAATCCTGTAAATACTGCATATAAAACAGCTGGAATAATTAAATTTCCTTTTAATAAAAATGCAAAGCTTGCGATATTGGAAACACAAATTAAGACTAATACTAAATTTAATCCTAATTTATCAAAAAATCTTCCTACAAACAATTTACCAAGTATAACCATAGCTGAGCTTAAGGATAAAATCATAGCAGCTGTATTCGCTGATGCACCGATATCAGTTAAGTATGGGCTTAGGTTAACAATCATACTATTTACAACTACACCAGAAACAACGATAGCAAGACAAAGTGACCAAAATGACACTGACTTAACTGCTTGACCTTGAGTAATACCTTTTAATTCTCCAGCCTTTCCGTTAATAACAACTTTAGTATCACCATATGCTTTTAAACCAAGATCAGCTGGGCTAAATCTAATTAAAAATAATGTAAAAGGTACAATAAGTACTATAATCATAATTCCTGTTACAAGGTAGGATGCTCTCCAACCATAGGATGTTATGATCCAGTTGTTTAATGGGCTTAAGATGATACCACCAAAACCGCTACCACTTAATGCAAGTCCTAAACAAAGACCACGTTTTTCAACAAACCAATTTGTTATTAAAACAGAAGTAGGAATGATTGCTGCTCCTGCAAGGGATATTCCCATTGGTACTGCTAATAAATAAAAATGAACTAATTTTGTTGAAAATGAAAATCCGATATATGATAATGCACCAAGAATTGTGCATACTGTTAAATAAAGTCGAATATCAATTTTTCTCATTAATTTTCCGGCGATTGGGCAAGCAACCATGGAAACTAATGCCATAATTGTGTAATACGTACTAAACTGTGTTCTTCCAATTCCAAGTTCCTCAGTAACTGGCTTTGTATAAAGCGAAACTAAGTTAACAATTGGTGTATATAAAAATGTCATAATCATAAAGGATGCGATTACAATCCACCATCCATAAAAAAGCTTCTTCTTATTCATTTTTATTCTTCCTCTCCATTATTAACATTATCTTCTAACCAACGAATTGCACAATTCGCAAGAACTGCAGCTCCGATTGGTAAAGCTCTTTCATCAAATACAACATTAGGATTGTGTAATGGATAGTTATCCTTTTTACCTGCACCTAACCATAAGTACATAGATGGTACTTCTTCACTTACATATGCAAAATCTTCTGTTCCAGATAATGGCTTTTCACTTAACGTTACATTACCCTCACCAACAACTTCTTCAATAAAAGGATGCAATGCATCACATAATTTCGCATCATTTATTACAGAAGGTGTGTAGAATTTCTGTACAGTATAGCTTCCTCTCATGGTTTTTGTCACTTCATCAATGATTTCGTATACTCTCTTAGAAAGATGATTTCTTGTTTCTTTATCAAAACATCTTAATCCACCTTCTAATACTGCTGTATCTGGTATAATATTAGCTGCTGTACCACCACCCATTTTACCAATAGTTAATACTGCTGTTTGGAATGGATCTGCTTCTTTACCAACTAAACTATTTAGCATTGTATAAATTGTATTAACAATCATTAGTGGATCAATTCCTAGCTGAGGTGTTGAACTATGAGCACCTTTTCCTTGTACTTTAACAAGGAAAGCATCCATAGATGCGGAAGCAACTCCTTTTTTATATTCTAATTTTCCTGGTTCCATTTCTGGATTTACATGAAGTGCCAATGCTGCATCGACTTTATTATTTTTAAATAATCCCGCCTCAATCATTGACTTAGCACCCTGTCCAACTTCTTCACCAGGTTGGAACATCAGTATAACTGTTCCCTTAAGCTCAGACTCTTTTTCTTTTAAAATTTTCGCTGCGCCTAATAAATTTGCAGTGTGTATATCGTGACCACATAAATGTGCATTATGATTACAAGATTTAAAAGAAAGATCTGCGTTTTCATCCATTGGAAGAGCATCCATATCAGCTCTTAAAAGAATTGTTTTATCGCCTTTACCGATCTTGGCAATAACACCTGTTTTCGTAATATATTCAGGTTCAAGTCCCATCTCTTTTAATTTGCTAACAACATATTCTGTTGTTTTTTCTAATTCAAGTCCTATTTCAGGATTAGAGTGAATATGTCTTCTGTTTTCGACTAATTCATTTTCTAATTCTTTTGCGATTTCTAATATTTGATTCATATTTACCCACTCCTTTTATATTTAATTATTCCATTTGGAGGAAGTCTTCCGGAATTACTTCCTTCATCGATTCTGAATTATACTCCGTTTCAGGCTATATTCAATTCAAACTTTTCATATCAATATTCCAAAAATGAATAACACAATATTTTTAGAGTATAAATTTTACACTTAAATATTGTAAAAAAATAAGTTGAAACAGTAAAAATACTATTTCAACTTTAATAAATATAAATATTAAATTAGAGTTTAAGCCTTAATTCTTATGTAATATAGGCAATTCGTAACGCTTCATAAATACCATTTTATATAGAATTTAGATTCCTCTCTTATACTGGTAATATTATTTTAATTATTCCAATTTGTAATGTTTTTGGTTTATAATTCCATCAAAAATTATATGTTTTTGCTTATAGTTTAAAACATATTTTTCTTACATTTATAGCTTCTTATTCCATAATTAGTATAATATTGTTATTTCTCCAGCATGTAATTTTTAAAAATTAATGACGATGGCTTCATCGCTCTCCCCTTTGGAATTGCTAATACAAGCTTTAATTTTTTTGTTTCTGATAGCGGTACAATTTTTAAGTTATCATTAACCATAGGCTCCACTATTTTCTTTATTAATATGGAAACACATTTGGTTTCTTCTATCATGTGTACAATTGTCGCTGTTCTTGTATTTTGGAAACGAATTTGTGGCGTAAATCCATTCTCTTGACAAAGATCAATTACCGCGTAAAATAAGTCAGAACCTGCATTTAATAGAATAAACGGCTCATCCTTTAAATCCGTAATGCTAATTTTCTTCCTATTACTTAAATAATGATCACTTGGAACAACAGCAACAAATTCATCATGTCCTAATGTGAAAGTATTTGCTACCGCGTCAAGTTTTGGAGAATCATATAAAAGTCCTACATCAATATTATTATTATGAATTTGACTGATTATCGTATCACTGTCTTCTTCCATAAAATTTATATTAATGTGTGGATGATCATTAATAAATTTAGTTAATCTTTCAATAATCCCATATTGACTCTTCACAGGAATACTTGCAATAGAAACATGTCCCTTTTCTAATGAAAGATATTTTTTCATACTACTTTTCATTTCTTCATATTCCATAATAAGTTTTTTTGCATGATTATAAAAGTCATGGCCCGCTTCTGTTATGATAAATTTTCTCTTATTTTTTGTATCAAATAAAATGTTGCCGATTTCATTTTCTAAGGATTTAATTTGTTTGGAAAGTGATGATTGAGAAATGGAAAGATTTTCAGCTGCAAAAGAAAAACTTTCTTGCTCATAAACTTCCACATAAAATTTTAATTGTTCAAATGTCATTTATTTTCCTCCGAAAAGTAATTGGAATCTCTCCTATAATACTTTGCCATAAAATGACTTATAATACAATAGAAAAACTCTTCCACTTTTTATCTAAAATAGAAAACTCAGAGGAAGCTATAAGAATAATATCTAAATCAAGCATTTTAATTGAGAACCTATACTATCAAAGTCTATCTCTATCTTCTTTTAGAAAATGCTATGTTAAAGCATTATAAATGAATAAAATAATATGTATTAGAAATAATGAATACGAGAATCTAAACTCAATATACGCACAACAATGAGTAAAGTATTGTGCAAATAAACGTTTATAGGAGAATTTAATATGCCAAGCAATAAGCCAAAATTTTATTCCTGTGAAAAATGCCACGTTGTCATTGAAGAAATCAGTGGTAATAGGCAAAATTACTCTTGCGATGATACAAAATTAACTGAATTATCTGCAAACACCTCAGAAGGTGCTCAAGAAAAGCATTTACCAGTGGTTGAGAAAGACGGAAATCAAGTTACAGTAAAAGTAGGAAGTGTTTCTCACCCAATGTCTGAGGAACATAGCATTGAATGGGTATACCTTGAAACTGAAAAAGGTTGTCAAAGAGTGAATCTAAAAGCCAATGATGAACCAGTCGCAATATTCCTAATTCCAGAAGGAGATCGCCCGATTTCTGCCTATGCGTACTGCAATTTGCATGGTTTCTGGAAAACTGATATTTAATAAAAAGCCGTCCAAAAAGGACGGCATTTTTTATGAAAGAATAATTTATTACTTTAAAAAACTTTTCCCCTTACGATACAACACGTACATACACAAGAATTGCTCTAGAGCATTTCTAACCTAACTTCTCCATGTCGGACATCCAGCTGAAGTACACCTTTTCTTCCAACCGACCGTAATACAAAATATAGCTATGATTAGCAAACAAATCATTCCGATAAGAACTAATAAATAACTTTTTGTTAAATCATATATAAACCCATACACTGGTATTAGAATGATGGAAGCAATCGGAGCACCCATCGATACCTTTGCAAATATTTTCTCATAATCTTTTTGCCCATAAAATTTAATTGTTAAAATAGGCGCTAAAACCATAATACTAGAGCTTACTAATCCATTCAAAAAGGTAGATAATCCAAAGATTATAAAGTTATTTCCACTCATTAAAAATCCGAGAATTGCAAGTATTCCAATTCCAATCATTCCATAGCAAGTCTTTAGTCCACCTATTTTATCACTAATAATTCCAATTGCTATCGAACCGATTGCACTACCTATGGAGGCATAGGCTAAGGCTTTTCCAGTATCATTAACGCTATAACCTAATAAGGAACCATAGGTGGGAATATGTTGCATAAATACACCTACACCAGTGATGGCTACCATAAATAAAAGTAATAAATAAAAGGAGGCAGAACGAGTAGCTACCTCTTCTGATATTTCTACAACATCATCTCCTTGACTTCTCACCGCTTTTGTTGCGCCTTGTGAATTCGCTCCGTAAGCAGATATTCTTTTATCTTCTGGTTTATTTCTAAGAAGGATAATAGCTGTTAATATAACAATTATAAATGTTAAACCACCAATAAAATAATAAGCATTTCTCCATCCTTTTTGTGAAATGATTGAAGATGTAAATGGCTGCAATATAGCTCCAAATAAGCCGACAAATGCCATTTGAATTCCCATCATCATTCCCGCATTTTTTGCAAACCATCGATTAATGAGTATTGGACCTAATAAATTTACTAGGATGGCTGCTCCCATGGCGTATGGTATGGATAGTAAATACCAACCGTACACGGTGTGCATAAATCCAAATGCAATAAAAGAAAATGCTTGTAGAACTGCTCCTACGATTGCTATGATTCGAATATCGTATTTGTTAATTAGTTTTCCCGCAAATGGAAGCCACAAGACCATTACAACAGATGTAATACTTAAATAAATAGATAAAGTACCGATTCCTACACCAATCTCTTGTGAAACAGGTGATAAGAAAAGACCGGATGTCATATTGATACCGCCACCAGCAAAACCACGAATCAATATAACTCCTAATAGAATGAACCATGCATAATGAATTTTTCGTTTTTCCATTTCTATTCTCCCTCGTCAATTAAATCAAGGATTTTTTCAATGCTTTGAGCACCAAAGGTAAGTTTAGTCTTATTGATTAAAATTGCTGGTACACTCATAATATTATTACTTTTTTATCTATTAAATTTTACCTATTAAATCTAAGCTAGGAGCAAGGGTCTCAGCGCCCGGTTTCCATTTTGCTGGACAAACTTGATCTCCGTGTGCAGCAACAAATTGTGCAGCTTGAACCTTTCTTAAAAGTTCATCTGCATCACGACCAATACTATTATCGTTTACTTCATATGCTTTAATCGTTGCTTCTGGATTAACAATAAAGGTTCCTCGAAGGGCTAGGCCTTCTTCTTCAATTAAAACATCAAACATACGTGCAAGTTTTGCAGTCGGATCCGCTAACATAGGATATTTAATTTTTTTGATTGTATCTGATGTATCAGCCCAAGCTTTATGAACAAAATGAGTATCGGTTGATACGGAGTAAACTTCACAGCCAATTTCTTTAAATTTTTCGTAATTATCAGCTAAATCTCCAAGTTCCGTTGGGCAAACAAACGTAAAGTCTGCTGGGTAAAATACAAATACAGACCAATGCCCTTCAAGGCTATTTTTTGTTACTTCTTTAAATTGACCATCTTGATAAGCTTGTACTTTAAATTCATCTAGTTTTTTATTAATTAATGACATAATTGTCCTCCATGAATGTATTTTAAAAATTAGTATCTTCTTATCTATAATTTTTATTCATTATTCATGTATATCAAAAGACAAAATCATCAAAAAAGGATAGGAAAACGTATACGAATCGTTTTACCTATCCTTATTTGAAAACATCTAATATTTATCAATCAAAATAATATCCTAACGCCTCTTCTTTCTTATCTAATATAATATCAGAATCAGCCACACTTCTAGATCGTAAGTGCTGTATGATATCCTTAATAAATCCATCATTTCCTACGACATAGTAAATTGGATTATCTAAATTTATTAATTGATCTAGTTTCTTATAAAAGTCCGCTCTAGAATTTAGCCAGTAATTCTTATAGTGATCATTTTCAATCAAAGACAATTCATTTTTATAGATAGTATTTGATGAGTCTACATTCACATTATATAAATCTGGAATGTTGGATGTATCAGCGATAAAAGAAAGAATAAGCGGTCTCATTGTAGCAATTCCAACACCCATTGATAATAAAACAATTGGTCTATTATAGCGCCTTAATTGCATTCTTGATCCTATTTTGAAGGTAACAAGCTCATCTCCAACGTGTAATTTTGATAATTTGTCTTTAAATTCAGATGGATTTTCTTGCACTCTTGTAGTAAAGCCAAGTTTTTTCTCAGTAGGTAGCGTCATGATAGACATATGCCGAACTAAGCTTTTATTTGGCAACTCACCTTCATCAAAACCAACAATTCCAATATGGATATGAGAACCCTCCTCCCATATTTCATTCTCTGGTTTTTCAAGTAAGTATGTCTTAATTCCTTTTGCTTCATCTATAATATCAATAATTTTCACTTGTGTCTTCATATGAACTCCTTCTTAGATTGCACCTCTTTTTATATCATCCTGTAATAAAAAATTATACCAATCTATTATGTTTGTCTTCGTTAAAATGTAAGGTTCTATAATTGAATCCATCACAATAACTATTTATTTGTATCATATCAGACATTTTGTAGCACGTCTATATTCCTTTCCACTAAATTAACTGACAATAACTCTTTTTTTATATCACTATTTTTTTATATCTTTTTTCGCTTAAATCTCAAAAAGTTAGTTATGCACAACCAGTGAATACATAAGAACTTTCTTTATGTACAATTGAAACAGAAAAACATATATTTCAAAATGTTCATAATATAAAGCAATTATTAATTCTTACTATATGACAATCATTCGTTCTCACTACGAGACAATCATTCGTTCCCACTATACTTAATACAATAGATAAAGGGGATGCCTTACATAGATTTATATTAATAATCTATATTAAGACATCCCCTTTATTAGGCTACATTGTTAATATTACGGAATTAACAATATCTAAAATTTAATTATTCTTATTCACCCACAGCTGCTTCTCTAGTCCTAGCACCTTTTATGGATATTATTTTTAGTTCAGGATCAATTTCTGAAGTAATGCCTTCTGGAAGTTTTATATCTTTAAATAAAACACCATCTCCAGAATTTAATTTAGACACGTCAATCTCAATTTCATGTGGAATATCGTGTGGTAAGCCGAATACTGGAATGATATCTACATGGCTATTAAGAAGTAATCTTTTAGACTCAAGAAATTCTGTACCAACAATCTTGATCACTACATCCTGTTTCACCCCTTCTGTTAGGGATACTAGTTGAAAGTCCACATGGGACAATTCATTAATAATCGGTGCAATATGAAGTTCTTTCGCCATTACTGTATACTCCTCACCATTCGGTGTTACGAGCTTAAATACAGCGTTTCTACCATAATCTTTTAAGGATTTTCTAAATTCGTCTCTTCTAACAGCGATTGAAATGGAATCAATACCTTTTCCAAAAATATTTCCTGGAATATAGCCATTTTTCCTTAATAACTTATTTGCACCTTTGCTTGTACTACTTCTTGGTTCAATGTTCATTAATGCGGTTTCTTGCATCATAAAAACCCTCCTTAATAATAATTATTGCATGATAATCCTCTCAAAACCCTATTTGCTTTGAAATGAAAATCAATAATATCAGCATAGTTTTTCCTATCCAACACACAAATTTAAAAGATCTAAACAATTCATAGATAATTGCTAGATCTAAAAAATAATTTTTAAAATATAATCTTTTTGTGTTGGTTTTTTATTATTAAATTTTATTCAGAATAAATAATTTTATAATCTTTTAAAAATTTTATAATAAATAGTAAATATTACAATAACTATATTATAATATATTTCAGAAAATAGTCAACCATATTTTTTTATTTTCTGAAAATATAATCTTTTTTTACACTTTTTATCTCTTATAAATAATACAGTTCTTGTTTGAAAAACAAATCATTTCTACATTTAAGTCTATAAAAAAGAGAAGATTTCTCCGTCCTTAAATTAAAAGAACCCCGTAGGCTAGACACCGTTTTTATAAGTGTCTAACCCACAGGGTCATTTTAATATAAGCGAAGCTTTCTTCTCTTTTATATTATGATTTATTCCAAAACTATCCTATATTATAATTTATCTCCAAACTAGCCGATGCCTTTATAAATAATACCTAAAATTAAAATCAAAATAGTAATTGGAACATATACATATCTTGCTATAATTGAAAATGCCTTCGGTAATTCTTTTTTTCTTCCACAATTTAATTCTTCTTCAATCTTATTTTTTCCGAGTATATAATAGATCGATACTGCGCCAAATACTGCGCCTAATGGAACTACAAAAATCGTAATGAAATCCATTAATTTACCTACATTTAACTCATTTTCAAAGAATACCCCTATAATAAATGATATGGAAATACTAGCAAACGCTGCAATATTTCTTGATATCTTATATTTATTTTGTAGGCTTTCTATGACAGCTTCAAACATGTTAATTAAAGAAGTAATTCCTGCTAAAAGTACTGAAAAGAAGAAGATACACGCTATTATCCTACCAAATGCCATTTGTCTAAAGATATCAGGCATAACTAAAAACATAAGAGATGGACCAGTCGTTGGCTTTATTCCAAATGAAAATACAGCTGGCATAATTACTAGTGCTGATAATAAAGAAGCTGCGGTATCAAATATGGAAGTCTTTATTGAAGCACTAACAATATTCTCTTTTTTATCAAGATAAGCTCCATACACAATCATTCCAGAACCTGTAATTGACAATGAAAAGAACGCCTGCCCCATGGCCATAATCCAGGTTTCCATATGTAATAATGCGTCCCATTTTGGTATAAATAAAAATTTATATCCTTCCACCGCACTTGATAAAAATAACACTCGGATGGCT
The DNA here is from genome assembly GCF_900078195.1 of Clostridium sp. Marseille-P299. Classification (NCBI taxonomy): domain Bacteria; kingdom Bacillati; phylum Bacillota; class Clostridia; order Eubacteriales; family Clostridiaceae; genus Clostridium; species Clostridium sp. Marseille-P299. The sequence continues at coordinate 838,847 of NZ_FJVE01000007.1, read as the reverse complement.
AAAATGATAAATAATATATAAAATACTGGCATTAACACTTTACTCACCTTTTCAATTCGTGACACTGAGTCTGTAAATAAGATAAGAAGGGTTAGTCCTAAAATGACAATATGCCATATTACGCTACCAAAATTTCCTGTAGCCTGGGAAAAATAATTTGCACTTGTTTGTTCAAATATAGCTCCCGTTGCAGATCCAAATAAAGATCTTAGTACCCATCCAATGATAATCGCATATCCTGTTGCTATTCCAAGAGAGCCTACTAAAGGAACCCAACCAAAGGTCTTTCCTGCTTTACTAAATTTATTCTTTTTCCAGCAAACCTCATATGCACCAAGAGTACCGGTTTTCGCCTTCCTCCCGATTGCAAACTCTGCTGACAAACCTACGTAACCAAAAAGGAATACGAATAATAAATATGGAATCAAAAAGGCCGCTCCTCCATATTGCCCTAGTCGATATGGAAACATCCAAATATTTCCCAAACCAACTGCCGATCCAACACAAGCTAATATAAATCCCCATCTGCTACCAAATACTGCATTTTTATGTTCCGTTTCTTTCTTCTTCGTTTGCATACTATCTATCCTCATTATTTTAATATTGATGTTCTATGTTAAGTACTATATCATAATACATAGAATAAACAAAATTGATAATTTAGATGATATCATCAATATTTTAGATGCTAAAGGAGAAAAAATGGATTTTAAAAATATACATACCTTTATAAAAGTAGCTGAACTAAAAAGTTTTTCATCAGCAGCCCTTGAGCTGGGTTATTCTCAATCAGCCGTATCTACCCAGATCATTAATTTAGAAAAAGAATTAGGCCATTCACTCTTTGACCGAATTGGGCACAAAATTACGCTTACTACAAATGGTATAAAATTTCTGCAATATGCACAAAATATCCAGTTATTAACGAAAGAGCTAGACGAACAGCTAAATGGATCTGCTGATGTTGTCTCTGGTACCATTCGAATTGCAATGGCGGATTCCATCTGTACCTCAATGTTTCCAAAGATACTAAGTAATTTTCAGAAACAATATGCAAATGTAAAAATAGTGATAAAAACCGGTGTGACCTCCGATATGTTTTCTCTACTTACTCATAATGAGGTAGATTTAGTTTATACACTAGATACTAAAATACAGCGTCCTGATCTTGTTATATTAAAGGAGTCTGCTGTAAACACTAATTTTTATATTTCCTCCGATCACCCTCTTGCAAGTTATGAAAATGTTTGTATCTCTGATATTAGAAAATATCCATTGTATGTTACCGAAGAAAATATAAGTTATCGTAAAGAATTAGAACATATTATCGCAAAATTAGATGAATTTATAGTTCCCACTTACGAAATTGGTAATGTGCAAGTAATTAAAGAACTTATTTTAAATTCAACTGGTATTGGCTTTATACCTGAGTTTGTTGTGCAAAAAGAACTAATGGAAAAATCTATTTTACCAATTTCTAACTCGAACTTTCCAATTACAATATGTAGACAATTAATATGCCATAGAGGAAAGGCATTAACTCCAGCCATGACTGCTTTCATCAATTTTATTGATGTTTAAAAATCCATCTAAGTAATAGACAATAAAGGAATTTATAAAAGAAGCTTTAAACCCACGCGCAATACAAAATGTTATGTTGAAAATACTTTAAAATGCAGCGCTATATAAAATGTTATATTGAAAATACTTCAAATGCAGCGCTATATAAAATGTATATTGAAGATACTTTTAATGCAGCGCTATATAAATTCTTATATAGAAGAAGGTGAATGAATGCTAATAAAGAATAGAATTGGTTATGCATGTACTCCAATATCCCTACCATATAAAACTACAAGAAGCTTTCTACTTAAAAATTTTAATGAGGAAATCTTTATAAAGTGTGTAAAAGAGAATTTAAATGATTTAATGAATATTTTAAAATGGAATGTTAAAAACGAAATCTACATGTTTCGGATTAGTTCAGATACAATACCGTTTGCAAGTCATTCCATTAACAATATTAAATGGTGGGAAATTTTTAAAGAAGAGTTCTCTAATTGTGGTAAGTTTATAAAAACTCATCACATACGAGTGTCTATGCATCCCGGTCAATATACTGTTCTAAATTCGCCGAATGAAGCTGTGGTTTTAAAGAGCATTAAAGATTTGGAGTATCACTGCAAGTTCCTAGATTCCTTAGAAGTAGATTACACAAATAAGATTATACTCCATGTCGGAGGAGTTTATAATGATAAAGAAATTGCTATGAAACGATTTGTAGAAAACTTTTATAAATTATCCACTTCCTTACAAAAACGACTTGTAATTGAAAATGATGATAAAAACTACACGATACAAGAGGTTCTTTCCATCTGTGATGAAATTAAAATTCCAGTAGTATTTGATAATCTTCATCATAAGCTTAACCCATGTTCATTAACATGGAATGAAATCATATCTCTGGTTAAAAATACTTGGTCTTCAAAAGACGGACCTGTTAAATTACATTATTCAGATCAGGATGAGATTAAAAAAGGAGGTGCTCATTCTAAAACGATTGTTACTGATAATTTTTTAGATTATATAAAGCGGATTAAAAATTTAAATGCAGATATCATGCTTGAGGTTAAAGATAAAGAATTATCCGCTATAAAATGTATTCATTCATTAAAAGAATCCACAGAACTATCTTTTCGAATGGATCAATGGGCAAAGTATAAGTATTGTGTTATGGAAAAAGGCCATTCGTATTATATCAAGTGCAATCATTTAATAAATTCACAAGTACCAATGCATGAAGTATATTCTTATATTGATCAATGTTTGTTCTTACCCTTTGATGAAGAGAATTTTAGAAATGTGATATTACATGTTTATGACGACTTAAAAAACAAGCTCACATTTAGGGAGGATGAAAAACTAAATACCCTATTAAAGAATGTAATTGAAAATAAAACCAAGTTAAAAGAATTTCTTTCTAAGCTCTGTAAAAAATACAATGTAGAGAATGTTAATGATTCATATTTTTTTTTCTACTAGAATCAGCTGAGACTAGAGTTAGCTAAGTATCCTTTCATATTAAAAAGTTGTTATTTTTAAAATTAAAAAGTTGTTATTTTAAAATTAGTTTAAAAATAATTTTTAAATTTTGAAAAAAGAATTAAGTATCAACAATATTAAGGGCTAAAAAATGTTATAAAAATTGCTATCGTAAATTAGAAAACCTATTTTACGATAGCCCTTTTTAACATAATTTTTCTATTTATTCCGTCCTAATTTCGAATTAAATAATCAAATGCGCTTAATGCTGCATTTGCACCTGAACCCATAGATATCACAATCTGTTTATAAGGGCCGTTAGAGCAATCTCCTGCCGCAAATACTCCTGGTATATTGGTAGCATTATGATTATCAACTACAATTTCACCACAGTGATTACGCTCCACACTGTCTCCTAACCACTCGGTATTTGGAACCAATCCGATTTGAACAAATACACCTTGAAGTTCAATATGATGTTCCTCATTCGAATCTCGGTCTACATAGGTAATACCATCTACCTTATTCGTTCCTGTTATTTCTTTCGTTTGAACATTTTTTAATACCGTAACATTAGGCAATGAATATAAGCGTTCTTGAAGCACCTTATCCGCTTTTAACTCTGGTAAAAATTCAAGAACCGTCACATGATTTACGATACCTGCTAAATCAATCGCTGCTTCAATTCCAGAGTTACCACCACCAATTACCGCAACATGCTTTCCTTTATAAAGTGGACCATCGCAATGAGGGCAATATGCAACTCCTTTATTCTTAAATTCCATTTCACCTGGTACACCTACATTACGCCAACGTGCTCCTGTAGATAGAATAACTGTTTTACTCTTTAAAACAGCTCCATTTTCCAGTTCTATTTCTATATAATCTTTCTTACTTAAGCCTTTCGCTCGCTGTAAGGTCATAATATCCACATCATACTCTCGAACGTGAGCTTCTAAATTATCCGCAAGAGTAGGTCCTTCAATATACTTTAGACCAATTAAGTTCTCAATGCCTAAAGTATCTCTCACCTGTCCTCCAAATCTCTCTGCCACAACGCCTGTACGTATGCCTTTTCTTGCAGCATAAATAGCCGCACTGCTTCCAGCTGGCCCACCACCAATGACTAAAACATCATATGGTTCTTTCTCTTGAAATTCAGATATATCCTTTGTATTTCCAAGTTTAGCAAGTATTTCTTCTAGCGTCATCCTTCCATTACCAAAAGGTTCTCCGTTTAGATAAATAGAAGGAACTGCCATGATATCCTTACTCTCTACTTCCTGTTTAAATACTCCACCATCAATCATAGTATGCGAAATATTTGAATTAAGCACGCTCATTACATTAAGAGCTTGCACTACCTCAGGGCAGTTATGACAGCTTAAACTAATAAAGGACTCAAATTTATATTTATCCTTTATTCCTTTAATCTGTTCAATCACTTGTTCTTCCACTTTCGGCGCTCTTCCGCTCACTTGTAAAAGTGCTAATACTAATGATGTAAATTCATGCCCTAAAGGGATCCCTGCAAAAGTGATTCCTGTTTCTTCACCCATACGATTGATACTAAAACTTGGAGTTCTCTCTAAGCTTGACTGCTCTATCTTTATTTTAGGAGACATTTCTGCTAATTCATTTACCAAAGACATCATGTCTTTGGATATTTGGTCTGACCCGGTACTTACTTTTAGCAAAATCTCATTCTCCATGAGTTTCAGATACTCAGCCAATTGTCCTTTTATTTCAGCATCCAGTATCATAATCACCTCTCAATCCGCTGCCAACAGGCAGCATAAAATCTAGAACAAAAGTGAGCTTCACACACTCGCGCACAAGCAAAAACTTATATAGCACACCTTTTGTTCCGCACGCGCAGCTGCGCATCCATAGCGGAGCGATTTTAAAATGTTAGGATCAAACATCTATGCTTTTATTTCCTATCATTTTAAAAAGAAGCCGCATTGCGGCCTCTTTTTGAGTGAAATTACTTTTCACCCTGTCAACATGTCACAATTCTTTCGTGTCATATTATTAAAAGAAGTTTTTAAATAGAATTCCCTTCATTCTATTCTGATATTCTTTCATAAGGAGTTAATTTTTCATTTCACTTTTATCATAATTGATTCTTTAAATTTTACCTACAAGATCAAGGCTTGGCTTTAATGTTGCAGAACCTTCTTTCCATTTTGCTGGGCACACCTCACCTGGATTATTTCTTACATATTGTGCCGCTTTTATCTTATTAATAAGTATACTTGCATCACGTCCAATGCTTCCTGCATTGATTTCAACTGATTGAATAATACCATCTGGATCAATAATGAAAGTACCACGATCTGCTAGTCCATCTTCTTCAATCAAAACATCAAAATTACGAGATAATGTATGAGAAGGATCTCCAATCATTGTATAGGTTATCTTTTTAATTGCTTCCGAACTATCATGCCATGCTTTGTGTGTAAAATGAGTATCTGTTGATACAGAATAAACTTCCGCTCCTAATTTCTTAAGCTCTTCATAATTTTCCTGTAAATCCTCTAACTCTGTTGGGCACACAAATGTAAAATCTGCAGGATAAAAGCAAACGATGCTCCACTTTCCTTTAAAATTTTCTTCCGTTACATCAATAAACTTTCCGTTTTGAAACGCCTGTGCTTTAAATGGTTGTACTTCTTTTCCGATTAATGACATAATCTAGACCTCCTTAAATATTTTAATTTTTATATAAACTGTAAAGTGACTTATTTTGAAAATAGTAATCATTACTATTTATGTTTTGATATTATTATTTTTTTAACAACTTGTCAAGAAGTAAATCCTTACTTGAGCATTTTTATCACTTCGATTAAAAATTTATTGTATACATTGAATACAAATCCTATATTTCTAACCAATTTCACTTAATTAAGATAAAAAATGCTCTTTCGATAATAGATTTCTGTTACGATCTGTGGTATAATAGAAAAACTTTAATTAATACAGAGTTAAAAAAATGTCAAACAATAGAAGAAACCAACTTCATTGCTTGAGATGATTTTAGTACAGAAGAAAGGAATGTATATGTAATAATTTAAGATATATAATGTCTAGATATATTATATATGGATAGGATAACATGCACGAAAGAGTAAAAAACAAACTTTTAAAGATTAAGAAGAAAATTTTAGTAACTTTACCAGTCATTCTATTTTTTCTTTTTTTATTTTATACAATTATTTATTTCTTTAATATAAGATTTGCAATTATTATATCTGCCATTACACTTTTATTTAAAACTAATATAAGAAAACAGCATACAATTAAGAGTCTATCGTATTTAATCATAACACAGTTTATTCTGATGTATCTTGCATTTTTTGCAACTCTAAATATACCACTTTGTATACTTCTAAATTTAACAGTACCTTTTATTCTTGTATTCATACAAGCATCACATTTTAATCAACTTGGCTATTTCGCTAGTTGTATGATTTTTGTATTCCTACAGCTAAGGCCTATTTCATGGAACGGACTTTTATACCAAACAGGGGTTATGGCTTATGCTATGACTGTATTTGTCTTAGCGATTACTTTATATAATTTAAAAAAGAAGCCACAGGACTATAAAACTGCAAAAAAAGGCCTTATTCTATTGGCTAATGCATTACGTACAAAGATGGAACAAAAAGAGGATTCTACTGTTACCAGTGAGATTTTTCAGATTCAACAAGGTCTTTATAAGGAGGCATATCAAAGTAAAGGAATCACATATCTAGTCAATGGGGCAGGAAAAATCAAGTATATGTTTGCATTATTATTTGAAAGAGCTGTATTTTTCTTAAATCATTCTCATCAAAACGATGGAGATTTAAATAAAACTACGTACGATTTCTTAAAAGAGCTTGCCGATTACATCGAAGAAGCAGGAACACAAAATTTTACCCAGGATTCTCTTTTTAATAAAGGACAGCTCTTATTAAATCATGCAGATAAAAATGAAGGAGAAGTTTATGTGTTTGCTCAGAATTTCTTGTTTCAGTTTTTACTAATTCTTGAAAATCTTAAGAATGTGAAAGAAAAAAAGCCACAGTATGACTGGCAGCTACCAGAATTCAGAAAACCATTGAGAAAAATATTTTATCAAATGCGTCTAGATTCCTTCGAAATGAGATTTGCATTACGTTTGAGTATTGTACTTACCATTGGATTTTTATATAATATTTTAATTCCAGCTGAACATGGATATTGGCTTGTACTAAATGCATTCATCCTTTTAAGACCAACGTATGAAGACAGTGTTTATCGAATGAAGACAAGATTCATAGGTACAGTTTTAGGTTGTATTATTATAAATTTTCTACTAATTGGTGCTCACAATACAGAATCGCATTTTATTATAGCAAGCCTTATGGTAATCGGAATGTATACAGAGGTTCCTGGAACATGGATTCATACAGTATTTGTTACTTGTTATTCTCTAATGTTAACAACCCTGGCAATCCCTCAGACAATTGCATTAGGACTGCGTCTTCTATATGTTGTAGTGGCAGTATTTTTAGTACTTATCGTAAATAAATTCTTTTTGCCTACAAATATGAAAAATCAATTTCAATATAATATAAGATTACTATTTCATTATCAGAACTTATATCTTCGGATGCTTGTTGATAGTTTAGATAAACCGATTGGCTATGGTTATATTTACGATACTCAAGTTCATTTTCATCTTGTTTATGATCAAATTAATCAGTATTTAAAAAACATTGACGATATTAACGAAAAAGAACAATATAACAAACTACTATCCGCTTCGTGGTTTATGATATCAGAAGCAGAACAAATATTATTTTTAATTAATAACAAAAAAGTTGATATCAAAGATAAACAACAGTTAGAACAATTATTAATTGATACTGTTCATGCTCTAAATAAAATTCAACATATGATGCAAGTAAAACCATATAACAGAAGTTATCAAAACGAAATTTCTGTTGTAAATTATGAAGATACATTGGCAGAGACACAAAGCTTAATGCAGTTAATGGATCACTATACAAAGCATGTTTCTGAAGTATATAATGTTGTCTTAATGTGTAAAATTTAGTTTATATATAAATTTATAGAATAACGATTTTCTATTTATTAAATATCAAAGACGAGGATATCTATCAAATTTAGATATCCCCGTCTTTTTTGACCGAAAGAGTTTCGTTATACTCTTCAAATAATTTACATTCTATACATTTTTTTCAGTTGATATACTTATTCTTAAGGATTAATAAAAATCTAACATGACCGAAGAAATAAACTTCTATATATTCTTATGAGATGCTGCTGGAATCCAAGGATAACGTTCCATGACCCCTAGCTCAAATTCATGCAACGAGCGCATATCTGCAACAATCTTCTTCATATCCAGTCTTCTTACGATTTCTTCAATGATTGGTGCTCCTTCCTTTGCTAACTCTTCCCTACGCTCATTTGTTGGTATTAATGGAGTACTCATGTGATCTTTTTGTTCTCCAAAACAATATCCGATACTACCACTCTGATATGCCAATCCAAATAGCCCATCAAAGTTAGCAGTACTCTCTGGCTCTTGGTGATAATATTTTGTGGTTAGAGGCACATCCGAGATTCTTCCCATGATGTCGTAAGCAGCTACAGTTATTGCATGGAAGCTGTCCAGACTCTTAAATAACTCTCTCGCCCCTTTTAGCATCTGCATATTTAAATCAATATACATAATAGGTACGCCTGTTTCATCAAAAAAATCACGAACCATAGGACTACACGGGAATTTCGAAATGCTCATGAAAATCGTGTAGGAAGTAACTGATTTAGACAAAATAAAATCCAGACAGTAGGCAACCACCTCCAAAGGAGATTAGCTGGCTACAGTCTGGATTTTTTCAGAATTTTCAGAGATGAAACTCAGTTTCTCTCCTTGTATATTAAAATCTTTCGTTAGAAAGACGCTTTTTATGGTACTTCCTCTTATTTTATTTTAAATATAACATTACCATTAGAGGCATCGTCACGATACATACAATCGTTGTCAATACATTAATTGAACTTGCATAGCTAGGTTCCTGATCATATAACTGCGCTAGCTGTACTACTGTTGTCGCAGATGGGGTAATTACGGCTATCAAACTAATTAATAAAATAGTCTGTCCATTTGGTACAAGTGTAGAAAGTGGAGAAAACTTTAAAATCAATAGTATCACTGCTGGGCAAACAATCATTTTTAGTATTGTAATAATATAAATTCTTGTATCTAAAAATACTTTTTTCCATTCAATCTGAGCCATTGTCATTCCCAACATCATCATACTGACTGGTCCCAATGTTGCAGATAAATTACTCATTGTAGTACCTACAATTTCAGGCATTTTAATCTGCGTAAAAAATAATATAATTCCTATTAATACTGCTATTAAATTAACATTATGTATGATTTTTTTCCAGTTGAACTGTACTTTTTGCTCCATTAGAGATTGTCCGTGTGTCCATAATATTAACAACTGAACACATAAAAATGCATTGGCATAAATTACCCATTCATTACCTAGTACAGCCATAACAAGGGGAATCACAAGATTTCCTGCATTTGAATAAATTAAAGATGTTTTTTCTACTACATTTAATTTTAAAAAACGTCCCAAAACCCATGTGAGAAAAAGTAGAACAATATGTATGATGATTGCCGCTAAAACAGCAAGTAAAAATCCATTTCTAATGCTACTTGAATACTCTATCTGAAAAGAATTAATAACCACACAGGGCATAAGAATATAAATACAAATTACTGATAAGGTTTTACTACTATCTGCCTTCAGTAATTTGGATTTTACAAGAATAAATCCACACATCATTGTGAGAAACAATACTGCAATTTGTTTCATTAATAATAACGCTATCATTTTTTATTGTCGTCCTCCAAAATATTTATCTTCCATAGTATAAACGTCTGTTCGTAGATATACAAGTGAAAAAAATGTATTTCTTTTTCTTTTTAATATTTCATATTCCTTTTTCATTCAAACTTTTACAGTAACGCACTGATAAAAGAAAGCGATTACCATATGTAATCGCTTCTTTTAATCATTTTCTTTTCACTTATTCAACTTTGAACGGCTAAAATAATTAATGATAACATTAAATACTACTCTGTTTTACAGTTATAATTTTACGCTCTTACTTCACTGTTAACTTAATCTTTTTCTCTACTTTTCCTACTTTTGCTGTAATATATGTGGTGCCCTTTTTCTTAGCAGTGAGTTTTCCTGTCTTGCTATCAATAATTGCTATTTTTTTATCTGATACACTCCATTTAATAACTCCTGTAACCCCGTATGCTTTTGCAGTTAAAGTATAACTCTTACCGACTACAATTTTTTTAGGAATATTCTCAATCTTTACATAAGGAGCTTTTACAGTAATATTAAATTTTACTGTCTTTGATGCACCATCAATAGAAACTCTTGCTGTTATTGTTACTTTACCTGCTTTTTTCGTTATTATCTTTCCTTCTTTTGATACTGTAGCAATCTTATTATTACTACTCTTATAGAAGGTAGTTATTACTTCTTGTTTTATATTTTCAGGTAAGGTTATAACAACTTCTCTTGTATCTCCAACATATATAGTTTCTTTGCTAGATAATTCTATCTTCACATCTTTTAATAAATCTTTTGGAACCGTAGGTTTTGGTGTTGGTGTTGGCGCTATCGTAAGGGTCGGTGTTGGTGTTGCTGTTGGCGCCTTTGTTGGTGCTGCTGTTGGCGCCTTTGTTGGTACCGCTGTTGGTGCTGTTGTTGGCGCCGCTGTTGGTGCTGCTGTTGGCGCTGTTGTTGGTTCTACTGTTGGTACTGCTGTTGGTTCCACCGTTGGTACTGCTGTTGGTTCTACTGTTGGTACTGCTGTTGGTTCCACCGTTGGTACTGCTGTTGGTTCTACCGTTGGTACTGCTGTTGGTTCCACCGTTGGTATTGCTGTTGGCTCTACTGTTGGGATTGCTGTTGGTTCCACCGTTGGTATTGCTGTTGGTTCCACCGTTGGTATTGCTGTTGGTTCTACCGTTGGTACTGCTGTTGGTTCTACTGTTGGGATTGCTGTTGGTTCTACCGTTGGCACTGCTGTTGGCTCTACTGTTGGGATTGCTGTTGGTTCTGCACTTGGCGTCGGATCTATGCTTGGTGTTGGTTCTACACTTGGTGTTGGGTCAATACTAGGTGTTGGTTCTATACTTGGTGAAGGAATCACGCTAGGTTCTCCTACAACTGTAACGGTACAACTAGCCGTCTTTCCAAAAATCGTTGTAGCTGTAATAACTGTTTCACCAATGGCAAGCGCTACAACTTTTCCATCTGTCACAGACGCTACCTCTTGGTTGGATGATTCCCATGTAACAAAAGTAGCAACATCAGGATCAGTAATTACATGTAATTCAGTTTCTTCTCCTACTTGTAATGTAAGTTCTAATTGATCAAATTCTATACTATTAACATCATAGCTAACAGCATATGCCCCTTCATTAACAGCGTAATCAATTACTGAAAATCCAAACATAGCATTACTATAATCCGTAACATCAAAGGTAATTGTTGAAACAGCACCTTTATTATCCTCATTTAAAAATTTAAAATCTAATTCTTCATCTAATACATTTTTCTTTATTGAATATAATCCTACATAAGCAACGTATTGATTGTCGGATACAACAACGTCAACATATTTTCTACCATCTTTCACATACATCGTTGAAGCTAAGATGCCAGGAATGGTAGTATCAATGGTTACTGGGAATTCCCATGAATCTTTTTCATTATTTGCCGGATGCTTAGAATAATCTAGTGTACCAGTAATCTTATATGTATAGATTGAATCCTCTGGTAAAACATTTTCTTCTACATCCAGTCCATACCAAGGAACCAAATTTAAAGCATAATTCATTATATCAAGTGATGATATATAAAATGATTTTCTATCATACTCCATTACTGTATTATAAATCACCTTATTATCTTTATCGGTTATTGTATAATCCATCGTTCTGGCATTACGAAGTAAACTTGTAGTAACAGCATCTACGCTATCAAAAAATCCATCATTATTCGGGGATATTGCAATTTTATTCTTATCATGTGGTAAAACTATACCATTTAATACTGCGAAAAGATTTTCACCAAGTCTATATTCATATTCTCCAAACACAAAATTATATGCTTCGCTCGTGGTTTGTGAATAGCTTGCATCATCATATAAAGAGGAACTATCCATAATCGGCGCTTTCGTCCAATCACCATAAAATCCCATGAAAGGTATGGATAGATTCACATCTTCTTCACTATTTAAATAAACAAAACCTTCTACAAACTCACCATTTGGGAAATTACTATCAATATAAGCTTTATCTTCTTGTGATAATATAATTGCCACTTCCACTTTCACGTCCGTATTTGGAGCTACTGTAAGTTGATTTCCTTCTAATGTACCGCCAACTACATTTATGGTAACCGTTGGTGTAAGCATTTTAGGTGATTCGGCAATATAAATACCATCTACAATAGCTTCTGTTAAAGTAGCCGTATCTAATGTATAAGTTACAGCAGTGTCTGAAATATTTTTTACATTAAAATCAAACCCATAGCTGCCTGATTTCTCTACATCATCGCCTAATTCAATTTTAGTTCGATCTTTACCATTTACATATAAATAAGCTTTGGATGTTACTGCTCCATACACCTGTAACATACCTGCGCCTTGCTTACGTGGTGAATATGGTAACCCTTCACCATTTGTTACTACTTTTGCTGTAGACATAAGAATTTGATTAATTAAAATCTCTTTTTCTAAAGCAGTGAATGAATCCCCATATTTATCATCCATATATTGCTTCATAATCGCAGTAGCACCAGCTATGTGTGGGCTTGCCATGGATGTTCCGCTCATACTTGCATAACCAGAATTAACAGATGAGTAAATGCCTTCCCCTGGAGCTGCTATTTCAGGTTTTAATTTCAAATCAGGTGTTACTCCCCAAGATGAAAAATCAGACGCCTGACCAGCCACATCAATATTAAGGGACGGATCAATTGTTATCTTATTCTCTGATAAATTTAATAAATATTCACCATCTACTAAAGTTATAGAAACAGCAGGAATATCATAATTTTCAATTGCCATGCTTATTTTACCTGCAACATTATTAAATACAATAACCGCCGCAGCCCCTGCCTTGGCTGCGTTTATTTTTTTATCATTAAAGGTAATCTTACCTCTTCTGATTAAAGCTATTTTACCTTTTACATCTAAATTCGCAAAATCGCTTTCTGTTCCTAAACCTGCATAAACAAATTCATGGGTTCCTATGAGATTCCCTAATTTATCTTCTCCTGATGCATTATCTGTGTAAACAATCTCTTTATCCCCAGCTTTAAATAACTCAATAAAGATGCCTGAATTCTTAACGCTAGCAACAGAAAGTGAAGCTTCATAAGTAGAAGGTGATCCAACCACTGAGGTATCTGGATTAGTAGCTAGTGCCTTACCACCATTATTATTCGCATAGCTAAGACTATAACTATTTCCTGCTGAAACAACTAAATTAATACCACCTTCAACGACTCTATTATAAACCTCTTCTATTCCCGATTCACTTTCATATGTAAAACCTGCTCCAGAGCCTAAACTCATATTAATAACATCGACTCCTAGTTTAGTTGCATCATCTATTGCTGCTAAAATATCTATTGAATTAGCTCCAGATTCTGTATCACTAAATACTTTTAAAATGACTAATTGTGCCTCTGGTGCTACACCTTTGATTCCATCATCTTTTGGTGTAATAGAACCGGAAGCTGCTACCGTACCTGCAACATGGGTTCCGTGATCATCTCCACCAGAAACATTGTTATCTTTATCTGCATAGTCAAACACAAACGGGATCTTATTGCTTATAAACACATCATCCGCTGTTATTGCGCCATACTTTTTCACACTTAAATCTGCTGTTGCTAAAACATTAGTAATATCAGCTTTCGATATTCTTGGAGAACTAGGTTGAATTTCAAATGCTTCATGTTCTGTAAACAGACCTGTATCAACTACTGCAACAACTGTCCCCTCCCCTTGATATCCAAGTTCAGCCCATGTCTTATCCGCTCCAATAAATGGAACGCTCTCTGTCATAGTTGGGCTAATTAACTCATATGTTGGAGCGATATATGCACTTTTAACCTCAGGTAATTTTTTGATACTTTCTAAAAGACCATAGCTTGCTTTAATAGAAAAGCCATTAAGTACGGATGTATACTTATAAATTGTACTTATATTCCCTTGATTATGGAAATTATTTATCTTCTCCAACACTAAATCTTGGCTTTTTATAAGTTTGCTATTTAAAGCCTTTCCTGTACTAGAAATGGCATATTTATCAAATGTTATATTCTCTTTACTTTTATTAATATGTATTCTGTTTATGTAGCTATCAAGAAGAGATTCTTCTTTTAATTCAACAATAATCTCTACCTCATCCTCTGGGGAATAACCTAAGTCAATATTCTTTTGATAATTTGATATTTGCTCCATTTGTTTACTTAAATCTTCTAGCTTTTTAGTTCCTTCTAGTTCAGTAATAGAACCTATAATACCTGCCTTACTCTCCTCTACTTCAACTGCCAATACCTTAATATTGCTCAAGGTTGCTGTAGCTATTAATATGACCACAAGTAGAGTTGCTAAAATACGCTTTCTTTTTCTCATACTCTTCCCTCTTTCTGAAAAATCGTTTCCATGGTTACCTAGGCTTTCTTGCCCTACTCTTCACACCTCCTTTGCTAATGCGTCACACTAAATGGTTAAATTTGTAATTTATCATATTAAAAAATGAACTAGGTTACAAGCTATTTACATCGCAAGTTTTTTGAAATTTCGATTGTACATGAAGGTTTATTGCTTATTTTATATTTTGAAATAGGAATTTGACGAAAAGAATGTTGTATGCGATTAAGAATTGCTTTTAGATTTTTATTATGCTTATTGTTTCTCAATAAAAAGACTGTCTCTATTAAGAAAGGCACTATCACTTATATTTCTATAAATGATAGTGCCTTATATCGAATTTAACCATTCTTATTGAGTCTCAGGTACAATTTCTACCTTTTCTATTGTATATCTCCCATTCTCAACAGACATATTACACATAGTAATTTCTAGACCAAAACGCCGCTTTCCACAACTTCCAGGGTTTAGCATTAAAACTCCTTTCTCTTCATTTACCCCATATTTGTGTGAATGGCCATAGACAATAACATCAATCTCTTTTAAATCCTTTGGTATCTCTTTTTTATTATGAATGATAAAAAATCGAACTCCTTCTATTGTAACAAAAAGTTGTTCTGGTATATCCTCTGCCCACTCTTTATCATTGTTCCCTCTGACAATATAAAGAGTTGCATAGCGTTTCAGTTCATCCACAATTGTCTGGGTATTAATGTCTCCCGCATGTATAATTACATCTGCTTGTTTTAATTCTTCTTTTACTTCATCACGAAGTAGTCCATGTGTATCTGATAAAATAGCTACTCGTTTCATTTTCAATTCCTCATAAGCCTTTAAATTCAAATCTATTTATTTCTGAATGATTGCCCCTGATGGCAAAGCCCCCATAACAATATTCTCCCAAGGGGTTCCAATAACAGAATCCAAGAATACAATGGTACCTTCATCCTCTTCAGTACGGATTAATCTTCCACACCCTTGCTTTAACTTAAGTCCCATTTCAGGATAATCAACGGTAGTGACTGGGTCCAAGCCTTGTATCTTTGCTTCCTTTTTCTGTGCTTCAATAAGAGGGTCTAGTGCTGGAAACGGTAACTGCCAAATGATTAACAAGGTTAGCGCATCACCGGGTACATCGATTCCCTCCCAAAAGTTTGCACCTATGAGTACTGAGGTTTCCTCCTCTTTGAACTTACGTAAAAGATAACCTCGCTCTCCTTTATCTTCCCATAAAAGTTCAAAAGGTAATTGATACTCTTCTATTCTCTTTCTAATTTTTCGAACTTCCTTCATCGAATTTGTAAGAACAAGGGCTCGTCCTCCATTTTCTTTTAATAGGGAAACCAATTTTTCAACACGAGAATTAAAGGTATCTTCCTCTCCTTTTTGGGACTTAGACAAATCAACTTTTACTTTATCTTCTATGTCAAAAGGACTTCCAACACTAGATTTTGTTGGCATTTCTAATCCTAACGTTCGAATGAAATAATCAAAATTTCCTTCATTACTTAAGGTAGCAGAGGTGAATACTACTGGTAAGCCTTTCTTATATAAATGTTGATTTAATAACTCACTTAAATTCCTTGGTACAACCCAAAAACTTCCATCGTTTACATCTACCCAAGGTATTACGTTAGATCCATTATTTCTACAAAACCTACTAAGAGCAAGAATACCCCTTTCGATTAATCCTTCAAACGCTTGAATGTGAGTCGGAGATAATGACTCAATATATAACTCTTGCTCAATCTGTAATTCTAAAAGAAGATGATCCAAAGTCTTACGAAACTGATTTGCAGATTTAAGTAATTTCTCATTGACACGTATGGATAATCGTTCTGTGCTTTCAGCTTTTATTACCGATTGACTAAGATTTTCAAAAAACTCATTTGATATATTATCCAAGGAGACAGTGATTGTTTCTAAAGATTCCCTTACACCTTGTATCTCTTCAAAGGAAGAAATCATATTTTGAATTTCTTCCTGATTTATTTGATGCCCAGCCTGCATTGCGGCAGGAAGCAAAATCTTATGTCCCTCATCAAAAATAACCGCTGAATAACTTGGAAGTATCGGTAATTTCCCATCTATTATTCTTTCTTCTCTTGTCCATAAATCATGGAAAAAGGTCTCGTGATCTACAATTATTAAATCCTGCGTTGTTCTATAAGCTTCTCTTGCCTTTACTAACTTACAAAAACCTCGATTTTGACATGTTTCACATGGCATTGACTCATCCCAACTAATTTTCTTCCAAATATAATCTGGAACCATGGGAATTTCTGATCGTTCTCCGAATTTTGTTTTGTTTATCCACTCATTTAGTTCACTTGACATTTCATCAAATTCATTTATATTTTCAGTTGCTTTCACATCACAGATATACTGACGTGGATCTTTTGCCATTCGAGCATCAATTTCTAATCCAAGTAGTTTAAAAAGAGTTTTTATATCGCCTTTATCGCCAGCAAGTTGTTCTTGAAGTGCTGTAGTGGCACACGCTATTACAACTGGCTTTTTGCTAAAACGTGCATAAGGAATTGCTGATAATAAATAGGCGAAGGTTTTACCTGTTCCAAGTCCAGCTTCTGCTAAGTGAATTTTATTATTACAAATGGCATCTGCAATCTGAAATGCAGTAAAAATCTGTTCATCCCTGATTTCATATCCATGTTCAGGAAGGATATCATATAAAACATCACCAATCCATTCCACCAATTTCTCATGAAACTCATCTCTATTTTTATATTCAAAAGGTTCTTTTAATCTTGCACACATGTTACTTGTTCTCCTATGTTACTGATTTATCGTTTCTAGTTCATCTATACTACCTGTTTTATATTACATGTTATTTTATATTACATGCTTCAGACCAAAGTAAAAGGTTGTTTTAAATTAAAAACTCTAATTTCATCAATTTTGTTTATCTATTTTTTCACGGCTTTGACGGTCAATTTCTTCCTTTAGACTCTTTAAGTAGTCTGAGAATTCCACTTGCTCTTTTCCATACGTAAACTGAAGTTCATACTCTAATGGAATCCATGTGGAAATATCGGCCCGATTATGCTGAATTATCGCTTCCATTTTATCCAGTGCCTTATATATCTTAGCTTCCTCGGTCTGTAAAGCTTCCATTTCCTTATATAACTCTGTGAATTTTTCGCGATATGGCTCAGGAAACGAAGAAATCCATTCCATCAATGATTTTTTTTCAATTTCCTCATGCTCACTAGTCTTTTCAAATGCTGGAATGTCCCCTGTAATCGCTTCTCCAAGATCATGAATCAGGCACATATGAATTACCTTATTGATATCAGCATTTGGGAACTCATCTTGAACAAGCAGTGCCATCATCGCTAACTGCCAACTATGCTCTGCCACACTTTCACGTCGCCCACTAGACGTCCATGAGTGTCTTGTATTGCATTTCAATTTCTCCGTTGTTTTCAATATTTCCAAAAATAATTTTGTATCCATAATAGTCCTTTCCTTGGAATTTTTTTATTTTATAACAAATATTTCTTGACTTATTACGAATTTTTCTTATTTTATTACAAATCCGCATTAATTACCATATTAAATATATTCCCTTTTTCATATTTCCTTAGACTACATATTAAGGAAATGATTGAAATTAACGCTAGAAAATGTTATTCTATCAAACGGAAAACGAAAAAGCAAATCTTTATAATAAAGACATACAATCGCCAATTATAAGGTATCATTTTATGGACTTGAAAATGCCCTTGCTTGGCATAATAAAGTATACAAACGTTTAAAATATAACAGAAAACAAAAGTGTGCTTCACACACCCTTGCAAGCAAGTACTTATATAGCACACTTTGTTTACACAAAGAAAGGTAATCATATGATATTAGTAGAAAACTTATCCTACTCATTTCCGCAGAAGGATCTATATAATAATATTTCATTTACATTAGAAGACGGTCAACATTGTGCTTTCATAGGAACCAGTGGCACTGGAAAAAGTACCTTAATTGATCTCATTATGCATCCTGAGAATTATCTCTACGATGGAAAGTTAGAAATCTCCCCAAATTGCAGAATTGGTTATGTAAGCCAATTCTCACAGTTAGATAAAACCGAAGATATTACCGTATTTGAATATCTATCAGAAGAATTTACTAAATTGCAAAATGAAATGAACTCACTTTGTACTGAAATGGAAACATCTTCTGATATTGAATCCTTATTAGAAAAGTACCAAAATGCATTGGATTCCTTTGATGCAATTGGTGGCAATGATTTTGAAAGCAATATTACAAAAAAACTGAATCTAGCAAATCTAGGCAGACATGAAAATTTAAAATTATCACAGCTTAGCGGCGGTGAATTTAAATTAATACAAGTCATTAAAGCAATGCTAGTAAATCCAGACTTAATGATTATGGATGAACCTGATGTGTTTTTAGATTTTGAGCGACTAAACGCTTTAAAAGATTTAATTAATTCCCACAAAGGAATACTATTGGTTATCACACATAACCGCTACTTACTAAATCATTGTTTTAATAAAATTATACACTTAGAAAACACTGAACTCCAAGAGTTTAATGGACGGTATATCGATTATAACTTTGCATTACTTCAGCGTAAAATCGAGTTACAAGAGCAAGTAACTGCAGAAGAAGAAGAAATTGAGAGAAATAAAAAAATCGTTGATCAAATGCGATTTAATGCAACATATTATACCTGTGCCACAAGAGGACGAGCTCTACATGCAAAAGTTTCTCATTTAGAACGATTAGAAGCGCGTAGAATCAAAGCGCCATTTGTTGAAATTAAGCAACCACAAATCAAGCTTTATACAGATCATGTTCTTGAAGATACAGCTGCTTTAACTGTTGATGATTATAGCGTCTCCTTTGATGAAACCCTTTTAGAACATGTAAGCTTTGAAATCAACTCCACCGATAAAGTGGCTTTGATTGGACCAAATGGTACTGGTAAAACAACTTTACTTCGAGATATTTATAAAAATAATCATGATTCTATCAAAATCAACGACGGAATAGAAGTTGCTTTCTTGTCACAGTTACAAGGCGAGATGTTAAATGAATCAAATACAATCTTTGATGAATTTTTAGATGCTGGTTTTCAAACTTATGATGAAATTCGTTCCTACCTAATTAATTATGGTTTTGAAAATGAAGTACTTAATCAAAAAATAGGTGCTTTATCTGGTGGTGAAAAAAATATACTTCAATTAGCTAAAATTGCAGCTAGTAATGCGAACTTACTACTTCTTGATGAACCAACCAGCCATTTAGACACTTATTCACAAATAGCCCTAGAAACTGCAATTGCAAATTACAATGGTGCAATTCTTATGGTATCCCATGATTTTTATACCATTGCAAATTGTGTAGATTATGTTTTAATTATTGAGGATCAGACGATTCGTAAAATGAGCACACGTAAATTTAGAAAGATGATTTATTCAAATCATTTTGATAAAGATTATTTGGAAAATGAACAAAAGAAAAAAGAGATTGAAACTAAAATAGCCGTAGCTTTACAAGATAAGAATTTTGAACTTGCAAAAGATTTATCTGAAAAGTTGGAGACATTGATTAAAGTACTTTAATACATTATAAAAGAGGTGAAGCATTTAAATTTGCTTCACCTCTTTTATAAATATTCTTAGCTTACTTTTCTATTAAACTGTTTTATTCTTATTTTTAATTCTACTTTTCTATTAAACTAATTTATTCTCTTTTTTATTCTTCTTTTTGCAACATCTATATATAGTTTTTGGAGGTGAATATAACTTAATCTAGCTTTTTAATTCTATATCCATTTCTTCCATTCCGTTTTACTTCATAAAGCATTTTATCTGCTTCTTGGTATAAGTGATCAAAATCACAAATTTGGTTTGTAATAACAGCCCCTATACTGAGAGAAATTTTTTGACTGATTCCCATATAATTTAGTTCTTTATTCATAATATTACAAATTTCTTGTAATTTTTTATCAACAATTTCTAGATTTTTTGTTTCAAGTTTCGTCATAAAAACAACAAATTCATCTCCACCCAATCGAAAAATAATGTCTGTTGGTGAAAATACCTGTTTTGCTACTTGGCTAAATTCGATTAATAACTCATCTCCCCTCTGGTGTCCCAATAAATCATTAATCTGCTTAAAGTAATCAATATCTATAATGGCTAAAGCACTATATTCGGAATCCTTATTTTTCTGTAATGAAGCAGTAACTAGTTCTTCACCAGTAACACGATTATATACCCTTGTTAAAGCATCTATCTTTGTTTTTTCCAGTAACACTAATTTATCTTCTGCTAAACGCTTATATCCATTTCTTACATTAATATAAATTAAGAGTAAAATTAACAAAATAATAGCAATACAAAACATCGTATTATTAACAAAAAATTGTTTCAAGGTGTAAGCTTTTTCTCCACTCAGTAAATTTGTGTAAACAATGTTACTCATTTCACTGTCTGATATACTGGACAAAGATTTATTTAAAATATTCAATAAGATTACATTGATTGGTTTTGAAAGCCCAATACATATATGTAATGATGAATCATCAAAAACAAAGGATAAATTAGTATAATACCCTGTGGTGATATAATTCGATATAGTATTACTGTTCCCATAGGTTAAATCTGCTTTGCCTTCGTTTACTGCAATTAAACAATCCTCAACGGTTTCGTAATACCGAATTTCATACTCACCATCTAGTTCATCATAAATGTACCCCACAGGAAGAGCAAGGATTTGTTCTCCTTCTTTACTCTTTCCATTCATATTATAAACTCGCACCATACTAATTGTTGTATATCCTTGAGTCAGTGCGTATTCATATTCGATTGCTTTTGAATAACTATCAGGAATTCCAATGATGATATCAGCTTCTTTATTCTTTATCATTTCAAGGGCCTGCTTATAGGTACTTACTTTGACCAAATTGTATTTAAGTCCTGTTTTTTCAGCTATTAATTCCATAACATCAATATAAGTTCCTTCAGCTTTCATTGTCTTCTGATTATAATCTTGCAATGGTGCAAAATTATCCACATAGACAGCTTTTAATGATGTCATATTATTTATGTAGTCTTGCTCCTCTGGAGTTAAGTGAACAACAGGATCAATATAATTTAGAAAATACCTATTATATAGCTCTCGCTCAAAACTTGCATTGTTTTGTTTTATTTTAGAAAGTGCATAGTTTAACCCAGTCAATATATCCTTATTTCCTTTTGTAGTTGCAAAATAGTAAGGGGTAGCTCCAAATGTAGCCACTATTTTTTGTTCCCCTTGTATTAATAAATTTCCTCCAAGAATGGCATCTATCTCTTTCCTTTTTAATGCATCTAACATAGGATTGCTTCCATCATCGGTATATGGGATTAGTTTAATATCTTTAATTCCATTATTTTCACAAAACTTTAAAAAGCTATCCAGATTTGTACTAGAAGTTCCATAATACCCAATTTTAATACCATTCAGTGTATTATAATTAGAACTACTAATGGAGTCATTATCCTTTAAAACAGATACGGTTTTGTAGGTAAAACCAGCATTTTCTTCAGGAAAGTCATATAACTCTGTTGTGTAATCATTTTGAAGCATCCCCCCTGCAATATCTATTTCCCCATCTCTTAACATTTCAAGCATGTCTTTGACATTAACTTCAATAAACTCATATTCCCAACCCGTATATTTTGCAATCTCCATTAGATATTCATATGCGTAGCCTGAATAAACTCCTTCTTTGATTTCTGTAAAACCAGTAACCTCTGGATATCCGACTCTAACTATAGTAGATTCAGCAGCGTAGATATGCTTTGGTTGAATAAATACACCTAAGAAAATTACTATAAATATAAAAGCTATTCGATATCTTTTTATAAATTTAACTATTTTATTATGTATCATCACATCAACCTTTCTATTAAATCTATATAAATAGTTATCCATACAATTAGTTATCCATAAATATAGTGAATCACTTCCTTGTACAAAGGTTTATTATCAAATACAACTGCTTTTAAGCATTTTAATTTCTTAGAATTACCTCACTTATCTGTAATTTAATATACTACTAAGCATGTCATAATATCAAAATTTTGGATGATATAATCAGAATGAGAATAAGAATGTTTACTAATAAATTAGACTCTGAATTTAAAAATATTCTGTACATCAATTTAATAAAATCACACGGATATACTTAGACTAAAGTAATTATTTAGGGCGCGATATGATCCTATGGTCGTCAATATTATAAAAAATACATAAATAATTCAAATCAGAACATACAATAAGTCGAGAAATAAAGAGCTTAAACTCCCCCCTATCACAGGGCGTTAATAGCTATCAAAGTTATAAATCTTAAAATCAATTTGCATTTTTTTCATTATTATAAAACTTAGTGAAAAATTTTTCAAGATTTTATTTTACATGTTTTTTCTAAATAAAAGTGAGTAACCAGTTCATTGAGAATATTCCTAGCATTATTGAAAAAAATTCATGACCACTAGCAGATTTTCTTTTTTGCAATACAAAAATAGCGGTTTAAAATCAAATTTTATAACCGCTACTTAAATGTATTTATTAACTTTTAACCGATAAATACAATCAATTCGTTCCACCGTAATACTATCTTAATTAATATTTTCGCACAATATTTAGAATTTCATCTCCATATTTATTTACCTTAATCTCACCAAAACCTGCAACTGCTAATAGTTCTTCTCTACTTCTTGGCATCTTTGATATCAAGTCCTTTGATAGGAATCCAAAAAACTTAGAAATCCACTTTATCTGGATGAATCCCTGAACTTCCATAATCAGTTAACTTATCAATTTTCTCAATGTCATGCGCGCTAATTTCAAAGTCAAATACCTCGAAATTACTTCTAATTCTCTCAGGTGTAACAGACTTAGGTAATGGAACAATATTTCCCTTTCTGATTTACTATCGTATGAAATTTGTCATAACACGCTCTTCTTCTACAGGAAGAGGTATCTTCTCTTTACCAGCATCAATTGTCTTTAAAAGCCAAGCCATTGATCGAGCATTTTTACGTATGGTTTGAATACCTTCTTCATCCTGATGAACTTCTCCTTTTTCCAAGCCATATGCTATCGTCCAATATTGATATGGTGGCATAACCGTCTCAGCTAAGTTAAGATAGTTATTTAGCTGATGTACAACATCTACACCACCAGCTCGTCTTACAACTGCAATAGAAGTTGCTACTTTGTATTTGAAATATTCTGAACTTGTATAAAATACTCTATCCAAAAAAGCCTTCATTGTTCCTGCTATGCCTGCATAATAGGTAGGGGATGCGAGGATGAAGCCATCTGCTTCACGCATTTTTTTGGCAACCTCATTCACAATGTCATCTTTAAAAACACAATGATTTTCCTCAGAAGTCCAGCAGTATCCACAGCCAATACATCCGTGAATATTAAGCTGACCAATATGAATGATTTCAACTTCTATTCCCTGTTTTTCAAGCTCATTAGCCATAACGCCAAGCGCTTGGCTTGTATTTCCGTTTTTACGAGGACTTCCATTAATTGCTACTACTTTCATAATTTCACTCTCCTTTGTTGATAGGACAAGTATACCACTTACACTTAACTGTAAGGCAATAGTATTTATTAAAAAAATTCTCACAAATCTCCTTGACTTAGAGTTAAGTGTAAGCTGTATAATGTGTACAAAACTATATGAGGTGATGAAAGTGAACTATACCATTACACAAGCTGCTAAGAAAATGAATTTAACAACATACACATTAAGATACTATGACCGTGAAGGACTGCTCTCTAATATAAAAAGAGATAAATCAGGCAATCGTATCTTTACAAAAGATGATATGGAAATGCTCTCCCTCATTTGCTGTCTTAAGAATACTGGAATGCCTATTAAAGAAATAAAACATTTTATAGACTGGCAGAATGCAGGGAATGATACACTCCACGAACGTAACCTTATGTTAATCGACCACAAAAAAAATGTTTTAAAGCAAATTGAAGATCTTCAAAAATATCTTCGTTTGATTGAGCGCAAACTCGATTACTATCATGATGCTTGCGAGGCCTATGATACTGGCTTACCAATCCCGACCTGCTGTTCATATACAGACGATGAGTTGGAATTTTAGATCTAATTTAACAAGTGTATTTATCGAAAGAATTTTGGGATACAGTAATTTGTTCCATAAAAAGCGGCAGAATTTCAAATGAAAATTCTGCCGCATAGTTTCTATTTATTTTATTTATTTTATTTATTTTATTTACATTCCATATATTTAAAATTCCCTCTATTCTTTAGGATTATGGAATTCATCAATTATTCTTACAGCTATCTCAGGATTACTATTATGAATCTGATTCAAATATCTAAAATTACTACCTTCATATGATTGGATCTCTCCAAATAAACCTATCTCATAGCAATTACGAACAACATTAATGATACAATTGTCAAAATGATTTTCATTACATGATTTGCACATTCTCAAAATATGAGCAATTCCTTTTATTAATGTTTCTTCATCATATACCTTGAAATCAACATACGGTATACCATCTTGACCATTTTCTACATATGTAACATCATTTTTAAAGCATTTATTAATGCTATTTATAGCATAACCAACTATACAGTCAGGCTTAGAACAATTACCACACACTCCTTCAGTCAAACAACAATTGCTTAAATCATTTAACACCATATTAAAATCCATATCTTTTGTAATAATTCCCATTTCTGTCTCCTTCTTGGTCAATTCAGAAAAATATAAATTATAAGAGAACATCAAAATCATATACTATAGTTCATCTTATAACTATTTTTCATCCTTCATAAATATCATCTTTTGTAATTTATCAGTATATAATATCATATTTTAATAATTATAACAATTATCCGAATAAATAATAAGATTGCAATTACCATATTAAAAGTATTTTTAATAGAGAAGAACTTTCCTTAGGGATAATTCGCAAATAAACATTTTAATTGCTAGATCTTAAATTTTAAAATCTCTTCTTCTAATCTTTCTGAACTAATTCCTGATTTTTTTGTTAATTCCAATACCTCATTGCACTTTATAGTGATTTCCATTATCCTTTGAGCAATATTTGATGTTCCAATGGCTCCTTCATTCGCCGCATTCGCTACTCCGCTAATTATTTCTAACACATCATCAATTGTAGCTAATAAATCTTCTGAAGTAGTGCTAAACTCTGTAACAAGGTTGTCTACAAATATTGCATCTTCACTATACTTATTTGCAACCAGAAGCAATGTGTTATAATCATTTTGAACATCATTGGATACAAAATTCAATAATTTACTTGAACTATTTGAAAGTTCATTCACTGATGATGTGACCTGAGCTGTTACCTTCTGAATATCAACTACTGTATCCTTGGATTGCTCTGCTAATTTTCTAATTTCATCAGCTACTACTGCAAATCCTCTTCCCGCTTCGCCGGCACGTGCAGATTCAATACTTGCATTTAAAGAAAGTAAATTGGTTTGCTCCGCAATTTCCATGATAACTTTAGATAAAGTACTTATTTTATCAACTACCTTTGAATTTTCAATTGCTCTTTCTAGTTCTTCTTTCGTCACTAGTAAAATTTCATTGGCTTTTTTTTGTGCATCATTAACACTATTTTTTGTATGAATTGCTCTTTTATTAATCTCTAAAACCTCAATGGAGCCATTTTTTGAAATCTCTGCTATACCTTGTACAGCATTTTGAATCACTTGTGCAGTTGCCTTCATTTCTTCGGCTGATGCAGCTGTCTCTTCCATAACAGCAGACAATTCTTGAGTGCTAGCTGATACCTCTTCTACACCAATGTTTAGATGAACCATATTTCCGCCAACATTTTCTACTGCAAGCTTACAAGTATTTGATTCCTTATGTACATTTTTAATAAGATTCCTTACTCCATCCTGCATTGACTGGGATGATTTTAAAAGCACTCCTATTTCATCTTTCATTTTCAAATATTTATCCGATATATTCCTAGTTAAATCACCTTTTGCTAATATGCCCATATGTTTGGAGCATTCTTCAATTGGTTTGGCAATTCTTTTACCAATATAAAGAGCCACCATTACAGAGATTAACACCCCTATAAGAATGACTAAAATATTAACATAGATCATCGAATATAAATCTTTTAATACTTCTGAACGTAGTACGTTAATACCAATTATTTGACCATTATCCATTCGATAATAAGCCATTAAACTTTGTTTTCCTTCATACTTTATATCTATCACTGAAGATTGATTTTTACTCATTTCATCGGTTATATTTTTATATTCTCCGCCATTCATAGTACTCAAATTATCTTCAGAGGTTTTATTTTGATCAACTACGAAATTATAGGATTCATTCAATAAAAAAGCATTGCCAGTATCATATACTTTTGTAGCTAGTATTAAGCTCTTTAATTCTTCAAAGGATATATCAATACCAGTTACCCCCAATAATTTATAATTAAAATATACGGGCATTGTATAGGATATCACTTCTTTTCCACTAAGACTATCTTCATATATATCAGACCATACGCCTTTTTTCGCCGTTATCGCTTCATAATACCATGCTAAATCTTCATTATCTTCTTTATAATCTTCCACTTCATATGAATTGGTAGCGACAGCACTTTCTTTTTTGATTTCGTCGTAAGTATAAGATACGTCAAAATTTCTGTTGCCACTAGTAAACTTAGGATCAAAGTTCATATATACATCTAAAATTTTCTCATTACTATCTCCCAAGCCTTTTAAAATATTACCCAATTCTTTTTCAAAATTTTCTAAATAATTATCGTCTTTAACTCTAGATACATCTATACTTTCTATTATTATATTTGCTAATTCATTTACCGTATTTTCAACCTTTGAAGTTTGTATCGCATATTCATTCCCTCGACTGGAAGCTAAATTTAACAACTTATCTTTTGCTTCTCTTTCAATAACACTTGAAGACTTTAATATACTTGTAATACCTACAATAGCTGATATTAATACTGAACATAATAATATAGCAGTAACTATTTTACTACTTAACTTTTTCATCCTACCTTATCCTTCCGTATTTAATTCTTTAAACCGACTCCTCATTATACATGAAATCTTTACACAATTCTACTAATATTTGGTTGATATAACATTATATTTCTTCTATTG
Organism: Clostridium sp. Marseille-P299; assembly: GCF_900078195.1. Taxonomy (NCBI): domain Bacteria; kingdom Bacillati; phylum Bacillota; class Clostridia; order Eubacteriales; family Clostridiaceae; genus Clostridium; species Clostridium sp. Marseille-P299. Next base: position 810,811 of record NZ_FJVE01000007.1, on the reverse strand, counting down.
TAGTTCGAAGCTATATTTTTTATTTCTTATAATAAATTTGCATAACGAAGGGATTTTTTAATGATAGGACAAAGCATATTTTCTTTTCTTATATAAAATAAAAACAGACACTCTTTCGAGTGTCTGCGCATATTAAAATTCTCCTATGTTATAAAATTTCCAAATGCAATATTATATACGTAAGAGGTTAAATATTTCTACCCATTTCATAAGCGGATAAGAGTATTTTTTCATTATTTTTTATTGACCCAATACTATCCGAACCAACACCTTTTACAACTCCTTTTAAGTTTGAACGTTCAAAGCAGGAAATCCATCCCTGCATCCCTTTTACTGCACCATCCATTGCATTTTCTTCATAATCTGCTGATGTAGCCAGTAAGTAAATATCCCTAAATGCATAATCTGATGTATATAATGGATTCGTTCGATCTAGTAAAGTTTTCATTTGACCACTCATCTCATAAAAATAAATAGGTGTAGCAAATACAATAACATCTGCTACTAACATTTTTTGTATTATCAAATTAGCATCATCCTCAATGACACAATGCTGTGTTTTTTGGCAAGCTAGACATCCTTTACAAAATCCAATATTTTTATCATATAAGTTTACTTTTTCAATTTTATGTCCGGACTCTTGAGCGCCTTTTATAAATTCATCCGCTAATATTTCTGAGTTACCACATTTGCGTGGACTAGTAGAAATAACCAATACTTTTTTATTCATTATAATGTCTCCTTTAAATTTCTTTTATAAATTTTGCAGGGACTCCACCTACTACAGTATTTGATGGAACATTCTTAGTTACCACTGAGCCAGCAGCAATAATGGAGTTATCTCCAATTGTTATCCCTGGAACAATCGTTACATTAGCTCCTATCCATACATTTTTCCCGATTAAAATAGGAGACGGAATTGTTGTCCCACGTTCTTCGGGTTTGAAATCATGGTTAAGGGTGCAAAGAATAACCTTTGGACCAATCAACACACCATCACCGATGACTATTCCACCTTGATCTTGAAAGTGACAACCAGCATTAATAAATACATTTCTACCCAGTGAAATATTTTTTCCACAATCCGTATAAAAAGGTGGAAACATAGAAAAGCTATCATCTACCGGTTTTCCGATTAATTTAGAAAAAATATCTCTTATCTCTTTTTGGTCATGATAAGTATTATTTAATTCAGCCGTTAACTTCATTGCTTCATTGCTAAGTTTAATCATATATTTGTGGAATTCCGAGTTTACTGGAACAGGTGACCCACTATTTACATATTTTAAAAACTCTTTTAGTTCCATAATTCTATGCTCCTCCTTTAAAATATTATAGTTTTGCTACTTTTAAATTACAAATACTTATATCAAATGATTACATATGCTTGAAAGGCATATGTAAAAGTGATACATTTTAAAAAAGGAGGTATTCAACATGGAAGTAAGAGTACTACGATATTTTCTTGCAGTGGCAAAAGAAGAAACTATATCAGGGGCTGCAGAATTATTACATATTTCTCAACCGACACTTTCTAGACAATTAATGGACTTAGAAAAAGAATTAGGAAAGCAATTATTTATACGTGGTAATCGTAAACTTACACTTACTGAAAACGGAATTTTTTTACGCAAAAGAGCTCAGGAAATTGTTGACTTGATGGATAAAACGCAATCAGAGTTTAATACCACGGATGAAATAATTGGCGGTGACGTCTTTATCGGTAGTGGTGAAACCGATGCCATGAGATTAATCGCTAAAATAGCTCATGAACTTCAGCAAAATCATCCTAATATTCGTTACCGTCTATTTAGTGGTAATGGTGATGATGTTATAGATAAATTAGATAAAGGCTTAATCGATTTTGGAATTGTTATTGATCCGATTGATGTGACCAAGTATGATTTTATGCGTATACCTGCGAAAGATACTTGGGGCTTGCTAATGCGTAAAGATAGTATTTTAGCCTCAAAAGATTATATAGAACCTTCTGACCTCTTGAATATCCCCATCATCACCTCAAACCAAACACTAGTGAATGACGAGATGTCAAAATGGCTAGGTAAAGATTTTGAGATGCTAAATATTGTTTCCACTTATAATTTAGTGTACAATGCTTCATTGCTAGTGGAACAAGGTATGGGATACGCTCTATGCCTTGACAAATTAATTAATACAACAGGCGATAGTCCCCTTTGCTTTAAACCTTTGTATCCACCTTTAGAAGCTAATCTAAATGTTATTTGGAAGAAATATCAAGTATTTTCAAAAGCTTCTGATATATTTTTAAAATATATGATTCATGAGTTTAATAAGTTTAACTAATCTTTTAAAAGTATACATCAGAGAGAATGAGTTTAACAGTAAAACTACTTTTGCATTGGGTTCACCTTCTCTTCATATTTATAAAAAAATCGAGACTCTGTAAGAAGTCTCGATTTTTCCATAATAAATCTAAATTATATAATCATGTTTTTCTTTTTTCAAAATCCTCTGCACCGCAAATTTTCCTGTAGCGGCTGCAACTGGCAAACCACCAGGCGCTTGTAACCATTGACTAGCAATAAAAACATTATTTAATCCTTTTACGATACCTTTCATACGAAATGACTTTACATTTTTTTTCGTTATAAAGCTCATATATGCACCATGGTAAGAATTACAGTATATTTCATATGTTACAGGGGTCCAACAATCTAGCAATTCTATATGACCTATCAACTCAGGAAACTTTCTTAATATTTGTTCTTCAACAACTTTTGCCAACTCAATTTTTTTTCGTTTGTATTCTTCTTTACTTAGAGATTTCCACTGTCTGTAATCATTATCATATTGTATTATATTTGCTTGTAATACCGTTTTTCCTTCTGGTGCAAATGTAGGCTCATACTCGTATGATTTTACCGACATACGGTGAACCATTTTATCATTCATTTTGAAAGGCTCACAATCAAAAAATACGGTATCCGTGTGATCATAAAATTTTGTATCGATAGAAAAGGCAACCTGAAATCCACTAAATAATGGATAATTCTGCTCATCGTTGTAGCAACTTCTCCATTTATTATTCATATATTTTCTTCCAACTAGCTTCTCAAACATCTCCATAGTATCCGTTGCACATATTACATAGTCAGCAGGAATCATTTCATCATTCTCTAGTTCTATTCCAATTGCTCTGCTACCCTCTACTACAATTCTTTTTACCGCACGGCTACAATATAATTTTCCACCCATCTTTTCAAATCGTTCCTTAATCCGCTCTGTCATTGCCAAAGAGCCACCAACAGGCACATCTCCATTTCCACTTGCAACTGTAGCATATGACACGATAAAGGAAGATGCCGTATATTCTATAGGCAAATAATCTGTTATAAGTGCTTTTAGTAGCGGATGTTTAAACTTATCCGCCATATCCTTCATATTTATTTTTCCATACATTTTTAGTACCTTTTGCATGTCAGCCATCGCTTTTCCCAATTCTATGTAATCGAGCAGATTCATCATATCTATTGGCTTTTTAACTGGCATCTCGCAACAAGCCGCATAGGTTACATGCTTAATAAGCGTATTAATTTCCTGCTCATCTTCCGGGGATAACTCCAGCAGTTCTCTTTTTGTCCTTTCTATATCTTTCCAAAGTGTTATGCATTGATTGCCAAGATAACTCGTGTAAAATTTATCATTCTCAACAAATTTAATATCTGGCGATAATGCACCAACCTCTTCCCATAATTTCCGAAGTCCTGTATCTTGTTTTGTACCTGTCAGCCAATGTATGCAATTATCAATATGATGATTTTTACGATTCCACCCAATACATTGTCCTCCTGCTACCTGATTTTTTTCATATATATCTACCTCAAATCCAGACTTTCTGGCATAAATACCTGCTGTTAAGCCAGCGATTCCACCACCAATAATTACTATTTTTTTCATTTCATTGCATCTCCCACTGTATTTTTTCAAAATACATTATTTTATTTTCCCTACAATCGTCAAACCTTCTAAGATAGAATTTCCATGTGGAGCTTTACTAAGTACTTCCGTCAGATCTGTTCCTGCCTTCTGACCATTATGTTTTCCGTTTTTCCACTTTGGAATATCCGTGACATCATAGACCAGACCTTTATAGGCGATATATGCTTTATTACCATTTTCTCCATTATACTTTGACAATTCATCCAAAGTAAAAGATGGTAATTTTGAAGTATCTTCAGAATCAGATATCTGATATGTATTTTCCTTTCCTGGCGTTATATCAAATGCATTAGGAATAATTAAGTGAATTGCAATCCCAAGAATAAGCAGTCCCGCTATCACTCGGTGTGCAATGAACCACGCGCCTTTTCTTGGCATCTTCTTTACGTTTGCATAAATACCAAGCAATGCCTGTAAAATCATAAGAATGGCTGCAATACATCCAGTTACATTGATTCCAAACTTAGTAAACTGCGCAATAAAATGTGCCAACAACAGAACAACTGTAGCCAAACCAAAGTATTTGTGATTACGTACAAACATAGTCATCAGTACTTTCATAATCTTCTTCCCAACGGGAAAAGCAGAAATATTCTTACTAAAATGTTTATTCACAATTTTCAAACAATAGTTCAATATCGTACCCATAAAAGCAAAGACAAGAAGCCAACCAAATAATCCACCAAACTCTTCAAACATAGGAACCCCTCCCAATTTTATTTTATAATGATTAAAAGCAATACTAATATTATACAATAGCTTTATACATATTCCAATAAATTCCTTTCTCATATTACAATACATAGTAATATGCAATACTTTATAAAATTCGATACATCAAAAAAGGGAAATGGTTTTCTGAATTGAATACCATTTCCCTTTTATAGTGTGCCCAGCATGGGCGCAATCTAATGGGTTAAAGTCCCTAACACAGCCTAGTAGTGGCAAGTGTATAGCCCAAGACAAGGGTGTCGTTCGTGAGGGCGAATCTGAAGGAAGTCCGTGGGCAAATCTCTGGTCTGACGAACAGAAATCACATACAAGGCATTAATTAAGGATAAGATTGCTATACAAATCGAAGTCCAATAACTACTCGAAATTAATTAATGTAAATGTGGCAGATAGATGGAGAGGAAGATTGCGTTCTTACCTGGGGAGGTCTTAGTGATACGTCATGGAAGTGAACTCTGAAATGACAACCCATGCAGTGATGTATGGCTGAACACTAAGAAGTCAGCAGAGGTCATAGTACCGGAGGTAGTCGACGACCTTTGGGAAGGACTGAACAATAGGAGGTTTTGAAAGTTTGAAAGAAACAAAGAAATGTGATGACAGCAGACAACTGAATACAGAATCAGGTCATTTGCAAAAGGATAGAGTGGAACTCGAAAGCTATGCAAAGGCGCCGAGCATTTCTATGACGTCGGATAACAGACAGAACGCCCGAAGAGAATATCACTATGGATTGCTAGAGAAAATCATTAGTAATGAAAATCTAAATGAAGCCTTTAAACGTGTAAAGAAGAATAAAGGAAGTCATGGAATCGACAAGATGGGAGTAGATGAACTTCTACCATATCTAAGAAGTCATGGCGAAGAGCTTAAGCAATCCATAGCAGATGGAAGTTATAAACCGAATCCCGTAAGAAGGGTAGAGATACCAAAGGATAACGGGAAAACAAGACCATTAGGGATACCAACTGTAGTAGACCGAGTGATACAACAGGCAGTATCACAAGTACTAACGCCAATCTTTGAGAAGAAATTTTCAGAGAATAGTTATGGATTTAGACCAAATCGAAACGCGCATCAAGCAATTCTAAAATGTAAAGAATACATGGATGAAGGCTATAAATGGGCGGTAGATATAGATTTAGAAAAGTACTTTGATACTGTCAACCACGATAGGTTAATTGGGCTGATTTATAAAGAAGTCAAGGATATACGAGTAATCGGACTGATAAGGAAGTATCTAAATGCAGGAGTGATGGAAAAGGGATTAGTAAGTGCTACTGTAGAAGGGGTGCCTCAAGGTGGGAACTTATCTCCACTATTAAGTAATATCATGTTGCATGAACTAGATATGGAATTAGAACGAAGAGGACTTAAGTTCTGCCGTTATGCAGATGATTGCAATGTATACGTGAAATCAAAGAAATCAGCAGAACGAGTTATGAAAAGTATCACGGAGTTTATAGAAAAGGACTTGAAGCTTAAAGTTAACAAAGAGAAAAGTAAGGTAGACCGACCATGGAAACTAAAATATTTAGGATATACCTTTTACAATAAGAAAGGTGAAATGGGAATAAGAGTACATCAAGTTTCTGTTAAGAAGTTAAAAGGAAAACTTAAGAGTATCACTGGAAGAAGTAATGCAATGAGTATGGAACTCAGAGCTATTAAACTAAAACAATTAATTGTTGGCTGGATAAGTTACTTCAAACTAGCAGATATGAAAGGTACCTTACGAGAACTTGATGAGTGGCTAAGAAGACGTTTACGTCTTTGTTACTGGAAACAGTGGAAAAAGATTAAAACGAAACATGATAACTTAGTTAAACTAGGGGTAGAGAATTGGAAAGCATGGGAACATGCGAATACAAGGAAAGGCTACTGGAGAATCTCCAATAGCCCAATCTTAAATTCAACTCTTACCAATAAATATCTTAGAGAACAAGGTTTTATAACACTTAGTGAAAGATATTCGCAAATAAGGTAATCTTATTGAACCGCCGTATACCGAACGGTACGTACGGTGGTGTGAGAGGACGGAAATTCAATTAATGAATTTCCTCCTACTCGATTCTCTCCGGTGGTTGTTTTTAGTTCCTACAAATATTCACATATTCTATGTTCTAGCTTTATCATTAAATCTTAAATAAACATGTTTATTTTCACAATATCATCTTTATTAGCATCATTTATGTGAGTACCAGCAGAAACTGCCTATGTTTAATTAGTTTTACACAACGACATTTATTGCATCTTAATAATCTCTTTATAAAAATCTACTCCAGAAGGAAGTGTTGCCAAGCCGATGTTTTCATTTTTTGCATGAATGCTTTTGTACTGCTGCCCCGTAATGTAAAGTGGTGCAAAACGTAAACAATTATCACAGACGTCACTATAATATTTAGCATCCGTACCACCTGTCATAACATAAGGTGTTACGGTTACATCTGGATAAAATTTATGAACTGCCTCTTCTAGCATATTAAACTCAGCACTTTCATAGGAAACTACTGGACATGGTTGTTCCGCTATAATAACTTCCGTATCGATGTCATATTTTTTTGCTATTTTAGAAATCAATTCAATACTTTCATCCGTTGCTTGATGAGGAATAAAACGCATATTGCCTGTAACATAAGCTTCTGAAGGTAATACATTATAACCTTTTGAACCTTCTCCCTTTGTAAAAGCAAGCGTGGTTTGCATTAGCGCAGCTCCCACGGGACTAATCACTGGCATTAGTTTCTTTAAAAGGCCCTCAAATAGCCACAAATTTGAGAATAATAAACGCATTTTAAAATCCATATTCGGAGTCATTCGTTTGAACATTTCACGAACCGTTGGGTTTATTTCCAAACGGAAAGGATTCTTGGTTTCCACCTCATGAATGAATGCAGCAAGCCTTGCCCATGGGGTGTTTTTTCCAGGTGCACTGGCATGACCGCCCTTACCTTTGGCAACAAACTTCACATCTCCATATCCTTTTTCTAATACACCAACCATAGCAAACATGCCTTTTACACCATTGATTGGTTCTTCGATAATCATGCCACCTTCATCAATTAACATACGTAAATGAACACCTTGTTCTTTTAACCATGCTACTGTAGCAGGCGCCCCATCACCACTCCATTCTTCCGTGCAACTACCAGCAAGATAAACATCCGTTTTTGGCATATAACCATCACGAATCATTTCCTCTGCTGCCTGCATTAGACAAAAGAAGCTTCCTTTTGTATCAACGGTTCCTCTTCCCCAAACATTTCCGTCAATAATCTTACCACTAAATGGATCATGTTCCCAACCATCACTAGCAGAAACAACGTCCAAATGACTCATGAAAAGAATCGGATCCTTGCTTTCCTTCCCCTTCCATTTTAATAGTAAGCTACCATTAAAATGATGATACTCACAATTTGCCCAAACATTTGGAAAAAGTTCTTTTAAAACTTCATGATACTTATAAAACTTACTTCGATCTTCTTGATCACGACAAGAAATCGTTTCACATTGAATCATTTTTGAGAGTTTTTCTCCATATTCCTTGTTACGTACTGGATCCCCAACTGGAGCTTTTGCATGTATGGCAGACGTAGGTTTTAATCGCAGTGTACGTATTAAAACAATTGCGATAATAATAGCTAAAATAATTAAAACAGCGAATAAAAGTTTTATAATCATAATAATCTCCATTCTTGCACACGTTATTTGCCCATAACAAGTTTGTAGTGCGCAAATACAAACTTGCTTGTGAAAATTGATTTCAACTTTTCACATTATAGCTCCTACTATAATAAATTCTTTTTAAATAACACAAAGCTAATAACAAGTGCAAGACCGCCCGCAGGAATAATTAAAATACTAGTTTGAGTAATCATAGATGGAACTAAAATACACAACACAATCATAGCTAATAGCGGTACTGCTGTTATCTTTAAACTTTTACGGAAATATTTTAATCCAAGTGTACCAAATAACGCAGGTACCACCATATCAAAGGCTGGTGTTAGCACTGGATTTTCTAATATTGGAGTTAAAGGAACTAATAATAAAACGCCTACTAATAAGACCAACATCGTAACCAATGCACTTGTTGCTACACTCAACGTTGAAATAATTTCATGCTCAGGAGTACCAACTTTTGTTTTACAAATATCACGAGCATTCATTGCACAAGGCAATTTCATATTCGCGATATTTCCAGTTAAAAACGCCAGATAACTTCCGCCAACACCAAGCATAGGTGCATAAACAAAAAATTCAACTACGGAAACTGGAACATAAATAATCGCAACTTTATAAAAGCCATTCCAAAAACTTCTCCAATCAATGGATACCCCATAGATACCACCTATAAAAAGAGGTATTCCCAGTAAGAGTAAGGTTGCCACGATCAATGTGATTCTTCCTAACCTATGTAAATGATCTGTAAAATTCTGATTGTCAAATTTATTATTCTTCTGATCCATTGCTTCCTCCCCCATTATAGATTAATTACTACAGCAGCAATCATACCACAAAGCATGCTGACTGCTACACTAAAATTGTCAAGTACAGACAATCCTTTTTTAGTTGCTAAATATTCAAACACTGCCATCACAAGAGCAGAAATTACTGCAACAAACAAAGGCATATAATCACCATATGCTACAAAACTTCCAACATAAGAACCGATATAAGCACTACATAATCCAATAAACATAGCGATTGTTGCATAAGCCCCAAACCCTGGTTTCTTCTCTTTAACTTCACTCTCTAGTTGATGATTTTTAGACTTACTTACCTGTTCTTTCTCACTAGATACACTTTGTGATTGCTTATTTTCGGACTCAATCTCTTGTTGTATCGATACGCTTTCATTCACTTGATTCTTTCGATTTAATTTCCCTAAGTATTTTTTTAGTCCAAATAAACTACATAGAACTCCCCCTAAAATTCCAGCAGTCATTACCATAGCAACGGTAACAAAAACCTGTATCGACATTTCAGTCACTTTAAGTCCTGTTAACCCAGAAGCTGTTGCCGCGATTTCTGCTACATTTAACTCATACTGAAGTGCTCCTACTACGGATAAACGTAACCATGAAAACGGAACGCCAAGTGTTCCACTTAATGCAATAACTCCAAGTAAAATGCTAATACTCGGTAATAAAGTAAAGGTAGCGCTAGAAGTAATCGCTCTTTTTAAAAGCTTTTTGTCCATTCCTTGCGCAACGCCAGCACGATAGCTTTTAATAATAAAAACCAAGCACATAATGGCGATAAATAACAGTACTGCAGCAACAACTAGATACAGTGTAACCGCATTCACTTGTGAAATATAGTTTGACATAGTTTTCCTTCCTTTGTAGAAATATTTTGTTATTGTATATTGGAAATTCATTTCCAAATACAATAAAAAAAGTATACAAGAATACAATTGAAGATTCAATAGAGAATGAAGAAAGTATAAAAGAAAGTATAAAAGAAAGTATAGAAAAAAGGCACCAAAATATAATCATTATTCTGATGCCATTAATTTTGTTTATTATTTTATTTTTTCATTTTCCAAGCTAAATCCCAGAATTTCATTTCATAACGAGAACAGTTCACAAAAATCTGAACCAAATGCTCAATTTGCTCTTCTGTATAGTTTTCTGTCATTTTATCAAGAGTATTTAGTAAAATGATATTCTCCTCATGATAAGCATCGGATGAATATCCTTTGATCCAATCGCCATAAAATGGATGGTTAATAGAATCCGGATTGTTACGTACCATGTTTCTTGCAATCACTTCATAGCTATAAGCACAAGATAAAATTGCAGTTAAAATTTCAACCTCGCCTTCTTCATAAGCCACACGAAGCATATAAGAAGTGTAGGAAAGATTGTCTAGAGCTACTGGAGTATTATTAAGTTCTTCTTTTGTAATCTCAAACTTTCCCATATACCCTTTATGTATATCCATCTCACTGTTAGCAAGCAGATGAGAATACGATGAGAATAACTGTATGATTTCTATCGTTTTCGCTTTGGCAATACCGATACCAAATACCTTTGTGTATTCAATCAAATAAAGATAGTCTTGTAGAATATAATACTTGAATTTTTCCTTATCAAGCACACCGTTTTGTATACCACAAACAAACGGATGTTTATTATAATCTTCCCATAATTGTTTTGTTGCTTCAAGAAGTCTTTCTGTTGTATTCATAATAATTTCCTTTCTTGGCATGTTCTTTACACATAATCTTTACACACGTTCTTTTCCCATAACAGTTTGTGATGCACAAGCACCAAATTACACATAAAAATTGATTTCTATTTTTCACTCGAATCTCCTAGCGAAAGTTTTTTTGTCGTCTTAAGGTGTTTATAGGAATAAACATCAAAATAAGTATAGTAATCAGTGATTCTGGAATACTGGAGGAAAAATTATATGCCAAACTATATCCCCATGATCCCCATCCATCCCAAGCGTTTGATGAAAAGAATAAAACACCGGATAATAAATGCCCAAAGAACTTAATTGTAAGTGCAATTGCAATGCCAAACCATAACTTATATTTTTTCTCTGTTCCAAATGCACCTACATATCCCAAGCAAGAAAAGCAAACAAGATGTTCTACAAATATCTGTCCCCAATGTACTGGTTGCCACGTAGGAACGAAAAATAAGCACATTATACCAGTAATCCATCCGCATACTATAGCAAGGCGGTAATCACACAAGATTGCCAATAAAATCAAAGGTATTGCATAACCGACTGAAATGCTTGCACCCGTTGGGATTGGAATCATAATGCAGCCCAGCACAACCGTAAGAGCGCAGACAATGCCTCCAAAAGCTAAATCCTTTACCTTTATTTTAAGTCCACGGCACAAATAAATAGAAATGACAAAATATATAACAGAAAATCCTCCAGCTATGTATAGTGAAATCATAATGTGAACCTACCTTGTATTCCAAATCCGTGATTCATTGGTCCACTTCCTGCACCAAGATCAAGCATATCTGCAAGAGCTCCAGAAATATATGCTTTTGCATTCTCAACTGCTGTAATCAAATCTTGACCTTTAGCGAGATTTGATGCGATTGCACTTGAAAGTGTACAACCAGTTCCATGAGTATTAGGATTATCAATTCTCTTTCCATAAAACCAACGGTATTCACCATCCGCGTATAATAAATCGTTGGCATCGTTTAAATTATGACCACCTTTACAAAGAACAGCACAGTGATAAGTTTCACTGATGTATGCTGCTGCATCTATCATATCCTCGGCACTTTTTATCTCTCTCCTAGACAAAACCTCAGCTTCTGGTATATTTGGAGTTACAACAGTAGCGATCGGTAGCAATTTATCTTTCATAATATTCACAGCATCGTCGCAGAGAAGTTTCGATCCACTTGTAGCCACCATCACAGGATCCACCACAATATTTTCTGCTTTATACTGTAGTAGCTTATCTGCAATTACGGTTATAAGCTGCGCAGAGGACACCATACCGATTTTAACGGCATCAGGTCGGATATCGCTAAACACGCTGTCAATTTGCATACTAAGAAATTCAGGGCTAACTTCAAATATCCCTTGAACCCCTACGGTATTTTGTGCCGTTAATGCTGTAATTGCACTCATAGCAAATACACCATTTGTGATCATTGTTTTAATATCTGCTTGAACACCTGCTCCACCGCTAGAGTCACTTCCTGCTATTGTTAGTGCTGTTTTCATAAGATAAATTCCTCCGTTTTCTAAAGTCTTTATTTCATTTCGAGCATAACCCGAAATGTTTTTTCTTTACTCTTGCACCATTTTCTCCGAAAGCGAACGTAAAATAGTACATTCCATTTTGATATCTTCTGCTGCAAATATAGCAGAAACCAGCGCCACACCATCAACACCAGTGCCTGAAAGTTCTAAAATATTTGACTTATTGATACCACCAATTGCAACAACAGGAATAGAAACCGCTTCACAGATTGCTTTTAATGTCTGGTGTGATACCGAATTTGCATCTAATTTTGTGGTTGTTGTAAATACTGCACCAACCCCAAGATAATCCGCTCCTGCTTTTTGTGCAGCAAGGGCCTGCTCCACTGTTTGAACAGAAACTCCAATCATCATATTTTCACCTACCAAAGCTCGAACGTTCCCAGCTTCCATATCCCTTTGTCCAACATGGATACCATCCGCACCACATTTTATGGCAACTTCAACATTATCGTTGATTATAAATGGTACATGATGCCGAGAGCATATCTCCTTCATTTCAATTGCTTCTGCAAGGAAGGCTTCCTCCTCCAATTCTTTTTCACGAAGTTGGACACAGGTGACCCCTCCTTTTATTGCATCCTCTACTTGTTCCATGAGGGTTTGCCTACCTGTCCACGCACGATCCGTTACGGCATACAGTAGCATGGTCTCTTTATTACATTTCATCGTTAGCACCTCCTTATAATTTGTTAATGAATTTCATATCTTGCTAGACGCTCTAGTTCTTCTCCATTTAGGTTGTAAATAGCGTCAATAATATAGTTTCTATAAGTTGCATTACCATCCTCTGGGGATAAACGCTGGTGTGCTTTTTCGCCGCATATTCCCATCGCAGCAACGGCCGCCACAGTTGCTGATAACGGCGTATCCTGGTTTGCTGTAACATAAGCAGTAATAAGAGCAGATAGTTGACAACCAGTTCCTGTTATACTACTCATCATAGGATGACCATTGAAAATGCAATATGCCATATCGCCATCTGTTACAATATCAATGGCACCAGTGATTGCCACAACAGCACCGGTTTTCTTTGCAAATGATTTTGCAAAAAGAACTGCAGGTTCTAATGTTTCCTTTGTAACACTATCAGAAATATCTGCATCCACACCTCTTGTCGTTCCTTCTCCAAGGGCAAGGGTTTTTATTTCAGAGATATTCCCTCGTATCACAGTAAACTTCACTTCTTTTAACAACTCATTTGCAGTTTTTGTTCTTAGGGCCGAAGCACCTGCCCCCACTGGGTCTAATACAACAGGATGGCCAAGTTCATTTGCTTTTTTACCCGCACGAAGCATCGCTGGTATGGTTCGTGAATTCAGCGTTCCAATATTAATATTAAGCCCTCCACAAATGCTTGTAATTTCCTCGACTTCTTCTAGATCATCCGCCATAATCGGAGAACCTCCACAGGCAAGAAGAATATTTGCACAATCATTAACGGTTACGTAGTTAGTTATGTTATGTACCAATGGGCAAGCAATTTTTACATTTTGTATCATTTCTTTTAGCATCGTTATGTCTCCTTACATTTCCATAAATATTTTTAACACATTGGTTTTCTTAAGAATTCCGATAAAAACGGCTGAGAGCATTGCACCTGCTGCCGTTGAAATAAAAAACGGTATAATATATGCGTAAAATGCAATACTTCCAGCACTTTGGCCCATAAATAAAATAGCAATTGGATAGGCACAAAGTCCGCCAAGAATAGCAGTTCCAAATACCTCAGAAATTAAGGTAAATGTCATGTTCTTTGTTTTCCAATAAATGACGCCACATAACAGGGCCCCAAACATACTTCCCGGGAATGCCATCAAGCTACCAAGACCTATCATATTCCGGATAAAGCTTGCAGCAAATGCAACGCCTATGCCATACCACGGTCCTAAGAGAACTGCACATAGAATATTTACCATATGCTGAATTGGAGCACATTTGCTACTAAAAACGGGGAAGGAAAATAAACTACCTACTACAGCTACCGCACACAGGATTCCTGCGATGCATAGTTTTTTTGTTTTATTGTTCTTCATATGAATTACTCCTTTGCATACAATTAAAAAGTGAGAACGGCAATCACAGCGTCGTTCTCCGATTCTACGAAACCATATCCTGATTTCGCTAGGAAAAGGTCGGTAAAAGCTTACTGGCTTCCTCTCACGCCGGAACACGGCTTCCCATCGCTGTTATATACAAGACATGAGGCGCTCCCCTCTGTCCGCCCGAACTATATCGGGATACCGTTCATCACTTCCTTTCTTTTGGAGTATTCTTTGCTTACATTGATCTAAAAATGGACAAAAAAACAGGAGATACCTTTTGCGATATCTCCGTCTAAAATCAACTATGACTTCCTACGGCGGCATTATCCGCATCAGGTAAAGGGTCGAAGTTGATTACTTCCTCTCAGCCTGCTAACACAAGCTCCCCTGTAATTTTTATCTATTTAAACACATAAACATTAAAAAGTCAATTGTTTTTGCAAAATCTATGGAAAGACTTCTTTACAAAGCTTTCACAAAATTCACAAGTTCCATTGCATATTTTTTATCTGTGTGATCGGTAAAGGTAACTGGCTTTTTAGTCACCATCTTTACTATAAATCTTGAAAAGAATCCCATTTCCTTAGGATTCAAACCACCTTCCATATAAAAGAAAGGAATATCTGCTAGCTTATTCGTCTCAATTATCGCAGCTTCACATTCACCTTTTTTAGATGATCCAACACCAAAAGTCACTATTTTCTTATGTGGCATTTTACGAATTTTCTCTAGATGGCTTATCATATTCCCCATAATCCATCCTCCATAGATAATAAGATCCTGTGAGGATATGTCTTGCTCCGTCACCTCTTTTGCGGTTTTTAATCCACAGGAAAGTTCCTGTGCAATCCACTGTGCATACTTCTTAGTAAATCCTGTTTTGCTTTGATAAACCACCAGCATCTTCATAAATTTCCTCTTCTTTCTTTTATATTGTTTTACATTACTGTATTACATTTCTTTTAGGTTCTCATCTAATTGCATCAAGGTCTCAATCGTAATTTTTAATTTATCCATATCAATATTTCTATAAAGCTGTTTTATAAATAGATTGCTTGGTTCCCCATAGAATTTATCAAACTCTTCCGCTTTTTCTGTCACTATGATTCTCTGTTTTCGTTTATCTACTTCATCTGGAACAAACTTAATGAATCCTGCTTTCTCAATCTTTAATAACATCTGCTTTACATTTTGATGAGAACTTCCAACGGCATCGGATAATTCTTTTATTGTTGGTGGTATTTCAAACATTTTAATGCAGATTAATAAAAAACATTGCTTCCAACTAATTTTCTCAAAAAAACTATCTCCTTTTGTTTGGAGACGGTTGGAAAACGCGGTGATCTGGCCAATGAAAAAATGTGCTTCATCAATCCCTTTAAAATCAAGTTGGTTATTCATAATTAATCACACCCCTCTGTGCTATCTGCTTGTGCACTGCTACTGATGTCATGAAGTAAACTTAATCTCTCTTCGTATATTTTATGACATTTCATTTATGATGATTAAATTAAATTTACTTTTATAAAGAAGAAAGGGAATATATTATGTAATATATTCCCTTTCTTCTTTATTGTCAACGATTTTAAAATATTTTTTTCGAAGCACCTTAGACACATAATAAACGATGTAAGTACATAATCCCATAATGGCAAGATAGTAGATAAAAAATACAATGATTGGTTCATCAAAATCAATTATCTCTTTCATTCACTTTTTTTGATGATTTTTGACCCCCCGAAAACTTCGGACATTTCCATATTGTCTAGTGCATGATCCAACTGCTGTATTTCCTGAACTGACAACTCGATTTCTGCTGCACCTGCATTTTCTTTTAATCTGTCAAGCTTTCTTGTACCGGGGATGGGTACAATATACGGCTTTTTACATATCATCCAAGCTAAAGAAATCTGTGCTGGTGTTGCATTTTTAATTTCAGCCATTGTATATAAAAGGTTTAATAGTTCCTGATTTTTAGTCAAGGCTTCTGGCGTAAACTGGGGCATCATACTGCGGTAATCCGTTCCTGCTTCAAACTTAGTGTTACTGTCATATTTTGCCGTAAGGAATCCATTTGCAAGAGGACTAAATGGAACAAAACCAATTTGAAGCTCCTCCAATACAGGGAACAACGGTTCGTAATGACGGGCCATCATTGAGTAACGGTTTTGAATCGCTGTTACCGGACAAACCCTATGAGCACGACGAATGGTATCTTCCTTCGCCTCCGAAAGTCCCCAATGGGTGATTTTTCCTTCCTTTATTAAATCTGCCATAACACCAGCAACTTCTTCTATCGGAATTTGCGGGTCAGTACGATGCTGATAATAAAGATCAATGTGATCCATATTTAATCGTTTTAAAGAACCTTCTACGGATGCCCGGATTACTTCTGGTCTGGAATCTGGCACCAGCGGTTTATTTACCTCAGCACTTGTCATATCAAAGTGAATTCCGAATTTGGTAGCAAGTACGATTTTGCTACGAAACGGTTTTAATGCCTCGCCTAGCAATTCCTCATTCTCGTTTGGAGCGTCAGGCGTGCCATACACCTCTGCTGTATCAAAAAAGGTGTAACCCATATCTACTGCCTGTGACAGCAATTCAACCATTTCCTTTTTATCTGCCGGGGCACCATAAGCATGGCTCATTCCCATACAGCCAAGTCCAACGGCAGATACATTTAAATTATTTCCTAATTTACGATATTTCATTGTTTTCTCCTATCATACATTCCTGCCCATTTCATATGCTTCCTGCATTAACGGAGTATTTTGAACTGTTCCGGATTCAGATAGACCTTTTCCGTATATAACACCCATTTCCTTTGAACCATCCAAACAAACTGCAAACCCTCTAAAGCATTCTAGTGTACAATCCATTACGGTATCGGTATCATCGGCAGAAGTCATAATGTAATAAAGTTCTTTATTCTTAATCTTTGTCCATTGTGCAAAGCAGCGGTCAATCAAAGTTTTCATTTGTGCGTCAATGGAATAAAAGTAAACAGGGCTTGCCATAACGATGACATCTGCCCAGTACATTTTTTCAAGTATTTCTGCCATATCGTCCTTAATGGCACAGACACCATCACTTTTTAGACAATAGTAACAGGAAGTACAAAAACCTATTTTCTTATTTCTTAGAAATATCTTTTCCGTCTGATTTCCGCTCTTTGCTGCACCACGCATAAATTCATCGCACAGCAAATCGGAATTACCACCTTTTCGGGGACTTCCTGATAAAACTAAAATATTCTTACTCATAATAACCTCCTATTTTGTATATCCCAATTCCTGCAGCCAGCGAATAACATCAGGCTCAGCTTCGTGGACATTGTTTCTTGATACGGTATAACCATCTTTGTTGACGTGATGTTGGAATGAACGAATTATTGGAAGTATTTTTATTGCTACTTCAAGCAACAAGACTGAATATAAGCACAAGGCTTAGTAAAAACAAGCTAATCTTCTTCATTAAGAAACTCCTTTCAAATCAAAGACATTCTTGAAAGATTTCAAGTATTTCTTCATGTATCATTCGTTTATAGCTACTAGGAACAAGATTGCATGAATCCGCAATCGCTTTTAAGTCCGTTTGCTCATCATAGTTGTCACGATTGCTGTCATACTCTTTTGCTCTTTGGTCTCAAGCTCTTCGTGCTATTTTAACTGTACCCCATCCTTGAACGCATTTCCAACAATGCTTCCAAGAACTCTATAGGAAGCAGAAGTCGAATCAAACGCAATAGGTTCCATCTTGTCAATGTCAATATTTCCATTCTGGTCCAGAATGGTTTCATCTGCACTCATGTTCACTACTTCACCAACAATTCTTGTCTCTCCAAGGAGTTCCTGGATATCAATTACTTTGCACTCCAATGTAAGTGGATACTCTTCAATCATTGGTGCATCTACATGTGTACTTTTTGTCACATGCACTCCAGCTTTTGCAATCTTATCGGTATCTCTTCCAGATTCCAATCCAAAATAATCCGAAATTACCATTGTTTTCTTAGTTGCAAAACTTACAGTGAACTCCTTTTTAAGTTTCAAATTATCTGTTGTTTTATGGCTGGATAAATTAAGTGCCACGTGTTTTCCACCACATTGCCCTCCCCAGGCTGCATTCATAACATCTGGAGTTCCATTCTCATCATAAGTTGCTATCATTAATACTGGTAATGGTGTTACAATAGTTTTTGTTCCAAAGTCTTTTCTCATTTTCTAATCCTCCGTTTTTTTATTTCTGTAGTTTCCGATACCCACCTCGCCATTTGCTGTACATTACCTGACCAGGAAAAATAGGCCACTAAAACATTACTTTCTCCATATCTTTGTGCTGTTTCGCAGATTCCTTTTATTTATAAAATGAGATGTTTTATTAAGCCTATCATCCGATAGTAGCTACCGATCAAGAATAAAAGTATGTTTTTGTGTGAACAAATATACGACTATGCATGTTACTTATTTACGTTGCATGAACTTGCTTATATATTTAACGGAGACTCAGATGAGTCTCCGTTCCTTGATATTCAGTATTATTCGTGTATCTTTGCACTATGAAGATATTTTACAAAATCAGGACTGCTGTGATCTACAATTTCACTATGTCCAATATCCATTTTTGCAATTTTATCCATGTCTTCCTGTGATAATTCAAAATCCCAGATATCAATGTTCTGTTCCATACGATCTTTGTGTACGGATTTTGGAATAACAACAACACCTCTTTGTGTATTCCAGCGAAGTGCAACCTGAGCCGCAGATTTTCCATACTTATTTCCAATCTCAGTGAGTACTGGATCTGTAAATATTCCATGATTTCCTTCTGCAAATGGTCCCCATGCTTCTGGCTGAACACCAAATTCTTTCATTACCTTAAGTGCATTTTCCTGCTGGAAGAATGGATGAAGCTCTACCTGATTTACAGCTGGTATTACTTCTGCTGTAAGGCAAAGGTCTGTCAGTCTTTCAGGATAGAAATTACATACACCGATTGCCTTTAAGGTGCCTGCTTTGTATGCTTCTTCCATTGCACGGTATGCACCATAGTAATCGCCAAGTGGCTGATGAATCAGGTATAAGTCAATGTAATCCAGTCCTAGCTTGTCAAGGGAAGTTTGAATTGCTGCTTTTGCACCTTCATAGCTTGCATCCTGAACCCATAGCTTTGTTGTAATAAATAGTTCTTCTCTTGGAACTCCACATCTTTTAATCGCTGCTCCAACTGCTTCCTCATTAAAATAAGCTGCTGCTGTGTCGATCAGTCTGTAACCTGATTCAATTGCGTCTACTACTGACTGTTCACACTGTGCTGGATCTGGTACTTGAAATACCCCAAATCCTTCTTTTGGCATTTTTACTCCATTGTTTAATGTTACAATTTCCATATTTTTCTCCCTTTCCTGCGCATCTTGCAAATACGATATCGTTTATTGGCTCTTTTGTTGATTCATTTTGCTGTTGCTTTGTTTTGCTGTTGATTCGTTCTTTCATTTCTAGTGGATGTTCCACTCATTCAGCCACTTTGCTGTATAGGCACTCCTATGATCAATAATCTCACTATGTCCAATATCAAGCTTTTCAATCGTCTGGATGTCCCTGTTATTTAATTCAAAGTCCCAAATATCCATATTCTCAATCATTCGCTTTTTATGGACAGTCTTTGGAATAGCAATGATACCTCTTTGCATATGCCACCGAAGTACAATTTGCGATTCTGTTTTTCCATATTTCTCTGCAACTTTTGCTAATACTGGGTGCTTAAATATATTGTGCTGTCCTTCTGACAAAGGTCCCCAGGCCATTGGCTGTACATCATATTCCTTCATGATATTTAGCTCAGATTTCTGACAAAGGAATGGATGAATTTCAATTTGATTGACAGCCGGCTTTATCTGACTATGAAAGCATAAATCAACCAACCTGTCTGAAGCAAAATTGCATACGCCTATAGATTTGATCCTGCCATCTCTCACCAAATCTTCCATTGCTCTCCATGAACCATAATAATCTCCAAATGGATGATGAATTAAATACAGGTCCAGATAATCCAGTCTCATTTTTTTTAAAGATAACTGGAATGCCTGCATCGTTGCCTCATACCCTGTATCCTGAATCCAGACTTTTGTTGCCAGACAAAGTTCTTCTCTTGCCACGATTCCATTGCTAATGGCTTTACTTATTGCTTCTCCAATTGCCTCTTCATTTCCATAAGATGCCGCCGTATCAAATAATCGATACCCTGACTCTATCGCTTCCGTTACACACTGTTTGCAAAGTTCCGCATCTGTAATCTGAAATGTTCCAAATCCCAAGAGTGGCATAGACTCTCCATTATTTAGTATGATGTTCTGCATTTCATTCCTCTTTCTCTTGACACTTATAATTTAATAAAAAACATAAAAAAAGTACAATGTTCATTTCACATTGTGCTATAATTTAAACACATACTGAAAGTTTAAGAATAACTGAAAGAAGGTCTGAACATGTTTGAACTAAATCAATTAGAACAATTAATAACGATTGCTGAAGCTGGAACTGTATCAAAAGCCGCTGAGCTTCTTCATCTTTCTCAGCCTGCTTTAAGTCGATCTATACAACGATTGGAAGAAGAACTACAAGTATCGCTTTTTGATCGTCAGAAAAATAAAATAACATTGAATGCAAACGGAGAGCTTGCTCTGGAATATGCAAGAAAAATACTTAGTGAAGCAGCTTCTATGTCTGAAAGACTCCAAACTTTCGAGCGAAGTCAACATACCTTAAGCCTTGGTTCCTGTGCACCGGCTCCATTGTGGCGTCTTACCCCCACACTTTCAAGACTATATCCCGATATGACCATTCAATCTGAGATAAAAACTTTTGAGCAATTAACATCCGGCCTGTTAAATGGAACTTATCAAATCATTATCACCACGAAACCATCGGATCATCCAGATATTCTTTCTTTCCAATACCTAGAGGAACATCTTTACGTTGCCCTTCCACCTGCGCATCCCCTTGCAGTATATAAGAACCTTTCATTGCGGGATTTGAATGGTCAGAGTATGCTTATTTTATCTAAAATTGGTTTCTGGTATGATATTTGCAAAGCAAAAATGCCCGATTCCCTATTCCTTGTTCAGGAAGATATACAGGTATTGGATGAACTTCGAAGATCATCCGCCTTGCCTTCATTTTCAACAAATCTTGCTAATCTCGATACAAATAAGAATGGGAATCGTGTTTTAATTCCGCTTACCGATTCAGAAGTGAATGTGACGTTTTATTGCCACATAAAGAATTCAGATTCACAACGCCTAGAACGTTTTGTCTCTGCTATAGAAAATAGTTAGGAGAAATCCATATGAGTGAAACTTGTAAAGAAATAACTTGTCCTACAAAACATTAAAGTATTATTGCAAGGAAGGTTTGATTCCAAATGTATACGGAGATGCTCAGAATCGACGAGTCTATAATGAAAAAGATATAGTGGTAGCAAGGCTTTTATCAAGATGTGCTTTCTGGAAAAACCAAATACTTTAGTAATTTGCCTCCAACAAAGTGATAACAACTGATTATGAGCCTCACCAAAATAAGGATTAGCTAATTTACAATATGAAAATTAACTAATCCTTATAACTTATTTTACTTTTGTGTTAAAACGTTGGGTAGATTATGATTGTAAATAATATCCTAAAAAAGTTGCTACTTACTTACGAAATTGCTTACCACGTTTATAAATTTCATGCTATACGTTTTATTTTTCAATTAAATATAATTCAATTGAAGAATTGATTTGTCCCTATTTAAATTTATTTGATTTTACAATAATCATTGTAATTATAGTAACTACACATTCAGTAAAAACAAAAGCTAACCAAATACCTGTCATTTTCAATATAGTACTTAATATAAGAACCAAAGGTACTATTATAATACATCCCCGCGCAATGGAGATGAGAAAGGCATCCCTTGCTCTCTCTGTTGCACTAAAATACGTCGCCATAATAATATTGATACCAGCAAAGAAAAAACCTAAGAAATAAATTTGCAGACCCGTTTTCGCAATCTGTGCTATTTCTATATTGTTCTCACTATTAAAAATGCCAACGATATCATCGGCTTTATAAAAAACAGTTATGTATATAAGTGATGCTATACCAAGTGAAGTAATTAATGCATACTTCATTACTTTTTTTAATTCATCATGATTTGCCATACCATATCCATGACTAACGAGAGGTTGTATCCCTTGCGCAATTCCAGTAAATATTGCAACTCCAACCAGTGCTATATTAGCAACAATTCCATAAGAAGCAACACCTAAATTACCTTTCAGCCCAATAATCACTAAATTAAATGTTATTAAAACAACAGCAGAAGAAACCTCTGTAATAAAAGCAGATAATCCTAGACTAAATATATCGCAAGTAGAACGCCAACGTAATTTACTTTTTATAAATGCAAAATTATTTTTACCTTTTATAAAATGAATAGACAGTACGCCAATACTTATAATTGGAGCGAGTCCAGTTGCAAAAGCCGCTCCAAACATACCCATACCAAGCGGAAATATGAACATATAATCCAAAAAAACGTTCGAAAGACTACCAGTCAACATTGCTATCATAGATAACTTCGGATCATTATCATTACGAACAAACGCAAGTAGAATATTATTCATAATAAAAAATGGCGCAAAACAAAGTATTGTTGTTAAGTATGTTTTCGTTAATGGTAAGGTAACGCTATCAGCTCCTAATATCATTGCCAAAGGTTTTGAACCAAATATTCCGATGATTGCAAATATAATCCCCAAAAGAATTCCTAACATAACACTAGAAGAAAATACTGCATTTGCTTTCTTATCATCATTTTGAGATTTTAATATACTGTATCTAGTAGCACCACCAATTCCTATCATTAAACCAGTACCATTAATCACACTATAAATCGATATAGAAAAATTAAGTGCTGCTACCCCCGTTGCTCCTAAGGCTTTTGATACAAAAAAGGTATCCGCAAGGATGTAACAAGAAAGTCCTATCATTCCAAGAATATTCAAACTTACATACTTGACAAACTTTTGTAAAATATTTTTATCCATTGTAATCCTCCTCTTGTATTATAGAGCTAAGCATTTATGCTTTTATGCATTTATGTATTTCTCT
Organism: Clostridium sp. Marseille-P299; assembly: GCF_900078195.1. Classification (NCBI taxonomy): domain Bacteria; kingdom Bacillati; phylum Bacillota; class Clostridia; order Eubacteriales; family Clostridiaceae; genus Clostridium; species Clostridium sp. Marseille-P299. The sequence goes on along the minus strand of NZ_FJVE01000007.1, from coordinate 787,138 downwards.
CCTTAACTTAAAAATAGTGTCCTAAAACATCCCTTCCATGACCTAACGGAATGTTTCAGAACACCTAATAATACTTTACCCGGTGGCAAAGTTAAGGTTGATTTATAATATTAATTTCATGTTATTATAGTTCTTTCAAGAAGTCAACAACAATTCCGCAATTCTCCTCTAACTTTTTGCATTGGGGTTCTTTTTCGTATATTATCAACAAACTTTCTTTGCATAAACAAATTGCTAATTATAGCATATAATATTAAAAAGATAAAAAAAGGATTTATTATGGAACTACTTAAATTTGCAGAAGAATTTCCTGAAATCTATGCAATGCTCAATGACAATGTCAGCTATATCATCGATAACAACAATATGAACGGTGAGGAGTCCCTCGTAAGTTTAGACGACATGATCGATAACCTCGTAAATCAATATGAAGAAAATGATTATTATGGCTTTAATACCGTTGAAAGTCAACAAATCGGCGAATTCAGAAGAGATGACAGAGACCGTCGTAGAAGGCGCAGACGTTTCCGTGATTTTGATGTAAGAGATGTATTAAGACTTTTATTTTTTAGAAATTTATTTGATAGAAGACACCGCCATTAATAACGGGAATATCCAAAGAAAGCGTACCCTCCAAACTGATGTGTTTTCATCCGTTTGGAGGGATTAATATTTATCATCCCTTAACACATGCTTTGTAGCAATGAATCTTTTTCATAGCACACTTCTATATATTTAAATTAACTACGCAAAATTTTATCCATCTTCTTGCCTTTTGCTAATTCATCTATTAATTTGTCCAAATACCGTATTTCACGCATCAATGGATCTTCAATCTCTTCCACTCGTACCCCACAGACAACGCCTTTAATCAGGAATCTTGATGGGTTTAATTTCGGAGCTTCTAGAAAAAACATTTCAAAATCAACATGCTTTTCTAGTTGGTCATCTAATTCTTCCTGAGTATATCCAGTGAGCCAGCATATAATTTCATTTACCTCTTCTTTGGTACGGCCTTTCTTCTCAGCCTTAGCAACATAATAAGGATATACGCTTGCAACACTAGTTGTAAATATTCGATGTTTTTCCATCTTAACCTCCTACTCGTCTAAGCAATATTATCTGATTCACTTAGTCATATTAATTATAATAGTTTTGTTAATTATAAAAATTATCTTTATTATGTTAATAATTTTAATTTTCAAATTCATCTAAAGCTTTCATTAATAATGGCAAAGCTAGATATAATGCTTTTAGATTTGCAGCCAGCATCCTGTACTGCCATGTATTATCTGCTAATTTTGTCTGAGCTTTTTCACTTTTACTAATCAGAGAATTTATTGGTGCAAGTGCCCCATGGAAATCTTCTTTTGTAAAAATAGCAACTACATCTTTATTTTTCAATTCTTTGGCTATTAAAGACGAAGCTATGTAAAGTGCCTTTCTTCGATTCCTTAACAAAGTATATTGTGAAGTACCTTTTGCAAACTTTTGTTGTGCTTTCTCACTTTTTTCAATCATGGAAGATATTGCACTAAGTGCATCCTCCATCTCTTTGTTCTTCGAATCTTCCACCAACTCTTCCCTCCTGTTATGTTATATGTTTAATTATAACAGATTTAAATGTTCTACACTTCTATAACATCAATTCATACACTCTTACTTCGTGTAAACGATAGCAAACTGGTATCAATTCCTCTTTTCGTTCAATAGGAGCTTCAAAATTAAAGCTTCGAACGCCATATATATCTCCTATGTTTTCTAGATTAATAAACTTTTTAATAATATCGTCTCTACCGGTTCCACGAATAAAAGCATTAAGATAAGCCTCTTTAAGCTCAAAGCCTTGATTCTTATACCACTGGTTGGACATTTCATCATCTTGTGTCCATACTTCAATACGTTTGATTCCATTTTGAATTAATCTATCCCTCACAATTTCAAATAGTTGTCTTGCAACTCCTTTATTCCTATACTCTGGCAAAACACCCAAATGCCATATAGTAGCACCTATGTCACCTTTAATATAGCATACATCTCCTGTAGATGTCTCATACTCTACATCAATGAATCCAACGATTACACCATTTTCTTCTGCAACTAAACTGATTGAAGGATTTTCATAAGTTTCTTTTTCTTTTTTAATATCATCAAAATATGAACAATCTAAAAATGATATAACTCTACATCTTATCCAACCTTCTTCATCCTCTTTTACATAATCTCTAAATATCATTATCATTCTCCTTAAAATTATTATTGCCTGTTTAAAAATAGTATGTAGCAGAGCACTCCACAACGTTTGCTATTTGTGGAGTACTTTGCTTTAAATTATGTTAGGTTCACTTTCTTATCTTTATTTCATAAATCACATCAGCCACATTTTCAAAACGTCGTTATGGCGTGGATTTTGTGTAATTTAGAAATATATTAGCGATGGCTCTAATACTTTCAGTTTCTCTAATTGGTCTGTCGTGCTAGTACTTTCATTAATGATAATAGGTTCTTTTACCTTATTAAATATTCCACTCATTATTTCTCTTCATAGCTGCGTTATAAGTTATACAATAACATATTTCCCCAACCAGGACCAGTTCCTTATGTTATTTCACAGAAAGTTATCATGAAATAAAAAAAGGTTCTATAATAAATGTTGGGGTGCAAACTCCAACATTTTATATTACAATAAAAAAAGACCTCCTCGTGCCAGTCTGACAAACAAATCACAAGGAGGTTGCAATAATGCATAATTATTGTATCAATAAATTATTAGATTTAAAAGGGGTAAAAATAAAAAATATCACTCATGCTGATACTTTTGTTAAAATATATCTCGAAACTAATCCTTCTGAACATATTTGCCCTAATTGTGGTAAACAAACAAAACGTGTTCATGACTATCGAGATCAAAAAATAAAGGATTTACCTTTTCAATTTAAAAACTGTTTCCTTGTTCTTAGAAAACGGCGTTATATCTGCACCTGTGGCAAACGGTTTTATGAAAAATACTCTTTTCTAGCAAGATACCAACAGCGCACAACTCGTCTTACACATATTATTGCTCATATGCTTCGTGAGCTTGTAAGCATGAAATCTATCGCTAAGCGTACTAATGTATCCCCCTCAACGGTTGCTAGAATTCTTGATACGCTCAGTTATTCCTGTCCGAAGCTTAAAAATTCTATTTCTATTGACGAATTCAAAGGCGATACAGATGCAGGAAAGTATCAATGTATTATAGTAAATCCAAACTTACCTTCTGTTATGGATATTCTCCCTAATCGATCACAGGCTCACTTATCATCTTACTTCTCTGGACTAAATCGCGCAGAAAGATATCGAGTGAAATTCTTTGTTTGTGATATGTGGCAGCCTTATGTTGAATTAGCTAAAATTTATTTTCCCAATGCTGCCATTATTATTGATAAATATCATTTCATTCGCCAAGTAACTTGGGCTACTGAAAAGGTACGCAAACGTCTTCAAAAGACAATGCCTGTAGCATTACGGAAATACTATAAACGTAGTCGAAAGTTGATTCTTACACGATATTATAAGCTCAAAGAAGAAAAAAAGCATGCATGTGATTTAATGTTACAATACAATGATGATCTTCGCTTAGCTCATAAATTAAAAGAATGGTTTTATGCGATATGCCAAAATAAGAAATACTCAGAACAAAGAAAACAATTCTTTGAATGGATTAAATGGGCTGAAACATCCGGCTTAGAGGAGTTTGAGAAATGCGCAGCTACTTATCGTAATTGGTCGGAAGGAATTTTAAATGCATTTAAATACGGATTAACCAATGGCCCTACAGAAGGGTATAATAACAAAATTAAAATTCTAAAACGTGTATCATTTGGTATGAAAAACTTCCCACGTTTCAGAACCAGAATATTGCATAGTATGAATTAAATAAAGCTAGACTGGCACGAGGTTTATTTGTCATGTCCAAAAACAGACATTATAGAAAATAACATAAAAACAGCTCTGATTCTAGTAAAGAAGCGGGTTCCACAAGAACCCGCCCCAACACTTGACACAGAGCCTAAAAAAATAGCTCTAATATCAACGTTGTTACGAGTGCAACGCACCTCGCACCAACGAACTAATATTAGAGCCAAAAAAAATACATTCATAAGTTTTTCATAACGTATTCAACTAATTTACACTATCACATTTAAATTCTTCATAAATACATTGTTTTATCACATTCAGAGTTTCTATATCCGCACCTTTTGGCACAAAACTATTTTTCTTGATATCCCGTCCAAATAGGAATGTATATATAACCCCAGCCAATAGATACCTTCCATAGATCATATCCATATGATACCCATCTCTACATAGTGATTTTTCTCCAAGTTCATAACGAAATGGTGCCTTTTTTCTTACTCTTTGAATTACATCTGCACTAGGAATTAATCTCATACCTGTTTTTTCAGACGCCATATCATAACATTTGCTTAGTTTTTCATACATTTCCTGCTGACTACAATGATATCTTCCAAACTCACTGTGATTACTATCAATTTCATATGCCCAGGTTTTATGTAATAAATATTCCGCCTCTGGACAGTTAGATTTAAAATAATCTAACAGCTGATTTAAATAAGGAAAATAGGACTCTTCTATACCACTATCATGACTTGCTTGCTGTGTTATAATATAATTCCACTTTTCTTCTTTCAGAACCTCATTTACCGATACATATCGTTCCGTTGATTGTCCCTTTGCTTCATACAAATAGTCTTTCGATTCCGTTAAAACATTACTCCAATGTCGTTCTAGGGAACAACCTCCAATATATAAATTTACTACCTTCAATTCTATACCATCGGCTTTCGCCACGTCATGTAAATAATATAGCGCATCTTCTGAAAAGCTGTTACCCACAGCTAGTAATTTGATTTCGTCCATATCCACATCCCCTATATTAATTCAAACGATACATATTCTTGTGTATTACTATCAGTACCAATAAACACATGGAACTCACCTTTTTCACTACCAAAGGTTAAATCCGCCTTACAGAATTGCAACATTTCTTCCGTAATCTTAAAAGTTACACATTTCACTTCACCAGGTTTCAAGTCCACCTTCTGATAAGCTTTTAGTTCTTTTCTTGGACGAACCACACTTCCCACACAATCTCTGATATAGAGTTGAACGGTTTCTGTTCCGCTATATTCTCCTTCGTTTTTAATCTTAATACATGCTTCAAGAGTTTCCCCTTCCTGCATTGTATCCTTACTTAACTTAAGGTCAGAATATTGAAACTTTGCATAACTAAGTCCATAGCCAAAAGGATAAAGAGGAGAATTTGGAATATCTCTGTAATTGGAACGATATTCTTTTCCATCGCTTTTTGGATCATAAGGTCTGCCGGTAAAATACTCATTATAGTGAACTGGTACTTGTCCCACACAATATGGAAAACTCATAGGTAGCTTTCCGCTAGGACTCACCTTTCCAGTAAGCACATTAAGAATAGCATTGCCACCCTCTGTTCCAGGCATCCACACATTTAATATTGCTTTGGATTTTTCTGATACTAAGCGTAAATCCAAAGGTCTGCCAGTAAAAAGTACTACACCAATATTAGGGTTTACTTCATAGATAGCATGGAGTAATCTTTCTTGCACTTTCGGTAATGTTAACTCTGCTCTGCTGGCAGCTTCACCGGACATACGACGATGTTCCCCTAATGCTAATATTACCTTATCTGCATTCTTTGCTGCTTCCACTGCCTCTTTTAGCAATGTCTCCTGATTTTCTAGTTTCATCGCCTTACCATGGACCTCAGGAATTAAGTCTATATCTTCTTCTCCAAGAATGTCACATCCTTTGGCAAAAGTTAATTCATAATCCACTCTATATTTTTCAGCAGCATTTGCTATTGATACTGTATCCTCCGGTCTTCCAAGCATAGACCAGGTACCGTATATTTCCTTTTCATGAACAAATGGACCAATGAGTGCTACCTTTTCTTTCTTATTTAAAGGAAGAATTCCCTCATTCTTTAATAAAACAAAGGACTTTTCTGCTGCTTCCAAAGAAACCTGTCTATGTTCCTCACATAATATAACTTCTTTTTCTTTTTCCTCATCTGCATCTTTATATGGATTTTCAAATAAACCTAATTTATTCTTTAATTGAAGTATCCGAAGAACTGCTTCATCTAATATTTCTTCCTTAACTGTCCCGTCTTCTATAAGAGAAACTAGATTTTGACTATAGATTCCTGTCATCATATCAATATCTACACCAGCATTCATAGCCAAACCTGCTGCTGCTTTTCGATCCTTTGCATAACCATGATAAATCAACTCTTCAATGGCTGCCCAATCAGATATTAAAACACCATCAAATTTCATCTCATCTCTTAGTACATCTCTCATAAGCCATTGGTTTCCAGTAGCAGGAACTCCATTTAAGGTATTAAATGATGTCATTACCATTTCCACTCCGGCCTTAATGGCTGCTTCATAAGCTGGTAAATAATAACCCCTTAGGGTATTCTCTGACAGTTCCACCGTATTGTATTCTCTACCCGCAGTTGGAGCACCATATGCTGCAAAATGCTTCACACAAGCTGCAATTTTATATTCCTCGCCCACATGATTTCCTTGGAATCCCTCTACCATTGCAGCTGCAAAGTCACTGTTTAGCTTTGTATCCTCGCCAGTGGATTCCATTACTCTTCCCCATCTTGCATCCCTAACTAAATCAACCATAGGTGCAAAAGTAACATGGACTCCAGAAACCGCGGATTCCTTTGCTGCTATCTTTGCACATTTTTTTGATAACTCTGGCTCAAAGGTAGCTCCTTGGGCTAACGGTATAGGAAATATGGTTCTAAATCCATTGATTACATCCAGCATAATTAACAACGGAATTTTATGTGGATGTTTTTCTATGTAAGCATCCTGTATTTCCTTATATTTTTTTGCACCTAATAATCCAATGATAGAACCCGCCTCTGAAATACTTTCCTCAGTGATTCCATTTTCCCTTATAGGGCCAGTAAGTTCTGCTTCATTTACGAAAAATCCACTAGTCACTTGCAACAGTTGATTTATTTTCTCTGTAAGACTCATATCACTAACTAATTCTTTTAACTTCTGTTGATCCATTGCACGTCCTTTCCCTTACACAATAAAGTAATGTTTTATTCTTTCGTTTATATCTTTTTAACGGAACCTCGTTTCATAATAACAGAGTCATACACGATGTGCTGTGATTTTTCTCCATTCATCATTCCCTGCAATAGTGATACTGCCGATAAAGCCATTTCTGTTGCAGGCTGATACACAGTATCCAAAGCTGGATTATAAAATTCCATCATTTCTATACCATCAAATCCTATAATGGAGATATCTTCCGGTATTCTCTTACCACTACTTAATGCTGCCTTTGCTGCTCCAATTGCCAATACATCAGAAAAGGCAAAAACAGCAGTCATATGAGGATTTTTTTGCATTAACTGTTTCATAGCCATAAATCCTGTACGAAAACCTGTGCCACTGATTGGAAGTCCTGTAGATATTAAATTATTATCCACTGGAATACCACTTTCCTCCAATGCTCTTTTATATCCTTGATAGCGCAATATATTCGGAGTAACCAGACTGTCTGAATCTTTGTATAAAAACCCTATATTCCTATGTCCCATTTCAATCAAATATTTCGTTGCTTTATAGGCCTCTTTTTCATCATCTATAATCACGCTTGAATAAAGAGAGGGGTCAACATTTCCTTCAGAATTTACGGTAAGAAGAACAGAGGGTATCCCAAGTTGCTTAAATTTCGCCTCAGTATAGGAAGAGAAGGACCCTCCTAAAATAATTACACCACATAAATTACTGTGCATAGACTCACTGATTGCAATATCAAGTTCATCTGACCTATCATCTACGTTCTGAATCAAAAGGGGATATCCTCTAGATTCCATTTCCATTTCTATGACATCCATCATCTTGATAAAAAATGGGTTGGACATATACTTGACAATCAATGCAATATTTTCAGATTGAGTTAATTTTAGATTTCGAGCATTATTATTAGGGATATAATTATATTCATTAATTACATCCATAACTTTCTTTCTTGTCTTCTCACTGACTTTCCCAGTTTGATTTATTACACGAGAAACTGTTGCAATACCTACTCCTGATAGTCTTGCTATATCCTTAATATTGACCTTCGCCATTATGTACCTCCATTATCAAGATTTAAATACTTTATTTTATAGAAAAGAGGCTGTTGCAAAACTCTATGTAATTGTTGTGCAACAGCTCTTTTTATTAGTTTGTCACAACAGGTGTAAAGGATGATAGTTGATTTTTTAATTCTTCTATAACCGTATCAATACCTGCCTTTTTTAACTGATTTCTATATTCCTCAATAGCAGCCTCTACATTATCTGTCTTACCTAACATAAGCTGAATACCAAGTGTTGAGTTTACGTTACTTATTGCTGAAAGTTCTGTACTTACCTTAGATGAATCAAAGCTAAATCCTGTGTAAGGGTCACTAAGATAAATCTTACTCCACTCAGCCATTTTCTCGTAACGGCTTGGATGCTCTGTTTTTAGTGGAATCTTAAATTCTGAGTTACTAAATGCCCATCCAGCAAATCCGCCTGCATCTACATTTTCATCGTAACTTGCAGGTTTTTCAAGAAATCCATCTGCAACTTGGTATTGACGACCTTCGATACCATACTGCCACAAATTATAGTAAGATTGATCTGTTAAGAATTTTTCGATTGCCATAACACATCTTTCTGCATTTTTCGAATTCGCATTCACAACTGTGATATCCTGTGCTGGTGAGCTTTTCATTATTTTATTCGTAGTTTCACCAAAATACCATGCATCAATATCTTGATCTTGTAATTGACCATGAATATTTGTATAGTTTCCTGTCCAATCTCCCAAATGTGTTATGTAAGAAGAGGATTGTCCATTCTTATACATTTCTTTATCACCTGTAGAAGCGGATAAAATATCCTTAGGCCAATAGCCTTTTCCTTCCCATTCATCTAACATTTTCACAAACTCTACAAATTCATCCGTAAATGCTGGGTGAACAATATCATTAATATTATTATAATCGCGAGTTACTAAAAACATTTCTTCATTTGATATTCCAGGAGCAGGAACCCATTTTCCAGTTAATTCAACTAACATTTTATAAAAATCTTTTGATATGTTAGCGTCACCATTAAAAGGATAAATACCATTTGCTACGGAAGCGTCACAATATGCTATCATGGATTCTAAATCTGTAACTTCACTAATACCCCATTTTTTACAATTCGCTTTATTGTATACAAATCCAGTATTGTTATAGCCTGAACCAAGGCTAGGTACTCCATAGATTTTACCATCGGATGATGTTGCAGCCCAACTGGATGCTGGAACTTTTTCCTTTAGGGTTGGGGTATACTTGTCAATGATACTCGTAATATCATATAAAGAACCCTGTTTTGCAAGTGTGTAAAATGGTACAGCAGTGGTTGCTGAAGCATACGCCATATCAAACTCTTCCCCAGAAGCCCAAATGAGCGGATACTTTGTGCCGATATCACCCCAATCGATATACTTGATTTCGATGGATGTATTGATATCTTCTGTAAGTTTACGATTGATTTCTGCTAAAATATCAGCGTTTGCTACCCCCGCAGAACCATAAAGATACAGGCTAAGTGTGACATGCTGTGATAACTCCACATTTCCTTCTGAATCCGCTTGATTGCCTGTTTGGTTTGCTTTTCCCCCTTTACTACATCCAGCTAATAGCACGGTAGCCATAGTAAGGCATAAAATACTCGACACAACTTTTTTTAATTTCATACTTTTTCCTCCTTTTATTTTATAGTTCTTCTACTTATAAGTAAAGACTATAATTTCGATTTAGAAGTTCTCAACCTTTCACGGAACCCATGGTAAGTCCAGTTACAAAATACTTCTGTACAAATGGATACAGCAGGATAATTGGCCCAATCGTTAATACTGCCGTAGCCATCTTTACAGACTGTGTTGGCAATGATTGTATATCAATAACGTGCCCCTGACTTGTTAAAGCCTCAATATTTGCCTGATTAATCATCTTTTGTAAATAATATTGCAGTGGATACTTAGATGGCGTGTCAATATATAAGCTCGCATTATACCATTGATTCCAGTAACCTAAAGCAAGAAAAAGTCCAACGGTAGCTAAGGAAGGAATGGCTAGTGGCATAAAAATTTTACGGTAAATGGAGAAGGCACCAGCGCCGTCCATCATGGCAGATTCATACAATTCATCCGGTATGGCCTTCATAAAGTTTCTCATTAAAAATATAGACCATGCACTAATGAGACCTGGTAGAATCATTGCCCATAAACTGTCTTTTAAATGAAGATATCTTACATTTAAAATATAAGAAGGTACTAAACCACCGCTAAATAAAGTAGTAAAGTATATGAAAAAGGAAAAGAAGTTTCGATATCTAAAATCCTTACGATTAAGTACATATCCTGCCATAGACATTATAAGTAGACCAAGCACAGTACCTACCACAGTAGTTGTAATAGTAACTTTATATGCATCAATAAGTTTCGTCGGATTATCCAGCAAATATTTATATGCTGAAAACGATATTTCTTTAGGAAATAACTTATACCCTTCTGCAACAATCTCTTTTTCTGTCATAAAGGAGGAGGTGATCATTAATGCAAATGGAAAAAGGCAAATGATTGCAAAAATTCCAATTACCCCATAACAAATCACATTCAAATTTCTATTACTTCTGCTCATTTTGATGGTATTACCTTTTTGATGACTTGTCTTCATCTTGTACCTCCTTTCATTAAAATAACGCACTATCTGGTTCTATTTTTCGAACAATAAAATTAATGGTTAGAACTAATATCAATCCGAACACCGACTGATACAAACCTACAGCAGCACTTGAAGAGAAATTAAAAGAACCAATTAAGCTACGGTATACATAAGTATCAATAATATCTGTTGAATGATAAAGGAGTGAATTGGTACCGATGAGGTTATAAAACAAATCAAATGATCCTCTTAAAATTCCTCCCAAACCAAATAATACTAATAAAACAAAGGTTGGCTTTAAAAGTGGAACCGTCACGTAACGAATTCTCTGTAAGCGACTAGCCCCATCAATATACGCAGCTTCATAAATCTCATGGCTAATCCCTGTAATAGCTGCCAAATATACAATCATACCGTATCCTGTAGACTTCCATAAGTAGAAGAATACAATTATGTACTTCCATATCCCAGGACTGTTATAAAAAGAAAATCGTTCCATTCCTAGATTTACTAATATGGAATTTATAAATCCATTATCATAATTAAAAAAGTTATACGCAAACACTCCAACGATTACATAAGAAATAAAGTGTGGTAATAAAATTACTGACTGTGATACTTTCTTAAATACCTTTGCGGTTATTTCAGATAACATAATAGCCATTATAATTTGCAGAGAATGACTTAGAATTAAAAAGACCAAATTATAAAGTAATGTATTTTTTGTTATTCTCCAAAGGTCACCATTTTTAATTAAAAACTCGAAATTTTTGAATCCTACGAATTCACTTCCAAAAATTCCTTTTGTAGGATTGTAGTTAACGAAAGCTACATATGCTCCGGGCATCGTGATATATGAAAATATAATAAAATATACGATTGCTGGTAAAAGCATAAGGAACATAACCCAATTCTTTCGTACTTCTTTTCCAAATATATGGATGTTTCGTTTTATTTTCAATTCCTCTCCTCCATTCATTTTATTATCAAAAATAGGAAGAATAACAAAGGGAAACGTTTCCTTTTTTTGATATCTTTATCATAATCCATTCAAAACATATTGTCAATATGTTTATCAAATTAAGATTAATAAAAATATTTTTATACACTTTCACCAAAACAAATTTTTACTTGTCATTTTAAATCTTGTATTATAGACAATTTTCCTTGACATATAGTTTACACCCTTGTATACTTCATGGTAATTGGAAATGTTTCCACTTAATTTCCTGAAGGAGGTAATTACTATGAGATTAAAAACTTTATCTGCTCCAATCACCTTGAAAAACGGCAACAGTGCTTTTACTTTTTTATCTGGAGGAGATAGTTTTGAATGGATTCATGACTCCATTCTGATTAATTCTTTTCGAGGTAACACATTAAATGGCTCAGCCAATAATATATATCTTCGAATATACAAAGATGACTCCCTTACTTTTTACCCATTGGTAGGATTAGCATCCAAAAGCAGTTTAAAATCAAGCAATTCTTCTCTTGTGTTTGAAGGTATTGTTGAACAAATCAGCTACACTGTTACTTTTCGTTTGGCCTCTAATGGAATCTGGTTTTGGGATATATCTCTGAATGGCAAATGTGACAAAGCAGATATTATCTACTCTCAGGATATCGGTATTGGCTCAAAGGGAAGTATAAATACAAATGAATTATATGCAGCACAATATTTAGGACATAGTATTTTTGAAGGAGATTATGGATATGTTATCTGCTCTAGACAGAATATGGCCCAGAATGAATCCTACCCTTATCTTCAACAAGGTAGCCTAGGGATACGTTCTATTGCATATTCTACCGATGGTACACAATTTTTTGGACTTTCTTACAAAAAAACAGATATTCCTGAAGCATTGCTTGGCAATCTTCCTAGCAAAAATAAACAATATGAGTTGTCACATACCGCACTTCAAACGGAATCATTTTCTCTATCCGGTACAAAGCAGTTTTCGTTTTACGGTATCTGCAAATCCAATCATCCAGAAGCTATTAAAGAAATCGAATACATAAATGAATTACAAAATGCCTATAGAAGTAAGGAATCCCAGGACTTCCAACCTGTTAAAGTGCCATCTCTTACTAAGACCGGAACTCCTTATTCTTCCAAACAATGGAAAAAAGAACAACTAAATCAATATTTTCCTGATCGATTATTAGAAGAAAAAGATAGTGATACATTACTTTCCTTTTTCACTCCTACAAATGGTCATGTAGTTTTACAAGCAAAAGAATTAATAACAGAACGTCCCCATGGACACATCCTCATGACAAACTTTGATTTAACGAAAGTTCCTCAAGGAGTAGTTAGCTCCACCAACTATATCTATGGTGTATTTAATTGTCAGTTCGTAGTGGGAAATACAACCTATAATAAACTACTATCCAATCACAGAGGGCTATTAAATGTAGAAAAACATAGTGGTCAAAGAATTTATGTTAAAATTGGAGATTCTTACAGACTGCTTACATTACCTGCAGCTTATGAAATGGATGTGGCCGGAAGTACCTGGTACTATCAGTTAGAAGAGGATGTTTTAATCATAACCTCATTTGCCATGTATAATCGACCAGAAATCGTCCTAAAAGTTCAATCTATAAACAACATAAAATATGATTTTATCGTTACAAATCAACTTACTGCTGGACCAAATGAATACGAAAACGATATTGTATTAACGAAAGAAGATAATATATTACAGATTCGTCCAACTTCAGATGTTATTACAAATTCATATTATCCTGATCTTCATTTTCGTATGAGAATCCCTAAAAATAGTACCATAACAGATGATCGTTTCTTCTTTGAAGAAAATACTACAATAAATCCATCTCTTTTATCTGTTATGATACCAAGCAGTTCCAATTTTGATATTGTAATGCAAGGCTACGATAATGAAAATGATATTCCCTTCCTGGACAGCTATGACTATCCAGCACAAAAGGAGGCTTATCATGAATATTATAACAACCTAACCTGTAATTTTAAGATAAGTACTCCAAAGGGTGCTTCCCTTACAACGCAAAAATTAAATACAATTATGCATTGGTACACACATGATGCTTTAATTCATTTTGCTTCCCCACACGGACTTGAACAATCTGGTGGCGCAGCTTGGGGTACTCGTGATGTGTGTCAGGGCCCAATTGAATTTTTCTTAACCACACAACATTATCAACTTGTTCGTGATATATTATTAACACTATTCTCACATCAATTTGATGAAATTTTTGAGTGGCCACAATGGTTTATGTTTGATCGTTATTCTATGCATCAAGAAGACTGCCATGGAGATATCGTATTTTGGCCATTAAAATCCATCAGCGATTATATACAGGCTACTGGTGATTCTTCCATTCTGGAAGAAGTTGTTGATTACCGTACCCAAAAGGGTGCATTGCTCGTCAATAAACCTGAAACCATATTGACTCACATAAAGCATGCTGTTGATGCCATAAAAAATCGTTATCTTCCTGGTACTGCTCTTATTTCCTACGCTGGAGGGGATTGGGACGATACCTTACAACCTGCCAATCGTAAGTTAAAAGAAAATTTAGTGAGCGCTTGGACTCAGGCACTTGCTATGCAAACCCTGGAGATACTTAGCTTATCTGTTTTAGATACAGATGAATCCTTTGCAAAGGACGTTTCACATATGGCAACGGAAATTAAAATTTCCTTCTATCAATATCTGATTAAAGATGGGGTTATAGCAGGATTTCTTTACAGAGAATCTGAGGATCATATGAAATATATGCTACATCCTATGGATACTGAAACATCCATACACTATCGTTTACTACCGTTAACGAGAAGTATCATTGCTCAATTGGCAGAACCAGAACTAGCATCCCGCAATATGGACATTATCGACCAACATTTATCATGTCCTGACGGTGTTCGTCTAATGGATCATCCTGCTAGCTATAATGGAGGAATCAGTAAAATTTTCTTAAGAGCAGAACAAGCAGCCAATGTTGGCAGAGAAATCAGCCTCCAATATTCACATGCACATATTCGATATATTGAAGCTGCTGCAACACTAGGATTATCAGAAAAAGCTTGGGATGCTTTGATGCGTATTAATCCAATCCTGCTTACTGAGTATGTACCAAATGCATTAACACGTCAAAGTAATGTTTACTTTAGCAGCTCAGAAGGATGTTTTAATGATCGTTATGAATATGCAGCCAATTTTGATAAATTAAGAACCGGTGACATATCAGTAAAAGGAGGCTGGAGGCTTTATTCTAGTGGTCCTGGAATCTATATCCGACGAATTATTGCAGATTTACTTGGCATTCGTTTCACTAATAATAAAATACATATTGATCCGGTTATAACAGAGGATTTCGATGGAGCCTCCTTACAATATACATGCTACGGAAAAACCGTCTCCTTTATCTATCATATAGATAATAATATGGATCAACCGATATGTGTAAAATCAAGAAACAAAGAACTTCCTGGAAACTACATTATGAATCATTACCGAAATGCTGGTTTCGAAATTTCAAAAGATGACTTTATTGAAGCTACAAAGAAAGATAATCAATTTCATGTCTACTTAAAGAAATAAAAATGTAATAACTCTATTAATTGATGTTGATAATCTTTTAATAATAGTAAAAATTATTTTATACTTATCTATATAATAAAACCTCTAAAAAATCCTTGTATAAATCTTAATGATGGATTTTTCAAGGATTTTTTAGTTAGGCATAATTAGAGATGGGTATTTATTTAAAATTGGAGGTAAATATATATGAAAGTAGTAACCTTTAATATCCGTTGTGATTATAATCAGGATGGAGATAATAACTTTCAAAATAGAAAGGATCTTATTTTAAAGAAACTAAACAAAGAAAATGCAGACATTATCTGTTTTCAAGAAGTATTACCTCATGTAGCCAGTTGGATGAAAGAAAATTTAAAAGATTATTACATTCTTGGCTGTGGTAGAGAAAAAGACTTGCAAGGTGAGCAAAACACGGTAGCAATTAAGAAAGAAAAATTTCAGCTAATCTCTATGAATACTTTTTGGCTTTCTTTAACTCCCGAGATTCCTGGATCCAGATATGACAATCAAAGCATGTGCCCAAGATCAGTTACAGAGTTGTTTCTACAAGATTTAGAGACTAAAAAACTATACTATCTCTTAAATACCCACTTAGATCATATTGGAAGCGAAGCAAGATTGCTTGGTATGGAGCAAATATTAAAGCACATGAAACAGGCAGCCGAACAAAAAGAACAGGCGGGATATGGAAAAATTGAAATGATATTAACTGGAGATTTTAACGGATATCCTGACTCCCCTGAAATACAGCTCATGGTAAATAGTAATTTTTTAAGAGACCTTACCAATGGGATGGACGGAACGTTCCATGACTTTGGAAGAATGTTCCCACCTGAAAAGATAGATTATATTGCAGTTTCTTCCGGTTTGGAATGCAGTAAGCGTGAGCTTTGGATGGGTTGTGAAAATGGAATTTTTCTATCCGACCATTATCCTGTCAGTGTGGTATTGGAAAATATATAAGATAAAATAAAAGAACGAAAAAACACCACAATACCAGTAATTATACTATACTGGATGCGGTGTTTTTCTTCTTTCTGCTTATATAACATTAATACTGAGTAAGTATAGTGATGCTATTATTAAAGTTTTTCCTGTATGGCATTTTGGATTATGTCCAAAATTGTATAAAACGCTTGGTCTAAACCTGAAAAATCCATGCTCGCTATATATAGCTTTTCAATCTCATCATGAACGACCTTTTGAGCATCCATCATATTCATTGATTTTTGAAGAAGTTCATCAAAGATCTTTTTATTGTATTCCATTTCTTCACTATGTTTCATCAGCAAATCTATATCACAAAACTCTGTAAAATCAATTACTCTGTCAACCGATTTCGATTGCTCCACGGCGTGATACTCATTTAAAGTAATATAAGCCAAATTACGCTCCGGAATTAGTAAATGATCCATTTTTTCTGTATTTAGGGTGCACAGACAACTTTCTGTATAATACCCCCGGCTATTTGCCATGTCACGGATAGCCGGTAACATCTGCTCCATGCCCATTCCACCTTCGCCCTTTAATGCAACAATTGTCATGTCTTTTACCAAGCTATCCAAATAGCTGACCATACCTTGGGGCGAAACTGCACTGGCAAAAAAACTACGATTTAAGCCTGGCTTTTCGGAAAGCTTTTCTAAATAAAATGGTTTTATTTCTGCTTCGATTGCAGCCCTAAGCTTCACTAGATTCAGTGCCTGATGATTCATATAGATATTATTTTCATATATTTTGCAAGCTGCATTTAAATAAGCATATGCTTTTTGATAATAAGGTTTTTTTTGAACTTGTAGCTTTAGCAGCTCTTTTGCATGTTCCTTTATATAATTCCTATCTATAAAATCTGCAAGATTGAATATCTCATCAATCGCAACTGGCACGGACGGATCGCATACATGAGGTGCCGTCGCATCCACCATGCTGATTCCCTTTTCGCGAATACAAATACCATCCAAATCAGTAACATTATTTGAGCAATGAATATAATCAACCTCTATTCCTTTCTCTTCAAACGTAGCTGCTACCTTTCTCATCAAGGTACTTTTTCCACTCCCTGATGATCCCTTTAGGTAGATGATCTTCTTCGCTTTCTCTAAAAATAAAATATCGCCAAATCTGCCATAAAATCCATTCGGTGTATTTCCTCCAAAAAACATATGTCTTGCCATCGAATCTCTCCTCATTTCATTACTATGATTTAATATATTGCCAACTTTTTGTTTTAAGTATACATTAACTCCATTTAATAACAAAATTGGTAATAATATTGAGTTGATAAGAAACCTAGTTTTGATTCAAACTATACACTAGGATAAATGAAAGGTAGATGATTAATGAAAAAGCAAAAAGAAAATGAAATCAAAAAAATTTCATGGGTTGAAAAGGTTGGTTCTAAAATACCAGATCCTGCAATGATCTTTATTTTCTTATACGCCATTGTAATGATATTGACTGGAATATTTGGCGGGACAACGTTTGAAACCATTGGGAAAGATGGCGGGACCATCACCTATGAAATAAAAAATATGTTTACTGCAGAAAATATCCGATGGATTTTTGATAATGCAATATTAACTAACTGGCTCTCCTACGCAGGTGGTATCCTTGGAACCATACTAATTGTTATGTTTGGTATCGGTATTGCTGAGGAATCGGGTCTTTTCTCTGCTTTAATACGAAAGGTTGGAGGTAAGATTCCAGAACGTTTTCTTCCTTATCTTTTGGTATTCCTTGGTATTATGAGTAATATTGCTTCAGATGCAGGATATATTATTTTAATTCCTCTTGCTGGTCTTTTATACTTAGGCATTAAGAAGAATCCACTCATTGGTATGTTTGCTGCTTTTGCAGGTGTATCTGCTGGTTATAGTGCAAACTTGATTCCTGCAACTGTTATTGATGTTATTATAGGTACCAATGCACAAGGATTTGCAACAACACAGGGAGTTCCTTTTGTTTCTTATTTAGGAAAGAATTTAAATCCATTCACGATGCATTATTTCTTTATGTTAGCATCCACTGCTTTACTAGTCTTGTTAGGAGGATTTATTACAAATCGCTTTGTACGTCCTAAGTTTGAAAAGTTATCTTATTCTGTACCAGAAGATATTAACATCTCAGAGTATTCTATTAGTAAAGAAGAAAAAAGAGCTTTGTGGTTTTCGCTACTAGGTTTTGTTTTATCACTTGGATTTTGCGTATTTCTTGCATTCGGTCCTTTAAGACCATACATTGATAATGAAGGTACGAAAGTAACACCTTATCTAGATAACATCATTTTATTGATTACCTTTGTTTTCCTTGCTAGTGGATTATTCTATGGTTTTGCAATTGGCACATTTAAAAAATCCAGCGATGTAATTTCCGCAATGTCAAAACAAATTGGAAGTATGGGTTATGTTATCGTTTTAACCTTCTTTAGTTATAATTTTCTTGCATTGTTAACTTATACTAATCTTGGAACCTATGTCACTTATATTGGAGCAAGTGTCCTTGAAATGTTTGGACTTGCAAAATCTCCAATACTACTAATTATTGGCTTCATCCTTGTAACTGCCATCATCAATTTATTCGTTGGTGGTCTTACTTCAAAATGGATGTTGCTTGGTCCAATCTTTATACCAATGCTATATCAGGCAAATCCAAATATGACTCCTGATGTAGTTGCAGCAGCTTACCGTTTAGCGGATTCTTCTACGAACATTATTACTCCGCTAATGAGCTATGCCGGTGTTATTTTAATTTATATGAAAAAGTATAAGAAGGACTTTACCATTGGTAACTTAATTAGCACAATGTTTCCGTACTCCATTTTATTCTTGATTTCATGGACAATATTACTGTTAGCTTTTATATGGTTAGGTATTCCTCTTGGTTTTTAAGATAACTTTGTTGGAAAGATATTTCTACTTTCTAAAACGTAGCAAAGGTTGATTTTCTATAAGAGGCTAAGTCTTTAGGTCTTGATGATGGCCTGTACACTTAGCCTCTTAATTTTTAGAGCAACTACAACCATTAGTCTTCCATTTTTACACCTTTTACATTTGATAATTATTGTTTATAATCTATTTATAGTACTAAATGACTCAAAAATCTCATATACACCCAAAAAGGAGTGATCATTATAGAAAAAATCTGTTTTGAAACCAAAATTTATGAAATAAACACATGGCGTATACTGAAATTTCCAAAACAATCAAGTGATGAACTTCCATCCAGAGGAATGGTGATGGTGAAAGGAACAATGAATAATATCTATTTTGAAGCTCCTCTTGAGCCAGACGGTATGGGAAGCCATTGGTTTAGAGTGAGTGATACTCTATCAAAGGAAGCACATGCTAATGTTGGTGATACAGTAACATTGATTGTTGAACCCATGAAGATTTGGCTTGAACCAGAAGTACCTTCTGATTTAAATAATTCATTAGTTAATTCTGATTTACTGAATCAATGGAATAAAATCACAACAAAAGCACGGTGGGAATGGATTCGTTGGATACGATTTACCAACAATACAGCGACACGCCAAAAAAGAATTGAGACTGCTTGTTCGATGCTTAGCGCTGGCAAAAAAAGACCTTGCTGTTTTGACCAAAGTCGATGTACTGAGACATTTGTTTCTAAAAACGGCATATTATTACCTATTACCGAGATATAGAATAGTACTATCGAGTAGGAATAGCAAATACTTAAAATTGTATAATGTTTTATATCAATACTAAACCATTTTAAAAATCAAACCCACAGGTTCATTCTAGAGCCTGTGGGCTTTTCATTATTACATATTCACTTCTTTTTATTACATATCCGCTTCTTTTTATTTCATCGCACCCTTAGACAACCATTTATCTGATTGATATCGTAAATAAAAAACCAAAGTACGTACCGCCCATTCAATTCCCAAGCAGATCCAAAGTCCATACACGCCTAAACCAAATATTATTGCAAATATATATCCAAGTCCAACACGAATAATCCACATAGTAATCAGTGAAACAATGGAACTAAACGTTGCATCCCCAGCGGAACGAAGTACATTTGGCATCACATAGGAAGTTGACCAAAAAAACGGCATAGGGATTATAGCAATGAGTAGTAATTTGTAAATTAAAGAAAGTGTTTCTGCTGGTGCTTGATACAAATTTAAAATGATTGGCATCAACGGAAATAGTAAGGCAATCGAAACTAAAGACATTGCTGTTCCCAGTCGGACCATTTTTTTACCATATTGTCTCGCCAAATCCTTGTCATCCGCCCCGATACACTGCCCTACAATGGTTGTCGCTAAAGTTCCCACAGCAAGACCTGCCGAATAAAGAATAGTAAATGCTGAATTCGCAATGGCATTTGCTGCTATGTATATTGTTCCAAGATGCACAATATAGGTTTGCACAATCATACTCCCAGCATTAAATAAGACCTGCTCAAGTGCAAATGGAATTCCAATCTTAAATATTGATTTTAAAATCAGTCTATCAATTTTAAAGATATTCTTAGGATAAATCCGTAATATACTCTTAGGATACATTAGTAACCAAACTGCAACTACACTTCCAATGAGTCGTGCTATGTTAAGTGACAGTGTTGTTCCTAAGATATCGAGATGCATCACATTAATAAACAACATACTTGCAAACAAATGTATCACATTAATAATTATCGTTAACTTTAAACATATCTTTGTGGCGCCCATACCGCGAAATGCAGCAAATGCTCCCATATAAATTGAAAGAAAAATCTGAGATATCGCTACACCAATAAGATAACTACGTGCTTTCTGAATGACAACCGGATCAGCCGCTCCAAACATACGATTTACCAGTACATCAGAGCATGCTATAAGTATTACGCATGAAACAATCGCCACTAAAAATGTAGCCATCATAACCTGCCCCGCAGCATTTCGGATTTTGGTTTCATCACCACTACCTTTATACTGTGCCACAACTACGGTACCGCCCACCGAAATTGCACTAAAAATAGCCCACATGATCATAGACACGGGAGATATTATACTGACTGCTGAAACAGATTCTTGACTAGAAGAACTAATCATAGCAGTTGTTAGTAAATTAATCACATTGATAAAGAAATGGTCCAAAATAAGTGGTATTAACATAGCAAAAATCGTTTTATATGTAAACTGCGTACTGCCATATTTTCGTTCTAAATAAAGATCAACCTTTGAGCCCTGCTTCAAAAACTTTATTTTATGTTTCATATTTAACTGCATATAATTACTCTCCTTTATTATTCCATAGTAATCATTTCAAAATATGAAAACAAGGCATTAATTTTGTTCTTTTTTGTATTTATCAGCTATATTTAGTTTCTCGAGTTTTTATTTCTTGTAACTCATAATAACCTATTCACTGATAGTCTAAAGATATTTAACTAATTATTAGAAACATTGAAAAAACTTTTCATTTCACCCCTATAATAAAGTATCGTAACCTCATCAAGTTTCTAGTATAAAAATCAAAAAATCCGAGAGTAGAAATCATTCTTTTGAACTATTCTAACTCTCGGTTATCTCTTATGTTCTGCACTCTTACAGCCTTCTATTTTTTGGATTTTGAATAAAAAGCAAATAAAAGTGCTTCACCCTTTTATATAAAAAACACTTTTACTTATTCCTGTATTGTTAAAGGGATTTTTATTAGAAATTTAAACTCTCTATTTTCTTTATCTACTTTTGTAAGAGCTATGCCATTCGCTTTATAAACGATATGTTTTATACTTTCTACGCCTATACCATGACGCTTTTTATCTTCTTTCGTTGTCATTAACTTATCATTTCTAAATTTTATATTCCCATTAAACGAATTGCATTGATATATAATTAAATTATTATCCTTAACGTAACTTTTAAAACTTACCCATCTTTTTTCATTACTATTTTGCTTAATGCAGGCTTCTATTGCATTACTTGATAAATTATTAAAAATATTTACAAGTTCTAGTTCTGTTATACTAAGATTATTCGGAATATAGCAATCCGATTCAAAGCAAATATGCTTAGCATTACATTCTGTATATAGCCTATTAAGTAAAGCATTTACCAATGAATTATTTGATAATCGTTTATTATAGTTTGTAAGTTCATGTATATTTTCATCAAATTCCAATATAATTTCTTTCGCCTTTTCCGTATCTCCTATTTCAATGGAATCCCTAATATTGTACAATATGTTTTTAAAATCATGATTGTACATACTTAATAAGTTCGAGTACTCCTCTACCTTTTTATTTAAATTTTCATTATATTCTAGATTTAGTAAGTTAGTTTTATAAAGTACCTCTTCCTCTACCCATCTTATTATTTTGGTACTCATACCAATAGCAAAGTGAAAACAAACATAGATGCAAATTCTATTTGCCAGCATTATCGGAGTTGTTGAATGTATATTCCCTGAATAATAGTATGTATAATTAGAATTTAATAATATAACTACTAAACTTGTAACGGTTAATACATTTAACCCCAACTTTTTTCTGTATAATAATAGCATTCTAACTTTAGTAACATAAATTTCTTTATCAAATATCAATCCTAAAATCGTAATTATTATCATTGAAAAAGTACATGTAAAAATATATATATTATAATCTTGAACTATTATAAACATACTATTTCCATGCACCAATGCAGTTAACCCAATGATAACATCTCTTAAAATAATTATTTGAAAAATTGGACATATGCTTAGTATATAAATAGGCCCTAGGGTTTTATCAAAAACTAAATTAAATACTAACATATATACTAGAAAATTTATTATATATACTATAGGTAAAAAAACTAAATTTACTATCATACTAAAAGTAACTGTTGTAATAATTATTGGGAAAAATACAAGTGATATTATCTTGTTTAATTTAAATCCAACTACTTTTCCATAAAAATATATCAAAAATAAATTATACGTATATATAGATAGAAAAGCTAATATTTCACTAATAATTAATTTCATAGTAATGTTCACTCCATTTTAAATCATAATATTGTCAAATTCATTTTCTATGAACATACGTCTGAAATCTTTTGAATATTTTCTACCTATTGGTATAATAAAATCTCTTTGCAGTTTGCACTCTAACTTATTAAATGTCTGTACATATTTCATATTTACTATATATGACTTATGACAACGAATAAACCCTTGCTCTCTAACTTTTTCATACATATCTTTAAAAACACAATTTACTTCGTCGAAATCTCCTGTTATTTTATGCAATATAACTTTTTTATTTAAACTTTCCATATAAATGATAGTATCTAAATTAATAACTTTACTTTGAGGCTTGGATAAAACGATTATATTCTTATTCGTTTTTTTATAAACTTGCTCAGCAGCTTTTAAAAATATATTATTAAATCTATCAACACTATCCGTCTTCAATATATAATTTAAGGGTTCCACTCTAAATGAATCTAATGCAAATTCCTTACTTGAAGTCAAAAATATTATAATTCCATTATATCCATAGTCTCTTAATATTTTTGTTGTTTCAATACCATTAATACTTTCCAATATAATATCCATAATTATTATATCAAATTTATCAGGATTATCTTCCAGTTCAAAAATTAAACTTTCACCACTTCTATAAGTTATAATTTTAAATGCGTAATTATGTTCCTCTAATAATTCACTTATTCTATTTGAATAGCAATTTAAATCATTTACATCATCATCACATAAACAAATATTTAACATCGATACCTCTCCAAAAAAACTTTATAAATAATCTCTTTAATGATATTATACAAAGATATATTGTTAATTTGGATAGCTTTTTAATAAATTTGTTTTTTCTAGTATTTCTTCTAATTTCATTGGTTTATAAAAATAATACCCTTGACCAAAATCAAATCCTAATTCTAAGAATCTTTTAAAATCTTCTTTTGACTCAATTCCCTCAATTAATAACTTTATATTTTTTTCTTTACACGTATTAACTATATAATTTATTTCATCTTTCTTAAGGTTAAAATTCTTTACCATACTTTTATCTACCTTAACTATATCAACACGATACTCTTCTAACATATCACTTTGATTAAACTCTGATCCCAAATCATCAATGGATATGTTAATTCCCCACTTTTTCAATAAAGAAATCCTTTCCCGCATTATTTCACTATCTTTGATTTCATGCTTCTCAGTTATTTCGATTTCTAATCTATTAAAATATTTTTTACATTTACTTAGCTTTTTTTCTAAAAATCGTTCCACATTTATATTACATAATTCTTTTGAGGACATGTTTATAGATACAGTTACTTTACAATTCAGATCCTCCAGTTTTTCAAGATCCAAAATAACTCTATCAAATACTTCACTAGTTAATCCTATCATTTCATCTATAGATGTTATTGAGCTAATAATTTCTTCAGTATTTAATATATTTTGAGACATAGGATCTAAAAATCTTATTAAAGCCTCTAAACCTACTATTTCCAATGTATTCAAATCAACTTTTGGCTGATATACTAAATATTTATCTAAATTTTTAATCTCATTCATATTTATATCCCCATGAAATAATATCTTAATTTTTTTGACAGTTTTATATATATAATATACATAGGATACGTAATATATAATCTTTTTTTGCTTAAACAGCACCGTTATAGTACCAAACGACATTAAAACTGGATTATACGATAAAAGGATATGTAAATTCATTATCTTTTTATATTGGGATATAGAAAACAAATGACCAATATGAACCTTTCAAAAAAAGAGCCGACAACTGTGATTAACTCACATGTTATCAACTCTACTTCTTAGCGTCTGGCTCTTTAATAACCGATATATTATGTTTTTTATTGTTTTAGTTTCAGTTTATACCTTGGACAAAATAGTAAGTTCTAAATCAACGTACCATCATATATCTTTCCCCTTGTTTATTACCACATACCAGGCATATATCCACTCATGTTTACGCACACTACCGCCCCATTTACTCTTATTTATTTATAGCCTTTTCATAGTCTTATTTTTTTGGTGAACAGATTCATGATTGAGGTCAGCATAAGTTTTTTAATCTTTGATAAGTTCGTCACAGAAAGCCGCTACATCACTACCAGTCACTTCTAGCACAGCTTTCCCACGTGCTGCACCCTCTTCAAAAAGATCTATGATACCCGAAAGCAAATCGATTCCATCTGATAGCTCAACAGGTCCTACTTTATAAAGATATTTTTGAATCTCATGATAGACGATCTGATAGTCTTTGGGAAGCTCTTTAACACGTGCTACGTGGGCTCTCCATTCTTTTTTACCTTCAATTACATCTTTTAGTCCCATTTTATCCTCCTATCTTCCTAGTTTTTTGGCTATATTATTGTTAAGTTGCTTACGCCACTTATCTCGAAAAGAATTTGCCCCTTCTTCACCAACCAATGCTGAACAAAATTCTTTGATATTATTCCCTAATACTGCTGTTACATCCTGCCCATTCACAGCCGTTTCCTCAAGCATTCCAAGTACACTATCTAGAATTGGCATTAGATTGCGACCGGTGAAATCCGAGTGTTGCCAGAGGTTATTCTTAATTTGTTCCCATGCCTCTTGAAAATCCACTGGTAACTTTTTGGCTCTAGCTTCAAAAGCTTTATATTCTTTAGTCATATCATTTCCAGTAACTTTTTCCCAAAAATTCATTATTTACTCTCCTTTAAGTCGTTAATTTTCGATGAGACAAACTCCCATTTTTTCCAAAATTTCTTTAACTCCTCACGGCCTGCATCATTTAGAGTGAAAAACTTTCGTGGTGGTCCCATATCAGATGGCCTTTTTGTGCTATTTACTAATTTATTTTTTTCAAGCCTTATTAATATAGTATATACTGTTCCATCTACAACATCTGAAAACCCAAGAGCATTTAGTCTCTTTGTAATTTCATAACCGTATATTTCTTCATGGCTAATAATCTCTAGAACACATCCTTCTAGTACACCTTTTAACATCTCTGTTATATTATCCAAATTACTCACCTCTTCACTACTTTGTATTACTTGTATTCAGTATTACTTACTACTGGTATATAGTATCACTTACTACCATGTGTGTCAATGATTAAAATGCGTTTAGTTTACGGTAAAAGCAAACGTTTTTCTCTCAAGT
This sequence comes from Clostridium sp. Marseille-P299, assembly GCF_900078195.1. Classification (NCBI taxonomy): domain Bacteria; kingdom Bacillati; phylum Bacillota; class Clostridia; order Eubacteriales; family Clostridiaceae; genus Clostridium; species Clostridium sp. Marseille-P299. The sequence continues at coordinate 760,575 of NZ_FJVE01000007.1, read as the reverse complement.
AATCAAAAAAGGATTCTCGCGACTTTTAACTAAACTTATCATTAATTTCTTTTCTCTTCAGTCAAAGCCTATCATCCTAATGAAATATCCCAAATATAAAAAGAACAATGCTAGCCGCTTGTAAAATCTTAGCACCAGCACTGTTGTTTTGAGGTTTATAAACTATATATTGTACATTAGCATTGCAGTTTCATTATTTATTATCTTTAATCCATCTAAGTAGATATGGTCTATCATTGTTTGCTCCAGGTTTTTCAAACCACTCAGAGCAAAGATAATACTCTTCACCAAAAATATCTAAAATCGGCTTTGCCATATATCTAACTGGACGAGTAGTACACTGCGATTTTTTTACTAGTAACGGATATTGCAAATCAAAATTTTCTTTTGAATACTCTTTTGTTTGCATTAAAGCAATAATTTCCGCTGAAATTCTTCCACTTTCTAAGATTGGCGGTAAAGCAGTTCTTGCAATTTCAGCCACCTTTAGATTTTCATAGCCTGAAATAATATCTTCGGCACTTTGTGCTATTTTTTGCTCTCTTACTTTAGGCTCTTTTGGTATTGAAATAGTTTTCACTTGTCTCTTATCAAACAGATTAAATAATTGTAGTCCACGCATAAATAGTTCTGAAGTATCTGAAACATTATTTGCAACTTGTGTCACTGGCAACAATATTTCACTATGAAAGCTTTCATTTGCCAAAATATGTACATCATATTCAAGCCCCATGTTTTGCAATACACCATTAATATCATCTACTGTAGCCATAAGATCATTATACACAGCAGGGGTTATTTTGGGTGAAGCAAAAACAATATCACCATAGGGAATATTAAAACATCCTAAAATACACATCGCTGTTCTGATACATTTTTTCACAACACGTGAAACTGTTTCTTCTCTTGAGCCATAGTTAAGTCCACTTTCGTGAAAGGCAATATCTACTGCGTAAATATGAGCACCATTTTCATCAAATGATATACCCACAGCATCAGCTTCGCTCTGAGCAATCAACTGTTCAAGTGAATTATTTTTAAATACATTATAGCCATATTTTATCGAAAACAAATCATTAGTTTTATTCATTAATTCTGCAATAATATCCTTATTTTGAAAGTCCCATTCAGGCGAAACTGTCCAGTTTAATTGTACCAGCTGACAATCTTTAATGTGTTTTAGCCAAGATAATATAAGGGATTCTCCCATTTCAATTTTCATACTCTAACCTTTCCATATTTCTTGTTAAACTTTTCTTTTCTGAGTAACCATAATACTTGTCTATTTCCTTTAAGTTAAATATCAGTAATGTCGATTCTCCTTAACAATCATAATAACAACATTGTTGAAAATATTATATAGCTTCCAATCCTTAGAAGTCAAATATTCATACAGGATTTGAAATTATAAACACACCTAGAATCCTAACAACTTTAACCCTTTTACTTTTTAAGTACGAAAAAATATATGAATTTTCATTGTCTTTGCTTATAATAAAACTATATAATATGAATTTTTGAAAGAAGGAAATGTATATGAACACAACTGCATTTGAATTATTAGGAATTGAAAATAAAGAACTTCCGATATCTAATCTTATGTCTTACTACCTAAATCCGAATATTAATACCGACTATGGTTTACAGTTTCTAAATAAATTCTGCCATATAGCACATATTTCCCCTGTATCAAATTCTGATATTATATCAGTGGAAAGGGAACATCATATTTTCTTTGAAAACGAACATAACTATATCGATATTCTCATCCGTATCGGCAAAGACAGTGAGAATCCAGAACGTATTATCTGTATTGAAAATAAAATCAATTCCAATGAAGGTATTCGACAGACACAACGGTATTATAATGCCCTTCAAGCAGAATTTCCTAATTGCAAGAACAGACAGTACATATATCTGACAAAGAACAATTCTTCTATTAACTTAACTTCACAGCACTTCATTCACATTAGATATGCTGAACTTGGCGCTTTACTCGCGGAAGAACCATTTAATAAAATGCCATTAGCAAAAGATTTCTATGATTTTTATATTCTTAGAGAGAAATCTCTCTTCCAGGATATTGAAGATAATGACAGACAGTATCTTCCCGCTAACAAGACTGATTTTCATACACTTATTGACTATATAGTTTGGAAAATCAATGTACCAGGAAATGTAGCAAATAATAAAAATTACTTCTGTCTTCACGGAAAATCAGCACAGTCAAATGACCACTTCTTCCAATTTTCTATGCAAAATTGGGAATTTGAATTAGATGACGGCAATGAAAAAAGATCAATAAGTATTCATCTAGAAGGAAGCTCTAATGAAATTCCTCTTCACATGGAAGTAAAACCCTATGAACCTTTCAATAGCTTAGAAAAAAAATATGGTTCAAACTTTTTCGAAAAATATGTACAAAAAAGAAATGAACTAAGAAAAAGTATAACATTTGAAAACACAGTATCCTATGAAAATCTACCTATACGAAAAAATGCGGAACTTACAATTGCAAAATTTAAAATTACTGCAGAAACTTTTAAAGAATACTTTGATGCACTCATTAAGCTAGTTACTTATATAAATGAAATCCTTATTGAAAATGGCATCGTTAAAAACAGCTAATACTTACTTACCTTATAATTACTAAATAAAGCAGTGCTGGTCACTTGATAATTCAAGCACCGGCACTGCCGTTTTTTTGTATAACATCTTTGGTATAAATGCCAATTAACTAAAGTCAGCTACTATATAAAATCTTCTATAACAATAACAACGTCTTTGCGAAGTAACTGCTTTACTCTTTTACCCTTCTATTTTTTATTTCTTCTTTATTTTATACTGCTTTTTAGATTGGTGAAGGTTCCTTAACTTAAAAAATTCGACAACTTTGATTTAACTCATATATTATTTTGATTTTCTCATAATCGATCTATCATTCTTTATTCATTCCACCATCTTAGCCAAAAGTATTCATACTATGGTCCAACTATTATGTACATAAAAAATATCTACACAAAATATTATGTGTAGATATTTTTGGCAACTCTAATATATGATTTTTAATATAATTATCTTAAACGATAATTTTACTATTTTCATAGATATTCAGATAATTGATATTCTAATCCTGGTTAATTTCATCAGCACTGGAAAATTCTAAGGCATTATCAACCTTTAACATGATGACTTTATCATCTTCTAATAGTAATGTATCTCCAATTGGAACAATGATGTCACTATCTTTACGTTGCACCATGATAATGAGGCGGTCATGTGGTAATTTTAAGTCTTTGATGTAATGGTTCGCCCATTGGTGATCTCTTGGAATGGTAAATTCAATAAGGTCTTGCCCACTTTCATCAAAGTGTAACTCACCACCCAAGACAATTACGTCATTTTCTTCTATGGTTGTATGTCCTCTAGGAACAATTGTTTTACCATTACGTTCGATCTTAGCAACAATATAGTTGAGTGGTAGGTTCAAATCCTTTACCTTACTACCAATTAAGCTACTATCCGGATGAATTGTTGTTTCTAAGAAGCCGATCTCCGCTTTACTTTGATAGTAATTGAAAGTCTTTAAGACCGTATCACTAGGATCTAGCATATTCCATAGCCTTGATGTAGGTGGCATTAAGGAACCTTGAATTAACGCAGAAAGTACACATATACCAAATACTATATGATATATATCAACGGAGATCACCGCGTCACTATTCACAGCTATAATTGCAAAGGCAGCTGCTGCTGCACCTCGAATACCCGCTAATGAAATAATATTCAATTGATTACGTTTGAGACGAAATGGCAACATCAGACCATAAACGGTTACTGGACGGGCTATGATAGTCATAAATAACATAATAGCAAGTGCTAATGGGAATGCCGCTATAAATTTTGTGAAGCTGGACAATAGACCTAGGATGAAAAATAGTCCAATCTGCATTATTTCAGCAAATCCGTCAAAGAAAAAGATTATGTCACGCTTACCTCGAAATTCCATATTTCCAAGATAAATTCCTAAAATATAAAGGGCCAAGTAGCCATTACCTCCGACAAGTCCTGTAATCGCATATGTAACAAGCATGGAAGAAACCATAAAGACAGCATAAAGTCCGTCTGCTCCCAGGGAAAGATTTTTAAGTAGTTTTCCAATAACAAATGCAAGGACAAACCCCATAACTATTCCAATGGCTACCTGAGATATAATCAAAATCGGGATAGACACTTTCGTGCCTATAATTACAGATAAAAATACCATAGTCATTGTATAAGCCGTTGGGTCATTTGAGCCACTTTCAAGTTCCAATAGGGATGCAGTGTTATACTTTAAGTTCAAGTTTTTCGAACGTAAAATATTCGAAACACTGGCATAATCGGTAGAACCCACAATTGAACCAATTAGCATACCTTCTAGTAAATCAAGACCTAGAATATAATGACAAAATAACCCTGTTACTAACGCTGTAGCAACGACACCCAGGGAACTAAGTACTATCGCTTCTTTTGCAACTGGCTTGGCCATCTTCCAATTCGTACCAAAACCACCATAAAACATGATGACCATAAGTGCAAACGTAGCAAAACTATCCGCAAATTCGAAATCCTCAAATTCAAAGCCTACTGCACCAAAAACCATACCGAGCACAATAAATAATAATAGTGCAGGTATCCCATGCTTATTAGAAAAACGGATAGCAAAGAGCGCAAGGATAAAAATAATACCTAAAATTAAATAATTCATATATACTCCATTCTGACAGTAAATGATTTAAGAAAATATCTGAAAAGATTGTAAATTTTATCTTTACGTAAATCTTTATATAGTAATCGATACTGCTCCTTATGTACTTATTTGTGGTAACATTTCTATTTTATATAGTTCCATGATACAAAATTATTTATCCTATTTACTTGTCTATCTTTTGCGGAAAGTCCTACATTTGTACTCCTCAAATTCTAACTATTTATATAGTTTAGTTAGTATATTATGGGCAATCAGCTTATGATATCATAGATTATTCTTCTTCCTTAAATAAAATAGAAGTTATAACAGATGGGGATGGCATTATAAAACTATCTTTTAATGTGATTTTCATCATCGCTAATCCTTGAAGTGCCGAATAGAATAACTCCGCTAATTCATAGGCATTTCCTGGACGGAACTCACCAAGCCCCTGGCCTCTTTCAATACACTTGGCAGTAGCCTGAATCATATTGGTATCTAATTCTATAATTTCATTTTGCCTAAGATTAGTTGCTCCCGATAAAAATGATTGTGCCATGAGAATTAATAGATTAGCCAATTCTTCTCCATTTAAAATATCGTTATAAACTTTGTAAACAAATTGATTTACTAATTCTCTAGGTGAATCATCCTTATTAAAAAAATCAGTAATGCTTTTAAGACTTGTAAGTGAGTTTTCAACTAAATCATTAAATAGTTCTTCTTTCGTCTTGTATTGACGATATAAAAGCCCTATGCTAATTCCAGCTAAATCAGAAATCTCATGAACACCTGTAGCACCAAATCCCTTTTGAACGAACAATCTCATTGCCGCTAATTGAATTTTATCTCTAGTAGCTTTGCGCATTTCCTCACATTGTTCTTTGCTTCGCGGCATAAATCTCCCTCCTTTATGATGAGTGAACATATACTCATTATAAAATTTTAAAATGTTGTTGTCAAACCAAAGTTTCTATCAATATGAGTTATGCTAAAGATCAATAATATGAGAAAGGATTATCAAAAATTAATACATAGCGTCAGCAATTGGGTTAACCAATGCAAATCCACATCTTATTAATAGGGAGTCAACGCTACGTTAACTCCCCATTGAATAATTAAATTCCATTAGTAAAGATCATTAAATTTCGCACACTCTTCCTGCCACATTTCCATATTGCAAAACCCGCTCCAACATTGAACTTAGTAAAGGGTAGGAACGGGATAGCATGCAACTTGGTCAATATATTCTGGATCAAAGCCATAGAACGTCCAATTTCGTCCAGTCCATATATATCCCGAAGCTTCGCCATATTCTACTCTTGTAGGATAAAACCAGAAAGGTGTTCCATACTTTGGCCATACATAGGTATATGAGTACATACAGTCAATAATATATGACGTCTTTGGTTTTTTGGGAATCGTTGTAGGCGGTGGAGAACTAGGAGGTCCGTATTGTCCCATAATTTTACTCCTTTTAAAGTCCTTTGTGAGTATTATATGAGCGAAGTCATGCTGTCGTTCATGTGACATCAATTTTAGTTTTTGACTTTACCTAGTCCTTTTTTGTCGCTGTTCCTTCATTAGAAAAGAATTACATAATTTCAAATATCTGCCCCTCTATAGCAACTATATCATCAATTGAAATCTCTTTTCTATCGGTCATGACCACAATTCTCTCATATTTGTCTATCTTTTTAACCGAACCCGCAGCTGTAACATAAGCCCCGCCATTCTTCTTCTCATCTGGCTGAAAGTAAGTAATCTCAATTTCAGGCTTATCTTTAAGCCGTTCCGCAATAATCTGAAGCTTATTGCTTAAAACGTTCTTCATATATTCATCCAATTCCACTCTCTCATCCGTCAATCTTGCAGTTTCTTTGATTGCGGCACCATGGCCAGTCAGTGCTGCGAATGGCGAAAATTGTGCCGCTCGGTCAATAAGTGCCATATGAGGATGTTTCGTAGACACATGGTGTGGTAGATGAATAATATCGTCATATGTCTTCGTCATGCCTTATGCCCTCCAATCTGATTGTTCCTATCTAATGTGGTAGCACCCTCTTCCAGATTCATACCCTTTAAAACGGCGTTTTTACCGTATTTCTTCTTAATCGCCAGCATTGCTTTTTGCATCTTTTTTTCACGTTCAAGCTCAGCTTCTTCTTCCTCTTTTCTTGCCTGCTCGGCCGCATAATCTGTAAAGAGAGTAAGCTGTTCAAAGCTGTCTTTTCTCTGAACACTTCTCTCATCTACAACATGATTCGCTGCGATATTAATTCTCCTGACCAAAAGATTCTTATCAACGATACGCTCAAACAATTCTGTGAAGGCATCCATAATCAACTTTGTAGAAGATGTCTGTCGGCTAAGATTGGTAGTTCCATGGGCAGGTTTTGGAACCAAACGCCCATAATGGTCTGTTACAATTGACCCATGATAAGATTTCTTTATTTCCGGAATTGTTAGATTTTCAATGTCATATCCCACTGTTAAGACGATTTGGTCCGTCACAAGTCCTTTATCCACCAAATCAAGTACCAGCAGATCGGCCATTTCTCGCACAATCAGTAGCGCTTTCTCATAAGGATAAGCACATTGCAGTACCTGACCTGATCCTATACTATTTGTACTTGGCTTATATGCCTTTATGTCTGCAATCGTACATGGTTCCCAGCCCCATGCATGGTCAATTAACAACTCCGCATTAATGCCAAACATCTTATAGAGCAAATCCTCGTTATAGTAGTCTGTGGACTTACCAATGGAACACCTTGCAATATCGCCCATGGTAAAAAGACCTTGTTCCTGTAGCTTCTTTGCATATCCTCTCCCAATACGCCAAAAGTCTGTTAGAGGCTGATGTGACCACAACAGGTGACGATAGCTCATCTCGTCCAGTTCCGCAATCTGTACTCCATTTTCATCCACTGGAATACGCTTTGCTTGAATATCCATGGCAACCTTACTCAGATACAGATTTTTCCCGATCCCCGCTGATGCTGTAATACCTGTTGTTTTTTTAACATCCAATACCAATTTTGTAGCGAATTCACGGGCTGAAAGTTTGTAGGTTTTTAGATAATCGGTAGCATCAATGAATACTTCATCGATGGAATAGACATGGATATCTTCTGGTGCGATGTATTTCAAATAAATATCATATATTCTCGTGCTGTACTCTATATAATGTGCCATTCTCGGAGGGGCTATAATATAGTCTAGGGCAATGCTTGGCATGGATTTTACTTCCGTGTCACAGTAAGAAACACCGGAAAACTCACGTCCTGGAGCTTTTTGCAACCGTGATGCATTTACCTCCTTCACTTTTTGTACAACCTCAAACAACCTTGCTCTGCCGGGAATACCATATGCTTTTAATGAGGGAGATACAGCGAGACAGATTGTTTTTTCCGTACGATCTGCATCGGCAACCACAAGATTCGTGGTCATCGGATCAAGCCCTCGCTCCATACATTCCACCGAAGCGTAAAATGATTTTAAGTCAATTGCAAAATATGTTCTGTTTTTTATGTTCATTCTTCGGTTACCTCCTTCATAAGATCTCCACTTGAGGTTATATGTCTGTTATAGTATGCACAGCTTTCATATCAAACTTTCCATGTTCGTATATTATTATAGATAGGTATATTTATTATATCATGACAATTCTCATTTTTGGATGTCTAATTTTAAAATATAAATTTTCTACAGCAAAACACACCCATCAACGAATGTTAATGAGTGCGCTCTAATTATTACTATTTAACTATTATTTCACCTTGGATAGCAAACACACCGTCTCCACATGCACAGTCCCCGGGAACATATCCACGCAAACAACTCTCTCTACCTTATAACCTCTCTCCTGCAACATCTCCAAATCTCTAGCAAGACTCGTAGGCTTACATGAAATATAAACAATCCTGTCTACCCCATAATCAATAATCTTGCCAAGCGCCTTTGGATGAATGCCATCTCTTGGAGGATCAAGCACAATCAAATCTGGTCTATCTTCAATGGAATCAATTACCTTAAGCACATCTCCAGCAATAAACTCGCAATTATTCAACTGATTAAGCGCCGCATTTTCCTTCGCAGCTTCCACCGCTTCTTCAATGATCTCAACCCCAATAACCTTCTTCGCTACTGGTGCTAGTAACTGCGCAATTGTACCTGTACCACTATATAAATCAAAGATCAACTTATCCTTTGTCTCACCCACAAACTCTCTCGCTGTACTATATAATACCTCAGCCCCAAGAGAGTTTGTCTGGAAGAATGAAAAAGTAGATATCTTAAACTTCAAACCAAGCAGTTCTTCAAAGAAATAATCCTGTCCATATAAAATATCCGTACGGTCACTCTGTACCACATCCGCCAAACTATCATTCACCGTATGAAGAATACCAACAACCTTACCATTCATTTCTAATGAAAGTAATCCATCCACCATTTCCTTTAAAAACTCATCTTCAGCAACGCCTATGCTATCTGTCTGAGATGTAGTAATTAAATTAATTAAAATCTCTCCAGTTTTTGCAGCTCTACGAACAAGTAAATGTCTCAAGTATCCGATATGGCTAAGCTTATGATAAAAACTAAGCTCATACTTTCTACAGACCTCTAAAACCATAGCCAAAATATGATTATAATCCTCATTTACAATCTTACATTGATCTGCTGTTACAATATCATAAAAACTTCCTCTTTTATGAAGTCCAAGTGCTAATGGTCCATCTTTTACTTCATCTCCAAAAGAGAACTCCATTTTATTACGGTATCCAAGGGATTCTGGACTACCTTTAATACCTTCAAAATTATATTCGGTAGTAATAACTTGATCCAGCATCTTCTTCACTTGTTCTTCCTTGATTTTTAGCTGTTCTTCATAAGGAACTGTCTGGTACGTACAACCACCACAAGTACCAAAATGGCTACATGCTGCTGCCTCAGTTTCTAATTTTGAACGTTCTAACACCTCAAGAAGTCGCCCTTCACATTTCCCTTTTCGAACCTTATTAATTAAAAAACGTACCTTTTGCCCTGGTATTGTATTCTTAACAATGGCCGCCTCGCCATCCACAATCACTACACCTTTGTTTGGAAAATCTATATGATCAACTATGCCAATATACTCTTGTCCTTTTTTCATACAAAACCCTTTCTTGTTCACTTCATCTTACTTTCTTATTTTAACGTTCCTTATCCGCCATAGAACCAGTACATATCCTTTCTATTCCCTAGCCTTCACAACTCCGTTAAAATGAATACGTACTATTATAACTTTTTTTTACTCCATTGTCCACTTAAGGAATATTAACACATTGGTATCATATGACTAGTCATCATCAATAATAGGTTAACAATTCATTATATCACTATTATAGAGTTCATTTTCTGGAGATAATTGTATTTTATTGGTTTTTGCGTACACCTGTGACAGACACGCTTTCTATTAAAATATTAAATTTAGTCTATTGTTTGAAATTTTTATCTAATATGAATTTTTTATATTAAATCTTCATTTTGTACAATTATTTTTTTGATTTTATTGAATAAAAAATTATTACTTTTGAATTTTTAATAGTCAATTTTATAAAATCTAAATTTATATTTTAAGTATAAAAAAACTTTAATGATAAGATTTATCAGACTTTTCTTAACTTTAATGAAATTAAAAATTTATTTCAATTTCTTTTTTAAAAAATAATTATATTTGCAAATTGTAAATTACTGTTTATTTTTTCATTTTCTTAAATTGATAATGATTCTTAATAAAATAAGTAATAAAATGTTTCTAAATATACAAATATTAGAAATTAATACATATTTTACATATTTTTTATAAAAATAACGTTAAATTTCTCTTTACTTTACTCCTGCATAGTGATAAAATATATTAAGGAAAATCAAATAGTGTCTTTATGTCACGGACAAATGCTTGTCTAAAAATTGAATGAGTATTTCAAATGATAATGAAAGATAATCCCAAATTAAAACTTGTCATATTAAATTTTGATGGGATTGAAATTAGAAGGAGTAGATGTATGAGTAAAAACATTAAAAATGCTTCCGTCGATTATTTGTTTGAAGCAATTCTTAGTTTAAAAAATAAGGAGGAGTGCTATCTCTTTTTTGAAGATATCTGCACAGTGAATGAATTATTATCCTTATCACAACGTTTTGAAGTAGCTGGTATGTTGCGCGCTAAGAAAACCTACTTAGAAATTGCTGAAAAGACCGGCGCTTCTACTGCTACCATTAGCCGTGTGAATCGTTCCTTAAATTATGGTAATGATGGCTATGATATGGTCTTTAACAGAATCTCTGCACTCCCAAGTGGCGATGACGTGAACGCGACCGAATAAACAAGCGTCATATCTCTTTAGATTATATAAAATCTAGGTAATACAAATGAGTCACAAGCTACATGCCCCAGATGATAGATTATAACTATCATTTGGGGTTTTTTCGTTTTTACAAATACCAAAAGCTAGTACATATACATATAATATGATAAAATAACGAAGTATTATTTAATAAAAACAAAAAAACTATTATATAAAAAATTTCTTGCATTACTTTACTGTAGAAATTAACACATAAAAGCTAGAAGTTAAATATACATAGAAAGGCGTCACTATGAAACAAAATAAAGATACAATAACGAACAATATTAGAATTGCAATCATCGGTGTTGGCAGCATGGGTAAAAAATATGCCACACTTCTTAATTCAGGCAAAATAAAAGGCTTAACCTTAACTGCTGTATGCTGCAGAAGTGAATCGAATAAACAATGGGTGAAAGATAATCTAGATAATCAAGTATCTATTTACGAATCAACTGACCTTCTATTTGAGCATACCAATGAATTTGATGCAGTTTTAATCGTAACTCCACATAAAGAACACCCTTCTCTAGTAATCAAAGCATTTGAGCATGGGCTCCACGTATTTTGTGACAAACCAGCAGGTATTTCAACAAAAGAAGCAAAACTTATGAACGAAGCGGCGAAACGCTCCCATAAGGCATATGCCATGATGTTTCATAAACGTACCATGCCTATTTACCAAGCAATTAAGAAAAAACTTAACTCCAATGAATTAGGTAAATTATTACGTGTTTCCTTTGTAAATACAGAATCACTCCGTACGAAAGCCTATCATGATTCCTCTCCTTGGCGAAGCACTTGGGAACAAGAAGGTGGCGGCTTACTTATAAATCAAGCCCAGCATCCTCTTGATTTATGGCATTGGTGGTTTGGAACACCAACATCCTTATACGCTGACATTTGCTTTGGTAAACTTAACTCCTTTTCTGTGGATGATGAAAGTACCCTCCTAATGCAATATGGATCAGGCATGAGAGGCAGTTTTATTGTTTCTACGATTGAAGGGGCTGGTAGTGAAAGAATTGAGATTTCTGGTACTAAGGGTAAACTAGTTGCAGAAGGAAATATTTTAACCCAATATGAATATAAAATACCTTTAGATGAATTTATTGCACAAGGTGAAAATGGTGCTTCTCTTACCTATACTATAACCGAAGAGAAATTTGATAAAAATCAAGCTCCCTATGAAACGATGCTTCAAAACTTTGCAGATCATATATTGCTAGGGGTTCCATTAATATCTCCTGGTGAAGATGGGTTATACCCGATTGAACTTACCAACGCCGCTTACCTTTCAGCTTGGCAGGATAAAAAAATAAAGCTTCCTGTAGAGGAAAAGGCATATGAAGAAGGACTTTTGGACGCAATTCAAAAAGAAAGAACTAAATAATCTTCTTTTTTATAAAAAGACTAATATATAATAAATATAATGAAGGAATTGAATATAAAAAAGCTGTAAGTTGAATTTATATAACCTTAAATTATATAAATCCAACTTACAGCTTTTTCAGTGTCCCCACACCTCTATATCTACTTTTTACTCTTGTCAGCTTCTTTACTATCTTTCTCTTTTGCCTTTTTATCCTTCTTTGCATCTTCTTTTACATTAAATTGAAAATTATCATCAATCAGTTTCTCGATTAGCTGCTTTTTCATATAGACATCAAAACAAAGCATACAAACAAATGCAAAGGTCTGTAAGAATTCTCGGTCCTCATCATCGCTTACTTCTAAAAAGGATTGTCTTGTTTTTTCATTCTTACGAACGACTTCCTTTGTTAATGTAACCGACTGCTCTACACCAAGACGAAAGATTTCCTCATAAATTTGTTCTAGATTCATTTCACCATCATTACCAAAGAACTTATCTGTAATTGGCTCAAGTATACTCTTGATATCGCTAATAGATAAAATATTCTTCATATAGTAAATATAAATCAATAGATACATATGATCCTTTGAATATTTTTTCTTCGCTGGTGAAGGTAATAAATTATTCTTAGTATAATTGTTAATCATTGTTTTTGTCAACAATTTATCCTCAGAATAACGTTTTGACGACTCTAGATGCTTATCCATAAATGTCGTCACTTGGTCCATATATAAATCTATATTTGGAAGCTCATCCGGCTTTATATAATCAGTGCGTTTGAGGCCTTCAATAATAGCCCTAATTTGCTCTTCACGCTTTTTCTCCACAATAATCACCTCTAAGTCACATTATATAGTATTAAAAACCACATGTCAATTAATCTTTATACTATAAATGCTCAATACTTAGGTACAGCACATTTTAGTTTCATAGTTGTGTCTTACTATTTCACATGCTATAATAAACATACGTTTGCATAAAGCTTGATTTATGCATGAAATAAAAGAGAGAGGGTAGTTATTACTATGAGCATATATGATACCTTAAATCCTGAGCAACGAAGAGCCGTAGAGCACGACAAAGGACCACTTCTTATCCTTGCTGGTGCTGGTTCAGGAAAAACCAGAGTATTAACACACCGCATCGCTTATTTAATTGAAGAACGCGATGTTAATCCATACCATATACTTGCGTTAACATTTACAAACAAAGCAGCGAAAGAAATGAGAGAACGTGTAGATAAAATCGTAGGCTATGGTTCTGAAAATATCTGGGTTAGTACCTTTCACTCCACTTGTGTACGTATTTTAAGAAGATGGATTGAATCCCTAGGTTATGATAGAAGTTTTACTATTTATGATACGGATGACCAAAAAACCTTAATGCGCGAAGTTTGCAAATCCTTAGAGATTGATACTCAAAAATTTAAAGAACGTTCCTTTTTATCTGCAATTTCCTCTGCTAAAAATGAACTCATAACTCCTGAAGAATATGAATTAAATGCGCATGGTGATTATACAAAATCAAAATATGCCACAGTGTATAAAGAGTATCAAAAACGATTAAAATCAAACAATGCACTTGACTTTGATGATTTGATATTTAAAACAGTGGAATTATTTCAAACAAATAAAGAGGCACTTACTTATTATCAGAACCGTTTTCGTTATATCATGGTGGATGAGTACCAAGATACCAATACCGCACAATTCCGTTTAATTAGTTTAATGGCATCTTATACGAATGAATTTGGTGAAATTGAGCATAATTTATGTGTCGTTGGTGATGATGATCAGTCCATTTATAAATTCCGTGGCGCTAACATACGTAATATTCTTGATTTTGAGAAAGAATATAAAAATACTGAAGTTATTAAGCTTGAGCAAAATTATCGTTCAACGCAAAACATTTTAAATGCAGCAAATGAAGTAATTCGAAATAATCAAGGACGTAAAGACAAATCCTTATGGACAAGCAATGATGAGGGTGAACCTGTTTATTTTAATCAATACGATACGGATTATGAGGAAGCTACACAAGTTGTAAATTCTATCGCTTCTTTAATTGATGAAAAGAATGCAAAATACGCAGACTGTGCCATTTTATATCGTACCAATGCACAATCTCGTGTACTGGAAGAAAAATTAATTTTAAAAAGTATTCCATATAAAATCATTGGTGGCACAAACTTCTATGCAAGAAAAGAAGTCAAAGATTTGCTTGCTTATTTAAAAACGATTGACAACGGTCTTGATGGAGTTGCTGCAAAAAGAATTATCAATGTTCCAAAACGAGGCATTGGTCTAACAAGCATTGATCGTATTGAAGAATATGCGTTTCGAAATGGAATGAGTTTTTACGAAGCCCTACGTCATGCCGAACACATTCCTGCTCTTGGACGTGCCACCAGCAAAATTACAAGTTTTGTTAGTTTAATCGAAACTTTAAAAAGTAATCTTGGAAAACCTGGTTATACTTTAAAAAACTTGATTGATGAAATTATTGAGGCTACTGGTTATGTTAAAGAGCTTGAAGCACTTGACCAAGAAGAAGCGCTTGATCGTATTGGTAACGTAAACGAATTAATCAATAAGATTACGACTTTTGAAGAAAACTCTATTGAGCCTCCAACACTTAGTGCATTCTTAGAAGATGTTGCACTTGTTGCTGATATCGATAGCTTAGAAGAAGATAATAATATGGTTGTACTAATGACTCTTCACAGTGCAAAAGGACTTGAGTTCCCATATGTTTATTTATGTGGTATGGAAGAAGGAATTTTCCCAAGTTACATGTCCATCCATGCAGATGATCCAGACCAAGAAATTGAGGAAGAACGTCGTTTATGTTATGTAGGTATTACAAGAGCTAAGAACATTTTGAATATGAGTGCCGCAAAACAGCGAATGTTACGTGGTGAAACGCAGTTTAATCGACCTAGCAGGTTTATTAATGAAATACCAAGATATTTAATCTCCATAGGAGCAAATAAGGGTCGTAACTTTATTTCAAATAATTCTTATGGAACAAGCCCAATTCGAGGCGCGCAACCTGGTGGAACTACGAATTCAATGCGTAGTAGTGTAATGGATAAACCTTACGCTAGTACCTCATCGATGAAAAATTTTGATTTTGAAAAGCCATCAACTCCGGCATATAAGGCTTATGAAGCGACTTCTCAGAAACCATATTCTGCTGCCCCATTAAAACAATTTGGCAGTGCAAATCTTGGACAATTAGATTACGGTGTTGGTGATTCAGTAAAACATATTAAATTTGGAGTTGGTACTGTAACTGCTATTACACAAGGTGGTAGAGATTACGAAGTAACCGTTGATTTTCCAGGTCAAGGCACGAAAAAAATGCTCTCAACTTTCGCAAAATTAACAAAAGTGGAATAATTTTCAATTTATTTTCAAATAAACCATAGTAAAAAGGTTCAATTAGTGGTATAATAACCTTGAAATCCAACACAAATTAGAGAGGACGTGCTAATATGAATAATAAATTTGATAAACTTAGTGAAGCATTAGCCGCTACTAAACTTAGCGAATTGCTTCATAAGAAACCGGATCCAATTGAGGAAAAGAAACATACACTTGTATTCGTTTTAGCTATTATCGGTGCAATTGCAGCAATTGCAGCCATTGCGTTTGCAGTGTATAAATTTGTTACTCCTGATTATTTAGAAGATTTCGAAGATGATTTTGACGACGAATTCGAAGACGATTTTGAAGATGAATCAGATAATGATTCTAGCTCATTCACAGAAGGCGAATAAATAAAAGACAAAGGAGTAAATTCCTTATAAAAACAAATCGCAAAGAATGCTCTCAAGAATTAGTATTATAACTAATCTTGAGAGCATTTTTAGTTTTACTTTTCTTATTTACTTCGCAACATCCGTCGCATAACTAGTATTTACAAGTTTCTCATAAGGAGCTTTTTCTGTAATTACGCCTGCTTCCATCAAAATATCTTGCAATAAATCAAAGCTTTCTTGTTCAAATACTAAATTATCTTTCCAAGTATCTTGATCATAATATCTTGTTACAATTTTAGTAATTGTTTCTAGACCAGTTTCTTTAAACTGAGGCTCAATTACTTTAGCAATCTCTTCTGGAGAATGAGTATTTACATAGTCCATACCTTTTTGTAATGCTTTCACAAATTTCTCAATTACTTCAGGATTCTTCTTAATAAAACTAGTTTTTGCAGAATACGCAGTATAAGGTACCATTCCACTTTCAACTCCAAGGGAAGCTACTACCTTACCAGCTTTTTGAGTTTCTAGGCCAGTTGCGGCAGGTTCAAATTCGATTGTATAATCTCCTGTTCCCGCAGCAAAACTCTGTGATGTAATTCCAAAATCAATATTTTGAATGATTGTTAAATCAGTTGTCGGGTCGATTCCATGTTTCTTTAAGATATACTCAAATACCATTTCAGGCATACCACCAACACGGCCACCTATTACCGTCTTACCTTTTATGTTATCCCAAGTAAATTCTTCATTCATATCTCTTGAAACTAAGAAATTACCTGCACGTTGTGTTAACTGTGCAAAGTTAACAACATAGTCTTCATTTCCCTCATTGTATACATAAATTGAGGCTTCTGAACCCATAAATCCTATGTCTGCATCGCCGGAGAGCACAGCTGTCATTGTCTTATCAGCTCCAAGACCATTCACTAAATTTACATCCAATCCTTCTTCTTCAAAGTATCCCTTTTCAATTGCTACATACTGTGGTGCATAAAATATTGAGTGAGCAACTTCATTTAAATTTACCTGTATAAGATCGGATTTCTTTTTACAAGCAGCCAATCCGGTAATCATAAGTGTTACAATGAATAAAGCTAAAATCCTTTTTTTCATTGTAATCCCCCTTAATTTATTTGGTATTATATAATATATCGCAATATCTATCAGATTGTGCTTGTTTCATGAAAGTTGTTGTTTTACTCAAATTATTTTCCTATTCATAAGTATACATATCATCACCAGAGTTTAAATTTAATTCTTCCTTTGAAGTAATTCCCTGCTCAATTGCTTCTTTTCGAAGGATTAAATATAATTCTGCATCTGTTGCATTTACGTACGGTTGTACAAATAATATACCAATTCCACACGCTAATAATCCTAATAGGTTCCACCCGATAAATGACAAATCAAGAACAAATGTATCCAGTTTATTCCCATCCATCATCTCTTGACTTAATTCAATTGCTCGGTTATGTCCAATGGAAGGATTGTCTGCCAATATATATGGTACCATTCGATACGCATAAGATTTCACAATGCCAGGTATTATAAATAACAAGGTCCACAGAAATGTATAAATACTTCGAAGTAACATTGTAACCATTATATCGAAATATCTTTTACCTTTAAAACAATAGCTAATAAATTCTTTAAAATCATTTCCAGATGCTGCTTCAATAAAAAATTTTCTTCCACTTACTTCAAGCATATATCCAATTACTATTCTTAAAAAAGTAATGCCAATAGCTATAATAAAGAAAATAAAGAAAAATAATTCATAGTCAATAACATCTCGATACACCCTATGTGTGTTGCTAGCATTGCCTCCACTAGCCCCACCTCCTCCAGCGATAGCAATAATAAAGCTAACAAGAAATGCCTTCCAATAATTTATTCTCAATACATCTTTTGCTCTACTTTTAATTAATTCTCTTGTCCACATACAAACACTCCTTCCTCATCTAAACTAATACTTCGTTTATTCTAATTACTTTCCATGAATTGTTATTTTGTTTATACTCAAATTCGCTTATCCCACACAAATCGACATGAAATAAATTTCTTTTATATAACGGAAGATTGATTAGATGACATATTAATAATCGTATGTAACCTTCATGGCTAATAAGAACGACATCCTCATTTCTCTCAATCAGCTCGTCTAACAAACTCTTTTGTCGAATTCTTACCTCTTCACTATTCTCACCATTTGGAAACCGAACATCTTTAGAGTAGCTAAAAAAGTCTTTAAAGAATTCAGGATAGTTCTTTTTAATTTCATCATCACACATTGTCTCGATAATTCCATTATCAATTTCATTCAATCTTTTATCTTTAAGAACGGGTAATTTCTTTTTATTTGCTAGAAACTTCGCAGTCTCCTGAGTTCTTATGTATTCACTCACAATTATCTTCTTTATAAATTTTTCTTCAAAGTAGTCTACCAACTTCTTTGCTTTTCTTATTCCATCATTACTAAGAGGAGGATCCTGATGATTTAATACTGTATTAAAATACTCTCCACTTTCGTTATCTCCATGCCGGACTATGTATACCTTCATACAGTAACCTCCTTAAAAGAAATATCTTGTTGATGGATTTAATCATTTAATCTTTATATAAACGTACCATTGGTGCTTCACTACCTATACATCCTAAACGATTCAGTTCCCCTAACATTTCCCCAAACAATTCAAAGAGATTCTTTAATAAGTCTATGTCTGTAATTACTCTATCTGCTTGGAAATATAATTCACCTTCATTCTGTTTAAAACCCGATCCAAATATTCCTTCACCCTCTTTTATTTCTAAGCTTATCCTTGGCTGAATTTTGATAAGATTTCGGATTCTACTATTTGAAAAAAGTTTTTTAATAATATCTTCCTTATTACCTTTTATTATGTAATCTTCATCAAAATCTTGAATTCCTATTTCAATATCCTGCATCCCAAAAAACTTTCCCATTTCAGAGAATATACCTTTTTTATATACCTTGAAATACAAATTATCAGACAAAATGAATGGAGCCCTCATACGGGTATATATCACCGTTGTTTTCCCTGTTGATACCGAATAGGTATCCAAATAAATGGTCCAAGGATGATGACTAAGCTCCACTCGACTTCCCTTAAAAAAACTCCCCTTTACAAATTTCCCGTTGATTTCTTCACTTAATTGCGACCAAACCTCATTTTGGGATGGGCCAAATAATCCCATAAAGCATTCCTCCTTTTACTTACTTAAAATCAATATATTAGGAATCAACTAATAAAATCCATTATAAATTAAGAATTAATTGATAAAATCATTATAAATTATTTATATATTATTCCCTTCTAAATTGTTCCTATTTTTTTACATTATAACATATTTTTTATATAAATCATATAAGGTGTGTAAATCGGCAAAAATTTATTACAATACATATAAAGCATTTAAAAAGAAAAAGAAGCTTTCAAAAGAGTATAATTAAATTGCACTTCAAGACTACTCTAATTGAAAGTTCCTTTTCTCAGCTCATTTACCTTCTTTAAAATAAGAATTTATACTGTTTGGACCACACATAATCTTCTTGTTTATGTTAAGCATGCCATCATCTTGTACCTCTACTTCCCATTTTACAATAGATATCTCGCCTTTATTTATTTCAATAGCGTTAATGTATCGTGGATGTACGCAGCAACCATCATTGAAATACGGTGTCTCGCCAGGGTTAGGATAAATCGGTCTGTGGGTGTGACCTGCCACAATTGCCTTTCCATGTTTATCGCACCAGTCCATTAATATTCTTTCTACAATGTCTTTCCTATTCGGATTAATGGATGTAATTGTAGGATTTTTTATACCTATCAGTTCAAGGGGATGCCAAATATAACGTACTAAAAACCTGCTAATACGCCACAACTGGTCGTTAATGAAATCTGCTTGATGACCATGAAGAAGCAATATTTCATTCTCTGTATTTATATCTTTTAATATAATAGCCTGATGAACTTTTATATCCGGAAAAAGGTCTCTTTCTGCAGTACAATTATGCTCATGTATTTTTGCAAGATTTTCTCTACACCATTTTTGTTTTCTCTTAACAATATCATGATTACCATAAACCATTAAAAGCTTTCCATCACTAAACATTCGAGCTAAAAGCTCAAATATGCCGTCATATTCATCTTTAATATTATCCATGCTCCTATTTTCCCATAGCTCATCTCCATCACCTAATTCAATATAGGTAAATCCTTGTTTGTAATAGGTGTTAAGTGCATAATATAATAGCAATTGGTTTTGTGCAAAATTGTCTGCACCTCCGCCAGTTCCTCGATGACAATCACTTATAATAACAATCTTTGTTTTATTATCAATATCTAATCTTTCCGCATTGTTATAAGCTTTGGTTATCCTCTTCTCTTCAAACATATACCTCCCCCTTTTCTTCTTGGTGCCTATAAATCATTCTATGCATAAAGAGAGGTATAAGTTCCTACTATCTGTCGATATATTTGTATTTTTGTCGAAACAAGATGGTGTTTTCCTTGTTATCACATTTCATTATTATCCCATTTCTTTGTTGTTTTTTTTGTTGGTTTTTTTGTTGGTTTTTTTGTTGGTTTCTTTGTTGGTTCCTTTCATTATTGGTTTCATTCTTTATTGATCCCTTTCTTTGTTGGCTCCTTACGTTATGGACTATCTTCCATCTAGTAGCGCTTATATAAATAGCCCTATAAACTGGTATGATTACTTTTTTAAAATCTGGTCCTTTTAAAATAGCCAAACTTACTGTATATTTATCAGCAATACCAAATATTAATAAAACTATAAATTTTAAGGAGGATTCTATGAAACCGAACACTAGAACACTAAAAATTATATTGACTGCACTTATGGCAGCCCTATGTTGTATTAGTACTATGATTATACAAGTACCCTCACCAACTGGTGGATACATACATTTAGGCGATGGTTTAGTACTTCTTTCAGGTATTATTTTAGGACCTATCTATGGAGGATTAGCTGCTGGTATTGGATCAATGTTAGCTGATATACTATCTGGTTATCCACATTATGCCATCGCGACTTTAATAATAAAAGCTCTAGCAGCTGTTGTAGGAAGTAGTATCTATGCCCTCCTTACCTCTAAAAAACCTGGGAAATCAATTTCTATTATCATTGCTGGTGTCTTTGGTGGAATCATTGTAACCTTGGGATATTTTATTTTCGATTCTATATTACTTGGAAGTGGCTTTGCCGCTGCTGTTACTGGAGTACCAGGTAACGTCGTTCAAAATATTTTTGGAATTATTGTTTCAACCTTTCTTTTCCCATTTCTTGTTAAGTCGCCATACTTAAAAGAATTGATTTTAAAAGAAGCTAGATCTTAATAATAGGATATAAAACTTTATTATTAGAAATAAGGACTTAAGTATAAAATAAGTCCTTAAGAAAAAAATTAGGCCTTAAAAGAAAATTTGACCTTAAAAAGCTTTAAAAAGAAATATGAATTTAGAATTTAAATGATCACTATAAAATGTATCACCTAATAAGTTATACTTCGTTAAATCAGATATATTAGACTCATAATAAAACTCCACAAGAGATGTTCTCTTAACTCTTTTTAAGAATAACATCTCTTATGAAGTTTTTTTAAAATTTTACCAACTAACATTACGAAATCTAACTATTTATTAAACCAATGCCCTCTCCCACGCCTCATAAGAAAGCTCCAACTCTTTCTCTAAATTTTCTTTCTCAATAAAAATCCTTGCCAAATATTCTGTATCCGAATTATGTTTGTTCATTTCATTCTCTAGTAATTGCACCTTTAATTCGATATCCTCTATTTTTCTTTCCAATAATTCTACTTTTTTACTATCTTGCTTCAATGTATTATTTTGTTTCACCGTATTTCTTTGTTTCCATACATTATTTTGTTTTGCTATATTATTTGACTTACCAACATCATCTATTTTCTGTGTCTGCTTTTTAGGCTCCTTATTCTCTAAGATTCGATTATTTTCTAATTTTCTTTTGGCACATTCATTTAAATAATAGTTATAATCACCATCATAAATGTCCATTACGCCATTTTTAAGCTCCATAATTTTATCCGCTACTTTGTTGATAAAATATCGATCATGTGATACAAACAACAGCGTTCCTTCATAGTTAATCAAGGTCTCCTCTAATACCTCTCGGGAATCAATATCTAGATGATTCGTAGGCTCATCCAATATCATAAAATTCACTTGTTCAAATGTTAAAGAACATAACTTTAAACGGCTTTTCTCACCACCAGATAAATTCTTAATCTTTTTAAATACATCCTCTTTAAAAAATAAGACTTTTGCTAATTGACCTCTAGCGATTTCATTTGTGATATTGTGTTTTCTCGAGAAGTATTCTAAAATCGTCTGTTCTTCATCTTCAAATTCTACGTGCTGTGGCAAGTAACCAATCTTTACCCCGGAACCAATTTTTATCACACCTGCATCGGGTTTCATTTCATCTAAAATTAATTTTAGTAAAGTAGATTTTCCACTTCCGTTTTTCCCTATAATGCAAGCACTCTCCTGATAAAATATATTTAAACTAATATCAACAAGTAGTCTTTTTTGTTCAAATGCCTTTTTAAGTTCTTCTATTTCTAGTACTAGTTTCCCAGTTCGATTTACAACATCAATCCCCAATCTTACTTTTCTTGAATCTAAAATTGGACGGTCTAAAACTTCTATTTTTTCTAAACGTTTTTCTAATTCTTTCGCTCGTTTATACATTACCTCACTGTCACGCATTTTACCCCAGATTCGGTATCGTTTGATTTGGTTTTCCATTCGCTCTATTTTCTTTTGTTGATTTTGATAATGGCTATAATCCATAAGAAATCTTCGCTCCTTCTCTAATACATAATAGCTATAATTCCCTTCATAAATATTAGCACGACTAAATTCTAAATCGATAATTCTACCTACTACGCGGTCCAAGAAGTATCTATCATGAGATATAATAAGAACGGATCCCTTATATTCTTTTAAAAAGCCCTCCAACCAGTCAATGGTTTCTAGGTCTAAATGATTGGTCGGTTCATCTAATAAAAGAAGATCGGGCTCCTCTAAAAGCAACTTTGCTAAAATCACTCTAGTCTTTTCACCACCACTTAAACTCTTAAATGGTAAATCTTTTAGATTTTCTGTTATATGAAGGCCTTCTGTAATCTTATTAATTTTAGTTTCTAAGTCGTAGCCACCTTCCAATTCATATTGTGAGGTTAATCTTCCGTAATAATTGATTGACTTTTCTAGTTCCACTCCTTCTAAGGACTCAAAGCTTTTTTCCAACGCTTTCATTTCTTTACTTATTGCACTTAACTTTTCAAACGCCATGCGTATAACCTCAATGGTCTTTATTTCCTCGCTATACACAGGAATTTGATTTAAATATCCTAGTTTTATATCTTTACGATAATTAATATCTCCTTCTTGATAATCCTCAAGGCCCATTAAAATCTTAAAGATTGTAGTTTTACCACATCCATTCCTACCAATTAATCCAATTCGTTCTCCTGTTTTAATTTCAAAGCTTATCTTTTCAAATATCTTTGTCGCACCGTAATACTTTGATAAATTATTTACACCTATTTCTATCATAAAATCCTCCTTTTGGACGCAAAAAAGCCCAAAGCCAATAAGCTTTGGGTGATTTCAAATTTATTATAATGAATCATTGCATCATTAAATATCTAGCTTGAATACTCCAAAATACCTATATGGTTTCTTGTAAATCTATTAAATTTGGACGCACTTATCCCCTTAACGAAAAATAGCGCGATCATAATAGATTCTAATTTTACCCATTTAAGTATGCGATTCATTTTGAGTATCCTTTCTTTTACATATATTTTCATGATATTCCATGTTTTCACTTTTGTCAAGGAATTAATAATTCTGTAGGGACTCTAGCATCTTTTGAACTGTTTTAAATTCCCTGTAACTTTCATCATAATCATCTGGATTTAATACAATATAATACCTTGAATATAATTTCACCTCTGGTATCTTATCTATTTCATTGTCTGCAAAGGACTTCCTATTCTCTCTCCACTGTCTGCTATGAAACATGGTAAGTACAATATCTTGATATGGTGTTTCTTGTGTCCAGTTCGGATGGCGTATTCTTACAATAACGTAATCCTCATCTAACCTTTGAAATATTTCATGCTTCTCACTTTCTTTATTTTGTTGTTCTTCAATTACTCGATACCCATCCCAATCTTTGGGTAGTTCTATAGCAAATCCATATTCCTCATTCTTATATTCAATTACAGAATCATCTAATACGGTTAGTTCACGCTCCTTATTTTTATTACCTACTGTAAAATAACCATAAACTTGGTACCTCGGATACCCTGACCTGCCATAGTCAACACCATTCAATGTATCTCGACTAAATGTAGCATTGATACGATATTTACCTGGAGTAAGGCCATCTGTATAATATTCTAGACTGTGACTCTGCCATCTTGTAGAATTTGGTTCCAAGATAAAACCTATCGCAGTGAAGCCATAATTTTTTGTAGTTTCTTTCGTTACCACTTTCCACTTATCATTGACTTTCTTCTCAAGAAGATATGATTGTCCATATGTCATTTGATCGTTTAAAGTATTAAACCACTTAACTCTAACGATAAGTGTTCCTTTTTCATACGTTTCATTTTCCGTTTCAATCCAAACTCCGCTTAGTTCATCAATACCTTCAGAAGCCTCCCGCCATTCACTTTCCATTTGATTTTCAGCTTTGTTACAGGCTGCAATACTCAATAAAGTTATATTAAGCAATAGAATGAAAAATATCCATTTTAGACGCATCATTACCCTATCACTCCTTATTTTATCTTAGAAGAAGATAATTTATGTTTTAATAGTTCAAAAATTGCTGCAATCGTAACACCAAACGTATATGCCAAAATATCTGACCACAAAAAGCCATGACCTAATATTAATCCCCCTATGGTTGTATTTCTTAAATTATTAATCCAGCCGGCTTGATATAATTGGCTCACCTCAATGAAATAACAAAATAGTAGACTTATTAAAAATACCCCTTTAAGACTCTTATGAATAAAGAAAAATCTCACAATGTAAAATATCATAACTGCCCAAAGTATATCCCCAACAAACAACGGAACTATTGATATCCTTCGTGAAAGTAAACCTAATAAAATAATGAAACAAATAATTAATACATATTTTACTCTGATATTTAATTGAATTGATTTAATATAATTTATAATAAAATTACTTCCTCTCTATAAATAAGCAAACATCTTTAAACATTGTTAATTAAATAATTTTAGTCTGCTTTCTTTTCATAGCAATTTTAGTTAGCTATAAAACTTCAACTTTTGCTTATTTACTTAAATTTGCTACTCCTTTGTCTTTATGCCCTTAACTTCTTTACTTAACTCTTAATCTCCAAATTATTAGCAAGGGTATTCACTTTGCTCATCTGCTCTTCTAAATCTTTAACAGCCAGATTTTGTTCATCAATTGTAGAGTTTATTGCACTAACCATTGCCGTATTTTCTTCACCCACTGCTACTAAATTATTCATTTCAGAGCTAATATTTTCGATTTCATAACCAACCTTATTGATAACCTCATGCTCTTCTTCCATTATCTTTCTTGCATCTTTCGTTGTCATATGTATTTCATCAAAAAGTTGTGTTAAAACATCTATTTCCAAAACTCCACCCTTAGCAGCTTCTGCTCCAGAGGATATCTTTTCTGCTACCTTATTCGCAACCTGTTGTAGCTGTGAGAGAATTGATTGAATATTTCCTGCTGCCTTTACGCTGCCTTCAGAAAGTGTTCGAATTTCTTCTGCAACCACCGAAAAACCACGTCCATGTTCACCTGCTCTTGCAGCTTCAATCGATGCGTTCAAAGATAATAGATTCGTTTGGCTGGCAATTCCGTTAATCTCATCTAAAATGGTGTGAATACTATTCATTCGGTCCATCAATTCATCTGTAACTGACAAAGCCTCCTCTACATCCGCTGACATAATATGAAGCTCACGTTTTGCATTTTCTACCCCGGCATTCCCCTTATCAACAGAACTAGAAACCCTAGTAAAACTCTTATCCAAAGTTTTAGCAATTTCTTTATTACGTGTTATTGCAGTGACAGTATTAAACACATTTTCATTGATATTTGTAATTCCCTCCATCATACTGTCCATTGCCATATTAATCTGATTTGCAGATTCTTTTACACTTTCAGCATATTCAGACACTCCAATCATTCGATTATTTCCAGTGATTACTGCATTATTAAGTTCTTTAGCTGTCAAAGATGTGAGCTCATTTTGTTCCTTTATTATTTGAAGCATTTCTCTTGCTTCTAAGACCATTTTTTCGCCACGTTTTGTTGTTAATGCCAAAATACATGTTACAATCACTAATAAAATCGTTTTCCCTAATGCGCCTGCGAGTGTTGAATTTGGCATTCCTTCAATATAATTTGGGTTAATAAACGATAAAATAAACATATAACCACAAATAGGGAATATTGCCATATAGATGTATTTTGTGACAAAATAACTTGTTGCCATACCAAGAATGACGTATAAAGCAAATACTGCAGTAGAACTTCCACCAATGAGTACGCTATACGTTAAAGCAGCCACACCTACTATCCACATCATTCCCATGACTTTAATGATATCTTTTTTAACAAAGAGATATAGTAGCGTTACTATCACCCCAGAGATAATAAGACAAGCGCAAGCTTTTATAGTATTATTATCAATTCCGTATTTTGAAATCGTTAGTCCAATTAAAACTACAATACAGCACATAATAATTATCCAATTATTTTTGTGATTTCTTTCCATGATACTCCTCCTAAGTACTTTTTTAATCTTTTACCAATACCCTTTCAATATGCCACCAATCATGTCCTGAACCCTCGCCTTCTAGCTTTTCTCGAACATACAACATTGTTTTCTCAATAATTTGTTGCTTCTCATCTTTGTTCATTTATTAAGATTCTCCTAATCTGTAGTTTCTTTAATTAATAACAGTTCTGTAGGCCATCGTTCTTTGTAATCCATTTTTAACATAGATTTATACCTGATATACAACTGAAAAATCTTCAAATATAACTGGCATCTCTTCCCTAAATTCGTATCCCAGATCTTTTCCTTCTTCTGTAAAAAATTTAGTATGTCCTTTCTTCCAAGATTCTAAGCTATCATCTTCACCTTCTCGTTTACAGATATCATAGGTCATCTCTGAAAAAGGAATAATTGTGATTGCGGTCGTTTCAATAACACATTTCGGGACTCCATCCCAATCTGTAACAATACTTAGATCACCTACCTTAGGTATGCATTCTCCACTTACTTCATATCCCCACAAACTACTAGCTGTGGCCCTTTTTTGCCCACTTAAAACAAGTTGCAATAACTCATTAGCACTCTTCTTCGTTAATTCGAAATGAAATGCATCCAAATATTTTGTTTTAGCATCTCTATTAGTTTCACGTAAGAATTTACTCCAAAATTCATCTATGCTTTCCTTTGAAAATTTTTGAGTATCCATTATTTTACCACTTCACTTTCTTATCTTCACTTTTACTTATCTTCACTTTTCTTATCTTTACTTTTCATATTTTTACTTTTTATATGTAACTGAAGTTCGTTAATCTTATACTTCTATCCTATTAATTACATGAATTGTTATCTTTTTTATGTAACTTATTAATACCAGCCTTTAAAGGTAAATACAACAATACTAATATTACAAATAATATTAACTTAGAATATATCAACACCTTTGTACTTGTAATACTATTTACCAAAACAGAGGTTGGTCCGTCTGACGCACCGATTACTCCAATACTAGCGGCTTTCCCTATACTAAAACCATTAAACTAATTAGCGAAACCTATGAATAAATTCGTTATAAATAATTTTCGCGTAATAATATCGCTAATAAAAGCAATGATTACAATACTAAATGATAAAATGATATGCTTCCAAAACTTCCACTCACAGTTCTTTTTCATCTTATTTGCCTCCTATTTCATCTCTTTTTTTACTACCTGCTCTACAATTACTTACGTCTATCACATGATTGATACGTTTGTGAGTTTTAGCAAATAAATTAATCCCTACACATTTACGTAACTCACTTTATAAAATACTACTTTTATCCTTTCTATAATACTGTAAATATTCTCCTGAATCAATAGTATAAAAGAAGTTGTCCTTGATTTCAATCAAAAAAGGCTATCGAACAAGCTCCTTTGTTTCATTCCACTATTCTATGTCCTTCCCCCTTTTGTAAAGGTGAGACATATTATACAGTCCTATGAAACCTAGTTTGTTCGATAGCCTAATAAATAGATACTATTTTTACATATTAATCAAATTTACTACGATATGATTAAATTTTCCTTATCTTTTTTTACTTCTTATTTTACCTTAACTTTTTATATATCTTATTCTATATTATTATCTTGATTGTGCTGGACGATTACCAAGTGTTACATCTAAAGTCTTCTCAGTATAAGTACCGTTTTCCAATACGCTAACTTTTACTTCAACCTTAGTTCCAGCTCTTGTATAGCTTAGATAACTTTGTAATTGATCCGCATCTTTAATTGTTTTACCATTAATACTTGTAATGATATCTCCTTTGTGTAATCCAGCTGCTTCTGCAGGGGAACCTTCTACTACAGATAGGACATAAACACCAACTGGCATATTAAATGCTTGTGCATAGCTTTCATCTACGGTCTTAGGTTGAATTCCAAGATAAGCACTTTCAGACTCATCTAAATCTTCACGATTCATTAAATCATTGATAATTGGGATTGCATCTGAAATAGGAATCGCATAACCAATACCTTCAACACTTGTATCTGCATATTTTACAGAGTTGATTCCAATTACTTCACCATTGGCATTTAACAAAGCACCACCACTATTTCCTGGGTTGATAGCAGCATCTGTTTGTAATAGATTTAGAGTAGTATCTTCAACTGAAACTTCACGGTTTAATGCACTGATATATCCAACAGTAACGGATTGACCATATCCAAGAGCATTACCAATTGCAATTGCTAATTCACCAGTTTTTACTTCATCTGAATTACCTAATGTAGCTATTTTAATATTATTTCTAGTATCTTGTGTTAAATCATTAATATCTACTGCTACTACAGCTAAATCAGAAGATGGCTCAGCACCTTTTAATTTTGCAATCGCTTTTGTATCATCATTGAAAACAATTTCAATTGCAGTTGCACCACTTACTACATGGTTATTTGTAGCAATCAATATTTCATTATCGTTTTGGCCGATAATAATACCAGAACCACTACCAGATACTTCATTTTCATAAGCTCTTCCAAAGAAATCATATTCAGTCTGTGTAGAAGAAGAGTTAATTGCTACGATTGCAGGCATTGCATTCTCAACAACGGAAGATACATCCATTACGGTAGTTTTTGTAGTTGATGTAGCAATTGCACCACCGTTTGTAGATTGATCCTCATTTGCGGAATCAGTTACATCTCCCTGGTTGGTTTCAACAACACTAACATTTTTCTTAAATCCACCTTGATTTACAAATTGGAAAGTGCCACCTGCAATCATTCCAAATACAGCTGCTGCTGCCATTAATCCAGCCACTTTTTTAAAGAATTTACGTGCCTTTTTCATTTTTGGAATCTTCACCTTCTTTTCATTTACAAAGCTTGCATTAGATTGATTAACAGAATCTTCGTTATTAATTTTTTCTTCGATATTACTATAAGTATCTTTTACCTGCTCTGTCTCTGATTCAGAATATGTTTTAACATCATTTCTAACTTCATTCAAATTCGAATCATCATTACTACTATACATGATAAAGTTAGTTGTATTACTTGGAACTATTTCTTCCATTTGGTTCTTTTGTTCAAATTCATTATTTCTTAATTCAATACTGTCATTGATACCATCGTTGCTATTCATTACATTATTGTCAATGATTACATCGTTTTGATTCATTTCATTATTGCTATTCATTGCATTGTTATTCATTTCATTGTTGTTTTCATTATTGAAAAAATTATCATCTCTCATAAGTTTTTCTCCTTTCAAACTCTTTATTTCAGCACTAAGTAATGTTTCATTTTTATATCTTAGTGATTTCTTGATCAACCTTATGTCTATAGTTTAACCGTATATTGTGTACGAATTGTGTTTAGAGTTTGAAAAAAATATGAAAACATAGAGTAATTCTAATTAGGTCATGGATTTATAATTACCAAGAACCTTCATTTCAAGGGCCTCTGCTTCAATACCAAGGAGTGTATTAACAACTGCTGGGTCTTCTATATTTCCTTCAAAATCTACAAAAAATCGATATTCAAAGTTTCTACCCGCTAGAGGTCTAGACTCAATCTTTGTCATGTTTAAATTATTGTAAATAATATGTGATAGCATATTATAAAGACTACCAGACTCATGTGGTAAGGAAAAACAAATACTTAATTTATCTGCGCCCTTTTTATATTGTTTTTTATTAGTTATAATGATAAATCTTGTTGAATTTGTATCTTCATGATTGATGTGCTCTGCAAGTACTTTTAAACCATATGCTTTTGCTGCTCGAATACTTCCAATCGCAGCTTTTGATTTATCATTATCCTGCATAACTTTTTTCGCACATCCAGCAGTACTTCCATGTTCCACTGTCTTCATATTCGGATATTTTGATAAAAATACTTTACTTTGCATAATTGCCTGTGGATGTGAATATACAGTTTTAATATCTTCAAGAGTCGCATCAGGAAGAGCTAGCAACGCATGATCTACTTTAATTACATGTTCTGCCACGATATAATTATTAAATTCAACCAATAAATCATAACTATCGGTAATTCCACCAGTTGTAGTATTTTCAATCGGTAAAATACCATAATCTGCTCTTCCTTCTTTTACTGCTGACATTACCTCATAAAAGGTATCTGCGGGATAGCTCTTAACTAATGTACCAAAACATTCTTCCATCGCTTGCTCTGTGTACGCCCCTGTGGTCCCAAAATAGATAACTTTCGTATTAGCATCCTTTGGAAGATCTGCAATTTGCTCATAAGGAGCATCTTTATTCTCCATTATCATTGCGTACTGAAGTTTTCTACTCATTGACATAATCTGCGTGAATAACTCCTGTACCCCATGACGATTAAAATCATTGCTACATAACGATGTTACAGATTCTATCTTTTGTTTTTCTCTCGCAACATCTAAAACCTCTTTCCCGATACTCTTTTTATATTCAGCAACCTTTTTCGCTATTTCCATTCGTTGTTCAAATAATTCCACAATCTGTTTATCAATCTTATCAATTTCTTTTCTACATTCTTGTAAATCCATTGTATATTCCTCCATCCTATGTATTTATGGATATTTAATTTATTATACCTACCCTACCATTAATTTGCAATGTGTAAATTGCTTCTCAAACACTAAAAACAATAGGAGTTACATATATAAAATTTTATTTTACGACAGTCCCTTTTATCATACTTAGTTACTATTTGCAATTTATTCCATTCAATTGTATAATATTTTTATATATAAATTTGTAGGATAAGTTCGAAAATTCATTTCAAATAAAATGGATGAATCTTACATTCGTATAAATTTTAACTAAACATAAGCCTTTCGATAAGGAGAAATACGAATCAATGAATAACACACTTAAAAAAATTATTATTGCTATCATTATAGCTGCTGCCCTTATCTGTTCTATCCTACTATATTATCGTACAACTCGTACCTCCTTAAATGAAGGAGACGTGATTGGAAATACTGCCGGAAATCTCTATAATGGAGGATTGTTTTGTGAGTACAACGGAGTCATTTATTTTAGCAACATGAATGACGATGGTGCTCTTTATCAGATGAACTTAAATTGTACTGATGTTAGAAAAATTCATCCAAATAAAGTTAAATATATTAATGCTGATGCTAATTATCTCTACTATTCAAAAGTAAATTATTCGAAACAAAAGCATTCTGATAATATATTCGAGCTTTACAATGCTGGAGTTTATCGAATTGATAAGAATGGTAAGAATTTGAAACTGCTAAATAAAGATCCTGCTGGTGTTGTAAGCCTTTTTAAAAACACATTATTTTTTCAACATTACAATACAAGTGAAGGATTAACCTTTTATAAAGTCAATATTGATGATACCGATGAAAAGAAATTATATGATGACCCAATTGTTCCTGCCTCTTATATCAATGGTGAAATGTATTTTTCCGGAGCCTCCTTTGACCATGATATTCATGCACTTAATATGAATAATTTAAGTGTTCGTACTGTTTATACTGGTAATACATATATGCCAATTGCAACCAATGATTGGATTTATTATATTTCATTGGAAGATAATTATAAATTGTATCGAATTGATCTTAATGGTGAAAATAAAACTCTTATCGTTGACGAATTTGTATTTACATATAATATTAGTCCAGATGGAAACAAAATTTATTACCAAGTTGATGGAGGAGATAACAATCGAATTGAATGTTTAGATTTATCTTCCATGACAACTAAAACAATTCAACAAGGTGATTTTAAGGAAATTCATGTGACTACTAATTATATATTCTTTCTTGACTTTAAAGAAATAAATGTTTATGCATATGATCCTGTAACTGAAAAACTTAGTACATTTCATGCACCTGTCGTTGATGAATAGAAATGGAGTAATTAGCCGTGGTCCAGAATTTATAAATCTGACTACGGCTAATTTTATAACTTTCCTCATTTGTAACATACCTTTTAATAACTTTCCATTCTAACGTTCTTCATTTGTAACTTCCTTTCTATCTAACTTTCTTTCATTGTAGCTATTTCTATCACGAAATAACTACCATACGTTAAATAATATTTTTGAATCTTTATGAAATCTTCAAAATTACCCCTTATCCTATTCTTGAAATCAAAAGAAAGGACTTAGATATTATGAATATGATTTTAAAAACCACTGACCTCTGTAAAAAATTCAAGGGGCAAATAGCGGTCAACAATGTATCGCTGAATATAGAAAAAAACTCTATTTATGGGCTGCTTGGTCCAAACGGTGTAGGCAAGTCTACAACCCTAAAAATGATAACAGGTATTTTAAAACCCACATCAGGAAGCATTGAATTTGATGGTCATATCTGGAAGCGAGATGATCTTAACCATATCGGGGCTTTAATCGAAATGCCACCTCTTTATGAAAACTTAACTGCATATGAAAATCTGAAAGTTAGGGCCACTCTACTTGGCCTTGATGATTTAAGAATTGAAGAAGTTCTGCAAATTGTACGGTTAACTGATACAGGTAAAAAAAGAACCGGACAGTTTTCCCTCGGTATGAAACAGCGACTTGGGATTGCACTAGCCTTATTAAATCATCCAAAGTTATTGATTTTAGATGAACCTACCAATGGTCTTGATCCCGTAGGCATAGAAGAGCTGCGAGAGTTAATTCGTTCTTTTCCCGAAAAAGGTATTACGGTTATTCTCTCTAGCCATATTCTTTCTGAGGTACAACAAATTGCTGACCATGTAGGCATTATTTCTGGGGGTGTTTTAGGTTACAGCAGCAAGATAAATCCTAACGAAGATTTAGAGAAGTTATTTATGCAAGTAATTAAGGAGAATAGAAAGGCTGGTGAATGATATGTTTCGTTTAGTAAAGGCTGAACATCTAAAGTTACAACATACGTTTGGAAGAATTCTTACGGTAATTGCACCTGTTATTACTTTATTGCTAGCGCTATTTCTGACAGGTGGTGTACATAATGCCTTTCCTGCGGGTGCATGGAATTGGTGGTATATTATGCTACTACCTGGAATGTTGGCTGTTTTTTGCTATCTTTCCATCAAAAAAGATAGGAAAATCAAATACTATAATATTTTATCACTTAATATTTCACCAGAAAAATGTTGGATTGGTAAAATCATTTATAGCACCTTTTTATTATTGTTTTCTAATAGTATTATTTTTTTAGGTACCTTAGTTGGAGGATCAGTTCTTGGAACTACAATTTCCCCCTTTGGTGGATTTAGTGGCGCAATATTATTAAGTATAAGCTATTTGTGGGCAATTCCTGTCTACTTGTTTTTGAGTGCCAGGTTCGGTATGTTTGCAAGTATTTTTACAAGTATGGTGCTTTCTGTTAGTGGTGTTGTAGCACTGGCAGATACTAGCTTATGGTGGATTTTTCCTTTCTCCATTCCAATCCGCTTAATGTGTCCGACACTAGGTCTACTGCCAAATGGTTTGCCAATTCCTACTGGTAGTAACCTTAACAATACAAATGTTATTCTACCAGGAATATTACTTTCTCTGTTATGGTTCTTTACGCTAACTTTTCTTACCTCAATTTGGTTTAAGAGAACGGAGGAAAAATAATGAATCTATTTTTTCGTTGTTTTATATCTGAAGTACGTAAGACAAAACGTTTGGCTATTGGGAAAGCGCATTTCTTAATTCCTTTGTGTATTGCTGTCGTTTTTCTTGCTTATTATGCATATACTCCTTGGGACGCTTATAGTAAAATTCAGGCCTACTTTCAGGTATTAGGAATTGGATTCCCATTTCTAATTGGTCTGTTCTGTGTGTTACTTGCTGAGCAAGAGTTGTCGGCTGGACAATTTCAGGTAATGTTATCTGCGCCCAAAAGATTGCCTATGTTTTTTAGTAAGCTTTTCTTACTCATACTTTTAGGGACATTTTCTATCTTTTTGGCAAGTGTTTTCTTTGGTGTGGGATATCTATATTTTTTTCAGGCATCCATGGTGAATTCTTTATTTTATATAAAAGCTGCGCTAATACTTTTAGGCAGCAATATATTTTTGTATATTTTACATTTTTTTTTGTCATTACGCTTTAATAAAGGAATATCCATTGGTATAGGAATTATAGAAAGTTTAATTTCCGCATTATTTCTTACTGGAATGGGCGATGATATTTGGTGCTATGTTCCTTGTGCATGGTCATCTAGGCTTGTTACCTATGCCCTCACTGTAGCAAATGGACAAGAACTACATGAAGCAGATTACAATATTGCAATTTTTATGTGTATTTTCATCACAGTAAGTGCAATCATTTTATTTAGTATCTGGGTTTGTCGCTGGGAAGGACAAAATACCAGTGATTAAACTTTACTAACAAAGGTATCCAGCGTATAATTCTGATGAAGGGAAGTGATTAGTATGGCAAATATATTGGCGGTCGATGACGAGTTGGCAATTTTGACTATGATACAGAAAATTTTAAGTAAGGATGGGCACAATGTAACGACAATTTATGAACCAGCAAACGTTCAGAACCTCAATCTGTGTTCTTTTGATCTTATTTTATTAGATGTAATGATGCCAAAGTTAGATGGTTTTACTTTGTGCAAAGAAATCCGCGGTCACGTAGATTGTCCTATTTTATTCCTGACTGCAAAAACAGAAGAAAATAGTTTGGTTTACGGCTTAGAAACTGGTGCCGATGATTATATTAGTAAACCATTTGGAGCATTAGAACTTCGCGCAAGAGTGACCGCCCATTTAAGGCGTGAGCATCGTGAACATACTACAAGACTCTCTTTTTCAAATTCCTATTTTAATCTTTCTGCAAAGCAATTAATTATCAATGAAAGTATAGCTCCATTGACCAAAGGTGAATACCAGATATGTGAGTTTTTAGCACGAAATACAGGACAAGTATTTTCAAGAGAGCAAATATTTGAACATGTTTTCGGATTTGATAGTGATAGTAATGACAATACGATATCTACACATATTAAAAATATTCGTATAAAATTGGAGCATATGAACTACTCACCAATCAAAACGGTTTGGGGGATAGGATACAAATGGGAAGAATAAAAATTAAAAAACGAGAGATTCCTCTTAGTATGTTTTATTTAAAATACTTCTTTTACCTGTTTCTTAGCGTAATACTAATTGGAATTCTCTTAATTAGCTCCTTTAGTTATTTAATTGCAAACGACATGATTTATCCCGCAGATTTCGCACAGGAACAAGCTAACGCTGCTTACGACCAAATTTTAAAAGCGGATGAAGTAAAGGAGACTATGATTCCTGATTTGTGTCAATATATCGTATTTGATACAAATGGAAGCATTAAAGCTGGTAATATTGAGGGAAGTGGCATAAAAAATGCATGGGCGGCAGTACAAGGGCGTACCTCTGATTTTAGCGAAAATTATTATAAAGTAGTTCAGCGTGTCAATGAATATTGCGTGCTTCGATATAAAATCACCCCACAATTTAAATCCACAACCTTGCGAAAATATCTCATGCCACCACAAACGATGTTTATAGTTACTGCATTATTATTAATCCTATTAAGCGTGATTGTCACAGCTATTCGCTTTGGATATATGATGCACAATAAATTACGTTCACTCACTTTTGTAACAGAGAAAATCCAAAGTCAAGAGTTGGACTTTTCTATTGAGCGTGGCAATATAAAAGAAATAAATGCAGTTTTAAACTCAATGGATAAAATGCGCAAAGCACTAAAGAATTCTTTGGAAAGACAATGGAAATTGGAGCAATCAAGGAAAGAACAAATATCCGCATTAGCTCATGATCTAAAAACTCCGTTGACTCTTATTCGTGGAAATTCTGAACTACTGTACGATACAGAGCCTACTGCTGAGCAATTAGAATGTATTGATTACATTAAGGAAAGTTCTTTACAAATGCAAAATTATGTGCAGATGTTAATAGAAATCACAAAATCAAATGACAGTTTTCGACCGCAACTACAAGATATTATGATAGATGGTTTTATACAAGATGTTCAAAAACAGGCAAAAGGATTATGCACTGTGAAAAATATTCAATTACGATGGGAAACTACTTATGAATCGCAGCATTTTTCTATTGATCCCCATTTATTATTAAGAGCACTTAATAATGTAATGTCCAATGCCGTTGAGCATACTCCATCCGGGGGAATCGTTACGTATAAAGTAAGTGAGGACAATGGTTATATTGTATTCACTATAAGTGACACCGGTATGGGATTTTCATCAGAAGCATTAAAGCATGCAACCGAACAATTTTATATGGATGATCGTAGCCGTAATTCTAAATCTCATTTTGGAATTGGCCTTTATGTAGCTGATTCCGTTGCAAAGCAACACGGTGGATTACTTATTTTAGAAAATTCTAAAAGTACACATGGAGCAAAAATTATAATTAAAATTCCTCTCTAATCTCGTATGAAGCATGTCAGCCTTTTTTAGTAGTAACATAAAGGAGCTGTCGCTAAATAAAGTTTTTATCTGTAACGCCTAATGTCTTTCGTGTTATGAGACAGGTTTAAAATTCTGTCCCATAGCATAAAAACATTGTCTACATATAAAAATAATTATTTTCGACAGCCCCTTTTTATAACTTATTTTTCATTACATACTTGGAAAATATAAAATTTCAAGTAATAAGACTCATCTGCAGCCCATAAAATTGGATGATCTGGTGCCTGCGTACGATACTCCACTTGACGTAAGCGTTTGTGAACATTTTTAGCGGCTTGTCCAACCGTCTCTGTAAATAATTCAGGAGTCATAAAGTGAGAGCAAGAGCAGGTTGCTAAAAATCCTCCATCTTTTAATAACTTCATTGCTCTAAGGTTAATTTCACGATATCCCTTAATCGCATTCTTCACAGAATTTCTTGATTTCGTAAATGCTGGTGGATCAAGTATAATAACATCAAATTTCTCACCTGCTGCTTCTAATTCTGGTAATAATTCAAATACATCCGCACATTTAAACTGAACAATTTTATCAAGTCCATTAAGCTCTGCATTTTCTCTTGCTTGAGCTACTCCCAACTCAGAAGCATCCACTCCTAATACGCTTTTTGCACCGCCAATTCCTGCATTTAAAGCAAAAGAACCAGTATGAGTAAAGCAATCTAGAACTTTCGCATCCTTACAAATTCGTTGAATTGCAAGACGATTGTATTTTTGATCTAAGAAAAATCCTGTTTTTTGTCCGTCTTCAACATCCACGATATATTTAACACCATTTTCAACGATTGTAACTTTTGTGTCGAAAGGTTCACCAATAAAACCTTTGATTCGTTCCATGCCTTCTTGTAATCTTACTTTCGCATCACTACGCTCATAAACACCACGAATCTTGATGCCATCTTCTTCTAACACTTTCTTAAGAAGTGTTAAAATAGTCTCTTTCATACGATCAATTCCAAGTGCTAAAGATTGTACAACTAAAACATCTGAGAATTTATCAATAACAAGCCCAGGTAAAAAATCAGCTTCTCCAAATACAATTCTACAACTACTGATATCTACTGTACTTTTTCTATAATTCCACGCATCTCTCACTCTTTGTAAAAGAAATTCTTCATCAATTTCTTGTCCTTTGATTCGAGACATCATACGAACTGTTATCTTAGAATTTGTATTAATAAAACCTGTTCCCATGCAATAACCATCGAAATCATTTACTGTTACCAAATCACCATTGGTAAACTCGCCTTCAATCTTACTAATCTCATTGTCAAAAACCCAAAGGCCTCCTGATTTTAAGGTTCTTCCCTCACCTTTTTTTAAAACTACTACTGCTTTTTCCATGAATTATTGCCTTCCATTCCTTTTTTAAGATTTCTATAATCTCTAAACTGATTTAGATTCATGATTTAGATTTATGATTTAGATTTATAATTTTGATTCATTATCTATCAATTTTCTCGTTATATTCAGTAACATTAACGGTAGTACTATTTACATCCGTATTCTTATCAAATACAAACCATTTACTGAAGATATAATTTAGTATAATAACTATGATTGCAATAAAACCTTTCACAATCATATTGTACTGATGTAATTTTAATACATCGATAAAGATAAACATACCGGCACTTTCAATCACTAAGGTTACTATTCTAGCACTAAAAAATTTAGCCAGTTTTTCTCCTTCTTTTTTACTACTGCCTGTCTTATTTTGAAACACCCAAAAGTTATTTACAACGTATGCAAATATAACTGCTACGACCCATGCAATTGTATTCGATACCATATTTGCAATCCCTAAAAGATTACATAAAACTCCGTAAACAACGAAATTAACAACCGTTGTTAACACTCCAGCAATCAAATAGGTAAGCACTTCTCTGGTAAGTAATTTATCAATTACTTTCTGAACCAAATTATCATTTAGATTTGAACTCATCGCGATCTCCAATACTGTATTTATTTCTACACATATCTGATATTATAGCAAAGCTGATTTAAAAATACAATGTACACACTTGTGAAAATATGAAATGATAAAAGCTTTTATAATCTATTTACACATATTGACACCTATGATACATTAGATGTATATAATAAGTCGCTGGGAGGTCTCTTATGGAATTATTACTTAAAAATATCATGGAAGATATCGTTATCAAACGGATTGATGAAATACTTCCTGAATTAAACTGTTGTCAATGCGATCAATGTCGCTTAGATATTGCTTCCTATTCATTGAATCGTTTACCACCAAAGTATGTTGTTACAACTCAAGGTGAATTACTATCAAAGTTAGATGTACTAAGTACCCAATTTGAAGCTAGTGTTATTGCTCAAATTACCCAAGCATCACTTCAGGTGGCTCACCACCCTAGACATAATTAATAAAATAAAAAATAATGAGACTTATGCATACATATATTTCATATTAGATTCCTATAGA
The DNA here is from genome assembly GCF_900078195.1 of Clostridium sp. Marseille-P299. Classification (NCBI taxonomy): domain Bacteria; kingdom Bacillati; phylum Bacillota; class Clostridia; order Eubacteriales; family Clostridiaceae; genus Clostridium; species Clostridium sp. Marseille-P299. The sequence continues at coordinate 720,520 of NZ_FJVE01000007.1, read as the reverse complement.
ATTGCATTGCAATATCCATACGGAATACATATATAAAATCGTTTGTACATAAGTCTCATTATTATTCTAATTGACCTCGTCTGTCAACCGTTATACTAGATCTAAAAGTATTTTTTATTACCCCAGAGATTACTTTTTTTTAAATCCACATACTCATTATAGGCACGTTCTAATATTTGCTTTTCATTGGTAAATTTAAGCATGTGGTACGCTTCGTGGAATTTATAGTATCCTGAGTCCATAAAATACTCTTCCCGTTGTGGTTTGCTGTAATAGCTATCAGACATCATAAGGTACCAATGAACATCCTTCAGTACGGTGTTCTGGGGAGTGTTAAAGGTATACTGACTTTTACCGATATATTTAATTATCGATGCAACAGCGCCGGTTTCCTCTTTTACTTCACGAACTGCAGTTTCCTTGTATTCTTCCCCTTCTTCTACAGTTCCTTTAGGTAATACCCAGCCTTCATACTTGTTCTTGTAATTCTTATATAACAATAAGATTTTACCTCTGAAAATAACTACACCACCACAGCTCGTTGCTTCTATCATCGCAATTCCTCCTGTTTTCTGGTGTAACGTTTACTACCCTTTAGTATACAACACTTTCCGTCTTAATTCAACCTATTGTTTTTAGGGATTCTATTTTATTGTTATTAATGAATTATTATATCTATTTTGTAGAATAGTATGCCTCTATAATTTTCTTAGCAATTGGCACCGCATAAGTACTACCAGAACCAACGCTTTCAACAATTACGCTGATTGCTATTTCTGGGTTATCTACAGGTGCAAATCCTACAAACCAAGCATGTTCTGGTTTATTTATATCATACTTTGCTGTACCAGTCTTTCCAGCAACTGTAACGGACATATTTTTTAATTTTGTTCCAGTACCATTTTCAACTACTTCTTGCATATACGTTGTTAAAACTTGTGCTTCATTGGCTGAAATTAAACTTCCGTAGCTAGAAGGTGTATTACGAGATACCTCATCACCATAAGCAGATTCGATATGATCAATAAGATATGGTTTCATTAAAACTCCACCGTTTGCTATAGCAGATACAATCATAGCGTTATGAAGTGGTGTTATCTGTGTTTTACCAAGTCCTATCACCGTTTGTGGATAATCATTAGGATCGGATGTCCCATCTAAAACAAAGCTACTTTGTGAAGTAGTAATTGAAGTTGGAAGTGGTTGATTAAATAAGAAATCCCTAGCTAATTTTTGAAAGGAATCCATATTTAATGTTATTCCTAAATTACCAAATGAAGTATTGCAAGAATGTGCAAAAGAGCTTAATAGATTAACACGTCCATGGCTTTTTACACAATGGAGCGTTACATCATTAAATCTTCCCTCACCTTTACATTCATATTCATAAGATTCGTAATCAGGATTTTCTCTCATATATTCTAATGTTGTTAATATCTTAAATGTCGATCCTGGAGCATACAAACCTCTTGTTGCACGATTTAAAAGTGGTGAAGATGAATCATTATTAAGATCTGCCCAATCATTCACTACTGTATTTGGGTTATAATCAGGTTTTGATACCATTGCAAGTATCTTTCCTGTGGAAGGCTCTAAAACTACCACAGCACCTTGATTATTACCAAGAGCATCATAAGCTACTTGTTGAAGTTTTGTATTAAGAGTTGTTACCACATTATCACCAGGATTCTTCTTCCCAGCAATCTCGTTTGTTAACTTTGTAAAACCATTAATACTTGAAGTCAACAGATTAAAATTATCCGATAATTCGACTCCTGTCCTACCTTTTTGCATTCTTCCAACTACATGTGAAAATGTGTTTCCATATGGGTAAACTCTCATCTCAGTTCCATCATCAAGTTCAACAGTTTGAGCTAATATATTACCATCTGCTGATAATATCTTTCCTCGTGTAATTCGTTGTGCTAGCAAGTCCTGTCTATAATTATAATTATTATTCACAACTGTCTTACTCTTAAATGTTAAGAAATACGTATAATACCCGATCACACCAAATAAAAGTGCTGAAAAAAAGTACATAAAACGAATAACAGATTGAGTCACATCTTTTCTTTTTTTCTCTAACTTCTTTTGTAGTTTTCTTTCTTCCTGTAATTGCAACTGATCATTGCCTTTTTTAGAGTTCTTTTTCTTTTTATCCTTTTGTTTTTCAGCTTCGATTTCATCTAAAGAAACTTCATTTCCATCGGAACGTAAATGTAATACATAAAGCCCTTGAATAATGCTAAACATAAATATACTACTAACAATGGAACTACCACCATAACTAACTAATGGAAGAGTAACTCCTGTGGATGGAATGCATTTTAAAACACCACCAACGTTTAGTAAAACCTGCACGATGTACATAGTACTAAATCCAAGCGCAACTAATTTATAAAACGTATTTTTTATCTTTACTGAAATATTAATAAACATAACAAAACAACTAATGCAAATTAATATGATACATATCGCAAAGATACCACCGAACTCCTCTGCAATCGCTGCGAAGATAAAATCAGAATCTACAACTGGAATATTGTTAGGCAATCCCTGGCTTAATCCCATTCCTAGCCAACCACCAGTTCCTATCGCAAACAAGGATTGACTGATTTGATATCCTTCCTTCTCAATCAACTCAAAAGGATGTAAAAAGGCCGCCACTCTAATTCGTACGTGATCAAACAAAGTGTAGCCTGCAAAGGCTCCAACAACACCAGCCCCTACACCAGCAGCTAAGTAAGCCGCTTTTTTCGTTGCTGCATATAACATTATGATATATGTGATAAAGAAAATAAGTGCAGCACCTAAATCCTTTTCCAATACTAATAAAATAACATGAATTGCAGCCATTATCGTAATTAAGACGATCTCTTTAAATTTTACTGCCTTGCTAAGTAAAGCACCCACTGCAAAGATATACAACAGTTTCACTATTTCAGATGGTTGGAATTGAAACTTACCTATAATAATCCAGTTTTTTGCTCCGTAGTATTCTTGTCCAAAGATTAGAACTACGATTAACATAGCAAGACCTAATAAGCTATAAAACCAACCGAGCCGTCCAAGGGACTTAAATTTTTCAATCGCCACTGGTACAACTAAACATATCAAAAGCATAGCCGCTGAAATAGCAAACTGCCTAACTCCTTTTTCGAATGAAAGTCTCGTTATCATTACAAAACCAATCATCAACAGCATCATCATATTTTGAAAAACTAATTGTGACATCATTCGATAACTAACTTTATATAACGCGCTAAATATGATAAATACCAGTAACTGACTTATATACAATATAAATAATTTTTCATCTCGTGACGTAACATAAAGAGATAAAAAGCTACTACCATGAATCAGATACATCAATATTTCCATTCCACGATATACTCTTTTACGGTAGTGTTTATTCTTTTTTACGATTACTCGAAAGGAAAAGAAAGTATACAGCGTCATTAATATGATAATTAAATATTTTGTTAATTCCGTAATTAAATGATCCATTTTTACCTCTTCTTATTGAACCTTCCATTTGATTTATAGGAAGTATTCTATAAAGCTTATCCAAAAACAACTTAGGGAAAGCTTCCTACGAAGTTTTTTCGCAAAAACTTTTAATGAAACTTCGTAGGAAACATTCCATGTCGGAGTTTAAAGAATACCTCTTCTAAAATGTCCTTTTGTGTATTCTCGCAGATTTAAACTAGAATCTATGCCATGTTTAAATACATCAACAAAACTTTTTAGTACTTTGCTTACTTCTTCTCCAGTTTCGTTACTAAAATCTAGTCTAATATTTCTTGGATTTAAGTTTTGTATTTCTGCCACTTCCTCAAGCAATGAAAGACACTTGGAGTTATAAATAGTATTGTAACATTCTCTACAATTTGTTCTTACTGAGAGTTCATTCTTTAAACGGTCTACAAGAACCAAGGATTTATCATCATCGGCACTCTGTAAATTTTTATTTGCTTTATTTACCTGTTTTCTACAACCAGTCGTATTCATCTTTACGCATTGTGCTGACACCATTAATGGCAAATTACCATACACCAAAAGGTCCATATTTGAAATTCCAAGTCTTGATAACTCACCTTGATTTAACTCAACGGATGCTGTGGTATGAGTAATTCCATGCTCTAGATAGAATTTCTTCGCCTCATTATTCATAACATACATATTGTAATCAAGTCGTACTTCCTTAGATAAATGTTCCTCTGTTTGCAAGTTTTTAAAAAATGTATACTGCTCATAATTTTTAATTACATATCCATCTATAGTATCGGCTAGCAAATACGCTTTATTCCTTAAGAATAAATCATAGGTATAAGAGCGGAAGATGTGTGGCATAACAATATAACATCTTTTCTTATACTCTTTTACTTGCTTGCTAAGTTTCTCAATTTGTAAAAAGTTGCATTCAGCCATGTCTAAATAGATTTCATCAACCTCTTCTATTTCACATGCATGAATTAATTGTTCTTCATCTTTGACAAAAGCAATGATACCAATATCACTATTGTTATCTTCTGCTATAAACTCTTTACTTTGATCTTTCATAATAGGCTCTAAAGCTTCTTCTCTTTTATATTCTTGAGCCATTGCCTCTTCTAAACGTAATAAGGCATTTCTACGAATCTCGTTCAATTTTGATACTGGAATAAATACATCTCCATTCAACTCAATATCTAAGTTCTCAAAAGTAAATGGTGTTTCGTTTGTCTTTTCCAATTGCGCCTTTATTTTTTCCCTAGTCATTGGTTGCTTCATTGCAGGTTCAACCACATCACCAATTTCGCTCACCTTAATCAACTTATCTTCACGATTTTTCGTAGATACCTGTAATTCTAGTTTTTCACCTGGCGTTGCACATAATAAACCATGAATTGAAACCTTACGTTCATTTTCGTAATATTTTTCAGAAAGTTCTTCTAGTAATTGACTATTCTTTGTTCGATAAACTTCATTTCCAATGCTCACCTTACTGCCAGGCTTGAAATTACTTTTTAAAATCTGGCCAGCCTTAGCACCATCTTTAACTGTAAATTCATAAACCTTATCTCCATTTTCACGAATTTCAAGAATATCTTGTGCATTAATATTCTCTTCTAAACGAATGGATGCATTGATTCCTTTGATATCAACAATTTTTCCCACATACACACCACTATGATTTGGTCGATGCATGGACATCATAGATTTGCCGTTGTGAGCTTGATAATAACCATTTGAGAAACCACCACGATTGTACAAATCCTGCAATTTAAGCATGTCCTCTTTTATAAAATTAGGATTCTTTTCTTTAAACTTGCGATAACCTTCACTTCCTAATTCATAATATAAATCTACCTGTTTGCGATAACTTTCAACAACACCTGCAGAGTATTCATATCTCTTCATTCTTCCTTCGATTTTAAAGGAGTCAATCCCTGCCTCGATAAACTCAGCAACGGAATCTAGCGTACAGATATCTTTTGGGCTTAATAAAAAGCTCTCTTCTTTTTTAGATACAACCGAACCGCTTTCTTTGCATCCATGCTCCATACGACATGGTTGAGCGCAACGACCTCGATTACCACTTCTTCCACCAATCATACTACTCATTAAACATTGCCCTGAGTAGCTATAGCACAATGCACCATGTACGAATGATTCAATTTCAAGAGATGTATTGGCACGTATCCTTCTAATCTCTTCTAAACTAAGCTCTCTTGAAGTTACCATTCTAGTAACGCCATAGTCTTCAAAGGTCTTAGCACCTTCTGCCATTGTAAGTGTCATTTGTGTACTTGCATGGATTGGTAGCTTAGGGAAATGTTCATGTATATAACGCATTGCACCTACGTCTTGTACAATAACTGCATCTAAGCCCTCCATATAAAATCTTCTTAAATACGTATATAAATGTTCAGATAGTTCCTCATCCTTTAATAAGGTGTTCACAGTTAAATACATTTGCTTTCCTTTAACGTGAACATAATCAATGGCACGAAGTAAGGTTTCTTCATCCAAATTATTTGCATATGCTCTAGCCCCAAATAATGTGCCGCCTATATATACTGCATCTGCACCTGCATTGATTGCTGCATGTAAACTCTCAATAGAACCAGCAGGTGCTAATATTTCAATTTTATTCATATATACCTTTTCATATAGTATTTTCTTACTAATACTATATGTTAACCCTTTCTTTTACTTAATTACAATGCTTCTATAATTTTAAAAAGGCCGTCATCCCTGACAGCCCCTAATTATTAGTTTGTTTTATTCTTTCGCGCTTCTATAAGCTCTGTCTCTAAACGAACAACTTTCTTCTGTTCTTCTAGATTTTCCTTTTGCAATCCTATAATTTCATTCTCTGCAGCTTCTAGCCTTGTTTGTAGCATAATAATCTCATGCTTCAAATCAAATATCTCTCCACTTTTTAAATCACTATCGCTCTCGGATTGCTTTAATTGTTTTTTCATTTTAAAATAATCATCTGCAATGTTTAGCTGAAGCAAAATATTGCGCATCTCGCCATCTAAAGTTCGGTAGAAATCTTGTTGTTTAAATTCCGCTATCTTACTGTTAATATAGGATGCAACCTTTTGTAAATATTCTTCGCTTTCATACCCACAAATAACATATCGCTTCCCATTAATAATAACTTCAATATCCGTTCGTTTATTCATACCGTCCTCTTTTCCGAGAATTTCCCCACCACTATCTCAAAACTAATAAAACTTATATGAAACTAAATTCTGATAATTGAATCTTTATGAACTTTTGTACAATATTTACTCTGCAAAAGCGCTTCTGATTGTAATAACAAAGCACATATTGCTTTTTAATAGAATCTAATAACGAAGCTAAGTACACTTCTTAATAGAATTTAATAACGAAGCACAAATCGCTTCGTTATTATATTTTAACATAAATCACTGGAAAAACAATACTTATTTTATTTAGGGAATTTATAAGCGTTTTTTATTCATCGCACTCTTTTGAACTAACAGCTAGTCCTAAATGCTTGTAGGCTAAATCTGTAACCATTCGCCCTCTTGGAGTTCTTATTATCAGTCCATTTTGAACTAGATATGGTTCGTATACCTCTTCTACTGTCCCAGAATCTTCTCCAATTGTAGTAGCAACTGCATCAATTCCAACGGGTCCTCCATTGAATTTTTCAATCATGGTCATTAAAATTTGACGGTCAATATGGTCAAGTCCTAGCTTATCAACTTCAAGTAAATCAAGGGCAAAATTAGCAACATCCTTGGTTATCTTGCCATCATATTTTACTTGGGCAAAATCTCGAACACGCTTTAATAAGCGGTTTGCCAAACGTGGTGTTCCTCTTGATCTTCTTGCCAACTCAATCGCACCAGTTTCATCTATTTCCACATTCAAAACACTTGCTGAACGCACAATAATCGTCTTTAGCTCTTCGGCAGAATAAAATTCCAGACGACTAACCACTCCAAAACGATCACGTAAAGGTGCTGTTAACATACCTGCTCTTGTAGTTGCTCCAACCAAAGTAAAACGTGGAAGTTCAAGCCGAATTGACTTTGCAGAAGCACCTTTGCCAATAACAATATCAATAGCGTAATCTTCCATTGCGGGATATAATAATTCTTCAACTTGTCGATTCAAACGATGAATCTCATCGATAAATAATACATCGCCCTCTTGCAAATTATTCAAAATAGCTGCCATATCTCCAGGTTTTTCAATCGCTGGTCCAGCAGTTGTCTTCATGTTAACGCCCATTTCATTTGCAATAATACCTGCAAGTGTTGTCTTTCCAAGTCCAGGTGGTCCAAAAAAAAGGACATGATCTAAAGAATCGCCTCGTTGCTTTGCCGCCTCGATGTAAATCTTTAAATTTTCCTTCGCTTTTTTTTGCCCGATATAATCCTTTAATAACTGAGGTCGTAAGGTGCTTTCTAACTTCACATCCTCTTCCATTAACTCAGTTGTTATCATTCTTTTTCCCATAGGTTCCCTCTAACAATCTATCATTACACTAATCCAATATTTTTAAGCGCAAGCTTTAACACTTTTTCAGAATCCATATCATATGTTACATTCACCATTTTTACCGCTCTCATTGCTTCACTGCTACCATATCCAAGTGCAACCAGCGCTTGGATTGCCTCATTGCATATTCCATCAATCGCACTTCTATCTGTAAAAATATTTTCCGTTGCATTCAATAATTTTTGTTCAAATGCATCCTCTAACTTAAACTTATCCTTTAATTCCAGGATTAGCTTACCTGCTGTTTTTGCACCAATTCCAGGAGCTTTTGAAATTGCTTTTGCATCCTCAGAAAGTATGGCAAATCTCAAATCATCTGCAGAAAGTGCAGATAAAATTCCTAGTGCACCTTTGGGTCCAATTCCATTCACTGTAATCAATAACTTAAATACGTTCAAATCATCCTTATTCGTAAATCCAAATAAGGCAATTCCGTCTTCCTTAACCTGCATATATGTGTGAATCTTCACTTCGCTATGTAGTGCTGGAAGCTTATGAAACACCGTTTGAGGCACTGCTATCTCATAGCCCAAACCGTGATTCTCAACGATAATCGTATTTTCTTTTATCTCTGCTAACTCGCCTTTAACAAATGCTATCATATTCTCTTTCCTATCTAAAATCAAACTTATGTTCTATTAATAATATTATAGCGTAATATCAAAAAGATAGCAACTTAATTAGCAAGCTAAAAAGAATAGGCTATTTTATACGTTCAAAATTTCCTTTTGAAGTCATTAGTCTACCTTCATTCAAATATTGTATTATGATATAAGCAGAAATATCCAAAGCCTCTGCAATTTGAAGTGCATTGCTATTTGGATATTTCATTAAATATTCTTTTATCTGTTCAAATTGTAAATCATCTTTTTCTTTACACTCATTACATGCATACGATACAAATTTACTCGTGTATACCTTCTTACAATGCTTACAAACATTTATGTGCATCTTTGTTGTCAAGCCTTTCTTTATATAAGTAGCATTTTAAATTATTCGATCTAGTTATTTACATAAGCGTAGAAAATAAGTTTAAAATACTTTGTAAGAACTTAGTGGTCCATGGACGATTCTTCCATTCCTCGTATGTCACTTCTTTGGAAACTTCGAATGTTTTATCAAAATCTTCTCTAATGGTTTGAATCACATCTCGATTACATATAAAAACACCACACTCATAATGTAAGTAAAAGCTTCGATAATCCATATTTATTGTTCCTACGATTCCGCAGTCTTCATTGATAATTGCTTTGGCATGAATAAATCCAGGCGTATATTCAAAAATTCGAACACCAGCTTCCAAAAGCTTTCCGTAGTTATAATTCGTCACTTGCTTCACACTTTTTTTATCAGGGATAAATGGAGTAATGATTCTAACATCCACACCACCCCTTACTGCGCTAATCAAGCTATCTCTCATATCATCTTCAATCACTAAATATGGTGTCATGACATATAAGTACTTTTTAGTATAATGAATCATTTGCTTATAAACAGATTCAATTGGATTCTCAGGATTATTAGCTGGTCCATCTGCAATTACTTGGCAAAATACATTATTCTTCTTAAATTCTTTTGTTGGGCGATATGGAGTATAATCAATTAAGGCACCATTGGTGCATACTTCCCACATCTGAAGGAATGTAACCGTTAATCCCCAAACAGCATCGCCTTCTACACGAACAGCACTATCTTTCCATATACCAAAACGAGCTACGTAGTTCACATACTCATCTGCTAAGTTTATTCCACCAGTATAACCGACATTTCCATCAATCACAATGATTTTTTGATGACTTCGATAATTCATATATAATTTTTCTGTATACTTGTGTATTGGATTAAATATTCTGATCTTAAATCCTTCTTCTTCAAGCTTTCTTTTAAAATCCTTACTAGTACGAAGCATTGCACCAAAATCGTCATACATAAACATAACTTCTACGCCTTGTTGTATTTTAGTTAATAGCAATGCATGCATCTTTTCCCAAAGAAGACCCTCCCCAACAATAAAAAAGTTTATCATTATAAAATTCTTTGCTTCTTTTATGTCTTCAAAGATAGCTGCAAATACGTCTTCCCCCATGGGATAATACGTAACCTCATTATTTTTAAATAGTGGAAACGTATGGGATTCCATAAATTTTGCCATTCTTGATTTCGTTGGATATTGCTCTGCAAATAAATTCATGGTTTCTTCATCGTATTCGTAAAATGTTGCACCATGCCTTAATTTACCTAGCACTTTTTTCTCAATGCTTTTTTTAGAACCTGACTTTCCCCATAAGGCGTACATGATATGCCCTGTTAGAGGAAGTAATAGTACAATGCAAATCCAAGCAATTTTATATGAAGAGGATCGATAATCATTAAGTAATCCAATAATTACAAAAATACTTAGAATTTCGATAATGGTATAAATGTAAACTGTGTATCCACTTAGCCATATCGATAGCGCAAATATTAGTCCAAATTGAACAAAAACCAAGCTGGCTACTACCGCTACACGCAAAAAACCACTTACATAGTTCTTTACTACTCCCTTTTCTTTATTATCATTCACTTTTTACGACTCCCATCCTATAAATTCTTAGTAACTCTCCTTATTAATTGTTAACCCTATAATATATTTCTTTGTTACTTATTCTTTATTACTTATTCTTTCTATCTTTTAATCTCTCCTTTAAGTCAGCAAATGCGCCTTCATGATGGCTCACTTTCATATTAGGGAAAGCTTTAAATAAACGTTTATAAATATTTCTTTGTAATTTATTATTGGTTTGCTTTTTATAAGCAGTCTTAAATTCTTTGATCTTGTCTTCTACTTCAACAAAAAGCTGTTTTTTCTCTGACATTTGTAAAGATAACTGTTTTTGCTTTTCTTGGAATCGTTCATAACTCTTATCTAAGGATTCACGAAATTCATTCAAAAATTCACGAACATGCGGATTACTTATCTTTCCTTTAATCTCTTCACGCTTTTCATACCATTTTAGTCCCATTGCATATTCATACAATTCTTCACGTAATTTCTCCATAACCTGTAGCTTGTGATTTAACTGTAATGTTGCTATAACTGTAACGGTAAGGTCACTTAAAAAAACTATCATCAATGCGAATAAAACTATATCCCCAACATTTCTTGGAATCTTATCTGTAAATTTCGTTACCGCCGGTTGAATTAAGTAAGCCATAACAACGGATAAAAAACCCCAAAATAAAGAAGGGATTAAGCTTATTCTCCCCTGAATATTAAACTTCCTATCACTATAATCCCACCATTTTGCATGGAATAATTTTTCCATAACCCAAGAAGTGACAAATTCAAGTACCGTTGCAGAAATCATACCTATAAAATACAATAATACAACATTCCTTGGCGTTACCGATTGTGTCAAAGTTACTGTATGGGTATTAAAAAATATAATATAAAAGAAAGTTGCGCCAAAGCCATAGATTGGAATGACTGGCCCATTTAAGAAACCACGATTAATCCAAGTTTTTTTGCAAAATGAAACATATAAACTTTCATAAATCCATCCAAAAAAACTGTAAATAAAAAAATTATAGAAGATATCAAAAACTTCTAATCCTAATATTGTTTTTCCCATCTTTTGTAATCACCACCTATATTTATTACACATATTATCACAATTAAGCAATCTTTACATTATAATCAAATTAAAAAATCATTACATTCTTTTTTATTGTTCTTTCGTTGGTTTTAAAACAATTCATTGAAGTTTTAGAATCATTTATGATAATATACTAATAGACGTACGCTTGCGATACTTGTAACAAAATGGAGGTACTTATGCAAATACACGAAAAAAAATTAAATTCGGTAATAGGATACCCTTTTGAACTTCAATATTCTCTTGATGATATACTTTTTTTTGATATAGAAACCACGGGATTATCATCTAAGATGTCATACCTCTATTTAATTGGTTGTGTTCATTATAAAAAAGGAGAACCTTATTTACTCCAATGGTTTGCTGATAGCATTGAAGACGAAAAAGAACTTCTAATTCAGTTTTTTACTTTTTTAGAAAATTATAAAGTTCTCATACACTATAATGGATCTGGTTTTGACATTCCTTATTTAACTGCAAAATGCAAACGTTACCAATTACGATATAACTTTGAGCATATAAAAAGCATCGATATCTATAAAGAACTTCATCCAATGAAAAAGTTTCTTCCTTTGGAAAGTCTGAAACAACGTAGTGTTGAAGAGTATCTTGGTATTAAAAGAGAAGATACCTTTACTGGCGGAGATTTAATTAGTGTTTATGGCAGATATGTTGGCATAAAACGCTATGAAACCTTAAACTCTTCAAGCGAAAAAATTTATGCCGTGCAAAATGAATCTGGTCTACCTAGTTTAGGTACTTCCTCTTCCGACGCATTGCTTTATGTACTGCTTTTACACAACGCAGAAGATTTGCAGGGATTGTTATGTATTTCATCAATGCTTGCTTATCGTGATTTTTTTCAAGGTCAAATAACGAATCTTAATTATGAATATACAAAGTATGGACTCTCTATTTTTTTTGAACTTAAGACAGCTATCCCAAAGAACTTAAATTTTAAAAAAACATTGGATACTTTTATACCTTCAATGAATTCTGAAAGTTTTGATTATGTAATAACCTGCAGTATAAAAGATAAGAACGGCACAATGTTTCTTCCGTTTTATGAAGGAGTATTAAAACATTTCTTTGCAAACTATAAAGACTACTATTATCTTCCTATGGAAGATACCGCGATCCATAAAAGCGTTGCCGAATATGTAGAAAAAGATTATCGAAAAAAAGCCACCAAAGAAACTTGTTATATAAAAAAGGAAGGTATATTTTTACCTCAAACTGAAAACATTTTTAAACCAGAGTTTCAATTCGAACATAAAGACAAAATATACTGGTTTGAATATACGTGTTTATCAGACGCATCGAATCTTTTAAATAATTATGCTAAAGTTATGCTTTCTTTAATTTTTTCAAAATAAAATGTTATTTTATTCCAATCTCTTACAAAAAGCATATCATACTACTATTAAAAGTGCAACCAAGCTTTTATAATTACAATATTTCAAAACACAAAAAAGAGCTGTATTAACAGCTCTTTACTTGCATATTTAATCTTCCAAGTGCTTGAATTATTCAGCAGTAGAAATGATTTCTTTCTTGTTGTAAGATCCACAAGCCTTACATACTCTATGTGGCATCATAAGTTCACCACATTTGCTGCATTTCACTAAGTTTGGAGCAGTCATTTTCCAGTTTGCTCTACGACTGTCTCTTCTTGCTTTGGAATGTTTATTCTTTGGACAAATAGCTCCCATTGATTACACCTCCTTAAAGTTGTTAAAAATATCTCGGATAACAGACATTCTTGGGTCTAGTTCTGTGCGGTCACATCCGCACTCTCCGTCATTTAGATTAGCGCCACAGACCTTGCAGAATCCCTTACAGTCATCTTTACACAGAACCTTCATTGGGAAACCAATCAAGACTTCTTCGCAAATAAGCCTATCTACATCTAACTCGTATCCGGTAATAAAAGTTGTTTCATCCAAATCCTCGGTACGTTGTTCTGTGGTTAGATTAAAGTCAATCTCTTTTGATGTATCGATATCAAAAGGAATGAGAACTGGCTTTAAGCATCTGTCACAAGGAACATACAAAGATAAGTTTGTCTTAGCGTCAATCAAAACTTTTCGATTGCCAAGATTCTTTATCGTTAATTGGACAGAATCTTTTTCGTGTACCTTATATGTGTTACCATTTAATTCGAATGTATCGAACTCTATAGGAACTGTCATCTTACGTACACCGTCATTTATATTCATGATTTCAGACAATTGAACTAGCATTTTTGACTCCTGTATTATAAACTACAAACTATCCATATCAAGGACTTTCGCGCAATGAATTACATGACACATAAATGTGCCTAGAAATTCACACTGTTTGTATTATACTCATTGATACTTCGTTTGTCAACGATTATTTACTATTGTAATAGGGATTTTTTCTAAAATATCCTATAATAATTCAACTGTTTCTCTACAAATAGCAAGTTCTTCGTTAGTAGGAACTACTAATACTTTTACTTTGCTATCTTCGCCAGAAATGATGATTTCTTTACCTCTTGTAGAGTTCTTTTCTTCATCTAATGTAACGCCCATATATCCTAATTGAGCACATACAGCTGCTCTAATGTTCTTATCATTTTCACCAAGACCTGCAGTAAATGCAATTGCATCTACACCGTTCATAGCTGCAATATAAGATCCAACATATTTAGCTACACGATATGCAAATACGCTAAGAGCTTCTTTTGCATGTTCATTTCCTTCGTTTGCTGCAGCTTCAAGATCTCTAAAGTCAGAAGATACACCAGACATACCTAATACACCGGATTTCTTATTTAAGATTTCCATGATATCATCAAGAGATTTGTTTTCTTTCTTAGCAATGAAATCAATGATCGCTGGATCGATATCACCACTTCTTGTACCCATGATAAGACCTTCAAGTGGAGTAAGACCCATACTTGTATCTACAGATTCACCGTTCTTTACTGCAGAGATACTAGCACCATTACCTAAGTGGCAAACGATCACTTTAGAATTATTTTTATCAAGTCCTGCTATTTCAATTGTACGACCAGATACATAGCTATGGCTTGTTCCGTGGAAACCATATCTTCTTACCTTATATTTGTCATAGTATTCAAATGGAATACCGTAAAGGTAAGCTTCTTTTGGCATTGTTTGATGGAATGCAGTATCAAAAACAGCTACCATAGGAACATTTGGCATGATGGATTTACAAGCATTGATTCCTACTAAGTTTGCTGGATTATGAAGTGGTGCTAAATCATTACACTCTTCAATTGCTTTTAAAACTTCATCGTTAATAACTACTGAATGAGCGAATTTTTCTCCACCATGAACAACTCTGTGACCAACTGCACCGATTTCATCAAGAGACTTAATAACACCATATGTCTCATTTGTAAGAGCAGCGATTACGTTTTTGATTGCTACTTCATGATTTGGTAATGCATCATCTAATACAACTTTTTCTCCACCAGCTGGTGTATGATTTAAACGACCATCAATACCAATTCTTTCACATAAACCAACAGCTAATGCTTTTTCTGTTTCGGAATCAATTAACTGGTATTTTAATGAGGAACTTCCACAGTTAATAACTAAAACTTTCATTGTTAATCTCCTTTTTTCTTCACTTCATCTATGTTTACTTTATAATTCACAAAGCAACTGGTTACAATTACTTTAGCAATTATTTTGCAGCTGCTTGAACTGCTGTAATAGCGATAACACCAACGATATCTTCAGCAGAACATCCTCTAGATAAATCGTTAACTGGTGCAGCGATACCTTGTGTAATAGGACCATAAGCTTCAGCTTTTGCTAATCTTTGAGCAATCTTGTAACCAATGTTACCTGCATCAAGGTCTGGGAATACTAATACGTTTGCTTTACCAGCAATTTCATTTCCAGGTGCTTTTGCAGCGCCAACGCTAGGAACGATTGCTGCGTCAAATTGGAATTCTCCATCTACTTTAAGAGTTGGATTTGCTTCTTTTGCGATTCTAGCAGCTTCAACTACTTTATCAACATCTGCGTGTTTTGCACTACCTTTTGTGGAGTGAGAAAGCATTGCTACGATTGGCTCTTTTTCAACTAATAATTCAAAGCTCTTAGCGGAAGATTCAGCAATCGCTGCAAGTTCTTCTGAATTTGGATTCTGAACTAATCCTGCATCAGAGAAGATGAAAGTGCCATTTGCACCATATTCACAATCTGGAACAACAATTACGAAGAAAGCGGAAACTAACTTAGTATTTGGTGCTGTTTTTAAAATCTGTAAACATGGTCTTAATGTATCAGCAGTTGAGTGGCATGCTCCAGATACTAATCCGTCTGCGTCTCCAGCTTTAACCATCATTACACCAAATGTAGTGTAATCTGTAGTTAAAAGTTCTTCTGCCTTTTCTGCTGTCATACCTTTTGCTTTTCTAAGTTCTACTAAAAGGTCGATATACTCTTGTAATTTTTCGTATTTTTTAGGATCAACAATGACAGCTTTAGAAATATCAAGGCCTTTGGAATTCTCCTTAACTACTTCTTCACTACCAATTAGGACAACATTTGCATTTCCCTCTTTAAGCGTTATTGCTGCCGCCTCGTAAGTTCTTCTGTCCTCTGTTTCTGGTAGTACAATTGTTTTAATATTTTTTCTTGCTCTGACTTTAATGTCATCGATAAAACCCATGGTAATACTCCTTTCGATATCTTGTGTATTCAATTTTTTGCGCTCTACTTACATTAATTTACATATAAGGTGAATTCCCTACATCAATTAATTTAAAGCAGGTCAAAACATACTGCTATTTATTATAATACTATCAAATGAAGTATACAAGAGGCAAATTTGTAAACGCTTACATTCTTTCAATTTCCCCTATTCTAGTCAGTATTTTTCTCATTTTTTTGTACTATTTTACTACTATTGCTCTTCTTTGGGTTAAATTTTTATTATATATAACTTTTATTAGTATTTCAAAATTCGAAGATAATAACCGAATTTTTCAAAAAATGATTCTCTGATTGTTGAATTCATATTTTTATGATAGGATAACATTATAAATAGGAAAGGAATTAGATAAATGAAGACAGTTGCAATTATTGTTGAATATAATCCGTTTCACAATGGCCACCTTTATCAAATCAACAAGGTAAAACAAGAAACAAATGCTGATTGTGTAATTGTTATTATGAGTGGTAATTATGTGCAACGTGGTACACCAGCGATTATAGATAAATATGCAAGAACAAAAATGGCTCTCTCAAATGGTGTGGATTTGGTTTTTGAGCTCCCTGTTTATTATGCTACTGCTAGTGCAGAATTGTTTGCACATGGTGCAGTTAACATATTAAATCGTCTAGGGATAGTCGATTATCTTTGCTTTGGTAGCGAATGCGGTGATATCTCATTGCTAGATAAAATAGCGTCCGTACTATTAGAGGAACCTGATAATTTTAAATTATATTTAAAGACATATCTTAAAAATGGTCTATCCTTTCCAGTTGCAAGAAAACAAGCCCTCATTGATTTTTTAGGAAAGGATCAAAGGATTGAACAGGTTTTAGATGAACCAAATAATATTTTAGGGATTGAGTATATAAAAGCTCTAAAAAAATTAAATTCCTCCATCGAACCAGTCACGATTCTAAGGCATGGTTCTGGTTATCATGATCCTAATCTTAATAATCCTTTTTGTTCTGCTACTGCACTAAGAAACTATTATGAGGCATTAGCACAAAATAATGATTTTCTTACGGAATATCAAGATTCGCTTTCAACTAAAATTGATAAAAAGATGCTTTCTATTGATACCTTTGTTCCAAGCACTACAAAGGAATGTCTAGAAAACTCCTATCATAAGACGTTTCCTATTACAGTGGATGATTTTACTTCCCTACTTTATTATCAATTGACGCAAGAAACCAGTGAATCTTTACAAAGCTATCTTGACGTAAATGAAGATCTTTCTAATCGTATTTTAAATGAAATAAATTATCACACGAAATTTACTGATTTAATTGAGCTAATAAAAACAAAACAATTCACTTACACAAGGATTTCACGAACCTTACTTCATATACTCCTTCAAATTAAAACGGAACTCATGAGTACGTTTCTTTTATCTCCTGATAGTGCGTATGCAAGATTGCTTGGCTTTCAAACATCCGCTAGCACACATTTAAAACAAATTAAAAAGAATGGTCTTATCCCAGTGATAACAAAAGTAGCAGATGCAGATAAATTATTATCTCCAATTGCAATGCAATGCTTTCAAGCCGATTTAAAAGCAACACATTTGTATAACCAGATTGTGTTTTCCAAATTTAATACTGTATTGCCAAATGAATTCAAAGCAGGACCTATAATTTATCAAGGAAATAAATCATTGTAAAAGTAAATCATGAATTCTTGCATAGATTAGACAATCCATCATAAATTATACAAATACTATGTGAAGGTTTTGTATGGCAAAGACAATGAAAACATTTATTTCTAAAAATAAATTAATAAAAATTGCTCTTTTATTATTTTTAGTTTTAATGCTAGTACGTCCCATTGAAACATTAGCGGGGGCAACATCGGGGTTATTATTGTGGTTTGAAGCTGTATTACCTAATTTATTGCCCTTTATTATAATTTCTGGACTTATCATACGATTACAAATTACCAGACCCATTGGTGCCTTGTTTTATCCCTTCTTAAAGCACATATTACCTGTTACAAAGGAAGGTTGCTATCCAATTTTTATAGGTTTTTTATCCGGGCTTCCTGTAGGTGCTAAAACAAGTGCAGATATGGTGGAATCAAAACGCATTTCTTTAAAAGAAGGTCAATTCTTAGCCAGTATGTGTAATAATGCAAGTCCCATGTTTATTTTAGGATACATTGCAATGACTAAAATAGGTTATCCAAAAATAGGCGCATTCCTTTGTATTATAATTTATACTTCCTCTATTATTAGCACAAAAATATGTTATCACTTTTATAAAGATAAAATAACAAGTCCAACAGAGTCCTGTCTGGAGACACATGGCCCACAAAGCTATACAACAATTAAAAACAATACCTTGTGTCTAGAGATTGTAGATGAAGCTATTTTAAGTGGTTTTGAGGTAGTCACTAAAGTCGGAGGATATATTATTCTATTTTCTGTACTTGCAAGCATTGTTGAGTCTTTTGGTTTTCTATCCTTATTTTCTGCTTCCATCTTAACTGGAATATTAGAAATTACCGTTGGTATTCATAATATTAGTTATTTAGCCATAGATTTGGGATTAAAAATAGTCCTTATTACAACGATAACAGCTTTTGGCGGTTTATCAGGTCTTGCACAAACCAAAAGTGTTATAGGGGTAACAGGACTATCGATTAAATTCTATTTTATTACAAAAATACTCTGTGCTTTTATTGCGTTTATCCTTAGTAGTATTTATGTAATGTTTTTTATTTAACTTGTATGGGTTTTTGAATAATAGAATGCTTTAATCATCAATATCTTCTAGAAAAGTATTCTCATCAAAGTCAAACTCTTCCTCATTATACTCTCTTGGTCCTTCTTCTAACTCTTCTGGTTCTATGGAGTTCATATTATTAGAAGGACTTAGAGATTCTGTAAGCTCTTTTTTATTATTCACTACAATATCTAAATTGTTCTTTAATGTAGAAACTAAAGCTTCTGTCTTACTTCTTGTTTCATCATAAGCACCAGTTAAAACACGTTCTACTTCAGATAAAATTTCATTCGCATAAGCGAGCGCGCCAGCACGAATTTGGTTCGCATCTTCATTGGCACTTCTAAGCATAGCTTCCGCTTGTGCATTCGCACTACTTACCATCTCATTCGCTTGATAGTATGCTTGCTGCATAATTTCATTTTCATTTACAAGGGTTTTTGCCTTTTCCTTTGCTTCTGCTTGAATTGATGCTGCTTTTTCTTCAGCATCTGCAATGATAGCATCCCTGTTTGCGATTATCTTTTGATAACGTTTAATCTCATCAGGGGTACGTAATCTTAATTCATCAAGCAAATCATATAACTCATCCTTTGGAACTATTACCTTTGTCTGCGACAATGGTTGCATCTTACAACTTTCTACGAATTCATAGATATCTTCTATTAGCTGTTCTATTCGATTAGCTCCCATATTAATCGTTCCTCCTCAATTTATATTTGTCATATACATAATCTACAATTGCTTCTGGAACCAATTGTGTGATATCACCATTGTAACTAGCTATCTCTTTCACGATACTTGAGCTTAAATAAGAATACGCGTCGCTCGTCGTTAAGAAAATTGTATCAATTGCAGGATATAACTTATGATTGATCTGTGCTACTTGTAATTCGTATTCGAAATCAGAAACAGCACGTAGACCGCGTACGATAACAGAAGCATTTCTTTGCTTTGCAAAATCTACTGTTAAACCTTTAAATGCTTCTACTCTTACGTTTGGTATATCAGAAACTACCATTTCTATTAATTTTACTCTTTCTTCGGCAGAAAATAAAGGTACTTTTGTACTATTTATCAACACACCAATGATTAATTCATCCATTAGTTTGGCCGAACGTCTTATTACGTCTAAATGACCAAGGGTAATTGGATCAAAACTACCTGGATATATCCCAATTTTCATATTACCTCCATGTTCATTTAAGTCATACCTATTATTTTATCTCAATAAATATTGTTCCATAAATGATTTATTCTATTAAAATGATTGCATGTGTGTTTAATTATATTTTTACTTATATTTTTACTTATATTTTTTCTTATATTTCTTCTTTTAATTCAATAAATACATGCTTATTTGTCTTATATACTTTTTCACGATAAACTTGAAATCGACTATTTTCTAAATAATCAAAACTAGTATCTAAAGAAGCCTCAACTACTATAATCGTATCACGAGATACAATAGTTGAATGTTCCAAATATTCTAGCACTTCTTGCTCTAGGGCTTGATTATATGGGGGATCCATAAATATAATATCAAAAGCTCGTCCCTCTTTTTCCATAGAACGAATCACAGATAAGGCATCTTGCTGATATACTTTTGCATTTTCTTCGAAATGCGTTGCTTTAAGATTTGATTTAATACACTCTATGGCAATTCGATTAATCTCTGAAAATACGGCTAATTTAGCCCCCCGACTAATTGCTTCTATACCAATGGCACCACTCCCGCTAAATAAATCCAAAAAGTTGCAATCTGGCAAATAGCCATTCAAAATATTGAACAGAGTTTCCTTGGTACGATCTGTTGTAGGTCTAGTATCAAACCCTTCTGGCGTTTTAAGCAATGTTCTTCTTGCTTTTCCAGCGATTACTCTCATTTTTTTACCTCTTAAACTTCATTTACTATTTACATAGAACATATGTAATAGCAGTCATAAAAGCTCATAATACCGCAAAATACATATATACTCCTATTTTATTATATAATTGTGTTTTGTCAACTGAAATTTATATGAAATTGACTGCTAAAACATTGGAAATCTGCTTATTTCATCTATTTTTGCTTCTCAACAAAATAATGAACAGAACATGCCAAGTAATTTCTACGTAAAATAAAAATGAAGCGTACAACTAGTGTACGCTCCATAATTTGTTCCTAAGTTTTGTATTCGATTACTGACCAGATCCTGTACCAGCCATTTTTTCTTCTTGTGCTTTAATCATTTTCTTAACCATATAACCACCAACACTACCGTTTTGGTATGAAGTTAAGTTTCCGTTATATCCGTTAGTTAATGGAACACCTAGTTCAGATGCAACTTCCATTTTAAAACGGTTTAATGCTTCTTTAGCCTCTGGAACTTCTACTCTGTTTCTGCTACTCATAATAAACTCCTCCATTTCTAATGCTGACTAACTAGTTATTTTTAATGTATTTGTCAGCAAATGTTGATGTTTGTTACGCTCTTAGTATGTGCAGTGATTTGAAATATACACTGGGAAGTTTTTCAATAGTTAAGAAATCTACCCTTTTCTTTTAACCAGTCTCTTCTTTGCTTATAATCAGGTAAAATGCTCTTCACTAAGTTCCAAAAATGCTCTGAGTGATCAAAATATTTTAGATGACATAACTCATGAACAACTACATAATCAAGGATTTCTGGTGGTGCAAGGATGCATCTTAAATTAAAGTTTAAATTCCCTTTTGAAGAACAACTACCAAAGCAACCTTTTTGTTCCTTGATTCTTATGGTGCCATAGCGAACATTTAATTGTTTTTCATAAAAGGATACTCTTTCATGAAATGCAATTCTTGCCTGTTCTCTATACCATTTACGAAGTGCTTCTCTTTTTTCTTCATAATCAAAATGATTATCATAGATATAAAAAGCATCTCCATTAAATCTTATCTTAGGTATTTTACATGTTATATCTTCTATTATATGAAGTGGATATAAAGATCCTTTAAATAATAAGTTACTACCGTCTTCATAGCTTAAATAATCCAAACGATTCATTGTCTCATTTTGTTTTAAAATTTCATTTCTTTTTTTAATGATCCAATCCTGCTTTTTATTTAATATTTCCCCTATCCTAGTTTCTGAAATCTGATATGGTACATGAATTACAATTTCTCCATTTTGTAAAACAGCAATACTAATGGTTTTACGTTTGCTTTTTACAATACTATATGTAATTTTCTCGTTTTTATCTGTGATAAAATTTTTTTTCACCGCTTTTACCCCTTTCTTTTTATAAAGTGATAAAATTCGTTTAACTTTTATCCATGATAGAGTTTTGTAGTGGCTAAAAAGCCACTAACTCTAACTTGATTGTACCAAAAAACAAGAAAATGTCAAAGTTTTATCGAAATAGAATATTTTTAATTCTATAATAAAGTATTTAATTATAGAAATTTTCTAAGGTCATCCATAAATCTTTGTTCTGTCTTTACCAGTTTATCCGCAATGTCTTGGCAATCTTGTGACGCTTCTTTGTATTCATTAATATACTCACTCACCGATTGAATCCCCATATTACAGCCGTCCATCATTAATTTTGCAATTTCATGTTCCGAATTATCTAGCGCAAGTTTTACTCCCGTTGATAAATTTGCAAAAAGTTTTGTTACAGTACTTGGCTCTTTTGCTTCTTCATCATATTTTAAAAGCATTTGGTCTAATTTTCCGCCAATTTCTGTATGGGCTTTTTTATAATCTTCTAGTAAGCTTTTTAACTCATTATTTTCTGTTGCAGCTAGTACATGTTCTATACTTCCTATTGCAGTTTTAGTACCAGTGCTACACTCCTTAAGTAATTGAATGGAATCTTCTTTATTCATATCTTACCAAGCCTTTCTTTGCTAATCTTACCTTTTGCAATCATTTCTTTTGCCTATTATTTTTTACTACCACTTCATTTAGCTTCCTTCTTAATCTTGTGAAAAAAACATGGTTTTTATTCGTTTTCATTGCATTTTGTATAACTTTGATTTAACCTTAAGGTAATATATTTAAAAATAATAGTTGTAAGAATCGTTAAAAAATAAAAATTAATTTTACACGCAAGCTTGTGTTTGCGAATCACAAGCTTGCTAAATACAAAAAAAGAGCGAAAAAAGTGGAGGATAAAAATGAATATTTTAGTAAGTGCATGTCTACTGGGTGTACCTTGCCGATATGATGGACAAAGTAAGATCAATGAATCTATATATAAATTAAATGAGCATCATACGTTAATCCCTATCTGCCCAGAACAACTTGGAGGACTTTCAACTCCAAGAGACTCATCGGAACGTGTCGGTGATAAGATAATAACAAATAATTCTAAAGATGTAAGCGATGCATTTTATCTTGGAGCAAAACAAGCTTTATATATTGCACAAACATGCCACTGTAAGATTGCTATTTTAAAAGAGAAAAGCCCATCCTGTGGAAACAAGATGATTTATGACGGAACTTTTTCTGGTCATCTTATTCCTGGAATGGGCGTCTGCGCTGAACTTCTTATGAAGCATGGTATCAAAGTATATGGTGAATCCGAATTAGACTTACTAGCAAAAGAGTTACTCTGATTGTTTCCAATAAATCGCTTTTTGCCTTTCGGTTAAAGAATTTGCAAAATTATTTTTAATCTTTAAAAAGTATTCAAAATCATGAAAGATTTGAAATAATACAGCACGACTCTCAAACTCCTGTCTTGTAACAGGTAATGCTTGTTTTTTGAAATTATTTCGAAGAACATTTACCTCATAAAGCAATCTTGTGGCATTGTTATATTCATGATAGGAGTCTGATATATGCTGTATAAATGTAACGATCTCATAGGCCTGACTTGGTACTTCACCTAGTCGATGAATATGGTGATGTATATCCTTTAATAACATACATTGATTTTTTCTCATTTCCATATAATTCAAATAATAAATTGTATCCGAATCAAAAGAATTATTTAATACTTGTTTTGCAAGTGTTATTGCATCTTCAATTTCACGAATAAGTGGCTTGAAAATTTCTTCTTCTTGCTCTGGTATTTCAACCACAATTTCTTCTGCTAGATGAAGTAATACTTGCTTCATTTTTTCATCAATGCCTTGTTGTTTTTCCCTATAATCTTTTATCTTCTTTGGTATAAATAAATTAATTACTACTCCAATACTTGCACCAATCAGTAGTAAATATACTTCATTTAAAATTATATCTACATTCACCGCTCCTTGTCCCAAAATATGAGTGATTAAAACTGCATTGGAAGTTATGCCAACCTCTAAACCAAATAAGTTACATAGCATAACAAAAAATAATAAAAATACACCGTAGATAACTGTATAAAAACCTAGTTGTAAAAACAAGAAAGATGCCAAACCCATTGCAATAACAAATGACGCAATTCGTTTGATGGATACTTGTATCGTTTCCTTCTTCGTCGTTTGTATTGTAAGTAAGGTTATAATCCCTGCTGATGTTGCATATTCAAGATTAAAATATTTAGCGATTAGTACTGCAATTGTACTTCCTATTGCTACTTTTAAAAAATGTAAGTAATTTAATCTCCTTAAATTATTCCAGTGATACAAGCTTACCTCCTAACTGTTTATTAAACATTTTTTTATTATTGCTAATTCTTAAAAAGAGCTAAAAGATTTTTTCCATTGATTCTATACTTTTTATTTACAATAGTTGAACCTTTACATTCATTCTATTCTTTTTATTTACTATAGTTAAACCTTTACATTCGTTCTATTCTTTCTATTTACAATAGTTAAACCTTTACATTCGTTCTATTCTTTTTATTTACAATAGCTTAAAACCTCTTATTTTATCCAATTTTTTTATAGAAAAAGGCTGTATTTACAGCCTTTTTCTAAACATACAACGGTCATTCATAGAACATGTTTCACAACTATTTCTTCCGCATGTCTTCCTATGTAATTCTTTTTGTTTTTCTTGTCCTAAATTATTGCCTTTCCTTTTTAAACCAATAAATCCTGATACTGATTTTAATGGTATTAATATACTGGAATTATTTGCACTTACGCCAATTTCCTCTTTTGCATGAATTAAAGTAAGAAAATCCTTTTGCAATGATAAAGGTAAATCTCCATATCCAATACCAAATTGCCAATTAATTTCATACTCCTGATATTCTTCTGCTAACGACTTCTCTAAATCCATGCGAACTTCTTCAATTGCAGCATTGGCTAAACTATCTAATAACAAGGAATGTAACATATCATGTTTTTGAGTTTCATCAATTAATACATCAACACCTTCAGATAAGGTTGCACAGCCAAGGGCTACTAATTCGCAATCTGCTAAATGATCCTTTATGGCACTACCTTCTAACACTAATTGATGTTCCCCTACATACCAGTTTTCTCCCTCTCTTAATATAGGAAATACTCGGTACATATATTTTGGTTGCATCGCTTTTATAATAGCATCCTTACAAATCTCTAATTCTTCTTGTATATTTTCATCCGGCTTATCATTTCCATAACCAAGATAACGAATTGCTTCACTCATATTAATACAATCACTTGGGTTCATCTGTTTCATAAGTTCCTCCATGCTGCTTCCATCCAGTTCATCATCTAGCTAAATGGATTACTTAAATCTTATGCATAATATTTATCTAAAAATTTAATAATGGACTGAAAATATTTTAAAGGATCAATGATACATGATTGTGCATGTTTCGCTCCTTCACAAATAAAAATATCTTTCGCTTCACTCCGTTTTTCATACATTTCAATTGACATTGAAGCTGGTACATACATATCGTCTTCTCCATGAATAAACAATACAGGAGTCTTTGTGT
Source organism: Clostridium sp. Marseille-P299 (assembly GCF_900078195.1). Taxonomy (NCBI): domain Bacteria; kingdom Bacillati; phylum Bacillota; class Clostridia; order Eubacteriales; family Clostridiaceae; genus Clostridium; species Clostridium sp. Marseille-P299. Next base: position 694,587 of record NZ_FJVE01000007.1, on the reverse strand, counting down.
TTGTTACACTGTTCATTGGTGAAACATCTTTTATAAAAAAGCCAGCTCTGATTTTGAAAATAAGATTGGCAATTGGTAAAAAGAGAGCCGCAGGTAAATGATAGTATCTCTTTAACTGATATTGAAGTAATGATGTTAAATCAGAAAATGGGCAATCCGCAATAGTACAAGTAACTCGATTATCAATTTCTAAATGATTTAATACCGTAGCTGCACCCATAGATTCGCCATGTGTTATAACTTTTATATCTTCACCGAAATGTTCATAACAAAAATCGATTACTGTCTGTAAATCGTATTTTTCATAGTATCCCATTGAAGTGTAGACTTTATCACTATCTCCATGGTTTCTATGATCATAAATCACACAAGTAAATCCTAGCTCCATTAATATTTTTGCGTAACATACTGAACCATATTTGCCGTAGGTGTAGCCATGGCAAAGAACTGCAACCTTATGAAGATTCACAGATTTATTAGTTTCTTCATTGGATAAAATTATGCCGGATAGTTTATACCCATATCTTGAGGTTAATATAAACTCTTCCTTTTTAATACTATTATAAAATTCTTCATCCAATCTTCCCTTTAAAACTTCTTTATCATATATTTCGTTCGTTGATAATACCTTAGGTTTTAATATTATATTGGATAATCTCCAAGTAATTGCTCCTATAATTATAGTTACTATTAGGACAATTATAATAAAAGTAATCAAAAGACCCATAGCAACCTCCTATTCCTTTGGCATCATCTTTTTACCAAAATCCATTTTTAACCTTAGCTAGCCTTAGCTCGTACGATTAAACGTTTCGTAGAATTATCCTCACAAGTAATTAATGTTAAAATTTTTTCATCCGTATTATTTTCTGCTACCCATACTTCCGTTGGCTCTACAATAAAAGATTCTGTTACGAGATAAGTGTATTCCACTCCATTTGCATCTGTTAATTTTATTGGATCACCGACTTTTAACTTATCTATCTTCTTAAAATAAGGTCCACTGATACCACCACGATGTCCAGCGAGTACACAGTTTCCTGGTTGACCAAATTTTGCAGTATTTTTCATATGCCCAATTGCTACTCCAAGATTGTCATCGCTTGTTCCTTCTACAACTGCATAGATAAGATCAATTTTATCGATTTCAATAATGCCCATTACCGTTTGATTTTTCAAACGATCTCTTACATTCTCAGGATTTTCAGTTTCCTGCTGTACCTCTTGTGTTAGAGTTAAATCTGCATATTCTTCTTCCAATGTAGTATTTAAATCTGAATCGTTATCATTTGTATCAGATGTATCCTCGGTAGCACTTATATCCATATTTTCTTTAATCACTTCCCTGATATCTTTCATCAGATTGTTTTGCACTCGTTTTGCATTTGCTTGTCTCACGATTGGATACATAAAAATACAAAATCCAAGTACCATGATTAAAATACCGAATATTTTTCTTTTATTCATAACGAGCCCCTCCTCTTACAAATTCAAACATTCGATTTGGCTTGGTTATTTAAGTTTTCTTACAAATAATTAAGCGTTGGGTTAAATTTCATAAAAAGTATTTCTCTTGATTTCGTATTCTTAAAAGAACTACGCTTGGTTTCTAACTTTTTCCAAGACCAAGCTTGATTATAACTTTTTCTAAAACTATGCTTGACTTCTAACTTTCTCTAAAAGTGCTTCATCAAACTGCTTTTGACGTAGCATTTCTATTTCATATTTATAAGGAGCAAAAGATTTTTTTGAATCTTGTTCTAATGGAACATAAGGTGTCTCTAAAATCTTTGGTACATGCTCAAAGTCCTTATGATGTACGATATTCATCAATGCGTCAAATCCAATAGATCCAAATCCAATATTTTCATGGCGATCTTTTGCTGCACCTTTTTCATTCTTACTATCATTAATATGAAATACCGCTATTTGATCTTTTCCAATATATTTATCAAATTCACCAATTACACCATCAAAATCATTGACAATGTCATAGCCACTATCATTAACATGACAGGTATCAAAGCATACTCTAAGCTTATCATTAAGTGCTACTCCGTCATAAATTTTAGCGATTTCTTCAAAGGTTCTTCCGATTTCACTTCCCTTACCTGCCATGGTTTCTAACGCTACATACACGTTTGTATCTTTGGTAAGAACTTCATTCAAGCCTTTCACAATTTGTTTGATACCAGCTTCCTCGCCGGCACCAACATGTGCTCCTGGATGTAAAACTAAATACTTACTTCCTAGAGCCTCTGCACGTTGTAACTCCATTGCTAAAAACTCAGTTGCCAAGGAGAAAATATCCTCCTTCACTGTATTTCCAAGATTTATAATATATGGTGCATGTACTATGATATCAGAGATTCCATGCTCTTTCATATATGCTTTACCAGCTTCAATATTTAACTCTTCAATTTTCTTTCTTCTTGTGTTTTGTGGTGCGCCTGTGTAAATCATAAATGTATTTGCACCATAAGAATTTGCTTCTTTGGCAGAACCTAGAAACATTTCTTTTCCACTCATTCCTACATGAGAACCTATTTTTAACATGTATATTCCTTTCTAACAAACTTCTTAATAAAAATTCCTATTAGATTTTCTATTAGAAATTCTTATCAAAATTCTAATTCATTTACTGCTACATTATACTCTAACTAATTTTTATAAGATGCTTATATTTTTAATATTTACTTCATTTCATACAATATAAGCATTCTTATAAAATTCTACATATAACGAAGAATAAATACATATGTCTCTTCTTTCATTGATATTTCAAATTCTTTTTCAATTCTAAATCCATCTTTTGAGCCCAATCGCTTTACAAATTCACGATTATGGGTATACAGCACCATAATGCCTTCTTTTTTTAGATGCTCTTTTGCCTTATTAAAAAATCTCTTATATAAGGTAAATAATGCCTCTTCCTCTTGTTTAAATCTTGTACTTGGCATATTAGTTATAATTTCATCAAATAAATATTCGTGTTTGAAATCAAAGAAATCACGATTGATATAATTTATGACACGTCCTGCTGCCTTTGCATTAATTCTTGCCTTATCGATGCCTTCTGCATAAATATCAAGTCCATACATTGTTTTCGCAGGTACAATAGCATCTCTTTCAATTAACATTGTCCCTACACCACAGAATGGATCTAAGACTTGTGCACCTTCTTTTAAATAATGCTTGGCTAATTCTACCGTAAGTGCTGCATTCACTGGACGAATACTAGTAGCTATGACCTCTTTTCGATATTCGAATCGATTGTCTTCTAATGTATAAAGCTTAACTAAAACATTAAATTTTCCATCTTTATTTTCAATTAATCTTAACTCAACCTCATAATTTGTTGTAGAATTAATCAAAGTTCTCTTTGACAAATGTTCAATCTCTGCACTTAATTTCTTAACGAATGCTCCCTTATTCTCAATGGATTTACTCTTTAATTCCACACGAAAATAAAAAGGTGCTTCACCTTCATGTCTCTTTAATAAAAAGTCGAAAAATTTACCTTCTACAAGTCTTTTTGCAGCTTCATGCACATCCATTGGAACAGTTTTTACTTCTGGAAGTGCAAATAAAAGTTCTTGATACGTACGAATTTCCATTATTCTACGCAGTTCATTGGTTTTAACCATTACCCCTGCTGAAAATTCTTTTCTTGGTATATTTTTTAATTGTTCTAATGTAACATGAATATGATTTCTATTTGTTAATAAAATAAGCTCAGAAGTTACATCAAAGCCAGTAAACTTATGCTTTTTACTTCCCTTCATCGTAAGAACTAATTTTGTTAATTGCTTTAATTCCTCTGTCACATGTTTTTTATTTTCTTCCGTAATTGGCTCTTTTTTTAGCTCTTCAATTCGTTTTTCAAACTCTGGTAAAAGTTCTCTATAATCAAACTCTTCCATTGCTTTTAAATAATCACTCTTTACGAAACGTTGTGTCTCTTCTTGATATGCCAAATATAACTTTGGTAAAAAGCTTGGTACTGCTAATTCACCCATTATAATTGCTGTATTTTTACGAACTTTTGCATCTTCATCCTTAAGTAATTTATAAAATATATCAAAATTTCCACCAAGGAAATATAACAAAGATTCTTTGTTATGAGTATCATTTTTCTTATCTTCCCTGAGCTCTTCTTTTAATTTTATTAAATTTTGTCTAACATCTTTTTCATCTAAAATATTCTGAAAGGTTTCCCTAATCATATGGTTTATCCCCTTTTTTATTGTATTTTTTCATTATAACTTCTTTCATTGCAAAAGTAAACCTTCTGGTGGTATAATGAATTTCATATGAAATAACGTATATAAACGGTAAGAGAAAGGAAATGCTTATGAGTTCTATCATCTATGTTTCAAATGAAAATCCAGAAAAATATCCTAACGATTATCACACAGTTGCGGATGCAATTGCCTCTATTCCTGATGATAATAAAGAGCCAATTACAATTTATATTCGTAAAGGCACATATAAAGAAAAACTAGTCATCAATAAACCTTATATAACACTTGAAGGTGAAGATGTTGAAGAAACAATTCTTACTTATGATGATTATGCTGATATGATCATGGAAGATGGAAGTAAACGTGGAACTTTCCGTACTTCTAGTGTTTTTATTGATACTCATGACTTTACAGCAAAAAATATTTTATTTGAAAATTCTGCAGGCTTTGGCAAAGATGTTGGACAAGCGTTAGCACTATATGTGGATGGAGATCGTATCATCTTTGACAACTGCTATTTTATAGGAAGTCAAGATACTTTGTTTACTGCACCACTTCCTCCTACTGCATATCAAGCTGGTGGATTTACAGGACCAAAGGAATTTGCAGAACGTATCAATGGTAGACATTATTATCATAATTGTTTTATTCGTGGTGATGTTGACTTTATTTTCGGTAGTGCCACTGCTTATTTTGATCAATGCGAAATCTTTTCACAAAAGACAGATTCCTTACCTCCTGCTATTAAAGAAGAAGATCAAAAAGTATACGGTTATGTGACTGCTGCAAGTACTGCAGAGGGTCAAGAATATGGCTATGTGTTTAATAATTGTACTTTAACCAGCAACTGCCCAAAGAAGAGTGTTTACCTTGGTCGTCCTTGGAGAAGTTTTGCTAAAACAATTTTTATGAACTGCGATTTAGGTGCTCATATTAAAGACGAAGGCTGGCACGACTGGAATAAACTAGATGCTCATGATACAATTCTTTATGCAGAATATAATAATACTGGCGAAGGTGCAAAAGCTATCGCAGAAGGAAAACGTGCTCCTTTCTCTAAACAATTAACCGATGAAGAGGCTCTTCACTATACGAAAGAAAAAGTACTTGCTGGCAATGACGGCTGGAACCCTTGCCTTTAATTTCTATTTATAATATTGAAAATCAAAAAGAGTTATTCTTTCATATTGTAACCAATGAAAGGTTACCTTATAAAAGAATAACTCTATTATTTTACTCTATATCAACGTCCACGGAGTAATCTATGTTGTCATATTTGAATCCAAACATATGATAAAAGTCTTCCCAATACCCCTGAATATCTGTATAGTCATTCACGTTCTCGGTTGTTACTTTATTCCAGTATTCTTCAACCATCTGCTGCACATCATCTTTAAGCTCATAATCATCCAAACGAATACGTCCAAGTTCATCAAGCTCTAAATTATCTTTCGTAAGGCGATCACGGAACAAGCGGTCCATCTGCTCAATACAACCTTCATGTAGATTTTTATCTTTCATTACTTTATATAAAATGCTTATGTAAAGAGGTACAATTGGTATCGCTGCACTTGCTTGGGTTACCAAAGCTTTATTAATCGATACATAAGCTTTTAATCCACACTCTTTAAAGGCTTCATTTAACTGCACAGATGTATGATAAAGATGTTCCTTAGCCATACCTATGGTTCCACCATTGTAGATTGGATATGTTAATTTTGGTCCAAGATAGGAATAAGCGATTGTAATTGCATCCTTGGCTAATACGCCAGCATCATTTAGTGCCTGTATCCATAAATACCAATCTTCGCCACCCATTACTTTTACTGTTGCTTCTTCTTCTTCCTTTGTGGCAGGCATTATTGTTGCTTCAGAGATCTCATTCGTTCTTAAATCTAAAGACTTATTCGTAAAAGGTTCACCAACGGTTTTAAGTACAGAGGAATAAGTTACACCTTCTTCATCCGTTCTTCTTGGCGCAGCTAAACTATAAATAACCATATCTACCTGGCCTAAGTCTTCTTTAATACATGCAATAGTTTCTTCCTTCATTTCTCTAGAGAAAGCGTCTCCATTTAATGATTTTGCATAATATCCGTCTTTCTTAGCTGCTTTTTCAAACGCTCTTGTATTATAAAATCCTGGGGTTGCAGTACGTTTTTCAGTTGCAGGCTTTTCAAACATGATACCAAGGGTTGCAGCCCCATAGGTGTAAGTTGCAGCAATACGTGATGCTAAACCATACCCAGTCGATGCTCCAATAATTAAGACTCTTTTGGGTCCATTCGCGGTGCCTCGTTCTTTGATATAATTAATTTGTCTCTTTACACTTTCCTCACATCCTACGGGATGTGCAGTTGCACATATAAAACCTCTAACCTTTGGCTCAACTAGCATATCAATTTCTCCTTTTTTGTATATCCTATTCGCTAGTATTCTCTTCTGATTCCTCGCTACTAGCTTCTTTTAAATCCTGTTCACTTTCCTCTTGAATCTCTTCTAAACTTTCTTCAAAGCTCTCTTCTTCAAAAATACTATCTTCTTCATTTGTCTTTTCAGAATCCTTGCTTTGTTTTTTTCCAGCTTGAACAGCCAGACCACTTAACATAAGATTGGCATCAACATATACCGTTGGACCAACTTTTTCAAGGGCTTCTGGAACGGAACTATCCATACTACCAAGAACGCATTTACCGTCTAGTTCAACATTTACTCCATGTGGTACACGAATACTAATACCGCTCATGATACTTTTACATGTTATAAATATATCTTCTGTTATGATTGCATTTCTTAAATCTAAGTCAACTCCAGACATATACGCCTTAATAAAGATGCCTTGAACTTTTTCTCCATCTAACTTAATTTCGCGTCCAGTCATACAGGCCTTATAAACTTTAACTTCATTTCCTTCGTTTTTGCCTTTTTCATTATCTTTATTCTCACGATACATTGAATAAAGCTTAAGTGCGCCATTTATGGCTATAACTGCCATAACAGCTTTAATAACTTTGTGACCTTTTGACTTTTTCTTTGTTGGAATGAATTCCATGATAGTATTCTTTTTGCAATTTTTACACATAAAATACTCCTTTCCAAAACGCTTTTAATTGTTATATTTTACCATATAATGGTGATTGCTTCAATCATTAACTTCTAGCGTTTTGGAAAAGCTCTATTATTTCTTACACCAAAATACTAGAAATCTTGCATCTTATTTGTACTTTTTATTTTATTCAGAATTTTATGAGTTATTCCGTATACTTTGGAGTCACTCCAGTAATTTTTTTCACAATAGCTGTATGATGTACCCTTAACGTACCTGTACAATCCACGTGGTCAACTTCACAATTTTCACCGATTGTTATATTGGCACCATTTATTTCTCTTACTTGTGTATTATGAATCGTTACCGTTGTTGCCTCAATTAAATCAGCCTTACTACTACTTTTTTTAGCGTTTCCAAATATAGCAAAGGATTCATTGATATTCTTTAATAAAGAATTAATCTTACTAGTTACACTACTCTTTGAATTAATTATGATTTCTTCACCAAAGATTTCTTGTGCTTTGATACAACCATCTACGTATAATCGATCTGTGGAAATTTCGGACTTCGTATACATACAACCATCACAAATGATTTCCTCTGCTTCTAATTTAGCATTCTTAGATAACTTCATTACTCCTTCAATGATTAATTTATTAGCACGAACATCATCGGATAATTCAGCCACACCTTCACACTGAATAGAATCTGCTTTAATTTTCCCTGAACTCTTAAATACACCTTCAATATCTAACTCCTTGACAATGATATCTCCTTTACTATTGCCAACTCCTTCAATTCCTATACGGTCATATTCGCCACCTGAAATACTTCCAACACCTTCAATTGTCTGTGAATGCATACTAAAACCTCCCAATTTGCTTATACTTCATTTTAATCTGATTTGAAACATCATCCATTCTTAATTCTTTCACAATGGTAAAACGTTCATCTAATATCATCTGTGTCTGATCTTGATAAAGTACTCCGAAAAATGTATCTTTATATTTCATCAACAAAAATATCATTCCAGTAGATTTAAGATTCCTTAGTTGATCCCTAAGACCAAAGATGAGATCTTTTATATCTTCAAATGGTAGTAAGCCTTCATTATTTAACTTTGAAATAATCACCATAAGAAGCAACTCTACATAATCAAATTTCTCTTTTTCAAAGCAATTGATAAATATAGGTATTAAACCTTGATTTATCTCGCTGATGGTCGTTAATACCTCCAACGAAATGCTAATTGGTGCAACTTCAGGAGATAGCATCTTTGCCAATTCTTCTAAAGAATATTTATCTTTTAACTCTTGAATAGATTGTATCCTGCTTAATATTTGCTCCCTAGGGAAAAAAGTTTCTTGCCCAGTGTACGAAGATTGTTTTATAAACCATTCTTCAGGAATTAATCGCTCTCTCTTCCACCGATAGAGTTGCCCATATGATATCCCCGTAATAGCCAGCAGGTCTTTTTTTGAAATCAGCATTTAGTACTCCCTCCTAACAATGTAACATTGTTTTATTGAAAATAGTGTAACATAACAATGTTTCACTGTCAAATATTTTTTGATAAATTTTATTAATTAAATAGAAGCAAAAACTTGGAACGATTCAGGTGTCAAATCCTCTAAGTAATCAGGACCTACAGCTTAACCAGTGGTTTATTTTCATTGGGATACAAAAAAAGGAGTAGCTCAATTTCTTGAACTTGCTCCTTTATCTTGCCTATAAATTTTTATTTTGTAGAAAAAATTCTAAAATTATATCTTCTGTTAACATTCTCTTTATAAACTCAATACTCTCTCCTGCCTCACACACAGAAAAAATATAATCTTCATCTCTCCAAGTTTCAAATGCTATATTATCCTTTGGTTGTAAGGTGTTAAGACTTATTAAATCTTGAGCGATTCCCTTTCCATTCCATTTTCCATACGCTTCTTTTCTTGTCCAGATTTTATAGAAATTTTCATTTTCTTCAATCTTAGTGTCTACAATTTCGACTTCGTCTGATGTGAAACATTTTCTCATAATATCAAATGGTGCTTTCATAATTTTTTCTACATCTACACCAATCTCTTTATTAGAAAAACCACACATGACGGCACTCCGTGTATGAGATATATTAAAATAAAATTCCGGATAACCATCAAGCATTGGTTTTCCATCTTCTTTTTTTATAAAATTAACTTCTGAATTATTAATCTTTAACTGCTGCATCGCTCTCATCTGCACAATCAATGCAGAATATAAAGATAATTTTCGATCAATATCAAAACGATATCGTAATAAACGTTCTTTCCGTTCTTTGGCTACATACTCAAGAAGTATCTCATCTTGATTATTCCATTTTTCATTTGATAATATTAATGTATCAATAAACATGATAACCCCTTGTTTTTTTATTACTTTAGTATAAACCCGTATATATGCTACTTCTTTAAATACTAATCAGTATAAGTACCTAAAAAGAGCTAAGAGGAAATAATTTTTTTACTCACCATCCAATGAATGAATAAAAATACCACTTCTTAATTTTGGTTCAAACCAGGTCGACTTAGGTGGCATTAACTGATTTGCATCTGATACTGCAAATAATTCACTAATGGAAGTTGGATACATCGAAAATGCAACTTTCATATCCGTTTTAACTCTATATTCCAATTCAGCCAATCCACGTATTCCACCAATAAAATCAATTCTCTCATCGGTTCTTGGATCTTTAATACCTAAAATCGGATTTAACAAATAATCCTGTAAAATCGAAACATCCAACTGTTTTACCGGATCTTTCTCACCTAAAAGTTCATCACTAGCAATCAATTCATACCAGCCACCATCAAGATACATTCCAAAAGTACCTTTTTTCTTAGGTTCATAAGGATTATTTCCAACAAAATTCACTTTAAAATTCTTAGAGATTTTTTCTATAAACTCATCTTTTGAATTTCCATTCAAATCATGCACTACTCGGTTATATGGTAAAATCATTAACTCATCTTCTGGAAATAAAACAGATAAGAAATAATTAAATTCTTCTTTTCCAGAATATGTACCTTGTTTTTCACGTCTAGATAAACCTACTTTAACGGCTGATGCAGCTCTATGATGCCCATCTGCTATGTAAATATGATGAATATCTTTAAAAATTTCTTTTATTCTTTGAATTATGATATCATCATCCACAAGCCAAACATTATGAGTGACGCCATCCTCTTTTGTAAAAGCATACAAAGCTTCGTTCGTTTTAACCTTTGCGACAATATTATGAAGCTCTTCATTGGATCGGTATGCTAAAAAAATGGGTCCTGTTTGTGCATTACAGGTATCTACATGACGAATTCGGTCTATTTCTTTTTCTTCTCTTGTATTCTCATGTTTCATAATTACATTATTTTGATAATCATCAATAGAAGCACAAGCAACGATTCCGGTTTGAGAACGACCATTCATAATCAGTTCATATATATAATAACATTCCTTGTTCTCTTTGATATAGGTACCATCGCTTATGCGTCCATCCAATAATTCTTTTGCTTTTTTATACACCCTTTCATCATACATATCTATATTATCTTCAAATTGAGTTTCAGGGCGGTCAATATTCAAAAAGGAAAGAGCATCTTTTTTCGCTTCTTCTTTTGCTTCTTTACGGCTATAAACATCATAAGGAAGCGCTGCTACACGTTTTGCTACTTCTTTATTTGGTCGAATACAATAAAATGGTTTTACATCTGCCATATCTTTTCCTCCTGTACGCATTAAAAAGTTTCATAATCTTCTTGTCATTCATAGATAATTCATTCAGAAACAATTTCACTCATAAATAATTTCATTCATGCATATTTTCATACATGAACAATTTCTTATATGTACAATTTCTTTCATGTACAATTTCTATCATGTACAATTTCTTTCTTACGAAATAAACTAATTTCATTTATTCTACTATGAATTAGAAAAGTTTACAATGTGTAAAACCATTTTATAACAGAATTTACTATGTAATGTGTAATTATTGAAAATTGTAGCACACGCAAAAAGGACACTTTTCAATGATTACATCACTAAAAAATGTCCTCTAAAAATCTTTTCTATTGGAAAAGTAAATATACGCAATCTGTTTTATACTACTTATTTAGTCTTCATATTTAAAATAATCAAAATCCGCTGCTATTCTGCTACCACAACCGCCATTGTTGGCATAAATTCCGACCAATGTACCTGTATGTCTCTTAGGATCATCTGGAACGCCCTCATCACATAAATAAATGCAATTCTCTAAGACACCAGCCACTTCCCAAGTGTTTCCGTCATAGCTATAATAAAATGTTCTCGTAAGTTTTTCTACTTTAACTCTTAAATATACAGGGCCTTCTTTTACCTCATTTACTTCTGCAATTAATTCTTCCCCATGATTACGGTTAATCACTAGTTGTAACTTTCTACCCTCTTCATAGCAAAGACTAAATCTTGCATAAGTAGCTGTACTATAATAGCAAGTTAAACCAGCTTGCTCTCCATTTCTAGAAGGATTAAATTCTACCTTTGTCTCAGCTGTATAACTTAATTCTTGTTCTCTTCTTAGTAAGGTATTTTTTGCTCTAATTTCATTTAACTGTCCATCTCGAGTCCATATTCTAAAATGCCCCGGACGTTCAGTTAATGACCATGAACCATTATCCGGTAAACGAACAAATTCCCACTCAAGATTTAATTCCTCTTCATTAAAATCATCAAATAAATTTCTCTCAAATTTACATTCCGGAAGGTTCGGTGCCACCTGAACTGTACTTGGTCCTTTTCCTTCATTTACAATAAACCAGCCATCCTCTGTCCATGTTACTGGGTCTAATCCAGATTCTCTACCAATGGTTGTATAGTTGCCGCAATTTGGTCTGCCTAGTAAATAATACATCCACCAATCACCATTTTGTGTTTGTACCAACTTACCATGCCCTGCTCTTTGAATTGGCGCATTCGGATCTTTTTGACGAATCACTGGATTGTATGGGCATTCTTCATAAGGTCCAAAAAGATTTCTTGATCTTGCAACATTTATACCATGACCATATCCAGTTCCACCTTCTGCCACGATTGCATAATACCAACCATCTTTTTTCATAATATGTGGTCCTTCAGGACATCGTTCACCAGTACCTGGCCAAGCTACTTTTGGCTCGCCTATAATTGTTTTGCAATCATCACTAAGTGGGTATACCGTTGCTGCTCTTGCGATCACCATATAATGTTTTCCATCATCATCAATAAAATGAGACGGATCTATACAGTCGGCCTCTAACCAGGTTGGCGCAGAATAAGGTCCTTCTGGTGTTTTTGAAGTAACCATAAGCTGACGTCTTAATACATTGTTATCTCTAGTTCCATCCCCATTTAAACGCAAGGTAGCAAAAATATAAAATGTTCCATTATGATAAGAGATATCTGGAGCCCAAATACCATGGGAATCCTTAATGTCTTCGATTGGCAGATATTCTGGATTCGTTACTGCATGCCCAATCACATGCCAATTTACCATATCTTTTGAATGAGAAATTGGTATTGCTGGGAAATACTGAAAAGATGAATTAACCATATAGTAATCGTCACCTACACGAATTACCGATGGATCAGGGAAAAATCCTCTTTGCACAGGATTGTGATACTCTCTTTGTTGACTCATAATTATCTTCCTTTCACATGGTGTATTAGTTTTATGGGTTATCATATTAATGAAATGCCCGGAATTACAAGTAAGTGCTTACAAAAGCACAATTATTACTTTTTCTAATATAACTATTACTATAACTGATTATATTCGAAATACGCTAAAACATCGTGCCATAAGAAGATAAATTTTGTGCCATTTCTTGCTTTTCGCAATAAGACTTCGAAGATAAAAAGTGTGCTAAACATTACAATCCAAAATTAAGGATAACATTCAGCACAACATGCAACACACTTTTATACTTCTTTGGGACTAGACGAACAATCATAATTCTATCTAATTTGTTACCATAAATTCAGAAATGGCATAGAAAATTTATATATATCATGCTATAATTATTTTTAAATTCCGCATAAAATAAAATCGGTACATAATAGTGTTTTTATCAGTAATTCGTTTACATAGGTATCGACCGAACGAAGCAAACTTATAGCAAGAATAAATATCTCACGTAAAATATGGAAAGATACAGGTGCAACTATGTTTAATAAAAAAAATACCCCTTCTAAAAGTCAGAAGAATAATTTAATCACTGGTGACTGGTTTTTTATGAGCCCAGAAGAAATTAATGTTAGAACTATTTATGATATTTTAAAAGACAACTATACAATGGAAATTTGGGAAGCTGCTAATATTCTAGAAATAGAATTAACAGAAAAAGAAAGTATCGATTTCGAACCATTAAAACCATACTTTAAAGATAAGGAAGGCGATGCCTTTTTAAAGAATAATCAAATTCAAACACTTTTTATGGTTACTTTTCCTCCAGAGCAATATGATACAGTCAAAAAAATTATGCAAGCTATTTTAAGTCATTGTGATGGTTTCTTTTGTGCCGATAGTGAAGATTTTACGCCTATGGTACACCGTGCTTAATATAAGGTTCTAAAAATTAGATATAAACGATAACATTCTATATTACAATAAATAGCGAATGTCATGTATGTAAACGTATGACATTCGCTATTTTTATATATATCAACCTTATACACTTACCTTTTTATCAAGCATAAATGAAGTGGCTAAGTATGAAATGACAATCACTACTAATATTGCTATATCCGTTACAATAAAATCATTGGTTGTAAATGTAATGGTTGGTATTAATAATCCATATATCTTAGATAAAATAAAATTCAATCCAAAGAAAATCGCAACGCTAACAAATCCTTTAAATTTATTGTTTGCTAAAAATGTTGCACTTAAAGTAATAGATAACATTGCAATGATTACAACGCTTAACCAATTAAGAGCTAAGAATATAAGAACTGCTATAATATATCCTAAGTCTATGTTGGCACCTAGTATTTGATTGATTAATTCATTCACCGTTTTCATTAAATTTCCCAGTTCATCATATCGTACCGTTAAAAAGATAATATTTCCGATTATGATTGCAGCAAATGCCACTCCAGTTAATAAAATCTGAGTTATCGCTGAAAGAATCTTAGCTCCAACGATTGAATACGTTGAATTTGGTGTTAAAAACAACATATAACTTTGTTTCGTTTTAAGATCATTTGAAAATGTTAAAATACTTTCAAAGGAAACAAACACAGTTGCCGCGATAGCTACAAATACGAATAAACCAACAAAAGTTGCTATTGTCTTTTCACTATCCGCTATGACTCCGTATGCAAATCCACATTCTAAGATTCCTAACGTAATAAGAATAATGATTTTTGAAAGCATCTGTTTTTTTATTTCATACTTCATTAATTTAAACATATAATCCTCCTTACTGTCGGCCGAAATATTTTTTGCAACCGACTCCTCCCCATCTAGGCATAAATTTCTTTATACAACTCAACAATAGATTTTCCACGTTCCATTCGAATACTCTCAGCTTCACCTTCTAATACAAGATTACCATTCTTAATGAAAACAGCGTTATCTATAATCTTTTCAAGCTCATCAACTAAATGACTTGATATTACGATTGAGGTATTCTCCTCTGCTGATTCTAAAATTGTATTAATGATATGTTCTCTAGCAATAATATCAATACCATTTAGTGGTTCATCCAGAAGATAAAGTTCTGCTTTTCTTGCTAATGTAGCAGCAATCTTTAGTTTCGCTGCCATACCAGAGGATAAATTCTTTGCCTTATCACTCATATTAAGTTCCATACGAGACAATAATTCCTCATAACGTCGCATGCTAAAATCTTCAAAGAAATCTTGATAATACTTTCCTACATCTTTAATTGTCATATAATTATAAAAGAATGGTTCCGTTGACATATAAGCTATCTTTTTCTTAGATTCGATTCCAATTGGATTTCCTTTAAATAAGATTTCTCCACTTGTTGGTTTTATTAAGCCAGCAACCATCTTCATCCATGTTGTCTTTCCGCTTCCATTTGGTCCTAACAAAGCATAAATCTTGCCTGCTTCCACATCAAAGCTAACATCATTCACGGCAGTCTTACTCATATAACGTTTTACAACTTTTCTACTTTCTAACATACGCTCTCTCCTTAAATATCATATTTATCGTTTAACACCCGAATTACTTCTTCCTTGGTATAGCATAAATCCTTCATACCTGTGATAAAAGTTTCTAATAATGATTGCGCCATCTCTTCTTTTAGTAACACAATCTTATTGCTATCCTCTGTTACATACGTTCCTAGGCCTCGTTTTGTAGTACAGATTTCTTCAATTTCAAGTTCTTTATAAATTCGATTCGCAGTGTTAGGATTGATTTGATATATAATTGCCAAATCTCTTGCAGATGGTAGTTTACTACCAAGTTCTAAGGTTCCATTTACAATCTGCTTTTTAATATCTTGAATTACCTGTACGTATATTGGCATATTATTATTAAACTCCATAAATCTCTCCTTCCTAAAGACTTTTACTTTTACTTTTACTTTTGCTTTTGCTTTCATGCAACTATTTCTTAGTGAACTAGTTATATAGTACACTAAGAAATAGTGTATGTCAATATATTTTTCTAATTTTTTCTATAGATTAATGAATTTATGTATGGAAGTATTTATCTTGATATAATAAACTAATAATATAAAAGGAGGGATACAGATGCACAAATCAATTTTATTTATTTTATCATTTGTTATACTTATTTCTACTGTAGCCTGTGGAAATAACACTACCAAAGAAAAAAGCACTGGTGATATGTATTCAACAATGTATGAAGCATCAGGTCTTGAGGAAAAATATTGGAACTCCTATGCAAATTGCATCAACTATATTGAAAACAATTTTCCAAATAGTGAAATTGATTTGGAGACAGTAAGTGTATTAACTCTTAAAGAGGAAGAAAAAGAAAGTGTATTTATCGTTGTAGAAGGAGTAAAAGATTATTTTGCAAATTCAGAGGATAAACACTGGAAATTTACTATTGGAGACACCTCGGGACATAACTTTTGTATATTGATATGTAATAGCAAAAATAATGATGTTATTGGGTATATCCCAATTGAATAAGTTTTTAAAAAGAATACACTTCAGAGTACTCATACCCCAAACCTTGACGTAGATCCAAAACTTTGACATAGGGCCAAAAAAATAAGTCCCTCGTTTAAAAAACGAGAGACTTATTTTTTAAGATTATATTATCTTTTATTTCTAATAACTTTACCATTTAATACATCAGTATGCTTTCCATGTTCAACCGCAACTTTTCCGTTGACAATAACATATTCAATGCCTTCTGGGAATTGTATTGGATCTATGAAAGTACCTTTATCTGCGATTGTATCAGGGTTAAAGATTGTGATATCTGCGTAATATCCTTCTTTTAATAAACCTCTATCTTTAAGGTTCATTGCTTCTGCAGCTTTAGAAGTCAATTTCTTTACAGCTTCTTCTAATGTCATTACTTTTTCTTCACGAACATATTTACCAAGAATTCTTGGGAAACTTCCGTAAAGTCTTGGATGTGGTTTTCCAGGTGCTAATAAACCATCCGTACAAGCATTCATTTCAGGGCGAGCCATAAATAATTTTACATGATCTTCTTTACCGTAAAAGTCTACCATACCAACTGCATTTTCTTCTTCCATAAGAAGATCAAATGCTGCTGTGTAAGGGTCTAAGTTACGAAGTTCTGCAAGCTCTGTAATACTTAATCCTACAGCATCTTTATTTTTCTCAGTTACAACGCTTGTAACAAAGATATTTTCAAATCCTGCAAAATCAACGAAATTATCCCAACCATGGATACCATTTTCCATATCATGACGCATTTTCTTACGCATTTCAGGGTCTTTTAAACGTTCGATAACTTTATTTGTACCGCCATCGTGTACCCAAGGTGGTAAAATAGCACCCATCATTGTGCTTCCTGCAACATATGGATATTGATCAAAACTTACAATGATTCCTTCTTCACGAGCTTGTTCTAACTGTTTTAAAACTGTATCAATCTTATCCCAGTTTTTCTTTCCAGCAACTTTAAAGTGAGACCAGTGTACTCTAACACCAGATTTTCTACCGATTTCAATTACTTCGTTCATGGAATCAACAATTGTATCTGCTTCACTTCTTTGGTGAATTACAAATACACCATCGTATTCAGCTACAACTTTACACATTTCAATGATTTCTTTGCTTTCAGAATATGCACAAGGAATATAAATTAATCCTGTGGATAAACCAAATGCACCAGCTTCCATTTCTCTACGTGTAATTTCTTTCATCTTTTCGATTTCTTCATCCGTTGGCTGACGGTTATCAAGTCCCATAGCTTCCATACGGATATTTCCGTGAGGAACTAAGTAACATTCATTGATACCAGGGCCTACGTTTTCGATCATCTTAAGATAATTATCTGTTGTTTCATAATTCCAATCGATTTCATCGCTTACGCCATCAAGACCAGCGATGTTTTTACGCCAATCTGAGATATATTTCTTTGGAAGGGGTGCCATAGAGACACCATCCTGTCCAAGAAATTCAGTAGTAATACCTTGCATAACCTTTGGCATAACGTGAGGACGTAATAATACATCCAAATCACTGTGTGAATGTGTATCAATGAAGCCAGGAGCTACAACAAGTCCCTTTGCATCAATTGTTCTTTCTACATCAGTGTCACCAATTTGACCAATTTTTTCAATTTTATCATCTTTTATCAATAAGTCAGCTTCGTATGCCGGTTTTCCACTTCCATCGACAATAGTAGCATTTTTAATTAATGTCTTCATATTATCACAGCTTTCTTTAAACTAATAATGCTTTCATTACTCCGTAGTAGCATTCACAAACTTTTGTTAACTGTTCAACTTCGATGTATTCATCTACTGTATGAGCTAAGCTTTCAAGAGATGGTCCAATACCTAATGTCTTGATACCAGCTTCTCCAGCATAGTGAGATCCGTTTGTACAGAAGTTGTATTGAGTAACTTCTGGATTAAATCCAGCGTTCTTTAATTCAGTAAGAACTGCCTGAACCCATGGTTCATCTTTATCATATAACCAACCTGGGAAGAAACGTTCTCCTTCGATCTTGTTTCCAGTGTAGCAAACTTCTTCACCAACTGCATAAGATACTTTTACTTTTAATTCTGGATCTTCAGCCATTAATTTATCAAGTAAATCTTGAATTGGTTTGATAACGGATTCTTTAGTTTCACCAACTAAAAGACGACGGTCATATGTTGCACGGCAGTATTCAGGTACTACAGATGCTCCTGGGTATGGTGCAGATTTGATATCTGTAAGTTCTAAGATACCTTTTCCAAGTACTGGGTGTTCTGTTGGAACTAAAGTTTGAATTGCATTGATAACTTTACTCATTTTATAAACTGCGTTGATACCTTTTTCTGGGTTTGCAGAGTGAGCTGGTTTACCAAATGTTTCAACAACGATTTCACCACGTCCACGTTGACCAATTTTAACGTTTAATTGGCTAGCTTCACCGATGATTACATAATCTGGTTTGAAGTTCTTGGAGATTTCACGAGCAGCAACACCTTCGAAGCATTCTTCATGAACAACACCAGCGATTAAGATTTCACCAGCAAAATCACGGTTTGTATCTTCTGCGAAGTATTTAGCAGCAGCTGTAAATGCAGAAACTGCACCCTTCATATCAGAAGTTCCACGTCCGTATAATTTACCATCTACGATATCACCTTTGAATGGATCCTGAGTCCACTTTGTTGGATCAGATACAGGTACAGTATCGATATGTCCATCGAATAATACCTTAGGACCTGGACGGTTACCTTTGATTACACCGATAACATTACCATATTTATCATATGTAACATCATCAAAACCATTTGCTTTGCAGAATTCACCAATTGTTTCTGCAGCTTGTTTTTCTTCTCCTGAATAGCTCTTTGCTTGAATCATTTTCTGAGCTAATTCGATTAATTCTTTTTCTCTGTTTGCGCTAAGCATACTTAAATCCTCCTAAAATGTAAATCTATATAATGTCGCTTTGCGGCATATTTAATAATAAAAACTACGCTTCGAAACGTGAAGATTTACCATTCCATACAACGTTACGATAATTTTCTTTGTCTGTATCACCTTCAGTGGAGATAAATAATAATCTTGAATTTTCATCAAGTCCTAATTTACCCTTTAAGTCAACTAAAGAGTCATCAGTAAGTACATTGTAGATACAACCAAGTGTTGCTGCACCACTTTCACCAGAAACAACTTTGTTATCGCCATCTAATGGACTAGCCATTACACGCATACCGTCAGCAGCTACATAGTCTGGGCAAGAAATGAATGCATCTGCATAATCTCTTAATACGTTCCAACCAATGGAGTTTGGTTCGCCACAAGCTAAACCAGCCATAATTGTATCTAAATCACCTGTTACAAAGTGAAGTTTTCCATCGTTAGCTTCTGCTGTACGATAAATACAATCTGCTTTGTTTGGCTCAATTACAACGATTTTTGGTTGATTTCCTTTGTAGTAGTTTGCAAAGAAACCACAGATTGCTCCTGCTAAGGAACCAACACCAGCTTGTAAAAAGATATGTGTAGGCGCTTCTGCCTTGCTTTCTTCTAATTGTTTAACGATTTCATAACCAAGAGTCATGTAACCTTGCATAATCCATGTTGGGATATCTTCATATCCTTCCCATGCTGTATCTTGAACAACAATCCATCCTTTTTCTTTTGCATTCTTATCTGCAAGACGAACTGCTTCATCGTAATTCATATCAGTGATGCTAGCTTCTGCACCCTCAGCACGAATATTTTCTAAACGCTCAATAGCAGATCCCTTTGGCATGTAAACTACGGATTTTTGATTTAATTGGTTTGCTGTCCAAGCAACACCACGTCCGTGGTTACCATCAGTAGCTGTTACGAATACCATATCTCCTGTTTTATCTTTTACTTCTTTGGAGATCATTTTTGTAGCTGGTAAATTTTTAATGTCTTCACCGATCTTATCTGCAATTAAACGGCCGATTGCATAAGAACCACCTAATACTTTAAATGCATTTAAACCAAAACGGTAAGATTCATCTTTTACATGGATGTCTTTAACACCAATTGCCTGTGCTAAGTTCTTTAACTCTACTAATGGAGTTTCGCTGTAAACAGGGAAGCTTGCATGGAATTCATGAGCTGTTTTAGCTTCTTCAAAATTTAAAAAATCAATGTTTGATTTTTCTTTGTTTGTTCTTGGATAAAATACACTTTTAAATGTCTCTTTCATATTAACCTCTTTCCTGGAGATTTTACAAAATAGTTATAACATTTTTTTCTCTATTTTGCAAAATCTTCTTATAAATTTGTAGTTGATACGTTTTTATTACTGTTTTTCTTTTGGTAAAATAAGATTTAAAATAATTGCTACAAAAGCAACAATTACAATTTCGCTTCCACCAAAAATTGTCCTAATAATTTCTGGACATTTTTCAAATGCACCAGGTGTTCTAGATAAACCTACTGCTAATGCAACAGCAAGACCTGATATTGATAAGTTTCTTGGAGTTAAACCAGCGCTTGATAACATTCTTACACCAGTCATTGCAATACTACCAAAAACAGTGATTGTCGCACCTCCAAGTACTGGAAGTGGGATTGTTAAAAATAACTCTGCTAATTTTGGAACTAAAGCTGTTACCATGATAATAAAAGCAGCTACAATAAATACAATTTTATCTGTAACACCTGTGGTAACAACAATACCAACGTTTTGACCACAAGTCGCATTTGGTGTACCACCAAAAATTGCACCTAAAGCACTGGAAATGTTATTTCCAATGATACCGCCTGATAATTCTTTATCTGTAGCCTTACGATTAAACGCTCCAGCAGTAGTTGCTTCAAATTGTCCGATATCTTGAATCGAATTGATAACAAAGATAATGATCATGGATACGATTGCGCCTGCTGAGAAGCTGATACCAAAGTGAAATGGCTTTGGTAATGCAATAAAGGAAGCTTCAGCTACTCTTGTAAAATCAACCATTCCTAAAATTGCTGCTACAACATAACCTACGACAAGTCCTAGCAAGGTTGCTGATACTTTAAGGATTCCTTTGCAGTATTGTGAAAAGAATAATACAGAACCCAAAGTAATAAGAGCGACAAACCAAGCTTTTGGTGAACCAAATAAATCACTACCTTCTCCACCTGCCATGTATTTTACAGCAGTTCCATAAAGAGAAATACCTACTGTTAATACTACAGATGCAGTTACGATTGGTGGAAATAAGAAACGAATCTTCTTAAATCCAAGACCAACTAAAATACCTACAAGTGCACCAATTAACTGCGCACCTAATACGCCAGACATACCGTCTGTTTTTACTACACTTGTTAGTGTTGGAATAAACGCAAATCCACTACCTATAATTACAGGAAGATTTGAGCCAATTCCTTTTCTACCTAAAGCATGAATCAATATTGCAATTGCGGCACAAAAAAGTGAAGCTTGCATCATGATTACTAAATCATCGTTACCAATACCACCTGCAGTTCCAAGAATTGTTGGAACTGTAACGCAGCCTACTACCATGGCTACCACGTGTTGTAAAGCTAATGGAAATGCTTCTCCAACACCTATCTTTTTACTTTCTTTTGTCATGATTACACCCTTTCAACCAATTGTTTGGAAGAGTAATTCCTTCATAGTGAATTACTCTTCAGTTACAATTGCTTCTTATTTTTTATAAGCTGTATGTGCAATTGGCAATGAGAATCTTCTTTCACCATCAACACGATATGCAGCATGTGCTGCAGCTGGAGCAGTAGGTACGGTACAAATTTCACCAATTCCCTTAGCGCCATAAGCTAATCCATTTGGATCATTCTTTTCTATCATGATTACTTCGATTTCTGGCGCCTGAGTTGCTCTAAGTAAGCCAAGAGTTCCATATTTAGTTTTTACATAACCATCTTCCATAACGAAGTCTTCTGTTAATCCATATCCAAGACCCATAACAACTCCACCTTCGATTTGGCCAGAGCAAGCCTTAGGATTTACAACACGACCTACGTCATGAGCAGCAACTACTTTTGTAACTTTTTTAGTTTCATCCATAATTACTACTTGCACACCATAGCCATAAGCTACGTGGCTAACTGGGTTCTTCTTATCAGATCCCATTTTATCTGTAACACCGCTATAAACACCTTCAAAAAGTTTGCCTTCTAATTCAGCTAATGTTTTTGTCTTTAATGCTTCTTTTAATTGTTCAGCAGCTTTTCTTGTAGCTTCACCAGCAAATAATGTTTGTCTAGATGCCGTTGTTGTACCTGAATCAGGTGTTATTGCAGTATCTGCACGTTCATGCACGATTAAAGATGGGTGAATGCCTGTTGTTTCACAAACCATAGCAAGCATTACATTACCAATTCCTTGACCAATACATGCTGCACCTGTAAGAATATGAACCTTACCATCTTGAATTTTTAAATTACAACGTCCGATATCTGGTAAACCAACACCGATACCTGAGTTTTTCATACATCCAGCAATACCAGCATAAGGATTTGATTCATATACATCTTTTACTGCCTCTAAACATTCAACATATGCAGTATCATCTCCTGCAATTTGTCCATTTGGTAATTCTTGTCCTGGACGGATTGCATTTTTGTAACGGAATTCCCAAGCTGACATTCCAACTAATTCAGCAAGTTCATTTATGTTTTGTTCTTGAGCAAAACAGCTTTGTGTTACACCGAATCCACGGAATGCACCACCTGGTACATTATTTGTATATACACAGTATCCTGTAATCTCTAAGTTCTGGAAGTTATATGGTCCACCAGCATGTGTACAAGCACGTTGTAATACTGGTCCACCTAAACTTGCATACGCACCACAATCGGAGATGATTGTAG
The DNA here is from genome assembly GCF_900078195.1 of Clostridium sp. Marseille-P299. Classification (NCBI taxonomy): domain Bacteria; kingdom Bacillati; phylum Bacillota; class Clostridia; order Eubacteriales; family Clostridiaceae; genus Clostridium; species Clostridium sp. Marseille-P299. The sequence goes on along the minus strand of NZ_FJVE01000007.1, from coordinate 671,271 downwards.
CTTTTGTAGCTGTAAGTTTACCATTTTCATCGCAAGCAGTTGTAATATCAATTTCCATTGCATGACGCTTTGTATGGATATTTAAACTTTCTTGTCTTGAAAATTTAACCTTAACTGGCTTCTTTGTGATATATGCCATTAATGCAGCATGATGTTGTACACTCATATCTTCTTTTCCACCAAAACCGCCACCAACTAATTTGGATTGGCAACGAACTAATTCTGGTGCAATATTTAACATACGAGAGATTTCATGTTGCTCATCATATACGTTTTGTGAAGCAGTATACATTAAAAGGCCATCGCCATCTGGAATACCAATTGCACATTCTGGTTCCATGAACGCATGGTCAGTCATTGGTACAGAATAGTGATTTGTTACAACATATTTTGAGTTTTTAATTGCTTCATCTACGTCACCACGAGAAATCATTTCTTTTGTAAGTAGATTTCCCTTTGGATGTAACTTTGGAGCATCTTCTTTCATTGCTTCTTTTGGATCTGTAAGAGGTGTTAATACTTCATAATCCACTTCTACTAAAGAAAGAATTTCATCTAAAGTTTCTTTTCTTGTAGATGCAACTAAAACGATTGCATCACCAATATATCTTGTGGTGTCCCCTTTTGCAATTAATACATCCCAGTCAGGAATGATATGACCTGTTTTATTAAAAGGTACATCTTCCGCTGTAAGGATACGTACACAATCAGGATGAGCTAATGCTTTTTCTAAACGAATATCTTTTACGATTGCACGTGGATATGCACTACGAAGTGCTTTTGCATAAATCATACCATCTACTGTGATATCATCTACGAATTCACCAGTACCAAGTACTTTTTCTCTAGCATCAATTCTTCCTAAATGCTCACCAACTTTACCTGTGCTATTGCTTTCAGGGATTGGTAAGTTTTCTCTAAACATTTTAGCAGATAAAAGAATTGCTTCTTCTATCTTGGCATAACCTGTACAACGACAGATATTTCCCATGATTGCTTTTTTAACTTCTTCTCTTGTTGGATTTAAGTTTGTATCTAGTAAGGATTTCGCTGAGATAACCATACCTGGGATACAGAATCCACACTGAACAGCTCCAGTATCTCCAAATGCATAAGCATAAACTTCTTTTTCACGTTCGCTTAAGCCTTCTACTGTAATTACTGACTTTCCATCAAGTTTAGAAAGTGTAAAAATACATGCTCTAACTTTTTTACCATCAACTAAAACGGTACAAGTTCCACATGCGCCTTCACTACATCCGTCTTTTGCAGATGTGATTCCTAAATCATAACGTAAGAAATCTAATAATTTCTTATCTTCCTCACGTTCGTACTTAACTCCATTTACGGTAATTTGATACATTATTTCGCACCCCTTGGTCCAAGGACGTATGTTCCTTGTCTTTCTTTCACAATTGCTGCGTTATCTACAACGCATTCACCATTAACAAACACAGTTTTTGCTTGACCTTTTACTTTAAATCCTTCATAAGGTGTGTAATCAACATTTTGTAATTGATTTTTCCATGTAATCTCACCTTCATAATTTGGTGTGAAAATTACGATATCTGCATCGCTTCCAACTTCAAGAACACCTTTCTCTGGATACATTCCAAAACGTTTTGCTGGATTTGTGGAAATTAATTCGCACATTCTTGAAACATCGATATGTCCTGCATCTACTAAATATGTATAAATGAGTTGTGGACGATGTTCCACTCCTGGTCCACCATTTGGAATCTTACGAAAATCATTTTTTCCTAATTCTTTGTCGTTTTTGAAGTTAAAACTACAATGATCGGTAGCTATTGTATCAATTTCTCTATCTACAATTGCTTGAATCAATGCTTTATTATCCGTAACTTTTCGCAAAGGAGGAGACATTACATATTTCGCACCTTCAAAGTTTTCTAAGTCATAATAATGATCATCTAATAAAAGATACTGTGGACAAGTTTCTACTGTAATTTCCTGTCCTCTTTTTCTAGCATTTCTAACTTCATTAAGACCTGCTAGAGAACTTAGATGAACTACATTTACTGGATGTCCTGCTAAGGAACTAATGTAAGCTAAACGATTAATTGCTTCTGCCTCAACATAGTCCGGTCTAGAAGTTGGATGAGCGCTTGGTGTTGTCTCTCCTGCTTCAATTTTCTCTTTTGTTAAAGCATTAATTAATGTTCCATTTTCGCAGTGTACACCTAATACACCATCAATTTCTTTGATTTTTCTTAAACACTCTAAGATTTCTTCATCATTAGAAATTAAATTATCGTATGCCATATACATTTTAAAGGAAGTGATTCCTAGCTCTGGCATCGTATTCATTTCTTCTTTTACTTTATCGTTCCAATCAGTAATTGCCATATGGAAACGGTAATTACATGAGCTTTTATCTTTTGCTTTCTTCATCCAAACATCGTATGCTTCTTTCAATGTTTGACCTTTTTCCTGTGTAGCAAAATCTACAATTGTTGTTGTTCCATTAATAACTGCAGCCTTTGTTCCACTAACAAAATCGTCAGCAGTATGTGCTGCTCCAGCATCCATATCAAAATGTGTATGACCATCAATGAATCCTGGGAAAACATAGCAACCTGTAGCATCATATACTTCATCGCTTGGTTTTGCTTCAATTGTAGGAGCAATTTCTACGATTTTATCATTTTCAATTGCGATATCTGCATTCCATGTTTTTGTAGAACTTACGAGTGTTCCATTTTTTATAATCTTCATATTTACTCCTTTCGCCTATTCAAATCTATGTAACAAATCAAAGTGGATATTTACAATCCCCTTACGCTACTTGTTAAATCGAATATGGCATAAACCCGTAGATTGAAAGAATCTTATTCTATCGCTCTAACTTCTTTTTCACTGGAAGCTGTTACAAAATATGCAACAGCTTCTTTATGAAAATGATTTATATTGTGTAATCCTATAGTAAATATGGTTGTTGTTCTTTAATTGCTGTAATAAAGTTTTGAATTACTTCTGGTGCTTCTGTAATAGCACATTCTTTTACTTCGCCTTCGTAACGATATACTACAGAATCATTATTAACTGCAAAACCTTGGTTTGTACTATCTTCTAATTCCTTTTTACCTGCAAATAATGTTAAACGATCTTTGTATGGTGTACATTTATCTGGACAGAAGATGTAGCAGTTTCCGCATTCATTACAGTAATCGTCAATGTGCATCATGCGTTTTGCGCCAGCTACATTAAGTGTTGTATTGGCACGGTTTGGACAGACATTAACACAGCTTCCACATGTTACTTTACAATCTACTTTTACGTTTACATTTTCACCGAATACAGCAAGTGGTTTCTTACGTGCTACTTCTGATTTTCTGTAATTCTTATCTTCGATTGCTTCTTTTGCAAGTTTTTCTAATGCAGCTACATCAACAGTTTGATCTGCTGGGAATGCACATTCATCTAATAATGTTGCTAATTTCTTAGTTACATTGTAACCTGTTGGTTTTAATAAGATTGTAGCTACTGTAATAGGCCAGATACCTGTATTAAAGATATTCTGAATGTTGTTTGCATCTGCTCCACCGGAGAAGGACATTGGTAATTTACCATCGAAATCTTTCGCTAATTTAGCAGCTACATTAATTGTTAATGGATAAAGAGCCTTTCCTGACATGTACATGTCTTCGCCAGGTAACTCGCTATTTTTAACTTTTACATGGAAGGTATTTGATAATTTAACACCAAATGCTAAACCATTTGCTTTTCCAAGTTCTTGCATCTTCTTGATTAAAGCAACTGCATCTGCATATTGTAAATCATGTTCAAAGCCTTCTTTTTCAAATGTCATGTAGTCATAACCCATTTCATCCATTGTTTTTCTTACGAAATCATATCCTAATAATGTTGGGTTACATTTTAAGTAAGTATTAATTTTCTTATTTGTTAATAAGTGTGTAATGATGCCTTCAATTTCATCACTTGGACATCCATGCATTGTAGATAATGTAATGGAATTACAAATCTTTGGAGAAATTGATTTAATGTAAGCTTCATCTACATTTTTGAATTCGTTTACGTGTGCTAAAGCCCATTCTTCACATTCTTTCCATGTGCTTGTATGAGAAGCATCTTTTAAACCTTCAATGAAATCATCAATTTTCTTTGACTGAATTCCTTCTAAGTTATATCCTACGGACATGTTAAAGATGAATTTTTCTGGATCACCAAAACCATACTCTTTAGCGATTAATTTGATTGCATACCAACCTTTTATGTACTCTTCTAACGCTTGAGTTACATAAAGTTCAGTTGACCATTCAACGTTATAACATTCATCGTCTGCACGAATACATGGTTTTTCAACATGTAAATCATGTCCATCTAATGTTTGAACAGTTTTAAGCTCGAAGAATCTACTTCCTCCAACATAAGCTGCTACTAAGTTCTGCGCTAATTGTGTATGTGGGCCTGCTGCTGGTCCAAAAGGATTCTCTAATTTTCCGCCAAATAAATTTAAATCTTTACTTCCATCATGAGTATATAAGTTACTTACTCCAAAAACGGTATTATAGTTCTCTTTCTCAAACATAACTCTTTCCATAATTTTATGAAAAGGAATTTGTACCATAATGTCGCTCATTTTTACACCCGTAAACCTTTCTTTTTTTATCTATTTGCATTTACTCGCTGCCATAAATCAGCTGCCTGTTTTCTACTTTCTTCCATAACCTTTTTCTTATCAATATGAAGTAATTCACGATCTTTCATTAGAACTTCTCCATTACAAATTGTTGTAGTTACGGAATATCCATTCATACCAAACATTACATGAGAATTTAAATTATTCTCATCCATTGGTGTTAAAGGATCATAATCTACAAAAATAATGTCTGCTGCATATCCTTCTTTAATCTTACCAAGTGGTGTAGAGAAGAAACGATTTGCAATTTTTGCATTATTTTCAAATAACATTGTAGGAATTTCACCCCAAGCACAGTTTGGATCTTTATGAATGTGTTTTTGTAAAATGTTCGCTACTTTATAGCTTTCTACCATGTCATTTGTATAACCATCAGTTCCTAATCCAATTAAGATTCCTTTATCAAAAATCTTTAATACATCAGGAGCACCAACAGCATTACCCATATTACTTTCTGGGTTATGAACTACCATTGTATCTGTTTCTTTTAAGATATCTAATTCTTTATCATCAATATAAATACAATGTCCTGCAACGGTCTTTGGTCCAAGGATACCCATAGAATTCAAACGTTCTACCGTACGAACTCCATATTTTGAAAGGCTGTCTTCTACATCCGCCATTCCTTCTGCTATATGTACATGGTATCCAGCATCTTTAGGATTTTGTTCTACTACATAACGTAATGTTTCATCACTTAAAGTAAAACTAGCATGTAATCCCATTGTTCCTTTGATCATGTCTGTTGTATCGTTATTTGCATAGTTAATGAAGTCTACATTTTCTTTTACTGCTTTCTTCATTTCTTCTTCGCCATTACGATCACTTACTTCATAGCATAAACAGGTACGAATCTTATAGTCTTTTGCTACCTTAGCAATTTCCATTAAGCTGCCTTCTGTTTTTTTATAGCTGGCATGATGATCAAATACGGTAGTTACACCATTTTCAATACAGTTTAAATATGTTACTTCAGCACTTACTTTATCGTCTTCTAATGTTAAGTGTTCGTCTAAGTTCCACCATAAACCTTCAAGAATTTCGATGAAATTTTTTGGATTATGATTTTTAATACTTAAACCTCTTGCTAATGCAGAATAAATATGATTATGCACATTAATAAAAGCTGGCATGATGATTTGATTCTTTGCATCAATCACTTCTACATTTGGATATTTTTCTTTTAATTCGTTAAAGTCGCCTACTTCTTTAATTAGGTTTCCATCAACTAAGATTCCACCGCATTCCATATATGGATGCTCTGAATCTCTTGTAAATAATCTACCGTTTCCTATTAAAAACATTTTTCTTCCTTTCTAATCAGCAATCCTTGATAACCGGATGAAATCATCCATCGTATCTGTATCTGCTAACTCGTACCTATGGTTTGCTTGCACTACAATCATGTTTTCGAAATGAGCTTTTACCACTGTAGAACCTTTTTGTCCTGGTTGTAATTGCTTTAATTCTTCATAATACCTGTTTGGAAATATAACAGGATTTCCAACGATTTCACGATACCCCAGTCGTACCATAAAATCTTGGTGATCGTTAAAATTAAGAATTAGCTTTCTTAACGACTTCTTAGTTCTTAGTGGTTGGTCACAAGTTAAAAACATACACCCTTTTGAGTCAGTAATATGATCCATACCTATTCGAATTGTATCACTTTGTCTAGGCAAATCATGTACAATACAAGTAAGTGGATAATTCTTAGAAATCTCTTCTACTTCCTTGTATCTTGTTACTAAAATTACTTCTTTTAACATGGTATACGGTATTGTATCTAGGATGTGTTCAATGAGCGTTTTCCCATTAAAACTAGCCAATAATTTATTGGAACCAAACCTAGAACCTGCTCCACTCGCCATAACAATGCAACTTACATCAAACGTTTGATTATCTAAATTGATAACATATGCATCTTCATATTGCTTTAAATACTCGAATAACGGTTTTTCTATATCGTTCCTAAAGGTAAGAATACAATGGCTCTCATGTAATTGCTTCTTAATAAGTTCCGTATATTCGCACTCATCTTTTTTTGTTAAAACAATTTCATCAATTGAAATCCATACATTTTCATTGTTTTTCAAAAAAGATAAGACTGCTTCCATAAATACTTCTTTTATTGTCAATAAATTCGCATTTAACAAAGCGCTTAATTCTCTGCATAACGTTGATTTCCCCATAGAACTGGATCCAGTAATAAAGATATGACGTTTTCCGCTCTTTTTAAATTCTTCAATGATTTTTTCCGCATTCATGCTTCGCTCTACCGTTCTAATTTATCGTTATAACACTTATCAGCTAAATTTATGTTCCCCTTATAAATTTAATTAGTAACTGTTATGCAATAATGATGTAGAAATTTAATATCCACTTACAATCTTATTATTTCAATCCGAACTTTTGCTAAATTGATTTATGATTGTCAATGGATATCTAGTGTTGTTCCATATTTCTCGGGTCTTATAAGTTTATTAATTGATCATTAAAATATTTTAGCATTCACTTAATTCTTATTTTTCCCAATTATATATTTGGTCCAGATATCGCAACTCTTATATCAAAGATTTGTAACACCTGAACCATATTGAAACTTCCCTGTAAAATGTTTAGATATTTTTCAGATACTATTTATAGAAGTTTCTTTATAAAAGCAATTATTTTGTTAAGGCAATTACTTCAACTTCTACTAATACGCCCTTTGGTAATTCCTTTACAGCTACGCAAGAACGAGCTGGGTTTCCTGTGAAATATTCAGCATATACTTCATTGAATGCTGCAAAGTTACCCATATCTGATAAGAAACAAGTTGTTTTAAATACGTTTTCGAAAGAAGAATTTGCTTCTTCTAAAACTGCCTGTAAGTTTTTCATTACTTGAGTAGTTTGTTCTTTAATTCCACCTTCAACTACTGCTCCGTTTGCTGGATCTAGTGGTATCTGACCAGATGTATATAACACTCCATTTACTACCATTGCCTGGCAATATGGTCCGATAGCTGCAGGTGCTTTTGTTGTACTAATTTTTTGCATAATTTTGTCCTCATTTCTATGTATTTTTATAGCTTTTCTCTATGTTTTGATTATATCACTAAAATATATTTCAGTCAATTATAAATTCGCATTATTTTATTTCATTCTTTTTCCATATGTTGTATGTAAACGCCTTATTTTAAAGGAATATTTGGATAACTGTAATGAGCTTATCACATCAGTATAACGATAAAAATTGAAATAAAAAAAGCTATTGCATATTGTCTACGTTTTTATAAAACGTTCCTTGCAACAGCTATTTATTTAATTTCATCATTCATTTTATTAATGAACTTTAAGCATAACGAACAATTAATTTTCTCTTCTTCTTTTTTCATCCGTTATTTTCAGTTTATGCTTTTCTCTATTTATCTTTAATTGATCTTAAGTGCATATAAACAGTATTCTTACTTACATCCATTACTTTCGCTACTTTTACTACTGCATCTTTCATTCTAAATATCCCTTGATTGTATAGAATATTGATAATCTCCTTATTCTTAAGAGTGTTTGAAATGCTTTCATCTGACATTACGCGGTGAAATGCTTCTGTATAAGCTTGTTCAATTAAATTATCTACATCATCAGCGAAGTTTTCATTCATTACAGTAGGGGTTGTAGTATTTTGAATTTCAAAAAACGGAAATGTTTCTGAAAGAGGTGTATCCTTATAAAAATTAATACAGATTAATCCAATGATACGATGGCGTTCTCCATAAACGCTTATCGTTGTTGAACGAAGAGGTCTACCTTTTTTATTCTTTGAATCATAAGAGACATACCCATCTAAGTTTTCTTCTTGAATTTTATTTAGCATATTAAGTGCTAAATCTGTGATTGGAGCGCCTAATTTCCGCCCTGTATGATGTCCATTAATAATTTTAATTACCGAACTTTCGTAATCTTCTAAGCTATGCAATACAAATTCAAACCCTGTTCCCAAATAATCAGCTAGTCCATCCAATAAGCTACGATAAGAATTTAAAATGATTCGATCCGTAGCTGTTAATTTTATATTTCCACTCTGCATGTTCCATCACCATCTTTTTTCTTTTGGATATTATGATATCAATAGAATTCATAAAAAGCAATAACTTTTTCCAAATCGTCACAGTGATTTTAGTTCTCTCAAGTTTGATTTCAAAAAACGCATGTAAGTTCTAAATGATGTATAAAATATTTTTCAATTAACAAATTCTTTTGAATCTAGAATTCTAAACTGACATTATCTTATATTACATTCTTGCTCACATGCGTTTTAAACTTTTTATTATAATTTTATTATATATGATACTTACGTCTATGGAATTTCTTTGCAAACAAAATACATATGCACATAACTAAAATACATCCACCTGAAACAATAAGTGCTTGTTGTGTATCTTGCGAATTCGACATTCCACTTCCTTCTATATTCGAGTTGTTTCCAGGCATATTATTTGGTTTTGTGTCTTGCATATTTCCTGGTTGCTTACCCTGCATACCACCTTGCTGCCCACCAAAAGCACCTGGTTGATTGCTCTGATTTCCTTGTGTATCACTTTGCTGATTGCTTTGATTTCCTTGTATGTCGCTTTGCTGATTGCTCTGATCCTGTTGCGAATTATTTTGTTGACCATCAACTTCATTTTGCTCATTACTTTGTTGATTACTCTGCTGTTCACCTTGATTCTCTTGCAAATTTCCTTGTTGCCCAGCCGTTACTCCTTGTGTATCACTCTGCTGATTGCCAGACACTCCTTGTGTATCGCTTTTTAGACCATCAGCTACTCCTTGCGTATCATCTTGTTCTCCACTAGGAATACCTTGCATATCACCTTGTTGTCCACCAGGAAATCCTTGCGTATTGCCTTGCTGTCCGCCTGGACCTCCTTGTATTTCACCTTGCTGTCCACCAGGAAAACCTTGCACATCGCCTTGTTCTCCACCTGGAAATCCTTGCATATCACCACGGTTTCCACCGCCTTTGTTTCCACCGCCTTGAGTTCCCATGGCTTGGATACTAACACTTGATGCATCTATAAGTGCATCCTCATTATTTTCTTGTTCTTCTTCCGTAGATGGAATTGTTCCATCTAGCTGCCCTCTGATACTTTCTGCTCGAAGTAAACAAAATTCTTTTAAATTACTAACTGCAGTTTTAAATTCATCATAAGTGTAAAAAGCAGTTGGATCATTTTCAACATAAGGTGAAATTAAACTCTCTATTTCTGTAATTGTTTTTTCGAATTGTCCACTCTCAAAATATCCAGAGATTAATTCATCCAAATATGCATGATACTGTTCTTTATATTCCTCTACCTCTAGCAATTTACCAATCATAGGACGTGCCTCTAGAGTAGTACCAGATACTACAGTATCGATTGGGCGATTTACTAATGAAGTCGCATCACTACTTTGGAATCCTCCAAAAGCTAGGTTATAATCCCAAGGAAGCATAGAAAGTTTTCCATTCTTTTCATAAAGATAGTAATTATGAAGCATTGTTCCAAAATAACTATCATCATTTGCTAAGAATACATTCGATGCAATATAACGCAATACCTCATCCACATCGATATAAGTTTCTAAATCTGTACCATTGGAAAGATTTTTTAAAGCTTCTATCACTCTTTTATAATCCTCGTCCGTCGTATCAAAGACGGAAGATTCAAAAATAGTACTGTAACTGCTAATCTCGTCATCCACATAGGCAAGATCTTCTCCACCACTGCTAGAGTTCATTCCACCTCCAAAACCGCCATTTCCTTTTTGAGAAAACTCTCCGTTTTGAGGGAATTCACCATTTTGAGTAAACCTTCCTCCTTGAGGGAATTGGTCTGTCGATTGATTTTCTTTATCTGTTTGTGGATTTTCTGACTGATTCTTCGAATCTAATGTCTCTCCTTGAGTTCCCGACTCTTTTTCAGAATCTGATGCTTCTGTTTGAATTCCCGACTCTTTTTCAGAATCTGATGCTTCTGTTTGAGTTTCTGACTGCTTTTCTGAGTCAGATGTTTTCTCTTGAATATCTGTGCCAGCTTCCGTTGAAAGGCCAGTCGGATTATCAGATTCTGTCATTACAGATGTGTCCGATGGAGCATCTGTTTTATTTCCTTGCGTTTCACTTTGAGCTTGCCCTGTACTATCATCCACTGCATTTGGTAGTTCAAAATTCATATCTGCTTTATCAAAATTTTCTTTATTTCCGCCCATACCAAGGGAACCTTCTGGCTTATATAAATTTCCATAGGAACTTCCGAAATTTCTTTCTGCAAAAGATTCTTCCATGCCTTCTAATGCAAGATATAATCCCCAGTTTTCACCGTTTACTGAAATACTTGCATAAGCATATAGAGAACTAGGAACCCCTAAATAACTCATGATATCATATGAAATATATTCTTTCATGTAAGTAGCATCAGACATTAAATTATTTAAAACTAGTTTATCCAACCCATTGCATGTCTGATTATCTACATAGTGATCAAATTCCACTTTAAAACTATAACGGTCTGTAGTGTCATCCGAATACACCTGAGAAAGACTTGTATTACCTTTTGGACGAATACCAACATTTTTATAAGTTACTCCATTTACTACGATGTCGCAAGTATAGTATTCTTCGCTAATTGCATTATCTAGCATATCTTGCCAATCATCTTCATCCATTTGGATATCCACAGTCATTATTTTAGTTTTATCAAACAGTTCATCCTCATAGGAAAAGTTAATAGAAGCCTCTTCTAGTTTAAAAATCTCCGGAAAGTACACCAATACCAAGGAAAAGATGAGTGCTATAACGATACCAAGAACCGCAATACGATTCACAATTTTCTCCTTTTTCATTAGTTCACACCCTTTCTTCTATCTTGATTAGCCCATGTAATCTCCGTTATAACTTACTAATACAACATTTGTTACTCCCTTTTGAGCAGAGATATGATTCACAAATTCTGTCGTCATATCTTTTAAACGAACTTCAACTGTTAATTCTATTCCTTGCTTAGAAACTGTTTTTGATTTTACTACCTGTTTCTTTACATTGTCTTTTAATTCATCAAGTACAAGCTTTTCAGCTGCATCATTTTCACAATTAATTACCATAATATATGGGTTGTCAGATGGTTTTTTATTTACAAATATCATCATGATAAGTCCGATTAATACAGCACCCATAACTGCTAGAGGAATCATTCCCGCACCTAATACGATACCTGTTGCAATTGCCCAGAATAAAAATGCAATATCAAGTGGCTCTTTAATGGCTGCTCTAAAACGTACGATAGAAAGTGCACCAACCATACCTAAAGAAAGAACAACATTTGAAGTTACTGCTAAAATTACAAATGTTGTAATCAATGTCATCGCAATTAAGGACACCCCAAAACTTGTGGAATACATAACTCCATTAAAAGTTTTCTTATAAACATAGAAAATAAAGACTCCTACTAAAAACGCCAATACCATAGCGATTACTGTATCCATTAAACTAAAAGATGTTATATTCTCCGTGAATTTTGATTTAAAAATATCATTAAAAGTAGTTGTCTGACTTAAAAAACTTAGCATAGTAATTTCTCCTTTTTTATCCGAATCTTCGACAAGCTGCATATTTTGAAAATGCAGCGCCAGAACGTTCATTCACTTGAATACACTGTGCAATTATTTCTGGCAAAAACGCATCATATTTCACTTCCATCAAAATACCATTTTGTGTTCCTGCCTCAATTCCAGGTATGTTCTCATTCAAAAAATCTCTGTTATATAAACCACTTTTTATATTGGTATCAAATGTTATTCTTACATTTCCAGTCTTGTAAATATAAGGTTCTCTAACATATTCAACTACGACACGAGGCTTTAATAGTTGATACTTCATCTTGGAATAAAACTCAACAAGCAGAGCTTTTTTACTATCCTTTAAAAATTCAATATCTCCATTTAAAATTCTTTGCACCTCTTCTTTTGTAATTGCTTGTGATTGCTTATTTCCAAGACCACCAATTTTAGTTTTCTTTTCAAGATGAATTACATTTAGATCATCGTTATAATATCGTATTCTAAATTTTTCACGCATATAAACGCCGTCTAATTTCTCACGCAACGCTTTATCGTTATAATTATCAAAATACAAACTACGAATTCGATAAGTTCCTTATTCGCCTGCATTCCGATCATACTCAGCGATAGCTTGTAATCGGCTTCGTATGGCTAAATATTCACTATAACGTATATCGTGCTTCGTTTCGTGACGTAGCTTTAATTCATTCAAGACACATCCTCCTTTATCTCTAACTCGCAAACCGCTATATTAAAGATAAATAAAATTTGTGTAAAATTAATGTGCTAATTGTGTAAATTTAGTGAAATATTAGTGAATCTATTTACATACAAGACATTCCTATCAATTTATAGTATAATTATACCAAAACTGCATTGAAGTTTTTATTATGCTCCCGTATAATATAAGCTAATCCTGTATTACAAACTATGAATACAGATGCAAATAATGTATAGAAATACAAAATATAAGATTTGAAACTAAAGGAGATACCGATGAATACAATAATGTTTGACTTAGATGGTACATTACTTCCTATGGATCAAGAAGCTTTTATTAAATTATATTTCAAGAATTTAATAATGCATTTTGCACCAAAAGGCCTTGCAAAAGATGCTCTACTAAACGCAATGACTATAGGGACAAATGCAATGCTTGCCAATGATGGCAGTACAACAAATGAAAAAAGATTTTGGAAATCCTTTCAAGAAAATATGAATGTTAATGTATTAGAAATGGAACCAGATTTTTATAATTTTTATGAAACTGGCTTTCAAGAAGCAAAGAATGCCTGTAAAACTTCTGAGTATGCAGCTAGATGCATAAAAAAATTAAAAGATAAAAATTATACAATCGTTGTTGCAACAAACCCATTATTCCCTCCTGTTGCTACTCTTTCTCGTATTGCTTGGGCTGGGTTAAATCCAAACGATTTTGTTCATATCACCACTTATGATAATTCCTCTTACTGTAAGCCTAATTTAGGTTATTATACTGAAATATTAAAAACAATTGGAAAATCACCTGAAGAATGTTTAATGGTTGGTAATGACGTAACAGAAGATATGTGCGTAAAAGAATTAGGAATTGACACATATTTAATCACCGATTGTCTTCTTAATGCAAATAACTTACCATTTGATGAACATAAATATGGATCATTTGAAGATTTTGAAAAATTCATTGATAGTTTACCAACGGTTGAATAATATTTGAATTTTATTTTCCATTTGAATGATAGAATAAAAAAGAGTAGCGCAACAAGTGATTTCTACTTGTTTCACTACTCTTTTTTATTCCACTGCTCTTTTTTTCAATACTCTTTTTATCTCATTACTCCTTTTGTCTCACTACTTTTTATGTCTCAAAACTACTCTTTTTTCTCTAAAGAAAAATAATTTATTAATTAGTAGCAAAGATTCTCTTATGTATTATGTTCTAAATCAATGAAATATTTTTCCATTTAGTATTGCTCTATGAAAAAGAGAAGTAAATCTAAAAATTGATTTTCTATAAAACCAATTTTTAAAATGAACTTCTCTAACTCAACTTTATTAATTATCGATTTCTCTCATTTGTGATTGTTAAAAGTTTTTTTGATATCAATGTTTCTTTATTTAAGAAGCGTACATCACCACCAAAACGAACTTCAATTAGATAAACATCAGAATTATCATACACTTCGCCTCTACCAAAGTACTTATGAATGACAATATCATGTTCTCTTAATTTCTCAATGCCTGCACGCAAAGCTCTCTTCTCTTCGCTTTCCTTGCTTACAATTTCTTTCTTAGCTTCTAATAGCTGATTTTTTGTATATACAACTGCTACTCTTGGTTCTGCAATCGACTCTTTTGTTACTGCAAATTCTTCACTTGCCGGTAACTCTTTGTTTTTCTTTGTATTTCCATGTGCACTCGATTGCTTTGCATCTACATGTGTATTAGATTTCTTCGCTTTATTCTTATTATGATTCTTCCCCTTCTGGTGATTCGTATCACTATTATCTTCCCTAGAAGTAGTAGATTTACCAAGTTTTAAATTCTTTAATTTTTCTAATTTATCAGATAAGTTCACTTCAACATTGGACGCTTCATCCTTCTTCTTATGTAAAATAGCGGCTCCTAACACACCTAAACCAAAGACAGCTACAAGAACTACAGCAATATAAGTGGATACTTTACTATCATAATCTAAACCACTTTGGTTAGAATTATCACTAGGTAAAATAGTTGGCTCTGGAGTTACTGTCGGTAAATCCGTAGGTGTTGGCATTGGTGTCGCCGTTGGCTCTGGTGTTGCTGTTGGCTCTGGTGTAATTGCAGTACTTGTTTTTTCTATATAAGTGCTAGTTGCATAACCAGTAAGTTCTTCACCATTTCTCTCAAATTTGATTTGATACCAAGGCTTAGAACCCACCATTTCTTCACCTATAATTAGAACCTCTTCTCCTCTTTGTAGACGCACACCTTCACCATTTTGGGTTACTCTACTGCTATTTTCACCAGCTTTTTCTCTAACGTTTACACGACCAGTGACCTTTCCAACATACCCAAGAATATCTGGCTCATTTATAGTTGCTGTTGTTAATAATATCTTTGGTGTCTCATTTATTTTTGCAAAAGCAGTAATATCTGCTGAAAACAATATCATAGATAAACAGGCACATAAAATGCAGCCTTGTAATACTTTTGATTTCTTCAATCGTTTCTTATTACTCATACCTTCCTCGCTTTCCTACAGATATATCGCATTAAAATTTATGCTGACAAAAGGTGCAACCTTTGCACCGTAATATGACTATATTGTATCAGCGGTTCTAGAATATGTCAAAAGATTTATCCCTCAAATTTCTTTTTTTTACATCGTTTTGTACTCTGAAAGAACTATTTGTAAAAGAAACTATTGACTAATCATATATGTAATAAATTGAGATGCGGTTCTTCCAGATAAGCCACCATGACTTAGCTCCCACATATTGGCTTGTCTTAATAATTCTTCCTCTGAAATACCAAAATTATCATACTGCTTTGCTAATTCTTTTACGATTTCAAAATACTCTTTCTGTGTTGGTTTCGAATAATTAATTGAGATACCAAAACGATGTACAAGGGATAATTTTTCTTGCATAGTATCTGAACGATGCAATTCATCTTGTGACATATCCGAACGATCCGACCAAGTTTCTCTAATTAAATGTCTTCGATTTGACGTTGCATAGATTAAAACGTTCTCTGGTTTTACTTCCAAGCCACCCTCAATCACAGCTTTTAAATACTTATACTCAACTTCAAATTCTTCGAAAGAAAGATCATCCATATAAATAATAAATTTATAGTTTCTATTTTTAATATAAGAAATAACCGTAGATAAATCCTCGAATTGATGCTTATAAATTTCAATCATTCGTAATCCCATTGAATAATACTCATTTAAAATAGCCTTAATGCTCGTAGATTTACCTGTCCCGCTATCACCAAACAACAATAAGTTATTCGCTTTTTTCCCCTCAATAAATGCTTTTGTATTATCTAACAACTTCTTCTTTTGAATTTCATAACCAACTAAATCTGTAAGTCTAACATCATCTGTATTCGTGATTGGTATTAAATTAACTTCATTGTTTTCTCTTTTTACGCGAAATGCCTTATTAAGTCCAAATACACCAACACCATAATCCTTGTAAAATTTAGTTACTATTTTAAAGATTTCCTCTTCATCTGCTGCCGCTTCAATACGATCACTTAGTTCTCGTACCTTCTCACTTACATTCTTATTGTATCTTTTTCCATTTTTAACTATCGCCCTGTAATCTGAGATCATTTGAAAGCAATTAATTTCTAGTTCTTGTTCTATTTTAGAAAAGTCATAATCAAATAATGCCTTAAATACTTTAAAATCACCCTTAGCTAGATAATTTACACTCCCTTCTTGTTCTCCAGTCTTTTCACAAGTGATACTAAACGGATTTTCAACACTGGCTAACAAATATGCCAAATAGTTATGCCATAAATTCTTATCAAATCCATACTCTGTCGCAACATCAAGCAAACGATGAATCTCTGTATAAATCGCAGAAACAGTATCCTCTTTACTTGCATTTCCTTTTTCAAATTTTTCAATAGCATTAGCTAAGCAAAATAAGATGCTATCTTTATCAATATTCTTATATATAATCAATTTTGAAATTAATTGGTACATTTATGATACCTCCACTTTATAGACTTTAAAGACTTTATTAACTTATAGACCTTATTAACCTATAGATCTTATAATCTTATAGACTTTATAAACTTATAGATCTTGTAAACTTTATAGACTTTTTCTGAATTTCTCCCAATGTAATCAAAGAGTTTGAAAACACCTATAATGTTTCCAAACTCTTCTTTTATCATTATTAATAAAACTTGTCACTAGGATTAAGATTACATACGATCTGGTGCTTCAAATCCAAGTAAATCAATACATTGTTCTAAAATATGAAGTACTAAAACGATAAGTGCAATCCAATCTGCTTGTTTCTTCTTATCTTCTTCTGCAATAATTTTATTTTCATGGTAAAAACTATTAAATGCATTTGCTAAATCATAGATATACGCACAAATTTTATGTGGTGCTAATTCAGCTGCTGCATGTTCCACCATATCATTGTACTTAGAGGCAACTAACATTAAATCAAGTTCTGATTTTGAACGTTCACGGTTTTTATTTTCTTCAAAATATTTAAAACTACCGTCAACTCCCTCATCGGATACCGTTTGATATTTTGAAAGAATGGATTTAATACGAACCATTGTATAAAGAATATAAGGGCCAGTATCTCCTTCAAAGGAAGTAAAACGATCAATATCAAAGATATAATCCTTGGAGGCTTGATTGGATAAATCTCCATATTTAAGAGCGGCAAGACCTACTGTCTTAGCGATTTCTCTAGCTTCACTTTCCTCCATTTCACGGTTTTCCATCATCTTTTTATAAACTTCTTCATTGATACTATCAATGAGGTTCTCAAGACGCATTGTACCGCCTTCTCTTGTTTTAAATGGTTTTCCGTCCTTACCATTCATAGTACCAAAACCTAAGAAACTTAAATTCGTATCTTCTGCTACCAAGCCTGTCTTTCTTGCACAACGGAATACCTGTACAAAGTGAAGTTCTTGTCTTTTATCAACGACATAGATAACAGAATCTGGATTAAATAATTTTCTTCTTTCAACTAAAGTTGCTAAGTCTGTTGTTTGATAAAGGGCAGAACCATCCGATTTTAAAATAATACATGGAGGTATTTCTTTTGTATCCGTCTCTTCCTTAACATCAACAACCAACGCACCTTCACTCACTTGTGCAAAGCCTTCTTTCTTTAAATATTCCACCATATCAGGAATATAAGGCTGTGCATCGCTTTCTTTTTTCCAAAGATCAAACTCTACACGAAGGTTATCATAATTTTTCTTTAAATCTGCAATGGATACCGCTAAAATATGATTCCAAAGAGCTGTATAACCACGATGTCCATTTTGTAATTGATGTGTTATGTTCTTGGCTTCTTCTTTAAAATCCTCATGCTCTTTTGAATAAGCACTTGCAAATGGATAGATTTCTTCTAATTCAGTAATTGTAAATGGAGCTTCTTCTGGATATTCTCCAGTATATGCATCATCAAAATATACTAAATCGCTTTTTCTCTTCTTAAGTTCTGCAATAATTAAGCCCATTTGAAGACCCCAGTCTCCAAGATGTGCATCACCAATTACATTATTTCCTGCGTATTTAAGAATTCTCTTAATACTTTCTCCAATAACAGCAGAACGAAGATGTCCAATATGAAGTGGTTTCGCTACATTTGGTCCACCAAAATCTACAACAATTGTCTTTGCATCTTTAGTAGGTTCAAAACCAAGATTTTTATCTTCTGCCATATCCTTTAGATACTTTGCTATGAACTCAGGTTTTAAAGAGATATTAATAAAACCTGGCATAATAGCAGTCATCTCTGCAAACATCGGATTATCTTTACACTTTTCAACAATCTCATTTGCTATCATAATTGGCGCTTTTTTATATTGCTTTGCAGCTGCAAGCGCACCATTACATTGGTACTGACACAAATCAGGTCGATTTGATACGGTCACGTTTCCATATTTATCTTCATAGCCAGATGTAACAAATGCATCTGTTACAACTTCTGTGATATGATCAATTATTTTTTTCATAAATGCCTCCATCCAAAGTTATATCTAGTTTTACACTAGTCCTACTTTATCACAATTTATTTCTAATGTAAATATTGAAGGAATCACCTTTTGCATTAAATTACATAGATTCATCATTATTATGCAAATACTACTTTTTATTATTAATGTATCTATATTTTTTATTTATTCCATAATTTTATTATTACTGTCATAGTACTTATTATAGTGATATCTTTATTAAATAATCACGCTTAAAAGCAATATTAGCTAAATATAACAATATCGGCAACCGCCACCAAGGAAAACTCTTAATTGCGATTGCCGATATTTTATCATTTTTTCATTTTTAATTAGTCTGGCATAACAATTGCTGCAATAATATAAGCAATAACTCCAGCTCCAAAACATCCAAATAAAATCCATAACAAACGTACTACAGTAGGGTCAATATTAATATATTCTGCAATTCCACCACATACCCCACAAATTTTTCTATCGACATGTGATTTAACTAATTTTTTTTGCATAAATATCTTCCTTTCATTCTTTATTCTTTATTCTTTCTTCTTAACACCATCTTCTTTAACACTATTAAAGATGTGTTTACCTATCCTATCTTACGTAAAGTTCAATCTTACCGATCCCACATTCTAATCGAAATTCCCCAACGGAATTATTATTACGAATGGTTTTATCTGTAATACCTTTATAATCCTTATCATTAATTATAACATGACCAATACCACAGTCAACTGAATAATTATAATTTTCTTCATTTCCGTTTATATCAAGAAACACACTACCCACGCCAGTTTCAACCGTACAATCACGCTTTATACTACCAGATATTTTAATCTCACCAACTCCGCCCTCGACGTTTACATCAGTAGCTTCCATGTCGTGTACTGTTAAATTTCCAGCTCCATTTTCAAAACCTACATAATTTATTGCTTTTACCTCATCAACCTCCATCGTGCCCGCACCTACCGAAAATTCAACATTATCGCCGCTTATCTTTTCAGCATACAATGCACCAGCTCCGAGTTGGATTTCTATCTCATTTCCATGAAAATCTTCCGGAATTGTGATGGTAATTTTAGATGATTTAAAATCGTTATATTGAAATCCGAACCAATTTGTAGATACTGGAAGATCAATTCCAAATAGTTTAATACGATTAACATTATCAAAATCTTCTTCAATAACCCAAGTTCCATTACTTACATAACTTTTATAACCATCTTTAGGCATATTTTCGATACTTACATTAAAATTGTCACCAGATACAATCTTAACATCAGCATAAGATAGATCAAAATCAAGAGCGATTACATCTTCTACTGTATCATCCAATTCATACGTATAATCAGAATACGTGTGAACACTGTTTCCTCCAATAGAATACGCTAAAATAACAATTAAAATACCTAATGAAATTGTAATGCAAGCTAGGCCTAAAAACACTTTACTAATTGATTTCACGCGGCAACACCTCCCATTTTAAATGGTGCTTTACATATACCTACAAATCCTCTAACTAATGAAGGTATTATCTTAACACAAACTGTTGTTAAGAGAGCAAACAATAATCCTATTCCAAAAACAAGTAATCCACCACCAAGGAGCAACATTCCAGCAACTGGTACTATAAATATGTTTACAAGGCCTAATATAAATAAAACAACGCCCGATAAGATACAAGCAAAAGCTGCTGCGCCAAAACCTATAACTAGCCCAAATGCTGTTGCACCAAGTCCAATAAAAACTCCAAATAAAGCACATAGGACTGGTAATCCTACTGGTATTGCAAAGATGCAGATAAGAATGATTGCACCTGCACTAAGTCCCTTTTTTCTTGGAGCTTCATAATCTCTGTTTCCTTGATTTTGATAAGAGGATTGTTGATAATTACCTCTAGTATATCCATTATTATACTGATTCGTATTCTGGCTTTGATTATTCCAATTTTGATTGTTCCAGTTCTGGTTATATTGACCTTGATTTTGGTTATTCCAGTTCTGGTTTTGCTGAGTGTTTCCATGGTGAAATTGGTTATTATTATGCTCCCTATTGTCATTGAAATCACTTTCTTGATTTCTTGTATCTTTTTGATCATTTTCTAACAAGACCTTATTATTTTCAATTATGGATGATTTATTTTCGTTTAAATCATCCTTGATATCTTTGGTATCCATGACTTCAAATGGATTTGTTTCATCACCAGAATGATATCCTCTTTCTGTAAATTCCCCACGTTCATTATTCTGCGACATTTCCATCTGAATGCTTTTCGCAACTTTTGCTGGGCTACCTAATTCTGCAATTACCTCTGCTTCTTTGTCTACACCAGCATCTTCAAAATAATCTTCATAATATTGCAACGCTTCCGTCCGTTCTTCTGCCGCAATATCTACTAACAAGGATTCTAATTCTTTCATAAATTCCTGTCGATTCAACTAAACCACCCCCTTAAAAATATTACTTATTTTCTTCGAATAATTTTTCCACTCTTCACAATATAATTGTAGTTGTCGTCTTCCTTGTTCCGTTACTTTATAATATCTTCGATTTCTTCCTGCTATCTCCATGTCATATACTTCTAAACAA
Organism: Clostridium sp. Marseille-P299; assembly: GCF_900078195.1. NCBI lineage: Bacteria > Bacillati > Bacillota > Clostridia > Eubacteriales > Clostridiaceae > Clostridium > Clostridium sp. Marseille-P299. The sequence continues at coordinate 649,704 of NZ_FJVE01000007.1, read as the reverse complement.
TCATCTTTTTGTAATCTGCGTAGTACTGGATACAGTGTAGACTCTGAGATATCGATTGCTTCTCTTACATCTTGGGTAATTTTATATCCATAAGTGCCTTCTGGTTCTCTTGATACTGCTGCAAGTACAATTGCATCCAGCAATGCCGAACCTGTATTAAAAACCATGTAATCAACTCCTTCGCATACAATCATTTATATTCATCTCCTACGATAATATATAATATTATTTTGTTAATAATACTATACAGCATATAATATTATGCTGTCAATATGATTAATCTATTTCTAATTATTCTCTAATTTTTTATTATAATACAATATAGCCTTTTAAATAAGAAACTAAAAAAAGAAAGAGTCACACATGATCTAATCAATCATTGTGTAACTCTTCCTATGCAAGTTATCATTAATATTATTTTTTCTATTTTAAAAAATTCGTTAATAAAATTTAATCATGCGCAAGTATTAGCCACCAAGGTAAGCTTTTTTAACCTCAGGTGAATCCATTAATTCCTTACTGCTTCCATGGCCTTTAACGTTACCAACCTCTAAGACATATGTTCGATCTGATATCGACATTGCCATAAAAGCATTTTGTTCTACAATAACTACTGGAATATTCATTGATTTCTTAATTTTAATAATTGTGTCAAACATCTCATCTACGATTAATGGTGATAATCCTAAGGAAGGTTCATCAAACATTACAAGCTTTGGTTCACTCATTAATCCTCTAGCAATAGCTAGCATCTGTTGTTCGCCACCTGACATACAACCAGCGAGCTGATGCTGACGTTCCTTTAATCTTGGGTAAATTTCAAACATTTCCTCAAGTTTTTGGTTCATTTGGGATGAAGAATACTTACGGCTATACGCTCCCATCACTAAGTTATCTTTTACTGTCATTTTAGGAAAAACTTCACGGCCTTCTGGTATGTAAACTAGCTTTTTTCCAACAATAACGTTTGTTTTTAAGCCACTGATCTGTTCTCCGTTAAAAAAGATTTTCCCTTTTGCAGGCTTATTAACTCCCATGATTGTTTTCATTAAAGTAGATTTTCCTGCACCATTTGAACCAATGATGGAAACTATTTCGTTTTCACCCACTTCAAAACAAACATCAAACAAGGCCTGAACTTTTCCGTAATACACATCTATGTTTTCAACTTTTAGCATTCTATCACCTCTTTACTTCTTTTTAAATTGGCTACCAAGATACGCCGCAATAACTTCATCATTATTCTGAATTTCTTTTGGTGTACCTTCTGCTATTTTAGAACCAAAATTAATAACTGTAATATAATTGGAAATGTTCATAACAACATCCATATTATGTTCAATTAAAAATAAGTCAACACCATCGTCAAACACTTTTAATAATATCTTGACAAAATCAACTCTTTCGCTTGGATTTAACCCTGCTGCTGGTTCATCTAAAAATAATAATTTAGGAGATGTCATAATTGAACGGCCAAGCTCTGTTAACTTTTGCTGTCCGTAAGCTAGATTCTTAACTGTTTCATCTCGATATTTATACATGCCTATGTAATCAAGAACTTCCAAAGCTCTTTCTTCTGCTCTTTTTTCTTCTGTCCTAGCTGCTTTTGGATTTACTAAAAATTTCAGTATATTATCTGTCATCTGTGCTTGCATACCAACCATAAGGTTTTCTTTTACTGTCATTGAGCCAAATAACTTAAGATTCTGAAATGTTCTTCCAATATTTTTACTTGCAATTTGATGCAATACCAAACCACTAATTACTTCATCACCAAATTTAATTGTTCCAGAAGTCATTGGAAATGCGCCAGTACACATATTAATCGTAGTACTTTTCCCAGAACCATTTGGACCAATTAAGGAGTGTATGGTTCGCTCTTTCATCGTAAAGGAAAGATTATTTACAGCTGTCAGACCAGCGAATTTTTTTGTTAAATTTTCAACTGTTAATATATTAGCCATTTATCTTCTCTCCTTTCTTTGTTACCTTTTTTTGATTAAAGAAACTAATCACTCCATTTGGTCTAAAAAGAATAATTAGTAACACTATAATACTAAATACGATCCAATACCAATTACCAAGAAAACGAAGCTTTTCTGGTAGTATAGTACATACAATTGCACCTAAAATACCACCTGGTACAGAACCGATTCCCCCTAACATCATCATAACAATAAACGTTGTTGATAAATCAAAGGTAAATACAGAAGGAGTAATAAATTCCATATGTACTGCATATAAAGATCCTGCAACGCATCCATAAATAGCAGCTAAAGTAAATGCCATAATCTTTGGCTTGGCAATATCAATACCACATGCTTGTACTGCTTCGTAATTATCACGAATCGCTTTAAATAATCTTCCCCATTTTGAGTATGTAATTCGATATGCAATAAGAGCCATAATAATAACGAAAATTAAGAACAAGTAATAAACATATAATTTATTTTTTATTACGAAATTTCCAATTGAAAATGATGGGATATTACGAATACCCATAATACCATTTGTGAATTTTGCATTACTTATTAAAATACGAACGATTTCCCCAAATCCAATCGTAGTTAAAGCCAAATAAACCCCTTGAATACGTAAGGATGGAAATCCTAAACCAACTCCGATAACGACTCCCATTATAATAGAAGCAATGATTGTTAACCAAGGAGATATTCCTAATTTTGTTGTTAACAATGCTGTTGTATACGCGCCAACTGCAAATATTCCAGCTGTACCAAGATTCATCTGCCCCGTTAAACCAGTGATAAAGTTTAATCCTAATACCACAATAATGTTGATGAGCGCCATTATAAAAATACCTCTATTATAATTATCTGTTACTAAAAGTGGGACTACGATAGCAACAATAATTGAAATCATTGTAATAGATATTTTTTTCATTTTATCAGTCATCTTACCCCTCCTTAAGCCTTATGTCCAAGAATACCGCTTGGCTTAACCAATAAAAATACAATTAATAAAATAAATGATACTGTATCCTTGTAAATACCAGGTACTACCAAAGTACTTAAAGATTCGAGAACGCCGATTAAAATACCACCAATAATACCACCTGGCAAATAACCGAAGCCACCAACAACACCAGCAGCAAATCCTTTTAATCCGATCATTCCTGTCATATCACCTTTTAGTTGGAAAAGAGGAATAATTAAGATACCAATAATGGCACATATTACAGCGGAGATACCCATAGTAATTGCAGATGATCTATCTACGTCAATACCCATAAAAGCTGCTGCTTTTTTATTTTGTGATACACATCGCATTGCTGTACCAACTTTTGTTTTATTTAAGAATAACTGAAGAATTGCAACTAAGATTGCAGCAACTGCGATAATAATTATGTACGTTTTACTAATAACTAATTCACCAATTTGAATGGTTCCTTGAAGCCAATCCACCATAGGTATTGGATTATTACCCCAGATAATACGAACACCCTCAGTAATAATTCGACCTAACATTATAGTTCCAGTAACTGAAAATACCAACGGCATATTTCTTAACGGTCTCATTAAAAAGTACGAAATAGCAACACCAATAAAGAAAGTTGTAACCAACATTAATATTACCGCTATCGGTGTATCCATATGATTTCTAACAACAAACTGTGCTCCAAATATGTAGGCTCCAAGTAAAATTAATCTTTCATGTGAGAAATTTAATAATCCTGATGCATTCCATATGATTGTATACTCAATACTAACCAATGCATAGATAAAACCCATTGCTAATCCGCCTATGATCAGCTGTAAAATAATTTGCCCCATCGCTTACCTCCTCTTTGTATCCAACAAAAGCTTAGACTTTGTTGGATACAAATATTATTACTTTTTGATTAATATCCACTTTCTTTTAATTTCTCAACTAAAATAAATATACACTTACCATCCTCTTGTTTTTGCGCTTGAATGATTGAAGTTTCATGTACTAAACATCCATTTTCATCTGTAGCTAAAGTTCCAAGTGGCGCAACGAAATCTTTCATCTCATACATCGCATTTTTAATTGTTTCTCTGTCAGCAGTACCACCGTTTTCAATTGCTTGCATTAACATTTTAAATGCACCATAATAACTAGCAGACCAGTCACCAAGAGGCTTAACCCCATAAGCTTTTTGATATTTTTCAACAAATTCTGCAACTTCTTCGGATGGATCTTCTGCAGTGAAATCGGATGCAGCATACTTTCCATCTGTAACTTCTGCTGGAAGAGAATCAAGAACATCCTGTCCACCAAAACCTGAGTTCATAATAACTGGCTTATCAAAACCAAGTTCTGTTGTCTGTCTTGCAACAATAGGACATACATTTGAAGACCATGCAATAAGAGCATCTACATTTTCTTTTTTCATTTGCATGATTTGAGAAGTTAAATCCTGATCCGTAGCATTATGATTCGCTTCTACATATTCAATGTTGTTGTCCTCACAATATTGAACCATAATATCTCTTCCACCTACACCAAACTCGTCGTTAATATATAAAATACCAATTTTCTTTGCACCTAGAGTTTCCGTAACAAATTTTATAGCTGAATTAACTACTACAGTATCGTTACATCTAACCTTGAACATATATTCATTTCCTAGATCTTTTAACTGTGCAGATGTACCACCTGTAAAATAAGGTAACTTATAATCTTGTACTGTATTAGAAACAGCTGTTGCATTTGTTGAAGTATGTGGTCCAAATACTGCAACAATATCTTTATTGGATCCCATTTTATTCATCATATTAATCGCAGTTGTTTGATCACTTTGATCATCTTCAATTACTAACTCAACCTCTTTACCAAGAACACCACCTGCTTCATTTATCTCCTCTGCCGCCAAAGTTATGGCATTCTTCATGTAATCTCCTCTACCAGCCATAGTACCAGTAGCTGAATATATTACCCCAATTTTTATTGAATCATCCGAATTACTAGTAGCATTTGAATTGCCGTTAGAACAACCAACCAATCCTAATGTCATAGCACCAATTAATAAACCCGCAATTACTCTTCTCTTCATAAGTTTTTCTCCTCCTTAAGTAACTTAATCTTAATCTGTACTCTTCTCTTAGGGGAAAACCAATTTTTGAATTATTCATCTTAGTTTCCCTATTTCTTTTCAGATGCTATATTTAATATATTAGTTATTTTATGTACTCTCTTTATTGCACAATGCTTTTTACATTTTATGTAGAATATTATGTTGCATTTTTAACAACTAATATATTAATTTATGTTATTAATATAGCATATTTCACTCCATTTAGTCAATAAGTATATTATACTAATGTGTAAATTGTACAATTTCTCTAAAATATTAGTCAAATTCCTTATAACTTTCACTATCTGAATTTATTTCCAATAAACTTTGATATATCAGTGCTGTAGTTCTTTACATTAACATCGCAAAACATGATTCACTCAGTATATTTTTTTAAAGTATTTCGAACAGCCCCAGGACCCGATACTAATTCAGCAAAATAAGCTTCAACCTTTTCTCCCAAACCTACTTCATATAAGTTAACACCAAATATTTTTTCATTTGACAAAATAGGTTGTAACTTCTCATGGAAATCAATTTTACTTCCTGGTTCAATCCCTTTAAGATAAGGCATAACGTTCTCTAGCATAGGATCTGAGCTTGGAGTAAATTTCTTTCCATTATCATCAATAGCCATTAGATATCTACACCAAGCAGCTAAAGTAAGAGGAATCAATTTCAAATCAGATACATTTAAATGCTCACTCTTTTGATAAGCCTTAATGGTTTCACCAAAACGAATTCCTAGTTTTTGAGATGTATCTGTAGCAATTCTTTGAGGTGTATCTGGAATGAATGGATTTGGGATACGCTGTTTTAACACTTCATCAATAAAATCTTTCGGACGAATAATTCCTGGATCAACCACAACTGGTAAGCCTTCTTGATACCCTATGATTTCAACTAATTTTTTAAGCTCTAAATCCTTCATCTCATCTGCAATCAAAGTATAATCTAATAAGCATCCGAAGATAGCAAGAGCTGTATGTAATGGATTTAAGCAAGTGCATACTTTCATCTTCTCAACCTTATCTACAGTCTCTTTATCCGTAAAAATAACTCCAGATTCATCTAAGTTAGGTCTTCCATTTGGAAAGGCATCTTCAATTACTAAGTATTGTGCTTCTTCTGCATTTACAAATGGAGCAACATATGTATTTTTACTTGTAACAATAGAATCTACATCATTAAATCCAGACTTTTTAAGCATTTCTTTAACGCTATCATCTGGTCTTGGTGTAATTTTATCAATCATACTCCATGGAAAAGCAATTAAGTTAGGGTCATTAATATAAGTTAAAAATCCTTCTTCTACCAATCCTTTTTCCACCCATGCTTTTGCATAAGCTACTACCGCTTCATATAACTTCGTTCCATTGTGAGAACAATTATCCATACTTACTAATGAAAGACCATACTTTCCAGCTTGATATCTTTGATACAGTAAGGCAGCTATTTTTCCAATATAGCTAACAGGCTCTTTCGGACCATTATTAAAATCTGCTGCAACTAGATCAAGAAAACTTCCATTTGAATTGTATAAGTTATACCCCTTTTCTGTAATCGTAAAACTTACCATTTGAAGAGAAGGAGCACTAAAAATATCTTTTAACCTATTCCACTCTTCCTCATTTTCAGGATTCACCGTTAATGATTCTGCAATACTTGCTACCACTGTTTTAGCAATTGTGCCATCCGCTTTTAATGTAACCAAAACACTAAGATTATCATTGGGTTTGTACATTTTCTCAATTATTTCATAGTCAAAGCCCTCTGCGACAATAATTCCTGTGTTAGCCTTACCTGCATTTAAAATATTTTGTTGCACATTTGCAGGAAATGCACGAAAAATATTACCTGCTCCAAAATGAATCCATGTCGGCTTCTCAATCGTAGTTTTCTTCATGGCTTCTACATCAAACTGTGGTAAAGAAAATCCAGCCTCTTCCCATAGTTTTCTGTCTTTCAAAGACTCACTTGTTAACCTCATAATCTGCCACCTTTCTAATAAAATACCTCCAGTATCCATAGAAGAATAATCCTCATATCATACTGGAGGCTTATTTCAGAATATGTCTCACTACTATTTATCTATTTTATCTAATGTCTCCCATATTCCATTAATATACGTCGCTCCTAAAGCTCTGTCATATAATCCATATCCTGGTCTACCTGTTTCACCCCAAATCATTCTTCCGTGGTCCGGTCTAATGTAACCATCAAAACCATTCTTATGCAATGCTCTTACGATAGCAACCATATCTAAGCTACCGCACTCTGAGAAATGTGCAGATTCTTCAAATCCTCCTTCTAACAACTTAACATTGCGAAGATGTACAAAATGTACACGTTTCATCGCAGAATACTTGTCCGCTAATAGTACCATGTCATTTTTACTTGAAGCGCCTAAGGAACCTGTACATAAAGTAAGACCATTATATTCACTATCCACCAAACCAAGCATGCGATCCAGATTTTCTTCTCCCGTTATTATTCTTGGTAAACCAAAGATACTCCATGGTGGATCATCCTCGTGAATTGCCATCTTAACATCTGCTTGTTCAGCAACTGGTATTATTTCTTTTAAGAAATACTCTAAGTTTGACCACAAGTCTTCTTCTGTAATTTTGGCATATTCATCAAATACTTGCTTTAAAGTTTCCTTTGTATAACTAGAATCCCAACCAGGAAGAGTTAATTCTCCAGTAAGTGGATCCATTTTTTCAATTTGCTCTGCATAATACACCAACGCTGTAGAACCATCTGGAAGCTCTTTGTCTAATTGAGTTCTTGTCCAATCAAACACTGGCATAAAGTTATAGCAAATTACTTTAACACCTGCTTCACCAAGTCTTCTAATATTTTCTTTATAATTTTCAATATAACGATCTCTTGTTGGTTTTCCTAACTTAATATCTTCATGAACTGGAACACTTTCAATTACTTCAAATGCTAATCCAGCTTCTTCTACTTGTTTCTTTAATTTTGCAATACTTTCTCTGCTCCACACTTCTCCTACTGGAACATCATATACCGCTGTTACAATTGTGCTCATATTTGGTATTTGACGAATCTTCTGTAAAGTTACAGCATCATCTTCCCCATACCAACGAAATGACATCTTCATTCATTCGTTCTCCTTTACTTCTTTTATTTTATATAATATCTTTTTATTGCATTTTTAATCTTCAAACTGAAGAACTATTTTTAACACATCTTGTGGATGCTCTTTGATCATCGTAAATGCTTCCATTATATCTTTATAATTAAATACTCTTGTTTTTAATAGTTCAGGATTTAATGTACCATCTTCAAACCCAGCAATTACCTCATCAAAACAATCATTATTTAATCTTGAACCAACAATCGTTAGTTCTTTCTTTGTAATGTCTGCCATAGTAATTTCAGAAGGTTGATTTCTTAGTCCAATAACCACTACTCTACCTGCTGGACTTGCTAATTGTACCGATTGTTCAAAGGAAGCTGGAACACATACCGTATCTACAACTACTGGCACACCTTCACCACCTGTAAAACTTGCGATTCTTTCTTCTAAATTTTCTTCAGAAACAAGAACAATCTCATCTGCTCCCATGCTCTTTGCTTTTTCCAAACGCTCTTTTACTAAATCTGTCATCATAACAGTTGCACCATTTCTTTTTGCAACTTGCATTGCACAAATACCAATTGGTCCGCATCCCATTATTAATACCTTATCTCCTTGATGTATTTGCGCTCTATTATTTATCTCCACACCAATCGTATATGGTTCTACAAGACCTAATAAAGTATTATCAAAGTCTGTATGAAATTTATGAAGATTTTTTTCACTTGCAACAACATACTCAGTAAATCCACCGTCTCTATGTACACCAGTTACTTCTAGTGTAGAGCACACATTATGGCGACCAATCTTGCACGCATAACAATGCCCACAACTAACAACTGGATCAACAGCAACCTTATCCCCCACTTTAACACTAGTTACTCCTGTACCAATTTCTGTTACAATCCCACCAAACTCATGTCCAATAATTCTAGGATAAGTAGCTAAAGAATTTGTTCCATTCCATATACCAATATCAGAACCACAAATACCGCCAGAAGTAACTTTAACTATAACATCGTCTGGTTTGGTAATCTTAGGATTCGGAACATCAACAATTTCTACCTTAAAAGGTTCTAAAACTTTAATCGCTTTCATTTGTATTCTCCTTTTCATCTGATATTTTATAGTTTTAAATCCATATGAGCACTCTAATATATTAGTTAATGATAAATTCTTTTATATTTATATATTTATTCTATTGATATTTCAAAAACCTTTTTAATTCAGCGCTCAAATATATTATTATTTTTTATCAACTGATATATTAGTTGTTGATGTTAATTTATCACAACTGTAAATTTTGGTCAATGTACAAAATAGATATCATTTTTTTAAAAATTTATACATATTGCACAAACTTAAAACGGTGTTTTTTTACTATATTTTAATAATATAACAATTTTTCTTATGTTTATTGAATGTAATATTTGATTTATTTTATATAGTATGATATGATAATTTCAGCATCTAACAAATAAATCACTGATATATCAATTAAGAAAGGATTTATGATGGATATAAAACTTCAAAGTAAAAAAGAAAAAGAAAACAATAGAGAATATGCATATCGAATACTTCATAGTAACATTATGACATTACAACTTCCTCCTGGGTCTATTTTAAATGAAGGTGAATTATCTCAGTTACTTTCCGTAAGCAGAACCCCAGTTCATGAAGCGATCATTAAATTACAATCTGAATATCTAGTTAATGTGTACCCACAAAGTGCTTCTAAAGTGTCTTTGATTAATGTTGAATTTCTTAAAGAGGGATTGTTTTTACGTTCCATTATAGAACCTGCCATTATTAAAAAAATAGCTGGTTTAGTAAGTTCACAGGGATTGCTTCCACTACAGGAAAATCTAGAACAGCAATTATTGGCAATTAGCTCAGAAGACCCAATTAATACTTTTTTTAATTTGGATGATGAGTTCCATCACTTAATATACGATTTAGCAAACAAGCAAAATACATGGTATTCTGTAAAAAGCGTATGTTCACATTATGATAGAGCAAGATATATTGACGCAATTTTTAACAAAACGGACCTAAAAGACATTTATAATGAGCACAAAAAAATATATCATTATGTACTTATGGGTATCACTCAAGAAGTAGAGTTTGACCAGTTTTATAAAAATCACTTACACACTTTTGATAAAGGATTTGATAAATTAATTGAACATTATTCTCAATATTTTATTATATAAAAATCATATAATAAAAGGGACACAATCAAGTATCTGTAAAGCATATTCTTATAATACAAAAAGCTATCATAAAATAGATATATTCACTCTATTTTATGATAGCTTTGATAGTTCATCTTATATTTTCACACGGAATCTTTAATCTCTATTCTTATTTACCAGCACATTAAACTTAACAATATCTTGTATTAGCTCTTTATCTAACTCTTCATCATAAGGGATTTGAATCGCGCCCTTTGACGTCTTGTATGGTTTCAACCTTTCTTCAAACTTAACAATGGCTTGTTCTCCTGGATAAATTCCAATATGTTTCTTATTCGCTGCAAAATGTATTACATTTCCATTTAGATAAAAGGTTGGCATCTGCCAACTTATCCTCTCCGACAAATCGGGTTCTGCTTCTAAAATAATATCCCTTAGCTTAAAAAGTTTTGATTGAATATCATCCGAATAGCCGTTGATATATTCTTTAATTAGCTGACTTCCTTCATTCATAATCCTTAACCTCCAATCATTATTTTTAACCTTTATAAATTAAGTATTAATATAGTAACCTTCCTAAACCCTTTTCACATAAATACTTCTCTAAAAATTCTACATTCTCATCAAAATAAGACCTGGCTTGATCATACGCCCAGCAACAGTTCTCAAGACAATCAGCGATTAAATAGAGATATAATCTCTCATTAAATGCCTCTTGTAGTTCCATAACACTTTTGTAACCTTCCATAAATGCGTTCCGTAAATTCAGATTACCTAGTAATGTCTTCCGGTATAGTTGAACCAAATCCAATTCAGTATTCCAATATTTTGATTTTTCAAAGTCAATAATTGCTGATATATTGCCCTCTTTCACCATAACATTTCTCTCATCAAAATCTCTATGACAGTATCCAAATGGTATATCATTCAAGGTAATATATTCTATTTCTTCTGTAAATATTTTATAAGCATCCTTAAAAATTTGTTTTGTACTATCTTGGCAATTCAGATTCATTAAGATATTATTGCAAGAGGATACCTGTTCCATCCATGTTTTTTTATAATCTTTAGGAATATTAGAACGATTATTATGTAGAGCTCCAAGATATTCACCCATCTCTTTATATATTGCAGAAAGATTAGGTGTATTATTCAATTCTTTTATTAATGTCTCACCAAAAACCTTTTCCATAATTAAATAATCATGATTATCTAACCGACCATAGGAAAGAACTTTGGCAGTTGGAATTTTACTTTTCTTAGCGATTTGATAAGCTTCCAGTTCTTTTTGCAATCGATAATCTACATAATATATCTTTATTACCTTCTCAACATTATCCTCAAGAAAACTATAAACAAAATGGCGATTCAAGTCATGATTACCAATTGCAGTAACTTCACTTGAATTTATATTCAATTTTTTAAGGAATTTATAAATATCGATATCCATAATAGCACCTGCACCCGTAAATTAGTATAAATCATTTTAACTGTATATATTTTACTATTTTATTCCATATACTTCAAGTCTATATTTGAAATATCTAATGAAATAGAATGAATAAGCTCATAAAAGATCAAAGAATGTGCAAATCACATTCTCGTTATAATAAAAAAGACCTATAAAATGACTCTACTATTATGTCAATTTATAAGTCTTTTCATTCTAAGCATTAACCGAAAACTATTTGAACAATAAATAAAATTGCAAGAAATCCTATATTAAAAATACTAAATAAAAACATAAATTGCTTTGTTGCCTTTGGATGACATTTTTTTAATTCACTAAAGGTTATTAAACTTGCCAAAGAAGCAATCAAAGTACCGCAGCCACCTATATTTACAGCAACTAAAAGCGTATTATAATCAAATGTAAATTTTGATAGGAGAACCGCTGCAGGAACATTACTAATTACTTGGCAGCATAATACTCCAAATAATAACGGATTTATAGGAAGAACTTTTTCAAAAAACATCTGCACTTGTGGTATTCTTGCCATATTTCCTGAGAAAACAAAAAACGCACAAAAGGTAAGTAAAAGTGGGTAGTTCACTTCTTTTATTGCCTTCTTATCCATAAGTAATAAAACAATGGTAATCAGTACCGCTCCTATTACATAAGGAATCACACGAAAAACAATAAGAATGGAACAAACAAACAACAAACAATATATGATGATTCTTTTATAATCTATTTGATAATTACTTTCTTCTTTTAAAGATAACTTCTCTGATTTCACAAACATGCAACAAATTATAATTAATATTGCAGATACAACAAACGGAAGAAACATAATTCCAAAAAATTCCCCCGTTGGAATTTGAAAATAAGAATACAGGTATAAATTCTGAGGATTTCCAAAAGGTGTTATCATCCCCCCTAAATTTGCAGCCATATTTTGCATGATAAAGGTAAATGCTAAGTACTTTCGATTGTTTGTACTATCAAGTATAAAAAATCCTAAAGGTAAAAAAGAAAGCAATGCCATATCATTTGTAAAAAGCATAGATGCAACAAGCGTAATTAATACTACACCTAGGATTGCATTTCTTGTATTATGTAATCTTAAAACAATTTGTCTTGCTAATATTTCAAAAAAATGGACGTTTTTCAACGCACCAATTACTGCTAATGTACCATATAGACAAGCAAGTGTTCGCATATCAAAATATCCTAGATATTCCTTATCTAGTGGAACAAAAATGCAAGTAATCAAAGCTGCAATCATAGAGATTACAAGAACGGCTTGCGTTTTTATTACATTTTTTAATGTCTTCATTCTAAAAATTTTGCCTCCTTTAAACCCATTCATATACTTCATTTGAATAACCTTAATTATTCTACCATTTTCTAGGCAGAAAACAACAAAATTTTTAGGTAAAGTATCTACATTTTCCTTTTCTTTTGGAATAGGTTTGAAATTCAAATTTCTCTATGCTATAATGTTTTGGATAATTGCTTTCATCGTTGTATAGATACGCATGAAATGTAATACTCTAAGGCTATATAAATAATGAAAGAAATGAAAAGGAGATTATTATGGCAGAAAAAAATCCAATCGTTACTATTGAAATGGAAAATGGTGATAAGATTGTTGCTGAACTTTATCCTGAAGTAGCACCTAATACAGTAAATAACTTTATTTCACTTGTTAAAAAAGGTTTTTATGACGGGTTAATATTCCATAGAGTTATAAATGGTTTTATGATTCAAGGCGGATGCCCAGATTGCAACGGTACTGGTGGCCCTGGCTACTCTATTAAAGGTGAATTCTCACAAAATGGATTTGAAAACAACTTAAAACATACAGAAGGTGTTCTTTCCATGGCACGTGCTATGATGCCTGATTCCGCAGGTTCTCAGTTCTTTATCATGCACAAAAATTCTCCACACTTAGATGGTGCTTATGCTGCATTTGGTAAAGTAACAGAAGGTATGGACGTTGTTGATAAAATCGCTGTTGTATCTACTGACTGGTCTGATCGTCCAACACAAACACAACGTATGAAGAGTGTAACTGTAGATACTTTCGGTGTTGAATATCCAGAACCAGAAACAGTTTAGTTTTAAATTATTTTTATCCATTTAATAATGGATATACCAAAGGATGTTGTATATGCAAACTTCTAACAGTTTGCATAATACAACATCCTTTTTTTAATATTCCTTACTATTCAATAATATTTATTAGTTATAATTTAAATTTAAATTTCTTTAATTTCAATATTAATTGACATGCTCTTACAATTATGATACAACGAAAATATGAAAAAAAATACATACTTATTTAAAAATACAAACTTTCGGAGGCATTCTGATGTTTACACTACTTATTATCATCTATCTATCCTTTATAAGTCTTGGATTACCAGACTCCTTACTTGGTTCCGCTTGGCCTGTAATTCATAAGGATTTATCAGTCTCTTTATCACTCGCTGGTGTTATCTCTATGATTATTTCTTGTGGAACTGTAGTTTCTAGTTTTCTAAGTACAAGAATTATTAAGCGATTCGGTACAGGTGTGACAACTGCAATCAGTGTCGCAATGACAGCAGTTGCATTAATTGGTTTTAGCTTATCAAATTCATTTTTTCTGCTTTGTCTATGGGCAATCCCTTTAGGTCTTGGTGCTGGTTCTGTAGATGCTGCATTAAATAATTTTGTAGCAATGTATTATAAAGCCAAACACATGAATTGGTTACATTGTTTCTGGGGCATTGGTGCAACGTCTGGACCAATCATTATGTCTTTCGCATTAAAAAATAATTCCAATTGGCATACAGGATACCTAACAGTAGGTATCATACAAAGTATCCTAGTTGTTGTTCTTGTTATTTCTTTACCCCTTTGGAAACGCACTGTTTCCATGAATACTAAGACCGACACGAACGATATTTTAGCTATATCATTTAAACAATTAATTAAAATACCTAATGTAAAAGTTGTTCTTCTCTCATTTTTTTGTTATTGTGCACTGGAGGCAACGACTGGTTTGTGGGCAGGTAGCTATGCAGTCTCCATACATAACATTCCTACAAAAACAGCAGCAACATGGACATCTTTATATTATTTAGGAATCACCTTTGGTAGATTCATATCTGGATTCATATCAATGAAATTTGAAAATAAACAATTAGTTCGTATGGGACAACTTTTTATTTTAGCTGGAATTCTATTATACTTTCTCCCACTACCAGTTTGGAAGATACCAATTGGTCTATGCCTCATCGGTTTTGGTTGTGCACCAATATACCCAAGCATGCTTCATGAAACTCCAAAACTATTTGGTTCTAATCTTTCACAAGCTATGATGGGCGTTCAAATGGCATTTGCATATATCGGTACTACTTTTATGCCACCCTTCTTTGGACTAATTGCAGGTAATATCAACATCATTCTATTGCCAGTATATCTACTTATAATTATAGGGATTATGATATTTTGTACAGAATATACGAATATACATAAGCAAGCAAAGAACTTAAAATAATAGAAACAAGTTCTTGCGTTCAATATAAATTTTCCTTGTTTAATGCCTCATTTCATTTAAAAAGGTTGCAAATTCCAAGACTAAATCCTTAGAATTTGCAACCTTTTCTTATTGATAATCCTCGATAAATTTCTCCATCTCAGATTTTTGAATTGTATAAGGATGCATATACCCATCTTGATCTACTACAACCACTCCGATTTCAGTAAAATAATGCAAATTTCGTACGAGAAGCGTTTGATTTCCATTCTCATGAACTAGTCTTAACTTAATTGAACTATGACTGTGGGCATCGATAAACAAATCAATATCTGGTGCCTCTGTTATTACATCCAATGAAGATAGTTCCGATCGATAATCCATCCCAATATGCCCCAAGGCTATAATAATGTCGGCTCCTTCTTTCCTTAACTTCTTGCTTACTTCTTTTGCAGCAATCAATGGATCCGTTAGAGTTAAGGAACCATCACCATATTTTTCAAATCCTGTAATCTCATTTGGTGTAGTAATCCCAAAAATTCCGATTCGAATATTGCCTTTTTCTACTATAATATATCGCTTTGCTGCTGTTTTTTGAGTGGTAGTATAAATTAAGTTTGAAACTACAAGTGGTACCGTTAATTTACTCGTAACATCCAGAAGCCTTTGTCCTCCGTAATCGTAATCATGATTCCCAGTTGTTATAGCGTCATACCCTATTTCATTAATTAATTCCACCATTTTACTACCCAAATCATTTTTAAACATCGGTGTACCAAATATTGTATCACCGGCATCTAGTAATAAAACTTTAGCTCCTACAGATTCAAATATCTTTTTTATTGTTACCAATGACGCTGCGTCTAAGCTTCTTTCTGAATCATTTAATAAAAATCCATGGGTATCATTGGTATGAATAATGACCAATTTGCCCTTAAGATCATCCAAATCAATTTTAAATAAGTTTTCTGCATACACATGATTAGAACTAGTATTTATAACGAAAAATATAATTGCACAAATAAAACTAAGTATGCGCTTTACTCTTTTTATCACACATGCCCCCTTCTATACGGAATCTATTCGTATGAAATTAAAATTATAGTTAGAATCAAACAATCTTTATTAAAAATTTCTCTTCATTTTATTATGGCTTATTTTTCTTCGTTTATGAGTATCGCTATTTTTTTTATATATTATTGTATCTTTTTACATTTTAAAAAAACACACAACATTTTAAGCGAGCGCCCATCCTTAGAGGAGAATTTTTTAATGATAAGACAAAGCATTTATGTTTAATTTCTTCTTATTTTAAAAAAAGGCCATCACATTATATGTGACAGCCTAATCGCTTCGTTCTAAACCGTTGGTATTGCTTTTTTTCTTTTTACATGCTCTTTTGCAAATTTTTCTCCAAAGGCATATTTAATCCATCCGCCTCGTCGAAATCTTGTAAGAAATAGAGTTGCTCGAAAGGCCCAATCAATGGTCATAGCAATCCATACTCCTATAACTCCTATCTTAACAACTTCAACTAAGAAATAACTAAATGCTATTCTCCAAATCCACATAGATATAATTGATACATACATTGTAAACTTTACATCATTTGCTGCACGTAAGGCATTTGGTAAAGTAAAGGAAGATGGCCAAATTATCATACAAAAGATACTATGGTATAACATCAATTGCTTTGCTATTACAGCAGTGCTATCGCTTAATTGATACAAACTTACAATTGGATTTAGTAATAGAATTACACAAAAATTTAATGCAATTAAAAATAGATATGCGTATCTTAATAATTTCCAAGTATACTTTTTTGTCTGTTCTAAATCATTTGCTCCAACGCATTGACCCACAACAGTTATCATTGCTAGCCCCAATGCACTTCCAGGAATTACTTCTAAACTACTAACGGTATTCGCAACCGCATTCGCAGTAACTGCAGCGGTACCAAGACCTGCAATCATACTGGCCACAATAATTTTTCCAAATTGAAAGATACTATTTTCAAGTCCATTTGGAATACCAATTCGAAGTATTCTCTTAACCATCTGGGAATTGAATTTAAAACTGAATTTCTTACTAATATGTATATCATACGTTTGATTGCGCAATTTTAATAGTATATAAGTTGCGCCAATGATTCTAGCAATTAAAGTTGCAATTGCCGATCCCTCGACCCCAAAATGCATCACAAATAGTAAAAACGCATTTCCTGCAATGTTAATAAGATTCATACATAAGGAAACATTCATTGAAATCTTAGAATTATTCATCGCTCGAAATAATGCTGCTCCCGCATTGTACACTGCAATGAAAGGATAGGATAACGCTATTATGTAAAAATATTTTCTCGCATTTGACATAACATCAGCATCAAGTTTTCGGTAAATAAGATAAAGGATTTGCTTATTTAATAGAATTGCAGTTAACATAATTCCAATCGCAACAGTGGCAACTGCTAAAATAAGTTGATTTGCTGCTTCACTTGCTTTATCTTTTTCTTTGTGACCTAAATATTGAGCAGCAACAACTGCGCCACCTGTTGCTAATGCTGAGAATAATCCTATTAAAAGAACATTAATCGAATCCACGAGAGATACTCCTGATACAGCAGCTTCTCCTCTGATTGATACCATAATTGTATCCGTCATACCAACCGTTACTGCAAGTATTTGCTCAACAATTAATGGTATAATTAATTTTTGTAAATCTTTCTTAGAAAACATTTGATTGGAAGACACTTCCACACACCTCTTTTTCTTAAACGTAAGCAGCCTGAGAATAATTATGCTCCGATTATTTTGAAAAATCAAGGTGTTTTATTAATTTGTTTTATTAAAATAGTATCTTTGTAGGCCTCAAAACTTTTAAATTTGCATCAGATAAGAATAATTGCTATAATAACATTCAAAAAGTAAAAAACTATGCTTAGGTTTTAAAAATTTCGTAATTCAAATATCATGTTATATAAATGAGACTACTTATTCTGTACATGTATTAATCTGATAAATAAATTAGAAAGAGGTTTCTTATGATAAAATTAATTGCATCTGATATGGATGGAACATTACTTTTAAACGGTGCACAAAGTATAAGTAATCGTGCCATAGAATTAATCAAACAACTATCTGAAAAAGGAATTATATTCGTTGCTGCAAGCGGGCGTCAATACCCAAATTTATATCGTTTATTCGGTGAAAATAGCAAAGATATGGCCTTCATTTGCGAAAATGGTGCACTAACGATGTATCAAGATCACGTAATATGTAAAGAAGCTATGGATCGTAACTTAGCCATGTCAATCATACATGATATTGATAATAGAGTTGGATGTGAAGTTCTTATTTCAGGCCAAGGCACTTCCTTTATTCGCCCGAAACAAGAAGCTTTCTTACATCGTATGAGAGATGTTGTAAAAAATAATGTAACTGTAATAAATAATTTTGATGACATTAAGGAAGATATCATTAAAGTCTCCGCTTATGAAGTAAATGGAATAGAAAATTCTAGCGATTATTTTACGAACAAATGGGAGTCCAAGTTAAAATGTACGGTTTCCGGTCATCAATGGATTGACTTTGTAAATCCGGATGTAAATAAAGGTTCTTCCCTAGAAAAACTTATGAAAGCCCTTAATGTATCCCCAGAAGAAGTTCTAGCCTTTGGCGATAATTATAATGACCTTGAAATGTTATCTCTTGCAAAGTATGGATATGTTATGAATAATGCTGTTGAGGATATTAAAAAGCGCTATCACTACCATACTTCATCTGTTGAAGAGATTTTAGAGGAATTAAATCGTAATCCCTCCTACCTCCAGTAATTACGTAGCAATTCAGGTTTTACCTCTAAATGAGAATAGTCATTGAAACGTTCCAGATAAAATCTTTTTGAATCTTCATCATAAATTATTTCTGTAATGCTACTATTCTCAAGAGAAACAGCAAACATTAGTTTATCTGCTTGACTCATTTTAAGTAGTCCCGTTACTAATGAACGTATGGTTCCACCGTGTGTTACAACGGCAACTCTCTTAAAATCTAAGGATGTAATTTCGTTGATTACTTTAATTGCTCGATCATAAACTTGTTGCCCATTTTCTCCGTTTGGGAATGCGAGATCTTCTATCATAGATTTTCTTCTTGATAGAAAATCTCCATAATGGGTTTCATTGTACTCATCACTATATCCAGTCAAATCTCCAAAATCGATTTCCCTAAGATCTTCTTCTATAAAGCGTGGTACATCATCAAGATAAGAAGATACAATATCAGCAGTTTCAACTGCTCTTAATAAATTGCTGGAATAAATTGCATCGGGCCTATATTTTGCGATTCGTTCCCCTAATAAGTGGGCCTGCTCAATTCCTTCTTTTGATAAATTTACGTTTACGTTACATAATGTACTGCTTTGTCTTGCATGCCTTATTAAATAAATTCTCATATTTCCTCTCATTCTGCCACCAACATTGACACATCACCAATTTTATCTCTAAATTCAATTCTTCCTTAAATACTTCCTTAATATCCTAGCAGTTTTAAGTATTTACACATAATTTTATTATACCATTTACAATAGAAAATAGAAAGAAGTAAGGGTGATTCATAATTTCATTCCTTAATCACCCTTACTTCTATTTTTAATATTTAAATTAAACCACTTATTATTTCACTGTAACCTTGAAGGTTGTAGTAACTCCATTTGCTTTCGCAGTAATTGTTGCTGTTCCTGCTTTTTTAGCTGTTACCTTACCTGTTTTGGATACTGATGCAACTTTCCAATTGCTAGACCACCAAGTGACTTTTTGACTATTGCCAGTTACAGTCGCTTTTAATGTAAGTGAGTTTCCTATCTTTAAGGTAGCTTTTGTTTTATTTAATTTAATATCAGATACGGTTACCTTACAAGTTGCCTTTATGTTAGATCCATCTTTTGTCTTAGCCGTAATTGTTGTTGTTCCAACTGATTTTGCAACAATTTTTCCATTCTTTACAGTCGCAACTTTAGGATTACTGCTCCACCATACTACAGAATCATCAGTAACCGTTGTTGGTAAAACAGTAGTTTTTAAAGTTGTACTTTGTTTTGGTTTTAATACCAATGAAGTTTTTGATAACTTAAGTCTTGTAGCTTTTACTGTTTTTTCTTTTACTGTAATTACAGCAGTTGCTTTAATATTAGGTCTATCATTAGAACGAACCGTAATGGTTGCAGTTCCTGTACCAATCGCTGTAACCTTACCATCTTTGGAGACTTTTGCAACTTTCTCATTATCTGAGGACCAAGTAACAAGTTTATTACTTGCATTCGTTGGTGCAACTGTTGCTGTTAAGTTTACTGTTTTTCCAATTAGTAACGTTGCCTTTGTCTTATTTAATTTAATTCCTTGCACTGTTACAATGGATGGTGTTGTTGTTCCAGATGAGCCTGTGGATGGATTACTTGTGGAAGGCTTTGATGGTGTTGGTGTAGGTGTTGCTGTAGGCGCTATTGTAGGTGCTACTGTTGGTGTTACTGTTGGTGCTACAGTAGGTGTTACAGTAGGCGTTACAATAGGTGTCACTGTAGGTGTTACAGTAGGTTTTGTTGATGGTGTAAACTCTATAGTTTGTGCTGTTCGATCAACAGTAACAGCATCACTATTATGTTGTAAATCAACAGTCTTTAGTTCTTGTAAAACTAATGACGAATTAAACTTTGTAGTTTCGTCACTTTCTATATTCATACTACCAATGGTAATTTTCCTATCATCAAGTAAATCTTTGCTATCTACAACATAAAGTTTTAGTTCTCCTGTTGTTTCATTGTAAGTATATCTACAATGATTTGCTGCAAATTTTTTATTCCAATCCATTGAAACATTCTTAATCTTACTTTGATCTAATTGTATTAGAACTTCAAAGGAGGTTATGCTCTTATCAAAATCCTCACTAAATTCTAATGCTAAAGTAACGTCATTACTACCACTCTTTTGATTAAGAATTAATGTTGCATTCTCTATTCCTTCAAGGATTTGTTCTAAAAAAACAGCTTCTTTATCATAAGATTCTGCATATACATTTATATGTGAAGTACTATATCCCATAGCAGTTGACAAAGCAACTGACATTGTTAGTACTGTTATAGCTTTTCTCTTTAACATACCCTTTCCTTTTCTCCTTTTTGTATACGATAGAAAGACGCTTTGTAGTCTTTCTATCGTCATAAATTAAAATATTGGTCTGATTTTCAATTTTGCACATCTTAATAACTTAATTCTAACGTGCATTAATTATAATATCCCCTAATTCTTCTGGCATTTCAACCGTTAAAGTATTACTTACAAATCTTTGACCTTCTAAAGTCACTGCATTATCTACTCGGTATAATTCAGCTTTAATATTCTTTGGTAATGTTGGTAATTGGCCATCTTCATCTGGTTCAATGCAATAAATCCATGTTCCGCTACTAACGGCTCCAAGTTCAGCATCCGCTGGATCTTCAGCAAAAATATACTGTGTTCCAGGTACCACCTGATCTGTATCCGCATCAATTAAAAGAACCACATTAAATGCAGGATGTCCACTATAATCACCTGTAAATACAACAGAACCGGCTGGTATCACAACGTTGTTTGCCTCATCTACCACTAAATCATCTTTTAATATACCAATTCCATCCGGTAATAATTCAACATTATCATCTGGCTGTCCGATAAGATCAAGCTCATTGATACTTACTGTACTTTGTCCTTTTGCAATAAGTTTTACATAAGATACTTCCTGAATATCTACACTAGTTCCAAGCTCAGAATTTTCCTTTGTGAAGAATACTGTTTCTTCAGAAAGTTCACTATTAAATGTTCCTGTTTTTATAGATGTCCAGTCAGAACCATTCGTGTTTACTTGAATTTCATAATTCTTAATGGAGTTTTCTGTACCTTTTGTATATTTTAATCCAATGATTTGTGTTACTTCTCCTAAGTTAAGTACTACATATGCATCCCCATTATTCGTAGTACCGGTATAAGTATTGCTGTAATCATTATTAATAGTATCCACTACTGCTTTGATTGGATTAAGTCCACAAGCATCATCACTTACAACCTCATCATTCTCAGAAGTCATATTCGTAGTAGCACTCCACTTAACCTTGTCAATACTTCCATCGTGTTTAATTTTAATTGGGTCTAATTTATATTCCTCTGTTGCATTTAAGAATTTATCATATGCGATGACTGAATAGTTGGCTACCTTATTATTAAATGTAACGGTATCTACGTATTCTGTTGCAGAACCATCTACAAATGCCACAGTTTGTCCATTGCGAATAATTTCGTAACCTAATAAACTATTATCTTCCATACCTGCAACATCGAATTGAATGGTTACCTGTTTTGAATTTGGTTGATTGTCAAGTGTAGCTGAAATTGCAGCACCGCTAGTCACCATGGCAATCTCTTCTGCCTGATCACTATTGATGATTCTATAATCTCTTGCTTCATCTGTGATATATTGAATCTTTCTTGTTTCTTTCTCAAATTGAGATGCATATTCAATGGTAGTTTCGTTTGGAACCATACCCCAGCTTCTAAAGAAATCTAAAAGATCTTTCTTTGCTGCTGCACAAGCTAATCTCATTAATTTGTTATCAGTATCTGTTGCATCACTTAACGTAAAGGCTCTTCCATCTGCAAATTTAGGTGCTAATGAATTATTTCTTGCATATGCATCAATTCTTGCGAAGATTAAATTATTAAATTGTTCTTCATAAGTATCGTAGGTTTTATAGTTATAACCGTTGTCATATGCTAAATGAAGTTGCCAATACATAGCTAAGCTTGTAAATACATTGTCTGCTCTACCAAGAGTTCCAGAAGTTACTTTCTTATAAACCTCATCATAACTAAATCTTACAGAATCATTTGTTTCCTTTGCTTGAGCAAGTATGGAGAAATAATTATTTGTTATTTCTGCAATGGCATAATCACCCTGGTTGATGATATGTCCTATTTCATGGGCAATACCCCAACCAAATAATTGTCCACTTTCATATTTACCATCTACACTTGTTACTGGTTCACCAGTCATAAGTCCTGGTATACTATCCCATTCAATACCAATGTGAAGTCCACCTGCATACATAAATGCTCCTGCAAACATTCTTTGGTATCTAATATTTAATCTACTAGATGGCATTTTGTTTTTATCGCCATATTGCTTTACAAATGCTGCATATTCTGTCTGATCTGTTGGATAATTAACTAATCCCTTGTGCTGATAGAATAAATTAAGCATCTGATCCATTGCATTAAAGTTTTCATATAAAACTTCTACTTGTTGATCAATATCATCGTTTCCAGCCTTACTAAGGATACCTTTCAGTACTTGTTCCGCTGATACAGAATACATCATCTTATCAAGAACGATGTCAGTCACATTATAAATACAATTTGTGTTGTCATAATCGTAATCACAGTTGCTATCTTCATTTCCTTTGTGGCCACTATTATGCTTTTCTTCCAATCCATTTACATATTCGGTTAATTCCTGAATATATGTTTTGATTGCAGCTTTCTTTTCAGACTCAGAATCCATTTTACTGATATCAAGTACAGGAATATCGGTTCCTCCACTTACTCTTACACTCATATTCAATTGATCATTATTACCAGTGAACTCTACATATAAAGCCCCACCATGTTCTGTCGCCATAGAACTAATCTTTGGTATGGTTATCTCATTTTTACCAACCTTTAGATTAGATACAACTTCTTTAAACCAGGTACCGGACTCAGCATGAAATTGTGTTGCAATTAATTTTAAATTACTATTAGAACCTACCTTAGCATCATCTCTACCTACATAGATTATTAATTGCTCACCTTCATGTGCAGTAATTCCTAATGGTTGCCATGCATTCAAACCACTTTGAAATCCTAAATGAGAATCTTTTGCTTTTGTTACCGTTGTATCAACCTTGATTGCTTCTCTTAGTGCCTCTTGATTTAAAATTGCCTTAGCATTATTTAACTCGACCTCTAAGATACCTTTTTTATAATGTAGTTCACCACTTACTTCATCTGGTGTATTTAATCGTTTTTCTAATTCATTAATTATATCAATTGTTACACTTTCTTTTAGGCTGATATGAGTATCATCTTCAAATAGATTATAGATTTCATCTTCAATTGTGTCATACTCATAGAACTTCATTTCAGCGATAGAAATCATTCCATCCGCATATGCTAAATAGTTAGAGAAGTTTATCTGTATTTTATTTGTAGTAATTGGCTCATCTAAGCTAAACTCATAATATATTTTTCCAGCAGAGTCTTTTTTCTTCGTATGTTTTCCACTGATAATATGCTCTTTTCCAGCTTCATCCCAATATCTAACTTTGCTGTAGAAATAATCATAAGTTTGTTTGCTACTTTCTACGATAATGAAACGGTCCATCTTGTAGAAATTATCAAATTCTACAACTGGTCCTACTAAAGAACCACTAAATCCTCCAGATTGCCATGAATTCAAGATCCAATCTGTACCATAATCGTTATCTACAACCGCAAAATTATTACTGTATTTTCCACTATAATAAGTAACGGATTTAATATGAGCTGTTTTTCCATCTTCTTGTGGTACATTTATTAACTTATAATTACTTGTTTTCGCGTACTCTAATTCAGTCGTTTTGCCGATAGATACAGCGGAATTACCGCTGACTCCGATCTCATTGACTCCTCTTAAATAGATTTCATATGTAGTGTTAACCTTTAAGTTACTTAACTGATAGCTATTCTTTGTAATTCCTGTGATTTCTTTATAATCATCGGAAGAACCTTTTTCTCTATAATATAAATTATAACTATCTGTATCTTCCATGCTCTTCCATGAAATATTTAATAGTTTATATCCACCGTTAATGGAAATGTTCTCTGGTGCATTAGGAGCTTTTGTAGCTTTTGGAATTACTACAACCGCTGAACTGTAACCACTTTTCCACTCTCCATTTGTTGACTGAACACGTACCGTATACTCTGTTCCATTTTTAAGTTTATCATTTAAAAATTGCTTTACAGTAATACTATTTGTACCTGTACGAAGAGTTTGTGTACCTTTTTCTGATGTAATCTCAACTTCGTATCCGGTTACATTACTTGCTTTACTCCAAGTAACTGTAAATTCTTTATTTCCGCCTTTTGCAGCTACGTTTTGTGGAATATCCATTGTTGGGGCTGGAATTCTACTTTCCATATCATTTAAGAATTCTACTTTAGCTATTTCAGCTAATTTTCTACTATTCGTTCCAGTTACTTTAATGGATACTTTTTTAATGGCAACTTGATTATTTAAATTAATTACAATTGTTCCATCGGATTCTACCACTACGGTTGCGGCAGCTCTTGTGCTTAATGTAGACAATCTTGCTTTTGCGTTAGCACTTTCATCTACTGTTGTTTGCCCAATGGATACTTCATATGTAACGCCATTTTCATCTTCTACTGTGATAATTCCTTCTGTAATCGCATTTTCTGAATTAGATGGAGGTGCAATTGTGATTCCTTCTGTTGTTGATCCGTTTGAATTAACATCAATATCGATTTGAATCGGATTGCTTTCACTAATCTCTTCTGTATTTTCTGGCTTTAGCTGTACTACTCCTGTGTCAGACAATATGTCATTGATATCACCTACGATATCTCCAGTTATAGGTTCCACATTAATATTATTTGTTGATAATACTAATACAGCCGAACTTTCTATATTCTTTCCGTCTAAATTATATGATATGTAACTTGCATCTGAGATATCTACCATTCCATCTTTGTTCAAGTCATACTCAGTTTGCGTGGAATTACTTGCGATAGCATCCATCATGCTTGTCATATCTTCATCGTCAATATAACCATCGCTATTTACATCACCATATCCAATAACGCCTGGTCTTGTACCATCTTTAAACACTTCATCAAGTTCATGACTATTCTTAATGCTTAACTTAGTAACATAATTTGCTTCAACTTTAATTGCTTGCTCAAATTGTTGGTATCCATCACCTGTTATTGTTAGGGTATAATCCCCTGGTTCGCAATCCAAACTTGATCCATATAATTTTTGATTTGTACTATCATAAGAAAACTCTAAATCATAGCTAGTTCCATATGAATTCTCTAGTACACCTTTAATTCCTATACCCTTGGAATAGTCCACTGGTAAAACTAAATCTATCTCTACCGCTATTCCACCATTCCCAGTGCTTCTCTCCACACTCTTTTGTTGCATTGAATTAACAACACTTAAATTTTCCATTGTTACTGTACTAGCAGCAGATGCTATCGGTGTTGTTTGTAACGTCAGTGTAGCAGCTAAAGCGGCTGCTACGATTCTTGATCTTTGCATTCGCCTCTTCTCCTTGTATACGTATATTATATTATTTATATTAAAAGTTACTCTTCATTGAATCTTCATTAAAAGCAGACCCAATAACGAATAACTATGTTTTCTAATGCTTTTTCTTTGGTATAAAGAAATCTCTTTTTAACAAGAATGGATACTCTTTAAAATAAATACCAGCCGGAAAATTATTTTACAAATACTTTTAATTTTTTTCAAGTATATTTTGTAAATTTTGGCATTTTATATAAGTATTAGTATCCATTACTATTATTAATATTCTTTTTGTACAATGTCAATCTCTTGTTCTTAATTTACGAAATACGTTCGTAGGTGTAATAAGTATACGGTATATCAGCATCATAGGCCTCTTGTTCCACTAATTTAAATTCTTGCTCATTAAATTCCGGAAAAAATGTATCTCCTACGGTCTCCATGTCAATAACTGTAATGTAAATTTTATCCACAATTTCTAATACTTCTTCATAAAGTTTTCCACCACCAGAAATATAGATATCCCCTTTATTTACCATAGCAATAGCTTTTTTCAGGGAAGATGCTGTTTTGATATGCTCTCCCTCATATTTACTAGTCCTAGATATTACAATAGTATCTCGATTTGGTAAAGGTTTACCAATCTCCTCATAAGATCTTCTGCCCATAATTACTGTATTCCCAGTGGTCAATTCCCTAAATCGTCTTTGCTCACCTTTGATTTTCCAAGGAATTTTTCCATCGAGTCCTATGACTCTATTTTTAGTCATTGCTACAATTAATCCAACCATAACGTATATGTACCTCCCTTTTTACCCACAAATCAAAGTATTCGAGTGTAGGATTTTCCATTTATCATAACTCTAAATCTTTTGCTAAATCTATTATAACTGAAAAATAACTGAAAAATGATTCGCAATTTGACGTTAAAATATCCGCCCCTTAACTTAAGAGACGGTTATTTCTTAGAGGTACTACTTCCCCTCGTGCCATTATATTATATAAGATATGTAAGAACAATCGTCTTAATTTACTACAGCTCATTCTTATGCCTCATATTTGTTTCGGTATGCAAAATAAATTAGCAGGAGAGACATAACGCTAACGATTGAAATACCTATATTAAAAGTAACACCTTCTAATAATACGGTATCTTTTTTAATCGGCATGATTGATACAATCTCATTATAATGCTGTTTGAAATTGTTTATAATCGTCGCCCAATGAGAGAAATCTGACCATCTTGTAGGTATAAACCGTCTTGGTATGTATATAAAAGTTCGAACATAATAAAGAAAGAAATAAAAAACTGCAATGGAACAAGAAATACATATACCAAAATATTTTAATACGTTTGCTCTACTAGTTTCTTTTAATGAGAGATTATTTTTATGTTTTTTTAAAAAACTCAAGACATAATAAATACCATATACTATTATCGATAAATACGGTAAGCCTACAATATTGCCTAGCAGTCTAACAATATAGCCTCCTTCAATAATCGTATAATCTGTAGAAAACATATTCATAAACTGACTCGTTAATTCTCTTGCTGTTTCTTGCTCTTTATATTTTAATTCAAAATTCCAAAAGATATCATCTTCCTCTTTCGATTGAAACATAAAAACAGGAAATGTATTGGATACAATACCGCGTATATAATACGTTCTTTCCTCCCACTTAATAGGTAATCCAAGAACGTTCACATTTCCAAACAGAGAAAGTGCAGTTTTTATATCAATTACACAACCATAAGTGTCTTCCATGGATGGTAAAGTACCATGAATAAGCTTCATTGGCAGCACCTGCTCCATAAATCCAAAAACATAGTACAAGGTGACACTTTTCTTACGATTAAATTCAGACTCATACACCGTTTGACGTTCTAAAATTCCAAAGGAATTAATCTCTGTAAATTTACTGTCTTCTTTTTTTTGCTCATTCTCAATTATATTTATTAATTGATTTCGTGTAATACCTTTATCATGAATACGTACACTGATTGTATTAAACTGTGATCTGAGGTTTAAAAATGTATTTAAATTTAGTACAAGTAATATAATTGCAATTATAAATAAAAACAGCTTTTTTAAGGATATTTTTCTTAAAGATATTCTTTTTAAAATTGACTTATTTAAATCTGTTTCATTTAAACTTAACTTTTTTAATTTAAGCTTGTTTATACCCGAATTCTTTAAATCTACCTTATCTAATTTTGCTTTTTCAATAATCTCAATATATTCATTTGACACGTACCCTATCTCCTTCCTCAATCATATTATTACTACCAGTAATAATTATTGTATCTTTGGAGATCGCATCTTGAATCGCAGCCATCTTATAATCTGAATTAATAACATTTACATTCATACGAAAGACTGTTTTATTATCGCCGAGAATACTTGACTTATCAATTACGGTTAAAATATAGTTATTGCCATCAAAATCTCGTCGGATTGCCTCTATTGGTACACATGTATCATAGGTGCCAGACTTTTTTGTTGTATAAAATTTACCCGAATGACCTGGTGTATATTCACCCTCTGGTAAGGAAGCGGTAAAGAGATTTTTATTCGTAGCTCTATCATACCAAATCCTAGTTACAGTCAGCGTTAATTCCTTTTTTTCTGAATTTAACATACAAGTCATCGTGTTTCCTTCTGTAATGTAATCAATTGCTTCTTCCGATAATTCTCCTTGAAAATGACAATCTTTTGATGAAATACTTACTTTTTCCTCTCCCGTTGTTTTAGAATGCTCCATAATACCAAGTTCATCAATGACCCCATCTTTTGGTGCATTTAATTTACCACCAAAATCATAAATCTTTTGCAATTCCTCTAATTTTTTTTGCTTACGTTCCATGGTATAACGTAGGTTCTCTAAATTTAGTTCATTGATACGATCAAGATATATATCATTATTCTTTGCAGTTTTTAAATTATCCTTCGCCGCAGTTAAGGCATCGTCTGCTGCTTCATATACCTCTTTCGCTTGGTCATATATCTTTGTAATATTTTCTATGCCTTCTTCATCTTCATAAACTTTATTCAAAATTTCTTTATAATGCTTTGTTTGTTCTTTTACATTTTCTTGAGCTTTCTCAATTTTTTTATCATTTTCAGCTTTTAAATTAATTATTTCCTCTTGTTGTTTTGCAATTTTTTTATCATAATTTACCTTAGTATCATTTAGTTTTTCCGTCAAACGTTCTACTGCCTGTTCCGCCTTATATTTTTCAGAATCACTGACTTGATAAATATCCGTTACTTCTTTCTTCAATACTAAATAGCATTTTACTTCTCTTTCCGAATCATTTGAACTCACAGCACCTTCATAGTTACTTGCAGCCATTAAAATACTTGTAAACTTATCCGTATTTGCATTTTCTTCATCTGCGTTTTCAGTTAATTCAATAAATTCGGCATATCCAAAATATGCAATCATTAGCTGTGCTAAATTTTTTTGCATTGACTCTATATTATAAACTTTTACACTGTCTTGATAGTTATTTAAAGCCGTAATCATATTATTATAATCGCCAACTAACTGCTCTAATGAAAACTTAGCATCTTCTAAATTTTGCGTAGCTGTTTTTACTTCACTTTCTTTTAACTGTTTTAATTCTTCTAATGACTCCTCTGCGTTTTCAATACTTGTTTCACACTCTTTTAGTATATTACTATAGGTTTCATCAGCATCATTTAAAAGTTTTAACGCCTTATCATATTCGTCTTTTTGCTCCTTCGTTAAGTTCTCTTCGATTTTTTTTATCGCCTTTTCATACTTCACCTTTGCTTTGGCAAGCTCTGCTTTCGCTTTTTCTTTGTTATTTTCTGCTTCTATTACTCCCTCGTTTGCAGACTCTATAGGATCCTTGGTTAGTTTATTGTTTAGAATTTGGGTTTCATAGATCCTTTTACTTGATTCTAAATCTTCTGTTGCATTATCAATCAGCTCTTGTAAATATTCCATATCATAGGTTGCAAGAGTTTCTCCCATAATTACGGCCTGCCCTGATTTTACCTTTACTCGATCAATTTTTACTCCCTCTGGAACTTTAATGTATGTATTTTCATCAGAAACTAACGTTCCAGTACCTTCAATCTTAAATTCTAGCGTTTCTTTCCCTGCTTTTCCCACCGTTACAACAGGTATTGTTAAGGAGTCTGCAACTCTTGAAAGAATCGTTAGAAAAAACATAGCCACAAAAAAGAGTATTATTATTTTTATCCCTGTCTTTTGAATTCTTTTCTCATTTTCCGCATTCTTTATGTGATTCGATTCCATAACGCTTCTCCTTATTCTCTTACTGTTTAATTCCTGATGCAACAATTCCTTGTTCCAAATAAGTTTGACCACTCAAAAAAATAAGTAATGCAGGTAACATCATTATGACAGATGCAACAAAGGCAACTCCCACCCGGTCCGCTGAAATCTGAGGTAAATATAACGATAAGGGCCACTTAGATTTATCTCTAAGAAACGTCAGTGGCTGTTCGATTGCATTCCAATTTTCAAGATAAGAAAGAACCACCGCAGATATAATTCCTGAATTTCCAAGTGGAATTCCAATTTTTATAAACGTATTAAAATCCCCTGCCCCATCCAGTTTTGCTGCCTCAATAAGTTCCTCTGGAATTGCTTTGAAAAATTTAACCATAATAAATACCGGAAAGGTTGAAAAAATTCCTGGTAAAATAATTGCTAAATGTGAATCCATGATTTTAAATTTATTTAATACAAGATAGCTAGAAACCATCGTTACCTGAAATGGCATAATCATTAATATAATATATAAAATAAATAAGATTCTCTTACCTTTAAACGTAAATCTAGCAAAACTCCAAGCTGCTGGAACCCCCACTAGTAATTGTCCTAAAATAGTAGGTATTACCTGAAAACAGGAATTCCAAAACATCACAAAAAACTTAGGAGAATCTAATAATAACTCAATATATGGTTGTAGCGTAGGATAAGAAGGAAGAATAGGAAAGGTGGCAAGCCCTCCCCCTAAACCTAATACAGAACCAATGTTTTCACCCATTTCAGTTGCATCTGTAAACGAACCCGTTACCATCATCCAAAGAGGAATCCATATAAGTAATGCCGCCAAGGCTAATATAAAATAAGTAATAAACCTTATTCTTTTCTTCATAACCCCATACCTTTCTACCCCTCTTCTTGCTTTGTTACTTTTTGAAGTATAATAATAAAGACGCTCATTACAATTGCAACAATTACTGCTGCTGCACTCATTTTTTGTATATCAAGTGCGATAAACCAATTATTGAATAAATGTTGCAACATATATATGCTTTCATGAGGGTAATCACCTGCAATTAAATAAGCTTCTCGAAATACTTTAAAAGAATTGATTAAGGAAAGGACCGTTATAATAAATAGTGTCGGAAGCAAATTAGGAAGTGTTATATAAATAAATCTTTTTATTGCACCTGCTCCGTCGATACTTGCAGCCTCATATTGCTCTGCTGGTATTCCATTTAAACCAGCAATCCACAACACCATATCATAACCGACATTCTTCCATAAATATGTAAAAACTAATAAATAAAACGCCCGATCAGAATTAATGAAATCTATTGTATTTTCTCCAAAAGAATCAATGATACGATTAAGTAATCCATTGTTATGAAAAAATATCTTCCATAATAGAACAATCGATCCTGCGGGTATTGCCATTGGTATCAAATACGTAGTTTTAAATACAGTTTTAAAAGCTGGTATTGTAAATATAAGTAATGATAGCAGCAAAGAAACAATAAGTAGTAGAGGAATACAAGTTAATATAAAATGCAGCGTGTTACTCATTGCTTTATAAAATGCTTGATTCGTAAATATTGTCATATAGTTTTTTAGCCCAACGAATTTTGTAGTCATTACCTCGCTAAAGGATCGCCTTACTACATCTAAAAACGGAATCAACACGAAAATACTAACTCCTATAAAACTTGGCGCTAAAAATATATATCCAAGTATTTGTTCTCTTTTTTTAACATAAAACAATTTATGCTTACCTTTACTACTCAAAATCCTCTTCTCCTTTCATTAAATGAGTAAGGCCTTTTTTACTCAGAAAGATATGTATTAAAGAAGTTTTGCATCTCTTGTGCTACTTGCTCTGCCGTTGCACTCCCCTCCAAATATCTAACTATATTCTCAGCAATGCCCTCGCTTAATAATTTATTATAGATAATCGGTGTATCAAGCCGCTTTACTTTACTCAAAATTTCTATAACTTCTTTTGAACTAGGATAATCTATAATTTTAATACCAGAAGTCAGTTGTATATACGTTTGTCTACCTGCAAAATTATATTCGACCATCCATTTCATAAAAACATTTTCATTTACTGGAAAGCCATCATCAAATATCGAATCTTGTATCTCCTTCGTAAACAATAATTTCATAAAATCTTTTGATAATTCTTTATTTTTACTAGCTTTATTTAATCCAATTAATACCGATGGTACAAACTGATTATTTATACTTTGATAAGTAAGTTCTTTCTCACGAATTACATAAGCCGGCCTAATATAATTCACACCACTTCTTAATTGTAAAATTCCAGCTTCGGTTGTTTCTTCTAAGATTTCAGGTTCTTGAAATTCAAAGGCATTATCAAGCCTTATCATGCCTTTATATATTTCAGTACTTGCCCTATATAATTCATCAGTAGCTCCTATATTATTACTTACTACTTCTAGATTCTCCAAAAATGAAATTAGTGCATCTTTGTCCATCCCTCCATCCTTATTCACTAAATTATCGTAATTTAGTTGAAAGAATGTAGTAGCAAGTTGCTCATAAGTAAGGGGAGATATGACTCTTTTATCAGGATTCTTATTTATGTACTGCACTAATTCATCCATGCTGCTTAATGCATCAAGCACTTCCGCACTACCATAAAAGAATGGCGCTTGAAATCGAACTGGAACGACATACATTGATCTATCATTCTCATAAAAATCTTCAACAATGTTTGAAATTAATGTTCTATACTCTATCATGGGATTTATAATATCACTAATATCTTCTAGTACTCCCTTTTCTTTTAGCTGGTTTATCGGAAGTCCATCTAGTACTAATATATCTGCCCCTTCACCTGTAATAAGCTCTGTATTCAGTGCGCGAATGATATCGCTGATTGTAGCTGAGTTTTCTTCTTCCATGGCCACAATATAATTTACTTTGACATCCCTATTATTTTTTTGGAATACATTAATACCCTGTCGTATCGTTCCATTCTCATATAAGGAATACACGGTTATTTGATTTTCGGGTACTGACGGAATCGTCTCATCAAAATAGTAATGATAAATCCATTGGTTTTGACCGTCATTCCCCAGAACATAATACTCTTCTTTCTCCTTTTCACTAACATAAAAACTAGTAAATGTATTTCTTGGATTGGAAATTGATGTTAAGGCGCCATCAACAACGGTCTGTAATAGAGTTCCATCTTTCTCTAAACGATGAATCCCCTTATCATTTAATATATAAAAAGCATTGTCTGTAACTACTATTTTACCGCCTATTACGTTACTATCTATTTCCATTTTCTTTTCTGCACTAGAGTAATGTGTAACAGCTTTGTCATCAGGATTTGTTGCCCAAATTTCATTTCCTTTTATTACGAATGGCTCATCATTATCAAATTCAGCAAGAATCTCACCGGTATCCTTTGAAATATATAATAATTTATTTTTGAATGCATCGTTGACAATAATATTACCATCCTTAGAAACTCCAAACGAGCTAATAATCGGTGTAGTGATAAAATTTGGTCTAGCTTCATATGGTGTTACAAAATAAGGGACATTTATTTGGACTGGATCAGCATCCTCTGTATTACATTGGTATATATAAAAAGTATTATCTTTTCCATCAATATAATCATATATAAGTGCATAATAAAAACCATCTTCACCAAGTATAACTTGCATTACATAGGTTAGGTTCTCAGTTTTTATTTTAGCAAGCCATGGTTGTTCTTTAGCCTCCCACTGACCGTCCTCATTTAATGTTAACTTTATATATTTTTTATTATCTGTCATAAAAACTTCTATAGTATCATTCAAATTTTTAACCATATTGATTGTATAATATCTATAATATTTCTCTGGTATCTTGATTTCCTCTTCTACATACCTTCCCATAGATTTGCTTCCATTCATTTCGTCCACTTTACTACAAGCTGGTATATTGACTAGTGTTACTAATACTACTAAAATAAATGGTAATAATTTTATTTTCATTTTCTTTTCCATAATCCCCACCCTTTATCTTTGTAAGTTTATCGCTAATTTATTCTGAAAGGTACGTATTAAGTAAATTAAGTGTATCCTGAGTTGCTTGATCAATAGAAGTATCTCCATTTAGATATTTTGTTATATTATCAATAATTCCATCAATTAATAACTTATTATATATCAAAGGCGTTGTTAATTGTTTTGACCGTTCAAACACTTCTTCTATCTCCTCTGTTTTTGGATATTCTATTGAGGTAATTTCCTGACCAACATAAATAGAAATCGCACTATTGCTATAATCCATTTTCCCCAATTCAGTAAGCATTTTCTGATTTACAGGTAATCCATCTCCTAATACAGCTTTTTGTACTTCATCTGATATCAACGTTTTTAAAAACTCCTTTGCTAAATCTTTTTGTTTACACGCCGAATTTAAACCTACAGTTAGACTTGGTATAAAAAGATCATTAATATCAGTATAAGAAAACTTCATTTTTCTTATGGTATCTACTGGCATTACTAAATCGTTAACTGATCTTATTTGCATAATACCAGCTTTCGTATCTCCACTTAGCATTTCCAGATCTTGTAACATACTCCTACTATCAAATTTTACAAGTCCTTCCTGTAATATATTGCTACCTATTGAATCTATAAAATCTTTAGACCCGCTATTTTTACTTACAATACTAAGATTGCTTAGGAACTGAATGAAGGTTTCTTTACTCATTTGTTCCTTCGTATCTATTAATTTATTGTAATTTAGTAAAAAGAATGTACTTGCTATTTGACTATAATTCAATTCTGAAAATACCTTTTCCTCTGGGTTATCATTCATATATTGTGCTAGAGTATCTAAACTTTCTAAAGCATCTATTACCTTCTCCTCACCATAATAGAATAGTGCCTGAAACCTTGCTGGTAATACATAAGTTTTACCATTTTCATAAAAGCTTGATGCAATCGATTGAATCAATGTTCCATCATCAATAAATGGTGATACCACATCCGTAATATCTGCAAGAATCCCCTTTTCTTTTAACGAACTTAATGGCAGACCATCAAGAACTAAGATATCAGCACCTTTTCCACCTAATAATTCTGTGTTAAGAGCTCGGATTGTATCATTTATCGTTGTAGAACTTTCTTCATCTAATGCAACTTGGTAATTAACCTTTACATCACTATTCGCCTTTTGAAATACATTAATGGCTTGTCTGATTGTACTATTTTCATATAAAGAATAAATTGTAAACTCTTCTTCAGGTACAGCCGGTACTGATTCATCGAAATAGTAACGATAAACTTTCATAATTTGATTGGAATCTTGTAACAAAACAAAATATTCTTCCTTTTCTTTCTCAACGATTTCTAAACTTATAAATTCTGTCTGTGGAATCGATAAAGAAGAGAGACCGCCATCCACAATCGTTTGCCATATCGTACCATTGTTTTCTAAACGATGTACTCCTTCTTTATTTAATACATAGATTGCTTTGTCTGTAACAGCTAGCTTTCCATCAATAACATTATTTTCGGCTGGTATTTCATTTTCAACATCGGAATAACAAACTATCGTCTTATCTTCCGACTTTGCAGCCCATAAAGTATTCTCTTTTTGTGTAAACGGAGCTATACTATGATATTGTTTTAGACTTTCTCCTGTTTCCTGAGAAAACAAACTAATTTGTCTTGCAATTGCATCATATGCAATAATATCTCCGTTCTTAAGAACACCCATATTATTAATAATAGGTTTACTAACAAATCCACCGAAATCGCTTTCTTTCTCCAAAGCAGGAATATTGATTTTTTTAGGATCTCCATTCTCAGCTTGACATTTAAATATTAAGTTACTACCATTCATGCCATCATACACTCGAACGAGGGCATAATAGATTCCATCTTCTCCACGGATAACACTTGATATCCAACTACTATCATTAACTTTAATCTTACTTAGCCATGTTTGTTCCTCTTCTACCCAATTTCCTGTCTCATTCCTAATTAATTTAAAATATGTATTTTTTTCATAAGCGAAAAGAAAGACTTCAAGATCACCATTTGCATTCTTTATAAGATTTATTATTTCACTATTTTTATAGTCGTCCGACAATAGAAGTTCTTCCTCTACGTATCTTCCCATCGCTTTACTTTTTTGTCTTCCATTGGCCTCTTCGGAGTTTTTACATCCAAGTAAACTTGATATAACAACAATCATCATTAGTAGTAGTGCTATTAATCTCTTAAACTTTTTTTTCGTATTCATTCACTTCCATCCTCCATTTTCATAATTTCAGAACTACGTTGATGATTACTAAATGTAAAAACACCTGTTATTATGCCATTTAAGATGTTAATCTGATTCATCATAATCATAATATCAATCAATTCTCTAAAAAATCTGTAAAAATAGGGAAAGTAATAATTTCACAGTTTTTTCACAGAATTAAAAAACATTATTTGATTTAGCTTACCCCGAATAAAAAGTAACAAAGAACATGCAAAATAGGAAGACGACAAGCGGAATGCGACAACAAAAAACGGACAATCAGCGTGAAGCCGATTGTCCGTTTTTTGCGTTGAGAGGGGCAAGGCGAAGCCATACTATGCCATTCCATTTGGTATTGGAAGTTTTATAATAAAAGTACTTCCTCCACCTTCCGTATCATCAATCGTTAATGTACCACCATGTAACATCACTAATTCCTTTGCAATACTAAGACCAAGTCCAAAATGTTCTTTATCATTCCTGGAATTATCCATACGATAAAATCGATCAAAAATATGTTCTTTCTCTTCGTCCTTAATACCGATTCCATAATCTATTACTTCAATATAAATATAATTTCTTTTAGTGTAAGCTTTCAGAGTTAATTTATCTTTTGTTTGTGAATGTCCCAATGCATTATCCAGTAATATCATTAAAACCTGTCTTAGTCTTACAGAATCACCATATATCTTAGGAATTACTTCATCCGGTAATACAATTTCTAAGGTAATACCTTTTGTTTTACAAATTTGTTCATACCCTTCAAATATATCAATTAGCATTGTGTCAAGTTCTATTGTACTAGATTTTAACGACCACTGTTTTGCATCTGTAGATGATAAGATTAATAAGTCATCGATTAATCTGGCCATACGCATACATTCATTTTCAATATTATTTGTATATTTAGAAGCTTTTTCAGGAATTTTAAGGATGGCTGAGGCACTGGTTCGAATTACTGCTAATGGAGATTTTAGCTCATGGGAAGCAGCTGCTATAAATTCAGTTTGTTTCCTTCTGCTTTCCTCTACCGGATATAAAGTTCTATCTATTAATACTTTACTAACCAAATAAAAAGCTAAAATACCGAAAACATCTATGCCTACATATATGAGTATTTGGCGTATTAAAACATATAATGGTCGATTAAAATATTGAAATAAAATAGCGCTACGAAAGCCATTTCCTTTTGGTATCAAAATAACTGCTGAATAAAACTTCATACCGTCTTTACTAACAATATTATAATAATTTGTCTTTAGATCTCTGTAGGAAACCGGAGGTATACTAATATCTAAGCCATCTATTTTTGCCTTTTCCCTCGCTATATTTACTAATTCCTTTCTGGTATCCTCTAAAATCCAAGTTCCATGAGGCCTTAACGCTTTCCCATCGTCTTCAATATATATAACCATATTATTTTTAGACTCTGTTGCAGATAACCACGTATTTGTTATTGTATTTTCCGATTGAAGTTTTACAGCAATGGTGTATACGTTATTCCGAAAGGTTTCTCTTTGACTCATTTTTAGTTGGTTTTCGGAAAGGAAGAATACAATAAACATTACTGTCGTTAATATGCCTCCCGCCATTATAGTATAGATAAGCCTTAGCTTCCTATTTATTTTTATGTACATCTTAGTCTCCATGGTGCCCCTCGACAACTTCTTCTAGACGATAACCAATCCCATAGACGGTCTTTATTTTTGCTTTACTTTTTGCAGAACTTAATCTTCTGCGTAAAAAATGAATATAATTGTCAATGTTTCCATCCTCTACATCATCATTTCCCCAAACCCTAGATAGAATTTGTTCTCTCGTTATAATCTGAGCTTGATTTCTAATAAAATATTCAAGTAATGCGCCTTCCTTTTTTGATAGAGTCATCTCTTTATCTCCAACGCATAATGTTTTTTTAATGACATCAAATTCTAAGTCTACAAACTTTAAAATTTCTATTTGCTCTATTGTCCTAGGTCTTCGCAATAACGCACGGATTCTTGCCAATAATTCTTCCATCGCAAAGGGTTTTACTAAGTAATCATCTGCGCCAGCATCTAAACCATCAATCCGATCATAAATACCATTTAAGGCAGTCACCATAATAATTGGTATTGTAACCCCTTGCTTTCTG
Organism: Clostridium sp. Marseille-P299; assembly: GCF_900078195.1. NCBI lineage: Bacteria > Bacillati > Bacillota > Clostridia > Eubacteriales > Clostridiaceae > Clostridium > Clostridium sp. Marseille-P299. The sequence continues at coordinate 610,320 of NZ_FJVE01000007.1, read as the reverse complement.
ATTTTTTCAGTAATGGTTCGACCATCCATTTCAGGTAACATACGATCAAGTATAATAATATCGTGTATATTTTTGCTTACATGATTAATAGCTTCATCTCCACTATAACATGAATCGATTTCATATCCTTCTTTTTCTAATTGATGACTCATTGCCTCGCTTAGCTCTTTATCATCCTCTACAATCAAGATTCTCATATTAAATCGTCTCCATTTCTCAGTAATATCCCCTATACAGTTATGTCAATTTATTATCCCCTATTTTAATGTCTGTTACTTTTTAATTTCCATATGATTCCATTAATTAAAATGAATTATATATGATTATAACCTGAAAGTAAAGCATACACATTATATAGATACATATGGTCCTAAGTCCGTTTAAAAGTTCCCTAACAAATTAACATATGGCTTAGCACCACCTGTGTAGTTCCTCATATATTATAGAAGAAGGAGGTACCAAAATGTCTCATGTTTTAAAATTATCGTTTATCGGTGGCGATTTAAGACAGTATTACATGGTACAGCAATTACTTTCTAAGGGTTTTCTCATAGCAGTATATGGGCTTCCATTAAACGATTTAACGGAGCACGTATATCATGCAACATCCTTAAAAGAAGCAATGAATTTTAGCAACACAATAATTACCCCAATTCCATTCTCAAGAGATCAAAAAACTATTTTCTCCAATGACACAGAGTGTGATTTAAGCATTGAAAATTTTCTTTCAGAGCTTAACTCCTTTCATCAAGTATTTGGCGGAAGTTTTAGTAAAGGAATTCGGGACGAATTGAAAATGAGAAATGTTCCTTTTTATGATTTCATGCAGATGGAGTCCGTAAGCATTGCAAATGCAATAGCTACTGCAGAAGGAAGTATTGTAGAAGCGATTACAAGAAGTCCTATTAATCTTCATGGCTCTGAGTGCCTAGTACTTGGCTTTGGTCGATGTGCAAAAATTCTTGCAGATAAACTAAAAGGATTAAATGCCTCTGTTACCATTGGCGCTAGAAATGAAGAAGCACTTGCTTATGCAGATGCCTATGGATATCATGCCCTACCAATTTCAATGTTGTCAAAAGGACTGGATAATTTTCAATTTATTTTTAATAGTATTCCTTCAATGATTTTAGATGAGTCCTTATTAAGTCATGTAAAAAAGGATGTAACAATCATTGATATTGCATCAAGCCCAGGTGGAACTAATTTTAATTATTGTAAACAGATGAAGATAAATGCTTCTCTTTGTCTTGGTCTCCCTGGTAAATATGCAGCGAAAACCTCAGCTGAAATTCTTAATTCCGCTATCCTAAACATCATTGGTGACACCTCCTCGGTAGAATAGGAAAGAACGTGATTTCATGACAATTAAAGGTTTAAATGTTGGAGTTGCTCTTACTGGCTCCTTTTGTACATTTGATGCCGTTATCGAGCAAATAAAACAGATAAAAGCAGAAGGAGCAAATGTTATTCCAATATTCTCTTTCAATTCACAACACATTAATAGTAGATTTGGTAAGGCTAGTGATTTTATGAAAACAATCACTGAACTCACTGGAAATGATCCAATACTTACGATAGAAGATGCAGAACCCCTAGGTCCTAAAAATAAAATAGATATCCTTATTATTGCTCCTTGCACTGGTAATTCCTTAGCAAAATTAGCAAATGGTATCACAGACACACCTGTATTAATGGCTGCAAAAGGACATATTAGAAATGGTAAACCATTAGTTATATTTCTCTCAACCAATGATGCCCTTGGAATTAATTTAAAAAATGTAGGCTCCCTTATGAATCTAAAATACCTATATTTTGTTCCATTTGGTCAAGATAGTTATCAGAATAAACCTACTTCGATGGTTTCTCATATTGATTTAGTAATACCTACTTTGGAGAATGCTCTTGATGGTGTACAAATACAGCCAATCATTCGCTCACCAAAACAATAGTAATTAAGCTTGTTCTAAAAAGTTAGAATACAACTTCCTATCATTAGATTGCGATGCAAACTGCGCGCCTTTTATCAGAAGTAAAAAACAGTATTTGATAAGCACGCTTCTTAGACGTTAAAAAACAACTTCTGATAAGCTATATGTAATTCAACTTAAAAGAATGGCTATCGTAAAACAGCCTGTTTCATATGATATTCTTTGTTTTTCTTGCTTTTGAATAAGAAACTCAAAGTATATACAAATATGAAACACTACTTTACGATAGCCATCTTTTGCTTTATAAAAATCTACAATACCTTTTTGCATCCACCTATAACTAACCCTAATAAATCAAAATTATTTAACCTTAATCTTACTTCCCTCCATACTTTTCGTTAATAATATTTGCTTCTCAATTCTCTCCTTCAATTCACTAACATGGGATATGATTCCTACAAGTCGATTGCCATGTGAGAGTGATATTAAAGTCTCAATTGCCTGATCTAGCGAATTACCATCAAGTGATCCAAAACCTTCATCTATAAACATAGTATCAAGTTCAATGCCTCCAGCAAAACTTTGAATCACATCAGATAATCCAAGAGCCAAGGACAGGGATGCTTTAAAAGATTCACCACCAGAAAGAGACATTACTGATCTGGTTTTACCAGTATAGTAATCCATAACCTCTAGTTCAAGTCCGGATACCACACGGTAATTGCTTGCATCTTCCTTTCTTCGAAGTTCATATTGACTATTTGTCATATGATACAATCTTTTATTTGCTTCTGCGATTACTTGATTAAAATAAAATGCCTGTACATATTGTTCAAATGGTAGTTTCGCTTTCCCACGCAATTCACCATTGGCTGTATTTGCTAAATCGTTCACTTGTAAATAAGAAGCTCTCACTTGTTCCTGCTCTTTATAACGCTTCATCGTATTATTATAAATCGCTTCATTATTTTGAATTCGGTAATAGATTTCTTGAATTTTGTCATCACATTGCTTACGTTTTTCTTGTAATTTCTCTTGCTCTATTAAATAAGAAGAAACGTCAATCTTACTCTTATCTTTCGTTACATTTTCAAGATAATTCAAACGTTCTATTATACTTTGGCAACTTCTTTGATAATTTACTACCTCTTCCGTTAAAGTTTCAATTTCTTCTTCGCTCATTAAAACTGTTTGAAAATCATTGATTGACTGGAACGAAGCTTTTTCTAAGCTTATATGAAACGATTGTTCTGATTCTTTTTGTCTATTTGATAATTCTATCTGCTTTTTTATGTTTTCTTTTAAAACAGAATTTAAACGTATCCACTCATTATCGCACGCAGTAAATGCCTCTACTGCATCATTGCGCTCTTTTTGCATATGGCTATAAGACCTTTGCTTCCTTTGATACGCATCCTTTGCTTCTTCTAGTGATTTGGTTTGCAAATCATTTTGTATCATTTCTAAACTTGCTTCTTTGGATGTAATGATTGATCGAACTCCTTGAACTTTTTCTTTGTCCGTCTGAATTCTTTCCTCTAAAAGCTTTAGTTCATTTACAATATTACTTAAGTTTTCCTGAGCTTTTTCTTTGACTTTTAAATCTTCTACAACTTCACTCATAGAATTTATAACTTGTCCATACTGTGATTTGTACTCATTAAAGGCTTGTATTACAAGCTCTTTACTATTTTCTTTCGTATGATTTGGCAGAATTTCATCCAAACTACTTTCTACATTTTCTAATAGGTAGGTAATCTTATTTCTTTGTTGTCTACACTCACCTAAGCATTCCGCTAATTCTTGATTTGTTTTCTCAACTTCTGCTTTAAATTCCTCAAGCTTATCTTTGCTTAAAATTCCTTCCAGCTGTATTGCTTTCTTAGGATGATGAAGAGAACCACAAACAGGGCAAGGCTCATTCTCAGATAACTGTGTAGCAAGAATTCCAGCTTGTCCGCGGTAATATAAAAGCTCTGCTTCATGAAAGCTTTTATATAACTTAGAGTATTCTGCTTCCTTTTTTGAATAAATTTCATCAAGTTCTTTTTGTCGTGATTCTTCATTCTCAATTACTTTCATTTCTTCATAAATTGATTTCAATTGCTTTAAGAATTGCTCTAATCTACTTTTCTCTTCCTTTATTTCAAAGAGCTTTGTTTGGAGTCGCTGATATTCTTTTCCTGCCTCCATTGCTTCTGTTTGCTCTTTTTGCAATTGTTCCTTGCGCATTAACAACTGTACTTCATTTTTCTCTAACAAAACAATATTGTTTTTTGCTTCACTTAATTGCTTTGTAAGTACAATGGATTGTTCCCACTTTGTTACTTCCTCTTGCAATTTTGTTATTGCTATTGAAAGTTCTCTCATCTGTTCTGGATAATCTTCTGTTTTTTCTTTTGCTTCTTTTAGTAATGCATGCTTTTTATCAAGTTCTTGTTCTTTTATTTGTTGATCAGATATTATTTTTTCTAACTGATTTAGCTCCACCAATACTCTTTGTAAATTATCATAACTTGGTTTTACCGTATATAAAGCTTTTTTAGCTAATTGTATCTTTTGCTCTTTTTCTGAGATTTCACTAGAACGTTTTAATAAAATATTTTGTTGTTCCTTAACCTCTTCTATTTCATCTAAGAAACGGTTTACTTGTACCGCATCTTGATATTCCTTGATAAGCTTCGTTATAACTTCATTTAACTGGCCTTTTTCTTCTATTAATTTTTCGTATTGCTGTTTATCTTCTTCTAAAATAGCAACTAAAAGTTCCATTATAATACTTGTCTGGTGAATATCTTTATCTTTTGCTTCTTTAAAGCTTGTAATGCGCTCATAATTGCTATTATTTTCATCACAAAGAATACCTTCTAAATACTGAACAATACTCTTATCAATAGTTTTGCACTGATTTCCAAGTTCAATTGCCATACTCTTAACTTTACGTTGTACTTGATCATAAATTGATGTGCCAAAAACCTTTCTTAAAATTGGGCCTCTCTCTTTACTATCTGCGGTTAAAAGTTTCATAAACTCACCTTGAGCAATCATTGCAATTTGTTTAAACTGTGCCCAATCAACTCCAAGCAATTCTATTACCTTACTTGTAACAGTACTAGCACCAGTAACTACATTCCCATCTGGTAAATATAAGGTAGCATTTGCTTTTTCCTCTGTTGTTCCTTCTCCAACTTTCTTTGGTCTTTGATAGGTAGGATTTCTTGTAATTTTATATTCCTTTCCTTTATGAAGAAATGTTAGTGTTACAAAAGTCTTAATATCACCTTTTGCATAATCGCTTCGAAAGGAATCACTCGTACGATTTTCACCACTTGCATTTCCAAATAGTGCAAAAGAAATTGCATCAAAAATTGTTGTTTTCCCTGCCCCAGTATCACCACTGATTAAGAATAAGCCATGGGTTCCTAGCTCATGAAAAGGAACGTTAACCTCATCACCAAATGGTCCAAAGGCACTCATTGTTAATTCAATTGGTTTCATTGGCCCATCTCCTTTTCTATAAATAATTCCTTCATTATATTTCTTTGTTCTTCTGTCATAGGTACGTTATTCTGATTTTCATAAAACTCTTCAAATAACTCCAATGGATTTTTATTGGAAATCGTCTGAGCAGAGGTTCTTGCCTCGTCATTTTTCCTTGTCTTGCTATTTTCAAACTCTAACTTCATAATATTGGGATAGACTCTTCGAAGTTGTCCAATTGCATCATAGATTTCTTCTTCATTTGTAATGGTTGCGTGAATATAATCACTGGTGTTTCCCTCACTATAATATAGAGGGTCAATTAGTTTCTCAATCGGACCTTTAATAATTCGCATATCCCTCATTGGTCTTAACGGAACTAATTCATAACTTAAATCGTCTTTTGTATTTATCGTTACTAAGGTAACTGATTTGTTATGATTTGCCTCGGAAAAAGAATATTTAAGAGGAGAGCCCGCATATCGTATCATGTCACTTCCAATCTTTTGAGCTCTATGTATGTGTCCTAATGCCACATAATCAAACGCCGCAAAGGCTGACACATCGACATTATCAAGTCCCCCAAGAGAAATCTGTTCCGAATCACAACGTTCTGGAGACACTCCAGCGCTTGTCACAAATTGATGTGCAACTAAAATGTTTCTATTATTTATATCAATTTTACTTTTATCGATTACGGTATATACAGCATCATGATAACTCTCAACTTCATCATAATATACGCTTACATTCGCAGGTTTTATAAATGGTAATAGATAAAAGTTCACTGGTCCGTAAGAGTCCTCTAATGACACCTTAGTTAAAACACCATCAAAAGTTCCTCCGATATACACCTTACTATCTTTTAAAATTTGATTTCCAAAATTCAATCGTTCTGCAGAATCATGATTTCCGCTTACAATAAAAATTGATAAATTTCTTTTATATAACTTTGACAAAAAATCGTTAAATAATGTTACCCCTTCAATGGTAGGCATGGATTTATCATATACATCACCAGCAATAATGACTGCATCTGGTTTTTTGTCATCAACAATCGTTAATATTTGTTCCAATATATATGTTTGATCTTCAATCATTGAAAACTCATTTACTCTTTTACCGATATGCAAATCGGATAAATGTAGAAATTTCACTTTTTCTCACCGTTCCTTTATGTTAACTAAACTGTTACTACATATTTTAAATATAACATAATGAGCTTATAATGAAAAGAAAGTATGATATCCAATTACACTTAACGTAAATAGATAGCATACTTTCTCTCATTTTAATCTTTAAAAACTTCTTATTAAGTCAAATATCGCAGTTTCAAAATCTATACTATACTGCGAATTTTATATTTAATTCTCCCAAATATCATTATGATAGCGCTGTAAGAAATCCTTCGTTCTTTGATTCACTGTATTTGAAAATACTTCTTCTGGGGTTCCTTCTTCCACAACAACCCCACCATCCATAAAGACTACTCGGTCAGCAACATCTTTTGCAAATGCCATCTCATGGGTTACAATCACCATGGTCCAATTGTCTTTTGCTAAGTCCTTCATTACCTTTAAAACTTCGCCAGTTAATTCTGGATCTAGTGCTGATGTTGGTTCGTCAAAGAATAAAATTCTAGGGTTTAGAGCAAGTGCTCTAGCAATAGCTACTCGCTGCTGTTGTCCTCCGGATAATTCACAAGGATATGCATTTGCACGCTCTGTTAGATTCAACTTTAAAAGTAATTCTTTTGCTTTCGTTTCAGCGGAATCTTTATCCATCTTTAACACTTTCATTAATGGATGGGTAATATTTTTCATTACCGAATAATGTGGAAATAGATTAAAGTTTTGAAATACTAAGCCAACTTCCATAATGATTTTATGTAAGGTATCATTATCTGCAAACTTTACTTTCCCATGTTCAATGCTCATTAGCGTTTTATCGCAGATTTCAATATTTCCTGCATCTGCTCGTTCTAACTGAGTTAAACAACGAAGTAAGGTGGATTTTCCCGAACCAGAAGGTCCTATAATCGCAACAACTTCGCCCTCATTTACGGATAGAGAGATATCTTTTAGTACCACCGTATCATCAAATTTTTTCTGTATTCCTTCTGCTTTTAATAACACGAAATCTCCCCCTGTCACTAGTTTTTATAATAATTATATCGTTTTTCAATCTTCACAAAAATCAATTCAATTACAGTATTCATCACTAAATAAAATACGCCCGCTATAATAATTGGTACGGTTGATAAATACTTTGAACTTGCGCCTTGGGCCACACGAAATATTTCACTCACCGCAATTACTTGTGCAAGTGAAGTATCCTTCACAAGCGTCATAAGTTCATTCCCTGTTGTAGGAAGTACATGCTTAATAACTTGTGGCAAAACTATGTAAAAGAAAGTTTGTCTTTTTGAATATCCAAGTACTTTTGCCGCTTCGTATTGACCCTTAGGAATGGAAGCAATTCCAGAACGAAAGATTTCTCCAAAATATGCAGCATAATTTACCACAAATGCTATAATACATGCTTGAAATCTTCCAAAACTAAACTCAAAAATATAATAAGGAGCATACATAAAAAAGATTAATTGTAACATCAACGGTGTTCCACGAAAAATTAACTGATAAATACGGGTTGGAACACTAATAATCTTATATTTACATCTTCTTCCCAATGCTACTACAAAACCTAGTGGGATAGAAAATATAATTGTTAAAATAAAAATTTTTAATACTTCAATCGATGCTTCTAGCATATTTCCAAGAAACAAATCAATTGGAACATTGTCAATAATCATAAAATCTTACCTTTCATTCCCTTTCATGTGCTACCACGTCTTTCAATTAGCACTTTACCATACTACCACACTATAATAAAAATTACAAATAGAAATTATCTTTTCTAACGTGCATTTATTTGTACATTTTATTCATAATACTCTTATACGATTATGCTTACTTAAACATTACTAGTATGGAGGAAATTATCTAAAAAATAAAAACCTATTTTCACAGGCAAGTTTATTCTTGAAGATCACAAACTTATTATGCGCAAAAAACATGTGCAAGAATGGGGAATAATATGTTTAAAAAAACAGAAGAAGTTCAATCGATTTTTAAAACCTTTGTTCGATATGTATCATTAAATGTTATTGGTATGATTGGTCTTTCCTGCTATATACTAGCAGATACAGTCTTTATAGCAAATGGTGTAGGTAAAGATGGATTAACTGCACTTAATTTAGTTCTACCTATTTTCAGCCTTTTGAATGCTATTGGTCTTATGCTTGGAATGGGCGGTGCTACTAGATATACTATTTTACGAAGTAATGAAAATGAAAATGAAGCGAATCGAGCTTTTACACAAACAATTCTATTTACTGCTATTATTGCAGCTATTTTAACTATCATTGGATTTTTTTTCTCGTTTCGCATTTCTGAAATACTGGGTGCAGATGAAACAATAAAACCTATGTCTGGAAGCTATTTAAGAATTATTTTAATGTTTTCCACTGCATTTCTTTTTAATAATGTGTTAATTTGTTTTGTTAGAAATGATGGAAATCCAAGGCTTTCTATGACAGCAATGCTGGTTGGAAGTTTTAGCAATATTTTTTTAGATTATATTTTTATTTATCCTTTAGGTTTAGGCATGTTTGGCGCAGCTATTGCGACAGGGCTATCTCCGATCATTAGTATAGGCACACTTTCTATACATTTTCTCAGAAAGAAAAATAATCTAAAATTTGTTCCTACTACACTTAAGTTGGATATAATTTTACGTATTTTATCACTAGGCTTACCAACTTTCGTCACAGAGCTATCCTCTGGTATCATTATGCTTTGCTTTAACATTGAAATACTTCACTTAGCTGGAAACACAGGTGTCGCTGCTTATGGTATTATTGCAAATATTGCACTTACTGTAGTGGCTATGTTTACTGGTATTGGTCAAGGAATTCAACCTCTTCTTAGTAGCAGCTATGGTGCTGGTAAAACACATCATGTAAAGTCTATCTATCGTTGGGCTGCATCTCTTGCATTTATATTTGGATTTATATTTTATATTTTTTCACTCATCTATCCGGAACCAATTGTATATATTTTTAATACCGATAATGATCCATTGCTTTCTAAACTAGCCATAGAAGGAATGAAAATATATTTCTTTGCCTTCCTCTTCATGGGAATAAATATAGTCACCACCTCATTTTTTACATCTATCGATAAGCCATTGCAATCCTTTATTATCTCTGTTACACGTGGAATTGTTGCTATAATACCATTGATATTCATACTTCCTATTTTCTTAGAGATGACTGGTGTTTGGGTTACGATACCATTGGTAGAAATAATTACTCTCTGTATTAGTGTATTTCAGATTTTATTTTACTGGAAGAAACATGCAGTAAAAGTATATAGTTAAAGTAGTATAGTTAAGGAATAATTCATTAATTTTGATAGACAATGTATGCACATTACACATTACCACAAGAAATACTTCTAAGAGAGTATCCATTTTCACAGCATAGTTTTTTCTGTGTAATTGAGTGGAGCATAATTTAATTTAATCGAGTAGAACCAAGAATGTACAAAGCACATTCTTGGTTCTTTTTATTGCGACACAATCAGGACCACCGACTTAGCTGGTAATTTGTTTTTATTTCGGCACAAAAAAATCAGGCGCTAAAATATCTGAAACATTTTAACACCTGAAAAATGAATTAAATTATTGAATCTTTGTTATGTCTTCGCCAAACCATTTCTCTGCGATTTCTTTCACTTTTCCTTCGGCTTTTAACTCTGATAATGCATTTGATACTGCATCCGCTAATGCCTGATCACCTTTACGGAATCCAATACCATATTCATCTGCTGCTAATGCTTCATCCAATACCACAAAATCTTTTCCAAGCTCCCCAATCATGTACTTAGCAACAACAGAATCCATAAGGACTGCATCTGAATTTTTTGTTTCTAAATCCATTAATGCCGTTGCATAATCACTAAATTGTTTAATTTCACCTAAAGAATCTTTAAATTCTTTATTGCTATCAGCATCTAATGTTTCCTCTGCTGCAGATCCAGCCTGAAGTGCGATGTTTTTACCTGCTAAATCAGCCATGCTCTTAACGTCACTATCTTTGCGTACCACCATGGAAATAGTATTTTCTAAATATGGCTCTGTCATAGTTAATGCTTCCTTACGTTCATCCGTAATAGAAAAACCATTCCAGATACAATCAATATTTTTCGTACTAAGTTCCATTTCTTTTGCATCCCATTCCACTGTTTGAACAACTAATTCTACTCCTAATTTATCACAAACAGCCTGTGCAAGATCAATATCAAATCCTACGATTTCATCGTTGTCATTGCGAAATCCCATTGGTGGGAATTTATCATCTAATCCTAAGATAAATTTTCCCCTATCTTTAATATACTGTAATGAATTATCTTCACCTGTAGTTGCCTCATTATTTCCATTTACTAAAGAACTATCGCTACCTGATACCTTATCATTGCCTTTTGTTCCACAAGCCGTCAAGCCAAGAACTAAAAGTGCAGTAAGTATAACACATGTTATTTTCTTCTTCATAAAACATTCCTCCATAAGCTATGTAATTTTTATCAGTTATTATAATGATACGTTTCTAAATATGCAAGCATATTTTAAAATTAATAAATATTTGTTAGTTGCTTATAAAAATACAAATAATCAATAATTTGTTTTGACAAAATAAAGCAATGTGATATAATACGCTTGTGATAAAGTCATAAGAAATAATTATTCATGAATTTTTTCACAACTCTGGAGAGTCTCATTATGAGCGCCGAAGGTGTAACATGGTAAGGAAATTACCATCTATCTCTCAGGCAAAAGGACAGAGCAGAATATGCGAATGTTCCACTCTTTTAGAGAGTATTTCAAAGAATTACTGTTGAATAAAAATAACAGAACTTCATTGGAATACTTATTTTTTGGCTAATTTTATAGCCTAATAATCTAAAAAGGAGAAAAGAACAATGTTTAAACAAATCGAAGAAATTTTAGTCTCTATTGACAACCTAGTATGGGGAGTACCACTGATTGTGTTAATCCTTCTTGCAGGCATCTTTTTGACAATCCGATTAAAGGGATTGCAAATCACTCAATTACCCAAAGCTTTAAAATTTATGGTTAAAAATGAAGAAGGTGGAACTGGTGAGGTTACTAGTTTTGGTGCATTGTGCACTGCTTTATCAGCTACCATTGGTACTGGTAATATCGTTGGTGTAGCAACTGCGATTGTAGCTGGTGGACCTGGGGCACTTTTCTGGATGTGGATTGCAGCATTTTTTGGTATGGCAACCAAATATGCCGAAGGAGTACTTGCCATAAAATATCGTGTCATTGATAATGATGGCCACGTTCTTGGAGGACCATTTTATTACATACAAAATGGAATGGGTATGAAGTGGAAATGGCTAGCTAAGTTATTCGCCTTTTTTGGTGTAGGCGTTGGTTTACTTGGTATCGGAACTTTTACTCAGGTAAATGGTATAACTAGCGCTGTAAAAGACTTTTTTGATCCTAATAATGCTCATACCATTCGAATTTTTGAAACTGATTATTCAATCAGTGTGATTATTGCTGGTATTATATTAACCATTTGTGTGGCTCTTGTTTTAATTGGTGGAATTCAACGTATTTCAACGGTATCTCAAATCATAGTACCATTCATGGCGATATTTTACGTTGTATCTTGCTTAATTATAGTTGCTCTAAATATTAAAGAAGTTCCAAGTGCAATCGCTACCATTCTAAAAAGTGCTTTTGGCTTTGATGCTGTTGCCGGTGGTGTGCTTGGTTCTATTCTTATCTCGATGCAAAAAGGGATTGCAAGAGGTATTTTTTCAAATGAAGCAGGTCTTGGTAGTGCACCAATTGCTGCAGCTGCAGCTCAAACTAAAGAACCTGCACGTCAAGGTTTAGTATCTATGACAGGAACCTTCATCGATACAATTATCATCTGTACACTTACTGGACTTTGTATTGTACTTACGAATTCATATAATATTGGATTAGAAGGTGTTTCTGTTACAACCAATGCATTTAAACAAGGTTTACCTTTTAACGGTACTGTAAGCTCATTTATACTAATGATTTGTCTTGTTTTTTTCGCATTTACGACAATTCTTGGTTGGAATTATTACAGTGAACGCTGCCTTGAATATTTAACTCATACTAATCAAAAAATCGTTAAAACATATCGTTGGATTTATATTTTAGCAGTATTTACTGGACCATTTATGACGGTTAGTGCCGTTTGGACAATCGCGGATATTTTTAATGCACTTATGGCTATTCCTAACCTAATAGCTTTATTTGCACTCAGTCATGTTGTGGTTGCTGAGACTAAGTCATACTTAAATAAATTAAAAACAAACTAAGTGACTTGCATCCTTTAAGTAATTTGTACAAAGCCAAAAGACTTATGCTACGATTTCTATCTAACACATTAACATAGGCTCATTTGTTCTTTTGTTTTGTGCAATATCCGATATAATTTAAAATAAGGGCTTTTGACAGTCAAAATTATATACAAAAAATCATGCTACAAAATATTAATTCAAATATTTTTGCAGCATGATTTTTTTATAAAACTATATCTGTTTTTTACTTATTAATTGCAACTAATCATATATTTAATTTAACTTTCCATAATACTCCTTACTTGTTCAATTTCTTTACGAATATCTCGCTCTGTTTCATGGAATAAGAGCCCTCTACTATATTTATAATAGGAGTCCGATCCATTGTCACTTATAAATTTCATGCTATAGTAATTAGCTGTTAATTCCGTTACAAAGACTACCATCTCTGCACTCTCAGCAAATACTTGTTCCATAAAATCAAATCCTGATTCAAGCATTGCTTTTGCTTCATCAATTTGAGATTTTCTATCATCGACTATTTTATTAAATCGACTTCGAATACTCTCCATTGCCTCTTCATTTTTTCGAATGCCCTCTTCCTTAATCATCTGTCCATATTCTTCTAATGTCTTAATTACATGGCGATAGCATTCTTCTTTATTCCGATCAAGTAAACCAGCTACTTTTTTCTCTTCAAATTCTGTTTCTCGTTTTGAAATAATATCAGTAAGTATTTCAATTGGAGTAACATTTGGATTTAATAATTGGGATTGAATTTTCTTTAATACTCCAAACAATTCCGTTACGTATAAATCAATTGTATACGCCTTATAAAAATGCTCAGAAAGCTTACTAAGTAGTAATCCAACTACACTTAATTTCTCATCAAATGGAGCATCTTGTAATTTCTCTTTCGCCATTGGGGAGATATTTCCCTTTAATATTTCCTCCATCTGATAATCGCTTTGATATTTATAGTATAAATCTAAATAATTTGCAAAGTCTTTTGCAACTCTTTCATGTTGTATATATTGATAAATAACCTCTTCATCAATTGTAAGATTTAACTCTTCATACACCAAAATGATATTGGATAAATCCTCCCACCCTCTTGCTGTTACAAATCTTGCACCATCAATGGTTGTCTCTATCACATAAAAATTCTCTTTTTTAATCTCAAGATAAGAAAGAATTGCACCATGGATTCCTTGCTTGTATGCATATTCTTTCCATACTGAAAAATCAACACTAACATCTATTTTTTTCACACGGTCTAGGGTTACGATATCAAATTCACGAACGGATTTATTGTATTCTGGTGGATTTCCAGCTGCTACGATAATCCATCCTTTAGGGACTTTATGGCTACCAAAGGATTTTCCCTGTAAAAACTGAAGCATCGTTGGAGCTAATGTCTCTGATACGCAGTTGATTTCATCGATAAATAAAATTCCTTCGGTAAGTTTAGTTTCTTCAATTTTGTTATATACCGAAGCGATAATTTCACTCATTGTATACTCAGTGATGGAGTATTCTTTACCACCAAAATCTTTTTTCTCAATAAGTGGTAATCCAATGGCACTTTGTCTCGTATGATGTGTTATCGTATATGAAACAAGACCAATATTGCATTCTCTTGCAACTTGTTCCATAATTGCAGTTTTACCAATCCCTGGAGGACCAATTAAAAAAATAGGTCTTTGTCTTACTGTCGGAATTTTATATTCACCATAGGCATCTTTTAAAAGATAAGCCTGAATTGTATTTTTAATTTCATCTTTCACTCTTTTAATATTCATTTGTTAACCTCTTTCTAACTAGAGTAATGGGTTAGTTATATGTCATTATATCTTCTGTACTTAATATTAATTTCATCGCCCATGATGGTACATTTGCATCCGAATAATCATCTTTTAAAAATATAAATGCAACATCATAATTTGGTCGCTTTGTTGGATAAGTGCCAAATCCATCTGTAAAATAAAGCATACCCTTTAATTGTTTGATTTGCTTAGCTTTTATAAGCTGATCAACATATTCAAACACTGGTCGGAAATCCGTACCACCAAAGCCTTGAAACGTAAAATCTTTCATATATGTTTCAAATTCTTCAATGTTTCGAATTATGGTATCGTCTTTAATCTCCATATCGCATTGAATTATATGGATTTGCACTTTTTTTAGAAAACTTTCAGTCGTCCTAAGTACGGAATAGGTTTGTTCTAAAAATTTTTGTACTACTTCTCCAGAACAAGAACCAGAGGTATCAATTGCAATTACAAATTCCTCAATTTTTTCTACTTCTTTATATTCTAAGTGTTCCATCAATGGCATATTCCCATAAGTCTGAATTCCATAATTATAAAAGCCATAATCAAATGAATCCGTATCTACTTGCATTACTTCTTTTTGTACTGCAAATTTTCTTAAAAAACTCTTATAATCATAACGTTGTCTTAATTCAACATTTAAGGCTTTTTGTAAGTTTAGAGCTTCACTTCCATTTTTAAATGAAAATGTTTCTAGATTGGTTTTCATTTTTTCTCCAATCTTACTCCACTCTTTTAATTTTTCTTGCTTTCTTTGATTTTCTAATCTTTTTTGTAATTCGTTATCTTCTAAATTCTTCGTTAACTCTTCGTTATGTGAATTGTTTTTATTAACACTGGATTCATTATTTATGTTACTCAAAGAATTATCCTTAGGATTATTCTTTGGGTTAATCTTTTGGTTATTTATAGAATCGTTTTTATCATGATTCAAAGAACCATTCTTGGAATTGTTATTTGAACCATTTTTTGAATCATTATTTGAGCCATTCTTTGAATTGTTCTCGGAATCTTTATTCGAATCATTTACTGAGCTGTTTTTAGAATTGCTCTCGGAATTATCCTTAGAATCATTTTCTGAGCTATTCTTGGAATTATTCTCCGAATCATTCTTCGAATCATTTTCTAAGCCATTCTTTGAATTGTTCTCGGAATTATCCTTCGAATCATTTTCTGAACTATTCTTGGAATTATTCTCCGAACCATTCTTAGATTCATTACTCTCTTCTTTATTGTTTTCATTACCATTAGAACCTTGCTGATCCTCACTCGCATCCGCATTTCCCTCAGCAGGTTCTTCGCTTCTTCTTTTCTTCCAAAATACATGGTCATCCGATAAAAATTCTGTGGTTAATTTCACAAAATCAGCATACGGTATCTCTTCTTCCATAAGTATTTTATAGATACCTTCGGCGTTTAAAACCTTTAATCTTTTCTCAAGACCATTGTATACTTCTTCACGATAATCACTTACAACTCTAGTAATCGCCTTATAATTTAGTGAGTCAATGATATATTCCGTTGCAATATCACATGCAAGGTTCCACTCCTCTTCTTCCTTATCCTCTGCTTCATACATATGTCGAAATATGCAATGCAAAATCATATGAAGATAGGCACGATTAATAAGAAGTGGCTGTGTCTCATAACGTTCCATTAAAAACCTAGGATTGTAATAGATATTTACCCCATCGGTGCCTACAAAAAATGTTGTAAGATTGAATTCATATGAGAGAGCATTTAAGGCAACGTCTAAAAAACGCATGGATAAATATAATTCATTTCTTGCGTTTACAAGAATACGTGTACCTATTTGCGTTAATTTTTCTTTTACATCGTTTCCCATGAAATAACTCCATTTTCTATTGAAACAAAATTGGTATCTTTAGGAGCTTAGCTTATTAGAAGTGTTCCTCCTAAATCACAATTCAAATGTTTTCTCTATATTATTAAACTTTAACTTTTTATATTGCATAAAAAAGTTTGTTGCTTCGATACGGTTCACGCTATGTGCTAATTCAATCATATCGTCTATATTATTTTCTGTAAATAAATCAAGATTTGCCAACTGTTCAAGATTTGTTATATCATCCTCTTTTAATAGTTTACGAACGATGAACGTTAACTCATTTTGAAGATAACTATAATACTGTTCTTTCGCTTCCTTTAATAACTTAAACGGATAACTTAATCGATTTATTGCTATGTAGCAAGCAGTATCTTTTGTATCATTCGCCATTACATAACGAAATAAATCGTCATATCGTTTATAATCCACGTCCTTTTCATTCATGCATTCTCTATAATGAACACCTGCACCATAGGTTACTTGATTAATAATTCTAGCTTCCGTATTCTCAACATAATCATGTAAATAGCTTGGAAAAACCAGTTTTGAACAACTGTTATCCTCTTCCTCACTGCTATAAAATAGAGTGAAGAACATCTCACCGTTTGTTTCAGCTAATATATCCTTCATACAAGTGGTTCTACCTTCAATCATATATAAGGTTATACAACTCAGCATTTCACAGTTTTTCAGGGATCCATCTTCCATTGTATGAATATGATCCGATACTGTTAGAGCCTTTAATTTACGACAATTATAAAATGCATGACTTCCGATGGAAGTTACTGACTTTGGTAAAATCACTTCTGTTATATTTCTACATTCTGAAAATGCATACTCTCCTATTCGACTAACTTCAATTTCATCAATGTTTTCTGGTACTTTTACAATGGTAGATGAACCAATATATTTCGTTATTGTAATTTTATTATTATCAATTCTATATTCAAAGTTTTGTTGCATCCCTAAATCCTTTCAAACAATAACTAATAACCCAAGATTTACCTATGCACAGTGAAATGCATCATGGTTTAACAAATCTAATAAGTTATTATTAATTTATTCTATACTTTTATAAAATAATAATCAATCCTATTATTAAAACAAATTGATAAGGATTTAACGTAAAATATTATTATTACTAAACTGATAATTTACTTTTATTTCAAATAATATAAGTTTCTCGACTAATTTTTTCATTTTTTATATTTTTATTGTATTTTTCACCATTTATTTGAATATTAAATGGCATAATAAAAAACTTATCTTCTTATGGAATTTTTTTCAATACCCTATTGTGTTATTTATTTAACGATGTTATAATTCATATGTACATAAAATTTTGTTTACTATATTAACTTATTACTATAAAGGAGGATGTGTTATTATGCGTTTTACATTACCAAGAGACATCTACTATGGTAAGGGATGTTTAGAACAAATAAAACATATTGACGGTAAGAAAGCCATTCTAGTACTAGGTGGCGGTTCTATGAAGAAGTTTGGTTTTGTTGATAAGGTACTTAATTATTTAAAAGAAGCTAATATTGAAACTATTCTTTTTGAAAATGTTGAACCAGATCCATCAGTTGAGACAGTTATGAATGGTGCAAAAGCTATGAGAGAATTTGAACCTGATTGGATTATAGCAATGGGTGGAGGCTCACCAATTGATGCGGCAAAAGCAATGTGGGCATTTTATGAGTATCCTGACATCAGTTTTGATGATTTAATAATCCCATTTAACTTCCCTACACTTCGTACTAAGGCTAAATTCCTTGCAATTCCTTCCACTTCAGGAACAGCAACAGAAGTAACCGCGTTTTCTGTTATCACAGATTATGCAAAGGGAATCAAATATCCTCTTGCTGACTTTAATATAACACCAGACATTGCTATTGTAGATCCAGAATTGGCTGAAACTATGCCTACTACTCTAACTGCTCATACTGGTATGGATGCACTTACACATGCAATTGAAGCATATGTTTCTACGCTTAATTCACCATTTACAGATCCTCTTGCAATTAAAGCAATTCAGATGGTATTTGAATATCTGCCTGATTCTTATGAAAAGAGCATGGAGGCTCGTGAACAAATGCATTATGCACAATGTTTAGCAGGTATGGCATTTTCAAATGCATTGCTTGGAATCGTTCACTCTATGGCACATAAAACAGGAGCTGCTTTCTCCACAGGTCATATTCCACATGGCTGTGCGAACGCAATTTATCTTCCATATGTTATTAAATACAATGCTGTGGTAGCTAAAAATCGCTATGCAGATATCGCAAGAAGCATTGGTATCACAGGAAATGATGACGAAT
This sequence comes from Clostridium sp. Marseille-P299, assembly GCF_900078195.1. Classification (NCBI taxonomy): domain Bacteria; kingdom Bacillati; phylum Bacillota; class Clostridia; order Eubacteriales; family Clostridiaceae; genus Clostridium; species Clostridium sp. Marseille-P299. Next base: position 591,471 of record NZ_FJVE01000007.1, on the reverse strand, counting down.
GTGTAAAAGCTCTTTGTGATAAAATAGATCAATACAATGTTAAATTAAATATCCCTAAATCATTACAAGATTTTGGAATTGTAGAAGCCGAATTTAAAGAAAAAGTTGCTAAAATTGCTGAACTAGCGGTTGGTGATGCTTGTACTGGCTCTAATCCAAGACCAATTACTCCAGCTGAAATGGAGAAGTTGCTTACTTGCTGTTATTATGGAACAGAAGTAGATTTCTAAACTAAGGGAATTACATAAAATCCAAACCTTTTTAGGCTGATACAATATATTTTCATAAATATATTGTATCAGCCACTTTTATTTAACTTCATATTATCTTGTTACTTTTGTTTATTCTTGTTAGATAGTGTAAAATATTTTGTGTAAATAAAAATAGAGAAGTTCCATCTGACATGGTAAAATGTTTAACGACGAAGAAAAACATAACCAAGAAAGAAGGACTTCCCTATGACTAATAATAACAAAAATCAAAAAGAAAATCTAGACTTAAACTCTTTTTTTGAAGAGTATATTCTTGGTCTATTAAAACAAACCATGGAAACCTTGATGAAGGAAGAACTCACTAACATTCTCCAGTACAGTAAATATAGCTACGAAGGACATGGTACTGGCAATTCACGCAACGGATACTATACCCGTAATTATGAAACCAAATACGGTCTGATTGAGAATCTTAAAATTCCTCGTGACCGTAATAATGAGTTTGAACAACAACTCATTCCACCATATGCAAGAAGAGATGATTGGCTAGAAACCATGATCATCCGCATGTATGCAAGTGGAGTATCTACACGTGAAATTGCTAACATCATTGAAAAACTTTATGGAAATTCTTATAGTGCGGCTACAGTAAGTAATATCACTGATGTTGCTCTTGAAGAAATTGAACAGTGGCATAAGCGTCCTCTAAAGAAGAGGTACAGTGTCATTTATATTGATGCTTTACATCTTAAATTAAGAAGAGATACAGTATCAAGTGACGTCGTTTACTTCATTTTAGGTGTCGATGAAGATGGATACCGTGAAGTATTAGACTTCTTTATCGGTGTAAATGAAAGCGCTTATGTTTGGGAGGATAATCTTCGCCAGATAAAAGAACGAGGCGTAGATGAAGTTCTCCTCTTCGTCATGGACGGTCTCTCTGGACTTGACGATGCTGTTCATAGAGTATATCCAAAAGCGGATATTCAACGATGTATTGTCCATAAAGTTCGTAATGCAATTCGTAGTGTTCGTAAGAAAGATATCAACGATTTTACAGCTGATTTAAAAGTTGTATACGAATCTCCAAACCTAGAGCAGTGTAGAGCAGCTTTAGACGAATTTGCTGTTAAATGGAGTAAATCTTATAAACGTGTAGTGGAATCCTGGTTAAATGACGAGGACTTATTCACATACTATAAATACCCTGTTTCTATGCGAAAATCCATCTATACAACGAATTGGATCGAGCGCTTTAATAAAGAAGTACGTCGTCTTGTAAAAACTAAGGATGCACTACCCACAGAAGACGCATGTAGTAAACTCGTTTATTATAAAGTGATTTCTTATAATGAATCATGGTCTACAAGAAAGCTTAGAGGCTTTGCTTGTTCATCAGATAAACTTCAGGATATGTTTACCGAAAGGTACGCATAAACTATTTACACAAAATTATTGACACTACCTCTTGTTACTTTTTGTTTTCCTTTTATTATACTTTATTATTTAATTTTCGGTTAATTTCTCAAATTCAAAACTTCTCTCATTTTAGCTATCCAATCGCTTGACCTTATGATATACTGACCTTATAATTATAAAAAAATACATAGAAAGGATAAAAAAATGTTAAAAGAATTTAAAGAATTTGCTTTAAAAGGTAATATGATAGATCTTGCCGTTGGTATGATTATCGGTACTGCCTTTAACAAGATTGTAACTTCGCTTGTTAATGATATGATTATGCCGTTGCTAAGTCTTTTTACAGGTAAAATTGATTTTACTTCTTTATTTATCGCTTTAGATGGCAACCATTATGATAAATTAGCGGATGCGGAGGCTGCTAATGCTGCCATTTTTAAGTATGGTTCATTTATTTCGGGAATCATCGACTTTTTAATAATGGCTTTTGTTGTATTTATTTTAGTAAAACAATTAAACAAGATTCGTAATTTAAAACCAAAAAATGTACAACCAGTGGTTGCAACTACAAAGACTTGTCCTTATTGTTATTCTGAACTTAATATCCATGCAACACGTTGTCCACATTGCACCTCTGTATTAGAAGACTCTAGTTCTTCCAATACCATTGAATAAAAATATAATTAATACTTATAATTTTGATAATGCAATCTTGCGGATTTTAAGAAACACATTATTGAAAGGTAGGCGTATTTATGAAAAAGAAACAATATTGGTATAGTTTGGACAATGCTGCAAAAGTATTTCCAGCGGTATCAAGCGCAAAGAGAGCAAGCGTTTTTAGACTTTCCTTTTATTTAAATGAGTCCGTCGATCCTTTAATATTAGAACAAGCCGTTAATGAAGTGCTGCCACGCTTTGAAACATTCGCAGTTACTTTAAAAAGCGGCTTGTTTTGGTATTATATCGCAGCGAATAAACGTCATTTTAAAGTAAAAGAAGAATCACCAATCTTTTGCAAGTTTGTTCCATGGGCTGAAAACAACGGTTATTTATTTTCCGTATATTATTACGAAAACAAAATTACATTAGAAACATTTCATTCCTTAAGTGATGGTACTGGAGCAATGGAATTTTTGAAATCCATTACTTATACGTACTATAAATTACGTGGATTTACATTAGACCACGAAGGAATTATTATAAGTCAGTCACCATATAGTATGGAAGAAACTTCTGATATGTTTGTAAATTCTTATGATTTATCAAATAAAATGAAGTTAAAAGAAGAGCCAGCGTATCATATTACTGGCGAGAAATTTTCAAAAAATTTTACACTTGCAGTTCGTATGAAAGCATCAACGGATCAGCTGTTGGAACTTACACGTAACAATCAAGCAACGATTGGTGAATATGTGGCTGCACTTATGGCTTATAGTATCTATACTCAAATACCAGATAAGAACAAGTTAAAAAGACCAATAAAAATGTTCATACCTGTAAATTTGAGAAAATACTTTAAATCAAAAACCTTAAGAAACTTTTCTTTATATATTAAAGTAACCTTTTCTCCAAAAGTTGCTTGGGATTTTGAATCTATGCTAAGTGAAACGAAAAAGCAATTCAAGGAACAGCTTAATAAAGAAGATTTACATGCTAGAATGAATTCAAATGTTGGAATTGAGAAAAACCCTTTGGTTAGATTGCTTCCTCTTCCAATTAAAAATTTGGGATTTAAACTTGGATACTATTTTTTAGCTGAAAATATTAATACCTTCTCCATTTCAAACCTTGGAAATGTCAAACTTCCAAATGCAATGAACGAATTGATACAGGATATTGACTTTTCCATTGGTGGTACGAATATGGGAATTGCCTCTGTACATGGACATACTAACCTTTTGCTTAATACTCAATTTAAAGATATCAGTATCATACAAACATTTATTAAGCATTTAACAGATGCTGGACTGGACTTGCAAATTGATACGAATTATAGGGAGGGTCTTGATGAAATATTGTAAACACTGTAAATTATCTTATCATACACCTTTAAAAACATGTTTGTTTTGTAACAATGAATTAGATACAATGAATAATTTATCCGAAGGCTATTCATATCCTCCCTTTAAAAAGGAGCCTCATGTAAGAAAAACAATATTAAAAATAATATTTTTTCTACTTTTTGTGGCCAATGCAATTTGCCTATATCTAGACTTTTCACCAAAACCAGGTACTCTTTCTTGGTCACTTTATGTATTAAGTGCAAGTATTTACACCTTCTTTTTCGTACAGGTATTGACTAGGAAAGCTTCTGCTATTTATAAGGTATTCATTCTTGTTACAATAACAATACTAGAAGTACTTTCCATCGGCTTAATAACAGGAAGTTATCATTGGGCAACTGATTTTGTTTTACCGTTTAGCATTATATTATTAAATATTACAATGACAAGCTTTATAATTGGGAAAAGAACAAGGTTATATGATAATATAATCTATGTATTTACATCTTGTATTTTTTCAATTTTCCCACTTTTACTTTTACTCTTTCATGTAACGGTTACTACTTGGCCTTCCATTGCTTGTATTATTTATAACATTATCATATTGATTTCACTTTGTTATTTTCGTCCAAATGAAATCAAGAATGAATTATTCCGAAGAATTCATTTTTAAAAGGGACCGTCGTAAGACAGTCCCTTTCTTTATTTTCCTCTATCGTTCACTTTTTCTTTATGAATCTTTTTCACTCTATTTTTTCTTTATATTCTCTCCATCTTTTTCATACTATCTTTTTCACTCTATCTTTTACTTTTTCTCTAATGTTCTCTTACAAATCCTTTATATCTCGTACCTTGGAATGTTATCTTACCTACATCACCCTCAACAATCATACCATACTCATTATCAGGTACCAAAAATTCCATTCGGTCTCCACTTGCTACCTGAAAGGTAATGTAATAATTAGTACTCGAAGATGTTGAACTTAAATTATCTCCATTTCCTTGATGATGATGTGATACATTCATTCGTTTTGAAACAACCGTTGCATCCACTGTAAGTACTGGTTGATTATTATTTTTATTCCATTGGGAAATCCCTTTCACAATAGATAAAACTATAATTACAATTATGATTGAAAATACTATAAAAAATAGAATAAAAAATACATTAAACATTGAATCTACTTTTTCAAAACCATAGCCTGGAAAATTATCCATCGCTCTCATCCTCCCGATTTTAAACCTAAATAACGTCACATCTGCTGCCTTTTAAGTAGATAAAGATATTTTAATATTCGTTCAACTTTCTTGGATATAAAACATCTAAACACCTTATAAAATAAATTAATTTAATATCATTATATGTTAAATTAAATAATCTGTAAATCTTCTACGACATTATTTAATCTATAATTAACCTGAATATAACATAAAATAAATTTTATAGAGAACAAAAGTGTGCTTCGCACACTCTCGCGAGCAAATACTGCCCTAGCACAGCTTTTGTTCCGCGCGCGTAGCTGCGCATCATTTGCCCGTAGGGCTTTTATATAATAGGAAATGCAGAGCAATTTCCTATTATATAAAAAAGAGGTTACAACTAAAGTTTTATCCTAATGTTGCAACCTCTATTCTATATTATATATTCGTAAATTTCTCGATTGTTTTATTCATATAATCAACTGTAATTAAACTATACTTCATCATCTTACTAATCTCTTTTACATTTTCAACAAGTGTAGCAGAATGATTACTTACATCACTTACGCCCTTTGAACTTTGATCAATCACATTCGCAACTCCATCAATTGCAATCGATACTTGCTCCATGGTAACTTTTAAATATTCTGCTGTTTTTGTGAATTCTTTCATTAAGGTATCTACTGTTTTTGCATCAATATCATAGTTCTCTCCAGTTTGAACCAAAACGTCGTAATCTTTAAGAACTTTAGTATCTACAAATTCAAGTAAATGATTTGAATCACTTGCTAATCCTTTTACAATTTCAATGACAGAAGCACTAATCTCTTGGATTTTATTTGCTGTATTTTTAGAATCTTCTGCAAGATGTCTTATTTCTTCTGCTACAACTGCAAAGCCTTTTCCAGCTTCTCCTGCTCTAGCCGCTTCAATCGCTGCATTAAGTGCAAGTAAGTTTGTTTGCGATGTGATATCTAAAATCGTATTTGTAAGCACGTTAATCTGCTCTACTTCTTTTGATTGCTCAATTTTTTCTTTCACATGATTACCGATTTCATCGATAATACACTTTGCACTTTTTTGTGACTTTATTGCATTTTCTTTTAAAGTACTTGCTCTTTTACTAATTTCTACTGCTAAAGTTAATCCATCGTTGGCTTTACTTGCTACATCTTGAATTGAATCATTAATTTCAGTGGAAGAAGCTGTTATTTCTTCGATGTTTGCTGCAGCATCTTCTATATCAGCAGACATCCTTTTCATTGTAAGTGATGTTTCTTTGACATTAGTATCTGCCACTGTAACATTATTCTCTAATCGTGCCATATTATCTTTTAATGTACTATTTACTTTTATCATTGATTTAATGATACCTTGTAGATTTTCAATAAACGTATTTACTCCGATAATAAGTTGTCCAACCTCATCATTTTGAGCTACTGTTAATCTCTTTGTTAAATCACCTTTGGATTCTTCAATCTCTTTTGTTATTATATCAATTTCTTGTCTTGCTTTTCTTGCAGGTAATACTACGGTAAATAGCATAAATAAATAGCCGATAGCTCCAATCACAGCAATGGAAATTAAACAAACAATCGTACTGATATCTGCTCTATCTTTATACTCTTTAATCACAGCTATGTGTTCTTTTGAGTCCAAACTGATAAACTCACTGGCATCTGCTAAATAACTTATTGCTTCATCCGCTAGTTTTGAAATCTCAGTGATATCAACTTGAGATATCATGCCTTCCCCAACTTTTAAAATCAGCTTATCATAAATTTCCCTTAACCCTTGGGTCTTTTCTATGTAATCACTATCATTCATAACTTGTAGTTTAATAAACTCATTATTCACTACTTGTTTGTACTGATTTATTTTATTTGTTAATTTCCCTCTTTCTTCCTCACTCTTAGTTAGTGATAATTCAAGAGACTTAGAATAGATTTCTAATATCTTCGTATTAATTTTATTGAAACTATCCTTATACTGTGTCATATCAGTGACTAAGTACTCTGTCATTTTATACTCTTTGTTCAATTCAATTTTTATTGAAATAGTCGTAATAATGGCAGAGCAAGCCAATAAAAGAATGGTGATTAATACTTTCGTACCTATCTTTAAATTCCTTAGCTTTTTCATGTTTACCTCTCATTCCCCCGCACATGGCGGTACAAAGTTAAATGAAAGAAGCCGCATCGCGGGTTCTTTAGAGTTGATAAAACTTTACTCTTTCTCCTATGTTCTATCGTTTTTTTAATATGCTTTTGTTCATTCTTACTAGTATATCATACAAATCTATTTTGTAAATAAATTTACACTAAATATATTCTACTAAAAAAGGACTATCTATATTTTCTACATGAAATAATTACAATAACACATTTACATTTTTCCCTAATTTGCGTTATAATAATATACAAATAATGGTAAACGGAGGGCGTATGAAATTTCATGAACAAAGTCAACGTTTGATTGTTACATATGGACAGAATACTCTTTTTATAGAGCCTTGGGGTGAAAATTCACTTCGTGTACGAATGACTATGGAAGCTAAGATGGATGAAAATGATTGGGCTCTTATGGAATCTCCCCAAGTAACAAATTCATACATCGAATTTAAAGAAGTTGATCTAACAGAACCTTGGTATTACGGGGATGATCGAATTACCCATAAGAAATCTGGGAAAGAAGCTTATTTAACCAATGGAAAAATCACAGCAAAGGTTTCCCATGAAGGATTTCTCTCCTTCTATAATCAAAACGGGGAAGTATTGTTAGAAGAATATTGGAGAAACCGCAATCGCATTGATCGTTATTGCGTTCCATTACGCATTGATGCTAGAGATATGCGCCCGATTACAGGAACTACAGATTACAGCTTAACCATGCGTTTTGAAGCCTATGAAGATGAGAAAATCTTTGGGCTTGGTCAATATCAGGAAACCAATCTAGATAAAAAAGGGGCAATCTTAGAATTGGCTCATAGAAATAGTCAGGCAAGTGTACCATTTATGTTAAGTAATCGAGGTTATGGCCTATTATGGAATAATCCGGCCATTGGAAGTGTAACCTTTGGTGCCAATAAGACAGAGTGGATTGCTAAAAGTACAAAAAAACTTGATTATTTTATTACGGCTGGTAATACTCCTGCTGAAATCGAAGAACAATATGCAAAAGTAACTGGTACAACTCCTATGATGCCAGAATATGGCCTAGGTTTTTGGCAATGTAAGTTACGTTATCGTAATCAAGAAGAACTGCTAAACGTTGCAAGAGAACACAAACGAAGAGGTCTTCCAATGGACGTTATCGTAGTCGACTTTTTCCATTGGACAAGACAAGGAGATTTTAAGTTCGAACCACGAGACTGGCCTGATCCAGAAGCTATGGTAAAAGAATTACAAGAGTTAGGAATTACCCTAGCGGTTTCTGTATGGCCAACCATAGATGAAAAATCAGAGAATTTTAATGAGATGGCTGATAACGGTTACTTAGTAAGTTCTGATCGTGGCATGGGATTTCATATGAACTGGATGGGGGATACTGTATTTTTTGATGCAACAAATCCAAACGCAAGAGATTTCGTATGGCAACGCTGCAAAGAAAACTATTATAATAAGGGTATCAAACTCTTTTGGTTAGATGAAGCTGAACCAGAGTTTGGACCATATGATTTTGATATTTATCGCTATCATCAAGGTCCTGCCCTACAATGTAGTAATATTTATCCGGTTATGTATGCCAAAGGTTTTTACGAAGGGTTAAAAGCAGAAGGTGAAGAAGGCACTATGAGCTTAATTCGATGTGCTTGGGCAGGAAGCCAAAGATACGGAGTACTTACTTGGTCTGGTGATATTCACTCTTCTTTCTGTGCGATGAGAGAACAATTGCAAGCTGGTTTAAATATGGCGATTGCGGGTATACCTTGGTGGACTACAGATATTGGGGGATTTCTTGGTGGTGATATCCATAATGAAGATTTTCGCGAATTACTCGTACGTTGGTTTGCATGGGGTGTTTTTTGTCCTGTATTCCGTCTTCATGGTGAGCGTTCTCCTTTTTATGAAATAGAACAAGAATATATCGATGGCGTAAGACAATTAACCTCTGGACAAGATAATGAAGTGTGGAGTTTTGGTGATGATAATTACGAGATTTTAAAAAAATTCTTATTTATGAGAGAGCGTTTACGTCCTTACATACGTAATTGCATGCTAGAAGCACACAAGAAAGGAACTCCTGTAATGCGTCCTATGTTCTATGACTTTCCAGACGATAATATTTGTTGGAACGAACAATATCAATATATGTTTGGACCTGATTTATTAATTGCTCCTATTTTTGAGGCTGGTGCAACAACTAGAACCCTATACCTTCCCTTTGGTTTTACTTGGAAAGATGCTAAATCAGGGAAGCTTTATGATGGAGGTCAATATATAACAGTAGACGCCCCGATGGATGTTATTCCTGTTTTTATTAAAGATAATAAAGATTATATTATATATCCAGAAGCAGATTAAAAATTTGGAACTGCCAGTAGTATTGTGTAAATAATACCTTTGGCAGTTCCAGAAATGATATTCTTATAACAATTACTTTTTCGTTCTTTATGATTTTACTCCATTTATTACTAACTCAATTAATTTTACTAATTTATTTTACTCAATTTTTTTAACTAAATTTAATTTATTTTACTCCATCTATTATACTCAAATTTTTTACTCAATCTTCTTCACTTATTATCCACTTGATTATCGACTTAATTTCTACTAAATCTTTTACTTAGTCTAAATACTTGCTTCCTACCTATTCAACTATTTACCGGCTTTAAACCCTATTATTCTATACAAAAATTATAACTAATCATTGATGCACTTATATTATGTAAATACTTGTCTGATATTTGACATTATGCTTGTTTTATAAGGTACTCTTTTTATCATTTGCCATATTTTTATTAATATAATATATGGAGGGAATTTGTTTTTGTATCACTATTTCTATGCAGTTATAAAAATTCTAAAAGGAAAGAGGTAATCATTATGGACCCAGATTTACTAATTTTTCAGGTACTCTCAATTGTTATCGCCTTCATCTCTTTTTTATTTGCTGCTTGGCTTTATCGTTGGGTAGTACGGCAACCACAAACAAACAAAAGAATTAAAGAAGTAGGAACACTGATTCAAAAAGGTGCTAGTACCTTCTTAAAAAAGGAATATCAAGTTTTAGCAAAATTTGCAGGTATAGCGGCAATTCTTATTTTTATTTTTCTACCAAGTCCTATTTGGAATGGTAATATCGATAAAAATGCTACTATGGCTATTACTTATCTCTTAGGTACTGTATTTTCAGCAATTGCAGGTAAAATAGGCATTCAAATTGCAACGATTGCTAATATGAAAACTGCTGAGGCTGCAAAGCATAGTATTCAAAAATCATTTCTTTGCGGATTCCGTGGCGGTGCAGTTATGGGTATGTCCGTAGTTGGAACAAGTCTTTTAGGTGTAACACTTATATTATTGGTAACAAATAACTCAACTGCACTCCTTGGCTTTAGCTTTGGTGCAAGTTCACTTGCTTTATTTGCAAAAGCTGGTGGAGGTATTTTTACAAAAACAGCGGATATAAGCGCTGACCTTACTGGTAAAGTAGAATTAGGAATTCCTGAGGATGACCCTCGTAATCCAGCAGTTATCGCAGATAATGTTGGTGATAATGTTGGCGATGTTGCAGGAATGGGTGCTGATTTATTTGACTCAAACGTTGCTTCCATGGCTGCTGCCTTTGTTCTATCAACATCCCTGGATAAGTCCGGTTCAACCACCAATACTTCTATGGTATTTTGCTATGCTGCCCTTGGACTTTTAGCTTCTATTATTGGAGTTGGTTGTGCAAGAATGGGTAAGAAATCCGGACCAACAAAAGCTCTTAATACTAGTACATATACAACTACAGGTGTGTTTGTTGTTTTGACAGCGATTGCAACTGCTGTTTTCAATTTTGAATGGAGAATCTGGGGCGCATCCATTATTGGTTTAGCCGTTGGTGTTCTCATTGGTATTGCAAGTGATTATTTTACCAATGATAATAAAAAACCAGTTCACAATGTTGCTCGTGTATCAAAAGATGGTCCAGCCTTTACAATTCTATCTGGTATTTCCTATGGTTTTTTAAGTGCTCTTCCTGCGATGGTAGGTATTGCCGCTTCTGCTCTTGCTGCATATAAGTTATGTGAACCAATTGGACCAGGATATGCTATGTTTGGTATATCCATGGCAGCAGTTGGAATGTTATCCATTGTTGGTATGATTATATCAAACGATGCTTATGGCCCAATTGTAGATAACGCAAGAGGACTTGCTGAAATGGGCAATTTAGGTGATGATGTCCTTGAAGTTACGGATTCTCTTGACAGTGCAGGAAATACTGTAAAAGCAGTAACAAAAGGCTTTGCAATTGGAGCTGCTGGACTTACTGTAATTTCGTTATTAGGTGCTTTTCTAAATGAAGTAAATGAAACTGCCGCCGCACTTGGAGTAAAAGGGATTGAAGGCTTTGATATTATGAACCCTACTGTATTCTTTGGTCTATTAATTGGAGCCGCTATACCTGCTGTTTTCTCTGCCATGTTAATGCTTGGAGTAAATCGAAATGCTGGACGTATGGTGCATGAAATCCACCGTCAATTCAAAGAAATTCCTGGCTTACTTGAGGGAAAGAAAGGTGTTACTCCTGAGTATGATAAGTGTATTGAAATTGCTACAGTAGGAGCTTTAAAAGAATTAATTCCAGCTGGTTTAGTAGCAATTTTATCTACCATTGTGGTTGGTATGGTTGGTGGCGTACAGGCAATTGGTGGCTTCTTAACTGGTAATATCGTAAGTGGATTATTACTTGCATTATTTATGTCAAACGCAGGTGGCCTCTGGGATAACTCAAAGAAATATGTTGAGTCAGGTCATGAAGGTGGAAAAGGATCTGAGACTCATAAAGCTGCAGTCGTTGGTGATACCGTTGGTGATCCATTTAAAGATACTGCTGGTCCTTCCATTAATACGCAAATTACTGTTGTATCATTAATTGCATCACTTATGTGTAGTATCTTCTTAACCTATTCAATATTCTTTTAGTTAATTTAAGAGTTTATCAAATAAAATTATTATTAGGGTAAAGACGTTATCAAGATAAATACCTTGCCGAAATATATACCTTACCGAAATATACACTTACTAACATTAACACCTTATCAAAATTAACACCTTACCGAAATATACACCTTACAAAAATTAACGTAGTATCAAAATAAACATAAAAAAGACTGCCATCGGATAGATTAGAATACCTATTCGATAGCAGTCTTTTTATATTTTCATTAATTTTTATGACAGTTTGAAAGATGTTTTAAGAAAACATTTGCTTCTTCCATAGTATTATAAAGTCCTAAACTAATCCTTATCATACCAGTTTCTTCCTCTGTTTTCTTATATGTTGTTTTATAACGTTCACCTAATAATCGATCACAGTATGGATGAGCACAAAACTTACCATAACGCATACTAATTCCTTTTTGCTTTGCAAAATCTTCTGCCAAGGTTTCAAAATTATTATCTTTAACGTTGAAGCAAATAATACCTAAGCGGTCATCGATATTGTTGGTATCACCATATAAAATAACGTGTTCCATTTCCTTCATCTTAGAAAATAAATGCTCCTTGATTTGTTTTTCATGCAAAGCAATGTTATCAAAACCAATGGATTTTAAATCCTTTAGGGCTCTTGCCATAGCGATAACGCCTAAAAAGTTCTGCGTTCCCGCCTCTAAGCGTTCCGGTATTCGATTCCACTCTAGGGAATCATCATAAACATGTTCCACAATGCCCCCACCTTTTAAAAATGGTTCCACATCAGCTAAGTATTCCTTTAAACCAACGACTGCCCCACTACCAAAAGGTGCGTATGCCTTATGTGCTGAAAATACGAGAAAATCGATTTGTTCCTCTTCACATTCACCTTGCATATTAACTTCCTGATGTGCTACGATCTGGGCTCCATCTACTACGATTTTTGCTCCATATTTATGGCAAATCTTCGCTATTTTATTAATATCATTAATATAACCGGTCACATTGGAAGCAGCAGTAATAGACACATATTTAACCTGTCCACGATATCTCATAAGCTTACGCTCAATATCTTCCATCCGAATTCGTCCAAGATCATCAACATCAACATAATCCACTCTTGAAGCATATCTCCAAGGGAGGTCATTGGCATGATGCTCCATTCTAGTAGTTAACACTAGCTCTTTTTTATCCTTTATTAATACGCTAGCAAGTAGATTTAAGCCCTCTGTTGTGGATTTTACAAATACAACGGTATGTTTCGTTGTTTCTTTTACATGAAAAAACTCTAGAATATCTTCCCTTGCTTCTTCAAATTTTTTCGTACAGAAATCTGCTTTTGGTCCCGCGCCTCTTCCAATGGAAGCATAATTTTTAATATTACTATTTATCGTAGCTACCGCACTTTTTAAAGGTGGAGTAGTTGCGCCATTATCAAAGTTAATCGGAACAACAAATCTTCCATTTTCTAATTTAATCGGATTATTTACACCATCAAACAAGTTCCTATAGTTCATAAGCTGCCCTCCATATAGTAATATATGCTTTACTAAAATAGAGGTTCCCTAAGTTTAAGTAAACTTAAAATATCAACTTATTTTGCTAACGTATATGCCTTTATTAAATCAAGGGTATTCTTCACTCCATCTTTATGAGAACGTTCATATCCATGAGACGCATACACACCTGGTCCAATAAGGGAATGTTTTAAATCATGACCTGCTGCCAAAGCTGCATCTGCATCGGAACCATAAAATGGATAGATATCTACTGCGTAATCGATATTGTTCTCTTTGGCACATAAAATAAGAGCAGTAGTTACTTCATAATTGGATGGGCCTCTGGAATCTTTTGCACAAATAGATACCTTAAATTCGTTGCATGTTAAACCTTCACCAACACATCCCATATCAACAGAAATAATTTCCTTCGCATCCTCAGGAATTCCAGATGCACAACCATGACCAACTTCTTCAAAAACAGTAATATAAGCATATACTTTACGTTTTAAAGTAACATTATTTTCTTTTAAATACTTTGCGTATCCAAGTAATATAGCAACACTTAATTTATCATCTAAGAAACGACTTTTTATAAAACCGCTTTCCGTAATCACAGTACGTGGATCAAAACATACATAATCACCAACAGAAATTCCAAGCTTTTCTGTGTCCGCCTTACTAAAGGTTCTCTCATCAATGACAACTTCCATATTTTTATAATCACGTTTTTGCTCGCTATACTCATGGTTTACATGAACAGAAGGATCATTCATTTGCATTGTTCCAGAGTACTTGTTACCAAAGCGTGTGAAAATTGTACAGTTTTCTGCTTCTATGTTATTTGCTTGTAAACCACCTATGTTCGTAAGTCGCAGTCTTCCATTTCCTTTTACTTCTGCAACCATTGCACCTAATGTATCAATATGAGCTGCAAGTATCAAAGGATCCCCTTCTCCACCTAAATCAACAAGTACGCAACCCTTATTTGTCATTTCTGGGTTATAACCCAAACTTTTAAACTGCTCCATTGTATATTCAGCAACTTTTCTTGTAAATCCACTTGGGCTTTCAATTGCTGTTAATTGTTTTAATTGATCTAAAATATAATCCATAATTTCTCCATTCCCGCACATGCTTTTAAACGTTTTTTCCTTTTGATTTTTCTCTAAAAAGCATTTTATTGAGTTTCTTCTTTTTAATTGTTTTTTCTTTTTAAGTGTTTTTTCTTTTTAAGTGTTTTTCCCTTATGCGTGTTTTAACTTTTTAATATCTAAATTTTTATATCACCGTTACCTGACACATTTTCATTGCCTCTAATGCATTTTGGTGACTTTCCTTAGTAACCCCTGCACAACAGCTACTATCAACAACGATATCACATTCAGGAAATGCGGCCTTTAGTATTAATGCATTTGAAATAACACAAATATCAGTGCAAAGCCCAATCAATTCAATCTTATCAAAGGCTTCATTTTGTAATTTTTTGATTTCATTCACTAATTCCAAGGAACCAAAAGAAGGCTTATCAATTATTAGGCTCTTTCTTTCCTTAGCTATCTCTTCTATCTTATTGTTTAATTGCCATCCAGCGGTATCTTTTACGCAATGAAGAACGGGTAGATTCTTCCCTTCCATTGTATTCAGATATTCATTGGTATGCGTATCTCTTGTAAAAACAACATTGCCCTGAAAATTCTTTATTTTATCAACCACGTTAGAAACAATTAGCTTCGCTTCATTTGTACCTAGACTACCATCAATAAAATCATTTTGCATATCAATGACCAATAATAAATTATTCATCTTCGATTACCACCGTCTGAGCGGTGCCTCCTTTGATATTGTCTATCACACGAATTGCCGGAAACTCTTGCAAAAACTTAGAAAACTTCGTATAACCATAATTATTAACATTAAATTCAGGAATTCTTACACGAAGTTTTTGATTTAATTCTCCCATATTAATGCGTTTCTTACCTGTTTCTTTAATGATTGCACGTATCACACTTTCAATATGTTCCATCGTATTGGTGTTATCTCTAATATAAACAGTAATTGTACTACCAGAAATTCTTGTCTTTAGTGAGTCAATACTATCTAAAAATTTAGAAAGCTTCGTATAACCATAGTTACGAACGTCAAAGTCAGGATAAAGTTTTACCAAGCGACTACCAACCTCACCAATTCCAGTTTCACGTCCATCGTTAACATTCTCAGTAATAATCTTAATAATTGTTGCTTCAATGGCTTGGATGCTAACTGTGGATTCATTTTCAATTCCTTGGCTTGAGTCTCCTTCTGACTGATCCACTTGTGCTAATACATCCAAATAGGTAAATCTTTCACACGCAGCACGGAAAGGTTCCGGTGTTTTTTTCTCACCCATACCAATTACCATCATGCCGGATTCTCTTAATCTCATAGCTAATCTAGTAAAATCACTATCACTAGATGCAAGGCAAAATCCCTCCACTTTATTGGAATATAAAATATCCATTGCATCTATAATCATAGCTGAGTCTGTTGCATTCTTTCCCGTTGTATAACTATATTGCTGTATTGGCACAATGGAGTTTTCTAATAAAACTTCTTTCCAACTGTTTGCTTCGCTTTTTGTCCAATCTCCATAGATTCTTTTATAAGTTGCACTACCGTATTTTGAAATCTCATCTAAAATATATTTGATGTACTTTGCAGATATGTTATCCGCATCAATAAGTACTGCAAATCTTTTATCCTCCATTATTTCTCCTTTCTAAAATGCTGCTCCCATTCAGCGACTTTAAAACCTACTAAAATAGAGTCATTGTCTATGATTAATGGACGTTTTACTAACATTCCATCGCTCGCTAGTAATTCAATTTGTTCATCATCACTCATTGTACTTAACTTATCTTTTAGATTTAATTCCTTATATTTTAAGCCACTAGTATTAAAAAATTTTTTAATTGGATTTCCGCTTTTTTCAATCCATACTTTAAGTTCTTCTTTTTTAGGATTGTCTGTTACAATATGACGATCTTCATATTGTACATTATTCTCATTTAACCATTTTTTTGCTTTTATGCAAGTACTGCATTTTGGATATTCAATAAATAACATAATCTATACTCCTTTACTAAATTATATCTCACCTAATATTTTTAAAATACTCTCACAAATTTTACCCACTTCATTTACGCTTTCATCTTCGTCAATACCGTATTCAATCAAATGGTCCGTTACCACGGTATCCATATCTAAAATTTGTCCATCATCCAAATCTCCAGTTACGGAATACGGAATATCTAATGTTTTTAATAATTTAATTTGCTCCTCGTTGAACTTTATTTTCATCTTATTAATTCCTCTCTATTTTTTTTACGTCTATACTAATTAAACTCATACTTATGCTAAAAGTATACCACTGAATATCATTCCTAACAATATACGTCTAAAATGATTTTTATTAATTCTTTGCATTGACACTGCTCTATTTCCGTCTTATAATAAATTCTGCTGGGGAATGAACGTCTCCCTTGGCATTTGCCAAAACCGCTTAATAGCTGATGACTTCTGCATACTATGCAGATATCATCGGCTTTTTTTATTCTATTCTAAAGGAGATTTATAATGAAACCTAAAAAAATTATTATTTCACTTTCAATTTTGACCATTACCAGCATATTGATGGGTACTATTTCTGCAGCCTTTTTATCACTACTACAATTGGTAACTGGGCTAAGAGAGCAATTCCATTTTCTCATAATATTTCTCCCACTCACAGGAGTTGCAACTGCTTTTATCTATAACAAATACGGTAAGAATTCGAATCTTGGAAATAACCTCATAATCGAAAGCGTGCAGGAAGAGAGGAACGTACCACTTAGAATGTCCATTCTCACATTTATATTTACTATCTTTACACATTTGACTGGGGGTTCTGCGGGTCGAGAAGGAACCGCTGTTCAGATTGGTGGTGCATTATCAAATAATCTTGCAAATTATTTTAAAGTGGAACATAAAGATAAACGCATCTTTGTAATGGCAGGTATAAGTGCTGCTTTTGGTTCTGTTTTTGGCACACCTTTAGCAGGTGCTTTTTTTGGTATGGAAATGTGCTATATCGGTAAGATAAGTTATGAAGCCTTGCTTCCATGTTTTTTTTCCTCTTATATTGCTGACTATATCACAAGACTATTTGGTATTACACATACCTCATATGTGATAAAATCAATACCATCCTTAAGTTTATATAACATCATAATTCTCATTCTTGCTTCCTGTGCATTTGGATTCATGGGAAGAGTTTTTGCAATTTCTGTCCAAGCATTAAAAAAATTATATTCTAATATAATACATAATTATTTATATCGAGTAGTTGCTGGAAGTCTTTTGTACATCCTTGTTATGGTATTATTAAATGCTTTTAAGTTCACAGGTTTAAGCACTTGGATCATACAGGCTGGATTTGATGGCAAGGTCACCCTATTGGCTCCAATCAAAAAGTTAATACTTACAGTTTTAACACTGGGATGCGGTTTTCAAGGTGGTGAGGTCACTCCTCTTTTTGATATTGGTGCTTCTGTTGGCGGCTATATCGGTCAAATAACACACATAGAGCCATCACTCCTTGCTGCTTTAGGCCTTATCTCAGTGTTTGGTTGTGCTACAAATACCCCAATTACAACAATAATGTTAGGAATTGAAATGTTTGGTGTAAATGCCATTCCTTATTATATCATTGCAGCACTGATCAGTTACTATGTTTCTGGAAACAGTGGAATTTATTCTTCTCAAATTATTATGATAAGCAAATATCAAACACAAACTGATATCGGTCAAAGGCTAGGAGCCATCGGCAATAAAAGTATCTTTCATCGTGTATTTAAAGCTTAAATAACATAGCACCTTAATGGGCTTTCAATGGATAAGTTTCTTTGCTAACTATAAGTTTTCTTGACGAATAAAATAATACCAGATATGATATATATATTGCGTTGTAAAGCAGAAAACTTAATAATTTATTGAGATTTGTAAAAAGAATACTAGCGAAGAAACAGAAAGGTATCGCAAAAATGAGAGATTTAACACAGGGTAATATCCCAAAACATTTGATTAGTTTTGCAGTTCCAACTATTCTAGGTAATATGTTCCAATTAACGTATAACGCTGCAGATTCCATTATTGTAGGGCGATTTATTAGTGAAAATGCACTTGCAGCTGTAGGTACTGCAAATCCAATCATGAACATTGTGATATTTTTTATTGCAGGAATATGCCTTGGTACCTCTGTACTTATGAGTGAGTTTTATGGAAAAAAAGATATGGTTAGCTTTAAACATGAAGTATCTACTTCCATGGTAATTGGTGCCGCATTCACCATAATAAGTAGTTTATTATGTATCATTTTTGCTAGGCCTTTACTACATTTATTAAATACTCCAGATGAAATATTAAGTGATGCAACTGCGTATCTTCAAATAATATTTTCTGGACTTATCTTTACTTTTTTCTATAATATATATTCCGCAAGTTTGCGAAGTGTCGGAGATTCAAAAACACCAATTATATTTTTGATTCTTTCTTCGATTTTAAATGTAAGTCTTGATTTGATTTTTATCGGAATCTTTGATTTCGGCATTCGTTGGGCAGCATGTTCCACCGTTATCGCTGAAGCTGTTTCAGCTATACTATGTGTTATATATGTATACCGAAAGATTCCAATCCTTAAATTAAAACCAAAAGATATTATTGTAAAAAAACATTTATTAAAAATCACTGTTGAATATAGTTGGGCTTCCGCCATGCAACAAACATGTCTTCACATCGGTAAGGTTTTAGTTCAAGGTGCGGTTAATCCACTAGGAGTCCAAAGTATCGCAGCTTTTAATGCTGTAAATCGAGTGGATGATTTTGCATTTACGCCTCAACAAAGTATTGCTGCAAGTATGACTACTTTTATTGCGCAAAACCGTGGTGCTGGTAATAAGGAACGTATCAAAAAAGGATTTCGAATGGGTATGATTATGGAATATGCTTATAGCGTATGCCTAGGTATCATTGTTTTGATTATTGCTCGACCTGTTTTACGATTATTCTTACCAGATGCAAATAGTTCCGCTCTACCATTAGGCGTAGTATATTTAACGTATATGGCATTCTTTTATTTGCTACCTGCAAGTACAAATGGTATTCAAGGCTATTTTAGAGGAATGGGAAGAATGAAAGTTACTTTGAATTCAACCTTTGTTCAAATGCTCTTTCGAGTAATTTTTGCATATATCTTTGCCCCAAGATTAGGTTTTTCTGGAATCGCTTTTGCTTGTCTTTTTGGATGGATTGCAATGCTTACTTATGAAGTTCCAATACTTTTAAAGTCTTATAAGACATTAAGTTCAGAAGTGAATATAAAAGGTAATTAATAATGACTCAAACTTCACACTTGTATAAATATGTATGTATGGAGTTTTAGTTATTTAATCGAGTAGGAGGAAATTCATTAATTGAATTTCCGTCCTCTCACACCACCGTACGTACCGTTCGGTATACGGCGGTTCAATAAGATTACCTTATTTGCGAATATCTTTCACTAAGTGTTATAAAACCTTGTTCTCTAAGATATTTATTGGTAAGAGTTGAATTTAAGATTGGGCTATTGGAGATTCTCCAGTAGCCTTTCCTTGTATTCGCATGTTCCCATGCTTTCCAATTCTCTACCCCTAGTTTAACTAAGTTATCATGTTTCGTTTTAATCTTTTTCCACTGTTTCCAGTAACAAAGACGTAAACGTCTTCTTAGCCACTCATCAAGTTCTCGTAAAGTACCTTTCATATCTGCTAGTTTGAAGTAACTTATCCAGCCAACAATTAATTGTTTTAGTTTAATAGCTCTGAGTTCCATACTCATTGCATTACTTCTTCCAGTGATACTCTTAAGTTTTCCTTTTAACTTCTTAACAGAAACTTGATGTACTCTTATTCCCATTTCACCTTTCTTATTGTAAAAGGTATATCCTAAATATTTTAGTTTCCATGGTCGGTCTACCTTACTTTTCTCTTTGTTAACTTTAAGCTTCAAGTCCTTTTCTATAAACTCCGTGATACTTTTCATAACTCGCTCTGCTGATTTCTTTGATTTCACGTATACATTGCAATCATCTGCATAACGGCAGAACTTAAGTCCTCTTCGTTCTAATTCCATATCCAGTTCATGCAACATGATATTACTTAATAGTGGAGATAAGTTCCCACCTTGAGGCACTCCTTCTACAGTAGCACTTACTAATCCCTTTTCCATCACTCCTGCATTTAGATACTTCCTTATCAGTCCGATTACTCGTATATCCTTGACTTCTTTATAAATCAGCCCAATTAACCTATCGTGGTTGACAGTATCAAAGTACTTTTCTAAATCTATATCTACCGCCCATTTATAGCCTTCATCCATGTATTCTTTACATTTTAGAATTGCTTGATGCGCGTTTCGATTTGGTCTAAATCCATAACTATTCTCTGAAAATTTCTTCTCAAAGATTGGCGTTAGTACTTGTGATACTGCCTGTTGTATCACTCGGTCTACTACAGTTGGTATCCCTAATGGTCTTGTTTTCCCGTTATCCTTTGGTATCTCTACCCTTCTTACGGGATTCGGTTTATAACTTCCATCTGCTATGGATTGCTTAAGCTCTTCGCCATGACTTCTTAGATATGGTAGAAGTTCATCTACTCCCATCTTGTCGATTCCATGACTTCCTTTATTCTTCTTTACACGTTTAAAGGCTTCATTTAGATTTTCATTACTAATGATTTTCTCTAGCAATCCATAGTGATATTCTCTTCGGGCGTTCTGTCTGTTATCCGACGTCATAGAAATGCTCGGCGCCTTTGCATAGCTTTCGAGTTCCACTCTATCCTTTTGCAAATGACCTGATTCTGTATTCAGTTGTCTGCTGTCATCACATTTCTTTGTTTCTTTCAAACTTTCAAAACCTCCTATTGTTCAGTCCTTCCCATAGGTCGTCGACTACCTCCGGTACTATGACCTCTGCTGACTTCTTAGTGTTCAGCCATACATCACTGCATGGGTTGTCATTTCAGAGTTCACTTCCATGACGTATCACTAAGACCTCCCCAGGTAAGAACGCAATCTTCCTCTCCATCTATCTGCCACATTTACATTAATTAATTTCGAGTAGTTATTGGACTTCGATTTGTATAGCAATCTTATCCTTAATTAATGCCTTGTATGTGATTTCTGTTCGTCAGACCAGAGATTTGCCCACGGACTTCCTTCAGATTCGCCCTCGCGAACGACACCCTTGTCTTAGGCTATACACTTGCCACTACTAGGCTGTGTTAGGGACTTTAACCCATTAGATTGCGCCCATGCTGGGCACACTATAAAGGAGGCTATTGCAAAGAAATTTAGCAATAGCCTCCTTTTTCATACTGATTATGTTCTATACTTTTTATTTCTAAATTTTTTATTATCCGTAAGCGTAAATATTCCACCTAAAATTCATGCAACACTTTCCTTAAAATTTCCTTGACTTCCTCATCTTTTTCGCTTGCTAAAAGATGCTGTAGGAATGTTTTTGCATGTTCTGTTTTTCCTTTACCAAAGGCAACAATAGCTACTTTTCGGATTTCTGGATTCTCGTCATCAATTAATTTACTCAATAAATTTCTTGCGGCTTCATCCTGAATCTCACCCAAAGCACCAATGGCTGCTTTCACCACTTTAATATCCTTGTCTCTTAGATACTTCTCAATTTTTTCAGTTTTTTTCTTCTCAGCTAACTTTTGTATCTTTTCAATTTCTCTTTCTTCGCTCATAATTTTGCTCCTTCTATGTATTTAATTGTAATCTTACAAAAAATCAATCTGCAAGGTCGCAACTATACTGTAGCACACTACACGAAAAATAACAACTAAACTGTCTAAATATTATAATAATTTTATATTTATTTTTTATTTATTTATTATAAAATCTACTCTTGTAGGTACAAATTAATTTGTTAGACGATATAATTCATTCACCTTTGATATATATGATAGGACACAGCATTTATGCTTTTATTTTCTATCATTTAAAAAGAGCTGATGACAAATAGCATTCTATTATCACTATTTGCCACCAGCTTTCTGTCCATTATTTCTATTCCTACTTACGAATTTTAAAATTCACTTGCTACATTTTTTGCGATTTCTTTTGCTTCATTCACTTTAGCAACCACGTCAATTCCAAGGATATCAACGCCTTCCACTGGAATTGTAGTAACATCTTTTACTCCAAACAATCCTAAAATAGTTCTTAAATATCTATCATCCATTTCAATTGGAGTTCCAGTATATACTCCGCCCCTTGATGTAATGTGAACCGCCTTTTTACCTTCACATAAACCAACTGGACCAGATTCTCCATACTTAAATGTAATACCAACTACACTAATATAATCAAAGTAAGCTTTTAAAATTGCAGGAGCTCCTAAATTCCACATTGGTGCTGCAAAGATATATTTATCAGCGTCAGCAAATTGATATGCATACTTTAAAACTCCATTCTGCTTACTACTCTCGTCTTTTGGTCCAAATATTTTACCTAAATCCTCTGGTCTTAAGAAGTCTACATTTTCCTTATATAAATCTACTATAATTACTTCATCCTGTGGATGTTCTTTCTTATATTGTTCTACAAAATAATCAGATACTTGAAATGTTCTTGATTCACCTTCTGGTTTAATATTTGCTTTAATATATAATACTTTACTCATAATTTTAAATTCCTTTCATAATGGCCACTCTAATACATGGTTTATTTTCCGTTTATTTACTCATTGTCTAAACTTTAACATAATGTTGTAAAAAAAGAGATGTTATTTTTTTAACAATTTATTTTATATTAATAATAGAAATCATTATCATGTTTTTATTATAGCACTAGTTTTAAAATATGCAATACCTAAAAAAAATTTATTTTATTAATTTTAATTCGTATAGACTAGGAAATAAATGTAATACTATAGGTATCTTAAGAGAGGAAGTGAAAGTATGAGTAAACAATCAAACCAACGCTATCGTAAAGAATTAGAGGAATCCTCTACAAGTAGCAATAATCTAAAGAAAACAAATAAGACTGCTACATCTAGTACCTCAAAAAAAGAAACAAGTCAATATGACTATAAGGATGACTTTGATGCTATCTCTAATGATTATGATGACGACTCAGATTATTATTAACAAATTATGAAGTAAGCTAGAACTTCAATAAGATACGCCCCCAAAAAGAAGTGTAATCACACCAAAGGGCATAGTCAGTTCTGACTATGCCCTTTGCTATTGTTGCCCTTAATTATTCACTACTCCACCTTCAACCACAACAGATTCAGGATTTACCGTATCACCGTATACTGGTTTTAAAGTAGCATCATAGGCCTCATGTATAAAATTTTCTTTTCCAAGACTTTCCAATTCTTTATTAATCCACTCTAATAATTCGGTATCACCCTTCTTTACTGCAGGTGCAATTGTATCTTGATTTCCCATAGCTTCAATACCTACCGTAAACCCAGCATTTTCAAGAGCCCATGCGAATAATAACGTATTGTCATGTACAAGTGCATCTCCACGACCATCCTTTAATGCATTAAAAGCTTCCGTATTTTCATCAAATGCTAATAATTCAACATCTGGATAATTCTCTCTTAAATATATCTCTGCCGTTGTTCCTTTGTTTACAATTAATGTCTTACCAGCAAATTCATCTGCACTCGTAATAGGCGCACCATCTGGAGAAACTACACCAAGAGCACATACCATGTAAGGATTTGCAAAATCAACAACTTCTGCACGCTCATCAGTCACTGTAAAGTTTGCTAAAATAATATCTACCTTACCTGTTGTTAAGTATTCTACACGACTTGCTGCCTCAACAAGAACAAATTCCACTGCATTCTCATCACCGATTAGATCTTTTGCAAAACGTTTTGCAATATAAACGTCAAAGCCTTGATTATCCCCATTTGCATCTACATAACCAAATGGAGATTTGTCACTAAATACACCGATTCTTATTTTTCCATCTTTCTTAATTTGTTCGATTCTAGAAGTACCTGTTTTATCATCTTTCTTACTTTCTGAAGTACCAGTCACAGCATCGTCCTTCGTTCCGCACGCTACCAATGCCCCCATAACCAAAATAGCCGTCAATAATAATGCAATTACTCTCTTTTTCATACTTGCTCATCCTCCCAATTAAAATGTTTTAAAAATTTCTTTGCCCGTTCTGTTTTCGGGCGATTAAAAAACTCCTCTGGTGGCGCTTCCTCAACAATTTTCCCCTCGTCAATAAAGACAATACGGTCAGCCACCACCTTGGCAAATTGCATTTCATGTGTAACAATTGCCATTGTCATCCCCTGCTTTGCAAGTTCTAAAATAACTTCAAGTACCTCACGAACCATTTCCGGATCGAGTGCTGCAGTAACTTCATCAAAAAGCATAATTTCAGGATTCATACAAAGAGCACGAACAATTGCTGCTCTTTGCTTTTGCCCACCGGACAGCTGTCTTGGATAAGCGTTTATTTTATCCTTTAATCCTACCCTTTCAAGAAGCTTTTTCGCCTGCTCTAGGGCTTCTGCTTTTTCTCTCTTTTGTACTTTTAATGGGCCTAACAAAATGTTATCAATGATTGTCATGTGTGGAAATAAATCATAACTTTGAAATACCATTCCTATTTTGGTTCTAACACGAGTATCTCGTTTTACTTTGTTACTTATTATTTCTCCATCTAATACAATCTCTCCACCTTGTATTTGCTCTAATCCATTTACACAGCGCAATAATGTACTTTTACCACACCCAGAAGGTCCTATGATTACTACTACTTCTCCTGGTTTTATATGAAGAGTGATATCATTTAAAATGGGATCATTTCCATAGTGTTTTGTTACATTATTAATTTGAAGCAATGCATCAGCCATAATGGTTCCTCCTAACTATTCCATGCTTTTTCTAATTTCTTTGATAGCAACGATATTGGATAGCAAAGGGCAAAATATAATAAGAATATAAAGGAATATATCCATATCGGTGCACTTGGATTTGTAATTCTAGACGCATCCATTATCTGCTGACCCACTTTTAGTACTTCTACAACTCCAATTAATACAACCAAAGAAGTTGTTTTTATCATTCTTGTAATTAAATTAATCGCTGCTGGTACTAATCTACGTACAGCTAAAGGTATAATTACATAACGATACATCTGTATTTCGGTTAAACCGATTGCCTTTGCACTTTCCTTTTGATGTTTGGGGATCGAGGTGATAGCTCCTCTTACAATATCTCCCATCTCAACTGTACCCCAAATAGTAAAAACAATAATTGATACAACCATGCTATCAATATGTATACCAATCAACTTAGTAACGCCAAAATAGAATATGAACAACCATACCAAAACTGGAATAATTCGAACCGCCTCTAAAATAAAACGACATAGAATACGGATTGCGATATTCTTTGATGTCATAATAATTCCAAAAATAATACCTAATACCGAGGAAATTAAAACTGCAATTAAAGCAATCTGAATCGTAACGAACAACCCTTCAAAGAGTCTTTCCATGTTTCTTCCTTCGAATAAAACACTAATTCCCAAACTCAGCAAATCGCACCCTCCTCTCAATGTAGGATAGTATCAAAGAGATTGGAAGTAAAATAATCAAATAAGATATGACTAGCATAAACAATGCTTCATCTGTTTTATAATACAAACCAATTAAATCCTTTGCTACAAACATTAAATCTGCAAGTGCAACCGCACTAAATACGGATGTTTCTTTTAGTAAGAAAATAATATTCGCACTAATTGATGGAACTGCAACTGAAAATGCCTGTGGTAAAATAACATACCGTATTAACTGTCTCGTATTAAGTCCAATACTAATCCCTGATTCAATTTGTGAATTGCTAGTTGCTTCAAAACCACTTCGAAAAGCTTCCGCCATATAACTACTTCCTAAAAATGAAAGACCAATCACCGCGCAAGTAACTGAGCTTAATTTAATTCCCAACTGTGGAAGGCCAAAATATAAGAAGAAAAGTTGAATTAACAAAGGGGTATTTCTTGATAATTCGATATATGCTCCTGCTATCTTACTTAAAACTGGCACTTTATAATATCTAATAACACTAAGCAATAATCCAATAAAAATTGAAATTATAATACCTATAAAACCAATGTAAAGGGTAAGTTTCGCAGCCTCTACATACATAGGTATATGCTTAATCATAAAATCGTAATTCATATGAACGCCTCTCCCCCTCTAATTCTATGTAAAACTCACATAAAAACATTAACAACAAAATCTCGCATAAAAAATCTTTCTTGGTATTTCACATAAGAATATTCGATTCTGTTCGTATTTTATGCTGTTCGCATTTTATTCTGTTCATATTTCCTCCCATTCTGTTACAACATCAGAATAAAAAATTAAGATAGAAAATGTATCTCAAATTTTTTAGAATGATATATATTTTCTATCTCTCTTTTCATCTCTTTTTTCTTTTTAATTCATACTATTTCTATATGAATTATTATATTAAATTTATTTCAGATTGTAACACCCGTTTTGTAAAATGTCAATTACTTTTTAACAATATATGTTAGTTTTTTTAACAATTTATGTTAGATTCTTTTTTATATAACACTTTTCTTGAATACACATGCTATAATCCTTGCTTTCCCATGATTAAATCTCTATCTTTTCTATTTTAAAGCTAAGAGGTTATTCTTAATTTTGTATTTACTTAATTTTGCATTTACTTAATTTTATATTCACATGATTTTATATGTGCTTACTCTTACATTTACTTAATTCCAAAATTTATCTATAAACATCGATTGTATATTTTAAAACTTCTAGGATATAGTAAATAATAATATTTAATAGAAAGAAGGACATATCGATATGCCTTTAAAACAAATCCCTCAAGATCCTGGAATCGACAATACTCTAGCATTATTAAAAGAAGGATATTTCTTTATAAAAAACAGAACTGAAAAATATAATACCGATATATTTAAGACACATTTATTGGGTAAAAAAATCACTTGTATCACTGGCAAAGATGCAGCTAAGATTTTTTATGACTCAACTCATTTTATACGCCATGGTGTTACACCAGTAAGAATTCAAAAATCATTATTCGGTGAGAATGCAGTTCAAGGGATGGATGGTGGAGCACATTTACACCGCAAATCTCTTTTTAACGCACTCACTTCTCAAAATAACCAAAATGATTTAAGTAAAATCGTAGCGAAAGAGTGGGATTCTTTAATCAGTCGATGGGAACAAGCTTCTGAAATAAATATCTTGAAAGAATCGAAAGAGGTTTTATGTAAATCCGCTTGCTTATGGGCAGGTATATCTTTAAATGAATCAGAGGTAAAAGATAAAGCAGAAGAATTTTTTTCAATGGTTGATGCATTTGGCGCGATTGGTCCAAGACATTGGAAAGGTAGAAAAGCAAGAACGAAAACTGAGATTTGGATCGGCTCTATAATACAGGAGGTCCGAGATAAAAAACGCAAAGTTCCAGAAGATACTCCTCTTTATGCGATGGCCTTCTTCAAAGATATCAATGGAAATTTGTTAGAATTAAATATGGCCGCTATTGAACTTATCAATCTTATTCGTCCCATAGTGGCAATATCTATTTATATATCGTTTATGGCGCTAGCTTTATATGAACATAAAAGTTCTATCAGTGATTTAACAAAAGATAAACAAAGAGAGATGTTTGTTCAAGAAGTTAGACGCTTCTATCCTTTCACACCATTTTTAGGTGCAAAAGTTAAGACAGATTTTACTTGGAATGATTATTATTTTAAGAAAAATGAGATGGTTTTATTAGATATTTATGGGATAAATCATGATCCTGGGATTTGGAAAGAGCCGAATATATTTCAACCAGAACGATTTAGAGACTTTCATGGATATACCTATGAATTTATCCCACAAGGAGGCGGTGATTCTACTACTGGTCACCGATGCCCAGGTGAAGGGATTACCATAGAACTAATGAAAGTAACTTTGGATTTTCTTGCAAACAAAATAAAATATAATGTTCCAAACCAAGATTTAAACTTTGATTTTTCTAAAATTCCTACGTACCCAAAAAGCGGATTTATTATAAACAATGTAAAGCCAATAAATTAACAAAAAGTGCATCTCAAATATTAGATAGAGTATAGCTAATATTTGAAGATGCACTTCACTTTTGAAAAAAATAAAGTTTAATTCCTTAATTCCCTGTGCTGGTATAATACTGGATACTAAATTTTCAAAAACCATATGCCAACAAATACATTCCTACCCTAAGAAACGGTTACCTGCAAAACAACGGAAGCTTATTCATTAACTATTAGGTATTGGCTACACTTCATGATACACATAACAATTTCTTCCTCTATTTTTTGCTTCGTACAGGGCAGTATCCGCATTACTATAAAGAAATTTAAAGGATTTTTTTCTATCCTTTTCCACCGTTATCCCTATACTTACAGAAAGTATACTTTGCTTATCGGATAGCTTGACTTTACGTACCTTTTCTTGAAAATCCTCTACTTGTGATTCAACATTTTTTATTGCGGATGCTAAATCCGTTCCAATATGATCGATAAAAACTACAAATTCATCTCCACCAATTCTTCCGACAATGGAATTTTCATGAAAACTCTCTTTAAGCAATGTCCCCATTTTACGTAAAAGTTTATCACCTAAAATATGTCCATGGCTATCATTTACTATTTTAAAATGATCTACATCTATAATTAGCATAGCATAAAAAGAATCATTAACTTCCGCTAAACTATCAAAAACGCGCTTTTCTAAAGTTCTTCTATTGTAGACACCTGTTAAATCATCCACTTCAGACAGAATCTCTAATATTCTATTTCTTTTTAAAATTTCATAATGTTCATGTACTGCTCGTTCCAACTCTATCTTAGCTATGAGACTTTTACTAAAATTATTTTTACGTGTTATCACATTCTCATGGTTAAAACGATAATATTCTTCTAATGCCTCATGCCACTGCTGCTTATCTCCAATAACTTCATAATATTCAACTAGGATATCTTGATATTTAGCTGTGTAATTAACATCATCAATATCTTGAGCAAGCATTTTCAAAACATTAATATATGTATCTCCTAGTTTTCTATCT
Source organism: Clostridium sp. Marseille-P299 (assembly GCF_900078195.1). NCBI lineage: Bacteria > Bacillati > Bacillota > Clostridia > Eubacteriales > Clostridiaceae > Clostridium > Clostridium sp. Marseille-P299. The sequence goes on along the minus strand of NZ_FJVE01000007.1, from coordinate 561,791 downwards.
CCTAACTGGAAAATTACTTGACGCACCCTCATAAGCGCATTAAAGGCATGAGTGTATTCTGTGTATTTCAAAACTCTTTCTAGAAGATATTGAATTCCTTCTTTCGCTTTACTAATGTCACCCAGCCCAAAACTATAGATAACTTCTTTGGATACAATAATAGCGCGTAAAATTTCACGATCTTCATTTGATAAAGTAGGCTCTATTTCCTCCATATAGCTAATTACTTCATCATCTTTCTCTAATAAAATAGCATTTTCGATTAAATTCATTACTATCGTAGAATAAGCGTCGTCCTTATAATTTTCAACTTTTTCTTTGTATTCCTTTGCTCTTATAAGATAGTTATAAGCTTCTTTGTAATCACCTAGTTCATGAAACATATCTCCAATATTATTTAAGATACGGCTCGTCAAATCATCATTTTTCATATCCTTACTAACATAAAAACCTTTTAGTAAATACTCTAATCCCCAGAATTCTTCTGAAATAGAATTATAAATAACTCCAAGTAGATTACTTGTAATTACGTAATAATTTAAGAATTTATTTTTCTCACTAAGCTCATTCGCTAACGTAACAGGCTTTAAACTTAATTCCAAATTTCCAGTTTTATAGTAATACAATGATGTATAATAAAGTGAAACAACTTCACTGTAGGTGTCGCCATCCCTTCTAGCATTCTCTAATAGTTGTTCTGTTAATGAAAGCATTTCTTTCGTAAAAGTACTTTCTACTTTCATTAACTCTAATTGTTTAATAATAATACGATTTTCTTTTTTCATAACATCACCTTCAGCATATTGTTTCAAATGTTTATATAATATAATATTTTATTAAAATAAATAAATTTAAAATAATCAGTTTAAAAATTCAGTTATGTATTTTATCATATCACCATTTTCCATAATTTTCAAACATATTATTTTATCATTTTAAATTTTAAATAAAAAACAGCTTAAAACTTTAAAAACGTTCTAAATTAAGCTTTTTAAAGTTTCTTGCTGTTTTATTTTATCAATTAATCTGTGTTCCGCCCCATTCAATTACAGAAAATCCAGTTCGTTCAAATGTTTGAAGTTCCTGTTCCTCTATGTCAATCCAATGGTTAAGCGGTTTATAAACCATAAATACACGTAATATACTATCTGGTTCTGGAAAGATGCTTAATTTTGCACTATCGGTGTAACTTTCATCTTGAAATGTAATTAAATTATATGCATTATTTTGCATAAGAGGTAACCAATATACAATAAATTCATTGTACTCTTTTGGCGTCAAACCAAGATAAGAGAGCTTTTCTTGTAAAAAATCTTTTGTATCCTTGCCAGCAACAACAAAACCTTTACTCATATCAAATTCGTTTTGTGTAATTGCCTCCCAAAATAAATAAGAATATTCTAAGCCATCCCTAGAATTCATTATGGTTCCATCAGGTTTTGCTGTGACTTTCCACCCATCCACGTAATCTGGGTAGGATACAAATAACTCTCCTTTTAAGTCTAGCTTTACTTGAATGTTCCTTTCTGTTTCTGGGTATAGATAAATCACAGGTTTGGCAAATTTTATTTTATTTCTATCAGGTTCATCAATAATTGTCTCGTTGTTAAGCTTCGTTTTTAATATAAATTCATCGGATACTGTAACACTTTTATAACTGGATTTATTAACATTATACGAGAGACGGTAATTTCCTTCTGTTAAATCTGAAAACCAAGAAAGATCGATACTTCCCCTTCTCTTATCTTCTAAAGAATCCGGTGTCCCACAAAATCCTGCAGTACAATTTACCTCTTCCCATCCATTCTCTGTCTTCTTTTCAAGCTTTGGTACAGCTACATAACTAGCTGTTTTACCAGTATTATTATAAACAGTATAAAATATTTCTTGTGAATCTAATGACAAATCATAAATATATTCGTTACTGTCTAGTTCTAGATAAAAATCCTCTGGCTGCTTATCTAAGCTTTCTTTCCCTTCTTCTGTGTTTTTTTCATTCGTGCTTTTTTCTATGTTTTTATCTTTTATATTTTCTTCTTCTGCAACTTCTCCTTTTATGTTTTCTTTTGTGTTCTCTTCTTTTGCATTTTCTACTTCTGCGTTTTCATCTCCTGTAACTTCTCCTTTTACATAGAATTCCGCAGCTAAAACATAGGCACTCGTCTTTTCCTCTTCTTGCATATATACTGACTTTACAAAACGATAATGACCATTCATCAAATAATTATTATAAGCAGATAGTGATATTACCTCTTCCATTGTTGAGTTACCATTTAAAATGATTCCAATATCATTCCATGCTAAATCACCAGACGGAAATACCTGATACCATATCCCATCTTCTTCAACTTCTAAATTAATTTCTTTACCAAAGGTAAACTGATTTGAACGTTTATTATTAAACTCAAGTTTTATCGACTCAACCTCATTTGCATAAATCTCTTGCTCTGTGGTCAGAGTTATGCCTTCTAAAGAGTTCACGTCATTATATTTACTTTCTACACAAAATAAATCTTGTAAAAATTCAAGATCAAAAGTTCCATTACTAGCTTTATAGATATCACCTTCATAACTGATTGTATCTTCCGATATTATATCTATCGTTTCACCTTCATTGGATGAATCTATAATATTTAGATTCAAAATAAATTTAGCATCCTCATTCTGCTTCGATGCTCGTGCTCTTTGAAACTCCAAATCATATAATTGTTTTAATACTTCATCACTTTCAAGGTCATTTAAAGTTCTCTTCATCCCATTACTGTTTTCTGTTATTTCCACACTAAGTACTTCCCAATTCTTATCTTGAAAGTTAAAATTAATTTTAGTACATGCAGTGAAAATAACACCTATAACCACTAGTAACATCAATAATTTATATTTCTTCATCATTGCTCTCATCCTTCTCCTTCTCTGTCTACCAACTGAAACAATCCATTCCATCCTTCACTTGAAGAAGTGAGAGATATCTTGATTAGGTTAGATTAATTTTGTATACATTAGACGAGTCACCTTGGTTATAGGTTTCATTTATTTTCTATATGTGTACACTACAATGAATCTTATCCCTCAATATTTCATCTTTATGATTCTAGTTGTATATTGACAGTCTCGACGCTGATAGCTCTAGGCCTTGAATCGTTTTTGTTTCAAGCACAACATTACAGTCCCATTCTTTCGCTAACATTAACTTCTCACGAATATTAACATCCCCGTCACCTAATGATAGATGATTCTTATTCTCTAAAGCATCATGCAGATGCATATGTACCAATCGCTTAATATTCTTTTTTATAAATTCTTCATCCTTATAACCAATGCAATGATCATGCCCCACGTCATACGTTAGCGCAAACACAGGACTTTCTAATAAATACTCAATTCCAGATTTAGAAAACCCTTTATATCCGATTGTATTTTCAATACAAATTTTAATGTCTGTATGACCAATTTCTTTCTCACACATATTTCTAAACTCAAATAAACTTTTCCTATACGATTCTATGTATTGTTCAAATAAATACACTCTTTTATCAGGCAAGGTAAAATAAACACCTTCCGACATATGCATATTTAGAATTGGTGCTTCGATTTGTTTTGCAAGTTGAATCGTAAATTTAACTGTATCCAAATATGCCTTTGACACTAAGGGATTAAAGTCAGCAACATTTAGATTTTCATCTAGATGAATCGTAAAAAAGATATTCTCTCTTTTACGAATCTTATTTAATTTTTTAACATCGATTTGTTCTAATTGATATTGTGGCATATTCATATTTAACTCAATAAAATTCAAACTTAGGTGCTTACATAAAGCTACACATTCATCCAAATCTTTTGTTTCAATTAACGTAGGCATTCCAAATCTCATGATAAATCTCCTTATATAAATTTTCTTTTACATCAATAATACCTTTTATTTACTATAGCATACATTAAATTACATTGACACTTTTTGTTAAATCAATATACTGTAATTAAGCTACTGAAATTAAGTCTCTCGCAAATAAACATGATTGATCATATTTTTAGCTTATTACTAATGATTACTATTTAAGCCTACAGTTTTGAATTGAAATCTATTTTATTATAAAATCAAATATCAAAACTTCGAATACAATGATATATAAAACAAAAGGAGTTAATATTATGGGCTGTTTAGGTAATTTAATTTGGTTTATTTTTGGTGGCTTTGTCATGGGTATTAGTTGGCTATTCGTTGGCCTCTTATGGTGTATTACGATTATTGGTATCCCTATTGGTATTCAATGTTTTAAAATGGCTGGCTTAGCATTTTTTCCATTTGGTAAGGAAGTAAGCTATGGTGGCGGACCTGGAAGCTTTTTATTAAATATTTTATGGTTAATCTTTGGGGGAATTGGACTTGCATTAGAATCTGCAATTCTTGGATGTATTTTCTGCATTACTATCATTGGAATTCCATTCGGTTTGCAGTGCTTTAAGATAGCTAAATTATCACTGATGCCATTTGGGACATCTGTTATATAAGAAAGGACAAAAGATTAAATGACTGAGATTAATAACTTATATCCAGAAGATAAAAATGAAATGTATCTATTATTATGTGAACAATTAAAATCATTAACAGAAGGGGAATCCCACACCATTCCGAATTTAGCAAATGCATCTGCTTTATTAAATGGTGCACTAAAAAACATCAACTGGGTTGGATTTTATTTAATGACCGATGGTTATCTACTTTTAGGTCCATTTCAAGGAAAGACGGCTTGCATTCGTATTCCAGTAGGTCGTGGTGTTTGCGGTACAGCAGTTTCAGAAAATCGCTCACAATTAGTACCTGACGTACACGAATTTCCAGGACACATTGCATGTGATTCTGCTTCCAATTCTGAAATTGTTATCCCAATTCGTAATGGAAATAATATTGTTGGTGTACTTGATATTGATAGTCCTATCAAAAATCGCTTTGATCAAGAAGATTTGGCAGGATTGGAAGCCTTTGTTAAAATATTAGAATCCGCATGTAACTGGTAACACTCAAAATGATAAGATTATTACATTATTTGTATTACAGTCTTCTTGCTTGCAATAAAATAATTGATATTACTCATTAATTTATTATCTAATATATAAAAAATCACGTTGCCCCCAAACTTACAACTTGGTAGTAACGTGATTTTTTACATATAGGTGACTTAATTAATTTTTTTCATTGGTTTTTCTGGATCCGATTAAATTTAATTAAGATGTTTTCATTCATTTATTCGCTCCACAGATTTCTTAAGTCTATCCACCTGTTCTATAAATTTGTATTCATTACGTAAATCATCATAATTAGGATCAATATCAATAGATTTTAAAACAATCTTTTGTAACTCTTCTTTCTTTTCTGAAACAGAAACATCATCATTTATTATATAATCCCAGTAAATTGACTCCTTTTGATTATTTGCAGCCATTAGGATATCATTGATATAGCACTCAAACCAAATTAGTGCTTGATTTTTATCCTTCAAATATAAGTAAGACCTAACTAGCAAATATGCTCCATTCCCGTTGTAAAATGAAAATTTATGTTCTAAATCATAATACTCTTTCGCATATAATAGTGCTTTTTCATATTGGTTTAATCTACTAGAAATATTCCATAAATTCATGATTGCAGCCAGAACTTGTTGAATTTCTGATAAAAGATATTGCTGAGACAACTTTGCCGCTGTTTCATACTCTCCTTTGTGGATATATAATACAGGAAAAAGCTGTTCTGAACTTATTCCATTATTGGGTAAAGTCTCTAATAATATTTTTGCACCATCGAATTTCTTCTTTTTCATATAAGTAGATGCAAGCATAACTGTCGCTGTCATTTTTATATTGATATCGCTCGAATTTATTAGTTGTTCACACATTGTTTCATTGTAATCTTGTACGTTTTCATATTCCTCATCCGTATAATCTGAGTCCAAAGTATAAACTAAGTTCATGCTTGTCATCATTACGATTTCAAACTTTAGTTTTTCAGAATTAGGGTACTCTTCCAAATATTCTTTACACTTCTTAATTCCTGCACGGAACCCATTCTTTATAAAATACTCTTTTAAAGAACTAGTAAGCTGTTCTAATTCACTCTCATTTAATTCCTGTTGAAACGATAAAAGAGTATCCACTGTTGTACCTAGTGCTCTTGCAAGTGGAGAAAGTAATGTAATGTCTGGATAGGTACTATCGTTTTCCCATTTACTCACCGCTGGTGCGGATACGCCAATTAAACTTGCTAATTGTTCTTGGGTCATTTGTTTTTCTTTTCTTAGCGTATAGATTGTTTTTCCTATTTTTATAAAAATACACCTCCATATCAGTTTTGATATATACATACTCTTGTTATAGCTCTAACATAAGTATAGCAATTAATATATCCCAACTCAATGGAGGTGTTGTTAAATAATATTCAATAATAATTAACCGTTAGGAAATAACTATCTTCGCTCTCATTTCCAGATTTATTACTTCATATTTACTTACTGATTTTTATCTTAAATTCTTTAATTTTATGTCTCTATCTTTCTAATTTTTACTTTTATATTTCTTTTATATTTTTTCTTTTCTTCTCTTGCTTTTAAATTTCTTCCTTACGAATATCTTCTAACGCCTTCTTTATTTCTTCACACTTAATCTGCCCTGTTCGTTTGATATCTGGCTTTGCCCAATTACATGCATTCTGGATCACTGTTCGAACTTCTTTATTATAGTAAGTTGGATTTGTCTCATGGCCCGGTTGAAAATAAAATATTTTACCGTAACCTCTCGTCCAAGTACACCCACTTCTACATACTTCCCCACTTTCAAACCATCCTAGGAATATAACATCATCTGGTTTGGGTATATCAAAAAATTCTCCGTAAGCTTCTTCCTTTTCCAACTCAAAATAAGGTGGTAATCCTTTTGCGATTGGATGTGTTGGATTTACAACAAATAATCGTTCAAAATCGTCATGTCGATATCGCATAGTACAACTGGTACCCATGAGTTTTACAAATGGTTTCGCTGTGTTCGCTGAATGTAGTACTACAAATCCCATACCTTTTAGGACCGCTTGATAAACTCGATCCGCCACCTCATCTGGCAATAATCGATTTCCACCATGGGACCAATATACTAAAACGTCTGTTTGTTCTAGTATATCTTCTGTAAGACCACATTCCTCTTCATATAAAGACGCCATCTTAATTATCTTCGCGTCCTCTATTTCACTTACTATTTCTGCGAGCGTCTCTCCAATTCCATTTGGATAAATTGTCAATACCTCAGGTTTATTTCTCTCATCGCGTCCTTCATTAAAAATCGTTATGTTCATATCGTTACCTTTCTTTCTTTTGACTTTAATACACGCTAACTTAATTATCGCCTTATTTTAAAGAACTGTTTATATGTTCTCTTGCAGTTTGATATGCAAAATATCTAGACACATTAAAACTACGAATCTTGCCATCATACATTCTATAGGCATAACCATAGTATTCATTAATATAGGTCTCTAAATCAACATAATCACTTCCATAAATCATCTTCTCCGACAAATCAAGTTTATTTTCATCAATTTTTGCTAATGCTGGAATCGCATCGAATGAAAGATCAGATACTAAATACCTTACATCTTCACTTTGAATTTTCTCTATATGATTTATATTATAATTTGCAATTATATAATCTGGTCTCATAAAAGCTAGTATAAAATAGCAAAAAAGAACTGTTCGAAAGAAAAATTTATCTATTTTATACGTATTATGATAAATATAATACAAGACACCAATCATAAGAACTGTTAGGGTAATTAAAAACCAAATAACTAAAACTCTTAAAAATGTCAAATGATATACGCTAATATAAAGAATCATTCGGTACATAGCAGAAGCTATCATTATAAATGTGCAAATAGAAATAATGGTTAGTAATCTTTTTAGACCATTGTGCTCTGAATATTTCTTTACACACAAAACCACCATACCAATATTAATCATAACTACAAATAGCAATTGAAAAAAACCTTGTTGTGCATACTTTGCATAAGTAATTCCTTCGGGCAAAGTTAAAAAATTCCCTCCAAACAAATAAACAATTTGAATACCACAAAACAATAAATATGTGGCTGTAATTATTCCTGCCATAACAATTGCAGACGTGGCTTCTTTCTTCTTAATAACCTTTACTTTGTCATTCAATCCATTGCTGGCAAAGGAACATATCAAACCATAAAACATAAACATTGCTATAATAACTAAAAATAAATAATAATTTAATTCTCCTGAAAAAGGGTTTTTAAATATTGAAAAAATACTTTTCATTAACTTTTGGAATACCATGTCTGCACTCGCTAACAAAGGAAGTACAATTCCAAGGAAAATACCACCATATATAATACCTTTGAGTATTGGCAGCCACTTGCTTTTTTCATGTTTTAATGGTTTTAATAAGGATATACCATGCTTAAAAAGATATCGAATACTCGCTATCGCTTCCAACCATACAATCACAATATTTTTAAAATAATGAAGGATACCCCAATCACTATCTTCATAGAACTGTTTAAATAAAAATATAGTAAATAAAATTATAATTCCTAAGGTATTAAATATAACAATAAACCAATTCATCGTTAAAAATGAGGAAATACCTAATAAAACAGCAGCAATTGCATAAAAGTAGGTATTCTTTTTTATCGTTCGATTTAATACTTTTAAAGTTATAAACGAAAATCCAAATAAACTAACTACAAATAAGGGATACAAAATTCCATTAAAATTTATATAAAAATCATAAAAGCAGAACATGAATAAAAATCCAAATCCCAATGCTAGGAGTAAAAGAAAAACATAATTCTCCCTTACTGGTTTTAGCTGATCAGTATTCGTTCCAGATTTATTTGTATCTATCTCTTCACTTTCTTGAACTTTATTTTCTTTATTTTCACTTTCCTTTTCTGTATTTTGCCCCACTTCATTTTCTTGCTCTTCTTTTTCTGCGTTTTCCCTTACTTCATTCTTTTGTTCTTCTTTTTCTTCATTTTCCCTTACTTTATTTTCTTGCTCTTCTTTTTCTGTGCATTCCCTTACTTCATTCTCTTGCTCTTCATTTTTATTATTACTTACATTGTTTTTGATTATTGAATTCTCTAAGTCAGACATAATAGTCCCCCTTTCATCGTCGATAACGAAAAGATTGATTAATTCTTATCACTTACATATTCTAAGATATCTCCCGGTTGACATTCTAAAATTTCGCAAATCTTATCCAATGTCTCTAAGCGAACGGCCTTGGCCTTCCCATTTTTTAAAATTGAGATATTTGCCATGGTTATTCCTACTCTTTCTGATAATTCAGTTACGCTCATTTTTCTTTTTGCTAACATTACATCTAAATTTATTCTTATTGCCATCTTCTCACCTCAACTTAAATTGTTAAATCATTCTCTTCTTGTATCCTGCTTGCTTTCTCAACCAAATGAGCAAGTGCAGCCGATACCACTGCAATGGCAATCCCAGCAAATATAACAAATAAAAATCCTATTACTACGGATGGGTGAGACATACCTAAAAAGAAGAATACTATGTTACCAATAAAACAAATTATTGTATCTATAATAGCTAGACGACTAATCCAACCAAGTAATATAGCATTCTTTTTTGAAAAAGAATTATCATTTTCTATTTCTCTACATATCTTCCAAAAAAGTACTAAAACTAAATAACAAGGTATTGCCATCACCCAAATAAACACTAGCCATGGCCAATAGCAAAATGCAAATTCTTTATTTGTTATTGCAAGTTCATTGCCTATTTGAGGTAATATAATAAAAAATACAATAGCCCCCATAATCCCAACTAGAATTGTTATAAACTTTAACCATTTTGATAAATTAGATTGATTCATAGATCTTGTTCCTTTCAGTGATTGAAATATCGTATTTACAATTTATTTCAATTTATTTAAATGAATTATAATCCTTTATTTTCTATAAGTCAATATTTATTTATCGTTTTACAATAAATATTATTTGTATTTTGATAAAATATAATTTAAAAGGGACTACAAAGGATAATGGTCCTACGGGCAGTGTCCCGCCACCGCCTGTGCCGTATATCCGAAGGGTAGGTAATCCCGTTGGAAAACTGACTGTTTCTATGCTCTCGGAATTGTTGTAAAATGAAAAGCAGAACGACAAATATTCATTTATGGAAACTATCAAAAAGTTCATAGACGAAGTATTCATGAAAAAGGGCTTACCTGCATTGCAAAGAAATCCGAACTTGCGAAAGGCTATGTGCTACATCGGGGAAAGAAAAAATAGAGAGCGATAAATTAACATTTGGGGGTATAAACATTGGAAGAGAAAGAAAAAATATTACAAAGCGTTCTGCAACTTATGAACGCATATCATGATGGTTTGCTGGGTGGAGAGAAAATGCCCGAACACGAAAATCCGGGATTAGATAAAACATCGAAAGAAAGCTATCTGTACTTTACGTTGCCTATGGCATTGAATTATCAGAGAAATTCATATCTTTTATGGGAATGTGCAAACAGACTTTATAGAGAAGTGCCAATGTTATTTGACTGCGCATCGGTATTATCAATACCGCAAAACGAACTGCAAGAGATTCTTGTTGATTATAAGGTTGCATTACAGCCTAACAAACAACCTCTTATTTGGAAAACGTTATGTAACACTTTTGCGGAGAAATTTAATGGTGATGTACGAAATCTCTTTTTTGACATGAACTATGAAGTTGCTGCTATCAAAGAGTATATTCAGAAGAATAAAAGGTCGTTTCCCTATTTAGGAGGAAATAAAATCTGTAATTATTGGTTATATGTCATGGAACAATACACGGATACGAAATTTGTTGACCGAGAACATATCACGGTTGCACCTGATACACATGTAATTCAAGCAAGTACAAAATTAGGTGTTATTACGGAGGAAGAAGCGAAAGACTCAGATGTGCAATTAAAGCTGGTAGAGCGATGGTATGAATTATTAAAAGATACTGATCATGTTTCAATAGATATACATACGCCAATGTGGTTGTGGAGCAGAGGAAAATTTGCTGTTGACATAGTGTGAACAAAATCCGATTTATTGAGGAAATAGCAAAGCCAGCCGATCCATTCGTTAGCAAGATGAACGGCAAATACTGCGCTGCTATTGACAGTCTGGCCCGTTTTTGCTGATGGGCAATCAAGGCGCCCATTCAGCGGGATGGCGGACGACGGCCAATGCAGGGTGCTTATTCCTACACTCAATTGCTTAGGGAGTAAAATTACTTTAATACGCTATTTGTATTCTGTTAATTCTCCCTTATCCATCTCATAAACTGTATCACACAGAATGCGAATATCCTCAGCCGAATGCGATGCAATTAAAATTGTTTTGCCTTGATTTTTTAAATCTAATAAATATTTTCTCATATCATTAACTCCATCCTTATCTAATCCATTAAATGGTTCATCTAAAATTAGTATAGAAGGATTTTCCATGATAGCTTGCGCTAAACCAAGTCTTTGACGCATTCCTAAACTATACTTTTTAACGACACGTTTTAACCTATAATCAAGACCAACTGCCTCCATTGCTTTTTTAACATCTGCCTTATCCGCAATATGATTCAAACCGGCAAGAAGTATTAGATTTTTATAACCGCTATAATAGGGAATAAAGCCAGGTGTCTCAATGATCAATCCTAAATTAGAGGGAAAATCAACATCCTTTCCTACACGTTTTTCTTCAACGATTATTTCACCGCTTGTTACTTTCACAAATCCGCAGATACATTTCATTAGCATAGTTTTCCCTGAACCATTTCGTCCAATAAGACCATGTATTTTCCCCTGTTCAAATGCAACCATAATATTTTTTAAAATCAAATCTTTTTTTATCTGTAGCGATACATTTTTAACCTCAATTGCATTACTCATAGCCATTCTCCTTAATCTATCTCTTGAACACTATCAAAATTGGTACTTTTCATTGCTATGCAACTAATAATAATTAGAATCACTATTGTACATACAAAATAAGTATAAGATATCCACATCGGCATTATGGGTTTACGAAAATACTGTGTGAAATGTAACCATATAGAGGTATGTGCCATTGGAAAAAACCACATCATCGGTATCTTAACCAAACAAAAAGTACCACCAAAAGCTATAATACACCCCGTAGTAAGTATACCAAAAATCTTTTTTTTCAAACAACTAAAAACAAGCATTATCAATGCTATAACTAATAAATACAGCATCATTAACCCATAACCTATAGAAGCTGCATACCAAGGAGAAACTTGATTATATATATTTTCTTTTATTAAAAGACTTGCAAAACTCTGAGCCCTTTCTGGATAAATAGTCGCATATTTCGTAACTACTAATGACCAACCGTTTGCAGAAAAGCTACTAGTTATTACTGGTAGAACTGTACCTATAAAAATAACTCCTATATATGTAAAAATAGATAAAATAGCAAATAAAATTTGTCCAAATATCCAATTTATTCTTCCAATTCTCTGCAAAAAAAATAAAGTTGTTCCATCTGTCCGAGGGAAATCTGAAAATAAAGCTAAGAATATAGCTGGAACAATAATAACTAAAACTTCTGAATTAACTGTTGCAATAAAAGGTTCTAATACGTTAATAGGTGAATTCATTTCTATCGCATGAGCTTGCAATGGTTCAATTACAAAGCTGTATATAAATAAAAGCATTACTACAAGCAGAATCATTCTAGCATTGCATATCCACTTTATATATTCTGTTCTTGCGGTAGCTAATATTTTCCTTATATTTAGCTTATTCACCAAAATCCCACCTCCGGTTCATTATAATAGCAAATACACAAAAACAGAAACAAACAAAAGCTATATTTATTAATAGTGAATTTCTCACCATATTATTATAATAAGCCAGACTACTTATTGTTTCAGGCCTTAAAGTATGTATAAAGTCAGTTGTAGAACTTTTTCTCTCTAACATTGCATCATAACTTATTTTTGTTAAACTTGTATTATAAAGATATATTATCATGAAAGGTACACAAGTAATAATATATCGATTTCTTACAAACGAAGCCATTAAAAATGCTGGAACAGCCGATACTGAACCATATAAAAACACTCCAAGTAAACTTTTTAAAACGATTAAATGGATATTTGTTTTTTTCTGTCCTATTAACGATATATAAGATGAGTGCGAAGGGAAATTAAAATAAATGATTAGCCCAAAAATTGCATAACCTAAAAAGACTGCAAATCCTCCCCCTAACATAGCAGATAGGAATTTTGAGATATAATATCTCATCTTACCTACACGATAAATCGTAAATCTAATAAGACCACTATTTCTCTCTGAACAATAATTAGGAATGAACGGAAAAGCAGCTATAATCGGTATAAACATAAGAAAATATCCACTGATTGCATTACTAAAAACGTTAATTGCTGCAAAGGAAGGATCACCCAGAAATATCTTTTTATCTAATCGAATAATGCCTTCTATAACAGAATAGATTTTTCCTGTGCTTGAATCGACATATAATATTGTTGTAAAAAATAATATTACAGTAATTAAAATACATAAAATAAATCCTACATTAAATATAGTCTTTTTCAGTTCTTGTGATAATGCATAAAATATCTTCATATATCTCCTTATATTATTTAACTCTTAATAATTATTTTTAATAAAATCAACTTCTCCTGATTCAAGGTCTACAGTTACATAAACTTCTTTATTTGGAGTCAAATCTAAATAAAACACCCAACAGGGTTTTGACAAGTAAATATTACCTGCTGTGTAATCGGTAGGGTCATAGTTTTCTCCTTTGATTCAATTAAAATTTCGGTTTCTAATGCCATAATAAATTTATCTTTAATAGAATAATAATCATAAAAATAATTAGAAAAATATAAATTATTATAAGATTTTGTAAAAAGAATATTATAAACATAGTAACCATCATCTGTTTGATATACAATAACCTCACTTGGTATTAGTTCGATGTCTTTAGAGAAGGATTTCAATTCCTCTGCACACACCTCAGCACGTTCAATCGCTTCACTAATCTTCATTTCCCCATCTATTAATACGTAACTATGATCTTCATACTCTATTCTTAAAGGTATTCGTTCTACTTCTATATATATTCCATTACTTATATTTATCAAAAATTCATTATGACTGTAATAATAAAATCCATCATTACCCATTCCGAAATGAATATTTTTTTCTTTATCATCATATTGAGGGCCTGGAGGATCCAATCTATCATTCCAATATATATTTTTTTTATCAAAGCTATTACCCACAAAGCTTTTTATAACTTCCAAATAATTGTCATTAAAATTACTTACCTGTATAAATTTATTCTGAGCGATTTCACCTGGTTTATTTATATCAATATTATATTCAAATGTTATGTTAGAATAACTATCTGACATGACATCATCTAATGTTTTTAAAATATTATCTATAGTATCAAATTCAAGATTATCGTCTAATTGATGTTCTTCCTTATAATTGGACTGAGATGTATTCTGATTAATATTATCGTTAACTTCCTGAGGAGTTTTATCGCACCCTGTTAACCCAAGTATTAATAAAATAATTATTAAGACATTTCTTGCTTTCATCGTCATTCCCTCTCTTAATTGTAATTAGAACTGCAAAAAAAAGTTTATAAATTCTTTCTTTTGCAGTTCTATTAATTATTATCTAATAAATACCTACTGAACCATAAGCATAAATCGATTTAGATACTGTATAATTATTCAATTTTGTAGTTACATAAAAAGCTTTACCTGCCTGAGGGACACTCCCTATAAAATATAAGTAATCGGTTCCCACAGAGGAAATATAACCTGATTGAATTGGAAATGATGTACATGTTCCAGTTACATATGCACCTACTGTAGATACGGTAAATGAATCCGTTTCAATTGTTACATATGGAACAACATTGTTGGTTTGGGTTAATAAATGGCTCTGAGTTATTTTAGTATCTGAGGATGGTGCCCCACTTGTCCAATAAAGATCATAACTACTTGCTGCATTAGCTGAAATATTAGTTGATGAAGCTATCGTTGCAGTTACAAGAGCTATCGCAAATATTTATATTCCCCTTTCATTCTTAGTTTTATAAAAATCGTTTGCAACCAATTTTTACATATATGTTAACTTAAGTAAACATACAAAATAGAATTCATACCATTCCTTCTGCAATCTATTAATCCTTTAATGTTCTTTATATTTACTTTGGTATCTACTATTATCAGTAATTAACAATTGTTAATTATAGAAATCAATAATAGTAGTCTACTGCTATCTAATAAAGTGTATTCTCTTTTCTATCTTTCTGTTCTTCATAAATCCCAAAATTAACATTATACTAAGTGCAACAAATTCAGCTGCAATGCAATAAGCAACTTGTTGCTGTTTTAAGACTATCATGACCAGCATAACAACAATTTCAATAAATAAGATTAACCTTGCTCGATTACCATATACCTTAACTTCCACTTGATTCAGTGGTTTATTCTTATCTTCCACTGGTGAAAGATAAAGGATTATACCAACTGCACATAAGGTAAGTCCTATACCAATACTGCTAGTCCAAGGTATTTGCTTGATACCAAAAAGTGCTGCTAACATGATTACAATAGAAAGAAGATAACAACGAAATTGTGTTTTCGCATGATATCCTCCTGCATAAGTTCTCAAAGGAATATATGCAAGCATAAACACAAAACTTTGCCATACCATTTTGAAAAGTAGACCAATCACTACGGTAGTTAAAAGATTAATTATCATGAGAAGTCCATGATGTAGACCGTACTCATATAACTCTTTATCTTCCGTAGTGATGATTCCACTATTGGTAAGCGATTCTGCAATCTTACCAGATAAATCAATTTTCATTAGAACTTACGAAGCTTGTCCGCACCTTGTGGTAATTTTGGTTGATGTCCTAACCACCAGCAAGTAGTACTAACATTTAATGTTGTTAACATTAAAGCAAAACTTGCTACAACACCACCAAATTTAAAAATTAAATTCTTCCCTCTAGTCTTCAAAGCTATACCCCCTTTCACAATTATTGGTAAATTTATTTTAACATATAAATTAGCATAATTTAAAAAATGTCGAAATTGCTATATTTTTATTCCGAAATTCGTAAATAATTACAATTAAGTATCATTATATTTGTTAAAATAACATATTTTGTTATATACTTATATGTTAAACATAATAAATTTTGTTATATACTTATGTGTTAAAATATATAAATACTATAATACATAATCATGAATTACATACGTCTCACATCGTCTTTTGATATCATTTAGATAAAAACTTTCACCGGTGCTTGATTCTATGTAATTTGAAGGAATAGATTCTTCTCCCACAGCACTCAAACTAATTTTAAAGTGTCTCTTTAATATTTCTTTTCCAGTAATATCAAAATAAAACTCTGTAACTTGCCCATTATAACCGATAAAGATTTGTCTTATGGTATCATATTCTCTTCTATTAATAGTTATAATATATCTTCCTACAATATCATTTACCCCTGGTTTTTCATCTTTAACATATAACTTCTCATCATTACCACAAGAGATAACTTTTTTCTTTTCTAAGTTGATCTTCATCCCATATTTGTCTTCACCGACACCCCAACGTTCCAAAAAATTATCATCCATAAATGACTGAAAAACGTTTACTCCTCCCTGTTCTTCCATTGCCGCTATAATCTTGATATGTGAATCAGTAACAGTTATATACTGAGTTAATTCATGAATGATATCCCCATACAACCCCATCAACTCTTTGAATTCTAAACATCGAATTCCATGAATACTTGCAAACCCTTTAATATAACTAATAATCTCAATTGCTTTCCTTTTATATTTTTTATCCACCACACAATACTCCGCTGAATATTGCTTAACCCCGAATCCTTGGTCTAATCCTTGCATTGCACGAACTTCAAAAGGTTGCGCTTCCATCTTTTTAATTGTTATGCAAGGTAAAATATCAGGAAATCTACTCATATATATAAAACCTCCCCTATTTTTTATATAAACACATCTTAGCACAAATAAAATTTTTCAAGGGGAGATTGTCGAAAAAACTATATAATGATTGCGATATTCATTCTTATTTATAGTAACGGATTGTATAGTAAAATATTTACAGAGAATAATTTATCATTATAATCAACATCTAATTTACCATTGTATTTATTAATGACATTTTCAACACTTGTTAGTCCTATACCATGATCATAAAAATCTTTTTTTGTTGTTAATAACTTTTTATTATTTTTTTCTATAATTCCATCAAATGAATTAACAATAGAAATATATAAAACTGAACGGTCAAGAACCATTTCAATTTGTAGATTTTTCTCATTACTTTTGTATAATGCCTCTATGGAATTATCCAACAAATTACCAAGAATTATATTTAAGTCAAAGGAGGATATCTTAATATTATTTGAAATATTAACTGTTGCCTCAACAGTAGTACCTAATTTCTTAGCCTCATAAATTTTATAATTTAGAATACTATCAACTTCGACATTTCCTGAGTTTATATACTCCGTGGAAACATCAATATAATCATAAGTGTGATTTAAATAATGAAGTAATTCTTGCTTTTTATCATTTTGAAGCATATATTGCATTGTATATATGTGATTTTTCATGTCATGTCGTAGCATTCTTATATTTTCACTTGATTCTTTAATTAAATTAAATTGATTTGCATAGGCCTCATTTTGCTGTTTTAATAAAACTTTTTCATATTTATCATCATAATACTGTATCATTGCATCGTATAAATAAAATACTAAGAAATTAATACCAAGCAACAAACTAACATTAATGGTAGTAGCCAATGAATTATATTTTGATACAAAAGCTGTTATAACAATCATAATACTACTTACGGGTATCATAAATATCGCTAACCAATGCAATCGATTCATCTTTGAATCTCTATTATTACTAGAAATTCTTTCAAGTATAAGCACTAATATAAAAAATAAAACATTGCTTAATATATTAGTAAAAGCTCTTATATTTTTTTCAGGTATAATATGAATAAAAATGTTATATGAAATACTATCAAGTAGCATACCTATAGAGTAGAACAACACTGTTGATATAATTCGAGTTGAAAGTTTCGCCTCATAAATAATAGTTAATAAAAAGAATAAAACAATATTCGTAACTAAATTTATGAATGGATTTGAAAAATAAATAGATAATGTACTATTTAAAATAAAAAAAATTGTAAAGGAAAAAAACTCTAATTTTTTATTTGTATTCGTTCGGTCAAAAAAAACACCCACTAATCTGTACAGAACATACATACGAAATAAGTTTGAAATTAAATATAATAAATCATTTACGTGTATCATATTTTTTACTCCCCACCTTTTCTACGTTTAATTAGAAAATCTCTTACTTCTTTTCTATAAGTTTGACTGATTGGAAGATGTACACCATTCGTAAACTTAATGCTGTCATACTGCGATTCCGAAACGTACATATAATTAATAAGATAGGATTTATGTATTAGTAAAAAATCTTTGTTAGGTACTCCTTTTTTGATATCTGCTAATTTCCCATAAAATTCGTATGTTTTATCAATCGATATAATACGTATCTTTTTATCATCACTTTCAAAATAAATGATTTCTTTGTAAGGTACTCTATAATAAATTTTACCTACATGAAATTCAAAAAATAAATTGCATCGACTCGACAATTGCATTGCAAGTTTTAATGTTTTACTTATCTTTTCTTTACAGATCGGTTTAATTAAAAAATTAAGCGGCCTAGTTTGGAACAAATCCATAGCGTAACTTTGCTTTGCTGAAATGTAAATTAGCTGTGTTACCTCATCGTGCATCTCTTCTCGAATACGTCGTCCTAAATCAACTCCATTCATTTGTTTTAATTCAATATCTAAGAATATTACATCAAATTTGTGTTCGTTTAAAATAAACCTACATAGTTCCTCCCCTGAATAAAACACCTCAACATCAATTTTATCAAACACTTCTTTTTGAAAATTTAAGATAATGTTTTCGATTTGCGAACAAATAGCTTGTTCGTCATCACAAATTGCAACTCTAAACATATCCCCCTCCCCAGTGATTCAATTAATTACAATTTATACTCTAATATAATATAGCATATTTTGTAATTTTTAGAAATATTTTTCCATGTTTTTTAGAAAAATATCTGGAAAGGAAAAAATCAGGAGATTCTACAAGACCTTTAAAGGCCATATAAGAATTTAAAGAACTTTAAATTACAGAAAAAACTTTTTTCATTTTATTTAATATTAAAAATTATTTATCACTTAATGGTTCATATATTTCAAATTTAAAATCATCTGCAATTTTAAAACATTGCTCTGATTCATCATAAATAAAATAGCCAGAAACGCCTCCAAGATATTGACCTCTATTATAATTTAGAGATATGCTTGTTTTAGCCTCTATGCGATGTAACTCGTCATTCCAATCCAATATATAATGGCCACTTTCATTACTTGGTATATACTCTGGTAAAGTACCTTCTTTTGCATAAGCAAATACTGTTCCATATTCAACATTACCAAGCATATCTACAACCTTACATGTTGCTATTCCAGATTGTAGTCCATCACTTGTAAGTAGCTCTGTTTCAAGCTCAAAGGATTCAACTTCTACTGTTATAAAACGTTCCATTTTCTCAATAAAATCTTCTATTTCATATTCCTTTAATGTTTCTAAATTAAATACTTTTATATGAGATTCCCATACACCTGTGCCGCCATAACCATACATATAAATAAATTCTTCTATTCCATCCCCAGTAATATCTTTTAAATAAAATTGGCCACTTGCACCTGCAAAATATCCAACTACAGGTGAATCAAAGGTAAAGGAGCCATTGGGACAAATAACAGTGGTTTTCGTGAAATCCGAACTTACATAAGCGATAATATCTTTATCCAAATCAGAGTAACAATAATATAATTTTCCATTCCAGTATTTCTCAGAAACCTGAAAATTTTCAAAACTTTTTATTTCATTCCACCATGCAAATTTCTCATATACAACCTTTTCAATATGATTAACCCCTTTGTTTAAATCTAATGTTCCAAGTGGCATAATACTGGATTGTAGCTTATTCATTTCTTTTGGTAGTATAATATTTTCCATATGATTTATACTGACAAATCGAATTTTCCCATTTGGTAGAATTCTAAAAGTAATTTCATCTTTTCCTATGTAGCACTCATCTTTTCCAATATAAAGTTCATCCTGAAGATATGCCATACTTTGAATCGTATAAATATTTTCTTCCTCATTCCTAGATATAACTTTTATATCGGATTCTTTCATGGAAATATCGCCGAAATAATACTGACCATATAACTCTTGCGTTAGAGCCTGAATATCACTTATGCTACCTGTTATTATCTCTTCCTCTGACAGTTCGATGATTTCTTTATCATTGTTATTTATGGTGAATTCCTTGTTTTTATTATTGATAGTTGATACTTTCATAGTTAAATTAATACGAACTGATACTATTATTATAAAAGTTACAACTATTAGTATTCCCAACCTCACTAAGGTTTTTTTTCTCACATTTAACCCCATCACTTACAATCCCCCTTATCCCCTTATTAAAAGTAATCTTATGTCAACTATTTTTTATAGATTTTACTCAATACACGTAATGTCTTAAAATAATCTCCTTATAAACAATGTACTTATAAATATTTATTTATAAACATCTACTTAAAGCAATGATATTACATGTAATATAATGTAAATAATCTAGTTTTGTAATTTTATTTCATATATATCTAAATTATAGAAAAAGAGATTGACATTCGTCAACCTCTTTCACCATTTTTTCCTAATTTATATTAGAAATACTTATTATTTACTTTTTACATATAGTTTTCCCTATTCATAGATTCATTGTTTAACAGGAATCCATATTTCACAGACTTAGGAATCACTATGCGTTATTAATATAATCCAAAGGTCTCGGCAACATTTAATACAAATAGAATGCCTTTTCCTGGTTCTTCAATCTTTAAACACTCTCTTATTGAATTAACAATTGAGTCTGTTATACTACTTTCAGATAAAATTAATACAATTTCTTTTTCTGGCTCTATATCCATGTTAAATAGTTTTTGAGTTTCATGTATTCCAGATCCTCTAGCATTAATAATTGTTCCACCTTTAGAACCAGCTTTTTGAGCTGCTTCAATCACTTCTTCAGCTTTCCCTTTTTCAACCACTGTAAAAATTGAATTATACATTGTTTTTTCTACACCTTCACTTTCTAAAACCTTATTATAGGTACAGCCTCTAGCACCCAAGAAATTTGCAACCGGAATGATAAATGCAATCCCATGCCTTGGTTTATGAAATTCAAGTTCTTTACTAATTATTTCAGTAGCGTTACGAATAATGCTTCGTTCACCAATGATTAAGACAATCTCTTTTCTGACATCATTAATTTCTAAAAATTCTAATAGTCTATTTTTAATAGTTCCTTTTCCTAATAGAATGGTTCCACCTGTAATTCCATTATGTTTGGCGATTTTCATTACTCGCCCTGCGGCTCCATAATTTACAATGATACAGAGAAGGTCATAATTTATATTTTCAATTGTGTCATTCATCTGCAACAATTCCTTTCTTCTTTGAATTATACTTAAAAATTAAGCCTAAAATTTGTAGAGCGATTAATGGAGTCAATGCAACCATTGCTATAATTCCAAATCCATCAATTAAAACATCCGCACTTACAATAGAATCCGCTGCACCTTGTGCAAAAGCTAAAATAAAGGTCGCTGTCATAGGTCCAGAAGCTACTCCTCCGGAGTCAAAGGCAATACCAACAAACAACTTTGGTGTAACTAGTGTCATAAGACATGCAATAATATATCCAGGTAATAAATAATGCCATAATTGAATTCCTGGTATTAAAATACGTATAATAGAAAGTGCAACTGCAACACCTACACCGATACATAATGAAAATAATACAACTTTTCTTTTTACATATCCACTCGTAACATCTTCAATCTGTCTTGTTAACACATATACAGCAGGTTCTGCTAATATTGTAACTAAACCTAATAAAAATGCAACTCCTATTATAATTAACTTATTATCATATAACGCTAATTGATATCCAACAATTGTTCCAACATCCATAAATCCTGCGTTAACACCAATTAAAAATATAACTAATCCTAAAAATGTATATATAATACCTTTTACAATTTTATGGAGTGCTCTTCTTGATAATTTAAATGAAATTTTTTGAAAAACAAAGAAAATGAGTACAATTGGTATTAAAGCAATAAAAACTTCTTTCGCAAGCCCAGGCGCTACATCAAGGAATGGATGAAAAAATGATGTATCAGCTGTCACTTCACTTTCTAAACTTGCTGTTATTTCACCTGTTTTAGACCAAATACTCATGATCATAACCGATAAAATCGCACCAGAGGATGCAATTGCTACTAAACCGAAACTATCCTTTTCTGATGCCTTACTATCTTTCTTCAATGTGGAAACACCCATTGCAAGAGCAAGAATAAACGGTACTGTTAATGCTCCAGTTGTTGCACCAGAAGCATCAAAAGAAATTGCTAAAAATTCTGGGGATACAAAAAAGGATAATATAAGAATCACTGCATAAATTGCAAGCAGAATCTTATATAAAGGTATGTTGTATACAATACGAATAAGCCCAAGTGCTAACATAATTGCAATACCAAGGGATACAACTATAAGAATGATTGATTTAGCAATTATACCTGAGGTAACAAACTCAACTTGACCTGCAAGTATATGTAAATCAGGCTCTGCTACAGAAACAAAAAAACCAAGTAATAAGCCTGCAATTGCAATAATCCATATTTTCTTACTTTTAACCATTGCAGAACCCATTAAGGAACCAATTGGTGTGATACCAATGTCTACACCAACTAATAATATCGATAATCCGAGGACAATAAACAAGCCTCCTAATAAAAACCTACCTAATGTCACAGTATCTAGAGGCACAAATGTGAAACTTAATAGTACTACAATTAATGTAATTGGTAATACTGAAAATAAAGCCTCTTTCATTTTCTCAAATAATGCATTCAATAATACGTCACTTCCTTTCCAATTATTCATGCTACGGCCAACTGCTAAGCTATTTGCTATTTATATAAGTTAAGACCATACCTCGTTATAAATTATATTTTTTTACATACTTAAAAAGTATATCACATTTTTTTTTAGATTGAAATATATTTTATATAAAATTAGCACAATTTTTATAAATAGATTTAGTATATATCTAATAGTATTCTTTTTTCTGAAATTTCCTTACCATGCTTATATTAAGTATTTCCATGTCATAAATTAGCTTTTATTAAGATAAATAGTTGTATTTTTCTTATTTTTCAAAAAATAAAGAATATTTACAAATTAAAAAGACCTTTGCAGATAGTTTATTTTATAATAATACTATTTGCAAAAGTCCATTTATTTTATTTCATAGCTTCTTTTATTTAATTTATCTTCTTTTTTTAAATAATCTTTTTTCTAATGAATCATCCCATAAGTAATTGCTCGTAATTTTCTTGTTGCTTCTGTCGTTCCAGAATTACATCTTTGAATAAAATACAGAAAAATTAATTTTTCTTCGGGATCTATCGTAAAATAATTTCCTGTCCAACCATCCCACCCATACTCATAGGTACTTGCATTCGTTGCTGCTTTCGCCTTATCAGTTAGAATCCTCATTAAATTTCCATAACTATAGCCTCTTATGGAATCCCAATTAAAAGATTTTTGTTGCGCATCGGTCAATTGAGGTGTTCTCATAAAACGAACTGTTTTTTTACCTAAAATACGTTTTCCTTTATACATTCCTTCATTTAACAACATTAATGCAAATTTTGAATAATCATTGATTGTAGAAACTAGTCCAGCTCCACCAGCTTCAAATGCTGGTTTTTTTGTAAAATCCGTCAAAGCGAGATTGTCTCCTTCGTAAGGTACTAATTTTTTTTGTTTTTCATCAAAGATATAATTTTGTGCAAATCGATTCACCTTATCCGCTGGAACATAAAAATCCGTATCCACCATACCAAGTGGATCAAATAATTCCTCTTTTAAAAACTCACCAAATTTTTTACCTGAAGCCACTTCTATCACTGCACCTAATACATCCGCAGATGCTCCATAAAGCCACTGTTCTCCTGGTTGAAATGCAAGTGGACATTCTCCCATTCGATTACAATATTCATAAGTTGTTCTATACTGACCCTTTGATGCATTACTTATATAGCTCTCAAATACAGCACCCATGCTTCTTTCAGCTACTGTATTATCTCCTGGATATACAATTCCAGAAGTCATATTTAACAAATCACGTATGGTTACTTCTCTCTCTACAGGAACAAGTGTATCATTTACACTTACCATTTGTTTTTTAAAAGATGGTAAATAGTTTGACACAGGTTCATATAAATCAATTATGCCTCGCTCAAATAATAACATAGCTGCTGCAGCAGTTACAGGCTTTGTCATGGAATATAGCCTGATAATTGTATCTCTTTTCATGGGTATCTTTTTTTCCATATCTGCATATCCAAAATCATTATAATAAATTTCTTTATCATCTTTGATTATACAAATACTTGCACCCGCAATATTTCCTGCTTGAATCTCACTATTAACAATTTCTGCTAACCTTTCTTTCATACAAATGAAACCCCTTTCGCATTCAAATTGTACACCTTTTAACCATCCATATTATAGCATTTACTGGAATATATTTCAATAATAGTTCTATTCCATTCCCTGCCCCACAGTGTATTAATTTCTTCAAATCCCATACGCATTATCTTAATTCGGATAAATAAGCATTTAGAAAATATCAAAATTACCTCTAATAATGGCAACTTTCTCAGATACCTTTAGTAGCATTACACTTATTATATAAAATAAAAGCCCAAGAATAATTTCACCAATCACTAAGCTAGTAATCTTAGTTAAATCTCCTCCTTCAAACAATAAATTTACTGCTCTAATACTTCTTGTTAAAGGAATTATATCCGTAAGTCGTTGTATCACACTTGGTAGCATAACCACTGGAAAATTTGCACCTGATAAAATAGCAAGTACATAGGACGCACAATTAAGCAATAAATGCATTTCACTTGAAACCATACCAATCATACTTAATATCATACCAAAACCGCTTGCTGAAAACATCGCAACAATAATGATTATCATCAGTAAAACCATGTTTACCTCATGAAAACTCACGTGAAAGATTGCTCCTCCAATGATAAAACCAAGAAATACACTAAAGAAGGATTCTATCGCCGGAAAAAATCCTTTTTGTAACACAGTTATTAGTTTATTACTAGGAGAAACAATTAAAGAACGTAATCTCCCGTAATACCGTTCCCCATTAAATGAAACACCAATGGTAAATACACAAGTTGAGGTGCATAAAAGGAATGCGTTTCCTACTACCCAATAAGTTAGTTGATTTGTTTGAAATCCAAAGGATGCCATCAAACAATACATGATCAATGTAAGTAATGGTATTGAAAATTTTAATAACAAAAATTCTTCAAAACGAAACTGTGAATTTTGTCCTTTGTAATAGAGCCAAGATTGCTCAAAAAATCTATGTATCATTAGCTTACCTCCAAAGTTGCACGAATTCTTACTTGATGATCGATTACTCTATAAAGAAGCGATATTCCAAATAAGTAAATTATATTGATAACCACTAAGACTAGAAATGTCCTCCAATAGACATAAAAATTAATATTCCCCTCAATACTCATCCGAATCAGTTTCACTGCCCAAGTTGGAGATAAACAATTACTTATTGGTATTATCCACTTAGGAAGCAAATCAATTGGAAATACAAAACCGCTAAGCAAAATAACAGGAATCTCAATACAATTCATATACAGTGTTGTTTTTCTTGAAAGAGTTAAGATATAAGCAATTACAATGGAAATTGTCATAAAGCATACAATGGCCGCACTCATTGAGATGATAAAATACCCAAGATTACCAAGAGATAAGTCCGCATGAAATAAAACTTTCGCAGTGATAAAGGAAATAAACAGTGTACTAAGAGCTAGTAATGTATTTCCTAAGATTTTCCCCCATATTATCAGTCGGAAATCTGCTGGCGCTGTATATATAATGGATAAGGTTCCACTCCACCGCTCACGATTAATGTCACCAGCAGATGAAAAGCAAATACAACTCCAAAGTCCCATTAATCCAGCACCCATAATGACATAACTTATAAAATTCTCTTTTCCGGAATTTTGAAACATATAATAAATTAAAATTGTATTTGCAATTGGATTCGCAATCAGACAAAAGCGAAACATAGATCTTTGAAATGAATTTTTCATCTGTAAAATCATCGTAGTAAGGATTACCTTTGATTTCATTTTAATTTCCTCCTACAAGTGCTATATAGACATCTTCAAGGGTAACTTCTTTTTCTGAAAGCTTTGTTTCAGGATGCTCCATTTTATAATTTGCTTTTAAATCCTTTGGGGTATCTAACGCAATTAATTTACCTTTATTAATAATTGCAATACGGTCACAAAGTTCATCCGCCTCATACATATAATGTGTCGTTAATAATATAGTTTTCCCTTGTTCTTTCAATTTTTTTATAATATCTCTTAACATTCTTGCACCTACTGGATCAAGTCCAACCGTAGGTTCATCCATAAATATAATTTCCGGATTATTAATTAAACCTCTTGCAATTTGTAAGCGTTGTATCATACCCTTGGAATACGTTTCTACTAAGAAATCTGCTTTCTCTGTTAAACCTACAAGTTCAAGAATATTTTCTATGTACTCTTCCCTATCTTTATGTGAAATTAGATAAATATTCGCAAAGTATCTTAAATTATCCCTTGCCGAAAGCCTTCGATACACTCCCATTTCACCACCGAAAATAAAATTGATTCGATTTCTGATTTTATTTTCTTCGCCAAAGGTGTTGTATCCAAGAACTTTACACTCCCCCTTAGTAGGTGCTAATAGTGTGATTAGCATTTTGATTGTTGTAGTTTTTCCTGCCCCATTTTGTCCAAGCAATCCAAAAACTTCTCCTCGTTTTACATCAAAGCTTAAACCGTCTACTGCTTTAACAACTTCTTTTTTTCGTTTTATCCATCCTTTACTTAAGCGATATTCCCGTGTAACATTATTCACTTGTATTACGGATTCCATATGCTCACCATCCTATTCTTTATTGTTCTATGTATATCTAATTAGATTATAATAGAATAACATATTTTTTTATTTTGTCAATTAGGATTTTGTATAAAGAATGTGTTATGCACATTCTCGTCGTTATTACGACTGACTTATAAAAAAAAGACTGTTGCAAACCAGTCTTTCATCTGTAACTTAAAACAGATAAATAAAGAACTAATTTGCAACAGTCTTTTTATTCTTCTCTACCAAGGGCTTGAGAAAACTTATCGATCAACTCTGCTCGCATTTTTTTATTTACACTATAATATTTTGAATTTTTAACTCTTTCCTCATGAATGATTCCGATACTTCTTAACTGTTCCATATGATGAGATAAGGTAGATGTAGCGATGGAAAGCTTTGCAGCTATTTCTTTTCCAATCATTGGACCGTTTGTTGATAATATCTCAAGAATCGAAAACCTTGTTTCATCCGCAATTACTTTTAGTATCTTTACAACATCTTTCGATTCTAGCCTATCTTCTTTTAAGCGATAGATTAAAAATTGATCCGTGTACATATAACGCACACTTTTATATGGTATAAAAACAGATGGCATAAAGTAAAAATGTTGATACGGACCACGTCGACCAAAAGTTTTCCCCATTATACGTTCCGAATATTCCAGTGGTTTAAGTTCACTTAATCCTTCTCTCGTTTTTCCTTCTTCAAGTAAAATAAGCTTAGAATAGGAGTCCATAAACTTATCAAATTGCTCTGTCCTAAGCTCATTTGCACAAGCAAAAATATCTCTTATAATTCGCTCTGTTTCTAAAAAAAGGTCTTCAAACACAAGATACGGAAAAGTTTCTTTTATATAGTTTAATTTATTGTATAGATCCACGATCTCATTTTGCGAATTCACAGCTTTTTTAATTTCTTTTATATCACCTTCTTGACCTAAGAAATGATAAATAAAAAATTCTTTCTCTGTCTTCAATAGATAATCTTCAAAGCTATCTAAAGTAAATTCTTTTAATTCACAAAATGATAGTAATTCTAAAACACCAATTGCAAAATAGGGATTTTCTTGGTGCAAACTATATAAATATCTATACTTTCTCTTTATATGATGAATGAAATCCTTATCATAAACTTCTTCATAAATCTCTTTATTTTTAACTTCTCCTAAGATACCTACTACTGCAAACAATAACTCAATTTCTTTGGAATAAATAAATGTACTATCCTGTTTGATATCTACAAAGATCATTTGGCACCCCCTTGCAGTTATCATAATATCACTAAAATTCTGACTTTACAAATCATTTTGTATCATTTCCCCTACGATGATTCTAAGTATGAATTCATTAGCCTCTACTCCATCCACCATTCCGCCGGTATCTCTTCTAATTCCATTAAGCAATTAATTTGATGGGATAACACTTTTTTTGTAACTTCAAATATTCCATTCGCATCACATAAAATACAATTGGCATCACCAAAAGTAACTTCTTTTGCTACATGATTATCATAAAATGCCTGCTCTAATTTTGAATATGCCTCTGAAATATGAGCTGTTGTTTTATTATAATGACGGTACACATGATTCTCTTTTATACTACCGTCTGGCATAATAATTTTAAAAAGTACTGGTTTTTCAGTAAATCGTTCTGGAACCTGCAACACTTCTTCCACACCATGAATAAATGTATTACGAATATGATTTACACCTAATAAAAGAATTTTCGCATTTTTTTCTCTTAAACGGTCATAACATCCACCAACCGCACAAGGAGTTGTTACATCTTCTTCTCCTTTTATGTATTCGTAGCTCTCCTTACCATAGGCAGCTACACTATGTGTTGGATGCAATGAGCGAACAACACCCTCTCGTTTCATGAACAAATTAGTTAAGATTCCAACACAGGATGGCTCCTTGTCTGGATCATACACATTATGTGACTCACTCATACTCGCCCAAGTGTGGGTAGGAAGAATTAGAAGTCCCTCGGATAAATATTCCATGAAGGCATCTAGTACTGTATCTGCTCCACCTTCTACTTCACCAATGGATTTCATTGATGAATGGATAAACACCGTATCCGTAGGTTCTATGCCCATTGCTTTTATTGCGTTTTTTAAATCTTGTTTCGTATACATAACTATTCCTCATTTACTTTGTATTATTTTATATATTTTTGTATTACTTATAATTGCACTATCTTATATTTTATTGTGTTAGCTTTTATTTCATTGCGTTAGCTTTTATTTTATTGAGCTATCTTATATTTCTTTATATTATCTAGTATTTCTTTGCAATATCTATATTTCTTTGCATTATCTAGTATTTCTCAACTATTTTAACACTTTCCCTTATATTAAGGTACTTCCTAGGTATTGTCAACAATTAGGGCATAAAGCTTTTATATTGCACTTTTATCCCAAATACAGATGCTATAGCTCTTATAGGAAAGCCTTTAAACTAGCTACATAAATGCATAAAGGGTGTTACAACCTTAAACGTTATTGTAACACCCTAAACTTAATACATATTATATTACTGACCTTTTAGTACTTTACCCAAAGTCTTTAATGTTATTTTTTGACCATTATATAATACCAAGCCCTTATAGATCTTGGCCGAATAAATAATAACTATTAAAGAAAATGCTGCTGCTATAACACATGAAATCACGCCTTGCAGTATAGATACATTACCTGTAATTAGATCCACTGGTACGCAAAATGGTATTGTGAACGGTACATACCTTGCTACATTTAAAATTCCTTCATGTCCCATCATAGATGCCATATAGCAGACTAACCAACTAATTAAAATAGGAAATACAAATACTCCTTGTGTGGAAGCAACTTCTTCGGGTTTTGTAACCATACATCCTGCAAGACCTGCAAGAACACAATAAAATAAAAAACCTATACAAAATATAATAATTGCTAAAACAACTGCTGGTAAGGAAAATGCGGATTCTCCAATATTGTCTTTCAAAAAATCTATAATTTGGATCACTGAACTTTGATATTCTGGATATATTGCATGTGCTACTGCATTTCCACCATATAAGCCAGCAAATATAGCAACAATCCATGTTAAAAATTGCAAAATTGCCATACTTGAAATAGCAAGTACCTTACCTGTAATTAACGCATATGGATGAACAGAGGTTAATAAAGTTTCCATAAGTTTTGAGGTCTTTTCCGTAGATACTTCTTTACTAATTGTTTGACCATGAAAGATAAGCATAAAATACATCATTAAACCAAAAATCATTGGTGCTAACATCTTAATAAGATATGTTGCAATATTTGTATCTTCACCAATATTACCAACTGAAGTTACAACAGGCATCAATACCTTAGTTAACTGCTCGTTTGTTAAACCAGCCTGCATTAACTTATTAGAATCAAAGCAAGTCATCATGGATGTTAATAGATTTTCTGTATTCTTAGTAGAAATGGAAGATCCCTCTGGAATAAGTGCCTCAATCGTGTAATCAGATCCATTTGGCTCAATTACTACTGCAACTGTTTTATCAGAATTTGCTTTTGCATCCTTTACTATTTCTTCTCTTGTCTTATTACTAACATAGATAAAATTTATTTCAAGAAAACTCTCGTCGTTATTTTGTAATAATATTTCATGATAGTCTGTGCTAGGTAATCCACTTTCATCAAGTACATAGACCGTTTCAATTGGCGATTTCTTTTCAGCTTCTGCTGGCTTTGCATTTATTATGTTTCCAATGATAAATGCTCCGATAATCAATATTGCAACTCCAAACGTAACAAGTTTAAAACCTTTTCCATTCGTTGCATTACGGAAAGTAAAGCCATACACATCCATCCAACCTTTAAAATATTTCTTATTCATGGTAAAGCTCTCCTTTCTATACCGTCTTTGAAATCTTAAATAATTCCTTGATTCCTATTTTATTACCATTATGCAATATTAATGTTTCATAAACTCTTGCTACAAAACGGAACAATAAAGAAATAACTATAATCTGTAAAACGATTGCTACCGCAATAATTAGGAAGTTTGCTTTTCCTACTAGAATTGCACCTGGAAGTATAAATGGAGAGGATAAAGGAAATAACAGCGAAAAATAAACATAAGCATTCATACCACTGCCCATTAAGGTACCTGCTGCACCCATGCCAATATAAACACCAACTAAAGTAATAATCGTAAAAATTGTAAGACTTTCGCTAGCTTCCTCTATTCTACTAACAGTAGCCCCCGCTAAACCTGCTATTGTTGCATAAAAAATCAATCCTAGTGCAAATAAAATAATACAAAAGATTATATTTATAATATTTATGTTTTGTAATATATCTCCTGTAATATAATTTGCTAAAATATTATCTGCACCAAGTAAGGTGATGGAGATTTGGTTTGATACAAAAAACAGAATTATGGTTGAAAGTACCTGTATTAATACCGCTGATAACATTGCCAAAACCTTACCAACCATGAGGGCTAGTGGTTTTACTGATGTTAGTAGGTATTCAATTACTTTCGTAGACTTATCTGATACAATTGATGTTGCAATTTGTGAACTTGCTAATGTATTTACCATCATGATTATAAATAGC
Source organism: Clostridium sp. Marseille-P299 (assembly GCF_900078195.1). Lineage (NCBI taxonomy): Bacteria > Bacillati > Bacillota > Clostridia > Eubacteriales > Clostridiaceae > Clostridium > Clostridium sp. Marseille-P299. The sequence continues at coordinate 529,849 of NZ_FJVE01000007.1, read as the reverse complement.
AAACCATATATAAAAAAGTATTCAATATCTGTAATTGATGTATCCTCTTTTACAACATCAGCTCCAGTAGTATCCACCATGCTTACTTTGGATTCAATTTTTGAATGAATAACCGCTAACTGCTCACTTGCAATTCCTAAAGAATTAATCTTAGTTTCTTCAAATAACTTTTGAATTGCATTGGCAAGTACAGAAACATCTGCTTCCTTTACTGGTCCATTCTTTGCTTTTACAAAACTTAATGAATACATACCTTCATTATCCGTAATTTTTAGGGCAACTGCAGTATTCTCGTTTGTATCTATCGTATTTAATATATTTTCGTAAGAATCATCTGATGTTAAAAATGTTATGTGACTTAATGTTTCATTCGAATGGATGGAGGAAAAATCATTAAGCATAAGTGTCGTATTGTTAAAAACATATACTTTTGTAATTGGGCTCACACCATCTTCTTTTATATCCCCTTTTGAGGTGAAAATAGCTACAAGTGGCATTGATACTAGAGCTATTAATATAAAAATTACCAATGAAATAATATAGGCTTTGCTTTTTAAGGTTTGAATTAAAGTAAAAGAAAAAACATCCCTCCAACCAGTGATATTACTTTTCTTCATGAACATTCCCCACCTTCTCAATGAATATTTCATGCAATGATGGCTCTCTAAGTTCAAATTTTACAATAGGAACTTTATCTTCTATTAATTTAGAAAGGAATTCCATTGCTTGATTTTCTCCATTCACTTTTAAATGATATTCACTTGGAGTTTTATTTACTATCGTAAGTCCAAAAGATTTGATATAAGAAGCGATGTCGTTATCACTCTTTACAAATAAGTTAACGCGTCCATATCCTTTTTTTATCTCATTTAAGTTACCTTGAAGTACTGCATTCCCTCGATTTAAAATCGTAATATCAGAGCAAAATTCTTCAATCGTTGGCATCTGATGACTGGACATAATAAGGAACTTTCCTTTTTCAATCTCTTCACGTATTATTCCTTTAAAAAGGTCCGTATTTACTGGGTCAAGACCACTTAAAGGCTCATCTAGTATAAGCAATTCGGGATCTGATATTAATGCAGCCATTAACTGTATCTTTTGTTGATTACCTTTGGATAATTGATCCGCACGGTTAGCTTTTGATGATTTTTTTCCCTTAACTTTTGGTGGGAATACATATTCAGTAACTTGTAATCTTTCTGACCAGTATTTAATTTTTTCCAGCGCTACCTTCTTAGGTACATTTTTTAACTTTGCAAAATAAAGCAATTGGTCCAGTAGTGAATATTTTGGATACAAGCCTCTTTCTTCCGCAAGATAACCAACATTAGTCCGAACAGCATCCAGAGGTTTTCCTTTCCAAAGCACCTCACCCTCATCATGAGCTAACATACCAAGAATGATACGTAATGTAGTTGTCTTACCAGCACCATTTGTACCAAGCAATGCATACACTCCAGGTTGTTCGATTCCAAAGCTTAAATCATTCACTACAACTTTGTCACCGTATTTTTTTGTTACATGCTTCACTTCTAAAGACATATGTTCCCCTTTCCCGCACGATAACTTATGTGTCTTGTTACATGCTTTATACTTAATATAGAATTCCTTTATGGAAAGCGGATATCCTTTCCATAATCACGAAGATTATATCATAATCTTTTCCAAAATTGAAGATATTTAACATAATCTTAATGCAACATTAATCACCAACCTGTCACTAAGACGTAACACTCATAATGTTTTGATACCTTGTACTATAACAGAAAATGATACATCAGATTTTAAACAAAAATAGAGCTGACTAAAACACGCTATCTTTGTGTTATAAATCAGCTCCATTTATAAATGAGAAGAATTTATGTAACGATTCAATAATTCTTATATCGGTAATTATTACTTCTTAATCCATTGATGATTACTATTTGATTACTAATTTTTGTCCTATCAAAATTAAATCTGGATTCTTTATACTATCTTTATTCCATTCATAGATTTTATTCCACTCAGAGCCTTTTCCAAATAAATCTTTAGCTATATTCCAGAGACAATCGCCCTTTTTAACAACATAATAATCAGTTGCATTTTCGCTATTTGTTATACTCTGTGTTTTCTTTTCCTCTTCGCTACTTGCCTTATTCTTTTCCTTCTCCTCAATACTTTGCATCTCTTTTAATTCATTTTCAACTGAAGCCTCATTGCTTTTTTCATATACTTTATCTCCAGAGATTATAAACTCACTATTCGCAGTTTCTCCATTTTGAAAATGATAAGTTACAACAACTGTAGAATCTTCTGCTTCTTCAAAGAATTTATCTGTAAATGTAACATTACCTTTTAAATAATCCACTTTAAAGGCATAATCATATTCCTTATAACTAGTCCAGTTTTGAGGACCCACTCCACTTCCATCTGCTTTCACTGCTTCTAATGTACTTAGTACATTACCATTAAATTCAACTGGAATTACAAAGCCACTCTTATTCCCACTTCCTATACCGATTACAGGAGCTTTGCTATAATTTATGTATAATGTCCAATCTGGTCCTTCTGAAAATTTTAAAGCTAACTTAGCAACTTCCCCATATTGTGATTTTAATAAACTTTGTACAAAGGAGGCTTTTAGTGTTACTGAATCATTTGTAAAGCTATAGTCTGTACCCTTTTTTAATTGTTTTCCATTATAAGAAATCGATTTAAATGTATTTCCATTTAAGGTAAGCTTTATTATAATGTCTTTTATTTTATTCTCATCTGTCACAAATACTCGGTCTGTCTCAGTATATGAGGATCTTCCAGCCCAAGAAGCTTTTATGATTTCATAAAGAGACTGGTCGCTCCATTCATATTTTGTACGACTCATATGCTGTCCATTATCCCATAGCATCAATGGAATATTCATTTCTTTTGAATAATAGTTAATGTATTCAAAATACTTTAATACTTCCCCATGTTCCACAGCGCTTAGTGTTTTATCAAATCCAAGGAGCCCGTATTCACCACAGATTACACCAATACCATTCTTTACAAAGGTTTCATATACACGATTAAATGCAGCTTCTAATTCATTCACAACGGTTTCATCCATCGTCGTTGTTCCAGCAATATTGGTACTAAATGGCCAATATCCATAATAGTGAAATGTTGCTATAATGTTTGGATCTTTTAAATTTGAAATCATCTTATAAAGTGCATCACATCTAGCTTGAGAATCATTCGTATTTAGCGTTGGTAGAACCAACATACGAGTAGCGTTTGCGCCTCCTGAATTACGAACAATATCATAAAATGCTTGATTTACCTTATCATTAATCTCAATCTGTGCTGTCTCATCCCCACTCCAAAATTGTGGTTCGTTAAGTGATTCAAAACAAACTTTTTCCGAATAATCTTTAAAATAATCAGCTAATTGCGTCCATATTGCTTTATAACGATCCATGGATGCGCCGTTGTCCCAATCTGCACCAATTCCTGCAGCCCAGTTCCAGGAATCATGATGTAAATTTATCATTACATATAAACCTTCATCTAATGCCCAATCTACAACTTCTGCATATCTAGCAAGAAACTTCTCATCTAGTTTATAATCTGGTGCTTCTCCTGTTCTCATAACACTCGTGAATGGCATACGAATGCTTTTAAAACCTTGTTTTTTAATTTCCTTGATTAATTCCTTGGTTACCTTAGGATTTCCCCAAGACTCTTCTCCTCTATCTCCACCTGTGTCAAAAGAATCAAAGGTGTTTCCTAGATTCCATCCTGGATTCATTGCCTGTGCATACCCATAAGATGCACTTACATCATCCTCTTTTGCTTTTGCTATGCTTTTACTACCCATCAAAGACAGTAAAAGTGCTACACAAAGTACTACCGCAAATACCTTTTTCCAAATTCTCATAATAAACCCTCCGTATGATTATGATGATTTTGTAAAATATATACAATTTCATTATATCGTACAAGAGTAGTTTTAGAATACCCATAAAATTTCCTTTGTTTTACCTTATCTTTTAGTGAATCCTTTGTGTTAGCTTACTTTTTGTGATGGTCATGTGGTACCATATATTTGAAAAATTTTATCTTCGGTAGAGCTCTTTTTATTGCTTATCTCTTGTAAGCTTCTTTATTTTTTTAATTATCTTCTAATTAATTCCTTTGATAAACACAAGTTCTTTCTCATTCGAATACTCTTCGCTATATTCAAATCCCAATCCATTAAAATTCTTTATTGCTTCAATATCATTAATATTTTCAGAAGCAAGATAACGAACCATCTCACCACGCGCCATTTTAGCTTCAGTCGCTTTTACTTTTAATTTCCCCTCAACTAAAGTTCCAAAAATACATGTTATGAAGTTTGTATTTTTATCTAAAAAAGGTTCGATGGCCTTACTATATTCTTTCGATGCTAAATTTAAAATTAGATTATCCTCTGCTACTAGTTCTTGGTATAATTTATCATTCCAAAACTCGTATAGGTTATTACAAAACCCGCTTTTTAACTTTGCCTGCATTTCTAATCGATAAGGTACAACTCCATCCAGTGGTCGCAAAATTCCATAAAAACCAGATAGTATTCTAAGATTTTCTTCTACGTACTTCCACTGTGAATCTGTAAATACCTGGGGAGCCATATATTGATACTGTATTCCTTCATAAGCTAATAACGCTGGCGTTAATCCTTTTTCTAGATCCATATTTTGATATCTATCATAATTAAGTTCTGCTATCTTCTCATTACATGCAAATAAATCTTTTAATTCTGATAATGGTAGTGATTTTAAATACTCTTTTAACGTATTTGCTCGCTCTAAAAAAGTAGGCAATGCTTTATATGCGATCTCATCTGTATTACAATTCATTTTTTTCGCTGGTGAAATTATTATTTTCATTTTTATCCTCCATTTACATAATTAGTGTGAAATAAATGGTATTATGCGTTTTAATTCTCACTTCTTTATTTTATTCTTTACTACCTAGACATTTCAATGGCAATTCCTTCATTGAAACAACATCCTTTTTCTATAAAGTCTAATTTAAGGGTCTCTTAAAAACTGCAACAATATTTCTGCTTGCCCCTTGTGAGTAACTTGTATCAAAACAGGATACTAATTCCCAACCATCTCTACCATATGCATTTGCTGCTTGTTCAAATTCCTCGGTATCAAAAACACCTCCTAAAAAACCTTTTGGCTCAAATTTAACGCTCTTATATTCCCATTGAATCATATCCATTGCTCCTTTCATATCACTTATTTTGTTTCAAAATTAATCATTTGCTGTAGGTATCCTAATTTCATTTATAATAGCATTATAATAAGGAAATCAATTTAATAAAAGATAATATTTGTACAAATGTATTTAATAACCATTTTATAAAACCCATCCTAATAAATGCAGTAAGAAAAAAAGCAACTGATACGCTACATATCAGTTGCTCACCTTCACATATAATTATTAAAAATCCTCACTTCCAAACTTATTACTAAACATATCATTATATGCCTGTCTAATTTCCTCTTCTGTATTCATAACAAATGGTCCATATGCAACAATTGGTTCATTGATTGGTTCACCGCTTAATACAATAAATGCCGCATCTTCGGAAATTGATTCGATTCGGATATCTCCTTCCATATTCTCAAATAATATAAAATCTCTTTCACTGCCAACCTTAGAATCATTAATTTTTACTTCACCCTTTAAAATTAATATTCCAGTATTATATGAACTTGGCTCTTTTATAGTAACATCACCATGATTTTTTAAATTTACATTATACATATTAATATTAGTAAATGTACTTGCTGGGCCTTTTACACCGCTTACCTCACCGGCAATGATACTTATTTCACCTTTATTATCCTCTAATTCTACGATACCCATATTTTCTTTTAACAATGTTTGATATTTAGGATCTGTCATCTTATGACTCTTAGGAAGATTAACCCACAATTGAATCATGTGGAACATACCACCGTTTTTATTAAACTCCTCCTCGTGATATTCTTTGTGAAGAACTCCTGATCCAGCAGTCATCCATTGAACATCTCCAGGTCCTATAATACCGTGATTTCCCTTATTATCATGATGTTCAACCTTGCCTTGATATGCAATTGTCACTGTTTCAAATCCTCTATGAGGATGGGCACCTACACCTAATCTTACATTTGATGGTTCAAAATAATGTGGTGGATTATAATCTAATAATATAAATGGCGAAAATCGCTCCGTGATATCCTTTGCTCCTGGAAAGTACTGCTTTACTCTAAATCCGTTGCCAACCATATGTGTTTCATCTGCTCGAAATACAAGCTCTATATCTCTATATTTTTTCATACGACATACATCCTTTCTGATACTTTTTCATTATTCTACTTCTTTAAATATTACTAATTAGTGATATTTAGGTATTTAATATATAGGATTTATACTTTAGTAATTTTTTAAAGTATAAATCCTATATCCCTTTAAACTTTTTTAAAATATTTTTTAATGTAATTTTTTCTTCATCTGATAAAACGTTAAAGATACTATTAATATTCTCTATATGATTCGGTAACATCTCTTCTATGATATTAATACCTTTCTCAGTGATTGAGATAATAGAAGAACGTTTATCTCTAGGGTCTATGCTTTTATTAATAAAACCGTCCTTTTCTAGATTCTTAATTACTACTGTCATGTTGCCCGAAGTTGTTAAAATACTTTCTATAATTTCATTAATGTTCATATCACCCTTATTGTATAAGGCTTCTAATACTCCAAACTGAGCAATGGTTAAGCCACTTGACTTAATCGTTTGATATTCTTTTCTATGAATCTCGTGCTCTGCTCTTGAAAAAACAATTAACGTTGATAAATTTAATTTATTGTCTGCGATTAATTTTTTTATATTTTCCATACATTAAATATATCACTAGTTAGTGATATTGTCAATACAAATATATTTCTTATCAGAAAGAGACTGTCACATGCTCAATTTATGTAACAGTCCATCTCTTTCATATTTTCTTCTTTTTAATATTCTCTACTCTTTAATATTCCCTACTCTTTAATATTCCCAACTCTTTAATATTCTCTTCTTTTTTCCTCGTTAATAAATTCGATATCTTCCTGATAACATTAAAAGGGAAAAGAAATATAAGCAGTTATCATAATATCTTCGTTCTCCTTTTCTTAGAGACGTTTGAAAAAATTGTTCTACCCATTCCATATGATATTTTCCACTAGCCGCTAATGATCCAGCCGCATTTGTTGCAATAATTGCAACAGGATGCAATGCTGGTTGTTCCAGTGTTGTTCCATCAATTAAATAATTACGATATTCATGTAAGCTTGTTTTCTCAGAAAAAAATGCTTGCAACTTATTAACTATATTACCAAGTGATTCATCTTTATGAAACCAGGCTGCATCTAATCCAATATTCATTGCAACGCGATATGAATCGGAATAAAATTGCCCGTCATGAAATAGACGTTTTGGAATTCCACTATATTCAGCATATTCTGGAGCCATTCCAGTAATGTCATGACAGGTGATATGTAAAAATTCTCTACTCTTTTCTGCAGCTGTTTTAAAAAAACTACGATCCTCTTCTTTTGCCCATAAAGAAAATAACTCATAAAAATGAGGTAAATGATAAGATGGATCTGTAAAATTTGCTTCTGGAACAAACTTAATATAAAAGTTCTCTAAGTCCCACATGGAGCATCCATCCTCCACGATCTCCTCTTGATGTATACAATGCCATAAAATATCCTTTGCTTGCTCACTATAGTTAAATGGTGCTACACCATCCCCCCAGCGATGACTTGCAAACATAAGCGCCATTGCAAAATATTCCTCTCCATCTGGTGCCGGACCTTCCGAATTCTTTTCTCCCTCTGGAGATACTGACCAAGCAAAATATCCTTCATATTTCCCTGCTGATTGATACATATACGTCTTTGAAAAAAGCCATAAACGATCGAAAATGTCCTTTCGATTCATTTGAACCGCCATCATCATACCATAGCTCATACCTTCCGACCTTACATCCAGATTACCAGTATCAAGCAGGTATCCCATGTCCTCTCCTAACTCAAAGTAAAACTTATCATCTTCAGCAATAAATATTGTTTCAAAAACTTCTTGAATTCTTTTATCAATTTCATGTTCAGATATCCCCAACTCAGCTAACAAATTAGGGTATTTACCAGTATAAAATGCACCATCCATCATTATTATGCTCCCCTTTCTTGTTGTTTTAAATATACAAATACCAAGATAGCAAATCTTTATTTACATTTTATACGGACTTACATTTTATTTCTCCTTAGGTGTTGCTAAAAGATGCTTATATATTGCTAAATCAGATATTATAAGAATGTAATATCCTTAAAATAAGATAAATGTCAACAAAAAGGAGCAAGATTACTCTTGCTCCTTTTTCAATATTTTTATTATTTTGCTTTTACGGTAATTGGTGCACTACCATATACATATTTACCATTTTTATCAAGAACTCTAACTAAAACATTCTCTTTTCCAGCTGTTTTACCGCTTACAACTGCAGTTAATTTTCCTTGATTTTTGTAAACAATAGCAATGTTTCTCTTACTTGTTAACCATGTAATATCTTTTGCCTTAAATCCATAAAGAGCTACTTGGTAAGTTGCTTTTTCTCCAACTTTAATTGTTTTAGGACTCTTTATAAATTTAATAAATGCATTTTTAACTGTAATCTTAGTACTGTATACCATTGTCTTATCATCAATTTTTAAAGTTGTCTTAATAATAACAACACCTGGTGTTTTTGCTGTTACAATACCATCTTTAGATACAGTTGCTACCTTGCTATTACTTGTTGTATAGGTTGCCTTAAAGTCTATTACTCCTTTATCAACAGCATCTTGTAATCCTGTTGGAAGTACGATTTCAAGTTTTTCCATATTGCCAGTAGTTCCACCAACATACTTCCATCTCGTAGCAAGTTTGTTCGTTCCTACTCCATTTACAGTCACTGCATTTAATGTTGCGTCATCTACAACAAGTTTATCACTAACTGCAACTACATATTCAGAAGCATGTGTAAAGTTAAATTCTACTCTACCATTCTTATCGATTTTACTTGCTGACTGTAATACAAGTTTTCCTGTTTTTTCATCATAGTGATAAATACCTGCAATAAGCTTTTCAATGTCTTTTGTAACTAATTGATTATTGAATTTTGTTAAATCAAGAGAAAGTGCTGCCTTGAAACCAAATTCACCATCATGTGCAAGTGAAATTTGATTTGTTTTAACATCATTCATATTTACTAATTGGCTAATCACTTTGTTAGGAACAATTGTAGTATTTAAATCTACTGCAAGATCAACATTTTTATATGCATCTTCACTCAATTCCTTACCATTGATTGTCCATGTGATACCATTCTCTAATTCTAAACTTACCTGAACATTTTGTCCTTTTATTGTTTCAAGGAGTTCTTTACCAAGAACAGTAGCGGATCTCATATCAATTTCAATGGAAAGTGGCTTCGCATTTTCTGCATTACCAGTCTTATTAAATGCATCTAATTTCTCATTGATTACTTTGTTTACATCATTCCAGTTAACATTACCACTTGCATCTACGTATACGGTAACATCTACAGGTACTTCTGGATTAAATGGTGTTTCTGTTGGACTAGGTGTTGATGTAGGTCTTGATGGAGTAGACGTTGGTCTTACTGTTTCCTCCTCAATTTCAATAACCTTAGATGGTGTACCAGTCATTCTAGCACCTGCATTTGCTGGAGCTTTATCGGTTAATTCTAATAAACCGTTCATATTAATAGTACCATCTGCATTTCTTGTTACTTTTGTTGTTGTATCTAAGCTTACAAACCAATCCTCTGAAACAGCTACATTCTCTGTATTTGTTGATTTACCACTATTCCAGTAATAGTTTGTTGTTCCATTTACTTTCGTTAAATCTTGGCTTCCTAAAAGTTTGAAATTATCATTTGCGTCAGTATGTTTTGTTTTGAAAGAAATAACACCATCTGCAAAGAAATCTGTGTTTTTAGCATCATTCGTATAGAATGCTACATTGTAGGATTCGTTATTAAATGATGTAGAATTGTATACTTGAATGTCTGGACAACTGTTGGAATCAATACCTTTTGCCTTGTTATCAAATGCAATACTATTGATTAATGTATGGTATCCAGTGATACTGCTACCACCCATCTTAAATCCATTACCATTACCTGCATTTGTTCCATCTGGTAAATATCCATTGCCATAAGCTACACTGTTTTTAATTGTAACTTTACCAATTGGACCAGTTTCAACCTTAGCAAATAAATCCCAACCATCATCGGCATTGTTATAAGCAATACATCCGTCAAATACGTTACCATCGCCAATTGTTAACTTCGCTGCAAATCCATCTGCATCTTCATAACCCTTATCAGCATTTGCATAGGAAGTACAATTTAAAATTAAATTGTTTGCTGGCCAATCTTCATAAGTATCTGTAGTTAAGTATCTGCTTAATTGGATACCAGTGTTACCGTTACGGTAAGCATGAACATCATCTAGAACACAATTACTTCCGGATAACTGTAATCCCTTTTGTCCGTCTGCTGAATTTGTTACATCAATTCCTTGGATGTACCAATAATCTCCAGCAAAAACAATACCTGTTACTTTCTTATTAAAATTAAATACTGGACGTGTTGTAGCATCTGGATCTGCAATCATATAAATCATTGCATCCTTCGTTCCATCAACTCCTCTTGCAACAGTAAGTGGAGTTTCCATGCTGTAAGTTCCGCCTGCTAATACGATTTTTTGTCCTGGAGTAACATATTTAACTGCAGTGTAGATATCCAGTGGATTACTCTTACTTCCATCTCCACTTGCTTTTCCACTTGGTGATACATAAATTGATTTTCTATCATAATTTTTATAAGTTACAGTATGAGTAAATGTAACTGGATCATAATTAGAAAGTTTTTGATGTTCACCTGGTTTATAATCTTTATCTGGTGTAAATGTAATTGTATAAGTATTATTACCTTTTGTTAAAACTACGTTTTTCTTAACTAATGTATTTGCTGTTACAACTTCATTATTAGCAATTACATTACCCTTAGAATCTTTAATTGTTAATGTTCCATCTGCATTTCCTAAATATACTAATTCATAATCAGCATTACCAGTAGCAGTAGTAGAAATAACCTTATAAGATGGTGTTACATAAGTTGTTTCTATTTCTTCTGCTGGTGGGTCTGTTTCTGGATTAGAAGTTGTTAATTGAATATCTGTAACTGTGATTTTTGCATTTCTAGAAGCAAAGAATCCAACATAGATATTATCTTTATCAATTTGTGTCAATGCAGTTCTTTCAATGTCATAGAATAGCTTTGTAGTTGTATTTCCATCTGCATCAGTATAGCTTAATCTATAACCAGTATTATCTCTTTGGATTGTTAATTCTAAAGTTGTTACTAAATTATCTACAGTACCTGTAGGTGCATCGCTATTTGTATAGTTGCCGATAATATTATATGTACCAGCTCCTAATTTTGCACAGGAGGTATCTAATGTGTACATAGATGATTTAAAGTTTTGTACCGTTGTTTCATTTGCAATATTTTCTGCTGTTGCACCGATTTTTTCTTGAGCACCAACACCAAGTTTCATGCTAATCTTATCACCAGCGTCGGAAACTTTATTATTTTCACTATCCCATAAATATTCAACCTTAGTAACAGATGTCATATAGGAGTTGTTCCAGAAAGTAGAAGCATCGCCATGTTCGCCAACTGCATCCGCAGCCATTAAACCAAATCCTTCTTGTCCATTGGATAATGTCCAATTATCTACTGTTACCTTAGCTTTAAGAATAAAGTTTTCTTTTGCAGGATCAATCTTAGTGTAATAGAATGCTACACCATCAGTTGAAGCTGGTACTAATTTTCCTTTACCATTAACACTTGCAACAGTTACAGAACCTAAATTAGCATTTCCTGTGTAATAGTTATCTTTTGTATTAACACCAGATCCGAATGCAGAGAAGAACCATTCTCTTTGTGCTTCTTCTGTTGCTAATACTTCCATTTCAGCTGCTTTTGTTTGTTCAGCTCCTCTTACTGCTTTTACTGAAATAACATAAGTTGTTCCAATCGCTAAGCCTTCAAGAACTGTTTGATTCGTTTTAACAACGATTTCATTGCCATAGCTTGCAGCACCTTTTTCTTTGTAAGCTACGATATAGCTATCTGCTTCTTTTACAGCCTTCCATGAAACCTTAACAGATCCACCACCGATATTTGTTGCATTTTCAATGTAAGGAACAGTTAATGGTAATACGAAGTCCGCTAACGTATAATCAGCTCCTGTTTTTACATTTTCCTCACGAGCTGCACTAATTGAGAATGTATAATCTCCACTCGCTGAAGGTGTGAATGTAACAAATCCTGTGGAACCATCTTTCGCATAATTAACAGATGTGATTGTTTCATTACCTTTTTTCATTGTTACAGTAACGCTATCTGCGCCATCATAACCAATTTCCATGTTAAAGGAAACTACTACATCACCATCTTTAACCTCTGCTCCTGTAATAACTGGTGCAGCAACGCTAGCCCAATCTTTACGCTCAGGTCTCTCACCTGCAAGTTCTGTTACAGTTACAGAATAAAATCTCGCACCACGGTTATAATCTTTATTCTCTGGTGATACAATACTATAAGTACCAGCTGTTAAACCTGTGTAAGTTAATGTTGTTTTTGAAGTTCCAGAAACTGTAGTAATATTGTTTTTCTCTGTTACTAGATTACCATTTTGATCCGTAATACCTACTGCTGAAGTATTAGAACCACCAGTACTACTCATCTCAACTACGACATCTGCAGTTCCAGTAACAGTAAACTGAATTGCTCCAGTTGAAGCTTTATCAACTTCAATAGAACTAATATTTCCTGAAGAGTTCGTTCTTTGAGTTACTTTTCCAACTACTTTGAAGAAATTTGCATAAAGTCCTTCTGGTAATTGCGTTTTATCAGTAACACCTGTTGAATCTAGAGTAGTAACATCCCAAGTATGAATTACTGGTTCTACTACTGGCTCATCTGGAGTAACGATTTCTGCCACATCATCAGTTGCATCAAGTTCAAATGGTTTCCAATCTTTAAGGAAAGCACTAACCGCTTTTTCTGCAGTTGAAATATCTGTTCCATCGCTTAATTTTGCTTCTTTTAAAACTGTAGACCAAGAAGCTCTATTTGCTGAATTATCTTCTCCCTTTAAACTCTCCATTGTACCATATTCATACATAAAGCTAGATTGGCCACCAAGAGTTGCATTCCAACCTTCTGGTACAACGATAGATTGTAGACTACCAGAGAATTTTGTAGTTTCAATAATTGTCTTATAGAATACTACTTCACTTGTATTTGCCTGCCATGGTCTTCCGAAATATCCTGGTTTCGAAGTGTTAGCAGATGCAGTATCAACACCCGGTGTAGTAGAGGTCACTGTACAGTTGTACATTAAATATCCTCTTCCAGACTTTTGTTGCGCTGCTGTGATATAAGCTACATCATTACTGTTCTCACTTGTATTAAGAACAAGATCACACTTATAAAATACTGCTGTCATTCCACCAAAAATATAATCGGTTCCACCCATAATTGCACTCTTATAGAAAGATGCAGTTACATTTTCACCACCATATAATGTATCTTGTCTTCCCACAAATCTACAATTATCAAAGGATGCTTTTTGAACATCATTAGCAATTGCTAAAGCTGCTGCTCTTTCAACAAAAGATTTATCTTGAACAGCTGTATCTCCAACTACCTTTGATCTTTCTCCCTTATTACCTGTTTCAAGCACTACAACATCATTTGCTTCTTTTTCTGAAATATATTGGTTGAAAGAATTCTCAAAGATAATACCTTCTGCATTAAATCCATCCGCCATAACAACTACAGTTGCATTCCAATAACTTCCGTTTGTTGTTCCTGAACCTGGGTTATGGTAAGATAAATATCCATTCGCCTTATTTACTTCTAATGCAGTTTCATCATATTTACCATCAGTACCCATACTGTAGTAACTATATCCATGACCATAATAAGATGTAATTCTTACAGCTTCTGGTTCAATATCAACACCCTTATTTATTAATTTGATACTTGGGTTACTACTTGCATTTTTTAATGTTACATTTGGTACATCAACTACTAACATTTCTTCGTAGTTACCAGGTTGAATTTCAATTGTAACACGTTCATTGTTTGGACGATTCATTTCTTTGACTGCATCTAGTGCTTCATTTATAGTTTCATAATCGCATCCAGTTGCACCAACAGTTAAAACATCCTTATGCTCTACAGGTGTTGTAACTGTAATACCTGCTAGATAAGTCTCACTTGCGTTTGTACCAGTAAAGCATGAGATTGTAATAGTGTCTTCTCCTTCTTTAACTGTGTAAGAAATGGAATCAATTTGTCCAGTACTTCCAGATTTTTCATCTACAGTTACAATTGAGCCATCATTAATCTTAAATGCTGCAGAATAACAATAATTGATAGTAACAACATCATTTGCCTTAACAGGTACTACAACATCCCCACCTGCTTTCATAAGCAAATAATTTTTATTTTCTGCAACACCAGTGTCAGAAATTTTAAGTCCATAATAATAATTTTTGCCATCGATAGACTCAATTCCTTGTCCACCATATGCTTTATTAAGAGCACCAAAATCCCAACTTGTAAGATTACTAAAGTTAACTGTTGCGTTTGCACTTGCTTTATTAACTTTAACATCTGGAGAAAGTGTCATAGCCACTGGATATGCTCCAATACCAGTTACATCAATGCTGTACTGTCCATCACGAAGCTTGATATTTTCATCCGATAAATTAAATGTATAACTATAACCTTCTTCATTAATATTGGTAAATGTGATCTTACCGCTGTTTTTAGCATTCTCATCAATACCAACCAGTTTAACATTTACTGAATATTTATCTTTTTCTATGAATTCAAAGTTATAATCTTTGCTTTCTGTAGCACTAATTTTTCCATTTCCAGCTAAATTGTAATCATTTACGCCGTCAACTGAAATTGAGTATTCAACACCTTTTTCTAATTGAAGTGTATATGCCCCTTTGTCTAAGATTGTAAGTTCTGGAATATAAATATTATCAGAAGTAAAGCTAAGCTTTAAATTAGACAATGCTTCATCGGATAGTCCTGTAATATTACCAGCCAATGTAACAAGTTCTACCGCTTCTACATCTACATCAAATACTATGTCTCCATCACCTAATGCAATAGAAAGGAAATTAGCACTGGAAATAACATATCCATTTGCATTTTCTAATGCTATTTCATAATCATACTTTTCATTTAAAGTAACGCTATAACTTCCATTTACAACATCCGCTGAAATTACTTCTCCAGTTTGTTTGTTTTTAAAAGTAATCGCATAGTTGTTAAGTACTTCTGGAGCAGTTACAGTACCAGTAACTTCAACAGAGTTTGTATGTTCACGATATACTCTTGCAACTACAAGCTTTTCATCAGAAGAATAAATTTTATATAGACCTTCTTCTGCAGCATAAAATGTCATTTCAGTTACAGTACTTCCACCATTTTTATGTACATCTTGTGCTACATTTCCAGATGGAGATTCCACATTAATTGTAGAATTGTTTCCATTAGAAGCAACTACTAATGTAAGAATATCATGTTCATATAAGTAAACACCTAAATAAACGTCTTTACTGCTTCCTTTATTTGAGTAAATATAACCGCTATAAGTTGCACCCTCTTCCCCTGTTAGTGCTTTTTCATCATAACGAGTTAATTCTGTATTTTTTGTACGAAGTCTATGTGTTTTTGGAAAACCACCATCATTAAATAAAAATTCGTTATTATTTAATGAAAAACTTGCTAAGTTTACACCTGTTGAACCAGGCGTAGTTCCAGAGAATATCTCATTATTAATAATATCCGCAGTAAGTTTATTATTGTACTTACTTTCATCTAAGCTTTCTGCACCAAAATCCCAGACATCAATCTTACTTGTGTCTGCTGGTAATTCAGGTACTACAGGATCCTCGTTTTCTATTGGAGTACAACTAACTTCATAAAGATATGTTTGTTTTTGTGCCTCAATAATAACGTAGCCTGCTTCTCCAGTATATGGATACTCAAAGTTATCAGTCGTTGCAGGTACACCATTGATAGTATAATCATGATACCCTTCATAATTTTTTACTGCAACAATTGCACTTCCACTTACCGGCACTGCTAATTTTGTACCAGCGTTCATCTGAGTATCGCCGCTGCTTCTTGATGCCAATTTCCCTTGACTAGCATCAATTAGAATGCCATTAAACTCACCCATCTTATCTTCGATAGTATCATCAAAAGCGCCTTCTTGGCCACCACGGAAATTCCAAGTGGTAGTTTCGTTGCTACTTACAGTTGTTTCATCTGCATGTGCAACAATTCCTGGTGAGATCGCTGTGAGAATCATTGAAAATACTAATAAGTAAGATAAGATTCTCATTTTCATGTCCTTGTGTAAATGAAACATTCTTTTGCCTCCCTTTTTTCTTCTTTGTTTTATATTGTAATCGTTTACATAGTTTAGTAATTAAATTAACTAAAATATTATTGAATTTAATAATATTGGAAACGGTTACAACATAAAACACCAATTAATAATATATAAAAAAGATAGTATAAATTGTAAGTGCTTACATAATTTTGTAAGACTTACTTCCTATAATGTATCACGTTATTCCATTTCTGTAAATATGTTTTTTGTTAATTATGTATATAATTTAAAATATTCTAAGTCATATTTATGCAATCTATTATATTACTACGTTTCATGATACTTTTTGATACACATATTCTATATAATGAAGCATTTATTGTTATATTATTTAATAATGTTTTCTAAAACAAATACTTTTAAAGCTATGTTTATCAAATTCTTACTTTATTTTTATTTTATTATTTTCGTAAAAATAAATAATAATAAGTTTACTTTTAATAAAATTACATATTTTTTATCCAAATTTATATAAAAAATAGGTGAGTCAATATAATAATATCAACTCACCTAATTTAAATTAAATATCCTTTTTTACTAAACTATGAAAATATAAATTCTCCTTCTCCTACAAAATCCATATGCATGAAACTTTCATTGTTTCCACCAAACATTGTATTATTTCCAATTCCAATATGGAAAGTACCTGCCTTTTTCTCATCTAAAACAGTATACCCTGTCAACTCATCCACATGAGAATTCATTCCAAAACCAAGTTCACAAACGATATCTCCATTGGTAGGAAGTTGACTTAAAAATTCTTGAAATACCTTTGAATCTGATCCAATTATTTTTCCTTGGTCAATTGTCAATGTTACATTATCTATAGATTCATTAACATCAATAAATAACTTTTCAAAAAACACTGTTCCATTTGTCATATTTTCTACTGGCGCAATATAAACCTCTCCACATGGTAAATCACCATCAACTGCATCTATCATCCAGTTTCTCTTTTCAAAATTTAGATGGAGTTTGCAATCTACACCTGTTTTAAGTTCTACTCTCGTATATTGTTTCAATTCCTCAACTTTTTTGTTGCACTCTTTTTTTAAAGAAACATAGTCAATGTCGTATGCGCGTATCATTTTATCTATAAATATTTCTTCTTCCATTCCTGCTTCAAGAGCATTTTCAGAGGAGGGAATTCTAATTTGAATCAACTTTTTCTTATTTTTAAATGCTTCAAATAAATTCCACATATGTCTTTTGTATATCTCCATTTTTTCCTTTAGACGATCCCTATCGATAAGAACAGGCTGATACATGCAGATATCGATTACAATATCGATTGGCTCAAATATTTTATAATAGCTTTCTGGAAAACAAGTCTCAGTTGCCATTTCAAATAAATTTAAATTTTGTGTTCTTGCATTTTGTAATTCTAGCGGTGTAGCTCCATTCCTTGCCACTTCATAGCTAAAATTATGTAAAACCTCTCTGTCTTTATCCTCTCCCCAGAAGTGTAGCAATACTAATTCTCCTTGTTTTAACTCCATTGCTTCAACTAATTTCTCAATTAATTTACGTTCTAACATGTTAATTCCCCCATTCTAAGCTCTCCATTTTTTATTTTTAGCTTTTATTTTCAGCTCTTCACTTTCAGCTTTTCATATTCAGCTTTTCACTTTCAGCTTTCCATTTTCATATTCAATTGGTACATGGAGTTTTCCCTCTTTAATATTCCTTCACCAATCATATCACGTCGAATCGTGCAAAAATCATCAAAATAATCAGCAATCAAAATATTCACTTCTCGTTCTGTGTACTCTTTTCCATATTCAAAAACCTTGGATATTTCTTCTAATACAATTCTTTCTTTTTTTCGTTGTACAGGTATTGCTTTTAATTTACCATATTCGAAGAAACTCTCAATTACTTTTTGACGGTACTTTTCCTCTCTCTCTCTTTGTAACACTTCTTCTGAGGAAGTTTCACTTATAATATCAATAATTTTAGCTTGCAATATCTCTTTGTTTATGGAGTAAATTGTATAGTATTGTTCTTTTTTTGATTGAACTATGTTTGCATCTTCTAATTTTTTCAAGTGAAATGATATTGTAGATGGTGTTAATTTAAGGCGCTCAGCAAGCCTTTCCACATACATTGGTTCGATTACAAGTGATTTTAAAATTTGAAGCCTTGATTTATCCGCCAAACATTTAAATAATTTAATTGATTCAATTTCTGTCATGTCATCACCTACTCTTTTCTAATAAAATAACTACACACTTTTGTTTGAAATATAATATAGGTTTAATTTATATCTTTAATTTATTATTTTTATTTTGTATTTTTATATTGTATTTCTATTTTGTATTTCTATTTTCTCTTCTTAATCTCATTCACAACGAAATCCATAACTGATAATTTAACTTCTTCAACAACAATATTTTCTACATGATTTTTTTCTCTTGCAAGCTCTAATTTATTTTTCCAATTAGATTGAAGTTTTTCAATGCTTACAAGAAATTCGTTATAAAAACTATCATATTGTTTCTCCGATGTTATAGCTATTGTCTTCTTTTTTGTCGCATTTAAATATGCTGGAATAATATCATACACGTTTAATTTAATGCGCTCAAAGTTTGCTTCATCTGTACATTCATTCTCTAATAATTTGTTGTAAATTTCTACACTACTTTTTTTCTTTTCTTCTATTAAGTTTGTAAATTCGGATATAAAAGTATCCATTGTTTTCATAATAAATCCCCCATTGATTGAATTTTTTATTTCACTCTATCATTTGATTAAGTGAGAATTAAATTAATTTTACTTTTTCCATTATAATACTATTCAAATTAATTCTTGTCAATCTATTTTTATAATTATCAAATTAAATTTCAAAATAATTAAAAAGTATTTCAAAACTATACTAAAAACATTAAAAAATAATTTTATAAGCATGCAAAAACAATTTATAAGTATGGTAAAATATTTTGAAAGCATGGAAAAATATTTTAAAAGCATGGAATAAACAATTTTGAAAGCATGAAATAATATTTTAAAAGCATGGAATAAACAATTTTGAAAGCATGAAAAAAATATGCTGCCGTATATAAAAAAGATATGCCCCCTTCTATGCAGACAAGTCAAAGAATAAAAACTTGTTTGCTTGGAAGGGAGCATATCATTTTGCAAGCTCAGCTCTATGTTACGACAACCTATTTTAAACTTTATCTACGAAGCTTAACCACTTCTTTTCTCCACACCTTCGTTCGATATAAAATATATAGAATGAAGGCTGATAAACCATTACTAATTACTACAGAATACCAAATACTTTGTAATCCCATATGAAGTATACTCTCACAAATAAATAAGGTGGCAAAACGGAATACCCAAAGTCTTGTTGCATCTACCGCCATTGTAATCATTGTATGACCGGAACCTTGAAATAATCCCATGGTAGAATTATAAATACCATTGGTCCAGCAATAAAAGGAAAGAATCGCTAAAAACTCTGCAGCTTTAACAACTACCTCATCACTATTTGAAAACACTCCGACAATCGCTGTTGATACCGCATTTCTAGATAGGATCATGCCTCCAATAAATAAAAATATTACTGAAACATTTCTAGATAATCGATAAGCCTTATCTGCTCTATCATATTGTCTTGCTCCAAAATTAATTCCAACAATAGTCGCAGTTGCTGAACCCATTGCATTGGATGGTAGTGTAACCAATCCATTTACTTTATTACCAATTCCATACGCAGCGGTTGCTACTGTACCATATTTTACTACACTTTTACCCATAAGTAAGAATCCAAACTGCATTGTACTACTTCCTAAAGCTGTTGGTATTCCTAATTTAATAATGGATAAAACCATATTTTTATCAAATTTGAATTTTTTTAATGTAATATAAATTGGATTGTTTTTATTGCTTAAAGATATAAATGCTATGATTGCACAAGGCACTTTTGCAAGTAGTGTTGCCAATGCGGCACCTGCAATTCCCCATCCAAATGTAAACATAAATAATGGATCTAAAATCATATTAAAAATAACACCTAAGGTATTTAATAACATTGGCCTTACTGTATTTCCCTGTGATTGATTCACCGCTTGAAATATATTTATCATAAAAAGAAATGGCATGTCTAACATGACAATTCTTAAATATGTAGTTGAATAATTCTTTACTACATTTTCTGCTCCTAACCAATTTACAATTGCTGGCGTTGCTAAAAAACACAAAAGTGAGCAGATCACTGAGAAAATCATAGAACATGTAAATATATGCGATGCCATTTTTTTTGCGTCATCTTCTTTACGAGCTCCTAAATATTGCGATATTAAGATTGATCCCGCAACTACAATACCGCTACCAAAATTTACGATAATATTTTGCACTGGTGATACAATCGTAATAGCCGCTTGGTGCTCTTCTCCCATTTTACCTAACCAATAAGTATCTGTTAAGTTGTACATCGTTTGTATAAATGTGTTTGCAACAATAGGTATTGCAAGCTTGGCGAATACTTTAGCTAAATTTCCATTTAGCATTTCCTCACGCTTTTGTAATTTGTCCATATCCACAGCCTCTTTTTCTGTCTTTCTATGATTAATTCCGTAACTCAAACAGTTACATAAGAACAATATAACAATAATAAGCTGTATTATCTATGAATAAAGCGCCTATATAACTTATTTCTACAGATTTTTTGCTTAATATTCAATTTTCTGTAGTTTTTAAAATATTATTTTAAATAATATTCAAAACACTGAATAATTGCTTACAAAGTATAATTGTGATATACTTTGAATAAGTAAAGTTATTCCATTATTTCTAAAACCAACATCTTAAGGGAGGCCATATCATGAAAGCTATGTTAGCAAGAACCAATGATTTCCTAATAGAACAAGTAAAAAGAGACGCCAACTATAATAAGCAGACGTCACATTATCACCCATATTATGAACTTGGTTTTATTGTCGGTGGTACTAGAAGTATGATAATTAATCATTCTCTTTTCAATCTCGAAAAAGGTTCTATTGCCTTTATTTTAAAAGGGGAATTACATAAAGGCTTTCCTGTTGAAAACCATCCTACATCGGTTGAATTAGTTAATCTTTATTTTACAGAAGATTATTTAGAACCTTTTTATAAACATTTTGGAAAAGAAAAGTTTTATGAATACTTTTCAAATCATGTCTTAGCAATTCCAGCGGCTAGACGGGAATATGTCGAAAATTTGTTACAAAAAATGTTATATGAGTTTGGAGAAGTTGATGAAATGTCCAAGGAATTACTTCAGAATTATTTTATCGAATTAATGACATTTCTTATTCGATATCAACGTAAGAATACAACTTCTTTCGTAATGCCTGATAGCAATAACGAGATAATAGAAGCTGCTGTTAAATATATTTACTATAATTACGATAAAGACTTAACTCTTATTGACATTGCAAATAAGTATAATATGAGTAAATCTCATTTTTCTAGAAGATTTAAAGCTGTAACAGGTTTTGGATATAAAGAGTATTTAATTAGCGTTCGTCTAAAAGAAGCTTGTAATTTATTACTGACGACGAATAAATCCATTACCGAAATTGCATTTCAGTGTGGTTTTAATGATAGCAATTATTTTGGTGATGCTTTCCGTAAGGCAAATGGAGTATCCCCTCATAAATATAGAAAATATAATGGACTTATATGATCAATCATTAACCTAAAGTCAGTAAATAGCTTTTATTAAAATGGGGCTGTTGCAAAGTAGAGTTTATATGTATAATTCCTAATGTTTTTCGTGTAAAGAAACAAACTTGCATTTTGTACGTAAACAAAGTCTTCGTACAAAATACGTGTTTGTTGCGTAGCAGAAAAACATGGAACACACATATGAAACAATTCTATTTTGCAACAGCCCCATCTACTTTTAGTAATTATCTTTGTACACTAATATATACAATGATGTATTTACTTATTTTCCAATATGAGTTTCACGTAAAAACTTTAGAAATCCCTTACATCCTTCTAGGATATCATCATAAGTTCTATCAAAATTTCCAGTATACCATGGATCAGCAATATCTCTTGGATTATCCGTAAAATCTAAAAGTTTATAAATTTTATTTTCAGGATCTTCTCGTACTATTCGTTTCATTTGAATCATATTTCTTTCTTCCATCGCAATTAAGTAGTCGTAGGAATCATAATCTTTTCTTTGTAATTGGACTGCTTGTTTTCCCTCTACACCAATTCCATGTTCTTTTAACTTACGTTTTGTTCCTGGATGTACAGGATTTCCTATTTCTTCAGTACTTGTAGCACTAGAAGCTATATAAAACATTACAAACTTATGTGTGAAAATTGATTTTTTATTTTCGCATTATATTTTTTCTATATAATCATATTAAGTAAATCACAAATTAATAATAAACTAATAAAGTAACTACTTTTAATCTATACGTCTCTAACGTCAAATCAAATATTTTTTAATATTTAAATTACAAATTGCATGTACTTCTTGGATTTTTTGTTATACCTATTGAAACAAATTCCAAGGATAGCAATTTGGAGGTTCTACCATAATATCTACCTCACCTTTTTTTGCTGGATGTTTAAATATTAATCGATGTGACCAAAGAGCCGCCTCACACTTATTATTTTTACTACCATATTTTCCATCACCAACAAGTGGCATTTTTCTTGATGAAAATTGCACTCGTATTTGATGAGTTCTCCCTGTGTGTAAACGAATTTTCACTAAGGAAAAGATTTCATCCTCAACTGTTTTACTATCAAGAAGCTCATATTCTAGGGATGCTTCTTTTACACCTTTTCTTACACGATCCACTACAAATGATTTGTTTTTCTTAGAATCTTTAAACATAAAATCCTTCAATACTCCAGAATCTTCTTCCGGACGACCATGTACCACTGCATAATACTCTTTTACAAAGTTTCGTTCCTGTATCGCTGTAGATAACTTAGAGGTCACAGATGTTTTTTTAGAAAACACCATAGCACCTCCAACATTGCGATCAAGTCGATGCACTAAGCCAATGTATTCTTCTTCTTTTTTATCCTTTCGATACTCTTTTAATATTGTAAGCATATCCTCACCATCTCCTAGATCTGGCTGAGATAAAATTCCTAGAGGTTTTTCACAAACTATCAAAAAGTTATCCTCGTATAATATATTAACCATTTTAACCTCCATGGGCACATTCATTTTCTTTCGCCTTAATATCTTACTATACTATTTTTCAATAAGATATCTGCTTCATAAATCTTTTCTCAAAATAAACTATCTTATCAAACTTTTTTATTATTTAAAAGAGCAAATTCCATTTATTTTTATACAATCTACTCAAATAATTCAAGTAATAATATATAATACTTCATCTTTTCTTCCTCTGGCTTTAATTGAATTGAGTCAAAAAACATGTTTTTATATTTTAAAAACAGTTCCTCTTTGCCAGCTAAAAAAAGATTATGCTTGATTGAACGAACACATAATGCGATATCTAACCATCGTTCGGAAATTCCACAATATTTAAGATCAATAAATCCCTGAACCTTACCATCTGCTAAAATCACGTTTGGTAGACAATAATCTCCATGAACTAAATACAGTTCCTCCTTGGGACGATTTTCACATAGATATTCATATAGTTCCATCGGTGTTTTAAAACCGTATTCATCCATCGCCTCAGATTTCCAGTCACTCACATCCATAATATTTTTTAAAATATTCGTTTTTGCTATTTGCAATAGTTTGTTTATGTTAAAGTTAACTGGACAATCTTTAATATCTACTTTCCAAAGTAATTTTAATCCTTCTGCTAATAACGGAACCATCTCTTCTAAATGGTTCATATAATAATCGCTACAAGCCATTTCACCTTCTACTTTTGACATCAATAAGTAGTTAACGTCATTATAGCTACAATATTTTATAATGTTAGGTACAGGTACCTTCCCTTGTAACCATTTTAACATTATGTTTCCATTATCTAATGCCTCATTGGATGGTTCAATTTTAAGTACCATATGATGAAACATTAGTATCTTTGAATTAGAACGCCCTGTGGTATCTGTTATGTAAGGCTCATCCTTTACATACTGTAAAATACATTCAGGTAAATCTTCCATGATTTCTTCTTTTTCAATTAGTGTCTTAAACTTCATTTCATTTTGAATACGTTCAAAATCCCTCGCTATTAAATTATATCGAATGATATCAAAGGATTTTTCATTGTCCTGTAAAATATTAATACACGCATTGTTTAATTTAGTTATCCCTGTGCCAATTCTATGATTTGAAAGTACTGATAACACTGAATTAATCGCAGCTCCATGGGAAATCATAATTATATTTTCATATTTATTATTATTTTTATATTCAAGAAGACAATCCATCATTCTCTCGCTTACTGTATTCCAGTCTTCCATCTCATCATCATTGTTCGCTTCTTTCATTTGCTGAAACGTTAATCCTGATAAACGACCGAAATCTCGCTCTATCAATCTATGGTCTACAATGACATTCTTAATTCCGAAATAAGATGCTATAATCTCTGCCGTTTCTTTTGCTCTTTTTAATGGGCTAGCTACAATACAATCAATTGATAACATCTGTAGAGCTTTTCCACATTCATTTGCTTGATGAATACCGTTATTATTTAATGAAATATCTTCTCGTCCCTGTATTCGCTTTGCTTTATTCCAATCTGTTTCTCCGTGCCTTATTAAATATATTTTCATCGTGACCTCCAAGTATGTACTCAAATTAATAAAACATTTTAATGTAGCATAATGTCCTATATAACATCTTTATCAAGAGAACTCTGACAATATAATAAGTATATCTCACATCGCTTATGAAAAAAAGTAATAGTTATAGTTTTTCATTGGATCTTTTAAGTTTTATATATGAAAAGAGTCAAAATACAGCTTCTGCACTTTAACTCTTTTGATATACAACTATCCTTTTATTTTTCTAAAACCTTGTATAATCTCCCAAATTCCTGTTCCTATGATGATAAAAAATACGATACCAATCATCCCCCAATGCCAGATTTCTAAAATACGATTTAACTCCATATTCACGCCTTGGGCGAGCTTTTTCATAAACTCAGGGTTGTAAACATTTTTATTTAATAGGAACGATGAACATACTACGATACTTACTATGCCGTATACAGTGTTTAGAATTGCCAATCCTTTCGTCCATCGTTGATAAATTAATTTAAAAATTGCAGTTACAATTCCTAAAATTGCTAAAATCAATAAACTTGGATAATATCCAAAAAAATCTCTTCCATAAAACAAAGGAGTCACATTCCATACACCATTTTCAAATGTATACCATCCTAAATATTGGTCATAGAATAAAATCACTATAGTAAAAATCATAATAAATATAATTGAGAAAACCGGATCGCTTTTTGCTATCTTATTCTTTTTTGTTAATGGAGCATCCACTAAATCTTTGACTGTCCATTCTTTTCCTGTGAATGGCCATATCATAGAAGGACTTTTAATACGTTCCATACATGCAAAAATAATAGTAACCCAGGTAAATACTTGAAAAGCTCCCTGAAGCATATATGATAAAACTTTAGTTACCATTAGGACCAGAAATTCAATATCTTTTGTTGGTCTTACTTCAGTTACAATCGATACAAATGCTGCAATTGGTGCAATACAGAGGATAATAATCAAAACAAGCTTTAACACATAAAGATAATTATTATATAGATATGGTCCTATTAAATATCTTGGATTTTCTTGATATTTTTCCGCAAGTAAGGTTGGATTTCCAAGCTCATATAATACCTTTTGTACATCCTCATCGGTGTAATCATCTGGTAGCATATCACTAATTGTTTCACGTATTTCTGCTTCCATCTCAGCTTTAACTTTATCGTTCAAATGTCTGGTTGCTGTATAAACATACCTATCAATTAGATTCATTCATTTTCCTCCCATAATATTTGATTCATTTGATTCGAAAGATTCTTCCAGTTCTCCTTAAGTCTTAAAAATAACTGCATTCCTAAATCACTTAATTTATAGTATTTTCTTGGTCTGCTTTCATTGGTATCCCAATCACTTGTTAGCACTCCTTGTTTTTCTAAACGTCTTAGCATTGGATATAGGGTTCCTGCTTCTACATCTATTTGTTGTTCTGTTATATTTT
This sequence comes from Clostridium sp. Marseille-P299, assembly GCF_900078195.1. Taxonomy (NCBI): domain Bacteria; kingdom Bacillati; phylum Bacillota; class Clostridia; order Eubacteriales; family Clostridiaceae; genus Clostridium; species Clostridium sp. Marseille-P299. The sequence goes on along the minus strand of NZ_FJVE01000007.1, from coordinate 503,067 downwards.
GTATCAGCGAATATCCGTATTGTGGAGTTTGTAAGTGGCTCATAATTACTAATGTTAATGTACCTCGCTTTAATTCTGTATCAAATATTGATAGTAATTCATCAAATTCCAATTCGAATCACCTCCTATTTCCAATATACTGTATGACATACAATATTGTCAATTACTTATTATTAATATATTAAAATATAATTACTACATGATTTTCTACTTTAGATACAATTAATTTTAGGTACTAAAGTATTGATTTTTATAGAAAACAAGGAGTTAGCGCTTTTGTAAAGTAAAAAATGAACTGTACCCTAATCACATAGGGCCCAGTTCATTTCTATTATTTATTTCCCATAGATGAATTTCCTTATTTTCTTTTCATATGCATTCGGATTTAATTTATATATTTGCTCCTTTATTATAGCTTCTGCTTCACTCATCGATATTGATTCTGACGTATTAAAAATATCTGACCCCCAGAATTTTTCTGTAGTACAAAATACAGTAGAATTCCATCCATAACCTTCTCCAAATTGGTTGGTTTTTTGTTGTCTACCACACATAGTAATAAACATCTTCATCTGCAATTCTACCAAGGCCTTTTCAAAGCGATAATTATCTTCTTTATTAAAATTTCCTAATTTCTTAATATCATGAAATGCTACAATTTCTTGTGTTTCAATAATCTCATAAATACGCTTTGCAGTATTTGAAATTGTTCCATTGAAATAAGCTTCTTCCAGACTTTCACCGTTTCTACGAATTTTAAGAAAGTAAGGATACCAATCCTTTGTGATATATCCACTTTTTTTAAAAAAGAGTTTTGCATAGGCAATATCTGTACGCTCATTTAATACCCGCATACGCCATTCCCATGGATCTGTCTCTGGATTTTCTGTATGCCATACGATACTATCGTCAAATAAGTCACAGATTGTAAAGACTCCCTCGTTATTTTCTCCCCCCAGGGTAAATCCACAGTTTTGTAAAGTTTCACAAAAATCTTCAAAACATTTTATTTTGTAAGTTTCCATAAGATCCTCTTTTCTATCGTTAATGTTATCACCAGTAGAGTAATCGAAACCATAACGTGAATCTATCATGCGAACAACCTCCAAAGTTTTCTTTACTTTATCCTTTGAAACATGACATCAGTATGTCGTGTCTGTTTTAATTATTTCTAACAATGTTCACAGTAATAAATCGTACCACCTAGATAATTTCCTTTAAGCAATTCATGTCCGCATTTTGGGCATAGCATATCAGCTTATAGGTCTATAATACTACCAATAAAAAGAATGGTATCTGTAGTTTCTTCTCGAATCGTAAATATGAATGGTCGATTAACGATAAACTCTTTTACATCTTTCCGAGGGGATGATGTTTTCCCACCAGTAAACGAAATCGCAAATGCTTTCGTCCCTTCTTCGTCTACCTCGATATATGTTTTTTGAAATATCTTATCAATGAATAAACGTTTTGATATTTCCGTAAAATCAGCACCTATTGTAAACGCATTATGAACTCCAAGATTTCTTAAAATTGAAATAACGTCCTTATCTGTATACACCATTTTAAACTTTGGCAACTGCAAATTAACATTGATGTCTTCTGATTTTGTATCAAATAATTGAAAGATTTCTCTTAATTCTTCTACACTCTTATTCTTACAAAAATCTTGAATCGTTTGATTAATTTCACTGTTGGTCATAAGAATTTCCATAACGTAATCTTCCTTGTATGGTATCCTAATTCCTTGTAACTCCTCTGTGTAAAATGTTTTAAACTTCGTTTCAGTTATATTCATCATACTTACTTGTGATTCTTTCTCTATGCCGTAAAAAGAATCTTCAACTGTCATACTTTTTTGAAATGCATTCGCCCATTTTGAATCGAAATATACGGCATTTAATAAACATAACAAATCCAAAGTATTTAATTCTGGCGAAATTTTTGAGATATGTCCTTCCGTATTTTTAGATGCCCAATCATCAATCTCTTTCATGGTACTTGTTTTAGCTAAATCTTTGTAAAAAACATCACCATGAAAATAGTTTTCAATTGGTGCTACAAAGTTTTCTATGATTTTATCATTTAAAATCAAAGAATTATCTAGCCACAATGAATTCCCCGAAAAAACCTTCGCATTTTTTGTATCAAAGAGTTTTTTATTTAGCAAGTACTGATTTTCTCCAATTTCTTTATCCTCTAACTCTGTAAGATATAAGCTTTCTAGTATCTGCGTTTTTGTCTCTCCATTGGCACCAAATGATAACATAGCCATTGACTGATATAGACTATATGGTGATACAAATATGTTCTCAGTTTTATCTTTACTATTCATATTCTTAAAATACTCATATGTAAACAAGTTGATTTTATTTGATATCTTAGAAAAGTCAGTAGTTTCAGTTATAGTTGGAAGATCATATTTTATTCCTGAAGTTATACCATCCGATTTCCAATGATTATTTAGAAACTGTCGATCTATTAAGATAATAACAACGAAAAGAGCTATAAAAATAAATCCAATTTGTAATAGCTTTCTTTTATTCAACTTGTTTTTATTATCCACCTTGTTTTTATCATACACCTTGCTTTTATTATCTACCTTGTTTTTATCATCTACTTTTTTATCATACACCTTATTTTTTCCCCCTCCTTCCCATCCTATTTTTTAATAATTCAATTAACCGTTTTATTAAATACCTTTTAACATTTGAGATAATTATTTCTTGAGCAATCAAGTGTATTGAAATATTAGAAAATTATCTAACCTCAATTATTATAGGTCCAAGTTTTTTTATTTTATAAAGCTGTTAAGTATTTTAAATAGAATAAGATCCTGTCTCTTTTTCTAAATACAACAATATTATACCATGTTTTACCAATTATTGTATGACTTTTAATTTCTACCATGATAAAAATGACCATTCGGAAATCTCCGAATGGTCATTATAAAAATTTTATTTATGTAACAAAATTATAATCTTTAGAATATTGTCGCCCCATCCACAGAAAGTATTTCTCCTGTAACATAGCTAGCTAAATCACTTGCAAGATATAAAAATGCATTTGCACAATCCTCCGATTCCCCGATTCTCTTTAGAGGTATCATTGAAATTAAAGGTTTAATTACTTCATCTGGAAGTTTCGCTACCATGTCGGTATTCGTAATTCCTGGTGCCACGGTATTTACTCGAATATTATCTGGGCCTAATTCTCTCGCTAATGATTTCGTCATACCATTTACTGCATACTTAGAGGCTGGATACGCACATCCACTTCTTTGTCCGTATAAACTAACCATGGAACTAGTGTTTAATATTACTCCACCGCCCTGTTCCTTCATAAAGCCAGCAACTGCTTGGGAACAATAAAACACTGCATTTACATTCAAATCTATAGTTCTTGCAAAATCTTCGGGTTTATATGTATAAATACTTTCACTTGATGAAACACCTGCATTGTTAACTAAAATATCAATAGCTCCATACTTCTCTTTTATTTCAGTAAAGCATTTCTTAACTTCTGCAGGATTACACAAATCAGGCCAAACTCCAGATACTTCATACTCATTGTTTTCTTTGATTAATGCTTTCACTGCTGCCACTGCTGTTTCTTCTCTTGAACCACACAATACTACTTTTGCGCCATGCTCAAGAAACTTCTTAACAATAGCATACCCGATACCACGTGAACCTCCTGTTACAATCGCTACTTTTCCTTCGAGTAATTTCATGTCTTACGTTTCCTTTCTGAATAGAATTCATAAACTTTATAAGGTAACAGTACACTGATCCATTTACTTTTTATTTGTTAATATTTTAACACAATGGATACATTAGGTAATTATACACGTAAAAAAGTTTTTGTCAATACTTGTAATAAAATCATTTTTCAGCAACTAATATCCATATAAGTTCGTCTATTTGCTGATGATTACAGCAATATCCCATTGAAGTAAGGATTTTTTCTAGCTCATCTATATATCCAAAATATTCATCCTCTAAATCCCTAAGTTCTTATTTTGTACATTTTTTAACAAACTTTTCTCTGGCAGTAGAATTCTCAAACATTAAATCTGTTATAATAATTCTACCCTTATGGCGCAACACACGGTCCATTTCATGAATTGCTAATTCTTTTTCCTTATCATTACAATGGTGAAACGCATATGAGGTAACAATCGTATCACAAACATTATCTTCAAATGGTAATTTCAAAAAGGTTCCGACTTTAACATTAAGTTTTGGAATTTTCTTTTTTGTAACGCGAAGCATATTAACTGATTGATCAACACCTATAACATCCTCTAGATTTACACTATTTTGTTTCAAAACTTCAAGCACTAAATTCCCTGTCCCAATTCCTATTTCAATAATTTTACCCTGTTTTTCATTCACCTTGTCCGCAGTTGTTTTTATAACCTTCGTATAATTTTTATAAAATGCTAGACCCTTTGTATCGGATTTTACTACTTTATCATAACTAGTAGCCCAATCATCAAAATTCCATCGGTCTTCCCATGAAAATGCCCTTTTAGAATTAAAAGATATATTTACAGCGAAAGGTTTTATAGGTTTGGCTGCCGGTGCTTTTGTAGCAGAACACTCTTCTACAAAAGAGTTAGCAACTGGGCGACCAGATGTGAACGATTTATCGATATGCATGAGCTTTGGTGAAGAAATTAAAAATAGAATTTCTAAATTCTCTAGTGTTAGGGAAATCAATGATTTAAATGTTCCCGGAGAATTTCCTTATGTGGTGAAACCAGCAATGCCTCCTATGGCACCAGTAACGGAGGATTCGTGCAACTCCTGTGGTATTTGTGCCAAACATTGTCCAACGGGAGCAATCAGTTTAACTAATTTTAAAGAAGTAGATGCAAATAAATGTTTGAGATGTTGTAGTTGTATCCGTCGATGTCCAGTATCTGCAAAAGAAATAACACATGAAGCATACGTAAAATTTCATGACATGTTAATCACTAATTTTAGTTCGAAACGATGTGAACCTGAACTATTTATTGGATAAATCTTTATAGACATTATTTATAACTAGATAAATAAATCTTTAAAATAAAACTACATATGTGTAATTCCTTTTTATTATTAATATTTTAAATAGGAAATACACATATGTAGTCTTTCTTTACATTTTTTTAAGTAAAATACGATATTTCATGCTATGAATCTAATTCATATATTTAGACCCATTCTTTTTCCGTATCGTATTACCTCAGCTTATTTTTTTGCTTCATTTATAATATCTTCAGCCTTTTGTTCATCATTCGAAATACTTAAAACAACGCTTTTTCCCTCTTTAATAATTACAGCTTTATCAAGCTTTACTAATTCCTCTGGGAAATAATTTTGAAAAGATTCTTTCTGTTCTTCCACTCTGTTTTCTAAAATAGTTTGTACTTTTTTAGCATCGTCTTCTGTTGTACAGCTAAATGCAGCGATTTCTTCCGCAGTTGCACCACTACTTACATAAACTACACTCTCATTTATCTGAATATCATCCATTTCATATACCATATCATAATCTACTTGCGATAACTCATCTTCATAAGTAATGTTATTTAATAAGTTATCAGCGACAGTATTTATATCTATTTCTTTGCTTGCCCCCTTTTTACATCCACTAAGGGACATAATCATTGCTGCTCCTACCAATCCTACCATCATAATTTTTTTTACTTTTTTCATAATTCTTCTCCTTTGTCTACTTATTAATTTATTTAATCATTTATTAAATTATTTACTTCACTATTTTCTTATTTATCTATTTTCTTATTTATCTGTTTATTTATTTGCCTATTTGTTTTCTATTAAATACTTTTTCCATACCTTACAATACTCTTTATTTAAATGTATTCCATCGGATGAAGCATCTAAAAATAAATTTCCATTGCTGTCAGATAAAACACTATTCAAGTCTAAATAATGGACCTCATTTTCCTCCGCCATTTTTTTTATCAATTCATTTCTTTTATTGATTTTCTTATTATTTAGATAAGATTGAGGGTTCCTAAGCTTTTCACTATTGATATGAATAATGCTTTGCACATAAATTTCTGCCTGGGGTTGTAATTCTTTTATCTCTTTAATGATGTTTGTATATCTTTCAATAAAAATACTATCAGAATCCCAACCAAGCTCATTTACTCCAAGCATTATATATACCTTTTTAAAGGATTTCTTTTCCAAAGCCTTTAAAATAGTCATCTTCTCTCCATCTACTTTCGCAACCTTTTCCGTTAGAATAGTATCTACCATTAATCCTTTCTCGGCGTAAAATGTTGCATTTTTTAAACCTGAATATATTCCAAAACCTTCTGTCCTTGAATCTCCAATAAAAACAGCATCATCAAAATAAGAATCATCATTCGAATCCACATTCGAATCTGGTATTTTTGTTACTTCGGGCTTTTGCGTTACCTCTGGCTTTTTTGTTACTTCAGGTGTCTTTGTCACTTCAGGTTCTTTTGTTACCACAGGTTCTTTTGTTGCTTCAGGCTCTTTTGTTACCTCAGGTTCTTTTGTTGCCTCAGGTTCTTTTGTCACCTCAGGTTCTTTTGTTGCTTCAGGTTCTTTTATTGCCTCAGGTTCCTTTGTTACCTCAGGCTCTTTTATTCCATCATCTGCTTCCGACTCACCTGGCATCTTAATTGGATTTGAATCATTTGTCTCATCTAAATTTTTTCTATTAGTATCCTCACTAATATTTTCATCTTCTTCATCATCTGATATACTTATATTACTTGGTTTGTCTGTAGGATTAATTGTTTCTATAGCATCCTCTTCTTTTGCATTTTCTAAAAATTCTTTCTCATAGAATTTTTTACTTCCGTATACAATTCCACATATTAATAATAAAATGACTACAATCTTAGTATAATGAAATATTTTTCTTCTTCTGCGTCTTCTCCGCCATTTTTCTCTTTGTGAATCCCGAACCATTTTTATTACCTCCTAGTCCCCTACTATTTATCTGCTTAAACGATAAAAATGATTGTCCGTCATAAATGTATCAAAATTATAAAGAATAAATACTGAATTAATTCCTTTTTCTTTCATTAATTCAGATACACTATCTCCATAATATCTAAGATCTACTACATAAATTTCTTCGTAGTTATATGTAAAAAAAGGTATCATGTTATTAGCATAGGAATCTTTTAGTATTAGCAACTTTTTTCCCTTATTTTCATCATTTTTCTTTGAGTAAATAACACTAAGAGAAGATTCCCATGCATGAACATTGCATATTTATCTCTTGTTTTAACTTTGTCCATATCGATCGTTGCAGTATTTAAGATAACCATAATACGCACCAAGACTCGTCCAGTGATGGTCTGTTCGATAATTTACATATATATTAGATAAATAAGCGTACCATAAAGTTGTTAAATAAAGATTACAATTTAACTAACATTAGATGTAATATCTGTTAATTAAAATGAATTTATATATATTCCCAATTATATCTCAAATTGCACTAACTCAGCAATCATTTCGTTATAATGCTTTATCTGAATCGATAAAAGTAATAAAATTCCTTATTCAACTGCTCATAATAAATAAAATTCTATACCAATGAACTAAAAAAAATTATATTTTCCATCAACCTTTGAATAGCACAAATTATTTTTTTATCGTATAATAAAACAAGACAAGTCTAGAACTGTATATCGAATAAAAAATAACAACGGAGGAGCATATGACAAAAAAAGATATCTTGGAACTAAAAAGAAGACTTAAAAAAAACGAGTGCACATTTACTAAAATGTGTGGTTGTTATGTGAATGCAGATAAAGAAATCATCCTGAATTTTGATGAAACTTTCTTGAATTTAGAGGATGAAGAATTTTATAAATATTTAGAGATTGCTAAAAAAACTCTATCTGGAACGGTAGGAAATAATCTTTTAGAGCTGGAATTTCCTCTTGAAGAAGAAAATGTTGGTGGTAAACAGCAATTCCTTATGGGATTAAGAGAAAGCAAGCTTAAGAATGAAGCACTCCTTGAGTCATTTTATCAATTAGTTATTGATAATTACGATTATACTGGTAACTACCTCATCCTTATTTTCCATGATGCTTATGATGTTATGACTAAAACTTCTGATAATGCTAAATTGGATGAATCTGAAGAAGTTTACGAATATCTAATCTGTGCTGTTTGTCCTGTTACCCTTACAAAGCCTGGTCTTGGATATCTTGAAATAGAAAACCGTATTGGACCACGTAACCGTGACTGGGTTGTAAACCCACCTGAAACGGGATTTATATTCCCAGCTTTTACAGACCGTAGTACTGATATTCACTCTGTTATGTACTTTACAAAAGATACAAAAGAACCTCATAAGGAATTCGTTGAACAGGTATTAGGATGCCCACCAAAGCAAACGGCTACGGAACAAAAAAATACATTTCAAGCAATTATTAATAATGCGATTATCGATGAGAAAAAAAGCGAAGTTGTTTATATGGAGATTCAGGAAACCTTGAATCAAATGGTAGACGAACAAGAAGAATTTAGTGATAGCAATTCAGAACCTCTTCTTCTTACTCCTGATTCGATTCAAGACATTCTTGCCGCAAGTGATTTGCCAGAAGAAATTACAACGAAAATAGAAAACTCCTATGTAGAGAACTTTGCAGATACACCTCCTGTTGTGGATCATTTGATTGATAATAAAGTACTTGCTGCAAGTGCTCAAAGAAAGAAAGAATTACAACTTTTTGAACAGGTACAAAGATTGCAGGAACGTTTAGAAGAGGTTACCCTCGCAAACAACGAAGAAGTTGCTATTACCTTAGATGAAGCTTTATCTTCTATTGAATCCAATGATTCCGCTAATGGTGACTTTGATGTAATTCTAAAAGTTAAGCCACAAAAAGTGGAGCAAATTACGTCACAAATTATCGATGGCAAGAAGTGTATTATTATCCCGATGGATGATGATGAACTTGCGAATGTAAATGGTATAACTAATTTATTATAACAGGGTACTATTAAACAATTCTATTAAAGGGTTCTATAAAACAGTTCTTTAAACGGGTTCTTTAAAACAGTTCTTTAAACGGGTTCTTTAAATGGAATCTTTTAATGGAATCTTTTAATGGAATCTTTTAATGGAATCTGCACAAAAATCCCAGAAACCAGAAAGGTAGGCAATCTATCCTTTGCTGTATTTCTGGGATTTCTTTTTATATTCAATTACCATAAAGGCTTTGCAACGCTTCCTTGCATACCCTCTTGTATTCCACCCAAATCTCAACATTATAATGTTCTGGTAACATTTTTATTTGTCGCTCTAATGTTGAAATAATATTCTTTAATCTATCTTCTTCCATTTCAAGAATCTCTTCTGGTTCCCCGTTCTCATCGTAGTATACATTAAAATCAATGTCTTCAAATAGTAAATCATCTTCAAATATATTCATATCCTTATGATTCCATTCCTTCCTTTTACTTTATTCCTAATTATGTTATAGCAAAATAGCTACAGCAACAAAACAATACTATTTCGTCGCTATAGCTATTATTATAATATAAAATTTGTTTATTATTTTGCCAGCAAATTATCTATATCTTTGGTAAATTCCATTTATAATGAGCTGCCGCTACACGAATTGCAACAACAATACTTGCTGCAATCGCCATACCAACAGCAGTCGGTACATAATTTATTAACCATATGTAAGCAATCGCACCTACTAAGGAAGCAGAGGCATAAACATGTTTTACAAACACGAATGGAGTTCGAAGTGCCATCACATCACGGAGCATTCCGCCACCAATTCCCGTTACCATACCGACAAAGATAAGTAAGAAGATATGCTCTTCATATCCCTTAGTGATCGCTGTATTAATACCTACTACCGTAAAAATACCAAGTCCTATTGCATCCATCCACATCATTGCCTTATTATAAAATAATTTCACTTTATCAAAAATCAATAAATTTAATCGATTTTTCATATACATTAAAATAAATAGTAAGGTTGATACTATAATCGAAACGATTACATAAGAGCTATCACGAAATACATTCGGCGGAGTATTTCCAAGTACAACATCACGAATAATACCACCACCTACTGCTGTTGTAATGCCTAAAATGCATACACCAAATATGTCCATATGCTTTTCCATTGCAAGTAATGCTCCAGAGGACGCAAATGCAATTGTCCCAATTATTTCTATAATATACACAAGATAATCTGTCTGATTCATAAATACTCCTACCCAAAACGATACATATATTTATTGTATGAAGTAACTATCTGAAAGTCAATACATATTCAATTCTTACAACTAAAACAAATTCATCCTGTATGTTGACCAAAATTTCTATCGAATTTCTCATAGTATTTCTAATAAAACAAAAAACTTTTGTCTTCAATGAGAAATCACCCAAAAGACAAAAGTTTTTATTTTACATAGCTTCTTTAATAATGTGCTCGAAGGGATTCGAACCCCCGACCCACGGCTTAGAAGGCCGTTGCTCTATCCAGCTGAGCTACGAACACATGGGACTTTTTTTTGCTTAGTTAGTTTATACTATATTTCGACAAATGTCAACATTAATTTTATAATTTTTATAATTTCTTATGTTAACATAAATATTATTGACTTAAAAAGCATAGTATAAACACTTAATATGATCAAATTAAGAGACGAATAAAAAACATCACCCTCCTTTAACGAAGTTTAAAGAATACTGTAATTTTGAATTCAACAATATAACTTTTCAAATATCTTCATAGGAAAAGGTAAAGGAAACAATAATTCCAGTTTCCTCTACCTTAAGCTTTTCTCTTAATTTTTATCTTAATTTTTAATATATACCTTCTGAATTTCTGCAATATACATTGTGTGATAATCTTTATCACCATACCATTTTTCATCATTTTCTTTTTCTATAAAGTTATCGCTTGGCATAAAGTTCTGATATATTTTTTTACATACCATGATCATATTCGCTTCTTCAAAGGCTGTCGTTCCATCAACGTAACAAGGTGTTAATCCCGCCTCTGCTTCCTTATCGGTATCACGGCCAGATTTACTCCCACAAATTCCAAGGGCTTTTTTATATTGCTTATCATAAAAAGAGATTGTAAAAGTATCATTAGCATCAACAAACTCTTTTGTATAACGTGATTGTCGAATATATACAGTGGCTGTATTCTTTCCCCAAAATACACCTAAGCCACCCCAACTAGCTGTCATTGTATTATGCTTTTTCTCGTCACCCGCTGTGATAAGTAACCACTCACTTCCGATTAATTTGAATGGATTAATATTTAATTCATTAATATCAATTTCTTTAAAGCTCATTTATAGTCCTCCTTAATACTTTATAAATAGACTCCCTATCACTATACATCAATTCTTTCCATTTGTTAATACATCAAGCAGAACTTATAGTATCATCTATACTTTATATAATTTAATTGTTAGTATTAGATTATCTCCTTGCTTTTCTGCTTCCATAATTCCGTGATGTAGCTCAATTATTCTTTTTGAAATAGTTAAACCTAACCCTGATCCTTCTTTTTCACTACTTCTAGCACTGTCTAATCTATAGAATCTCTCAAAAATCTTATTAACATCGATTTCATCGATTCCATCACATTTATTTTTAAAATGCATTACAATATAAGTTTCATTACTTTCTACGCTAATCTTAAAAACGGAATTTGAATCACTATATTTTTCAGCATTTTTTAAGATATTTTCAAAAACTCTTGAAAGCAATTTAACATCGATTTCAGAATATAGTTCTTTATAAGGATTATCTAATAAAACTTCTATATCTTTCTCATTAAAATCAATAATACTTTCTCCAACTATTTGATTTATTAAAGCTGAAACATTAAATCGATTACGCTCAAGTTTTACATCATTGCTAGTTAATTTTGTATATTCGAATAATTCATTGACTAATTCTTTTAATCTTAGGCTCTTATTATATGTGATTGAAATATACTCATCTCTTCTCACATCGTCCTCATACTTATGATTATTTAATAAATCTAAATAACCTATAAGTGATGTTAATGGTGTCTTTAAATCATGGGAAACAGACGTTATTAATTCGTATTTTGAGTCTTCCATCTCTTTTTCTTTCTTTAATCTAGCTTGTAATCTTGCATTCATTATGTTTATACTTTTGGCTAGTTCAGTAAACTCATCATTTCCCTTTTCCTCTAGAGAACTTAAAAATTCTAAGGAATCTATTTTCTTGACTGAATTAATTATATATTTAAAATATTTAAGCCTTCGATTTACAAGTAATAAAAATATAAATATAAATGAGCTTATGGCAATAAAAGTAGGTAGTAAAAACAATAAATTAAATTGATTTGCCCATGTTGTAGCATAATTATATAACAATAACGCATATATGTTAAAACTTAGTATCATTACAATATAACAGATTATAAAACTAATGATTGCAACCCCTAGTGCCTTAACAGCTAAAGACTTATGCTTTCTTTTCATCATATCTTATACCCAACTCCCCAAACTGTTTTTATATACTCAGGGTTCTTGGGATCTTTTTCGATTTTTTGTCTAAGTTTCGTTATATGAACCATGATAGACGTATCTCCAACCGCATATTTATCTCTCCAAATATTTTCATATATTTGCTCCACACTAAATACAATATTCCTATTCTTACATAATAATTCTAATATTTTATATTCTGTTGGTGTTAATTTTATTTCTTTACCTTCTACAGTTACTCTATGCATATCAAGATCTAAAACTAATTCTCCAATTGTAATGTTACTTTTATCTAAATTATTAAATACAGTAACCTTCTAAGCTGAGCTTTCACTCTTGCGATAAGCTCCAAAGAACTAAACGGCTTTGAAATATAGTCATCCGCGCCTAAGGATAATCCTTTTAGTAAATCTATTTCCTGATCTTTTGCCGTAAGAAAGATAACTGGCATCATATATTTTTTTCTCAAATTTATTAAGGTTTCAATACCATCCATCTTTGGCATCATTATATCTAATAAAACTAAATCGTAATGATTTTCTTCAATGAATTTTAAAGCTTCTTCGCCATTACATGCTTTATCCACGTAAAAATCTTCTGATTTTAAATATACAGTGATTAATTCCCTAATGTCTTTATCATCATCAACTACTAATATATGTTTCTTCATAATTATCCTCTTCACATATTAAAACATAAGCTGGTGGAAAATTCATCAATACCTTAGAATAATTGACCTTATTAAAAAATTTATTTATAAATTTTACTTTGATCAGTGAATACTGGAAGGTAATAAATTTTCCTTTGCCTTTTATTAAATCTGACGTTTTCTTTAGAATACTTTTTGACACATTTTTCGGTAAGGAAGCAAACGGTAATCCTGATACAATATAATCCACGTCACTGATTGAATATCTTTTTAATATAATATCAATATTTTCAGCGCTACTATTTAAGATTATCACATTCTTTTTATGACCGTATAATTTTTTTAATTCGCTATAAAATTCTTTGTTAATTTCAATTAGTATAACGATTGTTTCATTATTTACCCTAGAAAGAATTTTTTCGGTAAATGCTCCTGTACCCGGACCATATTCTATAATACATTTTGCATTTTCAAAATCTATTTCACTTATCATTTCATTTGCTAGATGTTTACCGCTTGGAGCAACTGCTCCAACATATCTTGGATTTTTTATATATTCGAGTAAAAACATTTATACATCCCTCCAACATTAATTTGCATCAATAATAAAAACAAATGCTTAAATGTTACTGTATAAATATTTTAAGATTTCTTAATATTTGTCCAAATCCATATCATTATCCAATTAGATAACATCCAAAGCGCTAAAAAAGTCCTCTTTGTTCACCAGATTTAGACTTTGGAATTCCTACAAAAAAAAGCTGAAGTACTTTTCATTCACTACTTCAACTCTTTTATACTGATTTTTAGATACATTTATAATTAAATTCCTATACTAATTCATTTTTATATAAATAATTAATTCATATTCTTTTCACACCATTGGCTCAACAAACACTGATCACAATGACATTTTCTTGCAGTGCAGACACTTCGTCCATGATAAATCAACTGAAAATTAATACGATTCCAATAGTCTTTCGGTAGTACCTGCATGAGCTCCTGTTCCACCTGTACTGGATTCTTCCCATTTGCCCATCCAAGTCGCCTTGCAATTCGCAAAACATGAGTATCTACCGTAACTCCTGGAATATCATAAGCATCTGCGAGAAATAATGTTGCTGATTTTCTTCCAACCCCAGCTAATTTAATTAATTCCTCCACGGTTGTAGGAACATTTCCGTCATATTCGTCTATGATTTGCTTACAACATTGCTTCATGTTTTTTGCTTTACTCTTATATAATCCAATGGATCGAATATATTCTTCAATTTCCTCCACTGGAGCTTCTGCCATTTGTTCTATAGAAGTAAATCGATTCCATAAACCTGGTAACGCCTCGTAAACTTGTTTATCTGTACTTTGAGCACTTAACATGATAGCAAGTAATAGTTGCCAATCCGCATAGTGTAAAAATCCTTCCTTGGTGGTTCCATATTCCTGATCTAAAGTCTGTAAAACCATTTGTATCGCTTCGTTTGTCATAGTATAACCTTCTTTTCATCCTTTTAAATTAAAAGTTACTTCTAAATCAAAATACCATTACAATGGTCCATTTCATGCTGAATTACCTCTGCAACAAATCCACTAAAATTCTGAGTTTTCTTTATAAATCTCCCATCTCGGTATTCCACTTCTATGGATGAATATCTTGTAGTTTTTTTGGTTCCCTCATGGGATAAACATGCTTCTTCCGCTTCATATGTTGACTGGCTATGTCTAATAATCTTAGGATTTACCAATGGAATAAACTGATTTTTCATTTTAACTACGATAATACGAACATTCTCACCAATCTGATTCGCAGCTAGTCCAACGCAAATACCTTCGTTTGCCTTTGCAGTATCCACCATATCAGTAATAATATATAAATCCTCTTTTGTCGCATCTACAGCTTTTTGTATTAACTTCTGTTTATCCTTAACAATTTCTCTTACCATTATTATTTTAAGACAATTATCGTCTTTTCCTCTCTATATATTTTTAGTGAAGTTTCACAAAGAATGCTTATTTTAAGCCATTTATGAGTCTTCATCTAAGTTAACGTGTTACTACTAAAAACAGATCCATAGATAAAAAGTGTATCGTTTCAAACCCAAACGTACATCTTTTTCAGAAAAAAGGGTACACAAAAATAAACGTCATTCATTTTCTATAAAGACCTTCCTGTTTCCCAATCCTTCCTATAGCAACCAACCTCTCATGTCTAACAGGATCATCTGCATCTAGCAAAGTCCTAAATTCCTTCGTTCTGCCTATCTATAGTTGGGTGCCGCTTGCTGCTTTCTGACAGGGTCCTGCCCTCTGGAGTAATTCTAACGCGGCTAACCGGTTCTGTTTTGTCATGTTGATTTCATTCCTGTAACTCAGCACCAATATCTTGGCGGACGTCTTCTGTTTACAGTACTTTTTCTATTAGGCCACTTTTAATTCTTGTGGTCTGATGATGTCGTTTCTTAGTTTTTCTGCATCATAATGTATGCCTTTTGTTAAGACTGCGTAAAAGACTCTGATTAACTTACAACTAACAGCAACCATTGCCTGCCTTCCTTTTAACGGATTTTTTATACGAGTTGTATAATAATCATAGATTTCTCTAAATTCTCTATTGCTCCGTATCATTGGCAAAACCACTTGGAATAATAGCCTTCGCAGTTTTTTTCGTCCACGCTTACTGATCGTGGTTTGACCTTTATGCTTTCCTGAGCTGTTTTCTTTTAACTCTAGTCCTGCTAGTTTCTGTACCTGTTTCGGTGAATTAAAACGTCGAATATCACCTACCTCTGCTAGAAATCCAGCTACAGTAATAAGGCCTACACCTTTAATTGATAATAGTTGTTCTACATAATCAATCTGAAGGGTTTCTTCTTCGATTACTTGTGTAATCTTTTCTAATTGATTCTTTTTCGATTGATAATCCTCTAGCAAGAGTTGTAATTCCAACTTTGCACAGCTTCCACCATTAATTCCGACACTATTATGCGCAGCTACAACCAGGGTCTGTGCCCTCTTCATACCTACTCTACGCACCTTTGCTTCACGCCAGATTTTATTGATGCCTTCTGTACCTAATGATATCACATCTCTTGGCATTGGCGCTCTTTCAAGCACCAGGATACCACTAATTGAATCGAATACTTTATATACTTCTAAGTATTCAGGAAAATATATTTTAAGCCATCTCTTAATTCTATTCGTTGCTGCATTTAGCTCCTTTAGAATACGATCACGACTTGAAACCGCAGTTCTTAAATCCGCATATACTCCTTCAGGAACATATGGCAGACTATAGCGTCCCTCTACAACCAACTTAGCAATTGTTTTAGGATCTTTCATATCTGTCTTTTTCGGGCTATTATCATCCATTTCCTTACTTTGATGTACATGAAATGGATTCACAAATACCAGCTTCATCCCCTGTTCCTTAACATACTTTGCAAAGGTAAACCAGTAATGCCCTGTTGGCTCACAGCCAACAATAATCTCTTTTTTATTTGTTCTACTTAAAACCTGGTGCACCCAGTCTAGAAAGTTTATATAGCCTTGTTTTGTATTGCTAAAAGAAAAGACCTTTTTAGTTAATTCAATTCCTCTCCAATCGAATGCTCTAACATAATTAAACTCACTTCCAATGTCAGTTCCGATTACTAAAGTTGATTCTGTTACTTGTTCTATCTTCTTATTTTGTGTATAATTCATTTATAGCCTCCGGTGATTAAGATAATTTACATCCGCCAAGATGATATCTTAATTATACCGTGAGGTTTTCTTATTATCAATTGACGCTATTTATGAATTACAGGAATGCTTTCTATTTGTAAAAAATAAATTAAATGTCTTTTATATTATAAAAGCTATTATAGCATAATAAAATAACACGCGTAAACAGATTAGATTTTTCACTTCTCCTAATTGCCTAGTTTACTTTTTCTCTCCACTACTCCTAATTCTATCTTTAAGTTATCTGTTCCTAGATTTATTTAAGTTATCCGTTCCTAAGTTAACTTTTATGTTCTACAATAAAAGAAGTTTAAAACAAATTTTATCCTTTATCTTGAATCAATTTAAAAGCTATAGAATAGTTATAGTAATATATAAAAGGTACTCATTTATTTTTAGTATCATAAGAAAAGAGATGAAACGGAGAATAAGAATGAAAAAAAGAGTTATTCTTTTTACAACAGTATTAATCCTATGTTTTATTGTAATTAGTTGTTCAAAGAAATCAGAATCAACGAATACTACAGAGGACCCTACCACTATTCCTACTATATCTGAACAACAACCTGAAAATACTCCACAACCAACCAAAGAAGTCATAGAACCTACTGCAGAACCTACTGTGGCACCAACGCAATCACAATCCAATATCAATACAGTAACAGTACCTACGAATTTATCTGATGATTTGTATAGTTTCCAACTTCAAATGGATGGCGTCGTTTATCAATTTCCTATGACCTATCAACAATTTATCTCACAAGGCTGGACTTATCTTGGTGACCTTACAACAACATTAGATCCGAATCAATATACCGTTGCAGAAAGATTTCAAAAAGGTGATTATGAAGTATATATTAGTCTAGTTAATTTTGGTATGGATACTACTACCCTAGATAACTGCTTAGTTGCTGGAATCTCAATGGATCAGTACTTAATAAAAGATAATGGTTTAAATATTACATTACCTGGTGGTATTAAATATATGGAATCTTCTTTAGAAGATATCATAGCTGCTTATGGCACAGAATCAAGTCGCTATGATGGTAGCCTTTATACCAAATTAACTTATGAATATGATTCTTATCAAGATATCGAATTATCAGTAGATTTAGAGAAGAAGGTACTAAATGAAATATCTATTACAAATTTAGTAGAAACAGAAGAAACGAAAAATAATACGCAAGAAGTAAGTAATGAAATACCTGATATTGTAACTAAATATCAAGCACCAGCAGAGCTTGGTTCCAATATTCAAAGTTTTATTGTTTTATTTGATAAAAACTTATATCACATCCCAGCGCCAGTAAGTGAATTTATAAAGAATGGTTGGGTAATCAAGGAATCTGATACAGATATGACCGTCAAAGCAAAAGACTATGGATGGGTAACTTTAAGAAAAGACAATCAAGAACTTCGTGGAATAGCAAATAACTATTCTGAAAAAGCAACTACCATTGAAAATTGCTTCTTAACAACTGCTGTGGGTGATAAAAATACAACAAATGTTGAGATTGAAATCCAAAAAGGTATTAAACGTGGAATATCAGCTTCTGATCTAGAAAAGGCACTAGAAGGGGTAACATATGAAAAAGAGGATGCCGGTCTGCTTATATTTTATTCAATTGTAGGACCATATAGCAAATTAGACACGATAACCATTATTGTGAATTCCGAGTCAAATGAGGTTCAAAGCATTAAAGTTAATAACAGCCCGAAGTTAGATCATTTATTTGAATAGGTCTTGGTTTATAAAAAAAGAAACAAATTTTGATACTGTCTCAACACAGTTACAAAAATTTGTTTCTTTTTTATTAAATTAAGATATCGTTCTGCTGATAATCTCTCTTTTCAACTTTCTAATAACGAAGAAATAAGCTGGAATTAAGAACATATCAGCCATTATCCACGCAACTGGACTTGCAAAACAAGCAGCAATATAGCCAAACATCGGTACAAAAAAGTAACCAACAATACCACGGGCAATCATTTCAAATACTCCCGCAAAAATAGCTAATGTTCCAAATCCTAATCCTTGGATTGAGAATCGAATTATATTAACTAGAGCCAATGGAAAATAGAAAATACTTACCCATTTCAGTAATACAGCTGAATTTTTTATAATATCAATTTCTTTTCCCTCTACAAAAAGTAAGGATAATTTTTCACCAAAGAGAATCAATACCGCACATGATATTACGGAATATATCACTGCAATAAAACTACAAGCTTTGATACCCTCTGTAACACGGTCTAATTTGCCTGCACCTCTATTCTGCCCTGAATAAGTTGCCATTGTAGAACCCATAGCATCAAACGGACAGCAGAATAATGTACTAATTTTATTACCAGCAGTTACTGCTGCTACCGCCATAGACCCCAAAGAGTTCACTGCAGTTTGTAATACAACACTACCGATTGCTGTAATGGAATATTGAAGTCCCATGGGTAATCCCATCATACAAAGTTTTTGTATAAACAATAAATTAGGCTTCCATTCTTCCTTGCTTATCTTAAGAATTGGATATTTTTTTACTATGTATACTAAGCAAAGAACTCCTGAGATTGCCTGTGAAATAACAGTTGCCCAAGCAGCACCGGCTACCCCCATATCAAAAACCAAGATTGCAACTAAATCAAGTACGATATTTAATAACGATGATATCACCAAAAAATAAAGCGGTGTCTTACTATCACCGAGAGATCTTAAGATTCCTGATAATAAGTTATATAGATAAACCACAGGAATTCCTAAGAAAATAACAAAAATATATTCATAAGAGCCCTCTAAAATATCACTTGGGGTATTCATCCATACAAGAATTTTACCACAAAGCAAACATACTACAATTGTAGATATTGTCGCAAAAACAACAGACACCCACACACTATTCGCTACATATTTTCTAAGAGAGCTTTCATCTTTTGCACCAACGGCTTGAGCAACTGGAATGGCAAATCCATTGCATACTCCCATACAAAAGCCAATTATCATAAAATTAATCGATCCTGTTCCACCAACAGCCGCCAATGCCTGAGGTCCTAAAGTACGTCCTACGATCAATGCATCCATCATATTATAGAATTGTTGAAACAACATACCTATAAATAACGGGACACCGAAATACAGGATTAACTTCATTGGAGAACCTGTTGTCATGTTCTTTATCTTGTTATTTTCCATCTGTATTTACTCCTATGCTCTTTAGTTTCCTTGTCTATTTTATACTTTTTCATCTAAAATGCAATGAAAATATTTAATTTTTATACAACAAAGCCGACAAGTTGATTCTATTCATTCTTGTCGGCTTACTAATGTTTTTATAATCAAAATTTATTATATATGAAATTTTGATTTAGCTATTAAATTTTCCTTTTATTATTCTTTCTTTAAGGTCTAATACTTTCTCTTCTATGATTTTAGCAGTTTGAATAAACTCTTCATCCGCCTTACCAGATGGATCTTCTAATCCCCAATCTTCTCTATGCTTACATGGTAAGTTTGGACATTTTACGTTGCAACCCATTGTAATTACAATATCTACTTCTGGAATATCAGATAGCAATTTGCTTTTCTGAGTTTCATTCATGTCTACGCCATATAATTCTTTTATAATTCTTACTGCATCTTGATTAATTTGTGGTCTTAATTCAGTTCCAGCAGAATAGCTTTCAAATACATCGGATGCCAAAAGTTTTCCTAAAGCTTCAGCCATTTGTGATCTACAAGAATTATGTACACAAACAAAAGCAACTTTTAATTTACTCATTATAATAGTACTCCTAACTTTATAAACTTTAATCTATTTATTCTTTAACTTAATTGGGATAAATGTCTCCATCTGTGCCCAACCTTGTGCTTCAATAATTTCAGCTGGTGTAATAATATGCCCCATAGCATAATGATTTGGACGAACATCGAGTTCGAAAACTTCTGAGGTTTCAATGTATTTTAAAGCTTCATTATAAAACTTCCCATTGGCCTCTTCATCTCCATCTTTATACACATAGGTTAGATAGTAGCCACCCTCAAAATCAATGACTTCTTTTCCACCATCCTCCATATCTTCGCTTAATGCCCAAATCCAAACCATTCCTTGCTTTTCTTCATCAAAATACAAAAAATCTCGAGGCATAAAACCATCTCTATCGCATGGTTTAATTGCTGAAAAATACGCATCGAATTTTCCTAAAATACCATTTGAAGAAAAATCAAAATTTCTGTCTACACCAGAGGATGCCGCTTTAAATTTTGGTAATGATATAACTCTAAATTCCATATCTAACCTCCAATTAATATAAATTATATTACAGTATATTTGGATGGAATTACAGGAGCTTGATTGTCCATTTATACTTAGTAACCAAAAAACTGCTGAAGAAAATTATTCATATCTTCTTTATTCGCATTCAATTGAGGAATGCGATTTACATTGGCACCAGATGGATGTGGGAAATTTTTAAGTATATGTCCTTTTTCAATCATACCTTCCTCTTCTAGATGAGACAGTACTTCTTCCACTGCCTTTCCTAAAGGTATCAAAAGTACCTCCTTAGGAGCATTCAGACTAAAAAACTCTTCCATAAAATTCTCATAAATATATTTTTTTAGGATTGTGCTTTTTAAAATCTTTGGGGTATGTCCACTATAATTTTGCTTTTTTACAAAAACAGAGTAAGGGATTAAGGATACCGTATGAAGTAAATGATCCTCTTTTTCAAACAACTCGCCACAGCTTTTTATATGAAGTCGTTCATTTAACTTAATTTCATTTAGCATATCAATAATATTCTTTCGAATCACACCGCTAAATCGGCCAGCTGCTTTACATGCATATTGAATTTCATTCATAGGAATGCCTAATTCTAATTGTTGTCTTGCAGTTGCAATTGCTGTACTCATCTGCTGGAAGCCTGGTGTAATCCCAATAATAAATATTTTAGCTTGTGGATTGATATATTCATTATGAGGCGCATAGTAAATTTCTAAATTTTCTTCCTTTTCTAGTAAAAACTCAGAAATTAAGATTTCTTCTTTTGTATATTTATCTTTCAATGGTAAGGTCATAATCTGATCTTTAAAATCGTATAATGTCTTCTTCATTTTATTGTCACCTTTTAATTCTCAATATATTTATAACATATAGTTTAAAAAAAGGATATAAAAACATGCTGATTATAAAATATATTTTAAAGTTCAACAAGTAAAAAGGAATAAAGAATGTGCTACGCACAATCTCGTTATAGTATCCTATCAAGACTACGTTAAGTTTATTATCTAATACTAACATTCAAATCCCAATCTTTTGCTACAGGTACCTAATTGACTTTATTTCAAAAATGAATTAATATACATATTATCTTTTTAGAGTAAGATTCCATTTCATTCCAAACAATGCACTAGAATCATATTATTCTTCCATAATATAATTCTGAATTAAATCCCTACTTAATTTTCATACAGATATTTTAATAAAATTAAATTTGCTAATAACTAATGATGAATTTTTATTTTAGGAGGACTTTAAATGATAATTCAATTTAACATGATTCAATCCATAGGAGTGGCGGTCATTTTCCTTTTAATTGGTCAAACAATTAAAAAAGCTGTTCCTATATTTTCAAGATATGCAATACCATCCCCAGTAATTGGTGGACTTATATTTTCAATTCTTCATCTACTTCTTAGACAAAGCAATATCGCTTCTTTTGAATTTGATGCAACGCTACAAACCTTTTTCCAAACCATGTTTTTCTGTACGGTTGGTTTTAATGCTAGTTTTAAGATGCTTAAAATCGGAGGTAAAAAAATACTCGTATTTCTCTCTATCTCAGTAGTATTAGCAATCCTTCAAAATTTATTAGCCGTTGGTCTTTCAGGTGTTTTAGGAATTAGCCCACTTATAGCACTCCTTACAGCTTCACCTTCTCTAACAGGTGGACACGGCACAGCCGCCGCAGTAGCACCTAGCATAGAAGCCCTTGGGCATCCTGAGGCTCTAACCATTGGCTTAACAGCTGCAACATTTGGCCTCATTGCAGGTTCTCTCCTAGGTAGTCCTATGGCCAATCGCCTTATACTTAAACATAATCTTATGAATAAGAAAAATAGTCAGCCATCGGATGAGATTAATATTGATCTCCCCATTGTAGAAACTAAAAAAACTATACTTGATACGAATAAAATTAATAAGGCCTTTTTTCAAATATTAATTGCTATGGCCATCGGTACTTATTTAACTGATATTTTAAATACATTAGTTGGACATTGGTATGATGGAGTCACTTTTCCTTCTTATATAGGTGCGATGCTTGTAGCTGCTGTTATAAGGAACATTTCCGACAACTCAACACGATTTAACACTCCAATCGAAGAAATTGAAGTAGTAGGGGAAGTATCCTTAAATCTATTCCTTGGAATGGCACTTATCACATTAAAACTTTGGCATTTAATAGACTTAGCATTACCAATGTTAATCATACTGTTAGCTCAATGTATCATGATGTACATTTATGGTGTTTTTATATCGTATCGATTCATGGGCAAAAATTATGACTCCGCCGTAATGGTGGCAGGTTTAACTGGATTTGGAATGGGCTCTACTTCAAATGCAATGGCAAATATGAATTCCGTTACTGAAAAATATGGATATTCCAAAACAGCTTTCTTCATTGTACCAATCGTAGGGTCATTATTCATAGACTTTATTAACATTGGAATTATCTATACATTTATCGGTTTTCTTACCTAGATAGCTTTAAAATTGATTACTGATTTAACAAGAGCAGGTCTTTTTAAACCTGCTCTTGTTTCTTTTTAAACGAGATAGGAGCTTTTCCTACATAGATGATAACTCAACTACGAAGCAAAAGCTCCTCAACTTGATTCTTTTACAATATGGTATACACTTCTTACTCTACAGCAAGGTGTACCTCTATTATTTACAGCATGATACCTTTATTGTTTACAGCATGATAGCTTCATTATTTACAGCAATGTTAACCCTGAAATCAACAACAAAATATACGTGACCTTTAAAAACATTGCCTGATTAATCTTATCAAATAGCTTATTCCCTAACCAGATAGAAATTATAAGTGGTATCATACTAAAACCAATCAATGTTATTGTATTTGGTGTATAAAATCCACTTTTTGCATGAGTAAACATTAAAATAATAGCTAATACGACCCATACAGGAGATAGTGTAGCTCGGAATTCTTTCTTATCCTTTAACACACTCACTGCATAAATAACAAGTAACGCTCCACCCGAAACAAACATGCCATGTATAATTCCTGCTATCAAAATAACAAATATCATGAAAAACTCTGGAACACTTACTTGCTTTTTGCAAAACATCTTATACAAAGCAATAATAATGATTAAAATAGCATATGCAGTTAACAGAAAATTGATTGGCAGTATTTCAAACAACCAGATTCCTATCAGCATACCAATTATCATAAAAATTATAATTTTAGTAAATACTTTTTTATTCACATATGCTCTATTCTTCCACCATAGGTACAAACACGCTACTAAATTAAACACATTCAATACTGTTTTCGCTTCATTTACGCCAATTAGATGAATTGAAAAAGGCATTGCTAGCATATTTCCCGCAAATCCTGTAAGTACTTGGATCGTGTTTGCAACAAGAATTACAAATAAAAATAAGATAGAACTGACTATATGATTCATATCATCCTTTCACTCATCTATTACAGCACTGATATTTTCTAGTTCTATTAGAATAGAATCGGTTAATTGTATATTGGTCCCTAGAATATTAATTATTGTACGCATTAACTGATAACTTATACACCTGAAGATTTGGTTGTCATAGATATAATTTGCCGTAATAATTCTTATAAAAAACAATCGTTAACTGCAAAATAACAATAGCTATCTTTAACTGTCATAAAAAAAGCATTACACTTAAAACCAGTGCAATGCTTTTTTCTAATTTTAATATTAATTATAACTACGTATAATAACTTAATTCTGTAAATATGTTATTGTTGTGATTCAAGCAAATTAATCTGTGCTTCTAATTCACATAAAATATTAAACTCTTCACCGACTGCAAATCTTAAATTTTCATCGATAAGATAGTATTGATTCTTAAGTTCCATAATACGTTCTTTATCTTTGATTAATATATTCTCCTTACTTGGTAAAGATTTTACCTGATTGGAAAAGTTACTTAACACTTCATGTTGTGCTGTAGTTTCTAATCGTTGGATCTTTTCTTCCGAGAAAATTAATATACTTAATTCCCATTTCATGATTGCTTGTTTTTCATCCATTGATAACAGCTCATAAGCTTCTCTCGCAGAAACTACGACGGATTTATCATCTAAGGTTAATTCCTCTGGAATTTCATTTATTCGATTAATTACATTAGCGATTCTTCCTAACACTTCAGCATGTTCCATTTCTGCATTTTCAAGTATATCTAGATTTCCCACCAATGATTTGGCATATGTACTTAAGCGATTGTATTCGTTTCTAGCTTCTCTTATTAAACTATAATCTTGATAATAAATTGTTTTGTCTAATTTTTGAATTAGTTCTTCCACATATGCAGCATTTGCTATATCTTGCTCTTTTATCTCAAGTGCGTTTATAACCGCTTCTAAATCAATAAGCTTTTGATTCTTTTCCTGACTTACCATATCTTTTGCAAGTCCATTTAATTGCTCGTATTGATTTCTAACAGAAACAACAGCTTCTTTATCGCTTAGTTTCACTTGACTCACTTCAGGAAGCTTATCAAGTTCATTTAAATATGATTCTGCTGCCTTCTTTGCTTCCTCATATTCATTCTGAAGATTTAATAACTTTGCCTCTGCTTCTTTTAATACCTCAATATTATAGACAAGAGCTTTGCTTCGCAATGGCAAATTCTCGTAATCACTTCTAATTCCTTCAATTACTGTAGCATCCTCTAACGTAATCTCTCTATCTAATCCATCGATTCTTGCTACAATAATTTGTGCTAGATTTTGTTCATTTAATAAAACTTGAAGACTGCTTTCCGCTTTTTCTAAGATTGCAATGTTTGTTACAAGTTTTTTTACAGCCGCGTCAGAATCAGAATATTCCTTACGCACGCTTTCAATATAAGCTTGATCAGAAAGACTTATCTCCTTATTTAGTTTACTTATCTTATTTGATAGTTCTTTTGCTTTTTCATTGATAGCATCCATAGAAGGATTCTCTATTTCCGTACTATTATTTTCACCATCATTAGAAGGATTTTCTACCACTGAATTATTAGTTCCTCCATCGTTAGAAGGACTTTCTACCACTGAATTATTAGTTTCTCCATTGTTGGAAGGATTCCCCACTACCGTATTATTAGTTCCTCCATTGTTAGATGGATTTCCTACTGCT
This sequence comes from Clostridium sp. Marseille-P299, assembly GCF_900078195.1. NCBI lineage: Bacteria > Bacillati > Bacillota > Clostridia > Eubacteriales > Clostridiaceae > Clostridium > Clostridium sp. Marseille-P299. The sequence goes on along the minus strand of NZ_FJVE01000007.1, from coordinate 476,777 downwards.
GAATTATTAGTTCCTCCATTGTTAGATGGATTTCCTACTACCGAATTATTAGTTCCTCCATTATAAGAAGGACTTTCCACTACTGGATTATTAATTTCTCCATTGTTAGAAGAATTTTCTACTTCCACTTTTTCATTGTTTCCCTCTAAATAAGCAATTTCCTCTTCAGCTTTTACTAATTTAGATATGTTAGTAACTTTCTTTTTAGCGGAACTACTTAATTTGTTATAAGCTTCTCTCGCCTTTATAATTTGCTCTTTATTACTTAGCGTTATCGTACCGCTGATATTATCTATTTCTTTGATCACGTTTTTTATTGCTGTATCCTCAGCAGTTATGGTAGAAACTTCTTTGAGGTACTTTGAATCCTTATTGTAAACATATCCAACTTTACCTTTGTATTCTACTTTAACCCAAACACTATTTGCATTACCTAACACAGTTAAAGTTGTACCTTTTTTTACTTTAGTAATTGCCTGATACTTTATACCAGCACCACTTCTTAAAGCCAAGGTTTTATTCTTAACTTTCACCTTTTTTTTCTTCGTACTAACACTTTGATTTGTTACGACTTTGTTGGTAGTAGTAGCTGCATAAGCATCTGTTAATGACATGCTGTAAAATACTATTAGTAATGCTACTAAACCGATAAATTTCATCTTTCTCTTTTGCATAATCTGATTCAGAAAATACATATTATATATGTATTTAGCTAATATACCTCCTTTTAAAACTTTCCTTGTGTATACAAAGTCTTTTGTAAAACGGATATATTATACTATATGATATTTTGAAAGACAATCCATACATTATCAACTTGATAAATATTATCGACGTGAAAAAGGATGCTTGGCATAAGAAATAAATCTAATGTAGAATAAAAAATATGTAAAGTCCATTTTTGCAGAAATACAACTCATTATTAAATCATATTAAACTTCTCATATCCTCTATTAATAATTGAAGCAATATTTTTAGCTGTATTGTAGTAAAAATCAAATCCCTTATCTCTTTCCATCGTTAGATCATTTAACTCACTTTCAATAAATTCAATGCATTCATTCAGCCCAGACAATACAATATCCCAAATAAAGCTCTTATATTCCATCTTATCCTTTAGGTGATTGTAATAAGTTTTCACAAATAACTTTCTATACTCATCTATCATATAAAATGGAAATGGATAACGATGTTCATTTCCATGTACAAGGATTCTTGAAATATCTAAAGAATACGGCATGATACCACCAAATGCCCAATCTATCACAATAACTCTCTTATCTTTATAAATTGCGTTGTATTGCAAGAAATCTCCGTTGCATAGGGTCCGAGGACAGGTAAGCTGCCTCTCTAGGAATACATCATACGCTCTTTTTAAATCCAATTCCTTCTTCAAGCATTCTGCTCTTTTGTTTATTCTTTTCCAATATTTTTTAAAGCGTTCTTCCTCAATCTCATTTTCTTTCCAATAATAATTATGAATATCTATTATACTTTCTGCAGCTGCTACTGCTATTTCTTGATTAAATTCTCTTAAATCTTTTCCCTTTACATACTCAATTAATATCCATTCTTCTCCATCTTTATCCCTACAACTATTTATAAAATGTGGAACTGCAAATGCATGATTTTCTAAAAACTTCGTATAGATATCCTTTTCTTCATTACTGGATTTTTTTAGAATGTACTGTTCTTTTCCAATACTTATGAGAAATACCTGATAAACACATTCTTCTCCTTCTCCATTATCATGGAACTGCTCAATTTTATACTCTTGGCAATGTTCATATCCAAGCTCATTTAGAATTGATACTACTTTCTCCTTTTGATCTATCTTTGCTACTTCTACAAGAAATACGCCACTCATACTAATTCTCCTTATTGATCCAATGTTTTTCTTAGATTATTGCATCGTACTTAAGCGATGATACTCTCTTTGTACAGCCTCTAATATTTCACCAGACTGAATATCAAACTCCTCCTTTATTACTTCTATAATCCGTTTCCATGTCAACATAGCTTCTGAATACATACCTTGTATTTCATAGATGTGAGCAATCGCCTCTAATGAATCAACATATCTAGGCTTTTCCCACAACTTAAAAGACTTTTCATAATATTCTATCGCTTCATCATATCTGCACCTTTTTGCCATAAAGTCAGCTAAATCAAACCACATCTTCGCATTCTGCCCAAAATTTAAAATTATTTGCTCAATGCTATTTTGCGCTTCCTCTTCTTTCCCCTCCGCTATTAATAGGTATAGATTATAAATCATAACTTTATATTCTGGCTTTCCTTGTAGCTGCTCATACTTTTTCAATACCTCTTTTGCCTCTTGAATTCTAAAATCCGCAATCAAATTATCTAATAAGAATAAATACAGATGCCAATTTCTTGGGTTCTTATGAATTAGCTGATAATAATAGGTAATGATCTTATGATGATTGGATGCATTCCAATCATAAATGACGCTATTTCCCGTATGCATAAATACCTGATGGCAATCTAACTCCTCGCTTTCTGGATTGAATTGTAGCGCTAACTTTGCATACTCTGCTGCCATATTTCCAGCACTTTTAGATCGATGAAGATAGAGCTTTGCAAGATAGGTATAAATCTTTCCATCCTTGCGATTCTTATCTAACTCTGATTTTAAAAAGGATAAGGTTTCATCAAATTGAACATCTGTTAATACTCTCTCATCCTCAAGCATAGAATCAATCCTTGTAAGACGGTCTTCTCTTGTCAACTCAAATAGCTCATCAATGGTTATTCCAAAATAGACGGATATCTCAGGTAGTAATTGTATATCTGGCAAAGTAATATTATTTTCCCATTTTGACACAGTTTGATAAGTAACACCAAGGCGTTTTGCTACACACTCTTGTGTAACTCCTTTTTTCATTCGTAAATTTTTAATTTTCGTCCCTAACTCCATTTTCATTTACCTCCCTGGAATTCGTATCTATGAACTTTAGTGTAACTAATATACGGATTAAAAACAATAACGCAGATGACGATGCCACTCACTGTATAAGCGAATTTACTCTACAACGTTATTAATGCCAGTACTAATAACCTTGGTGAAATTATTAAATATAGTGAATTTCTTAATGATAACAAAGTTTGTACAAAGCACATTCTTGCGCTGATCTATCACGAAGTAACTAACTCCCTTAATGCGTTATGTGCATCCATAGGGGAGGTTTTTTAATGACAGGACAAAGATTTATACTTTTATTCCAATCATAAAATAGGATATATTTCATCATTTAAAATGAAATATATCCTATTTGAAATCTAAATATTTTATTTTAACGAACGATTCCATTACTAATGATACGATTCGCTATATTTATACGAAAGCTTTCTTCTCAATATTTTCATATATTACTGAATCATTGAATCAAAGCAAGTCAACCATATCTTATTTATTACATAATAGTTCCATCTATAAGTGAAATATCTTTATCTTTTTCAATAGTTGCTTTAATTGCTAATTCAAGGCCTTTTGAAATTGTTTCAAGGGACATTGCACTAGTGCCTTGAGGTTTATCAAGTACTTGTTCAAGAGCATATGGAACGTGAATAAATCCTCCCCGAACATTTTGATATTTCTTATGAATTAAATAAAGCACATGATACATGACATCGTTACATACAAATGTACCTGCAGTATAAGATATATGTGCTGGAATCTTATTTTCTCGTAACTCTCGAACAACAGCCTTGCAAGGAAGGGTTGTAAAGTAAGCATTTTCTCCATCTTCATGTAATACTGCATCTATTGGCTGGTTTCCTTCGTTATCTTTAATTCTTGCTTCTGCAAGGTTGATAGCAACCTTTTCAATTGTAATGGAACTTCTTCCTCCCGCTTGTCCAACACAAATTACAACATCAGGCTTGTGTTCTTTCATTGCCTTTTCTACAGCTTCACCACTTTTTGTGAAAACGGTTGGTATTTCTAATTTAATTACTTCTGCACCTGCAACCGTATCTGGAAGCTTCTTCACAGCTTCAAACGCTGGATTTAATTTTTCTCCTCCAAATGGATCAAATCCTGTAATAAGTACTTTCATTCTCTTTTGTACCTCCAACTAATCTTGTTTCATCCTATAATACTGGATTACTTCCTTCGTTCCTATGTATACATTAGGTTTTAATAAATTAACTCTTGTATCTATTTCACTTATAAAATTCTCTATTTATAGATATTTACCTATCTTTCGCATCCATATCTTCATCGTTATTTTTTGTGGAGTTAATTTCACTAGTACATGCAACCATTTTACATATGCTGAACAAACAGAGATATCTTTTCCTGCTTTTGCATCCTTTATAGCTAGCTTAACTACTTGTTCTGCACTAACAATACCATCAAATTTAATTTTCTTACCATTTATCTCTTTCATCAATAATTCCGTATCCACCCAACTTGGACATACTGCAATTGATAAAATTCCCGTTGGTTTTAGTTCTACATTTAATGCCCTAGAATAATTTCTTTCAAATGCTTTTGTCGAAGCATATAAATTTAGATAAGGCAAGGGTTGAAACGCTGAAGCAGATGCTACATTAAAAATTACACTTCCTTTTTCCATATAAGGAATGCATATTGCAGACATAGAGGCCATTGCTCCACAATTAAGCATAATGGTACTTTGTATTTCATCCAGATGAAGCTCTTTATAAGACGCCATTCTCGCAACCCCTGCATTATTCACCAAAAACTTTATCATAGGTTTATTTATACGTAAACGTTCTTCTAGCTCCTTTATCTCTGAAATATTCGTTAGATCCATAGATATCGAAACGATTTTTTCTCCAAACTTATCTTTTAGTACTTGAAGTTTTGCGTTATTTCTTGCAATCACCCATATTTCATCCAGATTCTCTTTCATCATTTCTTTCACAAATTCTGAACCTATCCCACCAGATGCCCCTGTAATAATAGCAATCGTCTTTTTCATCTTTTCCCCCATACTTTTCCCCTAAGATAAAATAATATTTTTAGTCAGCTACCTTCATCATCACGTATAAATTTATATCGTTCTATATAGTTCTATATAAATTATATATATCTTAAAGCCTTTGAATATATTACTCACCATATCAATCTGATTATATGAATAAGTTTACTTCTGCGACATATCTTCTTGCTGTCCTTATAAATCATGAATCGATCTTATTTGCTTTAAATATGCTTCGTGTTCCTCTCTATTACGAGTAATCAATTCATACGTGAGATATTGTGGATTCATCTCTTCTATAAACTCTCTTATTCCTTCACAGATAAAAGGTTTATGTTCATCCAGTTGAAAGATATATTCGTAAACCTGGCACATACGTTCCCAATAGTCTTGTTTGAGTTCGATTTTACTATCTCTCATACTTTTCGCTCTTTCTCCAGTCAAAGATTGATGTAGATGCATTCCCTTAATATATTCTTTTAACGGGCCCAGTTCATTAACAACTGTTTTTATATATTCTAGAGCTTCTTTTAATGTCTTTAATCCTTCATTCGTATGCATAAGGTGACCTGTATCGAGCATAATTCCTTTTTTCTTATAATTAACTCCGTCCATTAATCTTTTTGTTATGGCTGGATTTGTTAAACGAAGTCCTGGCCACCATAGATTTTCCATTAAGAAATCAAAATGATAGTCCTTTCCATTAAGCAATTCATTTATAAGCTTACAGGAGACATCAATAACTTCTTCGTCTGAATGCAAGAACTTACCAGTAAATGATTCCTCAATCGATACATCACAAACATGAAATACTACATATTTAGCTCCAATACGATGTGCAAACTCCAATTGTTCTTGGTATACTTTTATCATTGCAGATTTATCTGTACCACCATAGATTTGCTCTACTACTTCCATGGTTCCATATTCTTTTAATACCTTTTCCATGTCACCTTTGTAAAAATCCACCCATGTACTGAAAAAGGGAAGATGTATTCCGATAATCATATCCTGATGTAGATATTTTTCCTGTAATTCCTGTACTTTTTGTAATTCAATCCCATCTATCCCATACTTAGAATAAAATTGGATTAAATCTTCTTTATCTGCAAAACGCTCAAGTTCTGAATCGTAATTCACCAAATTAATCGTTCGATACATCTTATTCACCACTTAACTTTCTTAATTTATTATTCATTAGCTTAATATTTTGCTGCCGATCACCAATAATTATTCTAATCTTTATAGTACACCAGTATCTGTAAATAATAATACATTGCTTTATAAAGAAAAACAATCAAAAAAGGTATAATTAAAGACTTACCTTGGGTATTAACTCAGTGTAAGTCTTTCAAATTAGTTAAGTGATACAACAAAACCACTATTTATTTTAGAAATTTTATTGAATTCTTATCTTGAACAAAATTCATTGTATTATATAGTATTAGTACATCTGTAATCTTATTCTCTTCTGCAAACTGTTCTACTCCTACGTTAAAATAACGAAAATCTATCATAAAGGTCTCTTCATAATGGTTTACTGCAAAAGGGACAAAGGAATGGGCATAGGAATCTTTAATTACCAAAAGCCTTCTTCCATTCTTATTATTCGTTTTAATATCTACCAATGCATTATTTCCACCCATATATACAGAATATTTATCTTTTCCCTCTAATTTGCTTAGATCATATAAAGTATCCGTTTGATCCGTTAAATTATAAAGTAACTGATAATTCATATCTTTTTTTATTTTGTATAAGTAGATCTCATCTGGTTTTACATTAACATTGACTTTTGAATGCAAGGTACCATAAAACTGGTCAGACCCTAAGATGATGTTAAATTGTTCTTGACTAAGTGGAGTAAATCCTGCCTCCGTTGCCCACTGCTCATATGCATAAAATGCACCAAGTGCAGTCCAGTGATGATCCGTACGATAATAAATATACTCATCTTTATGTTGATTAAAATTATTCCTTATATCAATAAATGTGCCTTCTGGTAAGGCTTCTATCACTTCATTAATGTAAGCATCTTGATCATATCCAGTCGCAAAAGGCGGTAATTTATCTTTTAATATCTCCGACGCTGTAGGCACCAACATAACATTTACATGGTCCTCCCCAAGTTTCTCTACATATTTTTTAACAAATTCTATTAAGCGTTCCTTATTTTTCTCCGCTTGCTCTTCTGATACATCACTCTTATCATGTTTTTCAATCAAATAACCATCTTTTGCAAAATATACAGAATTAATATCAGTCTTAAGCATAGCTCTCTCCGCCATGGTTTTTATACTAATCCAATGATCTCTAAAAACGAACTGATCGTTGATATATTCATCGAGCCTATTCATAAATTCACCATTCAGTAACTTTTCATTCGAGTATTTCGGAAACTCTGCTAAAAATCTATTTTCATTTTCAGAAAATCTTTTCTCTGGAGTTGCGAGATTACATATGATAAGTACTGACCACAATAAGGCAAAAATATAGAAAAATATTTTATTAAATGTAAGTTTCATATGTAACCTCCTTAGAATCTAAAATACAAAAATGGATTATAGGTACTGTCAACAAGATAAGCAACACATCCTATAAACACAAAAACATATACGAAAGTGGTACAAATAAAAACATATTTCTTAGTTGTTTTCTCTGTAAAGTTAATCACTTTTTTCAAATGTGGTGTTGAAAAATATGCCGCAAGGACAAAAATAACCCCATAGCTTAACAGATAATATATGCCTTCATTATTGATGATTGGAACACCGCTTAAACCAAACATTCCTAATAGATAATTCTTAAGTTCACTAAGGTTCTCAAAATAAAAAATAGCCCAACTAATCATAACAAGTAAAATCGTATATACATGGCGAAAGAATGATGGAATTTTATCAAGTATCTTTAATAAGAAATACTTTTCCGCAATTAATATAATCGCAAAATATAATCCCCAAAAGATAAAATTCCACGATGCACCGTGCCAAAATCCTGTCAAAGCCCATACAATAAGTAAATTTCTAAGATGTTTTAACTTCGAGCATCGATTACCACCAAGGGGAATGTATACATAATCACGAAACCATGAACCAAGTGTTATATGCCAACGACGCCAGAATTCCGTAATACTTTTTGATATATATGGGTAGTTGAAGTTTTCATCGAAACTAAGCCCAAATATCCTAGCGAGACCAATAGCCATATCAGAATAACCGGAAAAATCAAAATATATTTGAAACGTATATGCTAAAATACCAACCCAATATAAGAGTACAGAAGGATCTCCCGCTGCTCCACTTGATATTTGACTCCATAATAACCCTACATTATTGGCGATTAATACTTTTTTCCCAAGACCTATGATAAAACGACGCATCCCCATGGAAAAACTATCCTGAGTAAGCATATGATCATCTAAGTCATTTTCTACTGTCACATATCGAACGATAGGCCCCGCTATAATCTGAGGAAACAATGTAGTATAAGCAAGGTAATTGTAATATTTTTTTTCACACTTTGTTGTTCCTCTATACACATCAATCGCATAAGAAATGGACTGGAAAGAGTTAAAAGATACTCCGATTGGAAGGATTATCTCTACAAATGGTGAATTCATTCCAAACAATCCAAATAAGTTATCCAGTAAAAAGTTCGTATATTTAAAAAATATTAATACACCTAAATTGCTACATACGGATATTAACATATAGATACGACGACGTTTTTTATTGTCACGATGCTTTTCCATTAACTTTGCACATACAAAGTCTTCTATCGATAGAAATAACATTATTGGTATAAACCGTATTTCACCCCAAGCATAGAAAACAAAACTAGCAATTATCATTACCAAATTTTTTAATTTATTTGGAGCTAGATAGTATATTATGATTAATGCTGGTAGAAAATAGAACAAAAAAGTTATACTGCTAAAAACCATGTGAAATTCCTCATTCCTTCATTTGTTTTATAGTTTTTTAAATTTAACTACAACTTAATAATTATTCGTTGAATAATTAAAAAAGTTACATCTTGAAAAATATTTTACACCTGTCATAACTAAGCATCCTTAACTGAGTATTTTTTTAATGATACGTAAATAACTTAAAAAAGAGATTTTACCCCTAAGGTAAAATCTCTTTTATTTGTAATCTTTCTAAAATCTGAACACCGATTCGTTTCCCAATACAGCCTAACAGTTCTTCTCTTTTCTCCTTTAGAACCCCATCCCCGTCTTTTGCTAAAATATAAATATAAAAGACAGGCAGATAATCAGAATCAAGCTGCAATATTTCGGAAATACCACTGATATCCTTTAAGGTAGAGATCGTTCCCTTATGGTTATAGAAATAAATTGGAGAATCTAATCCAATTGAAATTCTTTTAAATAAAGTAACCGTATCATATGTCTTAAGATTGGTAACGATACGGTTTGTTTCCTCTTCGACAATTTCACTGACCATCTGCTCAAAAGCTTCGATTTTCATTTCCTTACTATTTCTTGAAATAAAAGATAAAATAAAGCCAGAAGAACTTCCCATAATCCTCTCTAACATTTGATGAATCAGCTCTGTGGTTCTACCGTGAGACAGTCCCTTCTCTTGCCCTAGAAATGCTTCAATTTCCTCTTTATGTTTCATTAACTCTAGCTTCACAGCATCATCAATAATCTTAAAATTCTCACTCCGCTTAATCAGGGAATGATATCGCTTGCTATTACGCAGCAATTCCGCCAATCGCTGTGCTAACACAAAGTCCACAGTGCCTTCTTCAAGCGTTTCATTGTGATAATATTCGGTATAATAAATCTGTCGAAGTACTGTCATTAACCATGAATCATTCCATTGAGAAAGTGCATTTGCTTTGATTGCCGACTTCTTATCCCCCAATGGAAACCAAAGTCCAGAGATATCAAATGGTATCAATACTTCGCTATGACGCTGTGTATCCGATACTGTTTCATTCAAATATTTCTTTACCAAATCTTTTACGATACCTTCCAGAATATAATCAGTTTTGATAACTCTATGATGATAAATAATATCTTTATAGCTATTATATCTACGCTTAACAAAATCCTCAACGGAACCTACAGCTTTTAGTGGGACACAGAAAAAAATCTCTCCATTCTTCACAATCAACTGCATATCATTAATAATTCTGCTATACTCTATCTTACCAGAATTCATTCCCGAACTAAGCACATCTCTCGTTACATAATCCAAGCGGTCTCCGTCCAAACTAGAATCTATAATTCTATGAAGATACCCAAATGCTCCATCATCTGCAAAAATTCTTTTTACACTTTCTAATACAAGCAAGTCAAATAAATTCTCATCGTATTTCTCATCACACTCTGAAATTGGTACAATAATTTTGCTTAAAATACCCTCGCTGATTTCATCACCCATTTGTTCATGTAATTTCTTATCACCCTCAAAGTACTTCGACATGATATCAAGAAATTCTTTCGCATTTTCCTTATCACTAACTGCTTTGTTTTTATATTCCAAGTAAACAGATTTTAGCGCGAATTCGACGATATGACTAAATGGAGGATGTCCAATATCATGTAACAATGCTGCTGCCCGGATGGATTGAATGAGGATAAGATACACGCCTTTATACTGATCTGGGATATTGTTGGGTATAAGGGAATGTCTTAACTTATCTAGTTCAATTTGTGGCATCCCATCTGGTAGTCTGCCACCCAATTTTTTTTCACAAACATCTGACTGCTGTCTTAATCTATCTAAAATATTAACATATTCCCTATCAAAGATTTCAAAGAATTCATTCAACATAGAATCTGTTGTATTAAGTAACGATTGAAAAAACATATCAGAACATAGTTTCATCGTCCCAATGGAGTGTTCAAATCGCTTGATTCGATTGGTTGGAAATGTAAGATATACCGTAGAATTTTGATATACATCATGGAGACGATTAAAACCAATTGTTGATACAATTCTTCTTTCATATTCAGTTAATGAAATCAATCCATGAATGGAATCGTTTAAATAAATGCCTTTTTTCAATTCAAACCTCCTACTATTTATTTATCCATTATAAAGTATTTCCAAACGTAAATCCACTGATTCAATATAAATATGTCTCATTTATCAGTAAAGGATTCACTTTGATTACTTCTTGCTTTTGTTTTACCCTCCGAAATTCACCTGATACATAATAATAAAAATCGCCTCTAATCCTTCTTTCCCGTCCTTTCTCAATAAAAAAAGACCAGAACCAAAGTTCTGATCCTAATCTTTTAAAGCATGATCTTTCTCGCTATGCTATTATATTAAAAATCAATGTTACTTATTAACTTTTAATGACTTTGTTGCACTAGCTCCTACACTATTTTTGCTATAAGCTTTAACATAATATAAATATTATTTTTTATTTAATTACAAACCATTAATTATTTTATCGGTAATATCCAAGCATATTTCTGCTGAATTATTGATTTCTTTTCTAAATTCTGATTCACCGCCTGAAATACTATCAGAAACTGTTTTAATTAATAAACACGGTATTTTATTTCTATTACTAGTTAAAACTATTCCGGCTGCTTCCATTTCACAGATATCAGCATTAAATTTATTATTCATACATTCTTTTTTCTCTTTATCTGCAATAAATTTATCTCCCGAAGCGCACACTACCCTTTTTAAGGTAGGACATATTTCCATTGCTAAATCCACTAAAGTCTTGGTGGTCGGAATATATATGCTTGGATAGTTTAAGTATCTCCCAATTTCACAATTATCTACCGTGGAAGTATCAATATCATAATGTACAACACTTTCTACGATGCAAGTTTTAGCCACACTCATTTCTGGTGTTAACCCACCAACTACTCCAAAGTTCACAATTAAATCAACTGAAAATTGTGTAATTAAAAATTGTGTAGCAGCAGCTGCTGCAATTTCACCAACTCCAGAATGAGTAATATATAAGTTATATTTTTCTGTTGAATATTTTCTAACATTATATCCTGAAATCTCGATTTCTTCTATGTAGTTAGCGTACTTATTAAGTACTGCTTGAATTTCTACTGCAACAACCATTCCAATGTTCTTCATACGTAAGCCTCCAAAATTCTTTTGTATCTCATAAAATACTTATTTTAACATTTTATTATTTTCATGTAAATATTAATGTATACAAATAAGAAAGAGTTTGAATCGTTATGTACCAATCAAACTCTCTCTTGTGTTATAAAATAAAATGATATGCTCTCTAAATCTGATGGTCTACCCCCAGCCCTTTTACATCTTCCTCTAGCATTTTTTGTTTAGCGACCACATTTCGTATATCCTCCTGCAATTTAATATGGGAACCGTCTGCTTCCTTCTCTGCCCACTTTTCTGCCTCTTCCTTGTTTTCCTTTATTTTATCATCCACGAGATCTTTTCCCTCATCCAATATCATACCTAAAATTTTAAAAAATGTAGTCTATCAGGAAATAATATAACGTATATTGACATTTTTCTGATAGTCAGTTATACTGATTATCAGAAGGAGGTCCTTTATGAATATGAACAGAATATATGACTCATTTGGATTTCTCTTTGCAAAGGCATCTAATCAATTACAAGATAAACTATCTGAATTTTTATCAAAGAATAATTTAACGCCAAAGCATATGGGAATGATACTAATTATCTATGAGAATGATGGTATAACACAAAAAAGGGCAGGGGAGATACAGCAAGTAGATAGAACAACGGTTACCCAGATAATTGATTATCTGGAGGAGCGTGGTTATGTTATTCGAAATAGAGTGGCTAATGACAGAAGAGCGTATGGTTTATCTCTGTCCAAGGCTGGAATTACGATGGCAGAAATGATATATAATGAAATTTCTGAAGTTCAAAATAAATATTTGCACAAATTGAGTGAAACAGAAATAAGTACATTAAAACGTATGATGATTTTATTAACCGCGGAGGTAGAAGACATTGAATAAAAAACAAAAAGTGATTGCAGCAATGATAAACGCTTTATGTATGTCAACCATTATGTCATTGGTAATGTGCAGTATAAATGTTGGGTTTGGCAGTCATTTTGCACAAGCATGGTTTAAAGGGTGGATTATAGCATTTATTATTGCCTTTCCCCTATCCTATTTTTTACCACCGAAGATTCATAAAATAGTTGCTCGATTATTTAATCCAAAAGACGTGTAAAGTTCTTATTTTCCATCAATTAGCAAAGCAACTTACACAAAACACATAAGATGATCATTCGCATAGGATAATCAACGTAGCCTTACAAGTTCACAAACAATGAAAACGGAAAGATTCCCTCGATTCTCCCGACTAGATAAAAAAGACCCAAATCCAAAAACTTGAGTCTAATGCTTACAATTGGAGATGGTGGGATTCAAAAGACCGTTTCCATTGTTCTATTACTTTCATTCAATACCGATTTTCAGTTAAACTCTCCGTTATTTATGGTACGGCTCACGGTATAGTATTTAATGGAGAGAGAATACTACCTTTCCTTCTGTATTACAATAATGGATTATTCATTATTACCAATCAATTGATTTTCATTTAACCATTGCTATAAAAGAGTTATTTCAATATCACATAACCTCCATCCCTATAATATATCAGCTAAATCAAGGGTGTTTAGTTTATCATTTTCAGCTTTTTTATATTCTTGTAGGTACTGATTCTCAATCACAACACTTACCATATATTTTTCAAACCATGTATCAGAACAACTAAAGTATCCCTTATGTAAACCTTCTATATCGTAAGAATTTTCAATTTTCCACCGATCTGGTAATCCTTCTTTATTTATGTTGACACCAGTAATCAACATAGAATGACTTGCGTTTCCTGCTTTTAGCTGAAAATAATCTTTTCGACTCATATCAAAAGTAAAGCCAATTGTATTCTTATAGTCAAAACTAGAATCATCCCATAATTGTAGTTCATCACATAACATTTTATCATCATCTGCAACACATACAATTGGTACTCCATTCTTTAACTGCTCAATACAAAGATTTTTCATCACATCCATTGTTAAATTCAAAAAGATTTCATCATGCATATTAATAACTTTGTATATATCCTTTATTTCACAATATTCTCCATAAGGTAAGTGTTCAAAAGGTAAGGAAATCACAGGTGTTAATTCATCAAGATAACCATCAATTAATTCATCTCTAAATGAATGTGGTGTATACTTGGAAGTTTTTGATCTTCCGTTACTGTCAATGTATTGATACTCAAACTCCTCTGCAGGACAAGAATAGCATTCACATAGAAACGAAAAGATATGATCCAATGCCAGTTCTTTCATATGATTTATTTCATCAAAACTTTTTTTCTGGAGATACGCATTTCGTATATCCGCGCCTATTTTTCGAATATAATAGTTAAGTCTATTGTTCATTACTTCTGTATTTGAGGATTGTGCTGTCTCAGGCATCACTTCCTTAGGTAGTAAACCATACTTTTTCACTAGATCAGAAAAATTTGTCCAAAATCCGCCATCTGTTATGCCACAGGAAAACCACGATCTTACTTGCTTATCATCATATGATTTGTCCATATTTTGAATTGTCTTCTCTAAAAAACAGTTTGCCTTTTCCATCTTGTCCCAGAACGCAATATACGCCAGGGAAAACTCAAATTGAACTGCTTCTTTACCATGCTTACACATTTTTCTGGCTGCGATTTCACGAAGTAAGTTCAACCCAGCAGTAATCCAACATCTCCCAGCGGCACCTTGTGATACTGCATTCATAGTAGGAATATCAATAGAAAACTCAAATTTGTGCTGGTTAGCTCTTGTTGCATCAAAAGCAACATCACTTATACTTTCTGTCATAAATAGTTTGGTCAAGTTTATCTTTTTCTCGTCAGAAAAGTAACATTTCTTAAATTCTTGAATTGTGTCCTCTGTTAACTCCTTCAATTTTATCATCCTCTCTCCCATGACTAGTATCTCTTTCTTAATATTCGTAAATGTCCCTAAAATGAATGTTCATTTTTTAATATGTATTAAGATTTTTTCATGCCGCTTTTGAAGATTGTTTCATAGTTACAATACTTCATTCTATCATTATAGTACTAGTTTCTCAACTAAATTTCAGATATCTCTAATATCATCTATATGAAAATAAGTATTGAGCCATTTTGATACTTAATTGTCATATACAAGGTTTCTTTTCCATTTGAAACCTGCACATAGCATACATTGTCATTAAACTTGTCTGTAATATCAATTTTCTGGTCAAAGTATTAAATCCAAACAGAGCCGTCATCTTCCCATACCTCCTTTAATGTTTCCCTAATAACGATCTTCCACGTGATAACCTGACTTTTACATTACTAACAGACATCTTTAGAATATATGGATAATAAAAACAGTGAAGATAGAGATAAATTTTAGTATAATAGTTTATAGAAATCTGAGGGAGGAATTCATCTTGAAAACGTATAAAATCGGTGAAATTGCCAAACTACTGGGTATTAGCGCTGAAACTATTCGAAACTATGAAAAGAAAGGTTTAATTGAGCCATATAAGGAAGATTCCAATTATCGTTATTTCGATATTATACAGGTTAATCATTTGTTTAACATTCAGAAATTCCAAAAGTATGGTTATAATTTACACGAAATTAAGGAAATAATGAATGAAAGCACACTGAAAGAAGCAGAACATTCTCTAATAAACAAAGAAAAGGAATTACTCAATGAAGCTTTTTACTTAAATCTTAAGATAAATAGCGTTAATGCAACAATTAACTTTATGATGCAGGCTCAGAATGCAAAGCAAGAATGTTTCCTTGGTGAGCGTCCACCACTATATCGCTTGAACTATCAGAAAAACCATGAATTGGTGATAGATGAACGAGTTCAAGAAGAGGTGGTCAAGTGGTTGAAATATGCAGATCTTACTTTTATGTCAGGATCTATACAGTTGAATGCTATGATGAATTTAGGTAAAGATTTTGATTTTGGATTCTGTTTAGATAAGAGAACAGCAGAATTTCTTGGTATCCATGAAAATGATATTGTTCAATATTATGATAGTTGCCCAGCTATTGTATTTTATTATGAGGCAACGCCAAAAAATGATATCGAAGGTATTTCTAAAATGATATTGGAATATGCAAATGAACATCAACTACGAATTGTTGGAGAAAGTATATCTCGTGTTATTTTTGCACGATTGAGAGATGAAGAGGAATATCATATCTCACATTTAGTTTGGATACCTTATGAAAAAATAGAATCTTAAGCAATTATAAAATATATTAAAGCAGAACTCTAAAGGGGGTTTCTGCTTTTTTATTTTTTTTTAAGTCTCTTTTATTAAATTATATTAATAATAGCTCTTGTTTAAAAACAACTTTCACATATGCAATATCAGTTTCTATATGAATGATAGATAAATTGTAAGCATGAGTATACGTTTATAAAGAAAGTTCCAAATAAAAATTAATTTAAATAATGGATTGACTCTAAATTACATTTAAGGTTTATAATCCTTTTGTACAAAAAAATAGCTAGCACGTAGCCAGTTCTAATGTATTAGTCAGAAGAATTATTGTAATTTGAAATAATTATGATATAAAAAGCATTCCTGTAATTCATAAATAGCGTCAATTGATAATAAGAAAACCTCACGGTATAATTAAGATATCATCTTGGCGGATGTAAATTATCTTAATCACCGGAGGCTATAAATGAATTATACACAAAATAAGAAGATAGAACAAGTAACAGAATCAACTTTAGTAATCGGAACTGACATTGGAAGTGAGTTTAATTATGTTAGAGCATTCGATTGGAGAGGAATTGAATTAACTAAAAAGGTCTTTTCTTTTAGCAATACAAAACAAGGCTATATAAACTTTCTAGACTGGGTGCACCAGGTTTTAAGTAGAACAAATAAAAAAGAGATTATTGTTGGCTGTGAGCCAACAGGGCATTACTGGTTTACCTTTGCAAAGTATGTTAAGGAACAGGGGATGAAGCTGGTATTTGTGAATCCATTTCATGTACATCAAAGTAAGGAAATGGATGATAATAGCCCGAAAAAGACAGATATGAAAGATCCTAAAACAATTGCTAAGTTGGTTGTAGAGGGACGCTATAGTCTGCCATATGTTCCTGAAGGAGTATATGCGGATTTAAGAACTGCGGTTTCAAGTCGTGATCGTATTCTAAAGGAGCTAAATGCAGCAACGAATAGAATTAAGAGATGGCTTAAAATATATTTTCCTGAATACTTAGAAGTATATAAAGTATTCGATTCAATTAGTGGTATCCTGGTGCTTGAAAGAGCGCCAATGCCAAGAGATGTGATATCATTAGGTACAGAAGGCATCAATAAAATCTGGCGTGAAGCAAAGGTGCGTAGAGTAGGTATGAAGAGGGCACAGACCCTGGTTGTAGCTGCGCATAATAGTGTCGGAATTAATGGTGGAAGCTGTGCAAAGTTGGAATTACAACTCTTGCTAGAGGATTATCAATCGAAAAAGAATCAATTAGAAAAGATTACACAAGTAATCGAAGAAGAAACCCTTCAGATTGATTATGTAGAACAACTATTATCAATTAAAGGTGTAGGCCTTATTACTGTAGCTGGATTTCTAGCAGAGGTAGGTGATATTCGACGTTTTAATTCACCGAAACAGGTACAGAAACTAGCAGGACTAGAGTTAAAAGAAAACAGCTCAGGAAAGCATAAAGGTCAAACCACGATCAGTAAGCGTGGACGAAAAAAACTGCGAAGGCTATTATTCCAAGTGGTTTTGCCAATGATACGGAGCAATAGAGAATTTAGAGAAATCTATGATTATTATACAACTCGTATAAAAAATCCGTTAAAAGGAAGGCAGGCAATGGTTGCTGTTAGTTGTAAGTTAATCAGAGTCTTTTACGCAGTCTTAACAAAAGGCATACATTATGATGCAGAAAAACTAAGAAACGACATCATCAGACCACAAGAATTAAAAGTGGCCTAATAGAAAAAGTACTGTAAACAGAAGACGTCCGCCAAGATATTGGTGCTGAGTTACAGGAATGAAATCAACATGACAAAACAGAACCGGTTAGCCGCGTTAGAATTACTCCAGAGGGCAGGACCCTGTCAGAAAGCAGCAAGCGGCACCCAACTATAGATAGGCAGAACGAAGGAATTTAGGACTTTGCTAGATGCAGATGATCCTGTTAGACATGAGAGGTTGGTTGCTATAGGAAGGATTGGGAAACAGGAAGGTCTTTATAGAAAATGAATGACGTTTATTTTTGTGTACCCTTTTTTCTGAAAAAGATGTACGTTTGGGTTTGAAACGATACACTTTTTATCTATGGATCTGTTTTTAGTAGTAACACGTTAACTTAGATGAAGACTCATAAATGGCTTAAAATAAGCATTCTTTGTGAAACTTCACTAAAAATATATAGAGAGGTAAAAAATTCAGGAATTATATATTCACTATGGAAGGATATATGTTTTAGATATATGTTTTAGATATATGTTTTAGTTATATTTTATCTTTTTATGTCATTATTAAATTCAGTGCGGATCTATGATTCATAGCATCTATAATTAATTTGTAAAGTGATTATTCATCAGACTCCTACCACTAGAAATAATGAAAATTTGTAGATTATATAAATTTGAGCTCAACTACTAATTTTCTATTTAAGGTACAAAAGAAAGTGAATGAGATCTTATTAATCCCATTCGTAAACTCATGAGAAATTAATATCTTTTATCCTAGGAAAAGAAAATGTGATGTGAAATTGAAATTTTCAATATTTATTAGGAGGATTTTATGAAATTTTCAAAAAAAGAATGGATCGTGTTTGGGATTATATGCTTAATCGGTATTTTTGCAAATCTCGATAAAAGTATGATTGGATTTACTGCAGATAAGTTAATCAGCACATATGGTTTCACAAAAGCAGAGATGGGAAATTTATCTTCTGTATTCTACGTAAGTTTTATTTTAGTTACTATTCCTGGTGGATGGTTAGTTGACCGTTTTGGATATAAAAAATTTGTTGTAGTTTCATTAAGTATATTAATGATATTCTCTTTCTTATTTGGAAATGTTAGTGGACTATTTGCAATTTTGTTTTTGCGTTTCTTAGTTGGTTTCGGACAAGCAGGATATACAAATGGTGCACCTAAGATTATCAGCGACAACTTTCAAGCAGATCAATGTGCTAAGGTACAGTCTATTGTAATTGCAACTGCTGGTATTGGTGGTATTCTTGCTAGTACCATTGGTCAAAGTATTATCAATGTAAATTGGCATTATGCTTACTACATGTTAGCAGCAGGTTATTTATTAGCTCTTGTTCTTGTTGCTCTTTTCTTAAAAGACAAGAAGGCAGAAACTACAGAGGTTAAGCAAAAGTCACAGCCGATAGAAAAAGTAGGCTTCTTCGATGCATGGAAAAATAAAAATACATTATTATTAGCAATCGCTGTATTATTTAGTAATTTAGTTGGTGTAGCAATGATGTTCTGGCTACCAAATGTATTCCATGTAAACTTTGATATTCAAAATCCATCAATGCTAAGTAGTATTATGGTTGGATTCTATATCATCATGACTATTGCAACAGCTATAAGTGGATCTGTAATTACTAAGTATTTTAAAGGAAAAGAACAAAAGTTTATCTTCTGGTTATCTATAATTACTGCAATATGTATCGTTGTATTTATAGCAGCACCTATTTACCAAGTAGCAATTGCAGCATTATATATTTCTGATTTTACTATGATGCTAGCTTTCTCAGCACTATTATCTATACCATATCAACTTGTGCCAAGAAAGATAATAGGTTCAGCTTTTGCTGTATTAAATATAGGAGCTTTTATCGGTGGAATTATTTCACCACAATTAGTCAGCACATTTGCACAATCTAACAGCTATTTCTTCTCTTTCATCGTACTTGCTGTATGTATGGTGATTTCAGGAGCAGCAACTTTATTAGTAAAGAAGCCTAAAGAGATTGCGTAAAAAATTATTTATTAGAAAATTTCAAATGGCGTATGGCAGAATTTTAGATACTGTCATACTTGTATAGGATGTATCATGTGAAAATTTGAAATCAATTTTCACACACAAGTTTGTGTTTGCGCACCACAAACTTGTTATATGCAAATATCGTGCGCAAGAATGGAGATTATTATGAAAGAATGGTTCAATAAAATTCCAGTAGAGGATATGATTTCTTGGAGACGTCATATTCATCAAAATCCAGAATTATCATTTAAGGAATATAACACAGCAGCTTTTGTTGAGGAAAAGCTAAGAAGTTTTGGAAACATTGAAATTGTAAAACCAACAGAAACTAGTGTTCTTGGTATTTTACGTGGTGCTAAGGAAGGAAAAACTATACTTCTTCGTGCAGATATGGATGCTTTACCTATGCAAGAAGAAGGAGATCTTCCTTTCAAATCAACCGTAAAAGGAGTAGCTCATACCTGTGGACATGATACACATACTGCTATGCTATTGGCTACAGCAAAAGTGCTTTCAGAGTTAAAAGATTCATTACATGGAACTGTTAAGTTCATATTCCAACATGCAGAAGAACTTAATCCAGGTGGATCACAAGGAATTATAGATAGCGGTATGATTAATGATATAGATGCAGTAGTAGGATTACATATTATTCCAAACCTTGAGTGTGGTAGCATACATGTACATTCAGTAGGAGCTGCAACAACAGCTGCTGATGGATTCTTCTTAAACATTCAAGGAAAAGGAAGTCATGGTTCTATGCCTCAGAATGGAATTGATCCTATTATTGTTGGAACCCAAATTATAAACCAATTACAGACTGTAATTTCTAGGTATACTACACCAGGAGAACTAGCTGTAATAACTGTTGGCGAATTTAAGGCAGGAGATGCTCCAAATATTATTCCCGATAAGGCATACATGAGTGCATCAATACGCACAATTAGCGATGAAACTAGAAAAAAAGTTGAATTAAGAGTGAAAGAAATTATAGATAATACATGTAAGACATATGGTGCTACCTATGATTTAGATTATCAACTTGCATACCCAGCTGTTATCAATGACAAAATAGTATCTGAATTAGTAATGAACAGTGCAAGAGAAGTATTGGGAGAATCCATGGTAAAAGAGGCACCATTAACAAGTGCAAGTGAAGACTTTGCAAACTATCGTCAAATAGCACCAATTTGTTTTGTACTGCTAGGAGGAGGTACTGCTGCAGAAGGATGTGGCTTTGCAAATCATCATCCTAAATTTATGATTATGGAAGAATCTATGATTAACGGCGTAAAAACAGAAGTACAAACAGTGTTGAATTTCTTAAAGTAATATTGAGAACTAAGAGGGAGTTAGTGTGTTATATATCTTATGGAATATGATTGGAATTGAAATTGCCGGGTTTGTAAGTAGCTATGCAAAAAAAATTATTTCAAAAGCTCAGCTACAGGCAGTACTTATCATTGCTAACCTTTGTATTGCTGCTGTTGGTATACAGGGAGCTATTACTACAAAAAACAATATATTAATGATTATCAGTTGTGTACTAGGGGCTATGATCGGAGTAAAAATGGATCTAGATGGTAAATTTAATCAACTAGGATTGTTTATAAAATCTCTGTTTAAGACAGCAGACGAGAACTTTGTTAAAGGATTTATCACTGTATTTATGATGCAGTGTGTAGGTTCTATGGCAATTGTAGGTCCTTTGAATATTGGGCTTAAAAATGATTCGACCATACTTTCCATTAAAATTATTTTAGATATATGTAGTACATTAATATATGGAGCTATTTATGGTAGAAGTGTTATGTTGAGCGGTCCCTTTGTTTTTCTATATGAAACAGTAATTTTCCTTTTAGCAGGTATCCTGCAACCAATACTAACATCTGATGTCATTAATGAGATTTCTGCAATTGGATCTTTGCTTATTTTTGGCATGTCCCTTGATCTACTAGGTGTGATAAAGTTGAAGGTAGCAAATTATCTTCCTGCACTTTTAGGCCCAATTGTTTATTATATGATTACTACATAATCATATCAATAGAAAACCAATAATTTATTTAGAAAACTGTTGCAATCTATAATATAGTATGATTTTATAAAAATCTCTAAAAACTAATAAAAAATCAGCTTCATTTAGATTTACCATTGTATGTAAAGATACTTTTATATCATAGGAAATACAAAGCAAATTCATATGAATCGAGTAGGAGGAAATTCATTAATTGAATTTCCGTCCTCTCACACCACCGTACGTACCGTTCGGTATACGGCGGTTCAATAAGATTACCTTATTTGCGAATATCTTTCACTAAGTGTTATAAAACCTTGTTCTCTAAGATATTTATTGGTAAGAGTTGAATTTAAGATTGGGCTATTGGAGATTCTCCAGTAGCCTTTCCTTGTATTCGCATGTTCCCATGCTTTCCAATTCTCTACCCCTAGTTTAACTAAGTTATCATGTTTCGTTTTAATCTTTTTCCACTGTTTCCAGTAACAAAGACGTAAACGTCTTCTTAGCCACTCATCAAGTTCTCGTAAGGTACCTTTCATATCTGCTAGTTTGAAGTAACTTATCCAGCCAACAATTAATTGTTTTAGTTTAATAGCTCTGAGTTCCATACTCATTGCATTACTTCTTCCAGTGATACTCTTAAGTTTTCCTTTTAACTTCTTAACAGAAACTTGATGTACTCTTATTCCCATTTCACCTTTCTTATTGTAAAAGGTATATCCTAAATATTTTAGTTTCCATGGTCGGTCTACCTTACTTTTCTCTTTGTTAACTTTAAGCTTCAAGTCCTTTTCTATAAACTCCGTGATACTTTTCATAACTCGCTCTGCTGATTTCTTTGATTTCACGTATACATTGCAATCATCTGCATAACGGCAGAACTTAAGTCCTCTTCGTTCTAATTCCATATCTAGTTCATGCAACATGATATTACTTAATAGTGGAGATAAGTTCCCACCTTGAGGCACCCCTTCTACAGTAGCACTTACTAATCCCTTTTCCATCACTCCTGCATTTAGATACTTCCTTATCAGTCCGATTACTCGTATATCCTTGACTTCTTTATAAATCAGCCCAATTAACCTATCGTGGTTGACAGTATCAAAGTACTTTTCTAAATCTATATCTACCGCCCATTTATAGCCTTCATCCATGTATTCTTTACATTTTAGAATTGCTTGATGCGCGTTTCGATTTGGTCTAAATCCATAACTATTCTCTGAAAATTTCTTCTCAAAGATTGGCGTTAGTACTTGTGATACTGCCTGTTGTATCACCCGGTCTACTACAGTTGGTATCCCTAATGGTCTTGTTTTCCCGTTATCCTTTGGTATCTCTACCCTTCTTACGGGATTCGGTTTATAACTTCCATCTGCTATGGATTGCTTAAGCTCTTCGCCATGACTTCTTAGATATGGTAGAAGTTCATCTACTCCCATCTTGTCGATTCCATGACTTCCTTTATTCTTCTTTACACGTTTAAAGGCTTCATTTAGATTTCCATTACTAATGATTTTCTCTAGCAATCCATAGTGATATTCTCTTCGGGCGTTCTGTCTGTTATCCGACGTCATAGAAATGCTCGGCGCCTTTGCATAGCTTTCGAGTTCCACTCTATCCTTTTGCAAATGACCTGATTCTGTATTCAGTTGTCTGCTGTCATCACATTTCTTTGTTTCTTTCAAACTTTCAAAACCTCCTATTGTTCAGTCCTTCCCAAAGGTCGTCGACTACCTCCGGTACTATGACCTCTGCTGACTTCTTAGTGTTCAGCCATACATCACTGCATGGGTTGTCATTTCAGAGTTCACTTCCATGACGTATCACTAAGACCTCCCCAGGTAAGAACGCAATCTTCCTCTCCATCTATCTGCCACATTTACATTAATTAATTTCGAGTAGTTATTGGACTTCGATTTGTATAGCAATCTTATCCTTAATTAATGCCTTGTATGTGATTTCTGTTCGTCAGACCAGAGATTTGCCCACGGACTTCCTTCAGATTCGCCCTCACGAACGACACCCTTGTCTTAGGCTATACACTTGCCACTACTAGGCTGTGTTAGGGACTTTAACCCATTAGATTGCGCCCATGCTGGGCACACTATAAAAAAATCCTATCGTCTCTTTTTTGAGACGATAGGATAAAACTACCGTGGTACCACTCTAAATCATTAGCTTCCTCTAAAGGAAAGCATTTTGACTCAACAGAACCATTAGTTAAACGAAGAAGGACTTAAGTATTTATTAGGACTTGTAGCCCAGCCATTTTGATACTTAATCGTCATATACAAGGTTTCTTTTCCATTTGAAACCTGCACATAGCATACATTGTCATCAAATTTGTCTGTAATTTCAATTTTCTGATCAAAGTAGTAAATCCAAACAGAGCCGTCATCTTCGTATCTCACATCAGGATCGTCAAGGTGATCTAGTAGCTCCTCTTCAGTTAAAGGTCTTTCACTTCCGTCATCATTAATAGCAACTCCGCCTCCACCTTGTTGAATCGCATCTCCTTCACTGTCGAAATATTCCATTTCATAACTTCCATCCGCATTAAAATCAATGGTTACTTCTGTTTGGTCACCGTGAATCCAAAGTTGAATTGTGCGTTGAATTCCCCCTAAATCGTTAGCATATGCAACCGTCGAACCACCCACTAAAAGCACACAGGCAGCAATAGCTGCAACCATATAATTGAATTTTTTCTTCATACTTTTATTTGTCATTTTTCTTACCTCCAAAGAAAATTCGTCAGAGATATGAATTGCAGAAAATGCCTGCTTGTATTTTTCTCTATTTGTCATCTTCCCATACCTCCTTTAATGTTTCCCTAAGTAACGCTCTTCCACGTGATAACCTGACTTTTACATTACTAACAGATATCTTTAGTATATCTGCTATTTCATTTACAGAATAATCTTCATAATAAAACAGATGAATGATAACACGATACTTTTCCGGAAGTTTCATCACCGTCTCAAATAATTCAGAGGATTCCGATGATTCGAAAGTTAACGTTTCCATGTAATCTTCCAAAGGCAGTGTATTCCGTCTGAAAAAGGTAGTGTTTTTATTCTTTGCCTTATTAATTGCTACTCTTATAAGCCATGCACGTATGTGTTGCTCTGTTTCAAAATTTTTTTTTCGTGATATGTACTGAATGAATGTATCTTGAACAACATCTTCTGCATCTTGAGCATTTTTGCAAACATTAAAAGCGATTGCATAAATATTATCCTTATACTTTTCAATCAGCATCTCTACTGGTTCTCTCATGAGTTTACTCCTTAATGTCTTTGAAAAGCCTTTCACTAATAATACAAATGAGAATAAAGAAAGGTTACAAAATATATTCTTAAATTTACAAATGTTTTGTGATAGTTAAAAAAGCACTGATTCTCTGTACTTGAGTTCAGTGCTTTTTGGTAGCAATATACATTTTACAATCAGAGGAGGATTAAAAACCATCAGTAAAACTCCATTTATTTATGATACGGTTCATCCGTCTGTCATGGTTGTTCATATTTTTTTAGAATTTCTTAAAAGCTTTGAGGAATTAATATAGTTTCATGGATATGTCTCACCTTTAATCAGTATTTCTAATTAGATTAGAAAAAATATGATAACCATCACTGATATAGTGCTTATAAGGCCAGATGTTATGTTTCATAGGTATCAAACTTAATACAGTCATATATACATTTATAGCGAACAAACTTCGCGTGAATGAAATAAAAATAGGTAGTTCAGCTAACATCTGATAATTCTCCATAATTAGCGCTAAAAAAATAAGAACCAATATAAATACTATATTTGCCAACGGTCCTCCTAGATACATCATGGTGTACCCAAACCTGGAACCTTTATGTTCAGTTTTGTAGTTGAAATATCCCATTATCATAAGTGCTTTTATAGTAATCTTTCTAAACTTGAAAATGGTTTTTCCCCTACCAAGTGTAATATACCAGTTTTTACTACCATAGAATAATTGGAACATAAGAACATGACCTAATTCGTGAGCAAATGCTGCCAAAAACATACTGATCCACAGAATTATAAAAAATAATAATACCTGTAATAATACAATTATAATATTCACACCTTCAACACCTCTCTATATATTTTTAGTGAAGTTTCACAAAGAATGCTTATTTTAAGCCATTTATGAGTCTTCATCTAAGTTAACGTGTTACTACTAAAAACAGATCCATAGATAAAAAGTGTATCGTTTCAAACCCAAACGTACATCTTTTTCAGAAAAAAGGGTACACAAAAATAAACGTCATTCATTTTCTATAAAGACCTTCCTGTTTCCCAATCCTTCCTATAGCAACCAACCTCTCATGTCTAACAGGATCATCTGCATCTAGCAAAGTCCTAAATTCCTTCGTTCTGCCTATCTATAGTTGGGTGCCGCTTGCTGCTTTCTGACAGGGTCCTGCCCTCTGGAGTAATTCTAACGCGGCTAACCGGTTCTGTTTTGTCATGTTGATTTCATTCCTGTAACTCAGCACCAATATCTTGGCGGACGTCTTCTGTTTACAGTACTTTTTCTATTAGGCCACTTTTAATTCTTGTGGTCTGATGATGTCGTTTCTTAGTTTTTCTGCATCATAATGTATGCCTTTTGTTAAGACTGCGTAAAAGACTCTGATTAACTTACAACTAACAGCAACCATTGCCTGCCTTCCTTTTAACGGATTTTTTATACGAGTTGTATAATAATCATAGATTTCTCTAAATTCTCTATTGCTCCGTATCATTGGCAAAACCACTTGGAATAATAGCCTTCGCAGTTTTTTTCGTCCACGCTTACTGATCGTGGTTTGACCTTTATGCTTTCCTGAGCTGTTTTCTTTTAACTCTAGTCCTGCTAGTTTCTGTACCTGTTTCGGTGAATTAAAACGTCGAATATCACCTACCTCTGCTAGAAATCCAGCTACAGTAATAAGGCCTACACCTTTAATTGATAATAGTTGTTCTACATAATCAATCTGAAGGGTTTCTTCTTCGATTACTTGTGTAATCTTTTCTAATTGATTCTTTTTCGATTGATAATCCTCTAGCAAGAGTTGTAATTCCAACTTTGCACAGCTTCCACCATTAATTCCGACACTATTATGCGCAGCTACAACCAGGGTCTGTGCCCTCTTCATACCTACTCTACGCACCTTTGCTTCACGCCAGATTTTATTGATGCCTTCTGTACCTAATGATATCACATCTCTTGGCATTGGCGCTCTTTCAAGCACCAGGATACCACTAATTGAATCGAATACTTTATATACTTCTAAGTATTCAGGAAAATATATTTTAAGCCATCTCTTAATTCTATTCGTTGCTGCATTTATCTCCTTTAGAATACGATCACGACTTGAAACCGCAGTTCTTAAATCCGCATATACTCCTTCAGGAACATATGGCAGACTATAGCGTCCCTCTACAACCAACTTAGCAATTGTTTTAGGATCTTTCATATCTGTCTTTTTCGGGCTATTATCATCCATTTCCTTACTTTGATGTACATGAAATGGATTCACAAATACCAGCTTCATCCCCTGTTCCTTAACATACTTTGCAAAGGTAAACCAGTAATGCCCTGTTGGCTCACAGCCAACAATAATCTCTTTTTTATTTGTTCTACTTAAAACCTGGTGCACCCAGTCTAGAAAGTTTATATAGCCTTGTTTTGTATTGCTAAAAGAAAAGACCTTTTTAGTTAATTCAATTCCTCTCCAATCGAATGCTCTAACATAATTAAACTCACTTCCAATGTCAGTTCCGATTACTAAAGTTGATTCTGTTACTTGTTCTATCTTCTTATTTTGTGTATAATTCATTTATAGCCTCCGGTGATTAAGATAATTTACATCCGCCAAGATGATATCTTAATTATACCGTGAGGTTTTCTTATTATCAATTGACGCTATTTATGAATTACAGGAATGCTTTCTATGTATTATCAGCATTCCTATCACTATTTATTAAACATCGATTTATAACTCCTAGTTTTTGATGAATTCTAAGTTTTAGTTATTACCATTAAATAATCAATTAGCTCTTAAAACAATATAATTACTATAAATACATTCGTGAAATATTTTCATACGTCTTTTCTTATTTGGTAATTTTTTACTTATTATTAAGGATATCATTTAAACTTCCACATGTCAATAAATTACCTTACTGCCGTTTACACTTTTTTAATCTATCCATCACTCCAAAATACTGTACATCTTCTCCTTAACATAAGGTGCTAATATATATCTATACGAAACAGTCAAGTTTATGGTGGTATAAAAGTATTTCCATAGTCTCCTAATAAAATGTAACCATTCACATAACAAAAAGAAGTAGGAACCCCTTTTTCCGAAAGTGATATGATCCTCCTTAAGTAGACAAGGTAAATAACCAAAATCTACTTAAGGAGGATTTTTCATGTCCAGAAAAGCTAAATACTCCCCTGAAACTAAAGCGAGTGCTTGTGAAGATTATTTATCTGGAAATTTATCAATGCGAGAAATTTGTGCAAAATATGATATTCCTTTTAACGAAAAGAAAAGGAATTGTTCTGTTCATAAATGGTTACATTTTTATAACTATTCAGGTATTGAGGTGTTTCAAAATCCAATAGGGAATAAAGCTTATACAAAAGAGTTTAAAACTGAAATGGTCGAACGATATCTGCGTGGAGAAGGATCTTTAGAAGAACTTGCAGCTAAATATAATATTTTGTCTGATTCGACACTAAAACAGTGGATTATGAAGTATAATGCCAATAGAGAACTTAAGGATTACGATCCGAAACGGGAGGTCTATATGGCAGAGGCAAGGCGAAAAACAACTATTCAGGAACGCAAAGAAATCGTTACATACTGCATTGAACACAATCGTGATTATAAGGACACAGCAGCACTTTACGATGTTTCTTACAGTCAGGTGTATTCCTGGGTGAAAAAATATGATGCCACAGGTGAAGAAGGTCTTACTGACAAACGTGGTCGACATAAGACAGATGATGAAGTTGATGAATTAGAACGATTACGAAGAGAGAATCTTCGGCTAAAGCGTCAGCTTGAAGAAAAAGATATGGTGGTAGAACTGTTAAAAAAAGTGAAAGAATTCGAAGGGATGTGAGACTCGGAAAGCAACGCCATGAATCAAAGTATCTTGTTATTGAATACTTCCATACGAACAAGGGTTGGAGTGTCAACTGGATGTGTGCACAGCTTGGAATCGCCAGAGCTGCGTTCTACAAATGGAAACATAGAATTGTACCAGAACAAGAAAAAACTAATATCGAAATCGCAGAATTAATCAAAGAGTATGATGAAAGATTTTCTCATATCTTAGGGTACCGAAGAATGACGGATTGGATCAATCATTTCAATCATACTCATTATTCAAGGAAACAAATTCATCGTATTATGAAAAAACTTGGAATCCATTCTGTTATTCGTAAAAAGAAGAAAAAATACAATTCTTCCAAGCCAGAAGAAACAGCAGAAAATAAGTTAGCAAGAGACTTTTATGCAACAGAGCCTAATCAAAAGTGGGCTACTGATGTAACGGAGTTTAAGATTCCTGAAACCAATAAGAAACTATATCTTAGTGCGATCATAGATCTCTATGATCGTTATCCTGTTGCATTTGTTATAAGCGGCAGAAACAACAATCAACTGGTATTCAAAACCTTTGATAAAGCAATTGATGCTAATTCAACTGCAAAGCCTATTTTTCATAGCGACCGAGGCTTTCAGTATACAAATAAGGTGTTCCAGAGAAAACTTCAAGATAGCGAAATGATTCAATCAATGTCCAGAGTTGGCCATTGTATTGATAATGGACCAACGGAAGGTTTTTGGGGAATCATTAAATCAGAAATGTATCAAATGTACGAGATAACAGATGAGTTATCATTACGTCATGCAATCAAAGATTATATCCGATTCTATCGAGATGAGCGACCTCAAAGCAGATATGATTGTAAAACACCTGCTGAGGTAAGGGCTGAAGCGTTAGCTTCCGCAACTCCAACAACATATCCGATTGCAAAGAATAAAAGAATTGAGAAATATAAATCAAAGTGGTGCGCATAAAAAATCAGCCATACGAAAATCGTATGACTGATTTATGAGCATTACTTTAGATATTTGGCCTGTCTACTTGACAGGGAGCATATCAAAGATTCCTACTCTTTTATATCATGCAATCTCTATGAATTAAACCTGTATAAGTACTACTATTACAATATCTTGTTATAATCTCCTGTTTCAGTAAAACTCCACTTATTTATGATACGGTTCCCCATTAATAATCCGATACCCTCGATAAACCTGCTCAAGTAACACCATTCGCATCATTTGATGTGGAAACGTCATCTTTGAAAAACTCAATTTAAAATCTGCCCTTTTTAGTACTTCATCATCAAGCCCTAATGAACCACCAATGACAAATACAATATGACTATCTCCTCCAACCCCTAACTTATCTATCTTATCTGCTAACTCTTCTGATGTTAACATTTTCCCTTCAATCGCAAGAGCAATCACATACGCGTTATCCTTTACATTTTTAAGGATTCTCTCCCCTTCTTTTTTCTTAATCATTAACTCTTCCGCTTCACTTGCATTATCCGGAGTTTTTTCATCTGGTACTTGAATAATATCAAGTTTACAATATCTACTTAATCTTTTTGAATACTCCTCTATTCCCATAGTAAAATACTTTTCTTTTATTTTACCGACACAAACAACCGTTATCTTCATGTAACTCTCCTGATAATTTATTTATATCTTTTCTTTCTCTTAATTCTATTTTGTGAGAAATCCTATGCCTTATTCATTCTTAAGCGTTTCAAATTCCTTTTTTATCGCCTTTAATAATTCTTCATTTCCTAGTATTTCTAGTCCGGTTAATGCAAGTGCTTTTGCAGATAATATAACTCCTTTATCTGCTTTATTTGATATGGCAGCTTCCCTAAAATCATCCGTATGTGGTGCAATTGGGCAGTCAGAGATTGCGATGGTTGGCTGAATTGTAGGAATTACATGACTTACATTTCCCGTATCTGTTGAACCAACTTCTCGTAAAATCTCGTCCTCCACATGTTCACCCAAACTCTCCATTTGTGCTGCAAACACCTCATCTAATGTCTTATTTGGAACAAGGTCTTCAATTATATTCTGGATTGGTCCATATTTTGCCCTACATCCCGTCATACTTGCTGCACCGTCTGCTATATGATACACCTTTTGTCTTAGCACCTCCAACTTTTTAACTGTCGCTGCTCGTAAATAAAAACGTGCCCTTGTATAATCTGGGATAATATTAGCGGCCTTTCCACCATCTAAGATTACACCATGAATACGCACGTCGGAAGTCACCTGCTGTCTTAAGGCATTAATCCCATTATAAAATAAAATCATAGCATCTAATGCATTTATCCCTTCTTCTGGCATTGCAGAAGCATGGGATGGCTTTCCAAAGAATTCAAAATCAATGGGTGCTACTGCAATTGCGGTACTTGTTCTTTGTGTATATGAAGAAGGATGTATCATCATAGCTACATCCGTACCTTCAAAAATGCCACATTTCGCATAACTAGCCTTAGCACTACCATTTACCCCACCTTCTTCTGCTGGCGTTCCAAATACCTTAATTGTTCCGCCTACTTCTTCTATACACTTGCTTAACGCAATAGCTGCTGCAACACTACTAACCCCTATCATATTGTGACCACAGGCATGGCCAAGTCCTTCTAGGGCATCATATTCTGCCAAATAACCAATGGTTGCTCCCTTTTTGCTCGACTGCTTTGTTGCAATAAATCCAGTTTTATGACCTGCAATATCTTTTTCTAGATAAAACCCTGCCTCTTGTAATGCTTCCGCTAAGAGGCTCGAGGCATAAACCTCTTCATTTCCTAGTTCTGGATTAGCATGAATGTCATGACTCATGGTTACCCATTTTGATACTGACTGATCTATGTATTCTATTATTTGTTGACGTTTTTCCATGCTATATTCTCCTACCTTTCTATGACTTCACTGTTTATAAAGAACTCCATATAACATCACTTATCTTCAAGGCAGGATAACTGGTAACCAGTTTCCTGCCTTGTTTATACTATATTTCATGATTTTTATCAGGTTTGTTATAATTAAAATTGATCTTCATCAGTATTTTGCTAATACTTTTTTATCTTTTCTTAACCATACGAAAAAATGTATCCATAATAAAAATAGCAATTGCTATCAATCCTGCAATCTGTAACGTGTGATTAAAATAGTATGCAGTCATTGAACTATCTTCTGATAGCATAGAATATACAATACGATACATACCTACACCAGGTACCATTGGCAAAATACCAGAAATTAAAAATACGGTTACTGGTGCTTTAAATATGCGTGCAAAGCTATGAGAAATCAATGCAACAACAAGTGTTGCTATGAACACACTTGTCGTTTCAGCGAAATTTAATCGTAAGAAAACAAGATAGATAAACCATCCTACTGCTCCAACAATTCCTGAGTATACTAAGAACTTTTTTGGAATACTAAATATAACAGATAACGCTACTACCGCAACGAAAGCTCCTATTATTTGAATAATCATCCTATAGACCATCCTTTTTTATAAATGTTTTCAACATTTATAATGTATTTATTTATGAACAATGTATTTTTAAAGTTTACTTGTACAGATTTATTTAACTCGATTTATTTGTTCAGATTTATATCAATTTATTTATATCAATTTATTTATATTAATTTATTTGTATCGCTTTATCTATCCCCATCAATATCGAATTTATTATATAATCAACCTAAGATTTCACAATCCTTTTAAATATTATCAAATAATCACAAATCTCCATTAATCATAAAAAATTAATTTTTATGAAATAAGCCCTATCAATACTCGACTAAAGGATAAGCCAACACCAATACCAACTGCAAGTGAAGCAGCTATTACAAATGCTTCAATAACTCTAGCCGCACCAGACATATAATCTCCTTGTAAGGTATCTCTAATTGCGTTTGTGATCGCAACTCCAGGTAACAGCGGCATAATAGAACCAGCTATAATAGGTTCTACTGAAACATTTACACCTGGTATATTATGAAATAAACCAGTGGTTAATGCGATAAAAGCAGAAACAAACATATTTGAAACAAATCGATTGATTCGAACTTTTTTATATAACATTTCACTTAAGACAATTAATACGCCATTGATTGCTGCAAACATACTCTCTAAGGCAGTTGAACCAAGGATTATTGCTGAGGATGCGGTTGTTACAATCAGACAGATGTAAATAAGCCAGTTTGGATATCTTTTCTGATGTTTTAATAAACATAAAGAATCATAGGCTTCTTCTACACTTAACACACCTTGGCATAACTTCCTTGATATGTCATTCACCATTGCTATATTTCCTAAATTAGTACTTCTCTCTTCCACACGGCGCACCATACTAATAGCATCAATCGTGGAATCATCTAATGTTAGAACAATCCCTGTGGATACTACAAATACTTCACAACGCTGTAAACAAGAAGTTTTTAAAATCCTTGTCATAGTGTCTTCCACACGGAAGGTTTCTGCACCACCTGATAACATAATTTCTCCAGCTAACATTGCAGTATCAACTAATAATTTATAATTCATAGCGTATTTGCCTTTCATTCACAAATTTGGTTGCAGATATATTATATGTAGATTGAAAATAAATAGCAAGCTTATCTTAGTTTGACCTAAATATGAACAAACCATTACATAAAATGTTCACAAAACGTTTTTTATTAAGTCATATTTTGAACATATTTATTGGTTATAATAAGAGCATGAAAGTGAATTTAAGTTTCACTCTCTCCTCCTCCCCCAATTAATAATATATATAAAAGAACGTAACGTCCATCTTCATTGATTGAAAATGTCCGCTACGTTTTTTTTGCGTTTCTAATTCTTTTCTATTTTTATTACTTTTTAATTACTTATCAGTTTCTTCATATATATCTTTACTTAAAACTCGAAGGAAATATAATTCTTTCGCAGCCTTTTCTCTAGTTACAATTTGCTTCGGACAAAGTTTTGTACCATTTTTCATAACTCCACGTTCAATTCCTTCTTCCGAACGCATCAAGCCAAGTTCATAGACAGTTCGAAATTTCTCATAAAATTCTTCTGAAATCTCATCTTTATCCTTAATTGTATCAAATCCCGCTAAAGGATAGTACTGCGCGGATTCACCAACTAAATTAGAATCATAGTTTGGATCATCTGGAGATAAATTAACTCCATTGTAATCTGTCATATACTTTGGTTTATTATAATTGCCATTCTCATTTTTACCAAAGGTAATTTCATAGAAATCAAGAACAATTGCAGCCATTACCTCTCTAGTTAAGGAGGCATTTTCATCATAAGAACTCCAAACTGCATTTGTTGGAATTAACTCCTCTGAAACATTCCAAATTGTTTTCATACCATAGATAAAATCTTTGATTGTAACTGGTGCAAACGGATGAAAATATCTATCTTCATCTTGGAACATAATTCCATGCTTACATACACATTCTATCTGCTCACGATAATACGCTTCTCTTCCTGAAATTACATCTTTCGCAATTTCCTTATAAACCATAGACCAATCATTTGTACGAATTGCTTGTTTTACATCTTCTTTTAAATATTCTGATGCCAGAACTTTTTTCTCATACAAACCTGTAGCAACGATTCTAGCCCACTGTTTTGATAAGGCTTCTTTAAAATGTGTTCCATCCCAGGAACCACTTGGATTACCATTTGCATAACTACCTGAGTTTGTTTTCCCTGGAGTTTCTCCCGGCTCTACCGATAAAAATATAGATTTTGCAGCAATTCCACCTATTTCATATAAGTATTTAATCCCCTCTTCATATAGATCAATTACTTCAATATCATTTTCTTCACCAATTCGTTTTAAAAGTCCTGGAAAATCAATGCCCGGACATTTGGAATACTTAAATCCACTTAATTTAAGTGTATCTTCTTCTACCGATTTATCAATTCTTGTCATTGGCGTAACAAATATCGGTATAATTCCTCTTTCTCTTATGGCATTAATATATTCTTCTTTTAACCAAAATTCATAAGTTTCTACTGTGTTCCCTCGCCCAAAACGTGCTTCCGGTCCTTTTTCCTCCCCACGGGATTCATCATTATGGCCAGATTGAAGTAAAAGGTAATCTCCTGGTTTTGCAATCATTAAAATTTCATTGAATCTTCCTTCATGGTACAGATTAAAAACTGATCTGCCCCCCATGGAGTAGTTAATCACATTCACCTTATCTAAATCAAATAAATCATCAAATACTTGTCCCCATCCAGACATAATTGCTTCTTCATAAATATAGGATTTTACAGTAGAATCTCCCAATGTAAATATCGTTAATTTATCATTATCATTTCGAACATTTTTTTCTAGTTTTATAATTTCAATAGAAGCTACGCCTACAGTACTGGTAAATTCATTCGTACCATTTTGACCAGTTATTTTTGGTTCTATTTCAACCTCTATATAATTTCTACCTGTTACGTATTGATAGCTCCATGTTCTATCGTTCCAGCAAGCATAATTGGTTCTTTTTATTTTTCTAGCAGCGTCCCATGGGTTGGTATCTAATAATCGTTTACCGTTCATACCAGAAACTGCTACTATAGCTTCATCACTACCTTCTGCCAATGTTACCTTTACGTCATAAGCGCCAGGCTCATCAAGGTCAATTCGAAAGGCAATGCCACCAAAATCATAGTTATTCTCATTTAAATAAAAAGTTGTATCCTGTGTTTCTGTGATATATACACCGTTTGGTCCAAATTTAAGCCTGTCCGTAGCTAGATTTCTACTAGGTGGTGTTGACGTCTTTGAAACAAATCCATATCCCAATTCATTTGTATATTGAATAAACTTATTACATAAAACTCCTTGTGTATCTTCTGAATGAAACACATATTTCTTAAGATAATTCTGTTCATTTTTAAGATTTTCTTTATTGATTGTACTGTTCCTTCGTAATTTTTCCTGCTGCATAATTCCTTCTCCTAATTATAAAATGATGCTTTTATTATAACAGCAATTACCATTTTATTAAATCATGAATATTTAACTTTTATATAATTTAACTTATATTAATTTATTAGCTCTTTTAAATACATTAATATATCTTTATGTAGCACCTCTCTTAATTTTTTAACATATCTTAATGTATCGTCTACTTTTAATTTCTAAAGCACATCTTGATTTATCATCTACTTTAAAATTCTTCAACAAATCTTAATTTATCATCTACTTTAAAATTCTTCAACAAATCTTAATTTATCATCTATTTTTTAATTTACTTTAACATATAAGATATGGTGAAATTATAATATCAATACTTTTTTTATAATTTGAACACTTTTTTTTCACATTTCTTATTTATAATAAAAGCAGATAGTGATAAAACACTTTCTACTCCCACCCTATTATACGCAATGAAAATGCCTAAAACGTATTAACAAATATGATTTAGGCGTTTTCTTGTTTTCTTGCTTTCTTAAAACATATGAACAATATTTGCTCATACTATATTACAGATAAGAGTTTTCTTACATATGAGCTTTCTTACAAACGAATTTTCTTAGATACGAGTTTCTTTAATCTCATTGCTCGACTCTTTTTCATCCTTATAAATGATAAACTAAAAAAATCCTCCTATATTTTCGAGATATTTTTATAAATAGATATTTTACATTCTTAATATTTTTCAGATTTTCTTCATATTTTTATCACATTAAAAACACATTCTCCCCTTATAATATACTATAGAAAGTTAAAAATACTTTCTACTCCCACCCTATTATACGTAATGTAGTTTAACTACAGGTAACCCGTTACCATAAAAAAAGCAAGCTTCCCCGCTTGCTTTTTTTATTCTTCTTTTCCATTTTCACTTTTTATAATTTAGCTTTTTCAAATTAGCAATTCTTGATTTAGCTTTTCATAATTTAGCTTTTCCTAATTCAACTTTTATTAATTTAGCTTTTGTCAAATTAGCTTTATAAATTAAACTTTTTGCAATTTCTCTAATAACAGTTTCGCATTTTTAAACCTAGCATTTTAAATCTAGCTTCTTAAATCTAGACTTTCATAAAACTTCATAACTAAATTTAATTATTAGCAATCTCAAATTCTTGGATACCCATAGCCCCTGGAGCAATTTCATATTTTTCAAAAACAATGACTGGATGATTTTCTTCATTAATATAGAAATTAGTGTCTTCATTAATACTTGTAAATCCGCCCATATCTACATCAAAATAAGATACATTTGGATCTGCCTTTTGTCTTTCTTCCATCTGTTCTTTAATGCTTTCATTCGCAATTTCAATATAGTTCTCTCCAAGAAGATCTTCTAATGTTATATCCTTATTGTTCTTTAAATCTAGATTATAAAAATATTGATAAGTATAGGCACCCGCCCAATTCTCATTGGATGTAATAACAAAAGAAACCATTGAATCTGTTTGAGATTTTATTTCATAGTTAACATCTACTTTGATATCCTTTGCTGCGAATTCTTCTTCTGTACCACCTGTACTTATGAAAGCATCTTTATACTCTAAGATTCTATCTTCTGCTTCCTTTACATGCATATCCACAAGAGATTGTATTTTCTCATTGACATTACTAATAAATGAACTATTATCATCATTCACTACTTCTGGTACTTTAACACTTATGGATTTGTCTTCATCTACTTCTTTGTAGGAGCGTATGGTTAATACCTTTGCTACTGTTCCAATTACAGGTATTTCCTGCATTGTTTTTGCAAATGTTTCATTTGTATTTAATGTAACAACAGCACATAGAAAACTTGCAGCTAAAACACCGCCTACTACTTTTTTATAATTTCTTTTTCTCATAGAAATCACCCTCCTTTGATTCATATTATTAATAGATTGATTCACAACATCACTTAGCTCATCAGGAATTTCGATGGAATCATAAATTTGCTTAGCTTCCTTCATTTCCTTCATATTGACACCTCCTCGAGTGATCGTTTTAATTTATTTAGCCCTGCATACAATCTTGATTTTACGGTACTTAAATTAACCTCTAGTATCTTAGAAATTTCTTTTAATG
Organism: Clostridium sp. Marseille-P299; assembly: GCF_900078195.1. NCBI lineage: Bacteria > Bacillati > Bacillota > Clostridia > Eubacteriales > Clostridiaceae > Clostridium > Clostridium sp. Marseille-P299. Next base: position 438,584 of record NZ_FJVE01000007.1, on the reverse strand, counting down.
TCATTTCTTCATAATAATGTAACATAATAACAGTTTTGTTTTGCTCTGGAAGAGCGTTAATTAATTCATAAATACCACTTCCTTGTTCATATGCAGGTTCAAAATAAGGTTCTTCCCTCATTTCTTCTGGTTCACATATAAATTCTTTTTTATTTTTTTGAAGAAAAATTAAACACTCATTTACTAAAACTCTATAAAACCATGTTTTCAAATAGTTCAAATTTCGAATATCTTGGTATTTCTCAAGTGCCTTACATATAGCATTTTGCACGACATCCAAAGCTGCTTCCCTATTTCTTGTATAACTATAAGCTAATCGATAAAATTTCGTCTGATTTTCCAAGATGTATGCAACAACTTGATCATATGGACTTTGGCTCATGTAAACCTCACCCTCTTTCCTTGCCTTGCTTTGTTGTCTTTACTATATAGATAGATTAACACTTCAAAAAGTTTGAATAAAATAAAATTTTTTTACTTTTTTTATTTCCAGTGAAAGTTTTATTAGCTTTCATAATAAAAGAAGCTTTCATACAATTACATTTCTTATAAGGAAATATAATTTGTACAAAAGCCACTCTTATGGTTTATTCACTTTTTAAGTTATATCTGGACTATTTCTCTGTATCTACGTTTATATCTTCCTTATTCATCCCAGAGAAATCATCATTTTCTTCTATCATTTCTGAATTAGTTCGAATCGCTTTTACAAGACGAATCACATTTTTACTAACTTCAACTATTTCAAATTGATATTTACCATACTCAACCACTGCTTTTTCATCAATACTTGGAATATGATCTAGTCTTGAAATTATTAATCCATTCATGGTATCATAATTTTCTAAATCCTCTTCAAGGAAATCAATATCAATAAGATCTTGTAGTTCCTCAAGATTTGCATCTCCTCGGATTAAGTAAATACCATCTTCTAACTTTGTTATTAGTTCTTCTTCCTCGTCATATTCGTCTAAAATATCACCAACAATTTCTTCTAAGATATCCTCCATGGCAACCAAACCAGCGGTTTGTCCGTATTCATCAATTGCTATTGCCATATGTATCTTTTTTAATTGCATATCGTGAAATAAAACATCGATTGACTGAGTGTCTGGAATAAAATATGGTTCTCTCGCAACATTTATCAGCGGCTCATTTTTTAATTTTGGATCCAAATAATATTTCATAACATCCTTAAGATGAAGAATGCCGACGATATTATCCATATTGGTTTCATAGATTGGGAATCTAGAAAAACTTTCTTTTAACATAAAAGGTAATGCTTCCTCAATCGTCATCTCACTATTGATCGCAACAATTTTCTTGCGATGGGTCATAATATCCTCTGCGATTTTCTCGTCAAAATTTATAATATTTGAGATCATTTCCGCTTCATCAGCTTCTAAGACTCCTTGTTCGTGACCTTCATTAACAATCGAAATAATTTCCTCTTCTGTAACATTTTCTTCTATTTCATTTGGATTAATATGAAATAAACGAAGTATACCATTTGTATTTTTCTCTAATAACCAAATAAAAGGGAAAAACAATCGTCCAAAAAATGTTAGAACTCCTGCGAAAAAATATGCACAAGAATTCGCATATTTTAAAGCAAACTTTTTAGGTAATAAAATGCCAAATAGAACTATAAAATAAGTAATTATCACAGTAACGATTACCATGACTAATTGCTCATTTATTATCAAGTTACTAAAATACAACTCATCCAAAATCCATGTCTTAATTCTCAGATAATGATAAAAGGAATACGTCATACCAATCAATAAACTTGCAAGTGTAATCAAAATCTCAATGACATTTATGTATAGACTTGGTGTCTCTAACAATTTGACTAATCGCGCTGCACGTTTATCCCCTTCTAACGCCTTTTTTCTTACGTTACCTTCATTTACATTGCTAATCGCTACCTCTGCTCCTGAAACCAAGGCATTCAGCATAACTAATGCAACAATGAAAATAAGTCCACGTATGGGATGAACTTCCATAGTTTCAACTTCTCCTTCTTATGTCTGGTCTTTATGTATCTAAGGCAAAACTGATTAGTAAAGCTTTATCAATTTTCTTTAAGATATCCTGATCCAGATGACATACTTTCTCTTTCAATCTAGACTTGTCAATGGTTCTAACCTGTTCTAATAAAATAACAGAATCTTTGACAATACCATATTTTTCTGCATCTATTTCTACATGTGTAGGCAGTTTGGCTTTATTCATTTTTGATGTAATTGCTGCGCAGATAACCGTTGGACTATGCTTATTTCCAGTATCATTTTGAATAATTAATACTGGTCGCACGCCTCCTTGTTCAGAACCAATGACCGGTCGTAAATCTGCATAAAATATATCGCCTCTTTTTATAATCACATAACTCACACTCCATTTTACGGCTTTAGCTCTATTATTCCCACTTTTGACCTATGTATTCCATAAAATGTTCATGTTATATTGTTTTTTAATATGCTATAAAAAGAAACGTGAAGTAAACTAGTATAAGATGCTTATTAACTGTCTTTACGTACTAGAAACGGTTTCCCATTTTTATAGTAAACTCTTGGTATTCGTTTTCCAACGTTACACACCACTTCATAGTTAAAGGAGTATGATAAATCACCAATTTCTTCTACAGTGATTTCTTCCTCTCCGTCTTTTCCAATTAAAGTTACTACATCTCCTTGCATTACCCCTGGGATTGAGGATACATCGATCATAAACTGATCCATACATACTCTACCTATAATTGGTGCGCTCTTTCCACGCACTAATACCCTACCTTTGTTAGATAATGCTCTTGAATACCCATCCGCATATCCAACTGGTACCGTTGCAATCGTCATTGTTTTATCCGTGAAAAAAGTACTACCATACCCAATTCCATGACCAGGACCTAGCTCTTTCACAAAAGAAATATGGGTTTTTAGCTCCATCGCTGGCTTAATTACTAAATTACTTTTATTTACCTCTTCTGATGGATATAAACCATAAGTAGTAATACCACAACGAACCATATCAAGATTTGCATAATTCATATCCATAATACCTGCACTATTTGAAGCATGCATTATTGGGGTATTGACTCCTGCCTGATTTAATTCTTTAGTGAAGGTAATAAATTTAGAAAGTTGCTCATTCGCAGAGGTTTTATCCTTCATGTCAGCACAAGCAAAATGGGTATATATACCTTCAATGTCGATATTTTCAAGCTTACTAATTCGTACTATTTCCTCAATACTTTCTTTACATGGTTGATATCCTATACGCCCCATGCCAGTATCTAATTTTATATGAACTTTCGCTATTTTACCTTGTCGTTTTGCTTCTTCATCCATGAGTTTTGCAACTTCATATTGAAATACTGTTTGTGTGATATCATATGCAATGACCTCACTAATTTGTTCCACAGCAGTATAACCTAAAATTAATATTGGCTTATTAATTCCAGCATTTCTAAGCTCAATGCCCTCTTCAACAATTGCTACACCATATGCATCAACCAATCCACTTAACTCTCTTGCAATTGGTACTGCGCCATGTCCATAGCCATCTGCTTTAATAATCGCCATAATTTTAGTTCCCATTGATAAAGTTTCTTTTGCAGCCTTAATATTATTTGAAATTGCATCCAAATCAATATTAGCATAAACTCTATAGTACTTCTCGCTGTATACTTCTTCTATCATTTTCCTTAATTACCTCCGGTAATGCCTCTAAGATATCACTTGCAAGCATGGAATGATACCCTCTTTTTTCTGCTGCCACATCTCCTGCCAAACCATGAATATACACTCCAAGTTCCGCAGCTTCATAACTTTTTAAACCTGTAGCTATTAAACCTGCGATGATTCCTGTTAAAACATCACCACTTCCACCAGTCGCCATTCCATGATTCCCTGACACGTTAACATATCGATTTTCACAATGTGCTACGATCGTTCTTGCATCTTTTATTACATAGATTAATTTATTATTATAGGTACAATATTCAGGAAAGTCAATAAAGCCTTTGACAATATTGTCTACAGAACAAGAAAGCAAATTAGCTAACTCTTTTAAGTGCGGAGTCAGTATTGAATTGGCAGGTAATAATGACGATAACTCCCTCACTCGGTCTTTCGTATTATCTACCATTCTTGTATTCAAAATATTAGCTAATATTTGCAGTGCATCTGCATCAAAAACAGTTGGCTTTGTCTGTTCTTTTAAAAGTTGAAGCAACAAACCTTCAGCCAGCTCACCTGTTGATAAGCCAGGGCCTATCACAATAGCATCTGCCCACTGTATGGATTCTTTTAAAATAGTTTCTGAATTATTATCTTCATAACAAGCATAGATTGCTTCCGGTAAAAGGGTACGTATTACTTCGACTCCTGATCTTGAAGTTAACACTTTTACAAGACCACAGCCCATTTTATATGCAGCGTTCGCCGAAAGATAAGCAGCCCCTGTCATATTGGTGGAACCTGCAATAATTAATACCTTACCATAGCTTCCTTTATTGGAATAAGAAGAACGTTTTGGTAGTTTTCTTAGATCATCCTTTTCAAAATAATGATATTTAGGCGAAACGTTTTCTACTGCTACCCTAGGAAAACCAATGTCTTCAACGATAACTTTTCCAACATGGAAAGCTCCTGGGTACAAGAGTAATCCCAGCTTGTTTTCACCAAAGGTAACTGTAACATCTGCCTTAATTGCAACATTTTTAATTTTTCCTGTATTTGCATCTACTCCAGAAGGAATATCAACGGCCACAATATAGGCTCTTAAAGAGTTAATTTTTTCAATTGTTTCTTTATAGACTCCTTCAATTTCTCTTTGTAGACCGATTCCAAACATTGCGTCAACAATAATATTATATTCATTGGATTCTAATTTGGACCTAATGGATATGCCCAATTTTTTAACAATTGAAAGTTGTATTTCCGATTCTTTTGTGAGTTTTTCCAAATTTCCAAGAATAATTAAATCAACTTTATAGCCTTGTATATACAAAATACGAGCAATAGCAATTCCATCACCGCCATTGTTGCCCGTACCACATACTACCGCTATACTATTTTCTTTTTTTGCTACACTCTCTATATGAGAAACCACCTTTAATGCTGCTCTCTCCATTAAAACTAGAGAAGGAATTCCAATTTGTTCAATCGTATAAGAGTCAATTTGTTTCATTTCATCTGAATTAACTGCGTATTTCATAATTATACCCTTTTACTGCTACAAGATACATGAATCTTGTAATGGCAGCCCTTTCAAACAATATTGATTCAAGAGATTTAATTTAAATAGAAACAAGATAAATAACAAACGATTTCATTTACTAGATATTACAAAAGCCGATGCCAAATATCTTAGCAACGGCTTTCTTATGATTTGATCGACGGTTTTAGTTTTATTCATTTAATATTTCATCATCCAAAAATTCCATCGTTTTAGCGCCTAGAACATCGTGCATATAAGTATAGATTGCATTCGTCTCTGTTTCTAAGTCTTGCTTTTTAAGTATCATCTCTTTTAATTGAATGCGCATACTTGCAATGCTTTCCTCTAACTGCTTTACTTGCTTGTTATTATGTTCTAATTTCTCATAGCAAATTAAAGCACTAGCACTCATTAGCTCTGCATTCGCATTCCTTATTTCATAGGGAAGATCCGCTAACTGATCTTCTCTTTCTAAAAGTTCATCTTTTATATTTAAAATTAACTTTTGATTCTTCTCTAATTTTTTACCTTTAATTTTACCAAGTAAGGAATTATCAATTTCCATGTTATCAACAATTTCCTGCATCAGGTTTTTCTTCACACGTTTTAAATTCTTGATTTCATCCACTGTTTTTCCTTGTTTCTTTAGTAAATTATTCAATTTATCTCGTAATTGTTTCATGCCTACTGACATCTCTTGCTCAGGAAATAATGCAAGCCATCGCTCATCTAATGTAAGAATAGGAATCTTCTTATTACGAAATATCTCTGTAAAGTCAATTTTACCCTCATTATTATTATTTAATTTTCGCAAGAACATCCCCCCAAAAGCTCGTTATCTTTCACTGTTTTTTGATGACATTACCTCTTCTGCTGCTTTTAAATTATAGGATAGTCGCATTAAAGATTCTGCCAAGTGAACATTCTCCACCATTACATCCTTTGGTAAATGTAAATCTGTAGGTGCAAAATTCCATATTGCATGAATTCCTAAACGTACTAATTCTGCGGCAACTTGTGGTGCTTTTGCCTTTGGAATTGTAAGTGCCGCTATATTTACTGTATTATTCTTAACAAACTCTTCTAATTCATCCATTAAACGAATTTCGATTCCACGAATTGAAATTCCAACAAGTCTTGGATTTACATCAAAGATACCACTAATATAAAATCCTCGACGTTCAAAATCAGTGTAATTTGCTAATGCTTGCCCTAGATTACCTGCGCCTATAATGATAACATTATATTTTTTATCAAGTCCTAGGATTTTCCCAATTTCGGTGTATAAATACTCCACATTATACCCATACCCCTGCTGTCCGAAACCTCCGAAGTTATTCAAATCCTGACGGATTTGCGATGCGGTCACGTTCATTTTCTCACTTAATTCCTTCGATGAAATTCGAACAACGTCATTTTCAAGTAATTCCCCTAAATACCTGTAATAACGTGGCAGTCTTTTAATAACTGCTGATGATATCGCCTTATCGTACATGTAAACCTCCTTAATTATACTATTAACGTTCGGTTCCTTTATAGTATAATTATAGTGAATCGTTAATAATATGTCAATGTATCTAAATCCTTTGTTTTCTTGCTTTTTTCGCCAATATCCAGCACTATTTTCACTTTGAAATAATGATACTATTACACTCAAAACAAGTACTTTATACTATAAAATTGCTTTATGAGAAGCATTTTCATTATACCTATTATAACGAAATGGATGAATCTCGTCAAACGCAAGTTACATTATAATAAGAAGTTTTTAGTTTCGGATATCATTTTATCTACCATACGGGTAACAATTTTCTCACTATTTATATAGTATTACAGGAAATCTCCTATGTAATACTTGTTTTTTTACATAAGCTTTTATCCCATGGTAGATTCCTTTCTCACAAGGGAAGATAATTGACGCTTTTCGTTTTCTTTGCTACAATAAAGGACAAGTATGCTCTATTTTAGTAGTAATTAAAGGAGTCCGTCATGATATTAGCATGTAATAATATAAGCAAAAGTTATGGAACAACCGTTATCTTAGATAAGGTGTCCTTTCATGTAAATGAACGTGAAAAAGTCGCGATTGTCGGCATTAACGGTGCTGGTAAATCCACTTTATTTAAAATAATTATGAATGAAATATCTTCTGATGAGGGAGATGTTATATTTTCGAAAGGCTGTAGCGTTGGATATTTAGCTCAGCATCAAGATTTAGCTACTGATAATACAATTTATGATGAAGTTTTAAGTATTAAAGCAGATGTTATTCGTATGGAAGAACAAATTCGTTCTCTAGAATTAGAAATGAAATCTGTGACTGGTGTTGAACTCGATCGTTTACTTAATACCTACACTAGGCTTACTCATGAATTTGAATTAAAGAATGGCTATGCATATAAAAGTGAAGTAATCGGTGTTTTAAAAGGTCTTGGTTTTACTGAAGACGAATTTGATAAAAAAGTTTCTACTCTATCTGGAGGTCAAAAGACACGAGTTTCCTTAGGTAAATTACTTCTTAGTAATCCCGATTTAATTTTACTAGACGAGCCAACAAACCACTTAGATATGGAATCTATTGCTTGGCTTGAAACCTTTTTAGTTAATTATAATGGCTCTGTTATAGTAATTGCCCATGACCGTTATTTTTTAAACAAGGTTGTCACCAAAGTTGTTGAATTAGAAAATACAAAGGCAACTGTCTTTGAAGGTAATTACACCGACTATGCGACGAAAAAAGAACAGCTTCGTGAAACAATGATTCACCATTACCTAAATCAACAAAAAGAAATCAAACATCAAGAAGAAGTCATTGCCAAACTCAAATCTTTTAACCGCGAAAAATCCATAAAGCGTGCGGAAAGCCGTGAAAAGATGTTAAATAAAATAGAACGTCTTGATAAGCCGGTGACTCTAAATGCTGAAATGAACATTCAATTAGAGCCAAACATTATGAGTGGAAATGATGTCTTGACCGTAAAAGGACTAAAAAAATCCTTTGGCAATCATTTATTATTTGAAGATTTGGATTTTGAAATTAAGCGTGGTGAGAAAATCGCAATCATTGGTAATAATGGTACTGGAAAAACTACTATTTTAAAAATTATCAATCAAATCATACAAGCGGATGCAGGTGAAATAAAACCAGGTGCAAAAGTGCATATTGGTTACTACGACCAGGAGCATCATGTTCTTAATATGAACAAAACGATTTTTGATGAGATCCAAGATACCTACCCATATCTTGATAACACAAGGGTACGTAATGTATTAGCTGCCTTTTTATTTACTGGTGATGATGTTTTTAAATTAATCAAGGATATCAGTGGTGGAGAACGTGGACGAGTTTCACTAGCCAAATTAATGCTTAGTGATGCTAACTTTTTAATCCTAGATGAGCCGACAAACCATTTAGATATTGTATCAAAAGAAATACTAGAGAATGCAATTAAAAATTATACAGGTACTGTTTTATACGTATCCCATGACCGTTATTTCATTAATCGTACTGCAACTAGAATTCTTGACTTAACTCATGGAAAACTTCTTAATTACATTGGTAACTACGACTATTATCTTGAAAAGAAACCAGAAGTAGAACGTCAGCATCTTGGATTTACAAGTTCTTCTGAAGGAAATGTAAATAGCCAAGCTACCATTGGTAAACAAAACAATATTCTAAGTGGACTTAAAGTTCAGCAAAGTTCGGTTTCTACAACTGAAACTTCACAAGCTAGTTTCGATTCAAAAGAATCCGATACTAAGTTAGATTGGAAGCAACAAAAAGAAGAACAAGCCCGTATTCGTAAACGTCAAAATGATCTAAAAAAAGTGGAAGAAGAAATCCATAAACTAGAAAACAGAGATGAAGAACTAAACGAATTATTAATGGATGAAGCTGTATTTACAGATCCATCGAAACTAATTGCACTAAATAAAGAGAAAAAAGAGGTTGAAGAACGCCTCGAAGAATTATTGATACAATGGGAAGAGCTAGCAGAATAGCTCTTCTTTTTTTGTTCTATTTTTGTTATAATTTAATGCATATAATAATTATTATTATTTTTGATATTATTTCATCTGTTTTTTGAATTTTTCACATCACATTACTTGTTAATTGCATTTTTTTACCATTCTCAATGCCGTGATTTCTCTATACTTTACCAAAGTTTCTTCAATTTATTAATTTCATATCAAAAAGTTTAGTAATACTAGATATTTTGTTTATATATTGTTGACATTAATATTAGATTGTGTATAATAGTATTCGGCATGTTTAGCAGTGCTAAACTAAATGGTATATTTTTATAAACCAATTATAGAAGGAACTAATAATGACTTTACAAAAGCAGATCCCATAGAAAGGTTTGGTGTATCCATGAAAATAGGTGCTAAAATCAAAGAATTACGTGTTCAAAAAAGTTTAACGCAAGAAGAGCTTGCGGACCGAGCGGAATTGTCCAAAGGATTTATTTCTCAATTAGAACGTGATATTACCTCACCTTCCATTGCAACTCTTGTTGATATATTGCAATGTTTGGGAACAAATCTCGAAGAATTTTTTACTGGGACTACCTCAGAACAAGTTGTTTTTAAGAAAAATGATTACTTTGAAAAAGTAGATCATGAATTATTTAATAAAATAGAATGGATTATTCCAAACGCGCAAAAGAATATGATGGAGCCTATCTTATTAACATTAGAGCCAGGCGGTTCTACATATCCAGACAATCCTCACGAAGGCGAGGAATTTGGTTTTGTTTTAAGTGGTTCAATTACTATACATCTAGGAAATAAAACGCATAAAGCTAAAAAGGGTGAGTCCTTTTACTTTACGTCAAACAAAAATCATTATATAACGGCTACTGGTAAAACTGGTGCTACCCTATTATGGGTATCCACCCCACCAAGCTTCTAAGGAGGAGAATCATGGAAAGCAATAAACTCATCGATTTAATAGGAATTCATAAATCATATGGTAATAGCGTAGTTATTGATGATTTGAATTTATATATACGTGAAAATGAATTTTTAACCCTACTTGGTCCTTCCGGTTGCGGTAAGACAACAACACTTCGAATCATTGGTGGTTTTGAAACTCCGGACGCTGGTAAGGTAATTTTTAATGGAAAAGATATTACAAAATTACCACCAAATGAACGTCAATTAAATACTGTATTTCAAAAATATGCTTTATTTACACATATGACAATTGCTGAAAATATTGCTTTCGGCTTAAAAATTAAGAAAAAAAGTAAGGCATATATTCAAGATAAAATTAAATATGCTCTAAAGTTAGTAAACCTTGATGGCTTTGAAAATCGTATGCCAGATTCTTTAAGTGGTGGACAACAACAACGTATTGCAATTGCTCGTGCTATTGTAAATGAACCTAAGGTACTTCTTTTAGATGAACCATTAGGAGCACTTGATTTAAAAATGCGTCAAGACATGCAATATGAATTGATTCGTTTAAAAAATGAACTTGGTATTACATTTGTATATGTAACTCATGATCAAGAAGAAGCTTTAACAATGTCAGATACCATTATGGTTATGAACCAAGGTTATATTCAACAAATTGGTACTCCAGAAGATATTTATAACGAACCAAAGAATGCCTTTGTTGCTGACTTTATAGGTGAAAGTAACATTATCCCAGGTACTATGGTTCAGGATCGTCTTGTTAATATCCTTGGAGCTAACTTCCCTTGTGTAGATACTGGATTTGGTAAAAATAAACCTGTAGACGTTGTAATTCGTCCAGAAGACATTGACCTTGTAGCACCTGAAGATGGTATTATCAAAGGTCGTGTTACTTCTCTTCTTTTTAAAGGTGTTCATTATGAAATGGACGTTATGGCAAATGGATATGAATGGTTGGTACATTCTACTGATCTCTCACCGGTTGGAAGTGAGGTAGGTATTAAAGTTGATCCATTTGACATTCAAATTATGAATAAGCCGGAATCCGAAGACGAGGAGGCTGTTAACATTAATGAAGAGTAAAAAGAATAATGGAAACACTGTGTCAGTAGATAATAAAGAGCACAAAAAAATTAGTGGAAGAACTTTATTAGCATTTCCTTATACTCTATGGATGGTTGCTTTTATTATTATTCCACTCATTGTTATCCTATATTATGGATTACGAAGTGGCACTGATGGTAGTTTTACTTTTGATAATTTGAAATTAATTGCAGATCCAGTCAATCGAAATGCATTATTTCTTTCTTTAAAATTATCAATTATTAGTACAATAATCTGTCTCTTACTTGCCTATCCTTTAGCATTAATCCTTAAGGGTATGAAAATTAAGAGTAACAGTTTTATTGTTCTTATTATGATTCTTCCAATGTGGATGAACTTTCTACTTCGTACCATTGCTTGGCAAAATATATTAGAGCGTAATGGAATTATCAATACGGTATTAAAAGCTATGAATTTGCCAACGCTAAATATAATTAATACTCCTACTGCCATTGTACTTGGTATGGTTTATAACTTCTTACCTTTTATGATTTTACCACTTTATAATACTCTTGATAAAATTGATGACAATGTCATTAATGCTGCTAGAGATTTAGGTGCGAATGGCTTTACAACCTTTTGTAAAATCATTTTTCCACTTAGTATACCTGGTGTAATTAGTGGAATTACAATGGTTTTTGTTCCATCCTTAACTACATTCGTAATTTCAAATATCTTAGGTGGAAGTAAAATCTTATTAATTGGTAACGTTATTGAACAACAATTTCAAAAGATCGGAAATTGGTATACTGGTTCCGGACTATCATTAGTTCTTATGGCTTTCGTCTTAATCAGTATGGCAATTGTTGCGAAATATGATAAAGATTCGGAGGGTACAAACGTATGGTAAAGAAAATTGCCGGGAAATTTTATATTGCCCTCGTTGCATTATTTTTATATGCCCCTATTTTTGTATTAATTGTACTTTCCTTTAATAAATCAAAATCCCGTAGCAAATGGGGTGGATTTACTCTAGATTGGTACAAATCCTTATTCCAAAATGAAGAAATAATGAGTGCGCTTTATACTACCTTATTGATTGCATTTTTATCTGCATTAATCGCTACTATTATTGGTACTGCAGCCTCCATCGGTATGCATCAAATGAAGAAAGTGCCACGTACCATTATGATGGGCATAACGAATATTCCAATGTTAAATGCAGATATCGTAACTGGTATTTCTTTGATGTTATTATTTTTAGCAATTAATTATACTTTAGGATTTTCTAGTGTTTTAATTGCTCATATAACCTTTAATATACCGTATGTTATTTTAAGTGTAATGCCAAAATTAAAACAGACAAATCATAGCACATATGAAGCTGCACTTGATTTAGGTGCTTCACCAATCAAAGCATTTTTTACAGTTGTATTACCAGATATATTCCCTGGAATTGTTTCTGGATTTTTACTTGCCTTTACAATGTCTCTTGATGATTTCATAATCACTCATTTTACAAGAGGGGCAACAATTAATACATTATCTACTAAAATTTATGCAGAAACTAGAAAAGGTGTAAAACCAGAGATGTACGCTCTTTCAACCTTATTATTTATATCTGTACTTGTTTTATTAATAATTATTAATCGTCGCAATGAAAGTGTAGAAAAGAAGCGTAATGCTTCCTCTCTTACTACTACTATAGCAAAATAATTTACGAAAAAGAAAGAGGTATGACAATGAAAAAAGTATCACGTTTCTTAAGCTTATTTATGGCTTGCTCTCTTGCTCTTACCGCATGTGGTTCACCAAAAAATGATAATGGCAATACTGGAAGTGCCGCTGGTGAAAATGGTTCCGTTTATGTTTATAACTGGGGTGAATACATTGATCCAGATGTAATTGATATGTTTGAAGAGGAAACTGGAATTAAAGTTATTTATAATGAATTCGAACAAAATGAAGATATGTATCCAATTGTAAAAACTGGTTCCGTTAATTATGATGTTGTATGTCCTTCCGATTATATGATTGAGAAAATGATTGGTGAAGGTTTATTACAAGAAATTAATTATGATAACATTCCAAATGCAGCTAACTTAGATCCTACTTACCTAAAGAGCGCGGAAGAATTCGATCCAGGCAATAAATATTCTGTTCCTTATACTTGGGGAACTGTTGGTATTTTATATAATAAAACTATGGTAGATGAGCCTATCGACAGCTGGAGCGTTTTATTCGATGAGAAATATAAAGACGACATCCTTATGATTGACAGTGTTCGTGATGCTTTTATGATTGCTCTTACTTACCTTGGATATGATTCCAATAGTACAAACGAAGCTGAACTTAACGAAGCTAGAGATTTATTAAAAGCTCAATATCCACTTGTTCAAGCATATGTAATTGACCAAGTACGTGATAAAATGATTGGTGAAGAAGCTGCAATTGGTGTTATTTATTCTGGTGAAGCAATCTTTACTCAAAGAGAAAATGAAAATCTTGAATATGTGGTTCCTAAAGAAGGTTCTAACGTATGGATTGATGGATGGGTTATTCCAAAGAATGCACAGAACAAAGAAAATGCGGAGGCATGGATCAACTTTTTATGCCGTGAAGATATTGCATTAAAGAACTTTGAATACATTACTTACTCTACTCCAAATAAAGCTGCACGTGAGTTAATTGAAGACGAAGATATTCGTAACAGCATTGTTGCTTTCCCAGGAGAAGATATTTTAAGTAGATGTAGTACATTCCACTACCTTGGTGAGGAAATGGATTCTATTTATATGCAAAAATGGAATGAAGTAAAGAACTAATATTTATATTATAAACAATTGAAAATTAAAATTTTAAAATATTTTGTTTTAAGACATCTTGTTTTAAATATTTCGTTTTAAAATAATAAAAGGTATATCATTTGGCTATGTAAATTTGATCTAAATGATATACCTTTTTTATGCTTCATGGGCTAGCACATCAGTGTCTGATTATTACATATAGAAAGACTTATATTAATATAAAATATATCAATATAGAGTATATCAATATAAAATATATCAATATAAAGTATATCAATAAAAAATATATAATTATATCAATACTTTCAATTAACTTCTCACGACATTTCGTTCTACACCTTGATAAAATGCTTCTATGTTTTGATAAACTTCAGTAGCACAGCGGGTTCTTGCCTCAACGGTTGCCCACGCGATATGTGGTGTAATAATTAATTTTGTGCTATCTTGAATTTTAAGTAAGGGATTACTCTCTAGCATCGGTTCAACTGTTAATACATCCAGTCCTGCTCCTGCGATTTCATTATTCATTAATGCATTTGCTAATGCATCTTCATTTACAATCGGCCCACGTCCTAGATTAAGTAAAATAGCTGATTTTTTCATACGTTTTAACTCTTTTTCTCCGATTAAATCCGTTGTTACTGCATTTAATGGTGCATGAATTGAAACAATATCGGATGTCTCTAATAAAGTATCTAAATCTACTTGCTTATATTCTTGATTCCCATTCCTACCACTTGTGGAATAATAAATTATATTACATCCAAAAACTTCTGCTACTTTTGCTACTCCTCTACCGATATCGCCAAGTCCAATAATTCCCCATGTCTTTCCATACAGTTCATTGAATTTTTTATCAAAATTACTAAAAATATCACTTTTTGCATAGGTACCTGATTTAACATAATTATCATAAAAACTTAATTTCTCATATACATAAAAAAGTAATGCAAATGTATGTTGAATTACGGATTGCGTGGAATAACCTTTTACGTTGGTTACTGTAATTCCTCTACTGTTTACATAAGGAAAATCCACAATATTGGTTCCCGTTGCTGTTAAACATATTAACTTAAGATTTTTAGCTTTTGATAAGGTGTTTTCATTCATCGGTATTTTATTTACAATAATGATATCAGCGTCTGCAATTCTATCCGCATTCTCCATGGGGTTTGACTCACCATAAATGGTTAATTCACCTAATGCTTCAAACATTTTCATATCAACGTCTTCACCTAATGTGTTTGCTTCCATTACAACTATCTTCATATAAAACCTCCATGTTGTCTAAATACAGCTAAATCTATTTATTCGTTAATACCTCAAAATCTACATCCAATAATTCCTCAAAGGAATCTATTGCATATTCATAATCTGTAGCCTCTCCAAACCCATATCTAGCAAAGATAAAAGGTATTCCTGCTTCATGAGCTGCTATTCCATCACCATTGGTATCCCCTACATAAATAGGTGATGTTAAATGATTTCTTTCCATAACTAAACGAATATTATCAGCTTTTAATAATCCCGTTCCACCTGGGCACTCAAAGTCTTTAAAATATTTACTTAGTTGATGTGCCTCTAAAAATGATTCAATATAGCCACTCTTACAATTGCTAACTATAAATAACTGATATTTCTTAGAAAGAACCGCTAGAGTTTCTTCAATATTTCCTAAAAGAATCCCTCCATGTTTTGTTAAATACGGATTTTGTTCTACCACACAAATCTCCATTGTTTCTAATGCAACCTGTTCTGGAACACTTTTAAATAACCCTCTTGCGATGTCTTCTAATGGTAAACCATACAAAGCCTTTAATCTCTCTGCATTAATTTCGTCTGTAATGCTTGAATTTCGTTTTGCTACTTCTCTCCAAACAATCGCTGCTGCTTTTGTGGAATCCCACATGGTACCATCTAAATCAAAAATAATACTATCCATTATTACCTCCGTTTTATCCTATGCCTTAACGCATATCTAGGTTCTTTTAGGATTTCTCCTATTTAATGTTACTTAGCTAAAGAATTCTTTGCCTTATCTGTTTTAATTTGATAATTTACCCTTTATATATTAACTCCAAGCTCTCTTAACTCACTCTTTGCCCCGTCAAGTGTCTGAAATAATATAGTATGAAAACCAAATATTTTAGCTGCTTCTAGATTTTTCTCTAAATCATCTAGGAAAACCGACTCATTTGGATTAATTTGATATTTTTCTATTAAAGCTTGGTAAATTTCAGGTTCTGGTTTTATCTTTTTAACTTCATAAGATATAATCCCACCATCAACAAGCGGTAGAAAACGAAATACATCCTTAACATATGAGAAATTTTCTTCTCCATAGTTTGATAATAAATAGACGTTATATCCATTTTTCTTTAATGTATGTACGAGCTCTTCTGAATAATCATATTCTCGAACAATTTCTCTACGATCTTCAAAGAAATGCCTAATCTCTTTTTCTATTTCTTTATCTAAACTTATACAACCTTCCATAATTTCTTCCATAGATATCGCACCTCGGTCCACTTCGTTCCAATAAGGGGACAATACCGTTGCCTTTGCAATTCTTTGATTCATATCTTCATTATAGCCTAGATCCCTAATATACTCTTTCCACCGAAAGTTCGCTAAAACCTGCCCAATATCAATTATAATATTTCGTATCATTTTTTCCCTTCCTATATGATCTTTATTTTTATAAATTACAGTACTAAATTTCTAATTTCATTATACCGAAAAGATCATGAAAAATCCATGTTAATTCTTTCGTTTCATTGTATCTTATGCTATAATGAAGACGGAATGAGGCACACGCAAGTTTACTTGTGGATGCCGATTGGAGCAACATGACCATGAACGTCTTTTGTTCATGGTATAATGAAAAGCGGAATGAGGTATACGCAAGTTTACTTGTGGATACCGATTGGAGCAACATGACCATGAACATGTTTTTGTTCATGGTATAATTTCGTTTATATTTATCATAACTTAATTATATTAAATTTTATTAAGGAGGAAGTCTGATGAAACAGATTGCCAGCTTTACTATTGACCATTTACGATTACTTCCTGGTATCTATGTATCTAGAAAGGATACTGTGGGAAATGAAATAATTACAACCTTTGATATTCGTGTAACAAGACCAAATTATGAGCCAGTAATGAACACAGCTGAGATTCATACCATTGAACATTTAGCTGCAACTTATTTACGTAATCATGAAGACTTTGGTAATAAAATAATATATTTTGGACCAATGGGATGTCGAACAGGTTTTTATCTATTACTTGCCGGAGATTACGAATCAAAAGATGTTGTTGCATTACTCACTGGTATGTTCGAGTTTATTCGTGATTTTGAAGGAGAAGTACCAGGTGCTGCTGCCTTTAATTGCGGTAATTATTTAGATATGAATCTACCTATGGCAAAATATATAGCAAATCGTTATTTAGAAGAAGTTCTTAATTCAATTGACGATTCTCGACTTATTTATCCAAATTAATATGTAAAACCTAAAGGGGTTGCAAAATAGCATGTCTTTATAGCTGCTATCTTGCAAAACCCCTTTTTCTTTTGGAATTATTTCATACATGTTGAATATATTATAGCGTAGTATATTTTTAGAAAAAATTGTATCCTTGCGAAAGAATGTGACATGCAATGTGCAAATGAAATTGCAAAATAACGTTAAGGAGGGAGCCTCATGGATTTTTCATATCAAGCTGACAATACTGAAAAGAATGAATTTAAAACAGATTTTACTTCTAGCCATACGGCTGCTCTTATAAAAGCAGCTTCGCCCTATTTTGAATCTGACACCCAAAAAACCTTACATTTTCTGGCTACAATCTATGAAGTTATGGATTCCATCCAATTATTTTCACAAAAGAAAACCGTATCTGCGTTTTCATTTTCTATGAAAAATGTTGATTTTGAAGGTATGTTAAAGGGCGTCCGACCAATATGCAGTAATGAAGAAAAATCTTTAGTAGATAAATTCCTCAATATATTTAATATGCGACGAATGTTTGAAACTTATCAAATGATGTCTTCTATGATGTCTATGTTTAATTCAGATTCTTCAAACAACAGTCAAACAATGAACAATGAGTTTAATCAATCTATGAACGCACCACCTTTTTCTGAGGAAACCAGATACAATAATGAAAGCTCAAATAACCAAAGTAATTTTAACTACGTAGATGATTTTATTTATGATAATAAACCAAATCCAATCTATTATGAACAGATGCCTGACTATTTAGAAGCAGCACAAATGCTAGAACCAGATATGTTAGAAGAAATCAATCAACAATCTGAACAGACAGAGGAACATTTCCAACAGCAATCGATAGATCAAAGGGAAGAACAATTCCAGCAGCAAGATTATTCGTCTCAACAGCAACCAATACATCAAGGCGAAGAACAAATTCATCACCAAGATCATGCGTTACAACAGCAATCACAACAGCAAAGGGAAGAACAACACCAAGATCATGCATTAAACCAGCAATCACAGCGGCAAAACCAACAACAGTCCCATCAGCAAAATCATATATCTCAACAGCAACCACAATTTCAGAGGGAACAAAGATTCCAACAACAGCCCCATGTTCCAAACCAACAACAAGCCCAACAACCATCTCGACGCCA
This sequence comes from Clostridium sp. Marseille-P299, assembly GCF_900078195.1. Lineage (NCBI taxonomy): Bacteria > Bacillati > Bacillota > Clostridia > Eubacteriales > Clostridiaceae > Clostridium > Clostridium sp. Marseille-P299. The sequence continues at coordinate 419,930 of NZ_FJVE01000007.1, read as the reverse complement.
GAGCCAACAACAATCACAACAGCAAAACCAACAAAGGGTTCAACAACAAAATAGAGGCCAGCAACAATTTTCACGCCAAGGTCAACAAAGCCCTCAAAACCAAAATCAGCAACAACAAATACAAGATGACAAGGGAACGGAAAGTACTTCTCCAATGAATAATCAGCAAATGATGGATATGTTAGGGAGTATGCTAACACCAGAGCAGAAAAACACTTTCGAATCTATGAAAATGTTATTTGACTCTGGCATGTTTAATTCCTAGGTATTTTTTCATTGTTTATAGATTTTAAAAATTTAGAAATGAGGTAGAAAAATGAATACAGATTGGATTAATCATCCTGCCATGAAAAATATTCACCCTGCAAAAAAGCAGATTTTATTAGAACTTAGTAAGAATAGTAAAAATGCTTCCTTTGATAAAATCCTCCCATTAATGATGAGTACAAATAATAAACTAAAATCTCAAGGACTTAATTTTTCACAGCAAGAAACCGATTTAATTACTGAAATATTATCGGCAAATCTTACTCCTGCTGATCGTCAAAAATTTGAAATGTTGAAAAAAATGATGCCATTAATGAATAAGTAAATCGATCTATTATAAATATAATACATCACGTTTATACGCAAATAAAAAAGGTTCTAAAACGCTTTTCCTATGAAGTGGAAAATTCAAACGTTTTAGAACCTTTTTGTCAGTGTTGGTACAGGTATAATACACCTCGTACCAGCACTTGACAAAGAACCTGTGTTTTAAATTATTTAACAGTAATTTCAGTTGTTACAGTAACATCACCGTATTTTGCGGTTACTACTGCGCTACCAGCTTTCACTGCTTTTATCTTACCATCAACTAACTCTAATACCCCATTATTTTGAATAGAAACTTCAATCTTATCTGTTGGGTATCCTAACCCTTTTACGCTATGATCAATGGTTTCATTTGTTTTCAATGTAGTTTTTGCTATATTGAAACGAACGCTTGGCTCTTTTACAACGATTGTACGTTTCATTGTCTTTACTTTTCCTGAAGCAAAGGTTACTTTAGTAACAATTACAGCTTTACCATTTGATTTTGCTGTAATTACTCCATCTTTTGATACCGTAGCTACTGCTGTATTGGATGATGAATAATCTACTTTTGCAACAGTCATTGCTTTTGAGGATGGTTTTGCATTTAAAGAATTAACAATCTCCACTGTTTCTGGAAGATGTAATTTTAATTCTCTAGTAGCACCAATTTCACCATCTAAATATAGTACACTATAATCCATGCTTGACCAAACTTGTGCAGGTATACTTCGAATTACTGAATTGCTTGGAGCATTTTCAAGGATTACATATTCACCTTCTGTTGCAAGTGTTAAGTCTACCTTACCATTCGCAGAAACCTTATATCCATATCCACCTGGGATGCTTAAAAGTTTACCAGTCTTACTGTCAACACGGAATACATAAACACGTTCTCCGCTCTTTAATTCTTTATTAGAGCTTACATCAACAGAAACGGATATTTTACCTTTTTCTCCACCAGTTACTACTGCAATGATAGCTGTAGAATTATTTTTGTCCTTCTTTAAAATAGATTGTACTGTTTCATTCTTATCAACAGAAACTATTTCAACCTTTTCTGGTTGTGGTGTAGGAGAAACTGTAGATTCATTATCTGAATCGGATCCTGTACTTGGTGTACTTGTTGGTCTTGGTGTACTTGTTGGAGCTGGTGTACTTGTTGGCTCTGGTGTGCTTGTTGGTTCTGGTGTTTCTGTTGGTTCTGGTGTCACCGTTGGTTCTGGTGTTTCTGTTTTTCCAGCATAAAGCCCTGAAATCTCAGCGTATCTTGCATCAACATCAAATGCTCCAAAAATATTGCTCTTTGTATATTGTGCAGCTTCTTCTTTTGATAGTTGAATACGATCTGAATTTACAGCAAATCCTGGTCCATAAGAATTATACTCATAAAATCTTGCATTCTTATAACTATTACTGCTCATGTCACAATATCCGATTTCTCTAACAACATCTTCTAAGTAGCAATCTACATAAGTAACTGCAGCATCTTGTCTCCAAGGACGTGCTAAATAAACGGTTTCTTCAGCAAGATCACTGGCACCAAGTACACGGCTATTAATAAATACATATCCATATTCCTGTGCAAGTTCTGTACTTGCTGCTGTAACATAACCTGGTAATAAGTTTACTAAATCACAATCTTCAAATACTGCTTTTGCACCACCGAAAATATAATCAACATTACCAGCAATATAGCATTTATAATAGAATTGGCTATTTGAGTGTGCGCAAAGCGTATCCTGATATCCATACATACGAACATTTGTAAATATAGAACCTTCGGATTTGTTTAATAATGCAACTGCTTGTGTTCCATTGAATTTCTCAGCTACCGCTTTTACATAATCAAATTCATTAGAAATTGTTAAGTTTTCAGCGGAGAAATTAGAAGCACTTGCATTTATCGTAATACTTGCACTTCCACTTGTTCCATAATCAACTCCCTCTGGAGTTTTTGAACCAGATGCAACATCATAGTAAAGTACTGTTTTTTCACTATCTTCTCCGATTAGTGAAATATTCTTTTTATTAATTGTTAATTTCTCGTAATATCTTCCATTCTTTATGTAAATAAGAGTTCCATTTTCATCTGCTGCATTGATTGCCGCTTCTAGTGTTTTATATACTGGAACGTTATCTACTAAATCTCCGTCAGTTCCTTCATAGGAACCATCAACTAAAATATCATAAGATGTAAGGTAAACAAAATTAAATGTTTTTCTTGTTGCTCTTCCATCTTCTGCTTTTACAATAAGTTCAATTTCATTTCTACCCTGTTCTAGAGTAATTGCAAATTCAAATACCTCATTTGAAGTTTTTACTACTTCACCATTTAAAACAAGAGAAACTGTAGATTTTGTATCAACCTTACCTGCTAATACCACTTCATTACTAGTTACTGTATCATTTGGCTTTTGTGTAATCTCAATACTTGGAGCTTCTTTACCATACACGAATTCACCGGTACGTTCACCAGCTAGCATAATAAATACCTCATTGGATGGGTTACTACTGTTATTATCTCCAAGTGAAACCACATAATAGTAATATGGTTGTTCTAAATCAAACTTATCATCAACATAAGATGTCTCTGTTGTAGTTGTTAACTTCGTATAAGTACCATCTTTTGATGTTGAACGATATACTTCATAGCTTTCTGCTTCCTCTACTGCATCCCAGCTAATTGTCAAAACGCCACCTTCATTTGATGCATAAATATTAGCAGGTGCTGTTAATGGCGCTTTATAAACGACTGCTTCTGAATAAACCGCTTCTGTAGTCTCTTGACCACAAACTCCATAGATTTTAAAGACATAAGATCCACTACTATCTACTGGATAAGTACAATTTGTATCTGTCGTCTCTTTAACTTTTACATAGTTTCCACCATTTTTAGAAACTTCAACGACATATCTTCCATCGCCTTCTGCTCCTTCTCCTGTCCATGCAATATCAATGCCTGTTCTGTCTTCATTTACTTGTGCAGAAGTAATCTTTGTTACAACAGGAGCTGTACCAGCTTCTGATACGTGATCATTTTGGTCATAGATTACTGTACCATTTTCATCTACTAATTTAAGATTCTTAATTTCTACTTTTGCTCCAACTAATGCAATACCAAAGGATAAGGAATCTTCTAATGTTAATAACATTTCTGATGCTTTGAATTGCTTTTTATCTGTTACTCCAGTAGCTGTATTCGTAAAATAAGCCCAATATCCATCTTTTTCAGTTTTTTCAAGTGTTACATTATAAACAACATTTTTCTCAACGGCATATTTAGGACTACCATTTCCTGCACTTCCTGTTCCCTTAGTCCAATATCCTGATAATGAATCTGTTCCAACGGAAGAATCATATCCTCTAAATCCAAGAGATAAGAAGTTTTGTGGGCTTTCAAGCTGGAATGCACCAACAAAAGCACCTGCAGTTTTACCTGCTTGACCAGTGATATAATAATCAGAGATTGTTAAATCTAAACTCATTGTCTGATAGTTTGAGGTTGCTGGGAATACATAATAACTTACGTTCTCAGCTTGCTCAGTTGCACTTTTTGTCATTCTACCAGTAGTTGCTGTTTGATCAAGAATAATTGTTGTTCCAACTTCTGATACCTTTAATAATCCATCTTTGTCAACAACTTCAGGAAGTATCGTCGCATTTTGATCATAAATTACACGGTTTTTTGAATCTGTTAATGTAAGATTTTCAACTTGAGCAGATACTCCGATTAAGGCTAAGCCATATTGTGCTACATCGTCTCCCTTTAAATAGCACTCACTATCTTTAAATAACTTATATGCATCAATAGCATCACCGTTCTCATCTATACCTGTATAGCTAACCTGATACTGATTGTTTAAACCAATTTTTACTTTTTCAAAAATAACATGATACTTTTCACCAACTTGATAGGAGGGTTTCGTATTAGCACTTCCATTGTTTACTGCACTACCGCCATTACCTGAATTTCCACCTGTTTTTGTCCAATATCCAGTCAAGCTTTGAGACGTACCATTACGGAATCCTAAGGATAGAAAACTTTCATTACTTGTACCAAATGCACCTACAAATAGTCCTTTACTATTAGACTCATCGGCCTTTGATAAAATAGTGATATCCATTTCCATTTTTTGTGCATCATTGGTTTCTGGGAATAATAAATAACTTACATTTTCCGCTAAGCTCTCTTTGCCTTCAGCTATATTTTGTGTCATTTGACCTTTGGTTGCAGCTTGATTTAAAATCATTGCTTTATTTTTCCAAGTTACACTTAAAAGTCCAAGATCATCTTTTTTTGTTAATGTCACTTGCTCAGCAGATGTTAAATCTTCTACACCAGCACCTGTAATTGTAACATCGCCAGTAACATTTTGGATCACAACTTTACCTTCTAATTTATCAAGGATTTCTACTGGAACTGTTTGTGTTTCATTATTGATTGTTACTTCAATTGTTTCAGGTACTTGCATACCAATTTCTGTTGTAAGTTTTAAATATAAATCTTCACCATCTGCTACTTTAATAGGTGCTTCTTCTACTTTTAAGTCTGTTAAATTATACGTAACATCATAGATTGTTGTATTTACTTTAACATTAGAAAAACGTGCTGTATTAAGCTGTTCAATATCATTTGCTACTTTGTTACTATCTGCGGCAAAACCAACATAAACTTTTTCATTCATGTCAATTGTTCTTTCGCCAATTTTAGTCCAGATTTCACCGTCTGCAGAACTATATGCTGTAAATGTATTTCCGAAACGAGCGAGTTTCATCCAATATCCAACAAAATCTTTTCCATTCTTAAATGGAATATCTGCTTGTAAGCTAATACCAGCTTTTTCTGCATTTGCTTGGCTATCGATTGTCTCACTAATATCATTAAAATTACCACCGTCTGTATCACGGCCTGCTAAATACATAGACCATGGAAGATTCGTATATTTTACCCATGATAATCCAAGAGCTGCAGCAGCAGAATCTGTTTCCAAACCATTACGTATCATAATACCTGCAAATGCATGATTATCTACAGCAGACATACTCTCAATTTTAGCAACAACCTCAACATCACCAGTAACTTCCTGATAAACATAATGGAATTCATCCTGAGTAGCCTTATTTGTTTCTGTTCCAGATACACTTCCCTCAGATTTTCCTAGTTTACCATTACCTTTTACTGTGAGTACACCGTTATCAAAACTACCTGTACCACTAATTGCTACAGTTCCTATATCAGTGTTCTCCCAGCCAGCTTCTTTTAATGTTGTTTCATCTGCATTTACATGGATTTCAGAAGCAGTTGTTTGTGTTTGATTTCCTTCTACGTCATATACTCTTGCTGTTATATAATAGGAACCATCTTGCAATCCTTCTATATCCATTGTGTAGGTGCCTTCTGTTACTCCACTAATTGCACCGCCAGAAACTACATCTGTTACAGAACTACCTGTTGTTACCGTTGGTATTTCACTAAGTTTAGCTGAAATAGCGCTACCAGTTGCAACACTGCTTCCTGCTACATCTACAGTACCAACAAATGTTGTTTCATATTCTGTACTATAATAAAAATCTACTTTTTCAATTGCATGTCCATATTCGGATTTTACATCTACGGCAACTGTAACTGTATCACCTTCATTGACAAATTCGTTATTTGCTGGAGATACAATCGTTGCTGTTGGGTTTTCAGCTACGTGCTCCATATCAACCAATGAATTTAAGTAAACTTCAAGGTTTGTATAGCCTTCTGCACTTAAGTCTGTTCCATTTCTATCGGTTGCATCATCAGGATTTAAACCGTTTTCAAGTTCCCAAGCATCTGCCATACCATCTAAGTCTTTATCAAAGTCAGCATCTCTTTGTGCTGTAATTACACCACTTGGAGATAGGTAACCACCAACTTGATGCTCTGTATTGATATAACGGCCAAGACCATTCTCTACTTCGGCTGCAATTCTTGCATCAAGTGCATCTCTACGTGGATAAGTTGCACCTGCTTTCGCAATCACCTCATCTAATACAGACTCTGCATCTCTAAGTTCGTAATTATCAAATCCTTCATTTTTCTGTCCATTATTTGCTCCAGTACTATCTGCGGAGACATATGGGTCTTTACTAAATTCTGTTTTATTGTCTCCTTCTAACACACCACTAAAAGCAATGTAATCAGAATTATTATCTAACCAGTCGGTTAAAATTCCATTCTCTCTATTTGTGTAATCTGCTATGTAGTTTCCATTAATATAAAAACCACCAACTTTAGTAGCCTCACCAGGGTTCATAACCCAGTTGGTTACATTATCTCTCGTTCCTGGACCAGCAAGCTCATAGTTATTTCTAAAGTTTGCAAAATTATAACCACCACCATATGCAGTATTATAACCCCAGTTGTAAATAACGTTGTTGGATAATTCTGTTACAGCTACGTGATCTGCATCTGCATATCCAGCATATCCACCACCCAAACGAGGATTTCTTGAGGTATGGTTTGCATATAAATTATGATGGAAAGTTACTGCATCACCACCTGCAATACCACCGTAACCATGTCTACCTTTGGAGTGTCCTGAAAGTGTAAGACTTTCATAAACCATATTCCACTGAACTGTTCCGTTTTCACCACGATATAATGAAAGGGTTTCATCTGTATTCCAACTAAATGAACAATGATCAATTATAAATGTATCATTATCACGTCCCCATAATGAGTCCATAGAATCGCCGCCAGTATGTACATTAATAGCACCCGGACGGAAACGCATGTAACGAATGATAATGTTTTTTGAATTACTAATATTTGTGTCCCAACCTGAAATAGTAATACCATCACCAGGTGCAGTTTGCCCTGCAATGGTAATATTTTCTAGGTTATCAAAACGGAGACTTTGTTTTAATTCAATATTACCTGCTACATTAAATACAATTGTAGTATTACTTTGAAGACCGTAACGTAAAGATCCTTTAATTGGAGTATCGTTCTTTCCATAATCTTCAAGATTTGTAACTACATAAACATTGTAACCGCGACCTCCGCTCGCATACATTCCGCCACCCTCAGCACCAGGGAATGCTGGAATTTGTGCTACTACTGTATTTGCAGTTCCTTCCGCTAAAACATTACGCGGTGGAACAGCAGATACTGTCATAAGAAATGTTAGCCCTAAAGCTACAGCTCTTTTAACGCTTCTTCTCATAACATAATCCTCCTTCATATATAAAACTCTCTTTCTCCTACGTAATTAGTATATTAACTAAACTAATATAATCCAAGATACAATTCTTTTAATCACAATAGTGTATCCCTTTTAGCGCCTCATCTAACAGTATTTGTAAAAGATACCATATTCAAACACATATATAAAATTGTATCTTTTTTCTCAAACCCCTTTATTTACTAGTGTTTCTCAACTTTCTTTTGATACTATTAAAATGATTTTAATTCTAAGATAGTTCTTTTTATTTTCTCAGAAAAAAAATAGTCGAAACAAAGTATACCTTATAACATCGTACTAGCATACATTATTTCGACTGACTTTTTCATTTTAACTATAGTTTAATCCTTATCTCTTATATCGTTTTATCTTATTTACTATTCATCTCTTCTAACACTTTTTCAACATTTAACTCAACTGATTTTGCTCTATAAAGATTCATTCCCTCATCTACTGACATGGAACCCATGACTACTTTAGCAAGTATCTCATCTCTATAAGCATTTAATTCATCTGATATTTTATTAAAGGTTTTTGAAACAGGAAGTGCTACATTTTGAACGCCATATTTTTCTAAAACCTGCAATGAGCTTGTAACTGCCTCATCAAGTTTTATTTTCTTATCCGTCACCTCTAAAGGCGAAATTGCCATCCATGGTGTAATCCATGCCTTTCGAAAGGTTTCCTCTGGGTTTAAAAGTGCTGGCAACTGTTTTATATACTCACCATCCTGCTCCCAGTGAACTCCCTTTACACCACTTTCAAATAGTACTTGCCCTTCATCACCGTCATGCATATACTCTATAAAATATTTAAAGATGGAAGCAATTTTATCTTTGTTTAACTTTGACGATATACAAAAGACCGTTGGTACCGAATATCGATAAACTGCATCTTCAATTGGGTCCATTGCTAAAACTTTAGCACTTGGAACATTCACTAATAAACGTTCTTTTAACGTCTGTCCCCAATTACCTGCCCAGTAAGTAAATACTCCAACCCCTCCATTATACCATTGATCTCTACAATATGTCGTCGAATTTGTTACCACTTGCAAATCAATTAGCCCTTCTTTATATGCATCTTGCATCCTTTGCATAGCTTCTGCCATATTATCCATAGCAAAACCATCGACCCACACACCATCAACTTTAGTGAAATCAGGTTCCGCACCTTGATAAAATTCAGGAAGGTATTTGTTACTACTAAGACCTGGTGCTGTTAATGGTACCTCACATTCTTCGATGTTATCCCTAAATGCACGTAGCACATTTATAAATTCTTCATAATTGGTTGGGGTTTTAAGACCTAATCGTTCTAACCAGTCCTCTCTTATATATGTAACTACACCACTTGCTATTTCATCCGGAATCCCGTAAATTTTTCCATCTATACGAATAGAATCCCAAATTCGTTCATCTACTTTTTGATATAAATCAGATGACATGAGTAAGTCAGTTAAATCAGCAATTGCTCCTTGCTTTGCATATATGGCTAACTTTTGATCTGCTTTTAAATCAAATACCTCCGCTTCGGTTCCTGATGTAATTGCCAAATCTAAAATAGATTCATACTCATTATTAGGAACTATTTCAAGATTCATTTTAATCCCGGTTAATTTTTCATATTCTTTTACCCATAGATCAGTACCATTCTCTTCTTTCATACCTGAATGTACCATCCAATGAATGCTATCAGGTTTTTGAACTAAACTTTCTTCCTCTTCAACCTCCGTTTTTGGTGTTTCTACCTTACTTGGTATCACAGTAACTTCTGAGTCAGATTTCGTTTCATTACTTAAGCTCTTTGTCATACACCCAGTCAATATAGTAGATAGCATTGCTACTGATAAGAAAATAGTGGATATCCCTTTTATTTTTCTCATGTGCTCCTCCTATTCTTTTCTGAATTCTTTTGGTTGAATCCCTTTCACTCGCTTAAATGCACGTCGAAACGATTGCACACTATTATATCCAACCATATCCGAGATATCAGTTATCGTAATATCTTCTTCTCTTAAAAGTTGACATGCCTTATCTATCCTTATACTTTCTACGTAATCAGCAAAATTTACGCCAGCTTGTTCTTTAAACATCGAGGATACATAGCCTTCTGAAATTCCAAATTCCGTACTTATTTTTGCTAGACCTAAATTTGAATCCATATAATTTGCATTAATATAACTCATAATATTCTTTATTAATTTGCCTCTTTGATCATTCTTTTTCTGACTTATGTCCTGACATAAACTTTCACATATACTCATCAAACGTTTGAAATATATTTCATGCATTCCTTCCTCATATTGAATTACTATTTCATTTAACCAAAGAACTTGTTCGTTAAAATCTGGCACTAAATCTGAAAATGCAGAAAGCATTTGGACAATTCTTGTATTAAATTTAATTAATCTCTTCCGATTTAGACTTCTGATTTCAAAATTTTCATGTTGCAATATATTAAGGATATTTTCAATACGATTGATGTCACCAAATTGTATGCTAGCTTTTAATCTTTCTTCAGCTACATCTGGGAAATAATACTCATTTGCATTTTCCAAGTGAATTTGATATTCCATAATTTGATTTTCTGAGTCTGCATTTTTTAATGCTGTCATTGCTTCTTCACAGATTTTCCAAATATTTAATAGGTCACTGCTGTAATTACTAATCCCCCATCTTGTATCTACAGAATATTTTGTATAAATCCATTCACTTGTTTTTTCAACAATTTCTTTCACATATTTTAACTCATCATTACCACTAAAAATAATAGAAGTAGTAAGGTAATTATTCTTATAAAACCAAATAGGATCACTTGTAATTTCCTCTAAATAATCCATAACGATATTCATTAAAATTCTTACTTCTTCGATTGTTTGCTCATCAATATCATAAAAATCGTTATTTGCAAATAATTTTAGTGTGACAATACGATAGTTTTTACCCTCCAAATGAATTCCTGCTTTTTCTGCAAGATATCGTAATTCCGTCGTATTTTCAATCTCTGCTTTTATTAAATCATGAAAAAAAGCTTTTTGTAATAATGGCTTGTCCTTTTCCAGCTCTTCCATATACCTTTGATTCTTTTTCACAACTTCTTGAACTAATTCTCCTAGATTCTCGGAATTCCTTCGAATATTGTCATTTCCTTTTATGTATTTAAAAATATTGTTAATCGGTCTTCCTGCCTTAATTGCCTGATACAAAGAACAGATAATTCCTATAACAACTGCTACAATTAATAATGTAAAAATGATAAATTTTAATATAGTTAATTGCTTTAATACTTCTTTTTCAGGTAAAACAAGAACATACTCCCAATTTGTATTATCTGACGTAACACTTGTAATCTGTACTCCTTGAATCTCTTTAAAGTCAGGCTGAACTTTTTTTAATCTGGATAATAGTTTACTATCTAAACTATTATCTGCCCATATTATTTCTTTTTTGTCATTTAATATAAAGATTCCATAGTTCCCATATTTACTTGAAAAATCTAAGAAATGCTTCAATTCCTCACTACTTATACGAAAAACAATGGAACCTAGCATAGCACCTTTTAATGAGTTACCAAAGGGAACTACATAATGAAGTGTCTTATTGGAGGATGGTACATAACGTGGCGTATAACTCCATCCATTTTTACAAAGATTTCTCCATTCTTGAGCTGTCATCCCCCAGCTCTCAATATATTTTTCAAAAATACTATTGCGGTATATAGCGCTATCATACATAACATAGCCTGTCTTATTTAAATATATGTAAGCATCTTCAACGATATCCGTTCCTTGATATCGTAATAAACTATTAAAGTCTTTCATTAAGTCAATAGATAACAATGTATATTCTGCATTATATTTTGTAAACTCTCCAATTGTTCGAAGTTTAGAACTTTGTGCTGCTTGAAGAGCCATAGATTCTAATGATTTCAAATCATTATCCAGTAGACTTACACTGTGTTCAAGCATCATACTATTCGTTAACCTTGTGTCTTTTTCCACTACACCAAACACATATTGATATCCACAAAAAACGATAACGATAGGAATAATTAACACAAATAAATATGACATCCAAAATTGGACAATTGAATTCTTATTATATAGCCTTCTAAAATTATACAATTATTTCTTCCTCCATACTTCCTTTGCTATATACTTTTTTCCTGTTTTAATCCTTATCGTTTATATTATATACAATATATTCAAATAAATCCAATCTTTTTTGTGTCTTTTGTATTCTTTCACCATTTGTATACATTGATACATTTTTTTATTAATAATTTTGTACTAAAAAAACTTTGAATAGGAATATAAAACTCACATATATTGTATCAAATCAACATATTAGGGGCTTTTATGAATTCTTTAATTCAATTTATATCGAATCATGGTTTGCTTGCAATGTTCATAATCATTATGCTTGAATATGCTTGCTTTCCTGTTTCAAGTGAAATCGTTCTTCCTTTTTCTGGTGCCGTTGCTTCTGGAAAGCAAATTCCATTTATTATAATAATATTTACAAGTGTTATTGCTGGAATGATCGGTACCAGCTTTTGTTACATGGTTGGAAGATTTGGTGGTAATGCATTACTTAATAAGATTACAAAACGTTTTCCGAAAACAGAAAAAGGAATCAACTCCTCTTATGACAAGTTTAACAATTATGGTAGTTATGCAGTATGCATTGGACGTATGATCCCTATATGTCGTACGTATATAGCATTTATCGCAGGAGCGGCTAAACAACCGATACATACTTACTTTAGTTACTCCTTTCTTGGAATCACCATCTGGAATATCATATTGATCGGAATTGGCTATTATCTACAAGATAATTGGGAACTTGTTTTACAATATTATCATAAATTTGAGGCCATAATTATCCCAACAATACTAATAATCATCTTATTAGTCATTAAATCTAAACTAAAAAAACGCGATCTCATTCAAAAGACCGAGAAGCAAACAATGATAAATGAGAAATAATAACAACTCATTTATGCTTTTATTTCCTATAAATTAAAAAGGTACCGACACAAAATAGAAATGTTTTAACTGCTTTAAAACTCTATTTTGCAACAGTACCTTTTAATATTTATATTATGTGGTTTTATGTTCAACAATGGATTTATATTTCCATTTACCTGTAGCATAACGAATACATCCAATGCTACCAGTGATAAACCAGTTAAGTCCTGACGCCCACCAAATTCCCATAAATCCAATGGCTGGGATTGTGGTTAAAATGTTTGCAAATACAACTCTACATAACACCTCAGATAATCCCATAATCATAGGAATCTTCATATCACCAGAACCACTTAGTAAATTTCTTGAAACATATATCATACCTACCGGTATATAAAATAATGATGTTACTCGAATTGCTTCTAGTCCAATCTCTGAAACTAGTGGTTCATCTGTAAATAGCTTCATAATCCATCCTCCACCAAAATAAACAAGTGGAGTCATGATAAGGCTAAAGATTGTAATAATTTTAGTAGCTGCCCAAAATCCCTGTTTTGCACGGTCTATTCTTCCAGCTCCAATATTTTGTCCCGTATAGTTAGAAACTGCTAAACCTAATGACATTCCTGGTTGTAATACAAGTTGCTCTAATCTTGCAGCTGCCGTTGATGCAGCTACAACTGTTTCTCCGTAGTTATTTGTTACACGCTGTATCACAATCGTTGATAGTGCTACTAACGAGTTCTGAAATGCAGCTGGCAAACCTAATGTAATACATTTTCTCACGATTGTTTTATTAGGTACAAATTCTTTTATTGGAATACGTAGTAATTCTACTTTTTTCAATGCATATGTAATGCATCCAATTGCCGAAACTGCTTGTGAAATAATCGTTGCAATCGCTACTCCAGGAACTCCCATATGAAAGACTATAACAAAAATTAAATCCAGTACAATATTAACAATACATGCAATTACTAAAAATCTAAGTGGTGTAATAGAATCACCTAATGCTCTCATAACTGCTGCCATACCATTATAACCTGCATTGCCTACAATACCAAGACAACAAATCTTAAAGTAAATATCAGCGTCATCTATAATAGCACTTGGAGTATTTAATAATTCCAAAAACTCTCTACTAAAGATAAATCCCAAAGCTCCCATAATAAGAGACACTATAATGATCATATAAGTACCGGTTGCGAAGCTACGCTTTACATTTTCATAGTCCTTTGCTCCAAAATATTGAGATATAACAACACCAATACCAACTGCAAGTCCCATGGTTAATGAAACTACTAAAAAGTTTAAAGAGGATACAGAACCTACTGCTGCTAAAGCATTTGGTCCATTTTCTCCTCCAAACTTACCAACAATAATAGCATCTGCCATGTTGTAAATTTGTTGAAATAAATTTCCTATCAGCATTGGAATTGCAAAACGTATCAATAGCTTCGTGGGATTCCCATTTGTCATATCGCTAACTAAATTATTACTCATCTTTTTTCCGATCCACCTTTTGCGATATCATTATTTCTTTACAAGTGCCGATTTAATATCTTCACACATATCAATTACTGCTTTTCTTGATGCATCTGCATATGCTTCTTCACCAAACTTCTCATATCCAGCCTGCTTATATGCAGCAATGATACCTCTTGAAGAGTTGATAATTGCTCCTAAGCCATCCTCATTAAAGAAATGTACTAAGTCTGAGCCTTTTCCACCTTGTGCACCATATCCTGGAACTAATATATAGTTTTTAGGCATTAGCTTACGAAGGACTTTACCCATCTCAGGATAAGTAGCTCCAACAACTGCTCCAATATAGCTATAGGATTCACCCATGCACATTTCACCCCATTCAGCTACCTTTTTACCAACCAATTCATATAATGGCTTTCCATCGATTAACTGATCTTGGAATTCCCCACTAGAAGGATTTGAAGTTTTAACAAGGATGAATAATCCTTTCTTTTCTTCTTTACAAACATCAATAAATGGTAACACTCCATCAGAACCAAGATATGGATTTACTGTAACAAAGTCTTCATCAAATCCATAGTAAGACTTGCTTCCAACAGTTACTTTTCCAAGATGTCCTGTCGCATACGCCGCACTTGTAGAGCCGATATCTCCACGTTTAATATCTCCAATGATAACCAAATCTTTTTCTTTACAGTAATCAACTGTCTTTTTAAAAGCAATCATTCCTGGTATCCCAAATTGCTCATACATAGCGATTTGAGGCTTAACAGCAGGGATTAAATCGTAAGTTGCATCTACAATTCCTTTATTATATTGCCAAATTGCTTCTGCAGCGCCCTCTAAGGTTTCCCCAAACTCTGCATATGCTTTTGTTTTAATATGTTCTGGAATATAACTTAACATTGGGTCAAGTCCAACAACGATAGGTGCTTTGTTATCTTCGATTTTCTTAATTAATTTGTTTATCATTTTTTCTCTAGCCTTTCCACTTATATTATTTTATTTATTTTCAAATACAATATTACCGTTTACCATGGTCAATACTACCTTACCTACCACTTCTTTTCCATGAAATGGTGTATTCTTTCCCTTCGATAAAAATGTATTTTTATCAATCTTATATGAAGCTTTTGGATCTGCAATAACTACATCTGCAACCTTACCTGGGGCAAGGCTACCTTTATCAATTCCAAGCACTTTTGCAGGATTATAACTCATTTTTTCTACCATTTGCATTGGAGTTAAATATCCCTTATTTACAAGTTCAGTCATTGTTAATGCAAATGCTGTCTCCAAACCAACAATTCCAAATGGTGCTGATTTCATAGAACGTTTCTTTTCTTCTTCACCATGTGGAGCATGATCCGTTGCAATCACATCCATAATATTATTCTTAAGGCCTTCTTTTAACGCATCTACATCCATTTTACTTCTAAGAGGAGGATTCATCTTATAATCTGCATCATCTCCTGGTATTTCGTCATCTGACATTGTAAAATGATGTGGGCATACTTCAGCAGTTACTGGTAAACCCATTTCTTTTGCCATTTGTACTAATCTTACTGAATCACTTGTTGAGCAGTGACATAAGTGTAATGAAACACCAGTCTCTTTCGCCAAAAAGATATCTCTTGCTGTGATAACATCTTCCACGGCATTGGTTATTCCATTAAAACCTAATTCTTCCGCCTTTTTTCCTGCGTTCATACAACCACCGCGAACCAATACCTTATCTTCGCAATGTGCAAAAACCGCTATCCCAGCCTCTTTTGCAGCCTTCATACCTTCGACATATAAATTAACATCCATAACAGACTTTCCATCTTCACTAATAGCTAACGCACCAGCACTTGCCATACCTTTTATGTCTGCTAACTCTTTTCCCATTTGACCGATTGTAACAGCGCCGATTGGTATAATATTGACAACGGAATCTTCCTTTGCTTTCGTAAGCAAATATTCCACCATCTCTTTACTATCGATTACAGGATTGGTATTTGGCATCGGACAAATGGTTGTGTATCCTCCTGCTGCAGCTGACATTGCTCCTGTTTTTATGGTCTCTTTATATTCAAATCCTGGCTCTCTTAAATGAACGTGCAAGTCAATAAAACCAGGCATTACATATTTATCAGCAGCATCAATTACTTCATCTGCGTTCGCATTAATTTCTTGCTCTACTGCCTTAATTAAACCATCTTCAATTAATACATCATACTTTCCTTCTGTCCCAGTCGCTGGGTCGATTACATATCCATTTTTTATTAAGGTTATCATCTTATTGCCTCCTTTCAAATTACAAGTCTGCCCTATTTATATCTTCTAAAATGTTTTTATTTTCAATATATTGATCTAACTCTTCACGTGAAATAAAACGATAGTCATGTAAATCTTCAGACAAAATAATCTCGGTTTGGCTACCATAGCATTCATAACAAATACCTATATGAAATACATCCCCTACAGTATACGTCCACGTATACAAGATACGATTTATAATGGCATCAAGACCAAGGTTTTCCTTAATCACACGTATCACGGCTTTATCTGGTGATTCCCCAAACTCTATTTTTCCATCGATAAACTCCCATTGATATGGATTAATTATTCGATCGTCATACCAACGCTTTACTAATAAATATTTGTTTTCATATTTTACAATGCCCTTAACCATTATTTTATACTTTTCCATAACTACCTCCCTTAGATCCTAGATGTATTTAATAAAGAACATCTACTAAAAACAGCCCTTTAGCTTCCGCCGTTGGTCCAGCCAGCTCTCTATTTTTACTACTGATGATTTCCTCCATTTTACTTGGTTCACAATTTCCAAGTCCTACTTCCATTAAAGTGCCCACAAGAATTCGCACCATATGAGGCCAAAAATCATCTCCCTTTACGGTAATTACTATTTCCTTGTTATCCCCGTAAATATCAATATCATGAATGGTTCGAATCGTTGATTTTTTCATTCGCTTATTATCAGAAAGCGCTTTAAAATCATGATTACCTATAAAATATTTCGCAGCTTTTTGCATTTGACCAATGTCTAAGCGCTTAAAACTGTAATAATTATATTTTCTATCAAATACAGATGGAACCTCTCCAGTTGTAATCTTATATTCATAGACAAAAGCTTTTGCATTAAAGCTTGCATGAAAACGTTCTGGTACCTCTAAGGCTTCTACTACTGCAATGTCTCTTGGTAAAAATCGATTTAAATAATGCTTTATTTCATACACCTTTAAATCTGTATTAGTATGGAAATTTGCAATCTGACGATATGCATGGACTCCAGCTTCTGTTCTTGCTGCACCACACACCTCGACTTTTTCGTTATCCATTCGACTTAAGACTTCCTCTATTTTGTCTTGAATTGTTATACTTTTTGAGTTGCCAACTTGTTTTTGCCAACCATCATATCTTGAGCCATCATACTCAATTGTTAATTGAATGTTTCTCATATCTCCTCCTATCAAGCTGTAAATAAATCTTTCACGAATCTATTATTAACTTATTGTTACTAACATTTATAATTTCATTGCAATGGAGCTTTTATGTACCTCACTCCACTTTCATTATATCATGAACTAAATACCAATGAAATCTTTGGGTTGGTTAATTGTTTAACCTATCTAATTATATTGAATTAAAGCATGAAATACAAGCATATTTTACCCCTTATCTACGTAAATTCTGCATTCAAATTACATAATTATGCAATTTACGTGTTGACATTTTTTATATTATTGCTATACTGAATGTGCTAGGGGAGCTCCACGCTGAGAAGTACTGCACCTATTTTGTGTACGTACTGACCCTCATGACTTGATCCGGATAATACCGGCGGAAGGAAGCTATAATCGTGGTTCCCTCCTATGCTTTTATCATAAGGAGGATTTTTTTATGTTTGATTTTCTAGCGAAAGCTACAACAAATAGTTGGGATGAAAATGTCTTCCAACTAACAAAAAGTGGTGTAATAACCGTAATTGCAGTTATTATCGGATTAATCGTAATTGCACTTTTATTACGCCCGAAAAAAGAAAAAGCACTAACCTATACCACAAAACAGCTTGTATTTTCAGCACTTGCTATGGCTCTTGGTTTAGTTACTTCTTTTTTCAAATTTTTAGAATTACCTATGGGTGGTTCCGTTACATTGTTTAGTATGTTTTTCATAGCTTTAATTGGTTATTGGTATGGAGCTAAGATTGGTATTATTACTGCAATAGCTTACGGTCTATTACAGTTCGTAATTGATCCTATCTTTTACACCCCAGTACAGATGCTTGTAGATTATCCTCTTGCGTTTGGTGCTTTGGGATTATCCGGTATCTTTTCGAATAAAAAGAACGGACTAATTAAGGGTTATATCACAGGTGTTCTTGGACGTTATTTCTTTTCTTTTTTATCAGGCCTTATATTCTTCGCATCTTATGCAGAAGGTTCTGGTATGAGCGCTCCTGTTTATTCGCTAGTTTATAATGGTATGTACATAATACCAGAAGCTATTATTACTGTGGTATTACTTTTCGTTCCTGCAATATCTGGTGCACTAAAACACGTAAAGGCTATGATTACTGAATAAATTTAAGAATAGTAAAACAGATATTCGCAAATCCTATTACTACTTAGTAAAAAGGTTATATTTAAGGAGCTTAAGCATATTTTTGCTAAAGCTCCTTTTTCATTAAATTTATTCTACTAACAGGAATAGTCATCAAAGGTGTATGCCTTCTGGTATGTCTAAAAACTCTTAATCTGGTCGTTTTCACATTGCCAGTTAAATGGTAATATACGGATAATACAGATGTAGATGATAGGGAGGACTACTTATGAAAACAAACTTAAAAACGAAACGGCTGAATTTAATCATCGGAATATTACTTACATGCGTATCCATTGCTCTACTTATTTATGGTTATAAGAGTAAAATCGACGTTGGAGTAACCGCCAATGATACTTTAATTATTTACAGTTTAATTGCTTTAATCATTGGAGTGATTTTAGTATTAACGAGTCTTTACTTACTTATAAAAAAGCAATCAACAACCAATGAATCTCATTCTGATCAAGTTAAAACAATGACTCAAGCAGCTTTACTTGCTGCCCTTTGCTATATTGGCTTTCAATATCTTAAAATACCAATCCCTGTTGGTACAGAAAAAACTGCCCTTCATATTGGGAACACTTTTTGTGTCCTAGCTGCTTTATTGCTAGGTGGATTATGGGGAGGACTCGCTGGCTCCATCGGTATGACAATTGCAGATTTAACCTCTGATTACGTAACTAGCGCACCTAAAACTCTTATTTTAAAACTATGCATTGGCCTAATTGTTGGTTTTGTTGCCCATAAAATATTCCATATTAGCAAAGAGCATAATAAGAAAAAAATTCTTCGAATCGCAATTATTTCCTCTACTTGTGGAATGGCTTTTAATGTCGTTGCAGATCCACTTGTTGGTTACTTTTACAAACGCTATGTATTAAATATTCCTGCAGACGTTGCTTCTATCTGGGCTAAAATCGGTGCTAGTACTACCTTTGTTAATGCGATTGCAGCGGTTATTGTTGCAGTAATCTTATATACGGCATTACGTCCTGCATTAATTTCCTCCAATCAATTTCGTCGAATTGATTAGAGATATGAATACTTTTTAATATAGAAATGAAAGCTCTCCTGAAGTAGATTTATATTGAATAAATAAGAAGCTTTTTAAATACTTTTTCTATTATAAAAGAAGAAACTCCTTGATTACTTTTAATCCTACGAGTTTCTTCTTTTTAATCTTTATCTTAATTGTTATCTTGTCTATATTGATATCTTAGATTCTTATTCTAATCGTTCAATTTTAAACAACTAATTATTATGATATATTCCTTCGTTAAAAGGCATTCGCAATCTATCTTTTTACAATTTCAAAGATATTTGCAAATAATGTATTCCACTCTTCTACCTTTGTTTCCTCTAATAATCCACTTTTTGCAGTATATTCAAATATAAAACTGCAATATGCAACAAATGTTAAATACTGTTTAATTAAATCATATTTTTGAGTATTATAATACTTCTCTATAACTTCCATATTAAAATATGCTAATTCAATCTTTTCTTCGTTAGTAAGTCCATCTAAGAACTCTATCATTTCCTCATACTTTTGCTGTACAAATAATTCTTTTAAATCTGTGTTTTTATTCATTAATTCTTCTTGCATATGCTTCCTCTTAACTGCTTTGATTATATAAATAAAGCAGTCCTTTCTATTTTTATTTTAGATTTATATTTATGATTCTCTATCTTTGATTCTATACTTTTAATTCTATACTCGATACTTTATCACTTTTTGTCTAACGCTTAATTCTGCAGTAATTTTGAATAATAATCTGAGTTGTCTTATTCCCCATGTATTCATTAATACTTGGATAATAAGTAAATGCAACGTCGATGGATGAATTTCTTCCTTTATACATATTAGAAACTTCAACTTCTCCATATTCATCTGTTAAAAACTCATTGAACTTATCAATATCTCCAAAATATAGTGCTTCAATAATAGAACCATTCTGATTCATTAAAATCATCTTTAGTACATTTTGATTCTTCCCAAGAATTTTACCACTACAAATATTAAAATGTTGTTCCGCAAATATTGGTTTTGAATTTCCTTTTCCAAAAGGCTCGAGTAATTCTAACTCATCTACAAACTTTTCTGTGATATAACCAATGGGCATAGGTACATCAATACGAACCGTCGGTATAAAATCTTCTTCGGTAAGAGTACTTTCTTCATTTAATCGTCTTCTTAGTTCGTCATAATTTTCTTCTTTTAAAGAAAGACCCGCCGCCATTTTATGACCACCAAAACGACTAAGTAAATCTCTACAACTATTTAACTCTTCAAACATATTGTAGGCTTCGATGGATCTACCAGATCCTTTTAGGCCATCTTCTACATTTGTAAACACAATAGCAGGCTTGTGGTACATTTCACGTACTCGTCCAGCTATAATTCCTACCAAACTTTCATGGGTATCTTTTAACTTAACAAGTAATACCTTGTCATCTTTTAAATCTGTTGAATCAATAATATCAAATGCTTGCTCAACCCCTTTTAGAGTAAGATCTTTTCTACTATCATTTAATTCTTTTAACTCTACGGCGAGTCTATTGGCCTCATCCTCTGTCTTAGCTTGCAAAAGATCAAAGGCTAGCTTCACAGTTTCCAGCCTTCCAGCTGCATTAAAGCATGGACCAATAATAAATCCTATATGATAGGCACTTATTTTATCTTTACGTAATTGATTTTCTTCAATTAATGCCTTTAAACCAAGATTTTTAGTATCTTTGATGCGTTCCAAACCTTTTTTTACAATGATACGATTTTCATCCACTAAATCCATAACATCTGCTACGGTTGCAATAGCTGTAAATTCTAGCAATTCATATAATTCCTCACTTGGTATATCAAAGAGCTCATAAAGAACTTGAATTAACTTAAACACAACTCCAGCACCGCATAAACCTTTAAAAGGATAATGGCAATCACTCTGCTTTGGATTCACAATTGCATCTGCTTTCGGTAAAATAAAACGTCTTACTCCACTCTCATCTTCCTCAAAGCCAACTTCATGATGATCTGTTACAACCACCGTAAAACCTAGCTCTTTCGCATATTCAATTGCATCAAATGCGGCAATCCCATTATCACAAGTAATTAAAAACTTACTACCAGCCAAAAGCGCATCATCAACAATACGTCGATTAAGTCCATAACCTTCTAACACCCTATTTGGTGCATCAATAATTGCTTTTCCTCCAATACGCTTAATTGCGGTATGTAAAGTATGCCCAGACAATAATCCATCATTATCAAAATCCGTTGCAATTGTAATAATCTGATTGGTTTTTATCGCATTAGCAAGCATACTAGCAGCTTTTTCTAGATCTTTCATCTGCCTTGGATCATGCATGTCTTCAAAGGTTCCAAATAAATACTTTCTTATTTGATTATCTTCAGAGATTCCTCGATTCACCATAATACGTGCTAATACGGGATTTATATTATATTTCATACCTATAGCATTAAAATCTGCTTTTTTTGCTTCTAATATCCATTTTTCTTTCATATATTACTCCTATCTGTACGAAACGTGCACATGAAATTAGGAGGGCTGTTGCATTATACATCTATTCATTATGTGTTTCCTTCTGGAACTCATTAACATTTATCATATTGCATGTAGTCAACCAAACCTACCTGAATTAAAATGTATGTTCATCAATTATGAACATACATTTTAATATTTCACATTTAAAGATAACATGAAATAGTCTTTTTTTCAACTTAGTAAACATTAGCAATCTGTTATGAAATAGTCTTTTTTCAACTTAATAAACATTAGCAATCTGTTATGAAATAGTCTTTTTTCAACTTAATAAACATTAGCAATCTACTATGAAATATAATGCAAAAAGAGCATTTATAAAATAGTTTCCTATGTTTATCAATGCTCTTTCTATTAATATTTATAATTATTCAAGACCTAATTCAGCTTCCGCTGCTTTAATCATAAGTGCACATTCTACACGTTTTCTTTGAAGTTCGCAGCCAATATCATAAGCATCATTAATGTCACCATGGAATTTATATGCATTTGCAGCACATCCACCGCTACAATAAAATTTCGCAAAGCAATCTTTACATTTACTCTTAGAATACACATTACTGCACTTAAATTCTTCACGAATTTCAGTTGCCTTAACACCTTCGTAAACATTACCAAGTAAGTATTCTTCTTCACCAACAAATTGATGACATGGATATAAATCACCCCATGGAGTAACTGCTAAATATTCTGTTCCTGAACCACATCCAGATAAACGTTTTGCAACACAAGGACCACCACTTAAATCAATCATAAAGTGGAAAAAGTTAAACCATTTTCCAGCCTTTCTTGACTCAATGATGTAGTTTGCAAGTTTATCATATTCTTCCATACATTTTGGAAGATCTTCTTCTTTTAAGGAATATTCTTCTTCTGGCTGAGCAACTACTGGTTCTACAGAAATCTGTTTAAATCCTAATTCTGCTAAATGCTTTACATCCTCAGCAAAATCTAAATTATTGTGAGTAAATGTTCCTCTTACATAATAATTTGTTTGATTTCTACTCTCTGCAAGCTTCTGGAACTTAGGAATGATTAAATCATAACTTCCTGCTCCATTACGGAATGGACGCATTTTATCATTGACTTCTTTTCTACCGTCAATACTTAAAACGACGTTACTCATTTCTTTATTTGCAAATTCCATTACTTCATCATTAAGTAATACACCGTTCGTAGTTAATGTGAAACGGAATTTTTTATTATGAATCTTTTCTTGCTCTCTACCATAAGCAACAAGATCTTTTACTACCTGGAAATTCATTAGTGGCTCTCCACCAAAGAAATCTACTTCTAGATTTTTTCTATTACCTGAATTAGCAATTAAAAAATCAAGAGCTTGCTTACCAACTTCATAGCTCATTAACGCACGTCTGCCGTGGTACTCGCCTTCTTCAGCAAAGCAATAACGACAAGCAAGGTTACAATCATGAGCAATATGCAAACAAAGAGCTTTCACTACAGTTTCGCGCTTTTTAAAGCTTCCAATGTAATCTTCATAGATATCTTCTGTGAATAAATTACCAGCTTCTTTCATATCTGCAATGTCCTGATAAACTGCTTCGCATTCTTCTTTTAAGCTTTCTGGTGTAATTTCTTCATCACCTTCTGCTTGAAGCTTAGCTAAGTTCTCTGGCTTGCTATATTTTTCTATCATTTCTGAAATGATATCTTCTTTATTTTTTTCTTCAAACAATGCGATAATATCATATGCTAAATCGTCAACTACATGTACCATACCACTATTGACATCTAATACCATATTATATCCATTGCTTTTATATTGAT
Source organism: Clostridium sp. Marseille-P299 (assembly GCF_900078195.1). NCBI lineage: Bacteria > Bacillati > Bacillota > Clostridia > Eubacteriales > Clostridiaceae > Clostridium > Clostridium sp. Marseille-P299. The sequence continues at coordinate 395,721 of NZ_FJVE01000007.1, read as the reverse complement.
GAACCACTGTTGTACTCCTTTCAAAAATAAAGAGACAATGAATTAGAGGAGCTGCTACAAAATGTTAATAACACAATACATTTTGTAACAGCCCAATAAATGTTGCCTCTAAATTACACATCTGCTACTTAGCAAATAACCCTATATGTATACATAGGATTTTAAATAACTGCTACCTATCTATTTTCGCAGCTTTGATTTCCTACTGTACAGGATGTTTTACAAGCGGATTGACATGAAGTCTGGCATTCGCCACATCCACCTTTTTTCATTGTATCCTTTAAGTTTTTAGTGTTTAATGTTTTGATATGTTTCATAACGTAACCTCCTAATTGTCTATAACTCATGCTATTATAGCATAAGATTTCTATTAAGAAAAGAGTTTTTTGTTTCATTACTTGCTTTTTAATTTATTAATATATGAACTAAAAAGTGTTCATGATCTTGTTGCTCCAATCGGCATCCATAAGCGAGCTTAGGTATGCCTCATTCCATTTTCATTGAAAATACTTAAACTTTCTTAAGTATTTGTTATTATTTTTACATTGAAGGGCTAATTTTTGTATGCTATAATCAGATATGGTAATAAATACTACATGTATGTGTGAATGAATTTATTTATTCATTATATATATATTCTTAATCTATAAATTTTATACCACAACGGTAAGGAGATATCACCATGAAACAGTTTATCATATCTACAGATTCTACTGCTGATCTACCGAAAGATTACATTCAGAAACATAATCTATTTATCCATCCTTTATATTATACGATGGATGATGAAGTATATGGAGGAAGTACAGATTTATCACCAGAAGAATTTTATAATCGAATGAGAAATGGTCAAATGCCAACTACGATGGCAAGCAACCCTGGATTTATAAATAATGCATTTACAAAACAAATAGAAGATGGTTTTGATATTCTACACATTAGCTTTTCCTCAGCACTAAGCTGTAGCTATAGTAATGCTAGTGTAGCAGCAAAAGAAATATGTGATGAAAACCCAGATGCTAAAATTGTTGTAATCGATTCTCTTTGTGCCTCAATGGGACAAGGCCTATTAGTACATTACGCATTAATGATGAAGGAAGCCGGAAAATCATTTGATGAAATTGTTGCTTGGGTTAATGAAAATAGACATCATATATGCCATCAATTTACAGTAGATGATTTATTCCATCTACAACGTGGTGGTCGTGTATCTAAAACTGCGGCAGTTATAGGAACAATTATCAATGTAAAACCTGTTTTGCACGTGGATAATGAGGGACGCTTAATCCCACTATCAAAAACTCGTGGTAGAAAGAAAGCTCTAACTACGCTAGTTGATAACATGGCGACGAAGATAGAAGGATATCAAAATGATATTATTTTTATAAGTCATGGGGATTGTATTGACGATGCTCAGTTTGTTGCTGATTTAATTACTGAGAGATTTGGAATTAATAATTTCCTAATCAACTTTGTATCACCTACCATAGGTGCTCATTCTGGACCAGGAACAGTTGCTTTATTCTTTATGGGAAGCGAAAAATAACTATTTTTACATTGTGTGCAGATTAACTCGTTATACCAATAATCTGCACACAATATATTATATTTCGTACCTTTTTAATTAAGCTATTTTGTTTCTACCAACTGAATTTCATATCCATTTGGATCATTTACAAATAAAAAGCGAACATGTGGATTTGGTGAAATTGGTCCTCTTATTATGTTAATATTATGCTCTTTTAAAAGTTTTATTGTTTTTTCTAATGAATCTACTTCAATACCGATTGAGATACCTCCGGGTCTTGCATGACTATCTTTAGACCATAATAATTCTATTTTGGTTTCCTTTTCTTTTCCAAGCATTGCAATTTTTAAACCATCTCCACCATGTCTACTATCAATTGGTAGACCAAAGATATCATGATAAAAATGCAATGATTCCTCAAAATCATTCACATGTAATGTTGCCCAACAAAAATTCATTATAGCACCTCCTTATAATTTTTAGTTTCAAAAGAACTAAGAATATTATACAGTTTGCAATTAAGGTATACAACTTTTTTAAATGATTTCTAATAGGGCTATATGTTATTTAATTTTTAAGGTACTGGGATCTCATAAAATGAAATAAATTAAGATAAAAAAGATGTGAAGGTACGTCTTTAACTAACTTCTATTTTCTCGTTTATTGGAAGATTCTTGAAACACTTTTGTTCATTATTTGAAGCTCCTTCAGCGGACATCTCATTTATTTTATAAACAGTATTTTTAATGCCTTCAATAAAACGATAATTTTCATCCTCAGGTTCACAATAGATATTTTGATAAATAAGACTTTTTGTTTTAGAATCTGAATTTGCAACTTTAAATTCTCTATTATTTGGTATAAAAAAAGTGTTGTTTGCATTCAAAAATGGATAGGTATAAAAAATATGGTTTGATAATTTCTTTTTCTTATCATCCTCATTCTCTATTAATAGACATATATTTGGATTGGTAAAGTCATATTGTAACATTAAATCACTTAAATTCTTTTCCTCTAAGTTTAGGTTGATAAAAATTAAATCTGCCTCTTTTAATATAGTTCTTGAACATGCATTTTGCCCTATTCCACAGTCAATATATACATTTTTGTAGCATAGCTCAGCTAATGTAATCATATCAAGTATTATTTTATCTTGTTCACTTACGTAATCTTTTAAATAAATTGGTTGTTCCTTTATAAAATAATCGAAGCTTTTGTCCTGTAATAATCTACTGTATTCTATAAATAATTCTTTTGAACAAGTTCCCGCTACCATACTTTTTGATATCTTATCCATTCCTAATTTTAATTGTTCCACCCTAGAGCACTGCTCCCTTTTCGGAATAGGAATGCCATATTGATTTTTAACTGATTTCGTTTGTAAAATGATACTCTCCTGGTCGTATAGAATTCTACTCATTGTAGCAATTATTTGAATGATCGAGCTAGACCAACTTTCTTCATGAATATAACTTTTAAAAGCAATTTTCATTTTATATACCTCTCTTTTCCAAATTCACTACTTCTTTCCCATAATTACTATAATCATTAATGAACATAATCTTTCTAGTAGTGTTGATTAATTCATTTATGAATTCAAAATTAGGGTCATTATTATTGCAATTTATATGACGATTTATAAATTCAATGACTCTACCTTCAAATAGAGCACTTTCAAATTCAATATTATGCAATATTATAGAAATACGGTTATGTGGTATAGCAAATCTTTTCTGTATATGACTAATTGTCACCTCACGGTTGTGACGATAATCGCTTACTATAAAAAAGGTTTTATGTAATAAAGAGGAATAATCATGAAAAAACTCAGTAAAGGAACGTATGTCCTGTCTTAAACTTACAACGACTAAGTCCGCCTCATCTAGTATTGTTTTTGAACTCATACTATTATTCACCTTCGTATCAATCAGGATATTATGGCCTTTTTCTTCAAATTGATTAATCAGTGGTAGCTGATTCCATTGAAATTCGTAATCAAAGAAGTCTTCCTGTAAACGATTCTGAGGAAGATAAAATAAACTATCGTTAATAAGCTCAATCGTTGATAGCTCAGCTCTTTTTTTATTCGTCCCTCTCTCAAGTTGTTGTACTAAACAATCCCTTGTTCCACGACCTAAATAATAAACCTCAACTTCTTTAAGTAATTCCATACGTGATGGAAATAAATATCTAGCTAAGTTATTGGAACTATAATGATTTTCTAGTAATAGTGTCTTTTTTTGGCCTTCATGTAGTCCAATTACACTAATTGCTGCTAGATTTGCTGTTACTCCCGCATTACGGTCATTTGACCAAAACGCAATCTTCACCCTATTTCCCCCTTTCAACGATATAAAAGAGCCCCCTCAAAAATAATAAAAATTTCACTTTTGTTGTTTGTTATTTGTAGTTTGTAATTTGTTGTTTTTTCTGGAAGTTTATTCACTGACTCGTTTGAATGTTCACGATATGCTAAGTTCCATTAGAACTAGCGAAATATGCATTATCAAATTGCATTTTGTGTAGATTTGATTGGTAAGATATGTAATATACAAATATAATAGTTTATTGTTGCGAATTTGTAAAGTCTTTTTATTATGTAGAATTTCACATAAATTTTAGTAAATTTTATCCAAATTATACAAACTGATTTACTTTTTACTTCTTTTTTCATATTTTCACATTGTTATTCTATTTTTTTCAACATCAAAAGCTGACAATATAAGCCCAAATTAACTAACTATTTTAGCACATCATGCCTAGCCTTAGCCGTGAGCTTTTTTATTTATCGGACAAAGAACATATGATTTTATATCCTTTAAATTCAAAAAAAAGAAACTGTCATGGAATCATAACAGTTTCTTTTAAAGTTCTTTTTACAAAGTTCATTTTATAAATACTTTGAACGATGTTTATATACTTTTATAAATATCTTTGAACTATGTTTTACATATAATTCTTATAATAGTGGAAATGAAGCTTCTTCTGCTTCTCTTAAAACACTATCTGGCCAGATAGAAGATTGAACTTCTCCTATATGCGCTTTTCTTAAAAAGAACATACAAATTCTTGACTGACCAATACCTCCACCAATTGTGTATGGAAGTTCTTTATTTATCAATGCCTTCTGGAATGGCAATTCAGCACGATCCATACAACCTGCAATGTGCAATTGCTTAACCAATGAATCTTCATCAACACGAATTCCCATGGAGGATAATTCTAGTGCTGAATCTAATACTGGATAATAAACTACGATATCACCATTTAATTCCCAATCATCATAGTCTGGGGCTCTACCATCATGGCGTTCACCAGAAGCAAGGGCTCCACCAATCTGCATAATAAATACAGCGCCTTTTAATTTTGCAATTTTATTTTCTCTTTCTTTCGCTGTATCATTTGGATATAGATTTTCAAGCTCCTGTGTAGTCACAAATGCAATTTCTTCTGGTAAAATTTCCTCTATGTATTCGTATTTATCTGCAATATAATGTTCTGTATCCTTAAGAGCTTGGTATACACTACGTACTACTGATTTTAAAGTCTCAACGTTACGTTCATCCTTTAAAATAATCTTTTCCCAGTCCCATTGATCCACAAAAATTGAATGAATGTTATCGGTATCTTCATCACGACGAATCGCATTCATATCTGTATAAAGGCCCTCTCCATATGAAAATCCATATTTTTTAAGTGCCATACGTTTCCACTTTGCTAAGGAATGTACAATTTCTACTTTTTCATCATTTAGTTCCTTAACTCCAAAACTAACTGGACGTTCTACCCCATTTAAATTATCATTTAAACCGGATTCTGGCTTAACAAATAAAGGTGCAGATACACGTGTTAAATTCAACTGTTTTGCAAGTTGTCGTTCAAAATGATCCTTTACGTGTTTAATTGCTCCCTCTGTCTCTTTAATTGAAGTGGCAGGTTTATACCCTGCTGGGATAAATAAGTGCTCCATTGTACTACTCCTTTTCCTATCTTATATAAATCAAAATTGTTTTACTCTATTGTAATCTACTATTAAACTAAATTAATAATGAATGACCATTTTAATATGTTGTGGGAAATCTCCAAAACAATCACCAAATAAGTTAATACCACCGACATTCTTTGCATTATCTTTAATACCAATGCGAACAGAAATATATTCAGTTTCTCCTAAATGATAAGAAGATATCGGTGTGCTATGAACTAGCTCTTCATCAATAAAGGTACCTTCTTCTCTAAGACTCCAGGTTTTTAATACCCCATATTGTGTATTTTTATCTGGCCACCAATCTGGATTAAGTATTCCTCTTCTACCGCCAAAGTCACTTGGACAGTAATAAGTTCCAGCATCAATCCCATTAATCCAAACTGTAATGTCGGAAGGATAATTCAAATTATACTCATGATCTTCTGCACAAAGTTCCATGGATAGATCAATTCGTTTCTCTTTGTTATCCTTTAAAATATTATTTGGAAATCGATATTCTACATATCCTTTTCCAAACCATAATAATTTTGCCTTATAACGTTCTGGATGATAAAAGCACCTAGGCTCATCCTCTTGCCCAATCGGTCCTTTTTCTGATACAATACCACAAGTTGGTTCTACTTTATAATCCACATAATTTCCAATCGGCATATGGATAATTTCCGTGCGTTCTTTATTTATTTGCTGTGAGTCAAGAGAGATATCAATTGCATCAACTAATTTTGAACATAGTTTCATAGATCCTCGAACCCCTGGTTGAAGCGTTGTTTTTATAAGATTCGTTTCTTCTAAAACTTTGACATGAGCTGCTGCTGATGATTGCGGTATGGATAAGCATTCTGCTATTTCATTTATATTCATATCTTTATTACATAACAATCGTAAAATCTCTATGCGTGTATTTGCAGATAGAGCTCTGCCGATTAAAGATAATTGTTCACAATCATCTAAACTTAATTTAATTGATTGTTGCATAACACCCTCCATCTACAGTTTTTACAGACATCTTTTATTGTAGCACAGTGGTAAAGAAAAGGAAAGAGTAAAATGTTTGTTTAAATTATTATATTCCTCTTCTGTAATATTAAGTATTGAGCCATGTCTTTTTTTATTTTGACCCATATCATATTCACTTGGCTCTAATATACGATAATTTCCTTCTGATAAATTTGATGTTACCAATGGTAAGTATCCCTTTTTCGCTGCATACTGATCTAACATAAGACACCATTCTTCACGGTCATTAAACTTAAATATAGCTGGACCTTCTACTCCCATTAACTCTTCAACTTTTGGTGCACTCATTTTTGTGAATGATGCGCTATTTAATGTACTTCCTTTGTCAACTCGAATATTCTTTTCAGTTTCATCCTTTGAAAATCGATAGAATATACCATTATCTTCAATAATTGTGGTATCTATCACATCATTATCCCTTACAATATATTTTTCTGCCTTTGAAAAATTCTTAAAATCTCTTGTATAGGAACTATAAATTTTATGCCTTGGAGTACTTTCTCCATCTCCTTTTACCATAGACGCCCAAAATACAAAATAAGCATCTTTTGTATGATCATAGATAGCCTCTGGAGCCCAGACACATCCAGCACCTTCTACTCCTACATCAACTTTTACTTCTTTTGACCAATGTATTAAATCATCCGATTCCCAAACAATGAGAGATTTACTTCCATTATTAACTGCCGTTCCCCACCCTTTTCCATTTGCAATCCTTAAATCTGTCGCAATAATATAAAATTTATTATCGATACAACTACGTATGATAAAAGGGTCCCTTGCCCCCTTCTCTCCTATGGAGGATGTCAAGACAGGCTTCCCACAATTTAAATCTCTCCAATGTAAGCCATCACGGCTTACTGAAAAATATACTTGTTCTCCATCTTCGCTCTCCCCTGTAAATGTCACAAATAAATATGCAGCATATTCTTTTTTCAACACAATACCTCCCATATTACTACTTTTTACAACAATACCATAGTACCATATTGCTTTCCTTTTTGTCTTAGTGAATAAAATGAATTACTTTGCTTTTACAACTTTATTAAAAGCTCTATTACAAAATTTTTAATTTATTATACTGTGTATGTATATTTTTATAATTTTTTGTATTCAATGTGTAAATTTTTCTTTTATTAAATCATATTATGTATTAAGAAAATAGAAAGGATCTTAATTATGAATAATCGCAGAGAACAAGAAAATTTCATTCTTTGTCCTCCTGGAAGATGCCCATGGTTAATTCCACCACCACCGCCTCATATTCCATGGGGTCCAAAACGTGACTGTATTAATTGTGACCCACCTTTTGAACGAAGAGACTTTGATGATCGTGGTTTCCGTAGGGATTTTGACGACCGTGGATTCCGTAGAGATTTTGATGACCGTGATCGCCGTAGAGATTTTGATGACCGTGATCGCCGTAGAGATTTTGATAATCGTAGAGACTTTGACGATCATAGGTTCCGTAGAGATTTTGATGATTTCGAATTTCGTAGGGACTTCGATGATCGTAGATTCCGTAGAGATTTTGACGGTCGATGATATTAAATAAATATTTAAATAATTATTAGCTAACTATATTTAATAAATATATTAAATAATCATTAGGTAGTGTCAAGAATTTTGTGTAAATAGATTATGAGTACCTCTCAGTAAACATATCCTGAAGGGAATCATAACTGCTAGAAAAACCTCTGAGTTTCTTGGATGACCATGATTCATTATAGGAAATGACCTTGTAGTAAACTAACTTACTGCAGGCATCTTCTGTTGGTAAAGAGTCTTTGGTCTTGATCAGGCGACGTACTTCCTTATTGAATCGCTCAATCCAATTCGTTGTATAAATGGATTTACGGATTGAAACAGGATATTTGTAGTACGTAAATAAATCCTCATCATTTAACCAGGATTCCACTAAACGTTTATAAGATTTACTCCATTTCGTTGAAAAATCATCAAGTGCAACTTTACACTGATCATAGTTTGGTGATTCATAGACTACTTTCAGATCAGCTGTAAATTCATTGATGTCTTTCTTTCGTACACTGCGGATGGAGTTTCGCACTTTATGAACAATACAACGTTGAATATCAGCTTTCGGATACACACGGTGAACAGCATCATCTAAACCATTGAGACCGTCCATTACGAAGAGAAGAACCTCATTTACACCGCGATTTTTAAGTAGACGTAGGTTATCTTCCCAGACATAAGCACTCTCATTTACTCCGATGAAGAAGTCTAATACTTCACGATAACCATCTTCATCAACGCCTAGGATGAAGTATACAGCATCACTTGATACAGTATCTCTTCTTAGCTTGATATGAAGTGCATCGATGTATATAACGGAGTAGCGTTTTTTGAGAGTTCGATTATGCCATTGTTCGATTTCTTCCAATGCAACATCGGTGATATTGCTTACAGTTGCAGCACTATATGAATTACCATAAAGCTTTTCTATAATACCTGCAATTTCACGTGTAGATGCACCGCTGGCATACATTCGAATAATCATTGTTTCTAGCCAATCGTCACGTCTTGCATAAGGAGGAATGAGTTGTTGCTCAAACTCATTGTTACGATCACGAGGTATCTTGATTCCTTCAATTGTACCGTATTTGGTCTCATAGTTACGACTGTAGTAACCATTGCGTGAGTTACCCGTACCATGACCTTCCGGGCTGTATTTTTCATAATTTAAAACGTTAGTGAGTTCCTCTTTCATTAAGGTTTCCATGGTTTGTTTTAACAGACTAAGAATATACTCTTGAAAAAAAGAGTTTAAGTCTAGATTTTCTTTGTGATTTTTGTTATCATAAGTCATAGGGAAGTCCTTCTTTCTTGGTTTGGTGTTTTTCTTCGTCGTTAAACATTCTACCATGTCAGATGGAACTTCTCTATTTTTTTTATTTACACAAAATATTTTACACTATCAATCATTAGGTAACTATATTTAATAAATATAAAATGATTACTTCAGACTTTTATAAATTTAAAATATTATTTAAAGCAGTTTCAAAACAGTGACTAATAAATGTATTTATTACTGTTTTGTCTCTGCTTTTCTTTTTATCTAATCTAAAAAATTAATCCTTTCTTAAGTTTATTGCTACATACTTGCTTTCCCTAAGATGACTATGATATGATTTGTCGCATATTCCGTTAAACTTATATCTACAAATTGATCAATTACAATCTAGATATTTATTTAAATATGAAAAAGATTTATTCTATCAAATATATGGAGGTTTCTATGATTAAATTTACAATGTATACTCTCCGAGGTATTTCCATACTATCTATCGTATATTACATAATAGTATTATATGTTTCTGGGCGAAAGACTTCTTTTTCAAGTTTTTGGCTAGTAGCATGGATGACTTCTACTTCTTTGTCTTTATTTATGACCTTTGCACTTAAAAATAACTCACTTATTCAGCTACGAATTAGCAAACTCATAATGATATGTTTTTGGACAGGACTTGCGTTATTTCTTATTGCAGAAGGTTTTTTAATCTACTTTGGAAACAAAATTCCGAATCAAAATGCAGATTATGCAATAGTTTTAGGTGCGCAAGTAAGGGGCACAACACCCTCTAAAACACTGGAAATGAGAATCAGAACTGCTGCTTATTATTTAAATGAAAATCCTGATACAATTGTGATATGTTCTGGCGGACAAGGTCCAGGGGAAGATGTTACAGAAGCTTATGCAATAAAACAAGGACTCCTAAAACTTGGTATCGATGAAGAACGAATTTTATTAGAAGAAAATTCAACCAATACTGTTGAAAATTTAAAATTTAGCATGGAGTTCATTGAAAGTCCTTCACAAAATATAGTAATTATAACAAGTAACTTCCATTGTTTTCGAGCTATGAAATTGGCAAAAAAATTAGGACTACAAAATATTAGTAGTTTAGGAACCAGCGAATTTATGGTTACTACCCCTCAGTATTATATACGTGAGTTTTTTGCCTTTACCAAAGATTTATTTGTTGGTAATCTTTCATTTTAATAAGAAGAACCCCCTATTGCTCAGCAAGAAGAAGAAATCCCTAAATGCTTAACAAAAAGAAAAATATGCGATTAAAAAGTAAAATAAACGGCTGTCCTGAGTTTTTATGGACGGCCGTTTTCTTATATTTCTATTTAATCTACTTAATGATGTATGACATTTATTATTTCTTAATAATCCTAATCAAGCGCTTGTAATCTAGTAACTAGCAAACACCTTGAGCGATCATTGCATTTGCAACCTTTTCAAATCCTGCGATATTTGCACCAACAACATAATTTCCTTCAAAACCATAACGTTTTGAAGCCTCATCCATATTGTGGAAGATATTAACCATGATTGTTTTTAACTTAGAATCTACTTCTTCAAATGACCAGCTTAATCTTTCGGAGTTCTGGGACATTTCTAATGCAGAAGTTGCTACACCACCAGCGTTTGCAGCTTTACCAGGTGCAAATAATACGCCATTTGCCTGTAAATATTCTGTGGCATCAAGAGTTGTAGGCATATTAGCACCTTCTGCAACAGCCATACAACCATTTGCTACTAACATCTTCGCATCTTCAAGTAATAATTCATTTTGAGTAGCACATGGAAGAGCAATATCACATTTTACGGACCAAACACCTTTACCTTCATGGTATTCTGCATTTGGTCTATATTTTACATACTCAGTTAAACGAGCACGTTTTACTTCTTTAATTTCTTTTAATGCTTCAATATCTATACCATCTTTATCATAAACCCAACCATTAGAATCACTTACAGTAACAACTTTTGCTCCTAATTGTTGTGCTTTTTGTGCTGCATAGATAGCAACATTACCAGAACCTGAGATACATACAGTCTTTCCAGCAATATCACTGCCATTACATTTTAACATTTCTTCTGTTAAATATAATAAACCATAACCAGTCGCTTCTGTTCTAGCTAAAGATCCACCATAGGATAAACCTTTACCAGTTAAAACGCCTTCATATCTTCCAGTGATCTTTTTATATTGACCATACATATAACCAATTTCTCTTGCACCTGTACCGATATCGCCTGCAGGTACATCTACATCAGCACCAATGTATTTGTATAATTCAGTAATAAAGCTTTGGCAAAATGCCATAATTTCACGATCGGATTTTCCCTTAGGATCAAAATCAGATCCACCTTTACCACCACCAATTGGAAGACTAGTTAAAGAGTTTTTAAAAATTTGTTCAAAGCCTAAAAATTTAATAATACCAATGTTAACAGATGGATGTAAACGTAAACCACCCTTGTATGGTCCGATGGAATTGTTGAATTGTACACGGTATCCAGTGTTTACTTGCACCTGTCCCTTATCATCCACCCAAGGCACTCTAAATTTGATTTGTCTATCTGGTTCAACTAAACGCTCTAAAAGAGCTTCTCTACGATAAACTTCCTCATTTGCATCTACGACTGGTCTTAAAGACTCTAATACTTCTTTCACTGCTTGGTGAAACTCTGGTTCACCTGGATTTTTTACTATTACTCTTTCGATTACTTCATCAACATATCCCATATTCATATCTCCTTTAAACAAATAAAATCAATGAAAAAAAGCAAAGAAAAAAAGGTATAGCGAATAAACGCAATTACCCCTTTGTCTTTGCTCTATCTTATTATAAAATAATATATTTTTAAAAGTCAATACGTTAGTGTAATAATATATAATATTTTTATTTTTTTCCAAATTTATTATATGCAATTCTTTAATTTTTATGCAAAATAATTATATTCTTCATAATTTCTTAATTATTTTTACTGTCGTTTTTTAACATTCTTATGTTATGATATAGATAAACTCTTTTTATGATGGGATTTTTGTGTATAATGAAATAGGTAATTAGGAGGATTAACATGTATACAATACTCGTATGTGACGATGATAAAGAAATAGTTGATGCAATTCAAATATATTTAAATACAGAAGGCTACAATGTACTGAAAGCTTACAATGGTTATGAAGCTTTACAAATGGTTGAAAATAACGAGGTTCACCTCATTTTACTCGATGTTATGATGCCAATGATGGATGGGATGCGGGCTACTAGAAAATTAAGAGAAAGTAATAGCATTTTACCAATCATCTTTTTAACTGCAAAATCCGAAGATAGCGATAAAGTCTTAGGTTTAAATATAGGTGCGGATGATTATATTACAAAACCATTTAACCCATTAGAGTTAATTGCTCGAGTTAAATCTGCATTACGCAGATATACAGAATTAGGAAGTATTAATGAAAAAACGAACATTTACTCATCTGGTGGTTTAGTAATTGATGACGAAGCTAAAGAAGTTACCGTTGATGGGGAATTAATCAAATTAACGCCCATTGAATATAACCTATTAAAATTACTTGTTAAAAATAAAGGAAAGGTTTTTTCCATTTCAGAAATTTACGAGCAAATATGGAACGAGCCATCTTTTGGAGTAGATAATATCGTTGCTGTTCACATCAGACATATTCGTGAGAAAATTGAGATTAATTCAAAAGATCCGAAATATTTAAAAGTTGCTTGGGGAATTGGATATAAAGTTGAAAAATATGACTAATCCAGTCTCTCGTTATTTTAAGGAATGGAAGGGTACTTACCAATTATGAAACTAAAACAATCCTTATTCATTAAAGTTTTTTTGATTCTCATAGCATTTATTAGTAGTGGAATTACAAGCTTATGTGGAATAAAGGTGTTAACTTATTTAAACCATTATTCTATGGAGGCGACCTCTTATACTGATACCAGACAATTTGAACAGTTATATCTAAAATATGCAGAGCGTACCGCTGTTTACATTACCTATAAAGAAAACGGATTTGTTGCAGATCCTAACAGTATCTATTATACTTCTGATCTTCTTTCCATATTGAATGGTGAAGCAAAAGGTAATTTACGTCCCTCTGATAGTGTTTATACTGCTTCTCAGGAAAGCTTTGAATATTATAATCGTCTATTAAATTATTATTGTAAAAGTTTTTACTATTATGTGAAAAATACTACTACTGGTGAATACTACTATAGTCCTCATTTCGCTGATTTACTAAAAGCAGAGGATGAAACAATTGAGTTAACTGATACATCATTTGAAAAATATCTAGAATCCATTAGTACGTTTCCAGCATACTTAGTGATCAATACAAAAAATAGCCGTTATATTACCAACGTTGAGAATAAATTCGACAGTAGTATCAATGATTCAAGTATTGATTGGATTGTTGATTTTATAACTAATAAATATACGATTACTTCAAAGGATGAAGAGACATCTAATTCAATTGTTGCAAACACATCAAATGAACCAAATGATTATGTCATCTATACCTTTGTCCGTAATGCAGAAAATGATAAAAATGATGAATTTTCTAATTTATATGAAAATTTTCAAACCCTAAGAGCTAGTTATGAGATTAATTTAAAAATTAGTATCGTAACGGGAATCTTATTTTTACTTTCAGTAATTGGAATCATATGTTGCATAGGATATAAAAAAGGTTACACTGGAGTTTACCTAAATTCTTTTGATAAACTCTATTCGGAAATAGCAACCATTATTCTTAGCTTTTCCTATATATTTATCATTTTTATTTTATTAAAATTTTATGCTTATTATCGATTGCGTTTATACGAAATTATTTGGATGATTTTATTTTTCGTCATCACTTACACATTTTTTATCATAGGACTTGATACCTTTGTTAAACGTTTAAAAGCTCATACTTTATATAAACATTCCATTCTTCATAGTTTACTTAAATATTTATTCGTGGAAGGTTTTTATAAAATAAGATGTTATTTACGTTCAATTTCTAAACTGTTAATTCATCGACATGTAGCAATTCGATTGCTCTTTTTATTAATGTTTTTTGGAATTTTACAAGGATTTGTATTTTTAGTTGCCTACCATAAACCTCTTATATATGTTTTCCTTGTATTCCTTATTTTTTGTTTACTATGTCTTAGTTTAATAAAAACATTTGCAGATATGAATGTGGTAATTCAAGGGACTAGAAAAATCGCCAACGGGGATTTAAATGCGAAAATTCCAGCAAAAGATCTTTCTGAGCCTTCGAAAACAATTGCTAAGAGTATCAATCGAATTAGCGATGGCTTATCAAATGCTGTAGAAGAAAAACTTAAAAGTGAACGACTTAAAACCGAGTTAATAACAAATGTATCACATGATATTAAAACACCTTTAACGTCCATTATCAATTATGTTGATTTATTAAACAAGGAACACCTCGAGAACGAAAAGGCTAATTCTTATTTAGCTATTTTAACGGAAAAATCATGGCGTTTAAAAACATTAATTGAGGATTTAGTCGAAGCTTCAAAAGCATCTTCTGGAGCATTAACACTAAATCTAGAACGATTAAATATTATTGAATTAATCAAACAAGCGATTGGAGAATTTAGTGATCGTTTTTCAGAAAACAATTTAGAAACAGTATTTCAAGTCCCTGAAGAGAACATCTACATTTTAGGAGATGGCCGAAGCACTTATCGAATCATTGAAAATTTATTCTCCAATGTAAATAAATACGCGCTACGTAATACTCGAGTTTATGTTGATGTTTCTTGCAATGAGGAATATGCTACGATTCAAGTAAAAAATATTTCTGCAGGAAAATTAGGCATTAGTGGTGATGAACTAATGGAACGTTTTGTTCGTGGTGATCTATCAAGAAATTCTGAAGGAAGTGGACTTGGCTTATCCATTGCAAAAAGTTTAGCAACGCTACAGCATGGTGATTTTGATATTATTTTGGACGGTGATTTATTTAAAGCAGTTGTAAATTTACCTATTTATTCGAAAGATAATGAAAATTTAACCCATGTAAATTTTGATAGAGTAAGCTTTGAGAACTCAGATTTTAATGAATTTAATTTGAATCAATCAGATACAGAAACTCCATACTTTAAGAACTCTAATGTGGATCAGTCTAATTTTAAAAATTTAGATAATGATAACTGAGAAACTCCTAATTCTAATACTCTCTAAGTTTAATAACTTAGATTTAATAACTTAAAGATTAATAAATAAAGTTTAAAGGCTGATAAATAAAGCTTAAAGGCTGATAAATAAAGTTTAAAGATTTAGTTAGTCATACCTTTATAATAAAAATGGGTATCAATAGTACATTAGATATTAACTATATGTAGTATTGATACCCTATTTTATTAGTTCTATATTTGAAAGTATCTTGTAATAAATGCACACTCTCTTGTTCATCGACCCACTAGTTTATTTATCGTTCCTTTACGCTAAACCTAATTCCTCAAGTGAATCAATTTGAATCAAATAATTATTTCGAAATCTCTTATCAAAAGATACATCCTCTAAAAACCAATCTGGTGCTTCAAAACTTTTCGCTTCTTCTTCATTTCTAAATTCTACTTCGGCAAAATATAATCCATTTAAACATCCTTTAAATACATCTAACTCTATTTTTAGATTATTCTCCAATGGAATAATGTATCTCGTCTTCTCAATGATATGATAATCTACTTTCTCTTTTAGATGTAGATAGGCTTCTTTCGTTAACGGAACTTCTACTTCTTCATTAATCAAAGCAGCCTCATTATTCTTAAAAGCAATATTTTTATTTGCTTTATAAGTCATATAAAAATCGTCGTCAGATTTTCGGATACGGACCACAGGTTCTATACATAAATATCCTTGTTCAATCTCTTTTTTTTCATATTTTTCTAATTCTTTTGGCAATTCCTTAATTGTAAACTTTCTCTCAATTTCCATTCGTTATCTCCATTATAAAATATGCTTTTTAACATAGCTACATTTGTACTAAAGGTTTTTATAAAAAAATAGGGCCGTTTATAATAGATTGAAACAATTCTATTTTTCAACAACCCCGCTTAATTTCAATTCCTTATTAATTTGGTAAAAATTCTTTCGTATAAGCACGGAAGCTTTACAAATAATACAATCATTGGGATACGATTGTTTTTTATATAAAAGAAAGGCACGGTGCTCTTGTGAAAAAGAATTTTTTTACTGACTTTTTATTATGTGGCTTAAGCGGATGGTGCATGGAATGTTTTTGGACAGGTCTTAGCTCTATCTATTCACATAAAGATAAGCAATTGCTATGTCGCACCTCTGTTTGGATGTTTCCTATTTATGGACTAGCCGCATGTTTTTCACCACTATGCAAGGTATTAAAAAACCGTTGTACTGTTACACGTGGTACAGTATATGCATTATTTATATTTGTAACCGAATTTATTACAGGTACTTTACTAAAAAAGGCAAAAGCTTGTCCTTGGGATTATAGTAAAGCAAAACTAAACTTTAAAGGTGTCATACGTATTGATTATGCTCCAGCTTGGTTTCTAGCCGGTTTGTTTTTTGAAAAATTATTAACTAGAAAATCTTAGAAGTTAGTACCATTCCAACCCCAATTACTGATTTCTTCATAAGTAATATATATACAGTCTTTTGGTATCCCTAATACTTCTTTATATATCTCGCAGATAGCAGCTGTTAATTCATCATAGGCTGCTTTTTCTGCCTTTCCAAATAATTTAACCTCGATAAAGGCAAGCTTTTCAAAATCTTTTCCTTTGAAATAAAGAGAATAATCATCTTCAAATCCCAGCATAAGCCATGCTTCTGACTTACCTGGAATTATCGATATTGCTTTCCCTAATTTCTCTTTTATTACTGCCTTTTGCTTATCAGTAATGGAGCAATTCAATTTAGAATTAATAAATGGCATATATATTACCTCCTTAATTTATCCAGTGATTTATAAAAATCCATAACCTTGATTTTTGAATCAATCATCTGTTATTATTATAACAAATGCACTTTTTGGTGTCAAAAATGTTATTCGACATAAAAGCTCAAAGAATGCCAATAATCTTAATATTTCAAGGAGGATAAACAAATGCTAAAAGCTGTGATTTTCGACATGGACGGCGTATTGATTGATAGTGAACCATTACATACCCAAGCTGCAATTAATGTTATGAAACGCTTTGGTGTCTCTATTGACGATGAATACTTCTCATCTTTTATTGGAAGTACGGATAAACATATGTTTGAAGTATTAAAAGAAAAATATCAATTAAGTAATTCAATTGAAGATTTTTTATTAGCAAACAAACAAGAAAAGGAAAAATTATTAAAAACAAATGGTTATCCCGCTATCCCTTATATAAAAGAATTGATCATTAATTTATATAACAATAATATGAAGTTAGCAATTGCCTCCTCCTCTCCTATGGACGCCATTATGGATACGGCAAATTCACTAGATATCACCTCTTATTTTTCCCGATATGTATCTGGTAGAGATCTTAAAAATCCAAAACCAGCTCCTGATGTATTTTTAAAGGCATGCGAAGAACTAAAGATTTTACCATCTGAAGCAATTGTCATTGAAGACTCTAATAACGGTGTTAGAGCTGCTAAAAATGCAGGAATCACTTGTATTGGTTTTTATAATCCTAATTCAGGGAATCAAGATTTAAGTCTTGCAGACATTATCGTTGAAGGCTTTGAAGAAATTAATTATACATTTGTAAATAACACTTATTTACGTTCTAAAGGTGAACCGCTAACCATTGGTATGACAAATCGTTTAATAATACGCGAACTTACTAATAATGATTTTAAAGATATTTATACTATGTCTAAAAATCCAAATGTTTTAAAATTTATCAATGATATGAATGAGCCATATGAAGTTGAGTTTGAAAAACATAAATCTCATATTAGTAATATGTATAATTTTTATGGTTATGGCATTTGGGGGATCTTTTTAAAAGATAATGGTAAATTAATTGGTAGATGTGGCTTGCAAAATAGTTTAATAGGCGAAATTACCGAAATAGAATTGGGTTATCTTATTGACTATGATTATTGGAACAATGGATATGCCTTGGAAGCGTCTGAATTTGTTATAAATTACGCAAAACATAACTTAGATATCAATCGAATTATCGCAGTTATTGATACCAATAATATTAAATCAATAAAAGTTGCAACAAAACTTGGGATGAAACTAGAAAAAGAGATAAATCATAATGATAAGGATTGTTTTTTGTATGTAATATAATACAATGTAAAATAATACAATATAAAAGGAGCGAACTACTTCTGCTCCTTTTATATAAAACTTTACTATTTTTTATTTGTATTAGTATTGTGCTCAATACCATTTGTAATATCATCAACAGCATTATCTACACCATCAATAACATCTTTTGCAGCACCGCCAACTGTACCATTGTCATTAACTGTTCCAGTTCCATTGGTATTTCCGTTAACTGCACCAGTGGTAGGCGTATGTGTTACACCATTTCCAGTATTCGTATTTGTGTTAGTATTATTATTTGGTACTGTTGTTGGAGCAGTTGTTGTGCCACCAGCTCCTGTTCCGCCATTTCCGTTTGTACATGCTGTAAATCCGAAGAGGCAGATCATACATAAAGCAATCATCATAAAAACTTTCTTTTTCATGGAATACTCCTCCTGTCAAGTTTAATTATCTTTACTTGCTTAGTATTCCACATTGAAAGTTCATTATACATTATGTGAAGAAAACTTAGGTTTTTCTAATTTTTACGCTTAATTTTATCGTTTTTTCTATATTGAGAATATAATTTTTTATTTTCGAATTTATTATATGCACATAGCTGTTTATTAATCTTTGCTACGATAGGATTTGATTAATTGCTATTATCTTGAAATTCTATCATATACTTTCTCATATGAAGCGGTGCATGATTTCTCTGACATTGATAATTCTCTCGTTCCGATATCGCAATACTATTAAAAAAGGCTTTCCACAATGCTTCATATTCTTCTTCCTTATCAGCATGTGATAATAATTCTTCCATACTCTCTTTACTCAGCACGGTCATAAACCACGGCATATGCTTTTGATGAACAGATGCCAATCGACGATTAACATCCAATATAATAAAATTTTCTATGGACAATCGATCTGCAAAATGAGGTGTGAGAAGTTCAACGATATTATTTTTCGGTTGAAATTTCGCTAGTAATAATTCATTATTTATCTCTTGAAATCTTAAAAAACCTTTATAATGATGCACTTCATTCCCCACATTACGATTCATCTCAAATAAATTTGCTACATATGGATTTGCAAGATGTCTTGTTACTTGTTCTCCCATTGCAAAGCCTATTACTAAAAAATGATAGATACTATCTGCTTTTCGGCTATCGTTTGATAACGCTGCATGAATCACCATCTCATAAGCATACGCTGAAATTTTATTTTTAATTGAGCGAGAAACTTTTTGAGATTTTTCTAAATCTGTGTTAACGGCAATATACTCTGTAAATAATTCAAAATTTGAGCATGCATTATCATCTATTGTCTCTAATTTAATATAATCATGTCCATATTTGGATGCCCAAGCATCGTAAACAGCAGTAAATATACCATCGATACTATCTTCACATCGGTATATCTTGATATTTTTCATTCTCTACGATTCCTTTCCCTACGTATTGAATCCATTTATATCTACTAACCTACAAAATTAGCAAAATTCTTGTGGTCAAATAACGATAATTGCTCGTATGTGATTCCAGGATCAATTAGATGCCTTGGTAATTTTTCTTTCACGTTAAGAAGCTGATTTGTAATATAATTTTCTTCTATTTTTGTTGGGTACATCATTTGACCATTGCATGTAATAAAGTAAATGGCTCGTTTAAGCACAACTCCCATTTTTTTTAAATCCTCAAATTTTAAAGTTGCTGTTCGTCTAGCACCAACAATTCTACCAGCTGATTTTGGTCCAATCCCTGGAACTCTAAGTAATGTATAATAATCTGCTTTATTCACTTCAATCGGAAATTGTTCCAAATGTCCAATCGCCCAATTGCATTTCGGATCTAAAAATACATTAAAATTAGGTCGTTCCTTTGTTAATAGCTCTCCTGCTTCAAATCCATAATAACGTAATAACCAATCCGCTTGATAAAGCCTATGTTCACGTAACAATGGTGGTCCCCCTTGTAAAACAGGAAGAGAACTATCATCATTCACACGAATAAATGCAGAATAAAATACTCTCTTTAAATCAAATCGCTGATAAAGAGCTTCTGCAACAGATACGATTTCATAATCACTCTCATTCGTTGCTCCTATAATCATCTGAGTGCTCTGCCCTGCAGGTACAAAACCTCTTTCACCTGCAAATTGATTTAATCTCGTAAGCCCTGTCTGAGAATTTCTAGTTACTATTTGGGATATATTTGAATGATTATCATTTATATCACCATTCATTGTATTGTAATGCTTTAAGCTATTACTTTTTATATCACTATTTTTCGTATCATAATTTATGTTTCTATTCTTTACATCACTATTTTTTATATCATAATCTATATTACTATTTTTTATATTACCATTTTTTATATCATTATTTTTTACTTCATACTTGTTCGTATTTTTATTTTCTGTATCGTTAATGTTTGTATTTTTTAATTTTCCATCAGAATTTTCGGGAAGGATTCGGTCTTCATACTCTTGTTTTGTCTTTTTGGGTGTATATTGATTGACGTACATTGCATGATCTTCTGCTCTTTTAGCCTCGATGCTCTTGCCTTCAAGCTTTCTTCTCGTATGCCAGTAAGCTCCTTTATTACCACCCATCATTCCTAAGGCTGTTTGGCTCTCCTCGATTCCATCTTGAATCTGTCTAATTGGATTTAATATATTCTTTCTGTTTTTATGTGGTGCTAAACGCTTCAAGCCTTCCGCTGTTGGCAATTCCAAGTTTACACTCATACGATCTGCATACCATCCAGCAAGCTCGATTAAATCCCTATCAGCACCAGGAATTGCTTTACAATGGATATATCCATTAAAGTTATACGTTGTTCGAAGCATACGGAGTGTTTGAACTATCAACTCCATGGTATAGTTAGGTGTGTGCAAAATTCCTGAGCTTAAGAAAAGTCCTTCTATATAATTTCTACGATAAAATTCCATCGTTAAACTACATACTTCCTCAGGTGTAAACGTTGTCCTTGGTACATCATTGGAAGCTCGATTAATGCAATATTTACAATCATATATACATTCATTTGTAAAAAGTATCTTTAATAATGATATGCATCTTCCATCCGCTGAAAAAGTATGACAAATACCACTTGCAATTGCGCTGCCAATGCTACCTTCTTTTCCTCCACGATCAACGCCACTAGATGTACAAGCGACATCATACTTGGCTGCATCTGCTAATATTGAAAGTTTTTGTTCCATACTCATGGATTCCTGAATTACCATATTAACCACCTGTAATATTTAAATTAAATTTAGCTTGCTTTTATATTGATAGAAGAACTAACAAAAAGCTTATTGTC
Organism: Clostridium sp. Marseille-P299; assembly: GCF_900078195.1. Lineage (NCBI taxonomy): Bacteria > Bacillati > Bacillota > Clostridia > Eubacteriales > Clostridiaceae > Clostridium > Clostridium sp. Marseille-P299. Next base: position 373,770 of record NZ_FJVE01000007.1, on the reverse strand, counting down.
TTCTAAAATTCACCTTCTATTATTATGTATGAATTAACGCATAAAATACAAACATATGTTTGTTATATTGTAGCATTTTTTCTTTTTAAAATCAAGGAAAATCGAATATATGTTCCCTTTATATATTTTTTATGGTGGATTTTTCTGCTTTATATAGAAAAATGAATGTATGTAACATGGAGGCAAATAGCTTTTCCATCAATACACAGGGATTTTTACACCTGAATTTCTCAAAAAACAAAAAAGCATGAAATATTGTAATACAACATTTCATGCTTTTTTGATACCATTATTCAATTTTACTACTATTAGTTTTATACAAACCATATCTTAGTACAAAATAAAATAAAAAGAAATAAACCAAATATAAATACACTACCTACTAACAAAGCAGCTAACATGGCATTAAATATTAAATGCCTTGTTTCTTTTTTCGTTAATGTAGGCTCTAGTAAACGTTTGAGTCGTTCATCCTCGTCTGGTTCGTTTGTATACCAAGGCATTCCCTCAACATTCATATCCGCTACTCTTTGATTCTCATCAAATGTAGTATCCTTAGAGTTATTACGATCTAACGAATTATTTGTCATGTCTTTCTCATCCACCCCAAAATAAGTAGTTTCTCTAGTAATACTTGATTCTTCCTTACTTTCTCGGTATCCTTTTGAGTTTGTTAAAAGTTCCTTTTCCATCTCTTCCATATCCATATCTTCAAAAGATACACCATCGTAATCCTTTGCATTATGATAGGTAGGTGTAACTTTTATCATTTCCTCTCCGCCAATGATATATGGTTTGTCCACAGGATTTGATATATAAGAATATATGATATTATCATCTCTTGTGTTACCTTCCATAATATTGGCATCTTCTCCAGGGGGGACCTCTTTGTTCTTCATAGAATAACACCTTCTTTCAAACTATAGAATGAGCTTATTTAATGCTTTTTACTCTATTCTCTAGTTTGAATGTGTTTGGCATTATTTATTCGTATTATATAAGTGACATTTTACAAAATGTCCAGGTCTAACTTCATTATCTGTTGGTACTACTGATTTACAAATATCCATGCAGTGTCCACATCTTGTATGGAACTTACATCCTGCTGGAGGGTTTGCAGGGGATGGTATGCTTCCCTTTAAAATAATACGGTTCATCTTAGCATTTGGATCAGGCATTGGTATTGCACTGAATAATGCTTGTGTATATGGATGTAATGGTTCTCTAAATACATCAACCTTATCACCATATTCCACCATATTTCCTAAATACATAACACCAATGGTATCAGCAATATGCTCAACTACAGAAAGGTCATGTGAAATAAACAAGTATGTTAAATTGAACTCTTTCTGTAAATCTTTTAATAAGTTAATGATCTGCGCCTGAATAGAAACGTCAAGTGCAGATACTGGCTCATCACAAACAACGAACTCAGGATTTAATGCTAAAGATCTAGCGATACAAATTCTTTGTCTTTGACCACCAGAAAATTCGTGTGGATAACGCTCTTTATGATAAGGCTGTAAACCACATGCTGACATAATTCTATCGATATAATCTTCATATTCTTCTTTTGGTACGATATTATGCTGTCTAACTGCTTCACCAATAATTTCACCAATTGGTAAACGTGGTGATAAAGAAGAATATGGATCCTGGAAAATTATTTGCATTTTAGGACGAATAGAAAGTAATTCTTTCTTATTCATATCATGCACTTCTTTACCATGGAATAATACCTGACCGCCAGATTTACTTTGAAGTCTTAAAATAGTTCTACCTACTGTAGTCTTACCACATCCAGACTCACCAACAAGTCCCATTGTAGTACCACGTTTTATTTTAAAACTAACTCCATCCACAGCTTTTACATAACCAGAAGTTTTGGATAAAGCACCACCCTTAATTGGGTAGTACTTTTTTAATTCGTTAATTTCTAGAATATATTTATCGTCATGTAGAATTGGAGTATAATCGTTTTCAATTCCGTTATGTTTTTTCTTATTCTCTGACATACTATACCTCCTTACTATTCTCTGCCGCATATCTATAGCAGGATACTACATGTGTGTCAGAAAGCTTTATTTCTCCAGGATATTGACCTTCACAAGCTTTAATACAACGATCACAACGATCTTTGAAATAGCAGTAATTTGGCATATCAACAGGATTTGGTACTTTACCAGGGATACTATATAAACGTTCTACTTGCTTATTAACAACTGGCTTAGAATTCATTAATCCTATTGTATATGGATGACTTGGATTACTAAAAATCTCTTGTACGGTTCCCTTTTCTACTACACGACCAGCATACATAACAACTACGTAATCAGCCATTTCTGCAATAACACCTAAGTCATGTGTAATCAACATAATACTACTATTTACTTTATCTTTAAGACTTCTTAAAATGTCTAAGATCTGTGCTTGAATCGTAACATCAAGTGCAGTTGTAGGTTCATCTGCAATGATAAGTTTTGGATTACAAGCAAGTGCCATTGCGATCATAACTCTCTGTCTCATACCACCGGAAAGTTCATGAGGGTACATGCTATATACACCCTCAGCATTTGCAATTCCGACAAGTTCAAGCATTTCTATAGAACGCTTTTTAATTTCGTCTGCTTTTCTATCCTTGTTGTGAAGTTCAATAACTTCATCAATTTGCGCACCGATACGAAATACCGGATTTAAACTTGTCATTGGCTCTTGGAATATCATAGATAACTGATTTCCACGAAGTTTTTGCATTTCCTTTGTAGGAGTTTTTGCAATATCATAACATTCTGTTCCGTTATTAAAACGAATAGAACCACTAACAATCTGTCCTTGAGGACGCTGAACCAATTGCATTAATGAAAGACTTGTTACTGACTTTCCACAACCAGATTCACCAACAACACCTACTGTTTTACCTACAGGTATACTAAATGATACACCATCAACGGATTTTACAGTACCAATGTCAGTAAAGAAATATGTGTGTAAATCATCAAACTCAACAACATTGTTTTTATCTTTCATTTCAGTAATATATTCTTCTCTTGGAACGTTCTTACGATTTCTTTTCTTCTCGAATTCGTTCATTATTTTACGGTTTTCGCGTGAAATACGACGTGACTCTTTGGCTGAAATGTAGTTAACGTTCTTTTTACCTTTTTTACTAAACATCGTATTCACCTACCTTTTCATTTTAGGGTCAAACGCATCACGTAACCCATCACCAATAAAGTTAAATGCTAATACAGTTAATAAGATACAAATACCTGCTGGTATCCATACAAACCAATAATTTGTCATAACATATACATTAGTTACCGCACTAATGATATTACCCCAGGAAGCAAATGGGAATTTAACACCAATACCTAAGAAACTTAATGTAGATTCAGTTAAGATAATGCTACCAAGTCCCATTGTAAGCATAACGATTAACTGAGGAATTACGTTTGGAATTAAGTGCTTGAAAATTCTTCTTGGTACTGAAATACCAAGTGCTTCTGTAGCTGTCATAAACTCTTGTTCACGAAGAGATAAAATCTGTCCACGTACTAAACGAGCAATACCTGGCCATCCTAAGAATCCCATGATAAACATCAAGAAATAAATACGGATCTGAGGATCAATCTTCATGGAGTCCATGATGGAACCTATAATAATAATCAATGGCATTGATGGAATACAGTAGAAGATATCTACAATTCTCATGATTAAGTTATCAACCCATTTACCAAAGTATCCTGCAACACCACCAAGTACTACACCCAATACTGCTTCAATAATTACTACAATAAAACCGATCATTAAGGAAATTCTACCACCATACATCAATCTTGTTAAGATATCCATACCATTTGCGTCGGTTCCTAACCAGTGTGATTTACTTGGTGCTTCATAAATCTTAATTTTTTGAGTTTCAATATCAGCTTTTACTGTATATTGTTCATTCTTACGGGTAATAGTATAAACAACTTCTTCTCCATTTTCATTTGTAGCTACTGCAGTTGTCTCACCATTGGCGATAGCATCTTCAATTAATGTTTTAAATGAAATATCTAAAAATACATCATTACTAATTGGCTGTGCTAAGAAGTTAGACACGTTTGCATATGGAATTTTATTTGTTCCTTCTAAACGGCTAATAGTTGCTGTATTATTTTCGATTTCAACACTATACTCTACACCATCAAAGCTAAAAGTTCTTTCATTGTTTATAATCGCTAATTCAGCAGCAAGTTTAAATCCATGACTTAAAACTGTATCTTTTTCATAAACGTCAAAGATCTTTGTAGATGCAAATGCAATTTCATCCGCTGTACCAAGTACATATTCTTTTCCGTTTTGACTAATCATATAAGTAACATTGTCTACTACAACACTTGTCTGTCCATCTTTGATGGCAGTACGGAATGCCTCTTCAAGATTACCTGGTAAATTATTACCTGCTGGAACAGTAATATTAACCATTCCACGTAATACGGTAGCACTTGCAACTGGATTTAAGCTTACAATTCTATAAAGGCTGTCACTTTCTTTGATTAGAGTATATTTAACTCCCATTGTTTCAAAGCTTGTTTCACCTTTATTAACAGCTAAAAGTAATGCCGCTTTTGCAGCAGATGGAAACTCTTTTCCTTCTACTACTGTATAACGTAGTTCTTTATTTAAAGTAACACTTGCATATTCCTTGCTCATTTTTTCATAACCCATGAATACTTGACTTTCATCATAAGGACTCACAAGTCCGCCAAGAAATGCAAATAAAAACATTGCTAATATTATAACCGTACCTGCGATTGCAAGTTTATTTCTTAAGAATCGTTTTACAACGAGCATCGTAGGGGATAATACCTTAACCCTTGATTCATCATCTAATGCAACATTTTGATTTCCCTTCGCTGCACTATCTTTATTTTGATTAGTAGTATTCACCTTCCCTGCAGGGGAATTGATGTTTTTCTTATTCTTTTCCATTTTTACCTCCCGCAAAAGACATGTTTTCTACTATATTTGTCCATATCATCTTCATCGTAACCTCCCTAGCTAACTCTTACTCTTGGGTCAACTACGGCATACAAGACATCGGCTAATAAATTACCTAGTAATGTTAACGCTGCCATAAATACCATGTAGAACATATAGAATGGAATATCACCAACAGTCATAGCTTGATATGATGTATATCCGATTCCAGGAATCTGGAATAATGTTTCTGTAATCATTGCACCTGCAAATAATCCAGGTAAAGAACCACCAATGATTGTTACAATTGGAATAAGGGTGTTACGAAATGCATGTTTATTAATAACAGTACGCTCTGACAACCCTTTTGCCCTAGCTGTACGAATAAAATCCGAATTTAATACTTCTAGCATATTTGTTCTTGTATAACGCATTAAGCTACCAATACTTACAATAACGATTGTAGCTGTCGGTAAAACAAAGTGTTTTGTTACATCTAGTATTTTACCCATAGTATCTAATTGGTCATAATATCTACCAACTTTACCATATAAATCAAACCAACCAAGATGGATGGAGAAAATTAATTTTAAAATTGTTGCAAAGAAGAATGATGGTAATGAAATACCAATCAAAGCAATTACAGTAATTGCATAATCTGTTTTACTATATTGTTTTTTTGCAGATAAAATACCAAGTGGTATCGCAATAATAATCTGCAATACAAATGATACTGATCCTAATATAAAGGAATCCCAAATAACACTACTAAATTTTTGTGTAACTGGTATATTGTAATACCATGAATCACCAAATTCGCCTCTTACGACTTTACTTAGCCAACCAAAGAAACCTTCAATAATACCGCCATCTAAATTGTACACTGCATTTAATTGATCTAACCATTCTTGATAACTTTTAGCTCCTGGTAAAGATGCTCTTTCTCTTGCAATTGTTTCAATATAGGAAGTTGGAAGGCAGCGCATAATCGCATATATAATTAACGAAACAAAAAATAAAATTACGGCGCTTGTTAATATTCTTTTTACTATAAATTTTCGCATGATACCCCTCTTACTATCTTTTTTATGATGTGACAACTCACCACCTTTAACTACCTAGAGCCCAACCTAAGGTGGGCTCTAGTAGATTTAGGGCAAACTAATTAGTTCATTTCGATCTTCTCGACTTCATTCATCCAGCCCCAATAAGTTGTAATATCAGGTGTAACTGTATCTAAATTTACGCGTTCTGCACTAAAGATAACACAGTTTTGTCTTTGATATACAGGTACTTCAACAGCCCAATCTAATACAATATCAAGAGCAGATTTATAAGTTGCTTTACGATAAGCTTGATCTGAACTCTGACGCGCATCTAAAATTAATTGATCTAATTGTGTATCTGCAATTGCAAAGTAATTGTTATCTGTTCCACCTTTACCAATTCTATTTGAACTGTAGTATACTTGATACATATCAGGATCAATAGAAGCACTCCATGCAGCTACCCACATTTCTTGAGTATTTGCTTCAGTCTTATCCCAAAGTACGTTAGAATCAGATGGATCGTTGATTGTTAATGTCATACCAATCTTTGCAAGATCTTCTTTTGCTTTTGTTAATACAGCAAATGTTGGATGATCACCTGCACCACCAGCAGGAATAATTACTTCATATTCAAGTTTTGCACCTTCTGGAGCAGCTGTTAATTTACCAGAAGCTTCATCATAAGTGTAACCAGCAGCTACAAAATAATCAACTGCTGCTTGAAGTGCTGCTGCATATTTATCATCTGCAGACATTTCAGATGTGTAAATTGGACTACCATCAGCATTTGTACTATAAGCAACTTTATAATCTTCATCAGATTTTTGTGGAGCTGCCCAAGATGTATTTGAAATTGGGTAGTTAATAACAGCAGCTGCATCTCCATAGTAACTATCAATTGTAACATCACGATATACAGCAAAGATTGTTGCGAATGCTTTTCTTAAATTCTTGGAAGCTTCAGAACCAGCATCTCCACCAACGTTTACGTTATCAGCATTAATACCGATATAACCATAACCTAAATTATCAACTGTATTTGTTTCAATTACGTCACCAGAAATTTCTTTGTTAGAGTTATAGCTAGAGATTTCTTCGAATCCTGCTAAACTACCAGATGGATCTGCAATATCAATTGTTCCAGTACCAACACCGGAAATTTTTTCTGTATCTTGAGTTTCTTTAAATTGTACATATTTAGTTTTTGGAGCACCCTTATAGTAGTTTTCGTTTGCTTCAAAATAAACTACTTTGTTATCATATTTGATAAATTTGTAAGGACCTGCCCCCATTGGTTGAGTTGTCTTAGCTTTTACTATAGATAAATCATCTCTTGTAAAACCAAATTTATTGTTATCATAATCATATGCGGATTCATCTCCATAATAATGTAATGGAGCAACAGTAATACCACAAATATGATAAATTGCAGTAGCATCAAAACCTTTTGTCTTAACTTCTACTTCAGTTTGGCTGATTTTCTTAATACCTTCGATATTAGGAACTTCTTCACCACCAGTTGCTAATTTCTTATCTAATAAGATTTCACTTACGATAGAATCAACATCTGCTTGATAGTAAGTTTCATCACCTGCATAGTTAGTACCTAATGCAGTGTAGTTAGCACCATATTGAGCAATGATGTCGCTAAGAACTTGACTTTCGTCCGCTACAGCAGTAGAGTCATAGGATTCATCAATGCTATAGAAATTTGCAAATAAGTCTTTTGCTACTGGATATTCAGTAGTATAAGAAGCATATTGTTCATTTCCATAAAGTGTTTTTACCCATTCTAATTCAGATGTTAAAGTAGGAATAATGATTTTTTCTGCGATTGCAGTTTTTGTTTCCTCACTCATATTAGCAATTTCAGCAGCGATTTCTTCAGCGCTTACTGTTGTGTTCTCTGCATTTGAATTATTCTTACGATAATTTAACATACCAATGATTGGAGTTGAGTAAAGTGTTGAAGAACCGTCATAACTATTATCAGCTAATACATAATAGTTAAAGATGATATCATCAGCATCTAAAACTTCACCATCGGAGAATTTAACATCATCTCTGATTTTAATATTATATGTTGTAATATCACTAGTTTCATCATAATCAACTGTAATATCACTAATTCCTTTGTATTCGTAGTCAGTTCCATTATATGCAACTGTTTCACCTTCAATTGAGTTGTAGATGATGCCACCAGTTCTATCAGTTGTTAGCAAACTAACTTGTGTCATATCCGCAACATCCCTGTCATACCCAGTGCTAGCGAAAAATGGACTAAACTTTTCACTAAATGGCAAATAACCAACAACTAAAGGTGTATCTGCACTTGCTTCATTCCCGGAATTGTTTCCAGAGTTGTTACCGCCATTGTTCGTATTATCGTTTTTCTTGCTACAAGCTGACATACCAACAGCAAGAGAAAGAACTAATAATAAAGACAATGCTTTTTTTACAGTTTTACTTCTCATTTTCATCTCTCCCTTTTATTACGGTCTAAAAGACCTAGAATACTGAAAATATTATCACGTCATTTTTCTTTTGTCAATGTGTAGTTTTTTATCATAATGTTCTATTTTGTGATGTTTCTTAAGAATAAAGCATTTTTTATATGAAATATCTAAACATATATATAAATCATGATGTATTTTTATGCATTTCGTGAAATCGCTTGTATAATCTTTACAAATCTGGAAATTTTTCCTTTAAATTTACATATTAAATAAATTTTTGTCTTATTTATTCAATTCTCTTATACTTCTACACACTTATATTTTTTTTGTTGCTGTAAAAATAGGAAGGATATCAAACTCATAAATAAAATTCCACTTAAAGCTCGATATTCTAATGATCGAACATCTGTTATTTTATTTGTAATAAGAAATATAATTTCTCCAAAACTACTGGATAGTGAGAATATTAAAATTCCAATTGTTGAGCGCTTGATACGTTGTATTGAGGTATCGTATTCCACAAATGTCATCTTTTGCTTATTTGTTATAAGCTTTATTGTACCCATAATTTCATAGAAAATAGGTAAAAATGTAAAAATGTATGGCAAAATAATATAAAATTTTCTTGACCCTTCTGTATTTTGAAGACCAACAAATATGAACGCTAACATTGTTAATGCGCTAAAAATAGCATATTTAATCTTCATATTTTTAAGCTCTTCTTGATTAATATCTATCTTATAATATTTACCTTTATAGATAAGTGTTTTCTTCTTTCTTTTACCCTGTACTTCTATATGAGATTCATAATCTTTCCGATACTTACCTCTTGCCACTGGCTCACCTTGCCTTTCAATTTTCAATCTGGATATGATTTACGTTATAAGAACAATCAATAATTTTAATATAACTATTCATTTTTGTCAAATAATCCTGTTGTTTAATTTCCTTTTTCGTCGAATTAACTATATTTGTATAAAAATTCATAATTAAAGAAATTCAAAATACATATTTAGAAGATTTATATAAATTTAAGCATTAAGTTTTGGACAAAAAAAAACTGTCAAACATAGCCCTTTTATTATTACCATTAAAAGGTGAATCTATGTTTGACAGTTTTATCGCCATATTTAATTATTTTAACCACATGCTCAATAATAAGAATGCCCCAGCGTACATTACAATAATAAAACCAGCTACAGGTAAAATTGCAGAAAACGCACCCAATATCATGGCTTTACGTTCTTTCTTACTAATATTTAAATTCGCTAATTCTGTTTTTTCCCGTTTTAAGCGTTTCGGTATATACCAAGAAAAACCTTCGATATTTAGTTCAGCAATGGATCTTCCATCATCAACAAATTTAGCTTTTCCCTTACTTCTCTCTTTGTTAGAATTAGTTTCATTGTTAGAATTAATTTCATTGTTAGAATTAATTTCTTTATTAGTGCTTCTTATGTTTTCATTTGCACCAATTAAATTATCGCTAGTATCTTTTTCTATTTCTTCATTGTCCGTTTTTTTGATATTGTTTGATATTTCATCGTCAACAACATTTTTTTGTAATAGGTATTGAACCTTTTTATAATTATTCATAAAGCTTCCTTCCCTTATGTGAAAAACTATGAGGGTACGTTTTTTACTTAGCCTTTGATGTTTCGTACAAGTGGCATGCTACTTTATGACCTGGCTCAATCTCTTTGAACTTAGGTTCTGTTGTTTTACAAATCTCCATACATTCTGGACATCTGGTACAGAACTTACATCCCTTTGGTGGATTCACTGGCGAAGGGATATCCCCTTGCAATATTACTCGTTTCATCTTAACTGTTGGATCTGGCATTGGAACTGCACTAAATAGTGCCTTGGTATAAGGATGTAATGGATTTCTAAAAATATCTTCTTTTGCTCCATACTCAACCATATTACCAAGATACATAACACCAACAGCATCTGATATATGCTCTACTACAGATAAATCATGGGATATAAACAAATATGTATATTCATATTTATCTTGTAAATCTTTTAATAAGTTTATAATCTGAGCTTGAATAGAAACATCCAGCGCTGAAACCGGCTCATCGCATACAATAAATTTAGGTTGTAGGGCAATTGCACGTGCAATACATATTCTTTGCCTTTGTCCACCTGAGAATTCATGAGGATAACGTTCAAAATAATGAGGTTGAAGCCCACAATCTTTCATTACTTGAAGAACATACTCTTTGATCGTATTCTTTGGTACAATTCGATGTGCTTTTACAGCTTCACCAATAATAGAACCAACTGTCATTCTAGGACTTAAACTTGAATATGGATCCTGAAATATAATTTGTATCTGTGGACGTAATGTTCTTAGCTCTCTTTTAGATAATTTAGCTAAATCCTTACCATTAAATATAACCTTTCCATCGGTAGACTCATGCAAACGTAGAATTGTTCTTCCAATCGTTGTCTTACCACATCCAGATTCACCAACTAAACCCATCGTGGTCCCTCTTTGAATATCAAAAGAAACATCGTCTACTGCTTTTAATGATACCGTTGGTCTACCTAAAATATCATTTTCGATGGTAAAATATTTCTTAAGATGTTGTACAGATAAACAAATCTCACTCATGATTTACCACCTCCAATTTTCCCTTTGAATCTGCGGAAACTTTTGACTTTCCCTCATCATACAAATGGCATGCTACCTTATGCGTTTCACTAAATGCTCTTAGGCATGGGTAATCACCTTCACAAGCTTTAAAGCTTTTATCACAACGATCTTTAAAATAACAATGACTTGGCATGTTGATAGGATTTGGTACTTGACCAGGTATGCTATAAAGTCTTTTTACGATTTTATTTACAATTGGTTTACTCTTCATTAGACCAACCGTATATGGATGTTTTGGATCCAAGAAAATTTCTTCCGCAGTTCCCATCTCTATAATTCTTCCTGCATACATTACTACAACAAAATCTGCCATTTCAGCAACTACGCCTAAATCATGTGTGATTAACATGATACTACCATTGATTTTTTCTCGAACCGAGCGAAGTAATTCTAATATCTGTGCTTGAATGGTTACATCAAGTGCTGTGGTAGGTTCATCTGCTATAATAAGCTTTGGATTACATACGAGTGCCATTGCAATCATAACACGCTGTCTCATACCACCAGACAATTCATGTGGATAGTTTTCATAAACACCTTCAGCTCTAGCAATTCCTACAAGGTTTAGCATCTCAATTGATTTTGCTTTTGCCATTTCTTTCGTAGCTGTAGGATTATGTAACATCGTAACTTCATCCAATTGATAACCAATTGTAAATACTGGATTTAAACTTGTCATTGGTTCTTGGAAAATCATAGCGATTTCTTTTCCACGAATTTCTCTCATGGCTTCTGTTGACATTTTAGCAATATCGTAGCACTTTTCACCATTATTATAACGGATCTGACCACTTACTACTTGCCCCTGAGGAGCTTGCACTAATTGCATAAGTGATAATGAAGTAACACTCTTACCACATCCAGATTCACCAACAACACCAACTGTACTATTGGCTGGTATGCTAAATGTAACGCCATCTACAGCTTTAACTGTTCCTGCATCTGTAAAAAAATATGTATGTAAATCATCGAATTCTACTACATTATTCGGATCTTTCATCTTTGTTAGATAAGTTTCTTCTGAAACATTTCGTGCTCTTTTTTTTGCTTCTAATTCCGTCGTAATTTTGCGATTATATTTCGCAATTTCGCGTTCTTCTTTACGGGTAATATAATGCCCGTTTTTCTTTTTTGATTTTAATAACATGGCACCATCCCCCTTATCTCTTCATCTTTGGATCGATGGCATCACGTAAACCATCACCTACAAAGTTAAATGCCAATACCGCAAGAACTATTAAGAGTCCTGGTGGAATCCAAAGATTTGGATAATATTGCAATATCGACTGGCCTTTGGATGGATCTGCCATAGAAATCATTGTCCCCCAAGCTGCCTTCGGTATCTGTAAACCTAGTCCTAAATAGGAAAGTGTTGATTCATAGAGAATTACACCACCAAGGGCTAATGTCATTTGTACAATCAACTGTGGCATTACATTCGGTATTAAATGTCTAAATATTTTTGCCATTGCTGAAATGCCAGTAGCTTCTGCTGCTACCATGTATTCCTGTTCCCTAAGGGATAATATTTGACCACGTATCATTCTTGCAGTCTGAGACCACCCAATTAAGGTAAGAAATCCCATTAAATAATAGATACGTGTACTTACTGGTATAATGTTTGGTGGCACTGCCCGAAGAATCGAGGATACAACCAATAAAAGTGGAAGTGTTGGGATACAATTTATAATGTCTACTAGACGCATGATTACCATATCTACTTTGCCACCAAAATAGCCAGAAATACCACCAAACATAATACCAATTATTGTTTCTAAAAATACTACTAGAAAACTTATTGTTAACGATATTCTACCACCATACATTAAACGAACAAATACATCCATTCCATTGGTGTCTGTTCCAAGAATATGTTCTTTTGAAGGTGGCGCTTGATAATAATTCACGCCAGTCGTTACATCATAATATTGATATGTAACACCATCTGCTCCAACAAAACTCTCAGTACTTGAAACATCTACTTTCGTTTCAATTGGAAATATTTCATATTCGCCATATGGTATAAACAATGGACCTAAAAAACTAAATAAGAACATTGCTATTAAAATGATTAGTCCAAACATTGAGAGGCGGCTTCTAAAAAAGCGTTTTACAACTAATCTTGTTGGTGAAAGAGCTCTTACGCTATCACTTAAGCTTTCTTGCTCAATCTCAACTTCTTGAATGTTTGTAATATTATTCTCACTCATCTTCTGCCCCCTCCTTATCTTAGTTTTACTCGTGGATCAACAATAGCGTACGAAATATCTGCTAATATTGTACCGAGTACAGTTAATACTGCTAAAAACATCATATATCCCATAACAAATGGAATGTCTCCTTGTAACATTGCTTTATAAGATGTATATCCGATCCCGGGGATTGCATATACAGTTTCAGTAATCATCGCACCAGCAAATAATCCTGGTAAACTACCTCCAAGCATAGTTACAATTGGGATTAATGTATTACGAAATGCATGCTTATAAATAACTACCTTTTCAGATAAGCCCTTTGCTCTTGCTGTACGAATATAATCTGAGTTTAATACTTCTAGCATATTCGTTCTTGTATATCGCATTAAACTACCAATAGATAATACAACAAGTGTTACCATCGGAAGTATTAAGTGATGTAAATTATCAAGAACACGGTCAAATCCACTTAGCATTCTTGTGGCATCAGACAACCCTTGCAATGGGAACCAATTTAGTTGTAGTGCAAACACTCGCAACAGCAATGCCCCCAAGAAGAAGCTCGGTAAAGAAATACCCATCATAGCTAATATCGTTACTACATAATCAACCACACCATATTGTTTTGTTGCTGCTACAATTCCTAATGGAATTGAAATTAATATATTCAATATTAAAGCAACAAAAGAAATACCAAAGGAAATCCACATGTATTTCCCTATAATTTCTCGAACAGGTCTTCCATAAACGAAGGAAACACCAAAATCTCCACGTATTGCTTTGGAAGCCCATTGTCCATAACTCTTTAGTTTTCCAGTAAAAGAACTATCGCCAATGCCGTACAGTTCCTTCATTCTCTGTACGTCTTCTTGCGTAAGCTGACCACTTTGTACTTGTGCAGCTGTATGCTGATCCACATAATCAGCAGGCATCATACGTACTAAAAAGTAAATTAAGATAGAGACTCCAAAAAGAATGAATATGGAGGCAAAAAATCTTTTTACAATAAATTTAAACATGTTAATCCCTCGCTCATTTAAAAAGGAGGTTCTTAAATTACTTTAAGTCCCTCCTCTTATTCCAATTTGAATCAGAAGCTTAAATTATTTATCAAGTAAACTTACATTCCAAATTTCATCTATAGGTCCTTTATATGGAGTAATTTTATCGGATGGAACTAAAGATGCTGAATCAATTACATCTTGATTATAAACAAACATATTTTTTCTTTGATATGTTGGAAGTTCTACCGCAAGTTCCATTGCTTTATCTAATGCTTCAGAATAGATTGGCTTTCTCTCATCCACATTAAGAGATGTACGTCCTTGTATAATAAGTTCATTTAAACGAACTAATATAGCTTTTTCTTCATCCGAACCGCTCTTAAACATCTCATATAAACCAGTAGACTTTGGAGATCCTGCTTGATTTACTTCAGGGTCTGAGTAATATACCTGGAACATATCAGGATCAATTGTAGCTTGCCAAGCAGCAGCCCAAACAGAAATTACATTTTCTTGTAATTTACTTAATAATGTATCATCAACGTCAATAATTACTTCAATTCCTAACTTTGCAAGCACTTCTTGAGTCTTTAAGAATACTTGCCCAGCTGGGTGATCGTCAGTATTTGATGGAAGGGTAAATGTATATGTAACTTTGTTACCATCTGCACCAAGTAATGTACCATCTGCTTGCTCAGTAAATCCTGCCTTTAAGAAATACTCTTTTGAAGTAGCTCCTGTTTCATCATATGGATAAAATGCAGTAGCTCCTTCTGGATAAGCCCAAGAAACTTGACTCATTGGTCTATGGATTACTGCTGCTAAACCACCTGGATACATATTTAATGTTAAAGTAGTATCCATAGCTGACATAATAGCTTTTCTTTCGTTAAGATTCTTTATAAGATTACCATTGATACCAATATAGCCATATCCAAGATTATCAACTAAAACATAATTCATATGTTTGTAGCTTGCATCTGAAGTAATTAAGTTAATTTTATCTGGACTAGCCGATGGATCTGAATAATGAACATCACCTGTATATACCGCATCCATTTCGGATCCACTATTAATTGTTTTAACTCTTAGATATTTGATGTTTGGAGCAGACAATAAATAATAATCATTCGCTACAAAGTAACAGATTCCGTTACTATAAAAACCATCTGCAGTTGGATTTTCAGATCCATTCACATCTGTTACTTTATATGGACCTGCACCCATAGGAAGGCCATTCTTGTCTTTTAATTCGGCCATGAATTCAGTACTAGAGAAATCAACTCCAAAATTATCAACTCCATTGGCAGCATCATGTCTTGCTTGACCAGCATAATAATGCATTGGAGTAACTTGGAGAGCAAACTTCCAAATAGCAGCTGGATCAACACCATTGATTACAACTGTAATTGTTTCACGCTCAACACCATCAGAGCATACTTCTTTTCCTTTTGTAATACCACTAATGCTCTTTACATTACCCTTATTGGATTCTAGGTAAGCAGATTTTTCTTCTGCAATAAAATATACTTTTGCATCATCTACTGAAGTGTAACCGAAAGCATCATCAAACCCAGCAGGTGTACTATACGCTTTCACTGCCTCCAATGTTGCATTGATATAGTCTTCAGCTTTATAGCCTGACATTCCTTCTGCTGTTAATCCAGTCACTGGATCAAAGCTATATGTACCATCTTTATATGTAACAAGGTCTTTTCCAATACAAGTATTTGCATAGAATAAAATGATAGATTCTGGTGCAGTATTTAAAAAGTCATCTGGATCAGTTAATCCAAAATCACTTGGTACATACTGACGGCCAACTAATACATCGCTATCCGCTTTAATATTATCTTTTACAATACTCCATACTTTGTCTAAAACTGTAGCATCACCAGTACCAGCAACTGCATCATCTACTTTTTTAGTTCCTGCTGTCTCAAATTCAGCTAACTTAGCATCAGCCGCTGTTTCATCAAGAATTTGAGTCTGATATGCTTTTAATCCTTCAATTGCTAAGGAATACATAGTACCAGATCCATCATACTTTGGATCAAGATATACATACATATTAAATAACACATCGTCTGCTGTCATTACATGACCATCGCTAAATTGAATACCATTCTTTAACCAAAACTTATATGTACTCTTTGTCTGATCTGCATTGGCACTCATCTCAAAATCCCAAGCTGCTGTTGGATATTCAACTCCTGCAACAGGTTCCGCTAATTCATTATTATAAATTAAATAAAGTTGTGTCATATCATACACTGTTTTATCTGGAACGCTTGTTCCAAAAAGTGGACTAAATTTACCATCCATTGTCTTTTCACCGATTACTAATGGATTGTTTTCATTGGCTGTTGTACGGGCAACGGAGCCATCTCTTCTGTCAGCAGGAACGTCTGCTTTTACTTCTTGTTTTTCTTCCCCAGTTGGCTCGGCAGCTTGCGTTGGAGTTGGGGTTGCTTCTGCAATTGTTTCTTTATCATTCTTTTTGCATCCTGCAATTGAAAGAATCATAACAAGGCAAAGAAACAGTGCTATTAATCTTTTCTTTTTTTTCATAATTACCCTCCTTAATAAACTTTATAATTATAGCCTGCGGCTTAATTATCAAATAAAATAAAACATCGAAACTGTTTGTCTTTCGTAATTTACTATAATCATATGTACTTAATTAGCTTGCCATTCCTCAAATAATCCTTTTGTCTCTATGGAAGGACTTAGATAGTTATTTAATGTAATATTTTCTAATTTAGTACTTAGGTCTCCAACTACAAGCGGTGACACTACAACATCTATCGTCAATGGTCCAGTTGCTTCAATTACAGCACCATCTACCATAACATTTTTAATTGTTGCTCTTTTCGTTCTACCAGCCAAAACTCCTGCGCAAAGCTTAACGTTAGAAGTTTTATCAATGATTATTTTTGTATCTTTTAAAGTCAAATCTGAAATCTTAGCATTATTAAGGGTAGCAAATAATCCGAAAGAAACTTCATCTGCATTTTTTGCGGCAACACCTGCCACCTTGTTCTTAGCATTCACTGTTAGATTGCTTATTGTATAACCATTACCATCAAACTCTCCAGTAAACCCTTCGATTGGCTTCCATGCTTGCCCACTAAGATCTAAGTCATTTGCTAATATATATTTAGCTTCAGGAGCTTGCTCCATTGCTTGCAATTGTGATATCGTCTTAACTCTTATTAATTCACCTTCAATGAATTTACAATAAATTTTAATATACGCATTTCCATTTTCATCATATTCTATATTCTCTTCACTAATAATCTGGCCAAAGGTATACTTAGTAGAGCAAGCTTCATCTGCATAATAATCAACCAAAGTATAACCGCTCTTTGTAGGTTCTGCAGATGTTGGTCTACTCAATGTATTACCAACATTAATATTCCATTTTAAAAGACTATCTCCATCTGGATTATCAGCATCCACAAAAAGAATGTTCGGATTATCAGCCCATCTAGCATAAATCTCAAGTGTTTCTTCCGGAGCAACTGTAGCATTAACCCTATCTGTGTCAAAATTCCACAAATCATCTTCATTAAAGTTATATACTGTACCATTCTTTGTTTCTTCTGTTGTGTAATTGGTATACCAACCAATTAAGGTTTTTTGACCATTTTTAGGCTCAACTAGCATTCCAGATGTACCGCTTGGCTTATATAGTAATGAATCCTCCGCATAATAAACAACTCTTGTCTTCATCTGATTAATATGACCTCCCAAAGCATCATATGTAACTGCATATGGATATCCTTGTTCGGTTGGATGAACAAATAGCGATTTTGTTCCAACACTACAACCTACCGTCAACAATGTAACCATTCCTAAAATGAGCATAAGACATTTCTTTTTCAAACCAAACATAAAATCCTCCCGAACATCTTGCTATAAAAGACAACAATAAAAACGAAATAAGCACACACTAATATCGGAATGGTGTAAGCTTCTTCGCTTTTATAGTGAATTCTATATTTTTCCTTTTTCTTCTACTATGTAGCATATTTTTCTTATATTTTTCTATTTTTGTAAATCTGTTACTAATATTAGAATTATATTAGAATTTTTTCCATATGTCAATCATTTATATAAATTGTAAATTTATACTTATACAAATGTAATTCTTTGACATTTCTTCTTAATCACCTTAATTCTAAACCCTCATATAATACTGTATAGCATAATAGTAGGAGGTCATTATGGAATCCTCGGGCACCCAAAAAAACATCTTAGACATAGAGCACCTAAGTTATTCCTATCATTCCCTAGAAGGTGAAACTCTTGCGTTGTCCGATATCTCATTTCAAGTTTCAGAGGGTGAATTTCTAGCAATCGTAGGACCTAGTGGATGCGGGAAATCTACTCTTCTTTCTTTAATCGCAGGTCTTTTAAAACCAGATAGTGGAAAAATTCACATAAACGGAGCAGTTGCAAGTAATTCGGATATTAATATTGGTTATATGCTGCAAAAAGATCATCTTTTAGATTGGAGAACCACGATTAAAAATGTTTCTCTAGGTTTGGAGATTCGGAAAAAATATTCCGATGAAAGCTTTGTTATGATTAACCATATGTTAGAGACATATGGTCTTATGGCATTTAAAAATGCAAAACCAAAAGAACTATCTGGTGGTATGAGACAACGTGCAGCTCTCATTCGTACTCTTTTATTACAACCAGATATTTTATTATTAGATGAACCTTTTTCCGCTTTAGATTATCAAACAAGACTTGAGGTATCAGATGATATTTGTAATATCATACGAGATGAAAAAAAGACGGCTATATTAATTACCCATGATATTGCTGAGGCCATAAGTATTGCAGATCGAGTCATAGTTTTAACAAATCGGCCGGCCACAATAAAAGCAAGTGTCGATATTCATTTAACAACTACAGATAAATCTCCTCTTCATGCAAGATCAGCTCCTGAATTTTCTGAGTACTTTAATCTCATATGGAAGGAGTTGACTGAAAAATGAAATATTCAAAGAAGCACTATTCGGAAGCGATGTTACATGCTTCTACCACACACCAAGCTTACTTACGTAGATATCTAAAAAAACAACGTAAAATAAGAACTTGGCAGTGGGCTATATTTATTATATTTTTCGCTTTATGGGAGTTTTGTGCTGCAACAAATATCATTAATCCTTTTATTTTTAGCAGCCCTACCAGAGTTTTAGAAACCATGCTAGAAATGTCAAAGAGTGGAACACTTTTTTATCATATAGGAATTACATTAATAGAAACATTCGCCAGCTTTTTCCTAGTCATTATCATAGGTATTTTAGTGGCTATTTTACTATGGTGGAATCATACTGCTGCTAAAGTATTGGAACCTTATCTTGTTATTTTAAATAGTTTACCAAAGTCAGCATTAGCACCAGTTTTTATCGTATGGCTTGGTAATAATGTAAAAACAATTATTGTTGCTGCCGTTAGTGTTGCCGTATTCGGTAGTATAATTACACTTTATACGAACTTTATAAGTGTTGAGGAGGATAAGATTAAACTTATTAAGACACTTGGGGGAAGTAAAAAGGATGTTCTATTCAAGGTAATTTTACCAAGTAATATCCCATCCATTATCAGTGTTATGAAAGTTAATATTGGTCTTTCTTTAGTTGGTGTTATCATCGGTGAGTTCTTAGCTGCAAAGGCAGGTTTAGGATACCTAATCATCTATGGAAGCCAGGTATTTAAACTTGACTGGGTTATTATGTCTGTTGTTATATTATGTATTTTAGCTACAATACTTTATAAAATATTGAATTTTATTGAAAGAAAAGTACAGGATTGGTAGTTACCACATATAATTTTCTGATAGGCGCAAATGGCAAATTATTTCTGTGCTTATCAGCTACATATTATTCATTTATTACATCTAACTATTTTATTTAGATGTATTCACTTTCGTTTGTATTACTTGAAATCAACGCTAAATGAATAGCCTTTAATACAATTCCTTAGATTAAATGTTTTCGCTATTCCTTATATTTCTTATAACCAGGATGTTTCCCAGTTACCCCATAATTCTCTCTCATAGAAATCAATCGATCAATGTTCTCTCTTGATATTTCTTTCGCTCCTCCAAGCAAATGTGCGTTTAAGCTAATCTTAGCGAATAACTCTAAGGTTTCCATTCGATAATATGCTGTTATTAAATCTGATCCTACGGTCAAAGCACCATGATTTTGTAACAATAGTACATCATGAGAAGATAGATATGGTGCAATTGCATCTGGCACTTCATGAGTCGATGGTGTTCCGTAAGGTGTCACAGGTATAGACCCAATGGCAATCACAGTTTCTATCATTGAATACTCATCCAAAGGTTTATTCGCCACTGCGTATCCCGTTGCCACTGGAGGATGTGCATGAACAACTGCTCCTACATCTTCTCTTTCTTTATAACAACGTAAGTGCATTTTAATTTCAGATGACGGTTTTGCACCCGCAAGTCCATGAAGCACTTCGCCTTTGTCGTTAATATGAACAAGCTTTTCAGGTGTTATAAAACTTTTACTAATCCCTGTTGGTGTTGCAAGAAATGTACCATCCTCTAATTTTACCGTGACATTTCCGTCATTTGCTGCTACCCAACCTAATTGCCACATCTTATGGCATATATCGCAAATTTGTTCTCTAATCTCCATATAATCCATATCTATATCCTCGTTATAAACTTCAAATTTTAATTTATTGACTGCGCTACTACACCTTTTTGGAGCATTATGTTCCCATACAATGCCTTTTCGCTGGTAGCAATAATTGCATAGGCAGATCTTGCTTCTTCATAAAATAAAAATCGCTCTATTTGACCAATCTCTTTATTATCACAATCTTCTTGTTTATTCACAATGCTTTGATAACTGTCCCATATCGGTGTTTCTACCAAATCACCATCCACAACTTTCATGACATTCACAGGATGTTTCACATAATTATCTAGTGGAAACACATGTAAAATAGCTTCTAATATTTCGCATACACCATGACCATCCATACGAATAACAATTGCTTCTTTACCTATGGACTGAGCTGGGAAATTTCCATCCGCTATGACAATTCGATCACTATGCCCCATTTCACAAAGTATCTTTAGAAGCTCTGGCGATAATATTGCTGGAATACCTTTTAACATACTATCCTCCGTTGTTTTTCCATCAAAATTCTAAGCATTGCCCTGCCACTAGATACTCCTAGATCAAAAGTCAATACTCTTATCTCCCTTTCTTATTTATACATTGGACCAAAAGTTGCACAAGCTCTATAATCCTGTCCCTCTTTATCCATACCAAATGCGTTCCACACTGCTGGACGGAATATTTTATCCTCAGGAACGTTGTGCATACAAACAGGTATTCTAAGAATAGAACAAAGTGTAATAATATCAGCACCAATATGGCCATAACTAATTGAGCCATGATTTGCTCCCCAATTATTCATCACCTCGTAAGCTGTTTTAAAAGCGCCCTCTTTCGTTGTCCTTGGAGCAAACCAAGTGCAAGGCCATGTATAATCAGTTCTCTTCCAAAGCTTATCAGATACCTCCTCTGGTAAATTCACTGTATATCCTTCCACCAATTGTAGTACTGGACCTAGCCCTTTTATCATGTTTATTCGAACCATTGTCACTGGCATTTCACTTCTTGTTAAGAAACGGGAAGAGTATCCACCACCCCTGAAATACCCGTAATCTGCTGCATTCCATGTTGTGGCCTGTAAGCATACGTCTTGATCTTTATCAGTCATTTCCCAAAATGGTTTTATGATTCCGTTACCATTCTCATCTTTTACTTCACCGCACGCATCGATACATGCTGCTCCTGAATTTATTAAATGAATAAAGCCACTAGCTTCTTGAGCAACACCTTCTAATTCGTAACCAGTCGCCTTTTTCACAGCATCTGGGCTCCAATAAGTTCTAACATCAGCAAATATTTGTGCAGTATTGGTTAGTAATTTACCAAACAGCATACAAACTCCATTTAAGGAATCATTCTCTGTTGCTAATATGTAAGGCTCTCTTGCTCCCTCCCAATCAAAAGAAGAGTTTAACATTGCTTCTGGAAAATCACAGTTTGGATAAAAATCAGTCCACTGCCTTTGGCCTTGAAATCCACCAGCGATTGCATTATGACCTACCATTTCTTCTTTTGCATGTTCTGGAAGATTTTCATTCCCATTGTACAAATCTTTAATGATACACATCATTTTAACGATGAATTCCCACTCTTCTTCTTTTTGTTTTTCATTCTTCTGCAGATGAATTGGATTTTTATCAAAACCCTCTTTACATTTTTCTTTTACCCAGGCTAAGGCTTTTTCATATTCTTTCTTATCATAAATTTCTTCTGTCATTCGCCGAATAATCTCTACTTCATCTACGGATTCAACCCTCATACCTAAATACTCTTCAAAAAAGTCACAGTTAATAATTGAACCAGCAATACCCATACATATAGAGCCTATCTGCAAATAAGATTTTCCGCGCATAGTAGCTGCCGCAATTGCAGCTCTACCAAATCGTAATAGCTTTTCTTTTACATCCTCGGGAATCTCTAAGTCATCAGCATCTTGCACGTTCCTTCCATAGATACCAAAGGCAGGCAATCCTTTTTGAGCATGGCCAGCTAGTACCGCTGCTAAATAAACAGCACCTGGTCGTTCCGTTCCATTAAATCCCCAAACACCTTTAATGGTCATTGGATCCATATCCATTGTTTCTGACCCGTAACACCAACAAGGAGTAACGGTAAGTGTAATATCTACACCGGCCTTTTTAAACTTATCTGCACAAGCTGCTGCCTCAGCAACACGTCCAATGGTTGTGTCTGCAATTACAACGTTTACAGGTTCACCATTTGAATAGCATAAATTACTTGCAAAAAGTCCTGCTGCTGCCCTTGCCATGTTCATGGTTTGCTCTTCTAATGATTCTCTAACCTCTAAAACCCCTCTTCGACCATCAATGGTTGGTCGTATTCCAATCACTGGGTAATCACCTATTAATCTGCTTTTTGCCACCCTAACACCTTATCCTTTCTCTCAAATAGTTTTATATTGCTTATAGTTTCATCTTGCTTATTAGCTTTATCTTACGCATTAGTTTATCTTGCTTATTAGTTTTATCTTACTTATTGGCTTAGCTTGCCTATTAATTCTATCTTACATATCAGCTTCAAACTCCATCTAAATTTCATCTATATCTATATTTATATTTATCTTTATATCTATATCTATATCTATATCTATATCCTTCATTCTACTATTTTACTTGCCTTAAATCTTGTGTTATAATGGCAAAAAATGTAACAATCTTCAGATTGGAGGATGTATGCAATATTTAGATTATAATGAGTGTAAACAGCGTGGAACCTTTGAATTTCCTATTGATTTTCACCATGTAGAGGATTCTCATCCTCAGTACATTATGGCGTTCCATTGGCATGTAGAGTATGAGATTATTCGTGTTTTGAAAGGAAGTTTTATTATTTCATTGGATGAGGAAGAAATTCATGCAAATTCAGGAGATGTCATATTTGTTCATGGTGGGACCCTCCATGCATGTGCTCCCAAAGACTGTGTTTATGAATGTATTGTGTTTGACATGAAAATGTTACTGAATAAAGAAGATATTTCAAGAAAATACATAGAGTCTATAAGCAATCAAGCACTTCTGATAAATAATTATCTTCCTAAGGAAGATACAAGACTGCATGATACAATCTGGAAACTATTTGACTCTTTTCAGATGAAGAATTTCGGATATGAAATGATTGTTAAAGGTTCGTTATATGAGATTTTTGGCACAATGCTTGAGCGAAATCTTTTTTGCACTGCCTCTCAAGTATCTTCTGTAAATCAAAAAAGATTACATCAACTAAAACATGCACTAGAACTAATCGAAAACCATTATAATACAACCATCACGTTAGATCAGCTTTCAAAAGCCGCAGGCATGTCTGCAAAATATTTTTGCAAATTTTTTCAGGATATGACTCATAAAAGTCCAATGAATTATTTGAATTTTTATAGAATTGAACGCGCCTGTTTTCAATTGCTCAACTCTGACGCATCCATTATTGAAATTGCTATGAATTGTGGTTTTAATGATTTAAGCTATTTTATTAAAACCTTTCGAAAATATAAGGGAATTACTCCTGCAAAATATAGAAAACAAAGTTAACTATAGAAAGGTATCTAAATAAAGAACGATAATAGAATGAAGATATTTTTTAAACGTAAGTATGGATAACTTCAAATAAGAACAATTTCAAATAAGAACAATACAATTTAAGGATAATTATATATAACAAGAAAATTAATAATTACACAAATCAACAAAGTGATAGCAGTTGTTAAAAGTGATTTACCTGTATGATACTATATTGTTTTATACTTTTCAAAACAAAAATGTGAATCATGCAGATGAATTCGGTTTATTAACAACTGCTATATTATTGAATCTCTATTTTATTGCATTCCTATTTTAAGAATCCCTCTTATCTCACTTTAATTAACGTTCCTCTCTATAGTAATTCACACCGCAAGCTTCTGGCTGAGATTTCTCCCTTGCCATACGAACGGATGCCGCTACAAGAACGATTACCGTAATCAAATAAGGTAACATATCATAAAATGCTCCAGGAATATTAAATGAAGCAGGGATATAATATTTTAACTGACGAAGTGCTCCAAATATAAAGGAACCAAAAATAGCTTTTACAGGGCTCCATGTCGCAAAGATAACTAATGCAACAGAAATCCAACCGATTCCTCCCACACAGTCACTAATCCATACACCTTTATTAATAATCATAATCGTGTAAGCTCCACCAATACCACAGATACCACCACCAAGCATTACATTTAAATACTTGCACTTTGTAACTTTAATACCAGCGGCATCTGCTGCTGCTGGATTTTCACCGATTGCGCGAATGTTAAGACCTGTTTTTGTATGGTGAAGATAAATACCAAGTAGAATTGCTGTAATAATTCCTATATAAACAAATGGGTTATAAGAAAAGAATAACTCACCAAGGATAGGAATATCACTAAGACCTTTGATATTAATGTTTCTCATTTGAGAAGTAATGTTTTCAGGAAGTTTTAACGTTCCACTCTCTGATTTACTAAGGGCATGAAATCCCCAAAAGTTTGCAAGACCTACACCAAAGATGGTAAGCGTTAAGCCGGTTACATTTTGATTTGCCATAAATGTAATGGTTAAAACACCGTATATCAATGCTGCAAGGGCTCCAGCTGCAAAAGCTGCAATTAAAGCAAGTAGAAAATTATCAGTAGAATATCCTACCATAAAGCCTGCACAGGCACCGATTGCCATCATACCTTCAACACCTAAGTTTAAATGTCCAACTTTTTCATTGAGGATTTCACCTAAAGTACCGAACAATATCGGTGTTCCAGAAGCAATGGAAACTGCAATAAAACGAATAATCATACTCATGCTTTTGCTCCTCCTTTTTTACGCATCACAAAATGATATCTAGCAAAAAACTCGCATCCAATCACAAAGAATAAGATAATTCCTTGCAATACGTCTGCACATGCCCCGGATAATCCAAAGGTAGATTCTACTACACTACTTCCCTTTTCCATAATACTAAATAATGCTGAAATAATAAAAATTGAAATAGGATTAAGATTACCAAGCCAAGCTACAATAATAGCTGTAAAACCTACACCACCTGCAATACCAGTAGTAAGCGTCATCGCAGAACCACTTACTTCAATCATACCAGCCACACCACAAATAGCACCACTGATAAACATCGTACGAAGAACAATCTTCTTTACATTCATACCAGCATAGGTCGCTGTCGCTTGGCTCTCACCAACAACGCTAATTTCATAACCATGTTTTGTATAGCTTAAATAAATAAAGACAAGCACTACTAAAATAAGAGCAATGATCCAACCACTATGTACTCCAAAGACTTTATCTAACTGTGCATTTTTATCAAATCTTGCAATTTTAGCATATCCAGGAGATGCTGGATCTCTCCAAGGAGACTCTCTTAAAAATACAACAATATTAAAAGCAATATAGTTAAACATTAATGTAAATAATGTTTCATTGGTATTATAGCGTGATTTAAAATAAGCAGGTAAAAGGGCTGCTAAACCACCACCTAACATTCCAGCAACTAACATAATAATTAGTAGCAATGCATGTGGTAAGTCCGCATGAAAAAGGGCAAAATAAGAGGCAAAAATAGCTCCCGTAATCATCTGTCCTTCTGCACCAATGTTCCAAAATTTCATTTTAAAGGCTAAGGTAACACCTAATGATGTAATAAGTAATGGAATCATTATTTTAACGGTTCCTTGAATTGCTAACTTACTACGAAATGCACCGCTTACTAGTGTTGAATATATTTTAAATGGATTATATCCTATAATAAGAATAAATAAGCCCCCTGCAACTAATGCTAACAGTAATGCAAGTAAACGTAATCCTATCATTTTATTTTTTGATAGCTCTGCTCGTTTTACAGTACGAATGAGAGGCTCATTTTGTCTTTTAACTTTTATATTAGCCATTTACTGCTTCCTCCTGATCCATTTCACCTGTCATAAGTAAACCGATATGTTCCTTGGTTGTGGTTTTTGCATCTACAATTCCAGTCACCTTGCCATGGCAAAGAACCATGATTCGATCGGATAGTTCAAGTAAAACATCCAAATCTTCACCAACATAAATAACTGCAACATTCTTTTGTTTTTGTTCGTTTAATAAATCATAAACGGTATAAGATGCATTAATATCTAAACCTCTTACTGGATAAGCGGTAATAAGAACGTTAGGATTTGACTCTATTTCACGTCCTAATAAAACTTTTTGTACGTTACCACCAGACATAAGTCGTACCGGCGTTTCTACACCAGGAGTAACAATCTTTAACTTTTTCACTAATTTTTCAGCTAAGGCTCTCGCTGGCTTACGACGTACAAAAGGTCCCTTACCATCTTTATAGCTTTTTAAAAGCATATTATCTACCATACCCATATCAGCCACTAGACCCATTCCAAGTCGATCTTCTGGAACAAAACTCATACTAATTCCATAGTTAATAATTTCAAGGGGAGATTTTCCTACAATATTTTCACCATTGTAATTAATTTCGCCGTTTTGAACTTGTAATAATCCTGCAATTCCTTCGCATAATTCTTTTTGCCCACTACCTGCAACACCAGCAATTCCAAGAATCTCTCCTGACTTAATGTTAAAGGAAATATCATCAATTCCTTTTGTTCCATCCGATTTTAAAATGGATAAATTCTTACATTCAAGAACTGTTCTCTTCTTCTCTATTTCTGGTCGTTCGATTTCTAAACTAACAGGTCTGCCAACCATTAATTCTGTCAACATTTTCGAATCACATTCCGCAGTAACTACCGTTTCAATACTTTTTCCTTTTCTAAGTATCGTAACTCTGTCACTAATATCAAGTACTTCATTTAACTTATGAGTTATTATTATTATTGCATTGCCTTGCTCTTTCATTCGACGTAAAATCGCAAATAACTTATCTGTTTCTTGTGGTGTTAAAACTGCTGTTGGTTCATCTAAAATAAGAATTTTAGCTCCTCTATATAAAACTTTTAAGATTTCTACCGTCTGTTTTTCGCTAACAGACATATCATAGACTTTCTTTTCAGCGTCAATCTCTAGCCCAAATTTTGTACATATTTTTTCGATCTTTTCTTTTAGCACTTTTGGTTTTTCTAACTTTTCTTTTGTACCAAGTACAATGTTTTCCATCGCAGAAAATACTTCAACCAGTTTAAAATGCTGATGAATCATACCAATACCAAGAACCGCTGCATCGGTTGGGGAATTAATTACTACTTCTTCTCCGTAAATGGAAATGCTCCCTTCATCTGGATGGTAAATTCCAGAGAGCATATTCATTAATGTTGTCTTACCTGAACCATTTTCACCAAGTAGGGCAAGTATTTCACCTTGCTTTACATTCAAATTTATGTGATCATTGGCAACTACGCTACCGAATCGCTTTGTTATTCCCTTACATTCTATTGCATATGCAGGTTTCTTTGTCTGTGACATAATCGTACCTCCAAAAACATGAAAGGGTGTTGCAATATAAGATTTTCTATTTGCAACACCCTTTAGCCAAAATTACCTTAAAAGGATTTGTGTGAAATACTAAACATTCCACCTTCTAAAATGAATATCTTTTCGTATATCAATTCAGAATCAGTAAAACATTAAAATTCGTGAACTTTTTCGTTATTACTTTTTTATATTATCTTTCTGCAATATTTTAAAGATTATTTTTCAACAACATTTTTAAAGTACCAATTGATTCCACCAGTAATTGTAGCGTCATCTAAAGATTTACCTTCTTCACCTACAGTTGTACCTTCATTAGTTTCAATAACGCCCCAGAACACATCCCAATCACCAGATTCAATCTTTGCTCTTGCTTCATCAATGGCTTCTTTTGTTCCTTCTTTACATAAATCAGATAATGGTGCAATGTTTACTAATCCTTCTGCCATACCGCCAAAGTAATTAGAACCATCCCATGTACCATCAATTACATCTTTTACAGCCTTCGTATAATATGCTGACCAATCCCAAACTACAGAAGTAAGTACAGCATTTGGTGCATCTTTAGACATGTCTGAATTATAACCTACTCCAAATACGCCAGCTTCTTCTGCTGCTGTCATAGGGTTTGGAGTATCACAATGTTGAGATAATACATCACAACCTAAAGCGATTAAAGCCTCTGCTGCAGCTGCTTCACCTTCTGGATTATACCAGCTGTTTGTTGTTTTTACATATACTTCTGCGTTAGGATTTACAGAGTATACACCCATTGCAAATGCATTTAATCCACCAGTTACCTCAGAGTTATCTTTTCCCCAAGAAGCTACATATCCGATTTTATTTGTTTCTGTTTTAAGACCAGCTGCGATACCACTTAGATATCTTGCTTGATATATTCTTCCGAAGTAGTTATTAAAATTCGTACCATTGCTCATATATCCAGTACCATGTGAAAAAATGATATCTGGATATTCTTCTGCATAAGCTGCGCATGTTTCCATGTAACCCCAGCTAGTGGCAAAAATTATATTACATCCATCTTCGATTAATTCTTCTATTGCTGTTTGAATTGCAACTTCATCACTATCAGATACATTATTCTTTCTAACAATCTGATTGTCCGCTAGACCAAGATTCTTTTGCATTCCCTGAATACCAATGTCATGAGTATAAGTATATCCAGAACCTTCTGCTGGATCTGTAATATGTAGTACACCAACTTTAATATCTTCTTTTGCTATTGGAGCAAATAAACCATCTGCTTTCGTCTTATCACCTGATGTCTCATTTGTTGGTGCAGTTGTTGGTTCGGTAGTTGTAGTACCATCGTTCTTTGTTCCACATCCTGTTACCATGGTTACAACGAGCGCTGATACCATAAGTAAACTTAACAATTTCTTTTTCATAAAAAGTTATCCTCCTTTGATGTACCATGACTATGGTAGAAAATAAAAAAAGCAGATTCTATCCTCTCTAGATTCTGCGTCTTTACTTTGCTTAAAGACATTGTCATTATAAAATACTTGTAGACAATAATCAATAAACCCAGTTATTATATATTATTATGTTTTAAATGAGTAAAACTTATAAATAATTCAATAAAATTAACAAACAATTCTAACCAATGAACAATAAATTCTAAAATAGAATTTAAATTTTTATAAATTTTAGTTGCCTTCCATTTTGAATTATGTTAATCTTAAATATATTTCTAATATTTTCCATTTATATATACAAACTATCTCTTTATCTTAACTTTCATTTTGATTACATTTCCCTTAAATACTCATTATATTGCTACATTATTTTTTACTTGAAATTTTAACTTCCCTTTTTTAGCTCGGCAAACCGAGAGGTTTTTATATAAAACATTTATTTAACAGGAGGAAAGGTATTATGCAAGCAAAAGAACTCTATTTAAAAACCATGAAATTTGTGTGGTTAAAACTAGCCCTAGGATTGGGAGTAGTTTTATTATCCATTGTATGGCTAGCCATATGTTTTGGAATCGGAGCCTTATTTGGTGGAGGCATTGTTTATTTTTTTGCCTTTTTATTTTGGATTGGTGGTACAGGGGTCATCAATAGCATTATTACGCATTATTTTGGTTATCTAGTAAAAGCTGGCCATGTTGCGATTCTTGCTGAAGCTGTGACTACTGGACAAATCCCAGAAAAACAATTTGAAGTAGCAACTGCAAGAGTAAAAGAACGTTTTGGTACCAGCAATGTATATTTTGTAATTGATAAACTAATTAGTGCCTCGGTAAAGCAAATTCAGGGTGGTCTTGATACTGTTGATAGTATGTTAGGCAATCTCCCAGGCGTCGGTCTGATCATTGGTTTCTCAAAAGTGTTAGTTAGTATCTCTTTAGGTTATGTAGATGAATGCTGCCTTGGCTATACCTTCTATAAAAAGGATCAAAATGCATATAAAAGTGCTGCTGATGGTGTTGTAATCTATTTTCAAAATTGGAAGTCCCTACTTAAAAGTGCCTTAGGTACTGCTTTGGTAGTAATACTCGTTACCTTTGCTTTTACTCTAATCCCATTCCTTTTATTTGGAGCTATATTTACTGCCCTTAACCTTTCAAAATTATTAGCATTCTTCTTAGCTGTACTAGTTGCTTTATCAATTAAATCTGCCTTCATTGACAGTTATGTTTTAACAAAAACAATGGTTAGTTATATGAAACTTGCACCAGAAACTCAAATTACATTCAATCTATATGATAAGCTCTGTAAATTATCTAGTAAATTCAAAGAACTATTCGGTAAGGCAAATGTCTCTTTACAAGATACTAAGATAGAGGAAGAACCAACAACACAAACTACCGTTTCTCCTAATGTAAACCCTATCATGCAACAAACTAAACTAAATGGATGTTATTGTGATAAATGTGGTACATTCAATTCTGCAGAAAACGCTTTTTGCTCTTCATGTGGGAATAAATTAGAATCTATAACAAGTGAACAAGTCACTATTTAATAAATAAAAAAAGAATGTGACTAAAATAGATGAATGATACCTTCAATCATATACTTGGTTTGGAGGTATTATTCATCTAAAAACTGCCACAATCTCAAGAATCTTAACATTCTATATTTAATTGTTCCTCTGTATTACTGCATTCGTCTTTTCTTGTACTATGTTCTATTTCTCTACTTTCCTCTTTTCTCCTCGCTTCTTCTAAGCTAACACATAACACCTCTTGCGCAGCTATGGTAGCAAGATTGTCTCCAATTAGCATAAACACTGCAGACATTAATGAAATCTCTTCCACTGACTTTCCTTTAGCAAGACAACAAGAAAATGTAGAAATAAATGTAACTAATTCACAAGATAGCATAATGCTCCCTTACAATCATTCCTTAATTAATTATATGACTTAAACCCATCATTGATAACTTATAGATAAGCATGAAAAAAATGCCACTGCGCTACGCCATCTGATGCGTTGTGCTTATCAAAGTTTTAAACTGCTCGTTTAAAATATTTTACCATTCAAAAACGACTGAACCATAGGTTAATCCTGCACCAAAACCAACAATACAGATTTTATCACCAGATTTCAGTTTGTTCTCTTTCGATAGCTTATGCATTGCTAAAGGTATGCAAGCACTTGATATATTACCATACTCTTCAATACCTACGTAAATCTTTTCAAATGGCATCTTAAGACGTTTATTAGCCGATAATAAAATACGAACATTGGCTTGATGAGGGATTAGCATATCCAATTGTTCCAATGAAATCCCAGCCTTTTCAACTACATTTTTTACAGCCTTAGGCATCACTGTAGTTGCAAATTTATAAACTTCATCTCCTTCCATTCGAATAGCCTCGTCTATATATGCATTTACATCAGGGTTACCCCAATCCGAGTCTCCTTTTTTAAATGGATGGTTTGGTGCTGGTAGTTTTGCATACAATTTAAGTGCGCCGGTTGGATTTCCCCCAAGGTTTGACGCGTATAATCCCTCTGATTTCGTAACAACTGTAGCGCCAGCTCCATCACCAAACAAAACGCAAGTTGCCCGATCATTAAAGTCAATTGTCCTTGACATTACTTCTGAAGATACAATTAATATATTCTTATAATTGCCGGTTTCAAGAAATGACCTAGCGGTGTCTAGTGCATATATATATCCAGTACATGCTGCATTAAGATCCATACATACAGCATTATTTATGTTTAATTCATGGCCAACTAGACATGCCATGGATGGCATAAAGCAGTCTGGTGTCATAGTTGTTCCCAAAATCATATCAATGTCCTCTGGCATTATTCCTGCATTTTCTATTGCTTCTTTCGCAGCCTTGGCACCCATTTGAAATGTGAGTTCACCATTGGTTAAATGTCTTGTTTTGATACCAGTTCTTTGAGTTATCCATTCATCGCTTGTATCAACAATTGTAGCTAAGTCGTCATTTGTAACTATAATATCTGGTACGTACATTCCAGTTCCTATTATTTTAATTCCCATATAAACCTCTTTCTGCAAATACAAGATTGCGAACAAATCAAAATCGTATACTACAATCATATACACAAATAATTTTCATTTCTCACACTTTTTGATAAAAATAAAACAAACTAAAAAAGTTTATGCAGATTTTACTCTGAATGAACAAAGTAAAATGCTACATAAACTTTTATCTAATACGTATTTATTAATCTGCCAAATAAGCTTCAAAATTACTAATATGTTTCTTCTTACCTATTACAACTAAAACATCATCTGCAGTAAATACATAATCTGGATCTAATTGTATTGTTGTAATATTTTGATGCTCTATTGCAATGATATTAAGATTAAAACGACTTCTTAAATCCGCTTTTACTACACTAAGGCCTACTAGCTTCTTTGAAACCTTAATTTCAGATACTTCCACGTCACCGTCTAGTTTAATAAAATCCAATCCTTTAGAGTAAACTAATCGGTTTGCAAGACGAACTGCCATATCGATTTCAGGGTATACAACTTCTGCACCTATTTTCTCAAGTACACTACCTTGATCAATACTAATAGCCTTTGCTATAACCCTAGGCACTCCCATACTAATTAAGTTTAGCGTTGTGAGAATACTCGTATCAATCGCAGTTCCTATACATACAATAACTGTTTGGCAATTTTGAATACCTGTTTCTTCTAAATTTTCTTTATCTAAGGTACCAACAACGAAAGCCTCCGTAACTACATTACGGATTTGTTTAACTTTACTTTCGTTATTATCTACAACAATAACTTCCTTACCAGCTTCTGCTAGTGTTTTTGCAAGTGCTGAACCAAAACGGCCAAGGCCAACTACACCATATTCTATCGCTGAACGATGTTGAAACATTTTATTCCTTCCTCCTACCCAATAACTACATTTTCTTCTGAGTAATGAACTTGTGCCATCGCCTTATAAGACCAGATGGATGCCATTGTTAATGGTCCAAGGCGTCCAATAAACATTGTAATTATAATAATCAGTTTACTTAAAACAGTCAAGTGCGGCGTTATACCTGTTGATAGACCAACAGTACCAAACGCACTAGTTACCTCAAATAGTATCTGTAAAAAACTATACTTTGGCTCTAAAATACAAAGTAAAAAAGTATTAAAACAGACAACACTTGTTGCAAGTAAGGTAATCACAAATGCTTTTGAAATTATCTCATTCGGTATTTTTCTTTTAAATGCAGTACAATGCTTATTAGTAGCAACACTATACGCTGTACATCCAAGTACAAAAGTAGTTGTTGTTTTAATACCACCACCAGTAGAACCAGGGGATGCACCAATAAACATCAGAATTATAATAACAAACAAACTTGCATTTGAAAATGTCCCAAGGTTATAAGTACTAAATCCTGCCGTTCTTGCTGATGTACTAAAAAAGAAGGCACCAAGCCAAGGAATATCTTGCGTCAATTTTATTAAAATAGTTCCAATTACTAATAAGCTACCTGTCATAACAAGTACAATTTTCGTATGTAAACTAAATTTCTTAAAATGACGTTTATTAATAACCTCTTTAATTACATAAAATCCAATACCACCAAATATAATAAGGCCGCAAGTCGTTAAATTAAGCAAGACATTATCTTGATATGGAATTAGGTTTTGCAATCCCCCTAGTATATCAAATCCAGAATTATTAAATGCTGCTATGGAATGGAATACACTAATTTCAAGTGCCCTTAATGGAGCATAATCTCTGGAAAATACAAGGAAGCTTAAAAATACTCCTACTACTTCAAAACATAATGTCATCAATAAAATGGATTTAACTAAACTTACCGCTCCTTTAATTGAATTTAAGTTTAAAGCTTCTTTTACTAATACTCTACCCTTAACTCCAATTTTTCTATTTGCTAGTATCAGTAATCCAACACCAACACTTGTAACTCCTAATCCACCAATTTGGATTAAAAGAGCTACAGTAGTTCGTCCTATACCATTAAATGTATCTGCGGTGTCAACGGCAATTAAGCCAGTTACGCAGACTGCACTAGTTGATGTAAACAGTGCATCAATAAATGGTACATCTACACCTTCGTTAGCTGAAAACGGTAACCATAAAATAATGGCTCCGATTAATATTACTAATGCAAATCCAAGTACGATTAACCTTAAAGGGCTAATCTGTTTTATGCGTTTCATATTCTTCCTTCTTACAACGAAATATTTTTTTAGAATTTATGTATGTATTATAACATACTATTTCTTTATTTTCTTCGTTTCCCTAACAAAAATATAATTAATAAGTTCTTATGAATTCTTTAATATGATACTTTCGATATCGTCTGCAACATTTTCACAAGCATCATAGCAAGATTCAAAACAGTTCATAATATCAGACCAAATCATAAGTGTAATTGGATCTTTACAAGTTTGGAATAGATATTTTACACTGCTAGCGTAAAGTCTATCTCCCTCTTCTTCTAAGTGATTTAAATCAATAATTTCTTTTTGGAGAATTGAGGACTTTTTAAAGTTTTTAAATTCAGTAACCATAGTATTAGCACTCTTACAACAACGTACTAATAACTCAGCAAATTGTAAAATTTCTGGTCTTAATTCTTTTACATTATATATATCAAGACGAATTAAAATTTCTTCTACACAGTCTGTAACAGTGTCAATATTTTGAGCTAAGCTAATGATGTCTTCTCTTTCAATTGGAGGTAAAAAGTCCTTAAGAAGATAGCTCATCATATTATGTTTAACGATATCTCCGGAGTGCTCAAGTTCATGCATCTCTTTGATTTTATCTTCTATTTGACTTTGTGAAAAATCCTTTATAATACTATATAACATCTCGGCTGATTGCAAACTAAGAGCTGACTGAGCAGCAAATTCATCATAATAACTATAACCTTTTTTACTCTTCATTACCTTACCTGTACCTTTCAGTTCAATGACTATTTCTTAAAATAAGTAGATTTTAACTATTCCTTATGTTAATTTACACTAAATTCTAATACTAGAATATTCTCATAAATATATGGGCAATAATAAAACCAACTAAACCACAACCTGGGAATGTAAGAATCCAAGCTGCCATCATTTCTTTTACAATTCCCCAGTTAACTGAGGATAATCTCTTGGATGCACCAACACCCATGATTGCTGTTGTTTTTGTATGTGTCGTACTAACAGGAACACCAAACACAGACGAAATTAATAGGCAGATTGCACCGGCGATATCCGCTGCAAAACCTTGATAACTTTCAAGCTTAACCATACCCATTCCAACTGTTTTGATAATTTTATATCCACCAATAGAAGTACCAAGTCCCATTACTACAGAACATAATACCATTAACCAAAATGGAATATGAAAATTAGTTACTTCACTATTCCCATTTGCTAAAAACATACCAAGTAGAAATACACCCATAAACTTCTGGCCATCTTGTGCACCATGCATAAATGCCATAGCAGCACCACCAGCAATTTGTCCACCTTTAAAGAAACGATTTGTTTTAACACGGTTCATGCGTCTGCAAATAAGCTCGATGCATTTTACTGTTACAAAACCAACGCCAAAACCTAA
Organism: Clostridium sp. Marseille-P299; assembly: GCF_900078195.1. Lineage (NCBI taxonomy): Bacteria > Bacillati > Bacillota > Clostridia > Eubacteriales > Clostridiaceae > Clostridium > Clostridium sp. Marseille-P299. The sequence goes on along the minus strand of NZ_FJVE01000007.1, from coordinate 337,241 downwards.
TGCAGTGGACATTAAAAGTCCATAAAGAACTTTCACCCATTCTGCACCATTAATTCCTGAAAAACCTCCCTGTAATGCAATTGCTGCTCCAGAAAGTCCAGCGATTAATGCATGACTTTCACTCGTTGGAATACCAAAAGCCCAGGCTGCTATCGCCCAGATAACAATTCCAAAAAGTGCTGCACAAAGTGCAACCAATGCATCCTTAGAGTCTCCTCCAAAGTCAACCATATTATATATGGTCTCTGCAACCGTTGCATTAATCATAGTCATTACTAAAACACCAAAAAAGTTAAAGATAGCCGCCATTAAAATAGCTTTCTTAGGTGATAAGGCTCTAGTAGAAATACAGGTTGCAATCGCATTCGGTGCATCTGTAAATCCATTCACCCATATAACCCCAAGTGTTAATGCTACAATAATTAACAACGCAGGGTTATTTAGTACCTGAATGATAAATTCAGAAAACGAGATATTCATATTTTTCCTCCGTATATCTTTTGTCGTATGAAATATAGAAATAAAACTATGGTACTAGTTTCTTTATTCCATCTTTAATTCCATCTCATGATAGTTGGGCTGTATAATAAAAAGGACTTTATCAATTCTTTTTTCTTTTACTTGTTGAACCTTAAATACATAATTACCAATCTTAATTGTAGGTTTTTCCTTTTCACTTGGGATATGTCCCATATGCTCGACTAACAAGCCAGAAATTGTATCATAGTTAATTGACTGTAATTCGACCCCCAACTTATTATTTAAGTCTTCAATTTCCATACTTCCATCTACAAGATATGAATGTTCATCCACTTGTTTAATTCGTGATTCTTGAACATTACATTCATTCATAACATCACCAATGATCTCAACAACTAAGTCTTCTACTGTAACGATGCCCGAAAATCCGCCATATTCATCGATAAGAATTGCTATATGCTTCTTTGATGTTTGTAATTCCCATAATAGTTCATCTGCATTTTTTGTTATAGGAACGAAATATGGCTCACTTAAAATTTTTCTAATATCAACTTTTTCAAATGAAGATTTTCTTGCTTCTAACATAAAATCCTTCATGTTTAAAACACCAATGATATTATCTCTTTCCCCTTGATAAACAGGTACCCTTGAATACCTGCATTCCAACAATCTATCTAAATATGAATCTAATGGGTCGTCTATGTTAATTGCAAAGACTTCTACCCTTGGCTTCATAACATCTTTTGCTTTTTTATCATTGAACGAGAATATAGAGTTAATCCTTTCTTTTTCTCTAAGATTAAATATACCTTGTTCACTACCTTCTTCAACCATTGCTATGATTTCTTCTTCCGAAACAGTTTCCTCATTGTTCCCTTTATTCATTCCAAATAGCATTAAAACAGCTTTTGTTGAAATTGATAATAACGCAATAAATGGAGACATAATTTTCGAAATAAAGTGTATTGGTCTAACTGTAAATAAACTGAATTTTTCAGCTTTTTGTAAAGCGATTCGTTTTGGTACAAGTTCTCCAAATACCAAAGTGAAATAAGAAAGAATTACAGTAACTACAATCATTGACAACGTATCTGCTGATGGTATTCCTCTTTCTTTTAACCAAGCTCCAAGTAACTGTGAAATACCAGTTGCTGCAGAAGCACTAGAAAAGAATCCCGCAAATGTAATAGCAACTTGAATACATGATAAAAATTTTGTTGAATCTTCTGAAAGGTTTTGAATTAATACCGCTTTTTTATTGCCATTTTCCGCCAATTTTTTAATCTTATTCTTATTGACTGATACAACTGCCATCTCCGCACCGGCAAAAAATGCGTTGACGAGTGTTAATAACACGATTACAAGCAGCTGCATAATAATACTACCCGGCTCAGGGTCGCTCATAACATCTACCTCCTGTTTTTGAACAAATTATAACATTATAAAATATAAAGAACAATATCAGATTAATTTCTTAACATTTTCTTTACATCTTATTAATATTCATTGAATTTTCCACGAATAATATCCATCTATGAATTCCGTATATGATTTCTGTATACGATTTCGTATATGATTTCGTATATGATATCCATCTGTGATTTTCTTCAATGAACTTATTAATTATATCACAAATTTTCAGTTTTTTTAATTATTTATTCTAAATATAATCTTTTTTCTATATTCTCCAAAATGTTAGTCTTATTTTTTATCTTTTGTGTTACTTTTTCCAAATTCTATTCTTTAAAACTTGTACCAAAAGTATTAAGATTTGTAAATACCACATAAAGACAAACAATCCTTTTTGTATGGCCACCACCAACAGTAGAACTTAAATGTTCTATCTTTTGTTTTTTAGATAGAAAATGAATGTTACTTGCTTTTCCTATTTTATAATTTGTTGCGTATAATAGCCACTAATATTTATATTAATAGCTACACATTATATAGAAAACCTATTTATAAAAATGTTACATTGTTTTGTACATTGAATATATAAGTAAATTAGGGGCGTAATATTGTTAATTTCTCCTCATTTCTTCTAAAGCTGAAACTGTTCTATGATTCCTAAGGTCATCATATCTGCCATTTCTAGCGCTTCTTCTTCGATCAATTCAAAATCACTTATATCTTCTTCAAATCTTCCTTGGAGCCTATTTACTGCCTCTTGTTCTGTTAATTGTAAATGGGTATTAAACATATGTTTCCACTCTTCTTCGTCCCAATGTGGATTTATTTTTGCTAAAAAGCTAGCAATTTGAGCTGCATTCTCATACCATTTTTTGCGTAAACTCTCAACTTCCGCATTATTTCCTGCTTTCGCTGCTTTTACAAGATCACCAGCAATCAAAAGATGCTCTGTAAATAAATTTTGAAATTGAATTGCGATATTGTCTCCATAATATTGTCTTAATACGTTAGCAAAATCAACTGGATTCTCTAGTAAACGTTTGGTAACAAGATCAAGATCTTTTAAGTCACTTGCAACACTAATAATAAATGATCTCGTCCACATAATATGCTGTTCCCACAACTTTCGAAATAGGTTCATGAGGTTCACACGTTCATACATGCTTGTTATTCTCCTTAAAAATTCTTATAGGTTATTGTATTCACCTATAAGCATTTCGCTACAAATTAACGAGCAGTAAACTTAAAGGAGTCTACTGCTCATTCTAATACTGCCTACTTATTTTGATTATCATCTAACTTTTGTTTGTATTCATTTTGTGCGGACCTGTATTGATTGATGCGAGCTGTATTCATAAAATGATCTTGAACTCTTAAACTATTAATACCATTCACCGCCTGTATTGCAACATCATCTACTTCTACCTGCCCACTAGCAGCCGTTAAACGGCTTTCCAAACGTTCTCTTTCTTTCATTACACGGACTACTTTTTGATAGTGCATAGGACTTCTTTCTACCAAATAAGACAGCTCATCTTTCGTTAACCTGTTACCTGCACTAAATTTATTAATAATCCGAGTTAACTTTTCATCCAAATAAGAAGGCTGTAGTTTATTAATCTTTTGAATTCTTTCAACTTTCTTTACTTGCTTGAAGATATCATAGGTAGAGGCAAATTCTTTAAAAGAGACTCCATACAATGACATAACTATCACTCCTTAAACTAAATATATCTGGATTTATTTGTTAATATCTATATCGACAAAACCATTATAAATATAACTATTTTTTAATCCAATCTTTTATGTAAAACTTTATCTTGATATACTTCTCCCATTTAAAATATGAAAAATTCATAATAATTTAACTAATTGCACAAACTCTGTTCACAACTTCAAGGTATAATTTAAATATGTAATACAGAAGGTAACAAAAAAGCGCGCACTATTGTTGCCTTCGCCTAAAAATAACGTTGTTTACATAGATTTATTAACCCTCCTCTTTGACCGACAGCAATGTCGGTCTTTTCATTTTACAATGAATGACTCACTCCAATAATTTAAGTGATTGTTTATTATTTCTTATTTTTGTTAATAAGTATGATTGGATTTATTCAAAGAATTGTTATTCAATGGTAAATTGATGAAATCTTAGAAAAATGATTGAAAATGTTGAAAATTTTAATAATTTACTTTCAAAAAAGAATTTTAGAGCTGATTTATTCACACGTAGGCTAATGATTTTAAGATGATTATCCACATTGGACTAGATTTTTTGAAAAATTATCCACAAATAAAGAATTTAAATTAACATCCTTTGGCATAACAATGTTTATAGACTAAAAAAGCACTCTTTTCAGAGTGTTCTATTTTCATAATGAAGCTCAGCTCATTATTAGTTTCTTCAATATTCGATATTTTAAGCGAATGTTTTGATTTTACTATATATCCTGAGTGATGTCAATTATTTTTTTTTGTTATTTGGAAATAATATTCCACCAATTAGTGTAAGAAAATATTAAGATAAACGTAACGTCATTTTTTATTCCTTAGGGGTAATACCTGAAACAGGATGTTTGATTGCTGATGAATAAGAAAGAAGTTAATATTAAGCCTTTTGCTTATGCGATGTCACTAACTGGTGGCAAGTGGAAAATGCATATCTTGTTCTGGTTAAGAAGCAGAGAAGTCATGCGCTATAGCGAATTAAAAAGGGCTCTTGAGGGCGTTACCCATAAAATGCTTAGCAATCAACTTAAGGAACTTGAGAAAGATGGCTTAATTATACGAAACGAATACACCCAAGTCCCACCCAAAGTTGAATATAGCTTATCGGAACTTGGTAAATCTCTTATGCCTATTTTACATGAAATATGTCTCTGGGGACATCAGCATATTGATGAACATATTGAAGGACAGATTAATTCAAGTACACACGACACTAACTTCTAAATTGAAGTACCAATGCGCCCCATGATTGTATTTTCCACTAGACGTGACCGTCTAAGTACGAAAAAAATCGTGTTGACCGTATACTGACCGTCCACATTTAATCCAATTACAACCAGCTTAAGCATATAAACAAAACCGCTAGAATCCAGTATTTAACATTGATATGCTCCCTGTCAAGTAGACAGGCCAAATATCTAAAGTAATGCTCATAAATCAGTCATACGATTTTCGTATGGCTGATTTTTTATGCGCACCACTTTGATTTATATTTCTCAATTCTTTTATTCTTTGCAATCGGATATGTTGTTGGAGTTGCGGAAGCTAACGCTTCAGCCCTTACCTCAGCAGGTGTTTTACAATCATATCTGCTTTGAGGTCGCTCATCTCGATAGAATCGGATATAATCTTTGATTGCATGACGTAATGATAACTCATCTGTTATCTCGTACATTTGATACATTTCTGATTTAATGATTCCCCAAAAACCTTCCGTTGGTCCATTATCAATACAATGGCCAACTCTGGACATTGATTGAATCATTTCGCTATCTTGAAGTTTTCTCTGGAACACCTTATTTGTATACTGAAAGCCTCGGTCGCTATGAAAAATAGGCTTTGCAGTTGAATTAGCATCAATTGCTTTATCAAAGGTTTTGAATACCAGTTGATTGTTGTTTCTGCCGCTTATAACAAATGCAACAGGATAACGATCATAGAGATCTATGATCGCACTAAGATATAGTTTCTTATTGGTTTCAGGAATCTTAAACTCCGTTACATCAGTAGCCCACTTTTGATTAGGCTCTGTTGCATAAAAGTCTCTTGCTAACTTATTTTCTGCTGTTTCTTCTGGCTTGGAAGAATTGTATTTTTTCTTCTTTTTACGAATAACAGAATGGATTCCAAGTTTTTTCATAATACGATGAATTTGTTTCCTTGAATAATGAGTATGATTGAAATGATTGATCCAATCCGTCATTCTTCGGTACCCTAAGATATGAGAAAATCTTTCATCATACTCTTTGATTAATTCTGCGATTTCGATATTAGTTTTTTCTTGTTCTGGTACAATTCTATGTTTCCATTTGTAGAACGCAGCTCTGGCGATTCCAAGCTGTGCACACATCCAGTTGACACTCCAACCCTTGTTCGTATGGAAGTATTCAATAACAAGATACTTTGATTCATGGCGTTGCTTTCCGAGTCTCACATCCCTTCGAATTCTTTCACTTTTTTTAACAGTTCTACCACCATATCTTTTTCTTCAAGCTGACGCTTTAGCCGAAGATTCTCTCTTCGTAATCGTTCTAATTCATCAACTTCATCATCTGTCTTATGTCGACCACGTTTGTCAGTAAGACCTTCTTCACCTGTGGCATCATATTTTTTCACCCAGGAATACACCTGACTGTAAGAAACATCGTAAAGTGCTGCTGTGTCCTTATAATCACGATTGTGTTCAATGCAGTATGTAACGATTTCTTTGCGTTCCTGAATAGTTGTTTTTCGCCTTGCCTCTGCCATATAGACCTCCCGTTTCGGATCGTAATCCTTAAGTTCTCTATTGGCATTATACTTCATAATCCACTGTTTTAGTGTCGAATCAGACAAAATATTATATTTAGCTGCAAGTTCTTCTAAAGATCCTTCTCCACGCAGATATCGTTCGACCATTTCAGTTTTAAACTCTTTTGTATAAGCTTTATTCCCTATTGGATTTTGAAACACCTCAATACCTGAATAGTTATAAAAATGTAACCATTTATGAACAGAACAATTCCTTTTCTTTTCGTTAAAAGGAATATCATATTTTGCACAAATTTCTCGCATTGATAAATTTCCAGATAAATAATCTTCACAAGCACTCGCTTTAGTTTCAGGGGAGTATTTAGCTTTTCTGGACATGAAAAATCCTCCTTAAGTAGATTTTGGTTATTTACCTTGTCTACTTAAGGAGGATCATATCACATGATTCTAGCGGTTTTTCTTGATGTTATAAGAAAGCTGAAAATCGGATTCGAACCGACGACCCCTTCATTACGAGTTAGAAGATTTTCGTTTTATAAAATATTGTTATTTAATAAAACTATTGATTTCACTGCATTTCTTATTATGTATTCTTATGTATCTTATAGCTGTTTTGACTACTATTTTGTAGAAACAGTAGTCAAATAGTAGTCAAAAATTTTGTGTAATTTTTCTTGATTCTATCTCAACGTACTATTTATTCTATTTTATCTTATCTTCGTAGTTATGCATGAAATTTAATAAAAGCACCTAGTTTCTAGATGCTTAATCATTATCTATCATTTCCTTTGTTGGTGCAACTTCTTTTACAGCACTGTTAATACCAAGTTCTTCATGAAAATTATGTAGGGTTGAAAATTTATAATCATAATCCTTTCTTTCCCTATTTTTTTTCGCAGCCTTTATATAACCATTCACATATTTAATTGCAGCACTTTTTATAGTCTCATAATTATCAGTAATGATCTTTAACTGGGAATTAGCTAATCTTTGCTCCTCAGGCTTCTCTATGTATTCATCATCATTAATAATTAACATCTTTCTATAATCTAAACCTGCATTTGGTCTTGTCCTACTCGGTACTGGATAACAAATTTTTAAATTATTTTTAGGTATATCACTTCTTAAAGGAATCAAAATATTATTATCTCTGTACTTAACATTTAAAAACAAATATTGCCTTAATGTTTGCTTTACTATATCTCTTGGATCTAACATTTCTTCTAAATTTTCATTCATCATAAAGAATTGTTCTTTGATAAAAACTACATCCATCTCTTGTTTCTCCAATAATAAATAAAAGGAATATCTTACGACATTCCTTTCTACTTAACTTTCTACGGTTTTTTTTAGCCAAGCACACCGCCAAACGCTTCAACTTTCTATGGTTTTTATTTAGCCGGGATTACCACCAAGCTCCCCAACATTTATTATAATAGGACTAACCTAATATAATCGATAAATATTCTTTATTTGTAATTAGATTTTAGCATAGCAAACATACATTGTCAACACATATCATTAAGTAAATAAATATTTAGCGAAGTAACTAAAAGCAAACTAAACTTATTCATTGTTCATTCCTTATTGCAAAGTTGTACATTTAATTAAATAATTTTACTTCGTTAAATTTAACTTTACTAAAAGAAACTAACTAAAGGAAATCAGCTACCGTCTAAAAATACTGTCATGCAGACTTCGTCCAATTCTTATAAATTTATATTAATTGGTAAATAATATATACTTTCTACATATTATTAAATTAATTTAAATATCAGCAAAGAGGGATATTAAATTATTATAGATAAAACATCCCTACATAGTAAAACACCTTTCATTACTCAATATTAGATTTATTCAGGCTTTATCAGGTCCAACATTGAAATCGAGGATTGCCACTTATGTTTTCTTAATATTACCTTTTTAAATACAGCCTTTCTTCTACATACTTATCAAATTTCTTTAGATCAAATAACCATTTTCCACCACCCGGTGTTTTAAAAGCTGGTGAGTTTTTACTTCTAGCAATTTGTAAAAGCGTATCTCTTTTCCACCCAAGCTTTACTAATTCTGTTATGCTTATTACTCTTCGCTCTTCCAATACAGCCTCCATAATTCTCTAATTTTTATATTATTGTTATTAACCAAAAAAAGAAACTACATACTTTTTACCTTACTAAATGTGTATACTTAGATATTTAATTTAAATAAGAAAATCATAACTATATAAAATTCCCTAATCGCTGAGGGATGCTATGGGATTTCTATGTTTAGACTTATACAGCTTCTTTCAGCCTTTTTCTATTAGTTTCAATGCAGCTCTTTCCGTTGAACTGGTCCATGTATAGTTAAAACTACGTACACTACCACGGTAGGCCATACTTTCAACTAAGTCATAATTATCCTGTAATAATCTTCTCACTCTTGGTACTCTAAGTTTTCTTAAGCATTTATTTTCAATTTGTCGGACTCTTTCTCGAGTAACTCCTAACTTATCTCCAATCGCCTGCAACGTCATATTATTACGATATCTAAGACTAATGACCTCATTTTCTTCTTCACTGATATTGTTATATACAACATTCCATACATCATTTAAATCTTTACCTACAATCCTATATATGACTTCATTTTCTACATCATGGTTACTCGGTATTGCATCACCAAGTGATAGCCCCTCTGTATCCGCTATCACCTCTTCTAGGCTGTCTAAGTTACTAAAGCATGAAATATACCATTTCACATTATTGAGGCTCATTTGGCTAATTCCAAGGCAAGAACATAACTCATTGTCAGATGGTTCTCTTCCTGCTTGCTTTTCAAAAGCATCTACTACTTTTTTATACTTAGTGATCATTTGTCTTAAATCTCTTGGTGCTCTCACCACACCTCCTTGATGTTCTATACATTTCTCCATAGCACGTTGTAACCAAAACCCTGCATAAGTAATAAATTTAACTTCCTTATCACTTTCATATCGTTTGACAGCTTCATACAATCCTATGTATCCCTCTTGCATTAGATCTTCCATGTCAACGTAATTGGAATATCTTCGAGCAATCTTATAAATCATTCCTTTATTCTGTAAATAAAGCTGTTCCATATTTTCACTAACATTAATTTCATTTTGTATTAGTTCTACAAGTTCCTCATTAGACATTCTCTCACCTCATTATGAAATTAAAGCATTAATCTATATACCTCTACTATTAGATTCATAATAAAAAATACTAACATTTACTAACAACTATATCTTAATAAACTTGCATTTCTCAGAATCTAAAAAGCCCCATACACCCGGTTAAGAGCATATGGGGTTATTATTTATTGAATAAGTGACAGATCATCTGCAAATCTTGTATTAACAAAATCGGCCATACTATCCATGGACATAGATGTTGAACTAGTCCCTAAAAATGTATATACGGTATTTATACCTGATACTGTCATTCCATGATTCATTTGTAATTCTACATTATTCTTTAAGTCTCCCAGGAGCTTTTTATTATATTCCCTGTTATCAAGCGGAATAAGTCCTAGAAACTCTAAGTTCTGTGGACTTTTTGAAAGTATGTTCCTAATTGCAGCCATAGCATTGAAATCCTCTTTATAAATATCAATAATATTCTGCATATCTTCTCGATCATGTATAGCCCCAGATTCAATTATCTTGATAACGTTACCTAATCCAATCTGATATCCTGTATCAGCTAACCTACCAGTACTATTTGCTTTCCACTTTTCCAGTAAAGCAGCTAAACCACTATCAATGATTGTAATAGCCTTATCATGATAAAGTTGAATTATTGGTTTGAACTCTTCCATAATTTTTCCAATAGTTCGCTCTCTCCCTATGTCGGTGTAAGCGTCGCTCTTTTGTACCTCTGTAACCTTCTCCTGAACAGTGTTGTACCTGTCCTTAAACTCTTTGAATACCTGAATTAATTCTGATTTCTTGCTCATAACTTTCCTGTCTCCTATTTCCTAAAATTTATTAGTAGTTATCCCTTCACTGTTTTACTAAATTGGACCTTTTCAGCTCTACCCAGTAACTTAGAGCATTTATCTATGGAAAACAGAAAAGGATGAAATAAAAAAAGACGCAAGAACAACGAGTCATCAATTGATGAAATGTCATTCCCACGTCTTACAATAAGACTTCCACTGCCTTAAAGCATTGGGGTACTTAATCTTTATTTGTTATACCTGCATTATAACACATAGAGCAATAGCAATCAATAATTATTTTATTAGACTTAACAATTTATTGCACTATTCTTATAATCTAAAAGTAAGGTTTTGTAAGGTTCTCGTTTATATCCTTAAAGATTTTCCATAAAACGTTCGCATCGCTCCATAAAATATTCGGAACGTTGCAACAATACTTTCATGGAACGTTCGCATCGTAATAATTGATAAACTAACTTATTAGACTATCTTTCCGACTAATCGTGTTTGAATCGTTTGTATTGAAACTGTAGCATTTTGTTTCGTTCGTTTGTTTTGTAACTCACAATTAAATCACAAGTTACTTCAACCAACCTTGTACTAAAAAAATATACCTTAACATTTCTCAACATTATTATACCTAGACAGCTGTAATTCTTAGTATATTTCTTCTCCACGTTATTCCACATACTTATATAATAATTAACTAGTTATTCGAATATCTCATACTATGTTTATCACAAAACATTTCATGAGTTTTGCGAACGTTCGCTTATTTCGTTCGCTTATAAACAGAGTCCATAACTATCACGTAAACACATCAACATTTACCAATATTTTTAATAATAAATTATACGTTCTCTTAACTTTTCCTATCGATAAGGGGCATTATGATAAATTATTATCTTATTCATACGGAAATATTCCATAAATCACACGAATCCTAAAATTGATGAATCCTTGTTTAAGCATTCAATTATAATTTTTTATTATTCTTTCAGTATTGTTTTATACCTCTTTAATTCTTGCTTTAATATATACACGATTGTATCGACCTTGCTTTTGATGCTTACTCCACTTTATAACCACTGGATCCAAGAGTGAAAGAATCGTCTTTAATTCCTGCTCTGTCTCATAAGATACTTTAATATTTACACTCATAAATTACCTCCTTTCTGCAATCTATATATTCCACTGATCTTTTAAACGGTTGACTAGTTTCATTTGTTCCGATGTATCTTTATCAGGATTACTATCTGGATGAAACTTTCTTGATAAAATCTTATAGAACTCCTTCAGATACGTTTTATCTACTTCATTGTAGTTACCTTGACTTGAACTACAGTAACTACTTGAATTATTGTTGTAGTTACTGTAATACCCTTGCTGATAACTACGATTTCTTTCTTCATACTCTTTTCTGAATTTGTATTCTCTCTTAATTTGTTCTAACGCTTCTGAATTACGCAATGTCCCAAATACATCATAACATCTATCATATTCGTTACTATCACTACTTAAATCATACTTACAATTAAATTTACTCTTTTCCTCTCTGTACAACTTAAGAATTCTCTCATGTTCTTCATGTGTCTTATATTCTTCCGTCTGTTTGAACTCTTCTTCAATCTGACTTACCAATGGCCCAATCTTCTGTTCAACTAGCTCATATATGTATTCCGTAGACACATTTAATTCCTCTGCTACTGCTTTTATTTTTCTATCACAATCTTCATATAAGCAAAAATAGTTATCTGCAATATCATAATAACCTACAGTAGTTAATACAAATTGTTTTTTCTTAACTTTTCCATTTTCCCTATAACTATGATGAATTGAAATCTTATAGGCCTTTCTAATATTCCGTTCAAAGTAATTATCATAACTATAGCGATAACTCCAATAACTCATATCTTGTCCATGAAAAGACATTTCATAGTATACTGCTATTAATTCTTTCGAATATCCCTTTCTTGGTAGTTTCTTTCGTTCTATTGTTTGAATAACACAATACATTATCGCCTTGTAGTTACTGCAATGCGTTAACCAGTAGCTACTTTCCTCACTTTCACTTGTTATCAATACTTTTGCTTTAATTTAATTGAAGTAATAAATTATTTTATTGCTAACCTTGAATTAAATTGGCTACGTAATTTCAATTTAGGTTCATAATAAACTTGACTATACTCATACCGTTGCCTTCTTTCTTCTAGCCCTCTCTGCCCTTTTACCTTCAATTACACCTAGATTAAAGATATTTAAACGTCCTATAAATGAACCATTGCTTAACTTAAATATTGCTTCTATAACGTTATATTTATCTTCTGTAAAACCCTGTTGTCTAATCATAAACCAGTCATTAGCATACCGCTCTTCTAACTGTTTTCTCTCTTCTTGCAATGCCTTTTCTCTTAACTCTTTTTCTTTTCTATCTTTTTCTAGCTGTTCTTTATACACAATATCACGCTGTTCCGCTTCTTCTTTAAGTTCTTGTGTCAATTGCTCAAATGATATTTTTATATAATCTGGATTCTGCAATAAATCTTTTAGAATCTCATTGGCTTTAACTTCTCCTTTTTCATTTAGACAAAAAAGAAGTCTAATATTTTCTTGTAAATCCATCTATATATTCTCCTTCTACTTGCACCGGAGACTAATCTATGCTATGATAAGCATAGAATCTCGGCTTTACTGATGGGTTGTCGAGTTACATGCTCTTGTTGATGTTGCCGCATCATCAAGAGTTCTTTTATATCTAATTACAGTTTCATTTCCATTACTATCCTCAACTATGTATCCATATGGGGTATATTCAATCCTCATACAATCTAATTGCTCATTGCTACTGTTATTAAATTGTGTTCCTATGAGTAATTTTCTCATTGCTGCTCTTCTTTCAAGCACTTCATCTCTAGAAGCTTTCCTAGCATTATAATTATTAACCCCCACACCTTCTACACGCCATTTTATAAGCTCATGACAATGGTCCACTAATTCTTCACCACCCTGTCCTCAATCCCTGCGATATTTGGATTAGCGTTAGTTCCATAATCTATTTCTGCTTTAAATACTGCATACGACTCCTTGAATTCTCTTCTTAATGAATTTAAATTGTTTGTAGTGCAGATTTCTCTAAAACCTCCAATGGCTTTTACTGCTCGTTTGGTGGTATCATCTAATTCTTCCATGGCTTCCCTAGCTCCATATGAACCATATTTTCTAACTGAATGTATGACCTTTTCCCATGCCTGGTCCCATGGAATTACTTGTACCTGGTTCTCTTTGCTACAAGCTTTTATGATTGCTGCTATTGATGGTGGGTATTCATTATTTCTCACATATCCTTTCATAGCAATACAACAAGCCTTATAATCTAAATCCTTTAATTCTCCATACCATGTCTTGATTGCTTCCTGCGTAGGTAGAAAATTGCTATTTGGATATGCTGTCTTTAAATACGCCACAATATTACCGAATTCCTGTATACTCATTCATTACCGCCTCCATATTCCTTACAAATTCATCTTGTATCTGTTGTCCTTTGTTAACAGATTTTAAAGTTGTTATGCCCAATTTATCTTTATAATTGCCTTCTAGAACCTTAAGCATATTAACGTCTTTAATTAACCAGTCAAAATTAGCACTCCAATTACGATCATTGGAACCTTTTAAAAATTTACTACTCTCTGCCATTTCAAATAGATTTTGAAAATCAGCCAAGCTATAAACTTTTAGTCTTGCCCTAATAGCTTTCTTACGTGCATCAGATAGTTTCGTTACACGTGGAAACGAAATGCATATTTCGTTATACATATCAGCGACACGCTGATAATCATTTATGGTACTTTCATAAAATGGTAAGTCTTGAATTTCCCCCTCTTCCTCTTTGATATCTATTGTTAATTCTTTGTTATCCTTTGTTATATCTTTGTTGTTTGTATGCTCTTGTGATGCTCGACTGCTTTTCGACTGCTTTTCTTGTGATGCTTCACTGCTTTCTTCTTGCTGTTCTTCTGATTTTTTACTGCTTTCCACATCTTGATAAACACTGTAATTTACTATCGTTATAGTGCTTTTTTTGCTATCCGTTTTTTTTACAATCATTCCATCACTTTCTAACAGTTTTAAAAAATTTCTTACACGAGTATTTGACCACCCCCACTTTTCTCCTAGCTTACGTTCAGATGTAATAAAACTACCTCTTTTTACATTTACCATTTCACTTCCTAGAGGAAATTTATTATCCTTATAATTAGCAGCGAGCAATAAATCAAACCAAGCACTTCTCACATCGAATGGCTTTTCTTTAGACCATATCCAATGATCTTGTATCTTCCTATCTAAAGCTATCCAACCTTTTCCCAATTTATCACCTACTTACAATATGTACTATATTCACTCCATTACCTTTCTTAATTTGCCATACGCTTGTACTGTTTCTACTTGCTCTTCTCTAACATCATTGTTCAAGTAATCAATAAACTTATCTAAATTAATCAAAACCTTATTACCAGCATGAACAACAGATATCTTCTTTTGTTTAATTAACCTTCTGAGCATATACTCATTCACTGGTGTTTCAGGATCCTCTTGCTTAAAGTATTCTACTGTAGCTTTAACCGTCCTCATTCTTACTTGTGATTTCTTGGAAGCTTGTGCACTCTCACAAGCGTTTATAATCTCATTATGCCGATTGATAAACTCTTGACTTCCAACTCCTAGCCTGTTTTCTTCACTAGTTAGAAGATTAATCATCATTTGTTTAAACTCTTCATTCGTCATGTTCTATTCTCCTTTCTTATATTCTTTGTAACTTTTAGATCTTCCAATAAATAAGATTACTTTTACTTAGTCAGACTGATCAGTAAACGTTTATAAAGCTATAATTAATCCTCAATCAACTCTGTTACGTCAACATTTAAGACTCTTGCTATTTTACCTATTGTAGCGGGCTTTGCATTGTGCTTTAACATTCGCTGATATGTTTGATAAGATATATTTGCTGAATCACATAAATTTTTTGGATTCATGCATGAATTAGCCATAGCAATTAGTAATTTTGACTTTTCTATTCTCAATTTATAACCTCCTTTACAACTTATCCTATGGCTAATTATATACACATAAGTATATGTTGTCAATACTTAAGTGTATATTATTTTGCTTTTATTAGCTTTTATAATATTTTGTTGATATTTTGTTATATCAGTGTTAGAATATAAACATCTAAAGGAGGTTGTACTAATGGGATTAGAATTATTTAGTCAGAGAATCAAAGAATTACGGACTAAAATAGGAATTACACAAAAGGATTTTGCAGATGCAGTACATATAACTACTGCAACATTATCATCATATGAAAATGGTATTAAAAAACCATCACTATCAGTATTAGCTGATATTGCTGAACGTTATACCGTATCTATTGACTGGCTATGTGGGATGAGTGATATTATGGATCCTGGTGATACTTTTCGTATGTATTCAGATATTATCAGAACTATAATAAAAATAGCAGATTCGATTACCACTCATGTTATAAGCGAAGAGATTAATCCGATATTGGATGCCACTGGAATAGGATTTGAAGACGATGTAATGAAAGACTTTTTTTCGGAATGGATAAAAATGAAAGATCTATATTATAGCAATGTAATTGATGAAGAAGTTTATAAACTTTGGATAGAAAAAACATTAACAAAGTACAATAAAACGATACAACCATGCAATTGGAAGGACTTGCCAGGATCTAAAGATAGCGAAATACCCTTTGACAAATAAAAACAGCCCTAGTGCTACCAACACTAGAGCTACTATAAAAATGACACTACTAACCCTAAGGTTAAATAGTACACCCTTCAAACAAGTGTATTATACCACGACCTTTATTAAATTGCACCTAAAAACAGGTGTTCTATTATGAAAGGAAGTATATAATGGCATCTATCAGAAAAAGAGGGAACTCATATCAAATAACAGTATCTAATGGTTATGATGTATCTGGTAAGAAGATATTAGAAACCACAACCTATACACCTGATATAACTATGACACCTAAGCAACAGCAAAAGGCTCTGGAAACATTCGTGTTTGAATTTGAGCAGAGAGTAAAGAATGGTAAGGTTTTAAAGGGTGAAAAGATTACACTAAAAGAATTTATTGAACAATGGATGAAAGAATACGCTCTGACACAATTAGAAGAAACCACTATCGATCATTATCAGCATCAACTCGACACGAAGATTATCCCTGCTCTTGGACATATTAAATTAAACAATCTTAAGCCTTTGCACTTGCAAAGTTTTTATAATAATCTTCTGGAAGATGGTGTACGATCTGATGGTAAGTCTGGAGGTTATAGCTATAGTTCAATTAAAAAAATACATGCTATATTAAGCAGTATCCTATCAACAGCAGTTCAATGGCAAATTATAGAATCAAATCCTTGCGACAGAGTATCCCCACCCAAACAAAGCAGCAAAGAACAAAATATAAAACACTTCACCCTAGAACAAGCTGAAACGTTCCTAAATGCCCTTAATATAGACTATGTGACTACTTATAAGGCTCATACTAGAATAGATGATACAGGCAAAAAATACAAAGTTCCAGAGTATACCGAAAGTAGGAGCATACCTACACAATTCAAAGTTTTTTATAATATAGCAATTTTTGGTGGACTAAGAAAAGGAGAAATCCTTGCCTTAACTTGGGATGATATAGATTTCAACAATAATAAAATTCAGATAAACAAGAGTACTGCGTATGCAAATGGTAAAGTTATTACAAAGGACCCAAAAAATTTAACTTCAAATAGAACTATAAAGCTACCTAAATCGGTAATAGAATTAATTAAACAGCATAAGCTTGAACAAATGGAATACCGCCTTTCCTTAGGTGATCAATGGATAAATGGTAACTACTTGTTCACACAATGGAACGGAAAACAAATGCATCCATCTACACCGTACCATACTTTCAAGGATATTATTAACAAATATAATAAAACAGTTAACAATGATTCCGAAAAATTACCAGAGATACCTTTACATGGATTACGTCATACGTCAGCAACGCTATTAATAGCAGACAACATTGACATTCGAACTGTTTCTGCAAGACTTGGCCATGCACAGACAAGTACTACAATGAATATATACGCTCATGCCTTAAAAGAAACAGATGAAAAGGCTGCTAATTCATTGGAAGATAGACTGATTAAAAAAAGCACAAAACTAAGTTAAATACTTTAGAAGTCTCATACTATCATGGGGCTTCTTTTATTATCTTGTAGTAGTTTTTTAATTAAATAGTAGTCAAACAGTAGTCAAAGACGAAAAAAGCACTCTTTTCAGAGTGTTTTTATTTTTCATAAAATCGCTATAACTATTGATTTTACTACCTTTTTTATAAAGCTGAAAATCGGATTCGAACCGACGACCCCTTCATTACGAGTGAAGTGCTCTACCGACTGAGCTATTTCAGCATATTACTTGATTTGTACACCTTTAAAAATGCACTCATCGAGGCGACAAGATTCGAACTTGCGGCCTCTGCGTCCCGAACGCAGCGCTCTACCAAACTGAGCTACGCCTCGATAATCTAATCGAAAACATAAGCTATGTCGCTAAAATATTATGCTCCTTATTTTTTTAATTGTCAAGTATATTTTGCCAATTAATTTTCTTCAAACACGAAATAAAACATCAAATTCACTATACTTTTACCTATTTTATAATATGCAATCCAATAAAAATATAATAGTTTTATTAGGTAATAACAATTAAAAATTAAACTAAACCAGCACTTGAAATTGTAAACTCAAGTACTACTTGATTTACTATATTGCTTTCGTAGAACAAGAAAAGGCTGTCATTAAATAGATTCCTATATGCAATATCTTCTGGTTTTTCATAAAAATCAGAAGAACATTAATAAACATATAATATCTATTCTTTGACAGCCTTTTATTAATTACATATTAATTACTAACTTTATACGTCCGCAATTTCTAATAATCAAAAAGTCTTTATCGATTCTCGCCCATAAAGCAGATACCAAGTGCTCCTGGACCAGAATGCGCTCCTATACTTGGACTTATGGTATTTACAAGAATATTATCACGGTTTAACTTTTCTTTGATTAAGTTAACAACGAAATCAGCGTCTTCTTTCGCATCACCATGAACGACACAGATTACATCATTACCGTCTTTGTATTTACCCATACGAGCAATCATATTATCTACTAATGTAATAAGTGATTTTTTTCTACCTCTACAATTAGATAATGATACTAAAGCGCCTTCATTATTTACATAAAGTATTGGTTTTACATTGATCATCGTTCCTACAATTGCTGTTGCCTTAGAAACACGGCCGCCTCTATGTAAGTGGAATAAGTCATCAACTGTAAATTGAACACAGAACTCAAGTTTATGCTCTTCTATCCATGAAACGATTTCGTCTATGCTTTTTCCTTCTTCTTTCATTTGAATGGCTTTCATAATAACCATTCCTTCTCCTAAAGAAGCATTTAGTGTATCAATCACAACGATTTTTGCGCCTGGATTTTCCTCACAAATTTCTGCAGCACCTACTGATACGTTACTATATCCACCGCTAAGTTCCGATGAAAAACTGATATGTAACACATCAAGGCCTTGATCTACATAATTTTGGAATACTTCACGTATGACTGCTGGATTACTTGCCATTGTTGTAGGCATTAATCCTTGACGCATTTTATCGTAGAACTCTTTTGCAGATAATAAATTATCTTCGCCGTAAGTAACCCCCTCTAGGTCATAGTAATGAGAAATAATCCCAATCCCTTTTTCCTTAATATAAGACAGTGGTAAATCCGAGTTTGAGTCTGTAGTAATTACAAAATCTTTCACTATCCTAGCTCCTTTCCTATACGGAATGTTGTTTATAATTAAAGTGAATATAATCGAAGATAATCTAAAAAATTATTCCTCGCTCTATTCACTTTAATAATTCTATTCTATCATATACATTAAAACTCTACAATAAACAGCTCAATAAAATTAATAGCTAATTACAATTCCACCATCATTAGCATATAAACTTGCAATACCACTAGTATCTGCAATAAAACATTTAGCAAACGGTATACGTTTTAAAATCTCTTCTTTCACAAATAACGCACGTTCATAGTTATTACAATGAGAAATCCCAAGAATTCTGTTTTTTGCATCTTTTACATCTTCTTCAACGTATTTAATCATTTTAAGTAATGCTCTCTCAACACCACGTGCTTGATCTAATTTAATAATCTCACCGTCGTCATCGCCCATAATTGGCTTAATGTTTAATGCACTGCAAATTACCGCTGTAAGATTACTTAAACGTCCATTCTTACGAAGATTATCTAAGGATTCAAGTACAAACTTTGTATGCATTGTATCGCGAAATGCATACACTTGCTCTACCGTTTCCTTAAAACTAGTTCCTTTTTCTAATAACTCTTTTAACTTATAAACAAGGACAGTCTGGCCCGCAGATGCTGATTTTGAATCAATAATTTCTATATTTTTATTAGGATGTTCCTCTAAATATAGTTTTTTAGCTAATTCAGCACTATTATAAGATCCACTAAGTTTTGAAGATAATGTAATAACATAAATATCATCTGCACCTTCAAATGCATTCATATAGCTTTCAGGAGATGGGCAAGAAGATTTTGGACATTCTT
Source organism: Clostridium sp. Marseille-P299 (assembly GCF_900078195.1). Lineage (NCBI taxonomy): Bacteria > Bacillati > Bacillota > Clostridia > Eubacteriales > Clostridiaceae > Clostridium > Clostridium sp. Marseille-P299. Next base: position 317,207 of record NZ_FJVE01000007.1, on the reverse strand, counting down.
TACTTGCAGCCATTTTTCTTAAAAACTCAAGTTGATTAAATGTACTATCATCTACGAAAATCTCATCATCTACTTGCATTGATAAAGGAACTAATTGAATATTTGCATCATTTTTTAATTCTATTGGTAAATCGGTGCAACTATCACCGACAATTTTATATGACATAATAATCCCTCCTGTAATCATTTTTATTGTGATTATATCTATATTATATCGTTTTACGTTGTCGTATAACGTAGTATTTAAAACCATATATTATAATAACATATATCTCATGTTTTGAAAAGAGATTTTTATTGAAATGAAAAAATGTTCATTTATACAATTTTTCATTTCAATAAAAAATGCTCTATTTACGCAATTATCGTTTCAAAAATATCGTTCCATGTATAAACATCTCTCGCTATTTCTAAATACGAATTCTCCGTAAATAGAGCATTCATCATTCTATTAATTTTTATACTTTATAAAATATTTCCTTGAAAATATAAATGAGCAGGTATGCCTTCTACCATCATAGGTGCTAATTCTGCTTGAATCAATGGTTTTACATAACTAATAAATTCATCCGATACATATGTACCGTCTTTTGTAATCCAAGATTCTGGAACCTTCTTTTCAATGTTAGCAACCTGATTGATATCAGAGATATCTGTTGTACATTGATATGGATCATCGGAAACACGTTTTAAAATAATCATCTTTCCAGTTTCACCTTCAAAAGCAGCCTTAACAGCAGCTCCACCTACTTGAAAAGCTTCTGTAATATCAACTCTTGAGCTAATATGGGAGGCACAGCGTTGCAATGTTGAAAATTCAATTGCACGAGTCTTACATCCAAGTTCTTTCGCAACTGTATTTGCAAGGAATTTAGCCGTTCCAGATAATGATTTATGCCCAAATGCATCTACTGAATCAATATTATCGGATAGTTCACAAACATAACGACCGTCTGCTAATTTAATACCTTCAGAAACTGCAATCACTACTGATTTTTTCTTCTTCTGAATATCTTTTACTTGTTGTATAAATTTATCTATATCAAAAGTTACCTCAGGAAGGCAAATCATATCAGGACCTTCACAGTCTTCTCCTTTTGCAAGAGCAGCTGCTCCTGTTAACCAACCTGCATTTCTTCCCATGATTTCTAAAATAGTAACACATTCTACGTCATATACTAATCCATCGCGAATGACTTCTTTTGTTATAGTACCAATATACTTTGCAGCACTACCAAAGCCTGGTGTATGATCTGTAACTGCTAAGTCATTATCAATTGTTTTTGGTACTCCAATGAATTTAATATCACTCTTTATAGTCTTTGCATAATCACTTAACTTTTTAATTGTATCCATGGAATCATTTCCACCGATATAAAAGAAATATTCAATTTCTAGTTCGTTTAAACGTGCGAAAATATTCTCATAGATATCTTTTCCTTGATCTAAGTCAGGTAATTTATATCTACAGGATCCAAGATAGGATGATGGTGTTCTCTTTAACAATTCAATATCTAATCCATTTTTAATATGCTCCGATAAATCTACATATTGGCCGTCTAAAAAACCTTTTATCCCATGACGCATACCATAAATTTTCTTTGCCCCTCTGTCTTTTGCTGTTTTAAATACTCCAGCTAGGCTTGAATTGATTACTGCTGTTGGTCCCCCAGATTGTCCAACAATAACATTTCCTCTCATTCTATTGTTTCCTCCTTATAGTTGAAACCTATTACACCAAAATTTAGTGCAATATAATAATAATATATTTAGCACTGTATGATAGCGCTTACATTAATATTCTATCAGATACCCAAATTTTATACAACACTAAAAAAAATTTCAGTCTATTAACCATTAAAAGTTACTTTGAATACAGTAAATTTGGGCATTATTCAAATATAGTTTTTTGACTAAACAATGTAAGCGTTTACATTGTTCATAGGCAAATACTGTTATTTCGTAGCATTAAAACCTCTTTTGGTTATTGTCTCGAACTATGGAGTGAATTATTCAAATTTATCTTTTTTATCTTTTCCAGTCTTCTCATCTTTTCATCTTTTCATCTTTTTATATTTTCATCTTTTTATATTTTCATCTTTTATCTAATATCTAATATCTATTATCTTTTATCTTTAAAATTTTATCTTTTTATTCATAGCAAATAGTTTCCTTTTTATCCATAATAAATAATCTCCTTTTATTCCATAAAATATAGGATCCTTTTTAACTATAAAAATTAGTTTTCTATAATGTAAATAAAATATACAAATAATAAAGCTATCTATAAAATATAAAGTTGATATGCCTTTATTTATTGCATATACTATACTTATCTCAACTGCAACTATAAGTTGCGAAAGTTCAAAGTCTATTTGGTGGAATGCAACTACACTGAATGTTAGAATTAAGTCGAAAAAACAGGAGGTGGTCTTATGACTTTTGGAGAGAAACTTCAATTATTGAGAAAACAAAATGGTATGTCACAAGAACAGCTTGCTTCACAATTAAATGTATCAAGGCAAGCAATATCAAAGTGGGAGTTAAACAGTTCCTTACCAGACACTGAAAATCTTATTAAGATAAGTGATTTATTTGATACATCCTTAGATTACTTATTGAAAGATAAAGAAAATAATATAAAGGAAACACCTACAACAACTACTAAGAGTAACAGAGAAAAATATGTTTATCTTGGTGGTATTAGTTGTTTATTACTTTCATTGATAAGTTATTTTGTTGTGTGGCTTTTATCGAAAATATATCCAGCGCCAATTGTATTTTTTAACTCTGTGACAGAACAATGGAAAGTAGGTTTAGAAAACTTCATTTGGACACATGGCTTGGAGAATTTTATTTTTCTCACAAAAACCATATTTGTAGTAGGAATATTGCTATTGCTTCATAAACAAATATTGAAATTATATACTTATGTTATATTAAAGCTAAAAAGAAAGTAAATTTCTCTTCGCATGTCACTCTATAATTTAACATTCAAACATATTCTGGATAAAACATTTAAGATTTTATTTCCATTAAATAAAACCACTGCCTAATCATACGCAAAATATGATTAAGCAGTGGTTTTATTGTTACCTATTCTCTAATCTATAAATACAATTATAGATTTGCTGAAATAATAAAATTAATAATGAAAAGTGCTGTTACAACCCAAAGCACTGGATTAATTTCTTTTGCTTTCTTTTTGCATAGTTTTACGATGATAAAGAAGATAAAACCAGCTGCGATACCATAAGAAATGTTATAACATAATGCCATAAAGATACCTGCGAAAAATGCTGGTACTGCTTCTTCTAAGTTATCCCATTCAATTTCCTTAAATGCAGAAAGCATCATAACACCTACGATAATTAAGGCTGGTGCAGTTGCCGCATAAGGAATTGCCTGAATTACAGGTGCAAAGAATGCACTTATTGCGAAAAGAATCGCAACTACAACACTAGTTAAACCAGTACGTCCACCTGCTCCAATACCTGCAGCACTCTCTACATAAGTTGTTGTATTGGAAGTACCAAAAATAGCACCAATGGATGTTGCTGTTGCATCTGCAAATAACGCTTTGTCCATCTTAGATTTGAAACCATTACCTTTTTCAAGTGCTTCTTCATCCTCAGCAGAGAAGATTCCTGTTTTACGTCCAGTTCCAATAAATGTACCAATTGTATCAAATGTATCAGATAAACTAAATGCAAAGATTGTCATTATAACAATTGGAAGTCTGCTAGGATCACTAAACAAACTGATGATACCAGGATCACCAAATGCAGCGCCGAATGTTGTAGGTAACTGTTTAAATGCTTCTACGAAACTCATTGTATCATCCATTTTAGTAACACCAAAAGGAATTCCAATAAGTGCTGTTACAACGATACTGATAAATACAGCACCTTTTACATTACAAATTAATAAAACAACTGCTAAAATAATACCAATTACAGTTAAAATTACTGCTGCATTGTTAAATGTAGCAATGGATGGTACTCCCGCATCAAAATTAACCAATCCAGAGTTAACGATACCAATGTATGCAACAAAGATACCAATACCTCCACCGATTGCATTTTGTAAACTTTCAGGAATTGCTTTAATAATAAGCTTACGTAATTTTGTTACCGTAATAAATATATTTACCAAACCACAGATAAATACCATGGCTAATGCTTCTTGCCAAGTAAATTTAAGACCCATAACTACAGTATATACAAAGAACGCATTCAATCCCATACCAGGTGCTTGTGCATATGGTACGTTTGCCACAAGTCCCATTATTAATGTACCGATAATAGAAGCGATAATTGTTGCTAAAAATACTGCACCCCATGGCATTCCTGAACCCTCTAAAGTGTTAGGATTAACAATAATTATGTATGCCATAGCAAAAAATGTTGTCAATCCAGCAACAATTTCGGTACGTACATTGGTACCGTTTTCTTTTAATTTGAAAAACTTTTCCATGCAACTCCTCCTATAATACGTATATGATTTATTTTATTCATTAGAGTTTCTGTAAGAAATTGTCTCACAGCAAGTCCATAACAATTTTAGCAATACAAGATATTAAAGTCAATGAATACCACAAGTAAATATCACTTTTATTTATAATTTTTTCTAATAAATTTAATAAGTTATTTATTTTAATCAATGCACTTTAAGATATTGATGATTAATATCTATGCTATTTTTCATGTATACTATTTGGTGATACGCTTTTTAAACAACATATTTTTCAAATATAAAGAAGATGAGTATTTACAAAATCTCTCATCTTCTGAAGTTTAAACATTTATTTTATTTTTAATCAATGGATTCAATGACCAATCATAATAAGAACCAGTTTTCATAAAAAGATTAATTATTCTATGAATCACCATAGCATTAATTATCAATATCTTCCTCTGAGAATACATCTGCTATTGCAGCACCTGGTGCAACCATTGGCCATACCTTGTCATCTGGATCAATTACACATTCGATAACAACCGGCTCGTTTAAGGCAATTGCTTCTCTTAAAACATCTTCTACTTCTTCTTTCTTTGTAATCCTAAATGCCTTTGCTCCCATAGCTTCTGATAATTTAACGAAATCAACTTTATCATTCAAAACTGTATGTGAATAACGTTTGCCATAAAATAAAGTTTGCCATTGACGAACCATTCCAAGAACGTGGTTATTAAATACCACTTGTATGATTGGAATATTATATCTTGTTGCAGTAGCAATTTCATTCATATTCATACGGAAGCATCCATCTCCTGCGATATTAATGACAGTCTTTTCTGGCATTCCGACTTTGGCACCGATGCAAGCTCCAAGCCCATATCCCATTGTTCCTAATCCACCAGAAGTAATAAACGTTCTTGGATTTTTGTATTTAAAAAACTGTGCTGCCCACATCTGATGCTGCCCAACTTCTGTAGTTATAATTGCATTTTCACCAGCGATTTCATCAATTTTTTCAATAATATATGGACCAGTTAATGTATCGTCATGATATCCTAGTGGGAATAATCTCTTGCTCTCATAAACTTGTTTCATCCAAGTTTCATGAGATTGTTGTTCCAAACGCTCATTTAAAATATGTAATATCGTTTTAACATCACCAATGACTTTTTTGGAAACAATAACATTTTTATTGATTTCTACTGGATCAATATCGATTTGTAGAATCTTAGCATTACTTGCAAACTTTTTCGCATTTCCAGTAACACGGTCGTTAAATCTAGAACCTACTGTGATTAATAAGTCACACTTAGTTACGCTAAAATTTGAAGTTTTTGTTCCATGCATACCAAGCATACCAGTATAACGTTCATGCTCTCCATTAAATGCACCTTTTCCCATAAGTGTATCTGTAACTGGTGCATCAATTTTATCTGCAAAGACACGTAATTCCTCACTTGCATCCGAAATAATCGCCCCACCACCAACAAATATCATTGGTTTTTTCGATTCACGAATCATATTTAAAGCATTTTCAATTTCTTCTTCGTTAATCGTACATTTACTATTATCAATCTCTTCAATAGTAACCGGTGTATATTCGTATTTTGCAGCAGTAACATCTTTGGTTATATCAATAAGTACTGGACCAGGTCTGCCTGTCTTTGCAATACGAAAGGCTTTTCTAATGGTGTCTGCTAATTTTTCAATATCTTTAACAATGAAGTTATGTTTTGTAATCGGCATTGTAATACCAGCTATATCAACTTCTTGAAAGCTATCTTTACCAAGTAGTGGTACTGGAACATTTCCTGTAATCGCAATTAATGGAACAGAATCCATGTATGCAGTTGCAATACCAGTTACTAAGTTCGTAGCTCCTGGACCTGAAGTAGCTAAACATACGCCAACTTTTCCAGTGGCTCTAGCATATCCATCCGCTGCATGAGAAGCCCCTTGCTCATGGGAAGTTAAAATATGTCTTATTTCATCTTGATGTCTATAAAGTTCATCATATATGTTTAGTACCTGACCTCCAGGATAGCCGAAGATGGTATCAACGCCTTGTTCTTTTAAACATTCAACTAAGATTTGGGAACCAGTTAATAACATATTACACCTCTTTCATTGTTTTATTTTCGTATATTTCATATTTTTAAACAAAGCATTTTGTGCTTTCAATTTTCTATATTTAAAATAGAATATGAAATAATATATGCTTATGAACTATTTCATACTGATTTTATTTTATTTCAAGAATTGCTCCTCGATTTCCAGAGGTAACCATAGAAGCATAACGCGCTAAGTATCCAGTCGTAATCTTAGGCTGTCTTGGTTTCCAGTTTGCTCTTCTTCTTTCTAGTTCTTCGTCAGAAACTACAAAGTCGATTGTGTTATTCGGAATATTAATCTTAATAATATCTCCTTCTTCCACAAGCGCTATATTACCACCAACGGCAGCTTCTGGTGATACATGCCCAATGGATGCCCCTCTAGAAGCTCCTGAAAATCTACCGTCAGTAATTAAAGCAACGGATGATCCAAGTCCCATACCAGCGATTGCTGAAGTTGGGTTTAACATTTCTCTCATACCTGGGCCACCTTTTGGTCCTTCATAGCGAATTACAACAACATCTCCAGCAACGATCTTTCCACCTTTAATTGCTTCAATAGCATCTTCTTCACAATCAAATACTCTTGCTGGTCCTTCATGTACCATCATTTCAGGTGCTACTGCAGAACGTTTAACAACGCAAGAATCCGGTGCTAAATTACCCTTTAATACTGCAATTCCACCAGTCTCGCTGTATGGATTTTCAATTGGACGAATAACTTCAGGATTTTTATTATAACAACCCTGAATATTCTCTGCGATTGTTTTTCCTGTCACTGTAATTAAGTCAGTATATAATAAACCTTTTTTATCAAGTTCATTTAATACTGCATAAACTCCACCTGCTTCATTTAAATCTTCCATATAAGTTGGACCTGCTGGTGCAAGGTGGCAAAGATTTGGAGTTTTTGCACTAATTTCATTAGCGATATCTACATTTAATTCAACCCCTGCTTCATGAGCAATCGCTGGTAAATGTAACATACTATTGGTGGAGCATCCAAGTGCCATATCTACTGTTAAAGCATTCATAAATGCTTTTTCTGTCATAATATCTCTTGGACGAATATCTCTCTTTAATAGCTCCATTATTTGCATTCCTGCATGTTTTGCAAGTTTAATTCTTTCAGAATATACAGCTGGTATCGTTCCATTACCACGAAGTCCCATACCAAGAGCTTCTGTTAAACAGTTCATACTATTTGCAGTGTACATACCAGAACAAGAACCGCAAGTTGGACACGCTTTATTTTCAAACTCTTCCACTTCTTCTGCTGACATTTTACCTGCAGCGTAACTTCCAACGGCTTCAAACATACTTGATAAGCTTGTTTTCTTACCTTGTACCCTACCAGCTAACATTGGACCACCACTAACAAAAATAGTAGGTATGTTCACTCTTGCTGCTGCCATTAATAGACCTGGCACGTTTTTATCACAGTTTGGTACCATAACTAAAGCGTCAAATGCATGAGCCATCGCCATAGCTTCTGTGGAATCTGCAATTAAATCTCTAGTTACTAAAGAGTATTTCATTCCCACATGACCCATGGAAATACCATCACATACCGCGATTGCAGGGAACACAATCGGAGTTCCTCCTGCCATTGCGACGCCTAATTTAACTGCTTCAACTATTTTATCTAAATTCATATGACCTGGTACAATTTCATTATAAGAACTTACAATACCGACTAGTGGTCTTTCCATTTCTTCCTTCGTTAACCCTAATGCGTTAAACAGGGATCTATGAGGTGCCTGTTGCATGCCTTTTGTTACTGAATCACTTCTCATCCTAATACACACCTTTCTTTATGTTAAATAAAATATTTTTTAAACTGTCATGGAACAAACTTTGTACTTTGTTCCAAATATGTATAAAAAAACGCCCGCCATAAGCCAAAGGCTTAGGGCGAACGTAACATCCGTGGTACCACCTAATTTCAGAATTAACTCTGCACTTTATAGTACATAATACAATCTGACTTGTAATCGTCATTGATACAAAGAATGTACTAAATACTACTTCCTTATAACGGTGGAATCTTCCGTTGAAGCCTACTAAAATGTTCGGTTCAAAGCTCAAGGGCTACTTCCGTTACTCATCTCACGAAGACTTACACCAACCGCCTTCTCTCTTGGCATCAAATGAGTATGTACTCCTCCCTGTCACAGCCTTATTAATATTAACCAATGGTTAGGTTTATTGCACTTTAGTGTAGCAGAAGTTTAACGCAATGTCAATTTAAATTTTATATTCATTAAATATAATCAATGACCTGATTAATATCAAACACACCGATATATTCCTTCCAATAAACTTCCGATTTTCCCTTTAAATACTGATTTTAGAATCTGAACTCACGTATGACTATCTATTTATGCTCTTCCATAAAGTTCAATAATTTTAAGAATAATCTCTACTGTTTTTTCCATAGATTGTACAGAAACATACTCATACTTTCCATGATAGTTTTCTCCACCAGTACATAAGTTAGGGCAAGGTAATCCCATATAAGAAAGTCTAGCTCCATCCGTACCACCACGAATTGGTGAAATCATTGGTGTAATACCAAGTTCCTCCATGGCTTTTATTGCATTATCAATTAAATGCATGTGTGGTTCCACCATTTCTTTCATATTGTAATAATTATCTTTGATTTCGCACTCAATGGTTCCTTCACCATATTTTTGATTTAAGAAATCACATACGCTCTTAAAGAATTGTTTTTTCTCTTCAAATTTTACTCGGTCATGATCTCTGATGATATAAACCATAGATGCTGCTTCTACATTACCTTCAATATGATCTAAGTGATAAAATCCTTCGTATCCTTCTGTATAAGCAGGATTTTGTTCTACTGGCAACATAGATTGAAGTTCCATACCAAGTAAAATTGCATTAATCATTTTACCTTTTGCACTTCCTGGATGAATGCTTCTACCATTAATTTTTACTTTTACATTACCAGCATTAAAGTTCTCATACTCAATTTCACCAAGTGTAGAACCATCTACTGTATACGCGAATTCAGCACCAAAGCCTTTTACATCAAAAAAGTCTACGCCTCTTCCAACTTCTTCATCTGGAGTGAATCCAATTTGAATCTCTCCGTGAGGGATTTCTTTATGAGTAAGTAAATACTCTGCCATTGTCATAATTTCAGCAACACCAGCTTTATCATCGGAACCAAGTAATGTGGTTCCATCAGTTACAACTAAATCTTCACCAACACGGTCCTTTAATTTAGGGAACTGATTTGGAGATAATACAATGCCAAGTGCTTCATTTAAAACGATGTCTCCACCATCATAATTTGAAACCACTCTTGGTTTTACATCGGTTCCAGTCATTGCTGGTGCAGTATCCATATGTGAAATGAATCCAATGGATGGAACTTTCTTATCAATAGTTGCTGGAATTGTTGCATAAACATAGCAATTATCTGAAAGTCTTACGTTACTAGCACCCATCTCTTTTAATTCTTTTACTAAAACTTCTGCAAGATTCCTTTGTTTACTTGTACTTGGAACCATTTCTTGATCATCTTTTGATTGTGTATCTATTTTTACATAAGATAAAAATCTCTCTAATACTGTCTTCATATTTTCCTCCAATCTTACGCATATCCTAGCGTATCTAGATTATTATTTTCTAATTTAAATCTAGTTTATAACTGATATATAAAATCCTGTTTCACTATTATATATCAATTTTAGATAATTATAACAAAGGGCACTCGCTAAATGCAAGTACCCTTCATTATAACTTTATGACACCCAATTTTTAGTCAGTAAGCGAATTTTGATAATACATTGGCTTTATTTTAAATACTATTATTAAAATAAGATTATCTAAAATAATAATAGTATTTAATAAAATTATTTAAAATAAGAAACGCCGGATTCAAAAATATATTGATTTTGATTGCCAGTTATATTAATAGCTACACCATCGCCACGACGCTCTGAATGTGCCATTTTACCAAGTACTCTACCATCTGGTGAAGTAATACCTTCAATTGCCATATAAGAGCCATTTGGATTATATTCTTCATCCATTGTAGGATTACCATTTAAATCTACGTACTGAGTCGCAATTTGCCCGTTTTCTGCAAGTTTTTTAAGCCAAGCATCATTTGCAACAAAGCGACCTTCTCCATGAGAAGCTGGAATCGTATAAACATCACCCAAATTAGCTTTCATAAGCCATGGTGAGTTATTGGATACTACTTTTGTATAAACAGCTTTTGATATATGACGACCAATTGTGTTCATTGTAAGTGTTGGCGAATCTTCATTTTGCGCAAGGATTTCACCATAAGGAACAAGCCCAAGCTTAATTAACGCTTGGAAACCGTTACATATACCAAGTACTAAACCATCCTTTTGTTTTAAAAGATCATTTACAGCCTCACTAATTCTGATATTACGGAATGCAGTTGCTATAAATTTCCCTGAACCATCTGGTTCATCACCTGCTGAAAATCCACCTGGGAACATCAATATCTGTGCATCATTGATTGCTTTTTCAAAGGCAAGAACGGATTCTTTAATATTAGTGGCATCTAAGTTCTTAAATACAACGGTATTCACCTCTGCACCAGCACGTTCAAAGGCTTTTAATGAATCATACTCACAGTTTGTTCCTGGGAATACTGGAATAAATACCTTTGGTTTCGCTACTCTATTCTTAGCAACAAAAACTCTCTTAGCATCGAATAAGTTTTGTGAAACTTTTTCTGCTTGGTTCATTTTTGCTACATTAGATTTTGTTGGAAATACCTTCTCTAATGTATTTTCCCATGCATTTAAAGCTTCTTCCATTGATATATTTACATCTCTATATTTAAATTCTGGCTGATCTATTACAGCGCCAACTATTTTAAATGTAGCACCAGATCCAGTCAATTCTGCCATCTTATCCTTAGATACTTCAGCTATGATATTGCCATAGGCAGGATAGAATAAATCTTCCACCGTTAATGAACCGTCTAATTCTGCTCCAAATTGATTACCAAATGCCATTTTACTCACTGCCTCAGCAATACCTTTCGCACCAAGTGCATAGGCTGAAACAATAACGCCGTTTTTAACTAATTCCATGATTTGGTCGTATTGTTTCATTAAATCTTCATACTCTGGTAAATCATATGCATCTTTGTTAATTTCAAAGACTACTAATGAATTCCCCTCTTGTTTTAACTCAGGTGTGATAATTTCCTGATTCTTTGCAACATTCACTGCAAAAGAAACTAAGGTAGGTGGTACATCAATTTCATTAAAGGTTCCAGACATACTATCCTTGCCACCTATGGATGGAAGACCTAATTTAATCTGTGCATCATAAGCACCAAGTAAGGCAGTTAAAGGTTCTCCCCAACGCTTTGCATCATTCCCAAGTCTTCTAAAGTACTCTTGGAATGTAAATCGTATATTTTTATAATTACCACCAGCTGCTACGATTTTAGCAACGGAGGAGATTACTGCATACACTGCTCCATGGAAAGGACTCCAAGTTGATAAGTATGGATCATAACCATAGCTCATCATTGTTACAGTATCACAAGAACCATGCAACACTGGAAGTTTTGCAATCATTGTTTGTGTTGGAGTTAATTGATGTTTTCCACCAAAAGGCATCGTAACCGTTGACGCTCCAATGGAACTATCAAACATCTCCACTAAACCTTTTTTAGAACAAATATTTAAATCTCCTAGCATCGCTAACCACTGATCTTTTATAGTATCATCACTTTTATCATCGCTTTTTAATGTCTCTTTTTCATCCTTTGCAGACTGTTTTAAGGCTTTTTTCGTTTCAGCAGCTACATAAGATGCACCTGTTTTAAAATAATTCTTTTCTTTCTCTGGAATTGTGACAATTGCACTTGCTTTTTGATGTGCACCATTGGTATCTAAAAATTCTCTGGAAATATCAACAATTACTTTATCTCTCCAATACATCACAAGTCTTGGCTCTTTGGTAACTTCTGCAACTGCTACTGCCTCTAAATTCTCTTCTTCTGCAAATGCAAGCATTGCATCCACATCCGCTTTATCAACTACGACTGCCATTCTTTCTTGAGATTCAGAAATCGCAAGTTCCGTTCCATCAAGGCCTGCATATTTTTTTGGAACCTTATCAAGAAAAATGTGTAATCCATCTGCAAGTTCACCAATTGCTACAGAAACACCACCTGCACCAAAATCATTACATTTCTTAATTAATTTACTAACTTCTTCTCTACGGAAAAGACGTTGCAATTTACGTTCGGTTGGTGCATTACCTTTTTGTACCTCAGCACCACAAGTATGAATGGAATCCGTCGTATGAACTTTTGAAGAGCCTGTTGCTCCACCACAGCCATCTCGTCCAGTTCTACCACCCATTAATATAATAATATCTCCAGGATCAGAGGACTCTCTAATGACATTCTTGCGAGGAGCTGCCCCCATGACTGCACCAATTTCCATACGTTTTGCAACATAGTTTGGATGATATATTTCATCTACCAAGCCAGTAGCAAGTCCGATCTGATTTCCGTAAGAACTATATCCTTTGGCTGCACCAGTTACAATTTTTCTTTGAGCCAACTTTCCTTTTAGTGTATCCTTAATCGGTACCGTAGGATCTGCAGCACCAGTAACACGCATAGCTTGGTAAACGTATCCTCTACCGGAAAGTGGATCACGAATTGCTCCACCTAGGCATGTTGCTGCACCACCAAAGGGTTCAATCTCTGTAGGATGGTTATGGGTTTCATTTTTAAAGAAAACAAGCCATTCTTCTGTTTTACCATCAATTTCTACTGGTACTATAATAGAACAAGCATTGATTTCATCGGAAACTTCCATATCCTCTAGTTTTCCTTCTGCTTTTAATCTCTTCATTGCAAGAAGTGCAATATCCATTAAGGATATGTATTTATCATCTCTTCCCTGATATAAAGCATCACGGCTTTTCTTGTAATCGTTATAAGCTGCTTCGATCGGCTCTTTATAATAACCTTCTTCAAAGGTAACATTTTCTAACTCTGTTAAAAATGTAGTATGACGACAATGATCTGACCAATACGTATCAAGCACGCGAATCTCAGTCATCGTTGGATTTCTATCTTCATCCGTTTTAAAATAGTTTTGTATATGACAAAAATCTGCAAAGGTCATTGCAAGATTTAAAGATTCATATAATTCCTTTAAGTCATCTTCCTTCATGTCCTTAAAGTTCTCAATGACAATTACATCTTCTGGTACGTCAAATGGTATAATAAGTGTCTCCGGCTTAATCTCATTGGTTTCTCTTGAGTCTACCGGGTTGATACAATACATCTTAATACGTTCAAAATCTTCTTTCGTAATGTCTCCTGTTAAAACATAGGTGGTTGCTGTTCTAATTACTGGCTCTTCGTTTTCATTTAAAAGTTTCACACATTGTTCTGCAGAATCCGCTCTTTGATCAAATTGACCTGGTAGATACTCTACAGAAAAAACATGGTCGTTTTCGTTCATTGGAAATTTCTCTTCATATAGTATATCTACAGGAGGCTCACTAAAAACAACACCAAGAGCACTCTTATATGTTTCATCACTTACATGTTCAATGTCATAACGAATTAAAACTCGAACATTCGCTAACTTAGTAATTCCAAGATAACTTCTAATTTCTTCTTTTAATTCTTTTGCTTTTACAGCATATGGTTCCTTTTTCTCTACATATATTCTCTTAACGTTTTCCATCATAAACCTCCATGTCTATTCGCTCAGAAACATTTTATATGGACATTTTTCGTAAAATAATTTACTTGAAAACTGCATAATTACGTTATTTTCTAAAATTGTGTATATAAATTATTTAATGGTTATATTTATTATAGCATAGTAGTATTTATAATTGAAATTAATATATGTTAAATATTTAATAAGCCCCCCTTATAAAATCTTACACATATCATATTCTAACTATATACAAACCAGTTCTTTTATAGTAAAATATTTTAGACATCGATATCTTTCATTACATATGAATTTGCATAAGCGTGACTTATTTTTAGAACGCTTATAGAGCAATAACGATATTTTGAATAACAGCGATGACAATATTTTTGGAGGATAAATTTATGTTATATTCATTATTTGACAGCACGAATGGTAAAGGAATAGCTTTTTTCGGTCTCCTATTCGCATTTTTGGTTACTTGCATCTTGCTAGAACTATTGCAAAATGTACTTCCTCGCGATGGCGGTCGAGCATTTGCGGTAAATGGTGGATTGTCACAAGGAAAACCTAGAGGTGCTGGAATCGTATTTATTTTAGTTTTTGTCGTTTCAGCGATTTTATTTGCACCAATTAATCGCGAACTTATTATTTACTTAATCATGCTCATTGCTGCAATGATGAGTGGTTATTTAGATGATAGTTCAAAAGCTCCTTGGGGCGAATATAAAAAAGGACTAATTGACTTAATTATCGCCTTTGTTTGTGCCTTTACTTATGTTAATTTTAATTCAAGCAAATTAACGATCATGCTAACTGGTCAAGAATTTGTATTACCAGCTTGGCTTTATGTTATTTTAGCTATGATTCTTATATGGGCCTCCATCAACGTTACTAATTGTAGTGACGGAGTGGATGGTTTAAGTGGAAGTCTTTCCATCTGTACTCTTATTACTTTTTATGTGATTTACATTTCTAAAATCGGCGATGCTGGTTTTGGACAATTTATTTTACTTATGGTAATTTGTTTACTTGGTTATCTATGGTTTAATGCTTCTCCAAGTAAATTATTAATGGGAGATGCTGGTTCAAGAGCAATTGGACTTTTCCTTGCAGTTGTTGCTTTAAAAACTGGTAGCGCACTTTTATTTATTCCTTGTGCTATCGTATTAATTATTGATGGTGGATTAGGTTTAATTAAAGTAGCACTATTACGTTTCTTAAAAATTAGAATTCTTAAAAATACAAGAACACCAATCCATGACCATGTACGTAAAAACAAAGGTTGGTCTGATACACAAACAGTTTTCCGTTTTATTATCATTCAGATTGTTGTTTCTTTCATTCTAATTTTTGCGCTACTTTAGTTCATTAATTTTACGTTATAATGATACTAAGGTATAAAAGGATCAATAAATAGGAAAGGCTGTTAAAAGGAGAACTAAAAATGGATATCAATTATGAGTTATATAAAGTATTTTATTATGTTGCAAAAACACTTAGTTTTTCAGAAGCAGCAACGGAATTATTTATTTCACAATCCGCAGTTAGTCAATCCGTGAAAGTACTTGAAAAACGCTTAGACCAAGTTTTATTTATTCGTAGTACAAAACGTGTTAGTCTTACAAAAGAAGGGGAAATGTTATTAAAACACATAGAACCAGCAATTAATTTGATTACTCGCGGTGAGAATCAGCTACTTAATTCGACACCATCTGGTGGAATGCAACTTCGCATTGCTGCAAGTGATACCATATGTCGATACTTTTTAGTACCATATTTAAATTTATTTCATAAGACTTATAAAGAA
Organism: Clostridium sp. Marseille-P299; assembly: GCF_900078195.1. NCBI lineage: Bacteria > Bacillati > Bacillota > Clostridia > Eubacteriales > Clostridiaceae > Clostridium > Clostridium sp. Marseille-P299. Next base: position 301,107 of record NZ_FJVE01000007.1, on the reverse strand, counting down.
GTTCATATTAAGATTATTAACGGAACCTCTTTAAAGTGTGCAGAAATGTTAGAGACGAATCAAGTGGATCTTATTGTTGCCAACTCTCCAAACTCTGCACTTAATAACAATATGAAAATTTTAGATGTAAAAGATTTTACAGATGTATTTGTTGCAAATCCAGATGCATTCCCATTTGGAGATAAACCTTTAAGTCTAGAAGAATTGCAGAAGTTACCGATACTTATGTTAAATAAGCTATCAACTACCAGTGCCTTTTTGCATAATCTATTTTTACAAAACTCCTTAGACTTAGTTCCAGCAATCGAAATCAGTAGTAATGATTTATTAATTGATCTTGCTAAAATAGGCCTTGGAATTGCTTTTGTTCCTGATTTTTGTATTAAAAATACAATTGATGAGAATTTATATGTTCTTAAGACAGAAGAAACCATGCCAACACGTAAATTAGTTGCTGCATATGATGAAAGTATTCCACTTTCTGAACCAGCGAACTATTTTATACAATTGTTGTTAAACGAACAACTATAGTAATATATTTTAGTACCAAAATGGGCTATCGCAATTTTGCGACAGCCCATTTTTATTAGTATTAATATTATAATGTTGATATTATAATTTTGATATTTTAATATTGATATTTTAGTATTGATATTTTACATCTGTATAATCTTTTGCGTCTTTTCTCATCGTGTACTTCTTGCCTGCACGATACATAGCCACATCATAGGTGGTATCGATGGTATACCATTTCTTTGTCTTTGTATCATAAACAGTATTCCAAGCATGATAGGTATCAATATTCGGGGTATAACCCGTCACTAATTTCACCTTAATCCCTTGACTCCGTAACATTGCCGCCATCATTGCAGATAAATCATAACAAATACCCTTTTTGTTTTTATATATAATCTGGATATCTGGTATATAACCTGCGCTTAAAGATTCTATTTTATCGTAATCATATTTGTAATTCTTAACGATGTAATCATATATCTTCTTAATCTTTTCAGTATCTGTTTTACAATTTTTTGTTAACTCTTTTGCTTTTTTAATGGCATTATCGCTAGCCTCAAAATTTACTATGACATTAGAATATTTAAATACTTCATTCTCATCACTAAGGTCTAATTCAATTGTACTACTTTCGATAACGCTATATTTCGTTCCACTTATATTTTTACAGATACGAATTTTATATGAACCATTTCCCATATTTAATGGAATGTCAAGGGTATTTTTTCCGTTACCAAGATTATAGTAATAAGTTTCGGAGCCTTTTGAAACCGCCACCTTCATCTTCGCATTACTTTTATTATTGTAAGTAATGGTAATAACTCCATTTTCGTTATCTTCATAAAATGTCGATGCCGCACTCGCCTTAGTTCCTTTTAATAGAAATGCAACACATAATATTGCGAATAATGTAAGAATTTTATTAAGTTTCAAATTTACTCCTTTCCACACATAGTTTCACTATGCATTAATTCACATTTCTTCTCATTGCATCTTGATTCATGCTAAAGGATATTGCAGTTTGAGCACTTATTTTTCCACTACGATATAGTTCTAAAATACTACTGTCCATAGAAACCATACCATTTTTAGCAGAAGAATAAATAACAGAATCAATCTGATGTACTTTTCCATCTCGAATCATAGTTTTAATGGCACTATTTGCTTCTAATATCTCAAATGCAGGTACTAAGCCATCTTGTCCTGGTAATAATTGTTGTGATACAACCGCATTTAAGACCATACTAAGTTGAATACGTATTTGTTGTTGTTGATTGCTTGGGAATACATCTATAATTCGATCAATTGTATTCGCTGCTCCAATTGTATGTAGAGTTGATAGTACTAAATGTCCAGTTTCAGCAGCTGTCATAGCAATTTCAATGGTTTCTAAATCCCTCATTTCACCAATAAAAATTACATCTGGGGATTCTCTCATTGCTGCTCTAAGAGCTTTTGAGTAGTTTGGTGTATCAAAACCAATTTCTCTTTGGCTAACAATACTTTGTTTGTGTTTATGTAAATATTCAATTGGATCTTCTAGTGTTAAGATGTGGCAATTTCTATTGCTATTAATTTCATCAAGAATATAAGAAAGTGTTGTACTTTTACCATTGCCTGCTGGACCAGTCACTAGAATCAAGCCTTTTTTTTGGTTACTAAGCTCAATGATTGACTGTGGTATTCCATACTCGTCTCTTGGTGGTAACTGAAAGGAAACCACACGTAGCACTGCACTTAGCGTTCCTCTTTGTTTAAAGACATTAACACGAAATCTCCCTACCCCTCGTACAGACAATGCAAAATCATCATCACCGTCTTTTAATAGGTTTAAATCTCGTTCATCCGCTGCTTTATACATTTCCTTAACTAAACCAACAATCTGATCAGAAGTTAGGGTATCCGTGTCCTGCCTTGTTATAACTCCCTGTAACTTAAATGCAACTGGTTGTCCAATAATAAAGAATATATCGGATGCTTTTTGCCTCACTGCTTCCTGTAATATCGATAATAAATCCATTTTTAACCCATCCTTCTTAATCGTCAATAACTCCGTCCCAAATCTCAATCTCTTCATCCTCATAAGTTCCTTGATCTGTTACAAGCAACTTATGACTTAATATTTCATAGCCGTCACTAAAATTATCCGCAATTTTTAGTTTCATTTCTATTTTTTTATTATAGTCTACGAAAACAAGACATGTCAATACACGGGAGTTTTCGTCGAATTCTAGGGTCTTATCATTTTTTATATATTCTTTTAAATAATCAATTTCTGCCATATCAGTTTGCTTCATTGCTTCACTCATTATTTTTCGCACTGACAATAATGCTTCTTCTGATTTTGCATCTGCCTCATAATATCTTTCTACCGAATCTCTAGTGTTTTCACTTCTCATTAATTCTTGGTAAGATGCTTTCATAGAAAGAATTGCAAACACGGTTAAGGCAAAAACTAGGAGTACTAACAATATAGATGCACCACCAATATTCATTTGATAGCCTCGTTTTTTCATTGTGACCTCCTAATAACTATATCAATTTCTTCACCGTCAAATCACATAATGGTTCATCGCTTTCGTTAATTTGTTCACCATCTTCTGATTCATATGCAGTAATTTGATAGGTATTCATATCACCATACTCGCTTATACTTTCTGTAAAATGTATTACAATAACGTTCTTTGCTTCACTTTTGACTTCTTCTTTTAATACGTTCCAATATTTATCATAATAGATAAAATAGGTATCATCTGTATTCTTTGCTTCTACTGCTCCGATATCTCTAAATAATGCTTCTGATACCTCTCTACCTTTTAAAGTTTCAGCAATACTTTCTGTCTCAATCACAGCTCTACTGATATTTAAAGCCTTAGTACTCATACGATCTGTTGATACAAACATTCTAACAATAAGTACGCTAATGACTGCAAACACACCTAAAATAATTACCATCTCAATCATTGGTAAGCGAAAGGAGTTTTGTTTTTTTTCTGTATCCATTATTACCTCCTTGTTCGAGGGGATATAATTAAACTATCTTCCTCCCCAGCTTTATTGCCAGCCACCATTTTAAGTAGTCCATCATCCGTTTCTTCTATCGTAAACTTATTAATTTCCATAACTTCCATACCATAGTCTAATTCGTAATCCATACCATCTTCTCGGAATAATTCACAAAGATATCCATTATAATGATAAATTAATGTCTCATATATAGTCCCGTCGATTTCTTCTCCAAGTACAAGAACTGGGATTCCATCTTTCTCTTCTATGTAAGTTCTTCCCACGGTGTCACTTTGTCTTATTTTTGTAGCTACATAAGAAAGGGAAGTTCTTAATTCAAAATTTGCGTTATTTGCAAGTACTACATTCTTATAAACATTCAAACCAATATTCACTAATATTAGTCCAGAGATTGCAAACACAAAAAGAAGGATAACAATACTTATGAAACCCACAATCAACGATTTTCGTTCCTTATTTACCACAAGTAATTGCTCTCCTTTCAACGCTTAAAAACTTCAACTTCAGGTACTAAATTTGAAGCAACACATTCATAATAAACATAATAAGAATCATAATCAATTGTTAAGTAGTAATTCTCTTCTAAATAAGATAAGGAAGCTGGATAAAAACCTTCATTTGCATAACATTGAATAATCGCCTTATGTATCGCCTGCTTTGTTAATAAGAAATTCTGTTCATTTAAAATACCCTCAAATTTGTTGATTCCCAAATAAAGAATTACCATTAAGAAGGTAAAGGTCACCATAGATACTATAAGTGGCAATCTTTTTTCTTTCTTCTTTAATCTAAATTTCTTCATGTTAACCTCCGTGCTGCCCACAAACAGCTATTCTTCACCCTCATTATTAGTTAACCAACAGAGGAAATCATACTAACAAGTGGTAACATTACAGAGATAAGAACTCCACCAACCATCACGGTCAAACATACAACTAAGATTGTTTCTATCATAGTGGATAATCTGCTTAATTTATTTGTCGTTTTTACATTGTATTGTTCACTTAACTTAGAAAATGCAGAGTCTGTTGCACCTGTCTTTCCTGCAACACTAATCATTCTACTCTCCATACCAGCAATTAAACCAGTCTCTTTGATTGCTTCTTCAATAGGAATGTTCTCTTTTACTTTCTCTTGACATGCAACTATTTTTTCTTTTACCTTATTATGATCTGTAATATCCTTTACAATTTCTAAAGCTTCATCCATATTGATTCCACTAGAAATCATTAACGACATGCCTGAAATAAATTTCCCAATTGCAATTTCTTCTGACAATTTATTAGTAAATCTAATCTTTCTGACAAGATTTTTTAATGCTTTATCACCATGTTTTGTCCTCTTCCATAATAGTGTAACAACAATAAATACCATAATAATGCATGTAATAATAGCGATTACAGTTCCAGCAGTAATACCAACTGTCATCATCTGCTTGGTTGTTGCTGAAATCTCTGCATTTAATTCAAGAAACATATTTTCAAATAAAGGTAATATCTTCCACACAAGAGTCAGTATGATTATGGACATCATACAATATAAGATGATTGGATAAGTAATTGCATTACGAATGCTTACCTTTACATTTGTCTCTCGCTCATAGTAAGCTGCTAAGGAGTGCATAACCTCTTCTAATTTACCGGAGTACTCACCCACCTTAACCATATGTATCATATATTCTGGAAAGGATTCCACTTTTAAAAGTGCTTCATGAAGTGACATATTATCTTTCATATAAATTGTTAATCGTTCCAATACTTCTTTTGTCTTCTTATCTTCCATCTCTTGATAAAGCATATCTATGCCATCATAGAGTGGTATTCCACTATTTAAGAGCATTGCAATCTGTTCGCAAAATACGGATAATTCTTCAGAAGAAAATTCTTTATTCTTTTTTACTTCTCGATTCATCCTAAAATATCACCTCCATTTTTATCCTAATGTTATTTTTTTATACTTTATTTTATCATTTTTGTCAAAATAATTCAATCATATCAACAAAATGCGACAACCAAAAATTGTGATAAATACACGGTAATAACCGCACCAATGGCTACAATAACAAGACTTTTTTCCTTCCAAGCTAAAAACAAAGCTACAGCTAAACCACAAGTTGCTGTAACGACATTCCCTGTTGAGGTAAATACATCCGGAAATGTTAATGCTCCAAGCACTGCATAAGGTACATATTGTAGAAATGATTTTATGAAGTTTGATTTTATTTCTTTTCGAAAAATCGTAATTGGTAAGGCTCTTGGTATATACGTTACTACTGCCATTAAAATAACAGCAATCAATTGTTTTTGTATACTCATAATCTTTTGTTACCTTTCATCTTTCATATTTCATTTTCGTTTATGTAATAAATATTCATTTTCTTCCTATGAAAAATTAATCGTTAATATCGGTGACATGATTTCCATCTTCTTTTGTTTCCTCCATAGGAAATAAAATTGCACCAATGGATGCAGCAAGAATCGTTGCAATAATAACTCTTAACCCACCCGATATAAAAGAGAATAAGGCAATATATTTTAAGCTGCACATAATTATTACAGATAATACTACAATTATAACAACAGCCTTTGATTTCTTTGCTGGGGGTACAATGATTGCTATAAACATTGCATATAAAGCAATTCCCATTGCATTTGCAAGACTCACTGGTAACGACGAACAAATCATCGCACCAAGTACAGTACCAAGCGTCCAACCACAAGCTGGTAACAAAATAAGTCCAAACATATACTCAAATGATAATTTACCTGATTCTAATGAAGCTACGGTAAATGTTTCATCTGTAATACCAAAAGAAAATATAAGTCTTTGCCAGAGTTTTGTTTTACTCTCAATTTTCTGAGATAAGGATAATGACATTAACATATAACGAAGATTTATTATAAACGTTGTTAATGATATTTCAAAAAATCCTGCGCCTGCTAATATTAAATTCGTACCTGCAAACTGTCCTGCTGAGGTAAGATTACTGAATGAAATAAAAATTGCAAGCCATACAGGAATCCCTCCTGATACAGCCATTAATCCAAAGGTAAAGGAAACAGGGATATACCCTAACGCAATTGGCAACCCCCGTTTAATACCATAATAAAATAATTTTTTATTCTTTTGTTCTAGGAACATAGCGACCCCTTTGTCCTTCCTATTTATAAAATACTTTGTTGAAACTACCTGCTATTTTTCGATTATGAAACGTAGTTTTAAATAGATATAACCTACGAATTATGCAAGTTTATCACTTTACTCATGCAATCTACGAATCATTCGATATACCGTGCAATTTTGTATTACCAGTGGCTTACTATGAGCAAAGAAAATAATTCCATCACTTGGCGAAATGATTTGAGAGATTACTTCACCTTCAATTGGATCTACAATTTCAGCTAAAATATCCCCAAATTTAACCTCATCCCCTGGTTGTTTTAAAGGACGATAAATACCAGATACGTCTGAAGTAATCGGCATAAGTGAATCCTCATCAAGCATAGTTGCAATAAATCCACTATGGCAATTATACTTTATAATTCCCATCCTAGTTAAAAAACGTAAGACTGAGGACACTGCTTGCCTTGCTGATTTTTCATCAATGCTTGATGTCATTGGTGTGTACACTGAAAAAGCATTGGTTCCATCCATTTGCCAACAATAGTTTAAGGTACCTGTATCAAAAGGATGTGGCTTTTTTGTAACTACATAAGGTAGGCCAAATAAATTGGCTAAACTTAAATTCTGTTTTCCAGTATCCATCATTCGCACATGAGGTATGAATTCGCCAGGAGTATGAAAACTTGCAAATTGTATCCCATAGCTATAACCTTTCACTGCTTCAAATACATTTGCTGCAATACGCTCTGTTGTCTCCCCATACTCATCTCCAGGAAACATTCGATTGATATCGGATTTATCCATTGCCCAAAAACGTTTCTCTATATTGATAGAGAATTGATTTAATGTTGGAATTACTAGGATTTCATTATTGTTTAGAATTGCTCCAGTCTTCTCAAGACGAGAAAGTTCTTTAATTAACTGAGAACATATGTAGAGCTGTTGTATTTCATTTCCACGTGTCGGCCCAACAATGCAAGCTGCCTTATCACCTCTACCAAAACGAAATCCAAAGATATGCATATCATCACGAAACGGTGATTTCACGGTATGTATTACTTCTTGAAACATCTATTCACCTCCTAAAATTCTTGCAATCAATGATCCTTTATAGACAACTGGATATTCACGTAGTGTGAACACCATTCCATCGCAAGGAGCAAGGATTTGCTGCTCAACTTTGCCAGATAAGCTATTTACGATTTCTCCAACCATTTCTCCTTTTCGTATTCCCATCCAATGTTCGACACTAGGTAAAAAAATCCCAGAGGCTTCTGCATGTATTAAACTAACCTTATCTTTATCTGTAGATATCGTGGGTTCTTTCGGAGTAATGACGTCTCCTTGCCATATTCCAAGTTCCTTCATCAAACAAAAAATTCCTTCTAGCAATTGATCACCAAATTGCTTTGTAATTCTCATTCCAACTCCCATTTCAACCGAAAGCGTTGGAACTCCTATGGAATTTAAGCTATCATATAAACTTGCTGCTTGTACGGTTGGTGAAGAATGCACCCAAATAAAATCTGTATTCAAAAGTTTTGCGTATGGCAGTAAGTTAGCTTCTTGCTCTTTTCCCAAACGTACCTGTGGTATTTCACGTAAAAATATATTACTCGCATGTAAATCCAAACAAAAATCAGCCCCAGAAACGTCCTCCATTAGCTTTGCCGCTGCATATTCAGACATATCTCCTTCTAAATTTCCCGGGAAACTACGATTCATATCTAAATCAAAGGTTGGTATTCTTCTAGTAATTGATTCCATACCAAGAGGATTGACACATGGGTAAACATCTACGATTCCAGATAGCAAATCCATGTTCTCTTGTATGCGCCTGATCAATTCATAACATATATATTGCCCTTCTAATTCATCCCCATGGATTCCTGTTACTATGCAAATACGTTTCAGTTTATCTTTCATATTTGCATTTAAAGGTTCAAGGCTATTCTTTTTTATATGTAAAGTTTCTAACACCGGTAGACCAACTGATACAACTGTTTTTATCATCAATATCCCTCCGTTAAAATAGGTCAAAGCACAAAAGATCTGCTTTGACCACTATCTTAAATATTTTACTACATTTCACTACTATCGTAAAGCGCTAAAGAAATTTGGTTAATAAATATCAAAAAATATGGCTACCACATTTATTTATCCTCAAACAAATGTGATAGCCACTATTAATATTAACTCTTATTCGTTTTCTACTTTTTCTTTCTTTTCTCCAATCCCCATAAGAAGATTTAAAAGGATACCGAAAATTGCTGCACCAGCGATACATGGAATTTCAAGACCAAAGAATGGAATGTTTCCACCAAATCCATATTGTCCACCAAGACCAATAATCATAATAGTAGCAATTACAGAAATATTTCTTGAACTAAATAAGTCAACTTTTTTCTCTACCATGATTGCAATACCTTGCGCTGCAATCGCACCAAATAAGTATACTTCTAAACCACCGATAACAGCTGTTGGAATAGAATAAATTGCATTTACAAGTGGTGTAAAACAAGAAATAATCATTGCAATAACAGCTGCTCCCATTAATACTGGGATAGAGAATACTTTTGTGATTGCCATTGCACTAATATTTTCACCATAGTTTGTACCAGCTGGTCCACCAACCATACCAGATACGATATCGCCAATACCATCACCGATTAAGTTAAGACCGAGCTTGTCAGCGATGTTAAATCTTTTACTAGATCCTTTTTTCTTTGCTAAATCATTTACATAAATATCAAGCTGATATACATGTGCAGTAGATTCAGGAATTGTTGCAATTGCAATTGGCATAATTGCCGCTACTGCCATCCAATTTGCTTTTGGCAAAGTAAAGGTAGGAAGAGCGAAAATACCATTTCCTGTCTCTGGTAATACTTTAAATAAATCAATACCTGTTACTAATTGTATAATAAATGCAGTGATACAACCAAGAAGTGGACCAAGTAATAATGGAACCTGTCCAAGCATTCCTTTTAAATGTACCGAAAACATTACTGTTGAAATTAACGTTACTAAGGAAATAATCCAAGCCATATTGCTAGCTAGTGCGATTTGAGATTCAGAAACGCCAATAGTTCCTGCAGTATCAATTGCGATAGAAGCTGCATCCTGTAATGCATTTCCAGCAAGGGTTAAACCAATTACCATAGCAATAGGACCTGTTATAGAAGCAGGAAGAATTTTTTCTACGGCATCTCTACCAAAACGAGTTACGATAAATCCGGCAATAATTGAAATAAAACCAGACATTACAATACCAAACTGAGCAATTGCAATTTTATCATTTAATCCATAACCTGCAAGTGCTTCAGAACTCATTAACCCACCAATTGCTGCTACATAAGAAAAGCTTGAGCCATAATATAGTGGGATTTTCTTCTTTGTTACAAAAAGGAAACAAATTGTTGCTAAACCACTTGCAAAAATTGTAGTCGAGATATGAAATCCTGTAATAATCGCTACTGCAACCGTAGCAGGGAACATTACAATTACTTGTTGAATTGCATATAATACTAATTTCCATAATGGTGGGCGTTCATCTGGCAAATACCCAACAACCTGCTTATTCTTTTCCATAAAAACTTCCTCCTGAGATATGTGTTGTTTGGTAACTATTCAAGACTACGTCCTTCATAGTCACAAGATGCACACAAATCATAAAATACATGTGATTTGGCGCAAGCTATTCTCGAGATTTTGCAATACATGCAAAACACCTCGCGGGATACCACCTACTGAATAGTTACGTTATTTGTTACATAGAATGTTACTTTATGTCCCTCACATTCTTATCTGTCGTACAACCTAACTCCTGTTTCATTATCACACTCCTTAAAGTGCACACCAACAAGTTCTAGCTTCGATGTTGGTATATTTTTTCCAACAAAGTCAGGTCTGATTGGAAGTTCCCTATGTCCACGATCGATTAATACAGCAAGTTGTATTTTCGCTGCTCGTCCATTTTCCATGACTGCCTCCATTGCAGCTCTAGCGGTACGTCCTGTAAATATAACATCATCCACAAGAACTACGTTTTTACCAGCTACTGAAAATGGAATTTCCGTCGCATTAAGAACTGGGTCTTCCTTCTCTTTTGTTAAGTCGTCTCGATATAAAGTGATATCCAATATACCAAGATCAAGTGTTACCCCTTCAATTGCTTCAATTGCTTTCACAATCTTCTTAGCAAGTGGGACTCCTCTGGTTTTAATACCAATAATACATAAATTTTCAGTTCCTTGGTTTTTCTCAAGAATCTGATGAGCAATACGGACAATGGTACGTTCTACTGCACTCTCATCCATGATTTGCGCTTTTAATTTCATTAAGCTCGTCCTTTCTACCGATGGTAAAACCATTCACGTCATGATAAAAAAAAATCTTGTCTGTATAACCAGACAAGATTATTATTAACATAAAATAAGGCATAGTACTCCCTAACCTATGTATGACATCTTTCTGGCATCTCTGTACCAAGCTTAAAAATATCTACCTCGGCCATTGTATCATACAAGTTTATGTTAAGCAATATTAAATTTTTATAAATTTTTTATTAATCCAATTCTAGTAAACCAGTGTATAGATTATAATATCTACCTTTTAGTGCTAACAACTCTTCATGTCTACCACGCTCAATGATTTCACCTTGCTCAAGCACCATAATTGCATCTGCATTACGTACCGTTGAAAGACGATGTGCAATGATAAATGTTGTTCTCTCCTTCATTAAACGGTCCATTCCACGTTCAATATGTTTTTCTGTTCTAGTATCAACGGAACTAGTAGCTTCATCAAGAACTAGAATTGGTGCTTTTGAAAGTGATGCTCTTGCGATATTAAGAAGTTGTCGCTGTCCTTGGCTAAGATTTGCCCCATCACCTTCAAGCACTGTATCATAACCATTACTAAGTCTCATAATGAAAGAATGGGCACTCGCTGTTTTTGCAGCTGCTTCCACTTCCTCATCGGTAGCATCCAAACGTCCATAACGAATATTTTCACGAACGGTACCTGTAAAAAGATGTGTATCTTGAAGTACCATTGCAATATTTTTACGTAAGCTGTCTTTTTTGATATTTTTAATTGGAATTCCATCAATTGTAATGGTTCCAGAATTGATATCATAAAAACGATTTAATAAATTAGTAATTGTAGTTTTACCAGCACCTGTTGAACCAACAAACGCAATTTTTTGCCCTGGTTTTGCATAAAGTGAAATATTCTTTAAAATTGTTTTATCTTCGTTATAACCAAAGCTTACATCCTTTAATACAACTTCTCCCTTAATTCCTTCTAGCTCTACTGCGCCTTCTACATCATCACTTTCTGGTTCCTCATCCATAATAGAAAATACTCGTTCTGCACCAGCTAAGGCTGAAAATAAAGTATTAACCTGCTGTGATAATTCATTAATTGGCCTACTAAATTGTCTGGAATAGTTTGCAAATACTGTCAATCCACCAACATCAAAGTTTCTAGTAATACACAATACGCTACCAACGCAAACTGTTAGTGTATAATTTATCTGACTTAGATTTCCTATCACTGGTCCCATAATTCCACCAAAAAACTGGGCCTTTGTTTGTTTATCTTTCAATTCTTTATTCAGTACATCAAATTCTTCTAAGACCTTATCTTCATGACAAAAAACTTTAATTTCTTTTTGTCCTGTGACATGTTCTTCAATATAGCCATTGATTGCCCCAATTGCCGCTTGCTGGCCAACAAAGTATTTTCTACTTCGTTTTGCTAATATACCTGCTGACTTTGTTATTACAGGTAGCATAAGTAATGTTACTAAGCTTAACCAGAAATTTGTATATAACATTAAAAATAGTGTTCCGATGATTGTAATGGTTCCAGAAAAAATTTGTACTACAGTATTGTTTAGCATTTCGCCAATGGTATCAACGTCATTGGTAAAACGACTCATCAATTCTCCATGATTATTCGTGTCATAAAAACGTACTGGCAATTTTTGAACTTTACAAAATAGATCATTTCTTATTGTCTGCAAAGATTTTTGGGATATTCCAATCATAATTCTTTGCTGCATATAACTTGCAATTACGCTAACTCCGTAAATACAAGCCATAAGTAATAGCTTTTTAACTAACGAAGCCGTAGCTGATAACAAAACAGCCGATTTATCAGCACTTACTTGATACTCAGAAAAACTATCTCCAAGCCCATTAATGATTGGTCTTAACATATAAGAGCCAGATAAATTCGCTACTGTAGCTAATATTACACAAACGAATACCAAAAAGAGCTTTAATTTATCATGCTCTAAATATTGAAACAAACGTTTTAACGTTGCTTTTGTATCCTTTGGTTTTCCACCTGGGCCATGTCCTTTTGGTCCTGGACCAAATCCCTTAATTGCGGATGCTTGATTTTCTTTACTCATTACCCTACCTCCTTTTCATTCTCTTTTTGCGAATAATAAATTTCTTGGTAAGGTCCACAGTTTTTCATTAATTCATCATGTTTACCGATTGCAACAATTTTACCTTCATCCATTACGATAATGTTATCTGCATCCATTACAGAATTGATGCGTTGTGCAATAATAAACTTAGTTGTATCCTTTAATGCTCCTTTAAAACTTTCCCTAATCTTTGCTTCGGTTGCTGTATCTACAGCACTTGTACTATCATCTAAGATTAATATTTTAGGCTTCTTTAATAAAGCTCTTGCAATACATAAACGCTGTTTTTGTCCACCGCTGACGTTAACCCCGCCTTGCTCTAACTCTGTCTCATATTTGTCTGTAAATAGTGATACAAAGTTATCTGCTTGTGCACTAATTGCTGCATCCTTAATCTCTTCATCTGAGGCTTTCTCATCACCCCATTTTAGGTTTTCCTTAATGGTTCCTGAAAATAATACATTCTTTTGTAATACCATACCGATGCCATTACGTAGATTTTTAAGTGAATAATCTTTTACATTGATACCATCCACTAAGACTTCACCTTCATCTACATCATAAAGTCTTGGAATTAACTGCACTAAACTTGTTTTACCACTACCAGTTGATCCTATAATACCAATGATCTCTCCTGGATTTGCAGTAAAATTAAGATGTTCAAGTACCGTTGTTTCCCTATCTTTATAGTAACGGAAGGAAACATTTTTAAACTCAACCTTTCCTTTTGTTACTTTAGCATCTTTCTTTGTTGCCACTTCATCTGTTAAATCAATCTTAGTATCTAGCACTTCACTAATTCGATTTGCACTTGCTAAAGCACGTGAACTTTGCAATAAAATCATTGCTAACATCATAAGTGACATTAAAATTTGAACAATATATGTGGTAAATGCCATTAAATCCGCAACGTCCATATCACCTACTAAGATTTGCTTTCCACCGAACCAAACAACAGCTAATGTGGTAATATTCATTGCAAGAGACATTAAAGGCATATTAAAGATAACTATTTTAAAAGCGCTCATACCAGCATCTTTAAGCTCCTGATTGGCTTTTGCAAACTTTTCCTCTTCATAATCTCCTCTTACAAAAGATTTTACTACTCGAACATTAGTTAAACTTTCTTGAATCGTAGAGTTTACCTTATCAATTTTCGTTTGCATAATTCCAAAACGAGGATAGGCAGTTTTAATCAAAATAAATAAGCTAATTGCTAACACTGGAACAACAATGCAGATAACTGCTGCTAATTTTAAATTAATTGTAAATGCCATAATAATCGCTCCGATTAACATACCTGGTGAGCGAAGTAACATAATAAGTGCCATACGGATTACATTCTGAAGCTGCGTAATATCATTGGTTAATCTTGTTATTAGAGATCCAGTACTAAATGTATCTATATTAGCAAATGAGAAATCTTGTACTTTTTTAAATGCATCTTTTCTTAACAGATAAGAAAAGCCATTGGCTGCCTTTGTGCTAAAGTAGCCACCTCCAACGCCTCCACACATCATTATTAGAGTTGTTACGATCATAACCAGTCCCATTCCTAAGACATAACTTGTATTCTTTGGAACAACACCATGTTTAATGATGAGTGACATAAAATATGGTAATAAAACTTCACCTAACACTTCAGTCAACATTAAAATTGGTCCAATAATAAAGTACCAAAGATTGGGCTTTATATACTTTACATATCGTTTCATGTTTTACCTTTTTTAAAGGGTGAATCACACTTATGTATATTATTTTGCGATTTTCCCTTAACCTTTCTATTTATTTTGATTCACTTGATTTTTGATTTCTTGTGTTTTATATACTTGCGTTTTACTTACATCAATTCTGTTTACTTGTATTTTGTTTCTTATCTTTAACTGCATCAGTTTTACTAACATCTGTTATTTTAATGTGTTTTGTTTCTCGTGGTGTCTTTTCACGTATTTGGTAACATATTTTTCTGTGTATTAAACACGTTATTTTGTATCCTTACTGGATAAATCAATTTCACCAAGGTTCTTTTTTATTCGTATCATAAAGTCTTGCAATTGTAATAATTCCTCCACAGAAAAATCCTGAAACATAACCTTATCAATGGATTGAAAAATTCGAATGCTATCTTTTACAATCGTTCCCCCTTTTTCTGTGATTTCTATCTTATTGAAGCGATTATCGTTTTCATCCACTATTTTTTCAATATAGCCACCCTTTTCGAGTTTTTTTAGTGATACAGCAACCGTTGCAGGAGTGACTTCCATGCCTTCTGCAATTTCCGTTTGTGATTGATTTAAATGCCTTGAAATATACATAAGTAACTGGTGTTGGCTACGGTAAACACCAGTTTCTTGTAAGCTTTGTTCTACAATTCGCCTATGAGCATGATTCGCACTTCTAAATTCTTTCACTGTCTTTCTTAAAAGTTCCTCTGACTTATCCATTTTTTTATTTGTCCTTTCTCTTAGATTTTGCGTATTAATATGATAATCAATATAATATATACCTAAGCAATAATTAGTGGCTAACTTTTAACTAAGTAATTATTAGCTACATAATAATTAGCTATATAATTATTAGTTAAATAATTATTAGCTAGCTAATTATTAGTAAGCTAACTCTCTATATTATAGTATACTATTATTGTTTTTACAAGTATTTCTTACAACATTACTTAAATAACACAATACGAATCATTCATATCATTCACACAAAACATATGCAAAAATCATTGTGTGAATGATACGTTTTTAAATTACTTAAAGGGATTATAAAATAGATACAAAATAATTATTCTATTTTAATAAAAGAATCTTCCATCCATTCATAATTGCATTGTATCCACGAACTTTCCATATTATTATAATAAGAATAGGTAAAAGAAGTTGGTGAGGTTTTTTCTAATAATATCGAGAAGGAATGATCTGATACGAATATATTTGTATTTAGATCTATAATATTCCCCTCATTATCGATAGAAAACATTTCAAAGGTATTCCCATTGCTGCTCCCCCATTGTCCAATTGTAAAATCAGGATTCCCATCGTTATTATAATCATCAAATTCAAGATTAAAAAGAGAACCAAAATTCAACAAGGTCTCATTCCCTATGTTAAGGGGAGTTACAGACATCGGACTGTCATACTCATTCTCCTCACGATAAACTCTTATCTGATACTCTCCGTTCCAATTACTCCCGTAAAGACCTCCACCTAATGTTTCAAAAAAATACCTGCCTTTCGTCATTTCAATATTTACATAAACATAAGACCCATCTTTAAGCATGACACTATTATGAGATACAACGATTGGTGATTCAATTTGTATTGGCTCATTAGTACTTAACTGCTTATGATATGATATAAGACGAAATCCCCCTAGAAACATCCCAGCAATCACTAGAAGCACTAAGACGTATTTATATATTTTTCTATTAACCACGATTTTCCCTCCAATCTTAAAGTAATCAATAAGTATAATAAATCTTTAAATATAATATACCAAAAAAAGGATTATTTTAAAATGGGTATAATTTCGAATTCCATTTTAAATAATCCTTTTATAAGTTCCTATTCTATTTTACGGCATTCCTTTATAACGGATGCATGAAATCAATTTGATGCATTCTGCTGATTGATGTAATTCATCAATCCTTCTGCTTTTATTATTTTTTGCATAAACTCTGGAAATGCCTGGCCTTGATATTCTGTTCCTTTGGTTATGTCATAAATCTTTCCACTATCAAAGTCAATTTCGACTTCATCTCCAGCTTCTATTGCTTTTGCAGCCTCTGGACATTCGATAATTGGAAGTCCTATATTAATTGCATTTCGATAAAAAATTCGAGCAAATGTTTCTGCTATAACACAGCTAATTCCTGCTGCCTTAATCGCTATTGGTGCGTGTTCTCTAGAAGAACCACAGCCAAAATTTTTATTGGCTACCATGATATCACCAGGTTTCACACGATTTACAAAGTCTTTATCAATATCCTCCATGCATTTTTTCGCAAGCTCTTTTGGATCGGAGGAATTTAAATATCTAGCAGGGATGATAACATCCGTATCTACATTATCACCATATTTATGTACTGTTCCATGCGCTTTCATAACACAATCTCCTTTTCGTTACGTTCTGAACTTTACATTAAGCCATTTCGTTTACAACACTTAAATTTAAGTTCCATTGATTATGATTTCCAAACAAGTAAAGGTGTTACTTTAGACGTGCATCTAGATTCCAAGTTCAGAAGGCTCACTAATCTTTCCAGTTACCGCACTTGCCGCTGCAACTGCTGGGCTTGCTAAATATACTTCTGATTCTACATGTCCCATACGTCCAACGAAATTACGATTTGTTGTTGAAATCGCTCTTTCTCCAGCTGCTAAAATACCCATATGACCACCTAAACATGGACCGCAAGTTGGTGTACTTACAACTGCTCCAGCCTTTATAAAAGTTTGAATCAAACCTTCTTCAATGGCTTGAAGGTAAATTGCTTGTGTTGCTGGGAAAATAATTACACGCATTCCTGGTGCTACTTTACGACCTTCTAAAACTTTTGCCGCTGCTCTTAAATCACCAATTCTTCCGTTGGTACAAGATCCGATAACAACCTGATCGATTTTCACTTCTCCTGCTTCTTTTACTGTTTTCGTATTTTCAGGAAGATGTGGGAAAGCTACAGTTGTTTCTAATTCAGATAAATCAATTGTATAAGTTTCATCATAGATTGCATCTTCATCTGCTTCATATACTGTATACTCTTTTGTAGAGTGTTCTTTCATATACTCTATGGTTAATTCATCCACTGGGAAGATACCATTTTTAGCGCCTGCTTCAATTGCCATATTAGCAATTGTAAAACGATCATCCATTGTCAAATTCTTAATTCCATCCCCAACAAACTCCATAGATTTATATAAAGCGCCGTCGACGCCTATCATTCCAATAATATGTAAAATAATATCTTTTCCACTTACCCATTTCTTTGGCTTACCAGTAAGTACGAACTTGATTGCAGATGGTACTTTAAACCATGCCTTACCAGTAATCATACCAGCTCCCATATCTGTACTACCAACGCCTGTTGAAAATGCTCCTAAAGCTCCATAGGTACAAGTATGTGAATCTGCTCCGATACAAGTCTCACCTGCAACGATTAAGCCTTTTTCAGGAAGAAGTGCATGTTCAATCCCCATTTCACCGATTTCAAAGTAATTCGTAATATCATGAGCTTTTGCAAACTCTCTTACGCACTTACAATGTTCTGCGGATTTGATATCCTTATTTGGTGTAAAATGATCTGGTACTAACGCAATCTTATCCTTGTCAAATACCGTCTTTTTATTTAATTTTTCAATTTCATGAATTGCTACTGGACCAGTAATATCATTTGCAAGAACCATATCAAGACTTGCTTCAATTAATTGACCAGCACATACAGATTCTAATCCTGCATGTGCCGCCAAGATTTTTTGTGTCATCGTCATTCCCATGTGAAATCCTACCTTTCTTGTACCAAGTGCACTTAATAAAGAATTAATTAATAGAGAACAAACTCATGGTAGAGGAAGCCTCAACGAATTAACACAACTCTTAATTAAGCACCTTTCGTTAATATGCTATAAACAAAGATAAAATATAAAATAAAACATATAACACACGCTAAAAAATGTGCCATCGGCAATTTTTCATGTTGTTTTCTTCCAACCGTGCTCATCTGACTTGACATGATAACTCGTAACATAACTGCCATCCCAAGTCCTAGTGTTATGACAAATAGAATTGGTAAAAGAACCAATAATATATTTGCACAGATTGTTATTGCTGAATAAAATGCCCCACCTTGTTCTGCATTGTTAGCAATAAATGTTGTGACAAAAAATAAGATTGTCATTGGTACCAAAATAAATGATAATTTCTTAATCGCGTTTGCCATTGTTACCTCCAATTTTGCATTTATTAAGTCCTTATCATATTATCACAGAATATGTATGTTTGCATTCGCAAATTAAATACTTAATAACAATTTTATAATTTCTGTCAGTTTTACATATAGCAAACTTATATTTTATAGCAATCAGATTAACTCATTACAACCTATGTTTTTATTATAATTGTATTTTAACTCATCACGAACTTATATTTGATAGCTATCACTTTATATTAATTACGAACTTATATCTCCTAACAATTCATTTATACTAATTCATTCGCAATTAAATTACCCATTTCCACAGTTCCAACAAGTGTGCATCCTTCTGACATAATATCAATGGTACGATATCCTTTGTCTAACACTTTCTTAACAGCATTTTCTATGCTATCCGCTTCTTTTTCTAAATCGAAGGAATAACGAAGCATCATTGCTGCTGATAAAATAGTTGCAATTGGATTTGCTTTATCCTGTCCTGCGATGTCTGGTGCTGAGCCGTGGCTTGGTTCATATAAACCTAATTTTGTTTCTCCAAGACTTGCAGATGCTAGCATACCAATGGATCCAGTAACCATGCTTGCTTCATCTGATAAAATATCACCAAACATATTTTCAGTAAGGACTACATCAAATTGTTTTGGATCTTTTACCATTTGCATTGCGCAGTTATCAACAAGCATATCACTAAGTGTAACCTCTGGATATTCCGCAGAAACCTCTTTTACTACCTCTCTCCACAATCTTGAAGTATCAAGTACATTTGCCTTATCTACACTACAAACTTTTTTATTTCTCTTCATCGCAACTTCAAATGCCCATCTTGCAATTCGTTTAATTTCATTTTCATCATAAGGCATGGTATCCATTGCTTTTCTAATTCCGTTTTCCGTGAAGGTTTTACGATCCCCAAAATAAACTCCCCCAGTTAATTCTCTAACAACTAAAAAGTCAAATCCATCCCCAATGATTTCATCTTTTAGCGGACATGCCTCTTTTAGCTGTGGAAATAATACTGCTGGTCTTAAATTACAGAAAAGTCCTAAGCCTTTACGTATGGCTAATAGGCCCGCTTCTGGTCTTAGGTGTGGAGGTAGGCTATACCAATTCGACTGACCAACATTTCCTCCTACCGCTCCAAGTAAAACCGAATCACTAGCTTTTGCTACTGCAAGTGCTTCTTCTGTTAGCGGTACCCCGTAGGCGTCAATTGAACATCCTCCCATTAAAATTTCTGTGTACAAAAAGGAATGTCCATAAATAGTTGCAATCTTATCTAGAATCTTTTTCGCTTCTCTTACTATTTCTGGTCCGATTCCATCCCCCGGAATTACTGCAATCTTGTAGTTCATGCTCTCATTTCCTTCCTGATTTATATTCTATTTGGATTATATCATAAGTATTCATATAAATAAAATACATAAAAAGAATGCTTAGTATAACTCTAGGTTATATTAAGCACTCTTTCTATATGTTCATGATTCAGTTGGTTTAACCATATCATTAGACTCAAGGAGAGAAAAAATATTAAATCATCAATTTCTTATATTCCATAATGAATGATGAATTTATTCTCTTCTATGGCCATGTCTATTACTTTGATCAATTCATCATATACATGATTATTTTTTGAAATTAATATTTTCCTAAACTTCATTAAAGATGACGGTGATATTAAAGTAATACCACAGTATGCTAGACCTTTTTCTGGCCGTTCCATATTATGATAAAATGTATCTAAATCCTCCAATTCAGGAAGTAATGGTCCAATAAAATCGTCATGCATAGAGATGCAATGATATTTATCAGGTTCATAACTTTCATATGCATTCGGGCTATTTGATAGTTTATCAATAATACCAAATTCATGTTTTGCCATATTTATCTCACATTCCTATATCCAATCAGCACATAATTTAAAATTAAGCTACATCAAGGGTTACTATAAAGTGTAAATGATTTTCATAGCACTCTTTGCTTTTTATACTTTACTTTTTTACTTTACTCTTTACTCGTTGCTCTTTGCCCCTTATAGAACTCGATGAACTTTAATGTAGAATCACTATATTGTTTCCCCAAACGATACGCAAAACCTACCTCTCTCGTTTCTATCGGTACCTCTAAGTCAATCTGAATCAGACTTCCATCCTCTAATTCATTTTTAACAAACTCCTTAATAACACATGCGATTCCAATCCCTGTTTTAGCAAATTCTATTAATAAATCCATATTACTTACTTCAAGAATTTGACCAGTCCGAATTCCGTTCTTTTTAAAATAATCATCAATAAACACACGGGTTATATTCTTCTCATCCAGCAACATTAAATTTGCTTTTTCAAATAGTTGCTGATTCGTTAGCATCTTTCCTTCTCGAATATCAAGATTATCAAGATAAGACCTAGTTGAAATGAAAACATCCTCGATAGTTCCTACGGAATAAAAGTCCAAATCTTTTCGAGGCTCTGGTTTTCCAATTAGTCCAAGATCTAATTTCCCCTCTTCTAATAATTCCAAGGTCTGAAACGTCGATTGACATTGTATCGTAAACCGTATATGTGGATGATTTGCAACAAATTCTTTTAAATATGGAAGAAGAAGATATTTACATAGTGTTGTACTTACACCTATTCTTATATGTCCAACACCTAGGGATTTGTTTCTCTTCATTAACTCTTCCCCTTCTTTTAATGTCTCAAAAGCTGCTTTCGTATGCTCATATAACTGTGCACCTTCCTCCGTTAGCTTTACCCCTCTGGAACCTCGAATAAATAGGCTAACGGATAGGTCCTGCTCAAGCTTTGCAATTGCTTTACTAATCGCAGGCTGGCTAATATATAATTCCTTTGCCGCTCCTGAAATACTACCAAGCTTTGCTACTGAATTAAAGATTCGATATGCAGACAGTGAAAAATCAATATCCATCCCTATTCCTCCAATTCTAACTCCAATTGTTGATTCCCAATACATTTACGATATGCATCAAAAGCAGTTGGTAAGGAGTAGATACTCTTTATCTCATCTTCATTTACCCATACTAAGTCTTTCATTGGTAGCTCTTTAATATCTTTTAATTTTAAATAATATCCTAACATATGCCACTCAATATGGGAAAAGATATGTTTTGCTTTCGTAAGCTTCGTTATCTCTTCCACTTTTATGCCTTGCTCTTGTAGATAATTTTCTACTTTTTCAAAGGACATCTTCTCATCTAGATTAGGAAATTCCCATAATCCAGCCAATAATCCTTTATCATCACGCTTATGAATTGCATAATTTCCTTGATACTCCATAACGAAAACTGTTTTATCTTCTAGCTTTCTTGCCTTTTTCGGTGGCTTTACGGGAAGTTGCATCTGAATCCCTTGTTTAAAGGCTTTACATAAATGCATGACTGGGCATTGTTCACATAAGGGTTTACCATTTGGAATACATACCGTAGCGCCCAACTCCATTAAAGATTGATTATAATCCCCTGGTCTTTCCTTCGTAATAACCTCACGTAAATCTGATTCCAATTCTTTTTTTACTTTATCTTTTGTGATATCGTCAAAGCTCCCAGCGATACGCTTCATAACACGTAATACATTCCCATCCACTGCTGGAACTGGTATTGAAAATGCGATGGAAGCAATTGCACCTGCTGTATAAGAACCAATGCCTGGAAGTTTTAATAATTTATCATAATCCGCTGGTAATTCGCCGTCGTGCTGTTCCATTACCACTATGGCTGCTTTTTTTAAGTTCCTAGCACGGCTATAATACCCTAAACCTTCCCATAGCTTCATTAATTTTTCATCATCTACTGCCGCAAGGTCTGCAATTGTTGGTAATTCTGTAATAAATCGTTCAAAATAGGATTTCACAGCTTCCACCCTTGTTTGCTGAAGCATAATTTCAGAAACCCAGACATAATAGGGTTTGGGATTTTCTCGCCACGGAAGAATTCTTCTATTATAGTCATACCAATGTAGTAAATATTCTATTGTTTCTGAATAATCGTATTTCAAAATATCCTCCATTCTAATTCACATAGTTAGTAACTTCTATTTGAGTAGATTCTTTTTAATTTAGCATCTATTAAATTCTAATTTCTTTTTAACCATAATTCTATTAAACATAACTTCTATTAAACATAACTTCTATTAACTATAATTTCTAATAACTATAACTTTTGATAATTATAATTTCTGATGGCTCTCTTCAAATATACATGACTTATCTAAAACAAAAAAGCCATCTGCTTAAACTAAGTATACCTCGTACCGTAACTAACGGAAAGTAAAATTTAATTTACTTTATTGTATACTAATTTCAAACAAATAGCTTTCCTTTTATTAACAACTCCAAGGGAATGTTAACCTGGGATTCAAATTCCCAAATTCAATTCTTCCCTATACTTAATGACTCCAAGGGGATTTGAACCCCTGTTACCGCCGTGAAAGGGCGGTGTCTTAACCGCTTGACCATGGAGCCGTTTCACTCAACGAAGTTAATTGTATCAGATGTTCGAACAATTGTCAACAATTTTTCATAACTTTTTTATTAACAAATTTTTCATGTTAATATTGCGATTTAGTGACTAGTATTTCACAGTAAATCTAATATTCACCTACCTCCAGACACTTCACATATCTTTTAACTGATAGGAATTAATCATTTTTTTAACACTTTTTAAAATCAATTTTCCACTATTAAATTCGACAGATTCTAAATCTCTTCCTTGTTGCATATCCAATATATTTCTAAAAGTGTTATTTGAATTTGCTATATAAAAATATATGTAAGATTCCTTTTCATCATCTAGATAAATTAAAAGCCCTGAGTCTGGTGATGCTTCTATTGTATCCGTAGCTTCCCAGACAAGATTATTTTCTATCTCCAAACCTTTCTTAACATCTACATTAAAAATTTCTTTTCCATTGATACTTTCAAATACAATTGTTTCATAGAAAGTAGGTTTAAATATATAATAGGAAAGCCCTGCAATGCACAACAAACAATAATAGTAAATAGTACAGTATATCTTTTCATGACATCCTCCTATACTAACACTAGATAATTAGAAACATTATTAATTTAATAAAATAGAGCTTATTAATTAATGCTATATGATTTTACACAATTTGTCAATTCAATAGTTAATTAATCTAATTAAGCTATGCATAGCATGCTTTTCAAATATTATAAGCAAACTTTTTCCTTATACCTCCCATTATTGCAGAAACTTTGGTGGTATTCTTACAAGCTTATGCAAATGATTATTATAACAATCTGCTCCTATCATTTGTGGTTGGCAAACCCACATCTATTATATCATAGGAGGTTTTTTACTTGGAGCTAAAAACAATTAGAGACAACACATAGCTAGTGCTTTATTTATATTGCGATACAACAAAAAAACCTCAAATATTCGACTGAATATTTAAGGTTTTCTTAATTTAATGACTCCAAGGGGATGTTGACCTGGGGTTCAAATCCCCAAATACAATTCTTCCCTATATTTAATGACTCCAAGGGGATTTGAACCCCTGTTACCGCCGTGAAAGGGCGGTGTCTTAACCGCTTGACCATGGAGCCGTTTCACTCAACGTTCATTATTCTAACAGATAGATTAAAATAAGTCAACACCTATTTTAAATTATTATTAATTTTTTTGTATTGTTTTTTTTAATATGTTTTTAAATCTTAATCGGGCATAAATAGAAACATTTAACATGCTTTATAAATTAACCTACTAACTATATTAAAAATTTTGGTTCATTCCCTAATTTAAATTCATTAACCCAAGAGAAAACCACTTTCAAGCTATTATATATCTTAACTTACAAGTTGATTATAGCAAAAAAAAGATATACCAGAACATAAACAAAATGTTTATGTTCCAGTACATCCTATACCGTTTATTTTCAATGACTCCAAGGGGATATTGACCTGGGGTTCAAATCCCCAAATGCAATTCTTCCCCATATTTAATGACTCCAAGGGGATATTGACCTGGGGTTCAAATCCCCAAATGCAATTCTTCCCCATATTTAATGACTCCAAGGGGATTTGAACCCCTGTTACCGCCGTGAAAGGGCGGTGTCTTAACCGCTTGACCATGGAGCCGTAACTCAACGTTCATTATTGTATCAGATAAGTAACTATAAATCAACAACAATTTTAAAAATAGTATAAACTTTTTTAAGATTTTTATTCTTGTATTAGAAATCATCCATTATTTTACTAGAAAGCGCCCTTTTCTTTTATGTATTCAATCGCGATTTGCGTACGATGTTCTAACCCTGTTTTATCTAATATAATACTAATATGATTTCGTACAGTGCCATCAGAGATAAATAAGCAATTACTTATTTCCTTATTTGAAAAACCTTTAGCGACATATGATGCCACCTCAAGTTCTCGTTCCGTCAAGTCTTTAAAGATAGACTTTTTATTATCCTTTGTTGTTTTATTCACCTGTGATGCTATATATTCAAAGATATCCTTTTGAAATACAGTTCCACCAGATGCAAGGACACGTATCGCAGATAGCAAACGCTTCGCCGGACTATTTTTTAAAATATATCCTGGCACTCCAATATTTATAGCACGTAAAATGAATTCTTCCTCATCAAAGGTTGTCAATAACAAAGGCATAGAAAGATTCTCTTTTATTAAGAAATCTGCAACATCAATGCCATCCATCTTGGGCATACGAATATCTAGCAAGGAGACATCTGGATGAGTATTTCTTGCTAGTGAAACTGCTTCTTCTCCATCGCATGCTATAGCAACAACCTCCATATCCTCTTGCATTTCTAATATCATCTTAAGGCCATCTCTTATAATTCCATCATCATCTGCTAATAAGACTGTAATCATATAATAATATACTTCCTTTCAATAAGGCTTAACAAAATGTGTCATTTCATCTTTCTAGGATTTGTTCAAAAGATAAAGCACGAATGCACCTAGGAAAATGCATTGAAATTAAAGCATGAATCTTTCTATTGTGTAACTTTCCACTTTTGTTATACAATTCATATGTTTTATTCACATATAAATATGTTTTTAATAACAAACCCCATCCTAGAATGTTCTATAAAAAATTTACCACCAGATTTAATCGTTCTCTCTTCCATTGCCTCTAATCCAAGTCCCATCGTTACGCTCTGCCCTTCTATGTACTCTGTTCCATTATCACGATATTCTACTGATAGCAACTTATTCATAGTAACTAGCTTTAAGGTAAATGCAGTGGCATTGGAATGCTTTAATAAGTTTGTTAATACTTCTTCCAAATTATCATGAATGCATTGCCATAGCACTATATTCACTCCTTGCATATTTCCTTGCTCGATTAAACTTGTAACAATTCCATGATTTCCTTTAAACTGTTCCAACTTCATTTTCAATTCGTTTAAACCAAGTTTACTTTTAATTGGTCTTTCTTCCTTAAGTGCGGCTCTAATATCATCCACACCTTCTCTAAGGTTTATAATGGACTTTTCTATGCCCTCTTTCGCCCTTTTACTGTCCTTATCTAACATCATCATAGACGCTTCTAACATTATAATACTCCCGGAGATTCCATGACCGATCTTATCATGTAGTTTTGCCGCTAAACGATTTCTTTCTTCTAACGCGGAGGAATATCGTAATGTTTTTATAAATCGATTATTATCTTTAATTTTTTCTTCAAACTGATATAACATCTCTTTTTGACTAAAAAAATCTTTACGATACTCTGCTACCTTTAAGGTTAAATATCGAATATAACATGTAAATAATATAATCATAACACAAATCGTGATGATAAAATAACTTGGTGTAAATATTAGAAATAATAATCCTAACATACACCCGAGTATCAAATAATACTTGTTATCTTGGGCAAATAAATCAATGCTTTCAGCGAAAAAAAGAACTAGAATCGGCATTAAGCTATTCGGATTCATTACCAAGCACAAAATGCATGCAAATAAATTAATAGCTGCAGAAGAAAATCGATATTTCCCCGTAATAGAAACAATAAATTGTACTGCTACCGCACAAGAAATAGCCAGAAATAAGAGAACAATTTTCTCTATCTTATCTCCAGCTTCTAACATTGTAACTATAGATGTAGCTAGGGCGACACATTTTACAACAACATACATCATTGATAATTCTTGCATGCTTTTACCTATGCCTTTCATCGTTTCTAACTACTTTTTATATCTCTACTAGAATTTAAAGTTTTCTATCCTTAGTTCCAACTACAACCTTAAATATTTTCTTTTATATTCTTACCTTTTATAATCTATCCTTTTTTATTCTTTTCTTTTATAATCTTCCCTTTTCCTTTTTTGCAAATTGCCCGCCTGAAATTAGCGTAAATAACAGGATAAAAAGAATTAATATCATACTATTTAGTCCCGGATTCACAGGTTTTTCTTCTGTGATATCTCGTAGTAATTGTACATACCAGTAATGTGGAACAATCCTGCTTAATCGCTCTATGAGTTCAGAACTACTTGGAACAGGAAAATATGCTCCTCCAAGAACAGGTCCAATAGAACAAAAAGCAATTATAATAGTTAATACAGAAGCCTTCGTTTTACATAACATTGCAACCATGAAACAAAATGCAACAGAAATCAAATTAAACATCATCATAAAGCTTACTAAAATATGATAAGGAATAATCTCCATAACTCCGTTCATTTTAAGAAACATAACAAATATAAGAATCGGTAAAAAACCTGTAACAATTGTATACGCAGTCGTTCCTAAGACATATTGCCAAACCTTTATTGGTGATACTTTAATCCGTTCAAATGTCCCACTTAATCGATCATCCATAATAACGAATGCCATACTAAGTCCTATAAAAAAAATAAACATACAATAAAACCCCGCTGCCAATAAAACTGCTGAAATTGCTTGTTCTTTTAAATCATCACTGACATAAGCGGATTGTACGTTTATTTCTATCTTTTGTGTCTGAAAAGAATCTAACAGCTGATGAAATAAATCAGTGTCACCCTTTGCTGTTTTAATTAATCCTTCCATCCCTTGCATATAGGAATCAATATACAGATTGATAAAAACTGCATTTTCATAATCATCTAACGAGGTAACTTCAAAAGCACCTAACGCTTGATTTTTAATTCCTTCCGATTCGTAATTTTTTGGTATCTCTATTATAACGCTTATTCTACGTTCAATCAATTCATTTGAAAAAAAGTCAAAATCTCCCTCAGTGGTTACTTCTATACCTAACTCCTCTTGGAAATATGCGATAAATGCTTCGGTTATTCTACTCCTATCATTCTCAATTACCGCTACTTTCACTGGTTTTGTTGAAAATTGCGTAAAATTCTTTGATGTCATATTTGTTACACTACATAAAACGAAAGCTGTGACAAGGGCCAAAAGTAAAGCAACTAGATTCCTTTTGATACTACTTTTCATAAATAATAAGCTATTTTTCATACTATTCTCCATGCTGCCGAAAGGCAGTTCAATTCTTTACACAAAGCTTTTTCTTTGCTTTTTTGCCAGCTAAAACCTTCCCTAACGTTTAACACCATAAATCCTGACTATCTCTCATCCTGCATTTTATTAAATTTAATTACACCAAATACAATAAAAATTATAGAAATTATCAGTTCAATTAAGATTATAAAAAGTATCTTTTCTTTTTTTGAAAATATAGTAAGTTCAAACGCTGCTTGTTGAAGCTGATACATTGGAATATATGGTGTTACCCCTTTAATATAAAGCTCTTTCGAGAATGTGCCGCTAAAAAACATCATTAACCAAAGAATTGGTCCAAACTTAATTAGTGGATTACCCTTTACAAATAAGCCCAAACTTACTCCTACGCAGCTTAAAGTCATCATTGATATGAAAAATAATAAAAATAACAATAGATTATCTATAATGTTACTGGCATAATGAACATTAAAAAATAAAGTTCCAACTATCATAATAACGCCAATCTCAACTCCTGAACTTAACATCGCACCAAACACTTTTTGCATAAAAATATTTGTACGATTCATGGGTGATACAATCAAACGACGCATGGTTTTATTTTTTATCTCATCCCCGAAACTTGTAAAGCAGCCTATTCCCCCTGCACAAACAACAAGTATAATCATGCTTACACCATAGTAATCCAGCATACTCCGATTTTTATCAAATTCTTTCTTTGTCGTAAAACTTTTTTTAATATCTACATTCTGTTGAGGCGCTTTCTTATTTTGTAGAAATCCATTAATGATTGCAAAGAAGGTTCGATTCTTAACTAGATTTTCACCTTCAAATAAATTAACATTATTACTATTAAATTCTATAAATGCATCTAATTCTTTCATAGCAACTTTGTTTTTCGCGCTATCCGCATTAAACGCTTCCGTAAATGTAATATTCCCAGACGCATTCATACTTGCAATAAAACCTTCTATCATTACAGTTTCACTAACATCAGTACCAATAATGTACTCCGCCTTTATTTTACCAACATCTGCATCTGCATAATCAAGATCTTCTAACATATTCCCCAAGAGCAAAATCATTGTAAGTGGAAAAACAACAAGAAAAAATAAATTCATATGATCTCTAAAAAATGCCTTGCATTCATTTAAAAATATCATCTCACCCTCTCCTTCCTTACCGCAGTTCATGCCCAGTTAACGCTAAGAAGGTAGTATCAAGATTTGGGACTTCGCTGGTAATATATTTTATTCCTATACCCTCTTCTATTAAAACAGATAGTATATATTCCATACTCTCATCGCCAATTTGCATATCAACACGGATTGTATCCCTCTCTTTTAAAACCTGCTTTACACCTTTTTGAAAGAATAGCTTCTTTTTTACATCTTCGATATTCACTAATGTTTCTTCTTTGATTTGAATATAAAATGTCTTATAATCCATAACCATACAAATCAATTCCTCTTTTGTTCCCATTGCAATTAATTTTCCATGATCCATAATGGCGATACGATCACATAACTCCTCCACTTCCTGAAGATAGTGAGATGTATAAATAACGGTTGCACCTCTATCCTTTAGAATCCTTATGGAATTTAAAATATGTTCTCTTGATTGTGCATCCACTCCTACGGTGGGCTCATCCATGACAATTAATTTTGGATGATGTGCTATTCCACATGCAATGTTTAATCTTCTTTGCATGCCACCTGACATCTGCTTTGGTTTCTTCTTCATATGCCCTGTCAACCCAACAAAATCAAGTGCTTCTTTTGCAGCTTCTTCTAGCTCTTTTCCCCGAAGCCCATATAAAGAGGCAAAGAACTTAACATTTTCAATTGCATTTAAATGCATGTAAATTGCAATATCTTGTGGTACAATCCCCATAAACTGCTTGGCTTCTTGCCTTTGTGTATTCACATCGTAGTTTGCAACTTTAACACTGCCTTTTTCTATTGATAGTAATGTAGTGATTACTCCTAATGTGGTAGTTTTACCAGCACCATTTGGGCCAAGTAAACCAAATATCTCTCCCTTCATTACAGAAAAGCTTAGATTATCAACAGCTATAAAATCTCCATAGCATTTTGTCAACTTTTCAACGCTTACAAATTCCATATGATCCTCCCCAAACGATTTACTTCTTTTCAACCCGCTTCCTTTTCAATCTGCTTTTATTCAAGCTGCTTCCTTTTTATCCATTTCTTCTCTATTCGTTCTTATATTATGGTATCACAATTCCAAAATTTAGAACAATGACATAGGATAGCTTTTTATAATGACAAAAGTCATAGATTTTCAAAGATGTATTCATACTTTTGTAAGAATCCTGTAAGACTTTTGCCCAAAACCTGCCTTATCTAGAAGATACAATTATATCGTGAAAATTTATAATACTTTATTTTTAAACATTGAGCCCGTATAGTATGAATATTACATAGCTGATTCAATGTTTGTACTTTTCACAAGAATTCAAAGATAATGGGCCTTTGTAAAATACCATTTCAAACTCATTATTATACGCGTGTCACGCACGCAGATTGGAGTAATTATGAAAAAGATAAAAAATTTCCGCGAAAATAGTAAAAACAAACAGTCACTTATTAAAAAAGCACTTTTACAAAGTATGATAATTGGTGTTCTATTACTAACCGGATGTAAAAACAATGATAAGCAAGTAGATGTTACACCTACACCTACTGAAGCAGTCACAGTAACAGTAACTCCAAGTATCACAATCACTCCCACGATAGCCCCAACTCAAACTCCTTCTCCTGAACCAACCGGAGTGGATACTTCTACTAATATTGATGAAATCACAATGTTAACGGAAGATGAGGCAAGATCTCTTGTTGAGGCAAAACTTGACCTAAACATTTACTCTGCATCTTTATTATCCAATGATGTAGTTGTTAATAATAAACATTATTATTCTTTTCAAGTAAAAGAAAAAGATCAAGCCATTGAACCTGCATTAGTCGTTAATAAGGTAAGCGGCGAAATCTTCTGCTATGATAAAGATGGAACCATTAGTGATTATTCTAACTTCCCTCTTTATAATCCGTCAGTAGATGCAGTTTGCGATTGGAATGGAATTTTTGAACGCCTTGATGCAAATGGAAAGAAAAATGGTAGCATTTCCTTAGCACAAGGAGATCCAAACTCTTTTGAATTTACATTAGATGCTGATTATGAAGGAAAATCTACTGATTACTTTGGAATAGCTTCTATTCAGGGAAATACAGCGAAATTTAAAGACAACTCTGGTTTTACCATTAACTTTGTTATGAAAGAGAATGAATTAACAATTACGGAGTCTGGAGAAAATCCTTTTACAAAAGGACTCTTTGAAGGTACTTATAAATTATCACAAGAATAAGGAATAACGTAAATAAAATGGACCACTAGCATAGCTAGTGGTTCATTTTATTAGGCTTATATCAGATTTAACATAACTATAGCATTAAAGAACAGTTTATTGTACAAAAAAAGAGCCACCAAAAAATGAACTATTTCGGTCACTTTTTGGCAGCCCTACATTTATAGAATTACTTTGTTAAAAGCATCATAATTTCATTACTACGTTCAATGAATTTAGTCATTGCTTCTGGTTCTAATGGTTTATGGCTA
Organism: Clostridium sp. Marseille-P299; assembly: GCF_900078195.1. NCBI lineage: Bacteria > Bacillati > Bacillota > Clostridia > Eubacteriales > Clostridiaceae > Clostridium > Clostridium sp. Marseille-P299. The sequence continues at coordinate 268,960 of NZ_FJVE01000007.1, read as the reverse complement.
ATTAATGCTAAGTCGTATAATTGCTCACAAATCATTGAAACATTCTCATTATCATTATCTTCAAGAATGTATTTTACAAGTGCATTGTTTGCATTTAAAATAAGTGTTTCAGAAGTTCCAAACATGGATGGATCCATTCCATACATATTGTACATCTTCATCATATCTTGCATTCTGCGGCTTTCTTCAGATAATGTAATCATAGATGAAACTTTTGGATTCTTAAGCTTTTCAACCTTAACTTCTAATTTTTCTTTATTTAAGGCTTTCTTGAAAATTTCAGTTAATTTATCTGTCTTTTCTTTTAAATCCTTTTCATCATTTTCAGAAGTTTCTTCTTTAAAGCTTTCTGTAATATCTGCATCGATTCTTTGGAAGCGAACTTTTGGATTATCCTGTTCTAACTGAGTAATAAATGGCTGATCAATATTGTGTGTTAAGTATACAGCATCAATGTTAGCTTCCTTAAACATATTGATATATTGACTTTGTTGTTGCTCATTTGTTACATAATATACAACATCTTTTCTTTCTTCAGCATCTGTTTTGTCTGCAGATTCATCACTCTTAGCTTCTTCTACTTCTGCTGCTTTTGATTCCTCTGTGGAATCTTTATCACCTTTCGCTGCTTCTAAGTATTCAGGAAGAGTAACGAATTTCTTTTCTAAATTCTTAAAGATAATGAAATCTTTCATCTTCTCACGGAATTTTTCATCTTTTAAGCAACCAAATTTAATGAATGGGCTAATATCATCCCAGAATTTTTCGTAATTTTCACGTTCTACTTTAAACATTCCAGAAAGCTTGTCCGCAACTTTTTTCGTAATATAATCAGAGATTTTCTTTACGAAACCATCATTTTGTAACGCACTTCTTGAAACATTAAGTGGTAAATCAGGACAATCAATAACACCTTTTAATAACATTAAGAATTCAGGGATAACTTCTTTGATGTTATCTGCGATAAATACTTGATTGTTATATAATTTAATTGTTCCCTCAATACTATCATATTCTGTATTAATCTTAGGGAAGTATAAAATACCTTTTAAGTTAAATGGATAATCCATATTTAAATGGATCCAGAATAAAGGCTCTTTAAAATCATGGAATACTTTACGATAGAATTCCTTATATTCTTCCTCGCTACATTCATTTGGATGTTTTGCCCATAGTGGATTAGGATCATTTAATGGCTTTGGACCCTTCTTTTCAGCCTTAGCTTCTGTTGCAGTACCATCTTCTGCAACTTCTGCATCGATTACATCTTCATTTTTATCATCAACGATTTCTTCCTCTTTTTCTTCTTCTACTGGCGCATTTGCGTTAGTAAAGAAAATTGGAACTGGCATAAAGGAACAGTATTTTTCAATAACTTCCTTTGCACGATATTCATTAGAGAATTCATAGCTATCTTCATTTAAATAAAGAGTAATCTCAGTACCACGTTCTGTTCTATCACTTTCGGACATTTCAAACTCAGTACCTTCTTCAGATTCCCAATGAACCGCTTTTGCACCATCTTTATATGATAAAGAATCGATTGTAACCTTTCCAGCAACCATGAATGCGGAATAGAAACCTAAACCGAAGTGACCAATGATTTGATCTTCATTTGTTTTATCTTTATATTTATTTAAGAAGTCCTGAGCACCAGAAAAAGCGATCTGATTGATATACTCTTTCACTTCCTCAGCAGTCATGCCAATACCATTATCAATAAATGTTAAGGTTTTCTTTTCTGGATTTGCAATGACTTGAATTTTAAATTCATTGTCTTCTGGGATAGAATAGTCACCCATCATATCAAGTTTTTTTAACTTTGTGATTGCATCACAACCATTAGAGATTAACTCACGGAAAAAAATATCATGATCAGAATATAACCATTTTTTAATAATTGGGAAAATATTTTCAGAATTAATGGATAAACTTCCTCGTTCCATACTCATGCTAACCACTCCTTTTCATTTCATAGCTTGTTTTAAATACGATACATTTCTAATACTATTTGTATATGACTTTGAAAACTTCTTTTTTACGTTTTTCAATCTGTATATTACTATAATACGACCAAAATAAATTGTCAAGCAAAAATTAGCACTCATTACGAATGAGTGCTAATAACGTTAATGAAATATTATACAATTTTATATTATCTATGAATCATATGATACTTATATTATCCAAAGGAAGGACTATTTTATTCTTCGAAAAGTATTCCATGATGTTTTAAAAATTTCTTTGTCATTTCATCCCACTCTTTATCAAGTGTTTTATCCATTGTAAATATCTTGACTCCTGTACCCGTGATTATATCAAGGGAGCCATTATCATATTTCATATGCATATAAAGTCCTGTTACGTCACTAAAATTCATCGGTATTCCTGTACTTTGAATAAGCTTTTTCACATTCTCTTCTGATAACTGCAATACGATATGAAATGAACTTGGAGTTTTATTTCCTTTCACAATTTGAAAAGCAAATGGTCGAACCTTACTCCATTTAACTAAGCTTCTATCTTGTATTTGCTCAAGCTCATCACTTGAAAAATAACTTTTATTTAAGCGGCCCTGAATCTGAAATTTTGTAAATGTATGAATCTCTAACTCTGCAAGTAAGAAATTATCAAATACATTCTGTAATAGGAGCTTTGCCATAAAGTCCTTAATATCCGCTATGTGAAGTGCTATCATCTTATCCCTCCATATACTATTTAATTCAAAATATAAAACTTTAAATTAAATATGGCCTAATTCTTAAGCCTTACCCCTGTTTTTTATAAAGTCACGAGAAGTTATACGAAATATCTCGCTATGAATCCTAATACTAGTAAATGTACTGGATAAAAAGCATAGAATGCATATTTTACTTTTGGACCTCTTTCGCCATTATAAAACCATATAAATGGTAAAGCAAATATAGTAAGTATCGATAAACCACCAAATAAAAATCCAATCAGTAAAATATAAGCAATTGCCATTGCTTTCTTATTCCAGTGGAATATATAGAACACTAAAATCATTAGAATTCCTCTAACATCATAATCAGATTTTATTAATACAGAAAGTGCTCCTCCTATTACAATTGTGATTACAGCAAAGAAATTTAATATCCAAAATTGACCTTTATATTTTTTTGAAATGTAATCATAAATCGTAATAGTTAATAATCCTAGGAATAATGTGAAAAATACGTTTTGATAACTATAAAAAGTTTTCATAAATGCCGCATCCCACAATGCATAATCAAAAGGTATCTCTGATATTAAAGCAAAAATTCCCAAACGCAATAAATATTTCTTAACATTGCTTGTATGAAAGTAACCCTCTACTATTAAAAAACAAAATATTGGAAACGCTATTCTACCAATTCCTCTACCAATCAAATATATTGGCCAATCTCTAACAAATATAGCTGTTGCATGATCAATTAACATTGCGATACAAGCAATTAACTTTAGCGTAAATGAATTCATCTTATACTCCTTTTTTATATAATTCTAAATAGGATTCTATTAAAACATAATGTCTTATACTTATGTTTTATTTTTATGGTTTATATTTTATTTTTGACTACTGTTTTTCCACCAATAACCTTATTAACTATGCCCTTTAATGACTATAAATTTTTGGATTTTTAGATACATTTTTAATCAGAAAGTTTTTTTTGACTTATAAAAACAGCAATAGACCTCGGACTTAAATCAATATACTGTTTTTGAACCAAATTTCTTACTTTTGGAATTTTCACTTTTTGGGCTATTCCTTCATTTGATTTAGCTACTTCTTGCCTCTCTTTTGAAGTCATTTGCTCTTCCTCATTCAAAAAATCCATTTCTTTGCTCTTATCCGTAGCTAATAAAAGTTTCCACTCAAATCCTCTTGGCAAATCTGGCAAATCAAATCGATGCTCTTCCCAATGCATATTAAACGCAAAATAAAAAGAATCATCCACTGTATCCTCATCTAGCTTAGCATATTTTCCATAAAGAAAGATACCCAATGTTCTACTATAGTTAAAGTACTCTGGCCTCCATGCCTTTACTCCATGAAAGGATATATCTGGATATCCACAAGCAAAATAATCCATTCCTAAAAATGCTTTTTCATTCCTCAGTATCTTATGCCTTTTCCGTAGAGAAATCAATTCTTTTGTAAAAGTAAATAAGCTATCCTTATTCCTTTTATCTTTCCAATTTAACCAAGATGTGGAATTATCTATACAATAAGCATTATTATTCCCTTTTTGAGAATTTCCAAATTCATCACCTGCATATAGCATAGGCGTACCTTGGGATAGAATTAAAACAACTAACGCATTCTTTCGCATACGAGTCCGAAGATCAATAATCTTTTTCTTTCTTGTCTGGCCTTCCACACCACAATTCCAACTATAATTATAATCAGTACCATCCCTGTTATTCTCACCACTGTCTTCATTATGCTTTACATCATAAGAATATAAGTCCATCAGGGTAAATCCATTGTGCTCAGTTACATAATGAATACATCCCTTTTTCTCATGACTACAACGAAAGTGCTCCGCAAATGTAGCTAATTGATCTTCATCTCCTTTTAGAAATCTTCTGATATCAACTAAAAAGCGGTCATTATAATCAGCCAACACTTTATACTCAGGAGCTATTTCCTTCTCATATATCATATCAGTCGTAAAAGAATGACTGATTAGTTTAGTTCTTGCAAGATACGGGTCACTTGCTATTGATAGTTCTATTCCTATTTCATTTGTAAAACGAAATCCATCGATGTGATATTCCATTGCCCAAAACCTAAGGCAATCTTGTATTAATTGATAAGTGGTTCCTTTTACAAAATGCATTTCCATGTGTACTTCAATTCCGTGTTTATGAAGTTCTCTTACCATTGTTTTAAATTCAATATTGGCATCGGTATTATGAAATGCATAAGTTGCTTTTGGAGCAAAGTACTGGTATCGGTGCTCATTCATATAGCCCCAATAATTTATTTTAGTAAAATCTTCTTGCTGGTTATAACCAAGTGCTTGATTATAACTGATATAACTTGATTTTTCAAAATAACTTGGAGTATTATAATTTGACTCTATCACTTCTGGAAACTCGACACTTGGCATCAGTAAAAGCCCATTAACACCTAGTTCTTTCAGATAAGGAATTTTTTCGATTAGACCTAAATATGTACCTCGATGTTTTACTTTAGAGCTTACATCCATAGTAAAACCCCGTACATGTAATTTATAAAGAATTAAATCAGAATACGATATTTCGGGTTTTATATCTCCTTCCCAATTAAACTCATCAAAATCAAAAGCTCCTTTTACTAACTCTTTTTCTTCTGGTGATAATGCTTTTCCATAGACATCTCTTCCAACAATTCGCTTTGCATAGGGATCGATAAACTCCTTCCCCATTGCTTCATAACAATAACTGTCATAATGAAATTCATTCCATGGAATCTGTGTTGTAAAAACACTTCCAATACGATTTTCTTTTGCTAAAAGCATCGTTTTCTTAGGGGTCTTACAACCATCCTTGTACAATAATAATTTGCATTCTTTCGCATTAGGAACAGAGACAGCAAAATAAACAAGGTCACCTTGTTTGCTGACACCGAGTGGAATTACATGATTAGCATGGTTTTCACTAAAAACTTGCATTTTACACCCATTTTAACCTTCTTTAAGAATGCGAGAATCGTATTATTGATACAATTATTAATGCTATTAAGCTCTATTTTAATTTTATCAAAGAAATAAGTCAATTAGAATAGGACTACCACAAAATAGAGTTCCATACTTGAAATATCTATTCTGAAGTAGTCCTTTATAATTCTAAAGTATTGCTTAATTCTAAAGTATTGTTTAGTAAACTACACTTCTTCTATATCTACGTTACATTGTTTAATCTTCTACACTTCTTCTGTATCTAGGTTGTAGTGTTTATTATTCTACAATTCTTCTGTATCTACGTTAACAACCTGTCTCTTACGAGCCATTTCATCACTATCAAGGTATTCATCATAAGTTGAAATTTTATCAATTAAACCGTTTGGTGTAATTTCCATAATACGATTTGCAATTGTTTGAATAAACTGATGATCTTGAGAAGTAAATAAAGCAACCCCTGGGAACTTAATCATACCATTATTAAGAGCTGTAATGGATTCCATATCTAAATGGTTTGTAGGCTCATCCATAATAAGTACGTTTGCACCCATAATCATCATCTTAGAAAGCATAACACGAACACGCTCTCCACCAGATAAAACTTTTACTTGCTTAACGCCTTCTTCACCAGCAAATAGCATTCTTCCTAAGAAACCACGTACATACGTAACATCTTTTTCAGGAGAGAATGGCATTAACCAATCAACAATAATTTCATCACCGGAGAAGTCCTTTGTATTATCCTTAGGGAAATATGCCTGAGAAGTGGTAATTCCCCATTTATATTCTCCTTCGTCTGGTTCCATCTCACCAGCTAAAATCTTAAATAATGTAGTTGTAGCTAATGTATTTGGTCCAACGAAAGCAACCTTATCTTCACGATTAATGATAAATGAAATATTATCAAGTACCTTAACACCATCAATTGTCTTTGAAAGATTCGTAACTGTTAATACTTCATTTCCAATTTCACGATTTGGTCTAAAGTCAATGTAAGGATACTTTCTACTAGAAGGACGAATTTCGTCAAGTTCAATTTTTTCTAATGCACGCTTTCTTGAAGTAGCTTGCTTAGATTTTGAAGCATTTGCAGAGAAACGTTGAATAAATTCTTGTAATTCCTTAATTTTTTCTTCTTTCTTCTTGTTTGCTTCTTTCATCTGCTTAACCATTAACTGGCTGGATTCATACCAGAAGTCATAGTTACCAGCATATAATTGAATTTTTGCATAATCAATATCAGCAATGTGTGTACAGACTTTATTTAAGAAATAACGGTCATGAGATACAACGATTACTGTATTATCAAAGTTAATTAAGAACTCTTCTAACCAACGAATTGCCTCTAAATCCAAGTGGTTTGTAGGCTCATCTAGTAATAAGATATCTGGATTACCAAACAATGCTTGCGCTAATAATACTTTCACCTTTTGAGCACCGTTAAGTTCACTCATTTGTTTATAATGTAATTCTGTTTCAATTCCAAGACCATTTAATAAGGTTGCAGCATCTGATTCTGCTTCCCAACCATTTAAATTTGCAAACTCTGCTTCAAGTTCGCTTGCTTTAATACCATCTTCTTCTGTGAAATCTTCTTTTGCATAGATGGCATCTTTTTCTTTCATTATATCGTAAAGTCTTTGATTTCCCATAATTACGGTATTTAAAACATCATACGCATCATATTTAAAGTGGTCCTGTTGTAAGAAGGATAATCTCTGACCTGGAGTAATAATAATATCTCCCTTGCTTGGTTCAATTTGTCCAGATAATATCTTTAAGAATGTAGATTTACCTGCTCCATTGGCACCAATTAATCCATAACAGTTTCCCTCAGTAAACTTAATATTCACATCTTCGAATAGAGCACGTTTCCCTAATCTAAGTGTTACATTACTTGCTTGAATCATTTTTATACCTAGCCTTTCTTACGCGGGTTACCTAAATTGTTCACTCTTATTGATAAAATAACCCTCACATGCTAACTATCTAGCATCTTTTAATTCATTTATACTTTCGCATACAAACCCAGTATATTCTAACTATCTATATTTTACAGAAAAATAATCTTTTTGCAAGTACTTTTTACGTAGTAAAGGATTCCATAGAAATATATTGTAAAATCTTATGAAAGATTTTTATAATACATTCCTGGAATCCTTATTGATAATTTTAATTTAGTAGCACGGTATTCATAAGATTATCATGTACCATTTAAGTTTGTTATAAAATTTTATTAAATATATTAGATTCTGTTTTCGTATATGTTAATATTTACTTTATTTACTTCATAGGTACCTGTATCTGTATATTTTTGTACCTGCTTTCCTTCAAAAACATCACTAAGAAATTCAAGTGCCATCGTTCCCCAGGCAAAAGCTCGTTGAGCAATTGCGCTATGAATATATCCTTTTACAATATTATCTTTGATGTTTTTCGTATAATCTACAGTTAAAACCTTTATATCGCTCTTATGTTTACTGAAATATTTTGCATATGCTAATCCCCATCCAACATTCGTTGCAAACACAAGCTTTGTCTTCGGATATTTCACTAACATTGCACCAATTAATTCTTCTGCCTCTCTATCACTAGGTTCACCAACAACACTAGAGATATTTACTTTAACACCTGAATTTTCATTCAATTCATTTATAAATCCTTCTGCTCTTTGCTCAATTGATGTTATTTTAGCATCTGACCATAAACCTACGACAACTTCTCCTTGATTTCCTAATAATTTTTTTGCTACGTTTGCTGCATGTGTTCCTAGTTGTATTCCATTGGTTTCAATCAAAGCCTCATAAGAAATTCCTTGAAGGAGTGAATTAATAAATATAATCTTTATTCCCTTATTACTTGCAGCCTTTAAACGCTCAATAACCGCCTTGTCATCAATGGGACTTACAACAATTGCATCAAAGCTACTTCTTAAAATAGTATCTAAAATATCACTCATTTCTCTTGCGCCCTCATTTCGAGTTTTTGGTGCAAAAAATTCAACATCGAAATTTAGTGCTTTTGCTGCTTTTTTTGTTTCTGCAATGGTAGGAAGCCAGAATGGATCTTCTATGTCAAAAATAATTGCAATTTTATTTTTCACCTTTTCTTCTACATCAACTTTCACTTTAGTGAAATTTTTCTCGATGGAACTCACTTTATCAAATAGATCATTTGACATTTTAACAATCAATTCTACTACGCTACTTTGACTCATAGTTAAAGAGGCTACCTCTTGCGTAGTTGCAGTGGATTCCTCTATAACTGCTGCAATATCCCCTATGGAATCAACCAATCTTCGCTTTCCTTCATCAAGAGACTCAACTTGTAAACTAAATTCATTCTGACTCTTAATAAAATTATTAATAAAATAATTGATATCTTCAAAAGATTTTACAACGGTATTCACAGCTTCTTCTTGGGCATCAAAGGTACTTTCTGATTTATCAATGCTCTCTTTAAGTTTTCCTAATTCAATCGTAATATCTTCCACAGAATCATTGATATTTTGACTAGCGATTCTACTTTCTTCAGAAAGTTTTCTAACCTCATCTGCAACCACTACAAATCCTTTTCCCGCATCTCCTGCTCTAGCGGCTTCAATCGCTGCATTTAGTGCTAGTAGATTTGTTTGTGCCGCAATGCGATATAAAACTTCTGTGATATCATTAATTTTCTTTGATTTTTCAACTAAAACATAGATTTCTTGTGTAATATCACTTAATGCTTGCTTATTTTCTTTTTGTTGCAAAGAAAGATGTTCAATGGTTCTTTTTCCACGTATATTCACATCGCTCATTTCCTCTGATGTTGTTTTTAAATCTATGAATTGACGATCCATATGATCAATCTGTGTTGCAAGTTCATCTGCAAATTTTAAGCATTGCTCTACATCTTCTGTCTGGTTTTCTGCCCCTTTAGCAATATACTCTGTAGCATTTCTAACATTAAAAGAAATATCACGGATTTCATCTGCAACCCCCTCTAATTGACTAGAAACCGTTCTTACGTTCTCAAAATCGTGATGAAACTCTGTGAAGTACCCCTTTAAATTTGTGTATATTTTTTCGTCAATGTTTTCATTCCCTGTACTAACTGGTCCCGTAAAATCCCAATTTAATATTTTCTCACGTACAATAGTTTTCCCCTGTTTCTTTCCTTCACCAAATAGATGCTTTCCCATAGTAACCTCTCTTCCCTTTATAAATATCCGTTTTCTCCTTATCACCCATTCTATACCATATTCTTACATATTACAACAAATACTTACAATATATCTTTCAACAATTCCCCTGTCTTTGTAGGTCCTTTGGTTTTAAATTCTAACGAGAAAAAGAGTGTTATAAATGCGTTCATACATTTTATAACACTCTTCTTGCAACTATATTATGGTTTTAGATTATAAACTTATATTATGGTTTTAAATTATAAACTTATATTGTGAATGATAGCTAAAATTAAACTTCAAATAATAAATCGCCGTAAGTTGGAACTGGCCATACATCCTTATCAACAAGTGTTTCTAACTTATCAATCGGTGCTCTTAATTCACTCATAGCAGGGAATACATTGCTCTTAAAGAAAAGTGCTTGCTCTGCGCCTTCTTCTTTTTCTACTGCTTCCTCAACTAAATCAATTAATTTAGATAAAGCTTTTTGAGCTTCTACTAATAAAGCAGAAACGTCAATTAACAATTTTTCTTGTACGCTAACATCTGCACTTGGAACAGCTGCTTTAATTGCATTAATGCTATTTGCAAGTGTAGTCGTATACTTAATAACTGCTGGTATAAATTTTCTTGAAGCCATCTCAATCATTGTCTTAGCCTCAATGTTAATTGCTTTTGAATAAGCTTCATATTCAATTTCTGCACGAGCTTTTAATTCAACACTTGATAAAACTTTATGTTTTTCAAATAAAGTGATTGCTTTATCTGTTGTATATGCAGGTACTGCTTCTACCATACATTTAATATTTGGTAATCCACGTCTTTCTGCCTCTTCTACCCATAAATCAGAATAACCATTGCCATTAAATACGATTCTTTGATGGTCTGTTACTGTCTTTTTAATTAAATCATGAACAGCTAAATCAAAATCTTCTGCTTTTTCTAATTCATCAGCCATGTCACTTAAAACATCAGCTACAATTGTATTTAAAATTGTGTTTGGTCCAGCAACTGACATGGAGGAACCAACCATTCTAAATTCAAACTTGTTACCAGTAAAGGCAAATGGTGATGTACGGTTTCTATCTGTAGCGTCTTTTTTAAGTTCTGGAAGTGTATGAACTCCAGTTCTTAGTCTTCCACCTTGTTTTGATCTAGTTGCTTCACCAGTCTCAATTAACTGAGCTAAAACATCTGCTAACTGTTCTCCTAAGAAAACAGAGATAATCGCTGGTGGTGCCTCATTTGCACCAAGTCTATGATCATTACCAGGATTGGAAGCGGAAAGTCTTAATAAATCAGCATGATCATCCACTGCTTTTAAAATAGCAGATAAGAATAGTAAAAATTGAATATTTTCATGAGGTGTTTTACCTGGGTCAAGTAAATTCTTACCTGTGTTAGTTACAAGTGACCAGTTATCATGTTTACCAGAACCATTTACACCTTCAAAAGGTTTTTCATGTACTAAACAAGTTAATCCCTGGCGTATTGCAATTTTCTTCATAGTATCCATAATCAACTGATTATGGTCTGTTGCGATATTGGCAGTAGTAAAAATTGGTGCGATTTCATGTTGCGCTGGAGCAACTTCATTATGCTGAGTTTTTGCTAAAATACCTAATTTCCAAAGTTCAATGTTTAATTCCTTCATGAAAGCTGCAACTCTTTCTCTAATGGAACCAAAATAATGATCGTCAAGTTCTTGGCCTTTTGGAGGCATAGCACCAAATAACGTACGTCCAGTAAACACTAAATCTTCTCTTTGTAGGTATTTCTCTCTATCAATTAGGAAGTACTCTTGCTCAACACCTACGGAACAAGATACACTTGTTACATCATTATGTCCGAATAATTTTAAAATACGAAGTGCTTGAGTATTAATTGCTTCCATGGAACGAAGTAATGGTGTTTTCTTATCTAATGCTTCCCCTGTATAAGAACAAAATGCTGTTGGAATACAAAGTGTAACTCCTGCTGCATCCTCTTTTAAAAATGCTGGAGAAGTACAATCCCAAGCCGTATATCCTCTTGCTTCAAAAGTTGCTCTTAAGCCACCACTTGGGAAGGAAGAAGCGTCTGGCTCACCTTTTATAAGTTCTTTACCTGAAAACTCCATTAATATCTTTCCACCAGCGATAGGTGTAATAAAGGAGTCATGTTTTTCAGCAGTAATTCCTGTCATTGGCTGAAACCAATGTGTATAATGTGTTGCACCTCTCTCAATTGCCCAATCCTTCATCGCATTTGCAACTACTTCAGCAACATGAGGGTCAAGGTCCTCTCCATTTTCGATCGTCTTTTTTAACGCCGCAAATGTTTTTTTCGGCAAACGTTCTGCCATGGTACTTTCGTCAAAAACATCCATTCCAAAAATGTCCATTAATTTCTCAGCCATATAATTTTCCTCCACTTTCATCGCAAACATTGTATAAAATAAGGTTTAGTGTAAACTTATTAGTCTATCATTAAATAATTATTCTTAAATATTCCGATATCATTAAAACATATTTATGCTCAAATTACAACTTTAGCTTGATATGAATACTAAAAATAATTTTAAAAAAAGGTGCCCTCAAAAATTGAGAACACCCTCGCTCTGATAAACTTCTTAAGATATAAAATACCATTATTTTTTCATCTTGAAAAGTATTTTTTTTTAAAATTATAACTTTTTCTATATTGCACAAAATATTAATAGCTAAAACGAAATATTAGTTAATTTTGCCAAAACATCTGTATTGTTATGAAAACTAGGATTCCTTATTATTTGTTATAACAATATCCATTTTACGATATGGTATAGAAAATCCCTTCTCATCAAACATGTACTTAATGGTTTCTAACAGCTCAGATTTTACAGTTAAATAATTCTCCTTTGCCACCCACACACGAATCGCTATTTCTACTGCATCATCACCAAATGCATTCACAAAAATATCCATGTTCTTTTCCTTTAAGATTAACTCATGTCTTAATATGATATTATTTAATTCATCTTTTACAGTTCTTATATCATCATCATAGCCAATGGGTATTATTAAATCCAGTCTTCGATTTGGTTCATTCGTTACATTGGTAATATTACTATTTGATAATGAACCATTTGGTAACACTACTAGTCTATTATCTGAAGTAATAATTTTTGTATAAAAGATATCAACTGCTGTAACAGTACCTTCTAATACTCCTACAATAATATAATCGCCTACTCGAAATGGCTTTAGTACTAATAGTAATACACCACCTGCAAAGTTACTAAGACTCCCTTGTAAAGCTAAGCCAATTGCTAAACCAGCAGATCCAAGAATTGCAACAAAAGATGTTGTTGGTAGCCCAAGTATATCTGCAATCATAGTAATTATTAAAATGTATGCTAATACTTGTAACACAGAAGTTATAAAATGAGCTACTCCTAAATCAAACTTGGCTCGTTCAAGTCCTTTTCTTGTTAAGTTTAAAAAAAGTTTCAATAATTTTTTACTTATGATAAACACAATAATTGAAACCGCTAATTTAATTAAAAAACTTTGTGCTGCTGGCCAAAATTTATCCCATAGCTTATCAAGTTCTGACATCTTTTGTTCAATATCAACTGCTTGTAAAAAAATGAGTTCTTTCATATAGTAAGCATCTCTCCTTTTTATATTTATTTAAATATCAATTTTTAGTTTATAATTTTATTGCTTTTTTACCCTTGTTTTTGCCTTTTTATTTATGAAGTTTCATACGTTATAAGTGACATTTTATTAAAATTATGAACTTTTATACGTCATAAGTGACATTTTTTTAAATTATGAACTTTCATACGTTATAAGTGACATTTATTTAAATTATGGGCTATCATACGTTATAAGTGACATTAATTATCTATACTCCTTACATTGCTATTCTCGCTATGTAGCATAAATATAGCTATCCCAAGTGGCGGTATTGTCATTGTAATAGAATACTTTCCCTCACTAGTAGGCATCTTTTTTGTAGTTTTTACTCTTGGATTTACATGTCCAAAGCCGCCATATTTTATAGCATCACTATTAAATATTTCTTTATATTTCCCAGGTCTTGGTACCGCAACTTTGTAGCTTTCATATACTACTGGTGTAAAATTGCAAATAACAAATAACTGTTCCTCTTTCCTCTTCCCAATTCTCATAAAACTTATAATGCTATGATCTGCATCGAAACGACTTACCCACTCAAAACCTTTTTCACTATAGTCCATTTGGTATAGAGCTTTATGATTTCTATATAAATGGTTAAGATCCTTTACGTATTCTTTCATTTGAGAATTTAAAGTTTCATTTAACAAAGAAAAATCAAGACTCTTCTCTTCATTCCATTCTGAAAATTGTGCAAATTCCTGACCCATAAAAAGTAATTTTTTTCCTGGATGTGCAGTCATAAATCCATATGCAACACGTAAATTAGCAAATTTATCTTGCATTTCACCCGGCATCTTTAGAATCATTGATTTTTTCTCATGTACTACCTCATCATGAGATAATACTAGAATGAAATTTTCACGATAAGCATATTCCATACTGAAGGTTAATGCTTCATGACATCCTTTGCGAAACAATGGATCTTGTTTCATATAATAAGTAAAATCATTCATCCAGCCCATATTCCATTTATAATCAAAACCAAGTCCACCCTCTTTTAGCGAACCTGTTACCAAAGGCCAAGTAGTCGAATCTTCAGCTATCATTATAACGCCATCTTTTCTTTTTTTAACAATGGAGTTTAAATGTTTTATAACTTCTACGGCCTCTAAATTCTCATTTCCACCATACTTATTTGCTATCCATTCTCCATCTAATTTACCATAGTCAAGATATAGCATGGAGGCAACCGCATCGATCCTTATCCCGTCTATATGATATTTTTCAATCCAAAATAGTGCATTGGCAATTAGAAAGTTTGAAACTTCCGCTCTTCCATAATTATAGATTAATGTTCCCCAATGTGGATGAAAACCTTGCTTTGGATCTTTATGCTCGTATAAACATGTACCATCAAAATTAGACAGTCCATGATTATCTCTTGGGAAATGAGCCGGCACCCAATCAAGGATTACCCCGATACCTTGTTGATGCATATAATCTACGAAATACATAAAATCTTCTGGCGTCCCGTAACGTGATGTAGCTGCATAATATCCAGTAACTTGGTATCCCCAAGACTCATCCAAAGGGTGTTCCATAATTGGCATGATTTCAATATGGGTATATCCCATTTCTTTTACGTACTCGCATAGCATTCCTGCAAGATCGCGGTAATTAAAAAAAGAACCATTTTTCTCTTGTGGCTTTTTAAATGATCCTAAATGAACTTCATAAATAGACATAGGAAGTTCTCTCGTCTTCTTTTGTTTTCTTTCTTTCATCCAATCAATATCATTCCATTGATATTGATCAAGATCAAATACAATGGATGCATTTGCTGGACGTATTTCTGTATAATTGGCATAAGGATCAGACTTTAAAAAAGTTAGACCACCTTTTGCTTTTATTTCATACTTATAAATCGAGCCTTGTAATACTCCTGGTAGAAAAAGTTCAAAGATACCACAATCAGGCAATCTTCGCATCGGATGCCTTCTCCCATCCCATGCATTAAAGTCCCCGACAACGCTAACTCTTACTGCATTTGGTGCCCAAACTGCAAAATAAGTGCCCGTCACGCCCTTTATCGTCTGAATATGAGCGCCAAGTAATTCATATATATTATAATGAATCCCTTGGCGAAATCTCATAGTATCTTCTGCTTTTATCAGAGGCTCGTAAGAATATGGATCTTTTATTTCCTCTATCGTCCCGTTATTCCACGTTATCTTAAGAGTGTATGCTTGTATCTTTTTCATGTGTAAAAGCACTGCATAAAAACCATTCTCTTCTTCCAAAATCATTGGATATTCACGATTCGTACCTTTAAACTTTAATATTACTTCTTTTGCATTTGGTAGAAACGCAGTCACAAGAATTCCTGCTTCTACTTTATGAGCTCCTAGTAATTGATGAGGATTGTCATGTTCTGAATAAACAATCGTCTCAATCTCTGGCCAGTTCATTAATTGATACAAGACATCTTCACTCATACGAACCTCTTCTTTTTATTCTATTTTTACTACTCCAAATACCATTGATCCTTACCGGATTCCTCTGGTGTTTGATCTGGTACAGGCATATATTTCTTAAATACTCGTTCAATCAAGAAGGAGCATAAAAGACAACATAACGAAGGCATAAATAATATCGCTGGTATAACAATTGATAAAACGAGTCCAGAAGCACCGATGATTACAATTAATGCTATTGTTGTAAATATATGCTTCATGGCCATTAAGAACGTCGTTTTAAATAATCCTTTTAAATTTAAAGTAAATCTTGAAAGGACAGGGAATATATATGCAAGAACTGCGATTGCTACTAAAGTAATTGCATTAAACCCTGCAAAAAATAAATATGCTTGATTTGGATTTGTTGCTTTTAAACTATTTGCGTAGATATAGTCAACATATAAAATATAAGCCAAAACTACATAAATAACTGAAGTTATAAGACCTAATTTAAAATTATCCTTAAAGGAATGAAAGAATTCACGAAATACGTATCCACGTTCTCTACGAATTACCTTTACAACCGTGTAATATAAAGCTGTTGTCGCTGGACCAATGGTTACAATTGGAATACACAAAACCACCCACAAAATGCTTAATAAAATCATATCCCATACTTTCCCCATAAAAGAAAAGAAACCATTTTCCAAATTAAATAAATTACCCATCTTAAACCTCCATGCTACCTACCGGCAGCTTTCATCTTTCCTCCAATTTCATTGCAATTACAAGTTTAAATACTACCTTTTTATCTTTTTATACATGGGATGTAATTAACATCATCATCCCTTCCAATGTATACTCCCCATATCCTGCTGGTATAATAAAGTGGTCTCCCTTCTTTATCGCTATGGTATCAATACTTCCATTCCCTTCTAATACACTTAAGTTTAAAAAAGGGTGATCTTGTACAAATTTTTGACTACCATGAATTTGCACTTTATCTACAGTATAGTACTTACATTGAATTAATTCTTCTACCGTAGCGTTTTCATAACTGGTTTCTTTTTTGTTCGCTATGGCATCGTTGTGTGGGCACCCAATTACATCGATACTCTTATCCAAATGTAACTCTCTTGGCTTTCCATCCTGAAGACGATTATAATCATGTAGTCGATATGTGATATCACTATTTTGCTGAGTTTCTAAAACTAAAGTTCCTGCTTTTATCGCATGAACTGTCCCAGGTTCAATTTGAAAAAAGTCTCCTTTTTTAATTGGTAATATTCGTATCAAATCTTCCCAAGCATTGTTGTTTATCATGCTTTTTAATTCTTCTTTGCTCTTTGCATGATGTCCAATAACGATGTTTGCATCTTCACTACAATCTAGAATGTACCAGCATTCTGTTTTGCCTAATGCTCCATTTTCATATTCAGCCGCATAATGATCGTCTGGATGAACTTGAATACTTAAATCATCTTTTGCATCAATGATTTTTATTAATAATGGAAATACATCCCCTGAAATATTTCCAAATAATTCTCTTTGTTCTAACCATAGCTCACTCAAACGCTTGCCCACATATTTGCCTGTAACCCCCTCACAGTCGCCATTTTTATGAGCACTAACAGCCCAGCATTCCCCAATATGCTCACCGTTGATAGAATAATTAAAATCCGTTCTAAGACGGTTGCCCCCCCAAATCATTTCTTTAAACACAGGTTTTAAAAAAAGAATCTCCTCCATTATTCCTCCGCAGTTTCTTCTTATTATAGCATTATATAATTATATTTGAAATACCCCTACCTATATTTCATAGAGTTTTTAGAAATATAAAAAAGGTAAACTTTCTCCGAAAGAAAACAATACATTTTGTTTTCTATATTCCGGTTTAAAGTTTACCTTTATATATAAATAACTATTAATTATTCACGAAATTCAACAGTGCCTTTTTCAGCATCCATGCTATCAATGATTGCGAGGGATTCTAAACGAAGACCCATTTCACGTATAATCTCTCCGCCAGTTTGGAATCCTTTTTCAATTACAATTCCAATACCTTCAACGGATGCTCCAGCGCTGATTACTAAATCGATTAAACCTACCATAGCACAACCATTTGCTAAGAAATCATCAATGATTAATACTCTATCATCTTTATTTAAAAAACGCTTTGAAACGATAACATCGTATGTCTTTTTATGTGTAAAAGATTCTATTTTAGTAGAATATACATCTCCATCAATGTTGATACTCTGTGTTTTTTTAGCAAACACAACAGGTACATCAAAATATTGAGCCGCAATACATGCGATACCAATACCAGATGCCTCAATGGTTAAAATTTTTGTAATTTTTAAATCGGAAAAAATCCTTTTAAATTCTTTTCCTATTTCATTTAATAAGGTAATATCCATTTGGTGATTTAAAAAGCTATCTACTTTCAACACATTGCCTGGTTTTATATTACCATCCTGCATTATTCTATCTTTTAATAATTGCATGGAACTATTCCTCTCTTCCTTTACTGTACATAAAAATTTAACATAATGCTAAGATTATACACGATTCGTGTTTATTTTTCAATTCTAATTTCTTTTTATACCAGCACAGTTACTTTCTTTCTCTAAAAGTATGCTAAGTGCATGCCAGATTTCAGGTAAAATAAAATCTAAACATTCTTTGACTGCTTTTGGACTTCCTGGTAAATTAATGATTAGAGTTTTACCTCTAGTTACCGCAACACCACGGCTGAGCATAGCTCTATTTGTAATCTTCATTGAGTTTGCTCGAATTGCTTCTGCAATTCCTGGAACATTGCGTTCTGCTATCTCAAGTGTTGCCTCAGGTGTTTGATCACGTGGGGATAAGCCTGTTCCTCCCGTAGTAAAGATAATATCCGCTTGATTCTCATCACATATTCTTATGTATTCCGCCTTCAAACGTTCCTTATCATCCGGAAGTATAATTTTATTTGTTATTTCATATCCTTGATTTTTTAACTCATTCTCAAGTACGTTACCACTAATATCTTTCTTACCCTCATAAAATCCACTATCACTTAAGGTAATTACCGCAGCACGGTATCCGTTGCGAAGAATCGACATCATATCGCCTACTTTAATCGTACCACCTTTTACAACTTCAGTGAATACACCTTGTTTAGGCATGATACATTCACCAACTCTATGATAGATTTCACAATGACTATGACATTCTTTTCCTACCTGAGTTAATCGAAGTACAACATCATTACAAATGAATTCTGTACCGATTGGTAATGAAGCAAAAGGAATTCCCTCTACTAAGAGATTCTCACCAAATGCACCAGGAATCACTTTTTCTTCTTCTTTTTCTATTTTAGCATTAAATGCATCAAACTTTTCAAGACTTAATAAACTAACTTGACGATGCCACTTTCCTGCATGAGCATCTCCTTCAATTCCAAAATCAACAATAAAATTAGCTTCATTTACATTTCTTTTTTCTGTACCTTTTTTCTCGCTGGTACAGACTGCTATTACTTTACCCATAATTCCTCACATTCCGCCGCTTAAGGCGACATACTTTTAATTCTGTTGGTATCAGCCGCCAATTTCATACATATTGCTTTCTTCTGTGGAATCCGTCTGCGGAGCCTTAAATGCATCATGAAATTGATGACCCACCGGTTTTTGATAAATCGCACTTGCTATGATCTTCATTAATTCAATATCCGTAGCACCGGTTCTTAGTTTATGTTTAAAATCAATTAACTTTGGATTTGCTAAGCAAGGTTTTAACATACCATGAGAAGTAATTCGGATTCGATTGCAGCTTCCGCAAAAGCTATGACTTACAGCATCAATCACACCAATACTACCTTTCATATCCTCCTTCTTATAATAAACCGCTGGTCCGCTTCCCTTTTTTTCTTTCACCAAATCTTTTTCATCAAACATAGACAAAATATGTTTTGAAATCTGATTTTCCATTCCATTACCCAATTGTTTTCCTGGTCCAATTGGCATAATTTCTATAAAGCGAACATCTACTTTATTATTCTTAGCAAACTCATAAAATGCTGTCCATTCATCAAAATCTTTCGTAACTACACAATTTACTTTAACTCTAATTCCTTCTTTTAAGCAGGCATCAATAGCCTCTAAAACAGTATCTAATACATCACGTTTTGTGATTCTATGGAAACGTTCCTTATCTAAACTATCTAAACTAACCGTAATGCAATCAATTTTAGCAGCTTTTAATTCTTTTACCTTGTCCTTTAAAAGAAATCCATTGGTTGTCATAGTTACGCTATTTATATCAGGTAATTTTTTTAGTTTTTTAATAAACTCTACAATTCCTGGTCTTAAGAGAGGTTCTCCACCTGTTATTTTAATGGCATGAATCCCTAGTTCCGATGAAAGTTTACAAATACGGAACAATTCATCAAGGGTCATTAATTGTCCTTCATCACTTTTTGTTTCGCTGGGTTTACAATATTCACAGCAAAAATTACAAGCATCTGTTACGGACACTCTTAGGTAATCAATCTCTCTTTGGTATTGGTCTTTCATATATACCTCTCATTCTACCGCCTATGGCGTCACAATTCAATGAAAGAAACCACATCACGGGTTCTAACCTAGTGAAAATGATTTTTTCACTCTTTACCCCCGTCAGAATTCCACCTTACATCTCCACTCTTACCACCTGTTTTTTCATATAAGTAGATGTTTCCAAGAACCATCCTCTTATCAATTGCTTTACACATATCATAAATTGTTAATAAAGCAATATTAACACCAGTAAGTGCCTCCATTTCAACCCCAGTTTGTCCTTTGGTTTTTATCATGCAAGTTGCTTCTACTTCTAACGAGTCTCTAAACATTTCAAAATCTATACTACATTTTGAAAAAGCTAAAAGATGACACATCGGAATCAATTCCGCAGTTTTTTTAGCTCCCATAATTCCTGCAACTCTTGCGACTCCAAGTACGTCACCTTTTTTTACAGTACCTGCCTCAATTGCATTAAATACTTGCTCATTTACTTTTATTCTTCCTTTTGCAATTGCTACACGTTCTGTAATCTCTTTATCACCAACATCAACCATAATTGCTTTTCCATTTTTATCAAAATGGTTTAATTTTATATTATCGTCCATTGTAGCCTCTTTCTAACTTGAATTAAAGAAATATAATCTTTTTTATAGTGCTTTACTTCATAGAGCCTTATCTACCAAAACTACAGTTAGGGAAGGTACAAACATCACACTTTAAGCATAGTCCACCCTCACCAAGTTCATCTAATTCTTCCTTACTAATTTTATCATCCGCAATAATTCTTGGTAATACTAGATCGAATATTGTTCGACCTGCATACATTACACATCCTGGTAATCCCATTACTGGTATATTATCACTATAATATGATAGTAAAAACATTGCACCTGGTAATACTGGTGCTCCATAAGTTATAATCTTTGCACCTGTATTTTTGATTGCAAGAGGTGTTCTATCATCTGGATCCACACTCATGCCCCCTGTACATACAACTACATCGGCACCTTCTTTAATTAATTTAAGTATCGCATCTGTAATCATATCTGGTTTGTCATCACAAATCTCATGGCCGATTACTTCTGCGTCAAATTCTTTAAACTTATTTATAATAACAGGAGTAAAGGTATCCTGAATTCTTCCATGGTAAACTTCACTTCCGGTTGTAACAATACCAACTTTCTTCTTTTGAAATGGTTTCACATGAAATATCTTTTCATTCCCTACAAGCTCTCTTGCCTGGTTCATTTTTTCTTCTTTAATCATTAAAGGAATTACTCTTGTCCCAGCAATTTTATCTCCAGCCTTTACTGTAAAGTTTCCACGTCTAGAAGCGATCATCATATCACCGAAAGAATTGATTTTTCGTAATAGTGCACTGTTTACTTTTAATAATCCATCCGTTTCTGCGATCAACTCAATTTTACCTTCTTTTACAGGTGTTTCTCTTAAATTATCACCTTTGCTTATTTCCGCTAAAATTGCTGCTCCTTCATTTTCGTGTAGCATTCCTTCTTCATTTTCAAAAACATATAGATGTTCTTTTCCACAAGAAAGTAACACTTCAATATCCTCTTCCTTGATTACATGTCCCTTATGGAACACTACTCCTTTTGAGACATCTTTTATAATTTGTGTGATATCATGACATAAAACATGTCCGACAGCATCCTTAGTATCTATTAATTTCATAACAATTTCCTCCAATTAGGTAATCAAACAACAACATATAGTTTACCATATAAAACTTCTTTTGTTCAAATTTTAGATATGCAAACTCATGTTGATTTTATCACCAAATGAAACTTTAATCTAGGACTTTTTAATATAACAGAAAAAATCAAAAAAAACTGCCGCTAAATCATAAGCTGATTTGCGACAGTTTTATTTATATTATGCGATTACTCTTACTTTTAATACACCTTTAATTGCTTCTAATTTTTCAATCATTGTGTTATCTACTACTTCACTTACATCAAGTACAGTGTATGCATATTCGCCTTTGCTTTTATTAACCATGTTTTCAATATTCATGTTGCAAGAGGAGAAAACGCTAGTAAATTGAGATAACATATTTGGTATGTTTTTGTGATTAATCGTAATACGAGAAGTACAATGACATACTCCAGCATCCAAAGATGGATAGTTAACAGAATTTTTAATATTACCATTTTCTAAATAATCTGCTATTTGTTTTACTGCCATCTTAGCACAATTATCTTCAGATTCTTCTGTAGATGCTCCAAGATGAGGGATTGCAATAACCCCTTCCATTCCTGCAGTTTTAGCATTAGGGAAGTCAGTTACATATTTTGCAATCTTTCCACTCTTTAATGCTTCTTCCATAGCATCATCATCTACCAATAAATCTCTTGCAAAGTTAAGAATTACTACACCGTCTTTCATAGTAGCGATTGTGTCTTTGTTGATCATCTTTTTCGTTTCATCTAATAATGGAACATGAACAGTAATAAAATCACATTCTTCAAATATTTCTTCTCTTGTCTTTACATATTTAATATCTCTAGAAAGATTCCATGCATGTTCTACAGAAATATAAGGGTCACATCCGTATACTTCCATACCAAGACGTTTTGCAGCATTAGCAACTAATACACCAATTGCACCAAGTCCAATAACTCCTAGCTTTTTACCTTCGATTTCTTTTCCTGCAAACTTAGCCTTTTCTTTTTCAACAAGCTTTGCTACATCTGGATTATCTTTTGCAGTTTGTACCCAATTGATACCGCCAACAATATCTCTTGATGCTAATAACATACCTGCAATTACTAATTCTTTTACACCATTTGCATTTGCCCCTGGAGTATTAAATACAACGATTCCTTCTTCTGCACATTTATCAAGGGGAATATTATTTACACCCGCACCTGCTCTTGCAATTGCTTTTAAATTTTTAGAAAACTCCATTTCATGCATCGCAGCACTACGTACAAGAATTGCATCAGCGGCTTCTATATCATCCACCTTTTCATATGTATCATTAAATAATTTAAGACCTACTTCAGCAATTGGATTTAAACATTTATATTTAGCCATAATACTCTCTCCTAAACTTTTATTAATAATTATACAAGAATTCATTTATTAAAGACTTTGCTTTCCAAAATCTAAACTGTTAAGACCAGTCTTTTTCAAGAAATTAAGGCAAGAAGCAACTCTTTTCTCCTTGATATGATAAAAGCATCAATTCCTCACCTAGGTGTTTCATTGACGCGTTTATCAAGTCTTTAATAAATTATGAAATATAAATTATGCATTTTCTGCTTCAAATTTTTTCATAAACTCAACAAGTTTTTCTACACCCTCGATAGGCATTGCATTATAGATACTTGCTCTCATGCCGCCAACAGTTCTATGGCCTTTTAAGCTTTCAAAACCTGCTGCTTTAGCCTCTTTTATAAACTTCGCATCTAATTCTTCACTTCCTGTTACAAAAGGAACATTCATTAAAGAACGATCTTCTTTTACAACAGTTCCCTTAAATAACTTGCTCTCATCTAAAAAGTCATAAAGAATTTTTGCTTTCTTTTCATTTATTTCTTTCATTGCTTCTAAGCCGCCCATTTTCTTAAGCCACTTAAATACTTTACCACAAATATAAATACCATAAGCTGGAGGCGTATTATATAAGGATTTGTTATCTGCATGAATTTTATATTTAAACATTGTTGGAGTACCAGGTAGAGTGTCTTCCGTGATTAAATCTTCACGAATGATAACAATGACAACTCCTGCTGGGCCAATGTTCTTTTGAACACCACCATAGATTAAAGCATATTTTGATACATCAACTGGCTCTGATAAAAAGCAAGAAGAGACATCTGCTACCAAATCTTTCCCCTTTGTATTTGGTAATGTTTTAAACTTGGTTCCATAAATCGTATTATTTTCACAGATATAGACGTAGTCAGCATCTTCGCTGATTGGAAGATCTGAACAATCTGGTATGTAAGAAAAAGTTTTATCTGCCGAGGAGGCAATCGCATTCGCTTTTCCATAAATTTTGGCTTCTTCGTATGCTTTTTTTGCCCATTGACCGGTAATAATAAAATCTGCAACTTTATTTTTCATAAGATTCATTGGTATCATTGCAAATTGTGAAGAAGCGCCACCTTGTAAAAACAAAACTTTGTAATTGTCTGGAATATTCATTAAATCACGTAAATCTTGTTCTGCTGTATTAATGATTTCTTCGTACGCTTTGGAGCGGTGACTCATTTCCATAACGGACATTCCTGTTCCGTTATAATCAAGCATTTCTGCTGCTGCTTCTTTTAAGACTTCTTCTGGTAATACCGCTGGTCCTGCGGAAAAGTTATACACTCTACCCATTCTAAATTCCTCCTTCATCTTACATTATTGGTTTTCCCTAACCATAATTACATAAACTTTTAAATGTTTATTATTTTCATAAGTTAAAGCTATAACACTTTAATAGACTACATTATATAGCTTTGTCAAATCTTAGTCAATAGCTTTTTAATCTTCTTTTTCATTCCAAGCTTGTTATACATATATGATGTAATTAGGGGTTATATCCATACTTTTCGATTTATAGCACACCTTTTGTTCTGCGCGCATCTGCGCATCCTTAACAGAATGATTTTTAAAGGATAGAATAAAGCCTTTCTGCTTTTATTTCCTAACATTAAAAAAAGAGCTGTCCTAAAAACGTATTTATTAAATTAAAAATACGTTTTAGAACAGCCCTATCATATAAATTATTATAAACTACTCATATATTCATCCATTGCATCTGCAACCATCTTAGAATAGTGAACAGCTTCTACTACTGTTTTTGCTCCATTTACAACGTCACCAGAAGCAAAAATTCCAGGTCTTGATGTCTCTCCGGATTCATTGGTTACAATAAGTCCTTTGTTATTTACGTTAATGCCTTGTGTTGTTGACACAATCTTATCTTTTGGTCCCTGTGAAATAGCAACAATAATGGAATCAGCTTTGTAGAGTTTTTCACTACCCTCAACAGCATGCATAACACCTTCTTCATCCCAAGTTGTCGATCTCATAATCGGACCTTCTTCGGTTAATTCAACTGGAGATTTGCAAAGTTCAAAACGAACGCCATCAATCTTTGCATATTCTACTTCTAGCTGACTTGCTCTAATTGCATTACGGTGAGAATATACCGTAACATCACGAACACCTTTACGAATTGCAGTTCTAGCTACGTCCATTGCAGAATTACCTGCTCCAATAATCGCTAGTGAATCTCCTAGTTCATAAGAATCTGGATTTACAAGATAATCAATCGCAAAATGAACATTTCCAAGGCTTTCCCCTTTGATACGAAGGCTATTTGGTCTCCATACCCCAGTTCCAATAAAGATTGCTAAATATCCGTCGCGGAATAAATCATCAATACCAATTGCACCACCAATTGTTGTATTTGGACGGAAACGAATGCCTAATTCAAGCATTTTCTTTTTATATTTATCAAGTATTGTTTTTGGTAAACGGAACTCTGGAATACCGTAGCGTAACACACCACCAATTTTTTCTTTTGTTTCAAATACTGTAACGTCATAACCACGCTTTGCAAGTATTATGGAAATTGTAATTCCTGCAGGACCTGAACCTATGACTGCTGCACGTTTGTTTTTCTTTTCCGCACGCTCTAACACCATTTGATCAAAATAAGTACTAGAAATATAATTTTCAATGCTACTAATATGAACTGGACTTCCCTTTTTACCAAGAATACAATGTCCTTCACACTGCTTTTCATGATCACAAACTAGGGAGCATACGATTGAGAGTGGATTGTTTTCAAATACCATCTCTCCCGCCTTTGAAATACCACCATTTAAAAACTCTTGAATCATAACTGGAATATTGGTATTTATCGGACACCCTGTTCGACATAAAGGTTTCTTACAATTCAAACATCTTTTCGCTTCGTTAACAACATGTTCTGCCATATTCATTCTCCTCTATCAATAAATTTTGCATATTCAGCAAACAATTAAACACTTAATGAATACATTAATATTGCAAATCACGTAATCTTAAACTTATGCATAATATTAGTTTTTCAACAAAATCTAAGTATACAATGCATATTGTTACTAATTTGCACGTTCGTTTTTTATTATATCTATTTTTAAACAAATAGCAACAATAGTTAAAATGTTGTCAACGTCTGTTAATTTCTTGACACGATTGATAAATTTTATGTTGAATAAATAAAACATTTCTACTATAGTTATACTGACTTAGATGAACATTACAGATTATTAACTACTATTATTATCCACTGTTTTTACACAGTAAGGAACAAGGGTAACGATATCTATTCAGTATGAAATCAATCAAGTACATCCCATTTTAAATATATCTTAAGGAGTTTTAATTATATGAAAGAAAAACTAAATATACTGCTACTAACAACCGGCGGAACCATTGCCTCATTATCTAGCTCTGAAGGTTTAGTACCTGGACTTAGTGGCAATCATTTGCATTCATACATTGCAAATTTTACATCCGATTTAAATGTTACAATTGAGGATATCTTGCACTTAGATAGTTCCAATATACAACCAGAAGAATGGCTAATAATAGGGAAGCATATTTATGAGAATTACAAATCTTATGACGGTATTGTTATTACACATGGTACTGATACCATGGCATATACCAGCTCTATCCTATCTTTTATGCTGCAAAATATACCAATACCAGTTGTATTTACTGGTTCACAATTACCTTTAACGCACCCCTTAACCGATGCGATTGATAATTTGCGTTATGCCTTTGCCATGGCAACCTCACATGTGGCTGGTATTTATCTTGCATTTAATCGTAAAATTATTCTTGGATCACGTGCTGTTAAGATTCGTACCACTGGTTTTGATGCTTTTGAAAGTGTAAACTATCCAAATATTGCGACCATCGATTCTACTGGTTTAAATATCAACTACCAAGCGATACCAAAAATCAATGTTGAGTGTACCTTTAAAAACTCTCTATGCGCTGATGTATTTTTACTTAAGCTAACACCTGGATTAAATCCAAGCATTTTTGATATGTTACTAGAGCTTAATTATCGTGGCATTGTAATCGAGGCTTTTGGTGCTGGCGGTTTACATTACATTCATCGTGATTTAATCAGTAAATTAGAAAAATTATCAGACCATGGTATAAGCATTGTTATCTCGAGTCAGTGTCTTTATGAACGAAGTGATCTTTCCATTTATCAAACTGGTCAACTAGCACTTCGTCACGGAGTTATCCAGGCCTTTGATATGACAACGGAAGCTGCTGTGACTAAGTTGATTTGGGCACTGGGACAGACTGAGGATATGGATGAGGTACGTAATATATTTGCAACCAATTATGTTGGAGAAATCGCATTATAAGTCTGATTTATAGGTCCTCTTTCAATGATCTATCATATAATAAAGTAAACCTGAATCATATCCTTTTGTAAAAGTGTATCTGGTTATAGGAACATGCGTGTATTATGTAATAGGGTGCTACAAAATAATTTTCCTTCGAATTTTACCCCATCTTAAACAATTTATTTCTAGAAATAGTTCTAGAAAATGTAGCACCCTTTACGTTAATTACTGTGTAAATTACCGCATATATTTCCATTGTTTGTTCGATACACCATTTGTTGACACACAGCAAAGGGTATGCTATCATGTTTATGCTAGCCCAGGCATCAACAGAAATGTTTTCCGTAAGGATAAAATTAGCGCCAGGAACCTCTCATGGGTGAATAGAGGTCGACGAGGTAGAGGGTTATCGAAAATTCGGCGGATGCTCTCTCATGTAGTTTGAACGTGTCATGTACCGACAAAATGGCAGGTGACTGCCCAACAATCACGGTATAATCAAACATAGTGTAACCAGTACTTTGAAAACTGAATAAGAAAGGACGATTCATTATGTGTGGTATTATTGGATTTACCGGGTATTTAAGTGCTCCTGAGGTTCTTGTAAATGGACTTAAGGAATTAGAATATCGCGGTTACGACAGTGCAGGCATTGCTTGCTTTACAGAAGGAAATTTATCAGTAGTTAAGTCAGTAGGAAAGGTTGCTCAGCTAAAAGAGAGCATTCCAGCTGAATTTAACTCCACTTGTGGAATTGGTCATACAAGATGGGCCACTCATGGAGGTGTATCCAAAGTAAATGCTCACCCTCATGCTTGTGGTAACGTGACTTTAATTCACAATGGTATCATAGAGAATTACCACGAACTAGAAAAAGAGTTAGCAGTGAGCGGAAGATTTCCTGTTTCACAAACCGACAGTGAAATTGCTGCTATGCTCCTTGATAGTCTTTATACAGGTGATGCCCATGCTGCAATTAAAATGGCAGTAGACCGTCTAGATGGAGCTTATGCATTTTGCATACTTTTTAAGGACCAACCAGAGGTTATCTACTGTATTAGAAAAGGAAGCCCTTTAGTTGCTTGTCATACAGAAGAAGGTTCTGTTGTTGCTTCGGATATGGTAGCTTTGCTACGCTATTCTAAGGATTATTTTGTTCTTCCAGAATATCAGATTGCAAAATTAACAAAGAATTCTATCGAAGTAACAGATTTAGATGGAAATCCTAAGACTCCTGAAATGCTTAGTGTTACTTGGGATATGTCTGCTGCGCAAAAAAATGGCTATAAGCATTATATGTTAAAAGAAATTCATGAACAGCCAGACGCATTACGCAGAACAATTACACCACGCTTATTAAAGTACGTAGAAAACTCCAATCAGTATTTCATTCCTGATTTTACTGCAGATGGAATTCCTGACAGCGTTTTTGAGGGTGTAAATCGCATCATCATCACTGCTTGCGGTACTGCTATGCATGCTGGATTAATTGGTAAGATTTTATTTGAACGCTTACTTCGTATCCCAGTTACTGTGGATATCGCCTCTGAATACCGTTATCAAGATCCGATTCTTGATGAAAATACACTTGTAATTACAGTTTCTCAATCTGGAGAAACCGCAGATACCTTAGCAGCACTTCGCCTATCTAGAGAAAAAGGTGCAAGAACTTTATCCATTGTCAATGTTAAAGGTTCTTCCATCGCCCGTGAAAGCGACTATGTATTCTATACACATGCGGGTCCAGAAATCGCGGTTGCTAGTACTAAGGCATATACTGCGCAATTGTCTGCATTTTATATGATTGCATATCGTTTTGCTTATGTAAGAAAATGCTTAGATGCTAAGGATTGCTCCGTAGCAATGAATCAATTACTTAGCGTTATTCCTGAAATTGAAGAAGTCTTAACTAAGACCTCTGATATAGAAGCAATTAGTAAACATCTAGTAAAAGCAGAAAATTTATTCTTTATTGGAAGAAGCATGGACTATGCTCTCTCCTGTGAAGGTTCCATTAAATTAAAAGAAATCACTTATATTCATTCCGAAGCTTATGCGGCAGGTGAATTAAAACATGGAACACTTTCCTTAATTACTGAAAATGTTCCAGTCATTGCTCTTGCAACCCAAGATAATGTATTATCAAAAATGATTTCTAACATGAAAGAAGTAAGAGCACGTGGAGCTTGTGTCATTTGTATCACTACTCCAGATGCTGTTATTGAAGAGAATTTATATGATTATAAAGTTGTAATACCAAAAACAGACGCAACCTTTGCACCATTTAGTGCAGCTGTTGTATTGCAAATGATTGCTTATTATACATCTTCCTTTAGAGGACTTGATGTAGATCAGCCACGAAATCTTGCAAAATCAGTTACGGTAGAATAAACAAAAAACCTCAAAATGTAATTCATTTGTGAACTTCCCCCTATAAGTTAGACCTAAAATCTAACTTATGGGGACAGATCATTTGAATTACGTTTTGGGGTTCTTTTATTCTCAAAATGTAAGCAGATCAGTTTTAATTATGAATTTTTAAAGCCACTAAAATAAACACTACTGGAATTAATACTGCTGAACTACAAACTGCAACAAGGTTCTTAACTTTTGTATCATCTTTTAAAAACTTCTTAAAAATCTTGTAAATACATAATCCGATAATTCCGCCTATTGTATTCGTTATAACATCTGAAATATCGCTTGCACCAATTCCAAAAACATATTGGAACGTCTCAAAAAATAAGCTTAATAAAGTAAACATTGCGATTTTTTTAGCTCTGCTAATATTTCTTGCCATTAAACCAAGATATATTCCAAAGGGTATAAATAAAACGATATTCCCATAGAAATCAAGCTTATTAAAGTAAGTACCAAATATATTATAGAGTGGTCTCATGTTTAATGTTCTTGAAAAATATCGTCCGTCACGAAACAATTCTAAGGGTGAAACGTATTTAAATAATATATTCCTAATCAAAAACCATATATAAAATATAAAACTTGTATAAAACATTGTATTATAAATTTTCTTCTTCATACCATTATCACACTTTCCAGTTACTTATAACAAATCTATCCATTTTGATTAACTATATTATTCGTATATAAACTCTCTTATTTCCTCTTTCGTTTTCAATTGATCTTTAAGAATTAAAACAGCTTGTTTACTTTTTCCTATTAAAACTTTTTGATCTACATAACTTCCATCCGTTGGTATTCTTAAATTATCAATTTCATTAAATTTTAACCCCAAACCAATTTCTAAGTATTTCTTGAAATCTGTTTTAGTAATATCTGTTTTTATATTAACATTAGATACAATTTCATTAATTGTATTTGTCAAATCCAAAAGATTTTTTGCTTTTAATGTATCCACCATACTCTTTAATACAGCTCGTTGTCGTTGTGTTCTTCCAAAGTCATTATTTTCAGTACCTGTTGATACACTACGAACACGACAATAACCAAGTGCTTGATTGCCGTTTAATTTTTGCGTTCCTACTACTACATTTCGATACGCTGGATTTGAAATATAATTATGTTTATTTAAATAAGCTGCTTCACCTTTTGTTAAAGTTACTTCAACCCCATTTAAAATATCTACGATTTTTTCAAATGATTCAAAATTCACAAGCATATATCCATCGATTTCCAACCCAAAGGTAGTTTCCATCGTATCATATAATAGCTCAATTCCACCTTTGGAATAAACGGCATTTAATTTATTATTATCATAACCTCGAATATCTACATAAATATCTCTCATAATTGATAGGAATTTTAACGTATTATTTTTAGTGTTAATCGATGCGATAATCATGGAGTCAGTATTTTTTGCACTGTTAAATTCTTCAATGCCAATCAAAAGAATATTAATGATATGATCGTCAACCTTATCTTTATTAATTAAAATAGACTCATCACTATTAAAATTAGCTTGAATATCACTTAAAGTACTGGTTGTATCTACAAACTCAAAGCCTTGATTATATAAATAATCACCTAATACATTACTTACTATTTTTTTGCCCAAAGGAGTTATCACTAAAATTACACAAACAAGAACAATGGAAGCAAGAGCAAAGATGATTTTTCTTTTTTTAGGTTTTTTCTTATTCCTATTATCTACGACACTATCATTTATTGGTTCATTTTCACTAAATACTGAATTTACCTGTTCCGCTAAAGATAAATGTAATTCATCGAGATATTCCTCTTCATTAATTAATTCATCTTGGATACGTGTTTTTTGTTCTTCATCATTGTAACCTTTAAAATCATCTTGATATTCATCTTTCATATGATGTTCTCCTAATATTGTGTGTAATTGATTTCCTCTTTGAACAAATTCTCTTCAATATCTTGTTGCTTCAATCTGCAAACGAGTTTGCAGATACCTCATTCCGCTTTCATTATATCATGGACAAATTCTCTCCATGATCTTGTTGCTCCAATCGGCGTCTGCAAACGAGTTTGCATACACCTCATTCCGCTTTCATTATATCATGGACAAATTCTCTCCATGATCTTGTTGCTCCAATCGGCATCTGCAAACGAGTTTGCAGATACCTCATTCCGCTTTCATTATATCATATTATTCTTAAGAATTTATAAATTTTTCCAATATAATTACTTAAGATTTCATTTCCTGTCATTCTTACGAGTAAAAATCATAGAATTTTAATAGTTTTTTAATTGTAATCAGACTAAAAAGCTTTATACTTTTTAAATATAGCAATTACCACTGTTTCATATGGTTGATTGTTCCATTGAAATAGATTAGATGTCTATCTTAATAAAAATAATAATTCTTCACATAATAACATCTACTAGGATTATGTGAACGGAGGATTACATGAAGTATAAGTTTATAAAATTATTTAAAGTATTTGGCGCTATTCTTGCAATCTATGTTCTTTATCTCATCTTAGGTGCTACTATACCCTTTATTCATTTTCCCGAAGTGAATGATGACTTTAAGAATAGTTTTTCAACAGATAAATTTTACAATGACACAATTGGAGTGGACCGTGCCGCTATTATCGAAGATAGTGATGATGCGCTTGATGTTCGATTACATATGTTGAATGAAGCGAAGGAAAGTATTATCATTTCTTCTTTTTCCGTTAAAAATGATCGAAGCTGCAAGGAAATCTTTTCAACCATTTTAAATGCTGCCAACCGTGGGGTAAAAGTTCAAATTATCTTAGATGGTATTACAAGTGCTCACGATATGAAAAATGATACAATGTATTATGTACTTGGAACTCATCCTAATGTTGAAATTCGTTTTTATAACACAATAAATCTACTAAAGCCCTGGAATTTAAATGATAGATTGCACGATAAATACATTATTATTGATGATAAGTTACTTCTCTTAGGAGGACGTAATATTTCAAATTATTTTCTTGGAGAATATAACACGAAGGTACTTAGCTATGACCGTGATATCTTAGTTTATAATACTACTTGGAATTCAAAAGATACTTCCTCTAGTGTTATTTCTGAAGTAAAAGATTATTTTAATACAATTTGGAATTCAGATTATAACAAAACAGTTTTTAATACTGTTCCGCGATATAAGAAAAAAGATATGAATCGTGCAGAAATTGAATTAGAGGACTACTATCACTCTTTGATAACGGAACGTCCAGAATTATTCCAGAGCTTAGACTATGCTCTGATTACAGTTCCAACGAATAAGATTAGCCTCATCTCAAATCCGATTAATCTTACAAGCAAGGAACCTTATGTTTATTATCAGTTAACTCAATTAATGATGCAGGCAAAAGAAAAAGTAATTTTGCAAACTCCGTATGCTGTTTTAAACGATACGATGTACTCTGATTTACAACAAATTAGCAATAGCGTACCTAATGTTACAATGTTTTTAAACTCAACGGCGGGTGGCGACAATTTTATGGCTTCGGCTGACTATACTTGGAATAAAGATAAGGTTATTGCAACCGGAGTTACCCTTTACGAATTTCAAGGGGATCACTCGATGCATAATAAGTCACTTCTTATTGATGATAATATCTCTGTAATTGGTTCTTATAATTTAGATATGCGAAGTACCTACTTAGATACTGAAGTGATGCTTGTTGTAAATGGTACCGAATTTAATCAATTATTGTCTGAGAAAATGTCAGATATGCTTGATAAGTCTTTACCAGTTATGAGCGATGGCTCTTATGGAACAAATGGTGATGTGGTTGCCCTGGAACCTACAACTTGGCAAAAGATTAGCCTTGGCATATGTTCAGCAGTATTTCAATTATTTAGATTCCTATTGTAATAGAAAAATTATGAATCCCCTGGAACGATAAATTATTCTTTTATCAAAATTAACAACCTAATATTGATAGCATTATTAATGGGGCCGTTGCAAAATAGAGTTTTGTATGAAACAATTCTATTTTGCAACGGCCCCATTATTTAATTTTTATTTCCTTCAGCTATCTTAATCTTGTTTGCTTCTTAAAATAATTTTCTTTAAATCATCTACAGAAAACATGTAGTGTTTATTACAAAAATGACAATTCACTTCAATTGGCTCATTATCATCAATCATCTCTTGAAGATCCTTTTTACCAATACTAATGATTGCTTTTTCCACTCGTTCTTTCGAACAATTGCATTCAAATTTTGTTGGAATTTTATCTTTGATTTCAAGACCTAAGTCTCCTAAAAGTTCTTCAAGAATCATTTCAGGCGTCATTGAGTTATCTAACATAGAAGTGATGGAAGTAACTTTACTTATTTTTTCTTCTAATTTTTCTATCACTTCTTCTTCAGCAAATGGAAGTAACTGAATCATAAAACCACCTGCTACTTTTACAGTATTGTCACGATTCATTAATACTCCAAGGGCTACTGAGGATGGTACCTGCTCTGAAGTTGCATAATAATACGTGATGTCCTCTGCTATCTCACCTGAAACTAAATCGGTTTGTCCTGAATATGGCTCTTTTAATCCCATATCCTTTATTACAGTAAGAAAGCCTTTACCAACAGCTCTTCCTACATCCAATTTGCCAAGTGGGCTTGGTGGAAGCATAACATCTGGCTGATAAGCATAGCCTTTTACATTTGCTTTTGAATCTGCTGTTACTAATAAACCCTGAACTGGACCATCTCCATTGATTTTTAATGTTAAAAGGTCATTTTCGCCTTTCATCATACTTCCCATCATAGCTCCAGCTGTTAATAATCTTCCTAGCGCTGCTGTTACAACTGGGCTTGTATTATGTGTACTTCTTGCATATTCAACTAAATTTCTGCTTGTACAAGCAAATGCTCTTATTTGGTTATTTGCTGCAGTCGCTCTAATAATATAATCTTCCATATCTATACCTGTACCTTTCAATTTATGTCTTACACGATTGTTACATCTGTGTACTACGATTCTATTTATGTCTTACACGATTATTGCGTTTGTGTACTACGATTCTATTTATGTCTTACACAATTGTTACGTTTGTGTACTAGGATTCATTTTTGAATCACTATAATTCTTTGTTACTTTAATATACGATTACATTTCAGTATAAAATTTATTCTCTTGCTTCTTTTCTCTTGCAATTACATAGATACGCTCACTATCTTCTTTTGGGGCATCTTTCGTACAAGCATCATAAGCTGTAACATATTCCATCCCTGCTTTTTCTAATAAAGAAATAATTGTCTCAAGCTCATATGCTTTTTGATAATGAGTCTCCTCAAATCTTTCATAAAGTCCTGAAGAATCCATGTCATCCTCGGCATCCACTTTTTTATAGATTGTAACATCATATTCGTTCATCATTTCATCTTCATGATAAAAGTTTTCCCAAATAAAGCTACAATCTTCACGATTTTCAGCAATTGTTGTATCACCTAAAATTGTCTTGTATTTATAAACAGTATTTAAATCAAAGATAAATAAACCACCTGCATCAAGATAATTATTTACTAACTTAAAAACCTTAATCAAGTCCTCTTCTTTGGTAATATAATTCATACTATCACAAATACTAACAACAGCCCTTACTGTACCAAATAACTCAAATTCTCTCATATCTTGTTCCAAATAGAGTATTCTAGGTACATACTCGCCATCTACTTCTGATTCAAGTTCTTCCTCATCCATATCCTCCATAGATTCCATCAAAAAGTCCATTTCCTTTTCTCTTGCAATCTCTAGCATATCCTCTGAGTTATCAATACCTATCATATCATAACCTTGACTTGCTAATCTTCGTGTGATACTTCCAGTTCCACAGCCAAGTTCTAATACTAATCCATCCTCTACTCCATATTCTTTTAGTAAGGATATTAAATATTCTGACCATGTATCATAAGGAACATTGTCCATAAATTTATCATAAACATTTGCAAAACCTGTATACGCTCTCATTGCTAACTCCAATCTACATAATTGATTACCCAGAACATTATAGCAATAATCTAACATTGTTTCAATGTTATACATTGTTTCAATGTTATACATTGTTTCAATGCTTTACATTAGTTCTATGCTATACATTATTCAATATTATACATTGTTTCAATGCTATTCAATGTTATTCCCACATAGCAAAAAAATTATAAACATAAAAATTACGAAAATGAATCATTATTACAAATAATAAAAAAGGCCATCACAAAAAATCATTTCTATGTATTCTTACTTAAGAATCCATACAAATAACAATTTTATGACAGCCATACATACTATTTTAACTTATTTAATGTTGCAATACCGCATAAAGATGTTTCTCTCTCTGAAATTCAATAAATTGAAAAATCGCATCTACAACATAATGGCATAATTCAATGATGTATTGGCAATCTTCTTTTATCTCATTTGCTACTTTTATATAAATTTGATGCATTTTCATAATAAATGCACAAATATCATCTACCGTTTTCATAGAACTATTCTTATCGCGGCTAAGCTCTAAATTATCATTATGTATATATGATTTTAACTCAAATTTAAGCTTTTTTTCATAACTTATATGATCTTTAAGGGACCCGCTAAAGATCTTGTTATGAGGTAAGGTAAAATAATCTGCAACATAATGGGTAATTATTCCTAAATGCCTGCAGAAATAGACTCCTTCACCTTTTTCGGCATCGTATTCTTCTGTTAAATTTCGAATTTCCTTTTTCAATATATAAAATGTTTCCTCAATTGTATGTTTCCTAGTTAAGAATGACGGCATACAATCTGGTAATATACTTCCAAGTAAAAAAGATAACTTATGGTTATGCAAAGAATTT
Source organism: Clostridium sp. Marseille-P299 (assembly GCF_900078195.1). Lineage (NCBI taxonomy): Bacteria > Bacillati > Bacillota > Clostridia > Eubacteriales > Clostridiaceae > Clostridium > Clostridium sp. Marseille-P299. The sequence continues at coordinate 231,860 of NZ_FJVE01000007.1, read as the reverse complement.
ACATTCATGTTATCGATTAAAAATTTAGCTACTGAAATATGTGATTTCTTTCTCAATAAATTTACTCCTATAAAATAAACCAAATAACTAAGGGTGTCCGATGTATTGTGTACATCTTAAATAAATATAAATCTATTCTTTATCATCATAACCACGTTGGCGAAAAATAGCAAGAACATAATTATGAATAATTTGTGACTTTTTTAGACAATGTTTGCTAATTGAAAAAATAAATTAATTTATAATCTTAATTAGCATTATAAAATTCCGTATTTTCACTAAAAACCAGTTCCATATATTACATAACATCAGTGTTATAAAATACAACACTGATATTATGTAATATAACAAAAGGCTTTTGCAACGTTACACGTTTACAAAAGCCTTTTTAATTATCCTTTTACTCAAACCAATGGGTAATAATTATTTCTTATGCAATAACATCATACACAGGTTTTAACGCAGGATAAATAGTTTTAAACATTTGATATTTTTCTTCGTACTTTTTCACCAAATCATCCTTTGGCTCAATGGTACTAACAACTTTAATTAATTTACTTGCAGCTTCTTCTACAGAATTAAATTTGCCACAGCCAACTGCTGCTAATATGGCAGCTCCAAATCCAGGGCCTTCTTCACTGTTGATTTTATCAACTTTAACGTTCATGATATTAGCTACCATTTCACACCAAAGTTTACTCTTTGCACCGCCACCATTTAAGCGAACACGTTCAATTGTAACACCGAAAGAGCGAGCGATTTCAAGTGCATCACGAAGCGCAAATGTAACACCTTCTAATACAGCCTGGGTCATATCTTCACGTGTTGTATCCATAGTCATTCCTATAAAAGTACCTCTAGCATTTGGATTATTGTGAGGAGTTCTCTCGCCCATTAAATATGGTAAAAAGAATACACGATTTTCTCCTAATTTCACAATATTTTCTTGCTCTTTATTATATTCCTTCGTACGAATGATGTCATCCATCCACCATTTGTTTGCAGATGCTGCAGATAACATACAACCTAAGAAATGATATTTTCCATTTGCATGATCAAAAGAGTGCATTGCATTATGCTCATCTACTGCAAATTCATCTGTAGCGATAAATACTGTGCCTGAAGTACCAATGGAAATACTACACATTCCATGCTCTAATGTTCCAGTTCCAACTGCTCCTGCTGCATTATCTCCAGCTCCAGCAATTACTTTAACACTGCTATTAAGCCCTAATTTCTTAGCAATATCTTCTTTTAATGTACCAACAACTTCGTAACTTTCAAAAACTTTTGCTAGCTGCTCTTCCTTTACCCCAACAATTGAAAGCATTTCCTGTGACCATCTACGATTCTTAACATCGAATAAAAGCATTCCAGAAGCATCGGAAACATCCGTGCAATGAACGCCAGAAATCATATAGGCTATGTAATCTTTAGGAAGCATAATTTTGTTTATTTTATTAAAATTCTCTGGTTCATTTTCTTTTACCCATAGAATCTTTGGTGCTGTAAATCCCGTCAATGCCATATTGGCAGTGTAAGAAGAAACTTTTTCTCTACCGATTGTATTATTTAAATAATCACATTCTTTTGTAGTTCTACCATCATTCCATAGAATTGCTGGACGAATTACATTATCATTCTCATCTAAAATAACAAGTCCATGCATTTGCCCGCCAAAGCTAATACCTTCTACTAAAGATTTGTCATGATTTAATAAAAGCTCATTCATACCTTCAACAAATGCATGATACCAATCCTCTGGATTTTGTTCCGACCAACCTGGCTTTGGAAATGATAATGGATATTCCCTTGAAACTATGTTCTCAATCTTCCCCTCTTCATTCATAAGTACTAACTTAATAGACGAGGTCCCCAAATCAACACCAATGTATAACATAATTACCTCCCAAATATATATTTTGTTTTCATTTGTTATATAATCTTAGCTATTAAATTCTATTGATGATACAATAGATCTCACACTTAGTGAACTTTCTATTCTCATAAATTAGAATTTGTTTAGTTAATAAACAATAAATTTGATATAATAATATCAGTTGTTATAGTACCTGTCAAGATTTCTTATATGGGATTTCTCGTTGACTTTCGTTTCCAGTCTTTGCCATGATGTACCAAATTTCATTGACATACATGAGATTTTTTATATAATAGGGATAGTAGAAAGGGGATAATTATGGTTATCGGAAGTAAAGAACTTATACGTGATATGAATAGCAAACTCGTCCTGGAGACGATTATGAATACAAATGCCATTTCTAGAGCCGCAATTTCAAAGCAACTAGGTCTTACAAAGGCAACCATTTCTGCAATTGTTAGCGACTTAATAAACGCAAAATTAGTTATCGAAATAGGTAGCGATGATACCTTACTTGGTAGAAAACCTATTTTGTTAAGTTTTAATAAAAAAGCCGGTTATGCAATTAGTATAGATATTGGTTTAGATATGTTATCTGCACTTGCAACTGATTTACAAGGAGACAATAAAAGTTTTAAGCAATTGCAAACACCGAAAGATACTGAATTAGTGGATACTTTAATAAAACTTATCGAGTCCATTGAAAATGAACAAGCAGATATGCCATATGGATTGATTGGTATCACACTTGGAATTCATGGGGTAACCAATCATAATAAAGTTATATTCACTCCTTATTATGATTTATCCAAAATGGATTTAGAGGAAAAGCTCTCCTCTTATTTTAGTGTACCAGTATATCTTGATAATGAAGCGAACTTATCTGCCCTTGGAGAACTCTCTTATCTCTCCAATCAGTATTCTAATATTGCTAACATAAGCATTCATTCAGGTGTTGGTTTAGGACTTATTATTGATCATAAATTATATACTGGATTCAGCGGATATGCAGGAGAATTTGGACATACCATAGTAGAAATTGATGGACGTGAATGTCCTTGTGGAAATAAAGGATGTTTGGAACAATATACCTCTGAACGTTCCTTGTTAAAGGAATATGCGCTTGCTACGAATCAAGCTTCTGTAAATTTTCAAACATTTGCAAAGGACTATCGTTTAAAATCCCCTGCGGCATTACAAGTAGGACAAAACTTTGTAAAATATATGGCAGTTTGCATCAATAACTTATTAAATTCCTATAACCCAGAAGTAGTTATAATTAATAGTGCTTTTACAATGGAGTTTCCTGAATTTACGAAACTAATTTATGATTCTCTTCGTAGCAAAATGAATGATAAAGTACCTATTGTAAACTCCTTGTTAAAAGATAATTCCATTTTAATTGGCGGAATCTGCGTTGCAGTTAAAAACTTTTTAGGAATTGATAAAATAAGTTTTTTATCAGAATATGATTATCAAAGATAAGAATACTCTATATGTAATATTTGAAATGACGTTAATCAAGCTAGTTATTAATTGAGCTAGTCATAAATTAACGTCATTTTCTTTTTGTTTCTTTGTAAGCATCTATAATACCATCTCTTACAGCAAATCTAATTACCCAATATAGTAAAAACATACCAATTATTATAGCACCTATCCCATTCATAATATAATCCTCTCTCGTATGTTAATTCTATTTATTCCCATCTTATTATAATAAAAAATAAAGTCAATAGGTACATATATATATATATTATTTTCAATTAACTTTTCACTTTAACTATAAAATAGAAAATGAGCAGTCTTCTATTTTATTTCTCTTTATATATCAAAAAGCTGGGGATAAAAAAACACTTGTTGAGTAACTGATATGCTCCTCCTATAGCAAACAGTTTTATTATTTAACCTGTCTACTATTAGGGAGCCATTCAAACAGCAAGTGTCTCTTTTTATTTATTTTTTTTATTTATTTTTTTATTTACTCTTTTAACTCAATCGACTTCTCGCTTTCCACTTGACATATATATGGAATTGCTTCTTTATGAATCACTACACTTGCTTCTTTCATATTTCCACCAAATTCCCCATCCAATGTCCATGGAATTTCTTCATCTGCAACAATTTCAGCAGCTGATACTCGTTCATAATATATATAATCGCTGTCCGAATCGCCACGCAATAATTCATTTACAATCGTTGTTAATTCAATTAGATTATGCGGCATACGGATTAGAAGCATTTCAAACAATCCATCATTTAATAATACATCCTTACCAGTAATACCTTTAAATCCTCCTACTGAATCTGAATTTGCAATCATACCATAGATAAAATCATCCTCTATGACTTTATCATCAAGGGTAATGGTTATATGATATGATTTTACTCCATGCAACTTACTAATCCCGCTTAAAATATATGCTGCTCGCCCAAACACGTTTTTCGCATTTTGTGAGGTTTCATAAGAAACATCGGTAAATAATCCAAATGCAGCCGTATATGTAAAGAACATATTGTTAATAGAACCAACATCACAGAGTAATGTTGTTCCATTAACAAGCATCTTAGCAGCACTAATCATGTCTTTCGGAATCTTTAAGCTATATCCAAAGTCATTGGTAGTTCCAGATGGAATATATCCAACTGGCAATGATTTTTCGCATTCCATTAAACCACTAACCACCTCATTTAAGGTGCCATCACCACCAGAGCATAGAATAACATCACAATTACCTCGACTAGCATAATCTTTTACAATTCTTTTAGCATCTGTCTTTTTTTGTGTAGCAAACACGACGATTTCATTATCAATCTTAGACAGTATCTCTATTATACTTGATAATTTACTTCGTATCTTTCCCCTACCAGCATTTGGATTATAAATAAATAACATTTTCTTTCGCATAAGGAACCCTGCCTTTCTTTCTAACTCCCAAATAAATATAGGTATCCCCTAACTGCTTTGCTCACCTGAATCACTTTGCTGTTTTGCAATTGCTTTTCTTTTTCTAGTAATCATACCACCAATTCGTCCTGTTTCTTTTGCGGAAAGGGCGCCCCACCCTTCTTTTAATACCTTATCAAATAAGCCAAGCTCTTTTGCAATTTCATATTTCATCATTTCCTCTGGTTTAATTTTTGTGATATCAATTTCTTTTTTCTTCTTTGCCATATCCTACACTTTGCCTTTCTTACTTTTTATAAAGTGTAGACGAATATTTTTATAATTAAACCAAAATCTGCCGTAAGAAATATATTTACTAGATTTATATTTACTTATTTTACTATATTCTTATTTCTTTTAAAAGTGTAAATGAAAAAATTATTTGCTCTTTGACTTGTTTCCCAGTAATTTGTTGTAAGGCTCTCATATAATACTCTAGTTGCTTTTGATATTTCTTAATTAAAATATCTTCTCCATTAACTTTTGGCACATAATCAGTTTTGTAGTCAATTAATACATATTCTCCATCTTCCTCAAAATAAGCATCAATAATACCTTGAATTAAAATGATTTCTTCACCATCCAAATCATCATACATCTCAGAAGAAGGGATGCCAAGTACAAATTGCTGCTCTTTCACCAATTTGCCCTCTCTTGCCGCATTGCACATACGAATTCCAATATCTGTTGCAAAAAACTTTGCCAGCATCGTTTTATCAATTTGCTGATATTCCACTTCACTTATAATTTTCTTTGTTACCAAGTTTTCTATCTCTTTAATAACATCTTCTTTTGTATTTATCTTTTCAAAGGATATGGATTCAAGCACTCTATGATAAAGCGTTCCTCGTACTGCTCCTACTACAACTTCCTCTTGCTTTAAAAACTTTGGCACTATCGTATTTTTCACACTATTTTCAACAACATATTCTGCCAAGACTGCCTCCTCTTCTTCCATACTTAGCTTTTTAAGTTCAGAGACAGTTGTTTTAATCGGTAAACTAGCTTCACGCTCAAATTGGTACTTAAAATTAAGCTCGTTTTTTAAAGCATCATAGATTTCTTCATTTTGGATCTTAGTAACGTCAAAGGAATCGAGTGTTTGCTTTAATTCTTCATTATCCCGTTGCTTTTTTTCTTCTATTTGCATTAAGTCATTATTATTAAGGACACGGTAACGAATCTTTTCTTCATTCATAACCACAGGTCCAACAAAATCAAAATATGTTCTAGCAGAGGCTAAGGTGCTAAATGGTAAGACCTCCGTTGATAGCATAGCTTCTTGGCGCCATTTTTGCTCCGTCTTTTCACTTCCCTTTACTGTGCCCACCATAATTAACTTCTCTTTTGCCCTAGTTAAAGCAACATATAAAATACGTAATTCTTCTCCTAAATTATCAAGAATCGAAGTTCTTTGAATCGCTCTTTTAAGAAGAGTTGGTGACTTCGTTCTTAACTTATAATCAATGCACTCTGGACCAATTCCATAATCCGCATGTAATACTATTTTAGCTCTTGTATCCGAATTGTTAAATTGTTTTCCCATGCCTGCAAGAATTACAATTGGAAATTCAAGTCCTTTACTCTTGTGAATACTCATGATGCGTACCGTATCATCATTAGCGCCACTATCCAAAGCCTCTCCATAATCTATTTCATACTTTAATAATCGTTCGATATAACGAATAAACTGAAATAGCCCATGATAGCTACTTGCTTCAAAAGCGATTGCCCTTTGCACAAGCATATCTAAATTAGCTTTTCTTTTCTCACCAGATGGCATGGATAATACGAAAGTATCATACCCAGTCATTTTATAGATCTCTAATAATAATTGATGGATGGAGGTATAGGATACCATTCCTCGCAATTCATCATATATCATAAAAAATTTCTGAATTTTTTCTTTTATAAGTTCATCACTGCCAACTTCTGCATAAAGTCGTGCAAGCTCATAAAGAGGCATTTTTTTAGCATCGATTTCTTTTCCATAGTTTTCTACTCGCAGTTTTGCAAGGCCTTCGCTATTAATTCCAACAATTTTTGAATATAAAATAGCTGCAAAGGGTATGTCTTGTCTTGGATTATCAAGTATTCGAAGCATATTTAAAATTGTTTTTACTTCAAGTGTTTGAAAGTAGCCCGATTGAATATCCGAATAAGCAGGAATTCCTTCAAGCATTAAGGTATCTGTAAACACTTCTGACCAACCAGCCATGGTACGAAGTAAAATAACAATGTCGCTATACCTAGCTCGTCTAAGACTTCCTTTATCATTAATTAATAATCCTTTATCGACATCTACCAATTCTTTAATTCTTGATGCTATGGCTCTTGCTTCTAATTCCCTGGCGCCAAAAACTTCTTGTATGCTGCCTTCGATTTGGCCGCCTTCCATTTGACCTTCCTCATTTGAGCTATCACCATCTTCATCTTCAGAATCTAGCTCTGCATTTTCTGAGTCAAATACAAGTAATTCCGTTTCAAAGGTTTCTTCAGTTGTTAAATAATCTTCCGTTGTTATAGACTCTTCCGTATTAGAGAGTTCACCAGAAGCTTCTGGATTAATATAATTAGCCCCAGGATATAAAGCAGCATCCGCATCATATTCTATTCCACCTAGGCGTTTCGTCATAATCTTTTTACATATTTCATTGACACTATCAAGTACAATGTCTCTACTTCTAAAGTTCTTATGCAAATCAATTCTCTGATACTTACTATCTGTCGTTTCATAAGTCTCATACTTTTCCATAAAAAGTTCTGGTCTAGCCAAACGGAATTTGTAGATACTTTGTTTTACATCGCCAACCATAAATACATTAGGTTCACCGATTCGCTCTCTTGAAATGCTATTTAAAATAGTTTCTTGAACTAAGTTACTATCCTGATATTCATCAATCATGATTTCATCAAACTGCTCACTAAGATCAATTGCAGCTTGTGACGGAATAAGTTCTCCATCTTTTTTATCCACTAAAATTTTTAGCGCATAATGTTCTAAGTCATGAAAATCAAGAAGATTTTTCTCTTGTTTCTTTTTCGTGAAACGTTCTTTAAAATCAAGAGTTAGCTCAATTAACTTATTGACAGGCACTTTTACTGCTTGCATATCCGCTAACATTTCATCACAGGATTGGAAGAAGAAATCTTTATTAAGTCCTGTAATAATGTCTTTCATCTTGGCTCGAAGCGCTTTTACAAGTTCCTTTTTCTCTTCCGAAACCCCTTCTTGCTTCTTTGTTGAAAGCCTTGCATATTTAATATCCTCAAGACTTTCTGAATACTCCTCATAGCTTTTTAACCCACGTAAGTTATCTAATAAGTCTTGGTCGGATAAAAGTGCATCCATATAAGCCATAGGCCCGTCTGCTTCTCTACAAACACTTAGTGCTAATTCATTAAGTTCTCTCGCATCCATAAGCACGGTTTCTATATATTCCATAACTTTTTTCATCCAAGGTGTTTCTTGCAGTTCGCCCAAATCCTGAATATCAAAATTCTTCCCCATGGAGGTAAGCCATTCTTCTGGCCATGGGTAACTCATGGAAAACTCATATAATTGTAAAATAAAATCTTCTAACACAGAATCTGATTTTACACTAGCATAACTTTCAACAAACGCTAAAAACTCCTCTGAGCCTTGTTCATATTGCTCCTCTAGTAATTCGCCAATCACGTCTGACTTTAATAAGGTAAGCTCTGCATCGTCCGCGATTCGAAACGATGGATCTAAATCTATCATGTGAAAATAATTTCGTATTACATAAAGGCAGAAACTATCAATTGTTGTTATCTGTGCGGTATGAATTAAGGTTAATTGCTTTTGCAAATGAGTATTTTCAGGCTGTTCCATTACTTTTTTCTCTATTGCAGCGCCAATACGCTCCCTCATTTCACCTGCTGCAGCCTTAGTAAAGGTTACAATTAGAAGATTATCAATATTTGTCTTTGAATCTTCCTTTGTTATCATTGTAATGATTCTCTCGACTAAGACGGCTGTTTTACCAGAGCCAGCTGCCGCTGAAACTAAAATGTTTCGATTTCGTAAATCAATTACCTTTTGTTGGTCCGTCGTCCAAGTCATTGTTGCCATTAGAATCATTCCTTTCTTTTAACTCTAGCCATATTTCTTCGTTGGTCATTTCCTTTAATCTGCGATAATCATAGCCCTCCATGCGGCAGTCAAAACCACAAACGGAGGAATATGGACAATAATCACAGGCACTTTTTTTCTTTAATTTATAAGGCTGTGGGTTTGTTTTTCCCTCCATGATCTGTTTGCTAAAATAGTGCATCAAACGATCAACATAATTAAGAAGTTTCTCAAATTCTTCAATACTAGCAACACTAGAACGCTTTGTTAATTCACCCGTTTTGTTCGTTTCCACTGGTATAACTCTAGATTTTTGTGACGGTGCTAGTTTACCTTCTTCCGTATGAAAGTTTTGGTCCATATAAGAAATCACATCTTCGGAGGCATTTGCAAGTCCATTCATTGATAACTTCTTGTTAATGTCATCTTCTACATGATCTGATTTTTCAACAATTGGGTCATCCAAATTATAATAAAATACTCCCGCTGGGATAACTACCTTATCTGGATTTTTCTCTTTCATCATCTGCAAAGCTGCGGATAAGTAAACACTTAATTGCATCTGAAGTCCATAATAAAGGCTTTGCAAATCAAAGGAAGTAGAACCTGATTTATAATCAATAACCTTAATATAGGTGACATCCCCTTCTTCATAGACATCAATTCTATCGATTCTTCCTCGTAATGATAGAAAACGGTCGGCATAAGAAAAGCCTTGCTCAAATACCGCTGGTTCAAATAATCCGACTTTTAATTGCTCACTTAATGTTTTAACGGTTCTTTGTAATACTCGTTCTACACGATTTATAATATACTCATTTCTTTTGGAATTTGTAAGAATTCCATTTCCAAAATCCGTAGTTGCTTCTATTACACTCTCATTTCCTAGTTTAATTCTTACCTCGTCAGGAAGTGTATGCCAAGTATATTCGCTTTCCTTTAATTTCTTTGAAAATAACTCCAGTGCCTCATGAAAGATATTTCCGATGTCTGGCACCATAATTTGATATTCTTGTCGTTCTTCTAATAAAATACCATATTGTAAAAAGTGAGCGAAGGCACAAGCTGCGAATCGTTCCATTCTTGTAACACTTCCTAGCAAAAGTTCCCCATATAATTTCTTAGCAACTTTTTTAGCTAATCCAGTCTCAGTATTACAATAAAATAATCCATCAAATATTAATTGCTTATCCACTGGAAATGGTATTTCACCAGACATATATACTCTTAATAACTCATGAAATAAATCAACTGATTTTGCATTGTTATAATTTCTTAAGCCTTCAATTAAATAGGAAAGTCCTCGATCCGTTGAAAGTGCATCTGTTACCGTTCTCTCCTCGTAAGGTACTAAGTCAAACTCCAGCGTTTTGATCTTTGGAAATAACTTCTTAATCTTTCCGATTAGATAAGAAGCTCTTAATGCCTTTCCATCATTCCCTATTTTAGCATACGATAAAAACAATTTATTCTGAGGTTTCGTTAAGTTTAAATAAATATAGAACTCTGTAGTAAACGCATTTTGACGCTTGGTTGGTGAAAGTTCAATTTCATGATCCGAAAATAACTGTCGATCCGCGTCACTTAAGATTCCGCCGCCAGGATTTGCTTTTGGCACAATTCCATCGTTTACTCCAATAAAGAATAGAGCTTTAATATCTTTTAATCTTGTACGTTCAATATCACCAACAACAATTTGATCCACTCCAGGTGGTATTAAACCAACTTTGGCTTCTTTAAATCCAGTTTCTAAAATATCTTTAAATTCTTTTACACTAAGCTGTTCTTCACCTAGAAGTTCCACAATTCGGTCAAAGATTTCTATTACAATACGATATACTTGATCATATTCTTTTGCCTTTTGAAGAAATGCTCCAGAATTCTTTTCACGAAAGTTTGCTGCCATTTCTTCTAGCTGTTCTTCTACTTCAAATTGCAATAATAAATTATAAATCCCTGTTACATAATCCTTAACCGTTTTATTTCCATCTTGAAATACAGTAAGAAATGGTTCAATTTCATGATAAAACCGTTCTCTTAGTTCATTGATCTCATCAATTGAAACTTCATACTGTGTACGATATACTCTAACCCACTCACTTGCCCATTTACTTTTTCCACGAATACCAAGTGCTATTACGTAGTTTTCTAACTTATCAATGTCTTCATCCTTCCATCGAACGAGACCACATTTTAAATATCGAAACACACTTTCATAGGTGAAGTTTTGTTCAATTACTTCCAGTGCAGCACGTATAAATTCCACGATTGGATTCGTTAATATATCTTTTTTATCATCGATAAAACAAGGGATATTGGCCAGTTCAAATTCCCTTTTTAATAAATCCCCATAGTTTTCGATATCTCCAGTAACCACTGCAATATCACGGTATCGATAGGAATCCTCATGCAATAATTTCTGTATATTTAAAATAGTATGAATTACTTCGCTTCTTGCATCTTTTGCTGCCGTAATTGTAATATCCTCTTGTTCTTTTTCATATGGTCGATATGGATACCTGAAAATATTATGCTCCAGTGCGCGAAGTGCTTCACTAGTTAAAAATCGATATGGAATAAATTCGTTTTCCTCTAGTAATTCCATTACAATTGGATCTTCTATATCAACACGATCTTCACTTGCTATTTTTGATATTTTCTCAATGGTTTTCCCTGATAGATAGAAAAGTTCGTGCTCTTCCTGCCTTTTATTTCGCTCTCTTTCATCCATGGTAACTGTGATATATATTTTCTTCGCTTGTTTTAAAAGCTTACTTAATAGCTTGTACTGTGACGGCGTAAACCCAGTAAATCCATCAAAACAAATTACCATATCCGATAGTTTTTTCGATTGGTCAATGACTTCACAGAGCACATCCAAGATTTCCTCTGTTGTAATATATTTATCTTCTAGAAAATCCTTAAAGCCTTGGTATATTGTAATAATATCCTTTAATTTATTCCGTAACATTGGCTTTTTTTCTGATATTTCATACATTTGCTCTAGCTCGTCCATTCCGATGCTATACTGAAATAACTCGGAAAGAACGGATTTCATTTCATCGATGAATCCTTGCTTCTTTATGTTTGCACCATAGAGTACTAAGTCGTTCTTCTTCTCCATAACAACTTTTTTAACAATCATACTCTTACCAGTGTCTTCTAACACAATACGTTGATTTCCACCAAGCTCCTCAAACACACGATAAGCTAATCTTAGAAAGCTTAAAACATCGATATTCATGATTCCTTTGTTGGGATGCATGCTTACTAGGTCCTTTTGAGTTTGTAAGGTGAATTGTTCTGGTACAATCACTAAATAATTAGTTTTTGGACACTCGATCGATTCCTTTATTATTTTTTCATATATATAATGTGATTTTCCTGATCCCGAACCACCTAATATAAATTGAAGTGACATCGATTATCCTCACTTTCTACCTAAATTAATCAATAATGTTATTTATATTATACCATGAACAGAAACAGTTCATGGTCTTGTTGCTCCAATCGCCTTCTACAAGCGAGCTTGCAGATGGCTCATTCCGCTTTCATTATACCATGAACAGAAACAGTTCATGGTCTTGTTGCTCCAATCGCCTTCTACAAGCGAGCTTGCAGATGGCTCATTCCGCTTTCATTATATCATAAACAAGCTTTGTTTACTATGTGATAGGGTTTGTTGCAAATTTTCTATATGTATACGGTATTTTAATGTCATAATTTGATTTCAATTTTAATACATTGTATAAAGCATAATTTGGAGGATGAAGAGATGTCGCAAAAAAAGATTATTGTCATAAAACTAAAGCAAATGATCTATGGTGCTATCTTTGTAATACTTGGCATTATATTAATCATACTATTGGTCTCACTGTTTACCTCTGGTAAAGATGATTCAGATTCAGTGGCAAGTAATTCAAAATACACAGCAGGTATATATACTTCCGTTATAAATTTGAATGATACTACTCTTAATCTAGAGATCGTCGTAGATAAAGATCATATTAATTCAGTTAGAATCGTCAATTTAGATGAATCTGTTACTACGATGTATCCACTTGTTGAGCCTGCAATCAATGACATTGAAGACCAATTATGCAATGATATTGATATTGATTCCATCTCTGTTTCAGAAGAGCGTAAATATACGCAAACACTATTAATTGATGCAGTCAAACAAACCTTAGAAAAAGCTACCGTAAAAGAAGAAAATTAATACATATAAGCATTATATATCGCTGATTTTGCGCAATTTTTCATTTCGTAAACTACCATTACAACCAAAATAGGCTGTTGCAATTAAAATATAATATTTTAATTCCAACAGCCTATTTTTATATAAAATACTCCGGGATCATATAAACATAAATCTTGGCCCTTATTCCAAGAAGTTTACTACGTCCCTACCCCTCAAATTTATGTAGAATCATGTGGATAAAATACCGTTAAGTGAGTGCCTCATCACTAACATCAACATATATTTCGAAACATGATTTTCCATCGACTTCTGTTTTTATAATATATGGAGAAACAATCGGTTGTAGCTTATTTACTAAGAGATAAGAATTGACATCATTTAGGGCATCTTGCATTTTCCCAAGATCATCAATTCTTGCACAAACTGCATTATCACTATATGTTATAATGCAACTCTTTTCATGCATATAATCCCTCCTTATATTACATCCAACTATAAGCTATTTTCTTGCATAATCACCTATTGCCTGTCCTATATTTTTCATTTGTTCTTTCATGAATTTTTAACTCATGAAACTTATTTTTGATATTTGAATTACTCCCGTTTTCAAATATTTTAATTAATAAATATAAATCATTAATTATTTACCCATTATAAATATGATTAGGTTCATTATTTTCTGAAACAAAAAAGCATCAAAAACATAACTTCTATCTATTTTTTAGCATTTAATTTTAATACTTTCAATAATAAAACGACAAACGTTTAGTTATTTACGATGAACGTATCATTTAATACTATATACTCCATTGTTTCATACTAATCCTTATTACTTTCTCATCTTTCTCTTTTGTTTAATACATGTGCCATTCTAATCCATAATATAAAAAAGCCTAGAATTTTGAAACACACTTTAATCTGCCTACATGCCTACATTTTTACATATAATTTTTTAATTTCACTTTTAACAGCAAACACTGAGCAATTTAGAAAATCTTAAAAGATTAAACCTCATTATGAATTAATACCTGCTAAAAGCTTATAAAGAGCAATAAATAAATATGATGATAAAAACATACTTTCTTCTCCTTTTATTTTTATTTTTATTTCCTTACGTAAGTTCTAATTAATTATCTTAGGTATTATTTAACATATGCTCAGATTTCATTCAATAAATCAGCGTTAAACGTTGAGTTTTTGCCGATGAACGTTAAATAAATATATATATATAACTTTGATTTTTATCTTTCATTAAACAAAAAATAGGTAGATGAAATTAATATTAAAATTAATTTCATCTACCTATTTTTAACTTTATAGAGCTTGCATTTTTCTAAGGTACAATATTGAGAAAAACTATGTTAGCAGTAAAGATATTATCAATACATCTGTACTGCAATTGTCCTTGGTATTTTTGAACACATCTTTCAACATTTAAACTTCCTAACCCATGTTGATCTTTATTCTTTTTAGTTGTTGTTAATCGATTATTTAATATATTTACCTGTTCCTTTACTGGATTACTTATTTGGATAACAATATTAGCATTCATTCTTCTTATCTGAACATCAATTACTTTCTTATCATTTATATCAAGGATTCTAACAGCTTCGATGGCATTTGAAATAAGATTTGAAAAAATAGTACATAAATCCATAGATGATATTTTAAGTATCTCTGGTAATAGACCTGTCCATTTTATTATTATGTTATCTGCTTTATTTTTTGAATAAAGATCGTTAACAATAATATTTACAATATCATTTCCTGTTTGTATATCTAAATTTAATTCAGCTGTATGCTTTTGCATATCATATAGATATTCTGTTAACTCATCATATTTTTTTTGTTCACATAAATGTTGCAAACAATATATGTGATTATTAATATCATGTCTAAATCTTTTTGTATACTGTTCTTTTTCTATTATTGTCTGATAATATAATTTTTGCTGTTTTAATAATCTTTGATTCATTTCATTTATATTTTTATAATGAATATTTGAATCGTTCATTATAACCATTCCTACACAAATCATAATAAAAACTATTCCACTAGCATATATGGCAAATATAATTAAAGAATTACCTATTGAGCTTTTATTTATTAAACCAAAAATCTGGATTGGTGCAACGTATAAACCACATCCTATTATCCCCAAAAAAACAATATAAAGATATCGTTTTTTCAATAATAAAAATGACTCCGAAATATTAATGGCTATTTTTTTCTTTATTAATATGAGAAGTAGAATAAATCCTATACTAATTGTGTCTACTAATAAATTAGGTATACTTTTATATAACTCAACTGAATCTATTCTTAATAGAAATTGTATACAGCCTGATATTATTATATCAATAAGAGAAATACCGAAATATGCTATAAATGTCATTAAAACTTTTCTATGGCCAGTAATTGAATTAATAATAACTATTATAATAAAACATATAATAACTCCAGCGCTAATGTTTTTATTCAATCCAAGATTTACAGCTAAAAAAGATGATAACAGTAATATTATTACGGAGAATAATATCATATATTTCATTTTATTTTTAAGTTTATAATCAAAGAGTCCTACCATCACCATACTTAACTTAATTATTTCAACTAAAAATATTAAAATATTCTGAATTGCTACCACAGCTTCCCCCCTACTTCGCATTAATGCGAATATACTCCACCATCTTTTCCTTAATCTTTTTCGTGTTTCTAACAGATACTGGAACGCTATATTCGTATGACAAATAAACCATGCCTTTTTCAATTTTCTTTACATAATGTAAATTCACTAAATACGATTTATGGGTTTGAAAAAACACTTGGTCTCCAAGAACTTCTATCCAATTTTTTAATGGTTCATTGCTTATAAAATACTGATTTTTAGCATGTATTGCTGTATTATCACCCAATGATTCTATGTAAAAAATATCTTTGACATTAATAACACTACTTGTTTCCTTATACTTTACAATAATTTTTTCGGCCATTACTTCTTGAATCGCATTCGCAAGAGCTTCTACAAAATCTGTTCGATTAATTGGCTTTAGTAAATATCGAAATGCTTTCACTTTAAATGCCTTGTGCATCAATTCTGCATGGCTTGTAAGAAAAATTATTGGTATCTCAACATTCTTATCTCTTAAATATTGAGCAGCTAATAACCCATCTACTTGTGGCATCTCAACATCCAGAAATATAATATCTATATTCCCTTTGTAATTCACTAATTCAATACCATTTCGAAACATAATAATATTGTACGAGATATCTCGACCTTTGAAATATTCATCACATTTTTCTTTCACAATATCCCTAATTATCTTTTCATCATCGCATATAGCAATTTGCATATTATCCCCACCTTCTTATTCGAATGCCGAAATATCATTCATTGACATTAAAGAACTTCTAGAAAGTACATTTTGCACTATCTTTGTAATGCTTATGTCTCGAAAATCCAAGATTAATTATAGTAGATTTTAACTTTTATTACAATAAATTCTACATAAAATTTGTAACTTTTATGAGATTATATTAATGTTTTTGTAATATTTAAGTGATTTTATTCTCTAAGACAGCACACTTCACTGATTTTTTATTAACTTACTTATCTAATTATAGTAAGAGCAATTATTTTCGATAATATATTTAATTTTTTTATTAAATTTCAGATTCATAATTAAATTTTAACATTTATACTTCATGATTTATAGATTTTAAAAATGAAATCTTTCGTAAAACAAAAAAAAGAACAGACCTTAAGCCTGCTCTTTTATCTTATTTTCCAATTTCAATTTCATCTAAGTCATTCATCCATAAATTCATAGATGCATCACTTGGCATTCTTAAATCCCCTCTTGGAGAGACTGCTACCGAACCGACTTTTGGACCGTCTGGTAAGCAAGAACGTTTAAATTGTTGTGTAAAAAATCTTCGATAAAATGTTTTTAACCACTTTAATATGGTCTCCTCATCATACTCACCATGAAAGGCATACACTGCAAGACGATATATTTTACTTGGCATAAATCCAAAGCGCATTACATAATAAAGGAAAAAATCATGTAATTCATAAGGTCCTACAATATCTTCGGTTTTTTGTGAGATTTCACCCTCTTTTGGTGGTAATAATTCAGGACTCACTGGTGTATCTAAAACATCATAAAGAACTTCTTTTAATTTTTGATTTTCTAATTCGTCTGCAAAATATGAAACAAGATAACGTACTAATGTTTTAGGTACGGAAGCATTTACTCCATACATAGACATATGATCGCCATTATAGGTTGCCCATCCAAGAGCCAATTCTGACATATCGCCAGTACCTACTACAATTGCATTATTTTGTCCAGCAATGTCCATTAATACTTGTGTTCTTTCTCTCGCTTGAGCATTTTCAAAGGTTAAGTCATGTACATTTTCATCATGCCCTATATTTTTAAAATGAAGTAGTACAGCTTCATTAATTCTAACTTCTTTAAAGGTTGCACCTATTTCTTCGATTAAAGTTACTGCATTTTGATAAGTACGGTCAGTTGTCCCAAAACATGGCATGGTTACTGCAATAATCCCTTTTTTATCAAGATTTAACATAGAAAATGCTTTACTTGCCACCAATAGTGCAAGGGTTGAATCAAGTCCACCAGAAATACCAATGACAACTTGTTTAAATCCAGTATGCATCAAACGTTTCTTTAATCCCATTGCTTGAAGATTTAAAATTTCACTGCAACGTTTATTTCTATCTTCTCTTATACTTGGTACAAATGGCGATTTATCAACAAATCTTGTTAAGTTGGTAATCGGAAGTTTTTTATTGTCCACTCCACACTTCATGGATGGATAAGAAAAATATATAACCTCATAACCAGTATTGTTCATGAGAAATGTTGTCATTCTACGTCTTTCATTCACTAATTTAAAAAAGTCAATTTCAGTTGTAACCATTTCATTTTTAAATCTCTCTGATTCAACCAGCATTGTACCATTCTCTGCAATTATATTGTGTCCAGAAAATACTAAATCAGTGGTTGATTCCCCTTCTCCAGCACTGGCATACATATATCCACAAATTAACCTTGCAGATTGGTTCCTAACTAAGTCTCTACGATATATATCCTTCCCCGTTGTCTCATCACTTGCCGAAAGATTGACGATTAGAGTCGCTCCCGCAATTGCATGGTCACCACTTGGTGGCTGAGGAACCCACAAATCTTCGCATATCTCTGCTGCAATAATAATTTCTTCTAATTGCTTACATTGGAACAATAATCTACTACCAAAAGGAACCTTCTCTCCTTGGAATAATATATAAGAAACTTCTTTGTTCCCACTGGTAAAATGTCTCGCCTCATAAAATTCTGAATAATTAGGAATATGACACTTTGGAATAAAACCAAGTACTTTACCATTTTGTACAGCTGCCGCAACATTGTAAAGTTTTCCATTGTTTTGTAATGGTAATCCAATAAATATAATAGCATCCATATTCGCTGTATATTCAGCTATTTCAATAAGAGCATTTTTTGCTGCTCTTAACAAAGTCTCTTGTAAAAATAAATCACCGCAAGTATAACCAGTTAGACATAGCTCTGGAAAAACTAATACCTTTACATCTTCGTTTTCCGCTTTTTTTATACAATTAATTATCTGCTCTTTATTAAATTCACAATCAGCCACTTTAATATCTGGAGTTGCTGCTGCTACCTTAAGGAATCCGTCTCTCATAAAAACCTCCAAACCGTCCATGAAATAAATTTGTACTATTATAACACATATCTTTATTATTATCTATTATCCTTTTAAGATAGATAAATTATGAAAAAATTTTATATAATTCATAGTATTAAAGTATGAAGTTTACAAAGTGAAGTCAAGCATCTATAATAAGAGGAAATCTAATTAACTTATAAGAAAAAATCTTTAATTTATGAAATTTAATGAGGTCTTTTATGCAATATAATCAATCAATAACCAATCCGATAGACACACCTTGTCATCTTTGTAAACGTAATTGTAACGTTAATCGTGAGATTGGCAAAAAAGGTTACTGCGGAGTAAACTCCACTTTAAAATTAGCAAGAGCTGCCTTACATATGTGGGAAGAGCCATGTATTACAGGTGAGAATGGATCCGGAACTGTATTCTTTTCTGGATGTCCACTACGTTGTGTATTTTGTCAAAACTATTCAATTGCACATGCAACAGCAGGTAAAGAAATTACAATCTCTCGCTTGGCTGAAATATTTTTAGAATTACAGGATAAGGGTGCACATAATATTAATTTAGTTTCTCCAACACAATATGTTCCTCAAATTATTGAAGGAATTAAACTTGCAAAAAATCAAGGATTAGCCCTTCCAATTGTGTACAATACTGGAAGTTATGAGCAGGTAGAAACGATTCAAATGCTAGATGGCTATGTAGATATTTATCTCCCTGATTTAAAATATTATGACTCAAAACTAGCAAAGAGATATTCCAATGCATCTGATTACTTTTCCGTAGCAACTGCTGCTATTAATGAAATGTATAAACAAGTAGGTAAGCCAGTTTTTGAAGATAATTTATTAAAAAAAGGAATGATTGTAAGACACCTTGTTTTACCAGGCAATGTAGATGATTCCAAACGTATTATAAAATACCTATATGAAACTTATGGGGATTCTATTTATATTAGTATAATGAATCAATATACACCACTAGACTCAGTTAAGAATTTTCCTGAAATTAATCGAAGAATAACTGATTCTGAATATGACGAAGTTGTTGATTATGCAATTGAATTAGGTGTAGAAAATGGATTTATACAAGAAGGGGATACGGCTAGTGAAAGCTTTATACCAGAATTTGATTCAGAGGGTGTGTAAATTATAATAAAAGGTGCAATTTTTTAATTCTCCAAAAAGTAAATAAATTTAATTTTAATTTTATGAACTAAGGATGTGTTAATCATATTAACTCTTTAAAGGGGAACATTTGGAAGTGATAGAACAAAACATTTATGTTTTAGTTCCTAATATAAAAAATTAAGGCAGCTTACGCTGCCTTTCATTCATATATACCCAAGATGCCGTTTCTTGTATTTTGACTCCTAGCATCTGCTAGGTGGGTAACCGCACATAAGCTTCTGCCTTCCACTCAATACGGAGGCCTGACATCCACTTATAAATATAGGAATCCCTTTTAAAGTATTGTAGGTTCAAAATAGCAAGAGTTCTCGTACATCTCAGGAATGTTTTTTTCTAAAATTATTATATCCCATTCTTATAAAATTATCAAGCAAAAAATCGTGGAAATAACTGACAACATGCTTGTTTCTTTTATATTGTCCAATAACTCAACAAAACTATATATTAATAGCCTTCTTGTTTTATCTGCTCTAATACTTCCTCTGATATTTTTTGGAACCTAAATATAAATTCTGTTCCAACTCCTAATTCACTTTCTACGGTAATATCACCGCCATGCTTAATTGCGATTTGTTTTGCTATTGCAAGTCCTAGCCCAGAACCTTTCGCATTTTGTCTAAGTTTTGATTTATAAAACTTTTCAAAAATACTAGGTATCTCATCTTTCGCAATTCCAATTCCCTCATCTCGAATTGATATTTGTATTATATCACTTTCGCAAATATTTATGTGGATTGTAGAATTTTCAGGTGAAAATTTTACCGCATTATCAAGAATGACTAGAAACATTTGACGGATTCGATCATAATCTCCAAACATCATATGACTGTCCTTATCGCTTGTAAACTCTATATGTAAATGTTTCTCTTCACCAATAGCATTTACTGCACGAATGATTTCATCAAAAATTTGCATCAAATTAATTGGTTCCACTTCTATTTCAAAATCCGGATTTTGCATTTTAGAAAGTATTAGTAAATCACCCACCAAACGTTCCATACTCTTGCATTCTGATAACATCTTATCATAATACTGCTGGCGCTTTTCTTCCTCTGTAACTACACCGTCCACTAAGCTTTCCGTATATGCTCTAACTACTGTAATTGGTGTACGAAGTTCATGAGATACATTTGCAAAAAAGTCCATACGCATTTGTTCCAAATTTTTTCGTACCTTTTCATTTTCAAGTAATTTATCTCTCAAGAAATCAATTGTTTTTGCTAAATCGCCAATTTCGTCATTTCGTTCAATCTCTGTCTTTGTGTCATATTTACCTTCCGCCAACTCCAATGCAGTTAAACGCATTTTTGAAATTGGTTTCGTTAATTGTCTTACAAAGATAATTGCTATAACAAAGGATATAATTAATGCAATTAGCGCACTCGTTATAATTAACTGCATGCTACTATGAACTGTGTTCAATTGATCAGAAATTGGTGAACTTATTAATACTGCCCCACATACTTCGCGATTTACACCATAAACCGGCACTCCAATTACAAGAAGATTGGAGCCATGTATTTCGCTATAAGTAGTAGTAGATACCTCTTTTCCTTCGAATACCCCTTTAATCACTCGAATATGAGCCTCTGATACTGCTGTGTCTTTTAAGTCTACGCTTTCTAATGCTTGCGGCATTGGGACACTTGCATTTTGATTTGAAATAGTCCAAACCTCATCTTCACCAAGTACATTAGATAATATTTCTAGAAAACTACTACCGTCAGTATACTCTTCATCAATTATAGATTGGTTTAAGCGCTTGGAAATATTATTCGCTTGTTCTACTAACTTATTCCGGTAACTCTCTGTCGTTGATTTTTGGATCATTTGCATGAAAATTACTCCAAGAATCACCGCAAATATAATTACCATAATGGCGTAGTTAACATAAACCCTTACAAACAAACGATTATTTCTTTTATCCTTATTTGTCATAATAATTTCCTCGCTCATATAAAATGGTCTCTTCTTAGAATAAACGCACCAAATCCTTTTCTGTTTAAGAAATGTGTTTGATGCGTTTTTTATATAATTTTTTAAATTTTTAGTTAAAGTTATTTATTCAGAAATTTCAAATTTATACCCAACACCCCAGATTGTCTTAATTGACCATGCAGGGTGATCAACTGCATCTAATTTTGCTCGCAGTCTTTTAATATGTGAATCTACCGTCCTACTATCACCAAAATAATCAAAACCCCAAAGACTATCAAGAAGATTGTCTCTAGTGAATACCTTATTAGGATTACTAGCTAAGGTCCACATGGTCTCTATCTCTTTTTTAGTTAAGGAAATTTTCTGATCGCCTATATGTAGGGTATACTCTTCTAGATTAATCACTAGATTTGAGATACTTAAAAGATTTTCGGATTCTTGTTCCTTTTCTTTCTTTGTCATTCTTCGAAGTACAGCTCTTACTCTTGCCATAACCTCACTTGGACTAAACGGCTTTACTATGTAATCGTCTGCACCGATATCTAGCCCCATTATTTTTTCAAAATCTTCACCTCTCGCAGTAATTAAGATTACTGGAACATCGGACTTTGCACGTATTTTTCTACAAACTTCATAACCGTCTTCTTTTGGCATCATAACATCCAATAAAACTACTGCTGGATTACATTGTTGAAAAAGGCGGATTGCTTCTTCTCCATCTGTTGCAATAATTGGTTCAAAATCTTCTTTTTTAGCATACATCGCCAAAACATCGGTAATATCTGGATTATCATCTGCAATTAGGATTTGTTGCATTCTAGTTCCTCCCTCATATCCTTTTATTACTTGGATTAAATTTAAAGCAACTGTAAAATATAAAAGTATTTTATTTGTATGCTTTTTATTTTAGATGATCTTTATAGTTTTGTATAAATCTTATAAAAATGCTTAATACATCTACATTATATTGAATTATACCACATTAAACAAGAGGGTTTTCGAAATAAAATCTTAATATTTTGAACTTAATTCTTAAAAAAAATTAATATTTTGCCATTATTCTGACAAAATAATATAATATAATAAGAATGGATGTGACGCAAAGAAATACCAAGGTTTGGAGGAATTAGCCATGGATGCTAAGAAAATTAATAAATTAAAATATGTCCTTGGTTTTTTACTTTTCTTTGTATTTGTTTTGTCATTTAACACTCAAAAAGCATTTGCAAGTGATCCCACAAGTGCGCACTCAACAAATGATAAGCAGCTTGAAATTAAGTTAAATGTAAAAAGCAAATCTATTGTAAAAGAAAAGTCTTATAATTTGAGGGTTTATAACGTGCTTGAAAATCATAAGATTTCTTACAAATCAAGTGATTCCGCAATTGCTACGGTGGATGAGAATGGTGTTGTAACCGGTGTAGATTTTGGTACTGCAACGATTACAGTAACCGTCAAAGAAAATTCCAAAACAATTGCAACCCTTACTTGCGATATTACAGTTGGACCACCTGCAATCAGTGTTAAGCTAACAAAAACTGATTTAATCATGGTAGTTGGAAAAAGAACGACATTAAAAACTATTTTACAACCATATAATACAGTTGAAGAAATTAAGTTTTACTCAAATGATACTACAATTGCATCTGTAAGTCCTGGCGGAAGAGTTACTGCTAATGCCATTGGAATTACACATATATTTGCTATGATCGATAATGGCAAGTATGATACATGCAGAGTAGCTGTAGTAAGCCAGGAAACTTATGATGATTTAATGAAGAATGATAATGCATCTTCAGAAGATATTAGTATAACAATTACTCCATCTGTTACACCTGCTAATTAGTTGAAGTAAGTAGAATGTACTATATTCATTTGCGATAAAGCAGAGTAAAATTACAATTATTTTTAATAATCTAATTGTTTAGAAGGAGCTGTGATTCATAGCTCCTTTTCTTTTTTTCATTTTATCAATTGTTATGCACTTTTCTGATCATTTACCCTTAGTTCTACTTTATCATAATAATCTTACTCTCCTGCTTACTATAGACGGATTTCTACATATTGACTTCAATTCTTTTCAATGCTACCATAAGTTAGTGTCATTTCTGATAAATTTATTGTATATCGCAATCACACATTTGCAGTTAAGGTATAGAGTGTTATTTTTTTGTAAATGCTCCTAACAAATAATTGCAATTAATTAAAATTTTGAGGTGCTATTATGATATTTTCATCGTCGACGTTTTTATTAGTATTTTTACCATGTGTTCTTTTAATTTATTATACGATATTAAGGAACCATCGAACGGCTCAGAATATCTTTTTGTTCCTAGCCAGTTTAGTATTTTATGCGTGGGGAGAACCACTATTTGTTTTAATACTGCTACTTTCAATCGTAATGAATTATATTTTTGGTCTCTTAATCGATAAATATCGAGACTTTAAACCGCAAGCACGATTAATCATTACTTTATCCCTCGTATATAATGTATCACTTATATTTTTATTTAAGTACTTAAGTTTTGCTATTACTAATATTAATTTACTATTTAATAAGAATATTGGTATTCCACAACTTGGTATTCCAATTGGTATATCCTTCTTTACCTTCCAGGCAATTTCATATGTAATTGATGTCTACCATGGAAAGGGACATGTGCAAAAAAATCCATTAAATGTAGGTTTATACATTGCATTATTCCCTAATCTAGTATCAGGTCCTATTGTTCGTTATGAAACAATTGTAGACCAGATAAATGACCGTAAAGAATCTTTTTCCTTGTTTTCTGAGGGTGCTATAAGATTTATACGTGGTTTTGCCAAGAAAGTTATAATTGCTGATAATTTAGCGTATGTTGCCAACAAAGCCTTTTCTTTGAAAACAGATGATTTATCTGTAAGTTTTGCTTGGCTTGGAATTATCGCTTATGCTTTCCAGATTCTTTTAGACTTTAGTGGATATTCTGATATGGCTCTTGGCCTTAGTAAAATGTTTGGATTTAACTTTTTAGAAAACTTTAACTTCCCGTATATATCAAAGTCTATTTCAGAGTTCTGGCGAAGATGGCATATTTCCTTAGGAACTTGGTTTAGAGACTATGTATATTTTCCACTTGGAGGAAGTCGTGTAAAGACTAAATTTCGTCTTTTATTTAACTTATTTGTTGTATGGAGCTTAACAGGCTTATGGCACGGTGCAAACTGGACATTTATTTGTTGGGGGCTTTTATACTTCGTTTTACTTGCCTTTGAAAAATTAACAGGTTTTGATAAATCTAAAAAATTCCCAATCTTCCATCATATCTACACAATGTTTTTCGTATTGATGGGATGGGTTTTATTCCGTGCGAACGATATCACACAGGCGAAAGATTATTTAAAAGTAATGTTTTTTAGAGGCGGTAATACTGTATTTGACAATAATGCTTATTTTTATCTTTGTGAATATATTTTCTTTTTAGTTGTAGCAATATTATGCTCTACACCAGTTTTTGGCTGGATATCAAAGAAATTTAAATTTGATGATAATAAATTTATTGGAGCTATTTATCCTATTTTTTACTTACTTTTATTTTTCATTGCCCTTACCTATGTAATAAAAGGTGCTAATAATCCAAGTATTTATGCTAATTTCTAAAATAGGAAACCATGTAATATTATGAAACTGTGTAAATAAAAAGGGAATAAAATTTATACAGATTGGTAAAGAAAATAATATTCTAGAAAGGCAATAGGTATTGTTATGTTACAAAAATTAAAGACTAATTTAAATCGTTATACTATTACGAGTATTTTATTCTTGATCATTATATTTTTCTACCTTATTGGTATGATTATTAATTCCGATTCGGTGAAGTCTTC
Source organism: Clostridium sp. Marseille-P299 (assembly GCF_900078195.1). Taxonomy (NCBI): domain Bacteria; kingdom Bacillati; phylum Bacillota; class Clostridia; order Eubacteriales; family Clostridiaceae; genus Clostridium; species Clostridium sp. Marseille-P299. The sequence continues at coordinate 206,018 of NZ_FJVE01000007.1, read as the reverse complement.
CATTAAGACTTCCATTGAAAAAGTGGAATCCGAATCCAGTGCAGATATTTTAAAAGCATTCGTAAATGGTACTGATTCAGCGTTTAATAATGCTGTTTTTGACAAAATCACCTTACTTAATGCGAATGGTTTATTTAATCGTATTCTCCAAAAGAAAATGGTAACAGACGTTGTTGAACACAATAACGTATATAAACTAGATAATGGCCAACTTACCTATCTTTATGATAACTGGGGCATGAGTCTTGCACATAAAAATATGCGCAAACTAAATGAGTATCTAAGTTCTGTAGGAACAAAATTGTTATATGTTCAAGCACCTTATAAAGTGGACAAGTATGATAACCAACTTCCACATGGACGTGTTGATTACCCAAATTTAAATACAGATAAATTCCTTGCTGGCCTTGATAAGCTAGGTATTGATTACATTGATTTTAGAGAAGTCATACACGATAGTAATTTTACCTATGAAGATTTATTCTTTAATACAGATCACCACTGGACAACCCAGACTGGATTTTGGGCTTATACTTATTTAATGAATTATATGGGTGAGAATTACGGTGTTAAATATGATGAACGTAATGTTAAGGAAGAAAACTTTAACTTTGTTACTCTAAAGGATAGTTTTGTTGGTTCTTTAGCAAACCGCGTTGGTTATTGGTATGCGGGAATCGATGATTTTACTTACATTTATCCAAAATTTGATACTAGTTATACTTGGGAAAGATACTTTAAGTATGGAAGCCTAGATATTACAAGAACTGGTGCATTCGAAGATACTGTATTATTCAAAGAACGTGTTGTTGAAACAAAGGAACCTCAGGCATACCGTGATAACTGCTATTTTAATGGTAATCCAGCACTAGCAAGAATTACAAACAATGATGTTAAGGATGGACGTGTTTTAGTCATACAGGATTCCTTTGGTAAGCCAGTAAGCTCTTTCTTATCACTTAATTTTCACCAAGTTGATGTCTTAGACTTAAGAGATTATAGAAAAATGTATTTACTTGATTATGTAAAAGAGAACCAATATGATTATGTAATTTTTATATATAATCCAAGTGTTTTTAAACGTTCTACTTATTACGTATCCTTCCGTTTTGAAGATCCAAATCAATAAAATATATCTTTCATAATGGTATAAAATAACGATATAAAACAAAAAGTATCTGTTGCACGACTTCGTGCAACAGATACTTTTTTATTACTAGAGATTAAGAGCATTAATGCTTTGTTTTATTTATCCTTTGATATCGTACTTATAATACCAGTACCTATACCACCTTGATTTGATGCCCAGATGCTTACTTTATCTCCTGCTTTTAATTCAGGAATACTTGCTGTAAATGTTCCATCTTCATTAATCTTTGCTTGATATTTCTTTGCATTAACCTTAACAAATACTTTAGAATTTGTACTCTTTACAGTTCCTTCATTATTTTTATCACTTGAGAAAATTTCAATTTTTCCTGTGATTTCTTTCACCCCTGCTGTAATCGCACTTGTACTTAGAATGTCTGGTGCTACCTTAGCTACCTTCCATTTCACAGTTGCGCTCTTACTAGAAGGATTCTGAGCATAGAAACTATAAGTTGTTCCTGCTTTCACTTTTTCAATTGTAAATGTATGAACATAACCATTTGCTTCTTTACTGTATACTCCCTTATCTGAAGTATATGTTGTCTCACCAATGGTAAGGACAACCTTACTGTACTCATCACTTACAATTTGAACTTTTTTATTTGTGTTATTAATTGTTCCAATTAATTTTGGCTTTGCTGGCTGATCGTAAGCTACCATTTGTCCTGTCACGTCAATGATATCGCCATTGGTAAATCTAGTATAAGCGTATACATTGGAACCAGGTTTTAAGGTACTTCCTAAATTATGAGTATAAGTTCCATTTCCATTAGTCATTGCGTATACAAGTTCATTTCCATTATCCGTCGGAACAGAAATACATATTTCCTCATTTGGTTTATAATTCACTATTATAGTACTTGTATTTGCATTTAATTTCTCAATCTGTATTGATCCAGCAGATGGAATGCTTGCAATACTCTCTACCTTTTTTTCAGCAATTGCGCTTGTTCTAGTAGTGTTTTTCACTACATCAGTAGCGTATACTTGAATCGTATCTCCTACGTGCAACTGTTCATCAAAGTCAATTTCAAATACTCCTGAATTATCACTCTTTCCTTGATACGTATTTCCATTAACAATCGCATATACGGTAAATACAGTATTAGCCTTTGATGATGTTACAGAACCTGTAATTCCTTTTTCTACGTCATAGACGGAATTTAATTCAGGACGGTATGGTCCTCCATCTAATACTTTAACTGTTACAGCACGGCTTAAACGTCCTGCTATATCCATACCATGAACAGTAATTGTTGTATTAATCTCAAATTCAGGTAAGTTTAATTCAAATTGACCACTTTCATTTACAGTTCCACCAACAACATAAATTGTATAGTCTGGTACTGTATATTCTGTTGATTGTAATAACATTTCTTTATCTTTTTCTGTGGCAACATAAACTCTTCTAAGTTCATCAACAAAAGCTACCATTGAAACATCCTCATCATTGGTATTTCCAGTGAGCGCTTTTGAATTATTATAATACTCATCCACAGTTGGTTGATTAGAAGAAGCACGTCTTACAGATAATTTAACTTTTTCACTCTTACGCTCTGTTGAATCATCTTTTGCATAAACATAAATTGTATCACCAAAGTTTTGTGCTCCTATACTACAACTAAATGTTCCATCGGATCTTACAGTCGTTGTATAAGTCTTATTCGGTGTTTCTACAACAATTTCTGTACTTGCTTCTGCTGTTCCTGTTACTGCTCTACTTCTGTTATTAACACTCTTTACCTTAGGTTTTGCCATGCCATCGACACCGATATTATCAATTACAAAAGTTCTTAGTGTACGATTGCCGTTCATATCTTCAACTAAGATAGAATACGTTGCATTAACATAAGCTGTAAATTTCTTATTTGTTACCTCTCTCATGTAATTCCAGCTACTATCATTCACATCAAGTACACCAGGATAATAACAAACTTTTTTTACACCAGCTGGCGCAGAGGCTTCTACATATACATCGAAGCTAGATTTTGATGGATCTGTTGTAAACGGTGCTATTACAATGTTTGCTTCTGTCTGTTCTTCTTTCGCAACATATTTTGCACTATAATAATTATAATCCGCATAAGTCTCTAATGTATCAACATACCAATTACTCTTCTCTGCGATTGATTTACTCTCTGTTGGTGCTTTCATTAAGAATTTATAGTTGTATGGAAGCACTAAACTCCAGTTATTATCTACGCTAAGTTTTAATTTACCAGCTTTTCCAAGGAGTTCTAAATATTCAGCCATAATATTTTGTGTACGATATTTGCCGTAAATTAACTGGTTATTTGCCCAGGATAAAGGCTCATATGCGCTAGATAACGTATTACAAGCAATTACAAAGATATCTGAATCTGAAATTTGCTTTCCATTGTATGATAAACTAGTAACTCGTCTGGTGTTATTAATTTTCTTACCTGCCACATCGTATCTTGGCTCTATACTAGGGTCTATTTTATATTGAATTCCCTCAAACATATAAAAGTTTCCCCAGTTATTTACCCATGCTTCATCTAATAGCATGTTTAGACTAGTCTTATCTTTTAAATAATTTACCATATCATCGGACCAGTTTTTATTATTACCAATTGTTTGATATGCACTTGCAGTCCATTCTAACCATTCTTTTAATTGAGCACCAGTGATTTTATATATCGAAGTATATTGTCTATAGTTTTGTATCGATACTAAATCTCCTTGGTTTAAAGTGCCCGAAATATTTACATAATCATCCGTTGCATTCGCACCGTAGCTTGTATAAGAAGATGCAGAAAGAATTGGGTATTTTGCATATTCATTCTTATTTTTCATAATGTAACGAAGAGCATAAGAAATTCTTGCTTCATTCTGCATCTGAAGTGTCTTATTATCTTCTAATAATCCAAAATAATTTTCTAATACTTCTCCATCTGATAAAACAGCGAGTTGTTTATTTCGATATGCTTCAAACTCTTCTTTCCAATTGGCAAAACAAGCTAAAATCTCTGGACTTTCAGATGTATTCGTTGAAGTAACTTTACGAACTTCACCTTTACTACTAGTAATTTCAATATTATTATCTTTGTCTTGTTCTACTGTTAAATCAACAACGCCAATGGATCTACCTAGATTTCTTGACATTACCACAGTTTTTCCATTTACTTTTCCAGTCTCTTTATCAACTCCTGGTAATGAATAGTAATGGGATGACTTATCAGAGCTTGGAAATTCATTATGTTCATGTCCACATAAAATAACATCCACATCTTCCAGCTTTGATAATGCATATACTGCATTGGATGCATTCTCTTCTGGTTCTTCATCTCCAAATCCTGAATGCGCTAATACAACAATAATATCTGCACCTAAGCTTTTTAAATTCTCAGCTTCTTTTTTTGTATTCTGAACAATGTCTTCTGTCTTCCATGTACCTGTATAATTCTGAGTTTTAGAAGAAAGTGTTGGAATCGTTTCACCGATGATACCAATGGTTACTTCCATTGTCTTACCAGCACTTGTTTCTACTTCTCTTGTTATTAACATATTACGTTCAAATGGATAACTATTATCTTTTGTATTAAAAAGGTTAGAAACAACCACCTTATCAAATAATCCTGAACCATAGAGTTGAGATAATAAATAATCCTTACCATAATCAAAATCATGATTTCCTAATGTGATTGCATCATAGCCAATTAAGCTCATGGCTTGGTATATTGGTTGAACAACTTCTGAGTCTTGTTCCATTATGTACTCTGTCGTAGCATCAAATAAGACATCTCCAATATCAAATGTATACACATTGCTAGAAGGCATCTCATTTCTTGCTTTTTTTATCAAATCATAGGCTCTTGAAAGACCAGCATTCTTAAAGTCTGTACCAGCTTCATAATCCTTACTACTAACCATACCATGAAGATCTGTTGTAAAAACAAAGCGTAATTCCGCACTGTCGCTATTACTGTTTGACACCGCCTTTGCAGTCACTGTTGTTTCACTTGCAAAAGCTTTTTGTCCGCCCATTGCAGTACTCCCAATCACAATAGAGAATACCGTTGCAACTGCAATTCCCTTTTGCAGCCACTTCTTATAAGTATTTTTCATGCCATTACCACTCTTTCTATTGTCATAATTAACCCTCTACATTACTCCCCTTATGCTATAGAAAAAATGGGTCAAAGATAAGGCAAATATCTTTATAATTCTTTACATTTCATTCATAAAAATAAGAATGTTGTATTAAAACAACATTCTTATGATAATTCAAGATTAAAATTATAATTTAGCTCAGCATTCCACCCAACATTCCGCTAAATGCAATCAGTAGCAAGGTTTTAATATAATCACCAATTCGTACTGCTTCATTACTGTTTATCATCAAAGATATAATTACATAAATAGAGAAATAAATGATAGCCGCTAGTAAACCCCACAAAAAACGTTTTTCATCTACATGCTTACCTAGATAAAAACTACCTAAAAAAACAGAAATAATATATGTAGCAACGACTGCACCTGTCACAACCCCACCTGACATACCGGTTTGCAACATCAAAAAGGCGATAACCAATAGCAAAAATAGAGTAACCAAATAAGAAAACGCAACTGCTTTAAACATACAAATCATTCGAGTTGTCTGCGCCGATGATCTTTCCATACCAAATTCCTTCCATGATTTCTTAAATTCTACTCTAATATATGTTAAATTTAATAAAATATGACAACCTTATAAGCTCATTTCAAAACTTTTTCAAATCTCGCTATCCTTGTTTTTCATTTTGCTGAATGATATACTGATACTATTAGTACAGTAAACAATTTCTAGAAAGGTATGAAATATGAAATATATCGATTTACATGTTCATTCGAATATATCGGATGGAACCTTAACACCGACAGAAGTAGTTTTGCTAGCTGCAAAAAGTAACCTATCAGCGATTGCATTGACAGACCATGATACCGTAGCTGGTTTAGAGGAAGCTATAAAAGCAGCGAAAGATTTAGAAAAAGAAGGGAAACAAATACGCATCGTAGAAGGTGTTGAAATTTCAGCTGACTACAAGGGAAAAGATATACACATTCTTGGGTTATTAATAGATACGAAACATCAGGGATTAATATCTTCACTAGAAAAAGCTTTAAAAAACAGAGATGAGCGAAATGAAAAAATGGCAAGTAAACTAAGGGCCGCAGGTATTGATATTACTTTAGAGGATCTTACTTTTAAAGAGCCAAATACGGTAATTACTAGAGCACATTTCGCAAGATTTTTATTTGAACACGGATATGTAAAAACAAGAAATGAAGCTTTTGAGAAATATCTTGGTGAAAATTGTCCTTATTATGTACCTAGAGAGTATCTTACTCCGAAAGATGCGATTTCACTTATCAAACAAGCTGGTGGTATCCCTGTATTAGCCCATCCACTTTTATATAATTTTTCAAGTAATGAACTAGAAGAACTTGTAAGATATCTAAAAGAACTTGGCTTAGTTGGCATTGAGACAATCTATTCCGCAAATAGCGGTTCGGACGAATCAACGATTAGAGAGCTTGCACAACGTTATGATTTATTAATGACTGGTGGCTCTGATTATCATGGAGCTAACAAGCCAAACCTTGCAATCGGAATCGGTAAAGGGAACTTAAAAATTCCATATTCTATGTTAGATGCTTTGGATCAATATAAAAAAGAGCACTTACATGAATAATATCTTAATGATAGAGCATAGTCTCTTAAACTTATAAGTCACAATTTCTTAGAATGTAAAAAATGGGCCTTCGTATGATAATTCATACGAAAGCCCATTTTCTTTTATTAATTTTCTGTAGCTTGTCCTGGTTTTTCAACTTCAACAACTGCAGTTTTTTTCATTGGAATTCTACAATTCTTGTTATTACCAAATTCTACAATGATTACTTCATCCATAACATCAATAACAACACCATAAAAACCACTTGTAGTTAATATGCTATCACCAACTTCAAGTGATGATACTAAAGCATCTAACGCTTTTTGTTGCTTCTTTTGTGGACGTATTGCCATAAAATAAAATAGTGCACCAATAACAGCAATATAACCAATCATCATAATCCATGATGCTCCAGTGCCAGTAGCGCCTGCTGTTAAAAACATTAATTGATTCATATTATTCCTCCTGTAAATTCGATCTTAATTTATAATTCAATGCAACAGATAATTAATCTTCACCTGAAGCAAATCCTTCTAACTTCTTCTTTTTATATTCTGCAAAGTTACCAGCCTCAATTGCATCTCTAATCTCTTCCATCATCTTATTATAGAAATATAGATTATGAGTTACCATTAATCGAAGACCTAACATCTCTTTTGCTTTTAACAAATGACGAATATAAGCTCTACTATAATGTTTACATGCTGGGCACCCACAGCCTTCTTCGATTGGCTTACTATCTAATTCATATTTTGCATTTAATAAATTTAATTTACCTCGATTGGTATATGCATGACCATGTCGTCCATTTCTTGCTGGATATACACAGTCAAAGAAATCGACTCCTCGTTCTACACCTTCTAAAATATTTGCTGGAGTACCTACTCCCATTAAGTATACTGGCTTATCCTCTGGTAAATGTGGTACTGTCTCTTCTAAGATACGATACATCTCTTCATGAGTTTCACCAACTGCTAAACCACCAAGGGCATATCCATCTAAATCTAATTCTCTAATGCGTTTTGCATGTTCAATACGAATATCTGCAAAGGTTCCACCTTGATTGATTCCAAATAACATCTGATGCTTATTAATTGTATCCTCAAGAGAATTTAATCTTTGCATTTCATTTTTGCATCGTATCAACCATCTGGTAGTACGTTCCACTGAGTTCACCATATATTCTCTTGTTGCAGGATGAGGTGGACATTCATCAAATGCCATAGCAATGGTTGAAGCTAAATTGGATTGGATTCTCATACTCTCTTCTGGTCCCATAAATATCTTACGTCCATCGATGTGAGAATTAAAATAAACGCCTTCTTCTTGAATTTTTCTTAATTTCGCAAGGGAAAAGACTTGAAACCCACCTGAATCTGTGAGGATTGGTTTATCCCATACCATAAATTTATGAAGACCACCCATTTTTTTTACTACTTCATCACCAGGACGAACGTGTAAGTGGTAGGTGTTTGATAATTCAACTTGTGTTCCGATTTCATGCAAATCCATTGTAGAAACGGCGCCCTTAATTGCACCAACGGTTCCAACATTCATGAATACCGGTGTTTGTATTGTTCCATGGACGGTTGTAAGCTCACCACGTTTTGCATTACCGTCTTTACAGATTAACTTGTACATAAATCTCTCCTTAATTTTTCTCTGCCAAGCCCAGGACATAAATGCCTACTGTAGTACAAGTATACATTCAAAGTTTCTCTTTTTCAACCTATTTTTTAGCATTCTCTGTATATTCTAACTCTAAAGGTAGCATCTTGAATAAGAATATAAATAATTATAAAAAAATTATTAAATTACTATAATTATTACGATTAAACTTTAATATTAGTTGTAATTTTACCCATTATTTACTAAAATATGTACTTCTATTAGCATTTATAATAATACCAGTGACCTTAGATTTTAGAAGCTTTATGCCAATAAAAAAAAACGATAAATAAACCCTATGAGTTAAACACCGATTAAAAGTGCACTAACCCACAGGGCTTTTTTATTTGGAATAAATACGTAATTTTTATATGGGAATTTACCAATACTAATTTAGTTAAATTCCTTCTTATCATAAATCCGAATTGATATAAGTATCGAGAATACTGCAACTACTACAACTACAGCAGCTAGCACATAGGGAAGTAATCGAAGAAATTCAGGACTTGGTTCTTTAAAAAGGTCTGTTTTACTTTCTATAATCATAACTAAATATGGAATTGCTGCTCCGGCTACAAATAAGAGCCTTCCTTTTTCACATCCAAATTTAAAAACACAAGGTAGAAAAACTGACTGGTAAAGAATGCAAATTCCTGCAATGATACCTACATTTATTAGTGCGTCTTTGCCAATCGTTTCACCTAAAACAGTTAAATAAATAAAGTATAAAAGAATTGAGACTACTATAGTTATATAGCTTAATAAATATTTACATTTAACTAAGTCACTTCTTGTAATTGGCATGGTCAAAGCATATTTATCCCACTTTACTCTTTCATCATAAGAGAAAGCTGTTACCGGTATCATAATTCCCATAATTATCATGAAAAACCAAAACAATTGAATATTACCTGAGGAATATGAGAATACACTATAAAACGCTATTAATAATATATATACAAGCAGTTGCTTTTTTAAATTTAATATATCCTTCATTAATAAGCCTATCATTGCTTCTCCCCCTTAATATAAAATAGCATAATGTCTTCAATGCTAGCTTCATCAACTAAATAATTGCCTTTTAACTTATCCTTTAACACCAATGCTTCTACTCCAAAACTGTTTTTCCGATAACCTATTACTGCACTTTGATTGACAGAATTAAATTCTGAAAGAGAACATTTTAATACTTTATAACGTTCTAATAAATCATCCTTACTTTCTGTAAAAATAATGTTTCCTTTATGAATGAAACAAATATAATCACAAACTTTTTCTAAATCACTGATGATATGGGAGGACATCAAAATCGAGTGGGATTCCTCTTGAATAAATTCTAAAAAAACATCTAGTATCTCGTCTCTTACTATAGGATCTAATCCACTCGTTGCTTCATCTAAAATAAGAAGTTCTGTTGCATGAGAAAGAGCTACTGCAATGGAAAGCTTCATTTTCATACCTTTAGAAAAGTCCTTTACTACTTTATCCTTCGGTAGTTGAAATCTTACAATAAAATCATAAAATTTCTTTGAATCCCATGTTTTGTATATGGAGGATAGCACTTTATTAATATCTTTTATGTTTAAATTTTCAGGAACGCAACACTCATCAAGTACAACTCCGATGTTTTCATAAATTACCCTGCTAAGCTTATTATTATCTTTTCCTAAAATATAAATCTTTCCAGTTTCTTTTTTTATAATATCGGTAATCAACTTAATCGTCGTACTCTTCCCCGAACCATTTTCACCAACAAAACCCATGATACTACCTTTAGGGAGTTTAAGACTTATATGATCTAACTTAAAATTTTTATATGTCTTTGAGACATCATTCAGTTCTAATGCATATTCCATAGTTCCTCCATTCTGCCATTTAGGCCTTTTAAAAATATTTTATAAGTGTAACGAAGTTCTATTATTGGTTTGTTCTGCTATTGGTTTATTCTACTCTAGATTTATTCACCTCTATATAAATACTCTAAAATTTGAGTCAACTCTTCTAGTGATACATTTGCTGTACTTGCTATCTCAACTGCTTTTGTCATATACTCCTCAATTTGCTTTAACTGCTCTTCTCGAATAATTTCTGTATTCTTACTAGCAACAAAGCTTCCTTTTCCAGTCATAGAAACGATAAAACCTTCTCGCTCCAATTCCTCATATGCACGCTTTGTTGTAATTACGCTAATACGCAGTTCTTTTGCAAGTACTCTCATGGATGGAAGTGCTTCTCCCTCGGTTAATTCCCCTGACATGATTTGATTTTTTATCTGGGAAACAATTTGATCATAAATTGGCCGGCCGCTTGAATTACTAATAACGATGTCCATTCTCCGCCTCCTTCTCATTTCCTATATTAAAAGCCTTTAACATAATTTCATTTTATCATTTTCAAATATTGTATATACTCATTATATACAATATGCACTGTGTGTCAATATAAATTTTACTAATTTTTCAAATTTAATTTCTAGCCACTATCTTATCAATTGTATAATTTTATCGTAATACACACAAAAAGAGTTGCTGCTTTCTAGCAACAACTCTTAATTCTGTTCTTTCTCACATTTTATTATCTATATCTCAAAAACATAACTTCTCTAAGATATCACCGATCATTACAATGGTAAATCTCTTTTTGAAAATTGATACGTACCAATTAAATAACATGCAATTGATATGCTTGCTAAAATTGCATAACTTAAAATCACACTGCTCTTTCCTTCAAGCACGTCACTTGGTTGAAACAATGTAAAAATAGTTACATACTTTAAAAACTCTAACTTATCTCCCATATTTGCTAGCATTTGAATGACATAAAAAGTTACAGTAACCCCAACACCAATTGAAAGTGAGGTTTTTGAATCGTTTGCTATACAGGAGCCTAAAAAGCATATTCCAGATAACGCAGAATGAAGCAGAAATAGTCCCAAATTAACATATAATAATTTGCCTATATCTAAAAGTCCTGGAAATGCTATTGTACTACATATTATGGTGATTATTGTTATATAAACAATTATAACGAAAACACAAGCTTCCAAAAATAACAATTGTGTGAAAGCAATACTTGTTCTTTTGTTTGGAGTTGATAGTATGTATGCCATGGAACCTTTATCTACATGTCTTGCAATGATACGGTGTGCTACCACCATTTCAATGATTAATGGAAAGATTAAATATATAAATCCATAAAGGTAAGACGTTAAAAACTCTATTAAAGAACCACTTGCTAATTTAAATCCGAAGGCACCTATAATTTCTTCTGGAAACATAGCCATTAATTGATTTATTTTATCATTGGACTCTGGATTATACATCAATAGCATAATTGATGTATACATTAATAAAACACCAGCGATTATTAGTAATAAAATATAATTCGATTTTACGTTACTTTTAAATAAGGTTTTATTACACATTTTTTTCACCCCCGTAATAAAGCATAAATACCTGTTCCAAGCTCTGCTCTTCTTCTTGTAACGAAATAACCGTATAATTAGCCAAGCACTTAATCAATGAATCTATGTTACCTTTTACCACAAACATAACTTGATTTTCACTTATATATTCCACATCATTTCTGTCTTTGGCTGCATTTTCAGCTTCTTCCTTGTGTTTAAATGTGACCAAATATTTTTTTTGCTTTCTTTCCTTTAAATCATAAATTAAATCAACGGTCATGAGATGACCATTCTTAATAATTCCCACTCGGTCACAAGTTTTTTCTACTTCTTCAAAGATATGAGAAGACATCAGTATTGTTTTGCCTTTCTTCTTTTCCATTAAAATCAAATCGACAAAACGATTTTGCATCAATGGATCAAGACCACTGGTAGGCTCATCTAAGATTAAGATATCTGGATCGTGCATAAAAGCGCATACAATACCTAACTTTTGTTTCATACCTTTTGACATTTTCTTAATCTTACCACTTGGGTCATATTCAAACATGTCGATTAATTTCTTTGCATATGTTAGGTCCGTCTGATTACGCATACTAGCCATAAAATGAATAAATTCGTGCCCAGTCATTTCATCCATAAAAGCGATTTCACCTGGTAAATAACCAAGATATTCTTTGATTCTTGCAGATTCCTTGCTGCAATCCATATCCTTTATATAACATTCCCCTTTGTCTGGATGAGTAAATCCCATGAGTTGTCTGATTGTTGTAGTCTTCCCTGCGCCATTTGGCCCAATAAATCCAAACACTTCACCTTTATTTATCTCAAAACTAAGATCAAATACACCTTTGTTGTTTCCGTAATCTTTTGTTAGATTTTTAATACGAATCTCACTCATATGATGATTCCTCCTGTAAAATCCTTCTCATTATCAAAGTTTATCTAAAACCTGTTATACATACGTAAACAACATCCCCTTTCTTAAGGTCTTTCTGTTTGCTTATTTGTTTATTTATCCAATTGTTTATTTATATGTTATTCATTTGCTTATTTGCTAATTTATTTACTTATTTACTTTTCATTTGCTTATTTGTTTGCTCTATTATTTGAAGTTCTCATTTGTTTTCTAGCTAGTTTCTTAGATAATGTATTCCCATTGTCTTTTTTCTTTTTTTTCACAACATTGCCTCGCTTCTCAGCAATAAATACATAATATCCGTCAATCTCCTCAACCTTAACGCCACCAAATACAGATATTAACTTATTCTTATACCAATCTTTTCGCTTCGTAACCATAAGCATTTTCCCGCCAATGGATAATTTTTTATAGCCCTGTTCGATAAATCCCTTTGGTACATTAAAATCAACGTGATATGGTGGATTGGATAAGATTAGTGTAAAATTATCCTCTGCTATATTATTTAGTCCATCACTTTGCAAAATTGTTACATTACCCACTTCATTATGAATTGCGTTCTCTTTTGCTAAAGCAACCGCCTCTTCAGAGATATCACACATTGTTACCTTCTCACTTCCAATTATTTTAGCTGCGATAATTCCAACTGGACCATAACCACATCCTAAATCAAGGACTTTATCTCCCTTTTGAAATGTTGCCATAGAAAGCATCGCTTTTGTTCCTCTATCCAATGAATTTGGAGAAAATACTTGCTCACTTGTTTTAAATTCTAGTTCTAATTCGTTCCAATTTATTTTAATCAAAATTTTTTCCTCATTTTCTATTAAATGTGTAAAGATGGTATCTTTATACCCTTCATTATATCTTATTTCAATTGAAATTCAAATTAAGATTTCTTTATACAACGGGATATTTTTTTTACTTTGCCATTCGTAATTACTTGAATTTTATAAGCTGTTTTTGTAGAATATACCTATTAATGATTTAAACATCGTAACTACAATTCTACATAAGAAAATTATAATTCTTTTATAGAATTGATTGTCAAATGAATCATTCGTTTACTAACTTTATGGTTACAAGTTAAGTATTCATAGATACTACTCACTAAGTTTTGAGATGAATTGAATTGTTAAAATAAAAATGATATTCTGGAGGTGATTACAGATGATATTATCTGGAAGAGAAATAAAACAACATATTGGTAAAGAAATTATAATAGAACCTTTTGACGAACGTAAGGTGAATCCAAATAGCTACAATCTATCATTACACAATGAATTGCTTGTGTATGAAGATAATGTCTTAGATATGAAGAAGCCAAATCCTACGAAAACAATTATTATTCCTAAGGATGGACTTGTTTTAGAGCCAAATCGCTTATATCTTGGAAGAACCAATGAATTTACAAAAACCCAGCATTATGTACCAATGCTTGAAGGTCGCTCTTCAACCGGTCGTCTTGGGCTTTTTATCCATGTTACTGCAGGCTTTGGTGATATTGGATTTGCAGGTTATTGGACACTTGAGATATTTTGTGTACAGCCAATAAAAATATATCCCAACGTAGATATTTGTCAAATCTACTATCATACAATTCACGGTGATTATGATTTGTATTCAAGTGGAAAATATCAAAACAATAGCGGCATTCAGCCAAGTTTAATGTACAAAGATTTTGAAAAAAAATAAATTTCATTGTTAGAATCAAATACTAAAAAAGAAATAATAAAAAAGGACTGTTGTAATCAGTTATTCATACTTATGTGAATTTATAACACATAAGCTAAACTTTTTACAAAAGTCCTTTTTATAAATTATCACCATTAACTTCTTAACTTTTAGAATAACGAATGGTGTAACTTCATTGTAGCAAGTAAAAACTATATAAAAATAAATTTATCTATAAGTTTATTTTATATTAAGTTCTCCTTATGCGCTACGTTCAAACTGTGAATTATATAAATCTGCATAGAATCCACCTTTTGCAAGTAATTCTTCATGATTTCCTTGCTCTACAATATCTCCATCTTTCATAACAAGTATGATATCTGCATCACGAATTGTAGAAAGTCTGTGAGCGATAACGAAACTTGTTCTTCCCTTCATAAGGTTATCCATTGCCTTTTGAATTCTTACTTCAGTTCTTGTATCAACGGAGCTTGTTGCTTCATCTAGAATTAAAATCTTAGGATCAGCTAATATTGCTCTAGCAATAGTAAGCAATTGTTTTTGTCCTTGAGAAACGTTATTTGCTTCCTCATTTAATTCCATTTGATATCCATCTGGAAGTGTAGAAATAAAATGATCTACGTAAGCTGCTTTTGCTGCATCAATTACTTCAGCATCTGTTGCACCCAATCTACCATATCGAATATTCTCCATAATGGAACCATTAAACAACCAAGTATCTTGTAGTACCATACCAAATAGCTCACGCAACTCGCTACGGTTAAAATCTTTTACGTTATGACCGTCAATCAAAATTGCTCCACCATTTACATCGTAAAAACGCATTAATAATTTGATAATTGTTGTCTTACCAGCACCTGTTGGACCAACGATTGCAACTTTTTGACCAGGTTTAACTTTTGTAGAAAAGTCATTAATGATTGTTCTATCTGGATTATAACCAAAGTTAACATTTCTAAATTCAACACTGCCTTCAAGTTTATCAATTTTTACAGGATTAGGAACTGTTACATCTTCTTCCTCTTCTCCTAAGAATTCAAAGATACGCTCGGAAGCTGCTGCAGTTTGTTGTAGTTGGTTTGAAATCTGTGCTAACTGTGCAATTGGTTGATTAAAGCTTCTTACATAAGAGATAAAGGATTGGATATCACCAATTTCAATACTTCCTTTAATCGTTAAATAACCACCAAGAATAGCAACTAACACATAACCGATATTACCAACAAAAGACATAATTGGATGCATCATACCAGATAAAAATTGAGATTTCCATGCAGAATCGTACAAGGTATCATTTGCTTTTTCGAAATCTTCAACGACTTTATTTTCAGCGTTAAATACCTTAACTACTGTATGACCACTATACACTTCTTCTACTTGCCCATTCACATGACCTAAATATGCTTGTTGAGCAATAAAGAACTTCTGTGACTTTTTAACAATTCCACCAATTAAACCTAGGGAAAGAGGTAATGTTAAAACTGCAATTAATGTCATGGATCCGCTAATTCGAATCATCATGATAAGAACACCAATAACTGTTGTAATTGAAGTAACTACTTGCGTAAAACTTTGATTTAAACTTGTACTTAGGCTATCAACATCATTCGTTACACGAGATAATACTTCACCATGGGTTTTTGAATCAAAATATCTCATAGGCATACGATTAAACTTTTCAGAGATTTCTTTACGTAATTGAAAACTTACTTTCTGTGAAATTCCTGTCATAACCCAGCCTTGAATAATAGAAAATAATGCACTAATAATATATAAACCAAGTAACAATAACAAGGTTTTGCCTATCTTAGTAAAATCTATTCCTGCTCCACCTTGAATTTTACTTTTAAACCCGTTTCCAAGTTCAGTAGTAACGTTACCTAAAATAGTAGGTCCAATGACTGAAAATATCGTACTACCGATTGCAAATATAAACACAATAATAAGCTGTATCTTATACTGCGCCATATGCTTTAATAATTTTCCAATAGAGCCTTTAAAATCTTTTGCCTTTTCTGTACTAGCACCAATTGGGCCTCCACCCATTGGACCTCTTCCTCTATTTCTACCAACTTTTTCATTACTCATTGAACTCACCTACCTTTCATCCTGTTCTAATTCAGCAGAAGATAACTGTGAAGAAGCTATCTGTTTATACACATCACAAGATTTTAATAACTCTTTATGTGTACCTTTACCAACAATACGTCCCTCATCTAATACTATAATTTGTTCTGCATTCATAATTGTACTAATTCTCTGTGCAACAATAATCATAGTACTCTTTGTAATTTCATCTCTTAAAGTTTTACGAAGGACAACATCTGTTTTATAATCAAGTGCTGAAAAACTATCATCAAAAATATAAATTTCTGGATCTTTTGCAATTGCTCTAGCGATAGATAAACGTTGTTTTTGTCCACCAGAAACGTTGCTACCACCTTGTGAAATTAATTCATCATATTTATCTGTTTTTGCTTCGATAAAATCAGATGCTTGAGCAATCCTTGCAGCGCGGTGAACATCTTCCTCGCTTGCATTTTGTTTACCAAATCTAAGATTTGAGGAAATTGTACCAGTGAATAATACACCTTTTTGTGGTACATAACCTATTTTATCTCTAAGGTTTTTACTAGAAACTTTTCTTACATCTACACCATTTACTAATAATTCACCTTCGGTAATGTCATAAAGACGTGGTATTAATTGAATTAATGTAGATTTACCACTACCCGTACTACCAATTATTGCTGTAGTCTCACCTGGTTTTGCTGTAAATGTAATATCATGTAATACATCTTCCTCTGCTCCTGGATAGCGGAAAGAAACATGGTTAAATTCTACATATCCTTTTTTACTATTATCAAATTCCTTAGTATCTTTTGCTTCAATAATTGATAAATCAGTATCTAATACTTCTGAAATACGCTTTCCTGAAACAGCTGCACGTGGAAGGAATATTGAAATCATACATATCATTAAGAAGGACATAATGATTTGCATTGCATACTGAATGAAGGCCATCATATCACCAACCATCATATCGCCAGTATCAATTCCATGTCCACCTTCCCAAAGAATAAGAATCATAGTTCCATTCATTAAAAACATCATGGCAGGCATCATAAATGTCATTACACGATTTACAAATAAACTAGTCTTCGTTAAATCTCTATTGGCTTTATCAAAGCGTTTCTCTTCATATTTTTCAGTACTAAATGCACGAATTACAGGTAATCCTGTTAAAATTTCTCTCGTTACTAAATTCAAACGGTCTACTAATTTTTGCATCTTCTTGAATTTTGGCATTGCTAGAGAAAATAGTGTAATAACAAAAATCATAATTAAAATTACTGCAAGTGCTATTACCCAAGCCATAGATACATTGGTATTTAATACTTTAAATACACCACCAATACCTAAAATTGGTGCATAGGCAACCATACGTAAAAACATAACAATAAGCATTTGTACTTGCTGAATATCATTCGTACTACGAGTGATTAAAGATGCAGTTGAAAACTTATCAAATTCTGTATTTGAGAAACTAACAACTTTTCTAAATGTCATACTTCTTAAGTCTTTTGCAAATGTTGCTGCGATTCTAGATGCTATAAATCCAACAATGATACTTGTAACCATACCAACCATTGCTAAGCCTAACATCTTTAAGCCAGTTCTAGTAATATAACTGGTTTGTATATGATCCGTATCCAATCCAACTGCCTTATATTCTGCTTTAATTACTGCAGTAGCACCACTTGTAAGCATGCTTTCAGGTAATTGTGCAAATTGTTCTTTCATTGGTTCAACGATAGCTGCTCTTTGTTCTGCTGGCATCATAGCTAAAATCTCAACCATGCTTAAATCTTTCATTTCTGCAGGTATTGAATCAGAAAGTGCCTCTTTCATTGCTTTTGCTGTATCTGATTCTGTGGAAAGGGATGTATATAGCATTAATGCTTTCGACATTGCTCCCTCAAAGTCAGTATTGGTTAGATTTTCTTTTCTAACATATAAATTTTCTGTAGCTAATAAAGGATATTTCTCTAAGTAACTAGATACGTTTCCTTCATCTACTTGCCCTTTATCGATATAGTTATATGAATTTAATATGTTATCTTTTTCTTCATCGGTTGTAAAAAGTAGTATATGATTCATTGTACTTTCTCTTACAACCTCTGGAGAACTTTCTGTGATTCCACCTTGTTGAATTCCCACATTAACGATATCAGACGTATAAGATGGAAGTGATAAATCACAGTACGCTTGTAAAATCAACAATCCAAATATTAATATGATTGGGAATGTTGATTTTTTTAAGTATTTCATAAGTTTTAGCATATACTGTCTCCCTTTTCATTGTCATTATTTTTTTCACACTCGAAATATTTATCAACTTTTAGAGCCATTATTTCATACAGACGGTTCATTAGCTTAATAAACTCATCCATTTGTTCAATTCCTAGCTCCTCTATCACATCGATTGCAAACTGATTCATATTTTCTTTTGATTCTGTAATAAGCTTCTTACCCTTTGGTGATAAATGTACATAAACATTTCTACGATCTTTTGGCATCGTAGTCCTCTCAATATAATCTTTTTCCTCTAAAGAGCGTAACATTTTTGACGTTGCAGATTTTGATAAATAAAGATTTTTACTTATGTCTCCAACCTTAGCACCAGGTAGCTCTTTATTGTTCTTATTATTATACTCCACCATATGTTCTATCGAAACTAACATTCTATATTCACCTTGGTAAAGTTCACTTCGATGGGTACGATTCGATATAAGCTTCTTTATTTTATAGCTTAAACCCATTAAGTCATGACCATACTCTAAAGCGGTTTTATATCTGCTATTTTCCAATTAGTTCACCCCCTTAATTGTTGAGTACTTCAACTATTATATTCAGATTTTTATTAATTGCAAGCAATTTTTTTTTATTTAATAAAAAACTAATATATTTTATAAAACTTTCCACGATATTTATTAATTGATAATTATTATCAAAGGGATTCTTACTATATAAATAAAGGTGGTCGTGCATTATCTCCATTAAAACAACGAAGAGTTGAACGTTTATTACGACCAACTCTTCGTTTTAGTCACGAAATACATTATAAATTATCTCTTAATTCATTAGAAAATCTAAGATATTCCATCCCTCTGATGTATTTGCTTTATACAATTCAGTATAACCACATCTTTTACAACTTATTGTAATAAATTTTTTATTTTGGACATCAAATATCTTGGCAAAATTACCTCCCGTTGCCTGAAATTGATCCGATTCATATTCATTACATCCACATTTTTGACAAACAAACAACCTTTTATCCACGTGATCGCCTCCACTTTCTATTACTACTCTATTTATGATTTATTTTATATCTTACGTATGTATTATATCTAATTATTCAATCAAATGACTAAATTTAAGTGTTTTTTAATTAAAATATTATCCTTTAATAATAAATCCCTTGGCTAATTATATACTGAAATAAGGCCTTCTTTTCCCTTTATAAAAACATTAGGATTGACGATTATTTCTTAATATAAAAAGACCATTACAGTATACGTTGTAAATACATCGTATACTGCAATGGTTCACTTTTTACTAACTATTCATTTTTATTAGCTTCCTCTAGCTTTTTCTTTGTAAGCTCACTCATTTGTATATGTTCTTCTCTTAGCTCGTTGTATAGATCACGTAACTTCCAAGGAAGATTATGTTCCGTAACAACTGCTTTTAAATTAATTCTACGAATGCCATTCTTTTTAAAACCTTCAAACAATACATTCATTCGTTCTCTTGTAAATCCTTTTAAGACCATAATGTCTTCTTCAAATGGAATATTTTCTTCTTCTGCAGTCTCTTCTGTAAAACCAGGAAATGATAGTAAATAACCTACCGTTTGTCCCTGCATTTCACTTGTCACTGACTTAATTTTTATTCCATGACGTATCAATAACGCCTTTATCTTTTTTTCTCTTTCTCCATTTTCATGAAGATATAGTAATACACTTTCGTTTCTATTATTAATCATATCTTACCTCTCATTCCATATCCCAAGGAGCAAAAACTTTAAAATAGTTAGCGCACCTCGGTTGTTTTAGAGTGAACATGATTTTACTTCACTCTTTGCCTCATTCGTTTACTTTCATACGATATAACGATTCTGTTATAAAATTTATATACTATATTATAACGCATTTGGTTCAACTTTAAAAGGGCAAAACTTTTTAAGGTGTTACTCGATTAATATCTCTTGGAAATAGCGTAGCATTACGAACATTTGAAAATCCTAACAACATAGCAGTAAGTCTCTCTAAACCAAGTCCTAATCCACCATGTGGAGGCATCCCGTACTTATGCATTCTTAAATAGCTTTCAAAAGACTCAATATCCATTCCTCTTTCTTCCATTTTCTTTATCTGCTCTTCGTATTTGTGAATTCTTTGCCCACCAGTTGTTATTTCTAACCCGCGAAACAACAAGTCAAAACTTAGGGTTACCTCTTTATTCTCTTCATCCTCCATTGCATAAAATGGACGCTTTTTGCTAGGATAATGTGTAACAAATACAAACTCGCTTCCTGTTTTTTTATAAATTAGTTCATACAATAATTGTTCTTCTTCAGGCTCAAAGTCCTCCATATCTTTAATTTTTCTATTGTATTCTTTGGAAATTAGCTCCTTTGCCTCGTAAAAAGTAAGATATGGAATCTCTTTTATTACTGGAAGTTTAACTTTTAATAACTCTAGTTCATAAGAATAATTTGTAGTTAGGTATTCAAAGCAATATCCTAACATTGCAGTCTCCATTTGCATAATGTCATAAAAGCTATCTATAAATCCCATTTCAAAGTCAACACTTGTATATTCATTTAAATGTCTTCTAGTGTCATGTTTTTCTGCTCGAAATACAGGTGCAATTTCAAAGACTCTTTCAAACACCCCAACCATCATTTGCTTATAAAATTGAGGACTTTGTGCAAGATAAGCTTCCTTTCCAAAGTAATTTAACTGAAAAATATTTGCACCACCTTCTGCTCCTGCATGCACAATCTTAGGTGTGTGAATTTCCGTAAATCTTTGTTCTTTAAAGAACTCACGAAAAGCCATACAGATTCCTTCTTGCACCTTAAATATTGCTCTTTCCTTTTCATTTCGTAAAGTAATCATTCGATAATCAAGAAGTGTTTCCATGGAAGTCTCCATTGCCTTATTATTGATAACAACTGGATATTCCTCCGTTGAACTAGATAAAATCTCAATTTCTTTTATTCGAATCTCATAACCTGTTTTTGAGCGTTCTTCTGCTACAACCTCACCTAAAATACGTACCCACATCTGCTCTTTTATGTCATCCAATGAACATCTACTAAATTCTTCTGAATAAATGCATTGAACAACTCTACGCTTTGTTCTAAGAAGTACAAACGCAAATCCCTTCATGATACGCATTTTATAAATTGCACCTTCTAAGATAACTTCTTTCCCGATACATAATCCTAATTCTTCTGCTTCCGTACTTTTATTTTCTATATTTTTGTTTACGTATTTCATACCATATCCTCCTAAATCTATGTCTTATTCAATAATATTATTTAAGCTTTATATTTTATGATCCATTCGGACATCATCCATATGTCCCATATTATCACGCCCCTTTCAAGTCCACTTAAATATCAGCACTATCCTCTTTCTATAAAAATGTATAAAAAATAAGCCACAATGGTGATTGATATTTCTATCCTACCAATGTGGCTTATATTATTTAAAATATATTATATCCACATAGGCACAACACTAAAAGCACTTGCACCTATGAATTTTCACAGCTGCAAGCGCTATCTATCGTCGTCCCTATTCATGTTAAATGTATTAAATGTAAGCATGTGATACCTCCACATGATGTTTATTATATACTAAAATTTCTAATTTTTCACATGTTTTTATTACATTCTAAAATACTAAAATTTATTATATGTTCTTTATTACATGCTAAAATTCTAAAAAAGTTCTTTATTGTATATTAAAATACCAAAATATATCAAATGTTTTTATTGCATACTAAGATACCAAAATATAGCACCTATTGTCAAGTATAATATATAAATTCTTGAAATTTTTTTAATCTTCCTGTAGTTACGCTCTTTTCTCACACAATTAATAAACCTTGTGCATATATTTAACAGAAATTCCACGAATTATATATTACATAATTGTTACAAAAGTGTTACAATTCATTTGTAGCAAGAAATAAACAAAAAACTAAATACTCAAACATACTTAAATTTATAAGGAGGATATTATTATGTGTTTTAACTTTAATTGTTCTGATTTATTAGCTTTACTTAAGAAATGCTTCGGTGGTTGCTAATTCATTCAATATGAAACATACACTATAATTTAAAGATTATACTTAAAAGGAGGACTTCATTATGTGTTTTAATTTTAACTGCGCTGATTTATTAGCTTTATTAAAGAAATGTTTTGGTGGTTGCTAAGATAGAATCACTTTGATAAATAAACTCCATTCTTAGACAATAATATAATAGGCAAGGTTCTATCACTTTGGTTTTCGTTCCAATAACATTAAGAAAACTGATGTGATAGGACCTTTTTTAGTTTATATATTTTGTAATAAATGGTAATATAATTCTTAAGATCAATACTTCCAGGAGGCCCCTTTATGAACCTATGTAAAAAATGTCTGTTGTCTGAAATAGATGAAAATAAATTCTTTCAATCAATTCTAGATTACGTTGCTAATATCCCACCGAATGAAAAGGTTAATGATGAAGTATATGAGCAACGGCTTTCTATATGCAAAGAATGCGATGAACTTGTAAATGGAATGTGCAAGAAATGTGGTTGTTACGTGGAATTACGCGCTGCTAAGCTCTTTATGAGCTGTCCAAGTGAACATAAACTTTGGTAATGAAATATTAACTTGTACGTAGTTAAATATCCCACTAGCAAATTCCACCACTTCACCCATTAATTAAATATTACAATTTTGTTACATAAATGTTACAATACATACATACCAAAGAAAACAAATAAATAGAAATACAGACCATCTTAATAAAAAAGAAAAATCGAAATATTTTTCGAGATAATCAAAAAAAGGAGGTTTAAATATGAATTTCTTAAATTTTAGTTGTGCTGATTTATTAGAGTTATTAAAGAAATGCTTTGGTGCTCAATAGTCTATGAAAAAAGAGTTTTGAAGGCTGCTAGTCTTAAATATTCCTGGACTACACCATTGTAAGTCTAAATAAATTTAAAATTATAAAACCTGCCGCTTTAATTTTCATTCCAATAACATTCACGAAAATTAAAGCGGCAGACTTTTTATCTATTCATACGCTATCCCCATAGTACTTTGTATAGATTATTCATAGAACACGAAGGAATCTGCTGTTAAATAGCCTTTGGATTCATTCGTTTTATTAATGCAGAATAAACCTGCTTTTACACCAACCCAACGACCAGGTGTCATCATAATCGTAGTTCCTACTGGTTTGTAAGTTATGTCATCATAGCTATATTCATAATTTACATTACCATCTTCTAACACATTCATTTTAATAATGATTTGATCCTGTGTTAATGTATCATATTCTGTTACCGTCTCATTGTCTTTTAACCATTCGCCAGTGATTTCTACAAACTTCTTAACTCCATCCTTTAAACGAACCGCAAGTCCAGAATATACCCCACCAAGAGAAACCATACCCGCAATGTCTCCCTCTGCAAGATTTGACACATCAAGAGTTGCTTTAATACTAAACTTAGGAGCTGGCCATTTTTGAATTAAAAGATTCTTAACGTCACATAGTTGAGTATTGGAATACACAGAATATAAATTAAGTTTCTTTTCTTTCGTATCTAATTGATACCACTCATCTTTATAATTTGCATTCCATTGCCATTGTAACCCTAATTTTTCGCCTTCAAAATAATCAGTATCATCTGGAGCATCGATTTCATAAGTTGCTCCAACGTTTGGCTTTTTATAATGTAATACTGGTTCACCGCAACCATCTACATCATTTACTCCAATTACTGGCCAATCATCCACCCAACGCATTGGCTGTAGATGTACGATTCTACCAGCATTTCCAACATCCTGGAAGTGAATAAACCAATCTTCTCCTGTTGGCGTATCAACCCAAGCACCTTGGTGAGGTCCATTTACTGGAGAATTGCCTTGGTGTAATACAATCTTTTCTTCATAAGGACCCCATATATTTTTAGAACGAAGAACAGTCTGCCAACCTGGTTTTACACCACCTGCTGGAGCAAAGATATAATAATATCCGTTTCTTTTATATAATTTGGGTCCTTCAATGGTTGGTTGCGTTTTATTTCCATCATATACATGAATACCATCATCTAATACGCCTGTTGCATCTGGCTTCATAGAGCTCATGTGTAAAATACTCTTAAAACCAATTCTACTTCTAGCAAATGCACTTACCATATAAGCTTTTCCGTCATCATCCCAGAAAGGACATGGATCAATCCAACCAACAACGTTTCTTACGCACACTGGTTCAGACCATCCTTTGAAAGGATCTTTTGATGTACACATAAAGATACCTTCATCTGGCATTGGATAAAACACATAGAATGTATCCTCATGATAGCGAATAGCAGGAGCCCAAACCCCTCTTCCATGCGCTGGTTCATCATAGTCTTTAAAAGGAATTTTTTCTAACACATAGCTAATTACTTTCCAATTTACTAAATCCTTGGAATGGAGTACAGGAATCGCCGGTGTATTACAAAAACTAGAGGCGATCATAAAATAATCTTCTCCAACACGTATCGCATCTGGATCTGAATAATCTGTATATAGGATCGGATTTTTATAAGTTCCATCTCCCTGATCCGCAATCCACATTTTCTTATCTTGCTTCATCACAATTACCTCTTTCTACATTTTACTAGCAATTTTATTGTAAATGATTTTAATTGCCTCGTCATGTCAAATATCCATTAAATTATGCCAAATATTGCTCTTATAAATTTTTCTTTATATAGGAGTTCATGGATATTCTATATATAGTTAAATATTATGATTATTTACAAATATTTTTTTACTTGATATAATTAATCCATAACACAAAACATTATTTTCTTATGACAATTATTGCTTAAGAAATTTCAATAACTTAGATTGCACAAACGCTATTTATGACTGGCGAACACAGTCTCTTTACGGAGGTAATGCGTATGAATTCCTTTTATCAGTTTCGTACACAAAATTTTCAAAACATCTTATCTCATAATAATAATTTTCCTGCACATCTACATAAACAAGTTGAACTTCTTTATGTTTTATCCGGGAAAATTATTGTAACCATTGATAACGATGTAAAAGAATTAAAAGCAGGGGACTGTTCTATCGCATTTCCAAATACGATTCATTATTATAAGACGGAAGAAGAAAGTCATATCTTACTACTTATTTTTGATGCAGAATTTGTAAGTGACTATCTTACAGAATTTCTAAATTATCGCCCGTTACAACCCTTTGTAGTAAAAGAACAATTATCGCCTGATGTACTACCATGCATCGATGTGTTAGCAAGTACTGCAGGTAAGCCTGTGAATGCAAGATTAATGAAAGGGTATCTTCTAATTTTACTTTGTCGATTATTTGAGCAACTTACCTTAGAAAAGCATGAAGAGCAAATGAATTCAGATGCATTACAAACTGCACTTATTTATATTGACTGTCATTTTACAGAATCGATATCATTAGAAGATGTTGCAAAGCATATTAGTACAAGCAAATTTCATTTATCAAGATTCTTTTCTAAGAAACTTCAAACCTCCTTTAACGCTTATGTAAATAATCGCCGTGTAGAACTTGCCAAGACCTTACTTCGAAATACGAATGATTCCATTACTTCAATTGCTTTTGATTCTGGTTTTAATAGTACTAGAAGCTTTTACCGAGCATTTCAAGGGATTTGTGGAATGACTCCGATGGAATATCGGATCGATAATCGGATGTATAATTAGAAGATGTTAAAATTATAATTTGATTCTTGAGTACTACTTCCGCTTAAGTTAAATGGTTTTCTATAATTTAAGTTATAGAGTATTTCCATAGTTTAAAACTAGGGGTATTTCAATCACTTAAGTTGAGTAATATTTCTATTATTTAAATTAAATCGTATTTTTAATTTGAATTTAGAAGTTTAATTCTAGATTGAGTGCCTATTGATTCTTTGTCCATAGTGAATCAATAAGAACTCAATCTTCATAACCAGTTGCTCTTTCTTTAACTTTCTACCTGGATATTATTATAGTTTTCTACTGCATCTCTGTGCCATTATTTAAGCTCAGAGATTAGCAGATCTTTTGGCAGCGTGAGTCTTTGTTTTTATTCGTTTCATTTTAAATATAAAGAGCTTTGATACTAAAAGTGCTCTCGTCTAAAATTTATATTAGTGAAAGAACAATAGTATAAAATTATACGCTCTTATGAATAAACATTTACATAAAAGATTAATATTCAATCCCTACTCTAGCACCAATTTTTTGATCAAATGGATGTTTTACTTTCTTTATTTCAGAAACATAATCTGCAGCTTCTAAAAAATGTGGTGCTGGATCTCTTCCCGTCAAAACCAATTCGAGGTTATCTGGTTTGTTTGAAAGTAACTCGTCTACTAAATTCGTATCTACTAAACTATAGTTATAAGTAGCTATGATTTCATCTAATATTAAAAGATCACATTCTCCATCATTTACCGCTTTGATTGCTTTTGTAAGTGTATCATTATGAAGCTTTTTAATTGCTACTTTGTCTTCCTCCGTCATTCGATTATAAAAACCGTAATCAATTGGATTACGCAACACAGTAATTCCTTCAATACGCTTTAATGACTCTAATTCGCTTGTATCACTGCCCTTTAGAAATTGTGCAAAAACAACTTTCATACCACTACCTGCTGCACGAATTGCAAGTCCTAGGGATGCAGTTGTTTTCCCTTTCCCGTCTCCACAATAAATATGAACTAATCCTTTCATACGCCCTCCTCTAAAATTTCATAAATTCGTTTCATGTCTAATCCTTCTCTAACCATCTGTGCTAATTTTTCATATTGCTCTTCTTTATACTCCGCTAAAGAAAATCCCTTTACCTCACTTGCATCTAAGCCTTTTCTTTCAAATAAAATGGATAACAGTGCCTTTGTTACCTCTTCCTTATCGAATACACCATGAACATAGCTACCACAAACATTTCCATCAAATGCACCATCTATTTTTTCTTCCGTTCCATCATAAATGCGTGTTGCATTCTTAACATTATCACTTAAGGTTGTTTTTCCCATATGAATTTCATAGCCTTCCAGGCTTAATCCAGATAATTTTTCAAATGGCCCTGTGATTGTTTCAAATGTACCTTTTACCTGAGTACATACCTTTTCACTTGCAAATTCCGTGTGCATTGGCAATAATTCCATTCCTCGCATACGGCCCCCGCCTTCTACTCCTTCTAAATCACTAAGAGTCTCTCCAAGCATCTGAAATCCACCACATATTCCAAAAAGTAGTGTATCATTTGCAACCGCCTTTAAAATAGCTGCTTCTAATCCATTTTGACGCATCCATTTTAAGTCCGCCATGGTATTTTTCGTACCTGGAATTAAAATCATATCTGGATTTTGTAGTTCGTCTACACTCTTTACATAACGCAGTGAAACACCAGGGATACATTCTAGTGGATGAAAATCAGTAAAATTTGAAATCCTAGGTAGATGAATTACTGCTATATCTACAAGCCCAATCTCTTTTTTTGTGATAAGGCGTTCCGATAAACTATCTTCATCGTCTAAGTCAATATCCCCATAAGGTAAAACGCCAAGTACTGGAACACTACTCTTTTCTTCGATAATATCTAGTCCTGGATCAAGAATACGCTTATCTCCACGAAACTTATTAATAATGTTACCTTTAATGAGTGCACGTTCATCTTCCTCTAATAACATGATTGTTCCGATTAATTGTGCAAATACTCCTCCACGATCAATATCTCCAACCAAAAGAACTGGTGCTTTTATCATTTTTGCCAGCCCCATATTTACGATATCTTCTCGTTTTAAGTTAATCTCCGCTGGACTTCCCGCACCTTCTACCACAATAATATCATATTCTTCATCTAATTTTTTATATGCATTTAAAACCTCAGGGATAAAGTCTCTTTTTCGTTTAAAATAATCCATCGCATGCATATTTCCAACAACCCTACCATTTACAATCACTTGAGAACCCATATCTGTGGTAGGCTTTAATAATATTGGATTCATCAGCACCGAAGGTTTTATTCCTGCTGCCTCTGCTTGCATGACCTGGGCTCTTCCCATTTCTAGGCCTTCCTCTGTTATAAAAGAATTCAGCGCCATATTCTGCGATTTAAATGGCGCAACTTTGTAGCCATCTTGTTTAAATACACGACATAAGCCAGCAACTAAAAAGCTTTTCCCTACGTTTGACATCGTGCCTTGCACCATGATTACCTTTGCCATTCTTAACTCCAATCTAAAAATCAATAATATATGTGAGAATGATATGTTATAAAAGCACTTTGCTTCTATCATTCGTCGATTCTTTATACTGATTATAAAAGTTGATTTTCTTCGTTATTCAATCCATACAATTGTTATTATAATTCATTGCGCTAATAAGCCTCTGATTCTCCTCATGACTTCTTATAGCAATTCTATAATATCCTTTTTCTAAACCACGGTAGTTACTACAATCCCTAATCTGAATTCCTTTGCTTTGCAAAATCTGCGCTAATTCATTACTTCCACGAAAGAATATATAATTTGCCTCATATCCAAAGACTTTCTTAATGATATCTGACTTTCCTTGTTCATACTGTTTTTGCAAGTAAGATAGTTCACTCACTAAAAATTCTTTTTCATTCTTAAGTACTTCTCTTGATTGTATCACGTATTCTTTTTCCTTTAGAGCTGCAATTCCTGCAAATTGGGCTGGTACCGAAACGTTCCATGGTTGCAATAATTGATGCATTTTATTTAATAAAACCTTATTCGTACTAAGAGCATACCCTAATCTTAAACCAGGCATTGCATACAGCTTTGTAAATGCATTTATGATAACTAAATTCTCATAATTCTTTAACTCATCTCTCATAGATTGTTTCAAAAGTTTATCTGAAAAGTCAATAAAACACTCATCTAACACCACTTTAATTTGCTTTTCTCTGCATCTTTGAACAATTTGTATTAGAAACTCTTTTGTAATCATCTGTCCTGTTGGATTATTAGGATTACATAGAAAAATAATATCAAGGTCATCTGTTATATAAGACATATACTCTTGTGTTAACATAAAGTTGTCAGCTTCTTTCAGATAGCAATAATTTACATCACAACCAACATTTTTAAGAGCAATCTCATATTCAGCAAAACTTGGAGCTAGTAATAAAGCCTTTTTGGGCTGCTCCGCTAGACAGATATAAAAGATTATTTCCGCTGCTCCATTCCCACAAATTACATGCTCTGAATCTAAATTATAGTATTTTGAGATTTCATCACGAAGTTGTTTGGAGCCAACCTCGGGGTAATAAATGGCTTTTTCAATCCCTAACTTAGCAGCCTCTTGTACATTCTTTGGCATTCCTAAGGGATTTATATTTGCTGAAAAATCTAGTATATCTGGCATACTATAGATATCTCCACCATGTTTATGTTTCATTTTAACCTCTTTCTATAGATGCAACTTACCAATAGGTCAATTCATTCAAGATTATTAGTAAATTGTTTATTTTAATTGAAATGAAAAATCCTTATATACGTATTGAATACAAAATGTGAACTATATCTCGTAAATGTGATTCACTCCTTTGCAACAATTACAGAGCTTTTTAAGGGATTAGAATCCCTTTAAAAAAATTAAACTATTATAAATATAAGGATATAAATCAAAATAATAATCAACATTCCTAACACTGCAGTCCCATATAATAAACGATTTGCCAGCCTAATATCTTCAAAACTTATTTTACGAATTGCATCTCCAATAAATTTCTTCTTATACAATTTTCCAAAATAATATGCATCACCTGCAAGTTGAACATTTAAAGCTCCAGCACATACAGATTCCGTTTGCGCTGAGTTCGGACTCGCATGATTGTATCGGTCACGTTTAAATATTTTATATGCATTTTTTGCGTCCATACCAAGAATTGCACTTGCTAAAATCATAAGATACGCTGAAATTCTTGCAGGAATATAGTTTAAAATATCATCTAGTTTTGCTGCCACTCTACCAAAATAAAGATATTTATCATTTTTATAACCAACCATGGAATCCATTGTATTTACTGCCTTATAAAAAAATCCAAGGGGCGCACCACCAATGGCCATAAATAACATTGGTGCAATAATGCCATCTGAAGTATTTTCTGCAACTGTCTCAACAGCCGCCTTTGCGATTCCTTCTTCTGTTAGAGAAGCGGTATCTCTCCCTACAATCATTGAAACAGCATTTCTTGCACCATTTATATCGCCTTTTTTAAGTTCATAATAAACTTTCATGCTCTCATCCTTCAATGCCTTCGTAGCAAGAAGTTGATAACACATAATACTTTCTAAAATTAGCTTTAGTACTGGATGAACAAATCCAGAAATAGCAAGGACTACGTAAGGAATCATAGTTGAAAGAAAGATTACACTAACGACTAAAATTCCTCCACCAATAAGCTCCGCTTTCTTATTTTTGGGCAATATGGATCGAAGTATTTTTTCCATCTTTGATATCAAATTTCCTATGAAACGGACTGGATGGTAAAGCCAATGAGGATCTCCAAAGCACAAATCCATAAAAAAACCAATGCAAAGAGCAAGTAATGTTAATTTCATCTACTTATTTCATCCTCCTAATATTATCAATTTCCTTTTCCCCAAAGATCCATTTGCTAATATTGATTTCTGCCTGATATCCTTCTCCATTCCCAACTTGCCAATTAAAATAATCCTTATGAGGATTTGAATACTTATCTAAAATAGACATAATCGTGCCACCATGAACTACCAAAGCTATGCTTTTTAAATCCTTTTGGATTGCTTGACTAACTACCTGTTCAAAAGCATTGACACAGCGTCTTTGAAACTCATCCCTAGACTCTCCATTTGGAAATGGCATCTCTCCATTACTATCGATCCATTTTTGATAATCTTCATCCTCAGCTAACTCTAAATAATTCTTATATTCAAAGTTTCCAAAATTGCATTCGGTAAAATCCTCTACAATGGTAGGTAACATATCCGGATAAATAGTATTAGCCGTTTGAATACAACGAATTTTGGGGCTGACATATAAAGCATCTGTATTTGGATACTGAAATTTTGATAATAACTCTATACTTTCAGGCAATAATTCTTCATCCGTACTGCCTACATATCGTTTTTCTTTATTTCCCTGTGTTTGACCATGACGAATCAATAACACCTTCATGAAACGCACATACCTTTCTATATAACGCTATTTTATTTTAGATGGAATACCACATTGGATACGTATAACTTCCTCAGCCTCTTGTGCTAAATAGCAGCAAATACGTCCTGTCTCTTCTCTATATTCACGTTCAAATCGATCATATGGCACAATACCACAACCAATTTCATCACTGATAATAATCAAATCAGGAGATTGGTTCAAAATACGTACCACCTCTTCTTTCACCACTTTTCCTTCTGTTAAAAATCGTTTTACAAGTAGATGAAAGTCCACTAGCACCTTTTTTTCAGAAATCAAGTCATAAGGACTTATCTCACCATAAAAAACATCATCTCTTTGAAATGAGAACCGATTCATTACATAATTAAGTTTTCCTTGGTACGCACCACCAATAATGAGTTTCATATTAACCTCTTTCTAACCTAGCGCTGTATTATAACATGTTGGAATATTTTATATCTTATCCAAATAAACTCCAAAATTATAGTAAATAATCCACAACCACGGCAGTAATTAATATCATTAATTCACATAACTGCAAAAAGTATCCCGCAAGGTCTCCAGTGATTCCGCCAAATTCTTTATATGACATGTACTTATAATAGATAAATACAATAACGCTCATGATAAAACAGGCTATACCCATAACTGGATTTATGAAAGGCATAACAATCCCACAAGCAATCACGTATAAAATCAAAACGAATCGTACCACCTTTTTTTCTGCACTGCTTGAAAACGTAGCTAATAAGCCATCTTTTTTCGCACCTTTAAAATATACAACGCCAAGGCCACTAAATGCTCTAGATAAAATAAATCCAATAGAAATAATGACAATGGAACGTTCTGATATTTCACTCATAAATCCAACGAGAACAATTGCATATACCATGCACTTTATAACTGCAAATGCACCGATATGTGGGTCTTTTAAAATCTCTAATTTTGCTTCTTTTTCCTTATAGGAATTTCTTGCATCCATGGTATCCAACCAACCATCTAGATGAATACCACCTGTAATTATGATAGGGATCACCGATAATATAGCAGCTTTCATTATTTCACCGCATTCAATCCAATCGAAAAGAAAAAACGCACCATACATAATTGCACCAATTACTGCACCTATAAGAGGAAAAAAGCACATTGCATATTTCATATCTTCTTTCTTCCATGATGCCCTTGGCATAGGAATTTTAGAATACATTGAAAATGCATGTACAAAAGAGGAAGCTATTTGTTTCATTAAGACAGACCTTCCTTTCATACTACTATTTTTTAATTTTCATTCACTAGAATTTTATTTATCACCAAGTCCTTCCCCTTATGAAAAACTGGTATGGAATAAACTACTTCTATCACTTGATCTGCTATTTCAGCAATAGCAGCATTTATCTTCCCTAAAAACTCAATATACTTATTTGTTTCTTCATCATAAGATATCCCATCGGAAAATACCTCGTTTGAAACTACAACTACATGCTCTGATTGTTGAATCAGATGTTTTATACCAGATATAATTTGTCTAACGCTTAAGTCTTTTGCTCCATTTTCATGAAACATTTCATTAGCGAGCAAATTAGACATACATTCCAGCAATGTAACTGGTTTATCATCAAGTGTGATACTTAAGAGATTCGTATAACATTCTAATGTTTTAAAATTCTTTTTTTCTCGCATTTCTTGATGTCTCTTAATCTTTTTCTTGCTTTCTTCACCGTATGGCAACATTGTTGCAATGTAGAGTAATGGCTTCTTTCCAAAAGATACTGCGAAATTCTCTGCATACTCAGACTTTCCACTACCACTTCCACCAGTTACTAATATAAGCATGGAATTCTCCTCCTTACTACTGCAAGTTAAATTGCTTATATTCCTCAATTTCAATTTCTTTAAAGGTACTCATCTTTTGATATACTTCTACCGCCATATTCAGTATAGGTAACACAGCAATGGCTCCTGTACCTTCTCCTAAATACATGTCACATGTAATAAATGGTTTCATTTGCAAAGCTTCTAAAACCATTCTTCCTGCAGGTTCTTTGGATTCATGAGAAGGAAACATATAATATCTAGCCTTTGGCTCTATTGTTACCGCAAGTAGCGCTGCCACTGAGGAAATAAAGCCATCAATTACAATTGGAATTTTATAAATTGCACCACCTAAAAATACACCAACTAAACCAGCGATATCATATCCGCCTAGCTGTGAAAGTAAATTGATTGCACTTTGGGCACCATTTACTTTTATAGTATCCCTTTTTACAGAAATCATATCTTCTGAATACATATCTAGAGAAGCCATATCCAGAGAACCCATTTCTTTAGAACTCATTTCTTTAGAATCCAAACCTTTTAAACTATTTCTATAATTATTTTCAATAGAATAATATCGTTTAATTGCTCGCTTAATTGCTTTAATTTTTAACTCCAGTGATGAATTTGAAAGTCCAGCACCTTTTCCTGTGACATTTTCAACTTCTTGCCCTAATAAAACTGCGGCAAGTGCACTGCTAGGCGTAGTATTTCCAATTCCCATTTCACCTGTTGCTAATATCTCATAGCCTTTCTTTTTTAAATCCCTAACACTGTCAATTCCAACCTGTACTGCGTTTTCGCATTGTTCTATACTCATTGCTGCTTCTTTTGCAATATTTAAAGATCCCATGGCAATTTTACGATCCACTAAAGTTAAAGGTTTTAACTCCTTTTCTTTCACCGGACTTGTTTTCATCCCAATATCAATCGGAAAAACATCAACACCTATAGTATCTGCCATGGCATTTACGCTAGTTTTTCCTTTGGTAAAATTCGTTGCTACAACATTGGTAACTTCATACCCTGTTTGTGTAACACCTTCCTCTACGACTCCGTGGTCAGCACACATAATAACTAGTCCAGCTTTTTTCACAGAAACTTTATTTGCATTTCCAGAGATTCCTGCAAGACGTATTACTGCTTCCTCAAGTCTTCCAAGACTTCCAAGTGGCTTTGCAATGGAATCCCATCTTAACTTTGCATTCTTTTCTGCTTCTGCTACAGGAGCAGATATGGTTTGAAATTGTTCATAAAATGTCATGTTTCTACTCATACCTTTCAAAATTATTCATAAAATGAGTAATATAAATTATTACATCGAAAAAAGCCTCAGAGGTGAATGCAATCTGCCCTGCATGTTTCCTCTGAAGCTATCTAATTTATTTATTTTCAAATGCTTCTGGATGGAATATCATCGCTAATTCACGCATTCCTTCAGCATTACGATTTCCTTGACGACTTAAAATATTTTCATCAATTGTATATACTTTTCCATTTTTAACAGCAGTTAAATCTTTATAATTATCAGCTGTCATAAAATCATCTTTATAGTATTCAGGCATAACAATAATGTCTGGATCTGCTTCCATTAAGCTTTCTAAAGAATAGGACCATCCGGAAACATCCTGTGCTATATTCTTACCACCTGCCATTGTAATCAACTGGCCAATAAATGTATCTCCACCTGCTGTATAATCGCCGCTTTCGCCATATCCTACAACATAATATACACTTGGTGCTTCAAGGTCTTTTACTGCTGCAACAGTCTCATCAATGCTAGCTTTCATTTCATCTACAACTTTTGTAGCATTTTCTTTAAGATTTAACATGTCTCCTAATGTTTCAATCATTGTATAAACACCAGTTACATCATGTTCTTCATATAAAACAACTACTTTTATTCCAAGGTCTGTTAATTGCTTTTCTGACTCCTCAAGGAAGTGAGTTGAAGCAATTACTACATCTGGCTCTAAGCTAATTATTTTTTCGATATCAGGAGTATAAAGAGTCCCAATACTCTCAACGTTTTGTGCTTCTTCTGGATAATCACAATAATCTGTACGTCCTACAAGGCGATCTCCTGCTCCAATTGCATAAACTAACTCAGTAATGTTTGGTGCAACGGAAACGATTTTTTGAGGCTCGCTCTCAAATGTAATTTCTGTTCCATTGGAATCTTTAATTGTTAACGGATAACTAACTGCACTTGTATCTTCTGCACTATTCGTTGGTTCTACGCTTGGTTCATTGGTAGGTTCCACTGTAGTTGTTGGTGTTGTATTTTTATCTGATACGTTATCTGCCTTTGTTCCGCATCCGACAAATGAAAGTACCATAGCCATTGCTAAAAGCACTGTCAAAATCTTTTTCATATTCTTCATATTTATCTCCTTTTCTTTCCTCTTCCCTCCGAAGAAGATGATATATGAATCAAATGGCAGGTTTCCTGGCTCTTGGTCATTTTACTCACTGTCGCCTTCTCAAATAGATATCTTATGCTTAACCGTAATCATATGATTTCGGCAGATGGTTAAACACTTAATATTTATTCAATGGCCTATAACAGCTTTCATCCCAATCACAGTAGCGGGGGCTGTCGTGGATTTGCACCACATTCCCTTTTAACTTCCTATTGGAAGCACCACTTGATAAGTTACGCGATAATTATATACTCTAAGCACAACATTTTCAAGTTGATACTTTAAATTGCAGTATAAAATTATTCAAAGTCCTTGATATATTGCTATATATTGTATCGCTTTGTAAGTGAAATTCAGCTTATTAATGTATATAGTCTTCAATAAGTACAGTCATTATTCCTCCGCAAACCATTCCTTCCTCTTCGGCAGCATCCCCTGTTAAGTCCACATCCACCACTTGGTATGATTTAGATCCAATCAGCCTTCTTGCTGTTCCAAGCACCGCTGCTTCGCTACAACCGCCACCAATACTTCCTAAAATTCTTCCATCTGCATAAACGATCATCTTTGCACCCGCTCCTCGTGGAACCGATCCTTTTGAACTAATGATTGTAAGGATTGCTTTTGGTACATCAACTTCATTTGCTAAAACCCTCATTACATCGTAATCTACATCCGAACGATTGGTTGTTTTTTTCTCTGCTTTTCCAATTCTTTTATGAGCTATTAATTCTGCCATAATGGAAATCGCAATTTCTTCTGGTGTTATTGCACCAATACTAAGACCTATTGGGGTATGGACACGGTTCAGTCTTTCTCTATCAATGCCCTCTTCTACTAAAGTTTCTTTTACAATGGCTGTTCTGCGCTTCGAACCAATCATGCCAACATAGGAAGGTTCACTTCCACTGCATATTTGTTTTAAACATGTTGCATCATAACGATGTCCTCTTGTTATAATTACGACATAATCACTTTCTTTTAGTTTTAAACTATCCAAAGCATGCTCAAAACTATCGCATATGACTTCTTTCGCCAAAGGGAATCTTTCGGTATTGGCAAAACTTAATCGGTCATCGACAACAACTACTGAAAAACCAATTTTAGCAGCAAATTCCACTACTGGTAATGCTACATGGCCTCCACCAAGAACAATTAAGCGTTCTTCAGGAAAAAATGGCTCTACAACTGTAGAAGTGTCGTTATTTGTATAAACATAAGGAATTCCTAGCTCAAATGCCTTTTTTTCTTCCTCATTCATTGTATCTTGTAACAGGATGTTTTTTTCTATCTCGTTCATACTTCCCTGTTTGTTACTAAACTTAGTGCTTAAACATGCCTTGTTACCTTCTAGTACAACTTCTAGTAATTCTTTATATATATTATTATTTTTATTTAAATATTCCATATATTCATCTTCCTCTGTAATTTATATTTTATTCTTTAAATTTCTATTATGATAAGGCCTTTATTAATGAATTTATCCCTAATAATAAAATACCATCCTAAGTCTTCAGATTATCACTTATGGACAATTTTTTCAACTACCTTTCATTTTTCCAATCTACTAACTACTCTATTTCCTATATTTTCACAAACAAACTTTATTCCTTGCTTGACTCTAACACTGAATAATAGTATATTACAAGAAAAATGGTTATATTTATTTATCATAAGATTATAATTTACATATCATAAGTTTACAAAGTTAAATTATAAAATGAGCATCATAAATTACAATCTTATATAAATTCTTATTTAAACGCTTATTTATATGTTCATTTTTTGGCTAGATGCGCAGTTTATGCGCTAGAAAGAAGGTTATATGATAAAGACGATTTATATAGCAGCTGGATGTTTTTGGGGTAGCGAGAAGTATTTTTCCTTAATAAAAGGAGTTATTAGCACAAAAGTTGGTTACGCAAATGGTAGCACATTAAACCCAACCTACGAAGATGTATCCTATCATAATTCAGGTCATGCTGAGGCCGTAGAAATCCGCTATGATGACACGATCCTTCCACTTGAAAAGCTCTTAACTCTTTACTATGAGATA
Organism: Clostridium sp. Marseille-P299; assembly: GCF_900078195.1. Lineage (NCBI taxonomy): Bacteria > Bacillati > Bacillota > Clostridia > Eubacteriales > Clostridiaceae > Clostridium > Clostridium sp. Marseille-P299. The sequence goes on along the minus strand of NZ_FJVE01000007.1, from coordinate 167,684 downwards.
ATAGATCCAACTTCAGTAAACAAACAAGGAGCAGATCGTGGTGTACAGTATCGTACTGGTATTTATTATGTAGATGAAGCTGATTTAATTATCATTCGCAGTTCACTTGAAACACTAGCTACAAAATATGATAAGCCAATTGCCATAGAAGTAGGCCCTCTTCTTCATTTTTTTGATGCTGAGGAATATCATCAGAAGTATCTTGATAAAAACATAAATGGATATTGCCATATTGGTCAAAGTGCTTTTGAACATGCGAGAAATGCATAATGTTTATTTATAATTAATCTTGAAGCATGTTATTATGTTAAGAGAAATAATCATAACAAATTAAAAAGAAAATGGGTATGACAGGATACGATTTATCGTTAGTTATTAATTCTGTCACTCCCATTTTCTTTATTTTTAATAATGTTCACAATATATTAACAGTTTCATCAAACTTTAATCACAGGTTAGCGTTATAGTTATATTAACACTCAAGGTCCCCCACCTTGTTTACATAAACTTTTCTTTTCATAAATAGGAGTTGCCACATAAACAACTAAGTTTTGTGACAACTCCACTCCTCATTTTAAACCAATTAACACAAGTGAAACAATTAAAATCTATAATTTCTATTTTGTCTGAAACACTTTTATTGATCACTTTTTTTCTCTGGATTTGTACCAAAATAAAAAACAATAATTGTAGAAAAAATCATAAGAAATTGTTCACCTGTAATATCTCTTCGTAATGATAAAACTGAAAAAACTATGGTCAAAATAATTGCAACTACACTTTTTATATTTAATAATCTAGATATTATCTCTTTTATAATAACCCCTCCTTGCCCTCTTAATCTATTTTTCTTGATGATATATTCCTACTCTAACATTCATAAATTATAGTCTGATTAGTTGACAAATTTAACTATTTTTGATATCATTTTAAGAACATATGTTCTATTAATTTATTATACGATGAAACAAAAAATCATACTCATATTCATTAAAATATTCTTTTTTAATTTTTGCTGCCTCATCAAAACTAAAACCACTTGCTACCACCCCATTTAGCTTTTCGCTCACAGTGGCTTGTCTGCATTGTAGGAGATTAGATAGTTGAACCGATGTGATACCTTTAATTTTCATGACATATAATAAATTTTTGTACATATAACCCTCTTTTCTGGCAAATATCCTTGCCTGATATCCAACTTTATGTAAGTTGAATATCCATATAATTGAATGATATTTTTCTTTTGTTTGCGTAACTCCGTAAATCATATTTAAAATATACACGCTATTTCGCACATTGTCAATATATAATTTATGTACCGACGCAAATATTACGGAATTACGCAAATTATACATTTACAAAATTCGATATATCGTTTATAATGAAATCATCTTGAATATGAGGTGTTTTATATGTTGAAAGCAAAAATTTTAGAGAAACTAATTAAAGAAAGTGGTTATAGCATTCGAGCTTTTGCTCAAAAATGCGGAATTCCAGAAAGCACCCTTTATACAATTTTAAAAAATGGTGTTGGTAGAGCTACTATGGATAATATCTTAACTATTTGCAAAAATTTAGGTATTAAAGTAGAGGAATTAGAAGAAATGGCCAATGGTAGCTTAGAGGAACGTATGCCATCCTATGATGAATTAATAACTGTTTATACACGTAGCAAGAAGAATTTGTCTCAAGAAGAAAAAATGCGTTTAGCTAGAATTATTTTAGAGGATGATGAAGATTGATTCATAATGAAATTATTTTAAATGCTGTATTACTGGTAATTAAAAAATGTAATATAAGAAGTTTTCCAGTCGATTGTTTTGAAATCATAAAAGAATTTGGATACAACATAAAAAAATATTCTGAATTACCAGAGAAAAAAAGAATTGCCTGTAATGAATTAAGTGAAGACGCTGCTACTTTGAAACATACTATTTTTTATAATGATGATATGCCACATCCTAGAATACGTTTTTCACTTCTTCATGAACTTGGTCACATTGTCCTTTCTACTCTTGATGAAACATATGCAAACACATTTGCAAGTCACTTACTTGCTCCTCGTATGGCAATTCACTATTCTGAGTGCAAGAATGTAGCCGATGTAATGAAGGTTTTTGATTTATCTGAACAAGCTGCTAATTATGCCTTTGAAGATTACCGCAAGTGGCATCGTGAAATTGTTACAAAGGGAAAAAGTATAATTGACCAAGAGTTCTATGAGCACTTTTATATTCCTAGCTTAGATCAATTTGTGTGGAGAATCCAAAAATGCGATTTTTGTTATGACACGTTTGTCTATAATAAAGAAGTCATGTGTAAGTCCTGCCGTTTGTTTGAAATTCGTAAACGATATACTCACCCAATTGCTTATGATATTCGAGAACGTGATTTAGATATTTTAAGAGGGAATTGGCTATATAGTGAGCATTAAAAAAGGACTTTGCTAAATATGCGAAAGTCCTTTTATCAATAAAAGATTTAATCTACTCTATTACTAAATGCATTTACTATCAATAATAGGATGACAGCACCTATGATGGATACGATTACACTCCAAATATTAAATCCCGTAAATCCTGCAGTACCAAATATGGTATTCATAATAAATCCGCCAACCAATGCTCCAAGAACTCCGACGATAATATTTTTACCTGCACCCATTTTCTCATTGTTTCCAGTAATCATACTAGCAATCCAACCAGCAAGTGCACCAACGATAATCCAACTTACAAGTCCCATTTTATCACCTACATTCTTTATAATTTATTTAACTTTATTATTTACAGTAGAAGAAATTATATGCATATATATATTGGTATTATCTTTAAATACTATTATGCATAAAGCAAAAATTCTTGCATATAATATTTTTTTAGATTAAAAAAAAGAAATTGCAAAAAATATGTTGACAATTTACACAATTCATAGTAATATAATAAAGCACAGTGAGTTCGGTGCTACAATCTAGTTTAGGGGTATAGTTCAGTTGGTAGAATAACGGTCTCCAAAACCGCAGGTCGTGGGTTCAAGTCCTACTGCCCCTGTTAATACAAAAAGGGAAATGCTTAAGCATTTCCCTTTTTTCGTTTATCCATAAATACATAATCAAAAGGCTAGAATCATTGTCAGTTTATTAAATCAGTCAATGATTCTAGCCTTTTTTCTCTATGCTAATCTACGTCCCATCAACACACCCATAACAGATGCCATCATAAGACCTCTTGTCCATCCAGAAGAATCTCCAAGACAATATAATCCCTTAATATTTGTATCAAAGTCTTTTGTCATTTTAATACGATTGCTATAGAATTTTAACTCTGGTGAATAAAGTAATGTTTCATTACTTGCAAATCCAGGTACAACATGATCAACCGCCTGAATGAAGTTAATAATATTTGTCATTGCACGATAAGGCATTGCTGCTGTAATATCGCCTGCAACTGCATCTGGAAGCGTTGGACGAACATTTGACTGATTTAATTCTTTTTGCCAAGTTCTCTTACCAGATAAGATATCGCCATAACGTTGTACTAGTATATGTCCGCAACTAAGCATGTTTGTTAACTCACCAACTTTTTGTGCATAAGCAATTGGTTGGTTAAATGGCTCATTAAAATTATGAGAAACTAAAATCGCTAAGTTCGTGTTGTTTGATTTTAAATCTTTATAGGAATGACCATTTACTACTGCAAGGTCATTATCATAGTTTTCCTGACTAACAAACCCACCAGGATTTTGACAGAATGTTCTAACTTTATTTTTAAATGGTAATGGATAACCAATTAGCTTAGACTCGTATAAAACTTTATTGACATCTTCCATAATTTCATCACGTACTTCCACACGTACACCGATATCAACAGTTCCTGGTTGATGTGCAATATCATGCATTTCACAGAGTTTTTCTAACCAGTCTGCACCTTTACGACCTGTAGCAACAACAATATGTTCACCCATTAATGTATCACATTCTTCATGATTTGTGGCTTTTTCAATAATTGCACCCTTACATACATTACCTTCAACGATTAAGTCTTTACAGTGATAATTAAAGAATATTTCTACACCATGAGATAAAAGATATTGTTCAATACTTAAATAGATTTCTTGCGCTTTTTCTGTTCCTAAATGTCTAATTGGGCAATCCACTAACTTAAGACTTGCTTGAATTGCTCTTTTACGAATTTCTTTGGTCTTTTCTGGTTGACCAACACCTTCTATTTTTGTATCTGCACCGAATTCAAGATAAATACCATCGGTATAGTTAATTGTTTCTTGCGCGTAATCTTCCCCAATCAACATTGGTAAATCGCCACCAACTTCATAGCTTAATGATAATTTACCATCTGAAAATGCACCTGCACCGGAAAACCCAGTAGTAATATGACAATATGGTTTACAGTTCATACAAGTTTTTGTTTTGGACTTTGGACAGCTTCTTTTTTCAATGGATCTTCCTTTTTCTACGATAGCTATTTTCTTTGAGCTACCCTTCTTAATCATTTCCAAAGCAGTAAAAATACCTGCTGGTCCTGCACCGATAATTACTACGTCATAATGTTTCATTCGCATCTTCCTTTCCATAAAAAAGCCAACTAATAGATATTGATGAAATGCCTTTATATTGTACATTCAATGCTATAGTTGGATTTGTCTTCTTACGATATTAAACTGTAATCACGCTAAAATATAGTTCATAACTTGAACCGTCAATATTATAGACTACCGTAGGATTAAAGTCAAGCAATTGAAATATTAGCAATATTAATACTTTTTATAAGCTGTCATTGTTAATCATTCCGATGTTAAACCTAGGTTTATCCTATGTTTAACATCGAATAAGCAATACATACTTTATCGTAATTTACTCGATAGATGAACTGTTAGATGAACTATAAAAAGCATGAACAATCATTAGTTATCATGATTGCCCATGCCCTTCTTTATTTCAATTATACTTCCCTTAATTTAAATGCTTTTTGCATCCTCTTCTATATTACGTTTTAAACGTTTCTCAATTGCATTAAATATACCTTCAATGATTATTGTAACAACCATATAAAAAATAATACATACAAAAATTGAGAAAAATGGATACATCGTTCTTTGTCCAATACGATTCATTACTTCTGTTAAATCATTTACAGTAATGTATCCAGCAACGGTAATCCACTGAAACAATTGAATTGTCAAGCGTTTAATCTGGAATATACTCTCTTCCATTGCCTGTGGTGCTGCTACACTATAATAAACATTTTTTAAACGCTTTGTTACCTCAGCATCTTGTCTTTTCTGAGCTTCATGTACACATCTAGCTAATATTTCAGCAAAATGTCCTGCACCGTACAATCCAAGTGAGATACTTGCGATAATAACTGGACTAATGTGTGTACTTTTTAAAAATACATAATAAAATAATAGCATGATTAATAGCACTGGGGTACTTCGAAAGATAAAGCAAAATACCTCCGCAATTCTTGAAATTACCTTTTTTTCATAGCACATAAAGTGGCTAATAAATCCTCCAAGTAAAAAAGCTATGAGCCATGCAATCACTGCAATTGCTAATGTAACAATTACGCTCTTCGCAATGATATAATATGCATCACCTGCAATTAGATTATTCGTAACGGTTTCAAAAATATTTTTAATAAAACTCATACGTACTCTCCCTTCCCTATTCTAATACTAAGTAGGCATACTTATCCATAGTATAATATCCCTCGGACATAATATAGCTACGCTTTTTTTCCTGATCTACAGTGTTCTTACTAGTTCCATAGCAAAATAATAAATCAACTTTTCCACTCATAAGGTTTGAGAATGCAGTATCGTTTTCCATTGCAACGAATTTAATATCACATCCTAACTGCTGTCCAATCTTATCCATAAGGGCAACACTAAAACCATATGGTTGATTATCAAGGTCAAGGGAATCAAGCGGTGGAACTGCACCTGTTACCCCAACATATAAAGTTCCATTTAGGCTTTCCTTAATGCCAGCCTTTTTAATTGTCATATCTTTTTCATAAAAAGATTGGTCATAATTGTTTGTATCCACATAAGTTTTAATTAATTGATCTAGGGTACCATCTTCTTTTACGGTAGCTAATGCTCCGTTTAAACGTTCCCGTAAGGAATTATTCCCTTGTTTCACTGCAAATGCAAAATCAAGTCTACTCTCACTTGGGTCTGGTGTAGTTAATTCTCTAAGCCCTTCCTGCGTCTTTAAAAGATATCGAGCAGTCACATCCGAAAACCAAGCTAACTGAATTTCATTGGAACGTAGTGCAGCAAGAGTTTCATAAACACCATCGTAGGATTTGTAAGAAGCCACATTCTCACCTAGTAAGGTTTGAAAAAATATTTTTGCACTATTGTCTGGCATTTTAGAAATTACACCACCAATGTTCTGGTTTTCAACTTCTGCAAAAGAAACAATGCTTGGTGAGGTAACTCCTTTTGCATTATTAAAGCCCTGAAATCCTGTCATGATCACTAATGCTATTAGAAGTACTACAACAGTTATTACTTTATTTTTAGTTTTTATCATCGTATCGTCACCCCTATAATTTGTTCATTTCTAGTTCCAACGACTAAACGGTTTTCAAATATAACTGGTGTTGCTTCAATACCAGTACCAAAATTCATTTTATCTAAAATTTGACCATTGCTTGCATCAATTAATAATAAATCTCCATTTTGGCAACCTTGAATTAAATAAGCATTACCATCCTCTGTGTAAACAACATCTCCTGAACTCCAAGAATACGTATCAAGATCAATTCTCCAAACTTCTTCTCCAGATTCTTTGTTAAGTGCTACGATATAACCACTTTCAACACTTGGTGTCTTTGAAACGGAATAAATAATATAGTCTGAAATATTCTCTTTTCCTAAGATACCAGTGGATAAAATACCGCCAGCAAGTCCTTTGATTGTATGAACTTCATATGGCTTTTCCCAAATAATTTCACCAGTCATAGCATTTAGCTTAAAAATAGCAGCTTGTCCCATGGAATGGTTATCAAGTTCATATGCAAGTGTAGTTGCTACATAAAGATATTTGTTACCATCCTCATCTTCTTCAAAAATTGGTGATGAGTTTACATCTTGTCTTACATCCTGTGTCCAAACAAGTTCCATTGTATTTAAGTCTAGACAATATACAACACCACCATTGTCACCAGCAAATAAATAATTTCCCCATGCTGTAGCGCTGCATTCCGTTCCCCATTTATAACTATCTTCGCCATTACGTTCTGCACTATAAGTAAATCTTACGATTTCTGATGGATTTACTGAAAGCGTTCCTACTTTTTTGTCATAGTTCGTATTTAATTTCATTGTATATAAGACACCATTTTCACCAGGGTAAATCAATGTGTCTGTCTTTGTATCAATGATTGGTGAGCTATCATATGCATGCCAAATACGTGGTGCTATTGGATCATTCGCTCCAAATTCATAAAGTTTTTTACCATCAATTAAACTATAAATATAAACTCTTGGGCTCATAGTTTCGCCGTACATACCTGGTTGAGCATCCCCTGAACCAAGTATGATCATAGGTATACCATCTGGATGAAGAGAAGCACTACCTTTAAAAGTCATACCAATATTAATAGGATCTCTTGTTGGTTCCCCAGTATCAAGATCAAGGAAATGAATCATTCCATCCATACCTGAGTAAATAACTTCAGTTAGTCCTGCTTTTTTCTTACTCTCTTCATACAAATTCATAATTTGCTTTGTATCATCGTCCCAACGAACTACTAAAGGTTGTCCTGTCCAACCGTTACCTGACCAATAGTCTACTCCATTGCTCTTAAGTACTTTACCAGTTTTAAAGGACCAATAATCACGATCAAATTTTTTCTGAAGAACATTAGTGGTACCATAAGATTGTAAATTTCTAAGGTAATTACCACGGAATGTAATAATACCCTCTACATTTGGAAAGCTTTTTAGATAATCCATATCAAAGTAGATTTGCTCTTCTCTTGTGTAACTTGTCACATCAACACCATCTACTTGTAAACGTGTCTTTATGTTAAGGTTAGAAGGAAGCGTATTTTGTGTCGCCTTGGCGGTCATTTTATCCGCGCCTTCCTTGTTATCATAGTTTTGCAATGCAGGCAAACTTCCTGCTGTGTTAACGGTATAGTTGTAAATATATTTTATATTTCCTACCTTAACAAGTATTTTAAACAAAACCAATCCACCCATTAAAAGAATGATTGCTAAAAATATTAAAAATAATCTTAGTTTATATTTCTTTATAAATCCAAGAACTTTTTTCACTGAACTTCCACCTTTCTTCTTAGATATTTTGTGACTATTGATAATGATCGGCTAATGAAGCCCACATCTGCCTATTCTCATTCCATATCCTTTGAAACTCACGAATCGATAGTGGTGCTTGCCTGATACCAATTTCAATCGTCGCCGATGGTATTTGTTCTACCATAACCGCCCAATCACCATAGCCTGCTGCATCTTGCTTATCTGTAGCGGCATATTTAATTTCATATCCAGTTGTTTTCGATATGCGCTCAACCAACGCTTTACATGTCTTCCGAATTTCGCCTTCTTGACCATAATCCCAATAAATAACGGAACCTGTAGCATGATAACTAATTGCTACAATTGGACGTATTCTTTTTGTTAGTTCTACCAAAGCCTTGGTCTCTGGTTCACTCTCTACGGTTTTACCTTTGTACTTCTCAGCACCTGGTGAACTCAACCCAACAAATTCATCCCATCCATAATTAAAATTACGATTTAAGTCAACACCACCAGCGTTCGCTTTCCAATACTTTAAGTAACTCTCAAAGGATTTCGTTGTTACTCCTGTAGTCTTATCTCTTTTAAACCACTCTTTTATGTCTTTTTTAATGTTCTCGCTCTTAATTTTACCTAATCCATACTGACTAATAGAAATGCCATCCGGGTTTACCATAGGTAAAATATGAAATGTTATGTTATGAAACAATTCATGGTATGTTTTAGAATCATAGGTACCAGACTCAAAACAATATAAATAATACTCCATCTGTTTCATCACTAGTAATGTAGTCATATGTTCTCTTGCATGAATTCCAGCGTGAATAAGTATATGTTTTTCATTATTTGGGTTACCAATGATGACCTCATATACATTTCTCTTGTCTTTCGTAGTTGCAATTGCTTGCACTTTAATTTTCCCTTGATATGTAGCCTCTAATTTTCCAAGGTCCTTAACCATGTTTTCATACGAGTATAACGAACTTGTAGTATTTACAATCGTCAAATCATCCATAGGAAAAGGTATCAAATCTCGATTATTATTTTTCATACTACTATCTCCTAATTAGCACTTACTATTAAGATATTACATATACCCTTTTTTGTATCTATGTCCTATGTCATGGATACCTTTTAAAATATAACTACATTATCCAAATTATTGGTATATTCTTCATTTATATTCACAGTAATCATATAGCTTATCAATACCAGTGTCAACATTGTTGTATTTTAGAGCCTTAAAGATATTTTTGTTAGTTTTGTAAGTACCCATTTCCTATCATTTCTATCTTTCCTATGAACTTGTATTCACACAAAAAAATGAGCCATGCAATGGCCCGGTTGTAAGTGATTTATGGCATGATTCCATTATAAACTCATAAAAAACAAAATTAAAGACTATAATTCTTAAGATTTTCTTTATTACTACAATTTATTCTGTAAGAATATAAAACTGCCACAATATACTCCCATTGAGTTACTATGACAGTTTTAAAACATCTATTTATTCAACACTATGTGCTTCCATATTATCTAATAGTAATTCTTCCGACATTTCTATAGAATCTCTATGACTTGCAATTTCACTCTCCATAATATGAAGTGCTGTAGATAGTCCTTCTTGCTCACTTAGCATCTGCTGATAGATACTTCCTATCTCTGCTACAATATCGTTTTGTTTTGAAAGAACCTGATTCAGTTTTTGAATTGGTAAATTGCATGAATCACCTAAGTTCATTGCCGTAGCTTCTAGTTCCATTCCTATTAGTTCAAGAGATGAAAGTAATTCCATCACATATGTCATAGACATGGTAACCATAGCACTCGTTTTATCTTGATGGTTAATTGCTTCAAACGCACTTTTCTCAATTAATTCTTGAGAAGCAGTTAAATGTTTGCATACATCTTGAATTATTTGTACCTTACGTCGATCCCCCATAATAGCCCCTTTACCATTCCTATAGTAAATTCATTAATTCCCGTATGTTTTTTATGCCAATCAAGTTAATTCCGTTTGCTTTTATACTTTCTCTATTCACATATGGTAAAATACAAGTCTCATATCCCATCTTAATAGCATCTGAAACACGTTGCTCTGCCATACTGACGGCTCTAACCTCGCCTGTTAATCCTACTTCACCAAAAGCAATGGTTTTATTACCAACTGCCTTGTTTTTATAACTTGATAGAATTGCTAAAATAATAGCTAAATCTAGTGCCGGCTCATTAATTTTCATACCGCCTGCAACATTAATATATGCATCACAAAACGACATCTGTATTCCTAAGCGTTTCTCAAGGACTGCCATTAATAAGTTCACTCGGTTATAATCTGTTCCTGCCGCAGTACGTCTTGGCATATTAAAGTTCGTTTGACATACAAGTGCTTGCACTTCAACTAGAATCGTTCTAGTTCCCTCCATAGACGCAGCTACAACAGAACCAGGTTCATCCTCAGGTTTCCCTTTTAGCATGTACTCGGAAGGATTGCTTACCTCAACAAGTCCTGTATTACGCATTTCAAATACGCCAATTTCATTGGTAGAACCAAAACGATTTTTAACCGCACGTAAAATTCGATAAGAAGCAGTATTTTCACCTTCAAAATAAAGAACCGTGTCTACCATATGCTCAAGGACACGTGGGCCCGCAACAACACCTTCCTTTGTTACGTGACCAACGATAAATACCGTAATTCCCATCCCTTTTGCAATATGCATTAATGTTCCTGTTGATTCTCTTACTTGACTAACACTACCAGGTGAGGCACTAACTTCCTCTTTATACATCGTTTGAATGGAGTCAATGATCATAATTTCCGGTTGTACTCGTCCAATCACTTCTTCAATCAGGTTAAGATTTGTCTCTGAGAGTAACAGCAAATCGCCTCCAAAAGTTCCTAGGCGTTCTGCTCTCATCTTAATTTGTCGCAGAGACTCTTCCCCTGAGATATAAAGCACCTTACACTGTTTTTCAACCAACTGTTTACACATTTGCAATAGCAAAGTAGACTTTCCGATGCCTGGATCTCCTCCCACTAAAACAAGGGAGCCCTTCACGATTCCTCCGCCAAGGACTCGATCAAATTCATGAATTCCTGTTAGTTTTCGTTCATCCTCATCGGTTTTTACTTGTGAAAGGCTTTCTGGCTCTGCTTTTGTAATTCTTGTATTCGTAGTAGCCGTTACCCTTTTCACCACTGGTTCTTCGACAAAGGAATTCCAACTTTTACACCCAGGACATTGTCCAAGCCATTTTGAAGATTCATAGCCACATTCTTTACAAAAAAATACACTTTTTGCTTTCGCCATTTTTACCTCTTTCTTCCTAGGGTTTATACACAAACTGCGTTTTATTTATGTAATATACCTCTTAATGAATTACCAAAACTACAGTTTTAACGAACCTTTCCATATTTCTTTGTTCACTTAAATTGCAGTTTTGGCAATCCCTCTCTATAAGAAATGCACATAAATAAAACGCATTAAATTTTTGTTGTAAATCCAGCCATATGATTAAATCTATTATACTATGATACTCTTAGCACTTAACTACTTTAATTGCAGACTTTTTATCTTCATTTAACTCAACGCTAAGAATTAATTTTCCACCTAAGTTTGTTTTCATTTTACCAACATTAATATCATCAATTAAAATTTTGTATTCCTTTTCAGGCTCAAGTTCTAATGTAATTTGAGCATCTTCCTTTGCTGTTACAATAAAGGAAACTTCTTTATCTGTAATGCTTAAATTATAAACTGCGGTTCCTGGAACAGATTCATATACGAACATACCATTCTTTTCAAGTTTAGTAATTTCATAAAATGTTTTTACTTTATATAAATCCCCGTTATGTTCAAAATCAGATACCTTTGATTTCGTATCTAATGTATAATCTCCAAAGCTAAGCGTTCCATCGCTTTCCTTGCGAATTAATTCTTCATGCATTGCCATTTTAAATATCCTCCTGCTTCTAATGTAATTACATTTACATAAAAGTATCTCTTTTATGTCATTATTATATAATAATCTTTTATGTTTTGCCACAAAATAATGCATATTTCAATTTTTTTTCATCTTTTACAACAAAATTCAGTTTTCTTTATAATTTGGTTATAAATCTTAGCTCTATGTATGAAAAAAGATTATCCACAAAATCTGAAACACCATACGTATTGTTAATGAATCATTGTTTTATGAATAATCTTTTTTCTGTCCTAAATTTACTTAAATAATTTATATAAAATACATTTTAAATTAATTACGCTTCTATCTTTTTAGCCCTTTTGCGTCTTGTTGTAAATTTAAGTTCATCGTCTTTGCGATCAATTGTAACTGTATCGCCCGCATTAACCTGACCTTCTAATATTTTTTCTGCTAACATATCTTCGATATGAGTCTGTATCGCACGTCTTAAAGGTCTCGCTCCATATTTATTGTCATATCCTTTTTCAGAAAGATAATTTAATGCTTCATCTGTAATTTTTAAAGTAATATCCATCTGTTGCTTGCAACGTTTGATAATACTTCCTGACATAATCGTTACAATTTTCTTGATATCATCTTTTGATAAGGCATGGAATACTATAATTTCATCAATACGATTGATAAATTCAGGCTTAAAGATACGCTTTACTTCTTCCATAACGCCATCTTTCATGCGCTTATAATCTGCAGATTCATCTGTTACTGTTGAAAATCCTAATTTCTTAGGTTCTATAATACTAGAAGCTCCTGCATTGGAAGTCATTATGATAATTGTGTTTTTAAAGCTTACTTTTCTACCTTGCGCATCAGTAATATGTCCATCATCCAATACTTGAAGTAAAATATTAAACACATCAGGATGTGCCTTTTCAATTTCATCAAATAAGATAACGGAGTATGGGTTTTGACGAACTTTTTCACTTAATTGTCCGCCCTCATCATAACCTACATATCCTGGAGGTGATCCTATCATTTTAGATACACTATGCTTTTCCATGTACTCAGACATATCAACACGTATCATTGCATTCTCATTCCCAAACATTGCTTCTGCTAAAGTTTTTGAAAGCTCTGTTTTACCAACACCTGTTGGTCCAAGGAATAAGAAAGAACCAATTGGTCGGTTTGGATCTTTTAATCCAACTCTACCTCTTCGAATCGCCTTAGCCACTGCACTAACAGCTTCTTTTTGACCTACCACTCTTTCATGAAGAATTCCTTCAAGTTTTAAAAGACGTTCGCTTTCGCCTTCTTCTAATTTTTGAACTGGTATTTTGGTCCATCCAGATATGATATCAGCGATTTCATTCTCAGAAACAATGAGTTTTCTTTCTTCCCTATCTTTTTCTTCTTGTATCTTAAGTTTACTTACGTTATCTCTTAATTTATCTTGTTGTTTTTTAATTGCTCCAGCTTTTTCAAAAGCTTCTTCTTTAATAGCTAATTCTTTTTCTTCTTCAAGAGCTACTATTTTTTCTTCCATTTCTTTAATCTTAGGTGATGCAATATAAGTACTTAAACGAACCTTAGAAGCTGCTTCATCAATTACGTCAATGGCTTTGTCAGGTAGATAACGATCGTTGATGTAACGACTTGATAATTTTACTGCTGCAACAATTGCTTCGTCTAATATCTCAACATTGTGATGAGCTTCATAGCTAGTACGTAAGCCCTTTAAAATCTTAATTGCTTCTTCCTCACTTGGTTCCTCAACAACTACTGGCTGAAAACGTCTCTCTAGTGCAGCATCTTTTTCAATATATTTGCGATACTCATTTCTTGTTGTTGCACCGATTAATTGTAATTCACCTCTTGCTAAGGATGGTTTTAAAATATTAGATGCATCGATGGCACCTTCTGCTCCGCCTGCTCCGATAATCGTATGAAGTTCATCGATAAACAGCAACACATTGCCATCATACATAACTTCTGATATTACTTTTTTAATTCTTTCTTCAAATTCACCACGATATTTAGAGCCAGCAACCATTCCAGATAAATCTAAAGTAACTACTCTTTTATCTTTGATTGTATCAGGTACATCACCATCTACTATTTTTTGTGCTAAACCTTCTGCAATTGCTGTTTTACCAACACCAGGTTCACCAACTAAGCAAGGATTATTCTTTGTTCTTCTGCTTAAAATTTGTATTACTCTTTGAATCTCTACCTCACGACCAATGACAGGATCTAATTTTCCTTCCTTGGCATAGTCTGTTAAATTTCTACTATACTGATCTAACGTTGGAGTTTGAGACTTTCCTTTGTTTTTGCCTTTGCTCATAGCATATTCGCTTTTGGCTGCATTTATATCTACTCCTGTAGATGCTAATGTATCCATATAAAGCTTTTGAATATTAATACCAAGTGTATTTAAAAGACGTACTGCAATACAATCAGATTCTTTTATAAGTGCGATTAATATATGTTCTGTTCCAATTAAAGAAGCATTCATACGTCTTGCTTCTCGTCCACTTTGCTCTATGATATTCTTTGCTCTACCTGTAAACCCATTGGAACCAAGGGTATTCACTGTAGTATTTGGCGCAATTAGTTGATTTACTAATTCAAGTACTTTTTCTTCATCAACGCCGTTTGCTTCTAATACTTTGGATGCAACTCCATCTACTCTTAACAGCCCTATCAATAAATGTTCTGTTCCAATATAATTATGTGATAATCGATAGGCAGTGTCAGTTGCAGAATTTATTGCATCTCTCGCATTCTCTGTAAATCTATCATTCATCATCGAATTCCTTTCGTATTATGATATATGGTCTAATAGAAGTGTCTTTTAACTTCTGATAAAAGGTGCTGTTTTGGCACCATTCATTTGATGATAGGAACTTTTTTTGATCCTATTATATAGTTGTATTTTACAATGTAACATTTCGAGTGTCAAAAGTTTTTGACACTCGAAATTCTAAATCAGGTTTATACCAGTAAACTCACGAAAGAATTAATTCTGGAAGTGCATGATTAAGATACTCTGCACGATAAAAATCTCTTTCGTTACTAGCAATACTTTTTCCTATTATCTTTTGTAGATTTGCCGGTTGTATCTCCAACATCATCTGAAAAATGTTCTTATCTTCTTTTAATTTTATTAAATCAGTATCAACACCTAATTTTAATTGTGCTAACAATGTCATGGCATCCATCGTATTTAATCTCTTGGCATATTTTAAAACACCGTAAGAGCGATAAACCTTATCTTCAATCTCATCTCCGTTTACAGTTAGCAAGTATTCTCTTCTCTTCTTTTCTTGTTCCACTGCCTGTTTCACAATATGAGTCAAACTCTCAACAATTTCGCTTTCTTTACTTCCTAATGTTTTTTTGTTTGAGATCTGATATATATTACCTAAATGATCTTTTTCTTCACCATAAACACCACGAATTACAGCTCCATACTTTTCAATTTCATCCGATAATTTTTGTATTTTCCCCGCCATTGTAAGTGCAGGTAAAAATAATAAATAAGAAGCTCTTAGCCCAGTTCCAACATTTGCAGGACTAGAAGTTAAATATCCAAATTTATCATCAAATGCATATTCAAACTTTTCGCTAATAATATCGTCTATTTTTTCAGCTCTTTC
Source organism: Clostridium sp. Marseille-P299 (assembly GCF_900078195.1). Classification (NCBI taxonomy): domain Bacteria; kingdom Bacillati; phylum Bacillota; class Clostridia; order Eubacteriales; family Clostridiaceae; genus Clostridium; species Clostridium sp. Marseille-P299. The sequence continues at coordinate 151,806 of NZ_FJVE01000007.1, read as the reverse complement.
AAGCGCCTTTTTCATACTCATCCCACTACTAACTGCTTGAATTCGTATGTGATCTTCTTCGTTGATCATAATACTCATTCCTTGGTCTTGTGAGCTTAGTAGACCTGTGCTTTGCTTTTTCCCTGAAAGTAATGGTGATATCATATGATATTCTGCCATGGATGCTTTCTCAAGATCTGCTAGTTTATTCACTTGAAAGCTATTATATTCTGTACCCTCGCTTTTTTCCAGGTCATTTTTAATGCTCATTATCTCTGATACTAATTCTTGTGCGTCTTCATCCTTTAGTTTCTCTTGAAAACAATAATTTTTTAAATTTCTTGCTAAACGGATTCGACTAGAGATAACTACATTTTTCTTATCAACCTCTGTTTCATACCATTTTTGCATATTAATCCCCATTCTTGCACACGTTCTTTGTGCATAACAAGTTTGTGGTGCGCAAGCACAAACCTGCGTGTGAAACTAGATTTTCAATTATCACACTGCCTCCCATTTCGCCTCCTAAGGCGACACAACATTTAAAGAAAGTAACACGTATTAAGTTCTTATAAATTTAACACCCTTGGTGTTCGTGATTGGATGGTTCTACTTCATTATTTTTTATTGCTTTCATCGCATCCCTAATTTTTGCTGCTTCTTCAAATTCCTCTTGTTCAATAGCTCGCTGTAATTGTATGGATAGTTTCTCATATTCTGATAAACTATTCACGATGCGATTGGTTTCACTAATATAACCTTTTGGTCTCTTACCAGTGTGTAATTCAGCACCGTGAATACTGCGAAAGCTCTTTGGTAACATTTTACCAAAGCTATGATAGCACCCTGCGCAACCAAACTTTCCATGATTTAAAAATTCACTATATTTCAATCCGCATTTTATACAAGTTACCTCGGATGAACTTTCTTCTTTATTATCCGATGTGCTATAACTTTCAAGTATTCCTGATAGTAAGCCCCCTATGGTAAACTCTTGATTTGTAATAGGGTTTTTTATCTTAAAAGAGGTATGTTCTGCTGCACATTCCTCGCATAAGTGTTGTTCTTTCTTCTTGCCATTAACTATTTCAGTATAATATATTTTTGCTTCTCTTTTGTTGCAAACATCACATAACATAAAAACGCCTCCTTTATCATCATTTTGGCATATTTACAATTAAAATAGTAATCATGCCATGACTACTTATCTAAAATCTTTCAACTTTTAGATTGGTCCATAAACTCTTTATAAATATTATCTACTATTTCGTGTATCTCTTCACTACTAATGTCCTTACAAATGGCTTGCGCCATTAATACACGCATTTGTCCAATTAGTTCATTTTTAACACGGATTTTATCACAATCAAGTGATATTACAGCGCCTTTTCTTCTATCTAACTTCACATATCCTTCTTGCTTTAATATAGTATATGCTTTATTTACAGTATGCATGTTTATGCCAATGTTGTCAGCTAATTCTCGAACAGATGGTAAATTATCTCCATCTCTAATTTCTGAATTTGCAATCCCTAAAATTATTTGATTCCTTAGCTGAATATAAATAGCTTCATCACTATTAAAATCTATTCTAACTATCACAGTTACACCTCCGATATTTCATCCTCTGAGATTTGTTTTAGCTGTTATATTAATAATATAACAAAACAAACACATTGTCAATTCTAATCTAAATCGTCCGACTTCATACCTTTTGACTTAATATAAAAATGTATCAAACCAATAAGTAATATACCCGATAAAGCGATCAATAACGCTATAATTAAAGCTAGCTGACTTAAATTTTCTTTGTAATCACGAACAAGCTCTGATAGTTCTGCGATTTCATAGGATTCATCTGAGGGGTTAGATAGCACTATTTTCTCATCTGGATATCTTTGAACTGTCTTCTCTATACGGTCATATCGATATAATCCTGTTTCCCCAGCTTCGTTGGTTAGTACTAAAAGCAGATAATCACTATCTGTAGTTCCTTCTTTTTGATATGCAGGAATTGTAATCCCATCTAATACAAAATCGCTTCTTTCATAACCCTTTGGAATTTCAACCCCATTTGCATTCTTTGGTACTGTAAAATAATATTGACCAGAAATTTGAACGACTCCATTAATATTGCTTGCTTGAAATCTCCATTCGTTTTGCCCATTGTCATTGGAGTCCTTTGATTCATTTACTTCTTCCTTATCTTCTACTTTCTCTTCCTTATTGACTGTAATCACATATTCCTTTGTATTTCCTGCCTCTGCAACTACTTCAATAACAACTTTATTACTACCTGGTACTAAATTCTGATTCCCTGTAATCTTTACTTTTGCCTCTACATCCTGTGCCAACGCACTTAAAATTAAATTTTGTGTATTTGCATCTACTTCAGTATTATAGACATAAACCTCTGGATCAAAACTAGGAGTTAAGGTCCCTGGACTTATTTTTAGTGTTTCTAACATTGTATTTTCAGATGCTGTTTTTGGTGCAGTCGTATTTATTTTAAGAGGTGTGCTAGATAAAGACATTGCATCTCCACTCTCGTACTCGTAAGCTACAGCCTCAGTAACATTAAGTTCTGAGCTACCAACATCAATTATTTTAAAATTTAAAATATATTTTCGTGTATTTGTCGTTGATGCGCCATAGTCATATACCTTTAATACGCCATCTCCACCAGTAATGCAACTTGCTCCACTCACATACTCTATTATATCTGCATTGTATGAAATAAAGCCCTCAAAATCTCCTAATGTTACATCTGAATCTACACATAAATATATAGATATTGTATTCCCAACAGTTAACGTAGTTTCATCGGTTTCAAAATATACGGTTGAACTGGCTGCTTTTACTACTTCTTTTGGTAATAAAGCTGATATGATAAGCAATATGCTTGTAATTAAACAAATTATACTTTTCTTTATTGTCTTCATTTGAACCTCCATACTGCAATAAGCAGATTATTTTTTGATTTTTTAGAAACAAAATATGTACACTTCAAATTAATATTTATTTTTATAAAAATTATAAAAGGTCGCCTTTAAACGAGAAACACAAAAATCCATTTGTTGATTCATGTTTAAAGACAACCTCTATAAATTAACGAACTCTATTAATATCCTCTGACAATCGTTATTACATAATTTCTAACATCACCATTTTCAGCTGTAACGCTTACAGTAATAGGATTTTCTCCATATTGTAAAACAACATAGCCAGTTCCACGAACACTTGCTTTTGTACTTACTGATGTTGCAATAACATTAATACCTTCACAGGAAGAATCAACAATAAGCGTATATTCCTGATCTTTACTAATATCAAATGTTGGTGTTAATCCTAAATCATTTCCTTCAATATCCTGTACTTTTAATGTTTTTAGCCAGTTGTTTGGATTTGCCCCGTTGCTAGGCGCAGCACATGCTGTTGCTGGCATATTAAGATATACTGGTATTGAAAATACAATTGGTGAGCTACTTACATCCGAATATGCAGCAAATACTTTTTTACTTTCTGCATATGGAGCCTCAACATTTGCCATATATTGATGTGAGTGGGTTGAAGTTGGGGTCACATTAAACTTTTGTAAATAAATCGTATCCTGGCCTTTACTAATATAAGAATTACCAATAATATAGCCTCCTCCTACAATAGCACGATAGCGATTATTCCAAGGTATCAATGAATTTGCATTCAAAGTAGCATTTGTACTACCATTTTTCGCATACTTCAATCCATTCGCAATTGCACCACCTGCAACCGTACTGTGATACGCACCTATATTGTAAAAGTTAAATAATCCTTCAAAGCCTGAAAACGTTCCTGAAACGCTATTACTTAAACTGTTGGTTCCAGTTACAACCTCTTGTTTTACACGAGAAGCTAAGTGATATGGACTTACTCCAGAATATTCAGCTGCTCTCATAAATGTTGTACCATAGGAAATTGTCTGAGTTATTCCAGCGTCATCAGTATACGTGTAATTTGTCTTGTAAAGTGGTGTATTCTTAAGAATATTTTCTACACCAGCTAAGTTCTGATAAGTTGGCTTATAAGCTAGATGCTCAAACTGGAAGATACCATTTTCCGTTAAGAAATTTCTTGGATCCATATAATAAGCAATCGCCTCTTTGGAAGCTGTAACCCATGTGGAGCCATCATATACAATAAAACTGTCTGTTTTCCAGTTATAGGCACCAGTCTCTAATGACTTCCAGCCAATTCCTTTACTATTTGTAATTAAATTCTTTCCAGCTACTCCTTGTTTTTCAATTACAGTATTCCAATCCAAACCTGTATGATATGCTGTAAATTCCCAGTTTGGATACATTTGATGTAATTGACGTAGGTATACTTTATAACTTTCAGGGAATCCTTCATTGTTTAACTTTGTTTCAAAGTCTACACTGCTATTTCCATTCCCAGGTATACTAGAATTTCCATCCTCAATGGATCCTGAATCTATTTCTACATATTTTTCAACTACATATCCATAATATTCGATACCATTATTATCAAAACTAATATGATACCATTTTAAGGAATCCTTATATGCATAGCCGTGAAGAGAAATTACTTTTCCAGCACTTAATAAAATTGGATTTCCATTTTCATCATTTACAAAAGAACTGCTATATCCTGGATCTACCTTTACTGCAAGAGCACTTGCATCTTTAATCAACCCTGTACCTGAAAATACTTCTGTTACTGGTGTTGGAGTCGGTGCTGTTGTTACCGTTGGACTTGGTATGATTGTCGGTTCTGGCGTAACCGTTGCCTCTGGAGTTTTGGTAGGTTCTGGAGTTACCGTTGGTTCTGGTGTAACTGTTGGTAATGGTGTTGGTGTTACCGAAGTAGATGTTACACTAAAATTAATATCACTAGCAAGAACATAGCCTTCTATGGTTTCTTTACTCACCGTAGCTTTTATCTTAAACCATTTATCTGCACCTACTGTTTGTTCCGCTATAATTGTAATGTTTGCTCCAGATTCAAGAGATACAATGTTACCAGCCTTATTCTTAACGTAAGCAGCGGATGATTTCGCAGCTATTCTTGGATTAAGACTCTTACTAGCAACTTCTGCAGGTACTGTATCCTTCAATGTTAATTTAACATACGTACTTAATACATATCCAATCTGAGATTTACCATTAATCTCTGTAGCAACGCGATACCAAGTTTCTGAATTCACATCACTCTCATTTAAAATTGTAACTTTAGTATTATTTGTTAACGTTCCTAATTTATTACTACTAGCGGATGCTTCTTCTCTTAGATTAAGAGTATTCGCTGTTACAATTCCTGGTATCTGAAAATCTTCCTTATCATCAACAGTATTGCCAGGCGTTGGTGTTGGAGTCGGTGTTGGTGTTGGCTTAACTGTTTCGGTTGTTTTCTTACCAGTAATCGTTAAGCTGCTTGCTTTCACGTAACCCCTCGTTGCTTTTCCTTCTATCGTAATCCCAACAAGGAACCACTTTTCACCGCCTACAGTTTTTTCAGCGCTAATCCAAACGTTCGTCCCTTTCGTAAGAGATACTGCTTTTCCATTGCTAAGTGTTACACTAGCGCCACCTGCTCCCGCAGTTTTTTGCATTCCAATCTTGGCTTCACTAATAACACCGTAAAAACCAGTCTTAAATGTAAAAGTTATATAATTACTAAGGACATATCCTTTTGTAGTCTTTCCATTCACTTTAACAGAAATTTGATACCAAATTTCCGATCCACTCTTCTTTGTACCTAAAACAGTCACTGCTGTTTTGTTGTCCATCGTTGCAAGTTTTGTACTGCTCGCTGATGCATCTTTTCTAAGATTTACTCCGCTTGCATTTACTGTAGCAGGTAAACTTAAGTTCTTACTCTCAATTGTACTTTCAGAGGAATCTGGTGTTTCCGTTGGAGCCTGTGTAGGAACAGGTGTTGGTGTCGGTGTTGGCGTTGTAGTAACCGTTGTTGTTACCTTCTTACCTAAAAGTATAAGTTGACTAGACTTAACATATCCTCTTACTGTTTTTCCTTGATATGTAATCCCTACACGAAACCACTTTTCTCCCGCCACGGTTTCCTCAGCACTTACCCAAACGATATCCGCTTTCTTTACTGTTACCTTCTTACCACCTACGGTTACCGCTGTTGAAGTCCCTGCTTTCGAAGACAATGTTACATTTGCTTTCATTTTCGCATAAAATCCTGTACCAAACGTACATGCAACATAATCACTTAGCACATAACCTTTTACGGTTTTATTATCCACTTTAGCAGTTACATAGTACCACTTTTCTGTTCCGTTTGACTTTCCTGAAGTAATTGTAACAACTGCACCTTTTTTAAGGGTTGCTACAACTGTTCCATTCTTTGTTGCCTGCTTTCTTAAATTCAACTCATTGGCTGTAATCTTTGCAGAAATAGAAAGTTTATATGAAACTTTTGTTGAAGTCACAGGTGCCTCTGTTGGTGTTGGCGCTTCCGTTGGCTTTGGAGCTTGCGTTGGTGCCTGTGTCGGAGTCTCAGTGGTGGAATCTTCAACTGTTTTTATATATGTACCCAAGCAATAACCCTCAACAGGTTGTCCTAAAAAAGTTGCTTGAATTTGATACCAACCATCTTTCTCACCTAAAATAGTTACTTCTTGGTCCTTTACAAGATACGCTTCTGCCGTATCTACTAATACTTTATCATGATTTGTACCAGGGCCTGTACGTATGAATAAAGAAGTTGCCGTACATTTCCCAGTTGTTGCTGCAAATACCGTCCTAGATAATGGTGATATCAACTGTGGTATCACCAAACTAATACACAACAATACCATCAGCAGTTTCTTATACTTAAATTCCATAATTTTCTCTAACCCTTTCATTCCGATTCGCTTAACTTACTTTATTCTACAATCTTTTAATATATTAGGCAAGAGTTATGGCACTTGTATGGCATTTTTTTTGCATATTTCTGATATTTTGTCATAATAGAAATTATTTTAATTGAAAAAGAAAATGCATAATCACCAATTGTATATTAATTGCTGATTATGCATTCTCTAAATTCCACTATTAATCAAATTTATTGCTATTAAAGCCTCAAAAAGCTTATGACTGGAACTCATCTATAGATTTTCCAATATCATTTCTTTTGTATTTATTTTTAAAAGATATCCATTCAGTAGCTTCATAGGCATTCTTTCTTGCCTCTTTTAAATCCTTACCAGTGGCAGTAACCCCAAGCACACGACCACCATTTGTTACAATATCATTATCCATCTTTTTCGTGCCAGCATGGAATACATAATATCCATCTTTTCCTTCAAAATTTTCAAGTCCATGGATAGGAAAACCTTTTTCATATGCTTCCGGATATCCCTCAGAGGCTAAAACTACACACACTGCTGCATTATCTTCGAATTCAAGCTCTACATCCTTTAATTTTCCATCAATACAAGCTTCAAAAACATCTACAATATCTGTTTTCATTCGAGGCAGTACAACTTGTGTTTCAGGATCGCCAAATCTAGCATTATATTCGATTACGATAGGGCCTTGTTCCGTTAACATTAATCCGAAAAATAATATGCCAACAAAGTCTCTACTTTCGTTTTTCATTGCCGCCATTGTAGGCTGATAAATGTTTTTTATACAGAATTCGTCAACTTCTTTCGTATAAAATGGACTAGGTGAGAAGGTTCCCATACCACCTGTATTTAATCCTTGATCCCCATCCTTCGCTCGTTTATGATCTTGTGCACTTGTCATAGGAACAATATTGGTTCCATCACAAAATGCCAAGACGGAAACCTCTTTGCCTGTCATAAACTCTTCAATTACCAATTGATCTCCAGCCGAACCAAACTGTTTATCAAGCATGATTGCTTTTACTCCAGCGATTGCCTCCTCAAGGGTATTGCAAATAAGAACACCTTTACCAAGTGCAAGTCCATCTGCTTTTAAAACAATTGGTAACTTTGCTGTTTGCAAATAATGAATCGCATCCTCTGGGTTTTGAAACGTTTCATAAGACGCAGTAGGTATCTTATATTTTTTCATAAGGTCCTTAGAAAATGCTTTTGAACCTTCGATGATCGCTGCATTCTTTCTTGGACCAAATACACGAAGTCCTTTTTCCTCAAACACATCTACAATACCACCAACCAAAGGATCATCCGGTCCAATAATCGTCAAATCTATATTATTTTCTTTCGCAAAGTCTGCTAATTTTTCAAATTCCATAACACCAATTGGAACACAAGTTGCTATTTCTGAGATTCCAGCATTACCAGGAGCACAATAGATAAAATCCACACGTTTGCTTTCCTTTACTTTCCTTGCTATCGCGTGTTCTCTTCCGCCACCACCTACAATTAATACCTTCATGTCATAACCTCCATGTTTTCGCTTTATTAATTTTAAGCATTATTCAATAATGGTTGCTATATTGTCTTTTATCAGTACTTTACCGTTTGCAATAGAATCAATTGCCATAGGAAGTATCTTCCACTCCGCTTCTTCCATCACTCGCTTTTGAAGTATCTCTGGGGTATCGCCATTTCGGACCTCCACCGCCTTTTGTAATAAAATTGGTCCGGTATCTGTTCCTTCATCTACAAAATGAACGGTTGCTCCTGTTATTTTATTTCCACGTTTTAAAACAGCTTCATGAACCTTTAATCCATAATATCCAGCACCACAAAAAGATGGTATTAATGATGGATGAATATTAATGATTCTCTCTCTATATTGTTCAATTAATTGTGGTGGAAGAATTACTAAATATCCTGCCAATACAATTAAATCAGGCTTATAAGAATCAACGGTATCAAGTAGCACTTGATTAAATTCTTCTCTATTTTTATAATCCTTCATGCTCACACAGTTTGTCCGAATTCCATGATTCTTAGCTCTTATCAGCCCATAAGCATCTTCTTTATTACTTATTACACCAACAATTTCTGTATTTGTAATTTTACCTTGATCAATGGCATCAAGAATCGCTTGAAGATTTGTTCCACCACCAGATACTAAAACCACAACTCTTAGCATAAGCGAACACCTTTCTCACCAGAAACTATTTCACCAACCAAATATGCTTTTTCTCCACTTAATTCAAGCAAACGTATCGCTTCATCAGCCTTTTCTTGGTCAACCACTAACATCATACCTATTCCCATATTAAATGTGTTATACATCATGTGTTCTTCGATACTACCATCCTTTGATAACATTGAAAAAATTGCTGGTATCTCATAGGAATTCTTGTTTATAACTGCAGTTACTCCCTCAGGTAACATTCTTGGTATATTTTCATAGAAACCACCACCAGTGATGTGGCTACAGGCTTTTATAGTTACTGCTCCATTTTTTAAGGATTTCAATGCATTTACATAAATTTTAGTTGGTGTTAACAAAGTCTCCCCAAGTTTAGCACCAAGACATTCGTAATAGCTATCTAATACTTCTCTCTTCATATTGAACACATTACGAACCAATGAATACCCGTTACTATGTATTCCAGAGGATGCAATTCCAATAATTACGTCTCCTGCTTTCACATCTTGTCCAGTGATTAACTTTTTCTTATCTACAATTCCAACCGCAAAACCAGCTAAATCATATTCATCTACTGGATAAAACCCTGGCATTTCAGCAGTTTCACCACCAATTAATGCAGCTCCAGCTTGCTTACAGCCTTCTGCCACACCACTTACAATGGTTGCAATCTTTTCTGGCTCATTTTTACCACATGCAATGTAATCTAAGAAAAATAAAGGTTCTCCACCAGCACAAGCAATATCATTTACACACATCGCAACGCAATCAATTCCAATTGTGTCATGCTTATCTAGCAAAAATGCAAGCTTAAGCTTTGTTCCAACACCATCGGTCCCAGAAACTAATGTTGGCTCTTCCATATCTTTAAAACTAGCAAGTGAAAATGCACCTGAAAATCCTCCAATGCCAGTTAACACTTCTTTCCTCATTGTTCCCTGAATATGTTTTTTCATTAATTCGACAGCCTTATAACCAGCTTCAATGTCCACTCCTGCTTTCTTGTAATCCATGGCAACCTCCTAAAATGAATGCAATATATTTCTTATAATTAAATGAAATGTTTTTATTTCACTTAAGAAAAACCTCAATCCTTTTTCTATATTCTAACATACCTTCTAATACTTTGTCCTTAGTTTATAATTCTTAATTTCTTATCCTACTTATTAACCAATCTAATAATCTTATTTTAATGAAGAGTCTTTCTTTTCGTTTAAAACACTATATTGACTATTACAGCTTATAGGTATATGATACAAATTTAAGAATGGAAAAAATTCTAAAACACAAGAAGCATTAAGGTTTAGAATTTATGAATAGCAAAGATTTGAAATGAAACCTTGTAAGTAAGAAGGGAGAGATTTTTATGAAAATTGCAATTATATACGCAAGTCTTACTGGTAACACGAAACAATTATCAGAAAAAATTAAAGAAACATGCATAAATGAGGATATCACCTTCTATGGAACCCCACTTGATGCTGATATAGAAAATATTACATCTGCCGATTTAATTTTTGTAGGTTCTTGGACAGATAAAGGCAATTGTTGTACTAGTATAAAAGATTTCTTAAAGAAATTAAACAACAAGTCTATTGCCATCTTTGGTACTGCTGGCTTTGGAGGTTCTATCGAATATTTCAAAAAACTTGAAGAAAGAATGACTTTAGAAATACCAGAAAGCAATCAAGTCCTAGGAGCTTTTTATTGCCAAGGCAAAATGCCATTTAGTGTAAGAGACCGTTATTCTTCAATGATAAAAGAGAATCCTGAAGATAAAAATCTTCTTGTAAGTTTAAAAAATTTTGATGAAGCATTATCACATCCGGATTCTAAGGACCTTGCGAACGTGGAAGCCTTTACGAAAGAAATGCTTAACATAAGACGAGAGCAGATGCTTAAATAAAGATACTTTGATTTCAATGCATAAGATGTTCTAATTCATTCATAATTTGTGTGAAACATACCAAAAAGTAGATAACTCACTACGCGTGGACAAATCTATCTTTTGATGTACACAAATTATGAATAAAAAGAACAACTAACGCATTTCCATAGACATTTATATAGGCATTTCCATAGGCGGATTCATTCTTTTGCTTTGTGCAAATCGACATTATAATCTTGAATAAGGGTTTATGACACCCCAATCAATATTAAAATCATATAATTAGAGAGTTTAGTGGCTAATACTCTTTACATCTCAATTTACTTTTAGAACCCTTTATCATAAACATAGAATGGAGAATTTTCATCTTCTCTAATCATGAGGAAGCAAAAGTTTGGTAGTTCTCCCTCTGCCCATTCCCCCTCTTCCACTCCTTCAGGATATTGAACATTTATTGTTGCATACAAGGGCAAAATATTTTCAACACCAAAAAGCTCCTTATAATTTCTGCTGGCCATTTGTGTAAGCTCATGATCATCACCCAAATATTCAATCGATTCAATATCAATTGAGGCTACACCGTATAATTGTACTTCTCCATTCTCAATTCGTTCTTTTTGTTCATTTACTTTCTCAGGATACATAGTTTTCATTATCAGCTCATTATCTTTTTGATTCATAGCATCAATATGTTCTTCCGCCATTGCTATCGCTGCTTTTATTTCTACATCCGTAAATAAGGGCTCTGTATTGTTTTCTTCTACTTTATTTTCCTGATCAATTAAATTTTCTTCTTGAGTTGGAGTATTTTCTGTACTTGTCTTTTTGTCACAACCATAGATATACACAACAGATAGTACCAAAACAATGATATACATACACCGTTTAATATTTTTCATAACCATTCCTTCTTTCTTTTTCTTATTTAACTCAAAAAATTGATTTTAATTACAACGAATCTTTATTTGTACTCTCAATATAACATTTTTTATAATATTGTCAATAAAAGTTAAACTTTTACTTTTATTTTTTTGAAATTAATAAAGTTGCGTTTGCTGTACTTTATACGTAATATTGCTAATCAGAGATTAATCATGAATTCAGCATGGGGATTTATTTTTTTATTGTGAACCAAAAAAAGCTACTGCAACATGGCATTCCAACCATGCTACAATAGCTTCTATAACAATATAAAACAATTCTTAAAGTGTACTCTACTTCATGAAGTTTTTTACTTCATATATTCTTTATATCCTACTTTTTCAAGTTTTTCTTTTTTTGCAACAACGCCTTCTTTTAATTCTTCTTTATAAGCCTTTAACTTCTCTAAAATAGAATCATCAGAAGTTGCTAAAATTTTAGCGGCTAAAATACCTGCATTAGCAGCGCCATCAATTGCTACTGTAGCTACAGGAATACCACTTGGCATTTGAACGATGGAGTATAAGGAATCTACTCCACTAAGTGCTTTTGAATGAATTGGAACACCAATGACTGGCATAGGGAAAATTGCGGCTGCCATTCCTGGAAGATGAGCAGCTCCACCTGCTCCTGCTATAATTACTTTGTAACCTTTTTCTTCTGCACCCTTTGCATATTCAAAGAATATGTCTGGCATTCTGTGTGCTGAAATTACTGTAATATCATACTCAATTCCGAATTTCTCTAAGATTTCTGCTGCCTTACTCATAACTGGAAGGTCAGAGTCACTTCCCATAACAATACCTACTTTTGCCATGTTAATTCATCCTTTCTCTTATCTGTTCTTTATTTTAGCCTTTGCAATGCCTCGTTAAGTTCTAGGGTACCTGGCAATACAAAACGACCATCCTTAATTATGTCAACCTTTGTACCATTACTGCTATATACCGATATCTCCCCGATTTCGTTATATGGAATAGTAATATCTGTATGGCAATTAAAATATGCCTTCGTACGGTCTGTTTTTCTTATAATGGAAACTTCATTGTCTCTTGCAACAATTTCTTTTCCGTCAGGATTAAACACTTTATGATCTTCACTCATTTTATAGCAGGTATCACCAACTGCAAAATGAGGGCCTGTTTTTTCAGCGATTAAGATTGGAAGCTTTCTTTGTATATCAAAATTACGTCCCATAACATAAGCGGTTGTATTGGTTCCAATTGCAAATTCACCAAGAGGAAGTGTGTCATGGTTCATTAATAGGTTTTCTTTAATAAAATTCTTATTGTCCTCTTCATTATCAAAATTGGTGCAAGTATATTCGGCAATCATACCATCCTTAAATGTTAAATTAAGCCCTTTATACTCTAAACCATTTAAAAACACCTTGCTAACATTTAAACATCCATTGGTTCCAGTTAATTTTGGAGAAGTGAAAACTTCACCGACTGGAATGTTAACATCCGCAGTACAATTTTCAAATCTTGTTTCCTTTTCTTTATCCTTTAAGTCATAAAGCATTACTTTAAGATCTGTTTCATTCCCATTTGTACCAAGGATATGACAATATTCACCTTCATCCAATGCATCAATAATGAATTGTTGAATTCTTTTATACGTATCATTGTCAAGTGTATTTACCTTAACTGTTTCACGAAAGATTTCTTCAAACTTATCACCAATGGAAGGAAGTGGATAAGCAATTATTGTAAAGGATGTCTCATCTGCCTTCATGTAATTCATTGCTAGCATACTAACATCATTCGCATATTCTGTCAAAAGTTTTTGTTGTTTTTCACTAAGTTTTATTGCTGTATCTTTGCTGATTGGATCAAAATCAGGTTCACCAAAGGTTTCAAGTACCGCAGGACCAGCATAAACTGCTAGATCAAGTTTGTATTTTTCATAAGCTTCTTTCATTGCTTGAAGCATACGTTCTTTCATAACTTTATCGAAATACAAGCCTCTATCATTACGATGATCATACTCATATTGAAGATTTGGGCTTGTTGCATAATATCCAACTTTTCTACCTGGCTTTTTATTGATTGTATCCGTCGCTACTCTATATACAACTAGCTTCTTACCAATTCGTTTAAAATTCTCAAAGGCATATTTCATCATACGTTCAAATCCTATGAAATAACGAATTCCTACGATTTCCTTTTTACTAAGATCCATACCCATTGTTTCAAAACCACGGATATAACCTTCGGTATACGTATCTGCCATAGCCTTTACTTCTTCTTCTGGCAATGCATTTAAGAAAGAAGCTATTTTTAATTCATTGTCACTAATATAATCGCCAAAATAATATAGGTATCTTAAATCATTCAAATCTTCTTCCATTATGATATCATAAGCATATGTGTAAGTAGGATCTGAAGTTTCTCTCATACGAAATTCAAAATAATCTTCACAATAATCATGTACAAAATAATAAATAGAGCGCTTAATTTCTTTTGCTGTAAATTCATTCTCTTCTTCAAAGAAATTATAAATCTCTATCAATAATTCTGCGGTTACTGTAATAGGAAATAAACGATATTCAAATGCACAAGGAATTAAACTACGAATTTCAGTATATAAAAAAGATAATAATTTTCCATAATTATCTCCAAATACTTTTACTGCATAATCAGGATTCGCATAACTTTCTTCATATGCTCCTGGTAATATATCTTCATATAATGCAGTATTTATCTCCTTTAATTCCTCAATAGATTTACTTCTTAACGTTCCATCTTTTACTTCATTTACAATACTTTGAATCCTTTCAAAAAATTCCCCCATCTTTTTGAAAAATGGACGGAATAATTCATTTACCGTATCTTCTTCTTTCATGCTATAAATACGTTCCATAGACAATTCATAACGTTCCAAGATTAATTCATTTTCTTCCTGCAACATTTCAACATTTTTCATATCTTTAAGTTCCTTTCTTATCTAATATTTAAGATAGTATACCCACAATATATAAACTAAAAAAGACAATTACCATAATTCCATTTACACCAATGCCCATGATTGGAGCTGTTAAATAAATATCTTTTTCTTTAAAACTCTTTGTACTTAATATAAATCCATATACAGAACATGCAGCAAATATAAGTCCAATTATACCAAGTTCAATGCCACCATTTCCCTGATGTTTACCAGAAATAAAAGAGATTACAACAAAGGCAATGAGCGAACTTAGCCCAAGTAACATAGAAATAATCCCTTTTTTGGAATGAACCCTTCCTTTAAATTTTATACTACTTTTTCTAATAATCATGAGTTTCCTCCAAAATTCTATTACTTTTTCTTTTTACGAAATGTAAATGTAAGTAATTTTAGAAAGAGATAACCAATAGCTCCTCCTATTGTATTTAATAATAGGTCATCGACATCAAAGATTCCAATTTTATAAAGTAATTGTATTGTTTCAATGGATAGACTAAATAAAAAAGACCATATAACAATTTTAAAGAAATTTTTGTATCTAGAATTAATTAACGGAAGACAAAAACCGAATGGAGTAAATGCTAGTACATTGCCAAATAAATTAACAATGAAGCCTTCAATCCCAATGACATGACGATATTTTAAGAATCGTTTTATCTCTTGAAATAACACTAAGTTATAACGATAATCATCATTAAATTCAGTTCTCCCATATCTCTCACTAAAGAAAAGAAAATAAGAAATACTGATCAAATAAATAACGAACAATATAAAACTAATTACATGTAGAAGTCTTTCTTTCCCTTCTTTCACTATTTCTTTCCATTCCCTTTCTTACTAAATCTTGTGATATTACAAAAATATTTTGGTATAAAATTTAATTTTTGTAACTACCTTTATCATGCGTTTACTGCGTATATTATACAATAGCAAGTTTGGATATTCAAGGGAACATTGAATAATAAACAAAGAAAAAAGGACTGTCACAAAATAGAATTGTTAGCTCTATTTTGCGACAGTCACTTAATACTTTAAATGAATCTTATTTCATAAATTAATATGCTCTAGTCACTGCAATTTTTTTGTTTACAATTAGGTTCGCTTTATTATTATTATCATCCACCAATTCATTGTTTGTAAACATAATATATGCAGCTGAAGTAATCGGTTGATCTAAAGAAATAAATAATTCTTTACCGCTAGAATAATAAACACTTCCTACAACACTATTTCCATTATAAACAGTTACATTCACTGTACCTGTAAAGCTTTCACTAAATGTTGCAACAATGGTTTGTGGAGATGTTAGTTTCGCAGAAACAAATGTTGGAGCACCATTTTCTATTAATGGAAGTATTGTATTGTAAGTTTCCATCTCTGCATAGGAATCATTATATCCTTTGATTCCTTTCACTGTAACAGGATAATTAGCAGTAGATGGTATTGCATTGGATGCAAATGTTAATTCAATCGTTGCTGAGCTTTCATCTTGTGCAATAACGTTAGCACTTGTAGGACGTGTTGATGTTCCTATAATATAATTTGAAGTATTAGCAACTGATGTCATATCTAGTTTTTGATTAAACTTAATATAAATTTTACTTGGATTTGACACATCCTGCGTAATACTTACTGGAGCTGGTAATACAGAAGAACTACTTGATTGCTTAGTAACAGTAACTGTAGAAGCTACGGATTGATTCTCATACTTATCCATAACTAATCCCGCAGGAATGCTAAAATAGTATGTACCCATTTCAGTTGCATTATTTACAAATGATAATGTTACTTTCATACCCTTAGCAACTGCTGTATATGCCAACTCTTTGTTATAGATATTAGCATTTGAACTTACTATCTTTGTAGTAAGTTTACCACTACCACTGATTAAAGATACTTCTTTATTATAAGTCAATGTTAATTTAGTAACTGGCACATTATTCTCTGTTGTGTTTGTTAAAACTGAACTTACTAACGCAGGTGCGTTATTATCTAATGTAAAGTTAACGCTTCTCTTTACATCCGTTGATTGTGCGCCCGTTGAATTATAGCTAAACCAACCATTTAACGTAACAACTTGGTTTCCTGTTAAAGATGTGTTTGGAATCGCATAATTTACTTTCGTAGAATCTGTTGAATCAACAACACCAGATACATAATCATCACCAATATACATATAACCTGCATATTGAATTGGACGGCTAAATGTTGCTGTTACAATATTCTTTGAAGTTCTAACTACTGAAGTTAAAGTTGCATTTGGCTTTACAGTTGCATCAAATTCAACCACAACTGGCAATGTAAATGGATTAGACACATTACCGATCGTATCTTTGATACCAACCATATAAACTAATGTATTTGCTTTTGTTACTCCGCAAGCTGATAAATCGATTGATAAAGTTTTCTTATCTAGACTTAAAACATAGTTATCTGCATTTGTTAAATAGGATTGTAAGGTTGCATTATTTGTTCCAACAACGTTATAAACAGATAAACCACTGATATCAATTGGTTCGCTAAATTCAATGTTCGCTACATATCCAGTATCATCTACCGTAGTTGTAACATAGGAAGGACCTACTTCATCCTTTAAATTCTTTTGAACTGTGTATGGTGTCACAGGAACTCCACTTGCAGAAAGAATACTCTCTGAAATAGTAATAACATAAGTTCCTTCAAAGTTTGAACTTGATGTTAAAATTAAAGACTTCTTATCTTTTGATAAGGATGGAGTAAGATCATTAAAATTATTTGCACCTGGAGTCAAACCTATTGTAACAGAACCAGAAATTAAATTTCCATTGGAATCAATTACACTTGATGCAAGTATTTCACTACTAAAATCAATCTTTAATTCTTTAGAGCTTGCTAAAGATACTGAATTTACCTTAGGCTTTGTTGCACCTTCTGTTGGTGTAGGTGTTGGCGTTACACTTGGTGTTACACTTGGAGTAACTGTTGCATCACCTGCTGTTATGTATAAGTACACTCTCTTTTTCACAGTATTCGTTGGACTCTTTGCTTCTGTTGCATTTGGTCCACAAGCAACTTCTAGCATAGTAATACCAGCTTTCTTAGCTGTTACTACACCTGAGCTACTTACACTTGCATATTCTTCATCTGCAATTGTGAAATAAGCATAATCTGTTGTATTTGAAGGAGTTTTTGTAAATTTAAATTGATGACTTTCACCAACTTTTAGCGTATGTGCATTAATTGTTCCAAGATCTGCATTAACAGAAATAGCTGTTGCAGGAACACGATTCTTAACTACTACAGTAGCCTTAACTGTATTTGTTGTTCCATTGGTATAAATAATTTTACAGCTAATCGTTGCTTTTCCGGCTTTTACTGGAGTAACCATACCTTTTCCATTGACAGTTGCTACACTTTTATTTGAGGATGACCATGCTTTTGTTTTTACATTCGTTGCATTCTTTACCCAAAAAGTATAGGTACTCCCCATATAAATTGTTTTCCATGTGGTATTCATGGATGCACTCGCCGCATAAACCGTTGCTGGCTTACGAATGGAAACCATTGGTATCGCCATTACGCATATGAGCAAAAATGCCATAAGTTTTGTAAATAACTTCTTTTTCATCTTAAACCTCCTATTGCAGTTCACTCATAATATAGCAAATCTTGCTTATCAGAAGTTTACTTTTTAACTTCTGATAAAAGGTGCACCTTTAGCACCATCCATCTATTTTTAGGATTTTTATCTCCTATAAATAGCCGTTTTTTAACGCTATATGTTGTGTTTCCCACTACTAAATTATAGTAATTTACTTATATATTGTAATGCTTATTACCATATTTGTCAAAACTATCCTACAATTATATCAAAAAATTAAGAAATCTGTAATATACGTAAAAATTATGGGGAATATTCGCAGAAATTCTTCTTTTTTTCCGCTAAATTTCACTTTCCTACGAATAAGAAAGTATTTAATTTATTTTCTAATAAATCAAAAAAGACTGACATAGCTCATTTTATAAAATAAAATCAACCATATCAGTCTTTCTTAATTAATATTTATGCTGTTTCATACCCATTAAAATCTGCATTTTTAGATGAAGATTCAACTGTATGAATCACTCAAAATAAAATTATTTTTTCAATAAGATTAATTATTGTCTTAATTCAATACCAATTGCACTAAGACCTTTTAAAATCTTATTCATTACTTCTGTAACATCTTTTTCTTCCAATGTTCTATCTTTTGCACGGAAGCTGATGGAATAAGCCATAGACTTATATCCTTCCTGGATCTGAGATCCTTCATAGATATCAAATAAGTGATAGCTTTCTAAGATCTTTCCACCATTTTTACGTATCACTTCTTCTACCTGTCCAGCAAGAATCTCTTTCTTCATAAGCATACTGATATCACGTGTAACTGCTGGATATTTTGCAATTCCAGTGTATTTTACATCAAAGCTAGCTTTGCTTGTAACTTCTGGCATATCAAGTACACCAACATAAGCTTTTGTTCCGATATCATAATTATCAAGTACTTCTGGATGAAGCTCTCCAAGATAACCAATCACTACTCCATCATAAATGATATTTGCTTGACGTCCTGGATGTAAGAAAGTCTTACCTGCATTTGGATCATAAGTTAATACACCCTTTAATCCGATTTTTTCTAGGTATTCTTCAATGATACCTTTTAAATCAAAGAAATCACCATCTCCATAGAAACCTAGGGTAAATTGCATTCTCTCATCTGGTAATTCAGTGATTGGAAGTGCCTTTGGTAAATAAATATTTGCTAGTTCATATAAACGAACATTCTTATTTCTACGATTAAAGTTTGTTGATAGAGAAGTTAACATACCATTAAGAGGTAATGTTCTCATGATACTATAATCTTCTCCAAGAGGATTTGAAATTGTAACTGTTTCACGAAGCTTATCCTCTGCTGGAATTAATAACTTATCAAATACCTTTGGACTTTCAAAGGAATATGTTTGAGCTTCCGAAAATCCAAATTGTTCTGCCATATCTCTTGCACAGTTTTCCACACGAAGTTTAAAGGATAACTTACCAGTTGTTGCTTCACCTGTAGGAAGTGTTGTTGGAATCTTATCATATCCGAAGAAACGAGCTACTTCTTCATCTAAGTCTGCCTGAGATAATACGTCCTGTCTCCAAGTTGGAACAATTACTTCATCCGTTGCTTCATCATATCCTAAATCAACTTTTTTAAAGTAACCAATCATTGTTTCTTTATCAAGATTAGTGCCAAGTAATTTATTTGTTCTTTCATAACGATATGGAATTCTTGTTTCAGTTCTTACATTTGGATATACATCCACTGCTCCGCCAACAACTTCACCAACACCTAGCTCTTCCACTAATTGGCAAGCGCGATTAATTGCTTCCATTGCGTTATTTGGATCTAATCCTTTTTCAAACTTAGCACTTGAATCCGTACGTAAGCCTAATTTCTTACTGGATAAACGGATATTTGTACCATCAAAACATGCTGCTTCAAATAACATTGTGCTTACGTTATCAGTAATTTTTGAGTTTTCTCCACCCATAATACCAGCAATTGCAACTGGTTTTTCTGCATCACAAATCATTAACATAGAAGAATCAATTGTTCTTTCTTGGCCATCTAATGTTGTAAATGTTTCATTGTCATTTCCACGTCTAACGACAATTTTCTTACCAGCAATCTGGTCTAAGTCAAAGGCATGCATTGGCTGTGCATATTCTTCCATAACGTAATTTGTGATATCTACAATGTTGTTAATTGGGCGAATACCACATGCTGCTAATCTTCTTTGCATCCATAATGGAGATGGTCCAATTTTAATATTCTTAACAACTCTTGCTACATAACGTTTGCAAAGCTCTGTATCCTTGATCTCAACATCAATATAATCTTTTGCATTTTCAGAATTTCCAGTTTCCTTAACCACTGGTGGATGGAATTCTTTTGAGAATGTAGCTGCTGCTTCTCTTGCGATTCCAACAACGCCAAAGCAATCTACACGGTTACTTGTAATTTCATATTCAAAAGTTACATCATTTAAACCTAATGCTTCAATAGCACTAGATCCAATTTCTAAATGGTCATATTCTTTATTATCGCTAAAGATATAGATACCATCTTCTGGAGCATCTGGATAGAATTCTTTGGAGGATCCTAACTCTTCAATGGAGCACATCATACCGCAGGATTCAATTCCACGTAATTTGCCCTTTTTAATTTTAATTCCGCCAGGTGCCTTGTTGCCATCATGACCGCCAGCAACTCTACCTCCGTCAAGTACAACTGGAACAACGTCTCCTTCTTTTACATTTGGAGCACCTGTTACGATTTGTACTGTATCTCCGTCCTTTGAAACCTGTACCTGGCAAACAATTAATTTATCTGCATCAGGGTGTTTTTCAATTTTTAAAATTTTACCAACTACAATTTTATCTAAATCTGCATCTAATTTTTCATAACCTTCTACTTTTGTACCAGTAAGAGTCATGGCATCTGTATATTCTTGTGCGCTACAATCAAGATCTGGCACATAAGCTTTAATCCAAGAAAGTGGTGTATTCATATTAAAACTCCTTTCGATATTCTACCTAGAATTGCTTTAAGAAACGGGTATCATTTTCGTATAATAATCTCATGTCATCAATTTCGTATTTTAATAAAGCAATACGCTCAAGTCCAACACCGAATGCAAAACCTGTATATTCTTCTGGATCGATTCCACTCATTTTAAGAACATTTGGATGAACCATACCGCATCCTAAGATTTCAATCCAACCAGAGCCTTTACAAAAACGACATCCACTTCCTCCACATTTAAAACAGGATACATCCACTTCTGCAGATGGCTCTGTAAATGGGAAATGGTGAGGTCTGAATTTAACTTTTGTTTCTTCACCAAACATCTCTTTCGCAAACTCAGCAAGTGTTCCCTTTAAATCTGCAAATGTAATGTTTTTATCAATTACAAGTCCCTCAATTTGATGGAAACTTGGAGAATGTGTTGCATCTACCTCATCGGAACGGAATACTCTACCTGGAGCAATCATACGAATTGGAAGTTTACCTTTTTCCATTTCACGTACTTGAACTGGAGATGTCTGTGTACGAAGTAAAATATTGCTGTTTACATAAAAAGTATCCTGTTCATCCTTTGCTGGATGGTTTGCAGGTATATTAAGTGCCTCAAAGTTATAGTAGTCATATTCTACTTCTGGGCCTTCTACAACTTCATAACCCATACCAATAAAGATTCTCTCAGCTTCTTCTAATGCTATTGTGTTTGGATGACGATGTCCAAGCATTGGCTTTTTCGCTGGTAAGGTAACATCAATCGTTTCCTCTTTCATCTTCTTTTCTCTTAACTTTTTCTCAAATGCACTCTTAACTTCTTCTAATTTGCTCTCAATCTCAGCGCGAGCATCATTTACAAGTTGACCTACCGCTGGTCTATCTTCTGGAGCCACATCTTTTAAAGATTTGAGTACAGAAGTAAGTTCTCCCTTCTTTCCAAGAAACGCAACACGAATTTCATTTAAAGTATCTAGTGATTCACTCGCATTAATCTGGGATAAGGCTTGCTCTTTAATCGCTTTTAATTTTTCCTTCATGATAACCTCCTTGCTGCCACTAGCAGCTTACTCATAGATCGAAATGTTTTCAACCTTTGTTCCTTTCAGAACATGCTAACGCGCTGCCACCAAGTGACTAAACCTTAGCGCGTCATGTGCACCTTTACGGAGCATACAAACTCTTGTTGCCATTAAACTCTTATTACACGCAAATGCGCTTCCCCGGGGGGTTTTACATTATAGGAAAATTATAATTTTAATTTTCTATAACATAAAAAACTCCGCCCCTATAAAACAAGGGACGGAGTTAAATCGCTCATAGCGAATTATAATTGATTCCGCGGTACCACCCTAATTCCTGCACAATCTAAAATATTATCGTAACTCAAAAATTTCATATTTATACGATAACATCAATATACAGGCACTTAAAGTTATGCGTAACGTGCACTAACGTCATACCCTACTAATGAGTTCTAATTATCTCATATTCAAATATGCAGCTCCAGTGAGAAAATCAATTATTACCTGAACTTAAGGAAGCTTGCAGCCGGTGACTTCCTCTCTCTGAAAGAAAATAATAATCTAACGTTCTTTACATATAATCTGTAAAAAACACACCTTCATCGCTTTTTAAAGTTGCTTTGCAACTAGACTTTCTTTATTTTAACATATTTCGCTTTAATGTCAATCACATTCCTGTTATAATAAGGCTTAATGGATTAAATTAATTGGTAATTTTTATATAATTTTAAAATAATACTACCTAGGTAAGACTAGTTTTCTAATCCTGGTTAGAATATATATAATAAAAAACATGTAAGACAAAGAATCCCACATATATTTTATTAAATAGTAATGGAGACATCATATGATAATTATTTCAATTATAAAATTAATACAATCATTTTGTCGAAAATTGAGAGATGATTTTATAAGTGCCTTTTCAGCACAGGCTGCCTTTTTTACATTCCTCTCTTTTTTCCCTTTTGCTATGTTTTTATTAACATTGTTGCAATATCTTCCTTTTTCAGAAGAAACCGTTTTAGAGGCGTGTTCCGAAATATTTCCTACAACCATTAATTCATTAATCGTTACAATTGTAGGTGAATTATATGATAAAGCCTCTGGTACAATATTATCCGTAACTGTAATTTTAACCTTATGGTCCGCTTCCAAAGGATTTCTTGCTATCGTACGTGGTATGAATTCTGTTTATAACAACAAAGAAACAAGAAACTATATCATATTACGTCTTTGGTCAACACTATATACATTATTATTTGCGATTCTAATCATTATTCTTTTAGTTATATTTGTTTTTGGTAATCAATTAACTCTTTATATTGCGGAACGATTTCCTTTCCTAACAGAATATGCACTTATTATTATTAGTGTTCGTACGATTG
Source organism: Clostridium sp. Marseille-P299 (assembly GCF_900078195.1). Classification (NCBI taxonomy): domain Bacteria; kingdom Bacillati; phylum Bacillota; class Clostridia; order Eubacteriales; family Clostridiaceae; genus Clostridium; species Clostridium sp. Marseille-P299. Next base: position 128,031 of record NZ_FJVE01000007.1, on the reverse strand, counting down.
TAGGTCTTTGTATCATGGTATTATTTTTTGCTCTTATTTTTGTAGTTATTCCAAATCGTAGATCAAACTTATTTGCAGAATTACCTGGAGCTATCGTAACGTCTGCTGGGTGGATGGGATTTTCATACTTGTTTTCATTTTATATTGATAATATGAGTAATCATTCTTACACCTATGGTAGTCTTACTGCAATTGTAATCTGTATGATTTGGTTATATGCTTGTATGTATATGATGTTTATCGGAGCTGAAATTAATGCAATTATTGCAAATCCAATTATACATGATGCAATAAAAGAATTACTCTCTACTATAAAACGTGATAAAAAACAAAAACCTCGATAAAGCAATCACTATGCTTTTTCGAGGTTTTTACCTTTATTCATAAACCAATCCCAATTCTATGCCAGTATAATAATGTTTTAAAACTTCATCATATGTCTTGCCTTGATCTATCATTTTCTTTACACCATTTTGTGACATACCGACACCATGGCCATATCCACCACCAGTTAAGGTAAATGCCGTTATATTATCTCCTTTTCCAACTGCATCAATATAGAAAAATGCACTTGGAAGCATAGACATTCCACTAACAGAACTATTATCTAAGCGGTACAGATTATCGTTTACTGGAGCAAGAAGTTGCCTTACATTCGTTTGATAACGAACTAAAACTGTAGCTTTTGTACCTGTAATTAATAATTCCTTTATAATGCCACTTTTACCTCTTGTAATAACTTTCATCTTTTTTACTGTACCTATATCACTTATCATAGTACTTCTAAAAACTGATGTGTTCAGTACTCGAATTCCATCACCATCTAAAAGACCTTCATCATTACTATTAGACACTAAGGTTAAAATAGAATTCTTATTTGTAGTATAGCAACTACTTATATTTTCATTAATTTGCTTGCTTAAGTCCTCTACAGAAATTGTTACATTCCATCGATACATTAGAAATCCGCTATCATAAGTATTAACTACTTCTGACATTACACCATTATTTAGCTTCACATCAACATTATCATGATTTATAAACTCTCTAAAATCTTCGTCCTTTGATAAATCTACGTCTTGCTTTTCTTCTGTTTGTAAATATCCCTTTAGATACGTAGTTGGCGTGCTACTTTCCCACACATCCTCAACACTTGCGGTATGGCCACTTGATGTTGCGAAATAATAGGCTGTTAGAACTTTGTCATCGTATTTTAATACTTGACCATAGGTATCTTTTACCGCAAGAATCGTAGCTTCACTCTCTTCAATATTATTATATACTTGACTATTTACACTATCATCAACATGTGCCCCATAGGCACTGTATTTATTTTGGAGCAATTGATTGTAAGCAAAGCTTCTTGCACAAACGGCCTGCACTTTTAATGCTTCCTCACCATAGGAGGTAGGCATTTCGCTTGGTACAACAGAATATAGATACTCTTCTAATGAGAGTTCATTAACAATTGTTAAACCATTGTCTGTTTTAGCAATTTCTATGCTTCCACGATATTCTGGTTTTCCATAGGATCGAATGATAGAATTTAATTTTATCTTTCCTTCTGCTGTTGTTGTTATCTTTATTCTACCTTGTTCTAACATTTCATCGTCTTTTTTAACTGTTACTTCAATCCCTGCATCATAGGATACCTTTTTTTCACCATAAGTTATAACAAATGGTTGATTCGAGGTAAATGTAACGCTTTCATGAAATATGGATTTATAGCTATTCGTATTAATAAGTACTCGAATATCTTTTGCCTTAATATCTTCTTTGATCAAAGCCGCACATATTTCGCCATCCGATACAACAAAGTCCGTAATTGTATATCCTACCAAGATGCTATTTGTCTTTTCCATGGATAAGGTGCCATATATTTTATATATTTTAAAATTTTCATTAAATGGTAATTTACCATACCCTTCAATTTCAATTTCCTTTTTTGTGGTAAGTAAAACTTTTCCGTTGATGGTGTCTGGTTTTACGGTTACTCCGCTAATAACACCGTCTTTTAATGTAACGTCACCAATTTTCCCTGTAACTGTTTCTGAAAGTGGTAATATGGTTTCGTATTCCTTTTCAATACCAGCAACATAAAATTTCATTGTTGATGATTTTCCCTCAATAATCCATACATTAGAGATTGTTACCTCTTTATCTAACATATCTTTTATATAAACAATTTCATCACCACACACCATAGCCTCAACTGAAACATCTATGTAAGAATCAATCTTATTACCTACGTTTTTTTCTTCGCTATCAAATCTATTATTCAGACCATCTTTTAAGATAACAGAATAATCTTTAAAATTCTTATAGTAGTATTGGCTTCCACTTTGATCAACAGCTATTTCTGATGTAGTATCATCTGCTAATGTACCTACAAGAAATAATTCCCTTGTTTTTAAATTTATCACCGTACCATCCGCATTAGATTTTTCTAAAAGTCTATCCACTAATACCTCATATACGGAAAGAAATTCTGATAAATATAACTTATCTCCTCGTTTCACTGATTTTAATCGTTCTGGTAATGTTGAGATCACGGATTTATAATTAATTTGTGCAACAGAACTAACTTTTGTTAATAAATCTTTAAACTCTCCGCAAGTCAAAGGTTCAGCACTTTTAGTAAAAAGATTGTCCTTCTCTTTTTTCTCTAAAACTCCTGCTGTCACCAATGCATTGATATAACTATAATAGGGCTCCTTAGAAAGAGAGTCATCTTCTAATGCATTCTCAAGGCTTTCTCGTTCTGCTCTTTCATATAGTACATAACTAAACAATCGATACGCTTCCTGCCTTGTTATATTATCTGTTACATCGATTGGTTTATATTCCTCATCATTTCTGGTGGTTCCTACCCCTCCAATTATGTTTCTTACAAAAATAAAAACTATAATAATAATGCATATAGTAATTAATACAATCTTTTTTATATTTTCTTTACGATTCATTTAACACCCCGCATGATTTACTGCTTGTATCATTCCATATGCTAATATATTATGTCAATTTCTATAATATACATATTAAATACAAATAGGCCATACTATTTTTATTTTAGAAATGTTTTAATATCTTTTTTTGTAGATAAATCAAGCTGTTTTAAATAACTTATATTCAAAGAAAAATTTAGATTTTGAGCATCCGTTCTTGTTAGCGTGTTCACCCCAATAACCTCTCCAAAACGATTGAGTAATGGGCCACCGCTATTACCTTTTGAAATTGGTGCAGTGATTTGAATATAATCTACTTTTTCAATGATTCTTGAAGCCGCCCCCACAATCCCACTGGAAAATGTTCCAGTATATCCATAAGGGCTACCTACTGTATATACCTTTTCTCCAGCAACTACTTTATCTAAAGATATCGGTAATGCCTCCTTTGTCCCTTTTACGCCAAGGACTGCTAAATCAAACTCTTTATTATAATCATAAATAGAAGTGACTTCAAATTCTTTTCCCTCGTAATCGATTACGTTAATACTTGAAGCATTTTCTATTACATGATAATTGGTTAAAATCATACCATCACCGATAAAAAATCCAGAGCCTAATGAATCCTCTTTTTTATCCGTAACCATTGTTATTTCAACCATTGATTTCGCTACTTTCTCATAAATTTCTGTAGCATCTGGAACAATTCGCTCTGATTTATCAATTACATGAATCGTAATCGTACAAGGTTCCACCGATTTTGTTCTCTTAATAGTTAATACAGTACTCCCTTTCTTACCAATAGATATCGGTAAGTTTGCTATATTTCCATCCCAGGCTATTTTTCCTATTGACGCTACTTCTGGATTTGAAGAGCTTACCTGAATAGTTTCATAAGACTTTTTATATAAAAAAGTTACTGGTATATTGGTATCTTCATAAATAAAATATTCATTTTGTAACGTTTGTAATCGTTCTTTATAAACTGTAACACGACATGGGTAAACAACATTATCATGGGTTGCAAAAATTTGAGTTACACCCTCTGAAATTGCAGTGATTTCACCGTATTCATTCACATTTGCAATGGATTTATCTTCGCTTTTCCACGTTACGAGTTTCGTTGCATTCTCAAATTCTAAAGTAGCCTTTTCACCAACTGCAATTGCAATTTTACTTTTGCTTATTTTTGGTGAGCTAACTTGGACATTTGCTGCATTTACAATATGTAATGTTCCAATACTCGGTGATACTAAGGATATTGTTAATAAAAATGTAATGCTTAATCGTAATAAATATTTCTTTATATTCTTCATAATTTTTCCGTCCTATCCAATAATTATTTCAATGAATCCTGTATCCATTACTTTATCTTTATTTTCTTCATAGAACTTTTCAATTTCTCGCTTATTTTTCAAGTTTAGACGTTTTAAATACCCTATCTTTACAGATAAATTAATATTTTGAGCAGACGGTACGGTCAGCGTATTTATACCAATTACCTCACCATAACAATTGATCAATGGACCGCCTCCGCTACTTTGCGATATTGGAGCTGTAATCTGAATATAGTGCACACCTTCCAAAACGCGATTTGCATACGATATCATTCCCTCTGAAATAGTTCCAATATATTTTACTGGGCTACCGAATGTATAAATAGTCTCACCAGTTTTAACCACCTCACTATTTATATAGAATATAGCATCATTTGTTTTCTCTACCTCAAGCAAAGCCAAATCACTCGTTACATCATAATCATATATCCCTTTGACTTCATAGTTTTTCCCGTTTATGTCTACGACTTCAATATTATTCGCATATTCTATCACATGATAATTCGTAACTAATACACCGGAATCGATGAAAAATCCAGAACCTGTTTTTTCATCTCCAACTGCATCATAGGAGATAATTGAAACACTCGCATTTACATATTGCTTATATATTTCTTCTGCGGTTAAAAGACGACGTACTGAAACATGAACTTTAATCTTTAAAATATCATTGCTATCTTTTCGTTTTATAATAAGATCCGTCATTCCATCCTTCTTAGGAGTTAAAGTTAGAGAAATCGTATCTCCCTTCCAATTTCCTCGTTTTATATCAATAATTCCTTTCGAATCTTCAATACTAATATCTTCATTTTTTTGTCGGTTTTTTAGTGTAATGGTGATTACTTTAGCTTTATTCATCCATACTTCTTCAGTATCCGTATTTAAACGCGATTGTGTAACTGTAACTTTTGTATAGTATTTAATGCCATTATAGATTGCCACAACACTTGTGTTTCCTTCATTCACGCCCACAATGGTCCCATCTTGTGTTACTGTAGCAATGGACTTATCTGCTGTTTTATAAGTAACTTTTCCCTTACTCCCCATAACAGAAATACTATGATTTTCTCCTACTTTTACATCTATTTTCTTTTCACTAATATATGGTTCTTTTACGGTAATATCACAAAAATAGCTTTCACTTCCAACTTTTGCAACCACTTTAGTTTTGCCTACGGATATTCCAATGACTTCTCCTAAGCTAGTTACTTTTGCAATTTTTTCGTTCTCAGACTTCCATACAATGGTTTCATCCTTTATTCCATTAATATTTAACTGCTCTGTGATACCATTTGGATATACGGTAACCGCCTTTTTATTAATTTCTGGTTCTTTTACAATTACATAACAGATATAAGATTTTGGATATCCTTTGGCTATGATATGTGTATTTCCAATTCCTACAGCTGTAACGTTCCCATTCTCATCAACAGAAGCTACCTCTTTGTCCAAACTCTCCCATACAAAAACTCCAGAACTGCCATTTACTTTTAACTGTTCACTGCTACCTATGTACATTACAAGACTTTCCTTATTCATGGCCACTGTTTCATCTGCTGATGATGCATATACGAAATTCCATCGATAATTTAAACACAGCATTAAAATCATTATACCAAAGCCAAACTTACATATATTTCTGATTTTCTTACTCTTCTCCATGTTACCCTCTTTCTACACCGTTGTTTTAGTAACAAAGCAAACACTTAATAATACTATTTCAAACTATGCTATTTTAACTTCCACAAAACTTTAAAAAAAGCTTTTATCCTAGGACTTAGGATAAAAGCCTTTTTTCACTAATACCACTCAGCTACCTAAGGTTTTCGTATTTGTAGAAATTTTACTAAATTGTATACGAAAAAGTATAGCTGTTTTACCGATATCTGTCAAGAAACAATGCCTTGAAAAATACCTCTATTCCGTAGTATCCTTTGTGCTATTAAAGTTATTAATTGTATCAATTACATTTGTTATCTTATCTTTACTTATAGTAAAAAGTATCTTATCATTGGTTCTTACTGCATAGTTATCAGCGTCGTATGGCAAATATTCAACGGTATAGGTTCTACTTCCCGAAGCATTTTCATCCTTTAGCTGAAATGAGATATGAAGCACTGCATCATCGGATACTGTTGCATTTTCTGGCAAGATACCATCTACCGATAATCCGATGATACTTTGATAAAAACTTCTAAAACTAGTGTCATCATCATAAGTTACACCATCAACCCCAAAGACATCTGTCGTAGTTTCATTTCCATCATCATCCGTGCTAGTTTTCTTATCTACCGTATATAAATGGCTATCGGAACCTGTACTAACTGAAAAATTAGATATCGAGTCAATGCCTACCATATTGGTTGTTTTCGATGTTATTGAAAATACATCTACATCAAATAGGTTAGTTACACTACTAGCAGACATTGTGTAAGTACGAGAAGAGCCCTCGAGTCTCACATAATAATTTCCTTGTTCATCTTGATTTCCAAGATAAAGAGTTAACTCTTTTACATCTCCATCTTCTTCTTCACGATACGAAATGGTTAATGCATCTTTTGGTGTGTCTAGCCCATACTGTTCTAAATTTTCTTTTTTATAATCAATTCCTTCTTTAAAGGAAATGCTTACATAATTTGAGAGTAATTCAGTTACGGCTGTTAAATCTGCATTGGCATTTTCTTTATAATATCCAGATATATACCATGGATATAAGAAACTTCCTGAAAAGTCATCTTTATTATTTGTATCATTTATTAAAGAAAAGTTGGAAAATTGAGAACCATCTACCTTTATTCCCGTAATAAGGTCTGTGCTTAAAGTAGGCAATTCTTCAAATGCCATAAGATCACTTTTACCTTTGACAAATGTATTACGTACCAATGCTTCAACAACATAAACCGTATTGTCATCATCTAAGGTAGCATAATAACCACTATCAATCGCTAGTTGATTACCAATTTTTAAAGTCAATACTGAATCATCTGCTTTGGTTATGGTTACAGTAATCTCTGGTGAATCTAGTCCATAATCAGATAAATCCTCAGCATCTTCCATCACTTGCTTTGTCGCTGTTAGAGATGCCATTTTATTTGCTAAAGTAGACGCTGCATCTTGATCCAGTGGAAATGCTTCTTCACCTTTTAGACTCCATATTTCATCTTCATTTACTAAGGTAAAATCCCAGGAGTTATTGGATATATGCATTTCTTTTATATCTGACTCTTCTATTTCATTCAAAGAAATTGAAGTATCCTCTTCCTCTTCTAATGCCTGCTCTTCTTTCTTATTATGTTGAATTAGAAGAATATAAGCTACGATCATAACAATCAATAAACCTACTAAGGCAATCAAGGTTTGTGCATTCTTCCTCTTCTTTTTCTTAGCCATTACTTACGCCTCCTTTGAATCGTTACTCCAACGCCAGTAATAATAAACGCAAGTGGAATTATGAATGTTACAATTGCACCATTTCTATTCTTCTCTGCAGAAGTCATAACTAAGGATTCATCCGATAGGGATGTAACACGGATACTTACTGTATTTTCTTGTTCAGCTAAATCATTTACTGTGTTAATTAACAAATCTTGATTTCCAAACACATTGGTTGATAAATAAGAATCATCAAACATGTATTTACCAGAATAAATTGCTAGTCTCATTTCATTCTCATCGGAACCTTTTTTTACTTCAAGTCCTAAATAAAATGGACCATCCACATCGTTTTTCTCTTTCGAAGAAGTTGTGGAATTATAGTCAGTTTTAGAGTAAGCCTTATCAGAGGTTGATAAAATTGGAGTTACTGTAATTGTTTCATCCTTATCCTGGGCAATGGTAAGTCCAGTTGAAACTGGAGCTACAATAAACTTTTTATTCTTTATTCCCTCTGTAAATGAGTGTGTTGAGATGTCAGGTACTAACTCATTCACATAATTTCCACGGCGATAATTAGCATCTCCTTCTAATACGATTCCTTTTACTACGTTTACACCATAGGAATTAATTAGGGATATAAAATTAGGTAATTCCGATGTAGTATAATCTACTGAAATAATTGCATCCCCACCATTTTCGAAGTAATTTTTAATAAGTTCTACTTCTTCCTCGGTATAATCCGATTGTGGCTGATTAATAAATAAAACATCACAATCTTCTGGAATTTCTTCACTTGTTAATGTATTAATGCTTGAAATTTCAATATTCTCTTTTGATAACAAGGAGGTCATAGTACTTGTTGTAGAAGTTTCGCCATGTCCAGCAACTGCATATATTTTTGGAAGATTCTCATTCGTTACATATTGTATTGCAGCATCCACTCTACCCTCTACATCAATACCCGTTACGGTAGATTGATATGTTGTATAGTCCATTTCAGCAACTACAAGATCACCATAATCCAAATATTTTGCTCTATTATTGGACTCATTTACAATAAGTAAACTTTGTTCTGTAATTTCATCTTCTACGTACTGGGACGCAAATTTAGGATATTTCACTGGATCTTTATATACAAGCTTTATGTTATCATTTACTTTTTCATAATTTTCTAGAATATTCTTAAATTGTTCAATTTCCGTTCCACTTTGTGCTAAGTAATAGATGGTTATTTTATCATCTAAATTCTTAATCATCTCTACGGTTTCATCTGTTAAGGAATTCTTTGCATCCGCTGTCAAATCGATTTTTATATTAAGTTCAGAAAAAAATAGATTGATGACAACGACTAAAACAATCATAATTGCAGATAAGCTAGTTGCATATGCTCCACCTTTAAACTTTTTACTTCGAAAAGAATTTTTAATCTTATCTGTATGATGTGAACTATTTTTTTTGATATTTTCTTCTTGCATCATATCATTCTTATCTTCAAATTCACGTTTCATTATTTTCCTCCTCCCTTAGCTCCATCTTCTCTTCTTAATCGTTTGAATGGTTAAAAATATAAACAAAACGATTAAGCTGATATAATATACAACTGCAGCCACATCAAAGTTTCCATAAATAAAGGTATCAAAGCGGGTAATCATAGAAAACCAACCAAGTACTTTTACTACAGAACCATCAAATAAGGTCGGATTTAATAAATAGAGCGCAGCAATTGCGATCTCCCCTATACATCCAATAAAAAATGATAAGGTTAAGTTGTGCATCATTACATATGTAATAATGGTTACAATTAAATATAAAACTGAAAATGTAATCCAAGCAGTTTTATTATCCGTTGGCATAATACTTCCAATTCCCGTAGCTAAATAAGTTAACAGGATAACAATAAAGGTTACAACTGCTGCAAATGCTTGGCTTTCAGTCATTGCGGAGATAAATAATCCAATTGCCATATAGGATGCACCTAATAAAAAAAATGCAAATATCGCAGCATAATTCATTTTAAAATTAACGGTACCATAGTTAGCCATTACTAAAGGATAGATACAAGTTATCCCCATAACTACTGTAAATACAGAAATTACTGCAAGATACTTTCCAACGATAATCTTTGTTATACTAATCGGAGATGTTAATAACAACTGGTCCGTTTTTTGTTTATTCTCTTCTGCCATGATTCTCATTGTAATCATTGGTACTAACAATACAAAAAAGATAGAAATACTATATAAGGCATAGCTAAAGTTAGCACTCTCACCGTACATATTCTGTAGATAATGATATAATCCAATGATAGCTAAAAAGAATGCTATAAATAAATACCCAACAATAGAGGTAAAGTAGGCTTTTATTTCTTTTTTATAAATCGCTAACATCTTTCGTTTCCTCCTCATTATCAATATTATTTAGATTACTTTTAGTATCATCTTCTTCATTCTCAGACGTTTTTTCATATGATAGTTCAGATAGTTTTTCAGATGATTTTTCAGACTTCGTAAGTTCAAGGAATACATCCTCTAATGACATGGATGATCCTTTCATTGAATAAATCGGACATTCTGCTTTCGCCAATGCATAAAATACTTCTTCCCTTACATCATCTTCACCTGCAGTTAAAATATGAACTGGAAGTAATCCTTCTTTTGTTTCTTCTTTGTATTGAATTGAATCAATGTTAGTAATATCTTTTAATGCTTCCTCAATAACTTCTTTCTTTCCTTTTATCTCTAAATCCAATTCACCGGTACGTTTTAAATGTTTTGATAACTGGTCCGGTTCATCTCTAACAATTAATTTTCCCTTATTGATAATCATTACAGAGTCACAAACAGCACTTACTTCTGAAAGTATATGAGAGCTTAAAATTACTGTATGTTCCCTTGCTAATTCTTTAATTAAATCTCTTATTTCAATGATTTGCATTGGATCAAGGCCAACGGTAGGCTCATCTAAAATAATAACTTCTGGGTATCCTACTAAAGCTTGAGCAAGTCCAACTCTTTGCTTATAACCTTTGGATAAATGTTTTATTAATCGATCCGCTACATCAGCAATTTGAATTCGCTCCATTATGTCTTGTAGCATCTGTTTCTTTTTACTTTTTTCAACCTTTTTAATATCCGCAACAAATTTTAAATACTCTCTTACTGTCATATCCGGATATACTGGGGGTAACTCTGGTAAATAGCCAATACACTTTTTAGCTTCCTCTGGCTCCTCATAGATGTCATAACCATTGATACAAACCGTTCCTTCGGTCGCAGAAATATAGCCGGTTATCATATTCATAGTAGTTGACTTTCCTGCTCCATTTGGACCTAAAAATCCTAATATTTGTCCCTTTTCAACGGTAAAGCTTAGATGATCTACTGCTACATGATTGCCGTATTTTTTCACTAAATTCTTTACTTCTATCAACGTCTTCTCCTCCTTTTACTTTGGCCAACTATAATTCCTTAATACATTTGTCCAATCTATATCATTCTAATATTAATTTGTGAAAAGTTTTTTATAAGTTTGTGAAAAATATGTGTTTTGCATTTGGAAATCCCTCAATTCTCAACAAAAAAGGCTGTCGTAAAATAGATTTGTTTCATATGCGCATCCATATAAAACTCTATTTTACGACAGCCCTTTAAACTTTAATATTTTCTACTCATTCTGCAACTGGAGTGGAAAGACCATATAAAATATAAAAATTACGAGTAAAAATCCGATAAAAATTTTTTTCTTCATAGTCCATGCCTCCTTATACAACAAAAACCCATGTACCCACAAGAAATACTATCTTTGTACCAATTTATAGTACACTTTTGCAGTTCTACTATATATAATCATATAAAATACAATAAATACTGCCACACATCCAGCAATGCATAAATAAAGCAAGTTCTTTTTTCTTCTCTTTAATAAAAAGTTATTCGCATAGATGATAAATATTACTGAAAATATTCCAACGACTACTAAGCTACTCTTCAATCAGGTAACCAATTCCTTTTTTTGTATGAATTATGCCTTTTATTCCGGCATCATCCAACTTCTTACGAAGTCTAGTTATATTTACAGTTAATGTATTATCGTCCACAAACATATGGCTTTGTAATAAACTCATCTCCACCCATATTAATTGCCATAACAATATCCATGTTAGATGTATTCGATGATATAAATATTATTGGCACTTTCGATAGCTTACGTATCTGCGTACACCAATAATAACCGTTGTAAAATGGTAAAAAAATATCTAAAAGCACCAATCCTTATACCTTTTCCTCTAATATATAGTTCTTCATACTTTAATTTCCATATTCTTATTATAAACAAAATTTAGACATCCTGTCAAAAGTCTGAATAAAAAAAGTAATAAATAAAAGGCTATTACAGATACTTGATCTTCCTATCAAATATCTCATAATAGCCTTCACACTTATACGTATTATCTATATTTAACTTTAACCAATAACATCCTGCATGTGGTACATTCCTGGTGCTTTATTCACTAAGAATTTCGCAGCAGAAATTGCACCTTTTCCAAAGATAGCTTTTGAATATGCAGTATGCTTGAATTCAATAACTTCATCCGTTCCAGCAAAAATCACTTCATGCTCACCAACGATGTTTCCACCACGAACAGCAGAAATACCAATCTCTTTTTTCTCACGTTTTTTACGATCCTTAGATCTATCATACGTATATGAATATTCATTTTTTAATGCTTCGTTCATGGCATCTGCAAGCGCTAATGCAGTTCCAGATGGTGCATCCACCTTTTGATTATGATGCTTTTCAACGATTTCAATATCAAAGTCTGCTTCTGTTAGAATTCTAGCCGCAGTCTTTACTAATTTTAATAAAGCATTTACGCCAAGGGACATGTTTGCAGAACGTAAGATTGCAATCTGCTCTGATGCTTCCTTAACTTGCTCTAATTGCTCATCTGAATATCCAGTTGTACATAATACGATTGGAAGTTGTCTTTTGATTGCAACATCTAGAAGTAAATCCAAACCTTTTGGAGATGAAAAATCTATAATAGCATCCGCCTCTATTAGACATTCTCCAATGTTTTTAAATACTGGATAATCATTTCTACCATCATCAAATACATCAACTCCTGCAACAATCTGCACGGATTCATCCTCGTTTACTAAATTTGAAATAACCTGCCCCATTTTTCCATTGCAGCCTACCATGATTATACGTGTCATATTTACCTCTTTTCTACTATTTCAATTCTATTTACAAAATTCTAACTTTGCAAATACATCAAATTTTTATAAATACAATTGAATTGCGTAAGTTAGTCATTGGGCTTTCTAATATCCAACTTCTTGAAATTAGTGTTATTATTTGCAACTCATTTTTATCTCACTAAGCCTAATTTAATAAGTTCTTTCTTTAGTACTTCTGCGTGTACTTCTTCCATTTCTGTCAATGGTTTTCTAAGTGGACCTACTTCCATTCCCATAAGATTCATTGCCATTTTTACTGGAATTGGATTTACCTCGCTAAACAAAGCATGGATAAGAGGTAAATATTTTATCTGTAACTCTAAACTACCTTGGGTATCCCCTGATAAATATTTAGCCACGATATCATGGGTATCTCTTGGTGCCACATTTGATAATACAGAGATAACACCTTTTCCTCCTAATGATAATAGAGGTACGATTTGATCATCATTTCCTGAATATAAATCTAAGTTTCCTTCGGAAAGTAATACAGTATTAGCAACCTGGGATATATCACCTGTTGCATCCTTCATAGCAACAATCGTATCAACGTTCTTTGCTAAGTATGCTGCAGTTTCTGGTAAAATATTGCATCCTGTTCTACTTGGTACATTGTAAAGAACTACCGGTATATCAGCAGATTTTGCAATATCCGTAAAATGTCCAATTAACCCTTTTTGTGTTGCCTTATTATAATATGGAGTAACCACTAAAACTGCATCTGCTCCAACGTTATATGCCTCTTTCGTTAAATACATTGCTGTATTTGTACAATTTGATCCTGTACCTGCGATAACAGGCACTCTTTTATTAACATAATCTACGGTAAAACGGATACTTTCTAGATGCTCCTCATGTGTTAATGTAGAAGCCTCTCCAGTTGTACCACATATAATTATACTATCTGTCCCATTGTTAATTTGAAAATCAAGGATTTCACCTAACTTATCATAGTTAACATCTCCGTTTGCCTTCATTGGTGTAATAATCGCAACACCAGCTCCTGTAAAAATAGCCATAATAGCACCTCCATAATATTTTGTGGCATAAAAAAAGCCGACCTGGAGTCGACGCTAAAGAATATAACCAATAACTAATTGAAACCCTTAGTGTTCCTATAGGCTCCTTTTGTATTCTTTAGGTAGCTCTCCATCAAATACTGATGACAGTCTTATAATTATTCATCATAAAACCAGCATATGGCTTTCAGGTCACCATAAGCTTCGGCATCTCATCCTTTTAACTGCACTCCACTATGCCTGACATATCCTGCAGTCTACTAATAATCAATGCGCCTCTACCAATTGTTTTCAATTGTCAATGTCTTAATATTATCACCCAACTTCTGCTCTGTCAACATATAAATTAACTATATAGAGAACATCCTTATTTATTATAGTGTTGATTTCTTTTAATTTATTATATGCCAATTTAACATTAAGTGCTACAAAGAGAATCTAACATAATTATGTCATAGAACGGTCACTGGAATATACATCTATCATTTCAAATTCTTGATATTAAGCATATGGAAAAGAAACTAAAAAAGAAAGGCTAACGCAGACTATTGTCATTGTTAACCTTTCTTTTTGCTAGTTCCCCCGGCTCCTCCACTTACTTGTGAACGATTCTATCTATAAGAAAATGGGTTACTACCTATTCTACTTCATCATTAATAAATTCTAACTTGCTTACTGAAACTTCATAAGCAACTCTTTTTTCAAACTCGTTATCATTTACTTTCTTTTGATATTCACGACTTTGAATTCTTCCCCACACTTGGATATGTCCACCAACAACAAAGCTCTCAGCAAATCTAGCATTACGTCCCCAACAGATGCATGGGATATAATCTGATTTACCATATGGGCGATTTACTGCAAGTAAAATATCCGCGATTTCCCTGCCTAATGGCGTTTTACGATACACAGGTGGTTTACATACGAAACCGTCTAGGAAAATATAGTTAGGTTTACTTTCTTCGTTTTCCTCATCACTAATCTTAATTTCTCTTGCAAATACCGATAATACCAATCGATTTTTGCTATCTTCATGACGATTATAAGAACGGAATTGTCCGCTTACTTCTACGAACTTTCCTCTGTAATCCGTCTTAACATCAATAAGTCTCTCTGAAACCATGACTGGAATAACATCACATGAATTACTCAGACGACTTACTAATACATCCAAAAGATAAAAACCCTCTCCAAAGACCTCATGGCTAAAAGTAAATTCACTAATTACCTCGCCTGCAACACTTACTTGATTGTTATCAAATACTTTATCTGTCATATCGTATGACTCCCTTCTCTTCCTATAGTTCGTTCAGAATTTTCTCTACAACTAATTTGTATTCTTTCAATCCCTATTATATAAGGTAATATTTTCCTTTTCAAGTACTTTCCATTTACTTTTTAAGACAAATTACGTAATTTATCACCATCTTATCATATAATACCTTAAGATATCAAGTAGTTTCGCCACGTTTCAACTATTTATACCCTTAAAAACTTTATAGTCATAACGATTGAATTTCACTATGTAAAGTAGGCATTCATTGATAAATTTACTAAAAATATACTTAGCCCCAAGAAAATCCTTGTAAAATCGATAGAATATGATACAATACTGTGGTTGAATTATATTTTCTAGCGACATAATTATTGCTACTATGTTTATTATTTCTATAATTACGTAGGATATACATTGTTAGTCAATAATGTTGGATATATAAATGTATTATTTAAAAAATACATGATAGGTGTGAGTAAAATGATTTCACACTAAAATATGAGATGTCATAAAGACATCATGTCGGTTAAGTTGAATTTTTCAACTTTTAATTTAAATTGGAACTGTTACACAAACTACTATGTATATAATTATAATATGTCTATAATTATATTCTTATGAAATGAAGTATGTATGACAGCCCTGTAGAAAGAGGATAGATATGAAAATGACACGTGAAGATGTAAGAAATATCGCAATTATAGCACACGTTGACCATGGAAAAACTACACTTGTAGACCAATTGTTAAAACAAAGTGGTGTATTTCGTACGAACCAAGTTGTAGAAGAACGAGTTATGGATTCCAATGATATTGAAAAGGAACGTGGAATAACTATTCTATCAAAAAATACTGCTGTTTCCTACAATGGAGTTAAAATTAATATTATTGATACTCCTGGACATGCAGATTTTGGTGGTGAAGTAGAACGTGTTCTTAAAATGGTTAATGGAGTTGTTCTTGTTGTCGATGCTTTTGAAGGTGCGATGCCACAGACCAAATTCGTATTAAAAAAAGCATTAGAACTTAATTTACCAGTTATTGTATGTATTAATAAAATCGATCGTCCTGAGGCTAGACCTAGAGAAGTTATCGATGAAGTTCTTGAACTTTTCATTGACTTAGATGCAAATGAAGAACAATTAGAATGTCCATTCGTATTCGCATCTGCAAAATCTGGTGTTGCAATTTTAGAATTGGGTGATACTCCTCAAAATATGCAACCTTTATTTGAAACAATTATTGACTATATTCCTGCTCCTGAAGGCGATGCTGAAGCTGGTACTCAAGTTTTAATTAGTACAATTGATTACAATGAATATGTTGGTCGTATTGGTGTTGGTAAAGTAGATAATGGTGTTATAAAAGTAAATCAGGATGTTGTTATTGTAAATGCTCACGAACCAGAAAAGAGTCGTAAAGTAAAAATTAATAAGTTATACGAATATGAAGGATTAAAAAAGGTTGAAGTACAAGAAGCAACTGTTGGATCAATTGTAGCAATTTCCGGTATTTCCGATATCCATATTGGTGATACAATCTGCTCTCCTGAAAATCCAGTTGCAATTCCATTCCAAAAAATATCAGAGCCAACAATTGCAATGCATTTCCTTGTAAATGACAGCCCACTTGCTGGACAAGAAGGTAAGTTTGTAACTTCAAGACATCTTCGTGAGAGATTATTCCGCGAACTTAATACCGATGTAAGTTTACGAGTTGAAGAAACAGAAACAACAGAAAGTTACAAAGTATCTGGCCGTGGTGAATTGCATCTTTCCGTTTTAATTGAAAATATGCGCCGTGAAGGTTTTGAATTTGCTGTAAGTAAAGCTGAAGTACTTTATAAACAAGATGAAAATGGACATAAATTAGAGCCAATGGAACGTGCTTATATTGATATTCCAGAAGAATTTGCTGGTAGTGTAATTGAAAAACTCTCCAGTCGTAAAGGTGAATTACTCGGTATGTCTACTGCAAATGGTGGATATACTCGTTTAGAGTTCTCAATCCCTGCAAGAGGTCTTATCGGTTACCGTGGCGAATTTATGACAGATACTAAGGGTAACGGTATCATCAATACTTCTTTTGATGGTTATGCTCCTTTTAAAGGCGAAATTCAGTATCGTAAACAAGGTAGCTTAATTGCTTATGAAAGTGGTGAAGCAATTACCTATGGTTTATACAATGCTCAAGAACGTGGAACCTTATTTATTGGAGCTGGTGAAAAAGTATACAGCGGTATGGTTATTGGCCAGAATGGTAAAACCGAAGACGTAGAGGTAAATGTATGTAAACGTAAACAATTATCAAATACTCGTTCTTCTGGTTCTGATGACGCATTACGTTTATCACCTCCTAGAGTTTTAAGCTTAGAGCAATCTCTTGAATTTATCGATACCGATGAATTATTAGAAGTTACTCCTAAGAGCTTACGTATCCGTAAAAAGATTCTTGATCCTACATTACGTAAGAGAGCGAATAGAAAATAGTATTATATTTTATTATAGAATTCTTAGATAATCAAAAAAGTTGGAGAATAACAATTTGTATTCTCCAACTTTTTTTAGATTTTTGAATGTTTATTTCCTTGGTTATAATAACGTTTTAATATGTATGAAAGTACTTTCATTTTTAAACATAAAAAAACTTAGATTCTTTTTAAAATCTCTTTTTTCAAGACTACTTCTTTCATTCTTCTTTGAACATAAAGTGCAAAGTCTTTATAATGAACGATATTATATTTTTCAAATATACCTTTATATTCATTTTTTAAGACTTCCATGGGTACAGTTCGATCAGCTTTTGAGTAATCGTGCATTAAATATTCCTTACTTTCTAGCATGTAAAGAGCATAGATTGATTTTGCACCATACCAATCTAATGTTTCGTATACATAATCAATGATATCACGTTCTTTTTTTGTTAGAAAATCGGTATTCATCTCTATAACTTTTATTCCGTTTTTTCTCATACTCTCATATAAGTTTATGTATGGAACATGATTATAATTATCTTTACACAATTCATCAAATAATTCATGTCCAGTAAGGGCTAGTGATAATACTTGCGAATAAAATAAAATACTTTGTACTCTTTTCGCTGTGATTTCTCCATTTGCTCGATTTATTATATACTGTGCTACTAACTTAATTTTCGATCTCATTAAAATGTTCAGCACTGCTTTTTTACTCTTTTTAAATGCTACTGTTGTTAATTTGTCTTGATTTTTCAAAAGTATATCATAATAATAATTTGGATCTTCTTTTATTTGAAGTAGCTTCTGTGAATATTCACAGGTTGGTATATCCCCTTCAATATATCGAATTATCGTAGTTTCCCCCCACCCTAACAGCTTAGCTAATGGTTTTTTCCCAATATTATAATCAAGCAATATGCATTTCACTTCTTCAGCTGTAATTGTAGTCTCCTGATCGCATCGATTCGTCTTTCCCCGACTCATAATATCCCATCTTTCTATATACACGTTTTGTAATTCAACACTTAATATCCTACATAAGCACTCGAGAGTTTATGCCAATATTTTAGTATTTTCGAAATTCATTGATATCAGAAATTATTATCTTAAATCCTCTGATAATTCTTTCAAACATTCCGATTCTATAAAAATTAATTAAAACCATTCCAATCGGTATCCCAATAATCATTCCAAACACACCAGAAATACGATATCCGATAAACATAAAAATCAAGGTAGCAAATGGACTGATGCCTATGCTATCTCCAACCATTTTGGGCTGTAATAGCTGCTTAATTAATAAACAAGCAAGATATATAATTATGATAAATACTGCCCTTAAATAATTTCCACTTATTATTTCTATAATTGCCCAAGGACCTAAAATTGCACCTGTACCAAATACCGGTAAGAAGTCTAGTATTGCTATACCAAGGGCCAGTAAAAATGAAAATTCTACTCGCATTATCTCAAAGGCTATAAACATAATAAGTAATAGAACGATCATTATTTTAAATTGAGCTTTAAAATATCCACCCACTGCATTTTTAAAATTATCTACAACCAGTTTATAGCCTCTTTTTAACGAATCTGGAAGCATTCGATTTGCAAAGTCTGCCATTTTATCCCGATCTGCAATAAAGAAATAAGTAGCTAGTATCGTGATTATTGCCATAAATAATAAATTAGCAAAGTTTTTTACATAACCACCCACCTCTGGTATGGATGGAGGTTCTATACCATCAAGAAATTTTGCTAAATATGTTTCAGTATTTTGACTTAAATTCGTAAATACATTTTGTAAACCATCTGGTAAAACTTCATATGCTTTTGATAATTTTATAGAAAGTTCATTCATTAAATCTGTAAGAGCCCTTGCAATATTAGGCACGTCTGCAACTAATGAAAGCACTTGTTTTGATAGAAATACAAATGCAAAATATAGACATGCAAAAATAACAGCTAATACTACGATTATAATAATTGCAGAACCATGTTTTCTAACAATCTTAACTCTTTTCTCCATAAACCGTACGACTGGATTTGCAATTAATGAGATTATAAATGCTACAACAAAAGGAATAAAAAAACTAAGTAAACGCGGTATGACCAACACTGCAAATAGTGCCAGTGCTATCGTTAAAAGTAAATTGACTATTATCTTAGCATATATCTTTTTCCCATGCATATAATCGCATCCTTCCATATGTTTTTATTGTAACAGTTATTAATTATTCATATTTTAAGCTTTGATTAAATTACGAAAACATAATGTTATAAAAAATATAATTGAAGCTATAATTACTATGGTTGGCCCAGTTGCTAAACTTAAGAAAAATGATAGCAGTAAGCCTAAAACTCCTGAAAACATTGCTATAATAATTGAAAAAAGGTGATACTCTCGCATATTTGCTGCTAGATTTCTTGCCGATGCCGCAGGCAAAATTAGCAGTGCATTGATTATTAATATTCCTACCCATTTAATTGATAACATAACAATTAATGCAATTAATACAACAAATATATTATCAAAAAATGCTATGGATATATGCTTACTTTTGGCTAAGCTTGTATTTAAACTAATCGCATGTAGCTTATTAAAACAAGTACACCAAACGATAATGGTAACAATAAATATAATAAATAATAAAAATATTTCTTTTGGAGTTATACTTAAAATATCCCCCACTAGTAATGAGGAGTACCTAGAAAAATTCCCTCCTTGCGATAAAATTACTAGTCCAATTGCTGTACTTAGTGATGAAAATACAGAAATTACAGTATCATTGGATATTCGATTCATATGCTTAATTTTATTAAGTAGCAATGCAAAAATCACTGCAAATACAACCATTGAAATATTCGTATCAGAAATCCCTAGGATTACGCCAATTGCCATTCCAGTAAACGCTGAATGACCTAAGGCATCTGAGAAAAATGCAAGCTTATTATTTACTATCATGGTTCCTAACACCCCAAACAAAGGTGTAATAATTAATATCGCTATTAATGCATTCTTCATAAAATCATATGAAATAAAATCATATGGAATTAATGTTTCTAATATATGATAAATAGTTTCCACTGTTATCTCCTAACTTATATCTAAACCCAAGCTTTTCTTGAACTTCCAAACACCTCATTAAATTCTTTAGAATTAAGAACTTCCTTTGGGGTGCCTTCCTTTATAATTGTTTTGTCAAGCAAGATAACATAATCTGCATAACGTTCGACAAATTCTAAATCATGAGACACTAATATTAATGCTAAATCATAATTTTTCTTTAACATATCTATATTCTTATAAAATAGTTCCATTCCATTTCGATCGATACCAGACACTGGTTCATCTAAAAGTAGTAAGTTTGGTACTGGTGTACAAGCAATCGATAACAATACACGTTGTAATTCCCCACCTGATAAATCACAGACCTGTTTATCTATCAATCCTTGTGCTTCAAATAGTTTTAATTGATTGTATACTTTTTCATAAACTTTTTTTGACTTCCGAAAGAAAACTGGAACTTGGCTGATATAACTTGCAAACATGTCATATACACTTGTGGGTGTATTCTTTTCAATATTTAAATGTTGCGGTACATATCCTATCGTCAAATCCGCCATCCTATTATTTTTCATATCATTAAATTCAATTTTTCCTTCATGTTTTATTTCACCTAACATAGCTTTTATTAATGTAGATTTTCCCGCACCATTTCTACCAATGATAACGGTTAATCTACCGCAATGGATATGAAGATTGATATGTTCAATAATTTTGGTTTTTCCAATGGTAACTCCTATATCTTGCATCTTAATACAATGTAATCCGCAAGCTATGGATTGCTTTTTTATATCCTCGCAGCTTACATTGGATTTCTTATTTATATTCTCACATGTTACATTGGATTTTTTATTTAAATTCTCATAGGTTACATTGGATTTCTTTTGTATCTCTTCACATGTAACATTCGAATTCTTATTCAGATTACTTTTATTTGTTTCTTGTTCCATAGGAATTACATCCTTTCCAAATTTCATATTATCTTAATACCCTTTGAAATGTTAAAGAGTTCTTAGTTCAAAGATATATGAAATACAACAATTCCTTTACTCAGACTTTAATATATTTTTTAATATATCTAAATTCTTTTGCATGCCAGTTAGATAAGCATCTTTATCGATCTCACCGCTTACTAGAGTTTCCAATATACAAACCTGTGCATTGGTCTCTTCCGCTATACGATTTGCTATATCTTTACTATACTGATCTTCTGCAAAGAGGTATTTAACATTGTGATGCTTAACTTCTTCAATCACCGTTGCAATGTCTCCAGCACTTAAAACTGTATCTGAATCCATATCTAATGAATGAATCATTTCAAAGGAAAGTTCATCCGCTAGATAGGAAAAAGCTCCGTGGAAACCTACAATTTCTAAACCTGTTTGTCCAGCAAACGCCTTTTCAAACTCATCTTTTAATTTAGCAATCTTTTCCATGTAGGTTTTAGCATTTTGAGTATATGCATTTGCATTTTTACTATCATATAAAGCTAATGATTTTGCTACATTATCAATTTGAACCAAATAACGATTCATATCCAACCATACATGGCCATTAATTGCGCTATGCGTATGCCCGTCATGATCATGGACATCTTCTTCTAAGTTATGAGCATCTTCTGTAGTTTCATTTACCTCTGTGCTATGATCATGGTCTTCATCTGCATGGCTATGCAAGTCCTCATCTACATGGCTATCCAAGTCTTCATCTTGGCTGTATGCCCCTTCAATACCATCAAGTGATGATTCATCTCCATGCACATGTTCCACGCCTTCTAAAAACGTTATACCTTCTGATGCATTTATTATATCTAGTGTGGGATATGATGTTAAGACATTTTCTAAAAACAATTCCATATCCCCGCCATTTAAAATAAGAATGTTAGCATCGTTTAAGGTTCGCATATCCCTAGTTGTAAGTTGATAATCATGCAGACACCCAACATTGTTATCTGTTAAATTAACAACCTCAACATTATCAATATTTTCAGTTAAATTTAAGGCAATAATGTACATCGGATAAAATGATGTTACAATAGTAACCTTATCGTCACTTATTTGTTGACGACCTCCACTAAGTTTCACTATTCCAGCACTGAGAATAGAAAGTGAAAACATCACTACAAATAAAAACAGTAACTTCTTCTTCATTTAATTATTTTTCCTTTCTAAGATAGTACGCCATTAAAACCCGATGATAAAGGTTATGGCTCCTATCAGCTAAAGATTAATCCTACAAACGCCCTTGCCGTCTGAAGGAAAAACTTTAAAATAAATCTTCTATAAAATGATATTCCACGCAATAATCTTTGTAAAATACCCTTTCACTATCTCAATTGACACTTCTAACAAATATTAACAATATTCAATTATTATATCATTCATAAATTTGCTTGTCTATTAAGAATTCATTACATCACTTAATTATTTATTAAATACACGCTCTGAATTCTTGTCTATTATACTTAAAATTGTTTAGTATTACAAGTTATTCCCTATAACGTTGTTGAGAATATTTTTAATCTTGTAATATTTGTATATTTTAAAATGCTTTATTTCTAATTGAAGAATTTTTATTGTTATTTTTTTATAAATTAATAGCAAATATATATCTAATTTTTTAAATTTTTATTGTAATGTTCTCTTCTAATTTAAAAAAAATTTATAGTAATGGTTTTTCTAGCTTAAAAAAATTACAGTATTGGTTTTTATAACTTGAAAAATTAACAGTATTGGTTTTTTCTAGATTGAAAAATTTACAGTATTGGTTTTTTAGCTTGAAAAATTTACAGTATTGATTTTTTCTAAATTGAAAAATTTACAGTATTGTTTTATATAGCTTAAAAATATACAGAATTGTTTTTTTGTAGCTTGAATAATTAATTCCAATGTTTTTCTCTCTTTATAAATTTACTAAAACATTTTACTAAGATATAAAATTGATTTTATTGTTTCTTCTAACTTTCAAATTTACTGTAATACTCTTGCAAACTTTCTTTAATTTATTACTTTTCTTGTTTCTTAATGTGGGAATTTTTTATTATGATTTCTATAAACAATTATAGTTGATATATTCTTTTATTTAAGTTAAATGATCGATTCATATTAATATAGATACAATAGAAACGGATTTAAATAAATAGATTTTTTCAATTAAAACATTCCTTCAAGTTTCTTCATTTCTTCCGCCTTGGTTTGAGGAAGGACATGAGTATATAAGTCTAGAGTCATTGTAATACTACTATGACCTAATATTTCTTGAACTACTTTAGGTGGCATTCCACTTTCTAGTGCCCTAGTGGCAAAGGTATGTCTTAATGTATGAGGAGTAAAATTCTCAAAATGAGTCAACTCTTTTAAAGCTTCATTTTTATTTGCTTCATAATTACTACCTTCTTTTTTACTCCCTTTGTTTTTCATATATAATGAGTTCTTATCAAAATACTTCTCATTAATGCCATTAACTATATGGACTAGTTGCTGCCTCACATATTGCCCTGAAATAGGTTTTCCATCCATTCTCGTAAAAACTAATTGATCCAAACCATCTAATGGGCACCATCCATCTCCCATAGATAATCGTGCTTGCTTTTGAATAATCCGTAATCTTTTAAGTGTAAGCTCTGCACTTGAAAGTAGTGGAACAACCCGATTACTACTAGATGTTTTTGGTGTGTCAATAAAGCAGTCACCTGCCCTGGTGATTTTAAGAGTTCCTCGAACAGTAATTTCTTTTTTTGTAAAAGCAATATCTTCCCATTCTAAACCAGTCAATTCTCCAATTCTCATTCCTGTAGCTAATGCAATCTGAATGAGTGGTTCTAACTCATGTCCTTTTATTTCCTCTAATAATAGGTTTTGTTCTTCTCGACTCAAAACTCTTCGTTCCTTTTTTTTCTCTCCTCTTGGCAATGTTGTTAACGACACTGGATTTTTTTTAATTAATTCATTTTTTAATGCTTGTTTGAACATAGAATTAAGCAACACATGTATCAATGAAATTGTAGATTTTGAATAGCCTTCTCTCGCTAGATCATTGAATAATTTTTGCAAGTGTTCCCCACGAACATCTTTTAAAAGCTTTTTACCAATTACAGGCTTTACATAATAATTATACATGCTTTCGTAACTTTCAATCGTACCTGTTTTTACTGACATCGATTTATACTCTTCAATCCAAGTCTTATACCATGAATTTACAACAATTCGTTCTTCTTTTGCATACATTCCATGCTCAATTTCGTAACGTATATCTAAAAGCCTTTGTTCCACCTCTTTCAGATTACGACCATAAAAACTATACCGACGCCCTTCATAAGTATATCTTGCTTGATATCTCCCATCCTTACATCTTGTTATTCCTTTTGGTAAGGTTTCACTTAATAATTTTGCTCTTGATAATTTTTCCATCTAATACCTCTCCATTCCAAATATTATAAAATTTTTCCTGTTTGAATTGAAAAATATACCAATCTTTTTCCTGTATATGGTATCGATTGGCATCAAACTGGCATCACCTGTGAATAATTCTTAAACTAATAATTAAGTTATTCATTGATTCTAAAGTATAATCTTATTGTGGACAATTTTCAGATTTTTTAATACATCATTAACTAATTACCAGATAATACCTCAAATGGCAAAGCCAGTATAACAAAATTATAACTTTTAGGAGGAAGAAGAAAATGAAGAATTTCTTTAAGAAACTAGCCTTCGTTTTAGCTTTAGCTATGGTTGTTACAGCTATCGCTCCAGCAGCAAAAGCAAGTGCAGCAAAAGCTCCTGTACTTAATACTACAGGTAAAAAGCTATATCTTGAAAAAGATGTTGCGACAGGCCAGTACACAAACACCTTTACATTAAAGGTATGGAACAAAGGTGACTACAGAGTTACTTTTACAAGCAAAAACCCTGAAATTGCTACAGTTAGCAAATGGTGGGGAACAGTTACAGCAGTAGCTCCTGGTGAAGCTACAATCGTTGCTACAGTATCTAACAAAACTACTGGTAAAGTTGTTAAGACTTTAACTTCAAAAGTTTGGGTTAAGAGAAATGCTGTAGAAATCGGTGTTTCTTCTGCAAGTGCAGCTAAACTTGACAACGCTTTAAATGTAGGCGACAAA
The DNA here is from genome assembly GCF_900078195.1 of Clostridium sp. Marseille-P299. Lineage (NCBI taxonomy): Bacteria > Bacillati > Bacillota > Clostridia > Eubacteriales > Clostridiaceae > Clostridium > Clostridium sp. Marseille-P299. The sequence goes on along the minus strand of NZ_FJVE01000007.1, from coordinate 102,175 downwards.
GTTAAGTTAAACGTATTCAGAAAAGACCTTAACGGTAACACAGCTTGGAAACAAGCAGACAAAACAATCGTAACTGACTATACTGTATGGACATCTAGCGACAACACTGTTGCTACTGTTGATAAGTGGGGAACAGTTACAGCAGTAGCTCCTGGTACAGCTAAAATTACTGTAAGAACAGCTCAAACTGAAGCTCCTGCAGTTGCAACAGCTAACGTTGTTGAATTAAACGTAACAGTTAAGAGCAATGGTATTACAGGTGTTACTCAAACTACATCTAACACTATCGAAGTAACATTCGGAAGTGAAATGGATTCTGTTGTAAACAAAGATACTCTTGCAATTACACCAGCTTCCAGCACATATCAAACACCAATCATCAAATCTGTAAAATGGAACAGCGACAAGACTGTTGCTACAGTTGTTACTTACAATGATTTTGAAGACGGTGTTGTATACACATTATCTGTAAAAGATAACGCTGATATCACAGGTGAATTCAAAGCATCTGTTGGTAAAGTTGCATCTATCGTTATTACAGGACCAAGCACAGTACTTGAAAACAGTGCAGCAGCTGAAATCGAATACGATTTAAAAGATGCTAACGGTGTTAAAGTTTCTGCAGCTAGCGATGCTAGAGTAGAATTCGAAATCGTTGATGGCGATCAAAATGGTTACCTTGATAACGGTAAAATCGGTATCTTCGAAAAAGGTAAAACAGTAGCTATCAAAGCTATCTACTATACTGGAACTTTCACAGAAGAAGGTACAGAAGTAGCTTATACAAGTAATACATTCGTAGTTAAAGGTATCTCTGCAACAGATGTTACTCTTGCTTCTACAAAATATGTTGTAACTAGCAAAGAATACAGCAAAATTGATTGGGACAAAGTAAGCAACGATGTTACAATTGGTTTAAGCGATACTAACTACAAAATCCAATTAAATTTAAAAGATTCTCAAGATGTTACTTACACAACTAAAGATAACGCAGATGCATTTACTTTCGAATCTATGGATTCCTCTAAAGTAGAAGTTGATTCTTTAGGTAATTTATATCCAATCGCTAAGGGTGTTGCTTATGTTAAAGTAACTGTAACTGCGATTGAAAAATCTTTCTTAGTTAAAGTAACTGTTGGTGATGAAAGAAAAGCAACAACATTTACATTAGATAAGACAAACGCAACAGTTTCTAACGCAGCTAACGTTGATGATGAAGTTACATTAACTGCAACTGTAAAAGATCAGTACAATGCTGATTTTGATAATGCTACATTCGTAGTTGAAGGCAACAGCACTTTAGCTAAAGGTAATGAAGCAGCTCTTGTTCAAACTGGTGATAATACATTAGTATTCAACCCAGCAGGACTTGCAGCAGGTACTTATTCTTATAAGATTACTGTAGAAAAAATCACACGTGTTGTAACATTCTATGTTAAAGCACCAGGTGCTGCAGTAGCAACTCCAAAATTTGTTGTTTCTGATAACACAGTTGATTTAGCAGTAAATAAAGCTAATAGCACAGAAAAGAATATTACTTTTGCATTATATAAAGTAGATGCTAAGGGTGTTAAGGTAGAAAGAATTTCTACTAACGATTACTCTATTGAAGTTAAATCTTCTCAAGCAACACTTAACGTTGACACTACTACTAGTGGATACGCAGTAAAAGTTCTTTCAGTTTCTAACGGTGCAATCGAAAAAGAAATTGCTAAGACTGGTACTTATGTTGCATCTGTAACATACGGTGGTAAGATCGTAGCTAAAGCAAGCGTTGTAGTAACAGATACTCAGGTTAAACCTGTTGTTTCACGTGACGCACTTACTGTATCTGTTGCAAGCGGTACTTCTTTAAAAGAAGCTTTAAAGGGTGCATTCACTGTATCTACTAAGAATAATGGTACTGTAAGCAACGTATTCTCCGGAATCGATGCAGTTGTAGTTGGTTCTAACACAACTATCAATGCTGATACAGTTCTTGCAGCTGGCGAATATAAAGTTATTGTTAAAACTGTAAATGTTGATGAAACATTTGGTAGCAACGTATTCACTCATGAAAACGTAGCTGTTAACCAAACTGTTACTATTACAGTAGCTAAATAATTAATCGTCATAGCTTACTAAAAGCAAAGATGTAAAATAAAAAGGATGAGATGCTTATGCATCTCATCCTTTTTTGATAATTTATTATTTTACTTTAATACTTTGACTTACATCAATTGTATGAATGAAATAATTACCATTGCTAAATGTTTCTTTAACATTTACTTTTTTAATTACGTATGTTGAATCTGATTCTATGCTAGAAAGAACAACAAGTTTTGTACTATCGCCACGTTTGTATCCTTCTATTGAATCGATTGCAACTTTACTACTCTTATTCTTAGTTGAAACAGAATATACTTTGTCTAATTCGTTAGAATTGATTTCAGTTTTATCAAGTTTCAATACTGGTTTTACTTGAGAGTCTACTACAGAAATAGAAGTTCTCTTAAATGTAGTGCCTACATCACCTAAACCAGCTTCCTTATTTAAGGACTTAAGAGCTACATTGTAAACACCAGCATCAACATTTTTAATTAGTGAAGAACCACTAGCACTAACAACTTCAAAAGCGCCATTAGTTACTGCATTAACAGGTTTACTATTTTTGTCTGTTATTACTAATTCATAATCAACGCCTTCAACAAATTTATATGCTCTTACGCCTTTGGAATCAAGACCATAATAATTAATTGATACAGATGTTACTCCAGCATTGTCATTATTTCTAGCTAAATCTACTTTAGTAGCTGCTACATACTCAAACTTCTTATAAGTAGAAAGTACTTCTGGCTCTTGAATTTTAACTCTGATATCTCTACTTAAATTACCAGCAGCAACTTTAATCTTATAATCGCCTTTTTCAGTATTAATTGCATTAATTGTAATTTCTTTACCATTTTGAGTTACATTAAGTGCAGCATCAGCAGTAAAAGTTAATTCAGCTTTTTCAACACTTAAAGAATTTCCATATTGATCTTCAACAGTAACTTTAACTGTTTTACTATCATCCACAAATTCACCATTTGAAAGGGTAATAGCTGGATCACTTACAACTAATTTAGTTACTTTAGACTCAGCAACAACTGAAACTTCAACTAAAAAGCTCTTTTCGATAGCTTTAACAGTAACTTTTACCATTGCAGTACCAACGCCTAATGGATATAATCTACCATTCTCGTCAACCTCTAATTTAGCTTTATTTAATGATTCAAATGTAAAGTTATCATAAACGTCTTCTTTTGTTGTATACTCAACACCAGCAGCGTCTTTAACTTTTACTTGGATATAATATGAGTCAGCATCTAAAGGTAATTGAGATTTTACTTTGTCAAAATCTGCTTTGCTGTAATCACCGTTAACAACTGTACCTACAGCAGTATTAAGACCTACATCAGTCTTGTCAATTCCTGTTACTAAGAATGCGCTACTCTTAAATACAGTTTCATTACCATCGTTATCATAATTATAAGTATGATATGTTAATTGAATAGTAACTGTTTTTCCTTTTTCATACATATTGATAGTTGGAACACCATCACTATTAGTAGAAATATAGCCATTATCTGTATTTTCAATAATAGTTGCTTCTACATTATCCTTATTAACGCTTAATTCAACGCCATTAGCATCTTTAACAACATATTCAATTTTTGTTTCTTCACCAACTACGGCAGTTCCTGGTTTTGTAACTGTGATAGATGCAGGATCTCCTACAGATGCAGAGAAGTCTTTTTTGCTATCAGTATCTTTTACGGATACTGTATAAACAGTTTTGTCTGAAAGTGGTAAGTATAATTCTACAGTAGCAACTTTCTTGTTATCATCACTGATTTTTACTTCTTTAACACTTGGGTTTACAACTGATGCATCTGCTGGTGTAACTAATAAAGTATCTTTATTTAATTTTTCAGCAACTTGATCTGCACCAAATGTAACTTTGATCTTAGTTTCTGTTAACTGAGTAACGTCTACAATACCCTTAGCATTTACAGTAACTTTAACTGTAGCAGGTGTAGTTGTAGCAACTTTACCTTCAATCTGTGTAGCAACTGCAGAGATAGTAGTCTCACCAGCGCCTACAGCTTTAACAGTACCCCACTTATCTACTGTTGCAACGTCTTTATTACTTGATGACCAAACAACATAGTCAGTGATTTGAGTCTTATCAGCTTGTTTCCAAGCAGATACTGTACCAGCTTTTCTAGCTACATTGATCTTAACTTTATCGCCAATTGTTAATGGCTGATCAAATTTTGCTAAAGAACCGAAAGCTACGGAATCAGCATTTTTCTTAACATAAACTTTTGCTGATAACTTCTTAACTAATTTACCAGTAGTTTTGTTAGATACAGTAGCTGTAATTGTAGCTGTACCAACAGCTTTTGCTGTTACAACGCCATACCACTTAGTAACTGTTGCGATTTTAGTGTCAGAGCTTGCAAATGTTACTCTGTAATCACCTTTGTTCCACACTTTAAGTGTGAATGTGTCTGAATACTTGCCAGTATAGTCTCCACCGATATAGATCTTCTTGCTTGTTGCGTTTAACACTGGTGCTTTCGCTGCGTTAGCTTTAGCAGCTGGAGCGATTGCAGTAACAACCATTGCAAGAGCTAATACGAAGGCAAGTTTCTTAAAGAAATTCTTCATATTCTTTCTTCCTCCTTAAAATATATGGTTTTGTATTATATTGACTTATGCAAAATATGTAAGTATAATGAAAATGTTAATGATGTATTAACATTTTATTACAACCCCAAAAGAGCATAAGCAAATATAATCGTTCCAATAACAAGATGATTATAACAATATTCATAGTAAAGGTCAAGTCCTTTTCCATCAAAATTGTCATTTTTTAATTCCTCATTTCAACATAGAAAATTCATGAATCACCTTATTTTTCTGCCTTCTGGTTTTAGTAACCAACAATGTCAGTTTTATAAGATTCCTCATTTATTTCCAAGTCTATAAGTCATCTGTAAAGGATTGATTATACTTTAGCCAAACAACCAGTCGATAAACGACTTACCTGATTGTAATCCCCGTACACAATGCTTGGATGTGACACAGTGTAAAATATAAAGGTATATAATCAAGGCCATTTGGTTTTGACTTGATATAATATTACCCATAGTTTATGTCAAACATATGTCACGCTCTTGTCATATTTGGATTATTTTTGAAACAAACTTAAAGTAATAAAAAACGTATTCTACTCTGGCTTTAATAATTGCTAATCTGATTCAATATCAGTAGCTTATATTGCCATAATAGAATACGTTTTTAACTTTACACAAAATTCCCTGCTTATTAGTTTCAATACTAACTAACTTATCGTTACTTACTTATTACTATAAACTTATAATTATAGAAAGAACTACTACTGCTGTAGTTTATTTCTATTTATGTCATTTGGAATCCCAAACATTCTTAACATCTATACACGTATTATTTCCCAAGTATTATATCCCAAGTATTTTCTCAACAGTATTCTTCATCTGATCTGCGTCACAAATTCTTGAATGAAGGATTGGAGCTGTACGAATATCTTCGATTGCCTGAGGCACATTAATCTTTGATATTTTACTTAACTCATCTACCAACTCAAAATCAGACATTGTATTATAACTTTCATCGATGGCATCCATTACGCTTCTTGTAAATTTATATGGACTAGCTGTTGATACAATTAAAGTCTTAGTTGTATCATTTGTTTCTTTTTTATATTCATTATATACACTTACAGCAACTGCTGTGTGAGTATCAATAACATAGTCATCACTCTGATATAGAGCTTTTATTGTTTTTGCTGTATCTGCTTCACTTGCATACCCACCAACAAAATCATTAAGCTCCTCTTGCATTTTAGGTGTAATATCATATTTACCAGTGCTTACTAATGACTTCATTAATTCTGCGTTTTTCTCAGCATCATCACCAGCAATTTTAAAAATAAGGCGCTCAAGGTTACTTGATATTAATATATCCATGGATGGGGAGCTTGTTAAAATAAACTCTCTATTTTTATCATATGTACCAGTTGTAAAGAAATCATATAAAACTTTATTTTCATTTGATGCACATATTAGTTTATTGATTGGTAGTCCTAATTGTTTTGCATAATAAGCGGCAAGGATGTTTCCAAAATTACCAGTTGGTACTACAACATTAATTTTTTCACCGTTCTTAATCTCATTGCTTGCAAGTAACTTTGCATATGAGTAAACATAGTATACAATTTGTGGCACTAATCTACCAATATTAATGGAGTTAGCAGAGGAAAATTGATATCCCTTTTCCTTCATGTTATTTTCTAATTCTTTATCATTAAAGATTGCTTTTACACCATTTTGTGCATCGTCAAAATTACCTTTAATTCCAACTACATAGGTATTATCACCTTTTTGAGTTAACATTTGCTTTTCTTGAATTGGACTAACACCGTCTTTTGGATAAAATACAATAATCTTAGTCCCAGGTACGTCAGCAAATCCAGCAAGCGCAGCTTTTCCAGTATCACCAGAGGTAGCCGTTAAAATAACAATTTCATCATTCACCTGATTCTTCTTTGCTGCTGTCGTTAAAAGATGAGGCAAGATTGAAAGGGCCATATCCTTAAAGGCAATCGTTGCACCGTGGAACAATTCTAGATAATAGGCTCCATCTGCCTTCTTAATTGGAGCGATTTCTTTCGTATCAAATTTATCATCATATGCTCTTTTAATGCAATTTTTTAATTCATCTTCTGTAAAATCAGTTAAAAATAGTTTCATTACTTCAAAAGCAATCTCTTGGTAATTCATTTGAGCTAAATCTTCTAGGTTAATCGTTAACTTTGGCATTGTCTTTGGAACATAAAGTCCTCCATCGTTTGCCAATCCTTTTAATATTGCTTGTGATGCTGTTACTGTTTCATTTGCATTACGAGTACTTTGATAAAGTATATTCATGATTTCTCTCCTTTTATTTATGTATTCATCAGGTATGATTTTCATACTTTAATTCGTTAATGTTAGTTTGTTTGGTATTATATCATGATTTTATTTCCATGACAAGTAAAACGATTTGTGGTTTATGATTTGAACCGATAAGATTAAAAATAAAAAAGGCTATTATAAATCAGCATCATTGCATATAAATGATAATCTACTAATTTATAATAGCCTTTCTATACTTTCAACACTTTTTGAGTAATATTAATTCTTATTTATCTTTGTAAAACTCGTGACAACCATATCGGAATAATCGACTCAAGGATTGGTCGAACCATTGCGCTTTTTTCTCACTTGTCAACTTTCTCGCAAAGAAGTATAACGCTCCTTGGGAGTAATCTTCACCACTTAAAGCACGTTCTACTGCTTCAATCGTACTCTTTGTTATATTAACGGACCAATATCTACCGTCTTTTGTAGGGGAGAATTGATAACTTCCACCACTTTTTTGAAATACTACTTCAGAGATAGTATCTGGGAATTCATCATCATTTACCCTGTTAATAACGACATTCGCAACTAATATCTTTCCGTAGATATCTTCTCCTGTCGCTTCCGCTTCTACAATTCTTTGTAATACTTCTAATTCATTACTTGATAGTTTCTTTTTCATAGCGGAATTCTTAGTAAGAACTAGTCCATTCGCTAAAACTTCTTGTGCCTGTTCTTTATTCTCGCTTTTAGCTTTTTCTTGTTTTTGTGATGCTGTTTCAGTTTTTTTAGTTTGAGCTTTTGCTTGCTCTTGTGATGAAGTTTCTGTTTTTTCTGATTGAGCCTTTCCCTGCTCTTGTGATGAGACTTCTTTGTTTTCTATTTGGCTTTTATCCTCGGTTAGTGATAAAGTCTCTATTTCCTCTTCTGATTCTTTAGTCAATTGATTTGTATTAATTTGTTGATCCGCAATTGTAGCACTCATTTTTTGACTACTCATATCCGTTGCTTCATCATTTGTGTTAATAATACTAAATTGTCCAAGTGGGAACACTTGAATTGCTTTATTTGTGATTGTTTGAGATGTTAGTTCTTGTAACTTCTCTATTTTTTCAATTTTGGATTTATCCTTGATTAAGTTCAAGCTGCTGAAAGTATACTGCTGCATATCGGTTGTAAGAATCTCCGATTTTTTTGTTTCTTCCACTTCTCCCAATAAATTAATAATGGTCTCAGCTTTTGCATGTAGCTCATTTGTCTTTTTGCCAAAGCCATTGAAGTAATTGAAGTTCAAGACTAAAAGAGTTGCCACTAAAACATAAATAATTGGTGCAGCAATTTTATCTCGCTTTTTTAGAATCATAATTCCTAAAGAAGCTTTATTGTCTTTCACTTCATGAAGAAACGAGTGTATCTTTAACATACCTGGTTTCCTCTTTTCTTTTTTTAATGCGTCAGACTTGCGCCGGATTTGACGTTACTACTGACATCTATATAAATCGACATTGGAGGTTTCCATTTTTTAGACCGCCAATTCGCATGTTTTGTATTATAACAGAGCGAAGATTTCTGTCAATAACATACAGCGAATTTCAGTATATCAAGCAAATTATCTTTTCTATTTTTTTACATCGTTATTCAAATTCCACAATATATTCTTGCTTGATTATTAAATAATTATGCATTATTACTTGTTTTCCAAAAATATAAATGTTACATTTTTGTTAACTATTATTTACACTACGTAAAATTTTATTCATTTTGGAAGCAAGAAAATTAATTCTAACACTGTAGAAAGCTTGATTCTACAGTATTAGCGCTTTTTTTTAATAAAAAATACCATTAATATTTTTGCTATTTTTGTAATATTTTTGTAATATTTAATAGATTTTGTAATTAAGTTTATTAACTAGATATCATTGAATCGTCCCTCTAAATTGGTTATAGTATAACTATTGAATCTCATAGCCTAAAAAAAATTGCTGTTTCTTTTCAGCTTATCAATCAGAACTTTTTATTTTAACTAACTTTTTTAACTAATTTATTTTAACTAATTTTTTAAAACTTAGTACTTTATGTCAACTTACATTATATATAGAAGAAACACATTCATACCTTCTTTTAAATAATGGTCGTAAATGAGAAAGGACTATATTTTTATGGGTAATTTGCCTGGCGTATTTTCTGCCAAAACAAAATCAGGAAAATTATATTTCCGCTCCTCTATTACATATCAGAGGAAACATATTAGTTTGGGAAGTTATGCGATAAAAGAAGAAGCCCATCAAGCTTATTTGAAAGCTTCACAGATACTGAATTGCGATAACCTTCATTATAAGATTGATCAGTTCAAGATGCATGGTTGCCCACTATCCTTTGATAAATTGGTAATGCTTATTAACTTGAAAGATAACGGTATGTACTGTAGAAACCCGATTTATCTAAAAAGTAAATATTTCTTATATTATTTAGATGTACATACCCCATTAAAGTTTGATGTCGACGATTTATTTTACTTTATGGAACATAAAATAATGTGTCGTGGTGGCCATCTATTTGTTGCAGAATATGGAATGCAAATAAATGTCCTCTCTAGATTTGGAATTAAAAATTATGCAGTAGCTGGAAGAGATTTTCGATTTATAAATGGCGACACATATGATTTTAGATATCAGAATATACAGATTATTAATCGATACCATGGTGTAGTAAAAGAGGTTAAAAAAGGAAAGGAACTTTATTGTAGTAAAATTCATATTAATGGTGATTTTATCATCGGTAGATATCCGACTGAAGTAGAGGCTGCTATTGCATATAACAAAGCTGCAAACTTATTATGTACAAAGGGAATAAAAAAAGATTTCCCTAAAAATTACATTGACAGTTGCAATGAAATCGAATATGCAAAGACATATAACGCCCTAAGAATTAGTAAAAAATTACGAAATTTAGAAGTGAATACTTAAAAATTATTTTTTTTCAAAAAAGTGTACCTTTTTTCTAAATATGTGTTATAATAGTCTTATGTTTTTTCTTCTTCCATTTTCATAGTTCATAGAATTGAGTCGTTATGCTACGTTAATCATTGCATTTTAAGTGTAATGTGAGGCGATGTATAAACGGCTCATTTTATCCATATATCTATTATCTCACCTTTTTTGGTCTTAGTAATCTAGATGCTCCCACTAACAATACAACTGATATAACTATTTGAACAATATAACTACATTCTACCCAATGATCCGCGATAAAATATCGAATTTGATTCCCCGCCTTCCATACAACACTCATATTACTTCCAATTCCAGTCTGTCGATTCAATAAAGATAAGAATGAAAATATTGGATTAATTAATAATACTAATACAATATCACCATATTGATTTCCCCCACTATTAATTGTCTCTAACCCTAAATTGTAAGCTTGGCCTGCATTTAGAAGATCAGCCCCAATTAAAAGTAAAGCTAAACCACCTGTAATAAATAAAACAGTCATATAGGAACACACCGTAGCTGCGGTGGTTTTTTTACATAAAGCAGAAAAAAATATCCCAATACTGCCCAGAAATATTGCAGTAACTGTAATTGATATCATAAATTCTACCAAGTCAATCAGCGTTATTCCACCAATTGAAAAAACTACCGCAACAATTGGTAAGGATGAAAAAGCCAATAAAATCATCATGCTAATAGAAGATGCTAACTTACCAACCACTATTTGTAAGGTGGTAACTTTTGTTGTTAGTAAAATTTCTAATGTTTGCTTTTCCCTCTCCCCTGAAATGCTTCCCGCAGTCATAGCAGGAATTATAACAAGGACTAAAATATATTCTACACCAATAATAATACCATAGATTTTAAGTATATCTGAGTAATCGATATGGTATCCTTTTTTCTGATTGTTATTGAATATCAAAAAAAGAGCAAACAAACCAAACACGGCCAATAAAGCATTGTAAAAGAATAACATTAATGCAGTTTTACTCATTCTTGCATTTTGCTTTAATTCTTTTTTGTAAATCGGATTGATTCGTAACATAATGTTCCTCTTTTCTTGGATAAATTAAATTTTTATTTTATTCTGCCTTAAAACTCTTTTCATTCTTTTTTTCTATGCTGTCTATAAACACTTCTATTCTTCTGTCAATTGTAGAAAAATTGTCTCAAGATTGCTTTCCTGTCTCCTAAATTCAGAAACTCGAGCTCCTGACATAATTAAATCTGCTAATATCTCAGACTCTTTTTCTGAATTACCATTGAAACCAAAAGAAATATTGGAATCTCGAATCGCTATATTAGTAACAAGAGGATTTGTCTTCAGCATTTTCATCGCAACATCGATTCCTTGGGTGAGTTTCATGAGAATTGGTGTTGCTTTATATTGCATCGTCATAACCTCTTCCATAGAACCAGATATGACCATCTTTCCTTTATCAATAATTCCTATATTAGTACACATTTCAGCCAACTCTGGAAGTACGTGAGAGCTAATAATAATTGTAGTCCCTTCAACTGCAAGCTTTTTAAGGATATCTTGCATTTCCATTCTTGCTCTTGGCTCCATACCAGATGCTGGTTCATCAAGTATCAATAACTTTGGTTTATGGATTAAGGTCCTTGCTAAGCATAGTTTTTGCTTCATCCCTCTGGATAATCCATCTACATAGTCATTTTTCTTTTCTATCAGGCCAACTAAATGAAGTAAGCTTTCAATGGTTTTAGCTGAACTTTTACGGTTTAAATCATAAGTAGATGCAAAGAATTCCATATATTCAATAACCTTAAGGTTATCATACACTCCAAAAAAATCTGGCATATATCCAATGGACTGCTTTAAATATTTAGGGTTATCCAAAATGTCTATACCATCAAGAATTATTTGGCCTCGATCAGCTGTTAATAAACCAGATATTATTTTCATAGTTGTAGTTTTTCCAGCTCCATTTGGACCAACAAATCCATATAATTGCCCTTGCTTTATTTCTAAGTTCAATCCATTTAACGCCTTGAAACTCCCATAACTTTTTTCCAAGTCCTTAATTATTAGCATTTGGTATCTCCTTGTAATATGAAATATACGGTAGGATTGCTATTTCATCTGCCATTGTGCCATTTTCGTACTTTATTCGAATACGATTATGACTAGTTAAATAATCACCTAAAGGATTACCTGTAATCTTTTGCACCTTTAATTTAGAATTTACTTCCTCAACATCATTAAACTTAAATACTAAATCGTATTCATTTGTCACATTATTATAGAAATACACATTCTCACATATCGAAGAGGTGTCCTTTCCTTCTATTGTTTGATTAAATTGTGGACTTGCATATATTCCTGTTATAATATCATCACTAGGTAGATAATAATCTACAATCAATGATTTCGTTAACATATAGCGATACTGTGGAATATACTGCATATTTCCTCCAACAATACTCATATAAGCATCCATATTGACTACAAATTCTTGATTTTCCATTTCATTTTTCACATCAATTGGTACTAAGAGCACGTTCGTTCCATAGCTACCTTTATTTAAAGATAGTTCATAGAATGGATTCTGCTGCTCTAATTGATTTGTGATTGAAATGAAATACGAAGCATTTCCTTCATCTTGCAATTCTTCAATTACTGAGCGTATTGTTTGAACCTTGCGATTTGAATTTGGTGAAATATTTTTATTTTCATCATATTGAAGTAAATTATCTAAAGTTTCCGAATAATATAACATCTCCGAACTCATTAGAATTTCAGAGGGATATTCCTCAATATTAACGCTTTCACCACTTTCAAGTTCTCCTAATGTGATTAAGATTCCATTGGTATAAACATAAGACTCCTCTATATCTTGATCTGAAATATTAGCCAAAGTACCTGTAATATTTTGTTCGTTAATTGAAATCGCTCCATCAATGACTGGTTCACTTGCATATTCATAAGTGGTTTCGAAAAAACTATTAGAAAATGCAGGTTTATCTGCTGTCTCTAAGATCACTTTATTATTTAAATAAGTGATACCTGTATGATACACTGACATATCTAAATACGTATCTTTCACCTTACTCTTATCCGTAGAATATAATGAATATGGTGGAAAATTGGTATTTGCTATGTTAATTGTCTTAATGTTCTCTACGCTTATCCTACTATCATTATTCGTTGGAAATGATAATCGTAAAGTCAAATCACCTGCTACCTTTTTTCCCTCAGTATCATACCTATTTATAGCCAAATACCCAATATAGGGATTTGTAATACGAGTTTTAAATCCAGCCCCATAAATAAGCATAACAAACCCGATAGACAGGACAGGAACAATTCCCCATAAGTACTTAGTTTTATCAAAACGTTTTAAAATCAAATAAATCACAGGGCCAATTAATACGACGTAAATCATTAAAAGAGCCATAAATGCCCCTATACTTGGTAAATCACTATTGTTAGAAATATTGACAACATTCATCAATCCATCATAACTTCCGTAACTCTCCATTTCTAATTTTCCTTGGTATCCAGAAGTTAAATTGTTATAAATAATATTTGCAAGTTCTATGTAGCTTGTATGGATTTTTCCATTTTCAGCTTCCTTCTTTGATATTCCAATATCAAAAGAGGATATCAGGATATGCCCTTTCCCATATACTGATTTTTGAAGTAAAACTACATCTTCTTCCGTAAGAATACTGCTAGCATTTTTCACTGTAAAATTTGCTATTTCTTTCTTAGTGGATTGTATTTTTAATTGACTTAAAAGAGTATCCCCCATCATAGAGTCACCAATATAAATATCACTTGAATCGATTGAATTATTTGCACTTCTCTCTTCTAATCTTGCTAAAATATTGATACGATTGTTCTCATATGAGCTAATCAATTCAAGCAATTGGGAGAAAGATTCCTTATTGGCTATTTTTATAGTCTGGGTGACCGTTTGAATTGAATTTAAATCTTCTACACTGCTTACACCTTGAATTTTTACCATCTCATTTTGTAAGAATGCAGCCATATTTTTATAAAGTGATTTTCCAGTTCCTACTACAAGGGTTCCACCGTTAGAAACATATTCCTTGAGTGCCTGAAACTGTGAAGTACTTAAACGATTCGAATCAAAGTCATTAAGCACAATAACATCTAAGATATCAAGTCCATCCTTATCATTTGGAAAATTACTTTCATCTAGATAATAACACTTACTGCCAAAAGCATTCAAATACGACAAATCACTCGACAAATCGCTTAAAATTCCCACTAATTTATAGGGGCCGAAGTTCATTACATTGAAGGAATTTACCTTTTCTACAACTGTATTACCACTTGCATCTATAAGTGCTACCTTTAAGTTTTTTACTTCATTAATCATTGGTATCTTTAAGTCTGTATACGTAGTCTTACCAGTATCTAACTGTAACTCTTTACTATAATTTGCATTCTCATTTTTACTATCACCAAAAACAAAACTCAGTTTATAGTTGCCGGATAAACTTCTGCTTGTAACACTCGTTGAAATCAAAACATTTCTACCATATCTAGCTTGTTGATTCATACCGTATTGTACTGTAATACGGACATCTTCAGATTCAATAATAATTTCATCATTTGTAATCTTTTTATCTTGTGAAAGCATAGCATATGCTTTCCATTCGTTTATTCTTAAACTAGGAGATATTATTAGAAAAATTAACAAGATAATACTTATAGTAATACGTATACTATTATTCATATTATGAATCTTATTTCTCATATAACTCTCCTTTCCAAGTGTTGACTTCTTTATCCTTGAACAGTCTCTCTTAGTGGTAATTTAACCTCAAACACAGTTCCGTTAAAATCACTTTTCGCTGTTATGCTTCCTTTATGCAAACCTATGATACTTTTTGCAATTGCTAATCCTAGACCTGTTCCTCCAAATCCTTCATTTCTAGAATTCTCAACACGATAAAATTTATTAAATATATTTGTTAATTCTTTCTTTGGTATTAATATTCCAAAGTTTGTGATTGAAACGGATACATCATTCTCATTTTTTTGTATTCGAATGATTATATTTTTACCTGAACTACCATATTTAATTGCATTTCCTATTAAATTTGCAAAAGCTCTTGCTAATAAATCGCCATCTGCATAAATTAATATGGAATTATCACTGGTTGTATACTCGCATTGCAATTCATTCTCCATAAAACTAGGATAAAATTCATCAATTAACTGTTCTAACATTTTTACGATATCTACTTCCACACTTTGCATCCTAACCTCACCAAACTCTAAGTTAGTATAGGAAAATAGATCACCAATTAATTTTTCTAATCGTTTTGATTTATTAAATGCAATATCAATATATTTTAATTTACTCTCTTCATCCAGACTTTTATTAAGAACTAAATCTAAGTACCCAATAATTGAAGTTAAAGGTGTTCTTAAATCATGTGCTACATTTGTAATTAGCTCATTTTTTGTATTCTCTACGTTTCGTTCACTTTCAATAATATTCTTTATATTTGAAGCCATGATGTTCAGATTTTTAGCAATATCAGTGAGCTCATCCTGGTCTTTTATTTCTATTCTTGTATCAAAATTACCTTTGGATAGTTCATTGATTCCATATCCAATTTGAGTAATATACGTACTTATTTTTTTTGTTAAAATCAAAAAATATAAAACAAATAAAACAACTGCAGTGAAAATTGCCATAATAACAATAAACACTAACATCGGCTGACTAAACTCTTGACTGCTTATAGGTAATCCATCCATGCTATTCATAAATCCATTGGTATAATTTCCATAATTATTCTTAGACATATATGGCATTAAATCTTCTTTTTGTTCCGTGTAAACTATATTTTTTGAATATAGGCCTTGATAAATAAGGTATCCAATGCCAAAAATGGAACCTTCGGTTAATAGGGCAAAAATCATGCTAATAAGACAGTATAGAATTATTTTAAAACGAAAACTACGAAAAATACTTTTGTCCATACTCACACCTTCTACTTTTCTATCTTATACCCTACACCCCAGACCGTTTTAATAATCTCAGCATTTCTGGAGTTTACTTCAATTTTTTCGCGAATACGTCGTATATGTACCATTACCGTATTGTTTGCCTCATACATCTTTTCATTCCAGACACGTTCAAATATTTCATCGGTACTAAACACACGACCTGCATTGGAAGCAAGTAGATATAATATCTGAAACTCAATTGGAGTCAATCTTACTTCTTTACCGTATGCAAGAACCTTATGGGTTTCTTTATTTATTACAAGATGACTCACTGAAATTTCTTTTTCAGCCTTGTCATCGGAATTATTCTTATTAAATTTCGTGTATCGCCGTAATTGTGATTTTACTCGGGCAGTTAGTTCAAGTGGATTAAATGGTTTTATAACATAATCATCCGCTCCAGTACCAAGCCCTATTATTTTATCCAAATCAGTAGATTTAGCACTTAACATTATAATTGGTATCGTGCTTTGCTCACGAATCACCCTACACATACTTAGCCCATCCATTCCAGGCATCATAATATCTAAGATAACTAGTTTTATTTCTTCCTTCTCTAGAATTTCTAGACCTTCTTTCGCACTATATGCTTTATAAACACGGTAACCATCACCAACTAAATGTATTTCAACAAGTTCCGCAATCTCTTTATCATCATCAACAACCAAGATACTAATCTGTTCCATACTCTACCTCCATGTGCCTGATTAAAAACATAGGGTGTAATTCTTCTATTGCCTATGCTCTTTACATATCACACCATGTCTTTTCAAATTGAGTTTCTAACTATTATCCAAAATAAGCAATTTTATATTAACATATTATAGAACCTTAGTCCTTACTTTTTTCTTACAAATGCCAGGTCAAATCTTTTCCAAATATTAAGAAATTGTTGCTTTTTTGTCTTATAACAAAAAAAAGCATCTTTTTTAGTTAGCAATCATTGCTTTTTGGAAATTACATTGCTGCAATTGCAATTCTGCAATCGCTTTAAATGCATTCCTATACTAAAAAAAGATACTTAAAGCATGTATGAGTAGTACTGTAAGCCGGGTTCTGTATCAGATGATCATCTATCTTGACTGTATGTTACCATACAGCTCCTTTGAGAATAGCTACTCTAATAGCGAAAAAAATTCGCTTATACCTTTCGCTACTGGAGTAGCTATTCTCAAAACGCGACCTACCTAGGAGCACGACGGGCCGCCGTATCGCTCCCCGCATGAACAAAAGCTCATACACGTTTGGTCTTGCTTCGAGTGGGGTTTACACAGCCTTTCCTGTTACCAGGAAAGCGGTGGTCTCTTACACCGCCATTCCACCCTTACCTATCAACAAGTTGATAGGCGGTTTATTTTCTGTTGCACTGGCCTTAGAGTCGCCTCCACCGGACGTTATCCGGCACCCTGCCCTATGAAGCCCGGACTTTCCTCACCAATATGGCGCGATCATCTGTACTACTCATTTGACATGCAAACGTTATTCTAACATACAATTCTATTGTTGTAAATATAAAAACATTTACAAAATTGTTACTTACTAAAATTTTTATATTAAAATATTTATATTAGGATTTTAAATTATAACTCCTTAATAAACAAATGGTTTATAAATTAAACTTTAAAGCAACTACCACCTACAAACTCTCGGATAATAGAATTCTTTGGTATGTCTTCGGTACTAACACCAAGAAAATAATCTAAGAACTTAAGTAAACGCTTTGCCTCTAAATATTCTTTACAATCACAAGGGATTCCAAATAAAATAGGTTCTGCATATTGCTTTAAAGCAGAAAGTTCATAAATAAGTGCTGAATTAAACATACAATCTGCATTCTCTTGAAATGGAAATATATTTTCTTCTTCCCCTCTTCGAACCGATGGCCACATAGCGATTGTTTCTCTAGCCGAGGTTCCCCTTGTTCTAGCATCACGAACCATACGTCGTATCAATCTACCATCCGTTGTTGATATACGATTGTGCTCATCAATATTTAACTGAGTAAGTGCACTAATATAGATTCTAAATTTACTTTCCTTTGGTAATGCATATGAAAGTTCATCATTTAAACCGTGAATTCCCTCAATAACTAAAATATCTTCTGCTCCAAGAGTCTTAAAATTACCTTTATACTCTCTCTTTCCAGTTTTAAAGTTAAAGCTAGGAATCTCAACGGTTTTACCTTCTAGTAAATCCTTCATATCCTTATTAAATTGTTTTACATCAATGGCATGTAATGACTCGAAATTATAATTTCCAAATTCGTCTTTTGGCGTATTTTCGCGATTTACAAAGTAATCATCCACTGCAATTGGATGTGGCTTAAAACCAAGGGTTCGTAATTGTATTGATAATCGATGAGAAAATGTTGTCTTACCTGAAGAAGATGGTCCGGCAATCATAATAAATTTCTTTCCGCCAGCTGATTTAATTTGCTCTGCAATTTCAGCAATTCTCTTTTCCATCAATGCTTCTTGAATTAAGATAATATCATTCATATTACCTTTTGTAATTTCTTCATTTAATGCTCCGACAGTTTCAATCTCCATCGTCCTACCCCAACGATTGGCTATTTGCAATGTATTAAATAAATTTGGGCGCTGTTCAAACGTAGGAACTTTCTTCGGGTTATTAATGTTCGGTAACAATAATATAAAACCATCATGATAGGAGAATAAATCAAAGTATTTTAACATCCCCGTAGATGGAGGCATATACCCATAGTAATAATCTTCAAACCCATCTAAGTTATAAATATTAGCTTTTGAAACTCTTCGAAAACGAAATAATTTCTCTTTGTCATGCATACGATACTTTCGAAACAATTCAACTGCTTCATGGGTAGAAATTGATCGTTTGGTAAATGGTAAATCTTTCGCAATTAAGCGTTCCATTTCAAGTTTTACTTCCTGAATAATATGTTCCGTAAGTTTATCTTCCCCATCAAGTTCGCAATAAATACCCGATCCTATGGAATGTTCCACACGAACCTTTTCAATTCGTTCCCGGTCTAAAACCCGATAAATAGCACGTAGCATAACAAGAATCATACCACGTTTATATGTTTTTAAACCAATTTCCTCCGCTGTTGTAATAAACTCTAATGTACAATCTTCTTTAACCGTTTTAAATAATTCTCTTAATCTACCATTCTTAAGCACCAAAATAATATCATTTTCATAATTTTGTTGGTACTCCTTGCTGATTTCTAAAAATGATGTTCCCTTTTCATACTCTTTTGTAACACCATTTACTGTAACCTTAACTAAACCCATTACGTCCTCCATGCTTTTTTAGACATATTCTAGTTTGATACATTCATTTCATGGTAATAAGACAGTGCTTTCATTAAATCACGAATTTCATCTGTAAGGCTTTCTATACGTAATTTTGCATTTGCACTATCCTCAGATTCAAGTTTTTCTTTAATAGACAATGCTTTATCATACTCTTTTTTAAGAAATTCTTCTAATACTTTATTTTTATTTTCAAGTAAATACTTTCCGTATTTTAATTCTACTAAGTTAAGACTTTCTTCTTGTCTACCTTTAACTGCATGCATTGCTGTATAGAATTTTCCATCCTCTTTACACATAGCTTCTTCCACTATTGTAAAATTAATAGTATGTAGATACTGTCTCACCTTATCTAATTCCGATTGTACCTGCAGAACTAGTTCAGTTGCACATTCCACACTCTCTTTTCCTTCCGATAATATCTTGATTGCTAACGATCCACCCATTCCAGCAATTACGATTGTATCTACCTTATCTGGTTTTAACTTTTGCAATCCATTGGATAATCTGGTTTCTATGCGATCAGATAAATTATATGAAGCAATATTAACTTTCGCTTTTTCTAAAGGCCCTTTATTAACATCAAGTGCATACGTCCTTTTTGCTATTTCATTAAGTACTAAATATATAGAAATGTATGCGTGATCGCAGCCTACATCAGCGACCACACTTCCCTTTCTCACAAAATTTGTTACCATAAGTAACCGTTTTGATAATTGCATTCAGTCAATCCCTTCTAGTCTAAATAATCCTTTAATTTTCTTGAGCGACTTGGATGTCTTAACTTACGCAAAGCTTTCGCTTCAATCTGACGAATACGTTCTCTCGTTACATTAAACTCTTTTCCTACTTCTTCTAATGTACGAGCTCTTCCATCGTCTAATCCAAATCGTAAACGAAGTACCTTCTGTTCACGATCTGTAAGTGTTCCTAGTACCTCCATTAATTGTTCCTTTAATAAGGTAAATGCTGCTGCCTCTGCTGGCACTGGCACGTTATCATCCTGAATAAAATCACCTAAATGGCTATCTTCTTCCTCACCAATTGGTGTCTCTAAAGATACTGGTTCCTGTGATATTTTTTGGATTTCACGTACTCTTTCTACTGGAAGATTCATTTCTTTTGCAACTTCTTCTGGAAATGGTTCTCTTCCAAGTTCTTGTAATAATTGTCGCTGCACACGAATTAATTTATTTATTGTTTCTACCATATGAACTGGAATACGAATTGTTCTTGCCTGATCAGCAATTGCTCTTGTTATCGCTTGTCTAATCCACCAGGTAGCATAGGTACTAAACTTAAATCCTTTACGATAATCAAACTTTTCAACAGCTTTAATAAGTCCAAGATTTCCTTCTTGGATTAAGTCTAGAAATTGCATACCACGACCTACATATCGTTTTGCAATACTTACAACTAATCGTAGATTAGCCTCTGCTAAACGCTTTTTCGCTTCTTTGTCTCCTTGTTCCATTCTTCTTGATAGAACAGTCTCCTCGTCAGCGCTTAATAATGGTACTTTACCAATTTCCTTTAAATACATACGAACTGGGTCTTCAATACCAATTCCTTCTGGAACGGATAAATCAATCTTAGAAATATCCTCTTCTTCCTCTTCAATAAGCGCAAGGTCCTCTACATCCACCTCATCTACTTCTTCTAATTCAGGAACACGTAACACATCAACATTATTTGCCTCTAAGAACTCATAGATACGCTCAACTTGCTCTGCATCAATTTCAACATCACTAAAGAAATCATTTATTTCATCATATTCTAATTCATTCTTTTTTTTCTTTGCGTAAGCTAATAATTCCTTAAGCTTTTCATGAAATTTTGATATATTCTCATCCATAAATAGCGTCCTTCCTTCTTTTTCTGAATGTTATTCTTGTTAACAATTGCTTAAATTATACTTACTTTTGTAATCCCAACCACCATGAGCTTATCGTATCTATCTTCTCACAGTTTAACCAGCATTTAAAGAACTATGCAATTTGTCAAGGTCTCGTTGTTGTATGATAATATTTTGTAAAGCCATGATATCATTATTCTCAATGGCATTTTTATAACTAAGATCTAAACTAGCTTTTTTTACTCTTACTACTGTATCGGCAAAAAGTTTTCTTTTCTCAATATCGTTCATCTCTAAACGTATTTGTGTCGAGAATAATTCTGCAACTAATGTCTGTTCCTCCTTACTTTCAAAATAATTAATTATCTTCGCTGGGGTTACTTGATGTTCTTCATTATATTGTAAAAAGACCATAGCGGCTACCTTACGATAGAAATCTGTAGTAAAGTCCTCTGGCCCGATACATCCTTTTAATTTCTCAAATGTACTCACATCATCAATTAGCCAGGTTAAGAGAATTTTTTGAGAAGTTAACATGCCTTCCTCTGGCTTTACCTTTTTATTGGCATTTTCTTTCTCTCTTTCCTTCGTCTCCCTAGCTACAGAAACGATTGACTCGCTAGCACCATAACGATTCACTAATTTTCTTAGATTATCAAAACTGATATTATACTTTTTTGATAATGCTTCAATATAATTATTACGCTCAAGCTCTTCTGTAAAAACAAGCAACTTTTTAGCCATTTCATTAAAAAATCTCGTTTTTTGCTCAGGATCTTCTAATTCATAATCTCTTTGTAACACTTCTATTTCAAATAGAAAACTATTCATTGCGTTATCAATACGTTTTTGATATTCCTCTGCTCCAAGAGCTTTAATAAATTCATCTGGATCCTTATATGGACTCATATTAACTATTTTCGTGGAAATTCCAGCTTCCTTTAAAATAGGAATTGCACGAAGTGCCGCTTTCACCCCTGCACCGTCGCTATCATAAGTAAGTATAGCTTCGTTTGTATATCTTGATAATAATTTTGCCTGCTGTGGAGTAAAGGCCGTTCCAAGAGAAGCAACTGCATTGGTAAATCCTGCTTGATGCAAAGATATTACATCCATATAGCCTTCGCAGATTAACATATAAGCCTTTCTTGATTGCCTAGCAAAGTTTAATCCATAAAGATTTCTACTTTTATCAAATACTTTCGTTTCTGGAGAATTAAGATATTTCGGATTTCCATCTCCCATAACTCGTCCACCAAAAGCAATTACTTTATTATTACTATCCATAATTGGAAACATAGCACGGTTCCAAAACTTATCGTAAACTCCTTTTTCCTCCATTGTAAAAAGACCTGATTGCCTCAATATATCATCTTCATATCCTAAACTCTTCATATATTGATACAAATCGTCTGAAAATGGATTTGAATAACCCAAACCAAATTTTGAAATGGTCTCATCACTTAGCCCTCTATCTTTTAAATAACCATAGGCATGTCCACCATTCTTACCTTTTAATTGATAATAATAATATTTTGCTGCTTCCTTATTGATCTCTAATAATCGCCCCTTTAAATCTGCAGCTTGTTTTGCCT
The DNA here is from genome assembly GCF_900078195.1 of Clostridium sp. Marseille-P299. Taxonomy (NCBI): domain Bacteria; kingdom Bacillati; phylum Bacillota; class Clostridia; order Eubacteriales; family Clostridiaceae; genus Clostridium; species Clostridium sp. Marseille-P299. Next base: position 79,452 of record NZ_FJVE01000007.1, on the reverse strand, counting down.
CTTTTGAATATTCAATTTCTGGAAGTTTAACACCTGCACGATCTGATAAACTCTTCAGTGCTTCGACAAATGTATAATTTTCATATTCCATTAAGAATGTAAACACATTCCCTCCAACACCGCAGCCAAAACAATGATACATCTGCTTTGAACCACTTACGGAAAATGAAGGGGATTTCTCATTATGAAATGGACATAAGCCCATGTAATTACTGCCTTTTTTCTGCAGTTTTACATAAGATCCAATGACGTCTACAATATCATTTCTTGTTCTAACTTCTTCAACAATTTCCTCTGGATAATACATACTATCTCCAACCTTCTAAATTACTCTATAGATTTATCTAATAAACCTCCCAAAAGGTAGGTATCATTATTTCTTTGTATTTAATAACAGCATATCGATCTGTCATACCTGCAATATAATCACAAACAACTCTACTTGCAGGCTCTCCTTTTTCAAATATCATAAAGCGATATTCTTCTGGCAAACACTCCAAATGATCATTATAATAAGTAAACAATTGCTCAATCATTTTTTCAGCCTTCGCTTCTTGGCCTTTTGCAACTGGGTTTGTATATACACTACGAAACATATATTTACGCAACATCATCATTGCATTCTCTACCTCTTTTGACATTAATATATCATTTTTACCTTCACTATGAATTACTATGTCATGAATTAGAGTATCCAAACGTTTTTTTGAGTTATGCCCAAGAATATTGGTAAACTCTTCTGGAATTTCTTCTTCCTTAATTATTTTTCCACGAATTGCATCATCGATATCATGGTTAATATAAGCAATTTTGTCAGATAACCTTACTACTTTACCTTCTAAGGTACTTGGATTTCCTGCTGTTTGATGATTTAAAATACCATCTCTAACTTCCTTCGTAAGATTTAACCCCTCTCCATGCTTTTCTAAAAGTTCAACTGCTCGTATGCTCTGCAAGTGATGTTGAAACCCTCCTTCACATACGCGATTTAGAGCACGTTCCCCCGCATGTCCAAAGGGTGTATGCCCAAGGTCATGTCCAAGTGCAATCGCCTCGGTTAAATCCTCATTCAAACGTAATGCTTTTGCAATGGTTCTAGCGTTTTGAGAAACTTCCAGCGTATGAGTCATTCTAGTACGATAATGGTCTCCCTCAGGTGCTAAAAATACCTGTGTTTTTCCTTTTAGCCTACGAAATGCTTTGGAATGAAGAATTCGATCCCGATCCCTTTGATAAGCGGGTCTTATATCACATGGTTCTTCAGGAAAATCTCTTCCTAATGTACTATCACTAAAGGATGCATATTGACTCAAATAATCATGCTCCAAACGTTCTAGTTTCTGCCTAATGTTTAACTTCTCCATATTACCAGATCATCTCCCTTCGTTTTACCATACCCTCCAAACTTCTTGCTAGAATCAAAAATTAACTTATAAAAAGTTGCTCTTATTACTATTATTCTGCAAATCTTGCTGAAATCCTTTTTTAGAATAGAGAAATGATAGGACAAAACATTTATGTCTTCGTTTCCTATTATTTAAAAAAGAGCTGTTGTAAATAGCATTTCATATTTTGAGTAATAAAATGCTTTTTACAACAGCTTAATTCAATTTTAATAATTAATCAATTTTTTTATGACAACTTGATGCACAATCGCTGCACCCACAGCTACAAAACTTCCCATTTTTCATGTCTTTTACCTTTTTACGAATTACCACTCCTGCATAAGCAGCTATGATAATTCCAATCACTATAGTTGCTACCATTGTCTTCATCCTTTCTATCAAGCTTAGAAAAATAAACTTCCTACTTGAAACACTAATGTCGCTGCTAACCATGCAACAACTAATTGGAATAAAACTGTAAATAACGTCCATTTTACAGACTTCAACTCTCTTTTAACCACAGCGATCGTAGCTACACATGGAGTATATAGTAGACAAAAAATCATAATAGAATACGCGTTCAAAGCTCCAAATCCACTACCATGTAATACGTCCACTAAACTATTCATTCCACTTGCTGAGTTAATATTAGCAATGCCAAATAATACACTAAAACTAGAAACTACTACTTCTTTTGCTGCAAGCCCTGAAATAAGAGCAACTGCAATTTGCCATAGACCTAATCCTGCTGGTACTAACAATGGAGCGATCCACCTTCCAAGTGTGGCTCCAAAGCTAATAGACATATCGTCTACCTTTCCACTAACTCCAAAATTAAGAATGAACCATATAATGATGGAGGCAATAAAAATTGTTGTTCCGGCCTTTGTTAAATAGTCTTTTACTTTATCCCATACATAGATTGCGATTGTACGAAGATTTGGAGTTTTATATTCCGGTAACTCAATTAATAGTGGCTTCATCTGGCTTTTCCTACTAATTTTATTCATAATAAAAGCGACTAAGATTGCTATGACAAAACCAATGAGATACATAGAAAATGCCGCAAACATTGCATTTTCTTTAAAAAACATCTGCGAGAATAAAACGTATATCGGTAATCTTGCACTACAGGACATAAATGGTGTAACTAGTATGGTTCTTCTTCGGTCTCGCATATCTTCTAATGCCCTTGAAGCCATAACTGCTGGTACCGTACAACCAAATCCTAAAATCATAGGAATAAACGCTCTACCAGACAAACCAAGATGTCCCATAATTCCATCCATTACATACGCAACTCGAGACATATATCCGCTATCCTCTAGGAAGGCCAATGCTAAAAATAATATAAAGATATTAGGTAAAAATGTTAAAATACCACCGACACCAGCTACAATACCATCAATAATCAGTGAAGTAAGTACTTCATTTGTATGTAGGGACACCAGTCCTTGCAACAAAGCATCTGAAAATTTTTCAAGTCCAAATTCAAATCCACCTTTTAACATATCACCAACCGTAAAGGTTAAGAAAAACACAATTCCCATAATACCTAAGAAAATTGGTAGGCCTAAAAATTGATTCGTTAAAATCTTATCTACTTTGTCTGTAGCCGCTGCCTTTTTATTCTTATTTACAAGGCATTCCTCAATAATTTCTTCTATAAAATCATACTTTTGTTGAATGATATCATTTTCATAACTTCTATCTGCTATGTCTTGAATATCAATCTTACATAACTCCAAAATTTCTTCATCATGTTCTAGAAGTTTTATTGCATACCAACGATAATTCTCAGTTTCAAAACCTGCATTGATTAAACGATCAGTAATTTCATCAATTTTATCTTCAATTTCATCGGAATAAACCATCGTGTATTCATTATGATGTTCGTGAACATGTTTACTATCATTAGACAATTTTGGATGTTGATGTTCTATATTTAAAGGTTTCCACTTCTCTTTATGATGAGCAATTGTATGCATTAAGATATCAAGTCCAGTGCGTTTTCTTGCGGATACAGGAATACATGGAATTCCTAACATCTCTGGTAATCGATGCAAATCAATTTCCATTCCTCTTTCCTCTACGATATCCATCATATTAAGAGCTAGAACTACTGGTTTTCCAAGTTCAATTAATTGCAAGGTGAGATATAGGTTGCGCTCTAAACAAGAAGCATCTGCAACATCCACAATCACATCGACTTCGGAATCTAGAATAAATTGCCTAGATAGTTTTTCTTCCATTGTATATGAAGTCAAACTATAAATACCTGGCAAATCAACTAACTTAAATCTATGATTATGGTATTTCATAGCACCTTCTTTTTTCTCTACGGTTACGCCTGGCCAATTGGCAACCTTTAATTTTGCACCTGTATATGCATTAAATAATGTAGTCTTTCCACAATTCGGGTTACCAATGAAACCAACTTGTAATTCTTCCCTCATCGGCTTACCTTCCTTTCATCTTCCTTAACATTGATTGCCTCGGCGATATCTTTTCCAACTGCAAGTCTAGTACCTCTTACATGGAAAATAACAGATCCCCCTCGTTTGTTATTTAAAATATGTATTCTTGTTCCATCGGTTAATCCCAATGCCTTTAAACGAACCATGGTTGCCTGCTCAAGGTCCATATCCTCTACAATATAGTCTCTATCTACCTTGCACTCTCGTAATGTCATGTCTAACTCACCTTCTTGTTCACTTTTTGATAATAATTATCATTAACAACCGAATTATAATACCTCCAAATGATTCTGTCAATATAATTTCCAAAGTTTGATTAGAATGAACAAGGTATGTTATAGGACAAATTCGTGCAGCTGCACATTCTTAGCAGCGCAAAAAAACTTTTCATTTGGTGACTAAGAACCTAAGCAATCCCCAAATGAAAAGTTTCGTAACTTTTTCTATATAAAAAACCGTCGGCAACAACTCACAGCATCATCGATCTAATCATGACTAGAATTATCATCAACAGTTTTCCACTATATGTATTTAATTATATACTAAATCATTTCTAGCTTTTTTAAAACATTTTCAAATTTTTGTTGGTCAATAGGTTTTCCTGCATAGGCAACACAACCAAGCTCAAAAGCTTTTTGAACATTTCTACCTTCACTTAGGGCAGTCGTCATAATAATTTTACATTGCGTTGATTCAGGAATGCCATTTTCTTTTTCAATATCACGAATTGCCTTTAACGTTTGATATCCATCTAGAACCGGCATCATAATATCTAAGCAAATCAAATCATAACCTTCATTCGCCTCAAGTGCCATTGTAAAAGCATCCACAGCTTCCATACCATCCACAGTAACATCACATTCGCCATACTTTGCTAAAAACCGTAACATGAATTTTCTGCTTGCAAAATCATCTTCAGCAATAAGTATTCTCATGAAATCTCCTCCTTTAGTAGCAATTATATAGTTCTTCTTTACACCTTTTCCTATTATAACGGATTGGAAATTAAATTTCTAGTCTTTTCCCACAATTATCCATAATTTTAAAGTTTTTGTATTATTCTTTTACTGGTAATTATCTATTACTACTAAAAGTCTATTTTAACTTATAATAATTTTCACAATATTGCTTTACAAAATCAATAAACACTTGCATTTGTTTGTATGTGCCAATTGTTACTCTTAAATAATTATCAATTCTTGGTTTATCAAAGTAACGCACAAAGATACCTTGTTCACGTAGTGCTAAAAATAAGTCTTTTGCATTGATATCCTTGTGTGTAATGAATAAAAAATTGGTTTTTGAGTCTGGAAAAAGAAATCCTAACTTTTTCAATTCCTCTTTTACATATTCCCTTGTTTCAATTATCTTTTCAATGCACTGATAAAAATAACTAGTATCACGTACTGCTTCTGTACCAAATAGAATTGAGATTTGATTCATCGTATACGAATTATATGAAGATTTTACATCATTTAAAGCCTTTATAAGATCTTTATTGCCTATGGCATATCCAATTCTCATGCCCGCCATAGACCTTGATTTTGAAAATGTTTGAATCACTAATAAATTTTCATACTTCTTTGTTAAACTTATTGCAGATTCTGCCCCAAAATCCACATAGGCTTCATCTACAATAACGATAACATCTTGGTTATGAATTAAAATATCCTCAATTACCTCTATTCCTTCTGCAATGGATGTAGGCGCATTTGGATTCGCTATAACAACTCCGCCATTTTCCTTATAATAATCCTCTTTACGAATTCTAAACTCCTGATCAAGTGCTGGTCGCTCATATGGAATTCTATATAAATCCGCCCAAACATCATAAAATGAATAAGTAATATCGGGAAATAAAATTGGTTTCTTTGAATTGAAGAAGGTCAAAAAAGCCATTGCAATTACGTCATCCGATCCAACGCCTACAAATACATTTTCATCATTTACCTGATAAAAATTAGCTAGCTCTTTTACCAAGGCTTTCGCATCTGGATCTGGATAAAGTCGTAATACATCCGTATCTATCTGTGTTAGCATATTCCTGATTGCAGGTGCTGGTGGATAAGGATTTTCATTTGTATTTAATTTTATCATATTAGAAAGATTTGGCTGTTCTCCTGGTACATAAGGAGAAACTCTTCTTATATTACTTTCCCAAGCTCGCATGACTACCTCCTGTCAATTCAAAGATTAGACTATTATGTTATTTATACTCCCTTGCTAATTTTTCAAAACTAGTAAGGGAACGTTTTATCATATCATAATCAACACAGTAAGCAATTCTACAATAACCTGGACATCCAAAGGAGGATCCTGGAACAATTAATAAATTATATTTCTTTGCCTTCTGTGAAAATGCTACATCATCATCTTCAAAGCTCTTTATGAATAAGTAGAATGCACCTTGTGGTTTTATACATTCAAAACCATAGCTAACTAGAGCATCATACAAAAGTTCACGATTTTTATTATAAACTTCTACGTCTACTTCTTCATCAATACAACAAGCAACAACACGCTGTGTTAATGAAGGAGCATTTACAAAGCCTAAAATTCGATTCGCCACGTTTGCAGCCCCTATAACATCTGTTGCGTCATCCACTTCATCTGGAATAACTAAATATCCAATTCTCTCTCCTGGTAAAGATAAAGATTTACTAAAAGAATAGCCTACAATCGTGTTTTTATAATACTTTGTCAAATAAGGTACTTTAATTCCGTCATAAACAAGTTCACGATATGGTTCATCCGAAATAAGATAAATGGATGTTTTAAACTCTTCTTGCTTCTTATTTAAAATTTCTGCAAGTTTTAATATAGTCTCTTCGGAATAAACTACACCGGTTGGATTATTGGGCGTATTTACAATGACAGCTTTCGTATTCTTAGTTATGGCTTTCTCAAACTCAATTAAATTCGGTTGAAAATCTACAGTGTTTGGTGGAACAACAACTAACTTCCCATCATAATTGCTTACATAACTGCGATATTCTCCGAAATACGGAGCAAATACAATAACTTCTTCCATTGGATTTAACAACGTCTTTAATATTACATTTAGACCACCTGCAGCACCAACTGTCATAATTAAATTCTCTTTATGGAAGTTCGTTTGAAACTTTTTGTTTAATGAATTTGCTATTGTCTCCCTTACATCCTCATAGCCAGCATTATTCATATAGCCATGAACAAGATTCTGAGATTCATTTTTTAGTATATTAATATAAGCTTCACGTATCTTTTCTGGTGGCTCTACACTTGGATTACCTAAACTAAAATCAAAAACATTTTCAGCACCATAAATCTTTGCCATATTCTTTCCTTCTTCAAACATAGCACGAATCACGGAACTACCTTTTACTAAGTCAACCATTTTATTAGCTATCATTGTAACCTCCTAATTCTAGCCTCTCTTCATTCGAATATTCATATAGTCAATTACGATATCAACACATTTCTCGAATCCTAATTTACTACTATTAAGGCATAAATCATAATTTGCAGCATTTGTCCAATCTCGTCCGGTGTAATATTTATAATATTCTGCTCTATGAGTATCGATTGAAGTAATTTTTTTCTTAATCTCGTCTTCAGAAAGAGAACTCATCCCTTTTAATGTCTCAACGCAATCCTCAAATGGCGCATGGACAAATATTTTAATAACATTGTCATAATCCTTAAGAACATAGTCTGCACATCTTCCGACGATAACGCAAGATTCCGCTGCAGCAATTTCTTTAATTACCTTCGCTTGATACTGAAATAAATTGTCATTTGAAACAAAATCATCACTGTCTGGAGGGATTAATTCGCCTTTATAAGTCTTTTTAGCAATTCGAAATAATAGACTTTTCTTAAGCTTTTCATCTGCCTTTACAAATAACTCTTCATTAATTCCACTCTCATCTGAGGCAAGTCGCATCAATTCTCTGTCATAATAATGAACGCCTAAACGTTCTGCAAGCATCTTTCCAATGGTTCTACCGCCACTTCCGTATCCTCTTGCAATAGTAATCACAAAATTATTCATACTAACCTCTTTCTGCAATTATAAATTCTACATAAACATCAAGTCTTGTGTTTGTGCGAATTTAGAATTACTTATTATATTTAAATTGATATATTATTTGTATCGTTTACTCACCCAAATAAGCTTTCTTTACAGAATCATTATCCATTAATTCTTTTGCATCTCCTTGTAATACAATATTACCTGTTTCAAGTACGTATGCACGATTGGCAATGGACAATGCCTTTTTCGCATTTTGCTCTACTAAAAGTACTGTTGTTCCACTTTTACTAATCTCTTCAATGATATTAAAGATTTCAGAAACAAAAAGAGGAGACAATCCCATGGAAGGCTCATCTAATAATAAAATTTTTGGATGTGACATTAAAGCACGCCCCATCGCTAACATTTGTTGCTCTCCACCAGATAAGGTACCTGCAATTTGTTTCTTTCTTTCCTGTAATCTTGGGAAACGCTTATATATCATTTTAAGAGTATCTTCCATCTCTTTTTTATCATTTCTTGTATAGGCACCCATAATTAAATTATCGTATACCGATAACTCTGCAAAGATTCTTCTTCCTTCTGGAACATGGGCCATACCATATGAAACAATTTTATGTGCCGGAGTTTTTCTCAAATCAATTTTTTCTGTTGTTCCATTTTTCATCGTTGCATCAAATAGAATGCTTCCTTCTTTTGCAGGAACCAAACCTGTAATGGTATGCAAAATAGTAGTTTTTCCAGCACCATTTGCACCAATGAGTGCAATAACTTCGCCTTCATTAACTTCAAAGGAAATTCCTTTAATGGCTTGAATCATTCCATAAGACACTTTCAAATCATTTATTTCTAACATTGCCATTTGTCATTTCCTCCTATTCTCCAAGATATGCGGTAACTACTTGAGGATTATTTAGTACTTCATTCGTTTTACCATGAGCTAAAACTCTACCAAAATTAAGTACCGTTAATTCCTCACAGATTCCAGATACTAATTTCATATCATGTTCAATTAAAAGTATCGTCATATCAAATTCATCTCTTACAAAACGTATGGTCTCCATAAGTTCTATTGTTTCATTTGGATTCATACCTGCTGCCGGTTCGTCTAAAAGTAAAAGCTTAGGGCTTGTAGCCAATGCTCTTGCAATTTCTAATTTTCTTTGCTTACCATATGGTAAATTAGACGCTAATAAATCTGCTTCTTTCTCTAAATCAAATACTTTTAGTAATTCCATAGCGCGAGCTTCAATCTCTTTTTCTTTCTTAAAGAATTTTGGTAATCGTAAAATACCAGTTGCTGCAGAATAGGAATATTGATTGTGTAAACCAACACTTACATTTTCAAGGACTGTTAAGTTAGAAAAGAGACGAATGTTCTGGAAAGTTCTTGCGATACCTGCTAGGTTAATATCTGTCGTTTTCATACCAACGATATCCTTCCCATCTAAAATGATTCTACCATCGGTTGGCTTATAAACTCCAGTCAAAAGATTAAAGATTGTCGTCTTTCCAGCACCATTTGGCCCAATTAAACCATATAATTGTCCCTTTTTAATTTCAACACTAAAATCATCTACAGCTCTAAGTCCACCGAAGGAAATTCCTAAGTTTCTAACCTCTAATAATGCCATAATTACTTAGCCTCCTTCGTTTGATTTTTTGCTCTTTTAAGCTTTCCAAAAAGCATGTTGCGATATTCTACAGCTTTTGGATTATTACTTATTATCATTGTAACAATTAAAACAATCGCATAAATAAGCATACGATATTCACTTAAACCACGTAATAATTCTGGTAATAATGTTAAAATAACCGCTGCTATAATGGAGCCACGAATATTTCCAATTCCACCAAGTACAACAAATACAAGAATCATAATTGACATATTGTAACCAAAATTCTTTGGAGAAGCTGTAAGTGTAGAAAGATTATGAGAATATAGTACTCCAGCAACACCTGCTAAGGAAGCAGAAATAGAAAATGCCATTAGCTTATATTTTGTAATATTGATTCCTACAGATTCTGCTGCTATACGATTATCACGAATTGACATAATCGCTCTACCAGAACGAGAATTAATTAAGTTGTTAACAATAAACAATGTAATTAAAACTAAAATAATACCGATAGTAAACGTAGCATCCTTTGGTGTACCAGTAATTCCTTGTGCTCCCTTTATTATGATCTGTCCATCTGACTCTAAATTTAAAGAAGCAGCATCTTTTAATGAGAAATGAAGACCTTTACTATCAACACCCAAATAGATTACATTCATTAAATTCTTAATAATCTCACCAAACGCTAGTGTTACGATTGCAAGGTAATCTCCTTTTAATCTTAATACTGGAATACCGATTAAAATACCAAAAATAGCAGCAACGATGGCACCAATTAAAATTGCTAGAAAAAAACGTACTCCTGATACTGGAATAACATCTTTCATGCATTTTGAAAAAACGGATCCTGCAAAAGCACCAACACACATAAAACCAGCATGACCTAAACTTAACTCACCTAATATACCAACCGTTAAATTTAGAGATATTGCTAATATTACATAGATACATAATGGCACTAAAATACCCTTCATCAAGTTAGACATCATGCCAGCAGACATCAAAATTTGAACAATTATAAACGCGATTAAAACCATTCCATATGTAATTAGATTACTTTTTAATTTCTTATTCATCTTTTTTATATTGATTGTTTTCATGCCCATACTTCATACCTACACTTTCTCTTGAATATTCTTGCCTAAAATACCAGTAGGTTTCACCAAAAGCACAACAATTAATACTGCAAATACAATTGCATCTGCCAACTGTGAAGATATATAAGCTTTGCTAAGAATTTCAATAATACCAAGTAAAATACCACCGATAAACGCTCCTGGAATGGAACCAATGCCACCAAATACTGCAGCAACGAATGCTTTAATACCTGGCATTGCTCCAGTATAAGGAGTTAAGGAAGGATATGCAGAACATAATAACACACCCGCTACTGCTGCAAGTGCAGAACCAATTGCAAAGGTAATAGCAATTGTGCTATTTACATTAACCCCCATTAACTGAGCTGCTCCTTTATCCTCTGATACCGCTAACATTGCACGACCAATTTTAGAATATTTAATAAATGCAGTTAATACCACCATAATTACGATACATGAAATAACCGTTACAATTGTTTCACCAGAAATAGTAAGAGCTCCATTTGCTAGTTTAATAGGCGCTAAGGTAACTACTGAAGTAAATGCCTTTGTATTTGCACCATAGATAAGTAATGCAACATTTTGTAGAAAATAACTAACACCAATGGCAGTAATTAATACTGCTAGTTTAGATGCTTGTCTAAGTGGCTTATAAGCGATACGCTCCACTGTTACACCTAATATTGTACAAACACAAACTGATATTATAATTCCAAGAACTGGTGGTAATCCCATTGTACTCACCGTTGAAAAAACAACAAATCCCCCTACCATGATGACATCACCATGTGCAAAGTTAAGCATTTTTGCTATACCATAGACCATTGTATATCCAAGTGCAATAATTGCATAAACACTGCCCAGGCTGATACCATTAATTAAATAAGATATAAAACTCATATCAACACCTCACATCAATTGTTACGTAAATTTCGTTGCATCACTTTTTTATTAAAGTAAAGTTTTCACACTATTATAGCACAGAAGCAAAGTGTTAACAAGATTTTTCCATTTTGGAAAAGTTACTCGTGTTAACTTGCTTTTAATAATGTAAAAAAGAGGGCTATCCATTTGGACAACCCTCCGTGGGTTTAAACATATTCGTTCATATTACATTGCTGTATAAGCGCCATCAACGATTTTAACAGCTTTTGGAGCTTTATTTGGCTCTCCATCTACAGTCCATGTCATATTCTCACCAGTTACACCATCAATTTCTATTTCAGTCATAGATACCTTTAATGCATCACAAATATCAGAAGCACTCATATCTGGAGTTACGCCAGCTTTTTCAATAGCAGCTTTTATTGCATATACACCATCATATCCATCAGCTGCAAACTGATTAGGAATTTCATTATAAGCATTCTTGAACGCAGAAACGAAATTCTTAGTTAATTCATCTTCTGCATCTGCTGCGAAAGGAGTTAATAACATTACGTCTTCTGCAAGTGCTAAATCAAAATTTTCTACTGCTAAAATTCCGTCAAGTCCATCACATCCAAAGAACATTGGTTCATATCCCATGCCATTTGCTTGTGTAAGAATGAGTGCTGCTTCTGTATAATAAATTGGAAGAAATACTAATTCCGCACCAGATTCCTTCGCCTTTTGTAACTGAACAGAGAAATCTGTTTTACTATCTGCTGTAAATGCTTCCGCTGCTACAACTTCAATTCCTTGATTTTTAGATTCACTTAAAAATTTCTCATAAACACCAGAAGAATATACATCAGAACTATCATAAATAACAGCTACTTTTGTTGCTAACTTATGTTCACCTATGTACTGTGCAGATTTCAAACCTTGATCAGGGTCTGAGAAACACACACGGAATGCATTTGCACCTGCAATACATTCTACTGCAGATCCAGATGGTGTTAATAAAAACATATTATCTACTTCTGCCTCAGCAGCTACAGCTACACATGGAGTAGAAGTTACTGTTCCTAAAAGCATCTGCATTCCCCAGTCTTTTAGCGTATTATATGCATTCACAGATTTTTCTGGATCATTTTCATCATCCTGAAAATTCAATTCTAATTTCACACCGTTTACACCGCCGGCTTTATTAATTTCGTCAACAGCTAATTGTGCACCATTCTTTACTGCTTGACCATAAACTGCTGTTCCCGTAGTTGTAGGACCAATCGCCCCAATTTTAAATACACCATTACCACTAGATCCAGTGCTATCAGATTTGGTTCCACAACCAACAAGTGTTGTCAATGTAAGAGTAAGCGCAAGACCAAGTCCAGCATATTTTTTCAATTTCTTTTTCATCGTTTTCTCCTCTTTTCCTCTTCATTTAATAAAACACATCCCCCTATGTCACTCACACAGTAAACCGTTAAAGCGTCATAGCTATAAATTAAGGCGTTATGTAAGATGTCAAAGTTAACATTTCATCTTCAGAACGCCTTTATTCTTGGATATATAATACTATTCACTTTTTTATTTGTCAACATGATTTCGGAGTAATGCGTTATCACATTAAATTGACTACGAAAACAGACTAAAATTAATCTATTTCATTTTGACTTACTAATAACTGCCTAGTTCTCCACCACATTTATCGCAGTATTCTAAGCCTTCTAGGGTAATTCCTCCACAGTCAGGGCACACAATTTTTTCAGGTAGAATCTCACGTTCTACTATTTCATACTCTGGCTCGTTACCTAAATTCATCTCATTAAAATTACTTGCCTCTTGCTCTTTTGTTTCATTTGGCGTATTCGTTTTAATATAAGTTTCAACTTGGCTTAGTTTCGGTGCTACTACAGGCTTTTCAATCTCTTTTATATCAATTTGTTTTTTTGGAAATACCTTTAACAACTTATTAATAAGTGGCATAATCATCATCCTTATACATGCTTAATTGTAGGTAAAACTATATCTTTATAAAATATCTTCTTCTTGTCGATACTTATTCATCATTCCTTTAAATATTTCTCCACTTGTTGGAGGGGTAAAAGTGATTGCGTTTGCCCCAGCCTCAATTGTTCTTAGTATCGATTCTTCTGTTGGTCCTCCAGTTGCAATAATTGGAACACTCGGAAACTTCTTTCTTATACTCTTCACAATCTCAATTGTGTTAGAAGCTCCTGATACATTAAGAATATCTGCTCCAGCCTTTAAACGTTCTTCAATATCTGTACGCTCTGAAATCACAGTTATTACAATTGGAATATCAATCTTATCCCTAAGTCTACGAATTGTTTCATTTGGAGTCGGAGCATTTAAAACAATCCCCATAGCACCTTGAAATTCAGCATCCTCTGCTAGTCCAATCACACGTTTTCCTGTTGTGGTTCCACCGCCAACTCCACAAAAAACAGGTACATCCGAGCAACTAATAATTGAATGTGTAATAATGGGTTGAGGAGTAAATGGATAAACTGCTATTACCGCATTTGCATTGCAGTTTCTTATTATTGCAACATCTGTTGAGAATACAATGGATTGAATTAACTTTCCAAAGATCCGTATTCCACTCACTTGATTTATTGCTGCTGGTACACGAACCATATGCTTTCTTAAATTACCATCAATCTCTGGTACAATACCTTTTGCCATATAAAACCTCCTATCTATATTCTCTTATAAATTGTTTAAACTATAACACTGTATCAATTATACAAGAGGAATAACCATTAGACAAGAGGGTTTGAGTGGTTAAAAATATTATAATGTAGTTCGTAAACTTTCAAATGCTCCAAAGATATTAAGTGCCCCATATCCCCATTCATTATTTGGATATTGTATATTCGTACGTGTTGCTCCCTTGATGAATAATGTTTTTATTTCACGTGTGTGTATAGATGGTCGATTTCCATTAACAATTCCCCACTCTAATAGTAGTGCGGCCGCTCCTGCTGCATGTGCAGCTGCAATACTCGTTCCACTTCGCACTCCAAATCTATTATTTGGTAAAGCACCATACACATTTACACCTGGAGCTGCTATGTCTGGCTTAATACGTCCAGTTCTTGTATATCCTCTTCCTGAGTTTAAATAAATACTATGGGTTACATGATCATAGGCTCCTACAGTGATTGGAGTACTTGCATTTCCTGGATCTGTAATTGTTATGTTAGGGTCTGGTTTAAGAAAGTATGTTTCCTGCCCTATAAATTCTTTTATTGGTAACCATAAATCATAATAATTATTAAATGTATATTCTTTGTAAACCCGTATTCTCCAAATACCTGGAGTAGGCATAGCAAACCTCATAAAAATCAGTTCATCTCCCGTTCTCATTTCTAAGAAGCGATAATCCACATATACCACAGTACTCTCAAATATAAATCGTATTGTTTGACTATTATCTACCCTAGCTGGTATCCTCTCAATTACTTCTCCACTAGGGGATGTTAACCCAATTGAAAACACACTAGGTGCCTTTGACCACAACTCTAGTGCAAAACCTCTCTCACCCTCTCCCACACGTATTTCTACATCGTCATATTCTCCCATGGATGCTTCTTCCCCACGATAATGTCCACTATAATTCGCCTCATTTCCTGTTGGGACAACAACACAAATTCCAGATAAGTTCTCAACGTAACCAAGGTACTCATCTAAAATCCCCTCTCCCTCATGTCCGCCTAAATTAGTCCCAACCCCAAGACAGATAACAATAGGCTTTCTCGCCTCAAATGACTTTTCAAGCAGGTATTTAATCCCCATAACGATATCGGTCTCTTGATAACAAATAGCTCCTTCTCTTATAAAATAATAGTCCCTTAAATTTTCTTTTGCTGGTTTAAGCTTTACCACCATGATGTCTGCTAAAGGTGCAACTCCAGTAAAATCATGTTTTTCATCTATATTACCAGCTGCAATACTTGCCATAAAGCTTCCATGACCATCTGTATCTGTACTTGGCACAATATCAAATGGGTTCTCTGATTGCAAAGCACCATTGATATCCTCACTTAGATATTCCGTTCCATAATTAAATCCGCTAGGAATTGGTCCTGCCTGTATGGTTTGATCCCATATATGAGTAATTCTTGTTGTATTATCAGCTTTTTTAAAAACATCCATGGTATAATCAATACCAGTATCAACAAAACCTATAATAGTCCCGCTTCCTAGTAAATTTAGGTATTGCAGCCTTCTTAACCTAGCCACTCCAATATCTTCAATGTTACTAGCTACCATAAGACCATATACCTTTGGAAACATCGCATTGCTATAGTTATACGTTACATAGTTACTGGTAGGACTAATTGGAACATGAATTATCGAGTACTTGTAATTGATCACTTGTTCACAAAACGGTCCAACCTCTCTTCTAATTCTCTCTAACAAAGCACCATGTTCCACGAAAAAGTCAGCATACTCATTGGATAAAATAGCATTCTTGCATTCATTTCTGTCCGTATTGTTCACAGATTTTTCTTCCTAAAAGAGATTATTACTTCTAATATATGCAAAAATAGATGCCCCGTTCCAACAGGGCATCTACCTTACACTCATCATTATTTATTTGCACTAATCACCCAAAAAGGACCATTTGCATTCGCCCACGCTTTTGCTTCACTTACAATGGTCTCTATATCCCAAGACTCGTTTGTCCTTTCCTTGCTAGCAGGATCAGCAACAAGTATTTTACCTTCCTTTGTTATCCCACGTAGTACGATAAAATGTCCTGTTTTAGTAAACTGTCCTTTTCCCATTAAGGTTACTACAAGTTTCCCTTCCTGCAACGCACTCTTTATTTTTTCAGCTGCTTCTGGGGTATTTTCTACTCCCTCTACATTAAGTCCAAAGGCCTTTGCTGCATTTGGGATTAACGTATGAAGAGAACCACTCTTCGGATACCAGTACCCGTTTTGATATGCCCAATTTGCCATCTGCACTGGGTCAATCTTTATATCCGTTAAACTAGATACCACCATGGACATGGATGTTGGTCCGCATGCATATACTTCCATTGTATCCGTTCCACCGTAATAAGAATTTGCCCAACGTTTATCTGTTTGCATATAGTATATCATATCCACTGCACCGTCTGTCTGTAATAGTGCTCCTGCCTGAGCAGTTTGTAGTGCATCGATATATTCCTGATCAATACCAGTTACTTCTGATGAATCTACGTCGCCTGAAATATTATTAATTTCAGTAACGCCTTCCTCTGATTCATCATCAGTATCTATTTGATTGTCAGTCTCTTCATCGTTTGTGCTTTGATTCTCTTCATCGTTTGTACTTTGATTCTCTTCATCTATTTGATCTTCTTCTATATAAAGATGCTCCTGAGTCTTTAACTCGATTCCTCTAGAAACGGTAAGAACCGCATCTTTGTCTTTTGAAGAAGCCTTAAAGCTATTAGAAATTAGTATCAAAATTACTAAAATCACCGCTTCTATTCCGCAAATATAATACAATAGGTTACGTTGTTTGTACTTCATTAAGCATTCTCCTGCGCAATACGTGGTACTTTATTACTACCGCGCATCTCAATTAGAGGTGCTCCCTTCTTCTCAATATAATCTTTCGTAATTGTTACTCTACCAATGTTTTCATCTTTTGGTATCTCATACATAATGTCTAACATAAATTCTTCTATGATTGCTCTAAGTGCTCGCGCACCAGTTTTCTTTTGTAATGCTTTTTCAGCAATTGCTTCTAGGGCACTATCATCAAAGATTAATTCAACTTCATCATAGTCAAGCAATTTTTTATATTGTTTAATAATTGCATTCTTTGGTTCACATAGAATACGTATTAACATATCCTTTGTTAAACTTTCTAAGGAAAAAATAATTGGAAGTCTTCCTAGAAATTCTGGTATCATACCAAATTCTCTTAAATCTTCTACACTAACTTTTTGTAAAAGATTTGGATCGCTATCGTATTTATCTTTTAAGTCTGCATTAAATCCTATGGATGCCTGTTTGTTCAAACGTTGCTTTATAATTTTATCTAGTTCAGGAAATGCCCCGCCACAGATAAATAAAATGTTTTTTGTACTTACTGTTGTTAACGGAACCATAGCATTTTTACTAGTAGCACCAACAGGTACTTCAACGTCACTACCTTCTAACAATTTTAATAGTCCCTGTTGTACGGATTCACCACTGACATCACGACTATTTGTATTTCTCTTCTTTGCTATTTTATCAATCTCATCAATAAATACGATACCATGCTCTGCTCTTTCAACATCATTATCTGCTGCCGCTAATAATTTTGAAATAACACTTTCTACATCATCTCCAATATAGCCGGCTTCTGTTAATGATGTTGCATCTGTAATTGCAAGTGGTACGTTTAATAACTTAGCTAACGTTTTTACAAGATATGTTTTACCACTACCGGTTGGTCCAATCATAAGCATGTTTGACTTTTCAATTTCAACATTATCTGCTTCATTCTTTGCTACTCGTTTGTAATGGTTGTATACACCTACTGATATTACTTTTTTAGCATAGTCTTGGCCAATTACAAATTCATCAAGCTGTGCCTTTATTAGATGCGGAGCTGATATTTTTTTAATATCCACTACTGACTCTGGCATCTTTTGGGTTTCCTTTGCTGCCTTTGGCTGCTTTTTCTTAATCTTTTGACTTTGTGGAATATCATGTGGTAACATTCCCATAAGCGCTGGATTTAGATTCATCATATCTGCATACGGTCCACCATTCTTATTCATTGAATCGAATGTCTTTTGCATACAATCAGAACATATACATATATTTCCTGGTATATGAATCATCTTACCTGCTCTACTTTCTGGTCTCCTACATATATAACAAATATCTTCGTATTCATTCTTTACATCTTCGTTACGATCTTTATCTTCACTCATACTGCACCCTGCCTCCCTAATTTATTTCTACTCTATTATAGGCGTTCTTCATTTATCTGATTTTATTTTTGTAATTGTATTTTAATTTAACATTTTCCATTATAACGCAAGGTGTTTCATTGGGCAAGTGTACTAAAATAAGTTTTATTTAACTTCGCTTAATAAATTCATTTTGACACTTTGGACAACGAATACTGATTTTACCTTTGCCTCTTGGTACTCTAATTTTTTGTTTACATTTTGGACAACTATAGATATGATGTGTCTTACTTTCTTTCACGCGGTAGCTGATTTTAGAAAACTGATACTTCACACGATTACATAGATTCGTAAATTTTATATTTTCTTGTTGACGTTTTGGAAAATTTCTCGAAAACATTCTAATATAACATAACAACAATAATACCATAGATATTGCATTTAAAATTTGATTCCGAAAAAACAAATTAATCACAAGAACTGCTATTGAAGCATAAAGCATTCCTCTTGACAATGTATCAACACCATATCTACCATACATCATTCTAGCTATTTTTTCCCTAAAATTCATGGTTATCCATCCCTTCTCCACAGACCATACATTAGCTTATTTTCATTGTAATTATTTTATTTTAGAACGGTTATATAAAAGAATCAAATAAATTTTCTCTTAATTTATAAACAAACTATGAAAAACTCTGTCACTAAGAAGCCAAAAACTTCTTAATGACAGAGAGTATTAGTAAGCATTTTTATTAATAAATCCCTTAAAGAAAGTTAAAAATAATATTTTAAAATCAAGACCTAATGTCCAGTTTTCAATGTAATATAAATCACATTCGATACGCTTTCTTATTGAAGTATCTCCACGATAACCATTAATTTGTGCCCAACCCGTTAAACCTGGTCGCACTTGGTGTTTAATCATATAACGTGGAATTTCTTCTTTAAACTTTTCTACGAAGTAAGGTCTTTCAGGTCTAGGACCAATCAAACTCATATCACCCATAAGGACGTTAAATAATTGCGGCAATTCATCAATACTTGTTTTTCTTATAATTCTCCCTATCTTTGTTACACGAGGGTCATTGGATGTAGTCCAAGCTTTTTTCTCCTTACTCTCAGGTTGCACTTCCATGGAGCGGAATTTATACATTTTAAAGTTTTTATTGTGTAATCCAACTCGTACTTGAGAATATATAATAGGCCCAGGAGACGTTAGCTTAATGATTAATGCCACAATAATCATTGGTATACTAAATAGTATAATCGCTACGATTGCTCCAAAGATATCTACAATTCGCTTTACTATCTTATTTAATGTATTACTTAGAGGTACATTACGTATATTAATAACTGGTAACCCCTCTAAGTCCTCCATATAAGGTATGGTAGGAATTATATTATGATAATCTGGTACAAACTTAGTATGTGCACCAGCTTTTTCGCAAATACCAACGATATGTTCTAGTTTCGCATATTCTTTGATACTTAGTGTTACTGATATTTCATCTAAATCATTATTCGCAAGTATTGTTTCCAATTCTTCAGTTGTCCCAATGACTTTCACCTTTTTATACATCGTACCAATTTCCATCGTATCGTCTAAGATACCATAGATATGATATCCCCATTGCGGATTCGCTAAGAGACGTTCAATATATTTTTCTGCCGCATAGGAATAACCTACAATTAATACATGCTTCTGATTTAAACCTCTTTTTCTCATTTGGTTTAATACTCTAGAAACCATATATCGAAATACCATAGCTAGAAAGATATTTAAGACTGAAAATATTACTAAAATAGCTCTAGAAATATCAATCTCTTTCATAACGAATAATACGGACATGAAAAATAAGGCACCTAAAGAATTTGCCTTAATTAAATTCCATAAATCAACCCAACGATTATTACCTCTTATTGGTTTGTATAAGTTACAAAATGAATAAACAACTAAATAGGTCGGTACCAAATACCATAAATATCTTACATATACTTCAATATTATAATATTGTTCATTTGGCCCTAATGTCAAAAATGAAAAACGATATAATACCCCAAATCGGATATAAAATGCTGAAATATATGAAAGTATAATTAAAATCCCATCCACAATAATGTGCAAGCGATTAAATATTTTTTGATTTTCCTTAATCATTACTTACTCCTTCCCTCACACAGGACAAGCCTTACTTACTTATATATCATACATTATAACAATTATTCCCACAATGAAATTTTTCTTAATTTTTTCTTACCTATAATATAGAATCTAAATAAATAATTCACTGTTTCATCAATTTTTAAACTTTTTTTCACACTATCTACACAATCTTGTGTTAGAGTATTGATATCAAATAAGTATTCTTAAAGTTCATAGACATGAACCTCTTACCAAGAATACTATTATAGACATTTTTTAATAATTTGCAAGAAAAATATTATTAAGTTTATGTAAGTAGGAAATTATACTTACATTTGAAACTAACAATATCTTATAAATTTTACTTAAATCTTAATATAAACATTCTGCTAAGTACAGATGCTTATGAAAGGAGACTTAATTATGTCAGATGAATATAATAACTTTTCGAATCAATCAAACGAAAAGGGTAATAACTCCAACCAAAGAGAATATAGTTTTTGGGCTGAACAAGCCGCGACCAACGATACTATGAATCATCAAGCAAATACTTCTAGTTCCAACTCATTTAACAATAATTCATATTCAAATCAATACAGTGAACATTTTAGTAATCCAAATAATTTTAATAATCAAAGTAACTTTACTTATGCTCAAGATTTTAATTATAGCAATCCAGAGCCTGAAAAGCCAAAAAAGAAACATTCCAAGGGCTTTAGACGTATTTGTTCATTTACAGCTAAAGCAGCTCTATTTGGTGTAGTGGCTTCTGCAGCATTTATTGGTTTTAACCATGTTTATTATTATTTTAATCCAGAAGCAAGATCGAATTACTCCAATGTACTTTCAGAGAATTCAAAACTAAATTTTGATTCACCAAGTAATGGCTATGCATTATCAACAACAACAGTATCAGAAGGCGTAAAAATTAATAGTTCAGACGTTTCTGATTTAGTTGAGAAAACAATGCCTGCTACTGTATCAATTTCTAGTGTATTTGATACTTCTTATTATGTATGGGGACAGCAGTACCAACAAGAATCTGAAGGTGGTGGTTCCGGTATCATTATTGGAAAAACTGATTCAGAGCTGTTAATTGCAACAAATAATCACGTTGTAGAAGATGCTAAAAAGATCATTATTAATTTTATCGATAATACTACTGCAGAAGCTACAATCAAGGGACGTGACTCTCAGGCAGACTTAGCTGTAGTATCCGTTGATATTACAACTCTTTCAGAAGATACACTAAATAAAATATCTGTTGCAAGCTTAGGTGATTCTGACTCTGTCAAAGTTGGACAGATGGTTGTTGCTATTGGTAATGCTCTTGGATATGGTCAGTCTGTAACCGTTGGTTATATCAGTGCGAAGGACCGTGAAATTTCAGTTTCCAATAGTAACGGTTCTGTAACTAAGATGACAGTTCTTCAAACAGACGCAGCTATTAATCCAGGAAATAGTGGTGGCGCTTTAATTAATATGAATGGTGAAGTTATCGGCATTAATTCAGCAAAACTTGCAAATACCGATGTAGAAGGTATTGGATACGCAATTCCTATCAGTAATGCACTTCCTATTGTAAATGAATTAAAAGATCGCGAGATATTAAAAGATGAAGAAAAAGGCTATCTTGGAATTCAAATTAGAGATTTAAGTAGTGATGTTATTGAATCTTTCAATTGGCCTGAAGGTGCATATGTTAGTTCTGTTGTAGAAGATGGCGCAGCTAAGAAAGCAGGACTTTTACAAGGTGATATCATTACTGCTGTTAATGACGTCAAAATCTCTTCTGCGAAACAATTACAAGAACTAGTGAATTCTTATCGATATGGAACTACGGTAACTGTCACTTACCAACGCATTAAAGATGGTGTATATGAAGAGCATAGTGTGGATGTAGTACTACAACAGGCCCCTACTACAGATACTACTACAAATGGTAGTACCCAATCTTCACCGAATGAAGATGCACAAAACAATGGCGAATCACAAAACAATGGTAATTCACAGAATAATAGTGGTTCACAAAACAATGTTGATCCAAAGAATAATAATGGCTCAAACAATAATAATGATACTAGCCAGAATCCAGAACAAGGTCAAAACCCAGAAACGGAAAACCCAAATAGCGATTCTTCCAATCCAGAATCTGATTTATTCAATAACCTAAATGACCTTTTTAATAATTTAATGCCTTAATAAAAAGAAGAGATTTATTACTACTTGATATTAAAGAGGCTGATGATTAAAATTTTCCTAGTTACTTGATAGGAAGTACTTAACCATCAGCCTCTATTATTTTGTGTTAAAAAGACGATTGAAAATTAATATTTAGGTTCTATAACGAATGTTGGTGTGTGAAAACTTTACTATTCACACACCAACATTCGCTATATAGCAATTATTTAGCCTTCAATGACTTTCTCAATTTTTTCAACTACCATTTCAGATGCTTTTCCTGTTTCTATAAGTGCAACCTTATGAAAGAATTCATGTAGTTTCTCAAGATACTCTTCTTTCATAAATCCTTCGATATTTTTAAATAAATACTTTTCATTCTTTGCTGCTAGAAACGGAAGTTCATCAATGTTAAAATACAAACCTCTTTGTAAGGTATATTGATTCACGTCATTTATATATAAAAACACAGGACGATTCATCATTCCAAACTCAAACATTGTGTTAGAATAGTCCGTAATAAGTACATCACTAGCTTGCATAAGCTCATACATATCTGGATAGTTACTTCCATTTACAATCGTCTCATTGTACGTAAAATCATGACTATGACTTGCTACTAATGGATGCAATCGTACTATAATAACCCACTCACCACCGAAGTGCTTTTCTAATGATTTTTTCAATTCTAAAAAATCAAATGAGTAAGAATAATTCTCTTCCTCACCACGATATGTTGGTGCATACAGAGCGATTTTTCTCTCTTTCTTTATTCCTAATGCCTCTTTTGTTTTATCTTTAAGGTTCAAATCTTCATTAATCAATATATCATTACGAGGGGTTCCGCATTCTAATATTGGCCCCATAAACCAGAAAGCTCGTCGATACATTTCTGTACAAAATGTACCATTCGATACATACAAATCTGTAATTTCGGAATCCCGCTTTGCTCGCTTTATATAAGTCTCACCAAGAAATTCAGCACAATCGCCTTCTATCTTCTTTAAAGGTAAGCCTCCATGCCACAGTTGTATATAATATTGACCTTTTCGCTTTCTCGTAAATGCCTCTTTTCGATTGCTCTCCACCCAAACTTTTGCTGTAACCAGTGCTTTTATCGCCGCTAATGAATTCGTTTTTAAAAATCGAACTCCTGGTATTTGTTTTGCTTTTGCTGGTTGATTTGTTATGAAAACAAGCTCATAAGACAATTGCCTTCTTACGAGCTCTTCTGTTACATATTTCGCATTGTCCCCAAATCCCCAGACATTACAAATCACTACTTTTCTTTTATTGATGGGAAATACCCGAAACAAATAAAAAAAAGCAACAATCCATGCATATCTAAGTTTTTGGTAAAGATATATGAATGGCTTAGGTGTTAACCTTTTTACTATTTCACGCATAACTTGCCTCCAAGGGAGTACATTGCAAAATAATAAGCAGCATTTCCTCCGTTATTATTTTGCAATATCATAAGCCCTAGTAATATCTTATATTAATCTTTTTAAAATTTGACTGAATTCTTTTCCTGTTTTTTCCCAGCTTAAGGTTTTTAAATATGCATTCGCATTCTCTTGTCGAATACGCATTATTTCGGGATTCTGGATGCATTCTTTCATTTTTATATATAAATCATTGGGTGAAATATCCACTAACGCAGCGCAATTATCAGGGAAAAAGTAATCAAATGTTCCGTCTTTAAATTCAATCAATGGCAATCCAGTTGCTAACATTTCATAAGGAACTAAAGATACATTGCTCATGGATGCTACAATACCAAAATCAGCTCTTTGATAAAGCTCTAATAATTCCTTTTTATTAAGCATTCCTAGATTTTTTCCGCCTTTTGCTTTAAAACTCTTTGCTTCACCATAGTATTGAACATCCAGTGTGATACCATCTTTTGCAAACATATTCTGAACTTCAGTAAGCATGTACTGTAAAATACAAGGAAGTCTCTTTCCATAATATTTTAAATATACAGCGATCACAAATTGTTTTTTTGATTTGTAATCTTCATATTGTCTGTTTTTCAAAGGATATTCTTTTTTCTCATATGGAAATTCCACTACATCAATTGGAGAAACTGGCGAACAATTCGTTTCAATCATCATTTTATTCCAGCTACCTAGACTCACCATATGTAATCCTTGCTCATATGTTTTTTTGGCTAGTAAAAACTGTTCTCCAAATGGATAAAAGTACGGCTCATAATCTTGTACAAAATACATACGATACGACCTAAACTGTTTAGCAAAGGATACCGTATCCCATGAAGTAGCAATTACGACATCAGGATTTAAAATATTCTTAAGATCATCTAAATCATACATCGTATATAATTTTCCTTGGAAACTTTCTAAATTGCTCCTTGCACACAGCTCCATTTCTTCCTTTGTTTGAGCTTTATAAACAGCATAACCGACGTTATATCCAAGCTTCGATAATTCTGTTCCTAAACGTAAAATAGATGTTTGTCCACCGTGAAATCGAACCATTCGTGTAATAATAAACACAATAGATTTTACTTGTAACGGCTTTTCATTTTTGATTACATTTGTACTATAATTCTTAAGTAATCCGTTGACTTTAATCTTATCAACTCTTGCCTGTGCATCATGAATTAGACTTAACAATTTACGTTTTGTTTCCCTTTTTATTGCGCCCATGATAACCCCTACTTCTTAATTTTTTCTTCGTACATATCACAGATTGTTTGTGCTTCACCCTGTGCAATTAAACGCCCTTTTTCTAGAATGATTGCGCGATCACATAGAGATCTTACTTGCGCTAAGGAATGGGATACAAATAATACAGTAATCCCTTTGTCAAACATATCTTTAATCTTCTTTTCACTCTTTTTTCGGAATTTAGCATCACCAACAGATAATACTTCATCCAGTATTAAAATCTCTGGTTCAACTACTGTTGCGATAGAAAAACCTAATCTAGCACGCATACCAGAAGAGTAATTCTTAATTGGTACATGAATAAAATCTCCTAATTCAGAAAACTCTACAATCTCATCAAACTTTTCTTTAATAAAGCTTTTAGGATAACCAAGTACCGCACCGTATAAATAAATATTTTCAGCACCTGTATATTGCTTATCAAAACCGGCACCTAATTCTAGTAAAGGTACAATCTTTCCCTTTGTTGTCACTTTTCCTTCGGTGGATTTTAATACACCAGCAATCACCTTTAAAAGAGTACTTTTACCAGCACCATTCAGACCTAAGATACCAAGTCTTTCTCCTCTTCTTAGGTTAAAAGAAACATCTCTAAGTGCCCAAAACTCCTGAAAACGAAGCTCGTGACGAACCTTTTTAATCATGTATTCTTTTAAACTATCTACCTTTTCTTTTGTTAAATGAAACTTTACACTTACATTATCTACTTTTAAAACTATATCGTTCACACTATTCCTCCATTTAGAATGCTAAATATAGAGCACAAATTTGTCTTGTTTTCTATAAAACATAATCACACCTATTACTAACATCACTACACTAAATCCTGCTGAATAAATAAAATATTTAACATTCATAGGTCTTCCATAGATAGCATTTCTAAAATTAGCAATAACACAATAAAGCGGATTAAATTTTACAATCCAGCCATTTACATTACGTGCAATAAAATCAGCTCCATCAAAGAAAATAGCTGACATATACATAATTAACATTAAAATAACTCCCCATAAGTACTCTGCATCTCTAAAAAACACATCAAGGGTTGCTAGGATAAATCCAAGTCCTGTTGTCATTATAAAGATTGTAAGAAGTGGGAAAATTGCTTGCAACATATAAATTGTAGGATGTAAATCTAGAACTGCTGCCACACCTACTAATACAATCAATGATATTAAAAATGTAACAAATCCTGATAAAGATGAGGATAATGGGTACATATATTTCGGTACATAAACCTTACGGATCATACTACTATTACGTCTAATAGACTTAAGTGCTAATTTTGTGCCATTTGAAAAATAAGAATACATAAGACGTCCACATAAAACATAGATTGGGAATTTTACAATCTTATCATTTCCACGAAAGTTTTCAAAAATCAATGTTAAAACTATCATTGTTAATAATGGCTCTAAAAGAGTCCATAATAATCCTAAGACGGAACTTCTATATTTAAGTTTTATATCTTTCTTTACTAATTCAACTAATAGAAATCTATATTTTTTAAAATTATCAATTGCTTTTTTCAATGTTCTCTCCATTTAATAAGATATATTAATAATCTTATCCATTTTTTTTATTATAAAACAGTATGTTACAAATTTATAGTTTCTTCACAATATATCATTTTTATATGATAGAAACCAAACAAGCTTTATCTCCTTTATCTAATACGCATCAACTCCTTTTTTCTCTTATCCTGATTCGAAGTATTCTTAACTTCGAATCAATGGCGCTCTTTACGCACCAGCATCTGATTATAGGAACTGTTTTACGCTCCTATTATAATTGATTAGAAGTGTTTTTACTTCCAATCAATGGTGCTTTATAGCACACTTCTTTACTATAAGAACCTCTTAATGGTTCCTATAGACTGGACTATTATATCAATTGTTTCATCAGATGTCATTTAAATATTTCAACAACTTTTAATTATTTTGTTTTACATTATTAACACTTTCTACAAAATCAGAGGCTACTGCATCTATTAATACACGCAATGCCTCTTCCTCTTTTTCACCATCACAAATAATTTCTATCTCATCGCCATTCTTAACACAAGCAGATAATACCCCTAGAACACTC
The DNA here is from genome assembly GCF_900078195.1 of Clostridium sp. Marseille-P299. Taxonomy (NCBI): domain Bacteria; kingdom Bacillati; phylum Bacillota; class Clostridia; order Eubacteriales; family Clostridiaceae; genus Clostridium; species Clostridium sp. Marseille-P299. The sequence continues at coordinate 51,953 of NZ_FJVE01000007.1, read as the reverse complement.
TTGGCATTCACGGTTCGATTGTCTATACGTAACTCAATCTTACATGGATAATTCATTGCCAACTTGCATAAATATCCTGCTGGTCTTAAATGTAGCCCGACTTCATTAATAACAACAACCTTAGCGCTAACCATAACTATTCCTCCTTAATGTATCGACCGCAGATAGGCTGCAATTATGCATACTCATTTGCGGTCGTTACACATGTCATCTTTGACGATATTATTTTTTTATCCATACTATAGTTACTAATCTAAACTCTTTTCAATAATTTCTATACCAATGGTTGTGGGCCTTACAGAAATATCTGTATTTACATCCGATTTTACAGAGACATAATGTGTTCCTACTGAGTAACCATCCAAATCAATGTACGGCTCTAAGTCTCTTCCAATAATATGATCTAATTTATCTGCTAATCCCATAACTCGTAATGTTATCGTTCCTTTTGTTACAAATAATACTTCATATTCATTGGAGAGATTCCTAACATTGATATCTACTGCACGAACCATTACATCCTTACTATCAAGTTTCTCAATTTTTGCAGTAACCGCAACACTCTTATTCTCATCTACTAATATATACTTATCATCTAAGTAATCTTCAATACTTACATCCGTATTTATTGTTTCTTTCTTACCTTCAACATCAAAAGGAATTTTTAATATATAAATATTCTTTAAGTCCTCTATTTCTCCGGCAATCGTTATTGTCTTTGGCTGCCATGCAATACTTGAGCATTCATATCCATAGTACGGATTTCCTTCTTGCTCAACTTGCAATGTTATTTCTTTTGTTGGTAATATTTTAACTTCTACCAGCACCTCGTCTGTTTCAAAAGTTAACTTTGGAGATTCTACAGCATATCCATTCTCATTATAAGCGACTGGTTTTGCAGAATATTCAAAGGACTCGGTTCTATTTTGAACATCAACTTCAACAGTGACTTCTTTAATTTTCGATATTTGTTTTTTGGATCCACTGATTTCTATTAAATTTGGTGTTGCAACTGTTTCTGCAACATAATATCCTTCTGGTACTTCTCCAATTGTCTTTACGTTAATTCGATAAGTTTGAGCATCTGCATCCTCTAATGATAACGTCATCATTTCTGTCTGCCTCAAAATTTCAATGTCACTTTCTGAAACTCTACTAGATTCTTTCACTGATATTTGAATTGGTACCGCATATGTCATGGACATTTGTTTAAAATCCGCAATAGCTTTGAAATCATCTGCCTTAAGACCATCGATAATTGATCGCTTTCCCTTGACTTTAATTGTAGCGGTATCCCCTGAATCTATCTCATACATCTTATTATTTTCTTCTACCGCATTCTCATTTAAAATATTAACAGGAATATCGTCAATTGTCTTTGTTATGTAAGGATCATCAATGTTCATTATGATTACCCACAATAACACTGCCAAAAAAAGAGATAGAATTTTCAAACCGACATTTCTAGTTAACACCTGTTTCATTCTTTCGCTTTCCCTTCCATAACTTTATCTTTTTGACTTCACCCGCTGTTCGTTTTTGTACCTCGGTCAACTTAGCTCTTAAATAATCACTATCTAAATTACGAATTAATTCTCCATTCTTAGCGATTGAAACTTTACCAGTTTGCTCGGACACAATAATTGTTAAACTATCCGTAACTTCACTGATTCCAACACCAGCTCGATGCCTTGTTCCTAAATCTTTGCTTAAAGTCATATTGTCTGAAAGCGGTAAATAACAAGTAGCTGATGTAATTCGATTTCCTCGAATAATAACTGCTCCATCATGTAGTGGAGTATTATGCTCAAATATATTAATTAAAAGTTGACTGCTTATTTCTGCATCAATGTTAATTCCTGTTTGCTCATATTCTCTGAGGGTAACGTCTTGTTCAATTACCATCAAAGCACCTGTTTTGGTTTTTGCTAATTCAAAAGTAGCACGTATTAACTCATTCACTGTATGTTCTGAGAAACGTTCTTCTTTTTCCTTAGATTCGCCAAAAGAATATAATGGAGACATGATATTCTTCTGGCCAAGTTGTTCTAATGCTTTCCTAAATTCCGGTTGAAACACAATAATAATGGCTATAATTCCAACATTAATCGTTTTTACAAATATCCAAATTATCGCGTTAAAATGGAACATCGAAGCTAAAATCCAAAAAAGGAGAAGGATTGCCAGACCACGCATTAATGACCAAGCTCTAGTCGATTTCACCCACTTTATAATATGGTATATTATAGAAGCAATAATTATAATTTCAATAATATCCGTAATTTTTAATTGTGGTAATGATAACCGGACCAAAAAGTCCTGAAAAAATGTTATAATCGTATCCATGCTCTCTCATTCCCTACCCTTATTGTGTCTAATAGCTACTCTTTATTATCCTGTTCATATCTTCTAGCAGTAATTCCACTTTGACTTCTCTCATCATTAGAACTACGCTCTAATATCTTTCGATTAATTTCTCTTGATTTATCAATATCTGAAATCGTATCCTCAAACATAGAATCTACATCATCAGATGCTGCTCCCTTTGGTGCGCTAATACGCTTTACTTTAATTTGAGGAACACTAACATTAATTTTAGGAACGGCTTTTACATAGTAATAATAATCATCATCTTCAAATTGTACATTCTCTACCGCAGTATAATCTAAAACTCTTCTGAAAAATTGTATAATTACAACGATAATTGCGGAAAAAATTGTTCCTAAGACCATTGTACCAATCTGCTTAGAGATGTCAAGTCGTAAATCCACAATTAAAAATCCTAAGATAGAAGTTACAGCACCTGCACCAATTGCAATCTCATATGCATATTCGATTTTTAATCTACGTACAATATAAACAACGCCAATGATTAGAGCAAACATAATAATTGTCATAAACATTTGCTTGTTCCCAACAAGTTTTTCTAATACTCTTTGATAAAGTACTAGCGTATCATCTAGTGATATCGCTGTTTGAGAAATAGCTTCCTCTTTAATTACGTGGAAGATAAAATATACGATTACACCACAAGATGTTGGTAAAATTGTAATTGGATTTGCAATTAATCCAAGTAAAATTGGTACCGCATATGGAAGATGAAGTGGGAACAAAATAGGCACTGCCAAAACTACATATCCATACTTTGGTGTGTATCTTAAAAAGAAGCAATATAATACTAAAAAGATTAATACAACTAATATAGCAAGTATCATTGATGCTTTGTAAACATGTGCGATTGATACAAACATTGCAACCAAAACTAATATGGAAGATGGGGTAAATGCACATAGAAGTGATAAAAGTAACAAAATAGGTGCTTTTGTTAACTTTTCTTCATATCCTATTGATGTATTAATCATTGTAAATACAAGAAGTGCAACTAAGAACTTTACCATTGGATCAATATACATTGAAAACTTTTGATAAAGAGCCCGAACCCTCGCTCGAAATTCTAATAAGGTCATCATTTCTATTCGTCCTCCTCTGAAATATCAGAATCATTCAGTCCGTCTTCCTCTTTATAAATAATACGAAGACGTTTTAACATTTTAAAATATTTGGATAGTTTTTTACGAGAGTTTGTGTACTTAAAAGAATATCCTATCAATGTTCCAACAATATAAATTGTAAGTAACATGATATAAATTCCTAAAATCCTCATACCCATGCTTTTGTAATCAAGAACTACCGCTTCTTCAATTAATTTTTCCGAAAAATAGACTGCTGTCATAATTAAAATAAGTAAATATCCAAACGTTATAGCAATAATCGTTTTTAAAATTTCTAATCTAACAAAATCTGTTTTGTAATATTTACTTAGGCTAATGTCCTCTTTGCCTTCTTTCTCTTCGTATAAGGCAAGTTTAGTCATAAGCCTGATTTTTCTGTTATTTAGCATTGAATACCTCCAATCGTAAAAGCTGTTAAATGTGAACTATGTACATTTATTAAATAATTCTTTACAACTTTTACATCATATATTCCTATCCAAATAAAATATATCATATTACCGACAGGATGATAAATTACTTATACTTTTCCTTATTAAAAGTAATCTATCGTAATTATTATATCATAGCACCCCTACAATTTCGAGTAATTTTTAATATTTAAGAATTCCGTAATACTTTTGACTTATTAAATATTAAGGGTGCATTATTCAAAAAGACGGCTCATTCGATCCTTCATATTACTTTTTCTTTCTTTCGTTGCTTCATTATCAATTCGCAAAAAACCATTTTCTTCGATAATACAATCTCCTTCTTTTACCTCTAGAGGCAATTTGTATTTGGGTATTGAAATCATATTCTTAGTTTCATCTTCACAAATTGCAATGGCCCCTTCAAATCGATCAATAATAACCTTCATTCTGCTAACACCTTTGTAACTGAGATATAATCTATCACAGTTACAGTACCCTTTCTTAGTAATTTTTTCTATTACCTATTTCCCGCTTCGTAGGAATTACTTGGTTCTACGTTCCATGTTATTTCATCGCCATCAGACGTTGCAATAATCGTTCCTTGCTTATCCGTTCTAAAAAACGGTATTCCTCTTTTTTTCAACCACTTCATTGTCTCCTTATGAGGATGTCCATATGAATTATCGGCTCCACATGTAATGACTATGTAGCTTGGATCTACCGCATCAACGAAATCTTTTGAGGAAGAGGTTCTACTTCCATGATGACCTAATTTTAGCACATCTGCTTTTAGGTCAATTCCATTGGATAAAATATCTTCTTCAGCCTCTTTTTCTGCATCTCCACACATGACAAAGGAAGTATCTTCTAAGGTTAACTTAATACCAACAGACCAATTATTTAACTCATCTCCATAATCGTTATTTGGAGCTATAATAACAAAAGATGCATCTCCTATCTCGTATTTATCACCGACTTTAGGTTTTGTTATTTTTAAGTTTTTTTCTTCAATTGCATCCAAAACATTTTCAAAAGTTTTAGTTGTATGCTCTTTTTCTGGTAAAATAACTTTTCCTATTTCATAATTTCTAATCACAGCATCTAATGAACCTATATGATCCTCATGGGGATGGGTTCCTATTACATACTCTAATCTCTTTATCCCTAAATTATTTAAATAAGATATAATCAACTCTTCATCGGCATTATTTCCTGCATCCACTAACATATACTGATTACTGGATTCAATTAAAATACAATCCGCCTGGCCCACATCAATAAAATGTACTTTCAAATTTGCATCATCATTAGTGCTATTGTCATTGGTAAGTTCGCTGGACACAAAAAAACTATCAATGTCAATTACGTCACAGCCCGTAATAGCAAATGATACAAAAAGAAGGCACAATAACGCATATAAATATTTCTTCATATTTCCTATCCTTATCTATCTTCTATCATCTACATTATAATATACTATCAATTGTATAATTGTCGAAACAAGGATGAATCCTTGTAAAGTCATACTTCTATTTTATAACTATAATTTTTATAAACTAAATTTTATAACCAAACCAAAAAAGGGAGTGTTACAAAATAGCACATGGAGATTAACTATTTTGCAACATTCCCCTTTATATTGACTTATGACTATACTTTAGTTTAACGTTTTCATCGTTGGGAATAAAAGTACATCACGTATTGCAGCTGAGTCAGTTAATAACATTACAAAACGGTCAATACCAATTCCGATACCGCCTGTTGGTGGCATACCATACGCTAACGCATTTAAGAAATCTTCATCCATAGAATTCGCTTCTTCATCACCAGCTGCTTTTAATGCTTCTTGAGCAACAAAACGTTCTCTTTGATCAATTGGGTCATTTAACTCAGAGTAAGCATTTGCCATTTCTCTCTTTGTTACAAAGAGTTCAAAACGTTCTGTATAATCTGGATTTTCTGGCTTTTTCTTAGTAAGTGGGGAAATCTCCACTGGATGGTCTAATACAAATGTTGGTTGAACAAGATTTTCTTCTACATATTCTTCGAAGAATAGATTTAAAATATCACCTTTTTTGTGTCTATCTTCAAATGCAATGTGATGTTCTTTTGCAATTGCCTTTGCTTCTTCATCAGATTTAATCTCATTAAAGTCTACATTTGCATACTTCTTAACCGCATCAAGCATAGTAATTCTTTCAAATGGTTTTCCTAAATCAATTTCAACACCATCATAGGAAATTACAGTTGTACCAAGTACATTCTTAGCTACCGTTCTAAATAAATCTTCTGTTAAATCCATCATACCATGATAATCTGTGTATGCCTGATATAACTCTAATAATGTGAATTCTGGGTTATGACGAACAGATAAACCTTCATTACGGAATACTCGTCCAATTTCATAAACTCTTTCTAATCCACCTACAATTAATCTCTTTAAGTATAATTCAAGTGAAATTCTTAAATTAAGGTCTTCATCAAGAGAGTTATGATGAGTCATAAATGGTCTAGCTGCTGCACCACCTGCATTTTTTGTAAGAACAGGAGTTTCTACTTCGATAAAATCTCTACCATCAAGGAAATTACGGATTTCACGAATAATCATAGAACGTTTAATAAATGTATCACGAACCTCTGGGTTCATCATTAAATCTACATATCTTTGACGATATCTTGTATCTGTATCTGTAAGACCATGATATTTTTCAGGTAATACTTGTAGACACTTAGATAAAAGTGTGATTTCACTTGCTCTTACAGATATTTCACCTGCATGAGTCTTAAATACTTCACCCTTTACACCTACAATATCACCGATATCATACTTCTTAAAATCTTTATAAGGTTCTTCTCCAAGGACATCACGTTGAACATAAGATTGTATATTACCTAACTTGTCCTGAACATTCATAAAGGAAGCCTTACCCATTACACGTTTGCTCATGATACGACCAGCAATGGAAACAACTTTTCCTTCAAATTCTTCAAAGTTATCTTTTATATCCTTTGTATGATTTGTTACATCATACTTCATGATTTGAAATGGGTCTTTATTTGCAGCCTGTAAATCCGCTAACTTCTGTCTCTTCACCTTGATTAATTCATTTACATTAACTTCTGGTTGAGCGTTTTGCTCATTCTTCTTTTCTTCTGCCACGGGATTCATTCCTCTCTTTTTCTATATTTTAACTCGGTAAAAACCTATTAATTTTAATATAGCGACCAAGTTGCATTTCTGCATCTGAGGCCGCCATTAAAATATTCTGTGATTAATTAGATCTTTGAATTTCAAGAATTTTATATTGAATCACACCTGAATGAGTATCGACAGAGATAATATCTCCTTTTCTAGCTCCCATAAGTGCTTTTCCTACTGGTGACTCATTTGAGATTTTTCCCTTAAGACTATTTGCCTCAGTGGATCCTACAATTTTATACTCAAGTTCATCATTATATTCCATATCTAAGATACGAACCATACAGCCAATATTAATAGCATCAACGTCTACTTCGTCTTCTACTACTACTTCTGCGTTCTTTAATATCTTATCGATTTCTTCAATTCTTGCTTCAATATCTCTTTGCTCATCTTTGGCTGCGTCATATTCAGCATTTTCAGATAAATCGCCTTGCTCCCTTGCTTCTTTTATCTTCTCTGCTACCTGTTTTCGTTTATTAACTTTTAGCTCTTGTAATTCTTCCTCTAACTGCCTAAGTCCTTCATAGGTCAAAATATTTTTCTTTTCTGCCATTGAAATACCCTTCCTCCACACAACATCATTCTCTTGTAAACCATTCAGTGCTTTTGCATTGATTTCTTCCTTAATAAAGAAGAATTTAATATATCAAAAACACTTGCAGTCAATTCTTCTAAGCAATTATATAACTTCGTTCATATTCAAGGTATTATATCGTATCAACTACATCTTGTCAACAAAAGGTATTATATATCTCAGAAGATTTATAATAATATATGACTTTTTTATTATTTCATGCATCCTATCCAAAAGTAAGATTTTTCTTTTTTTTGTGAAATTTTTAATCATAAAATTGTTCTTTCCTATTAATAAAGCTCAAAAAACTAACAAAATTGCATAATATTATCATTTAGCCCTTTACTAATTAATCGATTAGTGATACTCTTTATTGTAGTATGTCTATCATACTCGCTTAAGTTGTGTCAAGTATCTTATAAGCAAAACAGGCGCAATTATATTTGCATGTATATTATATTTTCTAATGAATGAATTCTGTTTTGCTTATATAGTACTTGTGCGCTTAAGCAACACTTAATACAAGGAAAAGGACAATCCTTTTCAGTTATCATAAGGAGGAAAAGTTATCATGGCTAGAAAAATGAAAACCATGGATGGCAATACTGCTGCAGCACACGTGTCATACGCGTTTACAGACGTAGCAGCAATCTATCCTATTACACCTTCTTCCCCTATGGCTGACTACACTGACATGTGGGCAACTCAAGGAAGAAAGAATATCTTCGGACACGAGGTTATATTATCCGAAATGCAATCTGAAGCAGGTGCTGCAGGTGCCGTACACGGATCTTTACAGGCAGGTGCTTTAACAGCTACCTATACTGCATCTCAAGGATTATTATTAATGATCCCTAATATGTATAAAATCGCTGGTGAATTATTACCAGGTGTTATTAACGTATCAGCTCGTGCTTTAGCAAGCCATGCTTTATCTATCTTTGGTGACCATTCAGACGTTTACGCATGTCGCCAAACTGGTTTTGCAATGCTTTGTTCAGGTAATGTACAAGAAACTATGGACTTAGGTGCTGTTGCACACTTAACAGCAATCAAAGGACGTGTTCCATTTGTTCATTTCTTCGATGGTTTTAGAACTTCTCACGAAATTCAAAAAATCGAAATCTGGGATTATGAAGATCTTAAAGAAATGACAGATATGGATGCTGTTGATGCATTCCGTAAGAGAGCATTAAATCCTGAACACCCAGTTCAAAGAGGTACAGCTCAAAACCCTGATGTTTTCTTCCAGGCAAGAGAAGCAAGCAATCCTTATTATGATGCAATTCCTGAGTTAGCTCAAGAGTACATGGATAAGGTTAATGCTAAAATCGGTACAGATTATAAATTATTTAACTACTATGGTGCTCCAGATGCAGAACACGTTATCGTAGCTATGGGTTCTGTATGTGACACAATTGAAGAAACAATAGATTATATGCTTGCTAATGGCGAAAAAGTAGGTCTTATCAAAGTTCGTCTTTACAGACCATTCTCCGCTAAACATTTATTAGAAGCATTCCCTGATTCTGTTAAGAGAATCACTGTTCTTGATAGAACTAAAGAGCCTGGTGCACTTGGCGAGCCTCTTTACTTAGATGTAGTTGCAGCTATCAAAGATACTAAGTTTGGAAATCTTCCAGTATTATCTGGTCGTTACGGATTAGGTTCTAAGGATACTACACCAGCTCAAATTCTTTCTGTATACAGAAATGTTGATAGAAAGAAATTTACTATCGGTATTGTTGATGATGTTACTAACTTATCACTTGAAATCAAAGAAAACCCAGATACAGCAGACAAGGGAACAACTTCTTGTAAATTCTGGGGTCTTGGTGCAGATGGTACTGTAGGTGCTAATAAGAACTCCATTAAGATCATCGGTGATCATACAAATAAGTATGCTCAAGCTTACTTTGATTATGACTCCAAAAAATCTGGTGGTGTAACTATCTCCCACTTACGTTTTGGTGACAACCCAATTAAGTCTACTTACCTTATTAATAAAGCTAACTTCGTAGCATGTCACATGCCTGCTTATATTAGAAAATATAACATGGTTCAAGACTTAAAAGATGGTGGTACTTTCCTTCTTAACTGTTCTTGGAACATGGAAGAAATTGAACAACATTTACCAGGCCAAGTAAAACGCTACATGGCAAAACATAACATCAAATTCTACACAATCGATGGTATCAAGATTGGTAAAGAAGTAGGTCTTGGTGGACGTATCAATACAATCCTTCAAGCTGCTTTCTTTAAATTAGCTAATATCATTCCTATCGAAGATGCTGTTAAGTACATGAAAGATGCTGCTACTGCTTCTTACTCTAAGAAGGGTGACGACGTTGTTAAGATGAACCATACAGCAATTGATCGTGGTGTTGAAGGCGTTGTTGAAATTAAAGTTCCAGCTTCTTGGGCTGATGCAGAAGATGAAAGCTTAGAAGTAAACTTCACAAATGGTCTTCCTGATGTTGTTAAATATGTAAATAACATTCAGAATAAGATTAACGCACAAGAAGGTAACAGCTTACCAGTTTCTGCTTTCGTTGATCACGCAGATGGTACTGTTCCACTAGGAACTGCTGCATACGAAAAACGTGGTGTAGCTATCGACGTTCCAGTATGGAATCCAGATACTTGTTTACAATGTAACTTATGTTCTTATGTTTGTCCACACGCTGTAATTCGTCCAGTTGTTATGTCTGAAGAAGAAGCAGCTAAGGCTCCAGAAGGATCTAAGATGGTAGACATGAAAGGCTTCCCAGGAAAGAAATTTGCTCAGACTATCTCTGTTCTTGACTGTACAGGTTGCGGTAGCTGTGTAAATGTGTGTCCAGAAGTTAAGGGAGTTAAGACTCTTAGCATGGCTCCACTTGAATCTCAATTAGAAATTCAACATATGTTCGATTATGGTGTAACACTTGAAACTCCAGCAGAAATTCTTGAAAAATTCAAGGAAACAACTGTTAAGGGTAGCCAGTTCAAACAACCATTACTTGAGTTCTCCGGAGCTTGTGCAGGTTGTGGTGAAACTCCATACGCTAAATTAATCACTCAGTTATATGGTGATAGAATGTACATTGCTAACGCAACTGGATGTTCTTCTATCTGGGGTGGTTCTTCACCTTCTACACCATACACTGTAAACAAAGAAGGTAAAGGTCCAGCTTGGGCTAACTCCTTATTTGAAGACAATGCAGAATTCGGCTTTGGTATGCAATTAGCTCAACAGGCTTTAAGAAAACGTCTTATCGACTCTGCTGAAGCATTATTAGCAAAAGTTGAAAATGCAGAAGTAAAAGAAGCTTTAGATGAATTCCTTGCAACAAAGAATAACTCTACAGCAAACGGACCAGCTACTAAGAAATTAGTTGCTGCATTAGAAGCTTGTGACTGTGATGATGCTGACAGAGCTAACATCTTAAAGAACAAAGATTTCTTAGCTAAGAAGTCTCAATGGATCTTTGGTGGTGACGGTTGGGCATATGACATCGGTTTCGGTGGTTTAGATCACGTTATCGCTTCTGGTCAAGACGTAAACATCATGGTATTCGATACTGAAGTTTACTCCAATACAGGTGGTCAGTCTTCTAAGGCAACTCCAACAGGTGCTATTGCTCAGTTCGCAGCAGCTGGTAAAGATGTTAAGAAGAAAGACTTAGCACAAATCGCTATGAGCTATGGTTATGTATACGTTGCTCAAATCGCTCAAGGTGCTGATTACAATCAAACACTTAAAGCTATCACTGAAGCTGAAAACTATCCAGGACCATCCTTAATCATCGCTTATGCTCCATGTATCAACCATGGTATCAAGGGCGGTATGAAGGCTTCTCAAACAGAAGAAAAACGTGCTGTTGAAGCTGGTTACTGGCACTTATTCAGATTCAACCCATTACTTGCTGAAGAAGGAAAGAATCCATTTATCTTAGATTCTAAAGCTCCTAAGACAAGTTACCAAGAGTTCTTACAAAGCGAAGTTCGTTACAACAGACTTGCAAGAACAAACCCAGAAAGAGCAGCTGAATTATTTGCTAGAGCAGAAAAAGACGCTATGGCTAAATATGAAAGACTTGTTAAGATGGCTGAATAATATAAATAATAAAAAAAGTGGCTTTTATAGCCACTTTTTTTATTTGTAAATTATATTTTCGCAATCTCTTATAACTTACCAAAACCTATTAATTATTTTTAAACATTTTAACTATTTTCAACCTATACCCTGATGAATATAACTTGTGAATTACCGTTGTTCTGCTAATAGAAAACACCTGGAGCTTGCAGTAATAAGTAAAACAAAATATACATACTAATTCGTCATATCAGGTAAGCTATAAAGATAATTCATCCACTGCTCTTTTAATGTCTCATAATCATATCCAAAGCATTCTTCAATTGAAATATCATCTACTAAATAATCGATCACCTTACTTAAAGAATAAGTTTCTATTAGATATCCTGAAAATGACATTGCCTGAGCCATACTTAATTCATTTCCCACATAATCTGAGCTTTTATCACCATATCCTAATTCTTTAAGACTCTTAATAAATCCTTTTCCTTCCCATTCTTTTGGATTTTCCATCGCCTGTAACACAGTGTAGTCAAAAATTAACCTCATATCGAAGTCTTCATAAGATGGCATCTCCTCATAAACTTCATGAAACCATTCATAAAGATTTTTATCTGAAGTAGTTACACCATCTGGAAGTTCATTTTTTAATGAATTATAATAATTTTTTTTACCTTTCTCCGCTAGAAAGAAATCACTGCATACAATCTTGCTAAAATAATCAGCAACTCCCTCAGCTACCCATATTTTATCAAAATTGCTAGAATCCCCCCATAGAATCATATGTGTGTATTCATGTAGAACAGCATAAGGATTTACAATATTTATATATAATCTATCTTTCTTAGCATGACTTCCAGCAGCTTCACTCATTGATACATCGCAAACGATTTTATTACCTATTTGAGTCTTGTTAACCTTTTCTTTGGCATGTTTATATATGTATTGATTTACAACCTGGCTGCCAACATTTACCTTTGAAATAAAATTTTCCACACTCTCACAATCACAAAGACTGCCTTCGTAATATATTACATAAAAATCTGCTGTATCTCCATAAGCAACAAGATCATACACATCACTTTTGTTAAAATATAAAGTATCAAAAAATGATACTTGGTCTTCAGAATACTCTTGCGTTACGTCCAATGAGGAAAGCCATTTTCTTCGAATATCTTCACCTGTTCCATCTAAAAATCCCTGAAATCCGTCTGTATGAATCAAATACTCTGTAAGTCCAATGGCTGTTTGAGATGCCATTTCCATATTGTCTTCTCTATTCCAACCTTCTAAAAATCGTACACCACACATTGAAAGTGTATTCATATTATCTTTGTCTGAATAAAATGCTGACAATGCATCATAATCTACCTTAGTATCAAATATAACTCCTGCCAGTCCAACCAGCTTCCAATTTGTTTGAATATCCGTTAGTGCATATACCACAGCCTGTCGATATATATCATTCTCAATTTCGTCATAAGGAATAAATATAGTGTCTTTATCTTGCGTTACATAATACGTTCCAGATGGTGTCTCATCCAATATAAATACTTTTAATTTATTATCATCCTTGATATCCAAATATGTTTCTATTTTTCCTATATCATTATCAATTTTAGCTAAAACTTTATCTACATCAATATCATCCGCTAAACTTGTTAAGCATCCATAGTCCCCATTTGTTCTCTTCGTTTCATAATATTTAAATGTACGTGGAAAATCCTCTGTTCTTGAATATGATTTTTCACTCCATTCATCCCCTTTTCTTTCTCCAGTACAGCCACTGAATGCAAGCAGAAAAAATAGTATTGAACAGATAAGTTTTAATTTTTTTCTTATTAACCTTAATTTTTTCTGTGAATCTAAAGTTTTTGTTTCCTTTTTCCATACTAAGCAAGCCATATCCGTTTGCCCTCCTTTGTAATTTAACCAATGAATCAATCAGGTTATATTTCTTTTGTGGAAGTACTCCAACAATTTAGAATCGCTCTCCTTGCTACAAGCCAGCAAGAAAAACCTTAAGAAAAATTTCCAATATTTTTATTATAGACAAACAGATTGGTAATATCAACCATTTAATTAAGAAAACACTTTTGATTACTTATACAAATGCAAAAAAATCCCTGAAAGCATATGCTTTCAAGGATTATATTAACTGGGCTACAAGGATTCGAACCTTGAGATGCTGGAATCAGAATCCAGTGCCTTACCGTTTGGCGATAGCCCATCATATTCGTGACTTGTATCACAGCCACGAATGATATTATAACCGATTTGTTTTTAAATTTCAAGTACTAATTTAGTTTTTTATTAAAAACATTAAATACCATACAATTCAAAGTTAATTACTTGCAGTTCCACACTATTTTTCAGCAACATAACTATGATCAAGGGAAATAACGCATTCATATTTTGGATCCCATTCTTTAATTAATTGTGTAACTAAACGCTCCAATTCTTTTTCTTGTTTCTCACTATAGTTATGTGGTATTACAAGATCGAAAATCAAATTACTATGACAATCACCATTTACTACTCTAAAATCATGAATTGTTGCCTCTTTTTCAAGTATCTTAACTATGCTCGTTACTTTTTCCTTTAATAATACTACCTTTTCATTATTCACTTCTACTGGATCCATATGAATAACTAAAAAGATATTATCTTCTCGCAACACATCTCGCTCAATTTGATCAATCACTTCATGTGCATCTTCCATTGGAATGTTGTTTGGTACTTCACAATGGATTGTAGCCATTGTATGTGTTGGACCATAATTATGCACGACTAAATCATGACAACCCATAATATATTTGTAACTGCATACTTTTTTAGTAATCTTTTGATATAATTCCTTATCTATTGCTTCTCCAAGCAAAGGTTCTAAAGTTTCTCTTGCTATATTTATCCCTGAAATAAAAACAAAGATAGATACTGCTATCCCCATAAAACCATCAATATTAAGTTCGGTTACATAGCCGATGATAATAGAAATAATCGTTGCACTTGTTATAAGAACATCCCCTATTGAATCGGCAGCTGTTGCTTTCATAACGTTAGAATTTATCTTCTTACCAAGCTTTCTATTAAATAAAGCCAGCCATATTTTAACCCCAACAGAAAGACATAAAATTACTATGAGAATAGGTCTTACTAATATTGTTTGAGGATTTATAATTTTTGTAATAGAACTTTTAAAGCAAGTAATTCCAACTTGAAGTATTAAAAACGATACTACAAAAGAAGCTATATATTCATATCTTCCGTGACCAAATGGATGCTCTTTATCCGCGGGACGATTTGCTAATTTCACACCAATAAAACTTATAATAGAGGATGCTGCATCTGAAAGGTTATTAAACGCATCTGCCATTACTGAGATACTCTGTATCATCACACCAATTAATAATTTAATGAAAAATAAAAAAATATTGCAGATAATCCCCACAACACTTGCTAGTATTCCGTATGCGGTACGCACACTTGCTTTTTCCACTTCATCACTATCTTTAACAAACATCTTTACTAATAGATTCATATCCCTCACCATGATTTCTTATTATAAAATGCGTATATTTTATTATAACATAAATATACTTTTATATATACTGTATTTCATTTTATTAATTTATTAATCCTTATCATGTGAAACATTTAAAATATTAACCCCTTTTTTATTAAATATATTCCTAGTCTTTTAAAATAAAACGGAAATTTCAATACTACTTTAAATTATAAACTAGGAATTATTATGATTTTATAGAAGTTTTACTTTCTTTTTTTACCAAAGAGCATTATAATGAATAAAAAGCGTATGCGTTGGCATATACTGACTGTTGAATGACGAAAGGAGTTTTACAATGAAGAAATTCTGTAAATTCTTAATAGGTACTTTATCACTTGCTACTGCTGCTTGTGGTGTTTACTATTTCTGCAAAAAATATGTTTTTAAAGAATCAAATGAAGATTTTGACGATTTAGATGACGAGTATGATGAGTATGAAACAGAGGACGATATCGCTCCAATGAAAGAAGGCAGAGAATATGTATCCATTCATATTACTTCAGAACTAGATTCTAACCAAGATCAAAAACAAGATTCTAATGAAGAACAAGAAGATCAAGAACAAGAAGAATCAGAAATAGAAGAAGATTCAGAAGAAAACGCACAAAATCCATCGGATGATGAGAATTTTGAAGAAAAATCTGAATAGATAATTCGTTTAATATAAAAGAGGTAATCGCATATGCGATTGCCTCTTTTTTGTTATTTGATCATAATATCAAATCATTTTATCTAATTCTCTAAGATTTTTATTATACTATCTATATTTTCTAACTTATAGTTGATTTCACTCACTAAACCATTCACATCATAGATACAGACTTTTAACTCTCCCTCTCTACTTATAAAATACGTATCAATTGTAGCAACTTCATTGCTCTGGGTAAAGACTTTATAGTCCCATTTATCATTTAAACTATTATCTTCGTGATCTAGTGTAAGCATCTCTATTTGCTCTTTTAAATCTAATATTTTCTGTTTTTCTTCTTTTACCTGATCACTTAATGTAATATATGTGATATCAGTTTTCCCTAAGTCCTTTTCTTGTTCCTTTAAAATAATATCATTCAATACTAAGCTATTCTTTTGGGAAATATCTCTATTTGTAGTACCCACCTTCATGTCATTCATATCATTCATGTCATTCATGTCATTCGTGCCATTCTTTTCTTGGTCTGCTGCTTCATTACTAGGCTCACTAAAAGAATACTTGGTTACGCTATCACTTTGTAAGTTTTCATTTGGTGTTAATTGATTCGCATCCTCATTACTAGTTGTTGCTTGATCATCACTTGCTTCATCAGAAATACTACCAAAAGTAGTCTCAGGAATACCTTCTTCATTATTTGAGGATGACCCAGATAATGCATCCTTGGCTGATTCCGTATCATTAAGTACTATCTTATCCGACTCATTCCCATCACTTATATTTTCAGCTGTAAGGACGCTTTTTTGTTCTGCAGCCCCAGAGCTAGTATCTGCTTTTTTCATTGAATAGAAGTGAAATGGCAGATTCTTATTATTCACAACTAAAATAAATAAAATGCATGCTGCAATACAAGCAATACTACGAATCCAATTCTTTTTATTTGACTTTTTATCTCTCAAGTTATTCTTTTTCTTATATCTAATGTTTTTCTTAGAATGAATGCTTTCATTCTCGATATTGCTTGATTCCTTTGCGGCTGCTAATGTTCTTTGAATCAAGTCCTCGGTAACAGATATATTCTCTAATTCATTCTTCAAATTTTCTAACAGTTTTTCATCAAATTCATCTGGTTCAAAGAACATGTTACAACCTCCTTTCTAACAACTCTTTCAATTTATCTTTTGCACGTGCTAGACGACTTTTTACGGTCCCTATTGGTATTCCTAAACTCTGTGAAGTATCCTCTATACTCATCTCATTCATATAGACACATAATACAACATCCCTATAATGCGCTGGAAGGGCCATTACAGCCTCTTTTATTGAAGCATTGGTCTCTTTTACCTCAACCTCTTCAAAATCATTCTCAGAGATAATTGCATCTTCAACGAAATCCATCATCGGTACCACTTTGCTATGATAAGCACTTTTTAAATAATCCTTACAAGTGTTAATTGTAATTCGAATAATCCAGGTCTTAACACTGCTAAGTTCTTTAAATGTATGTAAGTTATTATTTACTTTAATAAATACCTCTTGAAAAATATCCTCTGCTGTATGAATATCCTTAACATATAAATACGCAGTACGAAGAACATAATTTCCATGTTCACGCATTAAAGTTTCTAGATCATAGTCTTGCTTTTTTGCACTCATATGTTCTTCATCTTGATCCATCGTATGCATTCCTTTACCCCCTATAACGTATTTTGTAGGTTTCCCGCTTCTACAATCTACCTTATAGTATAACTGACTAAATTCGTAAGTGCAATTTATTCTTCATCGATTAGACGACTGCACAACACAATAAGTTCCATACTTTTTGATAGCTAGATTTTCTATGAAAGAGAGGTCTATAAATTAAAAAGTTTCAATACCAAGCATTCTAGATACTTAAACCTATAATGACTTAATATTGAAACTTATTTTTTTTATACTTATTTTTTACTTATATTTAGTCTTAACTAATTCTTATTCTTAACCAATTCTTATTCTTGACTAATTCTTATTCTCTACCAAATTCAGATAGTTCTAAGCCTTTATTACGATCAAGAACCGTCTGAATACTCCATGCATGTACAAATAATAAGAGTGGATTATCTCTCATATCTTTAACTTTCTTCGTATCTGATGTTACGCTTAAACTAGCGACATCAATATCATCATTCTCAATCCAACGAATATGCTCAAATGGCAATGGTTCTAAACGAACTTCTACACCATACTCAGACTCTAAACGGAATTTTAAAACATCAAACTGAAGTACACCAACTACACCAACGATAATTTCTTCCATTCCAGTATTAAATTCCTGGAAAATCTGTATCGCACCTTCTTGAGCAATCTGAGTTACACCTTTAATAAATTGCTTTCTTTTCATTGTATCTACTTGTCTAAGTTTTGCAAAATGTTCTGGTGCAAATGTTGGAATTCCTTCATACTCAAACTTTTGATTTGGCGAACAAATAGTATCACCAATAGAAAAGATACCTGGGTCAAATACACCAATAATATCACCAGCATATGCCTCATCTAATATCTTACGTTCTTGAGCCATTAATTGCTGTGGCTGAGAAAGACGTAACTTTTTATTTCCTTGTACATGAAAAACTTCTTCTTCTGCATCAAATTTACCGGAACAAATACGCATGAAGGCAATTCTATCTCTATGTGCTTTATTCATATTTGCCTGTATTTTAAATACAAATGCAGAAAAATCATTTTTTAAAGGATCAATAATACCAATGTTAGATTTTCTTGGAAGTGGTGATGTGGTCATCTCTAAGAAGTGTCTTAAAAATGTCTCAACACCAAAATTTGTTAATGCAGAGCCAAAAAACACTGGACTTAGCTCACCTGCACGAACGCTTTCAAGATCAAATTCACTGCTTGCTCCATCTAATAATTCTATTTCCTCTGATAAGATATCGTGATATTCTTTTCCAATCAAATCATCTAAAGAAGAATCACCAATCTTTGCTTCCATAGCCTCTACTTCTTTTTGGCCATTATTAGCAGCAATAAAGCGTGTAATTGTCTCTGTATTTCTATCATACACACCTTTAAAATTCTTACCTGAACCGATTGGCCAGTTAACTGGACATGTACGAATTCCAAGTACTGTTTCTATTTCATCTAATAATTCAAAGGTATCCCTTGCTTCACGATCCATCTTATTGATGAATGTAAAAATAGGAATATGACGCATTACACATACTTTGAATAACTTCTTTGTTTGATTTTCTACACCCTTAGAGGCATCAATAACCATGACTGCAGAGTCTGCTGCCATAAGCGTTCTATAAGTATCTTCTGAGAAGTCCTGATGCCCTGGTGTATCAAGTATATTAATACAATAATCATCATAGTTAAACTGCATAACGGACGACGTAACAGATATACCACGTTGCTTCTCTATCTCCATCCAGTCTGATACTGCGTGTTTTGCAGTCTTTTTTCCTTTTACAGAACCAGCTAAATTGATAGCTCCACCATAGAGTAATAATTTCTCTGTTAATGTCGTTTTACCGGCATCAGGGTGAGAAATAATAGCAAAGGTTCTTCTTCTTTTTATTTCCTTCGTAAAATCTGTCACAAGACTTCCTCCAAATCTATTAATCTACACAAGGAGAATGTGCAACCCAATCATAATAAGCAAGTTACAGTGATAGGATTACACATTCTTACTTTTAGCATTCCATATTTAAACTATTTTATAATATACTACTTAAAATATATTTGTCAAGTAATCCAATAAAAGAGATTCTTCTTATTCTAAAATCTGCTATAAATTAATAAAAGAGGCTGACATTTTATCGTCAACCTCTTTTATTAATTCATTTAACACTATATTACTCTATTACTTTTGCAGAATTTATAATAAGCTCATATGCTTTATTGGTTAATAGAAAATCTTCAATGACTTCTTGCCCAAAATAACTTTCAAACTCCTCTTTTGTACCAAATCCATTCAGTTCTGCATATTTTTCTAAGCCCTCTGTGTATTCTACTTCTGTTAAAACAATTCCCTCTACCTCAATAACCTTCTTTAAAAAATAATTTGTTTTAACTTGCAATTCTGCTGCTTTTGCCATTTCCTCGTAAAAGGTAGCCTCATCCATGCCAAAATAATAACTAGCAAACGTAGCTAAGTCTATCCCATAATATCCTGCATAAGTTTCATATTCTGAGATCATCTCGTCTTTTTTTGCTTCAACCTCTTCTGTAGTTATATTGCTAAATGAAGCATTGTTTAGTGCTGTATTTATAATATCTGATTCTTTCTTTGAATCTGCTGCTTGTTTTGCACTCTCTAACAAGTTTTCATATGTTCCCTTTTTGTACTCTTCAAGAGTCTGATACTCAGTATTAGCAGCAATAAATTCATCATTTACTTCAGCCTCAGCATAAAATCCGATACCTTGTATTGTAATGTTAAACACAGCCTCTTTACCAGCCATATCAGCGGAATAATCATCAGGAAAGGTTACATTAATATCAAAATTTTCACCAACCTTATGCCCAATAATTTGCTCTTCAAATCCCTCAATAAAATTACCTGCTCCAATCTCTAGAGGATATCCAGTATAACTACCACCATCAAACTCAACACCGTCCACTGTTCCAACGTAATCAATCGTAGCGATATCCCCCGATTGTACCTCGATGCGATCCAAAACATCCGTTAAGACAGGGTTCTCACTAACTAGATAACTAAGTTCTGCTTGTATTTCTTCATCTGTCACTTCTACTTTTTGAGCCGTAACGGAAATTCCCAAATATTCTCCAAGGGTAACCTCACATGGTGGATAAGTTACTACCTCATTATTTGTTACTTCATTATTTGTTGCGTTGTTACTTGAACCATCATTATCTAAACCAGAATCTAACTCATCTGTCTTTAATGCATCATCAGCATTATTACTGCTTACATTTTTAACGACTGTTCCATCGACTTTTGAATCTCGTTCTCGAATTACGATTAAAGTAATGCATAAAACCAATAATGCAAAAGCAGTGACTGCCGTAATAATAAATAACCCCTTTTTTGTATTTCCTTTCTCTGGTTCCATGAGTGGATGATATTTTCTTCCATCATAAAAATCTTTCTCATCTGATTCTTTTTGATTACTTGTATCTTCTATCTCTTTTGCTTCTTTTTGAATGCTTGTATCCTCTTCCTTAAAATCTTCAATTGTTGGGTCATTATTAAGTTCTTCATTCGTTACGTTACTATCTAACACTTTATTTGCCGCGCTGTTAAGTAACTCTTCGTTTGCTACGTCGTTATGTATTCCTTCATTCGATACGTCATTATGTAATCCTTCATTCGATACGCCATTATATAACTCTTCGTTTGCTACACCGTTCTGTAACTCTTCGTTCAATCCTTCATTATTTAACTCTTCGCTAGATTTTCCTTCGCTGTCTGTAGCAAAAATTTCATCTACCTCAAAGCCTTTATCAGCAGTATCTATTTCTTTTAGTTCATCATCCTTAAAGTCACTCATGCTATAACCCCTTTTCTCACATTTTATGATACAAGTATACATTTTTAACCATTATATCATAACTAAAGAGTCAATCCAATATAAATATTCCCATATATTACATATATTTGGCTATGTAGGCGATAGCAAGATATAGGATAAATTTAAATCCTCTTAGTTCCTATAAAGAACAAAAAATGTGCTCCCCGCATTCTCGTCGTTATTTAGACTGACAAGCGCAGTCGTTTCAGCGACATATTTCACATTAAGCAAGTACGCATCCTTAACGTAGCGATTTTAAATGAAAGGTCTTAACTCCTATCATAAAAAAACTGTTACATAATAACAGCCTTTATACTTACAATCATCTCAATTAACGATAGATAGTAAAATAAACCGTCCGTTATTATATAACAGTTATTATATAAGTATTTATATTTATTAAATGTCGCCTAAGCAGAATTTTTCATGTACTGCATTCATTGCTTTTTCAGTAAATGCTTCATCAATAAGCACAGTTACACGAATTTCAGAAGTAGAGATCATTTTAATATTTACTCCGATATCATAGAGTGCTTCAAACATCTTAGCAGCAACTCCAGGATTAGTCATCATACCTGCACCTACAACAGATACCTTTGCAACATTCTTTTCTACATCGATTTTTTCACACTTTAAGCTTGTTGCTCTATGTCTTTCTAATATTTCAACTGCCTCATCCACACTGTCTTGTGCTACAGTAAAGCTGATGTCTTTCGTTCCTTCACGTCCTACGGATTGTAAAATAATATCAACATTAATATTATGTCTTGCTAAATGATTAAATAATTTAAACGCTACCCCCGGTTGATCCTCAAGACCAATAACAGCAATACGAGCTGTATTCTTATCACTTGCTACACCACTAACGAGCATTTTTTCCATTTTTACTTCCTCCTTAACAACTGTACCTTCCGATGAATTTAAACTTGATCGCACTACTAATTGAACTCCATATTTTTTTGCCATCTCTACAGAGCGATTATGAAGTACACCTGCTCCAAGGGAAGCTAAATCTAACATTTCATCATAAGTGATTTCATCGAGTTTTCTAGCATTTTTAACATATCTAGGATCTGCTGTGTATACACCATCTACATCTGTATATATTTCGCAAGAGTCTGCTTTTAAAGATGCTGCTAACGCAACCGCAGTTGTATCCGAGCCACCTCTTCCAAGTGTTGTATAATTATCCGCTTTATCAATGCCTTGGAATCCAGTAACAATTACAATTTTTCTACTGTCTAATTCATTTCTAATACGCTCTGTATCAATTCTTTTTATTCTTGAATTACCATAAGCACTTGTTGTATGCATTGCAACCTGAAATGCGTTTAAAGATACTGCAGGTACCCCAAGAGAATCCATCGCCATTGCCATTAAAGCAACAGAAGTTTGCTCACCAATCGTTAATAACATATCCATTTCCCTTTTCGGTGGATTTGGATTAATGTCCTTTGCTTGGGCTAATAACTCATCTGTTTGCTTACCCATAGCAGATAAAACAACTACAACGTCATTTCCCTTTTTATAATCCTCTATACATCTTCTGGCAACATTGAAAATTCTCTCTTTATTTGCGACGGAAGTACCGCCGAATTTTTTTACTATAAGCATAGCTGCCTCCTAAATCGAATATATTATTAATTTAGACACAATTCTTTTCTATTTATTATATGCATGAAATAATTAGGTTGAAAAGAATATATCCATATAATAATTTTAAGTTGAATAAATGATTCTTTATTTTTTGTATCTTTAATTATTGTTGAAATAACTTACTTATCATCAGATATCCGTCTTTTGTAACATTTCCACTCATTTCTGCTTCTTTTTCGTTATAATGGTGAGTGTAGTTACCTTCCTTTGTACTATCGTATAATAAATAAGGCACAGGATTTGATGTATGTGTTCTTAAACGAATTGGAGTTGGATGGTCTGGCATAATAAGCATTCGATAATCCACACCCGATTCATCCATTTTATCTTTGATGACTGAAATTACTTTATGGTCAAGTGACTCAATTGCCTCTATTTTATTTGGTATGCTTCCCTGATGCCCCATTTCATCTGGTGCTTCCACATGAACATAAACAAAATCACTACCATCTTCTAAGAGAGTCTTAACAGCAGCCATCGCTTTCCCCTGATAATTGGTATGTAATGTACCATCTGCCCCTTCTACCTCAATTACCTTCATAGAAGCTCCAACTGCAATGCCTTTTAATAAATCTACTGCAGATATCATTGCTCCAGAAAGCCCTGTCTTTTTGGTAAAAGAAGTTAAGCTTGGTCTTGTTCCAGCTCCCCAAAACCAAATGGAGTTCGCCTTATTTAAGCCTTTCTTCGCTCTTTCTACATTAAGTGGATGATTATTTAATATGTCGTAGCTCTTTAACATCATTTCTTTTAATGCTGCTTGCTGCGGCAAATGTTCATTAATACATTGACCTAAGATATCATGAGGTGGTGTTAATTCCACAACCTCTCCTCGATCCCAAATTAATAAATGACGGTAGCTTGTTCCAACGAAGTATTTGAATACTTCTGTTTGTAACTCTTTTTTCACTGCTTCTATTAAAATTGCTGCATCTTCCGTTGAAATCTCACTTGAGCTATGATCGATGATTGTCTTTTCTTCATAAGGCAAAGAATCATCAGATACTGTTACTAAGTTACAACGAATTGCAATGTCCGTATCTTTTAATGGTACACCAATACTTAATGCTTCTAGTGGAGATCTACCAGTATAGTATATACGTGGATTATATCCAAGAACTGCAAGGTTTGCTGTATCACTACCTGGTTTCATTCCCTCTGGTATGGTATATGCCATACCGATCTCAGATTTACTAGCTAATTCATCCATTGCAGGAGTATTTGCATACTCAAGCGGTGTCTTTCCCCCAAGGCTATCAATTGGCTCATCCGCCATACCATCGCCAAGAACTACTATATATTTCATTCTCATCAAGTCCTTTCCCTTCAACTTTATGCATCAACACGGATTCGATTTAAGATATTTATTTCCTTTTCTTTATTCGCAAACTCTTCCTCTGTCATTTCATCTGTAACAAATGCAAATTCATCTTTAATATCTTCTACTGTAATGACTTCATCAATTGAAAACAGCTCTCTTGCCTTTGCTTCATCGCGAGCACTTACACGAACAAAGAATTTACCTTTTAGAGTTTTAATCTCTGCTGGCTCTAAGCGTTTACTGCTCCAAATAGTCATGATATTCGTTCCTTTATGTTTTGTAGCATCTACAACGTCAGAAACAACTGCACTTGCTGTTGGTAATTTACCAGCACCGCTACCATAAAACATAACGTCACCAAGAAGATTGCCTTTTACTAAAATACCATTAAATACATTATTCACACTATAAAGTGGATGATGTGATTTAATCATCTTAGGAGTTACCATTGCGTAAACTTTATCATCGATTTTCTTACTGCTTCCTAGTAACTTAATCGTTGCATCATAAGCTGTCGCGTACTTAAGGTCTGTATCTGTAATTTTTGTGATTCCTTCTGTATAGATATCTTCAAAGTTTACCTGCATTCCATATGCTAAGGAAGTTAAAATAGCGATCTTTCTACATGCATCATAGCCTTCCACATCGGCTTCTGGATTTCTTTCCGCATATCCTTTTTCTTGAGCATCTTTTAATGCAGTTGCAAAATCAATTCCCTCGTCTCTCATTTGAGATAAGATATAATTAGTAGTACCATTTAAAATACCTGTAATCTCTTCAATCTCATCTACCGTTAAAGACTGATTTAATGGACGAATAATTGGGATTCCTCCACCAACACTTGCCTCAAATAAAAAGTTAATCTTTTTTTGTTTTGCAATTTCAAGTAATTCAGCGCCATGTCTTGCAACCAATTCTTTATTGGAAGTACATACGCTCTTTCCTTTTAGCAAGGCTTCTTTTACAAAGGTATACGCAGGTTCAATTCCACCCATAACTTCAACAATAATTTGAACTTCAGGATCATTTACAATTTCATCATAGCTATGAACTAGAATATCTTGAACTGGGTGACCTGGAAAATCTCTTAAATCAAGAACATATTTTATCTCAATTTCTTCTCCTGCTCTCTTTGCTATGTTATCGCGATTTCTTTCGATAACTTCATACACGCCGGAGCCTACGGTTCCAAAGCCTAAAACTGCTATCTTCATAATAAAACACCTATGCCTTTCATTTTATATAATTAGTCTTTTTCTGTTTCATCACAACAGCATTATTCTCTACCTAAAATCTTTAAATAATGAACTCCATTTAGCGCTTCAATCGAGTCAATTAACTCAGAAACTTCCGATGTTTGTGGCAGAATTTCTATGCCAAAGGTAATAGAAGCTATACCACCAATTGGTATTGTCTGATGTATTGTTAATACATTCGCATGACACTTGGCAATTTGACTTAATACCGTAGATAAAAGTCCAGGTATATCATCCATTTGCATCATAAAGTTAATTGTTTTACCTCGATTATTTTCATGAAACGGAAATATATCATCTTTATATTTATAAAAAGAACTTCTACTAATTCCCACTGCATCGGTTGCTTCTTGAATCGTCATTACTCGCTCAGAATCCAATAATCTCTTCGCTTCCACAACCTTTAATAAAACCTCAGGTACTGCCTTTTTATTTACAATAAAAAATTTGTCTTTTTCCATAGATACCCCATACCTTTTCATTCTCTTAAAACGTTTGTAATATGCGCCCAAAACCTCAATGTATCTCTATCATTTTTAAACTTAAAATGTAAATCCACTGTAGTCCACTAAGCATCTCATAAACTGTTCTACATTTCCCCCAAAATGTAACATTACATATTTACTATATTATACACAATAACGTGTGTTTGTTTCACAAATACATGTGTCCGTCTCGAAAAGATATGTTACCACATTTTCTCTGAGATTGCAACCTATTTTTCTTTGAGCTTAACTATTCCTTATGTTATAATTTAAAGATACAAACTTAGCATATCCCCTTAGTTTGTTACATCCATATCTTTTAGAAAGGAATCGAATGACATGATATACTTATGCACTGCACTTCCCTTTGAAGCGCAACCCTTTATCAAAAGCTTTCAGTTAAAACGAAACTCAAGCTTTACCCGTTTTTCTGTCTACAATAATGATGATATGTACTTAATTATTACTGGTACAAATAATATAAATGCTGCTATTGGGCTTACTTATCTACTTAGTAATGTTAAAGTTTCTTCCGAAGATATCCTAGTTAACGTTGGTGTTTGCGGAAGTAAAAACAAAGATTTCTCAGTTGGCTCTCCTTATCTTATTCATAAGATTAAAGATCATACGACTAACATGACATATTATCCTGAAATGCTCTATCAACATGCTTTCTTTGAAAGTTCTATTGAAACCTGCTCTGGGGTAATTACCGCTAAAGATATCAACACGATTACAGAACCTTTAATTGATATGGAAGCTTCTAGCATTTATCAAGCTGCTACGTATTTTATAAAACCACATCAACTTATCTTTTTTAAAATAATTTCAGATCATTTAGAAGATATTAAATTATCAAAAGAAGATATAGAAAAACTTATTTCACCTTATGCAAATCCTTTAATTGAATGGGTAAAAACGATTTCCTCTACTATTTTAATTAACAATAATACCTTCTCTGCAGAGGAAATACAACTCTATGAAGAGTTAATTAAAGATTTACGTTTATCAATGACCATGCAAGCTCAATTAAAACAATTACTTATGTATGCAAAAAGTTGTAAAAAACCTATTTCCGCTATCATGAGAGAATTTCGATTAAACAACGATATTTCTGAGTTAAAAGTAAAGACAGAAGGGAAGCGATATTTTGAACTCCTACAATCAAAACTTATATAGCAAAACTTTTTCACATATTTATATTGAGGACGGATTACAAGATCATCCAAAAGCAAACGAAATAATTACAAAGTTTCCAAACGCTCAAATAATTTCTATTTCTCATTATAAGGATGTATTTTGTAGAAGTAAACAAAATTTTTATATGCAAAAACAAAGCCCAAAACTTATTCTTGCTAATAATCGAAATAATTTAATATATGAAGGTGCCCCTGTCTGTCAAAGTTTTGGAAATGAACATTTTTACTATACTTCATGTGTTATGAATTGTTTGTACGACTGTGAATATTGTTATTTACAAGGAATGTACTCCTCCGCTAACATCGTTTTATTTCTTAATCTTGATGATATCTTTGCTCAGGTTGAAGAACTATTAAAAAAGCATCCTGTTTATTTATGTATCTCCTATGATACGGATTTACTTGCACTAGAAGGTATTCTTGGTTATGTTAGACGATGGATCGAGTTTACGAAATTACATCCAGACTTAACAATTGAGATTCGTACCAAAAGTGCTAATTTTAAAGCCATAAAAGATATACTACCTTCTGAGAATGTAATTCTTGCTTGGACCTTATCACCAGATGAGGTAGTTACGAATTATGAGCACAATACACCATCCTTACAAGCAAGAATGGAATCTATATTAGAAGCCATGAAATGTGGCTATAGGGTCCGCCTTTGCTTTGATCCGTTAATCTATATACAAGGCTTTGAAGAAGTATATGCTGCTTTTATTAAGAATGTCTTTCACACTATTCCATATGAACAACTATATGATGTAAGTGTTGGCGTATTTCGTGTATCCATTGATTACTTAAAACGTATGAGAAAGCAACGTCCGCATTCAGCTGTGATTCAGTATCCTTATGAACTGACATCTGGCGTTTCACACTATGGGCATAAACGTTCCAATCAGATGATTTCATATCTTTGTGGTTTAATCCGTAACTATGTCCCTGAAGATAGAATTTTTTGTTGGGAAGATGAAGAAGGGAGTTCAATATAAATGAAAACTGCAATTGTTACTGGTGCATCAAGTGGCATTGGATTAGAAATTTGTAAGAAGTTAAACTTTAAAAATATTGCTGTTTTTGGATTTGGGCGTGATTTTAGTAAGACAAATTATACTCATGCTTTATTCCATCCGATTACTTGTGATTTACGAAAGACTGGCCCCTTGGCTGAAGAGATTAAAAAAATACGGAAAGAGCATGAGATTTCTATTTTAATAAATAACGCAGGGGTTGGCTATTACGGGCCTCACGAAGAACAAAATCCTGCCAAGATACATGAAATGGTAACCGTAAATCTTGAAGTACCAATTCTATTAAGTCAATTGTTGCTTCGAGATATCAAAAAAAATTCTGGTTATATTATCAATATTTCCTCTGTCACAGCCACAAAAAGTAGTCCTCATGGCTGTGCTTATGCAGCAACGAAGGCTGGACTTGCTAGTTTTTCTAATAGCTTGTTTGATGAAACTAGAAAATATGGAGTTAAAGTTGTTAATATTATGCCGGATATGACCAAAACTTCTCTCTATCGGAATGCTAATTTTGACGTTGCTGATACAGCAGATACTTATTTAGACCCAGTAGAAGTTGCTGACTGTGTGATGTACATTTTAAGTCAAAGAGAAGGTCTTGTTATTACGGATATCACATTAAAACCTCAGCGCCATCAACTTAGCAAAAAATGATGAGCGAGAAATAAAAAAGGAGTATGTATATAGTTGAGTTTTTCCTCACTTCTATATACATACTCTTTTTATTAACCAAAAGTACTCAAAAGTTAACTAAAACCCCACGGTTAGTTCCTTTATAAAATACTTCATTGTTCCTTTATTTCGAACTTAATTGTTCTTTTACAACTTCAATTGCAGCTTGTAATTGATTATCTTCCTCATGTTCTATTACAACTTTTTTAGATAAACTCTCATCTAGTTCAACAATCTTATCTGGTTCAATACCCGTTCCATGAATATTTCTACCATTTGGAGTAAAGTATTTCGAGATGGTAACTTTAATTGCACTTCCATCACCAATTGGGAATACAGACTGCACAATACCTTTACCAAAACTTTGAGTACCAACAATTGTTGCTTTTTTATAATCTTGTAACGCACCTGAGAATATTTCTGATGCACTTGCACTGTTTCCATTTACTATAACTGCCATTGGCATATCTAGTTCTTCTTTGTTATCTGCATAGTTCTCAGATAAACGGGTTCCATTTTTATCTTCTTGATATACCAATAATCCTTTTGGAAGTAAGCGGTCTAACATTTTAACACAAGCATCTAATAAACCACCTGGGTTATCTCTAACATCAATAACAAGTCCTTTCATGCCTTCATCTAACAAATCAGAGATTGCAGATTTAAACTGTGTTACTGTGATTTCATCAAACTCAGATATATAGATATATCCAATCTTATCCTCTAACATCTCAAAAGCAATTGTTGGGACTTCAACTGTACCACGTTTAATTACAAAATCAATTGGTTCTTTTTCACCTTCTCGAACGATTGTTACAGTAACTTCTGTTCCTTCTTCACCCTTCATATTTCCAACAACTTTGGTAAGATCGGTACCAGTAACTTCTTCCCCATTTACTTTATATATCGTATCTCCAGGTAATATTCCAGCGTTATAGGCCGGTCCATCTACAAATGGTTTAACAATTGTAATGATACCTGTAGTTACATTTTGGCTAACGTATGCACCAATTCCACAATATACACCGCTTGAGGATTCCATTAAGCTTGCATATTCTTCTTTGGTATAGTAACAAGAATAAGGATCGTCAAGTGCTTCCATTAATCCCTTAAGCATACCTGTTGTATACTGCTCTTCCGTTACCTCACCTAGATAATAATTGTTTACCAATCCTTTAATTAAAGTTAATTTTTTTTGCAATTCTGAATTAATGGTGGCTGAAGTTGCTTCATCGTCATTACTATTATCATTACCTTGGGTAATATTATTATAGTTACTATTATTATTTCCAAGGATGTTATATCCGGTAAAAACTATACCAAATAGCATGGCTGTACAAAGTATTCCAGTCAGTAATCCTAACAAATACTTATTTTTCATTCTATACCGCTACCTTTCTAGTTACTTTTCTGTTCTCACTCAATGAAAGTCAATGGGGATTCTTAATCCGCTTTTACTACTACTTTTTTTAGATGCGATAAATAACATACTATAAATTAATTTTAATAACTTATGTAGTTTAATGGATCTACGTAAACATTATCAATAGAAACACCAAAATGTAGATGAGGTCCTGTAGAAATTCCTGTAGAACCTACCAGTGCAATTACTTCTCCTTGCTTTACATACTGACCAACGGATACTAATAACTTAGAACAGTGACAATATGCAGTACGTAATCCATTTCCGTGATTAATGATGATAAAGTTTCCTGAAGATGAGCTATATTGAGCTATCTCTACGGTACCAGATAATGAGGCCACAATAGAAGCTCCCATTTCACCACCAATATCTAGGCCACGGTGATAAGTACTAGCTCCTGCGATTGGCGCTTTACGGTTACCAAAATACGTAAATATCCTTCCATCTCCCGGTAATGGCCATATCATCTTATCACTAGATGTTTCATCCTTAATTGTGGCACTGGAACTATTATTTCCATTCTGTTGGTTATTAGCAGCCTCTTGCTTTCTACGTTCCTCTTCTTGTCTTCTGCGTTCTTCCTCTTCTTTTAATTTCTTAATTTTCTCTTCTTCTATACGCTGTTGTTCTTTTACTTCTTCAATCGTATAGTTTACATCTTCAATTTGCTCATTGTAAGACAATAACATTAAATTACTTTTTTCAATAGAAGCTTCATATTTTTCTACTTCTTTATTTTTATCAGCCATTAATTGTTGCATGGTTGATTGTTCAAACTCTGCATGTTCTTCTAATGTATTAAGTTCCTCCAATTGAGCAGTTAAATAAGCTTCTTTTGTTGCAATTAACTCTTTCGTTTCTTTATAACTTTGGAACAAGTTATTATCATACTCAGATATTTTCTTGGAGTATTCTACTTGATTTAAAAAGTCTACTAAATTATTACTGCTTAATAAAGTTTCTAATAGACTAGTTCCCCCATTTTCATACATAAACTGAATACGTTTTTTCATCGTTTCATATTGATCTTCTTCCGTCTGTTTTGCATCCATTAGTTCTTTTTTTGTCTGCTCTAATTCTTCTTTATTGGTCTTTATTTCTCCTTGTAATCGCTCGATTTCTAACGTAATCGTATTTAATTCGTTATCTAGTTTCTCAATATAAGTTAATATATCCTCTTTTTCTTTTTCTAATTCAGAGATCTTTTGCTCAGTTTCTTTTTTCTTATCTTCTAATCTTTCTTTCTCTTCATTCGCCGCTTGAATTTTTTCATCATAACTAGATAATTTAATTAGATTACCAACACTACTAATCCCTAAAGATAATGCATTCGCATTAGCGCTTATTTCTTTTTCTTGCAAGCCTGTCAAACCAACTGGTAATAATAATGCTACACTAAGTGAACATAATGCCATACGATAAGTAATCTTGATTTTCTGCTTACGTTTCATCTGTTTCCTTCCTTTTGTTAATCAAATAGAATTTTCTAATCCTCTTATGCTACTTAACCTTATCCTCATTACTACCTTGATAAGGCCATATTAATTAATCTTGCGGAGTTGCTTACCAAGAGTGAAAAAGCTTCCTAAAAATCCAATTCCTACTCCGATGATAAGTGATACTGGTATCAATGTTGAAAAAATCTCATGTGTACTAATAAACTCAAAGGTACCAAAAGGGCTATTAAAACTTTCCATAATATAATTTATTATCTTATGATATAAAACATACAAAAATATTAATGGGATACTAGCACCTATCACTCCAATGATAATTCCTTCCACAATAAATGGAGCCCGTATAAAGAAATCAGTGGCACCAATTAACTTCATAATAGATATTTCCTGCTTTCGTATGGAAATCCCCATAGTTACTGTGGTACTAATTAAAAATACAGCTACTCCTAATAGTATTATGATGATTGCAGCGGAAACATAACCAACTCCCTTATTAAATCCAGAAAATAAATCTGCAATCGCCTCAGAATCATTTACTTGTCTCACACCAGGAATGGAGGAAATATATTTTACTAAAGAATCCTGCATTTCTACATCATTTAAATACACTACATAACTATTGGAATCCTTTAACGGGTTGTCGTCTCCAAAGGATGCAATTTGTTCTTCGTTTAATTTTGTGTTCTTATAATTTTCCCATGCTTCTTCTGCAGATATGTACTCACATTTAGCAACTTCTGCACGAAGCTCAATTTTATCGCCAATAGCCTTTATCTCAGCTTCCGATGTTCCCTCATCAAAAAATACGGTTACACTTACTGCTTGCTCTGCATTCTTAACTAAAAACTTAAAATTTACAAGGGCAAAATAAAATATTCCAAATAAAAATAAACATGCAGTCATTGTACCAATAGATGCTAAGCTAAACATACGATTTCTCTTTATATTTTTAACGCCTTGTTTAAAACTATAATTAATTGTACTAATTTTTGGCATGCACATAACCACCTTTTTTATCATCACTAATTAGAACACCATTTTTCATGGTAATTACTCTCTTTTGCATTGCATCTACTATCTCATGATTATGTGTCACAATTACGACTGTAGTTCCTTTTTTATTAACTTCTTCTAACAGGCGCATAATTTCCCATGAATTTTTAGGATCTAAATTTCCTGTTGGTTCATCCGCTAATAAAATAACTGGATTATTCACAAGCGCCCTTGCTAAGGCAACTCTTTGTTGTTCACCGCCTGATAATTCCTTCGGATATGATTTATGTTTCTCTGACAATCCAACAAGTGATAACATTTTTGGAGTTTGTCTTCTGATTTCCCTTGTTGGTGCCTCAATTACTCTTTGTGCAAATGCAACATTCTCAAACACAGTACGATCTGGCAACAAACGGAAGTCTTGAAATACTACGCCTATGCTTCTTCTATATTTACATACTGACCAGCGTTTTAATCTTGATAAATCCTTCCCAGCAACAAAAATCTTACCTTTGCTTGGCTTTATTTCTTTTAACATTAATTTAATTAATGTGGATTTTCCAGACCCACTACTACCTACAATAAATACAAATTCACCCTTACGTATCTCTATATTTATATTATTAATTGCATGAGTTCCTTTTTGATAATCCTTAGAAACTCCCTCAAATACGATTACTGGGGCCTCGATTTCTTCTAAGTCCTTGTCTAAATCATAAGAACCGGCCATATCTCACCAATTCCTTTCTATTATCCTTATGTACCTTATACTCTACCTCTATGTTACTTTAATTGCCTTATAACTACCAAATGCCGGCACTCCAGTTTACGTCTATAGAACCACTCGTAGAACCAAAATACCGGCAATCTTATTAATATTCCATATTTTCCATATACTTCATATACTTAACAACCATAAGGGCAATTTTAAATGTAATTGCATCTTCAAAAACACGCAAGTCAAGATTTGTACTCTTTTGGAGTTTATCTAAACGATAAACTAAAGTGTTTCTATGAATATATAATTGTCTAGAAGTCTCTGATACATTTAAGCTATTTTCAAAGAACTTGTTAATTGTAGTTAATGTTTCTTCATCAAACTCGTCTGGTGATTTACCATCGAAAATTTCACGAATAAACATTTTGCAAAGTGGCATAGGTAATTGATAAATTAAACGTCCAATACCAAGTTGATTATATGCCACAACATTACGTCCATTGTAGAAGATTTTGCCTACATCAAGCGCCATCTTAGCTTCTTTGTATGATCTGGAAACATCTTTAATCTCGTTAACAATAGTACCAAATGCAACATGAACTTTTGTCATTGCTTCTGTATTAAGCATATCAAGTATTACTTTCGCAGTCTTTATCATATCGTCATATGTTTCATTTGGTTTTAATTCTTTTACAAGAATAATATTTTTCTCATCCACTGCTGTAATAAAATCTTTTGTTTTACTTGAGAATAGGCCTCTTACAGTTTCTAAAGCATTGGTATCCTTTTCATTCTTCGTCTCAATAATAAATACTACTCGACGAACGTCAGTCTCGATATGAAGCTTTTTCGCTCTATTATAGATATCAACTAATAATAAGTTGTCTAATAAAAGATTCTTAATAAAGTTATCTTTATCGTATCTTTCTTTATAAGCAACCAATAAATTCTGTATCTGGAAGGATGCGATCTTACCTACCATGTATACATCATCACTATCACCTTTTACTAAAATTACATATTCAAGTTGATGTTCATCAAATACTTTAAAGAATTGATATCCTTGTAATACTTGACTGTCTGCTGGAGATTCAACGAATGCAAGAACTGCATTTTCATAATCATCTGCATTATTAATCGTAGAAGCTAATGATTTCCCTTCTGTATCCATAATGCAGATATCAATTCTTGTAATTGCTTTAAGACCTTCAATTGTGTTTTGAAGAATTTGATTAGATATCATAAACTGCACCAAACCTTTCTAAATGTAGTTTACCATAAATATAATTTCTACACTATGGTAAATATATTTTATCTTTATTTTATTTATTTTCATTTTTAAATACTATATCGTTTATTTTAACACTCTTTTCGTAGAAAGTAAACTAAAAACATTGTTAAATTTTTATGTTTTTCGTATATAAGTATCAATTAGGAAGAAAAAATATATAGTTTAATAACTAAACTATTGTATTTTTTAAAATATTTAAAAATTGCAAGAAAGACGTTACCATATTTTTGTCTATACGGCAACGTCTTTCTTTTATATTTCATAATTTTTTCATGAATTTATATGAAATAATAAACTACTTAATTACTCTACGGTAATATAAATTAACTGTTTTATATTAGCAGCTTTCACTTCAATACAAGCTGTCCCTTGTGATTTTGCATACACCTCAGTCATTGATTCACCTTTATTTTTACTTACTTCAACGATTCCTGGAGTTGTTGACTTCCACATTACGTTCGATTCTTTCACTCCATGAACTTTTACTATTAAGACAGCCATCTCCCCTACTTTCATTCGATCTGTGCTTTGAATGACTTCAATATTTGCTGCTTGCACAGTTACAGTAACAAGAAATTCTTTAAATGTACCATCTTTTAAGGTTACAATCGCTGTTATATTTGCAATTCCTTCACCTTTAGCTAATATTTTTCCGTTGGGATTTACCTTGGCTACAGAAGGCGCATCCGATGAATATTCAACCATTACCGGAATCTTACCTTTATGGTTTCCATTAAATGATGACACCACAACTACATTTGTAGGTAATATAATTCCAAACTCTGAATCCTTTTCATTCCCATCAATATATATTGTTTGTTCTGTTTCTGTTAATTGAATTTCATCTAAAATTGATGGTACTTCTGTTGGTTTTGGTTCTTGCGTTGGCTGTGGTGTAGCTGTTGGCTCTGGCGTTACACTTGGCTCTGGTGTCACACTTGGCTCTGGTGTCACGCTTGGTTCTGGTGTTACACTTGGCTCTGGTGCCACGCTTGGCTCTGGTGTCACGCTTGGTTCTGGGGTTACACTTGGCTCTGGCGTTACGCTTGGTTCTGGCGTTACGCTTGGCTCTGGCGTTACGCTTGGTTCTGGGGTTACGCTTGGTTCTGGGGTTACGCTTGGTTCTGGGGTTACACTTGGTGCCTCAAGCTCAACCAATGTTATCATAATCGCACACATTCTATACGTTCCAGATGGAAATACAAAGTTTAATTGTCCATCTAAGACTTTAACATTTTCATTTTTATAGATAGTATATGTATTTGCTGCATTTGAAATGGTCACATTATCTGAACCTTCAATGGAGACTTTAACATTACTACTATAAGCAGAACC
This sequence comes from Clostridium sp. Marseille-P299, assembly GCF_900078195.1. Taxonomy (NCBI): domain Bacteria; kingdom Bacillati; phylum Bacillota; class Clostridia; order Eubacteriales; family Clostridiaceae; genus Clostridium; species Clostridium sp. Marseille-P299. The sequence goes on along the minus strand of NZ_FJVE01000007.1, from coordinate 15,592 downwards.
AGCTACAATTTCTACTTGATACGTTCCATTTTCTAAGTCCACCTTAAACTGATTTGAAGCTGGAAGGGCAAAATCTTGATATACTTCTTTTGCTAATATACCATCGTAAGTATAAGCTTCATGTCTACCTTGGATAGGTGCTGTTAAACTATCACTATTAATATCACTAAATCCATATCCACGTTCTTTTGAATATACATAATCGCCAAATGCAGATCCGCCTTTTGGATTTACTGTAATACCAATCCATCCATCGCTAACATTTTTATCACTAATCCCAAAGTCAAAGCGATACAATGCTTCTTTCATTACATTTACTACTACTGTAACTGTTCCTGAGTAGTTCTCAACCTTTCCTATTACAGTAAATAAACCTGGCTTTGATGTGTCTATTTCTCTCCAAGTAACCAACACTGCTTTTACTTCACCATTTACATAAGTTGCGGTTACAGTTTGCGGTAAAATAGGCATTTCACCAACATAACACTCTACTGCTGCAGTTTTTTCAATACTTACGATATAGTTCTCTTTCACAACAACCTTTAAAGGTACCTCGTTAAGTAGATCGGTTTTTCCTAAAATAATATATTCACCTTTTGTATTCAAATCTAAAGACGAGATATCCCAGGTAATACTTAACACTTTATTTGTTCCATTCTTCATATAATGAGTGATTGTTTTAGGTAATTCCGGCTCCGCTCCCAATACAGTATATACTACCGCTAGTTCTTCATAGCCAATTACAATATTTTCAGCTACTTCAATGGACAAAGGAACTTTTTTATCATATCCATTAATCGTTCCGTAAATCGTATATAATCCAGCCTTTGAAATATCAAATTCAGCAAGATCCCAAGTTATAAGAATTCCCTCTATTTCATTTCCCTTTGTATCAATAACAGTTACAGAAGAAGGTAATTTCGCTTGAAAATTTTCTTCATCTTGTACAAGGTTAACCGCTAAAAGTTCCTTGACACTTGATATATCAAGTGCTGTTATGGCAGTTACTGGGTTGGATTTATAGGATGCTTTTCCGTCAACAATGGCAGCAACCTTATATGTATATTCTACATTTTGATCTAAATTCTTATCTACAAAGCTAAAACTTTCATCCACATTATCTGTTTCAATTGTACCAATGGACTCATATTCTTCGGTCTCTTTATTTAACCGATAAATTATATATCCCGTAATGTCATGCCCATAAATACCATCCGATGCTTTTGTGAAAGTAAGATGAACCGAATCTTTTGTCGTGCTCTCAACTGTTATATTCGCTGTTTTTAAGCCCTCTGTTAATAAATAGCTGGTATGTGCTGGCTGATTATATGCAACATTTTGGTTTGAAATGCCTAGACGGTATGCATGATTTTCCATAAGCGTAGGAACGCTGTAATCCGTTGCTATCGTCGTAGAGTAAATACGAATCCTACTATCATCTGCACTTGATCTAGCAATTATTTCTTCTCTCCAGTCACCAATAATATCTGCCACTAATCCTACATTACCTTTGGTACCATTGCTTGTAAATATCTCTGCACTTTCTAGCAAAGTAACAGACTCTTGAATCTCATAATCCCATTTCGTAATATTGGTACTTACCGGATAATAATTTGTACCAGAGCTGTTAAATGTATGATCTTGAAGTTCGCTTAATAAATCACCATCCCATAAAATACTAAAATTTATACTTGGTGTCTTTTGAGATAGTAATAATGGTTTATCAAATGTAGATAAAGATGAATATAATCCTCCATTTGTTCCATTCCACTCAGAGTTCGACCAAAATTCTGCACCTTCTGCGGTAGGATCTACATCGGCTGCAAGCCCACGACCTGTATCAACTCCTGTAAAATAACCATATATAATTTCTCCTGTTTCGGCATCACGAATTTCTACCTGATATTTTGCGTCCTTATGTTCATGGACAGAAAAAATTTCAAGTCCTTCTCTAGAAGGAATGATATCAAACCCATGCATTGCATCACCATGACCAAGACCTGTGCTATATTTCACTGTTCCATCATCATCAATCACTAGTGCTCCATAAACGATTTCGTCTTTTCCATCGTTATCAATATCGTTTGTGTACAAGGAGTGGTTTCCCTGTGCTTCGTATTGTTTTCCAGCAATATCAGAATCAAATGCCCATCTTTCTACTAATTTCCCATCCACAAAATCATAAGCAGTTAAACAAGTTCTTGTATAATAACCACGGCAAAATACAACACTTGGATGCTCACCATCAAGGTATGCAACCGTGGATAAGAAACGATCTACACGGTTCCCATATCCATCCCCCCAAGAAGAAACATTTCCTCTTGCTGGTTTGTAATCAATGGTATCAATGGCTGCACCTGTTTTACCGTTAAATACAGTTAAGAATTCTGGCCCATTTAAAACATAACCAGACGTATTGCGATAATCTACATTAGAAGCTCCGATTACGGTACCAGTACCATCAATTGTACCATCAGCAGTTTTACATACTACTTCTGCAATTCCATCACCATCCAAATCCCAAACTTGAAATTGTGTATAGTGAGCACCAGATCGTATATTAATACCTAAATCGATTCTCCACATTTTAGATGCTTCACCTGTATTATAATTAATATCATAAGCATCTAAAATAGTAGTTCCAGTATAGCCAGACTTTGAATTGTCTTGAGCATTTGATGGATACCATTTTACAATTAGTTCGTACTTCCCATCTCCATCCAAATCAGCAACCGACATATCATTTGCAGTATAATTGCATGTGGAACCATCTGGCATTACTTGATCTTCTGGTTTGTCTAACTGAAATTCAATGTATTGATTCTGCCAAGTTGCTACTGTTTCTGAGTTTATGCCAAGACTATCATCTGTACTTCCAACTACTTTGTACGTATCACTTTCACTACCTTGTGTATCAAGGTAATTCGTAACGGTAAGCCCCTTAACTAATATTTCTCCATTCTTATATAAAGTAAAGGTTATATCTTTTGAATCGTTTTCAAATAATCTCCAACTTAAATAGACCCCTGAATCCCCGGAAGATACTCTGGTACCTTCTTTTCCGTTCTCATCAACACCAACACCTTTATCTCCCGATAAATTTATAGCAACTAATGCGCGGTCTGCTAATGTTTCTGCCTTTACCATAGTTCTTTCAGAAGTAATTGGTGTCATTAGAGCCTCTGATAAGACTTCTTGTGCACCTCTACTACTAACAGATTGTACCTTATAATACCAATTGATCGTTGGTTTCACTGTAGTATCTGTATAAGAATTCTCTTTTGTTTCTCCAATCTTTTGAAAACCTGTGAAACCTTTATCCCCCTCTGCTTTATCCGAGCGATATACAATATATTTGATTGCATTCTTAGATTCATCCCAAGTAAATTCAATATGATTATCTTCTACAGTAGCATATTTTAAATTTACAGGTGTTTCAGGGTACTCAGCGTTAACATCATACATCTCTATTGTAATGACATTACTCTTTGCTGATTCACTTTCATCTGCAAATACTGCTGTAACATAATATTCATATACTTCACCTAGCATTGCTGTAAAAGGTAATGTTGTTTCATTTTCTTTTTCTTCTGTTGTAATTGTTTTGATTCTTGTATATGAAAGGTCCGATTGTCCTTTTTGATATACATGGTAAGCAATGGCTCCATCAACATCACGCCAGTTTAATAAAAAGTTTGCTTGCTCGCCTTCAAATGTAAGCTCCTGATATAACAATCCAGTTGGTGCTAATGAAATTGGGGTTATTTCTAGACCATTAATATATGGATTTGTTCCACCGATGCCTATATTTAATTGACCATCTTCTACACGAACCTTAGCGCTTACTGTGGCTGCTGCCTGCTTTGTAGAAATGCCGCCAATGGAAGCACCTTCGGCTGTATAGGATGCTTTTATCGTACTTGTTCCAGGTAATAAATCACAAGCAGTGATAGTTATTTCATAATCTCCATTTGGTAAATCAACTGCAAATTCACCTTCACCAAGACAGAAATCATCCGTCATTGCATTAGAATCTTGATTTCCGTTATTTGCTCGATTTCTTCCATTTCCCGGAGCTTTTAAAAATCCATAACCTACTTCTTTGTTATAAAGCTGTTTGCATGTTACCTGTGTCCATCCTTCTAATGTTGGATTGGAAGCATCCAAACAAAAATCATATTTATAAAGAGCAGATTTCATCGTAACAACTAGCTTTTCTGATTTATTACCAACACCTAATTCATTAAAGCCTGCTACTGCATACACATATGTATTTCCACCTACACAATTTGCATCTGTAAATTTCGTAGAAGCACTCACAGAATATTTATCTACACCATCAAATGAAATATCCTCCTGCGATTGGCCGGCTTCTAGCTTAACACGATAAATATAATAAAGTTCAGCATCTTCTACTACATCCCATTTCATAGATACGCTGGTTGCTCCCACTGTCACTTCTTCAAGTCCAGTTGGAATACTTGGTACTGTTTCAAATGCTGGTTCTAAATCAAGAAGAGTCTTTAAGTTATCTAGCTGACTGTCCTTTTCATACTCATTAATTAAATTAGCTACACATTGTGCAAATTTATAGGCTCCATAATATTGAAGATGCGTTGAATCCGATACACCTCCAGCGTAAGCACCTGTATAATCTCCTGCATTTAACCATAAGAATAACGCCTTACTACCTTCTGCGCCAAACTTATTACATAATTCAATACTAGCAGAAGTTAAGTCTAGTAATGCTACATTCTGCTCCTTTTCTATCTTAAGCATGACTTGGCGATATGCTTCAAAGTCACTCTTAAAGCTAGCAACGCCATTCGCCTCTGTATAACTTCTTCTTGCAACAGGAGTCACAAGAACACAGGTTGCACCTCGTTGTGTCACACCATCAATATAATACTGAAGATATTTTTCAAATTCAGTGCTGGCAACATAACGATTTGGTCTCGATGCAGTAGCATCATTATGTCCCCATTGTACTAACACATAATCTCCAGGTTTCACATCCTCTAATAAATCATCTAGCTTTCCTTCTTCTATAAAAGACTTAGAGCTTCTACCACCAATGGCTCTATTTTCGATAATAACAGAAGATGTTTCGTATGTCTGAGCCTGACTATAATTACAATTTTTATTTTCATACTCTAAGACATTCTCATTGCCCGTGAAGAAATTATAAAATACTTGTCCCCACCCAGTCTGAGGATAATAATATTCATCATAAGTCTGAACCGTTGAGTCAGATGCAATAAAAACGGTTGGTTTTTCGCCTGCAACTCTCACTTGCTTTTCAATTGTAACCTTACTTACATAGACAGATGACTGTACTGCACTAGCTTCTGTTGTAGCAGTACTAGACGCTAGGAATTTTAAATTTAATGTCCCATCTACTAAGCAAGCAGTGTAACTTTTTGTTACGCTCATCCCCGCTTCAATACTAATCCCTGATACCTTTGTAATGTCTTCCGCCTCTAAATTAACATTGACCACACCATTGGTTGGGTTTACTAACTCTACACTAACCGTATAATCCGCAGGCTCTAAATCAACATCAAAGGTGGATGTGTTTTCATAGGTATACACACCATATCCAGAACTTTCTGTTTCCGTCCATACCTTACTTGCTACCTCTACATACTCCTGAGAATCACTGATATAGCGACTGTCACCCGCAGTGATAACTGGTTTTCTCTCATAATAAACGCCATTGCTCCAACCAAGGGCCTCATCTTTAAATTCAATTGTACTAAATCCATAACCATTCTCTTTTGTATAGAGATCACTTTTATCTACCTTGGTATAACCGTCTAATTCTGTTGTTCCAAAATTAAACCTTAATGAGTTCGAACTTTTGTTTTGTGCTAAAACTACTGTGTTTGTGCTCATACCTACACTCCCCATAAGCATTGACGTAGATAATGCGAATGCTAGAAACTTACTTAGAAAACCTTTCTTCATCTTACCTTCCCCTTCCTAAAAAAATTATATTTTTATAATAAATATACATAACACCCCAAGTTACATATATTAATTATCCATTACAATAATTTTCGGATTTTATGAAGTCTATAAATTAAAGTAAAATATCATATTGTCATCACAAGTATATATTAATTTCAATTTTTTTACTTTCAATTTTACACTGTTTTCTATGCAGTTTCGCTCCTAGAACATAGTAGTTTATTACTACAAGTAACCAAAAAGTCCCTCTTTCCCTATTACAATAGTAGGATGTCCACCTGACTCCCCTTTTGTAGCATATTACTTCCTGCAGGAATATCAATTAAGCAATTACAATCTTGCATGGAAGATAAAATTCCTGAAGAATGTTTACCTAAACATGGAATCGTTACGAATCCATTCTCAACTTTAGCTCGCAAAAATCTTCTATCCTTACTTTTCTTCTTAAATTCATCCTTTAGGATTGCAACACTTTTGCAGCTAACTAATGTGGAATCATGACAGATTTTTGAAAGGTATGGCCTAACGAGCAATTCAAACGTGGTTGCCGCTGCAAATGGATTTCCGGACAAGTGGAACATAGGTTTATCCTGATACATTGAAAACATTGCAGGTGTCCCAGGTTTTAATTTAACCTTCCAGAATAATCTTTTCGCTCCCATAATTGTTATTACTTCATGAAAAATGTCCATATCTCCAACGGAGACTCCTCCTGTGGTTATAACAAAATCGACTTCTAAGAGTGAATCTTTCAGTGCTTTTGCTGTTGCATTCACATCATCTGGTAAAAAGTTTACTATGATAGGCTCAATCCCTAACTCACAGAGGCGAGCATATAGGAGATGTAGGTTTGAATCGTATATTTTACCTGGCATAAGCTTATCACCAGGCATAATTAATTCATTTCCGGTAACAAAAACTGCTACCTTAGCCTTGCGATAAACCTTTATCTTATTAATACCTACAGATGCTAGTATCCCCTGCTCAATAAAGCTTAACTTTTTACCAGAAGATAAAATCTGCTGCCCTTTTTCTACATCTTCCCCCTGAAAGCAATAGTTCTCATGATGCTTTAATTCTTTCCTTACCAATATAGTTGGATATGCTAATTCATTTTCTTCTTCCTCAATATCTTCAATTCGTATTACACAATCTGCCCCTTTGGGTATCGGTGCACCTGTCATAATCCGAATTGCCTGGCCTTGTTTTAATTCTGTTTCTATGTATTCCCCTGCATATACCTTATCAATTACGGTTAGCTTAATAGTTCTTGTCATTGATGCCCCTTCTATATCTTTTGAACAAAGGGCAAATCCATCTAGTGGCGAACGATCAAAAGGAGGATTATTAATAAGAGAATAGATATCTTCAGCTAAAATTCTACCATTTCCTTGAAGCACTGGTATTTCTTCTGTAGACTCTATCTCTTTACAGTTTGATAAAATAATATCTATTGCTTGTTCTAACTCTATTCCGACATGTTCCATATCTATATGGTTCGTATTAGAATGGTTCGTATTGAAATTGTCCGTATTAGAATATTCCATATTTTGATAATCCGTTCTAGAAGAATCCATATTTAGATAATCCGTTTTAGAAGAAACCATATTTAGATAATCCATATTAGAAGATTCCTTACTTAAGGGCCCCTTAGTTACATGTATCGTATTTAACTGCTCCATACTTAAGTGTTCCATACCTTAATGTTTCCTCCTATACAATTCTAAGTTAATTATTCCATGCAAGAAGCGGCTGCCGCAAATTCTCTTGCGACAGCCGCAATTTTATTTTCTTATTCTTAATCCATGAAATCTTCTTCTTTTGCTAGCGCAGTGGCATATCTTAAAGACATATACTTTGTAGAAAAAAGATAATCTTTGCTTCTATTATTCGTAAACCGGCTGATATCGCTATACTCCTCAACATGATAGATTTGATCGATTGCTCTTTCAATCTGAGGTTTCGTTGCATAATAAGGATGCCTTTCAAAATAAGAAAGTGGGGTAGGATAAGTCGAGCAATTAAAACGAACCATTTCAACAATTGTCGCTGATAAATCCTTGTCTTCAATTAACGAAGAAATCATTGCATAATTATCGCTCATATTTAATGAAGAGTAAAAGTACCTGTCTTTCTTACCATCTTTATATGCAATATCCTGACAAGTATCATCCGCCTGAATTTCTACTAAAAGTTGATCTACATTTTCTATTTCTTTTTTAAGATTAGAATACCCGGTAAGATAGGCCCCTGCCGATCTAGTACGGATATATTCAGCTAATTTTCTAGCCTCCGTCATTTCTTCTTTCTTTTCCTGTTCTTCGGATGATTCCTCTGCAAATTCATCTTCCACATCCGGTAATGATACAAGATATTCCAACAGATCTGTTTTTTCCTTGGTCGCAGATTCCTCGGCCATACTTTTCACGGTACTAAGCTCTTCTTCTATCTGTACAAATCCTGGTTTCCTTCTTCCAAATAACATTGAATCCTCCATGCATCTATAAGCTAAGTCAAAACATTCTATCACCTAATATAGGAATGAATTACCGTGGTAGAATTCCCCTAGCACTTAAGTCATCCGCCATATCACCTAACCCGAATTTTTCAAGGGTTGCTCTGGTAGGTATGCCTGTTTTGATATCCCAGCCCATTTCTTCATAAAACATATCTTTTGCTAGTTCCATATCTTCACGGTCCATCTTATAAGTTCCTTCTTCAAAGGCTTTAAAATCTGGATCTTGTTCAAAAACCCATTCAGGAATTGCATCATGTGTATCACGTAAACTTGATTCACCACAGTTAATCTTAAACGATATTGCAGTCATCACACGCAACATTTGAGAGATACGTTCACAATCAAATTCCAAACTTTCTCTAGTATAATTCACCCCAGTAACCACTGACATAAAATTAGCTTCTAAATCTAAATCACCAACATAATTTCTCTTCTTTGATGGTGATTGTGTCATAGGCCACATCCAATTACAAAGGGTTGCACTGTCATGAAAATTCTTACCAATAAATGCCCATTTAGCTACTTTTGCTTTATTACGATTCATAGGAGTGTAGGCCTTTGCTCTATCGTAGCATCCTTTTCCAAAGAACCCTTCCATTGTAGCCTTAGTAACTTCATAAGGTGCACCTGAATTCTCAACATTCGTCAAATGATGAATCATACAATCACGATTGTACATTAAGTTAAATAATAGTCCAATTTGACCGGAATCTTCATTTGCATGATGTTTTGGATATCCGTTATATGTAATATTCGTATTATTGGAATCAATTCTATCATAGAACTCTTTTCCTAGATTCCACTTTTCTACCATAGCTAAGGTACCTTCACCAATGGTTGCTAGCTCCCCTTCTTTGTATGCAATGCGTCGCATAATCTCTACTGCCCAACGTGGGTCACCACTCTTTTCCCATTCCCATGGTAAACTATCGTATTCTGCTTTTGGTAGAACTTCCTTTATCTTACCTGAAGTACAAAGCCAGTTAAAATCTCGCTCAAGATTTGCATAATTACACCAAAGTCCCAAATCATCCTGTGCATGAGAAGCAGCTCCACTTAATACAAGTCTAGCATCTCCTTCATATTTAAAATCCTTAACACCATCTGGATACCACATAAATCCATATAAAATAGGTACACAGGTATTGGATACCATCGTTGGCAAATCGAAATCTGCAAGTGGATCCATATCATACTGAGTATAACAGCGGATTGGACAAGAGGAACATCCCCCTTGCTTTATAATGTAGTTTGATGCTACTTCACCATGATCAAATACACCTTTTAGACAACGGTATGCAATTTTGTTATTGTCATCATATGGTTGTTCCCCTGTATCAATAGCACCTCCGTCTGCTTTTTCCCATCTACGCCCTGGAGCACCTGACCAACGGTTCTTTCCACTCACGGCGGAATATTCTGCCCAACTTTGTGGAACAGCTGGAACATTGTGATTATTATTTCCTCCAATGAGTTCCGTTAACATGTATTTATTTAGTTCTAGTAATTTCTTAGAATCAGCAACCTTTACAGAGCCAGTTCCACGAATTGCTATCCCTTTTAATTTTTTACTTCCCATAACAGCGCCAATACCACCACCGCCAGAGTTACCAAATGATGTGTTTATGGTTGAATAATTAACGAGGTTTTCGCCCGCAGGTCCAATTGCAGCTGTTTCAAATTCCCCTCCATTTTCTTCTGTTAAAATTCTATTTGCTTCAAAGGTTCCCTTCCCCCATATGTGAGAAGCATCCTCAATACTTACGTTATCATCATCGATACGTAAATACACTGGAGTTAATGACTTACCTTCTACAATAACCGCATCATATCCTGCATATTTTAAACGAGGTCCTATATGACCTCCCATATGTGCATCAATAATTGAATACCCCTTTGACCAAGAGGATAATAAAGATATATTCATTCTACCAGAGCATGGTACACCAGACCCTGTTAACGGCCCAACTGCCATGACAAATTTAGAGCCATGATCATAAGGTTTTGTTGATAAAGGCACCTCATTATAAATAATTCTATATCCTATCCCCATTCCACCAATATAATCTTTGTATTTCCCCGTATCTTCCGTGGAAATATTACCTGTAGTCAAGTTTACACGTAGTATCTTGCCAGCCCATCCATATGTAGCCATCCCGTTCCCCCTCCTTATACAACTTTCTGTGCTGCTGCAGTTATTTCATCCCAAGGTACGATTTGCAATGCTCCTGAAGGGCATCCCTTAGCGCACTCTCCGCATGCGATACATTTACTTGATTTCCCGGTTTCTTTATTAACGGTAGGCATATGCCATGGACAGGCCTCTACACAAGCCCCACATCCAATGCATTTCCCTTCGTCTACAGTTCGTATTCCCAGGGAGTTCGTAACGATTGCATCTTTCGGACAGGCATTTCCACAGGCTGGATCCTTACACTGTCTACAGGTATCTGGATAATATGTAAAATTACGATTATACATTCCCTCTTTCCCATGGATATGTAGATTACGGCTTACTTTTACCCTGGAAATATAGGTAGATGCTTCTCCATCATTTACTAATGTACAGTTAATTTCACACCTCTCGCATCCTGTACATTTTGCTGTATTCACTACTAAAAGACCTTGTGCTATCGCCCAAACAGAAACTTGCTGATCTTCGATTTCCTGCATAGAGCATCCAAATAGTGAAAGAAGTGTAGCTGAAACTGTTAATCCTACTAGAGATTTTCCAGAAATTTTTAAGAATTGCCTTCTAGTCATTTGTTTATCAAGAAAGCTTTCTTTAATCTCAGTTGACATAGTAATCCCCCCTATTCATTAATTTTAAGATTGCTAATATTTTAACATATAAAGATATAATAATTTCAATTAATTTACAATGATTCACTTTCATTGTATCTTGTATTGGTATAATCCGTCAATACATTTGTTAATATTTGTTATACTTTTGTTGATTTTTACATTTCTATAGTGTATAATTTTTAACATATAGTTTCAATAATTGTAGTTTATTGGTTATCATATTAAAAGAAAAGAGGTATTTATGGGAAGAATAGGAGCCTTTGAGTTAATTCTAATTCTGTGCATCGCATTAGTTGTTTTTGGACCAAGCAAGTTACCACAAATTGGACATTCTCTAGGTGAGGCAATCAAAGAATTTAGAAAGGGTACCTCCGATATTAGAAGTGAGATGAATAATTTAACAGAGGAACCAAAAGATAATACTAAAAATTCATAAGGTGGATACTATGGATTCTACTAAAAAAACGAGTACATTAGTTGGTCATCTAGCAGAACTTAGAAAGAGATTAATCATAATATTTTTAGTAAATATTATTGGAGCCTTTATCTGCTTTCAATATATGGATGTATTGATACAATACATATTCAATCTAAATCCAGGAATGAAACTGATTTATTTAACTCCTTCTGAGTTATTCATGGTATATGTAAAACTTGCATTTACCTGTGCTTTCGTACTATGTTCTCCAATCACAATTTATCAAGTATGGATCTTTATCGCACAAGGTTTATATGTAAAAGAGAGAAAATATGTACTTTTCTCACTCTTTTTTGGATTTTTTTTCTTTATTATAGGTGTAGTGTTTGGTTATAATATTGCCCTACCAACTACCTTGAAATTTTTCATGAAATATTCATCTAATTTAGTAACAGCCACAATATCCATTGATAGCTTTGTATCCTTTTGTAATGCAATGTTACTATCCTTTGGAGTAGTATTTGAAATGCCAATTTTGGTATATCTCTTATCACAAATCGGTATTTTAAAGCCTGCATTTATGAAACGTAGTCATGGTGTTTTAATCCTAATTATCTTTATCATCGCAGCTATTATTACTCCACCTGATGTCGTATCACAAGTTTTACTAGCTATTCCAATGGTAATATTATTAGAACTTAGTATAGGAATATGTTATATGGTTGATAAAAATAAGAAAAAAGAGAAACTTTCTAATAAAAAAGCGTAAATGTACATAAAAACAGGGCTGCCTTAAAACGCAAATCATGTGTGATTCACCGTTTATCTAAGTAGAATTTTCGTAATCACATATATACGCTTCTTATGGCATCCCTTTTTATTTCAGTTAATTTGATCTTTAACATTTATTCTTTATTATTTTTCTTTTCATTTAATATTAGCCATTTGCTATTTGTCATTTATTTTATATAATTTACTCTTTGTTATTTTATATAATTTGCTCTTTCTCATCTGCTGCTCTTTGATAGTTATTTTGTATCATTTTTTCTTTAATACCTATTCTGTTTCATTCTCCTTAGACATCTTTTCTTTGTCTCTTATTTCCGTCACTTGTTCTTTCTCATTTATTCTTTGATACCCATTCTGTTTCATTTTACCTCAGCAATTTTCCTTTGTTACTTATTATATGTCATTTGTATTATTATTTATTTTTTGATACTTACTCTGTGCCACTTATTCTTAGTTTTTTGTTCTCAATCATTTATTTTTTATTATTTCTTTAATAGACTATTTAATTATATTTTCCTCTAAAAAGAAATAAGCGTTATTAACAATCGTTGCAACCGCCTTTGAAGAAACCGTGGCACCTGAAATAGCGTCCACTGACATTGCATCTATGTATTCACTCTCCACTTTCGCTTCGCAAAAGCTAACCAATAAATTTGCTTTTTCTAGTTCAATACTAGCCCTCTCTTCTGGTAATAGATCTACGATTGCAGTATCAAGTTGCTCACCATTCACTGCGCTTGTTAGCAATCCAGCATCATATAAATTACGAAAAGCATTTGCTTCGGCAGAAGAGTCATTCGAATTCCATTCTAAGGAGTTATGTTTCTTATCCTCTGATTTATTGGAATCATCGACTAAGTTATTACTACCTCCAGTAGGTGACAATATTTCTAAGTCAGCAACTTTAATAGGAGCATTCATTTCATTAAATTCAGTTAAAAATTCAGGCGTTTCAATTTTACTTCCTATATCCACCGTTTCATCTTGAGAGATAATCTCTAAATCTAGTATTTTTTCGCCAGTATGATCAAAGGTAATTGCAGCTACTATATCACTTTTAAATCCTTTTGCCACTCCATGAACAACATAGCTTCCATCCTTCTTTTCGTATAAATCTGTCACTTGATAAAGCTCGGCATTTTTACTGGCAATTTCAACAGACGTCCCATTTGCTGCACGAACTTCACTTCTTATCTTTTCACCACCCGCAATTACACCTATCGATAATAAAAATAAAACGATTCCTGCAATTATCTGATCATAGTTATTCTTTTTTCTTCTCATAATTTCACTCCTATATTTTTTTGAAATACCAATATTGATAAACCACTCTTTAAACATATTTGTTAATAAATTAACATTTAAACTTATGATTTATCAAATCCTCCCTATTACTTTAGTCTTTATAAATATAATAATGTATCAATTATATCAAATTTAGAAAGTTATGTAAATATTTACTTTCTTTTCCCTTATATTTTATATATTAAAGGAAACTGTATTTCAAATTTAACATAAAGCACTTTATATTGTAAATTTTTTCATGCAATGTTATAATCAAAATTATATTACCTAGTGAAGAATGAACAAAGTTATACGTTAATATAAGAATAAGTAGAAAGGTTTGCCATCGATTGATTAATAAATTAATATGGCTATATCACATACGTTCATTAATATGTGATATGTATGGGGATGAATATGAAAACACATAATCTTATAGATTGTAATAGAATGATCTTAATTGGTGCAACGGGTAGAAATAGTGGAAAAACAACCTTAGCAACTAATATAATTAAAGCATATAGTGATAAAGTGCCTATTATAGCGTTTAAATTTATTGTTATTAATGATAATAAAGATATTTGCCCTAGAGGTGGAGAAGGTTGTGGAATCTGTAACAGTCTTAAGAGCACTTTTGATATTACTGAAGAATTAAATGAGGGCAATAAAGATACAATGCTCCTAAAAAGAGCAGGCGCAATCAAGGTCTATCTAATACGTTCATTAAAAGAGCATTTAATTGAAGCACTTAAAAAAGCACTAACTTATGTTCCATCCAACGCACTTATCCTATGTGAATCCAATAGCCTACGTCACGTTGTAAAGCCCACTTATTTCATTATGATCAAAAGTGATGAATCAAGCGAAATAAAACCTTCTGCAAAATCTGTAATTGAATATGCTGATGTCATTTTAGAAAAGAATTATAAAGAATTTTCTGATTTTGTACATAAACTTCCCCAAATAATCCCAGAATTAAATGGTTAATAATAAGAAAAGCTGTAAATTTGCAGTAGCGTTTGCATTTTTACAGCTTTGATAATTAACTCAATTGTTAAATTCGATTCCCTGATACTCTTATCTTTCCAAAGTTTGTATCGGCTTCCCCTGTTAATTGATCACCTACAATAGTCCCATGAAATACTATTTTAACTTTCATCAGCATTTTTCTTGCCTCTAATTTAAAATCAAAGTTATTGCCATCGACTGTTCCTTTAATATCTTGTTGCATCCCCATCATTTCTAACGTTCCAGTAAAAGCATCTTTTGATGTTATTATAGATAACATCCCACTTTGTTCTCCCATTGGTGTTGACAGGCTTAATTTATATTTTCCATCCACTGTGTTATACCTCCAAGACATAATTAAATCTCTTTTTATTTAATATATGTCAAGTTGCAGTGAACATATGACAATTTACTAATGAAAGCATAATGATGAGAAAAAGCGCTATGACCTGATTTCAAGAATAATAACCTACCGTGAAAGACTTTATTAGCCCTTGTGCACAGACTCAATCTCCAAGGGATGTTCTTTTCACTTACAAGTACAACTAACAATTATAAATAAAAAAAGAAACCACATTTCTGTAGTTTCTAAAATCTCATTTTATACATATTTTCAATTCTATATACACTCAAAACTTCACACTGATTTCATCCATCTGTTTTTAAACAAACTTTTTAGGTTAAGCCCTCGACCTATTAGTATTAGTCAGCTACACACGTTACCGTGCTTCCACCTCTAACCTATCTACCTAATCGTCTTTTAGGGGTCTTACTAGCTTTTGCTATGGGATATCTTATCT